>NZ_CP135591.1:0-2520163 GCF_032387735.1 Streptococcus sp. DTU_2020_1000888_1_SI_GRL_NUU_041A | reverse complement strand
AACTTCCCTCCTTTTCTATAATTTTCTGATTCATACGCATCTTATTTTATCATAAAGGTTCAAAGTTTTCCACAAGAACTGGAAAAGAATTCACATTGTTAGCTAAAGTTATCCACAGAATGTGAATAAAGCTAAACTTCCTTATTCTAATAGGCTTCCTAATTGATTTAACAGTGGATAATTTTGTTATTTTAAAAAAAAGAAAATAACAGTTTTATTTAAAACTGTTTATAATTCTTTGATATTCTTCTTCGCTTTCAAAAGGAATAATCAGCTTTCCTTTACTCTGGCTTTTTAACTGAATAGAAACTTCCAGACCAAGAATTTTTTTAATTTTTTCCTCTTCAGATTTAGCAAACAGTTCTTTATTAGGTTTCTTTTTGAGACTCTTTTTTTGCTGGAGAAGCTTTTCAACTGCTCGAACCGATAAATCTTCTCGATAGATTTTTTCCAGCCATAGTAACTGTTCCTCTTCTTTTAAAGGAACTAGCAGACGGGCATGTCCTTGAGAAATCTCTTCTTCCTTGATAGCTTGACGAACTTCTTTAGACAGCTGTAAAAGTCTGACAATATTGCTGATATAGGGTCTAGATTTTCCCATGATTTTAGCAATTTCATCATGTGTCAAGCCTTTGTCAATCAAATTTTGATAAGACTCAGCTTCTTCTATAGGATTCAAGTCTTCTCTTTGAAGATTTTCGATAATGGCCTGTTTCAGCATTTCATCATCAGATAATTCTTTGACGACAGCTGGGATCGTTTCTAGGCCAAGAAAAGAGGCAGCTCTAAATCTCCGTTCTCCTGCTAAAATTTCATAACCAAAAAGTGAAGATTTCCGAAGAATGATTGGCTGAATGAGACCATTTTCTTTGATTGATGCCGCTAATTCTTCAATCTTTTTTTGTGAAAATTGTTTACGAGGCTGATAAGGATTGGTTCGAATGTCTTTAAGTGCAATATATTGAAAGTTTTCCATTTGTATATAGAATAACACACCTTTACGATTGTGTAAAGGTGTGTTGACAATCTTGTAAATAGGTTAATTTGAGCTTAACTCTTTTGTTGATTTAGTGAGTTTGATTTTGACTGTTTGAGATTTACCATCTCGATAATAAGTAATTTCTACTTCATCTCCAATACTATGCTTGTAGAGAGCAGATTGTAAATCACTAGTGGATTCCACATCTGTGTTATCTACTTTTGTAATGACATCATTTTTTTGAAGCTTGCCATCAGCAGGCATTCCTTGCTGAACAGAACGAACAAGAACACCTGATTTCACTGAAGAAGGAAGATTTAATTTAGAAAAATCAGAAGTTGTCAGATTAGATAAATCCATCATTTGAATTCCTAAAGCAGGACGTGTGACTGTTCCATTTTTCTCAAGTTGATTGATAATATTTACGACATCATTAGATGGAATCGCAAATCCCATCCCTTCAACAGAGGTTTGGCCATTTGTTGAGATTTTACTTGAAGTAATCCCAATAACTTGTCCTTGTATGTTAATCAACGGACCGCCAGAGTTACCAGGATTGATTGCAGCATCTGTTTGCAGTGCAGTTGTTGAAATATTTTCACCATTTTCAGATTGTAACGTAACGTTTCTGCCTAAACTAGAAATAATTCCTTGTGTGACAGAGTTAGCATATTCTGTTCCAAGAGGACTTCCGATAGCGATAGCTGTCTCACCAACTGTCAGAGATTTAGAATCTCCAAATTCAGCGACATCAGTCACTTTTTCAGAGCTAATTTTAACGACAGAGATATCTGAATAAACATCTGATCCAACTACTTCACCTGGAACCTTGTTTCCATCAGCTAGCAAGATATCTACATTGGTTGATCCGTTAAGAACGTGGGTGTTGGTTACTAGATAGGCTGATTTTCCGTCTTTTTTATAAATTACGCCAGAACCTTCACTGGAGATTTGTGATTCATCGTTGGAAGATTCATCATTGATAACGCTGCTAGAAGATTCAGCATAAGTAATTACTGAAACAACCGCATTTTGAACCTTTTTCACAGCTTCTGAAATGTCTGTAGAGTTTTTATATGAAGTAGTTACACTGGTTGTTGAATTTCCATTCATTTTTACACGTGAAGTTACTAATGTAGTAACATAATTCCCTAAACTTCCGCCGATAAAACCTACAATTAACACTGCAAAAAGCAATAAAGCCTTTTTGATGGCATTTGAAGAGTTTTTCATGTTTTCCTCCTTGAATTACAATTGATGAAATTATAGTTAGCTAAACTTAATTATAACTTAAATCCTCTAAGTTTTCCACACCTTGTGGAAAACTTATAAAAACTGTTGATAGGAATTAGAAAATACACAGATTAGCCGATTTCCAGATAAATTTTACTTGTTAATAAAGTGTGAAGTATAGATGAATATGATAGAATATACTTATGAAAATAAAACTTGTAACAGTTGGAAAACTGAAAGAAAAATATTTAAAGGATGGAATTGCTGAATACATGAAGCGTCTCAATCGATTCTGCAAGGTGGAAATGGTTGAGCTAGCGGATGAAAAAACACCTGATAAAGCTAGTGATTTAGAAAATCAGCAGATTCTTGAAAAAGAAGGAAATAAAATTCTGGCTAAAATCAATGAGCGTGAATTTGTTATTGTTTTGGCAATTGAAGGAAAGCAATTTCCGTCAGAAAAGTTTAGTCAGCTCATGATGGATACTACAGTGCATGGCTTTTCTGATATCACTTTTGTTATTGGGGGAAGTTTAGGTTTATCTCCTGCTGTAAAAAAACGGGCAAATCTTCTGATGAGTTTTGGCAAATTAACGCTACCTCATCAACTGATGCGCCTTGTTTTAATAGAGCAGATCTATCGAGCTTTTATGATTCAGCAGGGGAGTCCTTATCATAAGTAATCTTGACGGCAACCCTATTTTCTGATAGAATGAGATGGTATTGGTCTCATAGCTCAGCTGGATAGAGCATTCGCCTTCTAAGCGAACGGTCGCAGGTTCGAATCCTGCTGAGATCAGAAAGGTAAAAAAATGCGAAGTATTTTACAATATTTCGTGTTTTTTTCTTCTATTTTTTTGGTATAATGTCATTTTGGGGATAAAAAATGACATTTCAGGGAAAATTGTCACTAACTCTTTCTATTTTTCTATAATGATAAATGTAAGGTGACTTACAAGATAAAAAGATAGGAGATAGTTATGAAAATCTATTCTTTTCAAATTGCTGCAAATAGCAATTCACTTGTTCAAACCTTTTGGGATTTAAGAGGTGTTCCAAATCCATGGGGTTGGATTTTTGGAAGATAAGAATTTTAAAGTTTAGGGGAGAAATTTATGTCACTTGAAATAATAGGATTAATTGTTCATCCTTTTATTAATGTAGCTGCATTTTTGGTGATTTTATCAAAAATCACTAAAATTAATCATACTCGCTTTTTTGTAGCTGTTTGCTTTGGTCTTGAGATTATAATTCCGTTTATAATTGCTTTTTTAGGGCATGTGTTTTCATTTGAAATCTCATTTCCATCTTATACGCTGTCATTTTTTCTCCCTCTATTTATAGTTTGGTATTTTTGTAGAGTTGAAAAAATTAAAAAATATCAATCTTTCTTACTTTCCTTATTTTTATGTTTGTCAATTGATAGCTCTACTACTTTCTTTTCAGTTATTATTTCATCTGTTTTAGGAGATGATTTTGTAGCTCAGTACATGGGCTTGTTTCTGACATGTATCAACTTAATATCCTTGTTCTTTATGGTAAAGGTTATTGATATTTTTGATTTCAGAATAGATTATCTTAAAAGAAGTTTCTTTAAATCTCAGATTCTGATGATTAGTAGTTTATATGCAATAAATTGGCTGATTTTAAATCTCTCTCACTGGATTAGTAATATAAAGCATTTCAACAGTTTTAGCAGTATGATTGCTACTATTTGTTTCTTGGCCTTTCTTTCTACCTTGGTGACATTCAAGGACAGCCGTGAGAAATACGAGAAAGAAGAGCGTTTGCGTCAAAAAGAATCTGAACAGCTTCGACTTCAGGAATATACTGATGAAATTGTGAGCTTGTACTATGAAATCAAAGGATTTCGTCATGATTATGCTAGCATGTTGACGAGTATGCAAGTGGCTATTCAAACTGGAGATATCAAGGAAATTGAGCACATTTATCAAGAAGTTTTGGCTGATGCAAATTTGAACCTGCGTTCAGATAAATATACAGTTTTTGATTTGAATAATGTAGGAGATTCAGCTTTAAGAAGTGTCATGACTGAGACAATCTTTCAAGCGCGTGAACATCAGATTCAGCTGACTTTTGAAGTTAAGGATAAAGTGGAACGCCTTCCAATCAAGTTGTTAGATCTTGTGAGAATTGCTAGTATTTTATTAAATAATGCTATTGAGAGTGCCATTGACAGCCTGGAAAAAATTGTCCATGTTTCTCTGGTTCAACTGGATGATAGAACCATTTTTGTTGTTCAAAATTCTCGTAAAGAAGGAAAATTGGATTTGGAAGAACTCTATCAGCCCGAATTTTCAACTAAAGGAGAAAATAGAGGCTACGGATTAAATAACATCAAGGAAATTTTAGATAGGTATGAATTTATCACTCTTGATACACAAATTGAGCCAAACAATTTTACACAGATTTTAACAATTAGGAGATAGAATTTATGAAAGTGTTAGTTTTAGAGGATACCGTATCTCATCAAGTCAGGATGGAAACGACATTAGCAGAAATTGCTGAGGAACTTGGAATTGACATCCAGGTTCAGGTTACAGGAAAAATCAAAGAATTCAAAAAATATATTGAAAATGGAGACGTTAACCAGCTTTATTTTTTGGATATTGACATTAAGGGGGAGGAAACAAAAGGGCTGGAAGTAGCTCAATTTATCCGTCATCATAATCCTTATGCCATTATAGTTTTTGTAACCTCAAAATCTGAATTTGCTACTATGACTTTTAAATATAAAGTATCAGCACTTGATTTTATCGATAAAGATATCAACAATGATGCTTTTAAAAATAGAATCAAAGACAGTATTCTTTACACTAAGAGTACACTAATTGAAAATACCAATATGGTAGATTATTTTGAATATAGTTATCGTGGCAATGATGTTCGAATGCCTTATAACGATATTTTGTATATCGAAACGACAGGGAGCTCTCATAAACTTCGGATTGTCGGTAAAAATTTTCTTAAGGAGTTTTATGGAACGATAACAGATATTCAAGAAAAAGATCAGCAATCTAAACGATTTTTTTCACCACATAAATCTTATCTGGTTAATATTGGCAACATTGTTGATTATGACAAGAAAAATCGAGAAATTATTTTTTATGAAAATCATCGCTGTCCGGTCACTCGTTTAAGAGTGAAATATTTGAAAGATATTTTCGAAAATAAAGGGAAAAGAGTTGACAAAGCTTAAAAACCTGATATAATGGAATATGTTCTGAAAGAGAGCATACCATATGGTCCGTTGGTCAAGGGGTTAAGACACCGCCTTTTCACGGCGGTAACACGGGTTCGAATCCCGTACGGACTATATTATCCGGCATAGCTCAGTTGGTAGTAGCGCATGACTGTTAATCATGATGTCGTAGGTTCGAGTCCTACTGCCGGAGCTAGAGACACTCCTAGTGGGTGTTTTTTTATTGTTCAAAAAAAAGGCCTTCACTAGCATTGTACTGACCCCAAAAAGTTAGACAATTTATTTAAGCGAAGGATTTAGTTCTGTATTGCACAGGGCTAAGTCCTTTTAGTTTGACTTTGATTCGTTTGTTATTGTAGTAATCAATGTAGTCTACAATAGCTTGCTCAAGTTCTTCTAAAGACCTAAAGTTCTTCTCATAACCGTAGAACATTTCGGATTTCAAGATGCCAAAGAAGGACTCCATCATGCCGTTGTCTGGGCTGTTACCCTTGCGTGATATGGATGGCTGAATTCCCTTACTCTCTAGAAACCGATGATAAGAATCATGTTGGTATTGCCAGCCTTGGTCACTATGGAGAATTGTATTCTCGTAGTGTTTCTCTGTGAACGCCTGTTCCAACATCGTTTTTACTTGCTCTAAATTTGGTGAAGTAGAAAGATGATAAGCAATGATTTCACTGTTATATCCATCTAGAACTGGCGATAAATACAATTTCTGCCTGCTATTTGGAATGGCAAACTCTGTCACATCCGTATAGCATTTTTCCATTGGCTTGGATGCTTCAAACTGGCGTTGAATGAGATTCTCTGCTTTCTTGCCAATCTCTCCTTGGTAAGAAGAATACTTACGTTTTCGACGAATACGTGCCATTAAACCAAGGACTTTCATCAGACCTTGGACCTTTTTATGATTGACTACGAAGCTACGATTTCTTAGTTCAAGAGTAACTCTCCGATAGCCATAATTTCCTTTATGCTCACTATAAATTGACTGAATTTCAGCTTTAAGTTCTTGATTCTTATCTGGTTGATCTAGCTGTTTTAAGTGATAGTAGTAAGTTGAGCGAGCTAAATGTGCCGTTTCAAGAAGTAAATCTAATCGAAATCCTCCTGAAACCATTTCTCTAACTGTCTCTGCCTTTCTCTCTCTAAGGCTTCGTCCCTGTCTTCTAGCTCTTTTAACTTTTTTAGGTAGGCCACCTCGGTACGTAGACGCTCATTCTCCTCTTGAAGTCGCTCTAGTTCTGTCATTTCTTCCCAAGTTTTCTTCCGTTTACGTCCCATTTTAGCTGGTCTCCCTCTTGTTTTCTCGACAATAGTATACCCGTTTTTCTTGTATTGTGCCAGCCAATTTGAAAGTAATCCACTACTTGGGAGAGCATAATCCAGAGAAACGCTTAGTTGCGAACGACCCTCAAGTAGGACTTTATCAATCATTTTTTGTTTTAATTTTTTCGAGTAATAACGGTTTTTCCCTTTTTTGGCGATTTCTATTCCGTAGCGATCAATCAATCGGATTAAGTACTTAAGATTTGAAAGGTTCATTCCATATTTATCTGAAAGTCGCTTTAAGCTGATTCCTTGTTTTCTTAGTTCATAGATTCGAACTTTATCCTCATAAGTTAATTTCATTTAAAAACACCCCAAAAGTTAGATTTTTCTGTCTAACTTTTGGGGTGCGGTTCACATTTTAATGAAGAGCCTTATTTTTTTATATTGGTAAGGAGCTGTTTTTTTGATATATTTACATTCTCTGCCGTTTTCTACGTAGAAAATTATAGCAAACAAATAAGATTATGCCAGATATGAAGGCAATGCCACCTTCTTTCAGCCCATTAGGAATGAAAGTGAGGACAACTTTTCCTTCTCCTTTTTTCACATCTAATTTCATAAAGCCGTTTTGAGCTCGTTTTAGTGTGACAGGCTTCCCATTAAGAGTGGCTGACCATCCCTTATCATAAGGAATGGTAAAGAATAATGAAGTATCCTTTTCCGCTCTATAGTTTGTTTTTACTGTGTTTAAATCAGTAGTTGTGGAAACGGGCTGCTCTTTTAATTTTTGAATGACATTTTGATATTGCTCAGTATTAACAGCAAAAAATTCTGGCGTATCAAATGAAACTGTCGAATTGTTTGGGAATGTAAAGCGAACAGACACTGTCTGACTTTGACTGAAATAGCCAGCATTAAAGAAAGGAAATACATTATTAGTTGTATAACGTTCTGTAAAGTTATTGACAGTAATGTCAACATCTGTTTGATCATCATTACTAAAATCAATCCCAGCAACATTAACATATAGTTGACTGTTAGCAGGTACATTGACAGTATAGATTACACTAGCAAAGCTTGTATTATGCTCTCTGTCAACATCCACAGTCACTCTGTTACCAATTTGTTTGACATTTTCATTAGTAGTTATAGCATCTACTTTATCATAATATTTAAAATCAAAGCCAGTTAATTGATTCAAAAATTCTGTCTGATTATCTAAAGTCAAATTTGTAAACTTGACATCATGGTAAACATCATTGGTCAGAAAAGCTAAACCAAGAGCAGCATCATTTTGGTAGAGAGACATTTCTTTTTCAGTTTTCTCAGGAAGAAAACCAAATTTTTGAGGATCTGTCTCAGATAGATTGTAGCGAACACCAAAAATACTGTCCATTAAAATACTGTTGTTTTGATAACGTAGATTCAGATTTGTTCCTGCTGATTTAAAACCAAGTTTATCTAAAGTAGAACTTGCCTGAGTATTTCTGACAGATGAGAACTGGGAAATTCCATTGTAGTTGAATTTCATACTGTCATTTCCCGTTTGTGGATTCAATCTTTCAGTTCTAAAAAAGTCAATATTTTCCTTTTTGGAATAATTGACAAGCTTGTCAATCTCGTCAAGGTGACTGGAATATGAAGAACGAGTGGCAAATACCCATTCTTTAGCAATTCCTCCAACTTGATAATAGGAATTAAGCGACAATTCAAAAGTAACAAAGAAAAGCAAGACAGGGAGAATGATTTTTGGTTGAATCGAAGATTTTGCTAAGACAAAGCTAATCAAGAGATAAGCCAGCAGAAATTCTAATGTTAGAATATAATTCTCAGGAGCCAAAAAGTCATAATGTTTTCTCTGAATAAAAGTAAGAATGAATCCGAGGCTGAGCAAAGTGAAACTAATGGCAACATTCATTACTTTCACATCTTTCCAACGATTTAAAGTCTCAGCAGCCATATAGATAACTATCAGAGAAAATAGCCAAGAATAACGATGAAGAAACATGTTCGGAGCATGCATTCCCTGCCAAAGTAAGTCTAAATATTGAAGATAAAAACTAGCTATGAAAATTGCAATAAGTAAAAAGTAGCAAAGTTTCACGTGAAACTTAACAGATTTTAAGGTAAAAAATAAGATAGCCAGAATCAATGGGAAGGTGCCGACATAAATCATAGGGATAGAACCATACTTGGTTGTATCAAAACTCCCAATAAAATTTTTAGCAAACACATCTAAGAACCAACTTTTTTCTGTCAACAATAACGAAACTTTTGTTAAGGTTTCACCATGAGTACTTATATCTAGGTAAGTTGGTAGAATCATGATTAGGCTAGTAAGACCTGCTAAAGCAGATACGACTGTAAAGTCAAGTAAACTTTTAATTCTATTTTTGAAATCCCAAGATAATTGAAGAAGGTACCAAAAGACCAAAAAGATCGCCATCATATATCCAAAATAATAGTTTTGGATGAAGAGAATTGACAATGTTGTAAAGTATAGTACTCTGCCTTTTCCAGTTATCAACCTATGTAAACCTAGGACTATCAAAGGTGCAAGGATAAACACATCTAGCCAGGTTTTAATTTCCAATTGACTGACTGAAAAACTCATTAAAGAAAATGAAGTTGAAAGAGTGATGATGAGTAAAGTTGGAATCTTTTTAAATATTCCTTTGATACTGATAAAGGTAGAAAGTCCAATTAATCCGAACTTGATTAAGGTAAATAGATAGACGGCATCTGGCATTGATTTCAAATCAAAGAAATAAACCAAAGGAGATAGGAAGCTACCTAAATAATAACTGGATAAAGCATAGAAATTCTGTCCAAGTCCACTGGAGAAAGTATAGAAAATACTATCTGTGCCATGAAGAATATTTCTTAGGTTGGTATCAAAAATGACATATTGATGAAAGCCGTCACCAAGCAAGGGAGACGTTTCGCTATTCCAGTAAATTCCATACATCAAGTAGACAAAGAACATGATGAAAAATGGAAGAAAGAAGGCACAAAAATAAGGCCAATTTTTTTTAAAATATTCTTTAATGTGATTCATATTTCTTATATAGAAAGAGGCAGAAACGTTGTTTCATGCCTCTGTAAAGCTTTGTAAACGTAAATTGACAAGGAATTAATCTTTCCAAAGTTCTTTAACTTTTGCCTGAACTTCTTGATTTTCCAAGAATTCATCATAGGTTTCGTCAATGCGGTCAATCACACCATTTTTAGATAGGACAATGATATGGTTGGCCAAGGTTTGAATAAATTCATGGTCATGACTGGCAAAAATAATGGATCCTTTGAAGTTTTTCAAGCCATCATTTAAGCTGGAGATTGATTCCAAATCTAAGTGATTGGTTGGATCGTCCAAGACTAAAACGTTGGATTTAAGCAACATCAGCTTAGATAGCATAACCCGAACTTTTTCTCCTCCTGACAAGACATTGACAGACTTGTTAACCTCATCTCCAGAAAAAAGCATGCGTCCAAGGAAACCTCGGAGGAAGGTGTTGTCATCCTCTTCTTTGCTAGCAAATTGACGCAGCCAGTCAAGGATTGATTCACCACTAGCAAAGTCACGAGAATTATCTTTTGGTAGGTAAGATTGACTGGTTGTGACACCCCACTTGACAGTTCCTTCATACTCAATATCACCCATTAAAGCACGAATTAAAGCTGTTGTTTGGATGTCGTTTTGACCAATCAAAGCTGTTTTATCGCCAGGACGTAAAATGAAGTTAATATTATCAAGAATAGTTTCTCCGTCTATCTTGACAGAAAGGTTTTCCACTGTCAAGAGATCATTACCGATCTCACGTTCTGCTTTGAAGCTGATAAATGGGTATTTACGGCTAGATGGAACAATTTCTTCTAATTCAATCTTGTCAAGCATC
This sequence comes from Streptococcus sp. DTU_2020_1000888_1_SI_GRL_NUU_041A, assembly GCF_032387735.1. Classification (NCBI taxonomy): domain Bacteria; kingdom Bacillati; phylum Bacillota; class Bacilli; order Lactobacillales; family Streptococcaceae; genus Streptococcus; species Streptococcus sp. DTU_2020_1000888_1_SI_GRL_NUU_041A. The sequence continues at coordinate 2,509,557 of NZ_CP135591.1, read as the reverse complement.
TTTTTACGAGAAGTTGCTTGTTTTGATTTTGAAGCATTGGCAGAAAAACGAGCAACAAATTCTTGAAGTTGCTTGATTTTTTCTTCTGCTTTGGCATTTCGGTCAGCGAGCAGCTTAGCCGCTAGTTCACTTGATTCTTTCCAGAAATCATAGTTTCCAACATAGAGTTTGATTTTTCCAAAGTCAAGGTCGGCCATATGAGTGCAGACTTTATTCAAAAAGTGACGGTCGTGGGATACAACAATAACTGTATTGTCAAAATCGATAAGAAAGTCTTCCAGCCAAGTAATAGACTGAATATCCAAACCGTTAGTTGGCTCGTCCAGAAGTAAGACATCAGGTTTACCAAAAAGGGCTTTGGCTAAGAGTACTTTGACCTTGTCTCCGTTAGAGAGCTCGCTCATATTTTGGTAGTGAAGATCTTCCGGAATATTGAGGTTTTGCAATAATTGAGAGGCTTCACTTTCAGCTTCCCAGCCACCTAGTTCAGCAAACTCTCCCTCAAGCTCGGCCGCACGTACACCATCTTCATCAGAAAAATCAGGCTTCATATAAATAGCATCTTTTTCTTTCATGATGTTGTAGAGATGCTCATTTCCCATGATTACAACATCAATAGCCCGTTCTTCTTCATAGTCAAAGTGGTTCTGGCGAAGGACTGAAAGACGTTCATTTGGTCCTAGAGAAATGTGGCCTGTTGTTGGCTCGATATCGCCAGCTAAAATTTTTAAAAAGGTTGATTTTCCAGCACCGTTAGCTCCAATCAATCCATAAGTATTTCCTTCTGTAAATTTGATGTTGACTTCATCAAACAATTTTCGGTCACTGAAACGCAGTGATACATCTGATACTGTAAGCAATGTCTTTCTCCTATATATATAATCTTCTTCATTTTACTAGAAAACAGAACTTTTTTCAAATAATTCTGAGATAAAAAGAAAAAAACGAAGCCGAAAGAAAAAAGGAGAATAGAATGAACTAAGACTTTTAGTTTTTCCAGCCAGAATGGTTTGTCAATTAGGTTTACAAATATTGTAAAGGGATGTCAATCAAGCTGTAAAAACTGGATTTTTTGCTTTTTTCTAGAAACTTCTTTCTCATTTTCATTGAAAATGATATAATGAACTCATTATAAATTGAGGAGTAATAAATGACTAAACCAATTATTTTAACAGGAGATCGTCCGACAGGAAAATTGCATATTGGTCATTATGTAGGAAGTTTACGGAACCGCGTGCTTTTGCAGGATCAGGGTAAATATGAGATGTTCGTATTTTTGGCTGATCAGCAAGCTTTGACAGATCATGCAAAGGATCCTCAGACAATTGTTGAGTCTATTGGTAATGTAGCTTTAGATTATCTAGCGGCTGGATTGGATCCTGAAAAGGTGACTATTTTTATTCAAAGTCAGATTCCTGAGTTGGCAGAGTTGTCAATGTATTACATGAATTTGGTGTCATTGGCTCGTCTTGAGCGTAATCCTACTGTCAAGACTGAGATTGCGCAAAAAGGATTTGGTGAAAGTTTGCCGACTGGGTTTTTAGTTTATCCAATTTCTCAAGCAGCAGATATTACTGCTTTTAAAGCTAATTTTGTACCAGTCGGACATGATCAAAAGCCTATGATTGAGCAGACTCGGGAAATTGTTCGTTCCTTTAACCACGCTTATCAGACAGATGTTTTAGTAGAACCGGAAGGGATTTATCCTGAAAATGAAGCAGCTGGACGTTTGCCTGGATTGGATGGCAATGCTAAGATGTCTAAATCTCTTAATAACGGTATTTATCTGGCAGATGATATGGATATTCTGCAAAAGAAAGTTATGAGCATGTATACAGATCCAAATCATATCAGAGTGGAAGATCCTGGAAAAGTTGAGGGAAATATGGTCTTTCATTATCTGGATGTTTTTGGCCGCCCCGAAGATGCTGCTGATATTGCTGCAATGAAAGAGCATTATCAAAGAGGTGGTCTGGGAGATGTCAAAACCAAACGCTATCTGTTAGAAATTTTAGAGCGAGAGTTAGGCCCGATTCGTGAACGTCGTGTGGAGTTTGCTAAAGACATGGGACAGGTTTATCAGATGCTGCAAGAAGGATGTGATAAGGCACGTCAGACTGCCGCTCAGACTCTTTCGGAAGTGAAGTCTGCGATGGGGATTAATTATTTTAAATAACGAACATTATTGATTATAAATCACAAAAACTATCGTTTTTAGTTTCAAAAATGATGGTTTTTATTTTTTGTGTAATAATGATTGACAATTTCCTATAGAATGGTATGATATTAACAACAAAAAAACCAGCTCTTATTCAAAGAAAACTGAACTTCAATTTTCTTTGGGTATTAGTTCAAATAAGAAGGAAAAGAGGAAACTGTGGATGTCTAACTGGGACACTAAATTTTTGAAAAAAGGTTTTACCTTTGATGATGTGCTTCTGATTCCTGCTGAAAGCCATGTACTGCCCAATGATGCTGATTTGAGTACCAAGCTTGCTGAGAATTTGACCTTGAATATCCCAATCATTACTGCCGCTATGGACACTGTTACAGAGAGTCAGATGGCTATCGCTATTGCCCGTGCTGGCGGTCTTGGAGTTATCCACAAAAATATGTCTATTGAGCAACAGGCCGATGAAGTTCGAAAGGTTAAACGTTCTGAGAATGGCGTTATTATTGATCCTTTTTTCCTAACGCCAGAGCATACGATTGCTGAAGCAGATGAGCTAATGGGACGTTACCGCATCAGTGGTGTTCCTGTTGTAGAAACTCTTGAAAATCGTAAGTTAGTAGGGATTCTAACTAATCGTGATTTGCGTTTTATTTCTGACTATGACCAACCTATTTCTCGCCATATGACCAGTGAGAATCTTGTAACGGCGCCTGTTGGAACAGATTTGGGAACTGCAGAGCGTATTTTGCAAGAACACCGGATTGAAAAGTTGCCTTTGGTTGATGATAAGGGCTGTCTTTCGGGTTTGATTACCATTAAAGATATTGAAAAGGTTATTGAGTTTCCAAATGCTGCTAAAGATGAGTTTGGTCGTCTTTTGGTCGCTGGTGCTGTCGGTGTTACTTCAGATACTTTCGAACGTGCAGAAGCTCTCTTTGAAGCGGGTGCAGATGCGATTGTTATTGATACTGCTCATGGCCACTCAGCTGGAGTTTTGCGCAAGATTGCTGAGATTCGTGCTCATTTCCCTGATCGCACCTTGATTGCTGGAAATATTGCAACTGCTGAGGGTGCGCGTGCACTTTTTGATGCAGGTGTGGATGTTGTTAAGGTCGGAATTGGTCCTGGTTCTATCTGTACAACCCGTGTCATTGCTGGTGTTGGTGTTCCTCAAGTAACTGCTATTTATGATGCAGCTGCTGTGGCACGTGAATATGGAAAAACCATCATTGCTGATGGTGGAATTAAGTATTCTGGAGATATTGTCAAGGCTTTGGCTGCAGGCGGAAATGCTGTTATGTTAGGTTCAATGTTTGCAGGAACAGACGAAGCGCCAGGCGAGACGGAAATCTTCCAAGGTCGGAAATTTAAGACTTACCGTGGTATGGGATCCATCGCCGCTATGAAGAAGGGCTCTAGTGACCGTTACTTCCAAGGGTCTGTTAATGAAGCTAATAAACTAGTTCCAGAAGGAATTGAAGGCCGTGTGGCGTATAAGGGAGCTGCTGCAGATATTGTCTTCCAGATGCTGGGTGGTATCCGCTCTGGAATGGGCTATGTTGGTGCTGCAAATCTGCAAGAACTTCACGATGATGCTCAGTTTATTGAGATGAGTGGCGCTGGATTAAAGGAAAGCCACCCTCATGATGTACAAATCACAAATGAAGCCCCTAACTATTCAGTTCAATAAAAAATAAAACGAGGTTGGGAATTTTTCCTAACCTCGTTTTAAATTTACGATTTAAATTGACATATGTTTACAATTTAAAAGACTATAAAAGCTGTTCTAATAACAATTCGATATAATTCGTTTACACTATAAGCAATATTTTGTAAATGAAATTTACAAAAACGTAAAGTTTGTGTAATGCTAGGATTGAGACATGATTTGTCCTTGCTGAATGGTGAAAATTTTAATATCTTGTGGAAGATTTTTTAAATGTTCTAAAGTTGTTGTAGTGATGAAAGTTTGAATATCCTGAGAGATAGTTTCTAATAATTTTAGTTGACGGTTATTGTCAAGTTCGCTCATTACATCGTCAAGCAACAAAATAGGTGTTTCCTTTGTAATGCTTTCTATTAACTTGATTTCGGCTAGTTTCAGTGATAAAACAAGACTGCGATGCTGACCTTGACTACCAAAGTTGGCATCCATTTGATTGATAAAAAAAGCAATATCATCACGATGGGGACCAACACCTGTATTTTTTTTGAATAGGTCGCGTTTACGGCTGCTTATTAAGGAAGAGCGGTAAGTTTCTTCTAAATTGTCAATTTGGTGTAAAGGAATAGATGACAGATACTTGACAGTCAATTTTTCCAAATTTTGAGAGATGTCCCAGTGCTTGTCTTGGGCAAAGCTTTCTAATTTTTGCAAAAAATCCAACCGATGCTTTATGACACGACAGCCATAGTCAACCAGCTGTTCATCAAGGACAGTCAAGAAAGTTTCGTCAACTTTATCATTAGCTTTCAGATAGGAATTGCGTTGTTTAAGGACATGATTATAATTGGATAAATCTGATAGATAGACAGGCTTGATTTGTCCAAGCTCAATGTCTATAAATTTACGACGTAGACTGGGAGAACCTTTAATCAACTGTAAATCTTCAGGAGCAAAAAGAACAACATTCATAGTTCCAATATAGTCTGATAATTTACTTTGTTTCAAGTGATTGACTTTTGTGATGCGACCTTTTGGTGTCAAGTTAATGTCAAGGGGAACTTTACCAGTCTTTTTTTCTAAGATGCCAGAGACAAGGAGATCATTTTCTGTAAAATGAATCAAATCCTTATCTGAACGTGTGCGGTGGCTTCTTGTTAAGGCTAGGAAATAAACAGCTTCTAAAATATTGGTTTTACCTTGTGCGTTCTGGCCTAGAAAGACATTTAAACCAGGATGGAAGTCAATATCAGCTTCCTGATAATTTCGGAAATGCTTGATTTTTAATGATTGCAGCCACATGATTAGATACCAGGGAAGCGAACAGGGCTTTTAGTAGTTTTCTGCTTTTTAGGTACCCCTGTATTCCTACGCTTTTCTTTTTTAGAAGTCTGCGATTTTTTTAAATCCTTGTTCATGGCTTTGACAAGTTCAGCAACTCGTTTTTTTTCTGCGATTTCTTTTTGGTGTTGCAGAATTTCTTCTTGACTAGGAGCTGTCAGATTAATTTCAATTCCTTGCTTGGGAAGGGAAATCGTGTCATTGACACGGAGTTTTTTTCCCCGGCGGTTTTCTCGCTCACCGTTAAAAAGAACTGGATATTCACTTAGAAATGTTTTAATTGCTCCGCCGCTTTGGATAATTCCTGTTTCTTTTAAAAGGGCTTGTAGCGTGATGTAGTCATCAAATAATTTATATTCCATATTTCACCTCAACCCTGTCATTATACCATATTTGTTAGTAAAAAGTACTGAGGTGCTTTGGATAAAATTCGAAAATTTCCTCCTGTTATCAGAAAACGTTTTAATCAGCAAAAAGCTTGGTAGAACAAACAAATCAGAGGCATTTCATGATATAATAGTAGTCTATATTATTCAGTATGAGGGGCGTCATGGAAATCACTAAAGGAGTTCGTCTCCATTTTATTCAATCAGAAAAATTTAAAACAAACAAAATTAGGGTTCGTTTTTCAGCGCCTATGTCCAAAGAAACAGTAGCTGGTCGGGTTTTAACAGCAAGCATGCTAGAAACTGTCAATGCGGTTTATCCTACTTCGCAGGCCTTCAGGGAGCGTTTGGCCAATTTGTATGGTGCTGATTATTCTACGAGTCTTTCAAGGAGAGGATTGGTCCATTATTTAGATATCAATCTTTCTTTTGTGCGGGATAAATTTTTGAGTCGCAAGAATGTCCTGACAGATGCCATGCTTGATTTTTTGAAAGCCAGCTTGTTTTCTCCATTGGTAAGTCAAGACGCTTTTGATGAATCTGCTTTTGAAATTGAGAAGAAAAATATCTTGAATGATTTGGAAGCAGAAATTGAGAATCATTTTTATCATGCTCATCGAGAATTAGACAAACTCTTTTATGAAGAAGAGGAAATGCAGATGCCTCGTGTTGGGACAATTGAATTAATCCAGAAAGAGACAGCTGCAAGCAGTTTTGTTGCTTTTCAGGAGATGCTTCAGGAAAATCAGATTGACTTTTTCTTTATTGGGGACTTTAATGAAGTGGCTGTTCGGGAGAAAATTCAATCTTTCAATTTTGCACCTCGCCAACAAGAACTTCAGTTAGTTTATCAGCAAGAATATTCCAATGTTTTACGAGAAGGACTGGAGCAGAAAGATGTCCATCAGTCAATTATTGAGTTGGCCTATCACTTCCCTATTCAGTACGGAGAGAGTGAGCACCTGCCTTTGGTCGTTTTAAATGCTTTGCTAGGTGGCTTTGCCCATTCGAAATTATTTGTCAATCTTCGTGAAAAGGAAGGGCTGGCTTATACAATTTCTAGCAATTTTGATATTTTTTCAGGAATGATGCGGATTTACGCTGGTATTGACCGCAGTAATCGGACCAGAACAGTTGCTTTAATCAACCGACAGATTGTTGATTTGAAGCGTGGGAATTTTAGTCAGGAAGAACTGAATCAAACCAAGAAAATGCTGAGAAATTCAGTATTGTTAGCTCAGGATCGACAGAATACAATCTTGGAGAGAGCTTATATGGCTTCTGTTTTAGGGAACAAATTCTTATCTCTTGAAGCTTGGCTGGAAGCTTTGGAACAGGTTCATAAGGATGATATTATCAAGTCAGCTGGCCTCTTAAAATTACAAGCTATTTACTTTATGGAAGGAAAATAATGCAGGGAGAAGTGCTAGAAAAAATCAATTATTCAGCAGTGGGAGAAACTGTCTATCAGACAGTCTTGGCAAATGGTTTGCGTGTTTTTCTTCTGCCTAAAAATGATTTTAATGAAACTTATGGGATTATCTCAACTAATTTTGGTTCAGTGGATACTGGGATTGTTTCACGTGAAACCAAGCAGGTCACTCAATATCCGGCTGGAATAGCTCATTTTTTGGAACATAAGCTTTTTGAAGGCCCGCAGGGAAAGGATTTGCTGCTGGAATTTACTAAGTTAGGTGCTGAGAGTAATGCCTTTACAAGCTTTACTCGGACTAGCTATCTATTTTCTGCAACGGATAATATTTCAGAAAACCTACAGCTTTTACAAGAACTGGTTCATCGGGCTGATTTCACAAAAGAATCCATTTTGCGGGAACAGGATATTATCGGCCAAGAAATTGAAATGTATCAAGATAATCCGGATTATCGTCTCTTTTTTGGAGCCTTGGCCAATCTCTATCCTCAAACACCTCTGGCAGAAGACATTGCAGGAACGAAAGAGTCTATCTCTGAGATTACCGTCGAAAATTTAAAGGAAAATTTCAGTAACTTTTATCATCCTTCTAATATGACTTTGTTTGTGATTGGTAATTTTGATTTGGAACAGATAGCTGCAGAGATTGCAGAACAGCAGGCAAAATTAATTTTTGCTGGGAGTTCGGAACCGATTGAAAAAATTCCTGTTAGTCTTCACCCAGTGGTATCAACGGACACCTACCGAATGGAGGTAGCTAGTCCAAAACTGGCAGTTGGGATTCGGGGAACAGACTTTGTTGATGAATCGGAGTTGTATCGCTATAAAATCACTTTGAAACTCTTATTTGCCATGATGTTTGGCTGGACTTCCAAGCGTTTCCAGTCCCTCTATGAAAGTGGGAAAATGGATAATTCTTTAACGCTGGAAGTGGAAGTAGAAAAAGATTTTCACTTTGTCATGCTGACGATGGACACTCAGGAACCGGTGGGACTTTCTCATCAGTTTCGCTCAGCCATCAAGAATTTTGACAAGGATCCGGATGTGACAGAAGAGCACTTGGATACGATTAAAAGCGAGATGTTTGGTGATTTTCTGCACGGTTTAAACTCGCTTGAGTATATTGCAACCCAATATGAACCGCATTTGACGGGTGAGAATCTGTTTGATTTGCCAAAAATTTTACAGGACATCAGCCTGAATGATGTGATAAAACTAGGTCATCGATTTATCGATCAGTGTGATATGACAGATTTTACTATTTTTCCAAAATAATTCCAGAATCGTTTTTAAAATTTTGTTAAAATAGTGAAGAATAGAAAAAAGGGAAAAGTAAGTATGAGAAAAAAAACGATAGGAGAAGTGTTGAAGCTTGCCCGAACCAATCAAGGGCTGAGCTTAGAGGAATTGTCAAAAAAGACAGATATCCAGCAGGATTTGCTGGAAGCGCTGGAACGAAATGACTATGATTTGCTTCCTAGTCCTTTCTATGCCCGTAGCTTCTTACGGAAATATGCTTGGGCTGTAGATTTGGATGAATCCATTATTCTGGAGGCTTACGAAGCTGGTGAGATGATTGTCTTTGATGAAGTGGCACTGGCAGCAGATGAGGAATTCAGGAGCAGAAAAAATAAAAATAAAAGCTCTTTTCTGCCCTTGTTCTATTTTCTCTTATTGGCTTCAGCTATTGCAGCTTTCGTTGCATACTATATTTGGAACTATGCTCATACTAATTCGGTAAGTTTCAAAGCATCTAACAGCAATTATAGTCTGGTTTCCTCTACAAGCATTAACAGTCAGAAGAGTTCCTTTTCTTCGGTTGATTCTAAGTCAGTTTCTTCCTCAGTTAGCAAATTGACAGTTAGTGGAAGCGGAGAGAATTTGATTGCTGAGTATAGCGGAGCAAGTCAGCCTGTCAAAGTGACCGTTTCTGTGGAGCAAACGACCAATTTGGTAAGCATAAGCGATTCAGAACTAGCCGAAGGTATCACCTTATCTCCTGAAAAATCAAGCCAGACGGTTTCTCTTGAGCCAGGCAATAAGTATCTTATTACGTTAGCACCTGTTAAAGGAGCAACTGTGACGATAGAAGGACAAAAACTAGATACTTCGGCTTTGACTAGCGATAGTGGAACCATTAGTTTGAACATTACGAAAGGATAAAAACGAAGAGAATCCCATGAAAAAAGAAAATATTCCAAATGCCTTAACCCTTGTTAGAATTGCTTTAATCCCTGTATTTGTTGTGATTTTAACATTCGGTCATTCTTATGCCATGCATATATTGGCAGCTTTTATCTTTGCTTTTGCCAGTATAACTGATTACCTAGATGGTTATTTGGCTCGAAAGTGGGAAGTGGTAACAAACTTTGGTAAATTTGCTGATCCCATGGCTGATAAGCTTTTAGTGATGTCTGCTTTTATCATGTTGATCGAGATGAAAATGGCTCCTGCCTGGGTTGTGGCTATTATTATTTGCCGGGAATTGGCAGTAACAGGTCTGCGCTTGCTTCTAGTAGAAACAGGCGGTACAGTCTTGGCGGCTGCTATGCCTGGTAAAATCAAGACCTTCACGCAGATGTTTGCTATTATTTTTCTACTGATTCATTGGACTCTCTTAGGACAAATCCTTCTGTACATTGCTTTAATCTTTACGATTTATTCTGGATATGACTACTTCAAGGGAAGTGCCTATCTCTTTAAAGACACCTTTAAATAATATGGAAAATATCATCGAAGTAAGAAATCTTAAGTACAAATACGATAGTGAGTCTGAGAATTACACTTTAAATGATGTCTCTTTTCAGGTAAAAAAAGGGGAATGGCTGTCTATTGTCGGTCATAATGGCAGTGGAAAATCAACCACTGTTCGTTTGATTGACGGCCTTTTAGAAGCGGAAAGCGGAGATATTATTATCTCAGGCGATAAGCTGACAGCTGAAAACGTCTGGGAAAAACGTCGACAGATTGGCATGGTATTCCAAAATCCAGATAATCAGTTTGTCGGTGCAACTGTAGAAGACGATGTAGCCTTTGGTTTGGAAAATCAAGGGCTGGACTATGATCTGATGGTAGAGCGAGTCCAGCAGGCATTAGAGCTTGTCGGCATGCAGGATTTTAAGGAGCGTGAACCAGCTCGTCTTTCCGGAGGGCAAAAACAGCGGGTAGCTGTTGCAGGTGTGGTAGCTCTGAGACCGGATATTATTATTTTGGATGAAGCAACTAGCATGCTAGATCCAGAGGGACGTTTGGATCTTATCCAGACCGTGAAAAAAATTAAAGATAAGAATCAGCTGACCGTCATCTCTATCACTCATGACCTGGATGAAATAGCCTTAAGCGACCGTGTTTTGGTCATGAAAGAGGGTCAGGTTGAGTCTACCGCTACCCCGAGAGAGCTTTTTTCTCGAGAAGATTTGGAAGAGCTAGGATTGGATCAGCCATTTGTTAATCAGGTAAAGGCGGCTTTGCGTCAGTCAGGGCTTTCTCTGCCAGACTCTTACTTAACAGAAAAAGAATTGCAGGATCAACTATGGGCATTACTCTCAAAAATGTAAGTTATACTTATCAAGCTGGCACTCCTTTTGAGGGACCAGCGCTTTTTGGAGTGGATTTGGAGATAAAATCGGGCAGTTATACAGCTCTTATCGGGCATACTGGCAGCGGTAAGTCAACCATTCTTCAGCTTTTAAATGGCTTGCTGGTTCCCGATCAGGGTAGTGTTGAAGTAGGCAGTACAGTCATCACAGCTGATTCTGTCAATAAAGACATTAAACAGGTGCGCAAGAAGGTCGGTCTAGTCTTTCAATTTCCGGAAAGTCAAGTTTTTGATGAAACAGTTTTGAAAGATGTGGCTTTTGGTCCTCAGAATTTTGGTGTTTCTAAGGAAGAAGCGGAAGCTTTGGCGCGTGAAAAGCTACACTTGGTCGGGATTTCTGAGGATTTGTTCAATCGCAGTCCTTTCGAACTTTCTGGTGGCCAGATGCGTAGGGTAGCCATCGCTGGTATACTAGCCATGGAGCCCGATATCTTGGTTTTGGATGAGCCGACAGCAGGACTTGATCCATCCGGTCGAAAAGAACTGATGAGGCTCTTTGAAGAGCTGCATCGTGCCGGTATGACCATTGTTTTGGTAACACACCTAATGGATGATGTAGCCAACTTTGCTGATACAGTCTATGTTTTAGATAAGGGCAGAGTAGTCAAGAGCGGTCAGCCTGCTCAGGTCTTTCAGGATTTGGATTTTATGGAGAGTATTCAATTGGGTGTTCCTAAGATTACAAAATTTGCTCACGAATTGGCGGAGAAAGGGATGAATTTCTCGCATTATCCTATTACAATTGAAGAATTCAAGGAGATCTTGCATGGATAAGTTGATTTTAGGTCGCTATATTCCCGGAAATTCAATCATCCATCGTTTGGATCCGCGGAGCAAGTTGCTGGCGATGTTTCTTTTTATTCTATTAATTTTCTGGGCTAATAATCTTGTGACCAATCTGCTGTTGTTTGTTTTCGTTTTTAGTTTGGTCTTGCTGTCTAAGGTTCCTTTGAAGTTCTTTTTAAAGGGTATCCAGTCCATGGTTTTTATCATAGCTTTTACCACCTTGTTCCAGCTGTTTTTAACCTCTGGAGGGGCCACAATCTTTCGATTCGCTTTTATCAGAATTACAGAACTAGGACTGTCACAGGCTGGAATTATTTTTAGCCGCTTTATTCTGATTATTTTCTTTTCTACTCTTCTGACTCTGACAACGACGCCCTTAAGCTTGTCCGATGCGGTTGAGTCTTTGTTGAAACCACTGAAGGTTTTCAAAGTGCCAGCACATGAGATTGGTCTGATGCTCTCTATGAGCCTGCGCTTCGTTCCAACGTTGATGGATGATACTACTCGGATTATGAACGCCCAGAGGGCGCGTGGTGTTGACTTTGGCGAGGGAAAGCTTGTTCAAAAGGTTAAATCTATTATTCCCATTCTAATCCCTTTGTTTGCTTCTAGTTTTAAAAGGGCAGATGCTCTAGCAATTGCCATGGAAGCGCGCGGTTATAATGGAGGTGAAGGCCGGACACGTTTTCGCCGCTTGGCATGGAAAAGAAATGACAGCTTGGCTATTATTAGCTTACTTATATTAGGTGTTCTGCTTTATATATTGAAAAACTGACCTATTGTTTAAAGTGTTTTTAGAGAATAGTATAAGTTAAACTTGTCTATTTTTTGCTTGGTCAAAGAAAATATTTGGCAAAAAAGCTCTAAAAGTCTGTTTTTAACGTCTAAACTAAATGTTCTTGTAACGTTTGACTTGGTAATGTAACTTTTTGGTAATATTTTATGTGTAAGATAGTATTATCACCGAAAGGAGAATTACATTTTAATGAACAAAAAAACAGCAAAATGGACTTTAACAGGTGCAGTCGCTGCAGCGGCTTTCTTGGTTTCAGGTATTGCAAATGCTGAGACCTATACAGTTGAAGCCGGTGATACTTTATCAGCTATTGCTAACGAAAAAAATACAACTCTTGAGAAATTAGTAGAGTTAAACAAGATTGCAGATCCAAATCACATCCGTGTTGGTCAAATCTTGGAACTTGGAAATAGTGCCAAAACGTCTGAAACAAGCGTAGCAGCAACTGCAACTCCCGTAAATAATTATGCAGCACCTGCAGCAACAGCTAATTCAGCAGCAACTTCAGGAGGCCTTGTACTTAGCAATGGTAATACCGCTGGTGCAACTGGTTCTTATGCAGCATCACGTATGGCAGAAATGACTGGTGTTCCTGCATCAACTTGGGAAGCTATCATTGCCCGTGAATCAAATGGTCAAGTAGATGCTTACAACCCTTCAGGTGCTAGTGGTCTTTTCCAAACAATGCCAGGTTGGGGTTCAACAGCTACTGTTGATGATCAAATCCAATCAGCATATAGCGCCTATAGTGCTCAAGGACTTTCAGCTTGGGGTTACTAAGATAAAACTAAAAAAACCACAGAATCCCTGTGGTTTTTTTAGTTTACATAAAATTGACAATTTATAAGCAAAAAATGGTAGTGTAGATAAAGATTTAAAGATAACAATCTTATCTAGATTGACAGCTATGTAAAGTTATGAAAAGTGTTCGTTTAATATTTTTAAAATGTGTTTGGGAGAATGAGCCAGGAAATCTGCTCCATTTTCTAGTAACTCTTTTTGGCTGCCAAAGCCCCAAAGGACTCCTAGAGTTGAGATTCCTACTTCTTTACCGCCAATTATATCAAACTTTGTATCGCCTATAATTATGGTTTCTTCTGGATTTGCATCTAGTGTTCGCAGAGCTCGGAGCAGAACATCTGCTTTGTGAAATGAATCTGGCAGTGAGCCAAAAATATCATCAAATTGCTCAGAGATAGCTAGATTTGCTAATAAATCTTGTGCTGTGGGTTGATTCTTACTCGTTGTTACATAAATTTTATAACCAGCTTCTTTTAACTGTGTCAGTAATTCTGGTATCCCTTCATAGAGGCGAACGCCCCAGATGCCTTTTTCCTTATAGAAGCTACGATAATAGTTAATCGCTTCTGGAACTTGGCTTTCTTCAAGAACAGAAGCGAAGCTTACTTCCAGAGGAGGCCCCATAAAACTTTTTATAATATTTTCTTCAGGGCACTCTTTTCCAAGTTGTTTAAAACTGTATTCAAAGGATTTTTGGATGCCCTTTGAACTGTCAACTAAGGTTCCATCCAAATCAAAGAAGATATATTTCAAATGGCTCATCTTGTCTCCTTTTTTACTATCTAGTAAATCTACTTGACAAATTTGTCAAGGTTATTCTCCAAAGATTTCTTTTGAAAGTCTGCGACCTGTCGGTGTTGTAGCTAGACCACCTTCAGCTGTTTCTCTGAAAGCAGTAGGCAGACTTGACCCGACTTGATACATGGCGTCAACAACTTCGTCAACAGGAATTTTAGACTCGATTCCTGCAAGAGCCATATCAGCTGCAATAAAGGCGTAACTGGCTCCCATAGCATTTCGCTTGACACAAGGAACTTCCACCAGACCAGCTACTGGATCACAAATCAAGCCCAGCATGTTTTTGATGACAAAACAAATAGCTTGACTGGCTTGAAAAGGTGAACCTCCAGCAGCCAGAACTAAAGCAGCTGCACTCATAGCAGAAGCAGAGCCAACCTCAGCTTGACAGCCACCTTCAGCACCTGAAATTGAGGCGTTATTGGCAATAACTAGGCCAAAAGCGCCTGCAGCTAATAGAAAGTTTAGCTGTTCTTCTTCTGAGAGTCCTAATTTTTCAATAGCAGATGTAAGAACAGCTGGCAGACAGCCAGCGCTGCCGGCCGTTGGTGTGGCACAAACCAAGCCCATTTTAGCATTATGCTCATTGACAGCAATAGCATTTTTTGCAGCAGTCAGCACAGTGTGGTCTGATAAAGCCTTTCCTGACTGGATATAATGATCAAGTTTTGCTGCGTCACCACCAGTCAATCCGCTTCGAGACTTGCTCTCATCGAGTCCAAGAAGGACAGAGGCTTTCATGACTTCCAGATTGCGATGCATTAGCCGCAGGACTTCATCTCTTTCACGACCAGTCAATTCATACTCGGTAGCAATCATCAATTCAGCAACATTTCCTTGGTAATCCAAGTCAGCTTGCTCTACCAATTCTTTGATGGAATAAAACATATTTTCTCCTATTTAAAGAAATTTACATTATGCAGATGAGGAATATTGCGAATTTCATCGATGGCTTCCTCACAGCTGCGGCTGTCAACTTCAATAATCATAATCGCTTTTTCCCCAGCCTTCTCACGAGTGACATTCATCTGAGCTATATTGATATTGTAGCGTGACAGAGCTTCGGTGACATGGGCAATCATACCTGGGACATCTTGATGGACAATAATGATGGTCGGAGTATTCATGCTCAGAGATACTGAAAATCCATTCAGCTCCGTTACTTGAATGTTGCCGCCACCGATAGAGACTCCAGTCACACTGATTGTTTTATGGTCATTTTTGACTGTAATCTTTGTCGTATTGGGGTGGGGAGCATTGCTATCCTTTTGAATCGTCCAGACAATCTTGATACCGCGTTTATGGGCGATTTCAAGGCTGTTAGGAATCTCTGGATCATCTGTATCCATACCTAAAATCCCTGCTACAAGAGCCAAGTCAGTTCCGTGACCTCGGTAAGTTTTGGCAAAAGAGTTAAAGAGCTGGAACTCTACTTCCGTAGGATCATCATTAAAAATAGAGGAGACAATTTTTCCAATACGGACGGCACCTGCCGTATGGCTGCTTGATGGACCTATCATCACAGGTCCGATAATATCAAAAACAGAGTGAAATCTTAGTGAAGTCATGATTTCTCCTTGCAGCTTATTTATTATTTTCATTATAACAAAGTTAAGGGCTTTCTGCTGATTTTTTAAATGAATTAAAAGTGGATATTATAAAATTTTGTTAGAGAGGAAAGTAAACGAGAAAATCAATAAATTTACAACATTGTAAACATTCTTTACAGATAATAAATTTAGTTAAATTTCTGATTTGTTTTCCTAATCCTTTCGTGCTATAATAGGGCTTGCTCAAACGACCTTCAATCGTTGAAGCACAGCACGACCTTCAATCGTGAAATAACGAAAAGATGGGAGAACACAATGAGTGATAACTCTAAGACTCGTGTCGTTGTTGGTATGAGCGGAGGTGTCGATTCATCAGTAACTGCCTTGCTCTTGAAAGAGCAAGGTTACGATGTAATTGGTATCTTCATGAAAAACTGGGACGACACAGATGAATTTGGTGTCTGCACAGCCACAGAAGACTACAAGGATGTGGCAGCTGTTGCAGACCAGATTGGCATTCCTTACTACTCTGTCAACTTTGAGAAAGAGTACTGGGAACGTGTTTTTGAATACTTCTTGGCGGAATACCGAGCTGGTAGGACTCCAAATCCAGATGTCATGTGTAACAAGGAAATCAAGTTTAAAGCCTTCCTTGACTATGCCTTGACACTGGGCGCTGATTACGTTGCAACGGGTCACTATGCTCAGGTGAAGAGAGACCAAGATGGCTTGGTTCACATGCTGCGTGGCAAGGACAACAATAAGGATCAGACTTACTTCCTAAGCCAACTATCACAGGAACAACTGCAAAAGACTATGTTTCCTCTGGGTCATTTAGAAAAACCAGAAGTTCGAGCAATTGCTGAAAGAGCTGGTTTAGCTACAGCTAAGAAAAAAGACTCGACAGGTATTTGCTTCATTGGTGAGAAGAATTTTAAAGAATTTCTGAGTCAATATTTACCAGCTCAGCCGGGTCGCATGATGACCTTGGAAGGCCGAGATATGGGCCAGCATGCTGGCTTGATGTATTATACTATTGGTCAGCGAGGTGGTCTTGGAATTGGTGGTCAGCACGGGGGAGATAATCAGCCTTGGTTTGTGGTTGGAAAAGATCTCAGCCAAAATATTCTTTATGTCGGTCAGGGCTTTTACCATGACAATTTGATGTCAACCAGTCTTGACGCTAGTCAGGTTCATTTCACAAAAGAAATGCCAGAAGAATTTACTATGGAATGTACAGCTAAGTTCCGTTATCGTCAGCCGGATTCCAAGGTGACAGTTACTGTAAAGGGTGACAAGGCTGTTGTCAACTTTGATAAACCACAAAGGGCTATTACTCCAGGTCAAGCAGTCGTCTTCTATGATGGAGATGAGTGCCTGGGTGGAGGCTTGATTGACAGAGCTTATAAGAATGGTCAAGTCTTGCAGTACATTTAGATTGACAATCTAGCTCAATCTGCTACAATAAGATAAGCAATACCTATGATGGTCAAAGCTCATGGATGTTGCAGGCTTTTTTGTCCTGCACTTCTAGAGAATTGGCCTTTTTTGGTGAAAAAATGAAGGAAAAAGAAATGTCACACAATTTTACTGAAAGTTATGATATTATCGTGATTGGAGCAGGGCATGCTGGGGTTGAGGCATCGCTTGCTGCCAGTCGAATGGGCTGTAAAGTTCTTTTGGCAACCATCAATATTGAGATGCTGGCTTTTATGCCCTGCAATCCATCTATCGGAGGGTCTGCAAAAGGCATTGTCGTTCGTGAAGTAGATGCTTTGGGCGGAGAGATGGCCAAGAATATTGACAAGAGCTATATCCAGATGAAAATGCTCAATACTGGTAAAGGACCCGCTGTTCGGGCTCTTCGGGCGCAGGCGGATAAGGAAGTCTACTCCAAAGAAATGCGGAAGACTGTCGAAAATCAAGAAAATCTGACTCTGCGGCAAACCATGATTAATGAAATCTTGGTAGAAGATGGTAAGGTCATTGGGGTTAAGACAGCGACGCAACAGGAATATGCAGCTAAAGCTGTCATTGTTACCACTGGAACAGCCTTGCGGGGAGAAATTATCATTGGTGATCTCAAGTATTCATCTGGTCCTAACCATAGTCTAGCAGCCATTCCTTTGGCTGATAATCTGCGGGATCTAGGTTTTGAAATTGGTCGTTTTAAGACAGGAACGCCACCGCGTGTCAAGGCATCATCTATCAATTATGATGTGACTGAAATTCAGCCAGGTGATGAAAAGGCCAATCATTTCTCTTACACTTCTCGTGATGAGGACTATGTGAAAGATCAAGTGCCTTGCTGGTTGACTTATACCAATGCGGAAAGTCACGAAATTATCCAAAATAACCTGCACCGGGCTCCTATGTTTTCAGGTATCGTTAAGGGTGTGGGCCCTCGCTATTGCCCGTCAATCGAGGATAAGATTGTCCGTTTTGCGGATAAGGAACGCCACCAGCTTTTCTTAGAACCTGAGGGTCGTGATACAGAAGAGGTTTATGTGCAGGGGCTGTCAACCAGTCTGCCAGAAGATGTACAAAAGGACTTGGTTCACTCTATCAAAGGTTTAGAAAATGCTGAGATGATGCGGACAGGCTATGCCATTGAGTACGATATGATCATGCCCCACCAGTTACGGGCAACCTTGGAAACTAAGAAAATTTCAGGGCTCTTTACAGCAGGTCAGACCAATGGAACTTCTGGTTATGAAGAAGCCGCTGGTCAAGGGATTATTGCTGGGATTAATGCGGCCTTGAAGATCCAAGGGAAGCCGGAGTTAATCTTGAAGCGCAGTGATGGTTACATTGGAGTCATGATTGATGATTTGGTGACCAAGGGGACCGTAGAACCCTATCGACTTTTGACCAGCCGAGCTGAGTACCGTTTGATTCTCCGTCATGACAATGCAGATATGCGTTTGACAGAGATGGGACGAGAAATTGGTCTGGTTGATGATGAGCGCTGGGCTCGTTTTGAGATTAAAAAGAATCAGTTTGACAATGAAATGAAGCGTTTGGAATCCATCAAACTAAAACCTGTCAAGGAAACAAACGCTAAAGTAGAAGAGCTTGGCTTTAAGCCTCTGACGGATGCAGTAACTGCCAAAGAATTTATGCGACGGCCAGAAGTATCTTACCAAGATGTAGTTCAGTTCATTGGTCCGGCGGCAGAGGAGCTTGATGAAAAGATTATCGAGCTAATTGAGACAGAGATTAAGTACGAAGGTTATATTTCTAAAGCTCTCGATCAGGTTGAAAAGATGAAGCGTATGGAAGAGAAGCGGATTCCAGCTAATATTGACTGGGATGATATTGACTCGATTGCGACTGAAGCTCGACAGAAGTTTAAGAAAATCAATCCAGAAACAATTGGTCAGGCTAGTCGTATTTCTGGTGTCAATCCAGCAGATATTTCCATTTTGATGGTTTACTTAGAAGGCAAGTCTAGAAGCATTTCTAAAAATCAAGCGAAGTAACTCTTGTAAAAGGCTTAGTTTCCTTTGAGAAGCAGCCTTTTTGTGTAAATTTACAAGAGGTTTACAATGTTGTAAACTTTGAAATGCTGTTTTTCGCTTTCTTTACCCTTCTTAAATGCTTTACTTATTGGGAGAAATTCGCTTTTTTCTAGGATTTATGGTAAAATGGCGGAATAAGAGGTCTATGATGAGAAAATTTCGTTTTGCCCCAATTCACTTGGCGATGGCGGGTCTAATTTCCTTTATAATCTTAGCCATCTGTCTGAGGCTTTTTGGTGATAGTTTGGCCATGCTAGCTGCTCTCATGCTTGTGCTGGCTCTTTTGATTGTGCTTTTTATCCAGCAACAGAGAGTATCCGAGCTAGATGAGATTGAGCAGATTCATTATGTCAATCATCAAGCAGAAGGAAGCCTCGCTTCCTTGCTGGATAAGATGCCAGTTGGTGTCATTAAAATCAGTGAAGATAATGGTGATGTAGAGTGGTTTAATCCCTATGCGGAACTGATTTTTACAACCGAAGATGGTGATTTTGATGCTGATATGCTCAAGAATATCATGAAGGCTGCTTATTCAGACTCTGGTCATTATGCTACGGTTGGAGACAAGAAATATTCGGTTTACTTGGACCGTGCATCCAGTGTGTTTTATTTTTTTGATGCATCCAATGAATACGAAGCCACTGTTGGTCTGGTAACAACGCGCCCGGTAATCGGGATTATCTCGGTGGATAATTATGATGATTTGGAAGATGTTGTTTCAGACACGGATATCAGTCATATCAATAGCTTTGTGGCCAACTTCGTAGCAGAATTTTCTGAGCAGTTTCATATGTTTTACCGTCGGGTTGGCATGGATCGGTTCTATCTTTTTACGGATTACACAGTGCTGGAACAGCTGATGGAAAATAAATTTTCTATCATTGATCAATTCCGGACGGAAGCTAAAAATCGAGAGCTGTCGCTGACACTCAGTATGGGCTTTTCTTATGGTGATGGCAATCATGATGAAATCGGTCGGGTCGCCCTGCTTAACCTCAACTTAGCTGAAGTTCGGGGTGGGGATCAAGCTGTCGTCAAAGAAAATAATGACAACATGAATCCAATCTTCTTTGGTGGAGGAACGGCGTCAGCTGTTAAGCGCACGCGCACCCGTACTCGGGCTATGATGACTGCAATCTCTGATAAGATTAAGAGTGTGGATCAGGTCTTTATAGTCGGACATAAAAATCTGGATATGGATGCCTTGGGGTCTTCTCTTGGTATGCAGCTCTTTGCTAGTAATATCATTGAGAAAGCTTATGTGGTCTATGATCCGTCTCAGATGGCTTCTGACATTGAGCGGTCCATTACAAAGCTCCAGCAGGAAGGGGCTGATTATCTGGTGCCGCTTTCTGAAGCAGTAAATATGGTGACCAATCGGTCGCTCTTGATTATGGTTGACCACTCCAAGATATCTCTGACTCTGTCTAAGGATTTCTTTGATCAATTCAGTCAGATTATCGTAGTGGACCACCATCGTCGTGATGAAGATTTTCCGGAAAATGCTGTGATTGCCTATATCGAAAGTGGGGCTAGCAGTGCCAGTGAATTGGTAACGGAGCTGATTCAGTTCCAGAATTCTAAAAAGAATCGTCTCAGTAAGATGCAAGCCAGCATTCTCATGGCGGGGATTATGCTTGACACCAAAGGATTTTCATCTCGAGTCACCAGTCGGACCTTTGATGTGGCCAGCTATCTGCGGACTCGAGGCAGTGACAGTGTTGTGATTCAGGACATTTCCGCTACGAATTTTGAGGAATATCGTGCGATTAATGAGCTGATTTTAAATGGCAAGAAGATATTGCCAAATGTCATTGTAGCAGCTGGTCCAGAGGAGAACACTTATGATACGGTTGTCATCAGTAAGGCAGCTGATACCATGCTATCCATGTCAGGAATTGAAGCTACTTTTGTCGTGAGCAAGAATACCAAAGGCTATGTGTCTATTTCGGCTCGCAGTCGCAGCAAAATCAACGTTCAGCGAATTATGGAAAAGCTGGGCGGTGGCGGTCATTTCAATCTGGCGGCAGCTCAAATTGAAGGTAAAACAGTTTCTGAGGTCCTTCAGTCGTTGAATCAAGAAATTATGGATCAAGTCATTAAAGAGGAAGTAATAATAGACGAGGAGAAAAAAGTATGAAAGTAATTTTTTTAGCAGATGTAAAAGGCAAGGGCAAAAAAGGCGAAATCAAGGAAATGCCGACTGGCTATGCTCAAAATTTTCTGATTAAGAAAAATTTAGCCAAGGAAGCAACAGCGCAGGCTATCGGTGAGCTGCGCGGTAAGCAAAAGTCTGAAGAAAAAGCCCACGCTGAACTAGTGGCAGAAGCTCAGGCTATTAAGGCTAAGTTAGCAGAAGAAGCTACTCTTGTTGAATTTACTGAAAAAGTTGGTCCGGACGGCCGCACCTTTGGCTCTATTACCAGCAAGAAAATAGCAGAAGAGCTGCAGAAGCAGTTTGGCATTAAAATTGACAAGCGCCATATTAAGGTGGACTCACCGATTCGCTCCATTGGTCTGATCGATGTTCCAGTGAAAATTTATCAGGATATAACTGGGGTGATTCGTTTGCGGGTTAAAGAAGGATAATAGTGATTTGAAGGAAGGATTTACCGATGGCAGAGATTGATGAACTCCGAGCTCAGCCTCAGGATATTTTAGCGGAGCAGTCCGTTTTAGGAGCCATTTTCATTGATGAGAGCAAACTGGTCTTTGTTCGTGAGTATATCGAGCCTGCTGACTTCTTTAAGTATGCCAATCGCTTGATTTTCAAGGCTATGATTGACTTGGCTGACCGCGGCGATGCCATTGATGCAACGACGGTTCGCAATATTTTAGACAGTCAGGGTGACTTGCAGAATATCGGCGGTCTCAGCTACTTGGTGGAAGTGGTCAATTCTGTGCCAACCTCTGCCAATGCTGAATACTATGCTAAAATCGTTGCAGAAAAGGCTATTCTAAGGCGGCTGATTTCGCGTCTGACAGAGTCTATCAATCAAGCCTACGATGGTGACCGTCTGTCAGAGGAAATTATTGCCGGAGCTGAAAAAGCTCTGATTGATGTCAGTGAAACAGCTAACCGCAGCGGTTTTAAAAATATCCGTGATGTGCTGAATCTTAACTTTGGCAATCTGGAGGCTCGGTCTCTGCAGACATCAGATATCACTGGGATTGCGACTGGCTACCGTGAGCTGGACAAGATGACGACTGGTCTGCATGAGGAAGAATTAATCATTTTGGCGGCCCGGCCAGCGGTCGGAAAGACAGCCTTTGCCCTCAATATCGCTCAGAATATCGGAACCAAGCTGGATAAGACTGTAGCCATTTTCTCTCTGGAAATGGGGGCGGAGAGCTTGGTGGACCGGATGCTGGCTTCAGAAGGGGTGATTAATTCTCATTCCATTCGTACGGGGCAACTGACAGATGAAGAGTGGCAAAAATATACCATTGCGACAGCTAATCTGGCTAACGCTAGTATCTATATCGATGATACACCAGGGATTCGGATTACAGAGATTCGCTCGCGGGCTCGAAAACTGGCCCAGGAAACGGGGAATCTAGGGCTGGTTTTGATTGACTATTTGCAGCTGATTACGGGAACTGGGCGTGAAAACCGCCAGCAAGAGGTTTCGGAAATTTCCCGGCAGTTGAAAATCTTGGCTAAGGAGCTCAAGGTCCCGGTCATTGCGCTGAGTCAGCTCTCGCGTGGCGTAGAGCAGCGGCAGGATAAGCGACCAGTGCTGTCTGATATTCGGGAATCAGGTTCCATTGAGCAGGATGCGGATATCGTTGCTTTCCTTTACCGGGATGATTATTATGATCGGGCTGGTGAGGAGGAAGAAGGCATTCCCAACAACAAGGTTGAAGTCATTATTGAGAAAAACCGGAGTGGGGCGCGTGGTACAGTAGAGTTAATTTTCCAGAAAGAGTATAATAAATTCTCAAGTATTTCCAAAAGAGAGGACGAATAAAGATGAGTGATGCATTTACAGATGTGGCAAAAATGAAAAAAATCAAAGAAGATGTCAAGGCGCATGAAGGACAAATCGTCGAGATGACGCTGGAAAACGGCCGTAAGCGCCAAAAAAGCAAGCAAGGCCGTCTGATTGAAGTTTATCCGTCTTTGTTTATCGTGGAATATTCCAATGAAGGCGGTCAGCCAGGAGAAATTTCCAATACCTATGTAGAGTCTTATACTTATTCTGACATTTTGACAGAAAAGAACCTCATCCGTTATTTTGATGAATAGAAAGGTCCAGTGGGCCTTTTTACTTATATTTGAAGCAATTCCTCAGTCAAATCGACTTATATAGAGGATGATAAGCAAAGAAAACAGGTGGTCATCATGATTAAAAATTTGGTTTTTGATTTGGGCAATGTTCTGATTGAATGGAATTCTAAGAAAATCCTGACATATTTTGAACCTGAGAAAGAGCGGCGGCAGGTCCTTAGACAGGCCATTTTTGAGTCAGGTGTCTGGCATAAGACAGACAAAGGAGAGCTGAGTTTGAAAGATGCCTGTGAGGGAGTCCAGACTCAGCTAGATGCTTCCTATCATTCTGTCGTTAAGAATATCTTTTATCATTGGTATGAGGTTGTGCATGTTTACAGTGGTTTACAGGAAAGAATTCGGCTATGGGCTAATCAGGGCGGCTATCGAATCTATATCTTGTCAACCACTTGTGAGATTTTTTATCATATTGAAAAAGCTGGTTTGTTGCCCATTTACCCACTGCTGTCGGGCTATATCCTTTCCTCAGAGGTCGGTGTCGTCAAGCCAGAAGCAGAGATTTACCAAAAGCTGTTGAAAAAATATAATCTGAATCCAGTAGAATCCGTCTTCATTGATGATATTCAGGCTAACTTAGATACGGCAGCTGAATTGGGCTTTGAAACCATCTTATCCACAAGCGAGACAGAGAATATCAGGGCCTTGGAGACTTTGCTGGCTGCGAAAGGGAAGTTTGACTGATGGATGATAGTTTGCTTCATTTATAGTTGAAACATAGTGAGTCCAAGCTCCTACCTTGACATTTGCTGATGATTGCGCTATCATAGTCCTATATATGGGAGTCTGTGTACAGTCTGAGAGGAAGTGTAAGCTTCGACCGCACCTGATCTGGGTAATGCCAGCGTAGGAATCATACCGAAAATAGTGGTATTGTGCGCCTTTTCCATATATGGAAAAGGCTTTTTCTTTTATCATCTTTATCGATGGTGATATCTTGAAGAATTGCAGCGCTAAAAATGTAGGAAAGGAGAAAAATCGTTCTAATGAAAATACTACAAAGGCTGATGCGGCAGCAGATCGGTCTCTTAGGTATGCTGGGTGTCCTTGTCATCTGGCAGGTTATGGGTTGGCTCAAGCTCTTGCCCAAGTTTATCCTGCCGACACCTCTGGAAATCGGTCAGGCCTTTATCAGAGATGCTGGCTTTCTAGCAAGTCATAGCTGGGCGACCTTAAGAGTAGCCTTACTGGGTTTAGTCTTGGGTGTCATCTTGGCCTGTATACTTGCTATACTCATGGACAGCATGAGCTGGCTCAATGATCTGATTTATCCCATGATGGTCGTGGTGCAGACGATCCCGACCATTGCTTTGGCGCCAATTCTGGTTCTCTGGCTGGGTTATGGGATTTTGCCCAAGATTGTGCTGATTATTCTGACGACAACCTTTCCGATTATCGTCAGTATTCTGGATGGTTTTCGGCATTGTGACCGGGATACTCTGACTCTCTTTGAGCTTATGCAGGCCAATCGCTGGCAGATTCTCTGGCATTTTAAGATTCCAGCTAGTCTGCCCTATTTCTATGCGGGCTTGCGCGTCAGTGTTTCCTATGCCTTTATCACGACTGTGGTTTCTGAATGGCTGGGCGGTTTCGAAGGCTTGGGTGTCTATATGATTCAGTCCAAGAAACTTTTCCAGTACGATACCATGTTTGCCATTATCATATTGGTTTCGGTCATCAGCCTTCTGGGGATGAAGCTGGTGGCTGTCAGTGAAAAATATGTCATCAAGTGGAAATAGGAGCTCAGCTCTGCTATTTTCCAAATAAAGAAAAGAGGATAATGATGAAAAAAAGTTATAAAGTCTTGTTGGCAGGTTTGGCTGCCGTGTCAATCATTGGCCTAGCGGCCTGCGGTCAGTCGAAATCTACGTCTGAAAGCAAGGATAAAAAGATTGATTTTATCCTAGACTGGTCACCTAACACTAACCATACCGGCCTTTATGTGGCTCAGGAAAAGGGCTACTTCAAGGAAGCAGGCGTGGATGTGGATATCAAGTTGCCGCCTGAAGATAGCAGTTCGGATTTGATTATCAACGGCAAGGCACCTTTTGGTATTTACTTCCAGGACTCTATGGCTAAAAAACTGGATAAGGGGGCAGAAATCACAGCTGTTGCGGCTATTGTAGAGCATAATACTTCGGGTATCATTTCCAAGAAGTCGGCTGGGATTACAAGTCCTAAGGATCTGGCTGGGAAGAAATATGGTACCTGGAATGATCCAGTGGAGCTAGGCATGCTCAAAACCTTGGTTGAAAGCCAAGGCGGCCAGTTTGATGAAGTGGAAAAAGTTCCCAACAACGATTCCAACTCTATTACGCCGATTGAAAATGGTTTGTTTGATGCAGCGTGGATTTATCATGGCTGGGATGGTATTATGGCCCAGTCTCAGGGCATGGACACGAATTTCTTTTACATGAAGGACTATGTCAAGGAGTTTGACTATTATTCTCCAGTCATCATTGCCAATAATGACTATCTGAAGAAGAATCCGGACGAGGCGAAAAAGGTCCTGCAGGCTATCAAGAAGGGATATCAATATGCCATGGAGCACCCTGAAGAAGCAGCGGATATTTTAATCAAGCATGCGCCAGAGCTGAAAAACAAGCGTGACTTTGTCTTAGCTTCTCAAAAATATCTGTCTGAGCAATATGCATCAGATAAGGACAAGTGGGGTCAGTTTGAGGCTAGCCGCTGGAATGCCTTTTACAAATGGGCCAAGGATAAGGGTATCGTGGACAATGACTTGAGTGACAAGGGATTCAGCAACGATTATATAAAATAATGACAGAAATTAAACTTGAAAATGTAAGCTATGCTTATGATGAGCAGCAGATTTTGAAAGATATCAGCCTACAGGTAGAAGCAGGCCAGATCGTAGCGATTTTGGGGCCTAGTGGAGTCGGGAAAACGACCCTCTTTAATCTGATTGCTGGGATTTTGGAGGTCCAGTCGGGCAGGATTGTCCTAGACGGGCAGGAAAATCCCAAGGGCCGGGTGAGTTATATGCTGCAGAAGGACTTGCTGCTAGAGCACAAGACAGTGCTGGGCAATGTCATCTTGCCCCTCTTAATCCGAAAAGTATCAAAAAAGGAAGCGACGGAGCAGGCAAGTCAGATTTTGAAAGAGTTCGGGCTCTTTGATGTAGCAGACAAGTATCCACATGAGCTGAGTGGGGGGATGCGGCAGCGCGTGGCTCTGCTACGGACCTATATGTTCGGTCACAAGCTATTTCTTCTAGACGAGGCCTTTAGTGCCTTGGATGAGCTGACTAAGATGGAGCTGCACGCTTGGTATCTGGATATTCATCGCAGGCTGGGTCTGACGACCCTTCTCATTACTCATAGCATCGAGGAAGCTCTGGCTCTCAGCGACCATATCTATATTCTGAAAAATCGGCCTGGAGAAGTCGTTACAGATCTCCAACTGACTTGGTCAGACAGTGAGGATAAGGAATTGCAGAAGCTGCGATATAAGCAGGAGATTTTGAAGATTTTGGGAGTGTGAAGGAATGGCCTGAATTTATTTGCTTTAAAGAAACAACCTAAATCAAGCCTTTTGGCTTGATTTTTTGGATGAGCCCCTTTACTTTTGAATTTATTCATGGTACAATAACCTTTGTGTGAAATAGCAGCAGGAAAGCATGGAGCTCGTCAACAGAACATCAGCTATAAAAGTAGCCTTAGCTGTTTGGGCGAAAATGTTCTGCACGAATCAGGGCTTTCTAAGTGACTATTTCCTCAAAAATATTTTACAGGAGGACATTTTTATGTCACGTTATACAGGACCATCTTGGAAACAAGCTCGTCGTTTGGGTCTTTCTCTTACTGGTACAGGTAAAGAATTGGCTCGCCGTAACTATGTACCTGGTCAACATGGACCAAACAACCGCAGCAAATTGTCAGAATACGGTTTGCAATTGGCTGAAAAGCAAAAACTTCGTTTCACTTACGGTGTAGGTGAAAAACAATTCCGTAACTTGTTTGTTCAAGCTTCAAAAATCAAAGAAGGAATCCTTGGTTTCAACTTCATGCTTCTCTTGGAGCGTCGCTTGGATAACGTTGTTTACCGTCTTGGTCTTGCGACTACTCGTCGTCAAGCTCGTCAATTCGTAAACCACGGTCACATCCTTGTTGACGGCAAACGCGTTGATATCCCATCATACCGCGTAACTCCAGGTCAAGTAATCTCAGTTCGTGAGAAATCATTGAAAGTGCCTGCAATCCTTGAAGCTGTTGAAGCAACTCTTGGACGTCCAGCATTCGTATCATTCGATGCTGAAAAATTAGAAGGTTCATTGACTCGCCTTCCAGAGCGCGATGAAATCAACCCAGAAATCAACGAAGCACTTATCGTTGAATTCTACAACAAAATGCTTTAATTTGTATTTGTTCAGAAGTCGGTTTCCCGGCTTCTTTTTTAATATTCTCAGTGAACTAATAAACCTGATTCTAACTAAGAATAGGTCGAAAAGAGGCAGCTGTTTTTCAGAAATTTAGTGATTTCTTTCTGCTCCTATCCAATCAGGTGAGACACTTTGTAAAGATTTTTTCCAGCTTTTTTACGGAAGATTTGCTGAAATGGTGTATAATGGGGACAAGACAGAAACAGAAAATTGTATGAAAGGAGTAGCGATGAAGGTTCTAGTGACAGGAGCGACTGGCTTTCTAGGAAAGTATGTTGTTGAAGAGCTGGCTGAACAAGGCTATCAGGTGCGGGCTTTTGGTCGTAATCTGAAGGCTGGTCGGCAGTTAGAAGGTCCTTCAGTAGAGTTTTTTGCTGGAGATTTTACCAGAGAAGAAGAAATTTTTGCAGCCTGCGAAGGAGTGGATGCAGTGGTGCACGCTGGTGCTCTCTCAACGATTTGGGGACCCTGGGAGCAGTTTTATCAGACCAATGTAGTAGGAACCAAGTTGGTTATGGAAGCCTGCCGACATTTTGGAGTGCAACGACTGGTCTATATTTCCTCTCCGAGTGTTTATGCTGCGCCGCGTGACCAACTTGCTATCAAAGAAGAGGCTGCTCCTCAGGAGAATGAGCTGAATTTTTATATCAAAAGCAAGCTCATGGCTGAGCGGATTGTCCGAAGTTATCCTCAAGTTCCATCAGTTATCTTGCGTCCTAGAGGGCTTTTTGGTATTGGAGATACCAGTATCTTTCCTAGGATTCTGCGCTTAAGTCAAAAACTGGCGATTCCACTTATCAGAGATGGCCAGCAAATGATGGACATGACCTGTGTGGAAAACGTAGCCTTGGCTGTTCGTCTGGCTTTGGAAATGTCAGAAGCGCAAGGAAAAGTTTACAACATTACCAACGGAGAATCCCGTAGTTTCAAAGATATGCTGGATGAAGCTTTGGAAGGTTTACAGGTTCGTAAACGTTATATTAAGTTGCCTGCTGCTTTTCTAGGTCTTCTGGCACAGGGCTTTGAAAGCTTTTATCGCTTTTTTAATATTGAAAAAGAGCCTCCTCTGACTCTTTACACTTATTACTTAATGCGTTACAGTCAAACTCTGGATATATCAGCAGCAGTAAGGGATTTGGGCTATCAACCCAAGTTGACAATCAGTGAAGGGATTGCAAAATATGTCCAACATTATCGAGAAAATTGAGTATCTTCAGCCTGGGCGCTGCAGCAGTCACTTGCAGCAGATGTTTAAGGGAGTTGCCAAGAAAAAAATGATTTTTCCAGCTGGCGTTTTCTTCTTGAAGCATCGTGAGAAAGGCTATATTCTCTATGACACTGGCTATTCTCCAGCTATTCTGAAGCCCAATTTCAAATACTGGCTTTATGGTCTGGGAACGCCTGTTGATATGTCAGAAGAGGAGCGTGTAGATCGTCTGCTTGAGCAAAAAGGAATTGCGCCAGAAGATATTTCTTATGTCATCTTGTCGCACTTGCATCCAGATCACATCGGCGGAGCCGCTTTCTTTCCCAAGGCCCGCTTTATTATGACCAAGACCGTTTTCGAAACTTACAAGCGTGGGAAGCTTAAGGATTTGATTTTCAAGGAATTTCTTCCGCAGGATTTTGAGAGTCGGTTGGAAGTGGTGGAACCTCAGCAGGTCCAAGCAGAATTCCTCTATCGCAAGACAGTTGACTTGTTTGGGGATGGCAGTATATATCTGGCCTCAGTTGATGGCCATGCCGCTGGTCAAGCTTGTCTCTTTTTGCCAGATTATCATCTGTTTATCGGAGCTGATTTGTGCTGGGGCGTGGATCTGTTGCCTTATACGGAGCAGATGCGTTTCTTGCCGTCACTAATCCAAGATAACAAGGAAGAATACATGGCTGGTGTGGCCTTGCTGCGGCAGTTGATTGCTGTCGGCTATCAGGTGCTAGTCAGTCATGATCCGGCCGAGAGAGCGGAGCAAATTTTGTATGAAACTAGGAACATTTCTAAAAACCTTTAGCGTCATGCGCTGGGGAAATCGATTTAAAAATCGACAGGCCCTGGAAAGCTATCAAGTCAAGGCTTTAGCAATCTATCGGGAATTTCTGCAGCAGGAATCACCTTATTTCAAATCAGGTATTCCAGCAGATTTTAAGATGAATAAGGCCTTTATGATGGAGCATTTCAATGAGCTCAATACTCAGGGGCTGGATCGAGATGAGTTGTTAGCCTTGGCACTGGAGAGCGAGCGGACACGTGATTTCAGTCCCATGATAGGAGAAATTGCTGTTGGCTTGTCTTCAGGGACATCCGGTCATCGAGGCTTGTTTGTCACTACTGAAAAGGAGCGCAGTATGTGGGCGGCAGCCATCTTGGCCAAGATGCTGCCTAAAGGTAAACTCTTTGGGCACAAAATAGCCTTCTTTCTTCGAGCAGATAACCAGCTCTATCAGACTGTCAATTCAGGCTTGATTTCTCTGGAGTATTTTGATACTTTTCAGGGAGCCGAAGAGCACATAGAGCGCTTGAATGCTTACCAGCCAACGATTTTGGTAGCACCAGCATCAATGCTCTTGGAGCTAGCTAAACAAGTCCAGGTAGGGAATTTGAAAATTGCTCCTAGCAAAGTCGTATCGGTGGCAGAGATTTTGGAAGAGCCAGATCGGCAGAGGATTCAAGCAGGTTTTGGTATGAAAAAGGTAGATCAGGTCTACCAAGCAACCGAGGGCTTTCTAGCTTGCTCTTGTGTCCATGGGAATCTTCATCTAAACGAAGATATTGTCCATGTAGATAAGAACTACTTGGATGATAGGCGCTTTTATCCAATAATTACGGATTTTAAGCGGACTTCTCAGCCAATTTTTCAATATGAGCTGAATGATATCTTGGTGGAAAATCCTGAACCTTGTCCCTGCGGCTCGGTCTTTACACGGATTGACAGGATTGAGGGGCGCTCAGATGATATTTTCATGTTTGAAAATGCTGCAGGTCAGTCGGTGGAGGTCTTTCCAGACTTTATCCGCCGTTGTCTGCTCTTGGTTGATGGGATTGGAGAATATCAAGTCGCTCAGAAAAAGGACTACTCGCTGACCATTGCTATCGAACATCGTAGTCAGCAGCGAGAAGACGAGATTATCCAGCAGTTTCAGAATTTGGCGACTGATAAAGACTTTCTTATGCCGGCTATTTCTTTTGAAGATTATCAGCGGGACAGAAGCCGTAAGTTGAAACGTATCTATCGGGCTTAAGAATGCTCCAAGTGGAAAAACATATGAATCAGAGGCTGAAGCGCTTTGGCAGTTTACCCAGCTGCCGAGCAGCCCCAAGTCTGACAAGAAGGAGTTTAATATGACTGCAGTAAAGAATCATATAAAGATAGTTGGTTACGGTACGCATCTACCTAGAAATACCGTGACTTTTAAGGATCAGACTCGGTATCGGGTGGTGGAAAATGAAGAAACCCAGCTTTCCATGGCGGTTAAGGCGATTGAAAAAGCCTTAGAGCAAGCGGGTTTGACAATCAAAGACATCGATTGTATCGTGTCAGCCAGTGCGGTGGGCGTTCAGCCTATTCCCTGCACTGCGGCCCTGATTCATGAGTTGGTAGCTAAGGGCTTGTCCATTCCAGCCATGGATATCAATACGACCTGCACCAGTTTTATCTCGGCTTTGAGTCTCATGTCTCATTTGTTGGAGGCTGGTGAGTACCAAAGGATCCTCATCGTGTCCAGTGAGGTTGGAAGTTTGGGTCTCAATCCCAATCAGAAGGAAAGTTTTGAGTTGTTCAGTGATGGGGCTGCGGCTTTGATTTTTGAAGCAACAGAGGAAGAGAGAGGTGTCATCTCCAGCCTGCAGCGGACCTGGTCTGAGGGAGCTCATGATACAGAGATTCGCGGTGGTTTGACATCTTTTCAGCCTAAGGAGTATTCGGATGCTACCAAGACTCACTACATGTTTGACATGAATGGTAAGAAGATTCTCTTGCTCTCTGCCAGAAAAATTCCAGAAATGTTTAAAGAATTTAAAGAAAAGAGTGGCCTCAGCCTATCTGACTTGGATTATATCATTCCGCATCAGGCGAGTCGTGCCCTGCCAATGGTCATGCGCAGCTTGGGTATTCCTGATGATAAATACCTCAATATTGTTCAAGACTATGGTAATATGGTATCAGTAGCAGTGCCCTTTTCTCTCTGTTATGCTCTGGAGCGCAAGCTAGTCAAGGAAGGGGACACCATCGCTCTGATGGGAACAGCAGCTGGTATGACAGTTAATATGCTGGCTATGAAACTATAATATAAGGAAAATAGGGTGTACAGAACCAAAAGAGGTTTCGTACACCCTGTTTAATTTTTCAAAATATGAAAAGAGCTGGAACCCATTGGGTTCCAGCAACTTCTTACAGCATTTTCAAAAGAAATTCTGCTATTTGTTCAGGACTTTCTTTTTTTCCTCTGGCAATCCACATCTGGCAGACACCAAAGAAGGCATTGGCGAGAAAGACTCTGCTGTATTCTTTTTCAAAATGATTGTAAACACGTCTACTAAAACGGTCCTGCAGACTATCTGCCAACATCACCTGCAGCTTATGGCGCAGAAAATTCTGAATCTCTTTCGTGCCGTTTTCTGTCAAAAGAGCAGCCAAGAGTGGCTCTAGCTGGAGGAACTGAAAGACCTCTGTAATCGCAGTTTGAACATCTTCTTGATTATTCTCAAAAATATATCCCAACTGATGAAAGAGGTTTTGCTGATAACGTTCAATCATATCGTACTTGTCCTTGTAGTGAGTATAAAAACTACTACGGCTGATGCCAGCAGCTTGAGCTAACTGGACAGTAGTGATATGGTCGAAGGACTGCTTATGCAGTAGTGAAACCATGGCTCTTTCAATAATAGCCTTGGTTTTTCGGCGTTTATTGCTTTCTAACATAAAATCTCCCTTTGAGGCTAAGCCTCAGTCTGCTCTTCAAGCGAATAGCCATCATAGCAAACTACTTTTTCTTTTTCTCCGTGTACTATTATATCAAATGTTTTTCCAGTGGAAAAGAGTTAAATTCCGGAATTAAGCATAGATAGTCAAAATTTTATCTGATTAGGCTTAGTCGACTGGTAAAATAATAAAGCCGAGGCTTAAAGTAAAGTCTCGGCTGTCGTTCAGAACATTATTTGAAGCAGAGGTAGTCAGGGTCAGGAGTGACGTAAAGTAGCTCGCCTTCCTGTGAGAAGATAATAGAAATTTGTTCATTTTTATAAGAGTATAGAATATATTTGTTTTGCAACCTTGATGCTTGAGCAATATCAACTGCACCTGCTAAAAAGGCACGCGCTTGTTCAGTGCTTATTTTTCTAACATAAAACTGATTTTCTGTGTACCTACCTATGGGAAAATACCTTTTGTTTACAGATTATTCAGGGATTAAAGACAGTAGGACTAACTTATTCCGCTTCCTTGCAATCTTTTTAAACAAAATTGGACACGGTGTCCATTTTTTAAAAAATAAACTTGTAATAATTTTCGATTGGTGTATAATCAATTTTATCGAAATTTGGACACTGTGTATAATTTTAGGAGGTAGACATGTTAAGAGAATGGAAAGCTATTTTAAAAAAGCCGACTTTTATCATTGTGATGTTAGGAGTCTCTATGATTCCAGCCTTGTATAACGTTATTTTCTTGAGCTCCATGTGGGATCCGTATGGAAAGGTATCGGACTTGCCAGTGGCGGTCGTCAATCAGGATAAAGCTGTAACTGCTAGTGGTAAGACCTTGTCTATAGGCGAGGATGTTGTTTCCAGCCTCAAGGAAAATAAAAATCTGGATTTTCACTTCGTCAGTAAAGAAGATGCTCAAAATGGTCTGGAAAAGGGTGATTACTACATGGTTGTGACGCTTCCAAGTGATTTATCTGAACGTGCAGCCAGTATTTTGACCGATAATCCTCAGCAAATGAAGATTGACTATCAAACGTCTAGCGGACACAGTTTTATTGCTGGTAAGATGAGTGATTCAGCTATGGCTTCTTTGAAGCAGACGGTGGCGCAAAATGTGACGGATACTTATACAAGCGTCATATTTAAGAATATGGGAGATCTAAAAACTGGCTTGGTGAAGGCATCCGATGGTGCTCAGCAATTAGCATCAGGTAGCCAACAACTAGGTTCAGGCAGTCAGACAATTGCAGATAACTTAAGAACTCTGAATCAAGCTACGAGCAAATTATCGTCCGGTGCAGCTCAATTTAACACAGGACTACAGACTTATACTGGGAGTGTTGCACAAGTATCGTCTGGGCTGGGTAGTTTGTCAAATGGGATAAACACTTATGCAAATGGTGTAAGTACTGTGGCCACAGGTGCAAATCAGCTGTCGGGTCGATCAGCAGACTTATTGGGTGGAGTCCAACAGCTCACCCAGTCAGGAGATGGAGTTCAGGCCTTATCGACAGGTGTGACAAATCTGAATACTGGCTTGGCCACATTAAAGTCCTCGGTAGATACCACCTTAGCTAACAACCAGCAAAACGTCAATGATTTAGCAAACGGTTTGACACAGTTGAATGCTAGTATTCAAGCTGCAGCAAGTGACTCAGCAGTATCGACAGACAGCATTGAAGCTTCACTGACTAGCATAGCGGCATCCACTCAGGCCATTATCAATAATAATCAAGACGCCAAGGCCGCAGCTTTGGCAAGTGTCCAAGGGACCAGCGCTTATCGAGGACTTTCTAGTGAGGCTAAGGCTGAGATTGATGCAGCAGTCGGTGCTAGTCAAGCGGGAAGTGACCAATCTGCTCAGGCAATTTTATCAGAAGTTGATACGATGAGGGCTTCTCTTGAAGTGATAAAAGCTACCAGTCAAACGAAGATTAGTCAATTAGGAGGTGCATCAAATCAAGTTCTGCCACAGGCAGCTAGCATGATCAATGGCCTTTATAATGGCTTATCAACGGTGAGTACTGGCCTCGGTTCAGCAAGTGGAGGAGCCAATCAACTAGTCGCAGGTGTAGATACCCTAAATGAGAAACTAACGACTGGCGCAACACAATTGGAACAAGGGGTGACAAGCTATACCAATGCAGTCGGTCAGCTATCTGAGGGGACATCAGCTTTGGCAAGTAAGAATCCTGATTTGCTAGCAAATACAACAAAATTAGCAAACGGGGCAGCCCAATTAACAGACAAATCTCCAGAATTGACCTCTAGTTTTGGGAAATTAGCAGATGGAACCAATCAATTAGCGAGCGGAACAGAAAAGCTGGCTGATGGCAGCAGTGCTTTAACAGATAATCTCTCCAAACTTACTGAGGGAACGAGCAATTTGTCTAGTGGCCTCTCAGATGCAGGCGATAAATTGTCGATGGTTTCTACTAAGGAAGACAATGCAAAAACTCTAGCAGATCCTCTGACACTGAGCAAGACAGATGAGAATAAGGTAGAAAAAAACGGCATTGGGATGGCGCCTTATATGATTTCAGTAGCTTTATTTGTGGCGGCTATTTCAACCAACATCATTTTTAGCACACTTCCATCGGGCCAAGAACCTAGGACGAAACGAGACTGGCTGAAGGCCCGTATAGAGGTAAATGGAGTCATTTCTGTCGTAGCGGGTGTTTTGGTCTATGGTGCTGTGCACTTGATAGGCCTATCTGCAAACCATGAGTGGGCAACCCTTGGTTTGATTGTCCTAGCCAGCATGACCTTTATGGCTCTTGTAACGGCTTTGGTTACTTGGGATAGCAAGCTCGGCGCCTTTGCTTCTCTGATTCTTTTGCTTTTACAGCTGGCTTCTAGTGCAGGAACCTATCCGCTGGAGCTGACTAGTAAGATTTTCCAAGTTATCAACCCTTGGCTGCCAATGAGCTATTCTGTATCGGGCTTACGTCAAACGATTTCTATGAACGGTCAAATTGGTAGTCAAGTGCTCTTCCTTGCTTTTGTTTTAGTTCTTTTCATGGCACTTGGCACTCTGGTCTATCGAACAGATAAAAAACAGCTAGCTTAGGGTTCGTACTTTTATGAATCTGTAAAAATGTAGATGAAAAGTCTATCTGTAATTCTTTTAGTTTTTATCTAATCAACATCTCCTGAAAAGGGAGATGTTTTGTTTTCTTTAAGTTTTCTTTATCTTTCTTTTAAGTTTTCATCTTTAAAATTGCATTACATTCAAGAAAGATAGAGAGGTGAGAAGCCCATGGCAGAAAAATTTTTTAAACATCATTTTCAGCGCTTTGAAACCAAATACATCATTTCCAAGGAAACTTTGCTGGATCTATTGCTAGAGTTTGAAGGCTATCTGGTGGAGGATGAGCGAGCTTATTCGACTATTAACAATCTCTACTACGATACGCCGTTTTATCAGCTCATTCGTGAGTCCTTGGAAAATCCTTGCTTTGACGAGAAGGTGCGCTTGCGGACTTATCAAGAGCATCCGACCGAAGATAGTCAAGTCTTTTTGGAAATCAAGAAAAAGACAGAAGGTCTGGTCACCAAACGCCGGCTTGCAGCAGATTTGCTGACAGCGGAAGCCTATCTGGATGGTGATTATAGTCAGCTAACTGACCTTCAGATAGATAAGGAAATGGTCTGGTTGACCCAGCATTTTGGCAACATTCAGCCCATGATGTATATCGGCTACAATCGTTATTCGATGAAGGGGATTGAGGATGAGCGGATACGGATTACCTTTGATCACGACCTGACCTACCGTCCTTATGATCTGAGTCTCTTAGCTGGTCGCCATGGAGATCATCTCCTGCCAGCTAACCACGTGATTATGGAAGTTAAGATTCCAGAAGCTTGTCCGCTATGGCTGAGCGAGAGCATGGATCGCTACCAACTGTCTCCGAGCTCTTTCTCCAAATACGGCTTTGCTTATAAAAAGGCAAACTGTATCAGCAGCAAATAAAAAAGATAGGAAAAGAAAAATGAAACAATCAAAATCAACTCTTAAAAAAATTAAATTGATGATTCCACTGGTCTTGATGACAGCAGTGCTAGGAGCATGCAGCTCAAACGCCAGCAGTTCTACAACTTCAAGCACTACCCAGGCTGCTAATGCTACAAGCACCAGTCAGACTAAAACCAATACTTCTGATTACTTTGCCTCAGAGGACTCAGACGCTTCTTATGATGAGTCTAAGGCGACAACCATCAGCCTGAGTGGATCCAGTGCCAAGACCTCTGGTGACGGCGCTAGTGTCTCCGGCTCTACCGTGACAATCTCAGAAGCTGGGACCTATATCGTTTCCGGAACGAGTGAAAATGTGCAGATTGTCGTCAAAGCAGGTGATAGCGACAAGGTCCAAATCGTCCTAAATGGTGTAACCATGAGCGGGACAGATGCAGCTATTCTGGTAGAAAATGCGGGTAAAACAAGCCTAACTCTGGCTGACGGCAGCCAAAACACCATCTCAGACTCATCAAATCATAGCAATACGGATGCAGATGCAGCTATCTATAGTAACTCTGATCTGACTCTCAATGGCTCTGGAAGTCTGACAGTTGACGGCAAGTATGAAACAGCGATTAAGTCTGAGCAGACCTTGCGGGTGACAGGTGGCACTTATACGCTCAAGGCATCTAAGAATGGTCTGTCTGCAGCTTCAGCCATTAATATCAAGGACGCTACTATCGATATCACAGCGACAGAAGATGCTATCCACGCGGACAATGATGAAGATACTTCTCTGGGAAATCTCTATATTCAGTCCGGCACTATCACGATTAATGCAGGTGATGATGGTCTACACGCTAGCAATATTGCTTTGATTGATGGTGGAACGATTACAGTTTCTAAGAGTGTAGAAGCTCTGGAAGGAACCAATGTCACCATTAATGGCGGCAAGCTGGACCTTTATGCGACAGACGATGGTATCAATGCAGCTAGTGACGTAACTGGCGCTGATATCTTTATCAAGATTACCGATGGCGATATCAAGGTCGAGGTCGGTGAAGGTGATACAGACGCTATCGACTCCAACGGCGATGTTATTATGTCAGGAGGAAACTTAGACATTACTTCTACGGTATCTGCCTTTGACTTTGACGGAACGGCTACCTACACTGGCGGTACTATCACGGTCAATGGTGAAAGCCGAACAGAAATCACAGCAGACGGACCTGGCGCTGGTGGACCCGGTGGCGGCGGTGCCCCGGGCGGCCAAGGCGGTTTTGGTGGACGATAAGAAAGCCGATGAGATAACAATGAAATAGTGCCAAATGAAAAAGAAGAATCCTCATTCCGGCTGGAATGAGGATTTCTTGCTATTCATCAATTCTGATAGATAATTTCTCCGTATCCACCGTCACTTGAGCACCGATGGTAATGGTAAAGAGTGGCTGAGTATGAGCAAAGTCCAAGTCATAGAGGACGGGAATCGTCTTTAGAATTGGATGTTTGTCCAAGATATAAAGGAGCAGCTCCTCTGTCATCTGGCATTCTTTTGGAAAGCGGCCGATGAGAAGGGCTTTCGGGTTAGGATAGGCCTGAAGGAGGGCAGCTAGATTGCGGTCGAACTCCACATAATCATCTTCCTCCGCCTCTTCAACAAAGAGGACATAGTTTTCATCTGTCGGGGCATAGGGGGTGCCGCGCAGAAGTGAGAAAGTGGAGAGATTGCCGCCGATAATAGTGGCTTGGGCTTGCCCGTGATGATAGACTTTCCACTCTGTCTCATGGAAGGTCATTGGCGCATCGGGCAGATACCAAGCATTGTCGCCCCATTTTTCACTAGGAGTCAATTCATAAGAAGTCTGGCTGATGGCCTTGAGCCAGCTCTCGGTCTGATAGTCCTGCAGGGCATCCATCTTAAAGCTGGAGTAGGACGGTCCCATGTAGGTTTTCATGCCGGTCTTGCTATAGATAGCGTTGAGCAAGGCTGTTGTATCTGAGTAGCCGCAGAAAATCTTAGGATTTCTAGCAATCAATTCAAAGTCCAGATAGGGTAGGAGCTCATTGCAGTTGAAACCGCCGATAGTGGCCAGAATAGCATCAACGGAGTCATCCGAAAAGGCAGCATGGATGTCTGCCACCCGGCTTTCGATGGAGGCAGAGTCTAACATATCATTTTCCAGATAATGCTCCGAAAAAGACACGGTAAATCCTAACTTTTCCAAGCGCTCTTTGGCGGCTAGATTGGCCTCAAAGCCACCGATGTGTTCGATGGACGACGAGGGGCTGACGACCCGAATGTGCATACCAGGTGTGAGTTTTTTCATAGGAACCTCCTTGGGATAAATTTTTATAGAATATCATAGCACAAAGGCCAAGACCTGTAAAGCAAACTTAGGTCAGTGCGGGAATTTTTATCAAAAAAAGGGAGCCGCTGAAGACTCCCTGATTGTATATATTCTTTTCTATGATTTATTCGCTGAGCTTAATGCTACCGCTTTCGACGCTGGCAGTAAGTGTAGTTGTCGGATTTTCGACTTTACGGATGGCAGAGCCGCCAAGTTCATGGCCTTTGGAGTGCTCTACACTTATACTACTAGGGATGTCAATTTCACCTAGATCCGTTTTCAGATCAAAGGATAGCTGCGACAAACTGCCAGAAACCAGATGCAGATTAATATCGCCCAGTTGGTTAGTGATAGAGATTGTACCAGCTAATTCCAACTGTTCAGAGTTCAGTGAGCCGCTTGAGATTTTCAGAGTGCTGTCGGAGATTTTGCTCGAGTTTAGATTGACCTCTCCCAGAGAGTTTGATATTTCGCCAGATGCGAACTGGCTGTTGCTCAGAGTGATGGTACCCGAAGAATCAATGATTTTTCCAGAGCTAATCTGACTGTTATTGATGGTAATCTCTCCCAGAGAGTTCTTAAATTTACCAGATGCGAATTGGCTATCATTCACAGTCAACGAGCCACTGGATAGAGAGAAGTCAGCATTTTTGGCTGATAGATTGGACAGCGTAACATCTCCTAATGACGAACTGCCGCTGAATGTCTCAAGCTTGGTCCCCTTGGGCAGGGAAAGCTCCACAGTACGCTTCTCCTGAGATTCTTGGTCAAATAAGCTGAGTAAGGAGCGGATGCCAGTGCTTATGTGGAAGGAGCGGATGCCAGCGCTTATGTGGAAGGAGCCTGCACCATCTTCCTTGATGTTTAAGTTTCCGTTTTCAGAACTTGTCGTGATTTTTCCAAGCGAGCTTCCATCAATCTGATAGTTACCATCGCTTTGGTAATAGGTCAAGTGAGCCTTGTCATCAGGAGATTCGCTGATGACGAGGTTTCTAGCCGCTAAGTTAATATTTAGGGAAGAAAGATCAGAGAAACTTTCTTCTTTTTTCGTGAGTTTTACCTTGCTCTTGGCAGAATTGACCAAGTCATTGACACCGCCTGTCATGGAGCCGATAGTGGTCAAGGCTCCACCAAAGAGGCAGGCTAAAACAGCTGCGGATAAAAGAGGTTTTTTCAATTTGATGTTAGCCATGACGTGCTCCTTTCTTTGCGAAAAGTTGAGCTAGTTTGACAAAGCCAGCCTTGCCAAACTGAGTAACAGGAGAAATGCCTGCGTAGAAGATGCCGGACAGTCCCAAAGCTAGAACACTGAGCCCCAGAGTGAACAGGAAGGCCGGGATCGATGTCGTCAGTCCCACTGTCAAAGTGTCCCAGATCAGGCTGATGCCAAAGATAAAGAATGCAAAGTTACCTATAGCCATGACTAGAGCAAAGATAAAGACTAAGAGGAAGAAAACGAACGTCAAAAGTGCTGCTACTATAAAGAGCGGAATAGCCAAGGGTGCTGCCAAAATGGATAGGATAGCAATCTGGACGATGCTCTTAGTGTTTTTTGATGAACTGCTGTCTTGATTATCTTCCTCAACTTTTTTGTCCAAAAGATTCAACATAATCTCGTGGGCCGCTTCCTTAGGGCTGCCTAGATCAGCAATAGCGGCTGCCTCGCCCTCTGGGCCCACCTCGTCGAAGTACTCAGTGAAGTAATCCATAGCTTCCTCATAGTCCTTGCGTGGCAGTTTTTTTAGATATTTTTCTAGCTCAGCTAGATACTCGGTTCTTGTCATGACGGATACTCCCTTCTATGATACCGCTGATGGTCATGGTATAAGTTTGCCACTCTTCTTTTAGAGTGAGTAGATGTTCATGCCCGTAGGCAGTGAGTGAATAGTATTTTCGTTTTCGTCCTTGGTACTCCTGCGAATAAGTCGTGAGGCAGTCATTTTGCTCCAGCTTCTTCAGAATGGGGTAAAGTGTTGATTCTTTGATATTGGCAATCAGCTTGATTGTCTGGCTGATTTCATAACCGTAGGAATCGTCTTTTTCAAGGATGGCTAAGATGAGAAACTCAATCAAAGCCGATGATGTGGGGAAAGACATAGGACCACCTCCTTGTGTAAAATATTTATATATAATCTTTCTATATATAGTCTACAACCTCTTAGGAAAAAAGTCAAGCAAAATATATAAAATTTTTATATATTTTTTGAAAAAGTCTTTTAATGGCTGTTTATAAGGCACATCAAAGTACCTTTCTTCCTTACAAGAACTTTACATCTTCCTTAGCTTTTGTGTTGAAAACATCTTCCATAAAATGGTAAAATGGTGTAAGTCTAACTAAAAATATAAGAGAGATCAATGAAAAAACATCAAACCCTATATAAATTTTTGGGCCAAACCCTACTATATTTTGTTATCTTTCTGGCCTTGCTTTATTTCTTTAGCTATCTGGGTCAGGGTCAGGGTGGCTTTATCTATAATGAATTTTAATGTGAGAGAGTAGGAAACAATGTCAAATAAAGTGATAC
The DNA here is from genome assembly GCF_032387735.1 of Streptococcus sp. DTU_2020_1000888_1_SI_GRL_NUU_041A. Lineage (NCBI taxonomy): Bacteria > Bacillati > Bacillota > Bacilli > Lactobacillales > Streptococcaceae > Streptococcus > Streptococcus sp. DTU_2020_1000888_1_SI_GRL_NUU_041A. The sequence goes on along the minus strand of NZ_CP135591.1, from coordinate 2,468,273 downwards.
ATGATATGATTGAAGCGATTGAGCATTTTGCTCAGGTGCAGCCGGATTTTCCGGTTTATGATATTTTAGGTCAAGTTCATACTTATGGTGATTTAAAGAAGGATTCCGATTCGCTGGCGGCTCAGATTGACCGTTTGGGACTTCCTGACAAGTCTCCGGTTGTGGTCTTTGGCGGTCAGGAATACGAAATGTTGGCTACTTTTGTGGCCTTGACCAAGTCTGGTCATGCCTACATTCCTATCGACAGCCACTCAGCCTTGGAGCGCGTGGCAGCGATTGTGGAAGTTGCTGAGCCAAGCTTGATTATTGCCATCAATGATTTTCCGCTGGCAGATGTAGCAGCTCCTATTTTCAGTGCGGAGCAAGTTCAGACGGCTTTCAGAGAGGGAGCATCCTATGAGCTTAGCCATCCGGTGCAGGGAGATGATAATTATTACATCATTTTCACATCAGGGACGACTGGCAAGCCTAAGGGGGTGCAGATTTCCCATAATAATCTGCTCAGCTTTACGAATTGGATGATTACGGATAAGGAGTTTGCGACTCCGGCTCGTCCTCAAATGTTGGCTCAGCCGCCTTATTCTTTTGACTTGTCAGTCATGTATTGGGCGCCGACTTTGGCCTTAGGAGGAACACTTTTTGCCCTACCTTCGGCTGTGACTCAGGATTTCAAGCAGCTGTTTGAGACGATTCTCAGTCTGCCTATTGCTATCTGGACTTCGACGCCTTCCTTTGCGGACATGGCCTTGCTGTCGGATGACTTTAATAGTCAGAAGCTGCCTCAGCTGACGCATTTCTACTTTGACGGCGAGGAGTTGACAGTCAAGACAGCTCAGAAGCTGCGCGATCGCTTCCCTCAAGCTCGCATTATCAATGCCTATGGTCCAACTGAGGCAACAGTGGCCCTGTCTGCAGTAGCAGTGACAGATGAGATGCTGCAAAATTGCAAGCGCCTGCCGATTGGCTATACCAAGGCGGACTCTCCTACCTTTGTCATTGATGAAGAGGGACAGAAGGTACCGAATGGCCAGCAGGGAGAAATCATCGTCTGCGGCCCAGCTGTATCCAAGGGCTATCTGAATAATCCTGAGAAGACAGCGGAGGCTTTCTTTGAATTTGAAGGTCTGCCAGCCTATCATACAGGAGATGTTGGCTCAATGACAGATGAAGGCTTGCTGCTCTACGGCGGCCGGATGGACTTCCAGATCAAGTTTAATGGTTTCCGTATTGAGCTGGAGGATGTGTCTCAGAACCTGAACAAATCTAAATACGTTGAGTCTGCGGTGGCTGTGCCCCGCTACAATAAGGACCACAAGGTCCAAAATCTACTGGCCTACGTCATCCTCAAAGACGGTGTGGCTGAGCAGTTTGAGCGGGAAATCGATATTACCAAGGCAATCAAGGAAGACTTGCAGGATATCATGATGTCCTATATGATGCCGTCCAAGTTTCTCTATCGAGAGACCCTGCCTCTGACCCCGAATGGCAAGATTGACATTAAGGGGCTTATTAGCGAGGTCAATAAGCGATGATGGATTTCTTGAAACAGCTCCCTCACTTGGAACCCTACGGCAATCCAGTTTACTTTGTCTATATCGTTCTAGCAGTTCTGCCAATCTTTGTTGGACTTTTCTTTAAGAAACGCTTCCCCCTTTATGAAGCCTTGGTCAGCTTGGTCTTTATCGTCCTGATGCTGACAGGCCCTAGTCTGGCGCAGCTTTGTGCTCTGCTGGGCTATGTCATCTGGCAGATAGTTTGGGTTTACTCATACAAGCTCTATCGCCGGTCGCGGGACAGCAAGTGGATCTTTTATCTGCATACCTTGCTGGCGGTTCTGCCGCTTGTGCTTGTTAAGGTAGAGCCCGCAATCAGCGGTCATCAGTCTCTCTTTGGCTTTTTGGGAATTTCCTATCTGACCTTTCGCTCGGTAGGGATGATGATTGAGATGCGCGATGGGGTTCTGACAGAGTTCACGCTCTGGGAGTTCTTGCGTTTCCTGCTCTTCATGCCGACCTTTTCGAGTGGACCCATTGATCGTTTTAAGCGTTTCAATGAAGACTATTTGAACATTCCTGAGCGAGATGAGCTGCTGGATATGCTAGAGCAGTCTGTCAAGTATATCATGCTAGGCTTCCTTTATAAGTTTATCCTGGCCCATATCTTTGGACATCTCTTGCTGGGTCATGTCAAGACCTACGCTCTCTATACCGGCGGTTTCTTTAATCTGGGGACTCTGGGCGTCATGTATGTCTTTGGTCTGGATCTCTTCTTTGACTTTGCCGGTTATTCGATGTTTGCGCTAGCTATTTCCAATCTCATGGGAATCAAGAGCCCTATCAACTTTGATAAGCCTTTTCTCTCACGCGATTTGAAAGAATTTTGGAATCGCTGGCACATGAGTCTGTCCTTTTGGTTCCGTGATTTTGTCTTTATGCGGCTGGTCATGGTCCTGATGCGCAATAAGGTCTTTAAAAACCGCAACACGACCTCTAGTGTAGCCTATCTGATCAACATGCTGATCATGGGCTTCTGGCATGGTGTGACCTGGTACTATATCGCCTACGGTCTCTTTCATGGAGCTGGTCTGGTCGTCAATGATGCCTGGCTGCGCAAGAAGAAAACGCTAAACAAGGAGCGCAAGGCTAAGGGGCTTCCGCCTCTGCCAGACAATAAATGGACTCAAGCTTTGGGGATTGTGGTGACCTTTCACGCAGTCATGTTCTCATTTTTAATCTTTTCGGGATTTTTAAATGAGCTTTGGTTTAAAAAATAAAAATGAATGAGGAAGAAAAATGGATATAAAAGCAGAAGTAATTGAAATTATTGAAGAACTATTTATGGAAGATGTGTCAGACATGATGGACGAGGATTTGTTTGATGCTGGTGTCCTAGACAGTATGGGAACGGTCGAACTGATTGTTGAGCTGGAAAACCGTTTTGATATCCGCGTGCCAGTGTCAGAGTTTGGCCGTGATGACTGGAACACAGCCAATAAAATCGTTGAAGGCGTAACGGAGCTTCGCAATGCTTAAACGACTCTGGCTGATTCTGGGGCCAGTTTTCTGCGCTATGGTCATGGTTGCCCTGCTCTTTTTCTTCTATCCGCTTGATAAAAAGCATGATATAGAAGCAGAGAAGCGCTCGGCAGTGACCCTGACAGCAGAAAACTTCAAGAGCCGCAGTAAGAAAGTGACAGCCTTGACCGATAAGAAGATGCGCTTTGTTCCCTTTTTTGGCTCTAGCGAGTGGCTGCGCTTTGATAGCATGCATCCAGCAGTGCTGGCTGAGAAGTACGACCGCTCCTATCGGCCTTATTTTCTAGGTCAGCGTGGGGCAGCATCATTTAATCAGTACTTTGGTATGCAGCAGATGTCCTCTGAGTTGGAGGGGCAAACGGCGGTCTATGTGGTGTCACCTCAGTGGTTTACCAAGACTGGCTATGATGCTTCGGCCTTTCAGCAGTACTTCAATAGCGATCAGCTGACGGCCTATCTGTCTCAGCAGCAAGGAGATGCGGCGGCGCAATATGCAGCCCAGCGCCTCCTTCAGCTCTATCCAGATGTCGCTATGGCAGAGAGCGTCCAGAAGCTGTCTGAAGGTAAAAAGCTGAGCAGCTTTGAAGAGCGCCATATTGAGATGATGGCTCATCTTAATGAGCGCCAAGATGCTTTTTTTAGCAACTTTGCTGCCCTTAATAATGGAAATTATGACCAGCGAATTTTGCCTTATATGGCGGATCTGCCAGATACCTTCTCCTATAAAGCTTTGGAAGAGATTGCCACAGCAGAAGCCAAGAAGAAGACCAATAACAACCAATTCGGCATAGACAATCAATTTTACAAGACCCGTCTGGCCGGCAAGGTTGCCAAGCTCAGAGGTTTTCAAACCAAGCAATCTTATGAAAAATCTCCTGAGTACAACGACTTGCAGCTGGTTCTGGACCAGTTCGCCAAGTCAAAGACCAATGTCATCTTCATCATTCCACCGGTCAATTCTAAGTGGATGGAGTATACAGGACTCAGTCCAGAAATGTACCAGCGGACAGTGGCTAAGATTCGTTACCAGCTGGAAAGTCAGGGTTTTACCAACATCGCTGATTTTTCTAAGGACGGCGACAAGCCTTACTTCATGCAGGACACTATTCACATGGGCTGGAATGGCTGGCTGGCCTTTGATAAGGCGGTTGATCCTTTTGTAGCCAATCCACAGCCAGCGCCAAACTATCAGATGAATGACCGCTTCTTCAGCAAGGAATGGTCTCAGTACACTGGCAAACCAGAAGAATTCAAATAAGGTTGGGACTTTCCAGCCTTATTTTTATAAAGGAGGAAAGATGAAGATTCGTTTGTCCCAAATAGAAGATATCCCAGCCATTATGGCGATTTATGATGTGGCTCGTCAGTTCATGAAAGATCAGGGCAATCCGACTCAGTGGGATGGAGGCTATCCCAGCGCGGGCTTGATTGAGGATGATATTGCGGCTGGCTACTCCTTTGTTGTCGAGGAAGAAGGGCAGCTGGTCGGCACCTTTGCTTTTATCATTGGAGAAGACCCGACCTATCAGGTCATCGAAAAAGGAGCCTGGCATTTTGTGGAGCCTTACGGCACCATTCATCGCATCGCTTCAAATGGCCAAGTCAGAGGCCTATCCCGTCAGGTCTTTGATTTTTGCTGCCAGCAGATTCTCTATTTGCGAATCGATACCCATGCGGACAATCAGCCTATGCAGGCAGCTGTGCTGAACTATGGCTTTAGGGAGTGCGGAATTATTCATGTGGCAGACGGCAGTCCTCGCCTGGCTTATGACTATCATCAATAAAAAAATCTGCTCTTGAGCAGATTTTTTGCGTTATATCAAAACATACTTTTCTATAGCTTCTGCAACTCCGTGCTCATTGTTACTTTTGGTCACGGCTTTGGCTTCGGTTTTGACGGCTTCAGGGGCATTGCCCATAGCGACTCCAAGTCCAGCTAGGCGGAGCATAGGAAGGTCATTGAAGTTGTCTCCGATTGACATGACCTGCTCTAGAGGCACTTGGTAGTGCTGGGCAAGTTCGTGCAAGGCTTGCTCCTTGGAGACATGCTTGGCTGTGACTTCCATGTAGTTGTCCTTAGAGAGGTAGAAGGCTGTCTTGGGAAAGTCTAAAGTCTGCAGGTAGTCATGGAGTTTCTGGATGATAGGCGCTTCATCAATGAGGAGTAACTTGTGAGCAGGCATTAGAACATCCAGCACTGGCATTAACACATTCTGAATCATCGGCTGCTCACCTGTAATCTCAGCCTCTATCTGCACCCATTTATCTAGACGATCAGCGATCCAATCCTTACCGGAATAGAGATTGATTGACACACTAGGAAATTCAGCCTTGACCAGCTCTATAAAAGTGCGGATTTCTTTCTTGTCGAGAGGATGCTCGATAATAGTTTCATAAGCTTGCGGGTCGCCCTTGATGACCAGAGCGCCATTGTAGCAAGCTAACGGATTATCTCCCAGTCCCAGCTCACGCGCAATCGGCTCCATGCCTAGAGGAGAGCGAGCAGAAGCGAGGACGAAAGGGATTTTTTCTCGGCTTAGCAGGGGAATCATGTCCTTGAGTTTAGAATCTACTTGGTGCTGGTCGTCCAAAATGGTACCGTCAATATCGCTGATAATCAGACGAATCGCTTGTTTTATCATAGCTCATCCTCCTATGTGTCTAATGGATCGATTTAATAAATTATTTTAACCTTGTCTCCAAGCAGTTTTTGGACTTCAGGGCTGGGCGCTTGGTCCGTAATCCAGTAGTCAAAGTCGCTGACAGGACCCAGGATGTACTTAGACTCTTTCTGCCACTTGTCTTGCTCGGCCAGCAGGATTTTAGTCTTGGTGTGCTTCAAAGCCAGTTTTTTCAGGTGGGCATCAGCTTCGTCTTCAAAGCTGACTAGACCGTCAGAGACACTAGCTGCCCCTATAAAGGCAATGTCAAAGGAAATTTGCTCCAGCAGCTCTGCTTCATTGAGCGCGTAGTAGAATCGGTTTTTGGGATAAAATTTTCCGCCTAAGAGGTGAAAGTCCACTTTGTCCTGACTGCTCAGCATGATCGCATTATCCAGAGAATGGGAGTAGATTGTCATAGGCTCCTTGATGCGCTGGGCCAGATGGAGGACGATGGTTGAGACATCAAAGAAAGCAATCTGCTCCGGCTTGAGAAAGTCATTGGCCTTCTGAGCAATAGCCTTTTTTTCTTGATTTAGTTGGTTGATACGATCGTTAAAGGAGGGGATTTGCCGGCTAGTATCCAGCGGGATAATACCTCCGTGGGTGCGCTGTACAAGCCTACGCTCGCTCAAAATCGAAAAATCTCGCCGAATAGTATCTTTAGAAACCTGAAAATGCTCAATCATATCCTTGGCTGACAGCTGTTTTTTCTCAGCCAAGAGCTCTAAAATTTCAGCTAAGCGTTGTTCTTGGTACATGCTTGTCCCTCCCTACTTTTCTAGATAGAGTATAACACAATTGATAAGTTTTTAAAAGCATTTATAATCATTTGTAAGTCATTAAGAATTACATTGGAGAAAATCAAAAAACCGAGCAAATCTCGGTTTTCATGATTTATAATAATTGAAAGACTTTTTTCAATTAAGGTGTTTGGATATTGACAGATCCATCGCTGCCGACCTTAACATCAACACCGCCGCCTTGAACATGAACGCCATCTTCATTTACGCTAACACCAGCGTTATCAGTTTGTACATTAGCAGCACCGTCTCCGTTAGTTTCAACAGAAGCATCGCCGCTTTCGTCATCGCCATTTACATTAACGCTAGTATCACCGCCGTTTACGTTGACTTTGGCACTGCCGCTTTCTTCAGATGTGCTGCTAGAGCTTGTCTTAGCTTTAGATGAAGAAGATACGCTTGAGCTGGAACTTGAGCTTTCTTCAGTCTTCTTATCTGCAGAATTTCCGCAAGCTGCTAAAAAGAAAAGTGCAATTAGTGGTAATAAAAATAAAGAAATTTTAGATAATTTTTTCATCTTACCCCTCCTTCTAGTATAATATTAAACAAATATTTCATTTGAAGCAATGAAAAACTAGATTGATACATAAATAACATACTCTGTTAATAAAAATGTTACAAAATATATGCAAAACAATTAGAGAAAACATAGATTTTATAAGCTTTTTCGCGATTTCCTGCTTATTCAGCATGTAATCGTTTTGTAATACAATTCTTGTCCGTGAGAAGGAAAAAAATAACATTTTTGCAACATTTCTTTTCCTCTGTAAATGGAGAAATCATGCTATAATCAACCTATGTTATCAAGAAATTTTCAGAAACTAATCGAGGCAGACACAGTTGCGGCAGCGCGAGCTTTGCTAGGTATGCAGCTGATTCTAAATGGCCAGAAGTTAGGCCGAATTGTCGAAACAGAAGCCTATCTAGGAAGTCAGGACAGCGCCTGTCATTCAGCTAGAGGGCGCCGCTCCCCTAAGAATGAATCCATGTATCTGCCAGCTGGTCACTGGTATGTTTATCAGATTTATGGTCATCAGATGCTGAATTTGGTGACCAAGGCTGAAAATGTAGCCGAAGCCGTACTGATTCGAGCCTTGGAGCTGCCGGACGGCCGACTTATAGCTAATGGTCCTGGCAAGCTAACCAAGTATGCTGGGATTGATAAGCGCTTTGATGGACAGAGTTTAGCGACTTCCAGTCTGCAATTAGCCCATGACCTGACTCCCAATCAGATTGCCAGCCGTTCGCGGATTGGTGTGACCTGCACAGATGCCTGGCGGGAGGAGCCCTTAGGCTTTTATGTGGCTGGCAATCGTCATGTCTCAAAAGTGCCCAAGCGAGGCCTGCTGGATGATGAGGACACTTGGAAGAAGGAGTAAAAGATGAAGAAAACAGAGATTTTTGAGCAAGTTGTAGAAATTATGCGAGAGGATTCCTCTACAAAGAAAGACATCACGGGTGCAAATCCCGAAGAATATCGAGCGCGTATCACAGACCAGATGAGCCAAGAGGACTTTCTCTACCAGATGCATTGTTATATAGCCAGTTTTGGGATTTTGTCTCATGTTTGGTTTGGGCTTAAGGAAACGCAACCGCCCGGCTTTAAACTGAGATACTACCAAGACTGCCTCTACGTCCTGCAGGCAAATAGCGATACGAGGCTGAAACGTGGAGACCAGATTCTAGCCTTAGATGGAAAAGCCTTGCCTCAGGTGTATCAAGAGCACAAGGATTATTTTGTCAGTTCCACACTAGAGCGACAGCACAAGGAGTGGGCTTACTTTGTGGGGCATGCCGGAGAAGTTACGGTGGTGCGCAATGGCAAGGAAGAGCAACTACATGTTCAGCCGACCGCTCACCCAAAGAAGCCACCGCAGTTTGAATGTCGCAATCTTTCTGAGGACATCGTCTATCTTAAGTTAGAAGATTTTACGGATGAGGCTGCTATCAGTCAGCTATATGCAGACAGCCAAGCAGCAATTGAGCAGGCCAAGTATTTAATCATTGATGTTCGAGTCAATTATGGCGGGACGGACTCGCTTTATTATCCACTTTTCAAATATATTCTCCCTCAGGGAAAGGCCTTCAGAGACTTAGATTTGCCAAGCGATGATGGGATGGAGATTCTCTATACTGATAGAAATGTTGATTTGCGTCAGCAACTGATGCAAAGTATCCTGGAAGATTCAAACTTATCAGCAGAAACTCACCAAATCATTAAAGAATTTCTAAAAGAGCTAGAAGAAAATCGAGGGAAAGGTTATGTCCTCTATGGCGATGAAGACAGCAATCAAAACTTTCTGCCAGATGTCCTAGGCCTAGCTCGACCTGAAAAAGTCTTTGTGCTAGCAGATGTTACCTGTGGGTCTTCAGGTGATAATTTTGTTGATACTATGAAAAAGATGCCCAAGGTTACGGTCCTAGGGCGTCCGACTATGGGAATTTTGGATTATTCCAATTGCTGCGTGAAGGATTTTGGTGACTATGAGCTCTTGTTTCCCACTTCACGTGACATTAGGATTGATCAAGGAAAGGGCATGAATGACAGGGGAGTTGAACCAGATATCTTGATTCCTTGGACACCAGAGCACTTAGAACGGGATGTGGACCTGGAAGAGTGCCTCAACTATTGCAAAAACGCTTAGGCTTTCTAAGCGTTTTTTCGTCTATATTAGATCTTGTCAAACTTCTCAATGTAAAAGAGTGTTAGCGTCACAATGGCAGCCAAGCCAATGAGAATGAGGATGGCTGGAGTCCAGGAATGGAATAAATCAAAGCTGTATCCAAAGAGGCTAGGTCCAAAGGCGGCCAGAATATAACCGCCAGTCTGGGCCAAGCCAGATAGCTGAGCGGTTTGTTCAGGAGTACTGGTTTTCAGCGAGAAAGTGACCATGAGGTAGGGGAAGAGGGCGCTGACGGACATACCGATTAGCAGATTGAGGATGAGCCAGTAGACAAAGGAATCTGTCTTTACCAGCAGCATACCCAGACCGACCATACCGGTTACAGAAAAGAGAGCAATCATTCCCAAGCGTTTTTTAGCGGATAGACGCGTTGTCAGACTAGGTATCGTCATAGCCAAAGGAAGGCTGATAAAGGAAAAGACAGAGGCCAAGAAACCAGTAGCATCATTGGAAAGTCCTGCCAACTGACCAAGAGTCGGCAGCCAAGTGATAGCCGTATAGAAGAGTAAAGACTGCAGACCACCGAAAACAATCAGAGCCCATACTCTAGGATTTTTTAGCAGGGAACCCATTTGCTGCTCGCGGTTTTTACTAGTCAGTTTGTGATTGTGCCGGCTGTTGGGAAGCCAAATCAAGCAGGCCAGTAAGCAGATGAGGGTCAGGACGAGAATCAGTCCTTTCCAGCCAGCTAAGCGGACAATCGGCGCAGCCAAGGGAGACATGACTGAGATGGCCAGTCCCATAGAAGTGATATAGAGCGTGGTTAGAAATCCAATTTTCTCTGGCTGATTAGCCTGAATGACATTGGGCAAGAGCACATTTAAGACAGCGATGGCAGCCCCTAGCATGATTGTACCTGCGTAGAGTAGAGGCAGGTTAAAAATACGAATAAAAGAGCCCAGAGTCAGCACAATAATAGCTATGGTAAAGAGCTTTTCCAGGCCGACCTTTTGAGCCAGGCGTGGGGAAAAGGCTGAGCAGAGGGCAAACATAATCAAGGGCAGGCTAGTCAGCAGTCCCAGAGAGTTGACGGGAACTTGCAGCCCCTTAGCAATATCGCCCAGCACAACAGGCAGAACTGCAAAAGGTGCCCGTAGGACAACGCCCACCATCAGAATACCTGGAAGTAGAAATTTCGAATGTTGCTTTTTCATAAAGTTAAGTTTCCTCATATATAAATATCAAAATAAAATCAGTCCATCAAATCCAGAAAATACTGGCTGATAACTGTTTCTGGCAATGTTTTCTTTTGCTGGAGCCACCAGCTGACCGTCTCCACAAAGGTAGAAGTCACGTAATTTCTCAGAAAGGGCTCTGGCAGCTGAGATTTTTTTCGCAGGAGCTGTTCCTGAATCATCGGAAAGAGATAGTTTTCCAGCTCAATCTTTAAGCGATTGGTGAAATAGATATTTTTCGAAAGCAGCAAGGTTGCAATCTTGTCCTGATTCTTTTGGAAATGCTTGAAAATGTGGGTGGTTGCTTCAAAGAGATCCTTGCCGTCGTCGCGTTCAAGAAAGGTATGCTGAAAGAGATCTTGGCAAACCTCCTCTAGCAAAGCTTCCTTAGTATCGAAATGGGCATAAAAAGTCGACCGGCCAACGTCTGCCAGGTCGATGATTTCTTGCACGGTGATGCTTTCATAGCTTTTTTGATGCAGCAGGCTGATAAAAGCTTGGTAAATGGCTGCGCGTGATTTCTTGACTCGTCTGTCCATAGCATTTCGGAACAAAAGAGCAGGATTGTTCAGTAACGGACAAAGCTCCTCAATTGCTTCTTGTTTCCTTTCTGAGAATAAGGGATAATAAAGATGAAAACTGAACAAGGTGTTCCGTTTTGATTACATTATACTATAAATTTAGCCAAACTGAAAGGAGGCTACTGTGAAATCTAGTAAAAATATGACTATTGCCTTTCTGTTAAACTTTTCCTTTGCCATTCTTGAGTTTATCTTTGGCTTCATGTTCAATTCCAGCGCTGTATTAGCCGACGCTGTGCACGACACAGGAGACGCGATGGCTATCGGACTCTCTACCCTTTTTGAAAAAATTTCTAATAAAAAAGAAGACAAGAAATACACTCTGGGCTACAAGCGCTACAGTCTTTTAGGAGCCCTGCTGACCTCGGTCATCTTGCTAGTCGGCTCGACCTTGGTGATTATCGAGAATGTACCCAAGGTCTTTGCGCCTGAAAAGGTTAATTATGACGGCATGCTGGTGCTGGGTATCTTTGCCATTATAGTCAATCTAGCAGCCAGCAAGGTGGTCGGCCATGGTCATGGACACAGTCATAATGAGTCTATTCTCAGTCTCCATTTTTTAGAGGACATTCTGGGTTGGGTTGCTGTTATTCTGGTCTCTATCGTTCTGCGCTTTACCGACTGGTATTTTCTTGACCCGCTGCTTTCCCTGCTCATTGCAGGCTTCATCCTCAGCAAGGCCCTGCCTAAGTTCTGGGAAAATATCAAGATTTTTCTGGATCATATCCCTAGCGATATTGATCTGAGTCAGCTTTATCAGGAAATTCTGGCAGTTGAAAACGTTCAGACTATTACCCAGCTCAATGTCTGGACCACAGACGGTATGGAAAAATTTGCTATGATCCATATCTGTCTTGAAAATCCAGATCTGCTGGCCGAGACCCAAACCACCCTGCGTCAAGAATTGCAAGCCTATGGCATCACCAAAATCACTATCCAGACGGATAGCAGCTTGGAAGAGCATGAAGAGTGGTGCCTGGGTGGAGAGGGCGATTTAAAACCTCATATTTAAATAGTATTACTGTAAACATATCTCTACAGTCCGATAATCGGGCTGTTTTTTTGTTTTATAGTCTGATTGCCATTTTTTAAGTAATTCTATTTTTATGATTTTCTTCTTATTTAAAGCCTCTATTTCTTCGTCTGAAAATTTGAGCTTTTTAAATCTTGTTACTTTGCCTGCAAAAATAGACAAGCCGCGCACATTGTGCATTTTTAGATAGGTTTTACATATAATAAAATGCAAATGTATTGACAATGCTTTTTCTTTAGCATATACTATTGGGTAGGAAGAAACAGGCAAAGCTTGCTAAGCCTTGTCCTGAAGCGCCTTTCCTAAGCATATCGACTACCGATTAGAAGAGGACAGATGCTGTCACACTGTCCATCTGAAGGTTGAAAAAGAAGCAGTAAAAGGGAAATTTCCTCAAAAAAATTTGCTTTTTTTTATCCTCGAAGTAAAAAAACGCTTTAAAAAAGTGTCAAAAAGCTTGATATAACAAGGTTTTATCAAAATTAAACATTTTTTTAAATGTAATCATTTTTTTCGAGGCAAACTTATTGACAAGTTGTCAATTATGTCATATACTGTGATAGGTAAATGTTTTTTAAAGCAAATAAAGCTTTTGTTCCTAGCATTTCCTACCAAAATATGCATATCGGTAAAAAGAAAAAACCATAAGACAAGAATTCTTATCTTATGGCATTGGCTGCTTGCTGATTCGGGTTAAACCAACTTCACACACACACGGTTTAACCTAAATCTCAAAGCATGAGAAATTTTGCAAGAGAACTTGCTTTGTATAGTATCTAAGAACGCAAGAACAAATGTTTTTGGCATCTGCTTTTTTGCGCCCCTTTTGACAAATCTAAAACGCCCCTTGTCAATCCTAGGATTGGTTTAAGGACTGTTTACTAGGTTTATCAAATGGAGATACTGCTCAAAGCATCTAACTTAAAACATTAAGTTTGGTTCTATTGGTAAATTTTCCATGTACTAGCCTAACTTAAAAAGCTTAAAGAAACCTTAAAGGAATCTTTAAGCGAGGGAGATTTTTTTAAGAAAGCTGTTATCTATTAACGCATAGAAAGAATTGAAGGATTTTTACAAAAAAATCACAGACAGGAGAAACAAATGGCACTAATCGCTATATTGGTTCAATTCAATCTGATAACGGCAGCTCAAAAAGAAGAAATTCTTCAAGATATGCCACAATCAAACATGCAGTTAGAGAGATATCTAATCAGCAAGGGCTATGTGACAGAAGAAGATATGCTGAAAGTCATGAGTTACTACTATCGTGTACCTCATGTCAATCTATCACAGTTTGTGATAGAAAAGGAAGCTGTCGAGAAGGTTTCAGAAAAAGTTGCTAAACGTCATGGATTGATTCCGATCTCTTTCACAGATGGGGAAGAGGGAGAAGAACCCAAGTTAATAGTTGCGATGGCAGACCCAAGCAACTATATCGCCCTAGATGACGTTAAAATCGTCTCTAAGATGGTGGTAGAACCTTATGTAACTTTTCGGGATGATATTGAGAAGTATATCGATCAATACTATTCCAAAGGAGAAGAAGCCCAACAGGCAGCGACCGAAATCGAAGGTTTTAATGTGGATGAAGAGATCGTCGAAGAAGATCTCGAAATCAAAAACGCTCCGGTTGTACGTTTGATTGACTCGATTATCAGTCAGGCAATCAAGACGCGGACCAGCGATATCCATATTGAGCCCTTTGAAAAAGTTGTTCGTGTTCGTTTCCGGGTTGACGGGACCTTGGTGGAAAACATGCAGTTGAAAGCCAATGCTCACTCAGCCATTGCGACACGGATTAAGATCATGAGTGGTCTGGACATCGCTGAGCGGCGGATTCCTCAGGATGGACGGATTGAGACAACCATCGACGGCAAAGAAGTCGATATGCGGGTTTCAGTCTTGCCTACTGTATTCGGTGAAAAAATCGTTATTCGGATTTTGAGCCGGAATGCAACTCTCCTCAGTAAAGAGGAGTTGGGATTCTCGCCAACCAATCAGAAGCTCTTTGAAGATATTCTTAAGGCTCCGGAAGGCATTATCTTGCTGACTGGTCCGACAGGAAGCGGAAAGACAACCACTCTCTATACAGCGCTCCGTGAGCTCAATGATGTAGGAAAAAATATCATCACCGTTGAAGATCCGGTTGAGTACCGATTGGAAGGGGTCAACCAAGTTCAGGTAAATAATAAAGCTGGACTGACCTTCGCGAGTGGTTTGAGAAGTATCCTGCGTCAGGACCCGGACATCGTTCTCTTGGGGGAAATTCGGGACGAAGAGACAGCTAGTATCGCGGTTCGTGCCGCTATCACTGGTCACGTCGTTCTCTCGACTATTCACACCAATGACACAGCTAGTACAGTCAACCGTTTGGTCGATATGGGCATCAAGCCTTATCTGGTATCAACGGCGACTGTCGGTATTATCGCACAGCGCTTGATTAAGCGCATCTGTCCTAAGTGTAAGACTGAATATACTGTAGAAACAAATGAACATGCAGGTATCGGTATTCACAAGGGAGACACCTTGTATCGCGGACGCGGTTGCAACTACTGCAGCGGTACGGGATACTATGGACGTATAGCTATCCACGAAATCATGGCAGTGACAAGGGAGATTAAATCACTAATTAATGATGGTGGAACAACGTCACAGCTTCGAGCAGAAGCTAAGAAAAATGGTATGCGAGACTTGGCGGAGGAGGCCATTGATATCGCAAAACAGGGGACTACAACGATTGAAGAAGCAATGAAGATTGCCTTTAGTCTAGAAGGGGAAGTTTAGGATGAATTTGGATGAGTTAATTAAGCAGGCGATTGAAGCGGGTGCATCAGATATCCACTTCACGGTTGGCGCTGAGCCAACCATGCGTCTGCACGGGAGGTTAACACAACTCAACAATACAATTTTGACCAACGAAGACACGGTTCGCTTCACCAAGCATATTTTAAATGAGAAGCAGATTGCTCATCTTTTAGAAGTCGGTGAAGTGGACTGTGCCTACGAGGTCGATAATGGCTATCGCTTGCGGGTCAATATCTTTAAGCAGAAAAACAACTGCGGGATTGCCTTGCGGGTCATTCCCAAGGATATTCCATCTATGGAATCTCTGGGATTGCCACCAGTTATCAAAAAGCTAGCTGAGAAACGCCGGGGGCTGATATTGGTTACCGGGCCAACAGGAAGCGGAAAGTCAACGACCCTGGCAACCATGATCAACTACATGAATAGCTTGCGGGACGAGCACATCATCACAATTGAAGATCCGATCGAGTACATGCATACGCATAATAAGTGCTTGGTCAACCAACGTGAGCTGGGAGCGGATACGCAAAGCTTCGGCAATGCCCTCCGCGGTGCCCTTCGTCAGGACCCGGATGTCATCCTAGTTGGTGAGATGCGGGATAAAGAAACGATTGAAATCGCTCTGCGTGCGGCGGAAACAGGTCACTTGGTCCTGTCAACTCTCCACACGGTCGGTGCCGTAAACACCATGGACCGGATTATCGACGTATTTCCAGCCGAGCAGCAGGAGCAGATCCGTGTGCAGCTTTCCGCCGTTATGGAAGGCGTTGTATCGCAGCAGCTTATGCGTACAGCGACCGGCAAAGGTCGTGTAGCTGCCTTTGAAATCATGCTGGGAACACCCGCTATTCGCAACCTCATTCGCGAAGGTAAGACCCACCAGCTGCTAACCCCAATCCAAACAGGGGCTCAGCTAGGCATGATTACCATGGACACTTCGCTCATGGGACTCTATCGTCGCAATGTCATCGACCAAAGAACACTGCTGTCTTACTCAGTGGACCGCGCTCAAGTTGAAAAATCCCTAGGAATAGTGGGGTACTAGAGCATGACAGTATATGTTTGTAAATACTTAGACACTCGCCAAGGGGTCGTCACACTAGAGGTGGACGCTCCTAACCGGACAGACGCCGTCAATCGGATCCGTCTCAAAGGGAAGCCAATCAGTGTCGAAGAAAAGGTCATGGGTTCTAAGGAGATTGTCCTTTTCCAAAGCAAGAAGATCAAGCTCAAGGACATATCGCTCTTCTGTAAGCAGATGTCAGTTATGCTGGAGTCAGGGATTCCCCTCAATAATGCAGTGGATATCCTAGAACAACAGGCTACTTCAAAGAACCTCAAATCTAGCCTTAAAATCGTCAGCAAGAGCCTAAAAGAAGGTAGTCAGCTGTCCAAGGCTATGCTGGATCAGGAAGGGATGTTTCCCGATCTCCTGATCCGTATGGTGCAGGCTGGTGAAAAGACTGGTAAGCTGGACGAGGTGCTGGAAAAGATGTCTGAGCACTATAACAAAGAGCTCAAGACCAGCCGCCAGATTCGTGGAGCTATGATCTATCCTGCAGTCCTGGCCTTTCTGGCTGTGGCGGCAGTCCTGGCCTTGCTCTATGTCGTTATCCCAAGCTTCTCAGGAATCTTTGAGCAGAGTGGGATGGCCATGCCGCTACCAACGCGTATCGTACTAGCAGCTAGTAACTTTGTCCGCTCTTCATGGTACATCCTCTTCGGTGTGATAGGGATTCTGGTCTTCCTCTTCTTACGCTATCGCAGTACAGAGGCAGGCCGCTACCAACTGGATCGGCTCAAGCTTAATCTGCCGGTCATCAAGGGGCCAATGCAGAAGATTGTCACTGCTCGCTTTGCCAGCACCTTGGCTATCTTGACCAGTGCAGGTATCCCTTTGGTCGAGGCTATTGAGTCTGCTGCTGCAACGACCAACAACGCTGTCGTCATTGAAAAGATGAAGATCGCTAATGAAGGTCTGCAAAAAGGGGAACGTCTGACAGGGATGATTACCTCAACCGGTCTCTTCCCGCCTATGATGCTCTCGATGGTCAAAATCGGTGAGGAGTCTGGGTCTCTGGAGTCCATGCTGGTCAAGACATCAGATTATTATGAAGAAGAGCTTGAAACAGCTATCAAGCAGTTGCTCTCACTCTTGGAGCCAGCCATGATCATCGTCATGGGGGTTATCATCGGAGGTATCGTTGCCTCTGTCATGCTGCCAATGTTTGAGCTTGCTCACGCTGTGGATGCAGGATCTGGAGCCGACCAGTAGGAAGGTGTTTCAGAAAAGTTTAGGAGGTAGCAGGGCAACTGCTCTGCACAAAAAGTTAGGAAAACCGTTCTGATGCTGGGAGTTTGTAGGGTCTCCCAGCTAGGAACAAAACAAATGCCCCTGTGGGCAAAAATAGTAAAAATTGTGAAAAAATAGGAGATCTATTCAAAATGTTAAACAAATTGCAAAAGTTCCGTCAGGACTTGAAGAAAAAAGGTAAAGGTTTTACCTTGGTTGAGTTAATCGTGGTAATTATCATTATCGCTATCATTGCAGCTGTAGCTATCCCAGCTATCACTTCCTTCCAAGATAACGCACGCCGTTCACGTATCCAATCAGAACACCGTGAGCTGGTATCAGCTATCCAGTCTTATATCGGAGCGCAAGATGATCCATCTAATCCAGGTGAGATTACACTTGAAAAACTAGCACCATACATTTCTAAAAATGCTAAAGGCGATTCAACTAAAATCGTAGATGCTCTAGCTAAGAATGGTACTGCAACTGCTCATACAATTGACTCAACAAACCATATTTTGACTTCTACCTTTAAGCCATCAGGCGCTAAAGATGCTTCAAAAGATAAAGTATGGAAGTATGACTGGTCAGCTAATGGTGTAAATGCCAACTAAAGAAGTAATCTCTAGTTAAGCTGTTTCAAAAAGTGGTAATACTTATCAAATCATCTAAGAAAAGATGAATTAAAACCCTACATTTGAGAGATATTAAAAAGGCTGCTCAGCAGCCCTTGTGAAAAAGAATTAGGAGAAGTTAGTGCTCAACAAATTGCAAGAATTTCGTCGTAATTTGAAGAAAAAAAGCAAAGGTTTTACCTTGGTTGAGTTGATTGTGGTTATCATCATTATCGCGATTATCACAGCTGTAGCGGTTCCTGCCCTTACTTCTTTCCAAGATAACGCGCGTCGTTCACGTATTCAATCGGAACACCGTGAGTTGGCAACTGCTATTCAGTCTTATATCGGATCACAGGATGACCCGGAAACTGTAAAGTCAATTACAATGGAGCAATTGGCACCATATATCTCTAAAAATTCTAAGGGAGATTCGGCTAAGATTATGGATGCCCTTGCTAAGAATGATACGGAGCCAGCTCATAAAATTGATGGAACAACTTTGGTTTCGACCTTCCATCCCTCAGGAGTGGGAACTGATAAAACCAAGGACAAAACTTGGCTTTACGATTGGAGATATAGTGGTTCAAATACAAACTAGCCCAATTAAATTTAAAACTAAGCTGATATTCAGCGAAAAATAAAGATAAAAAGAAAATAGGAGAATATTTAAATGTTAAACAAATTGCAAAAATTCCGTCAGGATTTGAAGAAAAAAGGTAAAGGTTTCACCTTGGTTGAGTTGATCGTGGTAATCATCATTATCGCTATCATCGCAGCTGTAGCGATTCCAGCTATTACTTCCTTCCAAGACAATGCACGTCGTTCGCGTATTCAATCAGAACACCGTGAGCTGGTATCAGCTATCCAATCTTATATCGGCGCGCAAGATGATCCAACTAATCCAGGTGAAATCACTCTTGAAAAACTAGCACCATACATTTCTAAAAATGCTAAAGGCGACTCAACTAAGATTGTAGATGCTCTGGCTAAGAATGACAAAAACACAGCTCATACAATTGACTCAACAAACCATGTTTTGACATCTACTTTTATCCCATCTGGCAAACAAGCAGGTGATAAAAATCAAAAACAATGGAAGTATGACTGGTCAGCTAACGGTGTTAACACTTCAGCGACAGCAAACAACAATGCTGGTGGCGCTACTCCATAATCATCAAATCATCTAAACATAGAGATTTCTCTACTCCGACTGCTTTAGCAGTCGGATATTACCAAAGTAGTTGTCAGACTGTGACAACTATTTTGGCAATATCAAAAGTAGAAATATTAGGAGAAGACTAAAATGAAAGGAAAAAAAAGACAGGGGTCTACGTTGCCCATGGTTATTGTGACCATTGTGATTCTGGTCGCTATGATTGGTATTTTAGCATCTATCGTAGATACTGGGCAAACCCAAACTCAGCGCATGTTTAGCTACCTAAAAGCTAAGTACACAGCGACTTCTGGCACGCAGTTGGCTTGGGGTGCCTATTTGGATCCTGTTGACGGCAATCCGTCATCAGTTTATGAAGAGTTTTACGAGCGGGCTCATAGCACGGATCCTTCAAGCGTGCCGATTAAGTCAACCCATACTTTTAAGGATGGCGGTGTAGCAGAGATCGAGATGAATGGTCAGCTTGTAGATGGTCTGACAGGTCCGGAAAATTATAATATCACGATTAAATCGAAGTCAAAATTAGCTGGGTCCAATGACTATTATGAGCATATTGTAACATTCAACTTTGACACAAAAGGAATTCGCTCAGAAGAAGGCCATGTAAGATCGGCACAAAAGTAAAAAAATAGGTAGGAATGATGAAACAAATACAAAAAGGTTTTACCCTGGTCGAGATGATTATGGCTATCATGTTGATGAGCATGATAGCACTCATTATCGGCGTTATATTTAACACCATGTTTTCCAGCCGAGAATTGATCGAGCGTGAAGCCAGTATCCAGGCGGAAATGCGAACCTCCATGCAGTACGTGGACCGAACTGTTGGTAAGGCAACCTCAATCTTTATCTTGGATGATTCCAAGTTCAAAGGTTCCAAGCAAGGACTAACCAGAGAATGGAGCTATATCGGCCTATCTGCGGATGGCAAGAAGGTCATGAACTATGTATGGAATAAGAAAAAACAGGACTGGGATGTCAGCGAGCTGGGAACCAAATCTCTCTACAATATGAAGTTGGACTTGGAGTTTAAGACAGAGGGCGCCTATCAGGACAACCGCTTGATTAGCTATAATCTGACAGGGAAATATCCAGATACCAATAACAAGTTAGGCATTGATACAGCTATATCAGCACTCAATACTAAGCAGGTCTTTTCCAAGGTTGCTAAAGGCAAGAAAGGGATTGCTATTGCTTATCGAACTGACCCTATTCAAGGGCAGATGAATATTGCCGTTTCTTTTGTTTTTGATACATCTGGTTCTATGAATTGGGATTTGCAGGGAAGAGAGACTAAAAAAAGTGGTAATGAGAGTCGTATGGATATTCTACGAAAGAAATCCGTAATCATGATCAAGGACCTTGCGGAAATTGGGAATATTAGTGTGAACTTAGTGGGCTTCTCTACTTCAGCAAAATATATTCAACAAAATTTTTCTAATTTAGATAACGGTACAAATACTATTATAGCCACCATAAATAAACGTGAAAATTTAAACCCGGATGGTGTTACAAATCCAGGGGACGGACTTCGCTATGGGATGATTAGTCTGCAGTCTCAACCAGCTCAGCTTAAATATATAGTTCTATTGACTGACGGGATACCTAATGCTTATTTAGTAGATTCAAGGGCCTTGTACGCTGGCAATAGAGTAGATCTTAGCCAGGGAGCTGGTCGTGTAACTTTTAACAATCCTATTTATGATCTGTCCCCAACTTTAGGGTATGAGTACAGTCGTCTGGGTTATGATTTGTATTCTAGAGACTCCATAACGCGTGAAAACTCTATTGCTTATGCTGGAGAAGTGTCTAAAAAATTTGGCCTTGGTGTTAAGCGGGTCAATGTGATTGGTTTTTCTGGTGTGGACCATGAAATCGCTTATGGTCAAAGCTTGACAGATAGGATTGGCGAGGGTGGTATGGAGACTAAATATGTATCAGCTACGAATGAAGAAGCTTTGCAAAAGACCTTTTCTGACATTAAAAAGCAGATTCAACAGGATTTGTGGTTTGTATCAGGGCCGTAGAAGGGAGCAGGGATGAAAAGATTAAAGAGACACAGAGGGATTACACTGGTCGAAGTCTTGGTTTCTCTGATTCTGATTGGAGTTATTGCCGCAGGGTTCTTGACATTCTTTTCTGGGAGTTTTAATAATATTCTCCGTCAGCGAGGTCAGAATGCTATCAACTTTGATATTCAGGAGTCTTTCGAGAAACAACTGGCTGAAAGCAAGAAACACGAAGGTACAGGAACAGATGTTGAAACCTTTACTTACCAAATCGGTAATGGAACCAAGCAGAGTATCGATGTAAAAGGTACAAATCTGTCTTATAATGATAGAATCAAAAAAATCCATCTTTTTGCTGCTAATGCAATCGAAACCCCGCTGGGACTTCCCGATATGAAGGTTACTATCCCTGGTGGGAAAAGGTATTATTATGCTGGCATGGGGATAACGACTCCTGGTGGTAAGGTAGATATAGCTGATAGTAAGAAAAAGAGTAAAACTAGGATTTACACAGAATCTGGATGGTTTCTAAGTGATCGTGCTATAGGACAAGGGGTGTCTGGCATTGTCCCAGTGGGAACGATAGGCCAAAAAGGTGACGGCACTATATCTCAGACGCTTTTCCCAGAAATGCCGACAGATTTTAAACAATTATCAAAGTTAGAAACCGGGATACATATTACAGATGATATGAGAGGGAAGTACCTGACTTTTGCTGCTCGAGCCATTAACTCTTATGGACGGGTAGGAAATTATCAGGAAGCTGACCGTATCTGGATTATGGGTCTGCCAGTTACACAAAACTTGCGTCTTCATACGGATGCTGACTTGGCTCTGCTTAAGAATGGAAATACTACCTCGCTTATACCAACTGATAACCAGTCACATACTAATACAGAAGTAAGAGATTATTTTAATGATGTTGTTTATGGTGCGACTATCCCTGTTCTGAATTACAAAGAGCCTGCAATTAACCAAGCTCGACAGTTAATAGCACTTGATGGTCGTACGATGCAGTTTAGTAATCATAACTTTAACAATGGCTATACGACTTCTGTATTGATTGGGAATCGTCAGCAGACCGGACCGCTTCTAACCTATAAACTAGATGATACACTAACTTGGGGGATTAATCTGGAAAACGATGGTAGAATTGCTATTAAAACAGTAGATACAACTACAGCTAATAACGGTGGTCAGGAATATATACAAAATGTTAAGTTAGACTATAGTAATGATAATTCTATACAAGTGCGTAGTGCTGCGAAGAATGGCTCTTTAGGGATTGAAATTTTTATCAATGGACAATCAGTCTATAATAAAACAGTTTCGCTGACCAGAAACAGAACGACGCATAATATTAGTAGTGGTCAGATTATCTTTGGTGGCAATACTTACATTAATGAGTTTGCAGTTTATACTGAAAGTCTGAATAACAGCAATATACAAAAACTTGCTGAATACTTCCGCGATAAGTACAAGGCGAGCCAATAGGGAAATAGTTTTTAGGAAAAATAAGGGAGATTAGGAGATTATGGCAAAAAATATGTTTTCGTCCAAGGGGCGCAGAAGAGCTCTGGACGAAGAAGACAATGAGAAAAAAGGCTCATTTTTAGGAAAATTAAATAAACCGCTCTTCTCATCAAAAGGGAAACATAAAGAACACTTATCTATTCAAGGAGTTCAGATCAAGTCAGATCGTCAAGAAGACTTTGACGATGAGGAAAAGTCAACAGCAAAAGGGAGCTTCTTAACCAAGCTCAACAAGCCGCTCTTTTCTAAGAATAGTGGCAGTGATGACATGCCTGCTAAGTCTGGAAATCGTTCACTCTTTGCTAAGAAAGGCAGTGGTGCAGCGAGCCAACCGGTCACTAGAATGCATGCACCTTATACTATGTTTGGCAAGCCAATCAAGGGCAATCTGATGGCCATTGACTTCACTGATGAATCAGTCTATCTGGTTGTTGCCAGACAAAAGCGCAATGAGCTGGAGATTATCAAAATGGCATCTGCTAATCTGCCAGAAGGTGTTGTACTGAATAGTGAGATTATCGACCCGATTACTCTCAAAAACATTATCAGTGACCTGATGGAGCAGCATGCAATCACTGCTAAGTACGCTTTCTTTGCTCTGGGCAATACCAATATCATCGCCCGTTCGGTTGATGTAGCCGCTAGTGTGCAGAATGATGAGGATATTGAGGGCTTGGTATCTTACGAGCTCCAGCAATATCTGGATATCGATCCGACTTCTTATGTTATTCAATTCCAAGAGCAGGAGTCTAATTCAGTTTTTCCGCTTGATGAAGATACTCGCTCACTCATGGTCTATGCTGTGCCAAAAGGCGTGGTAGAGCAATATCTGGGCTTGGCTGAGAATTTGAAGCTGACACCTTATGTCTTTGACCTTCAGTCTAATACCTTTGAAAAATGGCTGGAACGCGTTCAGGCGGTTAACAATCGTGCTAAGAAGCTGACCAAGGAAAATGTCGGCATGGTACATCTGAGCAAGAGCTTCATTGGTGTTTATCTCTACTCAGAAGGCAAGTTTGTGACCAGCAACTATCTCAACCGTGGCTACAAGGACATCCTGAGCTATGCAGACGACGCTAGTCTATTGCAGAAGCTTCCAGCAGTGGCTTCAGATGATCTGGATACGGGTCTCTTGAAGAGGGCCTTGGATGAGTGGGTGGCTGATGCTAAGAACCACATTCTCAATACTGAAAACTTCTTTAGCGGGTCAACTGGTCTCAACATTGACAGCTTCTACGTCTTTGGTGACCAGGACATTTGCTGGCAGTTGGCAGCTATTCTGAAGCAGAGCATGAATCGGGAATTCATCTCAATTGATAACGTAGATTATGAGAATGTACTGTGGGAAGGTTCTGCCGAGTTTAATGCGGAGTTCATTCCAGCTACAGCCATGTTGATTAGGAGAGCAAACTAATGCGGAGAGATTTAAACTACTTTTCAAAATATCATGTGGCACCGGCTAAGGCTAGTCCACTGAAACTTGCTGCTATTTCGGCTTTTGCTGGGATTGTAGCGATTATGATTGTGCTGATTGGTTTCTTCCAGTTTAGCGCTATGCACCTCCAAGGCGAGATTGACCGAGCGGAGCAGACACTCAAGAGTCCAGAGATGGCTCAAGAGCTGAAGGCAGTCTCTGAGACTGAAGATAAGATTGTTACGGTCAAGAATGACGAACTTCTCTTTACCAGCCTAGAAGGCGACTTCCGCCGCCTGCACCGAGTAAACAAAGCCTTTATGGACTTCCTTAATAAAAATGTGACAAGAAACTTGGTCTTTGACGATATCAAGATTAATAACGACAATGTAGAAATCAATGGTTCGTCTCAAGAGCATCTTTCTATCGCTAAGTTTGAGGAAGAGCTTCGTAAGTCTGAGAAGTTTAACCATATTTTTGTGGACAACATTACTCGCGAGGAAAAGGATAACAATACAGTGTACAAGTTTAACATTAAAATTTTGACGAAGGATGTAGATTTCAATGAAGAGCAAAAATGAGAAAGAAAAGAAAAAAATCCTGAGTAATTTAAATGAGCGTGACAAGAAATTGTTGGCCTGTGTTGGAGGAGTAGCGGTACTTGCTGGTGGTGGGTATCTGGTAACAAATTCTTATACACGGATGGCGCAGTTAGCTGAAGAGCATGCAACTATCTCGACAGAGTTGGAAGGCAAGAATGCCAAGATTAGTCAGAGGAAGTCTCTTACCAAACAGCTCCAAACATTGAATGCTAAGACTCTGGATCAGGCTAAGAAATACTATGGTACGACCAATCAAGGGGAGTTTATCTTCTTGATTGACAAGCTAGTCAACGAAAGCGGTATTAAATTCAAGTCTGTCAACTACACTGAGAGCACAGAGTTGGAACTCCAGCAGGAGGGATTGGCTGCGACTTCGTCCAAAGGGCAAAACTCCAACTCTTCTGGTACGACTAGCAGTTCAAGCTCGAGTGAGACGTCTTCTTCATCCAGTACGACCTCTAGCTCGTCTGGTACCTCGTCTTCATCTTCATCTAGCAGCAGTTCTTCATCTGATGCGAATACTGCAACAACAACTGCAGCTAATACAGCGACACCAGGGAACGGAACGACCAATAATACCAACATCACGCAGATGACAGCGGACATTGAGTTCGAAGGAACTTATACACAGGTTCTGAAATTGTTGGAATTGATTGATGGCAATCAACAAAAAATCGTTTCCAGCGAGCTGGAATTAGGCGGAAAGAAAAGCCTGTCTAGCACGGAGGAAAACAAAAACCCTGATCTAACCAGCGGTAAAATCAAGCTACGTTTCTATCAGGTTAAAGATGTCGAGCGCTATGTGACTCTAGAGAGCAATGTCGATAAGACACCGATTCAGTTTGCTAACTGGGAGTCTCCATTTGCGATTCCGACTTGGCAGGCGGGTTCTATATCTGTAACGACAGCTGGTGGCGGCACAGATGCAACTGGCAATAAGGGCAGTTTGGGGGCCGCAACAACCAATACAACTAGCAGCGCGAATGCTAACAGCAGTACCAATCTAGCTCCATCTTATCTGGAGCAGCTTAGCACTCAGTCTAGTCGGAACGATGGTCTGTCAGCTTATTACAATTCATCAACTATCTACCGCTTCGAATCACCACTGAAGCTGATTCAGTCAGGCGGCAGCAATCAATATGATGTGACGGTTGACAATACGGACTTCCTTGAGGGTTCAGGTTCCAATGTGGTTAAGATTCCAGCAACCAAGTCTTCTACTATGTATGAAATGGAATTTGCAGCACCGTATGTATCCTTGAACAATAAGCCGGATGCTATCAGCTTCTCTCTATCTCTGTCTAATCAATGGCAGGGTAAGATTGGCTTGATTGTCAAGAATGCCAGTGGGCAGAAAATTTACCTTCATGTCATTCGTCCAAACAGCTGGACTGGCTGGCGCGAAGTTAGCTTCGATCCTGAAAACATTCCAGGATTCAGCTATCCAATGACTATTGTGGGTTACTACTTTGAAACTCCAAGCGGAGAAAGCCCTGAAACGACTATGAAGCTGGATAACCTATCTGTGAACAACTTGGTAGTCAGCTAAAATACTTTGAAAAAATACCAAATAAGTCTATGGTTTAAAATTTCAAGAGCATGAGTAAATTTTTCTTAAAAAAATGCTAAAAACCAAGTTATTAGACTAGTATTCACGGTGCATTTATAGTAAACTAAAACATAGAGATATTTGAAGTATAATACAAGCAAACTCAGAATAGACGCCCGAGTCTATTTTGGGTTTTAATGGAGTTTATGGAAAAACAAAATCAAGACTGGTTTTGCATTGAAAAAGTTTAATATCATTTAGAAAGTGGGGGGTGTCGAAAATATTCAAATGGCATATTTTTTACCTTTTGGAGCAGGGCTTATAGCGCTGCATACGATTAGCATTTTATTTGTTTCTAGGATTTCATTAATAAAGCGCCTTTTTCTCGTAGTATGGGTCATGCTATTTGCGATTGGTGCTCCATTCCTCTTTCAACAAGTTCCCGGCATAGCCTTTGTTGGACTCTGTGCTTTGGCCTTGGCAGTCTATATGGTGCTGCTCTTTTCACAGGAGCTAGCTCCAGTCAAGAAGAGAGCAACTGCTTCAGCGCGAAGCAGAAGCCAGAAGCATACCAAGAGCACACGCAAGAAAGCGGAAGCGACGAGCGCAGGCTTGTCATCTGCTAGAGATTTGAACTTATCCAATGCTTCAACCGGTAGGATGAGAAAGGAAAGTAAAGAAAGGGTTCAGGCTGAGGAAAGTCCGGCAAGGCAGAGGGTATCTGCTTCTGGTCGCACCCTAGCAGACCGTTCTATCAAAAAGGATATGACAAGATTTGAGAAAGTAAAACCTCTCTACCCTGTTGATAACTTGGCTACAGCTCCTGCATTTGGAGAGTACGAGCCAAACAGTCAGCTAGCGGCAGCTGAGGTCGGCATGGTGGGTATGGACCACAGCGCACAAAAGGCCAATGATGAATTTTTGCAGTCCCTGCTTCATCACCGCAAGGGTTCTACTAAGATTAAGGTGGCCAACTCTCTGATTCAGCCTACGGAAGCAAATGCAGCCGGCAATCAAGGCTATACAGATATAGATGATCCAGCCTTTGAGACTGCTGTTCTGTCTAAGATTAGACCGATGTCCTATACGGAGTCTAGCTATGGCA
Source organism: Streptococcus sp. DTU_2020_1000888_1_SI_GRL_NUU_041A (assembly GCF_032387735.1). NCBI lineage: Bacteria > Bacillati > Bacillota > Bacilli > Lactobacillales > Streptococcaceae > Streptococcus > Streptococcus sp. DTU_2020_1000888_1_SI_GRL_NUU_041A. The sequence continues at coordinate 2,441,201 of NZ_CP135591.1, read as the reverse complement.
ACTTCAGACCGCAGGCGGTTGAGGTGACAGGTGTTGTTTCTCAAGATGAGGAAGAATTCTTCATTGAGCAAGAACAAGCTCAGCAGCCAGTGGCAGAAGAAGTAGGAGGCAACAGCCTAGAAGATGTTTTTGCTGCTACGGGAGATATCAAGCCAGTTAGAGCAGAAGAGTCGAGAGCAGCAAACAGCTTAGAATCTCTCTTCTTTGCTGACTCAGACACTGAGCCACAAGCTAAAATGGATTCCGCCTTCAGTCAAGCAGCTGCAGAGCCAGAATTTTCTGCTACTGAAGAGTCTATGGTTAGCCGTGATCGTGCTGATATTCAGGGTTATCAAGATATTCTCAGCCAGATTCAGCATGATTTGTTGGGATCTGAAGAGGAAGATTTGACTGCTGAAGTGGCAGAGGCTTGGGAGGAAGAAAGCAGCTTCGAACCTGCTGCAGAAACGTTTGAATTTGAAGAAGCTGCTGAACCAGCGGTTGTTCAATCAGTTTCTGAAGACGCTCTTTGGACACAGGCTGAGCCTATCCAAAAAGCAGTTGCAGATGAAACAGAAGAAGACTTGCTCAAGGGAATTGCTGACATCCTCAAAGCTGAAGAAGCACAAACCAAAGCAGCTCCGGTCGTTCCGGCTGTAGATGAAACAGAAGAAGATTTGCTTCAGAAAATCACTGACATCCTCAAGGCTGAGGAAGCAGCAGAAGCAAGACAAGCAGCAACTGCGGGAGATAAAGAAGTCTATTTCCAATTCCTCCTACTGGAAAGTCAGGAATTATTGGCTTCTAATGCAGTTCAAGAAGCTGAGAGCTATCTGAAAGAAATTGTCCAAGGCAGCTCAGATCAAAATCTTCGTCAAGAAGCGTTCAATATGCTGGACAAAATCGTGAAAAATTAATACTATATAAACATACAATTGATTGTAATCAATTAGAAGGGTTTTAGGGGAAATTATGAAAAGTTGTAAAACAATCACAGGGACCGTTGTCATTGAGATTGAAAAAGGGATGGGACTGGGTGAAGTCCATGAAGTCTTTGTTGACGAGGGGGTCAATCTGACTTTTGTCATTAAGTCAAAGCAGTCTGAACAGCCTTTTGCCTTGCTGTCTAGCAAGAACATCCAAGGCATCGGTGACTTTGCGGTCATGGTAGAAAACAGCTCAGTTTTTCAAGAGCTGGAAGAGGCCGATCTGAAGGTCTTAAACGACAAGCAGGGTAGTGTCTTTGACGAAATTGTTATCACAATTGATGGAAACAAGGTGGGAACTGTTGTTGACTATCATATTGATGAAAAGAATGAAATTGGCTACTTGGTGGTTAATTCTGAAGATGCCAGCGAGGAAATTCAGATTCCTAAATCACGCATCTTGATGATTGGTAAAGAGTACATTATCCTCAATGATGAAAAAAAGACAGCTCCTCATCTTGAAGCAGATGTAGAAATGGGCCGTCTGGCTGCAGCAGATTTGCTCCATGAGACTGAGGCTGCAAAACCTGCCGAAAAAATTGAGGAAGTAGTTGCTGAAGCACCTGTATTTGAGCCAGTTGTAGATGAAAAAGCAGATGTGAAAGAAGAAGCTGCGACAGATTTGACAGAGGCCTTGGCTGCTGTAGGTCTGGGATCTGCTGCTCCTGAGTTGGAGTTTTCTGAAGCAGTCGTAGAGACAGCAGAAGAACCAGAAGTCCAAGACTTGGTACAAGAAACAACAGCTCCAGCTGAAGAAGAAGTTGAAGAAACAGATGCAGCGCTGAGTCTGGATGCTGCTTTGGAAGAAGTATTGGCAGCACCTGCTGAGGAAGTAGAAACAACTATCAGCACAGCGCCAGTTGCTGAAGAAGAGTCAGGAGCAAAGAAAGCTGTTAACGACTTTATCGATCGGCAAAAACGTCTTCTGGTAGGCAAAACACTGCAAAAAGATCTTGTTAATGCAGATGGAGGAGTTATCCTGAATGCCGGAGATACTGTTTCAGATGACATCATTGATTTTCTTCGCCGTATCGACCGTAAATTCCTTATCCGCTTAGCTGAATGCGTAGTATAAGGTTGGGATGAGATTCATGTCAAGAAGAAAAAGAAAGGTTTCATCAAAATATCAAAAACTACTTCCAGCAGCGACACTTGCTGCCTTTCTGCTGGGTAGTTTATTTTATGTCATTTTTGTCTTTAATCCAACGATTGACCTGAGTATCAATGGCCGTCCCTCTATGAAGGTTCGCTCTCGGAGCGAAGCTGAGATTGAAGTTTACAGAGAACTGCCCTATAAGGCGACTTTTCAGCTGTCTACGGGGCAACACTTCTCTGTAGATATGCGCTTTTTAGGACTGAGCTATTTCACAGAAGAAGAGCTCAGGCGGCTGGATAATATCTCAGCCAAGACAGTTTGGGATAAGTTTACACCGTTTTTCGATACCAAGGAAAACCTGCAGATTTCCATCTATCCCAATCGACTCTTTTGGCTCAGACCTTTAAATGATGTCTTGGCTGCCCATCCTGATGTTCTCAGTCAGCTTCCAACGACCAATCATCTGGTCATGGACGGCGAGTCTAACGTAAAGGTGGGAGACAAGTCTAATGGCTATAAGATTGACCCTGCTGCTTTTATCCAAGCATCTGAGGAGATTGCCAAGACTGGTAAATTTGATGATGTCAAGGTTGAGAGTATACCTGTCGAAGCAGAAGATCAAAGTGAGCTTCTGAGCCAATATACGCACTTTATAGAGCGTAAGGAAGTACCACTGCCGACCAACGCTGCCCAAGCTCAAAACATGAAGACAGCCTTTTACAAGCTGCAGAATGTTTACTTGGCTCCTGGTGAGACCAAGTCTATCTCAGAATTACTGGGCGCTTTGAATGCAGAATCTGGCTATCTGCCAGTCAAGGGCAAGGATAATAAAGAAGTTTACGGTCAGGGTGCTGAGCAGATTGTAGATGCCATTCAGCAGCTCGCCTTTTCACGGACCAATGTTATTTCCTATCGAGGACAGTATTTCAACATCGGAACGCCGGCAGAAGGTTTGACCGAATTGACCATTCAAAACAATACAGAAACAGATATGGTGTTTTCATTAAGTTTGGAGGAGGGGCAAGTATCCATCATTCTGGCATCTAAGTGATACTCAAGGGAAGTCGAAGTTTGACATCGTCACCTAAGATTTTCAAAGAGTATAAAAAGGGAAAAATTATGATTGCAAGTTTAGTATTTATATTAGGTGTCGTATTTGGGAGCTTTTTCAATGTCGTCATCTACCGTGTGCCACTGGAAAAGAGCATTGCCAAAGGTCGGTCCATGTGCCCGTCCTGCGGCCATGTCTTGACTTCGGTGGAGCTGATTCCGGTTGTGTCGATTATCATGCAGGGCTTTAAATGCAAGCACTGCAAGGAGCCGATTTCACCGCGCTATCTCATTGTGGAGCTCCTGACGGGTCTGCTCTGGTTGGCCTCTTATCTGATCTTTCAAGATCAGGGGCCATGGATGGTTGTTTCAGCCTGTCTTTTGGTATCGCTTTGTCTCATTATCGGTTATATCGATTTTGATACTCAGTACATCTCGGACTCGGTTCTGCTGGTTTTCTGGCTGGGCCGCATGGCTGTTACGTTTTTTACCAATGAGTTCAATTGGGACCTGCTCCTTTCGCTGCTAGTCGGCGCTGGTCTCTACTCTCTCATTTATTTTGGGGCCAAGGCTTATTACAAGAAAGAGGCTTTCGGGATGGGAGACATTCTCTACTTAGCTGCCCTGAGCAGTTGGTTTAGCCCCTTGAATACGCTGATTTTGGGATATGGTTCTTTCTTTGTGGCTGGAGCTATTCTCTTAATCGCAACCATCTTTAAGAAATTCAAATTTAAGTTGAAAGAAGAAGTCCCTTTTGGTCCTGCTATGAGTATCATGGCGGTCATCCTATATTTCTGGGGAGGAATTTAGGAAACCAAAAGCGACAATAGAAATGGATAGAAAAAATGTTTAGGAAGAAAAAAGTTATCATAGCATTAGCGACAGCTACTGTCCTTTCAGGCAGTGTGCTGCCTGTCAGCCGCCCAGCGGCAAATGAAAAGGCCAGTCTGGATCCGTCTTTAGTGCAGGTGTCAGATCAGTTTCAGGCCAAGAAAACAGGAGCAGTCGTCTTTTCAGAAGATGTAACAGTGCCAAGCACAGTGTCAGCCGATTTCATTGATAGTCGTCTGGCTGGCACACCGATGGCTGGATTGGGAAAAGCTTTCAAAAAAGCAGAGAAAGATCATGGAGTTAATGCAATTTTTCTCGTAGGGCTGGCTATTCACGAATCGGATTACGGCCGCAGTCAGATTGCTCAGGCCAAGCACAACCTGTTTGGTTTCATGGCTTATGACTCCAGTCCTTTTTCCAGTGCAGGAAATTTCGCAACATTTGACGATGGTATAGATACCGTTGCCCGCTATCTCAGCGAGCACTATCTCAAGCCTGGCGGTCAGTTCTATAATGGTAAGAGCATGGCTGCTATCAATGTAAGATACGCATCTGACAAAACTTGGTCAAGCAAGATTATGATTCGTATTCGAAATTTTTTGAAAAAAGGTTAAGGAGGCTGGGACAATCGTGTCTCAGCTTGCTTTATTATAGAAAGAATTTCTTTTGGTGAGGCGATTGACGGGTTTTTCTTGCTCTCTGGGGCTCTAAAAACTCCTAATCGTCCTTTCGGGACTAGAAAATAAAAAAATTGCTTCTGCGACATCGTCTTTTATGGCGAAAAACGATTTAATTAGGGGATTTATGAAGAGAAAGTTTGACGTAAGCGATGTGTTAAAGGAAGCCTGGGGACTGACTGTTGATTACTTTTTTGTATGGACAGCAGGGCTTGCTATCATTCAACTGCCGTTTTTTATTCTGGGGCTGTTAATTCTATTTTTTTCTCCATTGACTTCTACATTTCTTCCAAGAATAATTCTACTGGGATTTCTATGTTCTTTTGTAATTGCTTATATCCATAAGTTTTCCTTGACCATGGTTCGTAATCCGCAGATGGTGCGAAGAAACTTCTGGAGGGCAGTTGGCTACAGTATTTCTGATGGCTTTTTTGGGCGTTTACTTTCTGTGTCTATTTACGTATTCATGTTTTTCTTGGCTATGTTACTTCTTTTTGTATACTTCTATAATGTCTTGATGCCAGATGCAAATTTTCGAGAGAATATGGGAACTTGGATGATTTGGGTTGCAAATAACCAAGAGAAGATAGCTAGCATGCTCTTCCTAGTTTTTTTGATAGCACCAATGTTTAACTTGGTATTCCATTTGTTTTACAGCTATTTTATCGTCTCTCACTTCTTCTTATTGCCCTATATTATTCAAGATACCAACTCCTCTGATAATCTCTTGCGTCCTCTGTCAGCCTTTGGCAGCTTGGGTAAGTCCTTTTCTCGTATGAATGGTCAGAGGGGGCGTTACTTACTGGTAGAGCTTGTCTTAAAGCTTATTCCTGTAGTATTGGGTCTAATAGAAGTTTTGAGTTTGCTTTTTGGTGCTGGTGTGTCTAATATTGTGGGAATGATTGTTAGTATGATAAATGGCTTTTTGCTGATTTATGCCTTGGCAGCTCGTTCGGTTATGGCCGACATCCTGATGTCTTATGATCGGGAAATAGTTAATTTTGGAGATTAATATTTATGAAAAAATTAGAAAGGGTTTTAGGATTTAGGATAATGAACGATGAATGATGTAAAAGTAACAAGGGTTTTCAGAGAAGCTTGGATTTTTGTTACAGAATATTATTTTGTCTGGCTGAAAGGCCTTTTGCTGGTCGGAATCCCGCTTGCAGTGCTGGGCTGGTTTCTTTTTCCGCTGGTTTCGAGTTGGTCTTACCGGTCCATTTTAGTCTTGACTTGTTTGGCATTTATAATTGCCTTCGGTTTTGCTTACGTCAATAAATTTGCCTTGACAGTGATACGAAATCCGCAGATGGTTAAGCTCTATTTTGGCTATGCGATTTGGTACAGTATCTCAGATGGCTTGCTTACTCGCCTCTTTTATTCCTTCATTGTCAGTGCAGTCCAGGTTCTGATTCTGTACATGGGTTGGTCGGCAATCGGCATCAATCTTGGGGTGGCTAGTCTCTTTGCCTTTTATCGGAGAGCAGTAAGTCCAGAGGCCATTGTAATTTTCCAGTTTCTTTTTCCTTTCTTGTTCATGGTTTTTTACCTGCTCTTCACTTATCTGGTTGATTCGCACTTCTTTTTGCTGTCTTATATCATTCAGGATACTAGCTCCAGGGACAATCTGGCCAAGCCGCTTTCTTTTTATGGCTGTTTGAGAAAGTCAGTCCTACTGATGAAGGAGCGCAGGGGTCGTTATGTTCTGCTCAGCTTTTTTCTCGCTTCTTTTGGTGGGTTGATTGGCTTGGGTACTCATCTCCTGATGGATCTGATAAGGCAGTATATTGGTCCCTTGCTGGGTGAACTGGATGATTTACTTGGCCTGATCCAGATGATTCCTGTTCTGGTTTTCAGTAGCTTTTACTGTGTATTTGTTCTGGTTGTTCGGACAGTTTTTGCTGATACTCTGATGGAAAATGATGCAGAAGTGGTGGATTTTGGTGATTAATTTAGGAAGTAGAAAGACCAGACAATACTTGATAGAAACAAGAGGAAGGATATGAAATCAGTAACAAGAATCTTAATAACAGCTTTGGTGCTAACTGGGATTGGCTTTATTCCTCTCCCTTATGAATTAGAGACCGTGAGGCCGGCTTTGAATGCCAAAGACTTTGTCCAAGTTCAAGGAGGAACTGATAAAGGAAAAGGTAAAATCTATGTCATGGCTGTTGGTGTTTCCAAGGCTCGAGTGTTCAGTCTCTTTTTGACTCTGCTGCCTAATTACAGGCTGGAAACAGAGTATGTCTCTGTTCCTGAAAACTATTTCGATAAGGAGAAGGGACGGGAAGAGCGAGAGAACAGCACTATGGGATCTTCCCATCTCAATGCCTTGCAGGTGGCTTATCAGGCTGCTGGTCGTACAGTTGAGATTAGACATAAAGAGATTTACGTAGGTGGTATCAGCAGTGAGACGCCTCTGTCAAAGGAGCTGCAGAAAGGCGATGTGATTTTAAAGATTGACAATCAGACTTACACTAGCCCATACGACATCGTTGATCAGATGGAACAGCGGCCAGTCGGCGATGTGGTATCAATTGAGTACAGTCGTAATGGTGTAATCGGTTTGGCTAGCGGTCCTGTGATTGTGGATGAGACAACTGGTAAGCCTGGTTTGGGAATTGAATTGGGTTCTAAAGCCAGTGTTGCCATGAATCCTCTAACGGAGTTTAAGAGCAACGGTGTAGCAGGTCCTTCTGGTGGACTCATGTTCAGTTTGGAGCTTTACAACCAGCTCGTATCTGAAGACATTACCAAAGGAAAAACTATTGCTGGTACTGGAACGATTGACCACAAGGGAAATGTTGGCCGGATTGGCGGGATAGAGATGAAGGTCATGGCTGCCGATAAGGCAGGCGCTGAGATTTTCTTTGTTCCTGATGATACCATTGACGCCGATATTGCCCAGTACAATCCCAAGTTGCGCTCTAACTACCATGAGGCACTTCGTGCTTCTATTAAAATCAAGAGTAAAATGAAAATCGTCCCTGTCAAAACTTTCAACGAAGCTTTGAACTATCTCAGAGAGATGGAATAAGGGAGTCTGCTACTCTTGAATAATCAAAAGAAACACAAGCCCCTGCTGGTTATTTATCTGGCAAGGGCTTTTATTATAGAATTTTTTCAAATAATTAACACCTTAGCACATAAATACTTGATTTCTAAATCGCTGTGTGATATATTTATAACATAAAGAGTGTTAAATATTTCTAACATAAAGAAAGGAGTCTATCATGAAAAAAATCAAAAAACGGGTGGCCTCATTACGATGATCGCCGCAGCTATCTTTATTGATTTTACTGTTTTATTTGGTTCTAATCTTAGTTGGGGACCCAAGTTAGTTATTATTGGTCTGTCAGGGATAGGTCAGATTGTAGCTATTTGGGGCTGGCTACACATGAAACCATGGCCTCATAAGAGTCAGAAAGGTAAGGGAAAGACTATTTTTGACTTGTCTGCTAAGCTGTACACGATGCTTTTGTTTGCAGCAACCATTTTTTATACAGTAGGGATTTGGGTTGCGACCCCAAGCGAAAGATCTGGCATTAAAGAATGGATTTTGGGAGTTGGCCTCGTTATTGAAGTGATTGTATTTGGTTTTTTCTCTTTGAAAAATGTCAAGGAAACTCCAGATGAACGTTTCTATGCTAATCTAGCTAAGGCAGCTAGCTTGATGTTTGTCTTTATACTAGGCGCACTGATGATCCTAGCAGTTATCATTGGATACATGGGGTCTCTCACTCTTTACATGGGCCAGATTTTGATTAGCATAGCTGCCTTGATTTGCATCTTTGCAGTTGTTTATCTTGTCTTAGAACGGAGAGGATAACCATGGCCAAAGAAAGCAAGATTATCACTAATCTCAAATCCGTTCGCGAATCCATGGGTATGACCCAGCAGGAGCTAGCCGACCGCATCGGCATGCGGCGCGAGACAATTCTGCATTTGGAAAATAACCGCTACAATCCTTCGCTGGAAATGGCTCTCAAAATTGCTCAAATCTTCAATCTGAAAGTAGAAGACCTCTTTGAACTCAGACAGAAAGAGGAGACGTAATTCTTTTCGAGACCTAGTATTAAGTTTGTTGTTCAGTTAGGGCTTGAAACAAAAAGAAAAAATCCTTTGAAATGCTGATTTCAAAGGATTTTTGTTAAATAAATTACTTAACTTCTGTAAACACAACGTGCTTGCGAAGTTTTGGTGAGTATTTCTTCAATTGAAGACGGTCTGGCGTGTTACGTTTGTTTTTAGAAGTAAGGTACAAGCGTTCACCAGATTCTTTGTGTTCAAGTGTGATATTTACGCGCATGGTAGCTCCCTTCTATTATTCTGCTGCAGCAGCTTTGGCAATCTTACGGCCCTTGTAGTATCCTTTAAGGGATACACGGTGAGAGCGTGAGTAATCACCAGTAGTTTCATCAAAAGTTACAGTTGGAGCTGTCACTTTGTAGTGAGTGCGGCGTTTGTTTTTCTTCGCTTTGGAAGTGCGACGTGCAGGTACTGCCATTGTTTGTTTCTCCTTTTAGATTGTGAATTCGATTCAATTTGATGATTTTCATCAACTTTAATAGTATAACAAAACTTTTTTGTAAAGTAAAGTTACTTGACAGATTTTTTCTTCTTTTTAAGAAAAACCTGAGCTTCTAGTTGTCATCTTTTTGCTTGAGAGGAAAAAGTTTCAAATTCGCCTCCATATTTTCCTAATCTTCTGAAAATTTAAAAATTTTCCTCTGTAAAATACAGCCTAAGTGTGGTATAATAAAGCACAAAGATTACTGCAATGAAAGGGAAAGCTATGACAGATAAGGATATTCGTCACAGAAGTAAGATTTATGACAGTATGGTTAAATCTCCTAACCGTGCCATGCTTCGCGCGACGGGGATGACAGATAAAGATTTTGAAACGCCTATTGTTGGGGTGATTTCCACTTGGGCGGAAAATACACCTTGTAACATCCATTTGCATGACTTGGGCAAGCTGGCCAAGGAAGGCATCAAAGCAGAGGGCGCTTGGCCTGTTCAGTACGGGACTATTACGGTTGCGGACGGGATTGCCATGGGAACACCGGGCATGCGCTTCTCTTTGACATCTCGTGATATCATTGCGGACTCTATTGAGGCTGCGATGGGTGGTCACAACGTGGATGCCTTTGTTGCTATCGGTGGCTGTGACAAGAACATGCCTGGTTCTATGATTGCCATTGCTAACATGGATATTCCTGCTATCTTTGCCTACGGCGGAACGATTGCACCGGGGAATCTGGACGGTAAGGACATTGACTTGGTTTCTGTCTTTGAAGGAATCGGGAAATGGAACCATGGTGACTTGACAGCTGAGGAAGTGCGCCGCATTGAGTGTAATGCCTGTCCTGGCCCTGGTGGCTGTGGCGGTATGTACACGGCCAATACTATGGCGACGGCTATTGAAGTTCTGGGCATGAGTCTGCCAGGATCTTCTTCTCACCCAGCTGAGTCCAAGGACAAGCAAGAGGATATTGAAGCAGCTGGCCGTGCCGTTGTGAAAATGCTGAAAATGGGGCTGAAGCCTTCTGATATCTTGACACGTGAAGCCTTTGAAGATGCAATCACAGTGACTATGGCTCTGGGTGGTTCTACCAATGCTACCCTGCACTTGCTGGCCATGGCTCATGCGGCCAATGTTGAGCTAACGCTTGATGACTTTAATGTCATTCAAGAGAAGGTACCACATTTGGCTGACTTGAAACCATCCGGTCAGTATGTCTTCCAAGACCTTTACGAGGTTGGTGGAGTACCGGCTGTGATGAAATATCTCTTGGCGAACGGCTTCCTGCATGGTGATCGCATCACTTGTACAGGTAAGACGGTGGCAGAGAATCTAGCAGAATTTGCTGATCTGACACCAGGTCAAAAGGTCATTATGCCGCTTGAAAATCCAAAACGTGCAGACGGTCCGCTTATCATCTTGCATGGTAATCTAGCTCCAGACGGCGCTGTTGCTAAGGTTTCTGGTGTTAAAGTACGCCGTCACGTCGGACCGGCCAAGGTCTTTGACTCAGAAGAAGCCGCTATTGATGCGGTACTGGCCGATGAAGTGGTCGATGGCGATGTGGTTGTAGTTCGCTACGTTGGACCAAAGGGTGGCCCTGGTATGCCAGAGATGCTGTCACTTTCGTCTATTATCGTAGGGAAGGGGCAAGGAGACAAGGTGGCTCTTCTAACAGATGGTCGCTTCTCAGGTGGTACTTACGGCCTGGTTGTCGGACACATTGCTCCGGAAGCTCAGGATGGTGGCCCGATTGCCTATCTTCGTACAGGCGATATGGTCACGGTTGACCAAGATACCAAGGAAATTTCCATGGCAGTCTCTGACGAAGAGTTGGCGAAACGCAAGGCAGAAACGACCATCCCACCGCTTTATAGTCGCGGGGTACTTGGTAAATATGCTCACATGGTATCCTCTGCCGCTAAAGGTGCTGTTACAGACTTCTGGAAACCAGAAGAAACTGGTAAAAAATAGCTTATATATGATAAAAGAACCCGCTAGTTTTTCTAGCGGGTTTAGTGTTTTTATTTTAAATGTAGATAAATTAAGTACCTTCTTATCTAGGACTGATCCCCAGAGCAATGCGACCGAAACGGCTGATACGAGTGATTTTCCAAGCAGGAGACCAAGTAACCTCGACAGAGGCACTTTCAATCTCATCGATTTTTTTAAGAGAATCCATAATGGCGATGGGCAGACTCTCAGCACAGTCACAGGCCGTATCAGTAAAGGTCATGACAACCTTGCAGTGGCCGTTTTCGTCTAAGTTAATTTCATAAATCAACCCTAAGTTATAGACATCCAGCTCTACATCCGGATCGTAAATACGCTCGAGCTTCTCCACCAACTTATCCTGAATGGCAGCTGCTCGGTCGTTGATTTTGATGTCGTCTCTCATAGCTATTCCCTTCTATTCTGAGTTGAATTGTTTTTATTTTCTCACAATTCAGACTTTTTTTCAAGCTATTTTGGAACGTGAAAACGGATTTAGTTCTTCCAAATGAAAAATCCCTTTCGGACTCCTCAAAATGGCGGACTTATGATAGAATATAAGTACTAAAGAAGGCGGAGGTCAGAAGATGAAATTACAAAAACCTAAAGGAACTCAGGACATTCTTCCTCAAGAATCAGCCAAGTGGCAGTATGTAGAAGACTTTGCCCGCAAGACATTTAGAAAATATAATTACGGTGAAATTCGTACGCCAATTTTTGAGCACTATGAAGTCATTAGCCGCTCTGTCGGGGATACGACAGACATTGTGACTAAGGAAATGTATGACTTTTATGACAAGGGTGACCGCCATATCACGCTGCGTCCAGAGGGGACAGCGCCTGTGGTGCGTTCTTATGTAGAGAATAAGCTTTTTGCTCCTGAAGTGCAAAAGCCTGTTAAAGTCTACTATATGGGCTCTATGTTCCGCTATGAGCGGCCTCAGGCTGGACGTCTGCGGGAGTTTCACCAGATTGGTGCAGAGTGTTTTGGCTCTAGTAATCCTGCTACAGATGTAGAAATGATTGCCATGGCGGCTCAGTTTTTCAAGGATATTGGCATTACCAATGTCAGCTTGGAGCTTAACTCACTGGGGAATCCTGAGAGCAGAGCTGCTTACCGTCAGGCCTTGATTGATTATCTGACCCCATTGAAGGCTAGCCTATCAGCAGATAGCCAACGTCGCTTGGAGGAGAATCCGCTGCGCGTGCTGGATTCTAAAGAGCCCGAGGACAAGGCGGCTGTAGAAGGTGCACCGTCTATTCTGGACTATCTAGATGAGGAGAGCAGTGCCTACTTTGCGGCTGTTCGCTCCATGCTAGAGACCTTACAGATTCCTTATGTCATCAATACCAACATGGTCCGTGGCTTGGACTACTATAATCACACAATTTTCGAGTTTACGACAGAGGTGGCTGGCAGTCAGCTGACTATTTGTGCTGGCGGCCGTTATGATGGGCTGGTGGCTTACTTTGGTGGCCCTGAAACGCCAGGTGTTGGCTTTGGTATGGGCTTAGAACGCCTACTTCTCGTACTTGACAAGCAAGGAGTAGAGCTGCCGATTGAAACCGCTCTGGATGTTTATGTAGCGGTTCTAGGACCTGGTGCCAATGGCAGAGCTTTGGAGTTAGTGCAGGCTCTCCGTACACAGGGCTTTGCGGCAGAGAGGGATTATCTCGACCGCAAGCTCAAGGCTCAGTTCAAATCCGCTGATATCTTTAAAGCTAAAACTCTTATCACCTTGGGTGAAAGCGAAGTGGAAAGCGGTCAAGTGACTGTTAAGAACAATCATAATCGTGAAGAGATTACTGTTAGCCTAGACCAAATCCAAGAAAACTATCAGCTTATTTTTGAGAAATTAGGGTTTTAAAGGTTTGAACTTGACAGTCAGAAACGCTATAGTATCAGAGGTTTGAACGAACTTAGTTGACAACATGTCGATATATTTTCTAAAAAAATATCTTTAAAAACTTGAAACATAAAGTGATTATTGATATAATGTACTCGTTATATAAATTTGCTAAAGGAGAAACAACTATGGCACAAATTAAATTGACTCCAGAAGAACTTCGTACATCTGCAAACAGATACACTGAAGGTTCTGAAAATGTAACTCAAGTTTTGACTACATTGACTAATGAACAAGCAATTATTGCCGATAACTGGGATGGTTCTGCATTTGATAGCTTTGAAGCACAATTCAATGAATTGTCTCCAAAAATCAAAGAATTTGCACAATTGCTCCAAGATATCAATGCACAGTTGGTTAAAGTTGCTGACATCGTTGAGCAAACTGACCAAGATATCGCTGCACAAATTCACTAATTTTGTTATAACGGCTTTAGGAAGGCAAGAGCCTTCCTATTTTTGTAAAGATTTAAAATGAAAAAAAGGCAGTTTCTTTCATATTTGATAAGAAAATCACTGCAATGTAAAGGCAAGCTCTGACAATCTGAATCAACATCTGAATTAGACTGTTAGAGCTGTTTGTGTCTTTCTGTGCGCTTTTTTATGTAACAGTAAACTAAAAAATTTAAAAAGAAAAAGAAATTTACATCCATGGGAAATAAAAAATTACTTAAGTATATAGGAAACGTTGTTTTAGTCATCGCCTTGCTGGCTGCAGTAGTGACGCTGAATGTCGCAGTGCAGAAGAATACAAGCAGTGCTAGAGACAGCAAAATCAAAACAGATCAAAAGACTAAACTGAATGTCGCGGTCGTCAATGAAGACCGGGCTGTTAAGGTTGACAAGAAAGAGTATAATCTTGGAGCTAGCTATGTCAAAAATCTAGAACGGGATGACTCTCAAAACTGGTACATCGTGACACGTGGAGCTGCAGATGCTGGCCTGGAAAATGGGAAATACCAACTGGTCGTGACGATTCCAAGTGACTTTTCGGAAAAAGTGCTAGATGTCAATGCTATCAGTGCAGATCGGACAATCGTCACTTATAAAGTTAACGCTGCAGGAAATCAGCAGATTGAAAATGAGGCCAACAGTCTGGCTAAGGATATTATCGCAGATCTAAATAGCCAGTTGGTTGATATGTATATGGCAAGCATCTTGAGCAATCTGTACACAGCTCAGCAAAATGTGCAGGCTAGTTCAGAGGTGCAAATTACCAATATTGGCAATTATCGAACCAACTTGTTGGAGTCTGCCATTGGCTCTAAGAATATCTTCCCAACATTAGTCAGTATGTCTGCTTCATCTGTTGAAGCCAATAACTCTCTGAAGACGACTCTGGAAACTTATGCTAAGGCTTTTGATGACTTGGATAACTCTCAGGCCACTTATGGCAAGAATTTTGATAGTCTTCTCAAACAGCGAGCGGATGACCAAGTCAACTATGCCGCATTTATGAAGCAACTGATGGAAATGGACGAAAAAGTTGTCCATGATGATACTCAAAAACTCTACGCTAAGTTAGAAGAAACACAAAAAGATTTCACTAAACAGCTTGGCCCAACAGATGATGTGAAAGATGTGGATGTTGATAATGTCAGTCAGCAATTACAGGATTTGGAAACTGCTTTGGAAACTGAACGTGGTCAATTAGATGTCCATAAACAGCAGATTAAGGACTTTGTTGATAATAAATTAAGAACTTACTATGGTGTTGAAGAAGGCAAGCCTATTACTCTTAGCGCAGTGTTAGGAGATGCTATAACAAGCTACGATGCTTCTTTGAAGGCACAAATAGCTGAAGCAGTAAAAGCTTTGCCAGCTTCTCAACCAACAGAGGTGAAATTTGGATTGCCTGTTCCTGCTCTTGACTATTCAACCATTTCGCAATTTGGAACACCACAAGGAAATGGAAGTGCTGAGTTAGACAATTTGGCAGCAGCTGCAGAGAAAGCGGCTAGCTCTACAGCCGGCCCAGTTAATAGCCAGGTTGGAAAGGCTACTTTGTCAGTCACTCCACCAACAGGTGTAACAATTAAAACTATTACATACAATGGCGAAACAGTAACAAATGGGCAAGAAATTAATTTGGCTGAAGGCGCTAATTTTAATGTGCAGTTCAGTGTAGCTAGTGATGCTGCAGCCACTTCAGTTGACAGCTCAATTGATATTTCTCTGAATGGTATTAAGGTTGCAAGTGCGCCGGTGAATGTAGAGGATGCACAAAAAGCGGCAGCGGCATATGGAGCTAAAGTACAGGAGATTTCTTCTGCCTATCAACACGTTATGTCTTTAATCCAAGTTTATAATTCTTTTGATGAGTTGAAAAATAAAGATATGTCCGAATCTTTATCTACCCTTTTGATAAATGCTATTAATTCGAATCTAGATAGTTATCAAAACAGCTTGTCTAAAAGTAACGATGGTAAGAGTCAAGGGGTTAAAGAAACTTTAGATGAAACGATTAGTAACTTGAAAAACAAGATTGA
Source organism: Streptococcus sp. DTU_2020_1000888_1_SI_GRL_NUU_041A (assembly GCF_032387735.1). Classification (NCBI taxonomy): domain Bacteria; kingdom Bacillati; phylum Bacillota; class Bacilli; order Lactobacillales; family Streptococcaceae; genus Streptococcus; species Streptococcus sp. DTU_2020_1000888_1_SI_GRL_NUU_041A. The sequence continues at coordinate 2,425,670 of NZ_CP135591.1, read as the reverse complement.
AGACGTCAAAGGAACGAACGCTAAACTCGCAGCAGAGATTGGTGAGCAGCTCAATCTTTATGAAAATCTACAAACTAGAATGTCAGATATTTCAAAAGCTCAGGCTTCTTCTACAGATGCATTGGCTAAAACAGACACCGATTTGTCATCTCTGAATTCAGAATTCTCATCCTTGTTGTCTTCGACTTCTGGTGTTAAGTCCTCTTCACAGACCAATGTGCAGGCAGCTGATAGTGTCAACCAGATCTTCAGCAGTTTCAATCGTGAGCTGGAAAATGCGCAAGGAACGACAGAGAAACTGTCTGCGAATGCTGAAAGCTTGATGGGGCAATTCAATAAGGAATTGGAAGATAATGGCAACTTTGTGGAGTCCTTTGTCAAGGTTCTTAATAATGCCTATGAGAACGGGGTTCCTAATGAAGTGTTACTGGACTTCCTATCTAATCCAGTTGCTCAATCTTCTTCATCTGTCAAAGCGACTGTCAATGTTTACCGTCCATTTACTTGGATTCTCTTGCTGGAGATTGTCAGTCTCTTTACGGCTTATCTCTTTGCAACGCAAAATATTGTGCGCAAGGTTAAAGACCGCTTTAAGCTTAATAAACTACAAGATACAGATATTACGACTGTGGGCATCCTAGGCTTCCTGTCTCTGACGATTGGGCTAGTTATTGGGATTGTCTCCAGCATGCAGCTTCACATCGGCAAGGAATATGTTCCATCTTGGGTCTTGTTGATTGTGGTTGCTAGCTTTGTCTTGATTCAGGGGCAGTATTTGTTCCTCAAGCATCTGCGCGTGATGGGCATGGGCTTGGCCTTCTTCATGATTGTCAGCTTTGTTTATCTATCTAATGCTATTGGTACGACAGCAAGCTTGACTGGCTTCCCAGCCTTTATCAAGAGCTTGAATGCCTTGTCTGTGCTAGAAGGCATGCTGTCAGGTTACTTTGACGGCAAGACCGCTGGCTTCTTTGCCATCTTTGGTCTGATTGTCTTGCTGGCTCTGCTAGTTGCAGCTAATATCTTTATCAAGACTAGAACATTAAAAACTGAGGAAGTTTAAAAGAGTATGAAAAGAATTCTGTTTTTATTCCTACTCCTAGGTTCGTTTGCGGTGACGGCTGTTGCCGCAGATGAGCTAAAGGATAATCGTCTGCAGATAGATAATTCGCGGATTGAAAAAGAGCAAGAACTGAACTTTGGTGCACAATCGGAAGGCACCAAGTCTCTTTTCGTTGCTGAGAATCAGGAAAAAATTCAGGAAATGAAGCAGTATCAAAATAAACAGTTGGCCACAGAAGCGGGACAACTGTTTTCTGCTATACAGGGGCCGACGGATATTTACCATTCCAAGGAGCTTTTTCAGCCGGGAACGGAAAAATTGTCCAAGCTGCAGACGAGTTTGAAAAGCGATGAAGAAAGCAGCTGGGATGATTTTCTGCCAGGAGTAGTCTACTTTGTAGCAGCCATACTCTTGGTCAGTATGACTGTCTTTGTCAGCTATCGTATCAGTAAGGGAGAAGTATAAAATGGAAGGACATATCAACATCACCCTCCGTTTGCGGGATAAGGACGTGGATATTCGCATTCCTAAGCGGATTGAGGTCCGTCGCTTCATTCGGGAGATTGATCAGATTTTCAATATTGAAGGAAAGCGCCATAAGTATCAGCTGCGGATTATTAACAAGGGGTTGATACTGGATGAGGGCAAGGTTTTGGCTGATTATCCAGTCACAACGGGAGATTTAGTAGAAATTGAGGAGATTTAAGGTGACTGAGGAAAAATTTGTATTTGCTGAACAAGAGTTTATCTATGAAAAAAATGACAAGAATTGGAGCCTAACACTGAAGCGTTCGGATGTGGCAACGCAGGATTTGCGAGAGCTCTTGCTTTTGGACCTGCACCATCCGCTTTTCTTGGAACAGGAGACTAAGGCTGACCATGATAGTGTCTATTTCACCTATCAGATTGAGCCTTTGGGGCTGTCCAAGGAAGAGATTGAAAAGCGTACGATTTCTGAGCGGATTCGTCTGGCTCTCAATGTGTTTGCCCTAGAGGCGGCGCTGGAATTGCCGGTTACTTTTTTGCTGCATCCTAGCAATCTCTTTATTACCAAGGATGCGCAGGCGAAGATTGCTTATCGCGGAGTTCCGGGTATCATGACACCTCAGTCTATTTCTCGGGAGGACTTTTTGCGTCAGGCTAAGTGCTTTGCGGTGACGCTCTTTGCAGATCTGGACTTTATGGAGCTTTACAAGGGCTCGCTAGAGCTAGAAACTCTGCCAGATTTCTTAGTGGAACTGCGTGAGGCTGACAGTCTGGAAGATGCGGTTGCTGTTTTGGAGAAATCCTATCAGGAAAAGGCTGCAGAAGAAGCAGAGAAGCAGACACTGGTCTCCAAGCGCCAGCATAAGATTTTCAAACTGGCAACCATCTGGCTGACAGCAGCTGTTGTGATTTTGACCATTCCTTTGATTTACCTGATTTTCATACAAAATCCTTTTAAGGAAAAGCTGTTACAGGCGGATACTGCCTTTATCAAAGTGGACTACAGCAAGGTCATCGATGAGCTGGAGGGAATCTCTCCTAAGAGTCTGCCGAATACACAGAAATATGAACTCGCCTATTCTTATATCCAGGGGCTGGAATTTTCCGATGATCAGCGCAAGGTCATCCTGAACAATGTCACACTTAAATCAGATGATTTGTATCTCAATTACTGGATTCAAGTTGGACGTAATGATTTTGAAGATGCTTTAGACACAGCCAAACGGATTAATGACTCAGATTTGATTATCTATGCCTTGACGCAGGAGATGAAAAAGGTGCGTGAGGATGATAGTTTGTCTGGTAAGGATCGGGAGACTAAGCTTGAGTCCTTGGAAGGCGAGTATAAGAAATACTGGGATAGCCGCAAGGAGCTTTTGACTGGTGATTCTAGCTCAAGCGCTTCTGGCGAGGAAGGTTCTTCAGGAGCAAGTTCTTCCTCCAGCAGTGAAGCGTCATCTAGCAGTAGCGCGAAGGAGTAAGTATGAGCAAGACAATCATCATCTATACAGACCATCTGCGCTATGAGCTGCAGCTGACAGAGGACAAGAAAGTTCTCTTGGCAGCGAGTGAGAAGGCCCAGCTTTACCTGCCCCATCAGGAGACTCCTATCCAGCTTCAGCTAGCTAAAGAGCAAGTCTTTTATCAGATGGGGGAAGAAACGGGTGTCGTAACTGACGGTATGACCCTGGGTAATCTCACCTTGTATCAATCTGATTCAGAACCGGCCGTTTACGACCTGCTGGACAGAAAAGAATTACTCATCAGCGACCAGAAGGGAGCAGCTATTAGTCTGGAAGCGCCTTTGGAGTTGCTCTTGAAGCGAACAAATGATTCTTGGCTTTTGACCAAGATGCGAGGTCAAGTCTACCTCAATCACGTTGAGTGGACAGGGGACCAAATTCAGCTGGAAGCCGGCGACGAGCTAAGCATAGAAGGTATCTGCCTCAAGGTCTATCCAGAAGAAATCTGGGTGATTGGTCCAGCTACGGTCAGCTCTAACCTGACCTTGCGGGGGGCTTCTCGCCATGGTTTTTATCCAGACTATCCAGACTATCACCGCTCACCGCGGATTATCTATCGGAGTTCAGAGGACAAGATTCAGATTGCTCCGCCAAGCAAGGAGCCTCAAAAGCCCAATGATGAGCTCTTGAGGCTGATTGTGCCGCCGCTCCTTATGGTTGGGGTGACGGTATTGATTACACTAGTTCAGCCGCGGGGGATCTATATCCTCGTTACAGTTACTATGTCAATCGCCAGTGCTATCTTTTCGGTTCGAGGTTTCTTCAAAAACCGCAAGAAGTTCAAGGAAGACAAGAAAGAGCGCATCGATCTTTATCACCTCTATCTAAAAGACAAGGCTATTGAGCTGAACAAGTTGGAACGTGAGCAGCGTGATGGCATGCTCTACCATTTTCCAAACATTAACGAACTGACGGGTCTGGTGACAGACTACAGCCACCGCATCTACGAGAAGACACCGCTTCACTTTGACTTTCTTTACTATCGCTTGGGACTTGGCCAGGTGCCAACCTCCTATAAGCTGACCTATGGTCAAGAGGAGCGGAGTGGAAAGAAAGATGCGCTGGAAGAGGAGGGCTATGCTCTCTACACTCGGCATAAGAAAATTCCCGATCTTCCTATCGTAGCTAATCTTAGCCATGGACCGGTCGGTTATATCGGTCCGCGCAATCTGGTCTTGGAACAGCTCCAGCTCTTGGTCATGCAGTTAGCGGTCTTTCACTCCTATCACGATGTGCAGGTCATTACCATCATGCCAGAGGAGGAGCGCGACCAATGGGATTGGCTGCGCTGGCTACCGCATGCGACTCTACAAGAGCTGAATGTCCGTGGCTTTGTCTATAACCAACGGACGCACGATCAGGTCCTAAACAGCCTGAATCAAATCCTAAAACTGCGCAAGGCGCAGAAGGAAGAAGCTACCCGGCAGGAGACGACACTCTACAGCCCTCACTATGTGGTATTGATCACAGATGAAAAGCTGATTCTCGACCATATCATCATGGAGTTCTTTACTGAGGATCCGACTGACCTGGGCTGCTCACTGATCTTCGTGCAGGATGTGATGAGCTCGCTGTCGGAGAATATCAAGACGGTTGTCAATATCAAGGACCGCAACACTGGTCAGTTAGTCATGGAAGAGGGAATCCTCAGAGAGATTGATTTCCGCTTGGATCATTTCCCAGAAGGCTATGACAAGGAGCAAATCGCTCGGACCTTGGCGCCGCTCAATCACTTACAGAATCTCAAAAGCTCAATCCCTGATACGGTGACCTTTATGGAGATGTATGGGGCAGAGACCTTCTCGGACCTGCAAGTCCTGCAAAAGTGGCAACAGAATGCGCCGTATAAGAGTTTGGCAGTGCCGATCGGCCTGCGGGGCAAGGAAGACCTGGTCTACCTCAACCTGCATGAAAAGGCTCACGGCCCGCACGGGCTGATTGCCGGGACAACCGGATCTGGTAAGTCAGAGACTATCCAATCCTATATCCTGAGTCTGGCTGTCAACTTCCACCCACACGATGTGGCCTTTCTGCTCATCGACTACAAGGGTGGGGGAATGGCCAACCTCTTCAAGAACCTGCCTCATCTCTTGGGAACCATTACCAACTTGGACGGGGCCCAATCCATGCGGGCGCTGGCTTCCATCAATGCGGAGATTCACCGTCGGGAGCGGCTCTTCAGAGAGTTTGAAGTCAATCATATCAACCAATATCAAAAGAAATTTAAGAACGGGGAAGCAACCGAACCCCTGCCCCATCTCTTCCTCATCTCGGATGAGTTCGCAGAGCTGAAGGTCAACCAGCCTGACTTTATCAAGGAGCTGGTATCTATCGCTCGGGTCGGACGTTCCCTTGGGGTCCACTTGATCCTGGCTACTCAGAAACCATCTGGGGTGGTGGATGACCAGATCTGGTCCAACTCCCGCTTTAAGCTGGCGCTCAAGGTGGCAGATCGGACGGACTCGATGGAAATGCTTAAGACGCCCGATGCGGCAGAGATCACCCAGACAGGTCGGGCCTATCTGCAGGTCGGCAATAATGAAGTCTATGAACTCTTCCAGTCAGCCTGGTCAGGGGCAGACTACCAGCCGGATAAGGACGAGATGGGAATTGAAGACCATACCATCTACCTGATCAACGACCTAGGCCAATATGAGGTGCTCAATCAAGACCTGTCAGGTCTCGACTTAGCCGAGGATATCAAGGAAGTACCGACAGAGCTGGAGGCTATTGTCAGTCAGATTCAACTGCTGACAGAGAGCCAGCAGATTCCTCCAGTACCACAGCCATGGCTGCCGCCGCTTAAAGAGCGGATGACTCTGCAAGAGTTGGAACCGATCCAGCCGCAGGAAGCCTGGGAGCAAAAGAAGCCTGTCTCTGTCCTTCTGGGAATAGCGGATATTCCGCAGGCGCAGAAGCAAGAGCCTGTCTCTGTCAATCTGTCCAAGGATGGGCATATCCTGCTCTACGGAAGTCCTGGTACGGGGAAGACAACCTTCCTGCAAAGTGCGGCCATGGACTTGGCTCGCAAGTTCAGTCCCAAAGATGTCACGCTCTACCTGATGGACTTCGGGACCAATGGTCTGGCACCGCTGGGGCAATTACCGCAGGTGGCCGATACCCTGCTTTTGGATCAGACGGAGAAGATTGCCAAGTTTGTACGCATCATGGAGCGGGAGCTCAACCGGCGTAAGAAGCTTTTGTCCGACTACGGTGTTGGGACATTGGAGCTCTACCGTCAGGCTAGCGGTCAGCAAGAGCCGGCTATCGTTATCCTGCTGGACAGCTATGAGTCCATGAAGGAAGAGGCTTATGAAGCGGAGCTCTTCAGGCTCTTAGTGCGGATCTCCCGTGAAGGTCTCAGCATCGGTGTTCACCTCTTGGTGACAGCGGGCCGTCAGTCCAACCTTCGGGCGCAGTTTTATGCCAACTTCAAGCACCAGCTGAGTCTGCCACAGAATGATGTGGGAGAAGTTCGCTCGATTGTGGGCTCTACCCCTCTTGCGGCGACCATGGAAGACATCAAGGGTCGGGCGCTCATGAAGCGTGACGAGGTTGATGTTATCCAACTGGCTCTGCCAGTAGCGGGTGCTAATGATGCGCAAGTCCTCAACAACCTGCGTCAAGAAGTCGCTTCTCTCCAAGAAGCTTGGACTGGACAACGCCCAAGTGCTATTCCGATGGTACCAGAGGAGTTGACAGAGGCAGACTTCTATAGCCGGGCTAGTGTCCAAGCTGCTTATGAGCAGGGCTTAGTACCGCTAGGACTGGATATGGAGACGGTTGAATCTGTTAATTGGCAATTAAATAAAGGAAATCTTCTTTATTTAACAGAACAAGAAAGTCAAATGATTGCTTTTGTAAATCAAATTCGAAGGGGGATGCAGCGTGTAATTATACTCGCTCCTACTTATCATAATTTGAATGAGCAAGAGAACGTAATCCTAGCGAATGGATCCCAAAAAGTTTCAGAGCTTCTTGAAGATATAGAAAAACGTATTACAATACGAACTAAGGAACGTAAGAATAAGCATGAAGCGACAGTGATAATCTATCAAATGACAGAATTGATGACAGAACTTGATAGTGTGGATCAAGGACGATTAGCTTTTGTCTTAGAGAAAGGATTAAGAGCTGGCTACGCTTCTATCGCAATGACTTCTCCAAATATTATTCGCAGTATAGATGTTGCATCTAAGATTGCAAGAGGCTTTAAACAATCTTTGGTGGCTATGCGTATAAGCGAGCAAACTGTCTTTAGCTCTCTTAACAACCGTCCGATTCGTGAAGGCATCTTAGATTTACAGACTCATTATTATATTCTTGATAATACGGTACACAAGATTAAAGTTTTGATGAAATAACAACAGTTATTTTAAACCAAATTATAAAATAGAGAGGAAACAAAATGAACGGTTTTAATTATTTATATACCCCTATGACTTTTCCTGGTAATCCTTTTGGAGCGTCAGCAGGTTTGAAAGCCAAAAAAGCACGATTGGAGGCCATCAAGAGTAGATTAGAAGGATATTCCTGCAATATTGATGATAAGCAGGTAACCAATGCATTGAATGGTTCAATAGGCACGATTGGAAGTATGAACTTTAGTATTAATGGTTCTCTAGGTAGCGTAGCTGGAGATAAGTACGATGAAGAGCGAAAACAAGAACAAACTGATATCAAAACTTTATCCACTTTATTGGATACAAAACGTGATACGATGGTGGAATTATTGAAGCTTGAAATCGCCTCTTTAGGATCTCAGATTTCGGCAGCTGTGGCTAGTGAATGGGAAGAATATCAAAATAATAGCTTAAATAGCTTACTTAAAACGCCAACGTTTAAGACAAAATAGAATAGAGAAGGTGACGACAGATGAGTTATAGTGTTAAAGCGCACAATTTGGGCGGTATTCAAAGCTATGGGGAATCAATTACGAGCTTTTCAGCCGCACTGACAGCGGCAGCTGCACAAACGCAGCGCTCGTTTACGGATCGTGTAGGAGGCCAAAGAGGAGAGGTGATTAAAGCCTTTTTTGGTAAGTTAAATATTTTGCAGGATCAAGTCTTTCAACAAGCCCCAGAAGCTTTAAAAGCTTATGGAGAAGGAGTTTCAGAATTTGGTCATACTGTCCAAGGCCTAGGGTTTGGCAAATTTGCCTATACTGATAAAGGTGCTATTGACGGTATTGTTAATACACTAAAAGGCCCTCAGTATGAAGAGATGATTGCCAAGAAAAATGGCTTAAAATCTTTGATGGAAGAAGCACAAGAGGCATTAGGTTTTGGGACCGTTGATTTCACAGGATATGATGAGAGAGCCCAGGGTTTCATTAATGATGAAGTTAATGCTCGTAACACTACTCATCAAGGCATTTCGGATGCGGATGATGCTTTAAAGACAATAGCTGAGACAGGTAAGGCAGCCTTCGAAGACTTGGCTGGTGTGATAAAAAATGCTCAAGCTATTATATCAGCAGGTCCAGAAAGAACTTACAATAATATTATGAAAAATAAAGCTGTAACGGTTGAAAAACTTGATTACTTGGATTTTATTCAAAATGAAGCAGATGCCGAAATCATGCTTGCAGCTTGGGAAGGTAATTTAGAAAAAACAGGTAAAATCGATCCAAAAACAATTAGTCAAAGTGGTTACTTGATTATTTCTATGGAGATTTCATCTGCTGTAGAGGAGAATGATAAAGATAAAATTGAACGTTATTTTGATTCATTTGGGAAACTAGATGTTGAAACCACTAAGGCTCATATAAAAAATCTAAAAGAAGTTAATAAAGGGTATGCTAAAAATTTGATAGCCGTTCAAGCAGGTCTGAAAGAGGCTAAATATGATGAAAACAGTCCAGAAATGCTTGCGCTGAAGAAAAGGTTGAATGCAATCAATAAATTTAATGGCTTACTTCAGTCTGTGGAGGAATTAAATATAGGTACTAGCACATCTAGCAATTATAGTAGTAGTACAATGTATACTCATCATACGGAATATGGCTTTAAAATTCTAGATTTAGGGAAAGAAAATGATGTTATTCAATTTGAAGTAACAGAAAATCAAGATGGAGTTCTAAAAACGAAACGTTATAGTAGCAGTATTTCACAAACAGTTAGTGACGAAGCTCTTTCGGAAGCAGTTAAGGGGTTAGGAGATAGTGTAGAGAAGAAAGAAAAAGAAGGGATGCATAATTTCTTGAATATATTGAATGCAGCAGCTGATTTCGTCCCTGGAGGAAAACCAACAAAAGTGGCCTTAGGAGCCTTTAAAGCTATCCTAAACTCAGTGGATTCTTCCATTGATCTGAGTGGGGGAGCTGCTACTGTGGGAAGTGCTGTTCCTGAAAAAATTAAAATAGGAGGTAAAGAAATACCTGTGAAAGAATTTACTACTGGTACAGGTAGATTACTAGCTGCATGGAAAAAACATGAAGATAACTTAAGTGGACAAAATAAAGAAATTCTAGAAGCACGCATGAAAGTTATTAACAGGCTTACAGGTAAGGGCGGAATCTCATTGATTCAAGAAAATGTTCCGAAGTATGATGTTTGGAAGGGAGATGTTCCTACAAATACTCCTAAAGTATTAAAAATAGATATAAGCAATTACTATGATTATGATGCCTATCTTCGAGAGGAATATTTAAATCAGTATGGCGTTAAGCAATATTTCGAATCAGGGATTACAAATACAAGTATGGAAGAATATATGAAACTTATAGATAAGACAACAAGTCCAGAAGTTCAGGAATATCTAAAAGGACAGTCTAGTCTGACCATTGAAAAGATGGATGAAAATCAACTCCGCGGGCTTGTCAATGCCCTTGACAAGCTTCCGAAAGGGAGGGAAGGATTTGTAGATAACTACTTAGCAAATAATAAATATCGGGAGGCTCAATAATGAAAATTTCGAAAAAGGCTGCATTTATTATCGCATTTGTTGCAGTTCTTTTGGTCTCACCTTATCTAGCTTACAAATACTATGAAAACAGATATATAAAACCATATTCTACTTTCTTATTAAAGCGAAAAATTGCAGATTATAAATATATTGAGAACGGGAAAGCCTTGGTGATTAAGTGGGATTATGATAATCTGCTTGACTATTGGATTACAGAGAATTCTACATCTGTTACTTTGGGAGCCCCTGTTGTTGGGCAAACGAAGATTGTACAAGAGTATAATAAATTGCTCACGTTAACTCCCCTAAGAAATGAACCTCTTGAAGACGAGTATTGGAAGATTGCAGTCTATGATATAAAAGAGAAAGGCTTTCCTTCCAAAGAATACGATGTTTTTAAAATGACTCGAGATTACGATTCAGACTATATTCCTACAAGAATTGCCTCTATAATCTATATCAGTGAGGGGCGAGAGTTATTGGACATTCATTTAAAAAATGCCAAAGATGGTTCTCTTGTCACAAAGTCGATTGACCTAGAAAAAGGAAAGATTGTAGAATTAGGTAAGGAACAAGATTATGAGCAATATGCTACTGCAACAAATTTTTATAATTTACTGCCCGAATCTAAAGACTACTTCATGCTTAATTGGGAAACTGGTGTTTCTGCAGGCGGGAAGTTGGATAAAGATGCCCTTATCCGTCAAAAGTATCCTGATGCAGCAAAGCTTGTAGAAGATAACAATGGCTCAATTGTAGTCCTGGCTGATAAGCCAAGTATCGAAAACAACATGCCGATTTATCAGCTGCTGTATAAAAAAGGGACCAATTTATTCGAAAATGTAACAATACCCGCAGAAAGCTCAATAGATGGGCAAGAGCATATTGTCAACAGCCAAGAAGAGTTTATTAAATATTATCATAAAAAAGAGGAAGGGATTCCTAAATATAGAATGTAAACTCTATCCAACAATATTTTTACTGAGAATAGAAAGGATATATAGATGAGTCGTAAAGAGATAGATGCTGAAAAGTTAACAGCCTTCAAAACTAGTATGCAGGAGATGAATAAAAGATTTGAGGGAGAAATTACAGGGCTAATCCAATCCTCTGCAACAGAATCTATGCAGGGAGCAGAGGACACCCTTAACAAAATGAGTGCTAATTTAGTAAACACAGTAGATTCTCTGGATGTATATTTAAATCAAGTAGCTTATTATTTTTTGCAAATGGATAACGACTTAGCTACAGGAATTGCTACTGAGACTTCGATGTTTACTTATTCTAATCCACAAGCTAGGCTGACTCCTGCACAGAAAAAGCAGTATAATGTATCAAAACAAATGAAAGAAGACTATAAACTTCCATAATTTCATTGACCACCTGAATTATCAATTCAGGTGGTTTTCTTGGCTCTTTGTCAACTGTAGTGGGTTCCCAAAAAGTCCTCTCCTTTTTGATATTCAAAGCGATGATGATTCTAGTTTTAAAGTTGTCAAAGTTCCGAAAGCGTTGCGCTTGATGACTTTGATGAGGTTGTTAGTAGCTTCTAGTTTTGCATTTGAGTAGGGCAGTTCCAGCGCGTTCAAGATCTTGTCCTTATCTTTCATAAAGGTCTTAAAAACAGCTTGAAAGATAGGATTTACACAAGAAATAGTATCTTCAATGAGACCAAAGAAATGATCAGCTTGTTTCTCTTGAAAATGAAAAAGCAAGAGTTGATAGATTTCATAGTGTTCTCGGAGTTCTTGAGAGTAAGAAAGTAGCTTTTTCAGAATCTCTCTATTGGCCAAGTGCATGCGAAAAGTTGGACGATAAAATCGTTTATGACTTAGTTTCCGACTATCCTGTCTCGTTCATTTCTTTCCATTCCCCGTCCTATCTCTCGTATGGTATAATGGAACAAGGACATTTTCCTTTTAGTACTTTGAAAACTCTATATTTTTTGAATCCTTTATCTGCTCTGCTATTTCCAAAAAAATAAAATAACTGACCTGGGCTGCTCACTGATCTTCGTACAGGATGTGATGAGCTCGCTGTCGGAGAATATCAAGACGGTTGTCAATATCAAGGACCGCAACACTGGTCAGTTAGTCATGGAAGAGGGAATCCTCAGAGAGATTGATTTCCGCTTGGATCATTTCCCAGAAGGCTATGACAAGGAGCAAATCGCTCGGACCTTGGCGCCGCTCAATCACTTACAGAATCTCAAAAGCTCAATCCCTGATACGGTGACCTTTATGGAGATGTATGGGGCAGAGACCTTCTCGGACCTGCAAGTCCTGCAAAAGTGGCAACAGAATGCGCCGTATAAGAGTTTGGCAGTGCCGATCGGCCTGCGGGGCAAGGAAGACCTGGTCTACCTCAACCTGCATGAAAAGGCTCACGGCCCGCACGGGCTGATTGCCGGGACAACCGGATCTGGTAAGTCAGAGACTATCCAATCCTATATCCTGAGTCTGGCTGTCAACTTCCACCCACACGATGTGGCCTTTCTGCTCATCGACTACAAGGGTGGGGGAATGGCCAACCTCTTCAAGAACTTGCCCCATCTCTTGGGAACCATTACCAACTTGGACGGGGCCCAATCCATGCGGGCGCTGGCTTCCATCAATGCGGAGATTCACCGTCGGGAGCGACTCTTCAGAGAGTTTGAAGTCAATCATATCAACCAATATCAAAAGAAATTTAAAAACGGGGAAGCAACCGAACCCCTGCCCCATCTCTTCCTCATCTCGGATGAGTTCGCAGAGCTGAAGGTTAACCAGCCTGACTTTATCAAGGAGCTGGTATCCATCGCTCGGGTCGGACGTTCCCTTGGGGTCCACTTGATCCTGGCTACTCAGAAGCCCTCTGGGGTGGTGGATGACCAGATCTGGTCCAACTCCCGCTTTAAGCTGGCGCTCAAGGTGGCAGACCGGACGGATTCGATGGAAATGCTTAAGACGCCAGATGCGGCAGAGATCACCCAGACAGGTCGGGCCTATCTGCAGGTCGGCAATAATGAAGTCTATGAGCTCTTCCAGTCAGCCTGGTCAGGGGCAGACTACCAGCCGGATAAGGACGAGATGGGAATTGAAGACCATACCATCTACCTGATCAACGACCTAGGCCAATATGAGGTGCTCAATCAAGACCTGTCAGGTCTCGACTTAGCCGAGGATATCAAGGAAGTACCGACAGAGCTGGAGGCTATTGTCAGTCAGATTCAACTGCTGACAGAGAGCCAGCAGATTCCTCCAGTACCACAGCCATGGCTGCCGCCGCTTAAAGAGCGGATGACTCTGCAAGAGTTGGAACCGATCCAGCCGCAGGAAGCCTGGGAGCAAAAGAAGCCTGTCTCTGTCCTTCTGGGAATAGCGGATATTCCGCAGGCGCAGAAGCAAGAGCCTGTCTCTGTCAATCTGTCCAAGGATGGGCATATCCTGCTCTACGGAAGTCCTGGTACGGGGAAGACAACCTTCCTGCAAAGTGCGGCCATGGACTTGGCTCGCAAGTTCAGTCCCAAAGATGTCACGCTCTACCTGATGGACTTCGGGACCAATGGTCTGGCACCGCTGGGGCAATTACCGCAGGTGGCCGATACCCTGCTTTTGGATCAGACGGAGAAGATTGCCAAGTTTGTACGCATCATGGAGCGGGAGCTCAACCGGCGTAAGAAGCTTTTGTCCGACTACGGTGTTGGGACATTGGAGCTCTACCGTCAGGCTAGCGGTCAGCAAGAGCCGGCCATCGTCATCCTGCTGGACAGTTATGAGTCCATGAAGGAAGAGGCCTATGAAGCGGAGCTCTTCAGGCTCTTAGTGCGGATCTCCCGTGAAGGTCTCAGCATCGGTGTTCACCTCTTGGTGACAGCGGGCCGTCAGTCCAACCTTCGGGCGCAGTTTTATGCCAACTTCAAGCACCAGCTGAGTCTGCCGCAGAATGATGTAGGAGAAGTCCGCTCGATCGTGGGCTCTACCCCTCTTGCGAAAACCATGGAAGACATCAAGGGCCGGGCGCTTATGAAGCGTGATGAAGTTGATGTTATCCAGCTAGCTTTGCCAGTAGCGGGTGCCAATGATGCGCAAGTCCTCAACAACCTGCGTCAAGAAGTCGCTTCTCTCCAAGAAGCTTGGACCGGACAGCGCCCAAGTGCCATTCCAATGGTACCAGAGGAGTTGACTGAGGCGGACTTCTATAGCCGGGCTAGTGTCCAAGCTGCTTATGAGCAGGGCTTGGTACCTCTGGGACTGGATATGGAGACGGTTGAACCAATTACTTGGAACCTATCTAAGGGCAATCTTCTCTACTTAACAGATAAAGAAGAGCAGATGAGTGCTTTGACTCGACATATTGCACGAGGCAAGCAGAAGGTAATTGTGCTAGCGCCGAAGTATCATTCTATACCAGAGATAGAAGGTGTCTTGTTAGTCAGTGGAAAAGAAGCTATAGAATTGATGATTACGGGAATCGAAGAGAAAATTCATGCCAGATTAGAAAAACAAAATACCCAACACGTAGCGACTGTTATTGCCTATAATATGACAGAACTAACCGAGGAACTATCACAATCAGCTCTTGGAATTTTAGAATTTGTTCTGGATAAAGGAATAAAAGCTGGTTATGGAAGTGTTTGTATGGCAAATCCTTCCCTTAACAGACAGACTGATTCGGTATCAAGAAAAGCGAGAAGTTATAAACAATCTTTGCTGAGTATGAGGATAAATGATCAGGTAGTTATTAGTGTTAATAATAAGCCTCTTCGAGAAGGTTTATTGCCTAGTCAAGTTCACTATTACACAGCTGATAACTTAGCTAGTAGAATAAAGGTCATTATGAAATGACAATAAATGAAAGGATGATGTAAAATGGGAGAAAAAGCAAAACTCCAAGCAGAAAGAACTGCTGCACTTTCTAAATTACAAAGAGTTGGTGATAAAATTGATGCATTGACAACAGCAAAAAATAAGCTAGAAAGCTATAATACTGAGATTTCCTATAAACTGATTGACAATGATTCTATTGCTGATACCTATCATTTAGATGGAACTAAATATGAAAAGATGACGACCGATGAACAAAAGCTATTAACTGATTTGACAGGTTTGTTTAATAGCAAGAGAGATCCAGTTATTACAGCTTTAGAATCTAAGATATCATCTTTGGGAATAGAGCGGGATGAGTTAGAAGATCTTATCACTAGTTTAGATTTTTCCATTTCCTATGCTAAGAATTAAAAATAAAGGAGAGCTAGATGAGTAAAGTCACTGTTGCAAGAATACCAGATATTGATAGATATGCTGGTGGTGTAAAAAATATTGCAAATACTTATAAATCAACTTTGGCAACTGCTAATCAGCAGTTAGTTGTTAAAAGCAAAGGTCAAAAAGCTGATGCTGTCAACAAATACCTTGAAAAATTAAATATTTTACAGTCTCAGATTTTCACACATTTTCCTCATGAAATAGGAAATTTTGGAACAAAAGTAAAAAATTATGCAGACGATTTAACGGGATTGGGTTTTGAAAATCTAGTTTGGTCACTAGATGGAGGTTCTGGGGCAGATGGGGTTGCTACTAAACTGAAAGGCGAACAGTCTAAAGAAGTTGAAGCTATATCTCAAGGCTTTCAGTCGGTTTTAAATACAGCGACAGATTTATTAGATCAAGACCGTATCAATCTGACAGATGATATCACTAAGACAAAGCAAGGATTAGAAGATTCAGCTAAACAGCGGACAACTACAGACGGCTCTATCCAAACTTCTTATGAAGTTTTTAAGTCTAGCATGCAATCTGCTGAGGAACTATTCAAAGGATTTGAAGGAATAATTACAAATGCCCAAGCTTTAACTACACTTAGTGTTGACAAGGTTTTAAGTATGATTCACAATAATCAATTAAAAGCCACTGATATGGGGATTTTAGATGCCGTTCAGGATACAGGAGATGCAGCTGTTGTTGAAGCTATTTATGCTTCTAAAAATAAATTTGAAAGTTTAGGGGATATTGATGCTACTAATGTGAGTGATGCTATGTCTATGGTGATTTTCAAAGAAGTTACCGGTAGAGCTATGCAACCAGGGGAGAGTCTGGAAGATCTTGAGACCTTTATTTATAGAGTGAGTTTCCAAGATAAGGACAAAGCGAGCATCTATATGGAGAAACTAACAAAAGCAGGTGATAAGATTGGTCTCTTAATGATTGGGCAAGGATTAGAGGAACAAGCGAAATTTCCAGAAAATCCAACAGAAGAAAACCTGCTTCGCTATAGTCAGGAATGGCAGAACTCACAGGCTAAACTGCAGGAAATCAATAATCGCTTAAATCGTACAGCAGCACTAACCAGTTTGTTTGAGGGTCTATATGCTTATGAAATCGGAGGCGTATGGACTGGGTCTAGAGAGTATAAACACCGTAGTGCTAATATGTTTAAAAAGGGCAGCTTGAAATTTACAAATGATAATCAGATGGAATTTGTATTGGAAGAAACAAATGATGGGAATACTAGCAAAGTAACTACTATCAATACTTATCACTATGCTGATGAAAATGGCGTTCAGGGTGACAAAGCTCTGCAAAATCTTCAAGGTCTGAAAGCTGAGAGAGATAAAGCTTTGTTAAACTTTGTGACGGATATTGCAAAATCAGCCTCCGTCTTTGCGCCTACTCCCGTTTCAGTTGGTATTGCAGTCGCATCAGACTTGGCGCGACTCTCTTACTCTACAAATATGAGTACGGGAGCTAGAACGGTAACGAACTTTAAGGATTTAATTGAAAACAAGAATGCAAAGAATAGTTTTGGATTCAGCGGTAATACCGCACGCGCCCTGTTTGATTATATAGATACATCCCAAAAACTTAATGCAAAAGAACAAGAAAACTTAAGTGGACTAAACGGCACTCTCTTTGGGGTAGGAGGAAATTCGGCAGAGATAAACGGAAAAACAATTAGTGTTCGTTATGCTCCAGCCTTTGACTTGCAGTCTGCTATGGAAGTGAAGGATATTCAGGAGAGTGGCTATCGGGCCCACTTCTTCCGCCAGAAAATGGGGGATCATCTCTATGGATCGACTGAGGAAATCAAAGAGGCCATAGGGGATGGTAAATCTGAAGAAGCTATAAAATATTTGAATGATTATATTGACAAAATGAAGACTAGTAGATCTGGTGGTCAGCTAGCTTCTAATGTCCGTCAGCTCCTTGAGGGTGGTGGTGAGCGTGACTTTAAGATTGTCAATTCTTTAGAACCATCTTCAAATCCAAGTGATATGACAGAAATTACAACTAAGGAGTACTGGGAAGGGATTAAGAAAGCAACTAGACAAGATGAATTGGGAACTTATTTTGGGAAGGATCCCTCTAAGTTTCTTTCTAAGCTTCATGAGGACTATGACCAGCTACTTGATAGTTCGGCTACAAAAAAATAGCCTAGAAAGTGAGATAATATGAAATGGATAAAAAATAAATGGGTCATCACCTCCCTCCTTCTAATTTCTATTTTTTCTGCAATAATCATATACAACAATCTCACTGCAAAAAAGGATGAAGTGAAGTATGATGATTATTCAACCAAAGTGGATAAGATATTATTATTCGGTGATAAGCAACAGTATGTTGTTGGCCTGGACAAAGAAGGTCGCGAAACTGGCGCAAGGCCTACTCAAAACTATCTGGTATATCAGGAGCGTAGGATGCAGGAACGTCTTGGCAATAATAATCATCAGCTAGAGGGAGATTATTGGTATCTGATTCTACATGACCTGCGTACGAAGGATTTTAAGAAACGTAAGATTGATCTTTATAAGGAGCTATATAGATATGATCATAAGCTTCAACCTTGGGGCTATGATCCTGTATACTATAATGGGAAAGATTATGTCGCTGTGTTGGTTTCTCTTAAAGAAGAACCTGATAGTCGCAATGGCCGTTATCTCTTTTGGGATATAGAGGCAGAGAAGTTCCAAGAAGCTCCTCGCGATTTTGACGCCAAGACTTATAGTGAGGAGCTAGGAATGAGATTTATGTATACTAATTTGAGTGATGCTATGACGCCCTACCATTCAGGTATAATATCTTGGACTCTCTCATTTTCTAAGCTTGATAGTGAAGAGAAATTGCCTAAGACAGCTAATATCAATTTGTATCAGGAATGTCCAGAGATGGTGAAACTAGTGCAGGAAGAAAAAATATTTGAAGTATATTTGCGAAAGGGGCAAAACACAAAAGAGTCTGTCTTTGAGGATATGCGTCATTGGTTTGCGCCGATCGGTCAAGATAAGATAGATGTGATAGCAACCGATCCTAAAACGGGAGAACAAACCCCCATCAACTCTTATCAAGAGATGGAAGCTTGGTGGGATCAGCATTAAGCCATAGGTAAAAAATAGGTTGATATGAAATGGATCAAAAATAAATGGGTCATTAGCTCCCTCCTTCTACTTGCTATTTTTTCTGCAGTACTCATACACCACCATCTTACTGCTAAGAAGGATGACGTTAAGTATAATGATTATTCAATAAAAGTGGATAAGATATTATTATTCGGTGATAAGCAACAGTATGTGGTTGGCTTGGATAAAAAAGGTCGCGATACTGGAGCAGAGCCAACTCAAAACTATCTGGTATCTCAGGAGCGTAGGATGCAGGAACGTCTTGCCAATAATAATCATCAGCTAGAGGGAGATTATTGGTATCTGATTCTACATGACTTGCGTACGAAGGATTTTAAGAAACGTAAGATTGATCTCTATAAGCAGCTATACAGATATGATTATCGGCTTCAACCATGGGGTTGGGATGCTGTTTACTACAATGGGAAAGATTATGTGGCTGTGCAAGTCACCCTGAAAGAAGATCCGGATACCCAAAATGGTCGTAGTCGCTATCTCTTTTTGGATTTAGAGACAGAGCGCTTTCAGGAAGCTCCACAAGGTTTTGACACGAAGACTTATAGGGAGGAGATGGATATGGGGTTTGGTCCGACAAACCTTCAAGAAGCAATGGATCCTTACCATGCAGGTATAATATTTTGGCATCTCTCATTTTCTGGGTTTAATGATAAGGAGAAATTTCCGAAGACAGCTAATATCAATTTGTATCAGGAATGTCCAGAGATGGTAAAATTAGTACAGGAAGAAAAAATATTTGAAGTATATTTGCGAAAGGGACAAAACACAAAAGAGTCTGTCTTTGAGGATATGCGTCATTGGTTTGCGCCGATTGGTCAGGATAAAATAGATGTTGTAGCAACGAATCCTAAAACAGGAGAGCAAACCCCCATCAACTCATATCAAGAGATGGAAGATTGGTGGAGTCAAAATTGAACAATAGACTTAGAAATGAAAGGAGTTTTACATGTCGGAACGTAATATAGATGGAAATGCAATATGGAATGCCCATGTTCAGTTTGTACAAGTACCTGGAACAGAGGGAGAAGAGTTTTCGTGGATTGAAGATGATTCAAAGGCTTCAATTCAAGCGGCAGATGCCCAGTTAGTGGCTGCTTCATCTAAGCTTAGTAATGTTGTCGAATCATTATCCGCGTACCTTGATGAAGTTGCTAGAAAATTTGTAGAGGCTGATGATGCTCTTGCGCAGTCTATTGGTACTTTGGAAGTCTTGTCATTGCAAGAGTATGACAAGCGACAAGCGGAAGAAAGAGTAAAGAAAGCAGACAAGTACATATCAGAGGCTAAAACGCCAGAAGAAAAATATAGACGTCAAAAGAATACTCAAATAGTACAACAACAATTGGAACAACTTCCGTAATTTCATTGACCACCTGAATCCTAATTCGGGTGGTTTTCTTTTTCACCTCATTCCTCTACCTAGCTATTTTCCAAAAGTTTCCGGTTTCTGTTCTAACCTTTCATTCTTATGCTATAATAGTCTATAGAAAGTCGAGGGAATGATGAAGAAAATATTATTGGTAGTTGTAGTGCAGAGCTTGGCTATCTTTGTGATTACTGGTCTGCTTTGTTTATTTATGCGAGGGGATTTTTTCTTCCGTGCTTTAGCGCCAATTTTTGGTCTAGCAGCGGGAGGGTTTCGCTTCTTGACAGCCATGGTGACAAAAGCATTTGCACCTAGTCTCTATGAGGATAGCAAGAAAAATGAATAATCTATAGAGCTGACAGTAGGTCTGGGGTCTTTGCCTCAGGCCTTTTGTCATAATTGTCAGCATTAGTCATGCGGAGTTTTAATATTTTTTAGAAAAAGAACGGACAGAAGGGCTTTCTTAGGCGCTTTGTGGTAAAATAGTAACAGAATTAAAAATTTGGAGAGTAAAGATGAAACGTTCTATGTATGCTGGGCGTGTTCGCAAGGAGCATGTTGGTCAGGAAGTCACTTTGAAGGGTTGGGTAGCCCGCCGTCGGGATTTGGGCGGTCTGATTTTCATTGATTTGCGCGACCGCGAAGGCATTATGCAGCTGGTCATCAATCCTGAGACTGTGGCTGCTGAAGTCATGGCGACAGCGGAAAGCCTGCGCAGTGAGTATGTGCTAGAGGTGACAGGTAAGGTGGCTGCGCGTGAGCAGGCCAATGACAAGCTGGCGACAGGAAGCGTGGAGCTGCATGTGGAAAGTCTGACTGTCTTAAATACAGCCAAGACGACGCCTTTTGAAATCAAAGACGGCATCGAGGTGAATGACGATACGCGCTTGCGCTACCGTTATCTGGACTTGCGCCGTCCAGAGATGCTGGAAAACTTTAAGCTCCGTGCCAAGGTGACCCACTCTATCCGCAACTATCTAGATGAGCTGGAGTTCCTTGATGTGGAAACGCCTTTCCTATCTAAGTCAACACCGGAAGGGGCGCGTGATTACTTGGTGCCTAGCCGGGTTCATCAGGGCCATTTTTACGCACTGCCACAGAGTCCGCAGATTACCAAGCAGCTCTTGATGAATGCTGGCTTCGACCGTTATTACCAGATTGTTAAATGCTTCCGTGACGAGGACTTGCGTGGTGACCGTCAGCCAGAGTTTACTCAGGTAGACTTGGAGACTTCTTTCTTGTCTGATCAGGAGATTCAGGACATTACGGAAGGCTTGATTGCTCGTGTTATGAAAGAAACCAAAGGTATTGATGTTTCTCTGCCTTTCCCGCGTATGAAGTATGATGATGCTATGGCTCTTTATGGTGTTGATAAGCCTGATACTCGTTTTGAGATGTTGTTGCAGGACTTGACAGATCTTGTCAAGGGAGTTGACTTCAAGGTCTTTTCAGAAGCTCCAGCTGTCAAGGCAATCGTGGTGAAAAATGCTGCAGACAAATACTCTCGCAAGGATATCGACAAGTTGACAGAGCAAGCAAAACAGCATGGTGCTAAAGGTCTTGCTTGGGTGAAGGTGACTGATGGTGAGCTGGCTGGTCCAGTTGCTAAGTTCTTGACAGAATTGACAAGTCAGTTGACAGAAGCTTTACAGCTTGAAAATAATGACCTAGTTCTCTTTGTAGCTGATACTTTGGAAGTGGCAAATGCTGCTTTGGGAGCTCTTCGTGTACGTTTGGCCAAAGAGTTGGACTTAATTGACCCTGATACATTTAACTACCTTTGGGTAGTAGATTGGCCTATGTTTGAATGGTCAGAAGAAGAGGGCCGCTATATGAGTGCCCACCATCCTTTCACCCTGCCTCAGAAAGATTCTGAGCAAGGGCTGGAAGGCGACCTGAGCAAGGTACGGGCTGTGGCTTATGATATCGTCCTCAATGGTTATGAGTTAGGCGGCGGCAGTCTTCGGATTAACCAGAAAGACTTGCAGGAGCGGATGTTCAAGGCGCTTGGTTTCTCAGCTCAAGAAGCTGCCGAGCAGTTTGGCTTCCTTCTGGAGGCTATGGACTATGGTTTTCCACCGCATGGCGGCTTGGCTCTAGGCTTGGACCGCTTCGTGATGCTCTTGGCTGGTGAAGAAAATATCCGCGAAGTCATTGCCTTTCCGAAAAACAACAAGGCTTCTGATCCAATGACACAGGCGCCTAGCCCAGTGCCGGTCGCTCAACTAGAGGAATTAAGTTTACAAGTGGAAGCACATGAAGAAGACTAATTTTTATAAACTCTTTCGCTATTATGTCCGCAGGTTTGCTTATAATTTTAAGATTTTGCGGTCTTTAAAGAGTATCTCGCGTGAGAAGTACGATGAGAAGATTTCTGCCTCGCTTGTCTATGGCTTTTTGTCGGCTGTCGCAGTCAATTTCTTCTTTCAGCCGGGGCATGTTTATTCCAGCGGGGCGACTGGTCTGGCGCAGGTCATTACTGCCCTCAGTACTCGCTTCTTTGGTTTTACCATTCCGGTTTCTGTGACCTTTTACGCTATTAATATTCCGCTGATGATTCTGGCCTGGTACCAGATTGGGCATAAGTTTACCATTTTCACCTTTATCACGGTTACCATGAGCTCGCTCTTTATCCAGTTTGTGCCAGAAGTAACCTTGACTGACAATCCTATTATCAACGCCCTTTTCGGCGGTGTGGTCATGGGGGCGGGGATTGGCTTTGCCCTTAAGTCCAGTATTTCCAGCGGTGGGACGGATATTGTCAGTCTGACTGTTCGCAAGAAAACAGGTCGGAATGTCGGCCATATTTCCTTTATTGTCAATGGGATTATTATGCTGATTGCGGGTCTGACCTTTGGATGGGAATATGCGCTGTACTCCATGATTACCATTTTTGTATCTAGCCGGGTGACGGATGCTGTCTTTACCAAGCAGAAGCGCATGCAGGCTATGATTATCACCAGCCATCCGGACAGGGTGATTGATAAGATTCACAACAAGCTGCATCGCGGGGCGACAGTGATCCATGGCGCCGAGGGAACTTACAATCATGAGCAAAAAGCCGTTCTGGTGACGGTTATTACCCGAGCTGAGTTTAATGAATTCAAGCAAATCATGAAAAATACGGATCCAACTGCCTTCGTCTCCGTCGCAGATAATGTCCATATCTTGGGACTCTTTGTTGAGGAGTGAAGAGATTCATTGGGTTTGGGAATGCGAAGCGGTATAGTTGGGAGTTTGTGCTTAAAATGAGCTTTTATGATAGGAGATTAATGTGCGGTAGGACAATAGTCCCACCGCTTTCTATTCTCTATTGTGGAGGGTGGAAATCTCAAGTAAGAAAGGATATATAAATGCAGGAGATTTTCAGACTATGACGACTTATAAAAAAATCATGAATATCGCCTTGCCGGCTATGGCGGAGAATTTTTTGCAGATGCTCATGGGAATGGTCGACAGCTATCTGGTGGCCAGTCTTGGGCTGATTGCGATTTCCGGTGTCTCAGTGGCTGGCAACATCATTACTATTTATCAGGCAATCTTTATCGCTCTAGGGGCTGCTATTTCCAGTCTCATCTCCAAGACTCTGGCTCAGGGAGACAAGGAGCGTCTGGCCTATCATACAGCCGAGGCTATCAAGCTGACTTTATTTCTGAGTCTTCTGCTAGGCTTCGTTTCCCTACTCTTTGGCAGGCAGATGCTGGATCTTCTGGGGACAGAAACGGCGGTTGCTGAAGCAGGCGGTCTTTATCTGGCTCTGGTTGGTGGGACTATTGTTCTGCTAGGCTTGATGACTTCTTTTGGAGCTTTAGTGCGGGTCACACGCAATCCTAGATTCCCCATGTATGTCAGTCTTCTGACCAATGTCCTCAATGCCCTCTTTTCCGGTCTGGGGATTTACGTCTTTGGGCTTGGTATTATCGGTGTAGCGCTGGGAACGGTGCTGGCTCGTCTAGTTGGTGTGCTGATTCTTTGGCGGGAGCTGGATTTGTCCACAATCCGCTGGAGCTGGGGCTTAGATGGAGAGCTCTTGCGCCTGACTCTGCCGGCTGCTGGAGAGCGGCTCATGATGCGGGCCGGTGATGTAGTGATTATCGCCATTGTGGTCGTCTTTGGAACGGACGCAGTAGCGGGGAATGCCATCGGTGAAGTACTGACACAGTTTAATTATATGCCAATCTTCGGGGTCGCGACAGCAACAGTCATGCTGGTAGGCCATGCGGTAGGTGAGGGAGATATGAAAGAAGTCGGTCTGATTCGTCAGCGGACCTTCTGGTTGTCTTTTGCTTGCATGCTGCCCGTGGCTCTAGGAATTTTTGCTTTTGGTCGGCCGCTGACCTTGCTCTATACGGACAATAGCGGAGCTATCACAGCCAGCCTTTCGGTCATGCTTTTCTCCCTGCTGGGAACTCCCATGGCAGTCGGAACCGTGATTTACACAGCTATCTGGCAGGGGCTGGGGAATGCCAGACTGCCCTTTTATGCCACGACTGTTGGCATGTGGCTGATTCGCATCGTTGCCGGTTACTTGCTGGGAGTGACCTTTGGCTTGGGTCTGCCGGGGGTTTGGACTGGGATGCTCTTGGACAATGGCTTCCGCTGGCTATTTTTAAAGGTTTTATTTGACAGAAAAATGAGGGAAATCACATGACAAAAGCGTTTATTTGGGATTTGGACGGCACCTTGCTGGATTCCTATGATGCTATTTTGGCGGGTATTGAGGAAACCTATGCTCACTATGGTCTGGACTTCGACAGGGCGAGTATTCACAGCTATATCCTAAAGCACTCTGTCCAGAAACTCTTGGAAAAAGTGGCATCTGAGAAAGGGCTGGACGCTGCTGAGATGAATGCCTTCCGTGGAGCAAGCCTAAAGGAGAAAAATGCTCAGGTCCATCTGATGGAAGGAGCTACGGAGATACTGGCCTGGGCTGAAGAGCAGGGCATTGCCCAGTTCGTCTATACCCACAAGGGACTCAATGCCCATCAAATCTTGCAAGGCTTGGGCATTCATGATTATTTTACAGAAATCATCACAACAGCCAATGGCTTTGAGCGCAAGCCTCATCCAGAAGGTGTCGACTATCTGCTCGCGAAATATGGCCTGGACAAGCAGGAGACCTACTATATCGGCGACCGGACGCTAGATGTGGATGTTGCCGTCAACAGTGGCATCCAGAGCATTAACTTCTGTGACTACCGACCAGAAATCAATCAGAAAATAGAGAAGTTGATGGATATCAAGCAATTATTTACAAGATAAAAAGCAGACCAGAACTGATCTACTGTCAGTCTAGCCTGCTTTTTCTTTTACATATGCTCAATGTGAAGTTCTAGCAAGAACTCAAGAGCCTCGGTAGAACAGTTTTCTTTTTCAATTGCGAAACCAGTGTTCTCTCCTATCAAGATATAAAAATCTTGCTTTGTCATAATAACTTTGACAATATCATCATAGGTATAGTGAAATTCACCACGTATGTTTCTTGCTATAAAAGCCTCTCTGTCAAATATCAGAGTGACTTCCATGTTCTGAAATAAAGGATTTTTTTGATAAGCCCTCTTTATCTTATAATTCATGCCAAAAAAGTACATAGAGGCGAAAATAGGGGGAAACAATATGATGGATATTATCTTTTCCTCTAATGGGCCGAGCATTACGTAGGTGAACAGCCCGATTATCAGTATGATTATGTATAATACAAAT
The DNA here is from genome assembly GCF_032387735.1 of Streptococcus sp. DTU_2020_1000888_1_SI_GRL_NUU_041A. Classification (NCBI taxonomy): domain Bacteria; kingdom Bacillati; phylum Bacillota; class Bacilli; order Lactobacillales; family Streptococcaceae; genus Streptococcus; species Streptococcus sp. DTU_2020_1000888_1_SI_GRL_NUU_041A. The sequence goes on along the minus strand of NZ_CP135591.1, from coordinate 2,400,231 downwards.
CCTTTTCGTCGCACGAGAATAGCCCATGAAAATCTTTTATAAACTTCTTCAGTCATAAGAGTTGTAATACGGATTGGAAACATCTTTTACCTCCAGTTTTTATTATTATACCATATATGAGCGATAAGATTTAGCCGAGCCTTGCTAGTCGATGCCATATTTTATAGGAGGTGAGTGATTCTTTCGTCTTTATCTAAAACTAGCACATCTGGCATGGAAAGATTATGCCAAAAGTTATAATCAATTCTGGAATCGAATGCGCTTAGTAAAATGCAGATAAGGTTACCGTGAGAGCTAATGATAATCTCTTCGTTTTGGTGTTTGCTTTCCAGTTCATGAAGAAAGGCTAAGGCTCGCTGTTGAGCTTGTTGATTAGACTCGCCACCAACAAATGAAAAAGTCGGCTGTGACCAAAGTTGCATGAGGGCTTCTTCAAAGTCTTGGTCGGCAATCGCTTGACTGCTTAGCTTTCGCTCTATTAGCCGTTTGTCGGTTTGAATAGCGAGTTTCAGACTCTGAGCTAAAGGCTCAACCGTTTGGATGGCTCTTCTGTAGGGGCTGGAATAAATGGCGGTAATGGATTTGTCTGCTAAAAATTCAAGCTGTGCCAAGGATTCTCGCCCTTTGTCTGATAATGGTCGGTTGATTTCATCAGGTGTATAGTTAGAATGCGCATGACGGATAAAATAGTAAGTGTTTTTCATAGGATGATTATAGCAAAATTTACATCTCCATTCATTTTCTACCTATTTTCCACGCCGCTGTTCCTGTCTTTGTCCGCCTTTCGTGTTATAATAAACCTATGGAAAATAAGAATAAGTTATTATTAATCGACGGTTCGTCCGTTGCTTTTCGCGCTTTTTTTGCGCTTTATAATCAAATTGACCGTTTCAAGAGTCCATCGGGCCTGCATACCAATGCCATTTATGGCTTCCACCTCATGCTCAATCATCTCTTGGAGCGCGTGCAGCCGACTCATGTCCTGGTAGCTTTTGATGCTGGTAAGACGACCTTCCGGACCGAGATGTATGCCGACTATAAGGCTGGTCGGGCCAAGACACCGGATGAATTTCGTGAGCAGCTGCCTTTTATCCGTGAAATGCTGAAACATCTAGGCATTCACTACTACGACTTAGCTCAGTACGAGGCGGATGACATCATCGGAACCTTGGACAAGATGGCTGAAAAAACAGCAGTGCCTTACGATGTGACCATTGTCAGCGGCGATAAAGATTTGATTCAGCTGACGGATGATAATACCGTAGTGGAGATTTCTAAGAAAGGCGTGGCCGAGTTCGAGGAATTTACCCCAGCCTACCTCATGGAAAAGATGGGCATCACACCAGAGCAGTTTATTGACCTCAAGGCGCTGATGGGCGATCAGTCGGACAATATCCCTGGAGTGACCAAGATTGGTGAGAAGACTGGTCTCAAGCTCCTCTTGGAGTATGGCTCTTTGGAAAATCTCTATGAAAATATTGACCAGCTCAAGGCTTCCAAGATGAAGGAAAATCTAATCAATGACAAGGACAAGGCTTTCTTATCAAAAACCCTAGCCACCATCTATACTCAGGCTCCGATTGAAATCGGGCTGGATGATTTGGTTTATAAGGGTCCTCAGATAGAGACCCTGAGCAAGTTCTATGACGAGATGGGCTTCAAGCAGCTCAAGGCTCAGCTAGGAACTGGTCAAGAGCCGGTAGAAGTCAAACCAATTGAATTTACCAAAGTGACTGAGGTGACAGCGGATATGCTGGCACCAGAGCAATTCTTCTATTTTGAAATCTTGGGTGACAACTACCACAAGGAAGAGATCGTTGGTCTTGTCTGGGGGGATAGCCGTCAGATTTATGTCGGCTCCAGTGATTTACTACACCAGCCTCTCTTTCAGGAGTTTTTGACAAAAACAGCTCTAAAAACCTACGACCTCAAGCGGACCAAGGTACTGCTCAGTCATTATGGCATTGAGCTACCAGCAGCATCCTTTGATGCGCGCCTAGCCAAGTATCTGCTTTCTACAGTTGAGGATAATGAGCTGGCGACTATTGCTCGGCTTTACGGCCAAACCATTCTGCCGACTGATGATGAGGTTTATGGCAAGGGGGCCAAGCGCGCTCTGCCGGAGCAAGAGCAGCTCTTTGAGCATCTAGCTCGTAAGGTTCAAGTACTGCTGGAAACAGAAGAGCCGATGCAAGAACAGCTCCGCGCCCATGATCAGCTAGATTTGTTGCTTGAAATGGAGCAGCCGCTGGCCTTTGTCTTAGCCAAGATGGAGATTGCGGGGATCAAGGTTGAGCGGGAAACCCTGCAGGGTATGCAGGCGGAAAATGAAAAGACGCTGGAAAGTCTAACGCAGGAGATTTATAATCTGGCTGGTCAGGAGTTTAATATCAACTCGCCGAAACAGCTGGGAACCATTCTCTTTGAGGATATGGGGCTGCCGCTGGAGTACACTAAAAAGACCAAGACGGGCTACTCGACAGCAGTCGATGTGCTGGAGCGTTTAGCGCCGATTGCACCGATTGTGTCTAAGATTCTGGAATACCGTCAAATCAGCAAGCTTCAGTCCACTTATATCATCGGACTGCAGGAGGCGATTGCGGCTGACGGCAAGATTCACACTCGCTATGTTCAGGATTTGACCCAGACGGGCCGTCTGTCCTCGGTTGACCCGAACTTGCAGAATATCCCTGTTCGTTTGGAGCAGGGGCGCCTCATTCGCAAGGCTTTTGTGCCGGAATGGGCAGACAGCGTACTACTCAGCTCGGATTATTCCCAGATTGAGCTGCGGGTGCTGGCTCACATTTCGCAGGACGAGCATCTGATTGCTGCCTTTCAGCATGGAGAAGATATTCACACGGCTACCGCCATGCGGGTCTTTGGTATTGAAAAGGCAGAGGATGTGACACCTAATGACCGTCGTAATGCTAAGGCTGTCAACTTCGGAGTAGTTTATGGAATTTCCGACTTCGGACTGGCCAATAATTTGGGAATTTCCCGCAAGGCTGCCAAGGACTACATTGAGACCTATTTTGAGCGTTTCCCTGGTATCAAGAATTATATGGAAACCATCGTTCGCGAAGCGCGTGATAAAGGCTATGTAGAGACCATTTATCATCGCCGCCGCTCCTTGCCGGACATCAATTCCCGCAACTTTAACATCCGAAATTTTGCGGAGCGCACAGCTATTAACAGCCCAATCCAAGGCTCCGCCGCAGACATTCTCAAAGTTGCTATGATTAATCTGGATCGAGCTCTGACAGAGAAAAATTTCAAGTCTCGCATGCTCTTGCAGGTGCACGATGAAATCGTGTTAGAAGTGCCAAATGACGAACTAACAGCCGTCCGCCAACTAGTCAAAGAAACCATGGAAGCTGCGATTGAGCTGGCCGTTCCACTAGTAGCTGATGAAAATGCCGGCCAAACTTGGTACGAGGCGAAGTAAAACAAGATACAAAGAGCGTCAAAACCGACTGAAAATTAGCAATTCGGACGAAGGAGCGATGCTCCTAGAATGGATTATCTATTTTCCAAGGTTTTAGCTCATGTTCAGTTTAAGATATCAAGGGCGTGAAATACAAAGTGAAAATAGAAAGCTGACACAGTATTCGATGAATGCAAGGAAGCTTGTCTTTTTCACACGGTGTTTAGCCCGGATTCAGCTAAGACGCAAATACTACAAAACTATCCAGCTTTATTATGAATGAGGAGGAAGCCTATGACTTATCATTTTCAAAATCCCAGCGACGCAATCGTCAAGCATTATTTGAACAACAGCAAAGTAATTGCTGTTGTTGGACTGTCTGACCGCGAAGAAACGACCAGCAACCGCGTGTCCAAGGAGATGCAGGAGCGAGGTTATCGCATTATCCCTGTCAATCCGCGGGCAGCGAGCAGTCAGATTCTTGGTGAGACTGTTTATGCAAGTCTCAAAGATATTCCTTTTCCGGTGGATATTGTCGATGTATACCGTCGCAGTGAGTTTTTGCCGGATGTGGCACTTGATTTTCTGCAGTCGGATGCCAAGATTTTCTGGGCTCAGTTGGGCTTGGAGAGCGAGGAGGCTGAGCAGATTTTGCGGACAGCCGGTCGGGATGATATTGTCATGGATCGCTGTATTAAACGCGAGCATACACGCTTGATTCTGGGCGAATAAGATGGCCGAGTTAGTTATCATTCGTGGAAATTCCGGCTCTGGTAAGTCTAGTCTCGCTGGGAAACTGCAGACTCACTACGGCCGAGGAACTCTCCTGATATCGCAGGATACGGTTAGACGGGATATGCTCAAGGAAAAGGTTGAGCCAGGGAATTTGTCTATTGACCTGACAGAGACATTGGCACGCTTCGGCTACGAACATGAGTTACTGGTTCTGGTAGAAGGATTTTATGAGACAGACATTTATGGACAAATGCTAGAACGGTTGAAAAAAATCTTCGCTCCGCAGGTCTTTGCTTACTACTATGACCTATCCTTTGAAGAAACAGTCCGTCGCCATCAGACCAGAGCTAAACAAGAAGAATTTACCCCAGCAGACATGAAGCGCTGGTGGAAAGACAGAGACTTCTTAGGATGGGAAGAGGAAGCCTTTTTCACAGATGAGGATTCACTAGAGGCAGCCTTTGACAAAATCTGCGCCACCCTTGACAAGACAGCCTATAATAGCAAATAAAAAAACAACTCACAAGCTTAGGACAAGGAGTCCTGTGCCTGTGGGTTGTTTTTATGTGAGATTGCGTTTTATCTTTTCAATTCCTCATAAAAGAGAATGTGAGCAGTCGCTGTATAAGGGAGAACTATAAAATTCAGCAAGCCGTAAGTTAATCTGGCCAATAAATTCCAGCCGATGAAGCTCAGATCTAGCACAAATAGCTTTCCTTTATAGCCTTTCATTAGCTTCCGGCTTTGACGGATAGCATAGAAAGCTCCCTGGTAACTCCCAGCCTCAAGCTGGTCATAGAGGATAAACTCTGCTTGAGCATAGGCATAGTACTGAGGGATGGCAATACCTAAGCCAGTGAATATCAAGAGGGTTCCCAGTAACATACCAGGGGTGTATTGAAGAATCTGCTGGCCTGCAGCACTTTGAGCCGTCACTACTGTATGGGCTGGGATTTTTTCCGAAATAGAGAGGATTTTATAAGCATTAAAGATTGCTAGAAGACTCCCGTAGAACATAGGAATATTCCAAAGAAAAATCAGTAGTTGCTTGAGCAAAACCGTCTTGAAGACAGGTGTGAAAGTCTTGCTCGTAAAAAGCCGGCCAATATCTGAAAAGCCAACGTCATCCTTTGTCTTACGAAGGACCTTCATCATGGTATAGCTAGCAGAAAGCAGTAGCAAGGTCAAGATAAACTGGATGGTTGTTGGGAAAAGATTTTTGCTAATGAGAAGATAGATGGACTGGCTAAAAGTTAGGCTGGGAATGGAATCTCTTAGATTGTCATTAAGGGAAAGTAAGATGCTGAGGATGCTGACAAGGGTTGGGGCCGCAAACAAAAGAAAAATCCCTCTCGTTTGATTTCGGACGGTACGAGCCTGAGCTCTGATGTGACTTAGATTCATAATTCCTCCATTTGGATTTGTCTGTTACATTATATCATACCCCGTGACAGATAGAAGTTTTTTTGGTAAAATCATACGGTATCTTGTGAGCTATTGTTGCTCATTATATAGAAGAAAAATCGCTGGGACTGTTTTTCCCAGCAGGAGGAAACATGTCAACATCACCGATTCAATATCGTTTGATTAAAAAAGAAAAGCATACAGGTGCTCGTTTGGGGGAAATTATCACGCCTCACGGGACTTTTCCGACGCCTATGTTTATGCCGGTTGGTACCCAGGCGACGGTCAAGACCCAGTCACCAAAAGAGCTCAAGCAAATGGGTTCTGGTATCATCTTGTCCAATACTTACCACCTCTGGCTGCGGCCGGGCGATGAGTTGATTGCCCGTGCAGGTGGCTTGCACAAGTTCATGAACTGGGATCAGCCAATTCTGACGGATAGCGGTGGTTTTCAGGTCTATTCTCTAGCTGACAGCCGCAATATCACAGAAGAAGGAGTAACTTTCAAGAACCACCTCAATGGATCTAAGATGTTCCTATCGCCAGAAAAGGCCATTTCCATCCAGAACAATCTGGGCAGTGACATTATGATGTCCTTTGATGAATGCCCGCAGTTCTACCAGCCTTATGATTATGTCAAGAAGTCCATTGAGCGGACTAGCCGTTGGGCAGAGCGTGGACTCAAGGCCCACAGCCGTCCACACGACCAAGGTCTCTTTGGGATTGTTCAGGGTGCTGGCTTTGAAGATTTGCGTCGTCAGTCTGCTCAAGACTTGGTCAGCATGGATTTTCCGGGCTACTCTATTGGAGGACTGGCTGTTGGTGAGTCCCACGAAGAGATGAATGCTGTGCTGGACTTCACAACGCCTATGCTGCCTGAAAACAAGCCTCGCTATCTCATGGGAGTTGGAGCGCCAGATAGCTTGATTGACGGGGTTATCCGTGGTGTGGATATGTTTGACTGCGTCCTGCCGACTCGGATTGCCCGAAACGGTACCTGTATGACCAGCGAAGGACGTCTAGTTGTTAAAAACGCTCAGTTTGAGGAAGATTTCACGCCGCTTGACCAAAACTGTGACTGCTACACATGTACCAACTACACGCGGGCCTATATCCGCCACTTGCTCAAAGCGGATGAAACCTTTGGCATCCGCCTGACCAGCTATCATAATCTCTACTTCTTGGTAAACCTTATGAAGAAGGTGCGCCAAGCTATCATGGATGACAACCTGCTGGAATTCCGTGAAGACTTTATTGAGCGCTACGGCTACAATAAATCCAGCCGAAATTTCTAAGAAGTTCCATTTGAAAGGGGAAGCCATGTCTGATGAAGAGAAATTGCTGAAAAGATTGACAGCGTATCTGTCAGACGACCAGAAACACACCCTGCGTATTTACGGTCATGGTGCTTCGGGGAAGTCAACCTTTGCTCGAAAACTTCAGCTAGCCTTGGGTGAGGACCGAGCCAATCTGTTGGAAACAGATCCTTATGTAATTACTGGAGAGTATCGAGATTTGCTCAGTTCCAAAGATTTTCCTCATCAAAAAGTCACAGCCTGCCTCCCAGCCGTTCATGAACTCGGGAGTCTGGAGCGAGATATTTGTGCCTTGCAGTCTGGTCTGGATATTCTGACCATTGGCACAGCTTGGTCGCCTAGCTTGCGATTATCAGCCCAAAAGCCTATTCTGATAGTAGAAGGTATGTCGGCTGCCTTTTTGCCTGAAAGTTTGTTTGATTTGTCGATTTGCTTTTACACGGATAATCAGACTGAGTTAGAACGCCGCTTAGCTCGGGATGTGGCTGTGCGAGAGCGCAGGCCAGAGTGGATAGAGCAGACGCATCTAGCTCGACGAGAGCAATATAGGCACTTTTATCAACCCTATTTAGCAGCTGCCGACCTTGTCATCTGCCAGTCAGGCAACAGCTTTCGCATCGAAAAGGACAGCCCCTTACTATAAAACAAAGTAGCCAAGGGTAAATTTTCGTTTCTAGTCTCACTGATGTGCGTCAGTGGGATTTTGTATTTTCTGAATACAAAATCGAATAAATAGGTTAAAAGTCTAAATTTTCTTCTCTATAATGATTTACAAGACTTATAAATTGTTTAGAAAACACTTTCATAAAAAATCATCCTAAAAATCTTTAAAAAATTACTCAAATCCCTTGCAATGACTGGTTCTTTGTGTTAAGATACTATGGTGCTGTAAAAATACAGTGTGTAGCTTTGATGCAAGAGGTTGCGACACGCTCGGTTGCATTGCCACGCAATCACCTGTCGGTTTTCTTGTGGAGCTAGCCTATTATCTTAAATAGACGAAAAGGAGAAAAAGATGGCAAACAAAAAAATCCGCATCCGTTTGAAAGCTTACGAACATCGTACACTTGATACAGCGGCTGCAAAAATCGTAGAAACTGCTACTCGTACTGGTGCTGAAGTTGCGGGTCCAATCCCACTTCCAACTGAGCGCAGCCTCTACACAATCATTCGTGCGACTCACAAATACAAAGACTCTCGCGAACAATTTGAAATGCGTACTCACAAACGCTTGATCGATATCATCAACCCAACTCAAAAAACAGTTGACGCTTTGATGAAATTAGATCTTCCAAGTGGTGTGAACGTAGAGATTAAACTTTAATCTGAAGCTTGATCTAAACCAGAGCATGAAAAACGCTCGTTAAAAACTTTTTGAAAAAAATTATAGAAAAGGAAACATTTTCTCATGACAAAAGGAATCTTAGGGAAAAAAGTGGGAATGACTCAAATCTTCACTGAAGCTGGCGAATTAATCCCTGTAACTGTTGTTGAAGCAGCTCCAAACGTTGTTCTTCAAGTTAAAACAGTTGAAACAGATGGTTACAACGCAGTTCAAGTTGGTTTTGATGACCTTCGTGACGTATTGAGCAACAAACCTGCCAAAGGCCATGTAGCGAAAGCTAACACAGCTCCTAAGCGCTTCATTCGTGAATTCAAAAACATTGAAGGCTTGGAAGTAGGAGCAGAAATCACTGTCGATACATTCGAAGCTGGTGATGTTGTTGATGTAACAGGAACTTCAAAAGGTAAAGGTTTCCAAGGTGTTATCAAGCGCCACGGCCAATCTCGTGGTCCAATGGCTCACGGTTCTCGTTACCACCGTCGTCCTGGTTCAATGGGACCAGTTGCGCCAAACCGCGTGTTCAAAAACAAACGCTTGGCTGGACGTATGGGTGGCAACCGCGTAACGATTCAAAACCTTGAAATCGTACAAGTTGTTCCAGAGAAGAACGTTATCCTGATTAAAGGTAACGTACCAGGTGCTAAGAAATCTCTTATCACTATCAAGTCAGCAGTTAAAGCTGGTAAATAATAAAGAAAGGGGAAATCAGTCACAATGGCAAACGTAAAATTATTTGACCAAACTGGTAAAGAAGCTGGTGAAGTAGTTCTGAACGATGCGGTCTTTGGTATTGAGCCAAATGAATCAGTTGTCTTTGATGTTATCATCAGCCAACGCGCTAGCCTTCGTCAAGGAACTCACGCTGTTAAAAACCGTTCTGCAGTATCAGGCGGCGGACGCAAACCATGGCGTCAAAAAGGAACTGGACGTGCTCGTCAAGGGTCTATCCGCTCTCCACAATGGCGTGGCGGTGGTATCGTATTCGGTCCAACTCCTCGTTCATATGCTTACAAACTTCCACGTAAAGTTCGTAGATTGGCATTGAAATCAGTTTACTCTGAAAAAGTTGCTGAAAACAAATTCGTAGCTGTAGACAGCCTTTCATTTACAGCTCCAAAAACTGCTGAGTTTGCAAAAGTGCTTGCTGCACTGAGCATCGATACGAAAGTTCTTGTTATCCTTGAAGAAGGAAATGAATTCGCTGCACTTTCAGCTCGCAACCTTCCAAACGTGAAAGTTGCAACTGCAACAACTGCAAGCGTTCTGGACATCGTAAACAGCGATAAACTTCTGGTTACTCAGGCAGCTATCTCTAAAATCGAGGAGGTTCTTGCATAATGAATTTGTACGACGTAATCAAAAAACCTGTTATCACTGAAGGCTCAATGGCTCAGTACGAAGCAGGCAAATACGTATTTGAAGTGGACACTCGCGCTCACAAGCTCTTGATCAAGCAAGCTATTGAAGCTGCTTTTGAAGGAGTTAAGGTTGCTAACGTTAACACTATCAATGTAAAACCAAAAGCAAAACGCGTTGGACGCTACACTGGTTTTACAAACAAAACTAAAAAAGCTATCGTAACACTGACAGCTGATTCTAAAGCAATCGAGTTGTTCGGTGCAGAAGAAGAATAATCTAAGGAGGAAATATCGTGGGAATTCGTGTTTATAAACCAACAACAAACGGTCGCCGTAATATGACTTCTTTGGATTTCGCTGAAATCACTACCAGCACTCCAGAAAAATCTTTGCTTGTTTCTTTGAAGAGCAAGGCTGGTCGTAATAACAACGGTCGCATCACTGTTCGTCACCAAGGTGGCGGCCACAAGCGTCACTACCGTTTGATTGACTTCAAGCGTAACAAAGACGCTGTTGAAGCAGTTGTAAAAACAATTGAGTATGATCCAAATCGTTCAGCAAACATCGCTTTGGTTCACTACACTGACGGTGTGAAGGCTTATATCATCGCTCCTAAAGGTCTTGAAGTTGGTCAACGCATCGTTTCAGGTCCTGAAGCAGATATCAAAGTCGGAAACGCTCTTCCGCTTGCTAACATCCCAGTTGGTACTTTGGTTCACAACATTGAGTTGAAACCAGGCCGCGGTGGAGAATTGGTTCGTGCTGCTGGAGCTTCTGCTCAAGTATTGGGTCAAGAAGGTAAGTACACACTTGTTCGTCTTCAATCAGGCGAAGTTCGTATGATTCTTGGTACTTGCCGCGCTACAGTTGGTGTTGTTGGAAACGAACAACATGGACTTGTAAACCTTGGTAAAGCAGGACGTAGCCGTTGGAAAGGCATCCGCCCAACAGTTCGCGGTTCTGTAATGAACCCTAACGATCACCCACACGGTGGTGGTGAAGGTAAAGCACCAGTTGGTCGTAAAGCGCCATCTACTCCATGGGGCAAACCTGCTCTTGGACTTAAAACTCGTAACAAAAAAGCGAAATCTGACAAACTTATCGTTCGTCGTCGCAACGAGAAATAATTTAAAACAATCTATCCGCCAGCTCGGTAGCGCTGCTTAGTCAGCGCAGGCCGCTGTGGTACTTATTTAAAGGAGAAAATATAAAATGGGACGCAGTCTTAAAAAAGGACCTTTCGTCGATGAGCATCTGATGAAGAAAGTTGAAGCTCAAGCTAACGACGAAAAGAAAAAAGTCATCAAAACTTGGTCACGTCGTTCAACGATCTTCCCAAGTTTCATTGGTTACACAATCGCAGTTTATGACGGACGTAAACACGTGCCTGTTTACATCCAGGAAGACATGGTAGGTCACAAGCTTGGTGAATTTGCGCCAACTCGTACTTACAAGGGTCACGCTGCAGACGACAAGAAAACACGTAGAAAATAAGGAGAACATAAATGGCAGAAATTACTTCAGCTAAAGCAATGGCTCGTACAGTGCGTGTTTCACCTCGTAAATCTCGTCTGGTTCTTGACAATATTCGTGGTAAAAACGTCGCTGACGCAATCGCAATCTTGAAATTCACTCCAAACAAAGCTGCTGGCATTATCGAAAAAGTTTTGAACTCTGCAATCGCTAATGCTGAAAACAACTTTGGTTTGGAAAAAGCAAACTTGGTAGTATCTGAAGCTTTCGCAAACGAAGGACCAACTATGAAACGTTTCCGTCCGCGCGCTAAAGGTTCAGCTTCACCAATCAACAAACGCACAAGCCACATCACTGTGGTCGTTGCAGAAAAATAAGGAGGTAACATCGTGGGTCAAAAAGTACATCCAATTGGTATGCGTGTCGGCATCATCCGTGATTGGGATGCCAAATGGTATGCTGAAAAAGAATACGCGGATTACCTTCATGAAGATCTTGCAATCCGTAAATTCGTTCAAAAAGAATTGGCTGACGCAGCTATTTCAACTATTGAAATTGAACGCGCAGTAAACAAAGTAAACGTTTCTCTTCATACTGCTAAGCCAGGTATGGTTATCGGTAAAGGCGGAGCAAACGTTGATGCACTTCGTGCAAAACTCAACAAATTGACTGGAAAACAAGTCCACATCAACATCATCGAAATCAAGCGTCCTGACTTGGATGCGCATCTGGTTGGTGAAGGAATTGCTCGCCAACTTGAGCAGCGTGTTGCTTTCCGTCGTGCTCAAAAACAAGCTATCCAACGTACAATGCGTGCAGGAGCTAAAGGAATCAAAACTCAAGTATCAGGTCGTTTGAACGGTGCAGATATTGCCCGCAGCGAAGGTTACTCTGAGGGAACTGTTCCGCTTCACACTCTTCGTGCGGATATCGATTACGCTTGGGAAGAAGCTGATACTACTTACGGTAAACTGGGTGTTAAAGTCTGGATCTACCGTGGAGAAGTCCTTCCAGCTCGTAAAAACACTAAAGGAGGTAAATAACCAATGTTAGTACCTAAACGTGTTAAACACCGTCGCGAATTCCGTGGAAAAATGCGCGGTGAAGCTAAAGGCGGAAAAGAAGTAGCATTTGGAGAATACGGTCTTCAAGCAACTACTAGCCACTGGATCACTAACCGCCAAATCGAAGCTGCCCGTATCGCTATGACTCGTTACATGAAACGTGGTGGTAAAGTTTGGATTAAAATCTTCCCACACAAATCATACACTGCAAAAGCTATCGGTGTACGGATGGGATCTGGTAAAGGTGCTCCAGAAGGATGGGTTGCACCAGTTAAGCGTGGCAAAGTAATGTTTGAAGTTGCTGGTGTTTCAGAAGAAATCGCTCGCGAAGCACTTCGCCTTGCAAGCCACAAACTTCCAGTTAAATGTAAATTCGTAAAACGTGAAGCAGAATAAGGAGAAGGCATGAAACTTAATGAAGTAAAAGAATTTGTTAAAGAACTTCGTGGTCTTTCTCAAGAAGAACTCGCGAAGCGTGAAAATGAATTGAAGAAAGAATTGTTTGATCTTCGTTTCCAAGCAGCTGCTGGCCAATTGGAGCAGACAGCTCGCCTGAAAGAAGTGAAAAAGCAAATCGCTCGTATCAAAACTGTTCAATCAGAAGTTAAATAATAGACTAGGGAAGGAGAATTTCAATGGAACGCAATAATCGTAAAGTTCTTGTCGGACGCGTTGTTTCTGACAAAATGGACAAAACAATCACAGTTGTAGTTGAAACTAAACGTAACCACCCAGTCTATGGTAAACGTATTAACTACTCTAAGAAGTACAAAGCACATGACGAAAACAATGTTGCCAAAGAAGGCGATATCGTTCGTATCATGGAAACTCGTCCGCTTTCAGCTACAAAACGCTTCCGTCTTGTAGAAGTCGTTGAAGAAGCGGTTATCATCTAATCAAACCAGAAAGGAGAAAACTTAAATGATTCAAACAGAAACTCGTTTGAAAGTTGCCGACAACAGCGGCGCTCGCGAAATCTTGACAATCAAAGTTCTTGGTGGCTCAGGACGTAAGTTCGCTAACATCGGTGATGTAATCGTTGCGTCTGTAAAACAAGCTACTCCTGGTGGTGCGGTTAAGAAAGGTGACGTTGTAAAAGCTGTTATCGTTCGTACTAAATCAGGTGCTCGTCGTAAAGATGGTTCATACATCAAATTTGACGAAAACGCTGCAGTCATCATCCGTGAAGACAAAACTCCTCGCGGAACTCGTATCTTCGGCCCAGTTGCTCGCGAATTGCGTGACGGCGGCTTCATGAAGATCGTATCATTGGCTCCAGAAGTACTTTAATCAAAATTAACAAACACAGTCCCCTGACAAAAGTCAGGGTGCCCTATGGGCGTAAGAATTAAGAGGAGAAATAAATGTTTGTAAAAAAAGGCGACAAAGTTCGCGTAATTGCTGGTAAAGACAAGGGTGTTGAAGCGCTTGTTGTTACAGCTCTTCCAAAAGTAAACAAAGTTGTTGTTGAAGGTGTAAACATCGTTAAGAAACACCAAAAACCAAATAACGAAAACCCTCAAGGTGCTATCGTGGAAAAAGAAGCACCAATCCATGTGTCAAACGTTCAAGTTCTTGACAAAAATGGTGTTGCAGGACGTGTTGGCTACAAGTTTGTAGACGGCAAAAAAGTTCGTTACAATAAAAAATCAGGCGAAGTGCTTGACTAATCACGAAGGAAAGGAGAAGTATAATGGCAAATCGTTTAAAAGAAAAATATCTTAAAGAAGTAGTTCCATCTTTGACTGAAAAGTTCAACTACTCATCTGTTATGGCTGTGCCAAAAGTGGATAAAATCGTTTTGAACATGGGTGTCGGTGACGCTGTATCAAACGCTAAAAACCTTGAAAAAGCTGCTGAAGAATTGGCTCTTATCTCAGGTCAAAAACCACTGATCACTAAAGCTAAAAAATCAATCGCCGGCTTCCGTCTTCGTGAAGGTGTAGCGATCGGTGCTAAAGTAACCCTTCGTGGCGAACGTATGTATGAATTCTTGGATAAATTGGTTTCAGTTTCTCTTCCACGTGTTCGTGACTTCCACGGTGTTCCAACAAAATCTTTTGATGGACGCGGAAACTACACACTTGGTGTGAAAGAACAATTGATCTTCCCAGAAATCAACTTTGATGACGTTGATAAGACTCGCGGTCTTGACATCGTTATCGTAACAACTGCTAACACTGACGAAGAGTCACGCGAATTGCTTACAGGCCTTGGAATGCCTTTTGCAAAATAATATAGGAGGTAAAACAAATGGCTAAAAAATCAATGATTGCTAAGAACAAACGCCCAGCTAAGTTCTCTACGCAAGCTTATACTCGTTGTGAAAAATGTGGCCGTCCACATTCCGTTTACCGCAAGTTTAAACTTTGCCGTGTTTGCTTCCGTGAATTAGCATACAAAGGACAAATCCCAGGCGTTACCAAAGCATCTTGGTAATTCTAGCTTCCAATTCCGTTATGATTCCGCGTTATCGGCTTTTGCCTAACTTTAGTTATGCCTGCAAGCCGATGCCTAGACTCACTTAGGAATTGAAACCTAGAAACATATTCTGAGCATAGCTCAATCATTAACTAGCAAGTGCAGCTTGCAAACTACTAGTAAGAGGAGAAATATAAAATGGTTATGACTGACCCAATTGCAGACTTTCTGACACGTATCCGTAATGCTAACCAAGCAAACCACGAAGTGCTTGAAGTGCCTGCGTCAAACATCAAAAAAGGGATTGCTGAAATCCTGAAGCGTGAAGGTTTTGTAAAAAACGTTGAAATCATTGAAGATGACAAACAAGGCATCATCCGTGTATTCCTTAAATACGGACAAAATGGTGAAAAAGTTATCACTGGTTTGAAACGTATTTCAAAACCAGGTCTGCGTGTTTACAAGAAACGCGAAGATCTTCCAAAAGTTCTGAATGGACTTGGAATTGCTATCCTTTCAACATCTGAAGGCTTGCTGACTGATAAAGAAGCACGCCAAAAGAATGTTGGTGGAGAAGTTATCGCTTACGTTTGGTAAAATCAAGATACAAAGAGCGTCATGGGCAATGTGAAAATAGGAAATCTGACAAAGAGTGTTAACACTCTAGGAAGATTTGTCTTTTTCACACAGACCATAGCTCGTGTTCAATTTAGCTGATTTACTGATCAGCTAAATAGAGAGTAAAATAGTTTAGGAGAAAAAGATGAAAGCTACTGAATTGAATGAAAAACTTATTGTTGCAGAAGACGCTTTGGCTGAATTGTCAAAAGATGACCTTGTATCTCTTTTATGTGAAATTGGTTATAGTCCTGCGGCTATTGATGTATTGACAGAATATCAGGAATTTGTCAAAGCTTTTCGAAAGAAACTAGGTTTGCTCTAATCCGAATGCCCCCCCGTGAAAACTGGTCGCATGCGGCCTGACAATCTAACAGGAGAATATATACATGTCACGTATTGGTAATAAAGTTATCGTGTTGCCTGCTGGTGTTGAAATCAGCAACAAAGACAACGTTGTAACTGTAAAAGGACCTAAAGGAGAACTGACTCGTGAGTTCTCAAAAGATATTGAAATCCGTGTGGAAGGAACTGAAGTAACTCTTCACCGTCCAAACGATTCAAAAGAAATGAAAACAATCCACGGAACAACTCGCGCCCTTTTGAACAACATGGTTGTTGGTGTATCAGAAGGATTCAAGAAAGAACTTGAAATGCGTGGGGTTGGTTACCGTGCTCAACTTCAAGGCAAAAAGCTTGTACTTTCAGTTGGTAAATCTCATCCAGATGAAGTAGAAGCACCAGAAGGCATCACTTTTGAACTTCCAAACCCAACAACTATCGTTGTCAGCGGAATTTCAAAAGAAGTAGTTGGACAAACTGCAGCTTACGTACGTAGCCTGCGTGCTCCAGAGCCATACAAAGGTAAAGGTATCCGCTACGTTGGTGAATTCGTTCGCCGTAAAGAAGGTAAAACTGGTAAATAATCTTGTCTGGCTGATTTTTTCAGACAAACAAGTTGTTTCCCAAGGTTGTGCCTAGGCACTCATTAAAATTAAGAGGTGAAAATTGTGATTACGAAACCAGATAAAAATAAAATCCGCCAAAAACGCCACCGTCGCGTTCGCGGAAAACTCTCTGGAACTGCTGATCGCCCACGTTTGAACGTATTCCGTTCTAATACAGGCATCTACGCTCAAGTGATTGATGACGTAGCGGGTGTAACGCTCGCAAGCGCTTCAACTCTTGACAAAGAAGTTTCAAAAGGAACTAAAACAGAACAAGCCGTTGTTGTTGGTAAGCTCGTTGCTGAACGTGCAGTTGCTAAAGGTATTTCTGAAGTCGTCTTCGACCGCGGTGGATATCTCTATCACGGACGTGTAAAAGCTTTGGCTGATGCAGCTCGTGAAAACGGATTGAAATTCTAAGAGGAGGACACTAGAAAATGGCATTTAAAGACAACGCAGTTGAACTTGAAGAACGTTTAGTTGCCATCAACCGTGTTACAAAAGTTGTTAAAGGTGGACGTCGTCTTCGCTTTGCAGCTCTTGTAGTTGTTGGTGATCGCAATGGTCGTGTTGGCTTCGGTACTGGTAAAGCTCAAGAAGTACCAGAAGCAATCCGCAAGGCAGTTGAAGATGCGAAGAAGAATTTGATTGAAGTACCAATGGTTGGCACAACAATTCCTCACGAAGTTCTTTCAGAATTTGGCGGAGCGAAAGTATTGCTTAAGCCAGCTGTTGAGGGTTCTGGAGTTGCTGCTGGTGGCGCGGTTCGTGCCGTCATCGAGTTGGCAGGTGTAGCAGATGTTACATCTAAATCTCTTGGCTCTAACACTCCAATCAACATCGTTCGCGCAACTGTTGAAGGTTTGAAACAATTAAAACGCGCTGAAGAAGTTGCTGCCCTTCGTGGTATTTCAGTTTCTGACTTGGCATAAGAAAGGGGATAACATGGCTCAAATTAAAATTACTTTGACTAAGTCTCCAATCGGACGCATCCCGTCACAACGTAAAACTGTTGTAGCACTTGGACTTGGCAAATTGAACAGCTCAGTTATCAAAGAAGATAATCCAGCAGTACGCGGTATGATTACTGCAGTATCACACTTGGTAACTGTTGAAGAAGTTAAATAAGCTTTGCTGGTTTAACAACTTTAAATTAAAATACGTTAGGGGATGGGATTTTCTCAGCCCCTAAAACTAAATATATGTATAGGCGAGTTTATATAGGAGACACCTTTTCTCCTATATGAGCGCTAGCATTTTACAAAAGAGGAGAAATAATATAATGAAACTTCATGAATTACAACCTGCTGCAGGTTCTCGTAAAGTCCGCAACCGTGTTGGTCGTGGTACATCATCTGGTAACGGTAAAACATCTGGCCGTGGTCAAAAAGGTCAAAAAGCTCGTAGCGGTGGCGGCGTTCGCCTTGGTTTTGAAGGTGGACAAACTCCATTGTTCCGTCGTCTTCCAAAACGTGGTTTCTTGAACATCAACCGCAAAGAATATGCGATTGTTAACCTTGACCAACTGAACGCCTTTGAAGATGGCGCTGAAGTAACACCAGTTGTTCTCATCGAAGCAGGTATTGTAAAAGCTGAAAAATCAGGTATCAAGATTCTTGGTAACGGAGAATTGACAAAGAAATTGACTGTTAAGGCAGCTAAATTCTCTAAATCAGCTGAAGAAGCTATCACTGCTAAAGGTGGTTCAGTGGAAGTCATCTAAGCGAGGTGACCTATGTTTTTCAAACTATTAAAAGACGCATTTAAAATCAAACAGGTACGGTCTAAGATTCTGTTCACGATTTTTATCATCTTAGTTTTCCGTATCGGTACAACCATAACGGTTCCGGGGATTAATGCCAAAGCCTTAAGCAATTTGAATGATTTACCATTCTTGAATATGCTGAGCTTGGTCTCTGGTAATGCCATGCGCAACTTCTCTGTCTTTGCACTTGGGGTCAGTCCTTATATCACAGCTTCTATCGTTGTTCAGTTGCTGCAGATGGACTTGCTTCCGAAGTTTGTAGAGTGGGGCAAGCAAGGGGAAGTAGGACGTAGGAAGCTGAATCAAGCGACTCGTTATATCGCCCTAGTATTGGCCTTTGTGCAGGCAATAGGGATTACCGCTGGTTTTGATACTCTCTCAAGAGCTAATCTGGTTGCCAATCCTAATGTGCAGACCTACGCTTTGATTTGCGTTCTTCTAGCAACTGGTTCAATGATTGTAACTTGGCTGGGTGAACAGATTACAGACAAGGGTTACGGGAATGGCGTTTCCATGATTATCTTCGCTGGTATCGTTTCCGCTATCCCTGATATGATTAAAGGTATCTATGAAGATTACTTTGTCAATATCCCTAGTGAACGTTTGACTTCATCTTTCATTTTTGTAGGAATTCTGATTGTGGCAGTCCTGCTTATCATTTACTTTACAACCTTTGTACAGCAGGCTGAATATAAAATTCCAGTTCAGTATACGAAAGTAGCTAAGGGTGCACCTTCTAGCTCCTATCTGCCACTGAAAGTCAATCCGGCTGGGGTTATTCCAGTAATCTTTGCCAGCTCGATTACAGCTGCACCGGCAGCGATTTTCCAAGTTGTCAGTGCCTTGGGCTATGACGCAGATTGGGTTAAGACAGCTCAGTCACTTTTGGCAACAACGACCATTAGTGGTATGTTCATGTATGCCTTTCTGATTGTCCTCTTTACCTTCTTCTATACTTTTGTACAGATTAATCCAGAGAAGACAGCAGAAAATCTGCAAAAGAGCGGAGCCTACATTCCAGGTGTTCGTCCGGGTAAAGGAACAGAAGACTACATGTCTAAGCTGTTGCGTCGTTTGGCAACAGTGGGCTCTCTTTTCCTAGGTTTCATCTCTATCCTGCCTATCTTGGCTAAAGATGTATTTGGATTGACAGATGCCGTTGCTCTTGGAGGAACCAGTCTCTTGATCATCATCTCAACTGGTATTGAGGGAATGAAACAGCTAGAAGGCTACCTGCTGAAGAGAAAGTATGTCGGCTTTATGGATACTTCAGAGTAAGGGAACTTTTGAATAGCTTTTCTAATGAGAAGCCTGTTCAGATAACCTTTCTTGAACCGAAAATAAACAAAATAAAAGGGGACAGAGTAGACTCACCCCCTTCTATTTTGTTTTTAAACGAGTTTATTAATCGGTTTAATAGATTGCTTTAAAAACAAAAAAGGAGACCAATCATGAATCTTTTGATTATGGGCTTACCAGGTGCTGGTAAAGGAACTCAAGCTGCTAAAATCGTTGAGAACTTCAATGTTGCGCATATTTCGACTGGAGATATGTTCCGTGCGGCGATTGCTAACCAAACAGAGATGGGCGTTTTAGCCAAGTCCTATATTGACAAGGGCGAGTTGGTGCCAGATGAAGTCACAAACGGAATCGTTAAAGAACGCCTTTCACAGAACGACATCAAAGAAACAGGTTTCTTGTTGGATGGTTACCCACGTACGATTGAACAAGCACATGCCTTGGACCAAACTCTGACAGAGCTTGATTTGGCTTTGGATGGCGTTATCAATATCGAAGTGGATCCTAACAGCTTGCTGGAGCGTTTGAGCGGTCGGATTATCCATCGTGAAACAGGCGAAACCTTCCACAAGGTCTTCAATCCGCCAGCAGACTACAAGGAAGAGGATTATTACCAGCGTGAAGATGATAAGCCTGAGACGGTTAAACGTCGTTTGGATGTCAATATTGCTCAGGGTCAGCCGATTATTGATCACTATCGCAGAAAAGGTCTGGTCCATGATATTCAAGGAAATCAAGATATTAATGATGTCTTCTCAGCTATCGAAAAAGTCTTGACAAATTTGAAATAAAAGCGTTTTTCCTGCTTGCAATATTTGACAAGTAGTGATACAATGAATTAGTCTGACTTATAATTGTTACCTCTGTGCTCAGAGGGATCAAATCGAAATTTATGGAGGTACTTTTGCGTGGCAAAAGACGATGTGATTGAGGTTGAAGGCAAGGTAGTTGATACAATGCCTAATGCAATGTTTACGGTTGAACTTGAAAATGGACATCAGATTTTAGCAACAGTTTCTGGTAAAATTCGTAAAAACTATATTCGTATTTTAGCGGGAGACCGTGTGACTGTAGAAATGAGTCCTTATGATTTGACACGTGGACGGATCACATACCGCTTTAAATAATCGAAAAACTTGGAGGGAAAAAATGAAAGTAAGACCATCGGTCAAACCAATTTGCGAATACTGCAAAGTTATTCGTCGTAATGGTCGTGTTATGGTAATTTGCCCAGCAAATCCAAAACACAAACAACGTCAAGGATAAGATAGAAAGGAGAAAAAATGGCTCGTATTGCTGGAGTTGACATTCCAAATGACAAACGTGTAGTCGTTTCACTGACTTATGTGTACGGTATCGGACTTCCAACTTCTAAGAAAATCTTGGCAGCTGCTGGAGTTTCAGAAGACATCCGTGTAAAAGATCTTACAATCGAACAAGAAGACGCTATCCGTCGTGAAGTAGATGCGATTAAAGTTGAAGGTGACCTTCGTCGTGAAGTAAACTTGAACATCAAGCGTTTGATGGAAATCGGTTCATACCGTGGAATCCGTCACCGTCGTGGACTTCCTGTCCGTGGACAAAACACTAAAAATAATGCCCGTACTCGTAAAGGTAAAGCTGTTGCGATTGCAGGTAAGAAAAAATAATATAAGGAGGTAAAAAGTCTTGGCTAAACCAACACGTAAACGTCGTGTGAAGAAAAATATCGAATCCGGTATTGCTCATATTCACGCTACATTTAATAACACTATTGTTATGATTACTGATGTGCATGGTAACGCGATTGCTTGGTCATCTGCTGGAGCTCTTGGATTTAAAGGTTCTCGTAAATCTACACCATTTGCTGCCCAAATGGCATCTGAAGCAGCTGCTAAATCTGCACAGGAACACGGTCTGAAATCAGTTGAAGTTACTGTAAAAGGTCCAGGTTCTGGTCGTGAGTCTGCTATTCGTGCTCTTGCTGCCGCTGGTCTTGAAGTAACAGCTATTCGTGATGTGACTCCTGTACCACACAATGGTGCTCGTCCTCCAAAACGTCGCCGTGTATAATCACCAACCGTTACACTGCTTTTCGTTTAAGAGGGAGTATAGCAAATGATTGAGTTTGAAAAACCAAATATAACAAAAATTGATGAAAATAAAGATTATGGCAAGTTTGTAGTAGAGCCGCTTGAGCGTGGTTATGGTACAACACTGGGAAATTCTCTTCGCCGTGTGCTTTTGGCTTCACTTCCAGGTGCTGCTGTTACTTCAATTAATATTGAAGGTGTTTTGCACGAGTTTGATACAATTTCCGGTGTCCGCGAAGACGTGATGCAAATTATTCTGAACGTCAAAGGGATTGCTGTAAAATCTTACGTCCAAGACGAAAAGATTATTGAACTGGATGTTGAAGGACCAGCAGAAGTAACTGCCGGAGACATTTTGACAGACAGTGATATTGAAATTATAAACCCTGATCATTATCTCTTTACAATCGGAGAAGGCGCAAGCTTTAAGGCAACGATGACTGTTAACAGCGGCCGTGGTTATGTGCCTGCTGATGAAAATAAGAAAGATGATGCACCAGTGGGAACACTTGCGGTGGATTCTATCTATACGCCAGTGACAAAAGTTAATTACCAAGTTGAGCCAGCTCGTGTTGGTAGCAACGATGGTTTTGACAAACTAACCCTTGAAATTTTAACGAACGGAACAATTATTCCAGAAGATGCTTTGGGACTTTCAGCCCGCATCCTTACGGAACATTTGAATCTCTTCACTAATCTGACAGAAGTAGCTATCGCTGCAGACGTTATGAAGGAAGCAGAAAAGACTTCTGATGACCGCATTTTGGAACGGACCATCGAAGAATTAGATTTGTCAGTTCGCTCATACAACTGTTTGAAACGTGCAGGTATCAATACTGTATTTGATTTGACAGAAAAATCTGAGCCTGAAATGATGAAAGTTCGTAACTTAGGACGTAAGAGTCTGGAAGAAGTAAAAGTTAAACTTGCTGATCTCGGTCTGGGGTTAAAAAACGATAAATAAAGGAGGAATACATGGCTTACCGTAAACTAGGACGCACTAGCTCACAACGTAAAGCAATGCTTCGCGATTTGACTACTGATTTGCTGATCAACGAATCAATCGTGACAACTGAAGCTCGTGCTAAAGAAATCCGTAAAACAGTTGAAAAAATGATTACATTGGGCAAACGTGGAGACTTGCACGCTCGTCGTCAAGCTGCAGCTTTTGTACGCAATGAAATCGCATCAGAAAACTATGATGAAGCAACAGAAAAGTATACTACAACTACTGCTCTTCAAAAATTGTTCTCTGAGATTGCACCACGCTATGCAGAGCGCAACGGTGGATATACTCGTATCCTGAAAACTGAACCGCGCCGTGGAGATGCTGCGCCAATGGCAATCATCGAATTAGTTTAAGATCATCAATCTTTGTTGAGTGTTATGATGATGGAATAGAATCTCTATTCTTAGTCTAGCTCTGGTCTACCGCTAGGATTCTTTCCTAGCGGGAACACTCATCATATAGTTGATAATAGGTAGACGCTTGTTTACGAAATTGCTTTTAAGGCAAAAACAATTTCGTAAGCAGGCGTTTTTGTATGAGGCTAGGAAAATACCTGAAATTTTGTTATAATACTCTAACACTATCAAAAATTTATAGGAAATGGAAATGACTGATTCAATCCAAATTTTAAAAGAGCGTTATTTAAAGAATATTAAAGAGAATCCAACGGTATACATTGGCATTGAGTTAGAATTTCCTATTGTCAATAGCCAGGGCGGAGCGACTGATACAAATGTTGCAAAAAATCTCTTGAAACGTCTGTTGGAAGAGTATGATTTTGAGGCGGAACGATTTGATAGAGACGGCAATCCCATTCAACTAAAATCTACTAAAAATGAAGACAGAATTCTTTTTGAGGTCTCTTACAATACTTTGGAATTTGCTTTTGCCAAGGCTTCCAGAATCCAAGAAGTTGAAGAGCGTTTTAAGAAGTATCTAGACATTATTCAGCCAATTCTGCGTGAAGAACATCATGAAATTCAAGGAGAAGGTATTCATCCTTTCTGGGCTGAAAATGATAATAGTCCAGTTAAATATCCAAGATATGAAATGCTGATGCAGTATTTAGCTATGGGAAAGAACATGGAAGGTTTGCACAATTATCCAGAATATGGTGCTTTTATTTGTGGGAGTCAAGTTCAGCTGGATGTCTCAAGAGAAAATTATTTAACTGTTATCAATGTCTTCAATCAAATTGAAGGTGCTAAGGCATACCTTTTTGCCAATTCAGAGTTTTCAGATTCTTCTTGGAATACAAAAATCGCTCGAGATATTTTCTGGGAGCAATCGATGCATGGCATTTTACAGGAAAATGCGGGTGTTAATTCGAAAGATTTTCAAACTGAAGATGAATTTTTTGCATATCTTGATAGATCAGCACTTTTTACTGCCGAACGAAATGGTCAATCCTACTATTTCTATCCGATAGCTGCTAATGAATACTTGAGCCAGAAAACTATTGAGGCTTATGACCTTTCAGGCGAAAAAGCAAACTTGACTCCAAGGGAAGCAGACTTCAAGAATCACAGA
The DNA here is from genome assembly GCF_032387735.1 of Streptococcus sp. DTU_2020_1000888_1_SI_GRL_NUU_041A. Lineage (NCBI taxonomy): Bacteria > Bacillati > Bacillota > Bacilli > Lactobacillales > Streptococcaceae > Streptococcus > Streptococcus sp. DTU_2020_1000888_1_SI_GRL_NUU_041A. The sequence goes on along the minus strand of NZ_CP135591.1, from coordinate 2,376,451 downwards.
AGTTACCAGTATCAAGATTTGACGACACGGGGGACAGTAGAGTTTCGGAGCGTTTGCACCCAGCCTTTTGATAAAACTTTTGCTTCTGCCGCTTTTCATCTTGGTATTTTAGAAAACTTGGAGAATGTAAAAGCCTATTTACAAGACGCTCCCTTCTTTCAGGAGGAAGGCCGGGATTACAAAGCTTTAAGAAGAAAGTTTTCTAAAAAAGAGTTGTCTGCAAGTGAAAGAGAGCATATTTATGAATTCACAAAGAGTTTGCTTCAGCTGGCTAGAGCTGGTTTATTAGCTCGTCAACTAGGTGAGGAAGCTTATCTTCCCTCTCTTTAATAGAGGCTAGCCTCTGATGAATAAAAAATTCTAGAAAAATTTTAAAAAAAATGGGAAAAGGTATTGACAGGAGGTGTGGTTGGGTGATATACTAATATAGTTGTCGCGAAAGACAAAGCCCTTTGAAAACTGAACAAGACGAACCAAGTGCAGGGTGACATAGAGATATGTAACCTGTCAAAAAAACGAAAATAAATCTGTCAGTGGACAGTAATGAGTGCGAACTCAAACTTTTTAATGAGAGTTTGATCCTGGCTCAGGACGAACGCTGGCGGCGTGCCTAATACATGCAAGTAGAACGCTGAAGAGAGGAGCTTGCTCTTCTTGGATGAGTTGCGAACGGGTGAGTAACGCGTAGGTAACCTGCCTGGTAGCGGGGGATAACTATTGGAAACGATAGCTAATACCGCATGAAATTGCTTATCGCATGATAATTAATTGAAAGATGCAATTGCATCACTACCAGATGGACCTGCGTTGTATTAGCTAGTTGGTGAGGTAACGGCTCACCAAGGCGACGATACATAGCCGACCTGAGAGGGTGATCGGCCACACTGGGACTGAGACACGGCCCAGACTCCTACGGGAGGCAGCAGTAGGGAATCTTCGGCAATGGGGGGAACCCTGACCGAGCAACGCCGCGTGAGTGAAGAAGGTTTTCGGATCGTAAAGCTCTGTTGTAAGAGAAGAACGGGTGTGAGAGTGGAAAGTTCACACTGTGACGGTATCTTACCAGAAAGGGACGGCTAACTACGTGCCAGCAGCCGCGGTAATACGTAGGTCCCGAGCGTTGTCCGGATTTATTGGGCGTAAAGCGAGCGCAGGCGGTTAGATAAGTCTGAAGTTAAAGGCTGTGGCTTAACCATAGTATGCTTTGGAAACTGTTTAACTTGAGTGCAGAAGGGGAGAGTGGAATTCCATGTGTAGCGGTGAAATGCGTAGATATATGGAGGAACACCGGTGGCGAAAGCGGCTCTCTGGTCTGTAACTGACGCTGAGGCTCGAAAGCGTGGGGAGCAAACAGGATTAGATACCCTGGTAGTCCACGCCGTAAACGATGAGTGCTAGGTGTTAGGCCCTTTCCGGGGCTTAGTGCCGCAGCTAACGCATTAAGCACTCCGCCTGGGGAGTACGACCGCAAGGTTGAAACTCAAAGGAATTGACGGGGGCCCGCACAAGCGGTGGAGCATGTGGTTTAATTCGAAGCAACGCGAAGAACCTTACCAGGTCTTGACATCCCTCTGACCGCTCTAGAGATAGAGTTTTCCTTCGGGACAGAGGTGACAGGTGGTGCATGGTTGTCGTCAGCTCGTGTCGTGAGATGTTGGGTTAAGTCCCGCAACGAGCGCAACCCCTATTGTTAGTTGCCATCATTGAGTTGGGCACTCTAGCGAGACTGCCGGTAATAAACCGGAGGAAGGTGGGGATGACGTCAAATCATCATGCCCCTTATGACCTGGGCTACACACGTGCTACAATGGCTGGTACAACGAGTCGCAAGCCGGTGACGGCAAGCTAATCTCTGAAAGCCAGTCTCAGTTCGGATTGTAGGCTGCAACTCGCCTACATGAAGTCGGAATCGCTAGTAATCGCGGATCAGCACGCCGCGGTGAATACGTTCCCGGGCCTTGTACACACCGCCCGTCACACCACGAGAGTTTGTAACACCCGAAGTCGGTGAGGTAACCGCAAGGAGCCAGCCGCCTAAGGTGGGATAGATGATTGGGGTGAAGTCGTAACAAGGTAGCCGTATCGGAAGGTGCGGCTGGATCACCTCCTTTCTAAGGAGTCCGTAAGGACATACGGAATGCACTTGAGTCTTGTTTAGTTTTGAGAGGGCTATGTGGGGCCTTAGCTCAGCTGGGAGAGCGCCTGCTTTGCACGCAGGAGGTCAGCGGTTCGATCCCGCTAGGCTCCATTATCTAGTTTGACTAGATAAAGAACTTGTCCATTGAAAATTGAATACCGATATCAAATAGTAACAAGAAAATAAACCGAAAACGCTGTGAATATTAATGAGTTTAAGACTGAAAGGTCAAAATAAGGTTAAGTTAGTAAGGGCGCACGGTGGATGCCTTGGCACTAGGAGCCGATGAAGGACGTGACAAACGACGAAATGCCTCGGGGAGCTGTAAGTAAGCACTTGATCCGGGGATGTCCGAATGGGGGAACCCAACAGGTTGATGCCTGTTACCCATTTCTGTTAAGGGAATGAGGAGGAAGACGCAGTGAACTGAAACATCTAAGTAGCTGCAGGAAGAGAAAGCAAAAGCGATTGCCTTAGTAGCGGCGAGCGAAGAGGCAGGAGGGCAAACCGAAGAGTTTACTCTTCGGGGTTGTAGGACTGCAATGTGGACTCAGAATTTATAGAAGAATGACTTGGGAAAGTCAGCCAAAGAGAGTAAGAGCCTCGTATTTTAAATAGATTCTGTACCTAGCAGTATCCTGAGTACGGCGGGACACGTGAAATCCCGTCGGAATCTGGGAGGACCATCTCCCAACCCTAAATACTCCCTAGTGACCGATAGTGAACCAGTACCGTGAGGGAAAGGTGAAAAGCACCCCGGGAGGGGAGTGAAATAGAACCTGAAACCGTGTGCCTACAACAAGTTCGAGCCCGTTCATGGGTGAGAGCGTGCCTTTTGTAGAATGAACCGGCGAGTTACGTTATGATGCGAGGTTAAGTTGAAGAGACGGAGCCGTAGGGAAACCGAGTCTGAATAGGGCGCTTTAGTATCATGATGTAGACCCGAAACCATGTGACCTACCCATGAGCAGGTTGAAGGTGCGGTAAAACGCACTGGAGGACCGAACCAGGGCACGTTGAAAAGTGCTTGGATGACTTGTGGGTAGCGGAGAAATTCCAAACGAACTTGGAGATAGCTGGTTCTCTCCGAAATAGCTTTAGGGCTAGCGTCGACATCAAGATTCTTGGAGGTAGAGCACTGTTTGGGTGAGGGGTCCATCCCGGATTACCAATCTCAGATAAACTCCGAATGCCAATGAATTATGGTCGGCAGTCAGACTGCGAGTGCTAAGATCCGTAGTCGAAAGGGAAACAGCCCAGACCACCAGCTAAGGTCCCAAAATAATTGTTAAGTGGAAAAGGATGTGGGGTTGCACAGACAACTAGGATGTTAGCTTAGAAGCAGCTATTCATTCAAAGAGTGCGTAATAGCTCACTAGTCGAGTGACCCTGCGCCGAAAATGTACCGGGGCTAAAACAATTTACCGAAGCTGTGGATACCTTTTATAGGTATGGTAGGAGAGCGTTCTATGTGTGGAGAAGGTGTACCGTGAGGAGCGCTGGAACGCATAGAAGTGAGAATGCCGGTATGAGTAGCGCAAGACAGGTGAGAATCCTGTCCACCGTAAGACTAAGGTTTCCAGGGGAAGGCTCGTCCGCCCTGGGTTAGTCGGGACCTAAGGAGAGACCGAAAGGTGTATCCGATGGCCAACAGGTTGAGATTCCTGTACTAGAGTATGAAGTGATGGAGGGACGCAGTAGGCTAACTCGTGCGTACGAATGGATGTACGTCTAAGCAGTGAGGCGTGGTATGAGTCAAATGCTTATACCTATAACGTTGAGCTGTGATGGGGAGCGAAGTTTAGTAGCGAGTGAGTGATGTCACACTGCCAAGAAAAGCTTCTAGCGTTGTATCATACTCTACCCGTACCGCAAACCGACACAGGTAGTCGAGGCGAGTAGCCTCAGGTGAGCGAGAGAACTCTCGTTAAGGAACTCGGCAAAATGACCCCGTAACTTCGGGAGAAGGGGTGCTGACTTTTGTCAGCCGCAGTGAATAGGCCCAAGCAACTGTTTATCAAAAACACAGCTCTCTGCTAAATCGTAAGATGATGTATAGGGGGTGACGCCTGCCCGGTGCTGGAAGGTTAAGAGGAGTGCTTAGCGGTAACGCGAAGGTATGAATTGAAGCCCCAGTAAACGGCGGCCGTAACTATAACGGTCCTAAGGTAGCGAAATTCCTTGTCGGGTAAGTTCCGACCCGCACGAAAGGCGTAATGATTTGGGCACTGTCTCAACGAGAGACTCGGTGAAATTTTAGTACCTGTGAAGATGCAGGTTACCCGCGACAGGACGGAAAGACCCCATGGAGCTTTACTGCAGTTTGATATTGAGTGTCTGTGCCACATGTACAGGATAGGTAGGAGCCTATGAAATCGGGACGCCAGTTTCGATGGAGGCGTTGTTGGGATACTACCCTTGTGTTATGGCCACTCTAACCCGGTAGGTTTATCATCTACGGAGACAGTGTCTGACGGGCAGTTTGACTGGGGCGGTCGCCTCCTAAAAGGTAACGGAGGCGCCCAAAGGTTCCCTCAGACTGGTTGGAAATCAGTCGCAGAGTGTAAAGGTATAAGGGAGCTTGACTGCGAGAGCTACAACTCGAGCAGGGACGAAAGTCGGGCTTAGTGATCCGGTGGTTCCGCATGGAAGGGCCATCGCTCAACGGATAAAAGCTACCCTGGGGATAACAGGCTTATCTCCCCCAAGAGTTCACATCGACGGGGAGGTTTGGCACCTCGATGTCGGCTCGTCGCATCCTGGGGCTGTAGTCGGTCCCAAGGGTTGGGCTGTTCGCCCATTAAAGCGGCACGCGAGCTGGGTTCAGAACGTCGTGAGACAGTTCGGTCCCTATCCGTCGCGGGCGTAGGAAATTTGAGAGGATCTGCTCCTAGTACGAGAGGACCAGAGTGGACTTACCGCTGGTGTACCAGTTGTTCTGCCAAGAGCATCGCTGGGTAGCTATGTAGGGAAGGGATAAACGCTGAAAGCATCTAAGTGTGAAACCCACCTCAAGATGAGATTTCCCATAACGCAAGTTAGTAAGAGCCCTGAGAGAAGATCAGGTTGATAGGTTAGAAGTGGAAGTGTGGTGACACATGGAGCGGACTAATACTAATCGCTCGAGGACTTATCCTAGAATAAGAAATTCATCAGAGTGCAGCGAATGGTTTGAGTTTTTGTGAGATTTGATATTGTATTCAATTTTGAGTTGACAAGGCTTGTCTGAGAGGACAGGACAGTTAATTCAATAGTTAAGTGACGATAGCCTAGGAGATACACCTGTACCCATGCCGAACACAGCAGTTAAGCCCTAGAACGCCGGAAGTAGTTGGGGGTTGCCCCCTGTGAGATATGGTAGTCGCTTAGCGAAGGGAGTTTAGCTCAGCTGGGAGAGCATCTGCCTTACAAGCAGAGGGTCAGCGGTTCGATCCCGTTAACTCCCATATTCAAGCGGGTGTAGTTTAGTGGTAAAACTACAGCCTTCCAAGCTGTTGTCGCGAGTTCGATTCTCGTCACCCGCTTTGAACGAAAGTTCATACCAAGTTTTTTGAACTTGGGCGCGTAGCTCAGGTGGTTAGAGCGCACGCCTGATAAGCGTGAGGTCGGTGGTTCGAGTCCACTCGTGCCCATTTTAATAATATTATGGTCCGTTGGTCAAGGGGTTAAGACACCGCCTTTTCACGGCGGTAACACGGGTTCGAATCCCGTACGGACTATATATTTGGAGGATTACCCAAGTCCGGCTGAAGGGAACGGTCTTGAAAACCGTCAGGCGTGTAAAAGCGTGCGTGGGTTCGAATCCCACATCCTCCTTAGGGACGAATAGTATTGACGCGGGATGGAGCAGCTAGGTAGCTCGTCGGGCTCATAACCCGAAGGTCGTAGGTTCAAATCCTGCTCCCGCAATAATTGGCTCGGTAGCTCAGTTGGTAGAGCAATGGATTGAAGCTCCATGTGTCGGCGGTTCGATTCCGTCTCGCGCCATAATTTTATAATCGGAAGGGTAGCGAAGAGGCTAAACGCGGCGGACTGTAAATCCGCTCCTTCGGGTTCGGGGGTTCGAATCCCTCCCCTTCCATAACCTTTACGGGCATAGTTTAAAGGTAGAACTAAGGTCTCCAAAACCTTCAGTGTGGGTTCAATTCCTACTGCCCGTGTTTAAATATGGCGGGTGTGGTGAAGTGGTTAACACACCAGATTGTGGCTCTGGCATGCGTGGGTTCGATCCCCATCACTCGCCTATTTATTATTATTGGGGTATCGCCAAGCGGTAAGGCAAGGGACTTTGACTCCCTCATGCGTTGGTTCGAATCCAGCTACCCCAGTTAAAAACTTGAGCCGGCGTGGCGGAATTGGCAGACGCGCTGGACTCAAAATCCAGTGTCCGCAAGGACGTGCCGGTTCGACCCCGGCCGCCGGTATAGCTTAAGTTTAGCGAAGCATTTTAGTTTCGTTTTTTTTTGTTTTCTCTTTAATAATTATTTGCAAGCTAATGCGGAAGATTGAATCATGATTTTACTTGTAAATCCACACTCAACTAATGTAATGGATTCAACATCAAATTTGTTATAGAATCTAGAATGATAATATGAATCAGCTCGCTTTGTTCTTTTTTATTCTCTGATTGAATTTTATTTAAGGCTTAAGAATCTAATTGTAAGATTAAATATTTTTTGTGAAAAGCATCTTACTTTTACTGAAAATTCTTGACTCTTTTCTTTTTTGTGGTATAATTAACCAGTAAAGCTTTAACTGGTTAAGAGAAGGAGGGAAGGAATGACTCATTTAGCGCAGAAGATCGATCAATTTTTAAATGAAGTTATTTTGAAAGCAGAAAATCAGCATGAGATTCTGATAGGTTCTTGCACGAGTGATGTGCCTTTAACCAATACGCAGGAGCATATTTTGATGCTTTTATCTGAGGAATCTTTGACAAATTCTGATTTGGCAAAAAGACTGAATGTGAGTCAAGCCGCTGTGACCAAGGCTGTGAAATCTTTGGTTCAGCAAGAGATGCTGCAAACCTTTAAAGATAAGAGAGATGCACGGGTCACTTTTTACCGTTTGACTGAATTAGCTCAGCCGATTGCAAAGGAACATCAACATCATCATTCGCATACTTTGGAGACCTATCAAAAATTGGCAGAGCAGTTTTCTGCTAGTGAACAGGCGGTGATTGCGAAGTTCTTGGAAGCCTTAGTGGGAGAGATTGGTAAATGAGATATATCACAGTGGATAATCTTTCCTTTTACTATGACAAGGAGCCTGTGCTAGAGCATATTCATTATTTTCTAGACAGCGGTGAGTTTGTGACCTTGACTGGTGAAAATGGAGCTGCTAAGACTACGCTTATCAAGGCTAGTTTAGGTATTTTGCAGCCTAAGCATGGGGAAGTGAAGATTTCCAAGACTAATGTGCGAGGCAAGAAATTGCGGATTGCCTACCTTCCTCAGCAGATTGCTAGTTTTAATGCTGGTTTTCCTAGTACGGTGTATGAGTTTGTCAAGTCGGGACGTTATCCGCGCAAGGGTTGGTTTCGTCGTTTGAATGAGCATGATGAGGAGCATATCAAGGTAAGTCTGGAGTCGGTTGGAATGTGGGAACATCGGGATAAGCGGATTGGTTCTCTCTCTGGCGGGCAAAAGCAGAGGGCAGTGATTGCTCGGATGTTTGCTTCGGATCCGGATATTTTTGTCCTTGATGAGCCGACAACAGGTATGGATGCAGGCAGCAAGGATGAATTTTACAAGCTCATGCACCATAGTGCTCATCAGCATGGGAAAGCTGTCTTGATGATTACACACGATCCGGAAGAAGTTCGTAAATATGCCGACCGCAACATTCATCTGGTTCGTAATCAGGACTCGCCTTGGCGCTGTTTCAATGTGCATGAAAGCGACAATAGTCAGGAGGTGAGTCATGCTTAATCTATTTTCCTATGATTTTATGCAGCGAGCCTTCTTGGCAGTTATTGCCATGAGCCTCTTCTCACCGATTCTGGGGACCTTCCTGATTTTACGTCGGCAGAGCCTTATGAGTGACACCCTCAGTCACGTTTCATTGGCAGGTGTAGCTTTTGGCTTGGTTCTTGGACTATCGCCCACTCTCACAACGGTGCTTGTCGTCATTGCCGCAGCAGTCTTCTTAGAGTATCTGCGGACTATCTATAAGAATTTCATGGAAATCGGAACGGCCATTCTCATGTCAACCGGCTTAGCTATTTCCCTGATTGTTATGAGTAAAGGCAAGAGTTCTAGCTCGATGAGTCTGGACCAGTATCTATTTGGATCCATTGTGACTATCAGTAGGGAGCAGGTGATTTCTCTCTTTGTCATTGCTGCTGTGGTGCTTGTCTTGACCTTCCTCTTCATTCGCCCCATGTACATCTTGACCTTTGATGAGGATACGGCCTTTGTGGATGGGCTGCCTGTGCGTACCATGTCCATTCTCTTTAATATCGTGACGGGTGTTGCGATTGCCCTCATGATTCCAGCTGCGGGAGCCTTGCTAGTTTCGACCATTATGGTCTTGCCAGCCAGTATTGCTCTGCGGATTGGGAAAAATTTCAAGTCGGTTATTTTGCTGGCAAATGCCATTGGTTTCTTTGGTATGATTGCCGGACTTTATATTTCTTACTATGCAGAGACGCCAGCTAGCGCTAGCATTACGATTATTTTCGTCAGCTTGTTCTTGCTGGTCAATCTGGTCAAAAAATTTATGAAATAGGAGCAGAAAATGAAAAAAATTAGCTTACTATTAGCAGGTTTACTGAGTATTTTCTTAGTAGCTTGTTCCAATCAAAAAAATGCAGATGGCAAGCTCAATATTGTCACGACTTTTTATCCTGTTTATGAGTTTACCAAGCAGGTGGCTGGAGATGAGGCCAATGTTGAACTTCTAATCGGGGCAGGTACAGAGCCGCATGATTATGAGCCTTCAGCTAAGGCAGTTGCGACGATTCAGGATGCAGATGCCTTTGTCTATGAAAATGAAAACATGGAGACTTGGGTTCCAGATTTGCTAAAAAACTTGAAAAATAAGGAAGAAAAGGTTATCAAGGCGACTGGAAATATGCTCTTGCTGCCTGGCAGTGAAGAGGAAGAAGACCACGACCATGGGGAAGAGGGACATCATCATGCCTATGATCCCCATGTTTGGTTATCTCCGAAGCGGGCTATTAAAATGGTGGAGCACATCCGTGATAGCCTGAGCAAGTCTTATCCTGACAAGAAAGCGGCTTTTGAGAAAAATGCAGCGGCTTATATCAAGAAGCTGGAAGCCTTGGACAAGGAATATGAGGATGGGTTGGCCAATGCCAAGCAAAAGAGCTTTGTTACTCAGCACGCTGCCTTTAACTATCTGGCATTGGACTATGGCTTGAAGCAGGTGCCAATTTCTGGACTTTCACCAGACAGTGAGCCATCCGCTTCACGCTTGGCTGAATTGACCGAGTATATTAAGAAAAATAAAATCAAGTATATTTACTTTGAAGAGAATGCTTCCCAGGCTTTGGCTTCTACATTAGCTAAGGAAACAGGTGTAGAGCTTGATGTCCTGAATCCGCTGGAAAGCTTGACCGAAGAGCAGACCAAGGATGGGGCAGACTATGTTTCTATCATGCAGTCCAATCTAAAGGCTCTCAAGAAGACAACTGACCAAGAGGGAGCGGAGATTGCAGCCGAGAAAGAAGAAGACGATAAGACAGTCCAAAACGGCTACTTTGAAGACAGTGCCGTCAAGGATCGTACTTTGTCTGACTATGCTGGCGAGTGGCAGTCTGTTTACCCCTATCTGAAGGATGGTACTTTGGACCAAGTCTTTGACTACAAGTCTAAGCTGACTGGGAAAATGACGGCAGCTGAATACAAGGCCTACTATGACAAGGGCTACAAAACAGATGTTTCCAATATCAATATCACAGACAAAACTATGGAATTTGTGGTAGATGGAAAATCCAAGAAATATACTTATAAATACGTTGGTAAGCATACTCTGACTTACTCTAAGGGAAATCGTGGAGTTCGCTTTATGTTTGAAGCGACAGACGCGGATGCTGGGGAGTACAAGTATGTTCAGTTTAGCGACCACAACATTGCACCTACCAAGGCAGCTCACTTCCACATCTTCTATGGAGGCGAAAGCCAGGAAGCTCTCTTTGATGAGCTGGAAAACTGGCCAACCTACTATCCAAGTAAGTTGACCGGTCAAGAAATTGCCCAAGAGATGTTGGCACACTAATATAAATAAATTAAGAAGACGGGATTATCCCGCCTTCTTTTTTGTATATCAGGAATTGACGATAAAAACACTTGACAAACTACGATTACAAATGTAAACTAATAAAGAGTTAGATTACAAATGTAAATGATAAGGGAGTGTTAAACAATGGAACAGCAAAATATTAGCCAAGCAGAATGGCAAGTGATGCGTGTGCTATGGGCCTATCCACACAGTCGCAGTACAGAGATTATAGCTCGTTTGGAAGCCGATTTTTCCTGGAAACCGGCAACCATCAAGACTCTTTTGAATCGTCTGAAGACCAAAGAATTTATCGCTATGGAAAAGATCGAGGGTAAGTTTTACTATGATGCTCAGATTTTAGAAGCGGACCATCTGGAAAGTACTTGGCAGGCTCTTTTTGACAATATCTGTAACACTAAACACGGAGAGCTTTTGATTTCGATGATTGAGAGAAGTCAGTTCAGTCAAGGGGACTTGGAGCGGCTCAGTCAGGTCATTGATAAGAAAAGAGCCTCGGCTCCTTTGGAAGTCAAATGCGACTGCTCTCAAGGCCAGTGTCGTTGCGGTCACGGAAAGGAGACGCATTGATGAGTGAGAAGAAAGAATACAAGCTCTCAGGAATGACTTGCGCTGCCTGTGCTATGACGGTAGAGATGGCGGTCAAGGACTTGGAAACAGTCGAGGATGTCAGTGTCAATCTGGCGACAGAACGTCTCAGTTTGCTGCCTAAGGCAGGATTTGACAGCCAGCAAGTGCTGGATGCTGTAGCCGAGGCTGGTTATCAGGCAGAAGAAAAAGGAAAAGACAAACCGTCTGATGTAAGCGAAGAAGCTGTGATTAAAGCTCAGAAATTGCAAAAAAAGAAACAAGAGTTACTGATTCTTTTGATTACGGCTCTGCCTTTGCTTTATATCTCAATGGGTAGTATGGTCGGTCTTCCTCTGCCTAGCTTCTTAGACCATATGGTGCATCCCTTGGTCTTCGTTCTGTCACAACTACTTTTGACTCTGCCTGCTGTGTGGATTGGTCGTGGTTTCTATCAGAGGGGATTTCGCAATCTTATCAAGCGACATCCCAATATGGATAGTTTGATTGCGGTGGGAACCAGTGCAGCATTTCTTTATAGCCTCTACTCGGTCAGTCAGGTTTTTCTAGGTCATCATGCCTTTGTTCATCAGCTCTATTTTGAGTCTGTTGCAGTGATTATTGCCTTAGTTCTTCTGGGTAAATATCTGGAAAGTTCAGCCAAGGGGAAAACGTCTCAAGCGATTCAATCTCTGCTTGAGCTAGTGCCTAGTCAGGCGACAGTGATTCGCTATGGCGAGGCTGTAACCATTGATACGGAGGATATCCGAGTTGGAGACATTATCCGTATCAAGCCAGGGGAGCGTATGCCGGTAGATGGCTTAGTGACAGACGGGCAGACCTTTGTGGATGAGTCTATGATGACTGGTGAAAGTGTCCCGATTGAAAAGAAAGTCGGCGACACCATTACCAGTGCCACAATCAATCAAAATGGTAGTATTGATTACCAAGCAACTAGGGTGGGTTCGGATACGACCTTAGCTCAGATTGTTAGATTAGTGGAGGAAGCGCAAGGGTCTAAGGCTCCGATAGCGGCTTTGGCCGATAAGATTTCGCTCTATTTTGTCCCAATCGTGCTGAGCTTGGCTACTTTGTCCGCGCTTGGCTGGTATTTTCTGGATGGTGAGAGTCTTAGCTTTTCTCTGTCAATCTTTATCGCAGTTCTGGTCATTGCCTGCCCTTGTGCGCTGGGGTTAGCTACTCCGACAGCCATCATGGTCGGGACTGGTAAAGGAGCTGAAAATGGGATTCTGATTAAGTCTGGGCAAGCTTTGGAAGCAGCTTATCAGCTGGATACTATTGTTCTTGATAAGACTGGGACGATTACGGTTGGTAAGCCCAGTCTGACGGATTTGTTACCTTTGAGTGATTTTAATCGCTCTGACTTATTGCAGCTAATAGCCAGTGCTGAGCAGCATTCTGAGCATCCTTTGGCTCAGGCTATCTTAGAAGCAACTGAAGAGGAGGGGCTTGACTTACTGCCTGTCAGTCATTTTGAGGCTATGGTTGGACGAGGCTTATCCGCTCAGGTTGAGGGCAGACAGCTTCTGGTGGGAAATGAGTCATTGATGAAAGACAAGAACATTGACAGCAGTGTCTTTCAAGAACAGTTGTTAGAGCTGTCCAAGGAAGGGAAGACAGCCATGTTTGTCGCAGTAGATGGACAGCTAGCTGGTATTTTAGCGGTAGCAGATGAGATGAAGTCTAGCAGCCTGAAGGCAGTGCAGGAGCTCCAGTCTATGGGGCTGGAAGTCATCATGCTGACAGGAGATCGTGAAGAAACAGCGACAGCTATTGCCCAGAAAGCTGGCATCCAAAAAGTCATCGCAGGTGTATTGCCAGATGGGAAGGCCGCTGCTATCAAGAACTTACAGGAAGCTGGGAAAAAACTGGCTATGGTAGGAGACGGTATCAATGATGCGCCGGCTCTGGTCCAGGCCGATGTTGGAATTGCCATCGGCTCTGGCGCCGATGTGGCTATTGAGTCAGCAGATGTAGTGCTCATGCATAGTGATTTGCAGGATGTAGTCAAGGCTATCAAGCTCAGCCAAGCGACCATCCGTAATATCAAGGAAAATCTCTTCTGGGCTTTTGCCTACAATACACTAGGTATTCCGATTGCTATGGGGCTATTGCATCTTTTCGGCGGTCCCTTGCTCAATCCTATGCTGGCTGGTCTAGCCATGAGCTTGAGCTCAGTGTCGGTTGTCGTCAATGCTCTGCGTCTAGGACGCTTTAAAATGAACTAAATATACGGAGGAATGAATCTATGAAACAAACAGTTCAGTTAGAAAATTTATCTTGTCAAAATTGTGTCAAACACGTCACCCAGCACTTCCTATCTATGGAGGGAGTGTCAGATGTGGCGGTAGACCTAGAAAAGCAGACAGCCCAAGTCACGACTGATAAGCCTTGCGGTGCATCTGATTATGAAGCAGCTCTGGCAAAAACAATCTACAGGGTTCTGGATGTGGCAGAAGCTGAGTAAATAAGGTCAGTAGCTGTGCGCCTGCCCAGCTGCTAGGATTCTTCTTGTAAAAAGCGATAAAATAATCTATAATGTTACTAATCACATGATTTATCTTACCGTGAGAAAGAGGAGAAAAATGAAGAAAAAAGCTTTACCTTTTTTACTAGCAGGAGCTGCTTTATTAGCTATGACAGCTTGCTCGAATGGCAGTGCTACGAATCAATCAGAGACTACTACTAGCAGTACGGGCTCGGTAACAAGTTCTGTGGAGCAGGCATCCAGTCAATCAACTGCAGCAGCATCTTCAGCAGCTAGCAGCGCTAGCTCAGAGAGTGCGAGCACAGAAAAAACCAAGGAGAAGAAGGAAGCGATGGACATTTCAGCACTTGCAAATGGCAATTATGCCAGCGTTAAAGGAACCTGGCAGGATGCTTCTGGCAACCAGCTTGTTTTTGATGACAAGGGCTTGGTTTCAAGTGGTTATGAATTGTATGGAGCTTCTCTGACAGACTATGGCACTGCTGCTGGAGGTGTCTACGGCGGAGAAAGCGGAGGTTTTCTGATTGAGTTTCTTCCTAAGGGAGTTAAGGTCGCAGACAAGGAAAACTTTACAGACAACTCCGATGCTGGCCAAGATAGAATCTGGACAGGTGTTGGCCTGAATAGCTTTGACGAACAAGGCAGCTTCTATTATCGCGTAGATTAAATGAAGCTTGGTGTTTAATTTTATAGCTTATATATTGATGAGAGCAGGAGACTAACTGCTCTCTTTTCTTTGGGAGAGTAAGAAATTTCACAGACAAAAAAAGCCTGCCTAAATTAGGCGGGCTTCATAATTTTGAGTTGAATTAGGATTCACTGTGAGGTGTTATAAACTGATCCATAGGGGTTGAAATCACATTCAGGAAGAGCTTGGCGAAATCCTCTGCTGGCATAGGATCTTCTTTGATAATCCAAATTTCAATGAGGGAGTTAATCCATCTAACAACAATTTCCGTAGCCATTTCTTTTGGAATTCCCAATTTTTTAGAGTCAATTTCTAAATTTTGCACGACCCACTGAGTGAAGAAGGTAGATAGATAGTCACTCCAGAAAGGATCGATAGCTGTAGTATAGAGCACCTTCATCCATTTCCTATGTTCATAAAGGGTAGGAATCATATGTTGGGCAAAGAAACAGAACGGATTTTCTCCATTTCCTTCTTCGTAGCTTTCATACAGGGGCAAAAACGGAGTCATAATTGTCTGGCGGATGTATTGGATAATGTCTTCAACATTACTAAAATGCTTTTTATAGATAGCCTGGCGCGATAGACCAGCTTGTTTTGCAATCTCTGAAAAAGTAAAATAAGACTTTTCAGGATTTTGCTCTGCCAGCTCAATTAAGGCATTAACGACTTTGTCTCGAGTATCTTGGGGCATAAGTACCTTCCTTCTTTTATATTAAGTTCTTGCTGGTATGTCTAAAAAAATAGAGCAGACTCCAACAGAGCAGTTTACCATTTGTCAACTAAAATGATAACACTTTATAGAGAAAATGTCCAATTATTTTTAAAATTTAATATAAAAAAACCAGTCTTCCCTTACAAGGACCGGTTCTGTCATTTCTCTGTTTTTCTTCTAGGTGGTTATACGATAACAATTTTGTTTGAAGGACCAGCAGAACTATCATAGGCAGCAAAGCTGGTTAGGGGTGAAGATACAAGGTTGAGAAATGTCTTAGAAAACTGCTTGCAAGGAACGGGGTCATCCTGAGTGATCCAATTCTCGATAAGAGAACTAATCCAGCCGGCCAGCAGTTGATTGGCCAGGTCTTCAGGAATACCTAATTTTTGATGGTCAAGATTTAGATTCTGCTCGATCCAGTCCTTGTAACTGGCAGTAATAAAATCGCTCCACAGGGGATCGACAGAACTAGTATATAATATTTTAATGCGTTGGCGTTGCTCATAAATAGCGGGAAGAATCGTTTGAGCCAAAAAAGTGAAAGGATCTAAGTCCGCTTCAGAATGGTTGCTATTCCAGTTGGGAGCAAAGGCTTGCTCCACCATATCTTGGCGAATGTATTCGATAATTTCAGTAGTGTTATTAAAGTGTCGTTTGTAAATAGCCTGTCTTGATAAACCGGCTTCTTTAGCGATTTCTGTAAAGGTAAAACGCGGTCTATCTGGCTGTTTATCTGCTAATTCAAAAAATGCATCCAAAATCCTATCTCGTGTATTAAGAGCCATAATTTTATCCCTCCTATACCATTTTACTTTTTCTGTCTGAAATAAGCTAGAAAATAGCCCAGAATTTTTACTAAAAAAGTTTACACATTGTTAAATGGAAAAATTTTTAGTTTAATTTCTGGACATCTTGTCTATTTAAAAACTGGACAATTTTATAATAAATGTACATAAATCAAGCCGATAATTCTTTTATTTTAACAAGTTAATATGATAAAATAATAAAAAGAAAATCTTATCAGAAGTCAAATAGAAAGTGTAGTTTAACGATTACCTAATCTGAAAGATTTACGGGAGGTTTGACTGGACTTTTTATTAAGGGTTACTGATCGGGATCATAAAATATGTTCAGGGGAGAATAAAATGAAAAGAACAGAAAAAGTTTTGCGATATTCTATTCGGAAGTCAGTTTTAGGTGTTGGTTCAGTCCTTATTTGTGCTCTGTTTTTGGGTCACAGTATGGTGGCGGCAGATGAGGAGCAGCCTGTTGCAAATGCAGTAGAGACTCCGGCCGCTGCATCACCAGTAAATCAGGATTTGACAACGGTCAGGGAGGCTGCTAATACGGAAGTAGGTACGTTTCTGGCTGAGAAAGTGACAGATCTTGGGAATAATCCAAATTTGTCAGATGAGGAGCTTGCAGCAGCTAAGGAGGAAGTCAATCAAACAGCTGCGAAGGCTCAGAATGAAATTGCTGCAGCTGAGGATAAAGAAAGGATTGATCAAGCTAAGGAAGATGGATTGGCAGACATCAACTCTGTCAATCCAGTCGGCAAAGATTTGCTTCTAGATGAAATCCAAAATGGAAAAGCAGAGTTTGATAAACTTGTAGATAGTAGCGATTTACTGCCTGAGGAGCAAAAGAAAAGCTTCCAAGAGTCTGTAAGGAAGAAGGCTGCAGAAGCAGAGGATGCAATTCAGAAATTAGATGTTAATGCAGCAACAGCAGAGCAGGCGGAAGTGATTCAAGAGCAGGCAGTAACCGAGGAAGATAAGTTTTTCAAATTTATAGCAAGTTCAACCGTAGATTTCACTCTGGCTGCCAAATTAGCTGACTTGGAAGCAAATCCTAATCTTTCAGAAGCAGAAAAGAAAGCAGTTAGAGGCGAGATAGAGCAGGTGGTGGAAGCAGCCAAGAAGGCTATTGAAGGAGCAGATTCTCAGGAAGTCTATGACCGGGAAAAAGAAACAGCTATAGCCCGCTTAGCCAAGATTCACCCTATTGGCAAAGAGCAGTTCTTAAAAGAAATTCAGGAAGAAAAAACAGCTACTATCGAGGCTGTTGAGAAGAGTCAAAGTCTTTCTGTTGAGGAAAAAACTGCAGCTAAAAAGAAAATTGAAGATGCAGCAGCCATAGCTCAAAAAGCAATTGCAGCTTATAATGCTTGGGTTGAAAGTCCTGATGATGCCGAAAAAATTCAAGAACAGGTAGCGGCAGAGAAGCAAGGTTTGCTGAAAGCTACGACTGGACTGAAACTAGATCTTGCTCTGTCTGATAAGCTAGCAGACTTACGGAGCAACCCGAATCTGTCAGATGCAGAACGGGCTACGGCTAAAGCTGAAGCGGAAGCAACTCTAGCAGATGCGAAAACAGCGCTTGAAAAGGCTGATGCCGAAGAAGAACTAGAGAGAATTGAGGAAGCTGGAATTGCTAGCTTGGACACGATTCATCCAGTTGGCAAAGATTTGGTTTTAGATGAGCTTGAAGAAGAAGTCGACAAACAGATTGAAGCAATTGAACATCACCAAAGACTTTCAGAACTCGATAAAAAGCAAGCTAAAGAAAAGATTCGAGCAGTATTAAAGACGGTGACAGATGCGATTGCGCAGCTAGATGATAGTGTAGACAGTGCTGAAAAAGCAGAGAAGCTGCAGGAACAGATTGCTGCTGAGCAGACAAAAGCTCTTGAAAATCTAGAAGCGATTGTCAAGAATGCTGCTAAAGCTAAGACAGCTTCTTCTATTCCAAGTGATTCACCACAAGAAACCAGGAAAGAATTTAGTGGAGGCGTCAGCGACTCTGAGCCAGCAATAGCAACGGCGTCGGAATATGATTTGTCTAGCCATGAAGTTGGAACTCATCCCGATACAGCTCCGCAGTCCTCAGTACAACCAGAATTCAGTGGCAATGTTAATGATTCAGAAGCACCAACAGCAACGTGGCCTGAATTTACAGGAGGCGTCAATGATTCTGATCCAACTATAACAGAAAACAACGCCTATGATGCTGGCGTTCAGCCATCAGTCAGGAGTGCACATCCAGACAGCGCTCCTCAGATGGCGGCTCTTCCGGAATTTACCGGCGGTGTCAATGCTGCTGACGCGGCAGTAGCTGATGCTTTACCTGCTTACCAAGTAACTAGCGGTATTTTGCCAGCAGTTGATGGGGCCAAATCAGTACAAGAGCAGTCTTCATTAGCTAAGGTCACCCAGCTAGATCAGCTTAAAAACAAGGGAAGTAAGAGTGGTGCGTCAGTCTTGCCGCATACGGGTCAAGCTTCTAATGCTCTTCTCACAGTTGCAGGAGTTATCAGCGCTTTAGGCGCAGCTGGATTGTCACTCCGTAGTAGAAAAAAGAAGGATAAGTTTTGAAGAGGCCACTTGGTCTCTTTTCTGATGGAGAAAATTTTTAAAAATTATGCAAACGTTTTACTAAAAGTGCTTGAAAAAGTCAAAAAAAAACGATATAATGGACAATGTGAAAGCGCTTTGCAAACGAGAGCTTGAAAGAAAATATTTTTATTCAAAAGAAGGGGCTTATTATGGTCGAATTAAATCTGAAAAATATCTATAAAAAATATCCCAACAGCGACCACTACTCAGTGGAAGACTTCAATCTAGATATCAAGGACAAGGAATTTATCGTCTTTGTTGGTCCGTCTGGTTGCGGGAAATCAACTACGCTGCGTATGATTGCAGGTCTTGAAGACATCACTGAAGGAACTGCCTCTATTGACGGTACAGTGGTCAATGATGTAGCTCCAAAAGACCGCGACATCGCCATGGTCTTCCAGAACTATGCCCTTTATCCGCACATGACTGTCTACGACAACATGGCTTTTGGTCTCAAGCTGCGCAAGTACAGCAAGGAAGATATTGAAAAACGGGTCAATGAAGCAGCAGAAATTCTGGGCTTGAAGGAATTTTTGCAGCGTAAGCCAGCTGATTTGTCTGGTGGTCAGCGTCAGCGGGTAGCTATGGGACGCGCTATCGTTCGGGATGCAAAGGTTTTCCTTATGGATGAGCCTCTGTCTAACTTGGATGCTAAGCTGCGTGTTTCTATGCGGGCGGAGATTGCTAAGATTCACCGCCGTATCGGGGCAACAACTATTTACGTTACCCACGACCAGACTGAAGCTATGACTCTGGCTGACCGGATTGTTATCATGTCAGCAACCAAGAATCCTGCTGGAACTGGAACGATTGGACGAGTGGAACAGATTGGTACGCCGCAGGAAGTCTATAACAACCCAGTTAATAAGTTCGTTGCCGGCTTCATTGGCAGCCCAGCTATGAACTTCATCCCAGTTAAGCTTGAAAGGAATGAGATTGTCGCAGAAGGACTGCGCTTGACTGTGCCAGAAGGAGCTCTTAAGGTTCTGCGGGAGAAAGGATACGAGGGCAAGGAGCTAATCTTCGGTATTCGTCCGGAAGATATCAATGCGGAAGCTGCTTTCTTGGAAACTTTCCCGAATTCAGTTGTGCATGCTAAAATTTCTGTTTCAGAATTGCTGGGAGCAGAGTCTCATCTCTACTGCCAAGTGGGTTCTAGTGAGTTTGTAGCGCGTGTGGATTCACGGGATTACCTAGAAACTGGTGCGGGTATTGACCTAGGCTTTGACCTCAATAAAGCGCACTTCTTTGATCCAGAGACAGAGAAGACAGTCTATTAATCAGTTGATAAACAAAGAACGCAGACAGGCTTGTCTGCGTTTTTAAAATGGCTGTTATAACATCATTTTTTACTGAAAGGTGATCAGATTTTTTCTTGTTTTAGTTTTCCGATAAGAATCTCAGCTGAAATGGTGGCATGTGTAAGCTGCTCCCAATTGATTAGATTTTTTTCAACATGAAAGAGTAAAGGAGTCATCTGCAGCAGGGCAGTTTTCTCCTCAGAATGCAGAGCATGGGTTGATTCTACGGTTTTTCTAGATAGAATCGTAAAGTGCTTCTGGAAGTGCTGGATGATATCTTGATTAGAATAATCTTTTTGACGGAGCTGGTCAGCTACTTTAGTTCGAATTTCTTTCAGATGATTCTCTGTTGGGATGACTTTAATGATAAGTCCCTCTTTTTTCAATACTCGTTGAAATTCATGGTAATTAGCTGGTGAGAAGATGTCCAGCAAGACATCCATGCTTTGATCCTGAACGGGCAAGTGTGCCAAATCCCCGACGAACCATTTTACAGCCAGGCTCTGATCGCTTTTGGCAGCTAACTGGATGGAATCTTTGGATAAATCAAAAGCGTAAATTTCTTTGTTGGGGAATTTTTCCTGAATTTTTCGAGCATAGTAGCCCTCTCCGCAAGCGACGTCTAGAATGGTCTGTTCTTCAGGCAGGGCCTGCAGCAGATCCTGCAACTCGTCTAGGATATGCTGATAAAAGCCGGCTTCCAAGATGACTTGCCTATTTTGAAAGCTTGTTTTGTCATAGTCTTTAGCTTGTTTAGCCTGGGGAGCTAGATTGACATAACCGAATTTGGCGATGTCGTAGGAATGGCGATTAGGACACTTGAGGCTGTTTTCTTCCATAGCCAAGCTTTGCTGGCAGAGTGGACAGGCCAGAGCTGGAGCTTGGGCAAAACGGGCAAGTTTTGGTTTCATAGGCGTTCTCTTTCTATTGTTTTTATAGTAAGGTATAGAAAAATCCGATTATTTGAATCGGATTTTTATCTTTAGTAGGTCAGGACAAAGTATTTCTTTTTACCGCGGCGGATAACTGTTAGCTCGTCTTCCAGTTTATCTGAGGCGCTGAGGACATAGTCTAAATCTTGAATGCGCTCACCATTGAGATAGATAGCGCCGTTTTGGACGTCCTCGCGAGCTTGACGTTTTGAGTTTACCACGCCAGCTGTCACAAGCAGTTCTACAATATTGAGGTTGTCTTCTGCTTGGACCTGATAGTTAGGCACACCGCGCAGGCCTTGTTTGAGTTCCTTGACGGACAAATTCTTGATATTTCCGGCAAAGAGCTGCTCAGTGATGTTGAGAGCTTCTTGATATGCTTCTTGACCGTGAACCAGACTGACCACTTCGCGAGCCAGAACTTTCTGCGCCAATCGTTCGTGTGGTGCTGCTTCAAACTGTTGGCGAATCTCTTCGATTTCATCCAAGGACAGGAAGGTGAAGATTTTCAGGAAGCGGATAGCGTCTGCGTCCATGACATTCATCCAGAATTGATACATTTCGTAAGGAGAAGTCTTGTCAGGATTGAGCCAGACAGCATTACCTTCTGACTTACCAAATTTTTTGCCAGTAGCATCGGTAATGAGCGGAACGGTTATCACATGGCCAGTCTTGTCAGCCTTGCGGCGCAGGAGTTCTGTACCTGCTGTCATGTTGCCCCACTGGTCAGAACCACCGATTTGCAGGGTTACACCGTGATTTTGATTGAGGACATAGAAGTCATATCCTTGCATGATCTGGTAGGCGAATTCTGTATAGGAAATCCCTGTCTCAATCCGGCTCTTGACAGAATCTTTACTCATCATGTAGTTGACAGTGAAGTATTTGCCGACATCGCGCAGGAAGTCGATAAAGCTGATGCTGCTGAACCAGTCATAATTGTTGACCATTTCGGCCTTATTATCACCCTTTTCAAAGTCCAGAAAGCGAGAAAGCTGATCTTGGATAGATTTCACCCAGCCTTCCACAGTTTCCTTGGTTTGGAGGCTGCGTTCTGCATCCCTAAAGGATGGATCGCCAATCAATCCAGTTGCTCCACCGACCAGAGCGTAGGGTTTATGGCCAGCTAGTTGCAGGCGGCGGCTAGTCAGAATGGCTACTAAGTGGCCAAGGTGCAGGCTGTCAGCGGTCGGATCGTATCCACTATAATAAGAGACTTGTCCTTCTTCTAAGGCCTTGCGTAAAGCTGCTTCATCAGTAGTTTGGAATACCAAGCCACGTTCTTTTAGCTCATCAAAAATGTGCATCATGTCTCTCCTATTCTAAAAGCCAAGAAATTGGCTTATCTATATTTTAAATTTATGTTACTCTATTGTATCATAAAGCTTTTAAATAGCAATGATTCCTTGAAATAAATCATAGATATTTGGTATAATGGGAAGATAACAAGGAGAATCAAACTTGGAACAATTAATAGAGAAATTAAAAGAGTTCTGGGGAAAAGCCCAGCAGTTTATCAAAAAAATACATCTTCCAGAATGGAGCAAGAAAATCGGCAGTGGTAACAACGGCTGGTCTATCAGTGATGTTTTTGCTGTTTTCTTGCGGACTTTTAAACTTCTGATGAATATGGCTTTTGTGTTTATCTTCTTCGGTGGCGTAATCGGTGCTGGGATTGGGATAGGCTATGCAGCTAGTCTTTTCAGTAAGGTGGAAGTGCCCAAGCAGGAAGAGCTGGTCAAGCAGGTGAATAATATCTCTGGTATTTCTAAGCTTACCTATGCCGATGGCAGTTTGATTGCAGAAGTGGACAATGATTTGCTCCGCATCCCAGTTAAGAGTGACGCCATCTCTGAAAATGTTAAAAAAGCCGTTATAGCTACAGAGGATGAGAACTTTGAAACGCATAACGGAGTGGTGCCCAAGGCTGTGCTTCGGGCTACGCTCGGTTCAGTTGTTGGAGTTGGCTCGTCTAGCGGGGGGTCAACCATTACCCAGCAGTTGATCAAGCAGCAGGTGGTGGGCGATGCGCCGACCTTCAAGCGGAAAGCGGCGGAGATTGTTGATGCGCTGGCTTTGGAGCGCTACATGTCTAAGGATGATATTTTGACGACTTACTTGAACGTTTCGCCTTTTGGGCGCAACAATAAGGGGCAGAATATCGCCGGTGTGGAAGAAGCTGCTCAAGGGATTTTTGGTGTCTCTGCTAAGGATTTGACAGTGCCCCAGTCCGCTTTTATTGCCGGCTTGCCACAGAGTCCGATTGTTTATTCGCCTTATGCTGCGGATGGTAGTCTCAAGAGTGCAGGAGATATGGCTCTGGGCTTGGAACGTGCCAAGGATGTGCTCTATAATATGTATCGGACGGGCCAGCTAAGCGAGAAAGAGTACAAGGAGTACAAGGACTACGACCTGACCAAGGATTTCAAGCCTTCTGAAAGCTCGGAAAAATCTTCGCATGGCTACCTTTACTACACAGCGATTGAAGAAGCCCAGCAGACCATGTACGAGTACTTGATCCAGCGGGACAATGTTTCCCAGCAAGAGCTGAAAAACAATGATACTGTCAAGGCCTACAAGGAATTGGCTGCTAAAGAACTGAGCGATGGCGGCTATACTGTCACCACCACGATTAACAAGAACATCCACACTGCTATGCAAAATGCAGTAGCGAACTATGGCGGCGTCTTGGACGACGGAACTGGTGCAATTGAAGTGGGAAATGTCCTCTTGGATAATAAAACCGGTGCTGTGATTGGCTTTGTCGGAGGCAGAGATTATGCTTCTAATCAGAACAATCACGCCTTTGATACGGAACGCTCACCGGGTTCGACTATTAAGCCGATTTTGGCTTATGGGATTGCTATTGACCAAGGTCTGATGGGCAGCGCCAGCGTTCTTTCTAACTATCCGACTAACTTTTCAAGTGGTGATCCAATCATGCACGTAGATAGCCGTGGTACAGCCATGATGGACCTGCAAGAAGCGCTTAATACTTCTTGGAATATCCCGGCTTATTGGACTTACCGCGGATTACGCGAAAAAGGTGTCAATGTCCGTGGCTATATGGAAAAAATGGGTTATTACATTGATGACTATAGCATTGAGAGTCTCCCAATGGGCGGCGGAATCGAAGTATCTGTGGCTCAGCATACCAATGGTTTCCAAACCTTGGCTAATAATGGAACCTACCAGAAAAAATACATGGTTGAAAAAATCACAGACCGAGATGGCAAGGTGATTTACCAGCATAAGGCCAATCCTGTTCAGATTTACAGTCCAGCTGCGGCTACGATTATGCAGG
The DNA here is from genome assembly GCF_032387735.1 of Streptococcus sp. DTU_2020_1000888_1_SI_GRL_NUU_041A. NCBI lineage: Bacteria > Bacillati > Bacillota > Bacilli > Lactobacillales > Streptococcaceae > Streptococcus > Streptococcus sp. DTU_2020_1000888_1_SI_GRL_NUU_041A. The sequence goes on along the minus strand of NZ_CP135591.1, from coordinate 2,352,638 downwards.
AGCTCATGCGGGGAGTTATCAATTCTGGGGCTACTACGACCTATAAATCCAGAATCAGTCAGGTCAATGGAACCTTGGCTGGAGCTGATTGGATTGGTAAAACTGGAACGACCAACACCAACGGTGATATGTGGCTGATGCTTTCTACTCCTAAGATGACTCTGGGAGGCTGGATTGGTCATGATGATAATAGCTCTATGGCGGCGTTGACTGGTTATAACAATAACGCTTCCTACATGGCCTATATGGCAGATGCTATCTATCAGGCAGATCCGAATGCCTGGGGTGTTGGTGATAAGTTCACTCTTGATCCGAGTGTGATTAAGTCTGATGTACTCAAGTCCACAGGGGAAAAGCCAGGTACAGTAACGGTAAACGGCCGCTCTGTTAATCTCAGCGGTCCTACAGTGCCTAGCTATTGGGCTAAAAACGGTGCTCCGACCACGACCTACCGCTTTGGTATCGGGGCATCAGATGCGGATTATCAGAAGGCTTGGTCAGCTATACTGGGCGGTTCTACCTCTAATTCTAATTCAAGTTCCAATTCTAACAATAATCGGCAGGGGAACTAGCGCATCAAGAACAGTTTTTAACTTTTCAGAAAGCGGATGAAATCCTTGCAATTTCTAGCTAAATAAGGTATAATGATAACAATAATTTGTCGTGTGCTTTATTTGAAATATTGTCCAAATAGAAGCTTACAGCAGTTAAATCAAACTTGAATAAGTCAGATTTAGCTGCTCTTTTTGTGCCTATTTTTAGGAAAAACGGATTATGTAACCATAATTTAATTTTTCTGAAAATTATACAAAAGGGACTGATTGTAGCTGTTTTGCAGCATTGTAAATGAAAGAGGATTTTCCTCTGAAAACATTTCACAGAACTCGCCCTCAAAGCGTTGAGAAAAAGATACGTCTTTTCTCGCTTTATCAAGGGCTTAGTATCTTATCATAAAGGAGTAAAAACTTGGCAGGACATGAAGTTCGATACGGTAAACACCGTACCCGTCGTAGTTTTTCAAGAATTAAGGAAGTTCTTGATTTACCAAATTTGATTGAAATCCAAACGGATTCGTTCCAAGATTTCTTGGATCATGGTCTGAAGGAAGTCTTTGAAGATGTACTTCCTATTTCAAACTTTACCGACACCATGGAATTGGAATTTGTCGGCTATGAAATCCGTGAGCCTAAATATACGCTGGAAGAAGCCCGCATCCACGATGCCAGCTATTCAGCGCCAATCTTTGTAACTTTCCGTCTGATTAACAAGGAAACTGGTGAAATCAAGACTCAGGAAGTCTTCTTTGGTGATTTCCCAATCATGACTGAAATGGGAACCTTCATCATCAATGGTGGAGAGCGGATTATCGTATCCCAGTTGGTGCGTTCTCCAGGGGTTTACTTTAACGATAAAGTTGATAAAAATGGAAAAGTTGGCTACGGTTCAACGGTTATTCCTAACCGCGGAGCTTGGTTAGAGTTGGAAACAGACTCAAAAGACATTGCCTACACTCGTATTGACCGGACACGGAAGATTCCTTTTACCACTCTGGTGCGTGCGCTTGGTTTCTCAGGAGATGATGAGATCTTGGACATCTTTGGTGACAGCGACTTGGTGCGCAATACCATTGAAAAAGATATCCACAAGAACCCAATGGACTCTCGTACAGATGAAGCCCTGAAAGAAATCTATGAGCGTCTTCGTCCAGGTGAGCCTAAGACGGCTGAAAGTTCTCGTTCCCTTCTTGAAGCGCGTTTCTTTGATCCGCATCGTTATGATTTGGCAGCGGTTGGTCGGTACAAGATTAATAAGAAACTCAGCGTCAAGACACGCTTGCTGAACCAAACCATTGCAGAGCCATTGGTAGATGCTGAAACTGGAGAAATCTTGGTTGAAGCTGGTACAGTTATGACCCGCAGTGTGATTGACAGCATTGCAGAGCAGCTGGACAATGGTTTGAACAAAATCACTTATATTCCAAACGACTCAGCTGTCTTGACAGACCTTGTAGAATTGCAGAAGTTCAAGGTTGTGGCACCAACTGATCCAGACCGCGTTGTGACCATCATCGGTAACGCAAATCCTTCTGACAAGGTACGGATTGTGACACCAGCTGATATCTTGGCTGAGATGAGCTACTTCCTCAACTTGGCTGAAGGCATTGGTCGCGTAGATGATATTGACCACTTGGGGAACCGTCGTATTCGTGCAGTTGGCGAGCTTTTGGCTAACCAAGTTCGACTCGGACTTTCTCGGATGGAGCGTAATGTTCGTGAACGGATGTCTGTTCAGGACAATGAAGTACTAACTCCACAGCAAATCATCAATATCCGTCCTGTGACTGCAGCTATTAAAGAATTCTTTGGTTCTTCACAATTGTCACAGTTCATGGACCAACACAATCCGCTGTCTGAACTTTCTCACAAGCGCCGTCTGTCTGCCTTGGGACCTGGTGGTTTAACACGTGACCGCGCTGGCTATGAAGTGCGTGACGTGCACTATACTCACTACGGTCGTATGTGTCCGATTGAAACGCCTGAAGGACCAAACATCGGTTTGATCAATAACTTGTCTTCTTATGGACACCTTAACAAATACGGATTTATTCAAACACCTTACCGTAAGGTAGACCGTGAAGCTGGCGTAGTAACCAACGAAATCGTTTGGCTGACAGCTGATGAGGAAGATGAATTTATCGTAGCGCAGGCCAACTCTAAGCTTAATGAAAAAGGCGGCTTTGCAGAGCCTATCGTTATGGGACGCCACCAAGGTAATAACCAAGAATTCCCATCAGACCAAGTAGACTACATGGATGTATCGCCTAAGCAGGTAGTTGCCGTAGCGACAGCATGTATTCCTTTCTTGGAAAATGACGACTCCAACCGTGCCCTCATGGGAGCCAACATGCAACGTCAGGCTGTGCCTTTGATTGATCCAAAAGCGCCTTACGTTGGTACTGGTATGGAATACCAAGCTGCCCACGACTCTGGTGCAGCAGTTATTGCCCAGCATGATGGTAAGGTTACCTATGCAGATGCAGACAAGGTTGAAGTCCGCCGTGAAGACGGTTCTCTCGATGTTTACCAAATTCAAAAATTCCGCCGTTCCAACTCAGGAACTGCTTACAACCAACGTACCTTGGTAAAAGTTGGCGATGTCGTTGAAAAAGGCGACTTTATCGCTGACGGACCTTCTATGGAAAATGGAGAAATGGCTCTGGGACAAAACCCAATCGTTGCCTACATGACATGGGAAGGTTACAACTTCGAGGATGCGGTTATCATGAGTGAGCGTCTGGTGAAAGACGATGTCTACACCTCAGTTCACTTGGAAGAATACGAATCAGAAACTCGCGACACCAAGCTTGGTCCTGAAGAAATTACCCGCGAAATTCCAAACGTAGGGGAAGATGCCCTGCGCAATCTGGACGAAATGGGGATTATCCGCATCGGGGCGGAAGTCAAGGAAGGCGACATCCTAGTCGGAAAAGTCACTCCTAAGGGTGAAAAAGACCTTTCTGCTGAAGAACGCCTGCTTCATGCCATCTTTGGTGACAAGTCTCGTGAAGTCCGTGATACCTCTCTGCGTGTGCCACACGGTGCCGACGGAGTGGTTCGTGACGTGAAGATCTTTACCCGTGCTAATGGTGATGAACTGCAATCTGGCGTTAATATGCTGGTTCGCGTCTACATCGCTCAAAAACGTAAGATCAAGGTCGGAGATAAGATGGCCGGTCGTCACGGAAACAAGGGGGTTGTATCCCGTATCGTTCCTGTGGAAGACATGCCTTACTTGCCAGATGGAACACCAGTTGATATCATGCTAAACCCACTCGGGGTACCATCTCGTATGAACATTGGTCAGGTTATGGAGCTTCACCTTGGTATGGCAGCACGTAACTTGGGCATCCATATTGCAACACCAGTCTTTGATGGAGCAAGCTCAGAAGACCTCTGGGATACAGTACGCGAAGCTGGTATGGACAGCGATGCCAAGACTATTCTCTACGACGGACGTACCGGTGAGCCGTTTGACAATCGTGTATCTGTCGGTGTCATGTACATGATTAAGCTCCACCACATGGTAGATGACAAACTCCATGCCCGCTCAGTAGGACCTTACTCAATGGTTACCCAACAGCCGCTCGGAGGTAAAGCTCAGTTTGGTGGACAACGTTTTGGTGAGATGGAAGTTTGGGCCTTGGAAGCTTACGGTGCTTCTAACGTTCTGCAAGAAATCCTGACTTACAAGTCAGATGATGTCAACGGACGTTTGAAGGCTTATGAAGCTATTACCAAAGGGAAACCAATTCCAAAACCAGGTGTGCCAGAATCCTTCCGCGTTCTTGTCAAAGAATTGCAATCTCTTGGTCTGGACATGCGCGTTCTCGATGAAGATGACAATGAAGTAGAACTGCGTGACCTAGACGAAGGTGAAGATGATGACGTGATTCACGTTGATGATCTTGAAAAAGCGCGTGAAAAAGCAGCTCAAGAAGCGAAAGCAGCTTTTGAGGCTGAAGGAAAAGAATAAGAATACACACTGATTAGAAAATGAAGAAAGGTAAGAAATAGTGGTTGATGTAAATCGTTTTAAAAGTATGCAAATCACCCTAGCTTCTCCCAATAAGGTCCGTTCATGGTCTTATGGGGAAGTGAAGAAACCTGAAACAATCAATTACCGAACCCTGAAACCAGAACGCGAAGGTCTTTTTGACGAAGTGATCTTCGGTCCAACAAAGGACTGGGAATGTGCCTGTGGTAAGTACAAACGGATTCGTTACAAAGGAATCGTCTGTGACCGCTGTGGTGTTGAAGTAACTCGTGCTAAGGTTCGCCGTGAGCGCATGGGTCACATCGAACTGAAGGCTCCTGTTTCACATATTTGGTACTTTAAAGGAATTCCAAGCCGCATGGGGCTCACTTTGGATATGAGCCCACGTGCCCTGGAAGAAGTCATTTATTTTGCGGCTTATGTGGTGATTGACCCTAAGGATACACCGCTAGAGCACAAGTCCATCATGACGGAGCGTGAGTATCGTGAGCGTTTACGCGAGTACGGTGCAGGTTCATTTGTAGCCAAAATGGGAGCAGAAGCTATTCAAGACCTCTTAAAACAAGTGGACTTGGAAGCTGAGATTGCTGTCCTCAAAGAAGAATTGAAAACTGCTTCAGGTCAAAAACGGATCAAGGCTGTCCGTCGCTTGGATGTTTTGGACGCCTTCTACAAGTCTGGCAATAAGCCAGAATGGATGGTTCTTAATATCCTGCCGGTTATTCCGCCAGATTTGCGCCCGATGGTTCAGCTGGATGGTGGTCGTTTTGCGGCTTCTGACCTCAATGATCTCTATCGCCGGGTTATCAACCGGAACAACCGTTTGGCTCGTTTGTTGGAACTCAATGCCCCTGGTATCATCGTTCAAAATGAGAAGCGGATGCTTCAAGAAGCGGTTGATGCGTTGATTGACAATGGTCGTCGTGGTCGTCCGATTACAGGACCAGGCAGCCGTCCGCTTAAGTCTCTGAGCCATATGCTGAAAGGGAAACAAGGCCGTTTTCGTCAAAACTTGCTGGGTAAACGGGTTGACTTTTCAGGTCGTTCCGTTATCGCCGTGGGTCCTACATTGAAAATGTATCAATGTGGTGTGCCGCGTGAAATGGCGATTGAGCTCTTCAAGCCGTTTGTGATGCGGGAAATCGTTGCTCGCGATATCGTGCAGAACGTTAAAGCTGCCAAACGCTTGGTAGAGCGTGGAGATGAGCGTATCTGGGATATTTTGGAAGAGGTAATCAAGGAACACCCAGTGCTTCTTAACCGCGCACCGACCCTTCACCGTTTGGGAATCCAGGCCTTTGAGCCAGTTCTGATTGATGGTAAAGCTCTTCGTTTGCATCCGCTGGTCTGTGAAGCCTACAATGCCGACTTTGACGGTGACCAAATGGCTATCCACGTACCGCTTTCAGAGGAAGCGCAAGCTGAAGCTCGTATCCTCATGCTGGCTGCTGAGCACATCTTGAATCCGAAAGACGGTAAGCCAGTTGTAACACCATCTCAGGATATGGTCTTGGGGAACTACTATCTGACCATGGAAGAGGCTGGTCGCGAAGGCGAAGGCATGATTTTCAAGGATATGGATGAGGCGGTGATGGCTCTCCGCAATGGCTATGTTCACTTGCATACTCGTGTTGGTATCGCAACAGACAGTCTTAATAAGCCTTGGACAGAAGACCAGAAGCATAAGATTTTGATTACAACTGTTGGTAAAATCCTTTTTAACGCGATTATGCCAGAGGAGTTGCCTTATCTGCAAGAGCCAACCAATGCTAACTTAACAGAAGGTGTGCCAGCTAAGTATTTCTTGGAGTCAGGACAAAATATCAAGGAAGTCATTGAACAGCTTGAAATCAATGTTCCGTTTAAGAAGAAAAATCTTGGGAATATCATTGCGGAAATCTTTAAACGCTTCCGTACAACAGAAACATCTGCTCTTCTTGACCGCTTGAAGAATCTGGGTTATCATCATTCTACTTTGGCTGGTCTGACAGTGGGTATCGCTGATATCCCAGTTGTCGAAGACAAGGCTGAGATTATTGAAGAATCCCATAAGCGTGTTGAACAAATTACTAAACAATTCCGTCGCGGTATGATTACTGATGACGAACGCTACAATGCAGTTACTGCTGAGTGGCGGGCGGCTCGTGAGAAATTGGAAAAACGTCTGGTTGCCAACCAGGATCCGAAGAACCCTATCGTTATGATGATGGACTCTGGAGCTCGGGGTAACATCTCCAACTTCTCTCAGTTGGCTGGTATGCGTGGTTTGATGGCTGCGCCAAATGGACGTATCATGGAATTGCCAATCTTGTCTAACTTCCGTGAAGGTCTGTCCGTTCTGGAAATGTTCTTCTCTACCCACGGTGCTCGTAAGGGTATGACCGATACGGCCCTTAAGACTGCCGACTCAGGTTACCTGACTCGTCGTCTGGTTGACGTTGCCCAAGATGTGATTATCCGTGAAGACGACTGTGGTACAGACCGCGGCTTGCTCATCACTTCTATCACAGAAGGCAAGGAAATGATCGAGTCTCTGGAAGAGCGTCTCAATGGTCGTTACACTAAGAAAACAGTTAAACACCCAGAAACTGGTGCTGTCATTATTGGTCCAAATGAATTGATCACAGAAGATAAGGCACGTGAAATCGTTAATGCTGGTGTTGAAGAAGTGACAATCCGCTCTGTCTTTACATGTAACACCCGCCACGGTGTCTGCCGTCATTGTTACGGTATCAACTTGGCAACTGGCGATGCGGTTGAAGTTGGTGAAGCAGTCGGAACAATCGCTGCTCAATCCATCGGGGAACCTGGTACACAGCTGACCATGCGTACCTTCCACACGGGTGGTGTTGCCTCCAATACCGATATCACACAAGGTCTTCCTCGTGTCCAAGAAATCTTTGAAGCCCGCAATCCGAAAGGGGAAGCGGTCATCACTGAAGTCAAGGGTGAGGTTACTGCTATCGAAGAAGATGCATCTACTCGTACCAAGAAGGTCTTTGTTAAAGGCCAAACTGGCGAAGGTGAATATGTGGTACCATTTACAGCCCGCATGAAGGTTGAAGTGGGTGACCAAGTTTCTCGTGGTGCTGCCTTGACTGAAGGTTCTATCCAGCCTAAGCACTTGCTGGCTGTTCGGGATGTCTTGTCTGTTGAAACTTACCTGCTTGCTGAAGTACAGAAAGTTTACCGCAGCCAAGGGGTAGAAATCGGCGATAAACACATTGAGGTAATGGTTCGTCAAATGATTCGCAAGGTGCGCGTCATGGATCCAGGAGATACAGATCTTCTTATGGGAACTCTCATGGATATAACCGACTTTACAGATGCTAACCGTGATGTGGTTATCTCAGGCGGTGTGCCTGCGACAGCTCGTCCAGTCCTCATGGGAATTACCAAAGCTTCCCTTGAAACTAACAGCTTCCTGTCTGCAGCTTCCTTCCAGGAAACAACTCGTGTCCTGACAGATGCTGCTATCCGTGGTAAGAAAGACCACCTGCTCGGACTCAAGGAAAATGTTATCATCGGTAAGATTATCCCAGCTGGTACTGGTATGGCCCGCTATCGCAACTTGGAGCCTCAGGCTGTCAATGAAGTTGAAATTATCGACGAAGTGACAGAACTGCCAGGTGGATTTGAAACTGAAGAAAATATTGTTCTTAAATAAAGAACTTTCCCTCCCGATTTTCGGGAGGGATTTTTTGTTGCAGCCGATAATTTCTTGCTCACCACTAAATATTATCCTATAATATACTTAGAAAGTTGTTTTTAAGTTCTCCGTTATGGATAAACAACTATAGAAGAAACACTCGAGATTTTCTATTTTAGTTTTTCTATGATGCGAGACGCCATATTCATTTTTAATCAGGGAGGTAGCTGGTTTTTTGTAGTATGATAGCGCTAGGTTATACTATTTTAAAAATCCTAAAATAGTAGGAGGAGAGGTTTGAAATTTAAAAAAAGAGGAGGTTGGTTTTAATGGTGGTGGTCGAAGTTTGTAGAGAACGATAGCTGGCGTTTATCTAGCTAGCTCATTCATGAAGGGAAGATTTTGAAATATAAAGAATAGAAAACAATTAGATTACAAATAGAATAATATTTTATTACAATGAATAAGGATTAAAAAATATAGGTAAAAAACACAAAATTCTGCATAAAATACGACTTTAAGCCTATAAGTTCTTTCCTTTTTATTTATTTTTTTGAGAAAACCGAAAAATTTCAGCAATTTTAAGTTACAGTTAAGTTAAGAAAATTAAAATAATCTTAAATAAGTTACCAACATGTAAATTACTATTAAGAAAGTATAAAATAATAGTTCATGCTTTGATTATTGAAACGCTTGATGGTAAAATAACTAAGGTTACTTAAAACAAACATTTTTTAGTAAAAAGTTAATATAACAATGTTGATTTTTGGTGAGGAAAAATGAAGAAAATTAAGGTAATGGTTGTTTTTGGAACTCGTCCAGAAGCAATTAAGATGGCTCCACTGGTTATTGAACTGAAGAAGCAGGCAGACTTGTTTGAAACGACAACAGTTGTGACTGCTCAGCATCGTCAGATGCTGGATCAGGTACTTGAAACTTTTAAGATTAAGCCTGATTATGATTTGGATATTATGGGGAAGAATCAAACCCTGACAGATATTACTGTCAAGATCTTGCATAAGCTAGATGATATCTTAAAGGAAAACAAGCCAGATATTATGCTGGTGCACGGTGATACGACAACGACTTTTGCGGCTAGTCTTGCAGCGTTTTATAATCAAGTTCGTATCGGCCACGTAGAAGCTGGGTTGCGGACTTGGAATAAATATTCTCCTTTCCCAGAAGAGATGAATCGTCAGATGACCGACTCTTTGACTGACTTGTATTTTGCGCCAACAGAACAGAGTAAGGCTAACTTGCTCAAGGAAAACCATCCAGCAGAAACAGTTTTTGTGACAGGGAATACAGCTATTGACGCTCTCAAGCTGACCGTCCAGTCTGATTATCATCACGAGGTGCTTGATCGTATTAATCCAGCTCGCAAGATGATTTTGGTGACCATGCATCGCCGGGAAAATCAAGGTGAGCCGATGAGAAGGGTCTTTCGAACTCTACGGCAGATTGTAGATGCCCATGATGATGTGGAAATTGTCTATCCCGTTCACCTGAGCCCAGCGGTTCAGGAAGCGGCTAGAGAAATTCTGAGTGACAATGAGAAAATTCATCTGATTGAGCCTTTAGATGTGTTGGATTTCCATAATATCGCAGCTAAAAGCTACTTTATCATGTCAGACTCAGGCGGAGTGCAGGAAGAAGCGCCTTCCTTAGGTAAGCCTGTACTGGTACTTCGTGATACAACAGAGAGACCAGAAGGAGTTGAGGCCGGCACATTGAAGCTGGTCGGTACAGAAACTCAAGCAGTAGCAGAGGCAATGGAAGCCCTGCTGACAGATGAGTCACTCTATCAGGAAATGGCCCAAGCCAGCAATCCGTATGGTGATGGTAAGGCTTCTGAGCGGATTGCTCAAGCTATTGCCCACTATTTTAAGCAGACGGCTAGGCCAGAAGAATTTAAGACAGGAGTAAAAAATGTTTAGGAAAAAAGGACTAGAAAAATCATTAGCAGTCTTTGTGCTGGCAATTGGACTAATTCTTTTCTACAGTTGGAATTTTGCAGCTAACATATTTTATATTGGAATCGCTCTGATTTTATTAGGTATTTTTAGTGTCTTTGTCCTATCCGATCTCTTGGTGACATGGGCTATGATTCTGGGTGTGGTTATCGCAACTTTAATCTTGCTCTTTGATGTAACCTACCTACCAGATAATCAAGTTCTCTTCTTGCTTTATGTCTTCCCTGTCAGCGCTTGGCTGACCAGTCGAGTGAATTTCTATCTTCACCAGCGCTTGGGATTAGTGCAGGATGACAGTGAAGATGCTGCTGAGGCCTATGAAGAAATGGTTCAGAAAGTAAATCAGAAACAAGCTCCAGCCTTTCAGGCCTTATTGGTCCATTGGGCGCATAATCATCATTTTTATCAAATTCACTCTCGGGAGTACAAGCGGATGCTCAAGAGAATTTTACGACTGCTTAACTGGGACTTCCAGAATGTAGAAACAGTTTACTATGTATCCAATGGTAACTTTCTCGTTCTGGTAGAAGATCTGGATCAGGAAGTCAAGGAATATTTCCAAGAGAAAGTGCGTGACGATTTAACGATGATGCACTTTGAGAATAAGAAAACTGATCAAAAAATTCAGTTTCAGTCTGGCAGTTTAAAACTGAACGCTCAAAATATTGACAAATTCCATAATTTCGATGACGCTTTGAGCAATCTGGAGCGTCAGCTTGAAACCGACATTATCGTAGAATACTAGGAGGTAAACACATGTCTTTAACAGAAGTATTTTTTATCATCTCTATGGTGCTAAGTATCTTTTTTGCTATTAGCTTTTTGGTCCTCTTCATTTATTATCTGGTTATTTACAATCGGGTCAATAAAAATTTTAGGGCGGTGACTCGTCATGATTAGTCAACTTATTATGATTGTCACTCTGTTCTCCATCTGGATGTCTCTGGCTTGGGCTTTGGTTATTCTATGCTCTTCCGTGCATTTCTGGATGAAACGCAGTGACTTCAACGTGGATACCAGCCCATTGGAACATTATCCTATGGTTACAGTCGTTGTCCCAGCCCACAATGAAGATGTGGTTATCGCTCAGACGACTAAGGCCATTCTGGATTTGGACTATCCTCATGACCGAGTGGAAGTTCTGCTCTTTGCGGACAATTGCTCGGATGACACTTATCAAGAAATGCTGAAAGTACAGGCTATGCCTGAGTATGCTGGACGCAATATTACAATTACAGACCGTACAGGTACGGGAGGTAAGGCAGGGGTGCTGAATGATGCCCTGAAGATGGCCAAGGGTGAATATATCTGTGTCTATGATGCGGATGCCATGCCAGAAAAGAATGCTCTTTACTTCCTAGTCAAGAAAGTTTTGGAAGATCCAGAACGCCACGTTGCTTCTTTCGGACGCAACAAGACTCGCAATGCCAACCAGAACTTCCTGACACGTTGTATCAATCAAGAAATCGTTGTAACTCAGCGTGTTTACCACGTAGGTATGTGGCATCTCTTCAAGATTGGGCGGATTCCAGGTACGAACTTCTTGATTAACACGGAGTTTGTTAAGAGTATTGGTGGTTGGAAAAATGGTGCCTTGACAGAGGATACGGAAATTTCCTTTAAGATTATGCAGAGCGGCAAGCTGATTGCTTTGGCTTATAATTCAGAGGCCTTCCAACAAGAGCCAGAAACCCTCAAGTCCTACTACATGCAGCGTAAGCGCTGGGCTAAGGGAAATTACGAGGTAGTTCTTGCCAACTTCAAGCATCTTTTTAGCGGCGGTAACTGGCGCGTGAAACTGGAAGTGTTCAATTATTCTTGTATCTTCTTCTGGTTCAATCTGGCGATTGTCTTATCTGACTTGGTTTTCTTTGCCAATGTAGCGGCAATGATTACCCAGCTCTTTATCCCGGATGTGCGGATTCCTTTCGCTTTTGATGCTCAGAATATCTATATCGTCCAGCTGATGCTCTTTAACTGGCTTCTGATGATTTTGCTTTATCTTTTGCAGATCAATATCGCCCTGGCTTCTCAGTTTGGACAGGCGACCACCAAACAGATTTGGCTGGCCCTTGTGTCCTATTTGACTTACTCTCAGCTCTTTATCGTTGTTTCTTTAGATGCAGTAGGATCTGTTATCTTGGACAAGATTTTGAAGCGGAAAGAAACCAAGTGGGTTAAAACAAAACGATTTGCAGGTTAGGAGAAAGTGTGAAAAGAACAAGATTAAGATTTATTTGGTTTGTGACAATTCTGGCTGTTTTGGCTGGTATCCTGCTGTACACCCGCATGGGCAGTACTCCTAATATCAAAAAGAAGATATACAGCCAATGGTCTAAAGAATATGTCGTAACCAAGGACAAATTGTCTTATATCAGGACGACAAACAGTAATACTGAAGATGTTGTGCTGTCTGAGGCACAGGGTTATGGCATGGTGATTGCTGTGGATGCAGCTAAGCAAGGCGATGCCAGTTCGGCTGATTTTGAAAAGCTCTACCAATATTATCTAGCTCATCGTCTGAAAGATACCCAGCTCATGTCTTGGAAACAGACGATTAAGGATGGTAAGAGCAACCATGAAGACGAAAACAATGCTACAGACGGCGATCTCTACATTGCCTATGCTTTGATTCAGGCTGCTAAACAGTGGCCAGACAAGGCTAAAGAATACCAAGATCAGGCACAGGCTATTCTGAAAGATGTCTTGGCATATAACTATAATGAAAGCAACGGCGTTTTGACAGTTGGGAACTGGGCAAATGCAGAATCGAAATTTTATAATCTCATGCGGACTTCTGATACATTGCCGCAGCAGTTCCAAGCTTTCTATGAGTTGACAAAGGATAAGCAATGGCTGACAATCCGGGATAACATGCTCAGCAAACTTGAAGCAATCAGCGCTGATAATAAGACTGGTTTGATACCAGACTTTATCTGGGTTGAAGGCGACAAAGTTCGGGCAGCTGATGCTGATACAGTTGAGTCTGCAAATGATGGCTATTATTCTTATAATGCCTGCCGACTTCCTTACAACTTGGCTCAAAGCAAGGATGAAAAAAGTCAAAAAATGCTGAAGAAGATGTTGAACTTCTTCCTCAGTCAAGAAAAGATCTATGCGGGCTACACTTTGAAAGGGAAAGCTCTAAATAGTAATCAGGCTGGCAGCTTTACTGCTCCAGTATTCTATGCGGCTAACAACAACATTGAATTCCGCAAATTGGTGCAGCAGAATAAATATCTCTTCATGCAAGGCTTGCCGTCAGATAATTACTATGACGCAGCTGTGACTACAATGATTGCTTTAGAAACTTTATAATGCAGAAACGAGTAAGATGAACATTTTGCTTAAGCTCATGCAGACAATAAGGTGGGACAAAATGATATTTGTCTCACTTTTTTTGAACAAAAAGATTAAGATTTATTTGACAAACCGTTAAAATAGAAAGCCTTTATAAGAACGCAACATTTGTTTCTAAGATTATTAAGATTACTATCCGTGAGGTTAATCTTCATATCATGAAGAGTGATGTGCTTGTCTCCGTTCCAATAAAGTTCTTGTTTTCTGATTTTGAGCAAAATAGTTTTGTTCGTCAAAGAATTCATATATAATATACGGTACAAAGAGAGGACGAGTATGTATTGTGTAATTGAGATGTACGGGGACTATGAACCGTGGTGGTTTCTGGATGGCTGGGAAGAGGATATCGTTGCAAAGAAGCAGTTCGATGATTATTATGAAGCCCTTAAGTATTATAAAAGCCGCTGGCTGCAAATGGAAGAGCAGTCACCTTTGTATAAGAGCCGCAGTGATTTAATGACAATTTTTTGGGATCCGGAGGATCAGCGCTGGTGCGAGGAGTGCGATGAGAATGTTCAGCAGTACCACTCGCTGTTTTTGCTGGAGAATGATTGCCAGATTCCTAAGAGCAAGTACCGGCCAGGCTATACTAAGCAGAACGGTCTTGAAAAGCACCAAGCTTGTTCAGTTAAACTAAAAAACGCTAAGCCTCTTTAAATCGAAAGAATATATTTTGCAAATCTGATAATATAGCAGCAGAAGAGACCTAACTTGTTAGAAGTTAAGTTTCTTCCGCTGTTTTTTCTTTTTCTGGATTTTTTGCGAATAGTAAGGTGAGGAGGATGTATGGTTCAAGAAATTGCAAAAGAAATGATTAGGCAGGCTCGGCAAGAGGGGGCGCAGGATATTTACCTCATTCCTAAGACTACTTGCTATGAGCTTTATATGAGAATCGGTGATGAACGTCGTTTTATAAAGACTTATGATTTCGAGCTTCTGTCAGCTGTTATCAGCCACTTTAAGTTTGTCGCAGGTATGAATGTTGGAGAGAAGCGCCGCAGTCAGCTTGGGTCTTGCGATTATGACTGCGAGGAAGCCAAGCTTTCAATCCGGCTGTCGACAGTTGGGGATTACCGTGGTTTTGAAAGTCTGGTTATCCGACTCCTTCATGACGAAGACAGGGAGCTGCGCTTTTGGTTTGAGCAATTGCCGGAGCTGCGCAAGAAAATTCAGGCTCGCGGCCTCTATCTATTCTCAGGACCAGTCGGCAGCGGCAAGACGACCTTGATGTATCATTTGGCTCAGCTCAAATTTTCTGGCCAGCAGGTTATGTCAATTGAAGATCCGGTTGAAATTAAGCAAGAGGCTATGCTGCAGCTGCAGCTGAACGAAACCATTGGCATGACTTATGACAGTCTGATTAAGCTGTCTCTGCGACATCGGCCGGATCTCTTGATTATCGGGGAAATCCGTGATCGAGAGACAGCTAGGGCAGTGGTTCGGGCAAGTTTGACCGGAGCTACGGTCTTTTCAACGATTCATGCCAAGAGTGTTCGCGGTGTCTATGAGCGGCTTTTGGAATTAGACGTTAGTGAGGACGAGCTAAGAATGGTGCTTCAAGGTGTTTGTTACCAGCGTTTAATTGGGGGAGGAGGTGTCGTTGATTTTGTCAGTCAAAACTATCAAGAGCACGAAGCCGCAGTCTGGAATCAGCAGATTGATCAGCTTTTTGCAGAAGGACATATCAGTGCTGAGCAAAGGCAGACAGAAAAAATTGTCTACGCCTAAGCAGAAAAAGATTATTGAGCTCTTTCATAATCTCTTTAGCAGCGGTTTTCACTTAGCAGAGATTGTAGACTTTCTGAGACGAAGTGCCTTGCTGGAGGAAGTGTATGTCGCAGAAATGCGGGCAGGCTTGTCAGCTGGTCAGTCCTTTTCAGAGATTGTCAGTCGACTGGGATTTTCCGACAGCGTTGTAACCCAGCTTTCCTTATCTGAGCTGCATGGCAATCTGACACTTAGTCTGGGCAAAATTGAGGCCTATCTGGAAAATCTGTCCAAGGTTAAGAAAAAATTGATAGAGGTAGGGACCTATCCTCTCATGCTGCTGGGCTTTTTGGTCCTTATCATGCTGGGATTGCGCAACTATCTTCTGCCTCAATTAGACAGCCAGAATCTAGCTACTCAGCTGATTAATCACCTGCCTCAGATTTTTTTGTGGAGCAGCCTTGCTTGGGCCGCCTTGGTTTCAGTGGCTCTCTTTTATTATCGAAAGTCATCCAAGATTCGTTTTTTCAGCAAACTAGCAGCTCTGCCCTTTTTTGGACATTTGGTACAGGCTTACTTGACCGCTTATTATGCTCGTGAATGGGGAAATATGATTGGTCAGGGCTTGGAACTGAGTCAGATTTTTGCGATTATGCAGGAGCAGCCTTCCCAGCTCTTTAAAGAAATCGGAGAAGACATGTCTGCAGCTTTGCAGGGCGGTCAAGGCTATGCGGACAAGGTGGCAAGCTATCCTTTCTTTAAGAAAGAATTGTCCTTAATGATCGAGTATGGTGAGGTAAAGTCCAAGTTGGGGAGTGAACTGGAAGTCTATGCTGAAAAGACTTGGGAGGAATTTTTCCTACGTATCAACCGAGCCATGAATTTCATTCAGCCCCTAGTATTTATTTTTGTTGCCTTAGTGATTGTTTTACTTTATGCGGCAATGCTCTTGCCCATTTATCAGAATATGGAGGTTCATTTGTAATGAAAAAACTTAATAAATTGAAGGTTCAAGCATTCACCCTTGTGGAAATGCTGATTGTCTTGCTGGTTATCAGCGTACTCTTGCTGCTCTTTGTGCCTAATCTGACCAAGCAAAAAGATGCTGTTTCAGATACAGGAACTGCAGCGGTGGTCAAGGTGGTAGAAAGCCAGGCAGAGCTGTATGAATTGAAGAATACCAATGAAAAGGCTAGCCTGAGCAAGCTAGTCAGCGCAGGAAATATCAGCCAGAAGCAGGCAGATTCATATAAGGCTTACTATGGAAAACACAGTGGCGAAACTCAAGCAGTTGCCAATTAAGGCTTTTACGCTGCTGGAAAGTCTCCTCGTTCTTTTTGTTGTTAGTTTTCTACTACTAGGATTATCTGGCTCGGTCAGGGCTGGCTTCAATCAGGTTCAAGAGCAACTCTTCTTTTTAGAGTTTGAGAGGCTCTACCAGGAGACGCAGAGGCTGAGCTTGGCTGGGCATGAGAAGCTTTCTCTCAAGATTTCAGGACGGCAGATTTCCAATGGCTATCAAGAGCTGGACTTTCCGCAAACTTTGCAGGAACATGAGCAGCAAGTCATTCAGTTTGACCGGGCTGGTGGGAATTCATCACTCAGCAAAATTACTTTTCAGACGGAGGACAGGACAGTTGTTTACCAGCTTTATATGGGGAATGGCAAGTTTAAAAAGACGACAGCTTCAGGCTAGCATTCTGCTGGAAGCTCTGGTTGCCATGGCAGTTTTTGCGGCTATTGCTAGTCTGCTTCTGGGACAGATTAGCCGGTCTCGTAAAGAGCAGCAGATCCTTCTGCAGCAGGAAGAGGTGCTTCGGGTAGCTCGTATGGCCCTGCAAACAGGACAAGAAGAGCTTCATATCAATGGAATTGCAGTGCGTCAGCTTAAGACAGATAAGCAGCTGCTGGTCTATCACGAAGGGGAGGTAGTTATTCGTGTCCAAAAACCTTAAAGTCAAGGCCTTTACTCTCTTGGAGGCTTTAGTAGCCTTGCTGGTTCTCAGTGGCGGTGTGTTAGTCTTTCAGGCCATGACCCAGCTCTTATCTTCAGAACTGCATCAGCAGGAAAACAATCAGCAGCAAGAGTGGCTTTTGTTTACCGACCAACTGGAGACGGAGCTTTCGCGAAGTCAATTTGACAAGGTAGAAGACAATAAAATCTACATCAGACAAGATGGCAGGGACTTGGCCTTGGGTAAATCCAAGGGCGATGATTTCCGTAAAACAGATAAGAGTGGTCGCGGCTACCAGCCCATGATTTATGGTTTAGAAGCAGCTGACGTCCGTCAGGACGGTAAGCTTGTCCATCTTCATTTTCGCTTTGAAAAAGGCTTAGAGAGGGAGTTCGTCTATCGTGTGGAAGAAGAAAGTTGAGGCAGGTATTTTACTGTATGCGCTATTGATGGCCGCTGTCTTTAGCCTGCTCCTGCAGTTTTATCTCAACCGTCAAGTCAGCAGTCAGCGTTTGCAGCTTTTCAACAGGGAAAGGACGGAAGCCTATGCAATGGCAGTTCTGACAAAAGCTACAGCCAAGGATGATAGCGGTGAGATGGAGTTTGAGCAGGGCAAGGCGGTCTACCGTAAGAAAGGGAAGGAACTGGAAATCAGCAGTCAGCTCAGCAGCGGGCATTCCTATTCCTTTACTTTTACCATTTCTAAGAAGGAGGAAGAGAAAGCTAAGGAAGACAAGAAACCAACTGAGAAAAAGGAGAAAGCGGTTTCGGACAAAGCTGGTAAGTCGGACTAATATAACTGTAAAATCTTTGTAATTTTATATATCTTGGAAAGGGGCCTTATTTTTGGTATGATAGGATGAACGGAGGATTCCATGAATTTTGAAAAGATAGAACAAGCTTATACTCTGATTCTCGAAAACGTCCAGAATATCCAAAACACTCTGGCGACCAATTTTTACGATGCTCTGATTGAGCAGAACGGCATTTACCTAGATGGAGATACGGACTTACAAGAAGTTCTGGCCAACGATGAAAAAATCCGCGCTCTGCATTTGACCAAGGAAGAGTGGCGGAGAGCCTATCAGTTTATCCTGATGAAGGCTGCCCAGACGGAGCCCATGCAGGTCAACCATCAGTTCACTCCTGATACAATTGGTTTTCTGATTACTTTCCTGCTGGACCAGCTAGCTCACGGAGAGGAAGCTGATGTATTAGAAATCGGCAGCGGAACCGGAAATTTGGCTGAGACTATTCTCAACCATACTCAAAAGAAGATAGACTATCTGGGTCTGGAGCTAGATGATTTATTAATTGACCTTTCTGCCAGCATTGCAGAGGTTATGAACTCTAAGGCTCACTTTGCTCAGGGTGATGCGGTTCGGCCTCAGGTTCTGAAAGAGAGTGACATCATTATCAGTGATTTACCGGTCGGTTATTATCCGGATGACAGTATCGCCTCTCGCTATGAAGTGGCTAGTCCGGATGAGCACACTTATGCCCACCATCTTCTAATGGAACAGTCGCTCAAATATCTTAAACCGGGAGGCTATGCCATATTTCTGGCGCCGAATGACCTCTTGACCAGCGCTCAAGCTCCTCTGCTGAAAAAATGGCTCCTAGCCAAAGCTCAGTTCATCGCGATGATAACCTTGCCAGAGTCTATTTTCTCAAGCAGCAAGCATGCCAAAACCCTTTTTGTCTTGAGGAAGCAAGAAGCGAATAACATTCAGCCTTTTATCTATCCTCTGCGGGATTTGCAGGATCATGAAGAAATGTTTAAATTCCGTCAAAGTTTTCAAAACTGGTACAAAGATAGTGAAATTCAAACAAAATTTTGATATAATGATTTTGAAAACGCTTAAAGAGGTGAAGAAATGTCGAAAACAATTTCTATTAATGCAGGAAGCTCAAGCTTAAAATGGCAACTCTACTTGATGCCGGAAGAAAAGGTCTTGGCTAAGGGCTTGCTGGAACGGATTGGTCTCAAGGATTCTATTTCAACAGTGAAGTTTGATGGTCGTTCAGAGAAGCAGGTTCTTGATATTGCAGATCACACGCAGGCCGTAAAAATTTTGCTGGACGATTTGAAACGTTTCAATATCATTGAATCTTATGATGAGATTACCGGTGTGGGCCACCGTGTTGTGGCTGGCGGTGAACACTTTAAGGATTCAGCCCTCGTTGATGAAGAAGTGATTCAAAAGGTAGAGGAGTTGTCTCTTCTAGCTCCATTGCATAATCCAGCCAATGCTGCAGGCATCCGTGCTTTTAGAGAAATTCTGCCAGACATTACCAGCGTGGTAGTCTTTGACACCTCTTTCCATACAACTATGCCGGAAAAAGCTTATCGCTATCCGATTCCGACTAAATATTACACTGAAAACAAGGTTCGCAAGTACGGAGCTCACGGTACCAGCCATGAGTATGTGGCCAAGGAAGCTGCTAAAATTTTGGGACGTCCGATTGAAGAACTCAAACTTATTACTTGCCATATCGGTAACGGAGCTTCTATCACAGCAGTTGACAAGGGCGTTTCTGTAGATACATCTATGGGATTCACACCACTTGGCGGTGTCATGATGGGAACACGTACAGGGGATATCGACCCAGCCATCATTCCTTACCTGATGCAATACACAGATGACTTTAATACTCCGGAAGATATTAGCCGCGTTTTGAATCGTGAATCTGGCTTGCTTGGAGTTTCTGAGAAGTCAAGTGATATGCGTGATATTCATGAAGCAATGCGGGCAGGTGATGCCAAGGCTCAATTAGCTAATGACATTTTTGTGGACCGGATTCAAAAATACATTGGTCAGTATCTTGCCGTCTTGAATGGAGCTGATGCTATCATCTTTACCGCAGGAATCGGTGAAAATTCTGTGACCATTCGTGAACTGGTTATTAATGGTATTTCTTGGTTTGGCTGTAACGTAGATCCAGAAAAGAATGTGCGTGGTGCAGAGGGCGTGATTTCCAGTCCTGATGCCAAGGTCAAAGTCTTGGTTATCCCGACTGACGAAGAGTTGGTCATTGCCCGTGATGTTGAACGTTTCAAAAATCAATAAAACAAAAAATCCAAAAGCTCAGTTTGACTGGGCTTTTTGTATGCTTTAAGAAAAAAATTCTTGGTCTTTGGCTTTGGAATAAACTGAGCGATTCTATCTCATAGTCACTATCAGTATTGGCTCACAATACGTGATATATAAAATGTTTGCAGTTAAGAATTGTCTATACAAAATAAGAAAATTGAGCTATACTAGGAAGGAAAAGGAGGAAGATATGAAAGCAATTCTAAAAAAATTAGAGTACATCCTACTGACTCTGTTTGTCTTATTTCTCAGCCAGATACCATTTATATTTATCCGACAGATGACTGTTTCTGAGAAGAATTTTTCAGCTGGACAGACTATCTTTGTGCTGGTTGTATATCTTTTGATTGTCTTTTTTGTTCTGAGAATGGCTAAGCAAGAAGAACTGCTGAGCCTTGACTTTAGCTTTTTCAAATGGTCTTCGTTTGGCTGGTTAGCTGTTTCTAATGTTGTCATGATTGGCGTCAACATGCTGGGAGCAATTATCATGCTGCTGGAAGGTCAGGCCATATCCACTGCCAATCAGGATGCCTTGAACGCTTTATTTCAGCATGTACCCAAGATTTTATTAGTGGTAGGAGCTGTGATTCAGGCCCCTATCTTGGAGGAAGTAGTCTTTCGCGGCTTGATTCCTCAGAAAATTTTTACCAAGCATTATGTTTGGGGATTGGTTGTAGGAGTCATTCTTTTCGGTCTTTTTCATGGTCCGACCAATATCGGCAGTTTTGTTATATATGCAGGTATGGGTGCTGTTTTAGCCGCGGTTGCTTACATATTCAAGCGTTTGGAAATGTCTATTTTAGCGCACATGCTGAGAAATGGAGTTGCAGTACTCATTATGATACTGACAGGTTTGGTGAACAAGTAGAAAAGCAGAGAATATCTGCTTTTTTTGTCATTTGAGGCACAAATTAGGACATTTGAGGGGATTTCTACCAGCTTGCTCTTACTTCTTCTATAATGATAAGAGAAGAATGGAGAGAATATGCTGAAACTAGAGAAAATCATTCAATTGTTACTACTGGCTATGTTGACTCAGACGGGACTGCTGCTCATGCTTCATCCAATGCCTCATCGCTTGGTCTTTAGTCAGGCTAATCTGCTTTTTATGGTGGGCTTGCTGGGGTTGCTTTTTTGTTGTGCCTTTTATTTTTCCAGAGAACTTCAGGAAATCAAAGGTTCTCTTCGTCAGTCAAGCAATTATCGACACTTGCTTTTCTTGTATTTTTTGATGATTTTGGTCAATGCTGCGGGGGTTCTTCTGCTGTGTGGCAAGGAGGCGCAGTCAGGACAGGCGGTGGAGCAGATGCTGACGGAGAGTTTTCTGTCATCTTCTCTTTTGCTTCTGGGGATTGACATCGCCGTTTTATCCCCTGCAGCACCGAAATTTATTGACAGTGACTCCTCTCTTCGCTATCGGAAGAGCTGGGGGATTGCACTAGGTTTGCTCTGCTTTTCCCTTGCGAAAAATCTTCAGGAAACTCTGTGTTTTCTTTCCTATCTGCTTTTGGGACTAGTCTTTGCCCATCTCCTCAGGCCTTATTTTCAGCGTTTGGAGCTGTCTATGCTGGCCCATATTCTCAGAAATATGATTATTCTCAGCCTTTTACCCTTTTGCTTTTAGAAAGTGTTTTGTCAAATAGAAGAATTATGGTAAAATGGTAAATGAAACAAGGGACTAGATAAGGTCTTCTTGTGAAGTCGAGTGCAGTTCATAGGACTGGATGCTGCATCTGCTGAGAGCTTTGCGGTACACTAGATGAGTGTGACTTTTTTGTTGAAGAGCAGGGCAGTCGATAGAAATGAGATGAAAGTCAAATGGTGAATCTAAAAGCAATTGCTCCAGATGGCCGAACGGGTCTCTGTGGCATTATCAATGCGACGCCGGATTCCTTTTCAGATGGTGGGCGCTACAATACGGTTGAGACGGCATTGGCTCAGGCTAGAAAGCTGATTGCTGAGGGAGCTCACATGCTGGATATTGGTGGTGAGTCTACTCGGCCAGGTAGTCATTTTGTGGCTATTCAAGAAGAGATAGAGCGGGTCGTGCCAGTCATTGAAGCTATTCGTCAGGAAAGTGATATTGTGATTTCTGTGGACACTTGGAAGTCTGAAGTGGCTGCAGCGGCATTGGCTGCGGGTGCAGATACCATCAACGATATTACCGGTCTCTTGGGCGATGAAAAGATGGCGGAGACAGCTGCGAAATATGGTGCGCCAGTCATTGTCATGTTTAATCCAGTGATGGCTCGTCCTCAACATGCCAGCTCAAAAGTTTTCCCAGAATTTGGCTTTGGTTCAGCCTTCACAAAGGAAGAGTTATCTCTTTTTGCAGAGCTACCAATTACAGAACTGATGTGGAAGTGTTTTGAGAAATCTTTGAAGGTGGCAGAACATGCCGGCCTTTCGCGTGATAATATCATGCTGGATCCAGGGATTGGTTTCGGTTTGACCAAGCGGGAGAATCTTCTCATTTTGCAGGAGCTGGATAGTCTCCATCAGGCTGGTTTCCCTATTTTTCTTGGGGTTTCTCGTAAACGGTTTCTCGTTAGTATCTTAGAAGAAAACGGCTTTGAGGTCAATCCTGAGACTCAGGATGGCTTCGAAAACCGTGATACAGCTTCAGCCCATCTGACTACCCTTGCGGCCAGCAGAGGCGTTGAAGTTGTCAGAGTGCACGAAGTGGCTAAGCACCGGATGGCTGCTGCCGTTGGCGATGCGATTCGTCTAGCGCAGCAGACAGAAGATCTCAATCTAGGTCAGTATAAGTAAGATGAAAAAACAAGAATTACCTGATTTAAGTTGGCTGGATGCTTATCGGACAGCCAGTCCCAATTTTGGCTTGGAGCGGATGGAGCGTTTGCTGGAGTTGCGAGGGAATCCGCATTTGCAGCTACCAGTCATCCATATTGCGGGGACTAATGGCAAGGGTTCAACCATTGCCCATCTGCGCCAACTTTTGGAGGTGCGAGACCAGCGTGTTGGCACTTTCACCTCTCCCTACCTAGTCAGCTACAATGAGCAGATTGCCATTAATGGCAATGCGATTTCCGACCAAGATCTTCAGCGATTGCTGAGCCTTTATCAGGACCTCTTAGCCCAGCATGCGACAGACTCTGGCTTGCAGGGGGTGACTGAGTTTGAGATTGTAACTGCTCTAGCTTATGATTATTTTGTCCAGCAGCAGGTGGATGTGGCTATTATCGAGGTCGGCATGGGTGGGCTTTTGGACAGTACCAATGTCTGCCAGCCCTTGCTGACTGCTATCACAACAGTCGGTCTGGATCATGTGGCCTTGCTGGGTGACAGTCTAGAGGCTATTGCCCAGCAGAAAGCTGGCATTATCAAGCCTGGAGTTCCCATTGTGACCGGTAGGTTGGAGCCAGAGGCTCTGGCAGTAGTTGAGCAAAAGGCTGCTGAAAAAGATGCTCCGCTCTTTTCTTGGTCTCAAGACTATCAAGTGGAACATCAAGAGTCAGAGGAGGGGGAGTGCTTTTCCTTTTCGAATGCCTATCGGGCCAAAGACTTGTATCAAACAGCTCTGATGGGACTGCATCAGGCAGATAATGCTGGACTAGCTCTGCACTTGTGCGACCTATACTGTCAGCTACAGTCGCTGCCCTTATTGACAAAAGCAGAGGTTGAGAGGGCTTTGCTTGCTGCTGTATGGCCTGGGCGTTTGGAAAGGATATCGGATCAGCCGCTTATCTTGCTGGATGGAGCCCATAATCCCCATGCCCTGCGGTCGCTAGCTGCGACATTGGACCAGCATTATCCGACTTATAAGAAGCACATTTTATTTGCTTGTATCCAAACCAAGGCCTTGGATGATATGGTGGAGTTGCTGCAAAAGATTCCCAAAGCAGCTATAAGCTTGACAGCCTTTGCTGATCCGCGGAGTTTTTCTAAAGAGAGCATGCAATCCTTGGCTGAGCAGCAAGGCCTCTCTTACAAAGAATGGCCGGATTATTTAGCAGATTATTTAGCAGTAGAGCATGAGTCAGATGAGCTTTTGCTGATTACGGGTTCTCTTTATTTTCTGGCTCAGGTTAGAAAATCAATCCTTGAGAATCGCAAGTTAAACTTTGCTGAGCGTCCTTCTCAGTCAAGTCAATTATCAAAAAATAAAAATGAACATAGGAGCATATATGGACACGAAGAAAATTGAAGCAGCTGTTGCCCAGATTATTGAGGCGGTTGGAGAAGACGGAAGCCGCGAAGGTTTGCAGGAGACGCCACAGCGCATTGCTAAAATGTACCAAGAAATCTTTGCTGGGCTGGGCGAGACTGCTGAGGAGCATCTGGCCAAGTCTTTTGAAATCATTGACAATAATATGGTAGTGGAGAAGGATATTTTCTTTCATTCCATGTGTGAGCATCACTTCCTGCCATTTTACGGAAAAGTTCATATCGCCTATGTGCCTAATGGTCGGGTAGCAGGCCTGTCCAAGCTGGCCCGAACAGTAGAGGTCTATGCCAAGAAACCGCAGATTCAAGAGCGATTGACCGTAGAGATTGCTGAGGCCTTGATGGACTATCTGGGTGCTCAAGGGGCCCTGGTCTGGGTGGAAGCTGAGCATATGTGTATGAATATGCGCGGAGTCAGAAAGCCTGGCACTGCAACGGTTACTACAGCAGCGCGTGGCGTTTTAGCGACGGACAAGGATCTAAAAAATGAAGCTTACAAACTGATGGGGCATTGATCTTATCAGTAGTAGAGCGTGTCGGGAAAGGCTAGATAGTTTTATCAAGGATAAAATGCAGAAACTTGAATCAGAAAGGATAAGAAAATGGATCAGCTGCGCATTAAGGATTTGGAAGTGTATGCTTATCACGGTCTGTTTGGAGCAGAGAAAGAATTGGGCCAGCGTTTTGTGCTGGATCTGATTTTGGACTATGATATGACTCGGGCTGCCAAAGCAGGCGATCTGACAGCTTCTATCCACTATGGAGAATTGGCTCAGGATTTGACCCACTGGTGTCAGGAAAGCAAGGAAGACTTGATTGAGACGTTGGCTTACAAGCTGATTGATCGGATTTTTCTGACTCATCCTTTGGTGCAGAAGGTCAGCTTGGAGGTCAAGAAGCCTTGGGCACCCGTGCCGCTGCCTTTAGAGACCTGCTCAGTCAAGCTGGTGCGTCAAAAGCGGAAAGCCTTTATCGCTCTGGGGAGCAATCAAGGAAACCTAGCTGCCAATCTGGATGCGGCTTTGGAAAAAATAGCAGAGCAAAATATAAGAGTTTTGCAGGCATCAAGCCGTATCCAGACAGAGCCTTGGGGTGGCGTTGAGCAGGATCCGTTTCTCAATCAAGTTGTTGAAGTTGAGACTTGGCTCAATCCTGAGGAGTTAATGCAGACCCTCTTGGCTATCGAAGCGGATATAGGGCGCGTGCGGGAAATCAAATGGGGTCCGCGTGTGATTGACCTGGATATTCTTTACATAGGACAGGAAGAGCTATACAGTCCGGACTTGATTGTTCCTCATCCTTATGTGGCTGAGCGAGCTTTTGTCTTGCAATCTCTGGTGGAAATCGCGCCACACTTTGTCGATCCCGTGCAGAAAAAAAGCATCCACCAGCTCTGGGATGCGGTTGAAAAATGAGAAAAGAAACTTGTCGCAAGGCAAGTTTTTTTATTGTCTGAACTTTCTCTGAACTTGCCCCTGTATACTAAAGAAAAATCAAAAGGAGTTCAGTATGGAACATATAGTGAAAATAGAAGGAGTCTGCAAAAAGCATGGCAGCAAGCAGATTTTAGAAGATATTTCTTTTACAGCTAGAAGCGGGCGGATTACAGCCTTTCTGGGCCCAAATGGTGCTGGTAAAAGCTCGACCTTGAGGATTCTCTTGGGGTTAGATCGGGCGACGTCTGGGACTGCGACTTTTGATGGGCAAACCTATCAGTCAATGACCTATCCGCTCAGAACGGTAGGTGCAGCCTTTGACGGCATTGGCGGTCTGCCAAATCGAAAGGTCTATGACCACTTGAGGATTATTGCGGCGAGTAATGCTATTTCCAAGTCTCGAATCGATGAGGTTTTGGAGATGACTGGAATTACTCATAAGAGGAAGGACCTTTTGTCAAGCCTGTCTCTAGGGGAAAGTCAGCGGCTGGGTTTGGCAGCAGCTTTGCTGGGTGATCCTCAGTTTCTTATATTAGATGAGCCGACCAATGGACTGGATCCAAGTGGGATCAAGTGGTTTAGAAAGTTCATCCGTCAGCAGGCTGATTTAGGGAAAACGGTACTTCTATCTTCTCATATCCTATCAGAGGTGCAAATGGTGACAGATGATGTAGTCTTGATTCATCATGGGCGAATTATTGAGCAGGGACAATTGGAAGAGGTGCTGCAAGATTCAGACAGCCTAGAAGATCTCTTCTTTGATTTGACAGAGGAGGTTTAAGATGAAAGAAACGATGTCCTTACTGCATTCAGAATGGTTGAAAATTTGCTCAACCAAGGCTTTCAAAGTGAGTATAGCCTTCATGCTGCTATTGGTGCCTGTCGTATCCTGGCTGGAGGGCCGACAGTATTTATCTGTCGGCTTGGATGCCACACCTGAGACGGTTCCCGGTCTGGCAGAAGCCATTGACCCGCTGGAATATCTAGGCCTCAACGGGGCCTCTATGGCAGTCATGGTTTTGGTCATTCTAGCTGGAATTTTGGGAGCTATGGAATTTCAGTCTCATAGCTTGAGAACCAGTCTTTTGACCTGTAATAACCGCCTGAAGTTGCTTGTGGGGAAACTTATGACCTTTACTTGCTTTTCTCTTGCCAGTAGCTTTTTATCAATCTACTTTAGTTATATGGTCATGCATCTGGCTTTAGGAAAGGAAGGGCTTGATCCGATTCTGCTCAATAAGGCAGCTTTGAGTTTGATTTTGTGGAAAACCTTATCTCTAACCCTCTTGGGGATCCTTTCATTTTTGTTAGGTTTATTGGCTCGGACCATGCTAGTTCCTCTGCTTTTTCTCGTGCCACAGATCTATAATCTGGGAAACTACTTGGCAGCTCACACGAGTTGGGGAACTTATCTGCCACAGCCAGCAGGAGAGTTGTTTGCGGCAACGCCAACTTCCCAATATGCCAACAATCCCTTCCAAGGGTTGTTGATACTTGGTGCATGGTTACTAGTCATCGGCGGCATGACCTCTCTGCGCTTTTTGAAGACGGATTTAGGAGGGCGATACTGATGATAATAGCTCTGATTAGAAGTGAATGGATTAAATTCCGTTCTTACTATCTCGCTCTTGGTGCAGCCTTGGTGGCTCTGGTAATCGTTCCATTTTTTCTGATGAATCTTGACTACAGTCAGACAGCAGTTGGCCAGACGAAGGCTCTGAGCGAGGCTTTGCATGCCCTCTATCTGGCGCAGCCTGTCATCGTCATCTTTACTTCGCTCTATTTTGCTCAAGAGTTTGTCAAGTCTGGGATGCGAACGAATTTTCTAACCGTATCAAATAGAAGGGCTTGGTTGGCTGGGAAAATCCTTTTTCTGGCCGTGCTGCTCCTGATCCTCTACAGTATCATGATAGGCAGCTGTTTCCTTGTTATGCTGGGTCGTTTTGACCTAGACTTTAGCTGGTCCTTACTGGGGAAATTCCTCTATTACAGCTCTTTTTGTCTTCTCAGCAATCTTTTTCTGGCTTTCTTAACTGCCGGCCTAGCTTTGCTATTTCAATCTTGGGTTGTGCCGGTGTCGGTGCTCTTTCCTCTCTTGATTGGTCTCAGCCGTTTATTGGCAACGTTCATCAAGGAAGCAAAATACCTGCCCGATCTGGCTACCCTAAATCTTTTTGAGTATGAAGGGCTTCAGCATTCAATAGATCTATCAGGGCTGGGAACACAGCTGTTATGGTTAGCTTTGGTTTGGAGCTCTGCTATATTCTTAACCTTGAAACGAGATGTTCGCTAGAGGTATGCTATAATGGAATTCATGAGACAGTATCGTATTTTGGTGGTTGATGACGACCAGAGCATTTTGAAGCTGGTGAAAAATGTCCTGGAGCTCGATGCTTATGATGTGACGACGCTTAATCGGATAGAAGAGCTAGAATTGACGCATTTTGTCGGATATGACTTGATTCTGCTGGATGTGATGATGGAGCCTGTTAATGGTTTTGAGCTGTGTTCCTACATTCGTCCTCATCTTTCGTGTCCAATCATCTTTCTGACGGCCAAGGAGTTGGAGGCGGACAAAGTGGAAGGGCTCTTTCGAGGAGCAGATGACTATATTGTCAAACCTTTTGGGACCAAAGAATTGCTGGCGCGTGTCAGAGCTCATCTTCGGCGGGAGGAAAGACGTGAGGAGCGCTATTCTGAAATTGCTTCTTGTCAATTTTATCCAGAGCGCTATGAAGTTGCCTGTTCTGGTAAAGTCTTGAAATTTTCAGAGCGAGAGTTTAAGTTACTGCATTTACTTGCTAGCAATCCCAAGCAGACCTTTTCAGCTGAACGCCTGCATATCTTGCTTTATCCAGAAAGCTCAGAAACACAGCTTCGCTCCATCTCAGAATACGTATATCAAATTCGCCAAAAATGCAAACAAGAAGGGCTGCAAGCAATCGCAACAGTGAGAGGAGTAGGCTATAGATGGCAATTAGGACCCGAAATTTCAAAAGTCTAGTCTGGACAACCAGTTTAAAAATCGTCTTTTTTCATGTTTTGATTTTTGTGCTTATAGGTTATGAATTTACGCAAGGCAGTGATCACGTTCTTTTCACCTTGTTCTTTTGGGCAGGGAGCTTGCTGCTGATTACTTTTTATCATATTTTGAAATTGCTCCGAAAAATCGACAGGGAAATAAAGATGCTAAAGAGTGAGAAGCTTTTAGAAGAAAATCAAAGCCAGCTTTTTCGGATCGAGGAAATGCTCGAAGTTTATAGCGATTTACGGAGCAGCCATCAAGAAAATGCTCGTCTTCTAGAAAAAGAGCAGCAGCATAATCAGGAGTTGATTTTACAGCTATCAGCGACATCGCACGATTTGAAGACGCCCCTAACTGTGATCAAGGGGAATGCTGAGCTCTTGGAATTGGCGCAGTTGGGCTATCCACAGGCAGACTATGCTGCTGAGATTTTGCAGGCTAGTCACAAGATGGAAGAGTATTGTGGCTCTTTGATTGATTACGCTAAGACTTTTCAGATTGATTCTAATCAGTTCAGTCAGCTTTCCTTAGGGGACTTTTTGGCTTATCTCCAGGACGATTGGGCACTGTTCAGCAAACAGGAAAGCTATCGTTTCTATCTCCAAGAAGATTGTGATCTTAGTCTGATTTTGTCAATTCATTTGGACTATCTCAAGCGAGCTTTGCTCAATATTTTACTGAATGCGCTTGAATATGCTAATCAGGACCAAAAGGAAGTGAAGCTGATGGTATCAGTGCAGCAGGACCAGTTAGTTTTTGCTATCTGGAACAATGGTCCTGCATTTTCAGAGGAGATGCTGCTAGGAGCGGAACAGCTCTTTTACCAGAGTGACCAAAGCCGCAATTCAGCTAATCCTCATCATGGTATCGGTTTAGCCTTTTCTAAGCAGGTAGCTCTCTTGCACGGTGGTCGTCTGACTCTGCTCAATCCAGACCAAGGAGGAGCATGTGTCGAGTTGGCTGTGGCTTTAAAAAGCAAATAACAAAGGAAATCAATAAAGATGATGAAAGGACTGCAATGTTTAAATTTTCAGTCCTTTTTTTGCCGCTTTCTTCTTGACAAAATATGTAAAGGGAGCTATACTATATTTGAAAAGTAAAGCTTATTTTACATTGTGAAAAGGAGGCAGCCTTGGAAAATCGAATTCAAGAATTACGAAAAAGAAAAAAGCTCAGCCAGGAGGAGCTGGCTGAGAAGCTAGAGGTCACGAGACAAACGATTATTTCTTTGGAAAAAGGCCGCTACAATGCCTCGCTGCTTTTGGCTCATAAAATTGCATCCTTTTTCAATTTAAGGATTGAAGAAGTGTTTCTCTTTGAGGAGGATGAATCATGAAATGGACTTATTTGTGTAAATGGATATTGGCTATTTTGGTGGTGGTTGGCTTATCTTATCTCCATTTGCAAGCCAATTTTATACCTAAGGAAATCCTGCCTTTTGTGGGAGTTATCTTGATTGTGGTGATGTTGAAAATTTTTCAAGCGTATGAAAAATAGGAGGCTGACATGGAAACATTAACTAAACAAGAATTTCGGAAAAAACTTCAAAGGAAGGTTATCGTAGGGCGTATCTTAACCTTTATCATCTTGGTAGGACTGGCCTGGAGCCACTTTCATTCTCTGGATGATCAGCAGGAAGGAGTCATGGTCGGCATACTGCTGGGGCTTTCTTTGCTGACCATTCGGTATAATCTTGCCCTAAGACGGGAGGAAAATTTTGAGAAGCTCTACATTCAGGTGACTGATGAGCGCAATCGCATGATTGACGAAAAGACTCGCACTCTGCTTTTTAATATTCTTTTGCTTCTGGCAGCGTGCTTGAGCGTTTTGTCTATGGTTTTTCCAATCATCTTAAGTCTCAATCAGTTTCTGACCTTGACCATTATCTTGGTTTTGGGACTTTACTATCTTTTGCGCTTTCTCCTGTCCAAGCGTTATTAACAAAAAAAGCTGGCGACGCCAGCTTTCTAAACAAGCTTTTAACAGAGCTTGTTTTTATTTTCTATAGAGTCTATCATACTGGTAAACGGGGTCCATGGTAATATGGATGCCTAGTTTGCGCAGGACGTTTTTGTCTTCATCAGTCAGAGTGACGGTGGAGTGGGCCTCGCTGCCCTTGAGATTGCCGAGTTGTTGCATGGCATTTGCTGCATCTTGATTTTCCATGGCTGTGATTGCCAGAGCCATCAAGATTTCGTTTGAGTGGAGGCGAGGATTGCGGCTGCCCAGATGATTGATTTTCAGGCCTTGGATTGGCTTGACATACTCAGGCTCGATCAGCTTGGTCCCTTTGGCGATATTGGCTAATTTCTTAATGGCATTAATCAATACAGCTGCCGTAGGGCCAAAGAGTTCAGAGGTCTTACCGGTTACGATTTCACCGTTTGGCAATTCCAAGGCCAGAGCTGGCTCGCCAGTGGTTTCAGCTTTATCGCGCGCAACAACTGTTACTTTACGGTCCAGCGGTGTGATGCCCAAGTCGTTCATCAAAAGTTCGATTTTCTTGACAGCAGATTCAGAAACGCGCTCCGCCTTGAAGTCCAGAATAGTTTGGTAGTAGCGACGGATGATTTCCTGTTGAGATGCCTCGATAGCCGCATCATTATCTACAATGGCAAAGCCGACCATGTTGACGCCCATATCCGTTGGAGAAGCATAAGGTGATTTTCCAAGGATGCGCTCTAGCATACGTTTGAGGACTGGGAAAATTTCAATATCGCGGTTGTAGTTAACAGTGGTTTTTCCGTAGGTCTGCAGATGGAAAGGATCAATCATGTTGACATCGTCCAGGTCTGCTGTCGCCGCCTCATAAGCTAAATTGACCGGATGGTGTAGGGGCAGATTCCAAACGGGGAAGGTTTCAAACTTGGCGTAGCCTGATTTGATGCCATTGATTTGGTCATGATACATGTTGGACAAGCAAGTAGCCAATTTACCAGAACCAGGACCAGGTGCGGTCACAACGACTAAATTACGGCTGGTTTTGATGTAGTCGTTTTTCCCCATACCTTCAGGTGAGATGATATGGTCCATGTCGGTCGGATAGCCCTTGATTGGGTAGTGGATATAGGAGGCAATGCCATTCTTTTCCAGCTGGCTGCGGAAGAGATCAGCTGCCGGCTGACCGGAATACTGGGTGATGACCACTGAGCCTACATAAATATCCAGCTCGTTAAAAGTATCAATTAGTCGCAGCACTTCCTGATCATAGGAAATGCCCAAATCACCACGCGCCTTAGAGTGCTCAATGTTGTTGGCATTGATAGCAATGACAATTTCTACTTGGTCTTTGAGCTCTTTGAGCAGTCTGATTTTATTGTCTGGCTCATAGCCTGGCAGGACACGGGCAGCATGGAAGTCTTCCAGCATTTTACCGCCGAATTCCATGTAAAGTTTGCCCTCAAATTGATTAATGCGCTCTAAGATATGGTCGCGCTGCAGGTTTAAGTATTTCTCAGAATCAAAAGCAATTTTTTTCATGTATATTTTCACCTCTGCTAAGCATTATAACAAAATTTTCTTCAAATTGGAAAGTTGAAAGGGAAAGTATTAGACAAAAGAGATAGCAGCCCGAATGAAGAACGGGCTGCCTTTTGAAATTAATAGTTGGTAATCGTGTCCACCGTTGAGCGATCCAGCTTTTTGACCAGAGCTTGCAGGAAAGCTTGGGCTTGTAGGAAATCGTCCATGGCATAGAGAGTTTGGTGGGAATGGATGTAGCGGGCGCAGACACCTATGGTAGTAGATGGTACGCCGCCGCTTTGGAGATGAGCAGCACCAGCATCCGTTCCGCCCTTGCCGCAGTAGTATTGATACTTGATACCTGCTTCCTCAGCAGTTGTCAAGAGGAAGTCCTTCATAGCTGGCAGCATGAGATGACCAGGGTCAAAGAAGCGAATTAGCGTTCCGTCGCCGATGGCTCCTTGACCGCCGTAGATGTCACCCGCTGGGGAGCAGTCCACAGCCAGGAAGACCTCAGGGGCAAATTTTGTCGTAGAAGCATGGGCACCACGCAGGCCAACCTCTTCTTGAACATTGGCACCG
Organism: Streptococcus sp. DTU_2020_1000888_1_SI_GRL_NUU_041A; assembly: GCF_032387735.1. NCBI lineage: Bacteria > Bacillati > Bacillota > Bacilli > Lactobacillales > Streptococcaceae > Streptococcus > Streptococcus sp. DTU_2020_1000888_1_SI_GRL_NUU_041A. Next base: position 2,319,652 of record NZ_CP135591.1, on the reverse strand, counting down.
ACATAGAGTTGGCTGTCTAGTGGTTGACCAGACAAGGCTTGAGCTAATTCGCTGACCATTAGGACGCCGTAGCGATTGTCCCAGGCTTTGGAGATGATATTTTTCCCGTTAGCTGTGAGAATAGCAGAGCTGTCTGGCACGATCGTGTCTCCTGGACGGATGCCGTAGCTTTCGGCTTCCGCCTTATCCGCAAAGCCTCCGTCAAAGACAATATCTGCAATTTGTGGCATAACTGGTCCGCCAGATCCGCGCGTCAGATGAGGAGGGACAGAGCCTGAGATGACAGGAATTTCCCGACCTTCACGGGTAAAGAGTTTGAAGCGTTGGCTGCTAACGACCAGCGGGTTCCAGCCACCGATTTCCACTACACGGAAAGTCCCGTCGGGCTTGATCTCGCTGACCATAAAGCCGACCTCGTCCATGTGAGCCGCTACCAATACACGGGGAGCATTTTCAGCTTCTGCATGGCGTACCCCAAAGATACCGCCTAGACCGTCAGTGACGATCTCATCGACATGCGGAGTGATTTTTTCCCGCAGGTAGCTGCGAACAGGTGCCTCGTGACCTGAAATAGCAGAAAGCTCTGTTACTTCCTTGATTTTTGAAAATAATGTTGTCATAAACTTACCTTCTTTCTGCTCCCTATTTTATCACTTTTTGCGGTAAATGAGTAGGAAAATCTTATAGCTTGCCTGAATCAAGAGGACTGCCCGCTTAGGAATCCAGCTTCTCCCAGGAAAATCTGGAATATTGTTTGTCGCCTCTGCTCTTTTGTGTTAAAATATTCTACATGAAAGCTAAAAAAATCATTTTAACCACAACCGCCCTTTTGGGGGCTGGAGCGCTGGCTTTTGGGGCAGCCAAAGTCGTACAGGAGCAGAAACGACTGCGTAATCGTGAGGAAATCGTCGAGCTTGTGCGAGATTTCTTTTCCAGTCAGGGTACTATTTCCTGCCTTTATGTCAAGCTATACGAGTCCACAGATGACCGCTTGGTTGGTGGTCTGGTCCTAGAGGATGACCGTCATTTTGCCTTTGTCTATGAAAATGGTCAGCTAAGCTACGAGGAAGAAGCATGATTATCCCTACAAATTTAGAGGGATTGGCTTCTTATGTCAATGATGGGGAGAAGACTGTCTTCTTTTTCACGGCTGAATGGTGCGGAGATTGCCGATTTATCCAACCTTTTTTGCCAGAGATAGAAGGGGAAAATCCTGACTATCGCTTTATCCAAGTGGACCGTGATGCCTATTTGGATCTGGCCAAAGAGTGGGACATTTACGGGATTCCCAGCTTAGTAGTGTTGGAAAAGGGACAGGAGATTGGCCGTCTGGTCAATCGTGACCGCAAGACCAAGAGCCAAATCAATGAATTTTTAGCTAGTATAAGAGAAAAAGGGAGCGTAAAATGATTTTTACCTATAATAAAGAATATGTCGGCGACGTGTTGATGATTATTGCTGCGGACAATCAAGGAGCTAAACTGGCAGCTGAGCGCAAGGGACGGGTAGCGCGTGTTTACCGCGAAGACAATGGCCAGACTGTTGCTTGGAATATTTTTGAGCAGTCAGACCTTTTTGAAATTGCAGAGCGCGGACAGGTCTTTTTGACAGATGAGCAAGTGGTCATTCTCAATCAGGAGCTAAGCAAGGAAGGATTCCCAGCGGACTTGGTCAATGACAGCCAGCCGAAGTTTGTGGTTGGAGAAATCGTTGATATGGTAGCTCATCCAGATAGTGATCACCTGAATATTTGCCAAGTGCAGGTAGCTGCTGATAAGACCGTTCAAATCGTGGCCGGTGCTCCTAATGCCAAAGTCGGCCTCAAAACGATTGTGGCTCTGCCGGGTGCTATGATGCCGAAAGGGAATTTGATTTTCCCGGGAGAACTTCGAGGCGAAAAGAGTTTTGGGATGATGTGCAGCCCACGGGAACTTCAGTTACCTAATGCGCCTCAAAAACGCGGCATCATTGAATTAGCCGATAGTGAACTAGTTGGAACCGCCTTTGATCCAGCCAAACATTGGCAGGGATAAGGGAGAGGATTCAACATCATAAAAAGCTCAGAAATGGGCGGGGTATCCTAATAACATCCGAAATATAAAATAGGGCGAAACGATTTGTGTAGTCGTTTCGCTCTTTTTTTATAGTAATAAATTTAGCGTTATAAATCTATCTCATGCTAATGCTAGAGAAAATAAATGATTAACAGATGAAAAATCAATCTAACACAATGATGAGTATAATGAATTTGCTTCTTACTCATTTTTCTGTCATAGAAAAAACTTACTGAGATCAAAATTAAAAGTATGGATATTAAAGTTTTCAGTAAAAAATTGAAGAAAAATAAATTCAGAAGGGTTAGGAAAAATAAAAATAAACTTACGATTAATGAGATTTTGGAGCTGCCAATCTTCTTTTTATAAGCAAAATAGGTTGAAAATAATAAGAGAATGGAGTAAACAAAAGCTATATAGTTCATTAGATATCCTCCGTAATCTAAAGTGATTTGTCTTAACAATCACAACACTGTCTCAAAAGAAGACGCAGTCGCTATTACTTTGCGAGTCGGTTGATGATTGAGGAGTGGCTGTGGGAATCTGGCTCGGAGTGCTGTATTTGTATTGGTAGATAAGGCTGTTTAGGCTGTGGTCTTCCAATGCTTTGAGGCGCTTTCTCTTGAAAACAATACCGATGAGCTGGCTGTCAGGATAGGCATAAATTTTGTGGTGGGGATGGTTAAAGGCTGCAAAGTCATGGAAACCGTCCTCCATCCAAAGACTAATCTCGGATTCTTCACTGTCTCGGCTGTAGCGAGCATGACTAATCTGCTGCATAGGAATGCAGTAGGTGGCAGCTGATAAGAGTCCGCTATAATAGTAGGTTACATTTTCGTGGTCAAAGGAGAGGATAGTCGCATGAATGGTTAGCCTGCGAATAGCAAAGATAAGGAGCAGTAAGAAGAAAGCAGCAACCAGCAGACTAAGGACAAAGAAACTAGTGTCTTTGTAGGGGTTGGAGCTAGTTAGGTAGTCTACGGCAGCCCAGGCAGAAAAACCTCCGAACCACAGAGAAATCAGGATAAAAATAAGATTTTTCACAGGGGAATGTTTAATGGCCATCGGAGCCTCCATTATACAAATCTAATAGGAAGGGGACAAAAAGCTGCAACTTTCCTTTTTATCTATACTATACCACATTTTTTTCACTTTTTGCCTCCTTTTACGAATGATAAGTTAGGAGGATATAAAATGTATAATAAAGTAATTGTAATCGGCCGGCTGACGGCTACGCCTGAACTGCACAAGACTGCGAATGAAAAATCTGTGGCCCGCGCAACGGTCGCGGTTAATCGTCGTTATAAATCTCAGAGTGGTGAGCGTGAAGCGGATTTTGTAAATGTCGTTGTCTGGGGTCGTCTAGCTGAGACTTTAGCCAGCTATGCAAGTAAGGGCAGCTTGATTTCTCTGGATGGTGAGCTACGGACTCGTCGCTATGAAAAGGAGGGGGCGACACATTATGTGACAGAGGTGCTCTGTCATAGCTTCCAGCTGCTGGAAAGTCGGGCCCAGCGCGCTCTGCGTGAAAATAATAGCGGAGCTGATTTAGCAGATTTGGTGTTGGAAGAAGAGGAACTTCCCTTTTAAGCAAGAAGCAAAGACTGGGAAATGACCTTGCTCTAAAAAATCATCATTCAGTTTTGCAGGATACAAGATCTGTTTGACTGAAAGTCTATTTCTATCAAGCTTTTAAAAGTTTAATTATGATTGTCGAGGTGGGACCAAGAATCAAAAATCATGGATTTTTTAGATTCTGTCTCGCCTCTTTTATTATAGCCATTTCTGGAAAGATTTTGCTTTTTGGTAGCTTTGTAATATAATAATCCTATATGTTTCATAAAGGCGCTTACGGCATAGGGGGTGAAAAATGGTATCAACTAAGGTCAAAAAACGGATACAGCATTATCAGAAGAAGGCTCTCTGGCCGCTTTTCATTCTGCTTATCTTGGTTTTGCTTTTTGTTTATTTCAAGGGCGTTCTGCCAGATGAGAAGCAGGTCAAGATTGGGGTGACCTACATGACCATGAACAATGACTTTTACAAGACCTTAAATGCGGAGCTGGAGAAGAAAACCAACCAGCAGGGCAGCAGGCTCTACGTTCGGGATCCTGAGCTGGATGAGGGCAAGCAGAGCCAGCAGATTGACTTTTTTGTCCGAGAAAAGGTTGATGTCATTGTCATCAATCCGGTGAAAAGCAATAGTCCAAGTATCATTTCCTCTCTTCAAAAGGCCAAGAAAGCTGGTATTAAAATCATCGTAGTAGATGCGCCTATCAGTCAGGATGTAAAAGTGGATACGACTATTGTGTCTGATAACTACCAAGCAGGCGTCCTGATTGCCCAGGACATGATGAAGCGTCTGCCTTCTGCCAATATTCTCCTTCTAGAGCACCGCAATGCCGTCTCTGCCATGGACCGGATTCAGGGATTTATTGATACGATTGAAAAACAGCCTAGCTACAAGATTATTTCCCAGAAAGAAACACTAGGCCAGACTGAGGAAACCATGCCGCAGGTCAAAGGGGCTCTGGATGAAGGTTTAGACTTTAATGTAGTTATGGCGCTCAATGATCGAGCAGCCATCGGGGCCTTGGCTGCTATTAAAAATCAAGGTCTTGATAAGAAAATCTCAATCTATGGCGTGGATGGTTCACCAGATATCAAAAACTTTCTGGCTACGACTAGCGACATAGAGGGGACCGTGGCCCAATCGCCCATTCAGATGGGACGCAAGGTGGCGCAGGTAATTGAGCTGATGCAAGAGGGGAAATCCTACGACAGCCAATACCTGATTCCAGTTCATCTGGTTAATAGGGATAATATCAGTCAATACACAGTTACAGGGTGGCAATAATGAGACCTCAAAAAAGTATATTTTACAGCAAAATAGCCTTGATGGTCATCAATCTGGTTGCCATTGTCTATAATGCGTCCATCTATCTCTTTGCGACCAACTATGTAGCAGCTAAGGGCTTCAGTCACTCGCTTTTGGAGCGTTTGGATGCCATTCCGGGCTCTCCCAGCTTGATTTTCTGGGTATCAATTAGTCTGTATGCCTGTCTGCTTTTGGTCATGTACTATCGCGAGCGCCACCCCAATCAGCTGTCCGTCTATGACAAGGCGACCATTATTGAAATCCTGCTCATGCTGGTCATCTTTTCCGTATTACACTCGTCCTACAATGGCTTGATTCTCTTGGTGTTTGCGGATATTTTCTATGGCTCTAAGGAGTTCAATTCTTCCAAGGACAAGAAGTACTGGTTTTCTTTCATTATTTTGAGCTTTGGCATGCTGCTCTTGTCCAACTATGACCTCATGTCGCTCTTTATCAAGCTGCCTTCTCTAGATACCTATATTCGTTTTTACCCAGAGTCCGTCCGGTTGTTACTGCTTTTTGGCAAGAACTTTCTCTACTCCCTCAATATAGTTGTCTTTATGATTTCCTTGCTCTTCTATATCTTGTCGGCTATTACAGAGCGTCATCGGATTGAGGAAGAGCTGCGCATGGCTTCTCAGGCCAATCGCGAGTTGAACTCTTATCTGGCCTTGTCCGAAAAAATAGCAGAAGATCGAGAGCGGAAGCGGATTGCAAGAGAGATTCACGATACATTGGGCCATGCCCTAACGGGAATTTCGGCGGGTATTGATGCGGTCAAGGTCTTGGTTGATATTGATACCAATCGGGCTAAGGAGCAGCTCAATAATGTCTCAGTCGTTGTTCGAGATGGTATCCGTGATGTCCGAGGCTCGCTCAATAAGATGCGGCCGGGAGCTCTGGAAAATAACACTTTGAAGGAAGCTCTGATTAAGATTATCCGTGAGTATGAAGCCATCTCTAATTTGGAGATTCATCTCCGCTACGAATGGGATAATATTGACCTGGATATCGCCAAGGAAGACATTGTCTTCCGGGTGATTCAGGAGTCTATTACCAACTCTGTCCGCCATGGGCATGCCAAGACTATCTGGATTGAGTTGCTGGAGGAAGAAGAAGCTTATGTAATGACCATTCAGGATGATGGTGTTGGATTTGATGAACTCCATTATGGCTATGGCCTCAAGCAGATGCAGGAGCGCCTAATGATTATTGGCGGAAGCGTCCGCTTTGAAAATCGGGACGGTTTCTACACGCATATCGAAATCCCAAAAATAGGAGGAAGACATGATTAAGGTTTTAATAGCAGACGATCAGGCCTTGATTCGCGAGTCTCTGCAAATCATCCTGTCAGCCCACGCTGATATTGAGGTTGTCGGGACAGTTGGAGACGGCAAGGAAGTGCTGGAAAAGCTTCATCGGGTGCGCCCAGATGTGATTTTGATGGATATTCGCATGCCAGTCATGGACGGTGTTCTCTGTACTAAGGCTGTCAAAGAGCAATATCCGGATGTTAAGATTATCATTCTGACAACCTTTGATGACGATGAATTTATCTTCTCCGCTCTCAAATACGGTGCGTCTGGTTATATTCTCAAAGGGGTTTCGACAGAAGAACTTCACGAAGCCATTCAGACTGTCTATCGAGGCGGAGCCATGATTAATCCCAATATTGCCACCAAGGTCTTCAAAATCTTTTCACAGATGGCCCAGTCCAACTTTGCTATCACGGTGACGGAGGAAAATATAGAGGACATGAGCCGGACGGAGTGGAAGATTATCCAGCAGATTGGCTTTGGGATTTCTAATAAAGAAATTGCAGCCAAGCTCTTTCTGTCAGAAGGGACAGTCCGAAATTACCTGTCAGGCATCCTAGCCAAGCTAAACTTGCGCGACCGAACCCAGCTGGCTATCTGGGCTGTGCAGACCGGAGTCACCCAGAGAGATTTTAGTAAGGAAAACGACAAATGAAGTGGAGATTGAGACATTTGGCCCTGCTGGTTGTCCTGATCATATCTGTTGCTTTGGCTTTTGTATTTTGGGCTTCAGCTCAGGAAAAAGTCCTGCGTATCGGGGTCTATGCTGGATCTAGCTGGGATGTGCCTAATAGCCGCGAAAACAAGGTCTTGGACAGTCTGATTAAAAAATTTGAAAAGACGCATCCTCATGTCAAGGTCGTCTACGAAAGCGGTATTCCCAAGGATGATTATGCTGACTGGTTGGCAGAGCAAGTCTTGAAAGGCGAGCAGCCGGATCTCTTTATGGTACCGGAAAACGACTTTAGCATGTTGGCTTCGACTAGCGCGCTCAAATCCTTGGATACCCTCTTAACGGATGATGAACGGACAGCCTTTTATCCAGTGGCTTATGAAGCTGGGCAATATCAGGGAGTCAGCTATGCTCTTCCAGTTGAGAGCAATCCTATCATGATGTGTGTCAATAAAGACCTGCTTGAAAAAGAAGGGATTAGCATTCCTGAGTCAGGTTGGACCCTGGCGGATTTCTATGAGATTTGCAAGAAAGTAACCAAGGATACCAATGGCGATGGTGTGGTGGATCAGTACGGTATAACAGATTACACTTGGCAGCAAGCTCTGGTAGCTTATGGCGGCCATCTTATCGATAAATCCGGTATCAATGTAGACAGCTCAGAGATGCACCAAGCCTTGGCCTTTATGAGCAAGCTAGACATGCTCAGCCAGCATTATAAGGTGAGTTCTAATGACTTTGATGAGGGGCGCGTGGCTTTCTATCCTATGAGTCTGGCCCAGTATCGGACCTACAAGCCCTACCCTTACCATGTTGCCAAGTATTCTAGCTTTTCTTGGACCTGTATCCCGATGCCGACTGCCAATAGCCAGGTGATGGGAACACAGGTTAAGACCTCGCTCTTTGCCATGTCTTCCAATAGTAAGCAAGAGAAGCTGGCTTGGGAATTTATGCTCTTGCTATCACAGGATAAAGAAAGCCAGCAGACCTTGTTTGAAAAATCGCAGGGGACCTCAGTCTTACCATCTGTGGTGAAAAGTCAACAGGCTAGAGAAATCTTACAGGCTGATGATTTTGGCTTGGATTCCTTGACTTCTGAGAGGCTAGACCACATGATGAATCGCTCCATCATTGACATCAGTCTGGAAGTGGACCGTCATACGATGGATCGGATGGACTATCTGATTCAAAATGCTATGCAGAATCAAGAGATTGATAGTGCCTTGCCGAGCATTCAAAGAGAAATAGAAAGCGGAAAATAATCTGCTTTCTTTTTTATTGCCAATTAAATCAGAAAAAGTACAGCTGCCTAGACCAATATGACAAATGTCATATTTTTCCTAACAAATGTCATCTGGGCAAAGTGACATTTGACAATATGAAACCGGTTCCATATTCTGTACAATAAAATCATAAATAAATCCTTCGTCATCTAAAGCCTGACTGGGCTACGAGCTAGAAGGATAAAGGAGGCAGGAAAGATGAAATACCTTGTACTGGTCAGCCATGGGGGACTGGCTGCAGGCGTGCAGAGTTCCTTGAAGATGTTTGCCGGAGACAAGACGGATCAGGTGATTGCGGTCGGTCTTCAGGAAGGCAAGTCAGTTGATGATTTTGCAGTTGATTTTACTCAGGCCTTGGCTGGTTTAAGCGCTGATGACAGTGTCTTAGTTCTGGCTGATATTGTAGGAGGCAGTCCTCTGACGACAGCAGCTAGCGTCTTAGCTGACATGGGTAAGCTCGACTCAGCAGTTATCTTGGGAGGTTTGAACCTGACCATGGGACTGACTGGCTTGGTTATGAAAGACATCTTGGACGGAAAAGAGCTGGCTCAGGCCATCCTTTCCGAGGCTACAGCTGCTTTGCAGGAATTTGAAGTCGTAAGCGATGCAGCTGACGAAGATGAAGATGACATTTAGTGCTTCCGCTATACATTATAAAAGATAAAAGGAGATTTTAAAGATGACAGTATCATTTGTACGGATTGACGACCGCATGATCCACGGTCAAACAGTCACTCGCTGGGCTAAGGAATACCCTTGTGATGGCTTGATTGCAGTTAATAATGCAGCCGCAGGAAACAAGGTTTTGATTCAGGCCTACAAGGGAGCTTCTGACAAGAAGACTTTTGTTTGGACCAAGGAAGCCTTCAAGGAAAAATCAGGCAAGGTCACAGAGTCAGACAGCCGTTATTTCCTCATTACGAAAAATCCTGTAGACATGAAGGAAATCCTAGTGGACCAAGGTTTTGTACCTGGGGATGTTAAGGAAATCATCGTCGGTCCTGCTAATGACCGTCCGGGAGCTGTTAAGCTGGGCAACAACCAGTCCATCACTCAGGAAGAGGCAGAAGCGATTGAGGCGATCGAAAAAGCTGGCTACAAAGTCAAATTCCAGCTCTTACCAGATGTTTCCATCGGTTACTGGAGCGATTTCAAGTCTAAATTTGGTTTTTAATTACAATAATGAAAAGGAGAGTCTATTATGACAATTTCTTGGCTGCAAGCCGCTTTACTGGGTCTTTTTGCTAGTTTAGCTTCTATGCCTGGTATGGGTGGTTCTAGTATTGGTAACTACACTCTGGGACGTCCTCTGGTCGGAGGCTTGATTAGTGGCTTGATTCTTGGAGATTTAAAAACAGGGATTATGGTTGGGGTAGCCCTTCAGGTCCTCTATATCGCTCTGGTAACACCAGGTGGTACAGTTTCCGCTGACGTGCGGGCGATCTCTTACATTGGGATTCCTCTCGCAATCTTGTTTGTTCACTCTAAAGGAATCACGTCTGAATCTGCTATCGCTGCAGCAGCTGCACCAATCGGAGCAGCAGTTGGTACTATCGGTACAGTTCTCTTCTATGGAACAGCTACTACAAACTTGCTTTGGCAACATATTGGTTGGAAAGCTGTTGAAAAAGGCGAATTCAAAAAGCTTTACGCTGTTGACTGGGTCTATCCTTGGATTTCCCACTTTGTCTTCTCTTTCCTTCCAACCATGATCATCACGAAGTTTGGTCCGAATATGGTTGAACTGATGAAAACCCACCTGCCAATGGATGGCTTCATCATGAAATCCCTCTTTACAGTCGGAGCTCTTCTCCCATGTGTCGGTATTGCCATTCTCTTGAAACAAATCGTTACCAAGGCTGCTGACTTTATCCCATTCTTTGTGGGCTTCACCTTGGCTAAGTCACTTGGTCTTAATTTGGTTGCCAGTGCAGTTGTTTCATTGATTTTTGCAGTAATTTACTATGAATTGGAAGTAATCAAATCAGCTCGAGTAACCGCGCCGGCTGGTGGAGCTGATTTTGATGACGATGAGGAGGATATCTAAGATGGCTGAAAGAAAGAAAATAACTAAAAAGACTTTAGCGAAATCATTCCACCATTGGTACTATGGTCATTTGACTTGCTTCTCTCAAGAGCACATGCAGACTTTCGGCTACTTGACCTCTATGCTGCCAATCGTGGAAGAACTCTACAAAGACAAAGCTGAGCAGAAAGAAGCTATGCAGACCTATACAGCTTTCTTCAACACAGAACCTCAGCTTGGAGCTTTGGTAGTGGGGATTACAGCTGGTTTGGAAGAAGCGCGTGCCAATGGTGACGCTGTTGACGGCGAAACTATCAATGGTATGCGTGCCGGTCTCATGGGACCTATCGCAGGTATCGGTGACTCTTTGGTTGTTGGAACTTTGATTCCAGTTCTGCTGGGGATTGCCCTTGGACTCTCTAAAGGTGGAAATCCTATCGGCGCTCTCTTCTACATCCTTGTCTGGAATGTTCTCATCTATGGCGGTATGCGCTTTGCCTACTTCAAAGGCTATGAATTAGGGGACAAGGCGGTAGAATTCCTTGTAGGACCTAAAGGACAGGCGCTTCGTAAGGCAATCAGTGTCATTGGTGGTATGGTTATCGGGGCAGTTGCTGCAACTTGGGTATCTGTAACGACTTCATTAGAGCTGAAAAATGCTGATGGCGAAGCTTTCCTGAAGTTGCAAGAAAAGATTGATGGTGTTTATCCAGGTCTCTTAACAGCTGGCTTTATCACGCTTTGTTGGTGGCTGATGGCCAAGAAAAAAGTATCACCAAACCTCGTTATGCTCCTCTTGGTTGTCATTGCTTTGATTGGTGTAGCGCTTGGCATCTTTGACCCTCAACTTAAATACTAATTCTCGCTCAATTTTAGGCTGGCAGTAAGTCCGATTTGCAGCTAGTCTAATACAAATTTGTTTGAGCAGAGTAAAAGAAAGAACGGAGAAGATCATGACAGAACAAGAATTGATTCAAGGCTATGAAACAGAAATTCACTACCAGAAGCATATGATTGAAAATCTAGGACGCTGGTTCAGTCTCTTCTTTGCCATTGCCAGCATCGGTCTTGTTCTGATTTATCTCTTTCATGAGACCAATCTCCTAGCACTTATTGCAGGAATCGTCCTAGCTCTACTTGGTATCTTAGCCATGCTTTTGTTTGGCTATGGTATCTATAGAGGACGCCTAAATCTGCAAAAAGTGATTGATGATTTTGAAGCAAAACTAAAACTTGCAAGATAGATATTCCCCTAAAGACAAGTCTGAGAGGATTTTAGCTCGGACTTGTTTTTTCTTTGACTTTAGGAGGCAGCGAAGAAAAAATAAAATTTTTCTTTCATCTAGCCGGTTTTTTTCTTGACTATTTCTGACCAAGTGATAAAATAATAACTATAGATTAGCACTCGATAGTTTAGAGTGCTAAAAATTCAATCTTTGGAGGAAAACTATGTTAAAACCATTAGGAGACCGTGTGGTCTTAAAAGTAGAAGAAAAAGAGCAGAAAGTTGGCGGATTTGTCATTGCAGGCAATGGCCAAGCAGCGACTAAGACAGCAGAAGTTGTCGCAGTCGGACAAGGTATTCGTACTTTGAACGGTGAGCTGGTAGCCCTGAGCGTTAAGGAAGGGGACAAGGTTCTCGTAGAAAATCACGCAGGCGTGGAAGTCAAGGACGGAGATGAAGCTTATCTCTTAGTCAGTGAAGCCAATATTCTAGCAGTTGTCGAGTAAGATTAGAAGAGAGGAATAATAAAATGGCAAAAGATATTAAATTTTCAGCAGATGCAAGAAGCAGCATGGTTCGTGGAGTTGACATCTTAGCGAATACTGTTAAGGTAACTTTGGGTCCTAAAGGCCGCAATGTCGTTTTGGAAAAATCCTTTGGCTCACCCCTTATCACCAATGACGGTGTGACCATTGCCAAGGAAATCGAACTGGAAGACCATTTTGAAAATATGGGCGCTAAGTTGGTGTCAGAAGTTGCTTCAAAGACCAACGATATCGCTGGTGATGGAACAACAACGGCAACTGTTTTGACACAGGCTATCGTCCGCGAAGGGATTAAAAATGTTACAGCTGGTGCTAATCCAATCGGTATCCGCCGTGGGATTGAAGCAGCCGTTGCGACAGCTGTTGAAGCCCTGAAATCTAACTCAGTACCAGTTTCCAACAAGGAAGCTATTGCTCAGGTCGCAGCCGTATCTTCTCGCAGCGAGAAAGTCGGTGAATACATCTCTGAAGCTATGGAAAAAGTTGGCAATGACGGCGTTATTACCATTGAAGAGTCCAAAGGAATGGAAACGGAACTGGATGTAGTTGAGGGAATGCAGTTTGACCGTGGCTACTTGTCTCAATATATGGTAACCGACAATGAAAAAATGGTAGCCGAACTGGACAATCCTTACATCTTGATTACTGACAAGAAAATTTCTAACATTCAAGAGATTCTTCCTTTATTGGAAAATATCTTGAAAACTAATCGTCCGCTCTTGATTGTCGCAGATGATGTGGACGGAGAAGCTCTGCCAACGCTGGTTCTTAACAAGATTCGCGGGACCTTTAATGTCGTAGCTGTTAAGGCACCAGGCTTTGGTGATCGTCGTAAGGCTATGTTGGAAGATATCGCTGTCTTGACAGGCGGTACAGTGATTACAGATGACCTTGGTTTAGAGCTCAAGGACGCTACGATTGAAGCGCTTGGACAAGCTTCTAAAGTCACTGTTGATAAGGACAGCACTGTGATTGTGGAAGGTTCTGGTAATCCAGAAGCCATTGCTAACCGTGTGGCAGTCATTAAATCGCAAATTGAAAGCAGCACTTCTGAGTTTGACCGTGAAAAACTGCAAGAGCGCCTGGCTAAATTGTCCGGTGGTGTAGCTGTGATTAAGGTCGGAGCTGCAACTGAAACAGAACTCAAAGAAATGAAACTCCGCATCGAAGATGCCCTTAACGCAACCCGTGCAGCGGTAGAAGAAGGAATCGTCTCCGGTGGTGGTACTGCCTATATCAACGTATTGGACGCTGTTGCAGGTCTTGAGTTGGCAGGGGATGAAGCGACTGGTCGTAACATCGTTCTCCGCGCCTTGGAAGAGCCCGTTCGTCAAATCGCTCTGAATGCAGGCTTTGAAGGTTCAATCGTCATTGACCGTCTGAAAAACTCTGAAGTTGGTACAGGATTTAATGCTGCGACTGGCGAATGGGTTAACATGATTGAGGCTGGAATCATTGACCCAGTTAAGGTGACTCGTTCAGCCTTGCAAAATGCCGCTTCTGTTGCTAGTCTTATCTTGACAACTGAAGCAGTAGTGGCTAATCAACCAGAACCAGCAAGCCCAGCTCCAGCTATGGATCCAGGCATGATGGGCGGTATGATGTAGAAAATAACGGGATTATATATTTCTACAAATTAGATATAATCTTTATCTTATATTTATCAATTAGAAAACTGAGCAGATTTGTTCAGTTTTTTTATTGTGACTAGTTATCTAGCAAGCATTAATAATTATGCTTATTTTTAAAAACAAATTTATATATATGAATATTTATGGTCATATAATTCATATTTGTTCATTTATTATGCATCCAAATATTACATTTTTGTTTCAAAGAAATACAAGAAGATGACGGAGGAAACGGTTTTCAATTCTTATATGACAAGGTTTTTGGAGAAATAAATTGGTTTACACATTGTCGACAAAAGCTGAACTGGTAAAGGTAAATAGTTGACTTATAGTCAATCGTATGCTAGTCTAATATATGTAGTATATTGGAAATGTAAAGGAATTTTAATATTTTTACATGTTCGATAAAAAGGAAAAAAGGAAAAAAACGGAGGGATTATTTATGAAAAGAATATCTCAGACTATTGCGCGCTTTTTCTCAGTAGCCTTTGTGCTCCTCTTTAGCCTGTTTTCTAGCAGTCAATCTGCCAGAGCCAACACGGTAGACGATGTTATCACGTCAGTAAATGTTTACAATCAAAAGGGTGAAGAATTGACTGACGGCCTCTCCCCTTGGGAAAAATTCCAGATTGACGCAAACTTTGCCTTCAATTACGGTAAGGTTCAGCCAGGAGATACTACGACCATTGGACTTCCTGCTGAATTTGCCTTGGAGGGAGCTGATTTTGAAGTCAAAGATGATGACGGCAATCTCGTAGCGACAGCTGTGGTTGATGCAAGCTCTAAACAGCTTACACTGACTTATACAGACTATGTCCTGACTCGCTCTCATATTGAAGGGAAAGTTCATCTCTTGGCTCGCGTTGATCATACAGTAGCCAGAGATAAAGGCTCTATTCCTCTGAAACTTATCGTTGGCAAGAAGATTGTTGAGTATGGGAAAATTGACTACAAAGGTCTTCCTGGCCAAGCAACTCCTTATACTTTCATAAAATACGGCTGGAATAATGCGGATAATATCAAGAGCATTACTTACAGCCTGAATATCAACCAACAAAATCAAGAATTGGATAATGTTGTTATTTCAGATACTCTGGGCTTTAATACCGGAGAAATTGATCTCAACAGCTTCCAAATTCTTAAAGGCTCATGGGTTGTTGACCCGGCTGATAACTCTTACCGACTAAGCCAGCAACGCGAGGATGTGACAGCAAATTATACGATTAATCTTGCTGCTGACAAGCGTTCCTTTACCATTAACATGGGGCATATCGGTGCCAACGAAGGATTCTATGTTCGCTACCGTGTTAACTTCCCTACAGTTCCGACTGATGGAACACTCTTCCCGAACGAAGCAATCATGCGAGCAGATAATATTGAAGAGCAAAAATCATCAGTTGCTGTCCGCTACCAACGTGCAAACGGCTATGCACATGGGGATGTCTACGGTGTGCAGGTGACTAAAAAAGACGAAGCTGGTAAAGCCTTGGCAGGTGCTGAATTCACATTGTACGATGAAGATGGTGTGACAATTGTTCAAAAAGCAACTAGTGATGCTAACGGGATTGCTTCTTTCAGCAACTTGATTAAGGAGCATTATCTGATTAAGGAAACCAAGGCACCAGAAGGTTACCAACTGTCAGATGAAGAGATTCAGGTTAATGCCGCTCAGCTCAAAAATTATGGTTCTGGTATTATTTACAAAGACTTTACCAACCGTAAGGCATTGATTACCGCTTCAGGTACCAAGACTTGGAATGATGACAACGATAAAGATGGCAAACGTCCAGACAAGATTACCGTTCGTCTCTATGCAAATGGCACTGAAGTTGCTCATAAAGAAGTTGGTCCGAATGATAAGGGTGAGTGGAAGTATGAGTTCACTGACTTGCCAGCGACTGGTGAAGATGGAAAAGATATTGTCTACTCAGTTACTGAAGACCGTGTTTATGGTTATACAGCTACTGTTGATGGTATGAACATTACCAATACACCAGTTCCAGGAGTTCCGCAACCGCCGAAACCTAGCTCGGACAATAGCTCTAAGAGCAGCAGTAGTAGTTCTAGCTCTAGCTCAAGTAGCAGTAGCACGACTTCTAGCTCAAGCAGCACTACAGGAAGCACTGTTGTGATCATCGAATCAGACAATGGTACTGGCGGAGGAAATGCCTCTAATGTTGGAACCAAGAAAGTTCTCCCTAAAGCGGGTGAGAATGCTAGCTGGATCATGATTGCTGCTGGAGTAGCTCTAGTAGGCTTGGTAGGCTTCATTGTCTTCCGTGCTAAGAAGAAATAAATTTCATCTCTGTTCCTTTGAGGGACAGAGATTTTTTACTCCAAACCCGGATTAGCTATAGCCATTTTTTAGAAAGCAAGAAAATGCTTTTTTTACAATCAGTCACTATCTTGTATTCTTTTGTTAATCCAGACTGTGATGTTCCGTAATATAGTTGTTTTAAAATAAAAAGCAACTAAGATGTTTCCTAGAACAAATTAGTTGCTCAGAACTACGGGGAAAGCCGCTTGGATATGCAAGCGTGAGGCATATCAAAACTTGATATATATAATCTTTCTTAATTCCTAAACCAAAAAAATTATAAGACATCCTTAGGAATATGCTCGGTGTGTAACCATCTTTATCAAGTTTTCGTCAAACTTATTATACTTCAGTCTTCTCTCGTAGTTTTTGTTATGCAATGCCCCCTCCTTTCTTGTGCCTAAAGGAAGGGGATTTTTCGTGTGGAAAATCTACTTTGAATTTAAGGAGATGATTGAGCTGAAAAAAGCGAAATTAAATAAGCAAAAAAGCCTTGATTTCAAGGCTTTTTCTTATCTATTTCTATGCCCCCTGCATGAATTTGTAAGAACTTTTCATATTGAAAATAAACAAAAATGTTGAAATATAGCTGATTTTAGGGAAATACTTTTAGGTATTTTCAATGTCAGGATTTAAAAATGGGGCAAAAGTGGGGCAAAAACAAATTAACGAAAAAAATATCGAGTTCGTGCATCAAGTAAATGATAAATTGCAAGAATAAGTGCAACATTTACTTGAACTCATCCTCTAGAGCTTCACTAGCAGTTCTGTAAGCTAAACATTTTCGTGGTCGGTGATTGATATCATATAAAGCCTTGGTTCCCAAAGCTTTTTTATGTTATAAACTCATTAAAAGAACCCCCAGTTAGATTTGGAATATTTTTTATTCTGTGTCACATAAAAATAAATAAAATGAATGGCTATAGCTAGAGCTAAAATGGTTGTTATACTCACTACTATTATAGGATTAGAAGCAAAGATTAAAGAGAGAATCAAGGCAGCCAGATAGAGTGTCGCTTGGACACAGTAGTAACTTTTCGAATAGCGAAGATAGTGTTTGTTATAGGGCCCATTTACTAGGACAGCAGCTTGAAAGAGGCCAAATCCGATATAAGAGAAGCTGGTTGCAAAGAGAAGATTAGCTTCAGGATTCAGAAGAAAACTCATCGAAACGGTCATCATAATAAGTCCAATGAAAATAGGATAGTGACTGTAAATTAGAAATAGTCCCTTTTGATTAGATTCTTCATCAATAGCATGGTCGAATTGACCAAAATAAAACAAGAACAGAGAAAGCATAATAATGAAATAAAGAACCGAATAAATCGAGAAATTCTCGATTGTAAAGAAGTTAGCTAGCTCCATAATCATCTCTCCAAACGTAATAATGACAAGAAGGGAGATGCGCTCGATTAAATGGGGGAGATTTACCTGGTAATGCTTATCTTTACTAAGCAAGATAATTGGCATAATAAATGTTAGCAGAATACTAGCAAATAAGACAGAGACTCCAACGTAAATAGGAAGAAGAGCTGCTAGATAGACTCCTAAACTTCCTAGACCTGTTATCCATAGAAAACCTTTGATACTTTCCCGTTCAACATTATCGGTTGATTTTCTAAAAAATTCAACCAAATATTGTAAAAATAAGGTAAAGGTTAATGTACCAACAGCCCAACAAAGATAATGAAAATATTGTTGCCAATCAGGTCCAATCATATTGGCTATAAAGAGTAAAAGTCCCATTTTGATAAACATGATTACCATGTTAAATAAAGAGTTCTTTCCATAGCGATTGGTATAAACGGTTTGAATCATCCATGAATCAGTGAGAACCAAAACAGCCATGAAAAAATCAAGGAAAGAATTCCAAGTCAAAATACCGTTATGAAGATGCTCAATTAAAGTAGTTGCTTTTGAAATTGCAAAAACAAAAACTAGGTCATAAAAAAGTTCTGAAAATTCTACACGTTTATGTTTAATAAGAGTTGTCATCTTAAGTCCTTTCTATTCTAGAAGTACAATTTATTATAACAGAAAATGGTAATGAGAGAAAAGGAGATGCTTAAATAACTTCATGTGACGCGAATTGTCAAAACCTTGGAGCACATTTACCTCATGTACCAACTCACAGGCAGAGTGTTTGATGATTGATAATGAAGAATAAGATTTTACAATAGAAAAGCGAGGATATCCTCGCTTTTTTTATTTAATCTAATAGCTCCTTATTTTCAATTAAGAGCTCTAGTGGAGATTTATCTCTTGCTTCAATAAAACCAGGTTCATATTGGGTATGAAGTGTTCTTTTCTGAGAAGTTGGATCAATATACAACTCTTTTCCATCTTCTGTGTATAGTTGGTTGCCTCTTGTTAGGTAAAGAGACGAAAAAGCTGAGAATATGATTTCCCAGCTTTTTTGAATGCGATAGAAATAGCAACTAGACTATTTACGAAAGGCCTCAATAATGTAGGTGAAGCCAGTAACTAAAAATGCAAAGGCAATGACATAAACGACAAAGACACCTGTAGCCACTGGATTGAACAGAATCACTAGACCTAGTAAAAATGTAAGCAAGGCTACCCACATGATATTGCTACCAATAATAGGGAAAATCAATCCTAGACGATTGCCTTTAAAGAAAGCAATAATGGCTTCTACAATTAACCAAATTCCTACAATGGTCGGAATGACGACCGGCAGGGTCACAAAGCCATAAGCCACGAGGTAAAGAGCTAAGAGAAGACTAACAAACCCTTGGAAAAGATAAACAGGTGAGCGAAGCTCTTTTGGTGCAGAGAAATAGCCTAAAATAGCTGCTATAGAAGAAACCAGTAAACCAAATGCAATCCACCAGCTGTAAGCAACAAGATTAGCTACTGGGTTTGTAAATAGCAAAAGTCCTAAAAAGACAAAAACAACTCCTGCAAGGAATAGCAGTAAACGATTAGAAAATTTCATACCAATACCTCCGATATAGTATAGTTTGCTAATAAAACTATTGTACTTATTTTTATAGAAAATGTCAATAAAATAAATAAACAATTTGGAAGTTTCAGTCTGACTTACAAAAAGAAAAGGAGTTTTCACTCCTTTTCACAGATTGAAGACAAAGTCCTTATAAAAGTGTCTTCTAAAGATTTTAACTTCAATCTGAAGCGAGGTTATCCTCGCTTTTTCTATTTATCAAACAATTCCTTATTTTCAATTAAGAGTTCTAGTGGAGATTTATCCCTTGCTACAATAAAACCAGGTTCATATTGGTTATGAAGTGTTCTTTTCTGAGAAGTTGGATCAATATACAACTCATCTCCATCTTCTGTGTATAGTTGGTTGCCTCTTGTTAAGTAAAGTAAATCCTCTAAGTACTGTCCATCAGTTTCTAGAAAATCTTCGATGTATTTGACAGCTTTTAAAATCTCACTTACTTTATCAGAGTATTCATTAGATTCAAGAACACTCTTTTCTAACTCAATCTCTTTACTCGTTCCAAAGAGTTGGGTTGGAGTTGCATTAAAATATTCTGCTATCTTATCCAAATTTGCAAAGGTAGGATAGCTTTTTTGTTTTTCGTAATCAGAGATGGACTGTTTACCGATTCCTAAATCTTCAGCTAGTTGAGTTTGGCTTACTCCTTTTTCTATGCGCAATCGTGCCAAATTGGGTCCAAAATTTTGAATAATAAAGGTCATGGGAAACTCCTATTTTTATTTTTAACTTATTTTATCACCTATAAACTTACAAATCAAGTTTTTAGCTGACTTGCCCAAATATTTTTTATAAAATATATTTATAACTTAGAAATAAGTTATAAATGATAAAAAATAGTTCATAAGTTTAGGGACAGTGAGTGAGGAGGAAGTTGAGGATGAGACTATGACTTATGACTATTCGAAGCCTTGGAGCTAGAAATTGTGTGGACAAGGACAAGGGACGAGCCTGACGGAAAGTCAGGCGAAGTCCTGCAGACTGCCGTCCAGACAATTTCTAGCCAAGCAAAAGCTGGCTATTCTAACAGCCAGCAAAAAGGGACACTTAGGACAACGTCCAAAGAACGACGGAACGAACAAACGTTGATTTGACGGTGTTTCCGAGACCTAAAAAATCTAAAAGAAGGGGGGACAATTTTGTTGGTTTCTATACAAGATTTAAGAAGTACTCAAGAACGATGTGATGTAGGAGAATTAGTACAGCGGATAGATGTCAGTATTGATAGATTAACGGTTATCTGGGATACAGACATTGGTTCCCTAAGACGAATTTTCAAAAATCTGAAACAGGCAATAAGTACAAGAGTTGATTCATTTGAAATACATGATAACGTACGAGATGATGTATTTACTTTAGCTAAAGATTTTAATGAGTATGATTCAATCAATATTATATTTTTCCAATTATCCACTTATGGAAATGAGCAATTGATTCGAATTGATTTTAATCCTAATACTTTAAAAGAATTTGGCGGAATGAAAGTATGGAGGCAATTAATGTACTTTGCTAGATTGAATTCATTGACGGTACGCTTGTCTCGTTTTGATTTGGCATTTGACATTTTCAACAGGCCTGAAATCGTTAATTTGCAACATATTAAAGGTGGTGTTACCCATAAGGCCTTCTATGGTAGAGGGGGTGAATTAGAGACGAAATATTGGGGTTCTAGCGGTAGTAATGTACAAGTTAGGTTATATGATAAGAATAAAGAAATCATTGCTCACAAGCGCGAAGAGAAGCTAGATTTGGATGTAAATCCGTTTTGGTGGAGACTAGAGTTCCAACTCAGAACCAAAGCGATTGGTGAGGAGATGGTCCAAGATGTTATGAATCGACTTGATAATTTCGGATTTTATAAGCTAGAACATATTCGAGTGGAGCAAAGAGCATTTACAATTATCTTTCTCAACAATCCTGAACTGTTATCATTGGCTTTTCCAAATTTAAAATCAGACAGCATCAAAAAGAAAAAAACAAGAGTCCGCAAACTATTGAGAGAAGAAACGAACCAATTTGCGGAAGAATTAAAAGAAGTATTAATACAGAATCTCCCTAAATTAAATACAGAATTACAACTACTTGTAGGTGAGTTTCTGAATTTAGGAAATAAATAAGGAGGATAACTATGGACAATAATTTAATTAGTAACAAAGAATTAATTGAAATGGGCTATCGCCCTCATACAGCGAATGATATCATTCATCAGGCAAGAGAATTACTTGTATCACGAGGCTATACATTTTATAATCGCAAACGTTTGATGGTTGTTCCCAAAAGTGTTGTAAATGAGATTCTAGGAACAGAGGTGGCGTAATATGGCAAGTGTTCGTTACCGAAAGCGAGGAGATAGTAACTTATGGACCTATGAAATTCGTAACGAAGGAAAAACTGTTGTTCATAATAGCGGTTTTAAAACAAAAAAACTTGCAGAGTCAGAAGCTGAACCGATTCTGCAAGAACTTCGTTTAGGAAAAAGAATTTCTAGAGATATTTCTCTTGTAGATCTATATCAAGAATGGCTTGAATTAAAAATTCTACCGAGTAGTAGGTCGGAAGAGACAAAGAAAAAATATCTTCTCCGTAAAAACACAATTGAAAGATTATTTGGAAATAAAAAAGTCACTCAAATTCGTGCGAGTGAATACCAAAGAATAATGAATAAGTATGGGCAAACAGTTGGTAGAAATTTTCTTGGTAGATTGAATACTGGGATTCATCAGAGCATCCAAATGGCAATTGCCGACAAAGTTCTAATAGATGATTTTACACAACATGTCGAGTTATTTTCATCCAAAGAACAACAGATGACGGAAGAGAAATATTTACATACCGAAAAGGACTATCTGGATTTACTTTTAGCAGTAAAGAGAAAATTTGATTACCAACGTTCAATTGTTCCTTATATCGTCTATTTTCTATTAAAAACAGGCATGAGATTTGGAGAGTTAATAGCGTTAACTTGGAATGAAGTTGACTTTGACAGAGGACTGCTAAAAACATATAGGAGGTTTAATACCCTTTCTCATAAATTTGTCCCTCCAAAAAACAAAACGTCTATTCGGATGGTACCGATAGACGAAGAATGTATTAAGATATTACAATTTCTAAAAATTGAACAAGAGAAGGCTAATAAAGAGCTAGGAATCAAGAATAGGTATAAAATGATTTTTCAGCATTATGGATATATTCACTTGGTACCAGATATTGCAAGTGTCAATAAAGCTTTGAGTGTTCTTTTAAATGAATTAGATATTTATCCAATTATCACGACAAAAGGAGCACGTCATACCTATGGAAGCTACCTCTGGCACAAAGGTTTTGACCTTGGAGTTATTGCAAAAATTCTAGGGCATAGAGATATTTCAATGTTAGTAGAAGTATATGGACACACTTTAGAAGAGAAAATTTTTGAGGAATTTAATCAAATAAGAGATGTTTGGAAAGATTGCTCATAAAAAAATGTGGGGCAAACGATGGGGCAAATCAGTTATAGACAAGCAAAAAAGCCTTGTAAATCAAGGCTTCTTCCTGTTAATTTAGATGCCCCCTGCAGGGATCGAACCTGCGACCCACGGATTAAGAGTCCGCTGCTCTGCCAGCTGAGCTAAGGAGGCAATAGAAAAAGCTGTATTGGTGCCGGACCTTCACGATTTGTATTGAACCCGCGCAATTAAGCAGGTGGGCAACTCGCTCTAACTGAAGCTGCTTCCGCGTGACACGGCTTGCATGCTGTTAGAAGTCTTTTGTTTCCCTAATAATACAAAAAATAGTCGGTCAACACTTAAGTGTGAAGTCGTACACCACAGCGTTTCTATAATTATAATACCATAAATTTTGAAAAATTCAAGAGAAAAATGTGATTTTTTGCAAACGATGTCATCATTTTTTTAAGTCGTCAATCTTATCCTTAGTCATCCCAAGGGCTCGCTCGTATTTGCCATTCTTGTTAGGAGTGAAATAATTGGCATCTTTTATCTTGTCGGGCAGATAGTCCTGCTTGACCCAATTGCCAGGATAGGAGTGAGGGTAGAGATAGTCCTGAGCATTACCCAATTCCTTGCTGCCGGCATAGTGTCCGTCGCGTAAGTGGCGGGGGATGGGCAGATTTCCATTCTTTCTTAGGTCGGCTAGGGCCTTGTCCATGGCTAGATAGGCTGAGTTGGACTTGGGCGATAGAGCTAGATCAATGACAATATTGGCAATAATGATACGAGCTTCAGGAAAACCGATCCGCTGAGCTGCCTCCAGAGCTGTAACGGTATGGACTTGAGCGTCAGGATTTGCTAGGCCAATATCTTCGTAAGCGATAACGGTCAAACGTCGAGCTAGGCTAGGCAGGTCTCCTGCCTCAATGAGGCGGGCTGCGTAGTGGAGACTGGCATTGACATCGGAGCCACGGATAGACTTCTGCAGGGCAGAGAGGACATCGTAATGGCCGTCTCCGTCCTTATCCATGGTGATATAGCTTTTTTGCAGGCTGTTTTCCATGACATCGAGTGTGATGTGGCGAATGCCCTTGCTATCTTCTGGGGTAGAGAGTACGGCTAGGTCCAGCGAGTTATAGGCGGAGCGCAGGTCTCCGTTGGTAGAGATGGCGATGAAGTCCAGAGCTTCATCGTCTAGCTCCACTGGGAAATTAAATCCTCGTTCCTTATCCGTCAAGGTTAGCTGGATGGCTGTCCGGATGTCTTCGTTGCTGAGGGGCTCAAGCTCAAATATCTGAACTCGGCTTCGGATGGCAGGAGTGACAGAAAAGAAAGGATTTTCTGTCGTCGCTCCAATCATGATGACCAGACCACTTTCTAATAGCGGCAGTAGAAAGTCTTGTTTGGTCTTGTCCAAGCGGTGAATCTCATCCAGCAGGAGCACCAGTCCGCCGGAAAATTTCGCTTCTTCAGCGATCTCCTGCAGGCGTTTCTTACTATCTACGGTGGCGTTAAAGGTCCGGAAGGCAAACTTGGTTGTACCGGCAATAGCCGAGGCGATAGAGGTCTTGCCGATGCCGGGTGGCCCGTAGAGGATCATCGAGGACAGGCGATTGGCTTCAACCATGCGACGGATGATTTTCCCGGGTCCGACCAGATGTTGCTGGCCGATGATCTGATCAATGTCAGTAGGTCGCATGCGCAGGGCGAGGTTTTCTGGCATAAAATTTCCTTTCTGCAAGTGTTTTTCTTGGCTTTTTGTGTTACTATTGTAGATAGTAATATTTTATCACAATGAAAAGAGGAAATCATGGCTAAGTACGGTTTTTTGGAGATATTGGACGAGGAAATGGGGAAGAACTTTCCTTTTGATTATGAAATAAACTGGGACAAGAAGAATCACGCAGTCGAGCTTGCCTTTCTCCTTGAGGTGCAAAATCCAAGCGGAATTGAGACGGTTGATGCTGAGGGAAATGCCTCGGCTGAGGATATTTACTTTGAGGAAGCCGTGCTTTTCTACAATCCGACCAAGTCTCGTTTTGAGGCCGAGGATTATCTGGCTGCCCTGCCCTATGAGCCTAAGAAGGGCCTGTCACGGGAGTTTCTGGCTTATTTTGTGGATTTCCTAACCCAAACGGCTGAGTCTGGTCTCGATGCACTCATGGACTTCTTAGCGGATCCAGAGGCAGCAGAGTTTGAGATAGCTTGGAATGCTGAGGCTTTTGAAAATGGCAGAGCTGACTTGACTGAGACAGACTTTTATCCTTATCCGAGGTATTAGGAGGCGCTTATGGAAAATGCAGAAGGACTAGATTTACTGCAAAAACAGATGGAATTTTCTGGCTGCAAGATTGCTTTGATATGTGATGATAAGCTGCTGACTATCTTGCGAGACGATATTTCAACCATTCCTTGGCCCAATATGTGGGAGCTGCCGGGCGGTGGCCGAGAGGACGAGGAGACACCTTTTGAATGCGTCCAACGAGAGGTTTTTGAAGAGCTTGGTTTGAAGCTTGAAGAAGCGGATATTCTCTGGGCCAAGGAATATCAAGGAATGCTTGATCCAGACGAAACTTCTATTTTTATGGTGGGAACCATCACTCAGGAAGATTTTGCCAGTATCGTCTTTGGTGATGAGGGCCAGGCTTATCAGATGATGGATGTGAGCCAGTTTTTAGCAGCTGCCAAGGTTATTCCGCAGCTGCAGGACAGGTTGAGAGATTATTTGGAGGTGCGAGCATGATTCATATTGAGCGGGCGGGAGCTGAGGATTTAGAGACCATTATTGCCATTCAGCGAGCGAGTTTTAAGGCTGTTTATGAAAAATATCAGGATCAATACGACCCCTATCTGGAGGAGCGAGAGCGGATTCGCTGGAAGCTGGTTGAGCGGCCCAATAGTTTTTATTATTTTGTCAAAGACGGCGAGAAGATTCTGGGCTTTATCCGCTTGAATACAAATGATGAACAGACAGCAGGCTGGATTGGGACAGTGGCGATTTTGCCAGAGCACCAGAATAAAGGATATGGCTCTGAGGGGCTTGGCCTGATAGAGGAGACATTCTCTACCATTAGGCAATGGGATTTGTGTACGGTTTTCCAGGACAAAGGCATGGTGGCTTTTTATGAGAAAAACGGCTATCATCAGACCCATACGGAGCCCGAGAAAGCGGGCATGGATATGGTCTATATGACGAAGACAATGAAATAAACAAAGAAAGGATTGTTCAGTTAAATTTCTAAACTGAACCCGCCCTAAATACTATGCCAAAAAGATAAAGTTTTCTTATACGCAAGCGTCGTCAGAGAATTTCCTATTTTGGCTTTGTGTTTTACGGGCATGGTATCTTAATGATGGACACTTGGCAGGAATTAACGATTGAAGTGAAGCGTGAGGCGGAGGAAGCAGCCTCTAATATTCTGATTGAGCTGGGCAGTCAGGGTGTGGCTATCGATGACAGCGCAGATTATCTGGGGCAGGTTGACCAGTATGGTGAGCTTTTTCCAGAAGTTGAGCAGAGCGAGCGGGTCAAGATTACCGGCTACTACCCGGATTCAGTGGATATAGAGGCTGTTGCGGCCCAGGCCAATGAGCGACTGGCTGAGCTGGATGGCTTTGGCTTGGAGACGGGAGATATTCAGCTGACTCGGCAGGAACTGGCTGAGGAAGACTGGGCGGATAACTGGAAGAAGTACTTTGAGCCGGCTCGGATTACCCATGACTTGACTATTGTGCCGTCCTGGACGGAGTATGAAGCGACAGCTGGTGAGAAGATTATCAAGCTGGATCCTGGCATGGCCTTCGGTACGGGCACTCACCCGACGACCAAGATGAGCCTCTTTGCGCTGGAGCAGGTCTTGCGAGGCGGAGAAACTGTGCTGGATGTGGGCACAGGCAGCGGCGTCCTCTCCATTGCCAGCTCTCTCTTGGGCGCTAAGGAGATCTACGCCTATGATTTAGACGAGGTGGCGGTGCGCGTGGCTCAGGAAAATATTGAGCTCAACCCTGGTATGGAGAACATTCATGTGGCTCCGGGGGATCTTCTCCGAGGTGTAGAAATCAAGGCGGATGTCATTGTTGCCAATATCTTGGCCGATATTCTCATCCATCTGACAGAGGATGCCTACCGTCTGGTCAAGGATGAGGGCTATCTGATTATGAGTGGGATTATTTCTGAGAAGTGGGAAATGGTGCGCGAGTCAGCAGAAACGGCAGGATTTTTCCTGGAAACGCATATGATTCAGGGCGAATGGAATGCCTGTGTCTTTAAGAAAACGCAGGACATTTCAGGCGTGATAGGTGGTTAGATGCAGCAGTATTTTATAAAAGGAAGTCCTCAGTCTCCTCTGGTGGTCACGGATAAGGACACGGCCAAACACATGTTTTCAGTCATGCGGCTCAAAGAGGGCGACCAAGTCACACTGGTCTTTGATGATGGCGTGAAACGGCTGGCTCGGGTATTGGATCCCAACCAGCAGAGCTTGGAAATCTTGGAGGAGCTGGCAGACAATACAGAGTTGCCGGTTCAAGTGACCATTGCTTCGGGCTTTCCTAAAGGCGATAAGTTGGAATTCATCACTCAGAAGGTAACGGAGCTAGGAGCCAGTGCTATCTGGGCTTTCCCAGCTGACTGGTCAGTGGCCAAGTGGGATGGCAAAAAGCTGGCTAAAAAGAGTGAAAAACTAGAGAAAATTGCTCAGGGAGCAGCCGAGCAGAGCAAGCGCAATCTGATTCCTGAGATTCGGCTCTTTAATAAAAAAGCAGACTTCCTGGCGGCCTTGGCAGACTTTGACCGTATCATCGTGGCCTATGAAGAATCGGCCAAAGAAGGAGAAGCTGCAGCTCTAGTCCGAGCTCTGTCAGGCTTGGCAGCCGGAGCAAAAGTGCTCTTTATCTTCGGGCCGGAGGGTGGTCTATCGCCAGATGAAGTAGCGGCCTTTGGCCAAGCAGGTGCTGTATCAGCAGGTCTAGGCCCACGTATCCTGCGGGCTGAAACAGCTCCGCTTTATGCCTTGACCGCAGTCAGTGTTTTGCTGGAATTAAGCAGTGACAGTCTTTAAAAAGCAAAATCAGCAGCCAAAATAGCTGCTGATTTTTTAATTATTGTCTTTCTCGTTTTTTAAAGGCGAAGATTCCTGCAAGTCCGGTCATGACAAGTCCCAAGAGTCCAAGCGAGGATGTCTTTTCTCCAGTTGCTGGGAGGCTTTCTGCTCCTGCCTGTCTGTGGGATGCCTGCTTGTTTGTGCTAGGGTCAACAGCAGTCAAGACAGGGAAGTCTACTCTACTATGCTGCAGATTGGCTGCTTCGACTGCGATAGTCGGAGAGCTTGACTGTTCGATAGGCACCGGTTCAGTTTTCGGTGCGACGTAGACGAATTTGTATTCGCCGAATCCTTCTTGGGCAGAAGCTGCTAGATAGACGATGTCTCCGTCAGTACCAATCAAGTTCTTGGCCTTATCAGCTGTCAGGAAGCGCAGGTCTAGTCCCTTGATGGTATCAGCGAAATGCCAGTTCTGATCTGCACTTGGATTGATATTTTTGACAGCCAAAATATAGTTGATGATAGCTTGGCGGTTTTCCAGATTGAGCAGACGGTTGAGGCTGGCTTCTCGAACACCTGGGAAGTTACCGTTGGACCGGTAGTTGTTGGTCACGACGATAAATTCCTGATTTGGATCAATCTCCTTGCCTTGGTATTTCAGATTACGGACTCGACTGGCATTTGGGTTGGCCAGTTTGCCTTCGCGGTCGTATTTATTAGGCTGGGTAATGTCAAACTCATAGGTAACACCGTCGATAACATCAAAGTTATAAGTCCGGTAGTCAGTATTGACCAGATTTTGCGGTTGGCTATTGTTTGGGTCAATGGTATTGAACTGGCCCGCTGACATTTCCAACCATTCTTTGAGCTGGGCACCGTTGACCTTGAGGATAGCTGTGACATTGTCATAGAGATAGAGGTCTGCTACATTCTTGATGGCAATAGGACCAGCTGGAATGTCTGTGTAAGCCGTTGCGTCCCCACGAGTTCCTGCCTTGAAAGGCGCTGCTGCAGACAGGATAGGAAGATTGGCTTCAGGCGTGCCAGCCAGCTCTTGCTTAGCATACCAAAGCTGGGCATTGTTGACGATTTGCACGGATGGATCGTCTTTGACCAGAGAGAAGTAGCTTGTAATCGGTGCAGTCGTAGTGCCGACTTGCTGGCGGACATAGTTAATAGTCCCTTGGTGGGATTCTTTGGCAATGTCAATGACGCGCTGATCTGCTACATTAGACTTGGTATCTACCTTGCGGATGGAGCCTTTGCTGTCAGTGACTTTCCATTTGCCGTCGGTATAGTTGAGCTTGAGGTCGATGACGCCCAGATGGTCGCCGTATTTTCCAGCCATGGTTACTGGAGTGCCATTGATTTTACCGTTGACACCGTCTACACCAGGATATTTTTCGTAGAATCCAGTTCCATTTCCGCTTGGAAATTCTGCGTGGGAGTGGCCCGTTACAACAGCATCCACACCTGGCAGACTGGCAATTTGATAGCCTTCATTTTCCTCGCCTTTTTCATACTTGTCATCTCCGATACCGGAGTGAGAAAGCACCAAAGTGATGTCTGCACCAGCCTTGCGCATCTCAGGAATGATGTCTCGAATGGCCTCAACAGAATCGCGAACGACCACTTTTCCTTCTAGGTTTGCCTTATCCCAGTTGAGGATCTGTGGCGGTACAATCCCAGTCACACCAATCTTGACGGTCGTCAAGCGTCCCTGAGTATCCGTAAAGGTCTTTTCGATGATTTTGTAAGGCTGATAAATGAATTTACCAGTCGCTGGATCCAGCACATTGGCATTGACAATAGGCAAGCCAGCTGTCTCAATCACGCGGTTGAGATAGTCCAGACCGTAGTTGAACTCATGGTTCCCTAGCGTACCAGCTTCAAAGCCCAGAGCCTGTAGAGCAGCATACATAGGGTGCTGCTCGCCCTTCTCCACAGGATTCACAATGGCCTTGTAGGTTCCAAGCGGCGTTCCTTGGATGGTATCGCCATTGTCAACTAAGAGGACGTTCGGATTTTCTTTCTTGGCCTTCTCGATTAGCACGGCTGTTTTAGCCAGTCCTAAGGTCTCCACCGGCTTGTCCTGATAGTAGTCGTAGTTGACCAAGTTGGTATGGAGGTCGGTCGTTGCCAAGATACGAACATCGACAGTCTGTCCCTCCACGGGTTTAGTGTCCTCAGTAGCCGCGACATTGCGAGCCATAGCCATCAGAGCATCAGCGTTTCCGCTGGCATTTTCTGGGGAAATAGCAGAGCTAGGATCCGTGCTCTCTGGTGTCGCAGTAGCTTCAGTAGGATTTGCAGCAGTCGTTGGTTTTGCTTCCGCTGCGCTGCTTTCTACTGGGGCAGGATTAGCAGTGACTGCTGGAGCATTCTCATCAGCTTGAACAGCATTTACAGCTGCCGCAAGAGCCGCTGCACTCAAAAGCACAACCGTTTTTTGAAGGGATGATTTAGACATAATATCTCCTTTATTAAAATGAATTTCAGACTTATATTATACTATATTAAAGCGCTCTCATCAAGAAGAAATTTCCAGTATAGAGCTTTTATGCTTTCTAATATTGGTTTGAAAATACTGAATGAAGACATCAGCGGATAAGTGAATAATCGGATGGAGGTAGAATAAAATAGAGTTTTAAAAATTTATGGTACACTATAGAGTGACTGAAATAAGTTACTTTGTTAAGTATAATAAACAAGGAGAATATCATGGAAAAGAGAATTTTTCTCAAAATATTACTTTTAGGGGGAGTCATGATAGGATTAATAGGATGTGGAGAAAAGAGGAGCAGCCGAGATTGGATTGAGAATAAGGTAGCTGAAGTGAGTCGCGTCTATCCCACTGAAAACCTATTGGATTTGTTTAAGCAATTTCCGTATGGGTTTAAAGTAGAGCAAGTGTATATCAAACGGGGGACTTATCTTATCGAAATGTCTTTACAAGGGGATAGTAGTAATCACACAATTTCTGGAGTGCTAACCAAGACACGGGCTTCTGATGATATTACTGAAAAGCCAGAAGAAACAATAAGAGTTGATTATATAGATGGGAAATTTGTCTTTTCTGATGAGGGGCAAGCGAAAGAATTATGGCCTTTTGATGGATTCTTATTTCAAAAGTTAACCATTAATCAGTCTTTTCTATCTTCTTTATCTATGAAATCCAAAAGTTATAATGGCAACAACGGGGCGTTTGATATTTATTATTCAGTTCAAAATCAAACTATCAATCAGTATTTTCACAAAAATGAAAGAGAGCAGGCAACTTTAGGATTTGGAAGTTCGAACCGAAACGACGATTATTACTATTATTCAGTAACTGTCAACTACGACAATGTTTATTCATTTAGAGAAACCGTGTCAAATTAAAAGGAGATAAAAAATTGTTAACAGTGACATTCCTACGTTAGATGCTTCAAATTTAGCATGTTATCTACTTTGATAAAATCATTATTAGGAGCAATTGCCTCACCGCCTTGTATCCGTTTTCATGTTTTGGTATAATAGTGGTGAGCTCACTTGGGTAAGTCGGAAAGGGAAATAAAACGGAAAAAATCAGACTGCCTAAGCTGAGAAGCGTATCTGCATTCTTTGCCTGATAAGGAGAGGAGGTTCGCCATGACTATGTCTGCCTTATTTGAGTTGTTTGTCGCCCTTTTAGGTGTGGCATCTACTTGCTACCTTGTCTACGCTTATTGTCAATTTATCAAGGAAGAAGTTCATCACTTTCTTCACCACACCCCGCCCGTTTAAGGCGGGTTTTTGCTTTTGGTAAAATAGTTTATATTATATAATGAAACTGACAAAGATTGAGGAGTGTTTATATGTCTAAGAGAAGAAATAGGATTAAGGGGCTTATTGGCCTAAGTGTATTGATATTGCTGGGAGGAGGCCTCTACCTAGCTCATAAAAATCATGAATTTCAGAATGAGATGACAAGAATTGTCCACAGTAAGAAAGTGAAGAATCTAATAGAAAAGAAATTAAAAAAATTAGATTCTCATGCTTTAACGGATAAGGGGAAAATTCAATCCTATAAAATTGATGATAGAAGCATTCGTCATAATCCAATGGGAGGCATTATGTTTGATATTATCATTAATGATGACCCTGATATTGTTGGGTCAACAGGCCTTAGAAAATATGGAGAGAATGAGGAGATACGAACTGTTGGTATGGATAGGTCAAAAGGTCTTCAGAAGTTGCTAGAGGAGTGATGGCCAAAGAGTCATAAGGAGATTTCTTTATTTAGAGGTGAATATATGAAGAAAAAACATAAAATTGTCTTATCAGTTGTTAGCTTGTTTGTGGCTGCTTGCATAGGAGTAGGTCTCTACCTAGCTCATAAAAATCAAGAATTTCAAAATGAAATGTTCAGGATTGTTCACAGTGAGGAAGTGCGGAAGCTAATTGAAGAAGATTTAAGGAGAAAGGATCCTCATGCTTTAACGGATAAGGGAAAAATTCGTTCTTATAAAATAGATGATAGCTCCATTAAACATAATCCGATGGGGGGTATTATGTTTCATATTATCATTAATGATAGTATAAGTATGGTTGGGAAGACTGGTCTTCAGATGGATGGTGAGAATGGGAAAATTCGTACGGATGGTATGACTGAATCAGCGGGTTTGCAGGCGTTGTTGGAAAGTGACGACAAGTGATTCACTATTCTAGTTATAGCGAAAACCTCTTGCTTTAATTGGAATTGCAAAGTCTATACCACATACTAAATTATAATAGTCGTAGGAGTGTCTAATGAAGCAAAAACATAAAATTATCTTATCAGTTGTTAGCTTGTTTTTAGTTCTTTGTCTGGGAGGAGGAATATACTTGACTTACAAAAATCAAGAATTCCAGAATGAGATGATAAGAATTGTCCACAGTGAGGAAGTAAAGAAATTGATTGTGGAAGAATTAAAAGCAATCGATCCAAATGCTTTAACGGAGAAAGGGAAAATCCGTTCCTATAAAATTGATGATTCAACCATTCGTCATAATCCGATGGGAGGCATTATGTTTGATATTATCGTCAATGATAGTATAAGTATGGTTGGGAAAATGGGAATTCAAAAAGATGGCGGAAGTGAGCAACTAAGCTCAGTAGGTATGGATGAATCAGTAGGTTTGCAAGCTTTGGTAGGGGAATGATGACAAGTGATTCACTATTCTAGCTATAGCGAAAACCTCTTGCTTTAATTGGAATCGCAAAACCTATACCACATACTAAATTATAATAGTCGTAGGAGTATCTCATGAAGCAAAAGCATAAAATTATCTTATCGGTTGTCAGTTTGTTTTTAGCTCTTTGTCTGGGAGGAGGAATATACCTGACTCACAAAAATCAAGAATTCCATAATGAGATGACAAGAATTGTCCACAGTGAGGAAGTTAGAAAAATGATTTTAGAAGCATTAAAAGAAGAAGATCCGAATGCTTTAACGGATAAGGGGAAGATTCGCTCTTATAAAATAGATGATGCGAGTATTCGTCATAATCCGATGGGGGGGATTATGTTTCATGTTATAATTAATGACGATTCGGATGCTATATTTAAATTTGGTATAAGGAAATATGGTGAAGATGGTAGAATGAGTTTAGTTGGTGGTTCTCTTACGGAAAAACTTCAACAGTTATTAGAGGAGTAGATTATATGACTTATAGCGATAAAGAAAAGAACGAAATTGCTTGGGAAGAATATACTAGTTATAAAATCGGTGACAAGGCAAAGTATGGTGAGCAGAGAAAGATGTTTGGATATGTTTCTGATATTTTTAGTGATTCTACTGGAACTAATATAAAGAATGAAGATGGTCTGAACAATGTCTTCAAAAGGATGGACGAGGAACGGTTTGGTTTAGATGGTTATGTCATTACAGATAAAAAGGTGGGGGGGAATGTTAAACCTGAGGATGTAAAAGAAATTACCGTGTTATTTCAAGGATCTGAGTTTAATCTCTCTTCTATTAAAGGTGTAAAAGGCTCGATAAATGATTGGGGAATTACAGATACTCAGATGGCTGTGAATATTTTGCGTTCTCGGTACCTTGGCACTAATATGGGAGTGGCTAAACAGCAGGAGTTGGCAGCAAAGGGGCTTAAAGAAATGATGGATAAGTATCCGAATGCTCGGGTTAGTCTCTACGCTCACTCTCTGGGGTCAATGGATGGCCAGGTCGCTTTGGCAAGTCTAGAAGACAGCTATCTGCAGCGGATTGATGGGGCCTATCTATATGAGGGGCCCAATACCTATCTAGTTTTAACTGATAAACAGAGGAAGCAAGTTGATAAAATCAAGTACAAAATTTTTAACTATGTTGATCCGAAAGACTTCATTGCTATGCAGTACCCAGAAACGGGGAGCGAGGGAGTTGTTGGGACACTTGTAAAAATTAACAGTAAGGGAAAAGATAACTGGATTCAACAGCATATGTGGGGTGGTTATGAATATGACTCAGGTTATTTAAATGTGAGAGAGTCAGATCTTCAGGATTACCGCCTTGCCCGCGCCAAGCAAGCTATGGAGCAGCTTGATATTAAGAAAAAAGCATTGAGTGAACGCTATCAGAAAATGGTTGCTGCTGGTTATACTAGATCTGAAATGATTTACCTAGATAGTGAGCAAGCTACAACTTTTGCATCCAGTTTGCAAAACTTGGCAGCTATTTCGACTGAAGCAATTATGGCTTTTTGTGATTATGGTGTATCTAAAGTCAGTGGAAGGTGGGATGCTCTGTTAGCTCAAGCTCAGGCGATGCCGAATGTCTCTAGATTGCTAAGTGAAGCAGAGGTGATAGATGCTCTTTCTCAAGTAGGAGCTACAAAGGATACCGTTGAAACTAGCATCATAACTGAGCTGAAAGATATGCGGAACAAAGCCGTCAAGACTAAAGAAGAATTTGATGGACTAAGTTCTAAACTTCTTAATGGAATTCAAGAATTAGTGAAAAAGGATGAGGGGCTTGCTAGGGAGTACAAAAGATGGGGCAACATATAGAGAATAAGAAGGATAAGCTTTATGAACGGCTCAGGAGTACTCAAGAACGCTATAATGCGGAATATGATAAATATTTAGATGAGAAGCGAAATTTCGAAGAAATGATGACTGAAACGGATGACCTCTATCATTCTGCAAGGCAGCATTGGCGGAAGTTCAGAAGGAAAGAGATGATGTCAAAAAAAACGTCTCTACTATTGCGACAGACTGGGATCGGTCTGTGGGACAGATTATAGGTGGCTTAAATCAAGTTTTGGTCGGTCAATTTTCTAATCAAGTCAAAGAAAGTGCCCAGCAAAAGAGAAGTGGTATTCAGGAATTGCAGGATAATAAGTAAGGCTTTGTTTTTACCAGCCTCGCACCGGATAACTCCCGCCCGTTTAAGGCGGGTTTTTATATGAACCGTCTTCTAGGTTTTCATATTGGGCTAAAAGTGATAAAATAGTAGGCAGGAATTGGAGAGACGAGATGCCAAAAGAAGTGAATTTGACGGGCGATCAGGTATTGGCCCTTACGAGAAAATATCTGGCTGCGGAGGATGTGGCCTTTATACAGAAAGCTTTGATCTATGCGATTGACTGTCACAGTGGGCAGTTTCGCAGGTCAGGTGAGCCTTATATTGTGCATCCTATTCAGGTGGCAGGAATTTTGGCCACGCTCAAGCTAGATGCGGTAACGGTTGCCTGCGGCTTTCTGCATGATGTGGTTGAGGATACCCGTGCAACGCTGGATGATTTGGAAAGAGAGTTTGGGACGGATGTGCGCGTGATTGTGGATGGGGTTACCAAGCTGGGCAAGGTCAAGTACAAATCCCACGAGGAGCAGCTGGCGGAAAACCATCGCAAGATGCTGATGGCCATGTCGGAGGATATTCGGGTTATTTTGGTCAAATTGGCAGACCGTCTCCACAATATGCGGACGCTGAAGCATCTGCGCAAGGATAAGCAGGAGCGGATTTCCCGAGAAACAATGGAAATCTACGCACCCTTGGCTCATCGCCTAGGGATTTCCAGTGTCAAGTGGGAGCTGGAAGATTTGTCTTTCCGTTATCTCAATGAAGTGGAATTCTACAAAATTTCCCACATGATGAAGGAGAAGCGTCGGGAGCGTGAAGAACTGGTAGAAGAGGTGGTTCAGAAGATTGAGACCTATGCTGGCGAGCGCAATCTGCACGGTAAGATTTATGGCCGGCCCAAGCATATCTACTCGATCTATCGCAAGATGCAGGACAAGAAGAAGCGTTTTGATGAGATTTATGATCTGATTGCCATTCGCTGCATCTTGGATACTCAAAGTGATGTTTATGCCATGCTGGGCTACATTCATGAGCTTTGGCGGCCGATGCCGGGGCGGTTCAAGGATTATATTGCCAACCGCAAGGCCAATGGTTACCAGTCTATCCATACGACCGTTTATGGCCCCAAAGGTCCGATTGAGTTTCAGATTCGGACCAAGGAAATGCATGAGGTCGCTGAGTATGGGGTTGCGGCTCATTGGGCTTACAAGAAAGGTGTCAAGGGACAGGTAGACAGCAGAGAATCAGCCATCGGGATGAACTGGATTAAAGAGCTGATGGAGCTGCAGGACCAGTCTAACGATGCCAAGGATTTTGTTGACTCGGTCAAGGAGAGCTATCTAGCTGAGGAAATTTACGTCTTCACACCGGATGGAGCAGTGCGTTCTCTGCCTAAGGACTCGGGTCCAATTGACTTTGCCTATGAGATCCACACTAAGGTCGGTGAGAAAGCCACGG
Source organism: Streptococcus sp. DTU_2020_1000888_1_SI_GRL_NUU_041A (assembly GCF_032387735.1). NCBI lineage: Bacteria > Bacillati > Bacillota > Bacilli > Lactobacillales > Streptococcaceae > Streptococcus > Streptococcus sp. DTU_2020_1000888_1_SI_GRL_NUU_041A. The sequence continues at coordinate 2,283,486 of NZ_CP135591.1, read as the reverse complement.
GAGCCAAGGTCAATGGACGCATGGTTCCTCTGACAACCAAGCTTAGGACAGGTGATCAGGTGGAAATCATCACCAATGCTAACTCCTTCGGACCGAGCCGCGACTGGCTCAATATTGTCAAGACCAGCAAGGCCAGAAATAAAATCCGTCAGTTCTTTAAAAATCAAGACAAGGAGCTGTCTATCTCCAAAGGGCGGGAGCTCTTGCAGGCTCAATTCCAGGAGCATGGCTATGTAGCTAATAAGTACATGGACAAGAAGCACATGGAAGAAGTGCTGCAGAAGACAAGTTATAAGACTGAAGAGGCGCTTTTTGCGGCGATTGGCTTCGGTGAGATTGGTGCCATTAGTATTTTCAACCGTTTGACAGAAAAAGAGCGTCGTGAGGAAGAGCGGGCCAAGGCCAGAGCAGAAGCGGAGGAATTGGTCAAGGGCGGCGAAGTCAAGGTCGAAAACAAAAAAGACACTCTCAAGGTTAAGCACGAAGGTGGTGTAGTCATTCAGGGGGCGTCTGGTCTCCTCATCCGGATTGCCAAGTGCTGTAATCCTGTACCGGGTGATGATATTGTCGGCTATATTACCAAAGGGCGCGGTGTAGCCATTCACCGGCAGGACTGCATGAATCTCAAGGCCCAGGAAAATTACGAGCAGCGGCTGATTGATGTGGAATGGGAAGACAACAATACGACCAAAGAGTACACGGCTCACATTGATATTTACGGTCTCAACCGGTCTGGCCTCCTCAACGATGTGTTGCAGGTTCTGTCTAATACCACCAAAAACATTTCAACAGTTAATGCTCAACCGACCAAGGATATGAAATTTGCTAATATCCACGTTTCTTTTGGTATTGCTAATCTGTCCATGCTGACGACGGTGGTGGATAAGATCAAGAGCGTGCCAGAAGTCTACTCGGTCAAGCGGACCAATGGTTGATCCATTTCGGAAATCATTATCGAGCTGTAAGTTACCCTTGGTGACTTGCTTAAATCAAAGGAAAAGATATGAAAATAGTGATTCAGCGCGTGAAACGTGCTCAGGTCAGCATTGACCAGCAGCTGCGCAGCAGTATTGGACAAGGCCTCCTGCTCTTAGTAGGAGTCGGTCCTGACGATAGTCAAGAGGATATGGATTATGCAGTCAGGAAGATTGTCAATATGCGGATTTTTTCCGATGCTGAGGGTAAAATGAACCTGTCTATCAAGGACATTGGCGGAGAGATTTTGTCGATTTCCCAGTTCACTCTGCATGCAGATACCAAAAAAGGTAATCGGCCAGCCTTTGTCAAGGCTGCTCCGCCAGAGATGGCTAGCAATTTTTATGATGCCTTTAATCTTGCCTTGCAGCAGGAGGTGGCAACTCGGACGGGGATTTTTGGGGCAGACATGCAGGTAGAACTAATCAATGATGGTCCAGTGACTATTATCTTGGATACAAAGAATCGCTGATAAAAAGCATGAAAAGGAGTTTGAACACTAGTGTTCAAACTCCTAATTTTTTTGCTTCTGTAGCAATGAATAGATAGTTTCCGACAACATTACTAAAAATCGCCAATAATTTCTTGAGGAATGACTTCTTTGATGGTCGTCACTAGCTGATTGATAAGCTTTATGGCTTCAGCGGGCTCAGTGTAGAGTTTTTGAAAATAGGTCTGTATATTTTCTTCGAAATGCTGAGGCAATAGCGAGCAGTTTGTTTTTGCAAACTCCAGCATTCTCTTTTCTCCAGGGTGCGTCTGTTCGTTTAGAGCGAAGAGCAAGTCAAAATAGGAAGCAAAAAATTCACTGCTGCGGTGATTGATGCTGAGCAAGTCCTGACGCTTGAGCGCTTTTTCTATTTGTTTGGAGAAAGCTGGCATGGCTTGATCGAGTAAGAGGAGCTGCTTCTTAATAATATTCTTTTTCAGCTCAGCTGGATAAGGTAGTCTGTACTTGTTCTGAAGTGTCTCGTAGCGACCATTTCGGTCATAGATGATTTTGCTGTGGAGCAGATTGTGCCACATACAGGTGGTATAGGCATTCTGGGCTTGGTGGTCTAGGACGACAGTCTGCAGGTCTTTATCAAAGCTATCTAGAGTACGGTAAATGAGCTCAATTTCGATGTCGCTCTTCAGCACACAGTCATCCTCTAGTTCCCAAAACTGATTGCCGATTTCCATGTAGGAGCAGTACTTGCTGAGGATATCGCGTCGGGTCAGGGGAGCAATGGAATCTGTCAAGTAGATATAAACATCATAGTCTGAGTCTTTGTCAAAATGCTGTCCAGCACGAGAGCCACCGAGAACAATAGCTTCCACTTGATCTAGCTGGGCAAATTCTTTAAAAAGTTCTTGTGGCATAATTTTTCCTCGCTGATTTTTGACATCATTTTAGCAAAATGTAAGCGGGTTGGCAAGAAGGAAAAAATAGCTTTTGGCATGTTAGCAAGCCTGTAAAATTGAAACCCCAAGGGGTAGAGAGTGGATGAGCGGGAGCTGGAAGTATTGAACTAAAAAGAAAATCATCTAGGATAGATAGGCTGAAAATTTGACTTTGTGTGATAAAATTTTAGGACTTTTTTCTTTCTTTAATTCATTGTCAATTTTCTATTTTGTAAACTCATCGCCTTATTTTTATCTGCAACTTTTCTTAGATTTTGAGATAGGTCTTTAAAGAGTTTTTTGACATCATTTAGTCCAAAAATGAGAAGCATAGTAAGCAAGTGGAAGTGGCAATAATCTTTGATTGTTTATGTTTATGATTTCTTTCATTCTTTAGAAATATTTTAGAATTACTTTATAAATTCTTGAAGTTTGTCTTGTATAATCATATTAAAGAAAAGAAAGGAGTCTCTTATCATGGAAAATCTAGTTCAACAGATGCTGAACGCTCTGATTCAAATTGCTTTGTTTGCTTTTCTTCCTTTTGTTTGGTGGTTGATAAGTGCTAGAAGAAAAAGTCCATTTTTAGAATGGCTTGGCTTAAAACCACTAAAAGATGCTGGCAGCCGAAAGATCTGGCTGTGGATTTTGTTGGGTTCGCTATCTTTCTTGCTTCTTTCGTTTTTGCTAGTATATCCTGCTGTAAAAAATCTGGATACAGCGACTTCGAATTTCTCAGGCCTAGGCTTCCAAGCCTTGCCAGCTGTTCTGATTTATGGTATTTTTCAAACTTCTCTGTCGGAAGAACTGCTATTCAGAGGTTTTCTTTTAAAGAGATTGGCTAGTCGCTTATCCTTTGTGGTAGCCAACACCATACAAGCTGCTCTTTTTGGTCTGCTCCATGGCTTAATGTCTATAACAGTGCTCTCTTGGCAGCAAACCCTGCTCATCATTTTGTGTACGGGTGGCATCGCGGCTTATATGGGCTTTGTCAATGAAAAGAAATCTGATGGCTCCATTTTAGCTAGCTGGATTATACATGCTTTAGTAAATGTGATTACGGGTAGTTTATTTGCTTTTATGCTGATTTGATAAATCGATAATTTCACTTCAAATCAAAAAGTTCCGATTTTCCTTGAGAATCGGAACTTTAGATTTAATGACAGGTGAGCAAAGGTTTAGGTGTAAGTCAAACGAAGCTGCTTCTACTGATTTGCAGGGCTGTCCAGTTTCATTTGCTCAAAAACATAAAGGAAGAAGTCCTTCGAAACTTCGAAATGTCCGTATCTTATCTGAGAAGCATATTGGCGCCACTGAGGATGCTGCCGAACTTGCTCAATGGGACAGTCTTTGACAGACTGGTAATAGCTTACATCTCGCCGAAATGGGACAAAGCCTTCAAACATCTCTACTTGATAAGCAGTGTCATCTAGAATCTTGCCAACTGCTGTAAAGGCCTGCAATTTTTCCTGACCGTTCAGTTGATACTTGGGGCTGTAGTACAGAAGATAGTCCCCCTTTTCCATTCGGTTTAGAGGTGCTTTCTTTCCATGGCAGACTTGACAAAATCCACCCTCTACACCTCTTAGGACGTGTTCTTTTGATACGACACCAATCCAAAATCTAGTCATTTTCTGCCTCCAGTTCCATTAAGAGTTGATTTAATATTTCTGTATTATTTTCTAATTTTCCAAAGAACGCCTGATCAATGCCTTCTACTAGAGGGAGGGCTTGGTTGACCTTTTGCAGCCCCGTATCCGTTAGAAGTATGATGTTGGCGCGGCTGTCCTTGGGATGGACTTCCCGCATTATCAATTCTTTCTTGACCAAGAGGCGGATGATTTGGGATACGGTCATAACATCCATGTCAGAAAATTGTGCAATATGGGTCTGACTCACCCATTCTTGCTGACGCAGGAGTGCAGCAAGAGTGGTCAAAACGACAAACTGAGGATGGGTCAAATCAATCGTTCTCAGTTTGTTTTTTGTCAGCCCATGCCACTTGTGGTAGGCACGGATAAAGAGCAGACCGGTTGATTTTTTGTATTCATCCTTGTAGATGGAGTTAAACTGAGTTTTTTCCATTAGCCTTCCCTCTAGATATTTTGTAAGCACACTTATTATATTCCGACATCTTATTTTTGTCAATAAAAACCCAGTTTAGACTAAAAAGTCCGAACTGGGTTCTGTTTATAGTTTTTCTACATAAATCTGCTGGGCAATCATAGGATTGATTTGGATTTCTTGGGTTTCTGTCTTGAGGAGATAAGCTTGAGCGAAAGAATCGTATTGGATGAAGGTGATGGTTTGGCCGATTTGCAGGTTATATTTTTCCAAGTATTTGAGCAAGTCAAAGTCGTCGTGTACGCGTTTGATGATATAGTCGCCAGGAGCAGAAGCCTCTTCCAGAGTCAGTTGGTTTTCTTCGTCCAGAAGCTCTCCCTTGGCTGGGATGGTGCCTCCGTGAGGACAAGTCTTGGGGTACTGGAGCATGGCATCCAGACGCTCAACGAAACGCTCAGAAACAGTGTGCTCTAGGACTTCGGCTTCCTCATGGATTTCATCAGTCGAGTAGCCGAGATGGTTGACCAGAAAGACCTCAATCAGCCGGTGCTTGCGGTAGAGGTCGGAAACTAGCCTTAGCCCCAAATTAGTCAGCAGGTAGCCGGCTTTTTTATCCTTGACCAGAAGTTCTTCCGCCAGCATTTTTTTCATCATTTCCGTCACAGCCGGAGGTGAAACCTGCATGAGCTGGGCGATTTCTTTATTGGTGATTTTTTTGTGGCGGCTGCCAATCTCATAGATACACTTGAGATAGTCTTCTTTATTTGGGGTCATCTTGCATCCTCGCTGAACTTTCTATCACTAGTATAACAAAAATCACTGTAAGAATACAGTGTCTAAGCCTTTCTTTGATGTTTAGATTTTCTTCATTGTGATGGTCGCTGGGGCGGCAGGAAGTATGGTCCTTACAGCATGGATGCGACAGGATGCGTGCCGTTGGTACCAGCATCTTTGCCCATTATCCAGTAACTCATGAGCTGGTTCTTAAAGGCTATGACAATGGAAAAACCTATGTCCGTGACCCTTATAATGCAGCTAATAATGGCTGGTATCCAGTAGACTATCTCTTTGGAGTCAAGAGTGTAGATCCGACGGATCACCCTTCATTGCCATCAAAGGATAAGAAATTCGTGAATAAGGAGACCGCTCGTTGCTTGACGGGCGGTTTTCTGCATTCTATGACTATTATGTTTGTAATCGGTTAAGAGTTTATCATCGGCAAGATTAGTAAGAGTCAAATTCATTATACAATTATAGCTAGAGACACAGGTTTTTTGGAAGCGATGGAGATGAGATTCTATTTTTGGACATATTTGCGATAAATGTTCTCAAAAAAACATGTAAATAGTTTGACAAACAAAGTTTTTCTCATTATACTGTTAACATATCAGGAGGAAACCCATGAAAAAAATCCAAAAACATGTCATTCTAGGTGCAGCAGTTCTTGCTAGTACTGGCTTTGCTCACACTGTAACTGCAGATACAACTCCAGTGGATGCAAATGCCCCTGCAGACCAAAATAAGGCTCTATCTGCAAGTCCAGAAGCTCTTAAACAGCAAACTGAGCAGGTCAATCAAGCCAAAGCGGCTGTTGACCAAGCCAAAGAACAGGTTGCGACTGCTGAGACTAAAGTTGAAACCGCTAAGAAAGATAATGCTGATACAAGTGCACAAAAAATTGCCGAAGCTCAAGCAGCTGTGACAGAAGCTGAGAAGAAAGTTGCTCCAGCAGAAAACGCGGCCAAGCAAGCCCAAGCAGCTCTTGATACAGCTAAAAAAGCAGAAAACACACAGGCAGCTTTAGCTCAGGATGCTCAAGCTCAAGCAGCTAAGGCACAAAACGAGACTCAAGCTGCTCAGGATGCTGTGAATGCAGCCCAAAAAGCTGTGGATAGCAAACTGGTGAGTGAAAAGGTAACGAAGGCAAAGGAGGAGCTTGACAAGGCGCAAAAGAACCTGGATTCTTACCAAGATCAGTTGAAGACAGCTGAAGCCGAAGATGCGAAACGTCAAGCAGTGATTGATCAGGCCCAAGCAGATATCAAAGCAGCCCAAGCAGATATCAAAGAAAAAGAAGCGAAACTTTCTTCCCAGGACCAAGTACACAATACCTTTACCCTATCGCAAGATTACATCAGGGCAGCAAGAACTATTGATAAAAAAGGATCGGGCCAGTTAACTCCTGAAGCGAAAGAAATGCTTGCAAAAGAGGCAGCGATTCTAAAATCAAGTAATAACTTCATTAGCAGTCAAAAGGATGCTCAACGTATAGTAGATATTAATAATATTCCTAAAGAGATCCTTTTGGAAATTAACTACTATGCTCAAGATTTAATCAACCAAATCCGTAAGCAAGTAGGCAATGCTCCTGTAACATTAACGCAAAATAGCATAGATTATGCGGCGGCCCTAAGCCAAGCAGCCCGTGAGCAAAAATATAGAGCCCAAGCAAAAGATCCTATAACTTCACAAGTGAATGTTCCAAAAGATGTGGTTGCTAAATTTGGGCTTGATCAGTTTGGATATAGAGTTACTGGTTTAAATGAGCTTGGTTTTTATCCTACGTTGGCCAGTCAAGAAAAAGTGTCCGTGGATTATTTGAAGAAGACTATCTATGACAATATTAAATTCCAATTATTTGACCTTGGAGATAGCTTTAGAGACCCCATTAGAACAACAATCTATGCTCAAAAAATAGTTGGCAGCCTAGATAGGCAGAAAAAGGGAGATTATGTAGCTGTTAACTTTAGCAACAACGGCATTATTAACCGAATTAACTTCCTTCTCTTCGCGAATAATGACGGTGATATTAAGGATCCTTACAAAATCACACCAGCCTTGATCAATCCAAATGCCAATAATCAAGAGGCAGACGCTGCTCGTAAAGATTTGGCGGCCTCACAAGCTAAGTTGGACGTTGCTCAACGTACGTTGACAAATGCTCAGAACAAGCAGGAGACAGCCCCATTACTGCGCGAGGTTGTGAAAACTGCTAAGGACAAGTTGGCCAAGGCGGAGCGTACTTACCAAGCTGAACTCGAAAATAGCAAGAATTCGGCTTCTGAAGAAACCAAGGCTAAACTTGCGGTTTTAGATAAAGCTCAAGCAAGCTTGAAAGAAAAAGAAGCAGCCCAAGCAAGTGCGCAAAAAACAGCTGAGGGAGCTAATGCCAAGCTTGCCGAATTGAAAGCAGCTACAGCGACCGCTCAAGAAAAGGCAACTGCTGCGGCTACAGCTCTGGAAGAGGCTCAACGTGCTGTTCAAGCTGCTAAAGACTATGTTACTCGCTTGCAAAACGCCCCTGCTCTTCTAAAAGAAGCAGAAGCGTCTCTCAATGATGCTAAAGCAAACTTGGCAAGTAAGGAAGAAACCTATAGAGTCGAAAATGCCAAACTTGAAGCTTTGAAAGCAGCTCTTGCAGCCCTTGAGACAGACGACCCAACCAACCTCGTTTCTAAGAATGAGCGAAAGGTTCTGAAAGTCACTACAACAGGAGTGAAGAACGGAAAGAAACCAGTTCAGACCTATCAGGCTCCAGCAGCTCTTCCAAAAACAGGATCTGCTGAATCTTCTCTAGCGCTTGCAGGATTGGGATTGCTCTCTATGCTGGGACTGGCTTTTGCAAAACGTCGTAAAGCTTAAGAGCATTTATTGATAAAATCGAATTCTAGATGAATTGTAGCAAAATCAAAGTTGGAACAGCTCATTTAAACAAAACTCATACTGAGAGAGGACCAGTTTGGTCTTCTCTTTATTTATTGAGTAATTTGTTAAGAACATCTTTATTGTTAGCACTCCAAGGGTTCATATTTTGTTCTTTGCTATCATGTGAGTTTGTGATAAAATCTAATTGTTCTATGTAGATTAGATTTTTTATTGTAATCTCTACAGTTTTGAACTATTATAGCTACAAGAAAGGAGGGGAGCCATGTATCCGAAAGAAGGGAAAGAGCAGCTCTTTCAGCAATTGCAATCAATCGGTTGGTCTCAGGCAGCGTTGGAACAAGTTTTTACAGGGTTAAATAACGAGCAAGGGAAAACATTGACAGAAGAAAGAGATTACCTGCAGGAGGCTCAACTTTTTGGCAGTCCCTTCTTTCAAGAGCTCTGGCAGGCTGAGGAGACTCAAATCAGCAGGTTAGGAGCTCAGGAGCTGCTGGTTTTGGCTATGAATCTTGTTAATATGCCTGAGGAGCTGAGCGGAAACAAGGCAGAGACAGATCTTTTACTGGCTCGGATTGCTCCAAACCTAACACCACATGATCGCTTTTGGAAGATTTTTTCAAGCACCTTGCGCCAGGCTTTTCCAGCAGATGATTTTAGCCAAAGGGATGGCAATCAAAAGCTCAAAAGGCAGCTACATCAGTTTCGCTATGTCATTTCCTGCCAGCAGGCCCAGTGGGTCAGAGATTACTACCGTCAGACTGGTATGACAGATGCAGAAGCCTTGGTCTCCTATCTAAAGGCTTTTCCAGCGCTGCCTTATAACTTTCAAGAATCCTCTCGCTTGCATAATAAAGCCTATATTGATAAGATGTCTAGTCAAGCTATCTATCCGGATGGTCAAGCGAGTCAGGCCAATATAAAAATCCTGATTGATTTTCATACAGAGTTTATTCTGGATCAGGCAGATTGTTTTCTCAATATCATCGATCCAGAGGGGGCTAGCCAAAATGGTATTGTGAATGGCGCCAGCTTTAACTATGGTGAGCGCAATCGTCCGGTCAATCAGGCTTCTCATACTCGCTACGATGTCAAAACGCCTGCAGTCTGGGATCCTCACTTTCGAAGGCTTGCCATTGAAAATGGCGGTCGTAAGTTCAAGTCACCTCAGAATAATCGTGGTCCGCTGGGCTATCGTTCGGCTAAGAGCCCTTATGCTCGAAAGGGGCGGAGTGCTCAGAAACAGGTAAAGGCAGAGATTGCTCGGTTCAAGAAATTGCTGAATCGGCCATCCATCCTCTTGCGTTCCTGGGCTTGGTTCCGTCAGTTTTGGCAGAAGTTTTTCGCACAAAAAAATACGGACTAGCAGGTCCGTATTTCTATCTCTTATAAACTCTTAACTGCTGCAATCGCCGCATCATAGTCAGGCTCGGTATTGATATTGTCGACATATTCAGCGTAGGTCACAGTGTTGTTTTCGTCTAAGACAAGAACTGCACGAGCCAAAAGGTGCCATTCATTGATGAGGACAGCATAGTCACGGCCGAAAGAATGGTCGAAGTAGTCAGAGAGCATGACAGCATTCTCAATGCCTTCAGCAGCACACCACTTGCCTTGAGCAAAAGGCAAATCAACTGAAACCGTGATAACAACGGTATTATCCAAGTCAGAGAGCTCTTGATTGAAACGACGAGTCTGAGTTGAGCAGACACCAGTATCGATAGATGGGATGATGCTCAGAACTTTCTTTTTGCCAGCAAAGTCAGCCAGAGTTTTCTTTGAAAGATCAGTTGCTGTCAAGCTAAAATCGTGGGCAGTGTCGCCGACTTGCAGTTGTTTTCCAGTAAAGGTTACAGGATTTCCGAGAAAAGTTGTCATAGGAAGTCTCCATTCATGTTTGATAGCTTCATTGTACAGCGAATTGGGTTTTTTTTCGAATAATTTGACCGGAAATTTGACAATATAACTATTTAAAACTCATTATAAAAAAATAAAGAGGTTAGGATTTTGTCTTCCTAACCTGTTATCATTATTTTGCCAAGCCTTCAGAAATTTTATCCAGATTGTATTTCATCATGCTGTAGTAGCTGTCGCCTTCTTCGCCTTCATCAGCGATTGAGTCCGTGAAGATTTTAGCGTGGATTGGGATCTTGGTGTCTTTAGAAACAGTCTTCATCGGACGGTCGTCCACACTTGATTCGACAAAGAGAGACGGCACTTTTGTCTTGCGTAGTTTTTCAACTAAGCTTTTGATTTGGTCTGGAGTTCCTTCTTCTTCGGTGTTGATTTCCCAGATGTAGGCTGATGGCACATTGTAGGCCTTAGAGAAGTACTTGAAGCATCCTTCACTTGTCACAATCATTTTCTTTTCCTCTGGGATATTGTTGAATTTCTCCTTGGCTTCCTTGTCCAAAGCGGTCAGTTTTTCCACATAAGCTTTGAGATTTTTCTCGTAAGTGGCCTTATTGTCAGGGTCTTTTTCAATCAAACGTTTGGCGATGTTTTGCGCATAGATAATACCGTTTTCTAAGTTGAGCCAAGCATGAGGGTCTTCCTTACCCTTTTCACTTTGCCCTTCAAGGTAAATGACGTCAACGCCATCGCTGACAGCATAGTAGTCCTTGTTTTCTTCCTTATTGGCATTTTTGACCAACTTGGTAAACCAAGCATTGCCGCCAGTTTCTAGGTTGATACCGTTGTAGAAGATGAGATCCGCTTGAGAAGTCTTTTTGACATCTTCGGGCAGGGGCTCGTATTCGTGGGGGTCTTTGCCGACTGGTACAATGCTGTGCAGGTCAATCTTATCGCCAGCTATATTTTTGGTAATATCAGCGATAATTGAGTTGGTCGCAACAACCTTGAGCTTGGACGAGTCACTGGACGCGTTCTTCTGATTGGAGCAGGCAAAGAGAGTGCAGACTGCTAGCAAAAGCAGGGATAAAAAACCTAATTTTTTCATGGGAGTCCTCCATTGATTTTTATTTTAGTTTAGGTCGGTTTTTAAGTTTTAAATAGCGTTGCTTAGGTGCAATAAAGAAAGAGATGAGAAAGATGAGGGCTGAGGTCAGGACAATGCTGGATCCTGCAGCGACATTAAAGCTATAGCCGATAAAGAGGCCAAGTACAGAAGCCAGAGCTCCCAGTCCTGAGGACAGCAGGATCATGGTTTTCAGACTATTGGCATAGAGGTAGGCCGTTGCTGCCGGCGTAATCAAGAGAGCGACAATCAGAATGGTTCCCACGCTCTGCATGGCTGTCACAGAGACCAAGGTCAAGAGAATCATCAGCAGATAGTGATAGAAGTTGACTCGCATGCCCATGGCTTGAGCCAGCAGTGGGTCAAAGGAAGTAATCAATAGCTGCTTGAAAAAGAGTATGATGATTAAGAGCACAGCTATTCCGACTCCGATACTAATCCACATATCAATATCCTGCACGGCCAAAATATTCCCAAAGAGAATATGAAAGAGGTCTGTGGAGCTATTGGCAACGCCTATCAGAATCACACCCAGAGCTAGGAAGGAAGAAAAGGTAATCCCAATGGCTGTATCGCTTTTGATAATGGAATTTCCCTTGATGTAGGTGATAATAATTGAGGCCAAAAGTCCGAAGGTGATGGCTCCGATAAAGAAATTAATCCCTAAAATGTAGGACAGGGCCACACCGGGCAGAACCGCATGAGAGATAGCATCCCCCATGAGCGACATGCCGCGCAGAATGATAAAGCAGCCGACAGCTCCAGCAACAATCCCAATGACGATGGCTGTGATGAGGGCATTTTGCAGGAAGTGAAAATCCCGCAGCCCTTGGAAAAATTCTAAAATCATCCTAGGCACCTCCATTCATAAAGAGCTGGGAGCCGTAAGTCTTTTTCATATTGTCCTTGGTAAAGCTGGTCTCAGTAGGACCGAAAGCGATCAGCTCACGATTGAGCAGGATGACCTGATCAAAATAATCAACCACCTTACTCAGGTCATGATGGACAATCAGGATAATCTTGCCTGCGGCTTTGAGACTGCGCAGGGTAGCCATGATAATCTCTTCGCTGACAGAGTCGATCCCGACGAAGGGCTCGTCCAAAAAGATACAATCCGCCTCTTGAACCAAGCAGCGAGCAATCAAGACCCGCTGAAATTGGCCGCCGGACAGCTGGCTAATCTGGCGCTCAGCCAAGTCTTCTAAACCGACAATTTTCAATGCCTCAGCCACCTTGTCCCAATGGGAATTCTTTAGCCCTTGAAAGAGCTTGAGCTGCGGGTAAAGTCCCAAAGAGACACACTCTTTGACTTTGATAGGAAAATGATAATCAATATTAATCTTTTGCTCTACATAGGCAACCCGTTGGAGAGAGTTCTGCAGCGGCTTTTGATCTAGCAGAGTCTGGCCTTGGTGGTCAATAATCCCTAGCATGCCCTTGAGCAGGGTGGATTTTCCGGCTCCGTTAGGACCAATAATCCCAGTAATAGTTGGCTCCTTAATGGTTAATGAAAGGGGCTCAAGAGCCAGCGTATCCTGATAGCTGACAGTCAAATCTTTAATAGTAATCATCTCATACACCTCTATGAGATTAATATACATTAAAATAAAAATTAAGTCAAGTTAATTTTTGATAAATCTCTAAAATTAATATAAGAAACGTTTGAAAAAATAAGTAGATTTTGATAAGGTTATATCAAAAGCATGAAAGAGAGAAGAAGATGACACGACTACAAGATGATTTCTACGATGCGATTAATGGTGAGTGGGCCAAGACGGCGGTCATTCCTGATGATAAGCCAGTGACGGGCGGCTTCATGGATTTGGCAGATGAGATTGAAGATCTTATGCTCGCCACGACTGACAAATGGTTGGCTGGCGATGGAGTGCCAGAAGATGAGATTCTGCAGAACTTTATTGCTTACCATCGCCTAGCAGCGGATTATGACAAGCGGGAAGCGGCAGGGATTGAGCCTGCGCGTGCTTACATTGATGAGATTCGCAACCTAGCGTCTTTTGAAGAATATGCTTCTAAGATTGCTGATTTTGAGCTGGCTGGCAAGCCGACTTATTTCCCCTTTGGTGTGGCGCCTGACTTTATGGATGCCCGAATCAATGTTCTCTGGGCAGACGGACCGGGAACGATTTTGCCAGACACGACCTACTATGCTGAGGACCATCCGCAGAAGGCTGACCTGCTTGCAAAATGGCGCAAGGCTCAGGAAGATTTGCTGGCCAAATTTGGCTTTGCGGAAGAGGAAATCAAGGATCTTTTGGATAAGGTCTTGGAGCTGGATGCTGTTTTTGCTCAGTATGTTCTGTCTAGTGAAGAAAGCTCTGAGTATGCTAAGCTCTACCATCCTTATAAGTGGGAAGATTTCAAAGCCTTGGTGCCGGAGTTGCCTTTGGCCGATATTTTCACCAAGTTGATCGGTCAAGAACCCGACCAAGTTATTGTTCCTGAGGAACGCTTCTGGAAAGCAGCTAAGGATATCTATACAGCCGCTAACTGGGACAAACTCCATGCTCTGCTGATTCTCTCTGCGATTCGCAATACAACACCTTATCTAACGGATGACATCCGTGTCTTGGCAGGTGCTTATCAACGTGCTTTATCGGGAACTCCTCAAGCTCAGGACAAGAAAAAAGCAGCCTTTTACCTGGCCCAAGGTCCCTTTAATCAAGCTGTCGGTCTCTGGTATGCCGGTCAGAAGTTCTCGCCAGAAGCCAAGGCTGATGTGGAGCAAAAAGTGGCGACGATGATTGAAGTTTACAAAAATCGCCTGGCCCAGAATGACTGGCTGACACCAGAAACTCGGGACAAGGCTATTGTCAAACTCAATGTCATCAAGCCTTATATTGGCTATCCTGACGAGCTGCCTGAACGCTATTCCCGCAAGGTTGTGGATGAAAATCTGACTCTCTTTGAAAATGCTCAGAAGCTGAGCCAGATTGATATTGCTTACAGCTGGAGCAAGTGGAATCAACCAGTAGATTACAAGGAATGGGGTATGCCAGCCCATATGGTCAATGCCTACTACAATCCACAGAAAAACCTGATTGTCTTTCCAGCGGCTATCCTGCAGGCGCCTTTCTATGACCTGCACCAGTCCTCTTCAGCTAATTATGGTGGTATCGGAGCGGTCATCGCCCATGAGATTTCTCATGCTTTTGATACCAATGGTGCTTCCTTTGATGAAAATGGCAGCCTTAATAATTGGTGGACGGAGCATGACTACCAAGCCTTTACCGAACGGACTCAAAAGGTCATTGATCAGTTCGAAGGACAGGATTCCTATGGTGCTAAGGTCAATGGCAAGCTGACTGTTTCAGAAAATGTGGCAGATCTGGGCGGTATTGCAGCTGCCTTAGAAGCAGCCAAGAAAGAAGCGGATTTCTCTGCTGAGGAATTCTTTACCAACTTTGCACGCATCTGGCGGATGAAAGGTCGAGAGGAATATATGAAGCTCTTGGCAAGCGTTGATGTCCATGCGCCAGCCAAGCTTCGGACCAATGTGCAGCTGCCTAACTTTGACGACTTCTTTACAACCTTTGATGTGAAAGAGGGAGATGGCATGTGGCGGAGCCCAGAAGAGCGGGTGGTCATCTGGTGATGCAGAGATAAGACGTTTATCGAATCTTGCTCAAATCAAAAATAATCGAGTGCATTTCAATAGTCTGCTTTTGGTTTTGAAAGCAGACTATTTTGTCAAAGAAAATATAAAGCGTTTACATTTTTCTAGCCTTGTGCTATACTGTAGTTGATAACAAAAAATAAACAAAACATCCAAATAGAATAGATTTCAAAGTGTTTATTAATGAATAATAAAGAAAAGAGATGTTCTTATGGTAAAACGATTCATTAGTTCAAATGCTTCAGAAATTTTAAGTATGACTGCGCCGGAGCTGAAACAGAGCATCAAGGTCAGTGAGGGCCGCGTTATCCTGTCTGAAAACGTAGCTTTCAAAGAATCTTATATCGGTGATGTGACCAATGCAGAGATTGCTAGGTCTTTTGGTGCTGACTTGATTTTGCTGAATGGGATTGATATCTTCCAGCCTTTTGTGGCTGGTCTGGATGCCAAGGAAGATTTTGTTAAGGAGCTGCACCGCTTGGTGGGGCGTCCTATCGGTATCAATCTAGAGCCGGTGGACAGTCAGGCCCAGATGGCAGGAGAACGCCTGATTATCAATGAGGGGCGTCAGGCTAGTCTAGCGACCGTTCAGCGAGCAGAAGAGTTGGGCGTTGACTTTATCTGCCTGACGGGTAATCCGGGAACTGGTGTCACCAATCAAGCCATTATTGACACCATTCGAGTGGTCAAGGAGAATTTTTCAGGTCTGCTGATTGCAGGCAAAATGCATGCTTCGGGTGTGGATGAGCCGGTAGCAGACCTAGAAGCAATCGCTCAATTTATCGAAGCTGGTGTTGATATTGTCCTAGCACCGGCAGTCGGCAGTGTGCCGGGCTTTGATGAGCAGGACTTGAAGCAGATTGTCCGACTGGCCCATCAAAAGGGGGCTCTGGTTATGAGTGCGATCGGTACCAGCCAGGAGAGTGCTGATGAGGATATTGTGAAGCAAATGGCTATCCGCAACAAAATCTGTGGTGTAGATATCCAGCATATCGGAGATTCAGGCTACGGCTGTCTGGCTCCGGTTGAAAATATCTTTGCCATGAGCAAGGCTCTCAGAGGACAGCGCCACACCATTTCCATGATTTCACGTTCGATTAATAGATAGTAAAATGAGACAGACTTTTAGGGGTAAGCTCCTAGAAAGCCTGTCTCTATTTTTTATAAAAGAAAGGCCGAGATTGATGTCTCGGTCTTTATAGGTTTCCTTTTTTATCTAAAAATTCATGATAGACACAGAGGCTTACTGCAGAGCGGGCAATGCTGTATTTAGAGTAGGGGATAATAACAATCTCTGCTTGTTTTTGTTTTGGAAAGAGAGGTACTTCCTGCTCTAACTGAGCCAGAACCTGCTCGGCAATAATCGGGTAGGAGAATATTTGGCCGTCCAGATAAATCCTTTCGCTATCAATAAGCTGGCAGAGGTTGGAAATGGAAATGGCTAGGTAGCGGCAGGCAGTATGAATCAACTCAATGCTGCCCAAGTCTCCTAAGCGATAGGCGGTCATCAGGCTTGTCAAATCAATGTCATTGACGTCCTCTACAAGGGTCTTTAAGAGTGAGGTCTGGGAAGCCCGATACAGGATAGCTGCTTTATCAATCAGAGCGCTCTCGCTGGCATAAACCTGCAGGCAGCCGTGCTTGCCGCAAGGACAGCGCTCGCCTTCAGGATTGATGACGGTATGCCCCACCTCTCCGATAAGATAATTCTCCTGACTGTAAATACTGCCCTTGTACATGTAAGAGCAATGAATACCTCTGGCGACATGATAGACGATAAAATTACTGTCTGTCGGATGATAACTAAAGAGGCGTTCAGCCAGTGTCAAACAGTGGGACTTATTGGCAAAGTAGACAGGAAGGTCGAAGGCTTCTTGAATAGTCCGCAAGTTAATCTGTCCCCAGTGGGGATTTTTAGAAATGATAAAATCACTCTCAGAGAGATTCACATGCCCCGGCAGCCCGAGGGCAATCGCTGAGATGGGGTATTGGCTGTTCTTTTTCAGAAAATCTTGAATCAGCCGGATAATTTCCTGGTCAGACGGGCCGCCTGTCACCTCGACCTGATAAGTCCGAATGCTGCTTTCTGCAATCTCACCAGTATTGTCAGCGATGACTATGGCCAGCTGTTTTTCAGAAATCTCAAAGCCTAAATAGTAGCGACTACGAGGCGCAATATCCAGCAGGGTTTTCTTGCGGCCTACGCTCTCGTCATTGAGCTCGCCTAGCTCCAGTACCAAGCCTTCCTTGATCAGTTCATTGATGATACTGCCAGTCGTGGCTGGTGTAATCTGAGTTTCTTTTGAAATATCAATCCGAGAAATCGGTCGTTTGGCATAGAGCTGATCCAGAACAGTTGCCCTTAGCTCGTTTTGTTTTCTAGTTCGTGTCATCTTGTTTCCTCTGCTGCTATACTATCAAAAAAAGCTATAAATCTCAAATGTAAGCGTTGACATAGTACAGAAAAATAGTTATAATGTTTATAGAATATTAATAACATAGTGAAAAATATTCTGTTTTTGGATTTTTGTTTATATATTGAAAACAAATAGCAAGCGTCGTTGCAGGCTAGGTCAGATTCATTAAGGAGGATGCCGATGGAAACAAAACAAATTATGTTAGTCTGTGCGGCTGGGATGAGTACCAGTCTCATGGTCAATAAAATGCAGAAAGCTGCAGAGGAGCGAGGCTTAGCTGCGACGATATTTGCGGTGCCAGTATCAGAAGCAGAAGACTATCTAAGCGAGAAAAAGGTTGATGTCCTTTTGCTGGGGCCTCAGGTCCGCTATCTGCTGGAGGATTTACAGGAAAAACTAGCTTCAAAAGGTATTCCGGTGGATGTTATCCCTATGACGGACTACGGAATGATGAAGGGGGATAAGGTCCTGGATTTGGCAGAGTCGCTCATGAAGTAGGTACTTTTATGGAAAATAAAGATTCCTTAGAGGTCGCTATGACCCTCATTATGTATGGCGGAGAGGCCAAGTCTTGTGCTATCGAAGCAATTGCTGCAGCTAAAAAGCAGGACTTTGACCGAGCTCAGGAGAGACTGAGTCAGGCTCAGAAGGCCCTGCTGCAAGCCCATCACGCTCAAGCTGAAATGCTGAGCAAGGAGGCACAAGGAGAGAAGACAGAACTTAGTTTATTTATGGTGCATGGGCAGGATCATCTCATGACCAGTATCGCCTTTGTTGATTTGGCAAAGGAGATTGTTGATTTGCATAAAAAATTTGATGAATAGGAGAAATGCAGATGAGTAGTTTGGTTGATAAATGGCAAGCGCGTCTCATGCCTATTGCCAATAAAATCGGCAACCAAAAATTTCTGGTTGCCCTGCGGGATTCCTTTATTGGAACCATGCCTGTGATTATGACGGGCTCTTTCGCCCTCATGGTAAATGCCTTTCTATCTGACTTGCCAGGACAGTTCGGCTGGACCTGGATTTCATCTACCTTCCAGTGGCTGATTGATATTAACTGGCTGGTATTTAAGGGCAGTATTCCTATCGTTACCCTCTTGTTCCTCTTTACCTTCGGGGTCAATATCGCTAAGATTTACAATACTGATAAGGTGTCTGCCGGTCTGGTAGCTGTTGCTTCCTATATCATTACCATTGGTGGATCAGTTACTAAAACCTTTGAGTTGGCTGGCAAAACACCAGGGCTGAGCAAGGCGATTTCAAAACTTCCAGAGCTAAAACTTGACGGCAGTAACTTGTCTGTGACGATTAACAGTGTCATTCCAGGTGACCAAATCAGTGCGCGTGGTTACTTTACTGCCATTCTGATTGGTTTTGTATCTGTTATCATCTTTTGTAAGGTCATGAATCGTAACTGGACTATCAAACTTCCAGATTCTGTTCCGCCAGCTATCATGAAGCCCTTCCTGTCTATCATTCCGGCTGCGATTGCCATGTATGTCGTGGGGATTGCAACCTACCTCTTTAATCTGGTGACAGGCGAGCTGTTGATTGACTGGATTTATAAGATTCTTCAGGCACCGCTTCTCAGCTTGTCTCAAAGTTTTTGGGCTGTACTGCTCATTGTCTTTCTCAATAAGATTTTCTGGTTCTTCGGCCTGCACGGTGGTAATGTGCTGGCGCCGGTTATGGCCAGTCTCTTTGGTGTGACCATGCTGGCTAATCTAGAAGCTTATCAGGCTGGGCATGCGATTCCTTACATGTGGACGGATAATTCTTTCGGTGCTTTTGTCTGGTTTGATGCGATTGGAGTTGCCATTGCCATTCTCTGGCAATCTCGGAACAAGCACTATCGTGAAGTGGCCAAGTTAGGAATTTTCCCAATGGTCTTCAACATCGGTGAGCCGGTCATGTACGGTCTGCCAATCGTTTTGAATCCAATTATGTTTATTCCATACGTCCTGACGCCAATGGTCATGGTAACAGTAGCCTACTTTGCAACCTCTATGGGCTTGGTTGCGCCGGTTACTCAAAACGTCACCTGGGTCATGCCGCCGATTCTCTACGGTTTCTTTGCGACAGCCTTCGACTGGCGGGCAATTATTCTTTCGCTGGTTAATATCGCTATTTCAATCGCTATATATCTGCCCTTTGTCAAGATGGCAGATAAACAGGAGGAGCTTGGATAGATGGCAAAATTTGAAATTAAAGAAGAATTTTACCTGGATGGCAAGCCTTTTAAGATTTTATCGGGAGCTATTCAGTATTTTCGGCTTCATCCAGACCAGTGGCGAGATACCCTTTACAATCTCAAAGCTCTAGGCTTTAATACGGTAGAAACCTATATTCCTTGGGCATTGCATGAACCTCAGGAAGGTCAGTTTCAGGCAGAGGGCATGCTGGATTTTGAAGCATACTTCAAGTTGGTTGAGGAGATGGGGCTTTATCTCATTGTCCGGCCAACGCCTTACATCTGTGCAGAGTTTGACTTTGGCGGTCTGCCGGCCTGGCTCTTGAGATATCCTTCGATGCGCCTGCGGGTCAATCATCCGCTGTTTCTGGAAAAGGTCAGTCATTTTTATGACTGGCTCTTTCCCAAGCTTCTGCCCTATCAAAGTGATCAGGGCGGCCCTATCCTCATGATGCAGGTGGAAAATGAATACGGTTCTTACGCCGAGGACAAGGCCTACATGCGCAGCATTGCGCAGATGATGAAGGTACGTGGCGTTACGGTTCCCCTCTTTACCTCTGACGGGACATGGATAGAGGCTTTGGAGTCTGGAACTTTGATTGAGGATGATATTTTTGTGACGGGGAATTTTGGCTCTCAACCCAAGGAAAATACAGATAATCTGCGAGCTTTCATGGAGCGCTATGGCAAGAAATGGCCACTTATGTGTACCGAGTTTTGGGACGGCTGGTTCAGCCGTTGGAGCGAGGAAATCGTTCGGCGAGAAGCCGAAGATTTGGCCCAGGATGTCAAAGAAATGCTGCAGTTGGGCAGTATGAACCTCTTCCTACTGAGGGGTGGGACAAACTTTGGTTTTATCAGCGGCTGTTCAGCCCGCAAGACCAAGGATTTGCCACAGATTACCTCCTATGATTTTGACGCACCCATTACTGAGTGGGGGCAGCCAACCGAGAAATACTACGCTGTTCAGCGGGTGACACACGAGGTCTTTCCAGAGCTTGAGCAGATGGAGCCGATTAGCCGACAGGCCAAGGCCTATGGCAGTTTTCCGCTGCTTGGGACTGCAAATCTGCTGGATGTGGCAGCGGATATCACAGAGGAAATTCTGCTGGATTATCCGCAGCCTATGGAGCAGATTGGGCAGAATCATGGCTATATCCTCTACCGTTCCGATATCAAAAATCAATACCATGAGGAAAGGCTCAAGGCCTTGGAGACTCATGACCGCTGTCATTTCTATGTCAATCAGGAGCACCTGGCTACTCAGTATCGTGAAGAAATCGGTGATGAATTGCTCTTCTCAGCTGATACCGAGCGGATTCAGATTGATGTGCTGGTGGAAAATATGGGGCGGGTCAACTATGGTTACAAGCTGGGCGCACCCAGTCAATCCAAGGGAGTCAAGGGCGGTATCATGATTAACCACCAGTTCCGTAAGGGCTGGAAGCATTATGCGCTTAAGTTTGACCAGGAAATGCTGGTCAAGTTAGACTGCTACTCAGATCCACCGGAAAAAGTCAAAGCACCGACCTTCTATCGCTTTGAAGCAGAGTTGGATGATATCGCTGATACCTTCATCGACTGCTCTAAGTATGGGAAGGGCTGTATTTCGGTCAACGGCTTCAACCTAGGCCGCTACTGGAATGAAGGGCCGATTCACTATCTCTATGTGCCGTCTGGCTTGCTTAAGGAAAAGAATGAATTTATCGTCTTTGAAACTGAAAATGTCAAGATTGAAGAGTTGACTTTGCTTGACCATCCAGTCTATAAGAAATGAGGTGTTGCGATGAAATATATGACAGTCGGGAATGAACTGGAAGGAGCCAGTCAGCTGATTTTGGGCTGCATGCGTCTGGCAGAGCATGCTCCTGAAGAGGTCGTTTCCGTTCTTGAAACAGCATTAGAAGTGGGAATCAATTTCTTTGACCACTCAGATGTTTATGCTGGCGGCCAGTCTGAAGCCAAGTTTGCGCAGGCTCTTCGCTCGTCTAAGATTCCCCGGGACCGTGTTCTCATCCAGTCCAAGTGCGGACTGCGGGATGTTCATACCAACTACCATTTTGACTTTTCTAAGGATTATATCATCAGCTCGGTTGAAGGCAGCTTGGAGCGCTTGCAGACGGACTATCTGGATGTGCTCCTCCTGCACCGGCCAGATGCTCTTGTGGAGCCGGAAGAGGTGGCTGAGGCTTTCTCACAGCTGCACCAAGCTGGGAAGGTCCGCTATTTCGGAGTCAGCAATCAAAACCCTTATCAAATGGAGTTGCTTCAGAAGAGTGTGGAGCAGCCCTTGATTGCCAACCAACTACAGTTTGGTCCAGCCCATACTCCGATGCTGGACGCTGGGCTCAATGCCAATATGCTCAATCCTTTGGCAATCGTTCGGGATGGTAGTGTACTGGACTATTGTCGATTGCATCATATCACGATTCAGCCTTGGTCACCATTTCAGGTCGACTTGAATCAGGGACTTTTTATGGAGCATCCTAAATATGCTCAGCTTACAGAAACTCTGCATGCCTTTGCGTCAGACTATCAAGTTTCTTTTGAAGCCTTAGTTCTCGCCTGGATTTTGCGTCATCCAGCACAAATGCAGCCGATTGTTGGCTCCATGAATCCACAGCGAATTCGCTCAATGGTGGCTGCTTTTGATATTGAACTCTCTAGGGCTGATTGGTATAAGATTTACAAGAGCGCGGGGAATCCTCTGCCCTAAGCTTGTTTTTGCAGGGAGATTATTTGTTATTCAGAATCAATGAAGGTTAAGAGCAGTGAATCAGTCTGCTTGCTTTATTGATTAAGCTCGACTCTGCACCTTATGAAAGGAGAATGATATGAATAATAAGTTTTCTTGGCAAGCCCTAGCAAAATCTACTTCTGCTGCTAAGTATGGGAGCAGCTTGCTGCTATGTGCTTCCCTCTTGTCCTTAGCAGCTTTGACAGCTGTCTCAAGAGTTGAAGCAGAAGATGTTTCCCCTGCCGCAGTAGCTGAAACGCCGGCTTCTCCAGCAGCGCAAGCAAGCCCCGAGGCTGAAAATCCAGCTGTAGCTGAACCCCAAGCAGCTCCTGCAAATCAGGCCGAATCAGCTGCAGCCGCTAGCGAGTTGCCAGCCAGTCAGGTCATGTCCGATGAGCAGAAGCAGCGCGCCATTGCTCAGATGGGAGCCAATCAAGGGGATGTCTGGGTTTGGTCGGAGGAAAATGTCGTTGAAGAAAATGGGGAGCGTCAAAAGCGCGGTCCTAATGGCGGTCCTGGCCAATTTAATGGCGGAGCTGTCGTGTTAGGCGGCCGTCCGACATATGACCCAGCGGCGGATTGGTACTACCTTGCTTATAAAGGCGAAGGGATGACCGACGAAGAAGCGAAGGCTGTCTTTGACAAGGAACGCGGCAAATGGATGAACGAATTTGATCCTTGGGGCGTTGTGATGGAAATGACGGACAATAAGGCCAGCAATGCATGGGCGGATATTCGTAACATGCAGGCTTTTGTGCTCCGGAAGGATTCCAATGTCTGGGAGAAAATTGTGGATCACCCTCAAGGAGTTCAATGGGTTTCTCAATTCAAGGGGAATATGTCCAGCAACGTAGGAGATGCCCGGCAGGAAGCCTTGGCTGGCGGGGGTACAGCTATTGAGGTATTACCTAAGCAGGATCGGGTTGCCCACTGGGGCTCTGATCAAGCCCGTGATATTCCAAGTCCTCAAACTATTCGGGCTGTTTTAGTTTCTGTAGAAGCTCGTATTTCTGAAAAATCTGACCCAAATGCCAAGCTTGGTATTCAAGTTGGCGGTGACTGGAAATTTGCTGAAGAAGTGAGCAAGCCGCTCTGGTATCCAGGAGCTGGTCTGGCTGGTATTCAGCGACTGACCAAGGATTGGGCTCGTTACTATTTTGTCAGCCTCACTGGTATTCAAGATGCAGTTGAAGAAAGGGCCATTTCACAAGATGAGTTTATGAAGAGTATCGTGCCGTTGGCCGATATGGAGCAGGCCTCTCAAAATCAAGCCCAGCAGCCAACCCCTGCAAAGCCTGATCCAAAGGGTAGCCAAGCGGAAAATCTGACCTACAAAGCAAGCGGCCAGAGGGACCCTCAAGCAACGTCTCAAGAGCCAACTCTTCAGCAAGCTTCTTCCAAACAATTGCCTAAGACCGGCAGCCAAAGCAGCCTATTGACCAATCTGCTTGGACTCGGGCTCTTAGGACTGGGTGCTGGCTTCCTTGGCTTGAAGAAAAAATCTTAGTTTTGCAAGCTAGAGGGAAAAATAATCTATAAAAAAGCAACAGCAGATTCTAGCTGTTGCTTTGTGTTTGATTTAGGTTTTGCACGACAGGCTGTCCAAAATTAGGTATTTGCGCAGCGGGCGGACTGCAGACTGGCTCCTGGTATTTTTGAGTAAAGCGGCATCTAGGGAAGTTGGAGCAGCCCCAAAATTTCTGACCGGCCTTAGAACCTTTGCCTGCTGTACGGAGCACCAATCCATGTTGGCAGCGAGGGCAGATCTTTTCTGCTTCTCTACGCTGCTTATTCTGAGCAATGTGGTTAATATGGCGCTCTTTGATGACCTGCTTTCGCTTGGTCAAGGGCAGGAGCATACGATAGAGGTCGTCAATCTGATCAGGCGACAGGTAGACTTGACTTTGGCAGGCCTGCCGGTCAATTGTCCCAATCACTTGCCAGGTCTGAATAACCTTATGCCTGTCACTGTTTAGATGGATTTCCTTAAGCTGACAGTCATTGCCAAAGACGATATAGGAATATAGATTTGGCGTGTATTGGTTGAGATAGTAGTTGAGCCATTTGAGATGAACTTTATTTTGAATAATGGGATTGAAAAAAGAATGCTTGTAAGATTTTCCGCGGCCACCGGAAAGAACCTGAGTCCAGTATTGCTGGTTTTCTGAGCCGAAGATCCAGCCCTTGTAGTTTTTTGACTCAAAAATGTAAATTCCAGATGGATGAATCAGCAGGGCATCAATCTCAGTGGTAGTGCCATCTTCTTTGAAGATATAGAGATTGTACAAGATCTTTTTATAGCCATAGAGCTGGTTCAGGACCTGACCAAGCTGGTACTCTCCTTGTTTTCCCTTGTTATATTTGAGTTCCCAAGGGGCAGTCTGGGTTTGCTGGAAATAGTCAGGCTCTGGGCTTTGGCTGGACGACCAATCCGAGTCCGTATCTTCCCTGTCTTCGAGTAGCTTATAACTGATAAAAAAGACGATGCCAAAGACAGCCACAAATGCGACGAAAAAGAATCCAAACATTTCCTAATCTCCCTTAAAATCCCTATTTTGAGTATAGCACAAAATAAAGGACGAAAGATTTTTATAAGTGTAAAAACACAACAATTGAACAATAGGTTAAAATATGTCTAAAAATAGAAAGCTATCCTTTAAAAACTTATTTTTCCAAAAACACCTCACAAACCTAAAAAATCATGTATAATAAAAAGACAGGAAAAGAATAGGAGTTATCATGTCTCAGGAATTAATCAGTGTTATCATCCCTGTTTACAATGTTGAGCAGTATTTAGCAGAATGTGTGAACAGCGTCTGTCGTCAGACCTATCAAAATCTGGAAATTATTCTAGTCAATGATGGTTCAACAGATGCTTCTGGCCAGATTTGCCAAGAGCTGGCT
Source organism: Streptococcus sp. DTU_2020_1000888_1_SI_GRL_NUU_041A (assembly GCF_032387735.1). Taxonomy (NCBI): domain Bacteria; kingdom Bacillati; phylum Bacillota; class Bacilli; order Lactobacillales; family Streptococcaceae; genus Streptococcus; species Streptococcus sp. DTU_2020_1000888_1_SI_GRL_NUU_041A. The sequence goes on along the minus strand of NZ_CP135591.1, from coordinate 2,258,539 downwards.
GACCAAGATGCGAGGATTCGTCTTATTCATCAGGACAATCAAGGCTTGTCCGGTGCCCGCAACACAGGGATTGAGCACTCTAGTGCAGACTATTTGATTTTTGTGGATTCGGATGACTGGCTGCCTGAGCAACATGTTGCCCGTCTTTATGAAAAGCTCAAGGAGTACGATGCGGATATTGCCATTGGTCACCACTGTAGCTTCCGTGCAGAGGATTCAGCCTTCCTCTACTATTCGACAGAGCATTTTGAAACCCTTTATACGCGAGAAGAGATAATCGAGGAGTATCCTAGACGGCGCATGCTAGACGGTGTCTTTCTCTGTGCCTGGGCCAAGCTCTATAAGCGTAAGCTCTTTGATACAGTGCGCTATCCAGTCGGCCGAGTGGCCGAAGATGCCTTTACAACTTATAAGCTGTACCTCCAGTCAGAGAAGATTATCTACCTCAATGAACCGCTCTATTACTATCGCTTGCGACCAAATAGCATCTCCATGACTTGGAATGAGCAGTGGTTCCGAGACTTGATTGTAGGTTTTGAGGAGCAGCTAGCCATTTTGGGTAAGCTAGGCTATGACCTGAGCTTCTACTACAAATACTACACTTTCCTGCTCCAGTATTGTCGCGACAGCGCTGCAGCTGTCGGCATGCAATCCAGCTTGGTCTATCAGGAAATTGAAAGCAAACTCAAACTATTTGGAGAATAAATAAAACAAGCTACCTTTCAACCACAGGGCTGAAAGCGTAGCTTGTTTTTTGGTGTTTGAAAAATTAAAGACTAAAAATAACAATTAATGTCATGCTTCAAAAAGACATCTTGGTATTCAAATAAGTCTTCAGGGTGCAAGGCCTTGACATCTTCCATGGCATACTTTCGGCCAAGTAATTTGTATTTATTTTCGCCAAATTGATGGAAAGGCAGCAGCTGGACTTGATCGATGGATAGTTCATTAAACAGAGTCGCAAACTGCTCCGCATCTTCTAAAGAGTCATTAAAATTCGGAATGACAGGAATGCGCAGAACAATCGTCTTTTGATGAGTGAAGGCGTAGTGGATATTCTGAACAATCAATTCGTTTTTTACTCCAGTCACCTTGCGGTGGTTGACAGAGTTATAATGCTTCAGGTCGGTATAAATAAAATCAACGTACTGGATGAGATCCACGAATTTTTCGTGTTCTACAAAGGCAGTTGTTTCGATAGCAGTATGAATCCCTTTTTCCTTAGCTGCTTTGAGAATGGCCTTGGCAAATTCAAACTGGGCGAAAATCTCTCCGCCAGATAAGGTTAGGCCGCCGCCAGATTCTTCATAAAAATCTCTGTCCTTTAGGACTTCGTTGATAATCTCCTCGACACTTCTTTCCTCCCCCATAGTGATGCTTTTTTTGGTAGTAGCATCCAGCATAGGCTCGGGTCTGAATTGCTGTGATTCTGGGTTAGAGCACCAAGGGCAGCGCAGAGGACAGCCCTTGAGGAAAACCGTTGTACGAATCCCTGGTCCATCATGAATACTGAAATGTTGGATGTTGAAAATAATTCCTTTTGTTGTTTCCATACTCAGGCCTCCTTTGGATACAATCATTATAACTTATTTTAGAAAGAAAAACAATTACGAATGAAAGTTATTTTTATTTTATTTTTAAGGCGTCTTTTGTTACAATAATAGCAGAGGTGATAGAATGGAACGTTTAGATGAAATTGTTAAATTAGTATCTGAATTTGAACGAATTGATGTCAATACTTTGTCTGACCGCTTAAAAGTGTCCAAAGTAACGATTCGCAAAGACTTGGATAAGCTGGAAACCAAAGGTCTGTTGCGCAGAGAGCATGGCTATGCTGTTTTAAATAGCGGCGATGATCTGAATGTCAGGCTTTCCTTTCATTATGATACCAAGCGCCGAATTGCCCAGGAAGCAGCAAAAATCGTTCAGGATAATGAAACCGTTATGATCGAATCAGGTTCGACCTGTGCCTTGCTAGCTGAGGAAATCTGCCGAACGAAGAAGAATGTCAAGATTATTACCAATTCTTATTTTATTGCGGATTATATAAAACAAACTGATTCTTGTAAAATTATCTTGCTAGGCGGAGAATTTCAGAAAGATTCTCAAGTGACAGTAGGGCCTCTTCTCAAGGAAATGATTCGGTTTTTCCACGTAGAACATGCTTTTGTCGGAACAGATGGCTATGATGAAAATCTAGGCTTTACAGGCAAGGATCTGATGCGGAGTGAGGTTGTGCAGTATATGTCAGAGGCATCTGACCAGATGATTGTCTTGACGGACTCAAGTAAGTTTACCAGAAAAGGTACGGTTAAGAGATTTGGCTTCAAGCAGATTGCCCAAGTGGTGACTGACAAGGCGATTCCGAAAGAGGCTGTTGAGCGCTTGAAAGCTGCGGATATCAAACTGACTCTAATCTAGCAGAGAGAAGGAGATAAGATGAAAAATGAAAGAAAAAAACTATTGGCAAAAATTGCTTATCTCTACTACATAGAAGAAAGAAGCCAGTCTGACATTGCGGCTGAGACAGGGATTTATCGCACCACCATCAGCCGAATGCTGGCAGAAGCTAAAAAAGAGGGCATTGTAAAGATTGAGATTGAAGACTTTGATACCCGCTTGTTCCATTTGGAAAACTATGTAAAAGAAAAATACGGGCTCAAGGGAATCGAAATTGTCAGTAATTTAGTGGATGAATCTCCAGCAGACCTGGAAGAGAGGTTGGCTCAAGCTGCTGCGGGTATGCTACGCAGCCTGATTAAAGACAATGATAAAGTGGGATTTTCTTGGGGCAAGAGCTTGAGCCTTTTAGTAGAGCACTCCAGCAGTAAGCATTTGACAAATGTCCATTTCTTTCCTTTGGCCGGTGGTCCCAGTCATATCCATGCACGCTACCATGTGAACACCCTCATCTATAGCATGGCTGGAAAATACCATGGGGACTGCCGTTTTATGAATTCCACAATTATTCAGGAGAATGAGCAACTGACAAATGGAATATTGGCGTCTAAATATTTTGAAGATCTGAAAAGTAGCTGGCAGGAGCTGGATGTGGCTGTAGTTGGTATTGGAGGGCAGGTTGACACGAGAAATCGTCAATGGTTGGACATGCTGACCTCGGAGGATTTTCTTGCTCTAGAGAGTCAGGATGCTGTTGGAGAAATCTGCTGCCGCTTTTTTAATAAAAAAGGGGAGATAGTCTACCAGCATTTGCAAAATAGAACGATCGCCATCTCTTTGGAAAATTTGAAAAAGGTGCCGCTTAGTTTGGCTTTTGCCTATGGCAGTCAAAAATCTGCTGCTATCTTAGCGGTGTTGCGAGCTGGCTATGTCAATCATTTGGTTACGGATGAAGCGACGATTCTAAAAATGCTTGACTTGGACGGAGATAGGAGTTTCTTCACTTCTTAATGTCAGTGGAATCTCATGTGCAAGAGATTTCCAAGACGTAATTTAGGATCCCATTTTTAATAGTGGATTAGCAGCTATGTATGGAGGTGGATTCTTGATTTGAAAAAGCCGATGAAACGAAAATTGACTAGTTTAGCCACAGGAGAGCTAGTCGCTGTGCTAGTATTTTGGATGAATTTTTTCCTTCTCAAAAAATGGATTCTTACTACTGGAGCTTTGATTTCTATTTCTTTCTCCTTGTTTGTACTGAGTTTTATTCTGATACAGGGCTCTGTTTTTTGGTGGATTTTGATAAAAAGGATTTCCAATCCAAGATTTGCTGAAAGATATACAGGCAAGATTTACAGGGTACTAAAGATTTTAGACCTTATTTTACTGGGTGTGGGAACCCTGATAATCATTTTTAATTCCAGTGATTTTTCCACCTTCATAATCTCTGTAGCAATTTGGTTTTTTGCTGTCATCGAGTGGATTAATTATTTTAAATGGCAATTATCCTACAGTCTGAATCCTGCTGTTTTATTGGAATACATCCTCCAGAGGAAATTGCGGAAAAGTAAAATAGCAAAGGAAATTGAGAAGGCCGTATAAAAAGATAAGTTTCGGTTTCTTAAAATAGCATATATGAGGAAGTAGAAGCAAATAGCCGCTGCTTCTTTTTTGTGCCGAATCTGCTTATCGTTCTTATCTAATAGAGTGCCTTTGAATCGCAGATGAATACAGCTGTACAGAACTGTCCTTTATGGGGGGAGTTTTTATTCTGCACAAATGTGCAAAATAATTTAAATAAGCTAATTTGTTCTATAATATATTGACGGACTGAGATAAAGGTGATACATTCTAGTTACAAACAAAAATAAATCACTTTCAAACAAAAGAACAGGTTTTTGTTAATTATAAAGATAGGAGCGGTTGTAACATATGGAAATGATTGTAGCAGATCAAATTATCATGGGCCTTATCCTAGACGCCGGTGATGCCAAGCTGCATATTTATCAAGCTTTATCACTAGCTAAAGATGGTAAGTTTTCAGAATGCGATGAGCAGATTGAGCTGGCAGATAAGGCGCTGTTAGAGGCCCATAACTTGCAGACCAAGTTCCTAGCTCAGGAAGCTGGAGGAACAAAAACAGAGATTACAGCGCTGTTTGTCCATTCTCAAGATCATTTGATGACCAGCATTACAGAGATTAATCTCATCAAGGAAATCATCGACTTGAGAAGAGAATTACAAGGGAAAAATGAATCATCAGGAGGATGAAAAGATGGTTAAGATTGGTTTGTTTTGCGCGGCAGGTTTTTCAACAGGGATGTTGGTCAACAATATGAAGATAGCTGCAGCTGAAAAAGGGCTGGAAGCTGAGATTGAAGCTTACTCTCAGGCTAAGTTGGCTGATTATGCAGCGGATCTGGATGTCGCTTTATTGGGCCCGCAGGTAGCCTATACACTAGACAAATCTACAGCTATTTGCGACAGCTGCCATACTCCGATTGCAGTTATTCCGATGGCTGATTACGGTATGCTAGATGGCGAAAAAGTGTTAAACCTCGCTTTGAGTTTGTTGGATAAACATTAAAATCAAGGAGCTTCGTTATGTCTAAAGTGGATACTCAAAAAATCATTGCGCCGATTATGAAGTTTGTCAATATGCGCGGGATTATCGCCTTAAAAGACGGTATGTTGGCAATTTTGCCCCTTACAGTTGTGGGAAGTCTATTCTTGATTGTAGGGCAATTGCCGTTTGAAGGTCTAAATCAAGCCATTGCTGGTGTGTTTGGGGCAGACTGGACAGAACCGTTTATGCAGGTTTATTCAGGAACCTTTGCCATTATGGGGCTGATTTCTTGTTTTTCAATCGGCTATTCCTATGCCAAGAACAGCGGCGTAGAGCCTCTGCCAGCAGGGGTGCTGTCTCTTTCTTCTTTCTTTATCCTCTTAAAATCCTCCTACATACCAGAAAAGGGTGAGGCGATTGCAGATGCGATTGCCAAGGTCTGGTTTGGCGGACAAGGAATCATTGGGGCCATTCTCATTGGTCTGGCAGTTGGCAGTATCTATACGATTTTCATTCAAAAGCATATTGTCATCAAAATGCCAGAGCAGGTTCCTCAAGCGATTGCCAAGCAGTTTGAAGCCATGATTCCAGCTTTCGTTATTTTCTTGCTGTCAATGCTTGTTTACATTATTGCCAAGATAGCGACTGGTGGCGGTACCTTTATTGAGATGATTTACGATGTTATTCAGGTGCCTTTGCAAGGTCTGACGGGCTCTCTGTATGGAGCTATCGGTATTGCTTTCTTCATTTCTTTCTTGTGGTGGTTCGGCGTCCATGGGCAGTCCGTTGTCAATGGTGTCGTAACAGCCTTGCTGTTATCAAATCTGGATGCCAATAAAGCCCTGCTTGCTGCAGATAAGCTGTCTGTCAGTCAAGGCGCTCATATTGTGACCCAACAGTTCTTAGATAGTTTTCTTATCTTATCGGGATCCGGTATCACTTTTGGAGTGGTCGTAGCCATGCTCTTTGCTGCCAAGTCCAAACAGTATAAGGCTCTGGGGAAAGTTGCTGCTTTCCCGGCAATCTTTAATGTCAACGAGCCAGTTGTCTTTGGCTTTCCGATTGTGATGAATCCGGTCATGTTCCTGCCCTTCGTTTTGGTACCGGTTCTAGCCGCTTTGATTGTCTACATGGCGATTGCGGTTGGCTTTATGCAGCCATTCGCTGGTGTGACTTTGCCTTGGAGTACACCGGCTATCATTTCTGGCTTTATGGTCGCTGGCTGGCAAGGGGCAGTCATTCAAATTGTCATCTTAGCCATGTCCGCCTTTGTCTATTTCCCATTTGTGAAGTTTCAGGATAAGATTGCCTACAATAACGAATTGAAAAATGAAGAATAATCTGATTTTGATGGATAAAAACACAAAAGTTTCTTGGCTCAGATGGCACAAATGTGCAAAAAATCTTTAATTCAGTAATCGCCTATAAATGATTGAATTCTAGGATTTTGCATGTTAAAATAGTTACGAAAGAAATAAATTAAATTTCATAAGAAAGGTCGTAACCAAATGATCCAAGTAAAAGAAGTAGAAAGAACAACAATAAAAACAGACTATTTTGGCAGCTTAACAGAGCGGATGGATAAGTATCGGGAAGATGTTTTAAATAAAAAGCCCTATATTGATGCAGAGCGCGCTGTCATAGCTACCAAGGCTTATGATAAGCATAAGGAAAAACCAAATGTGTTGAAACGTGCTTACATGCTCAAAGAGATTTTGGAGAATATGACGCTTTATATCGAAGATGAAACGATGATTGTCGGTAATCAAGCTTCATCTAATAAAGACGCGCCTATCTTCCCAGAGTATACTTTAGAGTTTGTACTCAATGAACTAGATCTTTTTGAGAAGCGGGACGGAGACGTCTTTTACATCACAGAGGAAACCAAAGAGCAGCTCCGCAGCATCGCTTCTTTCTGGGAAAACAATAACCTCCGTGCGAGAGCAGGAGCTTTACTTCCAGAAGAAGTTCAGGTTTATATGGAAACAGGTTTCTTTGGCATGGAAGGAAAGATGAACTCTGGTGACGCCCACTTAGCGGTCAACTATCAAAAACTCTTGGCTTATGGACTGAAAGGTTTCGAAGAAAAAGCTCGCGCAGCTAAGGAAGCCTTGGATTTGACCGATCCGGCTAGTCTTGACAAATACCACTTCTATGATTCCATTTTCATCGTAGTAGATGCTGTGAAAGCTTATGCGGAGCGTTTTGTGGCCTTGGCCAATCAGCTTGCTGAAAAAGCAGAGCCTAAGCGCCGTCAAGAGCTCTTAGAAATCGCTAGAATCTGTTCTAAAGTGCCGTACGAGCCAGCATCAACCTTTGCTGAAGCTGTTCAGTCTGTTTGGTTTATCCAGTGTATCCTTCAGATTGAGTCCAACGGACATTCACTCTCTTATGGACGCTTTGACCAGTACATGTATCCTTATGTCAAGGCGGATTTGGAAGCTGGACGTGAGACAGAGGCTAGCATTGTAGAACGCTTAACCAATCTCTGGATTAAGACGATTACCATTAATAAAGTGCGCAGCCAGGCCCACACATTCTCATCTGCGGGCAGTCCCCTTTATCAAAATGTGACAATCGGTGGCCAAACGAGAGATAAGAGAGATGCAGTCAACCCGCTTTCCTACCTTGTGTTGAAATCTGTAGCTCAAACTCATCTTCCTCAGCCGAATCTGACTGTTCGCTATCATGCAGGCTTAGATGCTCGCTTTATGAATGAGTGTATCGAAGTCATGAAGCTTGGCTTCGGTATGCCGGCGTTCAATAATGATGAAATCATCATTCCGTCCTTTATTGCTAAAGGAGTTTTGGAAGAAGACGCATACGACTACAGTGCTATCGGCTGTGTGGAAACTGCTGTGCCTGGTAAATGGGGCTACCGTTGTACAGGTATGAGCTACATGAACTTCCCTAAGGTACTCCTGATTACTATGAACGATGGGATTGATCCGGCATCTGGCAAGCGCTTTGCACCAAGCTTCGGTCACTTTAAAGATATGAAGAGCTTTGCTGAGCTGCAAACGGCTTGGGACAAGACCTTGCGCCATTTGACCCGCATGAGTGTCATCGTGGAGAATTCTATCGACCTGTCTCTTGAAAGAGAAGTGCCGGATATCCTCTGCTCAGCTTTGACAGATGACTGTATCGGACGCGGTAAGCATTTGAAAGAGGGCGGAGCTGTCTATGACTATATTTCTGGTCTTCAAGTCGGTATTGCCAATCTATCAGACTCACTGGCGGCCATCAAGAAGCTGGTCTTTGAGGAAGGCAGGCTGACTCCGGCTGAACTCTGGCATGCACTTGAAACGGACTATGCTGGTGAGCGTGGTAAAGAAATTCAAGAGATGCTGATTCATGATGCACCAAAATATGGTAATGATGATGATTACGCAGATAAGCTAGTGACAGATGCTTACGATATTTATGTGGATGAAATCGCTAAATATCCAAATACCCGCTATGGTCGCGGTCCAATTGGCGGTATCCGCTACTCAGGAACGTCTTCTATTTCAGCCAATGTAGGTCAAGGTCGCGGTACTTTGGCGACACCAGATGGCCGCAATGCCGGAACACCGCTCGCTGAAGGCTGCTCTCCATCCCACAATATGGACAAGAATGGCCCGACCTCCGTATTGAAATCTGTTTCTAAATTGCCGACAGATGAAATCGTAGGAGGCGTTCTGCTCAATCAAAAAGTCAATCCTCAGACCCTGTCTAAGGAAGAAGATAAAGTGAAACTTATTGCCTTGCTTCGTACATTCTTTAACCGTCTGCATGGCTATCATATCCAATACAATGTCGTTTCTCGGGAAACCTTGATTGATGCTCAGAAGCATCCTGAAAAACACCGCGATTTGATTGTTCGTGTTGCAGGCTACTCTGCTTTCTTCAATGTGCTTTCCAAGGCGACGCAAGATGATATTATCGGACGTACGGAGCACACATTGTAAAAGAGGTCCAATTTATGGAATTCATGCTTGATACCTTAAATTTAGAGGAGATAAAAAAATGGTCGGAAGTCCTCCCCTTGGCGGGAGTGACCTCCAATCCGACCATCGCAAAAAAAGAAGGAGAAATAGATTTCTTTGAACGGATTCGCGCTGTTCGGGAAATCATAGGAGAAGGTCCATCTATCCATGTGCAGGTTGTTGCCAAGGATTATGAGGGAATCTTGAAAGATGCTGCTGAAATTCGAAAAAAATGCGGCGATGCTGTCTATATTAAAGTTCCAGTCACACCGGCTGGGCTGGCAGCTATCAAAACTCTCAAAGCAGAAGGCTACAAGATTACAGCGACAGCCATTTATACAACTTTTCAAGGGCTATTAGCTATTGAAGCGGGGGCGGACTACCTTGCTCCTTACTATAACCGCATGGAAAATCTCAATATTGATTCAGATGCTGTCATCAGCCAGCTGGCTCAAGCGATTGAGCGGGAACATTCCGCCAGCAAAATATTGGCAGCGTCCTTTAAGAATGTTAGCCAAATTAATCGTGCTTTTGCTGATGGGGCCCAAGCCATTACAGCAGGACCAGATATCTTTGCAGCAGCCTTTGCCATGCCGTCTATCTCTAAGGCAGTGGATGACTTTGCAGCAGACTGGTCAGCAATTCACAATCAGGAATACATTTAAAAGGCATATTTAATGCTCTATTTATGAATAAATGAAAGAGGTGTTCTATGAGAATTTTTGCAAGTCCGTCTCGTTATATTCAGGGAGAAAACGCTCTGTTTGAAAATGCAAAACAGATTCTTCAATTAGGAAGCCATCCAGTCTTGCTTTGTGATGATGTGGTTTACCAGATTGTTGGGGAAAAATTCAATGACTACCTTACTCGTTATGGTTTTCATGTGCTGCATGTCGCTTTTAACGGAGAAGCTTCAGATGCTGAAATTGATCGGGTCGTTGCTTTGGCTGAAAAAGACGGAGCAGACTTAGTTATTGGCCTAGGTGGTGGAAAAACCATTGACAGTGCGAAGGCGATTGCAGACATACTAGGACGTCCTGTGGTCATTGCGCCAACCATTGCCTCTACAGATGCCCCAACTTCAGCACTTTCTGTTATCTATACAGAAGACGGCGCCTTTGAAAAGTATATTTTCTATAGTAAAAATCCTGAACTCGTCTTGGTGGATACGAAAGTGATTGCTGGAGCGCCAAAACGACTTCTAGCTTCTGGGATTGCAGATGGTTTGGCGACTTGGGTAGAGGCGCGTGCTGTTCAGCAGAAAAATGGCACTACCATGCTGGGACAAAGACAGAGCTTAGCTGGTGTAGCAATTGCGAAGAAGTGTGAAGAAACCCTGTTTGCAGATGGCCTGCAGGCTATCGCAGCCTGTGAAGCAAAAGTTGTAACTCCAGCTCTGGAAAATATCATTGAAGCCAATACCCTTCTCAGCGGCGTCGGCTTTGAGAGCGGCGGTTTAGCGGCAGCCCATGCTATCCACAACGGCTTTACAGCTCTTACAGGCGATATTCATCACTTGACCCACGGCGAAAAAGTTGCCTATGGAACTTTGACCCAGCTCTTATTAGAAAACCGACCTAAAGAAGAATTGGAAAAATATATTCGCTTCTATCAAAAAATCGGTATGCCGACAACTCTGAAAGAAATGCATTTAGAAAATGCTAGCTATGAAGATTTGCTCAAAGTTGGTCAGCAAGCGACGATTGAGGGCGAAACCATTCATCAGATGCCATTTGAGATTTCAGCTTCTGACATTGCAGGTGCCATCCTAGCGGTTGACCAATATGTCAGGGATTTGGATAAATAAAAGCAAAATATAAAACAAGCCACCTTTCAACCATAAGGCTGACGAGGCGGCTTGTTTTTTAATGAGATTACCAGATATAAGGAAAAACTCGGTATCTAACCTTTTGGCAATAAGCTTCGTAATTTTTCCCAAAGTGATTGCCTAAAGCTTTTTCTTCTACTCTAAGTCGAATGCTATATCCTACCACCAGTAAAATAAGACTGATAATGATTGTCAGAGGATTTAGTGATGTAATCGATAGACCAAGGATAGACAAGATACTGCCAGTATAAGCAGGATTTCTCACAATAGCATAAGGACCATGGTCTACTAATTGTTGACTATCGGTTGTCTGAACGGCCAGTGTGAAGTTTTTTCCGAGATAATTGACTGCATAGATTCGCAATGCGAACCCTGCTAGGGAGATGAGAATTCCAAGATAGATAGTGAGGCTGGGTAAGTGGGGGACAAAGTCGAGAAATTGTCCGTTTATCAAAAATAAGCAGCAGATAACACTGCCGATAATGATGTAGCGGCTCCCTTTATCTGCAGAGTCGTTTACATTGTTTGACTTAGTTTTATTTTTAATCCACATTTCTGTGCTAATAAAAATAACAAAGAAAACATAAGTGAAAATAGTTTGTAAATTCATGATTATTCCTCCAGTCAGAATTATACAACTTTTAATTTTAGAGGTCAATCAGAGACTAACGCTTTAGAGATGAGTTATAGTTTTTGTCAGTGAAAACTGGATTCCGTCTTTCAAAATCCCTTGAAAATGGTATAATAGAAACAGTACAAAAAATGGAGAAAAGAATGGCTTATTATAATCACAAAGAAATCGAACCCAAGTGGCAGAAATATTGGGCGGAGCACCATACATTTAAGACAGGTACGGATAAGGACAAGCCTAACTTTTATGCGCTGGACATGTTTCCTTACCCATCAGGAGCGGGGCTTCATGTAGGGCATCCGGAGGGCTACACGGCGACAGATATCCTCAGTCGCTACAAGCGAGCTCAGGGCTATAACGTCCTTCATCCTATGGGCTGGGATGCCTTTGGTTTGCCAGCTGAGCAATACGCTATGGATACAGGGAATGATCCAGCTGACTTTACAGCGGAAAATATTGCCAACTTTAAGCGTCAAATCAACGCTCTGGGCTTCTCCTATGACTGGGACCGGGAGGTCAATACAACTGACCCTAACTACTACAAGTGGACCCAGTGGATTTTCACCAAGCTTTACGAAAAAGGCCTGGCTTATGAAGCTGAAGTGCCAGTAAACTGGGTTGAAGAGCTGGGAACGGCTATCGCCAATGAGGAAGTTCTGCCAGACGGAACATCTGAGCGCGGTGGTTATCCAGTTGTCCGCAAGCCTATGCGTCAGTGGATGCTGAAAATCACAGCTTATGCAGAACGTTTGCTCAATGACTTGGAGGAGCTGGACTGGCCAGAGTCTATCAAGGATATGCAGCGCAACTGGATTGGCAAGTCAATCGGTGCCAATGTAACCTTCAAGATTAAGGGCACAGACAAGGACTTCACTGTCTTTACCACTCGTCCGGACACTCTTTTTGGTGCGACCTATGCTGTTTTGGCTCCAGAGCATGCTCTCGTCGATGCCATTACAAGTGCAGAACAAGCCCAAGCAGTAGCAGACTACAAACATGCAGCCAGCCTCAAATCCGACCTGGCTCGGACTGATTTGGCTAAGGAGAAGACTGGTGTCTGGACAGGAGCTTATGCCATCAATCCTGTCAATGGCAAGGAAATCCCCATCTGGATTGCCGACTATGTGCTTGCAAGCTACGGAACAGGGGCTATCATGGCTGTTCCTGCGCACGATGAGCGCGATTGGGAGTTTGCTAAGCAGTTTGATTTAGAGATTATTCCGGTTCTAGAGGGTGGCAATGTTGCTGAAGCTGCTTATACAGAGGACGGTCCGCATATTAACTCTGGCTTCCTAGATGGATTAGACAAGGCTGCCGCTATTGAAAAGATGGTTGCTTGGCTGGAAGCAGAAGGTGTCGGAAACGAAAAAGTCACCTATCGTCTGCGCGACTGGCTCTTTAGCCGTCAACGCTACTGGGGTGAGCCGATTCCAATCATTCATTGGGAAGATGGCATCTCAACGGCTGTTCCTGAAAATGAACTTCCACTTGTCCTGCCTGTAACCAAGGATATCCGTCCTTCTGGTACCGGTGAAAGTCCTCTGGCCAATCTGACTGACTGGTTGGAAGTGACTCGCGAAGACGGTGTCAAAGGACGCCGCGAAACCAACACCATGCCCCAATGGGCTGGTTCCAGCTGGTATTATCTGCGTTACATTGACCCGCACAATAATGAGAAATTAGCAGACGAAGATCTGCTCAAGGCTTGGCTGCCAGTTGATATTTACATCGGTGGTGCGGAGCATGCCGTGCTCCATCTCCTCTACGCTCGCTTCTGGCACAAGTTCCTCTATGATATCGGAGTGGTTCCGACCAAAGAGCCTTTCCAAAAACTCTTTAACCAAGGGATGATTCTGGGGACTAGCTACCGTGATAGCCGCGGTGCTCTTGTCGCGACAGATAAGGTGGAAAAACGCGATGGTTCTTTCTTCAACATCGAAACAGGAGAAGAGCTGGAGCAGGCGCCTGCTAAGATGTCTAAGTCTCTGAAGAATGTAGTCAACCCAGATGATGTAGTAGAGCAATACGGTGCCGATACACTGCGTGTCTATGAAATGTTCATGGGGCCGCTGGATGCATCTATCGCTTGGAGCGAGGAAGGGTTAGAAGGTAGCCGCAAGTTCCTGGATCGGGTCTATCGTCTTCTTAACTCTAAGGAGCTGGTCTCTGAAAATAGCGGAGCCTTGGACAAGGTATACCACGAAACGGTTAAGGCTGTCACAGAGCAGATTGAGGAGCTCAAGTTTAACACAGCCATTGCCCAGCTCATGATCTTTGTCAATGCAGCCAACAAGGAAGAAAAACTCTATGTCGAATATGCCAAAGGCTTTGTCCAATTGCTGGCTCCTTTTGCCCCGCACTTGGCTGAAGAACTCTGGCAGTCACTAGCTCAAACAGACGAGAGCATCTCCTACGTAGCTTGGCCAACTTATGATGAAAGCAAGCTTGTCGAGGCAGAGGTCGAAATCGTAGTTCAAATCAAGGGCAAAGTTCGTGCTAAGCTAGTCGTAGCCAAAGATCTGAGCCGTGAGGAACTGCAGGAAATTGCCCTTGCAGATGAGAAAATTAAATCTGAAATTGCCGGCAAAGAAGTTGTAAAGGTCATTAGCGTTCCAAATAAATTGGTTAATATTGTAGTGAAATAATTGGTTTGCATTGCATTTGCAGGAGATTTCAATCAAGTCCGCATTAGACAATAAAATGCTATTGCTATCAAATACAAAGAAGACCTTGAGAATATTTTCTCAAGGTCTTCTTTGTTAGAACAATTCCCAATTAGGTCTTGAGAATTTCTTGGTCTGTTTCATATAAAAATGAGTAAAATGAATTTCCATCGCCAAGGTCATTAGAGTTGCGATAGCAATGACGATGGTTGGGTTGTCTGAGAACAGAAGGGAAAGAAGCAGTCCGATAAGGAAGAATGTAGCTTGTAAGCCATAATAGATTTTGTCATACTTGAGGTAACTCGTGTTGAAGCGACCATTTGACAAGACCGCAGCTTGGAAGAGCCCGATACCAGCATAGAAGAAGCTAGTCGCAAAGAAATGATTGGCTTCTGGATTAACCAGAAAACTCATGGAAACAGTGACCATAATCAAACCAATAAAAATCGGATAGTGGCTATAAAGATGATGTAGCCTATCTGCTGGGCTATTCGGAAGTGTCCTCCTTCTCACGAGCCTTTAAAAAGTGGACAGGAAAGACCATTTCAGAGTATCGAGAAGAGATTTAGAAACAGCTCTAAAAGCAATAGCTATCCATTATAAGCATCAGATAATAATATCTGGTACTTTATTTTTAAAAAAATTCAGATTTTTTTCTTGACAAGTGAGTGATTACTCACTATAATAGGTTTATATTTAGTAAGTAATCACTTACCAAGGAGGAAGTAAATGAAAACATTACTACATTTACAAGATTTAGTAAAATCTTTTGACCATCAAATAGTTCTGAATCATGTCAGCTTTGAATTGCAGACAGGAGAAATTATAGGATTAATTGGTCCGTCTGGTGCTGGTAAATCAACTATGATTAAGACTACGTTAGGAATGGAAAAGGCTGATGGAGGCGTAGCTTTAGTGTTAAATCACACTATGCCCAATCGCCATATTTTAGGAGATATTGGTTATATGGCCCAGTCAGATGCTTTATATGAGGCTTTGTCAGGTCAAGAAAATCTAGAATTTTTTGGTCAGCTAAAAGGGCTATCCAAAAGAGATCTGACAGCTGAAATTGCCCATGTGGCTCAAGTTGTGGATCTGACAGAGCATTTGAATAAAACGGTATCCGGTTATTCTGGAGGAATGAAGCGACGCTTGTCTTTAGCCATCGCGCTTCTGGGGAATCCTCAGCTCTTGATTTTGGACGAACCGACAGTTGGAATCGACCCTTCTCTTCGAAAGAAAATCTGGAAAGAATTATTCGCCCTTAGAGACAATGGGATTGGGATATTAGTTACTACCCATGTTATGGATGAAGCAGAGTTAACGGATAAGGTCGGCTTATTATTAGGTGGAGAAATCATTGCTTTTGATACACCGCAACACTTAAAAGATGGTTATCAAGTTTCAAGTATTGAAGAAGTATTTTTGAAAGCAGAAGGAGAGTAAGATGAGAACCATTGCTATTGCTAAAAAAGTTATCAAAGAATTGCTTCGTGACAAACGAACCTTGGCTATGATGTTTGTAGCGCCGGTATTTATTATGTGGCTGATGAACCTCATGTTTTCAGCTAGTACAACCGTGAATGTCAAGTTAGCGACACAAGATCTACCAACTGGTTTGGTAACGAAAATGGATGAGCTCGATCATGTGGACGTCGAGACTTATCAAGACTTAGATCAGGCTAAAAAAGCTCTAGCTGACGAGAAAGTAGATGCAGTCATATCGTATAAAGATGGTGAGTATCAGGTCGACTACGCAAATACGGATGCTTCTAAAACAACTATGACACGACAAGTGTTACGAACAAGTATCGTCAATGAAGGCACCGATCAGTTATTATCTCGTGTCAAACAAGCTCTTCCACAATTGAAATTAGATGCAAAGGCGCCTGAAATCAAAGAATCTTACCAATATGGAGATAAAAATACTGGATTCTTTGCACGTATGATTCCAATTTTAATTGGCTTTGTGGTCTTTTTCTTTGTCTTTTTGATTTCTGGTATGGCACTTTTGAAAGAGCGCACAAGTGGAACCTTGGATCGCTTGTTAGCAACTCCAGTGAAACGTTCTGAAATCGTCTATGGCTATATGTTGTCTTACGGTATTATTGCGATTTTTCAAACGGCAGTTGTCGTCTTAGCAGCAATTTGGCTACTAGATGTAGAAGTTGTAGGAAATATTTTAAATGTTATAATAGTTAATGTGGTACTGGCTCTTGTAGCACTTGCTTTTGGAATTCTCTTGTCTACTCTAGCAAAATCAGAATTCCAAATGATGCAATTTATTCCTCTCGTGATTATGCCCCAACTTTTTTTCTCAGGAATTATTCCATTGTCATCCATGGGAGAATGGGCTCCAACTGTGGGGAAATTTTTGCCATTAACCTATTCTGGTGATGCAATAAGCCAGATTATTCTTTACGGGCACAATCTTGGTGATATTTTGTCAAATCTTGGTGTTTTAATGGTTTTCTTGATCATTTTAACAATTCTTAATATTGTTGGATTGCGTCGTTATCGTAAAGTTTAGAAATCAACATAAATAATGCTAAAAAGGTGTGAAGATTAGATGGATAAGACTGTTTTTGAATCGTTTGAAGATTACTTAGAAGAAGCGAATTACCCTCAAGGAAAGAAAAAAATCATGCAGGCAGCAGTGGATCTCATATCAACCAGGAGTTACCATGGGACCTCAACTCTTCACATAGCTGAGCGTGCTGGACTAAGTCAGGCAACTTTGTTTAAGTATTTTAAGACGAAGGATGATTTACTGACGGCTATTTTACATCCTGTAGTCCCAGGCATTTTCGGTAGTTTTTTTGAGGAACTCTTAGCTTTTGAAACGACAGAAGAGAGGGTTCGTTATCTCGTCCACGATCGTATGAGCTATCTCAAAAAAAATCGTGCTTTGATGAAAATCATTCTGCAAGAGAGTTTTTCAAATAAAAAACTAAAAAATGAACAGATTTTTATCTGGAATGCTATTCAAGATAAACTTCGAGTGCTTCATAAGGAATTGCTAGCAGATCCACGTGTAAATCCAGAGTTAACGATTCCTCAAATGGTTCGTATTTGTGTTGGTCCATTGTTGGCTTACTTTGCTCAGCTTTATATCGTTAGCGACAATGGAGAAATAAAAGAGGAAGACTTAGACTTATTAGAAAAACAGATCTTAGGTGGTTTGTGGAGATGATGCTTGCATTGTATTAATGAAGTTTAAGATTTATCTTTGAGGAATATTTTTATTAATCTATTCTTTCTCTTAAATAGTAGAACTTTTCTCATTTTTCGATTTTTCCTTGTATTAGGTCAACTCTTTATTTATAATGATTATAAATAAAAAATAGGGAGCACAATAAAAATGGAAGAGCATAAAATTGATAAGAATTTTAGTGGTCGGCTAAATATCTTGCGAGCTGGGGTTTTAGGAGCCAATGATGGCATTATTTCCATAGCAGGTGTGGTTATTGGAGTAGCTAGTGCGACAGATAATGTTTGGATTATCTTTCTGTCAGGTTTGGCAGCTGTCTTAGCTGGTGCCTTTTCTATGGCTGGTGGAGAGTATGTGTCTGTGTCTACTCAAAAGGATACAGAAGAAGCTGCTGTTGCCAGAGAGCGGGAGCTTTTAGAAAAAAATCCAGATATCGCTAGGCAGTCTCTCTATGCTGCCTATGTTCAAAATGGCGAGTGTGAGACTTCTGCCCAGCTCATGACCAATCGGGCTTTTCTCCAGGATCCGTTGGAGGCTTTGGTGCAGGAAAAATATGGCATTGAGATTGAGGAGTTCACTAATCCTTGGCATGCTGCCGTATCAAGCTTTTTAGCCTTTGCTGTTGGTGCGCTTTTTCCTATGATTACCATTATCCTGCTTCCAGCCGGCGTTCGTATCTGGGCAACCGTATTAATCGTGGCCTTGGCCCTCTTGGGAACAGGCTATACCAGCGCTAGATTGGGCAAAGCACCGCTCAAAAATGCTATGATTCGCAACCTCGCGATCGGTCTTTTAACCATGGCAGTCACCTATGCAGTAGGGCAAGTCTTTGCAATTTAGATAGTAGAAAAAGTTGAAGTCAGTAGTTTTACTGACTTTTTGAATTGTTAAATCTAGAGAAAAAATCCAGCTTTAACTATTGTCTGAATGAGTTTAGCGCCCTTTTTCCTATTCTCTAATTCCAAAGTTCGAGAGAAAGAAGTGCGTGGCACTTCTTTTTTGTGAAAATTTTCCTTATATCAAGAAAACTTTTGGAAAATATGATATAATAGTTGCGTATAAAATATGAAAAGGAGTTTTTGTAACATGGCAAAATTTACTGTTAAAGACGTTGATTTGAAAGGTAAAAAAGTCCTCGTTCGTGTAGACTTTAACGTACCATTGAAAGACGGAGTGATTACAAATGACAACCGTATCACTGCCGCTCTTCCAACTATTAAATACATCATTGAGCAAGGCGGTCGTGCAATTCTCTTCTCTCACCTTGGACGTGTAAAAGAAGAAGCAGACAAAGAAGGTAAATCACTTGCACCAGTAGCTGCAGACTTGGCTGCTAAATTGGGTCAAGACGTTGTTTTCCCAGGTGTCACTCGTGGTGCTGAATTGGAAGCAGCTATCAATGCTCTTGAAGATGGACAAGTTCTTTTGGTCGAAAACACTCGTTTTGAAGATGTGGACGGCAAGAAAGAATCTAAAAACGATCCAGAACTTGGTAAATACTGGGCATCTCTTGGAGATGGTATCTTCGTAAATGATGCATTCGGTACAGCTCACCGTGCACACGCATCTAACGTAGGTATCTCAGGCAACGTTGAAAAAGCAGTTGCTGGCTTCCTTCTTGAAAACGAAATTGCTTATATCCAAGAAGCGGTTGAAACTCCAGAACGTCCATTCGTAGCCATTCTTGGTGGTTCAAAAGTATCTGACAAGATCGGTGTTATCGAAAACTTGCTTGAAAAAGCTGATAAAGTACTTATCGGTGGTGGTATGACTTACACATTCTACAAAGCACAAGGTATCGAAATCGGTAACTCACTTGTAGAAGAAGACAAATTGGATGTTGCGAAAGCTCTTCTTGAAAAAGCAAACGGCAAATTGATTTTGCCAGTTGACTCTAAAGAAGCAAATGCTTTTGCGGACTATACTGAAGTGAAAGATACTGAAGGTGAAGCAGTGGATCCAGGCTTCCTTGGTTTGGATATCGGTCCTAAATCTATCGCTAAATTTGATGAAGCCTTGACTGGTGCGAAAACCGTTGTTTGGAATGGCCCTATGGGTGTATTTGAAAACCCAGACTTCCAAGCAGGTACAATCGGTGTCATGGACGCTATCGTGAAACAACCAGGTGTGAAATCAATCATCGGTGGTGGTGACTCAGCTGCTGCAGCCATCAACCTTGGCCGTGCAGACAAGTTCTCATGGATTTCTACTGGTGGTGGTGCATCAATGGAACTCCTTGAAGGTAAAGTATTGCCAGGACTTGCAGCACTGACTGAAAAATAAGCAGCAAGCTTAGAAACTTTGATTTTGTAGATAACAAGTACAAAACTGTAATAAGGAAAGACTAGTGAAAGCTGGTCTTTTTCTTGAATTCTCATTGTCCTGCTGTAGGGAAAAATCCCACAATAAAAATACGTTTTTCCTTGGATGTCTAAATCTGCATAAAGGTAAATAAAACGAGCATAAAATGCTTGCAAAACGAGGCAAAACTTGTTAGGATTAAGATACATATATATTCTGATGCTTAAAGAGGATCAAAATAAGAATGGAGCTTCTGATGAGAGGTTTCCATTACTTTTTGATTTTCAGAGGGCATGAGAAAACTGCTGACTGTAAAAGTTAGCAGAGGGAGGAGAAAAATGAAGAAAAAAGAAGTTTTTGGTTTTCGGAAAAATAAGGCTGTTAAAACTTTATGCGGTGCCGTTCTAGGTGCGGCTTTTTTAACGTCAACGATGCAAGTAAGAGCAGATGAAGTAGTAACTGATACCAATAGTCCTGTCAATACTGAAATGGTGGGCACTGGAAATGCAGCGACCAATCTGCCTCAAGCTCAAGGATCAGCCAGTCAGGCATCTAAAGAGAGTCAGGCGCGAGCAGGTCAGGCAGATGGCGGTGTGACAGTGACTGTTCCAACAGCTGGTTTAGATGAAAGCGCCAAAAAAGCTCAAGAAGCTGGGCTGACAGTGGTCAAAGACCCAGCTGTTGACAAAGGAGTAGCTCAGACTGCTCAAGAAACTGCAGACAAAAAAGCGGAGATTGCAGAAGATTATGAAGCGCAAGTAACCGATATTGATGCCAAGGTCAAGGAGTACAAAGAAAAAGTATCAGCCTACGAGGCGGAAGTAGTTCGGATTACAGCAGAAAACAAAGCGGCTGCAGACCAATACGCTAAAGATTTGGCTGCTCATCAAGCAGAAGTGGCTCGGATTACAGCAGAAAATGCTCAGCTGAAAGCAGATTATGAAGCGGCACTTAGTAAATACAAAACAGATTTAGCAACGATTCAAAAGACCAACGCAGAAAAAGCGGCTGCTTACCAAGCGGCAAAAGCGGCCTATGATGCAGAGTTGGCCCGTGTTCAAAAACTGAATGCGGAAACAAAGGCTAATTATGATACGGCTCTGGCGGCTTATGCTAGTGAGCTGGACCGTGTTCAAAAAGCGAATGCGGAAGCTAAGGCTCGGTATGAAAAAGCTTTGGCTGACAATGAAGCTGCCAATGCTAAGATTGCTGCTGATAATGAAGCTATTAAACAGAGGAATGCGGCTGCAAAAGCGGCCTACGAGGCAGCACTTGCCCAATATCAAACAGATTTAGCAACGATTCAAAAGACCAACGCAGATAATGCGGCTGCTTACCAAGTGGCTAAAGCAGCCTATGATGCAGAATTAGCCCGTATCCAAAAGGAAAATCAAGATAAAAAAGCTCAATATGAAGCAGATTTAGCAGCTTATAAAGCTAAAAAGGCTCAAATTGAAGCTGCAAATGCAGCAGCTCAAAAAGAATATGAGCAAAAGCTAGCAGAGAACCAAACTAAGAATGCCACTATAGCAGCTGAAAATGAAGAAATCAAGAAGCGTAATGCTCAAGCCCAAGCAAACTATCAAGCTCAGTTGGCCCAGTATAATGCTGATTTGGCTGTCTATAACACAAAATTAGCCAAGTATCAGCAAGATAAGGCTAAATATGATGCTGAACAGGCCAAGATTAAGGCTGGACTGGCTCTTGCAGAAACAAAGAAGACTGAAGACGGGCATTTGAGCCGTCCAATTGCGCAAAGCCTGGTTTTCAAATCAGAACCTAATGCTGATCTGTCACTGACTACAACTGGTGAGTTTGTCAGCTATGCTGGTATGGAAGCCGCTGTAAAGAATACTGCAGAGTTTTCTAAGAAACTCTTCCAACTGGACAACTTCAAAGTAACAGATATTCAAAATGCTAACTATCAGACCAACCAGCAGGAAAGCTTTGGTACCGTTGGCAAGTATGCAGACTACAGTTCTAACGTAACAAGCGGTAAAGGACCGACTGAATGGTCTTCTGTTTTGTTGAGCCGCGGTCAGTCTGCAACAGCAACCTATACAAATCTTCAGGGAACTTATTATCGAGGGAAAAAAGTTTCTAAAATTGTCTATACTTATACCCTTGATCCAAGCTCTCAATTCCGCAATGATAAGGCCTGGTTAGGTATTTTTAAAGACCCGACAATGGGAGTTTTTGCTTCAGCTTATACAGGAAATTTTGAAGATGCAACCTCTCTCTTTGTGAAGACGGAATTTGTCTTTTATGATGATAAAGGCCAACCTATTAATTTTGATCAGGCCTTGATGTCCGTGGCTTCCCTCAACCGTGAAGCTAATTCTATCGAAATGGCCAAAGATTATACCGGAACTTTCAACAAGATTTCAGGTTCATCTATTGGTGAAAAGAACGGCCAAATTTATGCGACTGAGTCTGAAAACTTCAAAAAAGGAGTTGGCGGATCTCGCTTTACCATGTATAAGAATGCTCAGCCGGACTCAGGCTGGGACACTACAGATGCTCCTAACTCATGGTATGGAGCAGGAGCGGTAGAAATTTCTGGCACAACCAACAGTATGACGATTGGAACAATTTCCTCTTCTGAAGTGTTAGGCCAGCCAGAGGCTACTGATCCACGTAGGGCTGACAAACTAGCTCCTAAGAAGCCAAATATTTGGTTTGCGATTAATGGTGATGTCCGAGCGAATGCTCTGCCAATCATCACAGTAGAAGAACCGGAAGCGCCAGTAGCTCCTACAGCTCCTGCAGCGCCAAGTGAAGAAGCGCTTAAGCCTTTGGAGCCAGCTCCAACTACACCAACACCGAAGGCTCTTCCAACACCTCCGGCAGCACCGACTTATGAAAAAGAACCGACGCCACCGACACGTACACCGGAAACACCAGAGCCTAGTAAGCCTTCTGAGCCAAGCTATGAAGTAGAAAAAACTGTCCGGCCAGCAGTGGTAGAACCGACCTATGAAAAAGAGCCAACCCCTCCGGCAGCACCGACTTATGAGAAGGAGCCGGAAGCGCCAACTCCTACACCAGATACACCGGAGCCTAATAAGCCGGTAGAACCAACTTATAGCCCGCTGCCAACCTCACCAGCAGAGCCTGTTTATCAAAAAGAGCCAGCAGCGCCCGTAGCTCCGACTGTGCATTATCATTATCATCTCTTGCAATCTCAACCGCAGATTAATAAAGAGATTCAAAATGACCAAGGCACCAATATTGATAAGACTCTAGTGGCTAAGCAGTCCGTCGTTCAGTTTGCCTTAAAGACAGAAGCTCTTCCAGCCGGACGCAGTGAGACGACTTCTTTTGTCATTGCTGATCCACTGCCAAGTGGTTATGAATTTGACTTAGAAGCAACAAAAGCTGCTAGTGCAGGTTTTGACGTCAGCTATGATAAGGCTAGCCACACAGTGACATTTAAAGCAAATGCAGCAACCTTAGCTACTTATAACGCAGATACGACCAAAGAGGTTGCTACGCTCTTTCCGACAGTGGTTGGCCGAGTACTCAATGATGGCGCAACCTATACTAATAATTTCACACTGACAGTCAATGATGCCTATGGTGTCCGCTCAAACGTAGTACGCGTGACCACGCCAGGCAAGCCTGATGATTCAGACAATCCTAGCAATAATTACATCAAGCCAACCAAGGTTAATAAAAATAAGGCAGGATTGGTGATTGATGGTAAGGAAGTCTTGGCTGGTTCGACCAATTACTACGAGCTGACTTGGGATTTGGATCAGTATAAGGGTGACAAGTCATCTAAGAGCACGATTCAAAAAGGTTTCTACTATGTAGATGACTATCCAGAAGAAGCACTTGAACTTCGTCCGGAATCAGTCAAGCTAGTAGATGCGGATGGCAAAGCTGTGGCAGGTGTGACAGTGACCCACTACGAAAGCCTTGAAACAGCCCCTGCAGCAGTTCGAGAGCTCCTTCAAAAGGCGAATATCACTGTTAAAGGTTCTTTCCAACTCTTTGCAGCAGACGATGCCCAAGCCTTTTATGACCAATATGTCGTAACAGGTAAGTCTTTAACGATAACAAGCCCTATGGCAGTCAAAGAAGGAATGGGTCACACAGGCGGCAAATTCGAGAACCGAGCTTATCAAATTGACTTTGGAAATGGTTATGCGACAGACGTAGTCGTGAACAATGTTCCTAAAATCAGTCCTGAAAAAGATATTACATTGAGTCTTGATCCAACAAGTGCAGAGAACTTGGATGGCAAGGAACTGACTTTGGGACGGCATTTTAACTATCGTCTCATCGGAGGCTTGATTCCTGCTAACCACTCTGAAGGTTTGACAGACTATAGCTTTATGGATGATTATGACCAACGAGGAGATGAGTACACGGGTGCTTACAAAACCTTTGCCAAAGTGGACATCACGCTCAAAGATGGTAAGGTGATAAAGGCTGGTACAGATTTGACTGAGTATACAGCTGCGAATGTTGATCTTGAGAAAGGCTTGATTTCTATTCGTTTCAAGGAAGAATTCTTAGAGACTATTTCTTTGGATTCAGCTTTTCAGGCTGAAACCTATCTACAGATGAAGCGGATTGCTGCGGGTACTTTTGAAAATACCTACATCAATACTGTCAACCACGTAGTCTATGCTTCAAATACAGTTACAACAGTCACTCCTAAGGCACAGCATCTGCTTGTTTCGGATATAAACGATCCAAGAAGAGCCAATCCAACTCCAGCAGCTAAAAAGATTCCTGTTTCTCTTCTGCCAGAAACGGGAGCCAAAGATACAGTCTATCTTCCATATCTAGGTTTAGCAGCCATTATCGGTGCTTTAGGTCTAGGAAAATTGAAAGGTAAAGAAGATTGATAATGGATGAGGCTAGGGAATCCCTAGCCTTTTTATCTTTAAAAATACTGCAAAATCTTATGTAGCAAAAGTCTAAATCATTTGTAACATGACAAAAACATAACTCTAAAAAAACTGACATGTAAATGAGGTATGATTTTTTTATCATCAAATTATACGGAGAAAAACAGTTATGAAAAAAACATTTGCTAAAGCGACTCTTGGTTTAACTTCCACAGCTTTTTTGGCGACAATCGGCGCTCAAGCTGTTCATGCAGATTCTTATGTTGTCCAGCAAGGGGACTCTTTTTTTGCCATTGCTAGTGCCAATGGAATGAATCCTTACGAACTTGCTGCCAATAATGGAAAGACAATTTTTGATACGATTAACCCAGGAGATGTGCTGCAAGTAAATGGTACAGCTTTGGCTCAGACTTACAATCCTTACAGCGCTCCAGCTTATGAAGCGACAAGTGATGCTGCTTTGGTATCTGATACTGAAGATGTTGTCTTAAATACGCCAACTGACTATGGCAATTCTTACCCAATCGGCCAATGTACCTGGGGCGTGAAAGAAATGGCTCCCTGGGCAAGCAACTGGTGGGGCAATGCTAATACTTGGGCAATTAATGCTGGTGCTCAGGGTTATGCAACAGGAAATGTTCCAGTACCAGGTGCTATTGCAGTTTGGGATGGTGGCGAATACGGACATGTTGCTTATGTGACAGATGTGCAAAGCGACAGCTCAATTCAAGTTCTAGAAGCGAACTACAATCGCCAAAAGCAAATTAACAACTATCGTGGCTACTTTAACCCAAATGAATTTATGGGTGGCGTTACCTACATTTATCCAAACTAAAGATAATAAAAATGCGGCTGGGACAGATAATGTCTCAGCTTTTAAATAGTCGATAGCTCTTGATGCGGTAGCTGATAGGGCTTTTTCTTTGTGTGGGAAAAGTCCTGAGCAGAAAGAGTTTTTTTGAGACGAAATATGTTAAAATGAAGAGAGGGAGGATTTCCTGGAAGGAGACTAATGAGTTATTTCAATAAGTACAAGTTTGATAAATCGAAATTTCGTCTGGGCATGCGTACCTTTAAAACCGGTCTGGCTGTTTTCATCATTCTACTGCTCTTTGGGCTTTTTGGTTGGAAAGGCCTGCAAATTGGTGCTTTAACGGCGGTCTTTAGTCTTCGTGAGGATTTTGATAAGAGTGTCCACTTCGGGACATCGCGAATCTTGGGAAACAGCATCGGTGGTTTTTACGCTCTGCTCTTTTTCATTGTCAATAGTGTCTTTAAGGAGCAGTATTGGGTCACCCTCCTTTTAGTGCCGGTCTGTACCATGCTGACAATTATGACCAATGTCGCTATGAACAACAAGGCGGGAGTCATTGGCGGAGTATCTGCTATGCTGATTATTACCCTGTCCATTCGGCCGGAAGATACCATCTTGTATGTCTTTGCCAGAATCTTTGAAACCTTTATGGGAGTCTTTGTTGCAATTCTGGTAAATTCTGATATAGATCGGCTGCGAACCATCTTTGAAAAGAAAAAATAAAATCCGTGTAAGAAAATCTGACATTATTTCTTGACATAAGATTTATTTCGTCCTATAATAGTGCGTAGAGAGGAATTTGAATGAAGGAAAAAGAGTTTCGCCGAAACATGGCAGTCTTTCCCATCGGCAGTGTTATGAAACTGACGGACCTATCTGCCCGTCAGATCCGTTATTATGAAGACCAGAATCTGATTACCCCTGCTCGAAATGAGGGCAATCGTCGGATGTATTCTTTGAATGATATGGACCGTCTTTTAGAAATTAAAGATTATATTTCGGAAGGTTATAATATCGCTGCAATTAAGAGGAAATATGCTGAGCGTGAAGCTAAGTCCCACAAGACCATTAGTGAAAAAGATGTCCGCCGTGCTCTGCATCATGACATCTTGCAGCAAGGCCGTTTTGCTTCTTCTCTGCCAACCTTTGGTCAGATGCGTCGACCATAGCTATTTTGTTTGAATTACAAGGAGAAATTTAATGTCTATTACAGCAGCTGATATCCGTCGCGAAGTAAAAGAGAAAAATGTTACCTTTATTCGTCTTATGTTCTCTGATATTTTAGGAACTATGAAGAATGTGGAAATTCCTGCCACGGATGAACAGCTTGACAAAGTCTTATCCAATAAAGCCATGTTTGATGGTTCTTCCATCGAAGGTTTTGTCCGTATCAATGAATCAGATATGTATCTTTATCCTGATCTGGATACTTGGACAGTCTTTCCCTGGGGAGATGAAAATGGCAGTGTAGCGGGTCTGATTTGTGATGTTTATACGACAGATCATGTACCGTTCCTAGGGGATCCTCGCAGCAACCTCAAACGCGCTCTCAAGCATATGGAAGAACTGGGATTCAAGTCCTTTAACCTCGGACCAGAGCCAGAATTTTTCCTCTTTAAGCTGGATGAAAATGGCGATCCGACGCTGGAAGTAAATGATAAGGGTGGCTATTTTGACTTGGCGCCAACAGACTTGGCAGACAATACTCGTCGGGAAATCGTCAATGTCCTGACCAAGATGGGCTTTGAAGTAGAAGCTAGCCACCATGAGGTCGCAGTCGGCCAGCACGAGATTGACTTTAAGTATGACGAAGTGCTCCGTGCTTGTGATAAAATTCAGATTTTTAAGCTGGTTGTGAAAACTATTGCTCGTAAGCACGGCCTTTATGCGACCTTTATGGCTAAGCCGAAGTTTGGCATCGCGGGATCTGGTATGCACTGTAACATGTCCCTCTTTGATCAAGACGGAAATAATGCCTTCTTCGATCCAGAAGATCCAAAGGGTATGCAGCTGTCAGAAATAGCCTACCATTTCTTGGGTGGTTTGATTAACCATGCTTATAACTATACAGCTATCATGAATCCAACGGTTAACTCATACAAACGTCTGGTTCCTGGCTATGAAGCGCCAGTATATATCGCTTGGGCAGGACGCAATCGTTCACCATTAGTGCGTGTGCCAGCTTCTCGTGGTATGGGTACTCGCTTGGAACTGCGCTCCGTTGATCCGATGGCTAATCCATATATTGCTATGGCTGTTCTCTTGGAAGTTGGACTGCACGGTGTTGAAAATAAAATCGAAGCTCCAGCCCCAATCGAAGAGAATATCTATATCATGACTCCTGAGGAGCGGAAGGAAGCAGGAATTACAGACCTGCCATCAACTCTTCACAATGCCTTGAAAGCCTTGACAGAAGACGAAGTCGTTAAAGCAGCACTTGGCGATCATATCTATACAAGCTTCTTAGAAGCTAAGCGTATCGAGTGGGCTAGCTATGCAACCTTTGTCTCTCAATGGGAAGTGGATAATTATCTAGATTTATACTAAACTTAGAGCAGGAGGATTGGCATATCCCCTGCTTTTTCGTGGAGGAGAAAGATGGAAAAATTTCATGATTTTATAAAGCGGGTTTTTGATGAGCAATATGAGGCTTGTTTTGGTTCAGGTATGCTTGAAAAACTTGAACCTCAAGATTATTATCTAAGGCGGGAGGAGGGTGGCCGGTTGATTGCCTTGCTCCATGCCCAACAGGTGCTGGAAAACATTCATATCAAGGCTTTGGTGGTGGATAAAGAACATCAGGAAAAAGGTTTGGGAGCCAGTCTGCTGGCAGAATTAGAAGAAAAGGCTGCAGAAGCTGGAGTGAGTAGCATTACTTTGTCCACTAAATCTTATCAGGCCAAGGATTTTTACATCAAGCAAGGCTATGAAATCTATGCCAGTCTAACAGATGTCCCGCAAAAGGGCATTACCAAATATCATTTTATCAAGCGATTGAGCTGAGCTAGTCTCATTAGATGGAAGTCAATTTGGCTTCTGTTTTTTTATGCTATAATAATAGCAATGACTGTTAAAAGGAATAGGAAATGAAAAGGCAGAAAACAATAGGCATAGCTTTAGTAAGTCTAGGAATTATCGGTAGAGCTTTTTTCCTTGGAAATCAGGAGAGCTTAAATAAAATTATAACCAAAAAGCCAAATTTGCAAACGATAAAGGGAAAGCAGTTGGATGAACTGAAAAAACATGAGGAAGAAATCAAAGATTTTATCAAGTCACAAAATCCTAAGATTGAATCTGTTCAGGTGGATTGGAACCAGATAAACTGGGAAGAAGTAGGCAATGGTACTCCGTGGGGAGGAGGAGAAGTGATAAGAATTTTTGGAGGATTTAACCATATTGAAGACTCGAGTTGGAGTGTTTTGGTTGATGTAAAAGATGGGAAAGTGGATATCGATTCTATCATGCAAGGTAGTCCATTACGAGCAGGAGGAGAGATTTTTGAGTGAGAGCAGTTCAAATCATCGGATAATTTCTATACAGATTTCACACATCTTTTTATGTAATTTTGTGTCATAATATGTAACTTCTATTGTCTAGGAGGAAGAAAATGAAGAAACATAAAATCATTTGGTTGCTATTTATTGTCCTTGTTATTGGAGGAGGAATTTTATATATGTTCAGCCAGGGGAATTTGTTTTCAGATGGCAAAGCTAATTTGCAATCCATAAAAGAGAAACAGCTAGATTATTTAAAGTCACAAGAGGAAGAGATTAAAAAATTTGTGAAGTCACAAAATCCTAAAATTGAATCAGTGGAGATCAATTGGGAGGAAACGAATTGGGAAGAAGTAGGCAACGGAACACCACGGAGCGCTGGAGAAATTGTTAATGTATATGGGAGATTCAATCATATTGAAAATTCTTCTTGGAATGTCACCTTTTTAGTAAAAGATAATGAGGTAGTTCCAAATTCAATGTCTTTAGCAAATGATTTATATGTAGGAGGTAGGATTTTTGAGTAATAGTAATTTAAAATCCTTTGATAATTTTTATGTAGATTTAGCAGAGAAAGAGGAAGAAGCAGTGAGAAGTCTGTTAAGAGGAATTAAAAATCATGGCAAAAAAGGTTAAAGATTATTATGATTTGATTTATGCGGGGGATTTGAGTAGTCGCTTGCAAGAAGTCACAGATAAATTTGATGCTCAGCATTTTATGTCTCTAGTTGAAAGCGAATTAGAGGCTTTGGAATTTACTCAGCGTCAAGAGTTGATGGCAAAGAGTATCAAAGAATGCTTGCCGCTTTCTTATGCTGATTCTCTGAAGGTTTTTGAGCAGATACTTGGTCCGGAGTTAGAGGGCGGCTTGGGGATGTTCTCAGAAGGGTACTGGTTGTGGCCGATTGGCAAATACGTAGAACTTTACGGAAGTCAGGAATTCGAGCTGAGTGCAGCCTTCAGCAAGGAATTAACCAAGCGATTTACTGGAGAATTTTCCATGCGGCCCTTGCTGGCTAATTATCCTAAAGCTACGATGGATTTACTGCTAGAGTGGAGCCAAGATGAGAATATACGCGTCCGCAGATTAGCCAGCGAGTGTATGCGTATCCGACTGCCCTGGGCTAAGAAGCAGACTGTGGTCTTAGATTATTTTGATGAATTTACCGCTATTTTAAAGAATCTAAAGGATGATGCGGATAAATCAATCCAAAAAAGTGTCGCTAATAATCTGAATGATTTATATAAAGAAGCTCCTGAAAAGTTTGAGTGTATCATTCAAGTTTGGCAAAAGGAAGAATTGAGTCCGAGTTGCGCTTGGATTATCAAGCATGCTTCGCGAACAAAAAATAAAGCAGAAAAATAAGCCTTGCTAAATCTAGCAAAGCTTATTTTTTAGTTATCTTCGTCTGGTGTAAGCACCATCGGAATAATAATAGGTTCGCGCTCGGTACTTTCGTAGAGGAAAGGACGCAAGGCGTTGACGATAGCGCCGCTGACAGATTGGACGCTGGCGTCTTTATTCTTGAGTGCAATGCGAATAGCATTGAAGAGGATGCGCTGGCTTTGGCGAATGAGGTCACCTGATTCGCGCATGTAGATAAAGCCACGGCTGAGAATATCTGGACCGGCTAAAATCATCTTGGACTCAAAATCAACCGTCGCGACAGCCAGGACAACGCCGTCCTCTGACAGGTCTTTACGGTCGCGCAGGACTGCAGCTCCGATTTCACCAATGCGGTTCCCATCAACATAAATATCCTGAGCGTTGAAGCTGCCGGCAATACGAGCTGAGTCAGCTGTCAGAGCCAGCACATCACCATTGCTCATGATGAAGATATTGTCTTTTGGTACTCCAGTATCAACGGCTAGACCTGCATGGACTTTTTGCATACGGTATTCACCATGGACTGGCATGAAATATTTAGGCTTGATCAAGCGAAGCATGAGTTTCTGCTCTTGCTGGCCACCGTGTCCAGAGGTGTGGATGTTGTTAATCTTACCGTGAATCACTTCTACACCAGCCTCGGAAATGATGTTAATCAGCTTGTTAACGCTGGTCGTATTACCAGGGATAGGACTGGATGAGAAGATGACCGTATCTCCAGGCTGCAGCTGAACCTGACGGTGGGTACCATTGGCAATCCGAGACAGTGCTGCCATCGGCTCACCCTGACTTCCGGTACACATAATCAGCACTTCGCCAGCAGGATAGTCCTTGAGTTCATTTGGCTCGATGAAGGTATCTTTAGGAACCTTGATATAGCCCAGCTCAATCCCGTTGACAATAGCCTTTTCCATGGATCGGCCAAAGACCGCAATCTTACGACCGGTCTTGACAGCAGCATCTGCTGCCTGCTGGAGTCGGAAGATGTTTGAAGCAAAGGAGGCGAAAATAATCCGTCCATGAATGCCTTCGATAATCTTCATGATAGACTGTCCGACCACTTTTTCGGAATTGGTAAAGGTCGGAACTTCAGCATTGGTCGAGTCAGATAGGAGACAGAGAACGCCTTCCTCACCCAGAGCAGCCATACGGTGCAAGTCTGCCGGCTCACCGACTGGAGTAAAGTCAAACTTGAAGTCACCGGTACAGACAATCTTACCCTGCGGCGTATGGATGACAATTCCCAAAGGCTCTGGAATAGAGTGGGTTGTCCGGAAGAAAGTAGCTTTCAGATGCTTGAACTGCAGTTCTGTGTTTTGATTGATTTCATAGAGCTTGGCATCGCGCAATAGACCATGCTCTTCTAGCTTGCCGCGAATGAGGGCCAGCGCTAGAGGACCAGCATAGATAGGAACATTGGCTTGCTTGAGCAGGAAAGGAATACCGCCGATATGGTCCTCGTGCCCGTGGGTGATGAGAACAGCTTTTACGCGGTCAATATTTTCCACGATATAAGAGTAGTCAGGAATGACATAGTCAATTCCTAGCAGGTCGTCTTCTGGGAACTTGATGCCGGCGTCTACGATGATAATTTCATTTTGGTATTCAATCCCGTAGGTGTTTTTACCGATTTCGCCTAACCCACCAATCGCAAAAACGCCAACTTCTTTGGGTTTTAAGGTATATGCCATGGGTTAGAACTCCGTCAATTCAAAAGTGCCTGACTCTTTTTCGTATTCGAGGTGTTTGTCAGACAAGAGCTCGATAAATTCAATATTGTAAGGGGTATTTTCTTCGATGAGCTTACGAGCCCGAATACGGCCTTCCAATTCATTAGCTGCTTCAATCTCTAAATAAAGGGCACGTGTCTTTTCACGGCGCGGGCTGCGCTCTTTTGTTTCCTGATAAAAAACTTTGTAAATCATTACATTTCCTTTCATATTTTCATGATTAACCTGCAGAAAACAACAGCTGATTAGCTGTTTTCTTTTATTTAATTCTGAGTAGTAGATTAATCCTGATTCGTTACAATTATAATGATTATAACATAAAATAGAAGAATAGTAAAAGGTGGAGATAAGAAAATGTAAGAGTGATTTAGTCTGAAAGCATTCGGATTCTATATTCCTGAAATGCCTGTTCGGAATACTTTTAATTTTATGAGAGGTAGCCGTGCTCTTTGTACCAAGCTAGGACATCTTTGAGAGTTTCTTCAAAGGGACGGAAATGGGCTCCCAACTCATTTTGGGATTTTGCAGAATTGAAATGTGTTCGGAGATATTCCTCTTCGGTAGAGGTCACAGCAGCCTTACTCAACAAAATAGGCCGTTTTGTTAGGCTATGATATAGTTCATTGGACTGAGCAATTATCTTTAGAAGAAAAAGAGGAATCCGTTTAGTTGGAGCGGCAACTCCGCTGACCGCTTCTAGGTTCCTCAATAATTCTTCCATCGTCATATGCCTACCAGCTGCTAAATATCGTTCTCCTTGTCGGCCATACTGCATAGCTAGGATTTCGCAGTCTGCAACGTCTCGGGCATCTACGACGCTGTAGCTGCCGGGAATGATTCCAGGCAGTTTTTTATGAACGAAGTCGAAAATCAACTGTCCCGCAGAGGTGGGACCGATATCGCCTGGGCCAAACATAAATCCAGGCAGGACAAAACTAACAAAAAAATCAGGATGTTTTTTTGAAAAATCTAAGAGAACCTCTTCGCTTAATATCTTACTGCGGTAGTAGTCATTGCTTGTATTCCTGCTGCGTAGCATGCTTTCATCAATCAGTTGATTTTGTTCACCATAGAGAACTGCAATTGATGAGGTATGGATTGCCTGGCGAATGCCAGCTTTATAAGCAGCTTCAAAAAGTTCCAAACTACCCTTCACATTGGTATTATACAGTTCTTGCCAGTGCTGACCGCCTTTCAAACTATCTCGAAAGAAAGCAGCTGTATGAAAAAGACTATCACAACCTTGCATATGATTTTGATAGCTGTCTGGCTTGCAAATATCTCCTTCAATGAAATGGATTGGCAAATTGCCAAACTGTTCTAAGGCTTTCTGTCGAGAGCGTACTAAAGCAGTCACCTGAATTCCTTTTTTTAGAAGGGCTCGCACTAGATTATTTCCTAATAAACCTGTTGCGCCAGTAACGAAGGCGTGGTGAATACTTCGGCTTTGGTGTTTTGGGGGCATGGATATTCTCCTTATATTATATTTAGATGACATGTCATCTATTCTCTTATTTTATATTTTGCAAGATTAATTGTCAACAATTAAGGGAATTAGTGTAAAATAGATACAGAAGAAATTTGCAAAGGACGGGAATAGAATGTCATCTTTAGGAGACCGTTTTAGATATTTATTCAGAAGTGCGGAAAATCAAGCGATGAACATTTGGTCACTTGATTTTGAGGGCTGCTTATTTGGCGAAATAGCCGTGCTTGCGGTACCAATCTACCACGTCAGCTAAGCTTTCTTCGAGAGGGCGATGCTGTCCGCCTAGCTCGCTCTCGGTTTTGGCAAAGCTAAAATTACTTTTGAGATATTCTTCGGCCATGAGATGAGCGAGCTCATTGGTAACCAAAATTGGTTTTTTGGTGAGCCGGTGGTAGAGCTCACTTGCTTGGGCATAGATTTTGACGAAAAGAGGGGAGATCTTGCGCTTGGGGGCGGGAACGCCAGTGATTTTTTCCAGTATTTGGTACAATTCTGTCATGGTCACTTGCCGTCCAACTGCCAGATAGCGCTCCTTTGAGCGTCCGTATTTCATGGCGCGGAGATGAATATCTGCTACATCTCTAGCATCCACCATATTATAGCTAGCCTTTAAGATACCTGGAAGTTTTTGCTCTACAAAATTGATAATCAGCTGCCCACTGGAGGTCGGACCAAGGTCTCTAGGACCCAACATTACACTCGGCAAGATAAAGCAACCGAAAACATCTGAATGCTTGTCCAAGAAATCACGAACGGCCTCTTCACTCAAAATCTTGCTGCGATAGTAATCAAAAGGAGTATCTTTTGAGCGAGACATGCTTTCATCGATTAGCTGATTGGCCTCACCTTCCAGTACGACACAGGAGGAAGTATGGACAAATTGGCGGATACCAGCCTCGTAAGCAGCTTCTAGGAGGTTATTTGTGCCTATAATATTAGTGTCGTAGAGCTCCTGCCAGTGCTTGCCGCCTTTATAATTATCGCGGAAAAAAGCAGCGGTATGAAAGAGGCTGTCGCAGCCTGCTAGATAGTCACGATAGCTTTCGGGCTCTAAAATATCCCCCTTGACAATCTGGATAGGCAGGTCGGCAAATTGTTTGCGCGCTTTTTCCTCGGAGCGAACGAGAGCGGTCACTTGAATGTTTTCTTTTAGCAGAGCACGCACGAGATTATTTCCTAAAAGACCGGTCGCACCAGTCACAAAAGCGTGGGTCATTGTTCTAGCTGGTTTTTGATTTGTAGGGTTTGGGGTCATCCGTTATTCCTCCTTTCGCAAATAGATGATATATCATCTATTTAAGATTTTATATTTTTTAACTAAAATTGTCAACAATTTACCTAATCTAGTGTAAAATAGTATAGAAGTGATTTTTGAAAGGAGAGCAGCGTGGTAGCAGAAGGAATTCGATTTGGCTATTTGTTTAGAAGTGCAGAGAGCTTAGCGACGAGAGAATATGGGAAGTTGCTAGAGCCTTTGGGAATTACGCCCAATCAAAGCGAGGTCTTGCTCGTTTTGGGCGAACATGCTCCGCTGTCTCTCAAGGGCTTGGGGGAATCCCTGATTTGTGAGGAAAAAAGCCCTAGTCGCTTGGTGCAGGCTTTGATTAAAAAAGGCTTGGTCAAGAAGGAAATTTCTAGCAAGGACAAGCGCAGTTCTCGCTTGAGCTTGACTGCTGCTGGAGCGGATTTGCTGCCCAAGATTGCTGAGCAAGAAGCGATTTTTGGAAAACACTTGGCGCAGCAAGTGCCTAATTTGGAGGCTTTTAGCCAGATTTTAGAGGAATTTTTGGTAGATAGTTTCTACGAAGACAAATTAAAACGCCGCTCACTTTGGCGGCAAGAGGAAAAATAGAGGATAAGCATGAAGATTGCAGCTTTTGATACGTCAAGTAAGGCGCTGACGCTCGCGATTTTAGAGGACGAGACCTTGCTGGCGCAGATGACTTTAAATATAAAGAAAAACCACAGCATTACCCTGATGCCGGCTATTGATTTTCTGATGAATAGTCTGGACATGAAGCCGACGGATTTGGATCGTATCGTAGTTGCTCAGGGTCCGGGCAGCTACACAGGTCTGAGAATTGCGGTGGCGACAGCCAAGACTCTGGCTCATACCCTCAAGATTGAGCTGGTCGGTGTGTCTAGTCTGCTGGCTTTAGTCCCAGAGCAGGCGGAAGGCTTGGTCATTCCTGTCATGGATGCCCGCCGCAATAATGTCTATGCTGGCTTTTACCAGTCTGGTCAGGCTGTACGGCCGGAAGCTCATCTACCTTTGGCAGAGGTTTTGGAAATAGCTGTCGCTGCTAACCAGCCGGTCACCTTTGTCGGAGAAACGATAGCTTTTGTGGAGCAGATTGAAGCGGCTCTTCCTCAGGCTGCCATTCAGCCGACCTTACCAGACGCAGCAGCTGTTGGTCGTCTCGGTCTAGACCTGCCAGCCCAGTCCATTCATGACTTTGTTCCTAACTACCTCAAACGGGTAGAGGCTGAGGAAAATTGGCTCAAGACCCATCAGGAATCCAGTGATTCTTACATTCAGCGCCTATGATTGAGATGAGAAAATGGAGCGCTAACTCGGATGTGGACGCGGCAGTTCTGGCAGAAGAGCTGGAACAGCTCTTACTTGCTGTCTATGCGGTCAGCCATTGGACCGCAGGCCAAGTGGAAGAGGTTCTGCGTTCGGATGTGAACAGTTGTGCGCTAGCAGCAGATGAGAATCAGCTTGTCGGCTTTTTAGTCTGGCAGGAGACAGACTTTGAAGCGGAAGTCCTGCAGATTGCTGTATTGCCTAGCTATCAGGGGCAGAAAATCGCAACAGCCTTGTTTGACTTTTTGCCAGCAGACAAAGAGATTTTCCTTGAAGTTAGGGAGTCCAACAAGCCAGCTCTGCTATTTTACAAAAAAGAAAAATTTGAAGAAATCGCGCGGCGGAAGGCCTACTACCATGCGCCGGTGGAAGATGCGATTGTCATGAAAAGAGAGATCCATGAAAGATAGATATATTTTAGCTTTTGAGACGTCTTGTGACGAGACCAGTGTGGCAGTTCTGAAGAATGAGACTGAGCTTTTGAGCAATGTCATTGCCAGCCAGATTGAGAGCCACAAGCGTTTTGGCGGAGTGGTACCAGAAGTGGCCAGCCGTCACCATGTAGAGGTCATTACGGTTTGCATTGAGGAGGCCTTGGCAGAAGCAGGGATTAGCGAGGAGCAAGTCACAGCGGTGGCGGTCACCTATGGTCCTGGTCTAGTCGGGGCGCTTCTGGTCGGCTTGGCAGCGGCCAAGTCCTTTGCTTGGGCTCACGATATTCCCTTGATTCCAGTCAATCATATGGCCGGGCACCTGATGGCAGCTCAGAGCGTGGAGCCCTTGGAATTTCCCTTGCTGGCTCTCTTGGTCAGTGGCGGCCATACTGAGCTGGTCTATGTTAGTCAGGCTGGTGACTATAAGATTGTGGGGGAAACTCGCGATGATGCGGTCGGTGAAGCCTATGATAAGGTCGGTCGAGTCATGGGGCTGACCTATCCAGCAGGCCGGGAGATTGATCAGCTGGCTCATGAGGGACAGGATATTTATGATTTTCCGCGGGCCATGATTAAGGAAGACAATCTGGAATTTTCTTTTTCCGGTCTCAAGTCAGCCTTTATCAATCTGCACCACAATTCCCAACAAAAAGGAGAGGTTTTGTCTAATCAAGACTTGTCTGCTAGCTTTCAGGCAGCGGTTATGGATATTCTCATGGCCAAGACTAAGAAAGCCTTGGAAAAATATCCAGTCAAGACTCTAGTCGTGGCGGGCGGTGTTGCGGCTAATCAAGGCTTGAGAGAACGCTTGGCTGCTGAGATTCAGGATGTTAAGGTGATTATTCCGCCTCTGCGCCTTTGCGGTGACAATGCTGGTATGATTGCTTATGCTAGTGTCAGTGAGTGGAATAAGAAGAATTTTGCCAGTTTGGACCTCAATGCTAAGCCAAGTCTGGCTTTTGAAACGATGGAGTAAAGGAGAAGAATGCGCGGGCAGACATTTAAACAGGGGGCACAGGCGGCAGTGCCAACGGCTCTGGGCTATATTGGGATTGGCCTAGCCTGTGGCATCATGGCGGCACCCTATATGAATCCCTTGGAGATGGGGCTGATGAGTATTTTGGTTTATGCCGGCAGTGCCCAGTTTGCCATGATTGGTTTATTTACCCAGCAGGCGCCGGTTTTAGCCATTGCACTGACTGTTTTTCTCATCAATATTCGGCATCTTCTGCTCTGTCTGCATGCATCAACTTTTTTTCGTAAGTCTAGCTTGATGCAGAATATTGTCATTGGCTCTTTTTTGACGGATGAATCTTATGGAGTCTTGATGGGAGAACGGGCACATACAGAGGAAATCGCTGCTAGCTGGATGATGGGTAACAATTTCATGAGTTATACTGCTTGGATTTTGGGGTCTATTTTGGGAACTGCCCTCGGTGCCCTTCTGCCCAATCCTGAGAGCTTCGGCCTGGACTTTGCCCTAGTCGCCATGTTTATTGGCATTTTTTCTTCTCAGTTTACAATCATGCTGCGCCGGGTCAAGATAAAGAAGCTCTTTTTCGTCTTGGGCATGGTGGGTCTTGCCTACTTGCTCCTGACCATGCTGCTTCAAAATTCGCTGGCGGTGCTTTTTGCAACCTTGCTAGGCTGTACAGTGGGGGTGCTTTTGGATGATAAGTAAATATATTTTGCTGGCTATTCTTTTGTCAGCCCTGGTCACTTGGATTCCGCGGGTTTTGCCCTTTATCCTAGTCAAGTACAAGGGGCTTCCGCCCATGGTAGAGCGTTTCCTCAAATATCTGCCAGTTTCCATTATCTTTGCCCTAATCCTGTCCAGTGTCACCAATGCTAAAACAGGCCAGTTGCCGAGTTTTAAATGGCTGGATTTAATGGCCATTTTTCCGACTAGCTATGTGGCTTTTAAGTATAAAAACTTAATTGCAACTGTTATATTTGGCGTGGTCTTGGTGGCCCTGCTACGCTATCTGGCTGGATTTCTTGGGCTGTAAAGAAGATACAAGACAGATTGAATCGGTCGATTCGGTCTGTTTTTTTGCTAAATTCTAAGAATTATCTGAAAATATAATATTTTATGCTATAATGGAAGCAATCAAAATCATGGAGGTTCGGAAATGGCAGAAGCAGGTCATAAATTTTTAGCAAAATTAGGAAAGAAACGCCTTCGTCCCGGTGGTAAGCTGGCAACTGACTGGCTGATTGAGCAGGGGCAGTTTTCCAGCGATAAGAAAGTTCTAGAAGTTGCCTGCAATATGGGGACCACAACAATCGAGCTAGCTAAAAGATATGGCTGCCAGATTACTGCAGTTGATTTGGATAAGGCTGCGCTGGCTCAGGCTAAGCTTAATGGAGACAAAGCTGGTGTTGGTGAACTCGTCACATTTGAGCAGGCTAATGCCATGAAGCTGCCTTATGATGATAATTCGTTTGACATCGTTATCAATGAAGCCATGCTGACCATGCAGACAGATAAGGGGAAGGCCAAATGTATGGATGAGTACTACCGGGTGTTGAAGCCAGGCGGAGTGCTCCTCACCCATGATGTCATGCTCAAACAAAGAGATGAGAATGTCCGGGAAGAGCTATCTCGTGCAATTAATGTCAATGTCGGTCCTCTGACAGAAGGCTCTTGGATTCAGCTGGCGCGTTCTCACGCTTTTAATCGTGTAGACACTTTTGTCGGCGAAATGACCTTGATGAGCCTTCGAGGTATGATTTATGATGAAGGACTTGGAGGAACTCTGAAAATCTGCTTTAATGCCCTTAAAAAAGAGAACTACGGCCAGTTTATGAAGATGTTTAAGATGTTTCAAAAAAATCAGGAAAAACTGGGCTTTATTGCTATGGTTTCTCGTAAATAACTGCTAGACGCTTTGGGAACTTTAAATAGGTTTAAAAAAATTTCTAAAAAAGCTTGACTCTGACCTTTGGTCAGGGCTTATACTATAGTAGTAAGGAGGTCTATCATGTACCATATCAAAGAAGCTGCGCAGCTTTCAGGAGTCTCTGTCAAAACCCTGCATCATTATGACAAAATCGGACTGTTAGTCCCTGCCAAATCAGAAAATGGCTATCGAACATACAGCCAAGCTGATTTAGAGCGGCTGCAGGTCATCCTTTACTATAAGTATCTGGGTTTTTCTTTGGAGAAAATAGCAGAGCTGTTGAGTCAGGATGAACAGGCTTTATTGCCGCATCTGGTTAGGCAGTTAGAGTATTTGCAGCAGGAAAGAGACCGCTTGGATACCTTGATTTCCACCTTACAAAAAACCATCCAAGATGAAAAGGGAGAAAGAAAAATGACAATGAAAGAAAAATTCGCAGGTTTTACCTATGAAGACAATCACAAATATCATCAAGAAGCCGTCGAAGAATACGGTCAAGAAGTCATGTCGGAAGCATTGGTTCGTCAAAATGGACGGGAAGAAGAATCTGCTGCAGCCTTCAACCAAGTTTTTCAGAGTCTGGCAGAGAATATGCAGCAAGGCTTGCTAGTTGAGGCAGCAGAAAATCAAGAGCAGGCTACACGTCTCTTACAAGCCATTCGCACTTACGGTTTTGACTGCTCGCTGCAAGTCTTTGCTCACATCGGTCAGGGCTATGTTCATAATCCAGAATTCAAGAAAAATATCGATAAATTTGGATCAGGAACTGCCCAGTACACAGCAGATGTGATTGCTGCTTATGTGCGGACAAATGCAGAATAAAAACTGGTGAGAATATTCTGCACTGCACCCCAAAAGTTAGTTAACTTTTAGGGTGCAGTGCAATGTTCCTCGACCAGTTTTTTCAATTACTTTAAAATATTTTTCTAATCACTCATAATGCAAGCTTCCTGCCACCCAGCCGGTACAGAGGGCAGATGTGATGTTGAAGCCACCTGTGTGGGCATTGATGTCTAGGACCTCTCCAGCAAAGTGGAGACCGGGAACGAGCTTGCTTTCCAGAGTTTTGGGATTAATTTCTTTGAGGCTGACTCCGCCCTTGGTTACAAAGGACTTGGCCAGAGACATTTTGCCAGTGACAGGGATGGGCAGTTCTTTGATTTGTTTGATGAGAGCCTCTTTTTCACTGAGATTGAGTTGTTTGACTTTCTCGGGAAAGGGTTGGGCAAAAAAGTCTGCCATTCGCTCGGGTAGGAGGATTTTCAGGCAGTTCTTCAGCGATTTTTCCCGATGTTCTTCTAAAAAATCCGCCAGAGCCTGCTGACTCATCTGTGGCAAAAGGTCCAGATAAATGGTTTCGCCACCCTTGACAAAGCTAGACAAGCGCAGAGCGGCCGGACCTGATAGACCAAAGTGGGTAAAGAGCAGATCGTGGGTGATGACATGCTTGCCATAGCTTAGGGTCACATCGTCCAGCGAAATCCCCTGAAGCGCTTTGTGAGGAAAGTCAGTCATAAGAGGACTTTCAGCAGCTTCCAGCTCAGTCACCGTGTGCTTGAAGTGTCGGGCAATATCGTGACCAAATCCTGTCGAGCCTGTTGAAGGGTAGGACTTGCCGCCAGTCGTCACAATCAATTTTTGGCAGGTCCAAGTATGATCGCTGGATCTGATAGTGAAAAGATTATCATTTTTTTTGACGGAGACGATTTCAGTATTGGTGATGACAGTGCCACCCAGCTCTGCAATTTTCTTTTCCAAAGCTTCGATAATAGTGCGGGACTTGTCTGTCGCTGGGAAAACACGGTCGTGGTCTTCGACCTTGAGTTTGACGCCGTTCTCTGTAAAAAAGTTGATGATATCATGGTTGTCAAACTGAGAAAAGACGCTGTAAAGAAAGCGCCCGTTGCCTGGAATACCGGCCATGAGGTCATCTAGGTTTCCGTTGTTGGTCACATTGCAGCGCCCGCCACCTGTACCAGCTAGTTTCTTACCCAGTCGTTTATTTTTCTCGAGGAGCAAGGTTTTCTGTCCGTAGAAAGAACTGGAAATGGCAGCCATCATGCCAGCCGGTCCTCCGCCGATGATGATTGTGTCGAAATACTTCATTGGTCTTTTCCTTTCGTGGAGAGTGGTTTCTATCTGTTGGTTGGAAGTCTAGTATGTCCTTACAGGTGCCTTTTTGCTGTCTTGTGGTTCCTCTTGGAGGACTATAGCTAGGAATATCTAGATTTCTACATTCATTATATTTTTTTATTTCTCTTACTAGACTAATCTGTCTCATTGTATCATAAAAAAGGGCTAAAAAGATAGGAGTCAGGCTCAAAAAATATTGTGAAATTTGACAGTTAAGGCTTGATATGATAAGATTTAGGTATCTACAAACTAGAAAAAGTTTTTGAGGAAATTATGGCAATTGAAAAGACAGTCAGCGAGTTAGCCGAGATTCTTGGAGTTAGCCGCCAGGCGATTAACAATCGTGTCAAGGCACTGCCGCCAGAAGATACGGAAAAGAATGAAAAAGGAGTCACGGTGGTGACCCGCAGCGGCTTGATTAAGCTGGAAGAGATTTATAAGAAAACTATTTTTGAAGATGAACCTGTTAGCGAAGATGTGAAGCAACGCGAGCTGATGGAAATCTTGGTGGATGAAAAAAATGCTGAGATTGTGCGTCTCTATGAGCAGCTTAAGGCCAAGGACAGCCAGCTAGCTAAGAAAGATGAGCAGCTGCGCATCAAGGACGTCCAGATTGCTGAAAAGGACAAGCAGTTGGACCAGCAGCAGCAGCTAACAGCTAAGGCTATGAATGAGCGTGAAACCTTGCTGTTGGAGTTGGATGAAGCCAAGGAAAAGGTGCAGGAGCAGGAAAGCAAGGGCTTCTGGGCACGTTTATTTGGAAAATAAAAATAAGGTTGGGACATCTGTCTCAACCTTGTTTTAAATAAGAATCGCTTTTTAGCAAGTTTTATATTGTTCACAACATAAAGGAGGAAAATGAAATCACAAAGACTGGGACTTTTACGTCTCTATCGTAATCTTGATAAAATTCTGTTGCTCTTTTTCACAGTCTTTATGCTCATGGAGCTGGCCTGGGTGCCTTTCAACTCCTTTGCAGCAGAGACTTTGCTCAAGCAGACAGGCTACCTCTTCTTATCCTATACGAATGCCCTGAAGGTTCTGACTTCAAATGTCTGGGTTGGCTTGGCCTTTCTAGCACTTTTTGCGGCCAACCTCTTTGTCGCTTATTTTCAGATTGGACTGATATTTATGGGGCTCCGCAATCTTCTGGACGAGGAAGAACGAAGCGCCTTTCAGTTTATTAAGAAAAGTTTTAAAGACAGCGGTTCGCTGATTCGCTACGCCCGACCCAGCAAGGTCCTCTTTATTGCACTGTATATGGGCTTTATCTTTCCCTTTCTGCGGCAAATTCTCAAAATCTACTACTTGAATAAAATTCTGATTCCAGAATTTATCGTGACCTATCTCAAGACGGCCTTATGGATGAAATTATCAATCTATGCTTTAGGTTTTCTGCTTTTTTTGATAGCTGTCCGACTAATGTTTGCCCTGCCCAAGCTCTTTTTTGAGCATTTCCGCCTACGAGATGCGATTCGGTATAGTTTGGAGAAGACCAAGGGGCACTTGATTCGCTATACTTGGCAGCTCTTTTGGATACTGGCCAAGAGCTTTCTCTTCTTTCTTTTAAGCAGCATTCCGATTTTAGTGTTGCAGCAGTATGCGGATGGCCAGTCCAATCAGATAGCCTTGACAGCAGCGGTTGTCAATTACTGCCTCATCAAGCTGGCTTATTACTTTATGGTAGCCTACTTTCTGATTAAGTTTGTGGCTTTTCTGACAGACAGTAAGCTATCTGAGTACCGATACAGGAAAGGCCTGCCACTCATGCGCTGGTTTATCCTTTTGGTCACTAGCTCTGTCTTTGCCCTTGAAGGCTTTGTCTATCTCAATCTTCCCTTGGAAAACGTCCCTCTGACTATCTCGCATCGTGGAGTTTCACAGGGAAATGGTGTCCAGAATACGGTTGAGTCGTTAGAGAAAACCGCCCTGCTCAAGCCAGATTATATAGAAATGGATGTTCAGGAGACTAAGGATGGCCAGTTTGTCATGATGCACGATGCCAATCTAGAAGCATTGGCCGGCGTCGATGCCAGACCGCAAGAGCTGACTCTGCAAGAGCTGACGGCTTTAGATATTTCAGAAAATGGACACACTGCCAAAATTTCCAGCTTTGATGCTTATCTCAAACGAGCCAATCAAATGGGCCAGAGACTCTTGATAGAAATCAAGACTAGCAACTTGGACTCAGCTGATATGATGGACCGTTTCCTTAGTCAATACGGAGCCAATATCAAGGTTTATGGCCACCAGATTCAGTCTTTGGACTATCAGGTTATTGACAAGACAGTCCAGTATGATAAGGGCATACCAACCTTCTTTATCCTGCCCTACAATACCATTTTTCCACGGACACAGGCTTCTGGCTATACGATGGAGTACTCGACCCTCGATGAAAACTTTGTCGATAAGCTATGGACGACAGATAAGCAGCTTTATGACTGGACCATCAATGATGCAGATAGCATTGGCAAATCCTTCCGCTTGGGCGTTGACGGCATGATTACCGATGATTTGGAGCTGGTGCAGAGCTCTATCAAGGAGCTGCAAAACAAACCCGACTATGCCCTGCTTTTGATGAGTAAGGCAGCGGATTTGCTTAATTTTGTGTAGTGGACTGATGAGGGAACAACTATAAATCAAAAAAGACTGAGATTCTTCAGTCTTTTTTGCTGGTTCGAGTATTGCTTGACTTATGTTTAGTCAAGTTGGAAAGTTATTTATCTTGCTTAAAATGGCAATTTGCCTGCGAAAGCGCCCATTTTCTTCTGAGTAGCATCATCAATCTGAGCCAGCGCGTGATTCAGGGCCTGTGCAGTCATCTCTGACAGAGTTTCCAAATCTTCAGGATCCACAACTGCTGGATTGAAGTCAATGCTGACTACCTTTTTATCGCCAGTCAGTTTAGCAACGACTAAGTCTTGAGCTGATTTGCCGGTAAATTCTGTTGCAGCTAGTTCTGCCTGTCCTTTTTCCATTTGTTTTTGAAGCTTTTGTGCTTGCTTCATCATGCTTTGCATGTTCATCATAAGATTTTCTTTCCTTTCTCTCACAAGGGCTAAGCCCTTGGTAATCTTCACTCTTCAAATTATATCATTTTTTGGAAAAG
Organism: Streptococcus sp. DTU_2020_1000888_1_SI_GRL_NUU_041A; assembly: GCF_032387735.1. Taxonomy (NCBI): domain Bacteria; kingdom Bacillati; phylum Bacillota; class Bacilli; order Lactobacillales; family Streptococcaceae; genus Streptococcus; species Streptococcus sp. DTU_2020_1000888_1_SI_GRL_NUU_041A. The sequence continues at coordinate 2,214,029 of NZ_CP135591.1, read as the reverse complement.
TGGCAAGAAGAAGATTTCTAAGAGGTTTGACAAAAATTTAGCCTTTATAGTAGAATGGTCATGAATCTATATACCAAGGAGAAGACAACTTGAAAAACAAGAAGATAAAAGCTTTGCTGTTGGTAGTGCTCTCATCCCTCTTCATCCTAATTGGCTGCAGTGGCAGTCCCAAAATTCAGGGAAAATGGAATGTACAGGATGCTAGCGGTGAACAAAAGACCATTGAAATAAAAGACAAGACCATTATTGTCAACGAAGAAGAGTATGAGTATACTCAAAATGCAGTTGGTTTTAAGAATGGAGTGAGTTATTACGGCCTGACTCGGAAAGATAATGGCGGAACATTTTCTATCGTCTTTCCTGAGAAAGATAAAAACATTGCTATTATGCTAATTCCTGACTCAAACGATGACTATCTCACAGGCAGTATGCTCTTTGCTATGAACCGCAAGGAAAAGCCAGATTATAAAAAATATGCAGAGGAATATCTCAATCTACAATAAAAGAAAAGCCCTTAGAAACTTCTGTTCTTAGGACTTTGTCTTCAATCTGAAGCGCTGAATTTCAGCGTCTTTTTCTTTTATTAATGTGATGTCATTGTTGGCAAATCCAAACTAGATTGCTCCAAATCTACCGTCAGCTGATAGTCGATCTTATCACGGACAGTATGCTCAAAGTCTGTAGTGTAGAGAACGAGGCGCAGTTGGTCTCCTTTTTTCATCTTATAGATGGTTGGTTGCAGTTCAAAGGAAAATTCCAGCCATTGGTCAGGAGTGACTTCTTCGACGCTCAGTAGATTGGTTCGATTTTGCAAATTGAGAAAACCTTTGGTGATGACGCGATGGGGCGTTTCGGCAAAGGGCAGTTCAACCAGATTGTCCAGCATATAGTAGCGGCCGTTGTCCATGACTCTAGGTTCAATAGGCGTAGGAATTGGTGTGTGTCGTTTAGCTAGTCCGAAGTCCAGCAATTGAGCAGAAATCAATCCCTTATCGGTGCTGGATTTGAGGCGAAGATTGAGCTGGGTCGCTCCGTTGAGAAAGAGGTCCTTTTCCAAGGTCCAGTCCAGAGTAATCTGGTTGACCTTACCTTCAAAAAGCTCAGTCTTAAAGCTTTGGTAATTTTTAGCAAAACGATTATAGTCTTCTTCTGGATATTGATTTTGGATAGATTGGCAGTCTTGGCCTAGTTGGAGCTGAAGTTTCTGCTCTTGTCCGCCGAAGTCTTCCAAGGTCAGCCAGTTTTGAGCTTGACTGTTGTCCTGCCAGATGACTGTTGGCAGCTCGAAGTCTGATTCACAACCCAGCAGTTTTTTGCTCAGCAGAGCATTGATAGACTCACGAAAGTCAACGGACTGCCAGTTGTTCATGTAAACATGGGCGCTGTTATGGAAGAAGAGATGTTTTTTGATGTGGGGCGGTAAGGCTCGAAACATATTATAGACATGAAGGGGCTTGACATTCCAGTCTTGAGAACCATGGGTGAAGACGACTTCAGCCTTGACCTTATCTGCATGGAGCAGGTAGTTGCGGTCATGCCAAAATTGATTGTAATCTCCGGTTTGCCGGTCTAGGTCTTTGCGCTGTTGCTCTAGGCTTCGCTGATAAGTATCATTATGACGCAGGTAGTCACCAGCCCTCAGGTTGCGGGAGTAGGTCAGTTCGGTCAGGGATTCAAAATCCTCTCCTGGATAGCCGCCAGGGCTTGTGACAAGGCCGTTTTCGCGGTAGTAGTTGTACCAAGAAGAAATCCCAGCTTCGGCGATAATGACTTCCAATCCGTCTACGCCAGTCGTAGCCAGCCCGTTGGACATAGTGCCTAGATAGGAGATACCGGTCGTAGCCACTTTTCCGTTGGACCAACTAGCCTTGATTTCCCGCTGGCGTGTGTGGTCGGTGAAGGCTCTGCAGCGGCCGTTGAGCCAATCAATAACGTTCTTATAGGCTTCGATCTGCTGATAGTCGCCGCTGGTCATCAGTCCTTCAGAGTCTTTAGTTCCTACGCCAGACACATAGAGATTGGCAAAGCCACGGGGCAGCAAGTAATCATTGAGCGTGTAGGTGCCGATATGACCTAATTTTTCCTCGGCTTCAGAGACTTCTTGGGCAGGAGCTGGCGAATCCAGCTGGAGCAATTTGAGCTTAGAATCTTGTACTGTGATTTGATGGGGCTCTTTTTTTGCTAAGTCCACATTCATATCATGGAGAGCCTTGTCGCTGGCAGGGTCATTGGTTCCTTGATGATAAGGAGAAGCAGTCATGACAGCAGGGACTTGTCCTTGATAGCGGGGTCGGATAATGCTGACCTTGATGAGATCCGGACGACCGTCTCGATCAGTGTCCACACGTGATTCTACATAAACCACTTCACGGATGGCATCATGGCTGGAAAAGGTTGCCAGACTCTTGCCGTTGAAGTAGTGGTGGGTATTGTCCTCAGGAATTAACCCCTCGCTGACTAGCTTATCAACTAAGAGGTTACCATTTTTTGTCCGAGTGTTGAGCAGCTGGTAGAGATTTTCCAATAAGTCTCCAAATGTAATGGGAAAGCCCGTTTCTTTGCGAAAGGCCTCAACATCTGTAAAATCAATAAAGGGCGAGAACTCAAGCAGCTGAAAGGCCACAGTATAAAAGACAGACGCCGTCAGTTCTCTGTCAGACTGGAAAAAGCTCAGCAGGTCTGTTTGGCTGTCAGCAGCCCAGGATTTCAATGGATGATCTGTATTTTTATAAGTGAAAAAGCTGGTGCGGAGAAAATCTTCAAGATTTTCCTTATCAGAGCGATTGCTGTCATAAAAAAAGCCTAGTTCAGCTAATTCTGTCAACATATTTTCCCTTTTCGTTCTTGCATAACTATACTGATTAAAACGCATATTCTTCCCTCTTTTTCTTATTTTTATTAAAAATGACCTTTACATTATCCATTATACTTGATAAAATAGACTTTGTCTAAAAAATATTTAAGGAGTATCACTAAATGGATTTCGAATGGGTCGTTAAATACGCCACAGAATTTTTAGGAACAGCTATCCTCATTGTCTTGGGGAACGGAGCTGTTGCCAACGTTGAATTAAAAGGAACTAAGGGACATCAGAGCGGTTGGTTGGTCATCGCTGTCGGATACGGTATGGGGGTTATGATTCCAGCTTTGATGTTTGGTAATGTGTCCGGTAACCATATCAACCCTGCCTTTACTTTGGGACTTGCTGTCAGCGGGTATTTCCCTTGGGCACAGGTTGCGCCATACATTGCAGCACAGATTTTGGGAGCTATCTTCGGACAGGCCTTGGTCGTTGCGACCCACCGTCCTTACTATCTGAAAACAGAAAATCCTAACAATATCTTAGGTACTTTCTCTACTATCTCTAGCCTAGATCATGGCACACCTGAATCACGTAAAGCTGCCTTGTTCAATGGTTTTATCAATGAATTTGTTGGTTCTTTTGTTCTTTTCTTTGCTGCTCTAGGCTTGACTAAGAACTTCTTTGGGGCAGAAGCGTTACAATATTTGAAACCATTTATTGAGCAATCTGGTCAGCAGTTGACTGATGCAGCAGTGAAAGCACAAGTGGCTCCGCATACTGCTGCTGGTCTTTCAGTCGCTCACTTGGCACTTGGTTTCTTAGTAATGGCTTTGGTAACCTCTCTGGGAGGCCCTACTGGACCTGGGCTGAACCCAGCTCGTGACCTTGGACCTCGTATCCTCCACTTCATCCTGCCAGAATCTGTTTTGGGCAAACACAAGGGTGATTCAAAATGGTGGTATTCTTGGGTTCCAGTTGTGGCACCGATTCTTGCAGGTATCACAGCAGTCCTCTTGTTTAAAACAATCTACGGATAAGCACATAAGATCAGAGTTGGGGGATTTCCTCAACTCTTTTTTCGAACGAAAGAGAAGGTAAAGATGGAGATGCAAGTATCAAAATATCATAAGATCAGTGGCCGCAGAACCTTACTCTTTGGTTTTTTAGCCCTTGTTTTTGGCCTGATTATCATTGTCAATGGCTTCAGATTTACCCAGCTGGCCTTCGATTTTATTTCGCTTTATCTGACAGTTGTTGGCTTGGTAAATATTGTTCTTCATGTTTTTACGCGCAAGAAAGAAGGGGCTGTCTGGCATAGTCTGCTTCAGATTGCAGTCGCTATGGGTATCAGCTGGCTTAACCGAATCAGTGATGTGCCTGTCAATATTGTGATTATCAGTTTGGGTAGCTACCAGATTTTGACGGCCGGTATTTACGGAGTGACCTATCTGCTTTATCGGCAAAATCATGTCAAGGGCGGCTTGCGCTATCTATTTGATACCGTTCTCTATGGTGGGATTGGACTGACCAGTATTCTTTCGCCTGCGACTGACGGACACTTGCAGTTTTTGATTTTGGGAATCTATTTGATGATGCTGGGAATGTCCAATATCCGGGATGGCCTCTTTTTCGACAATGACCGTGAAAAACATCGGCTGCGTAGGCAAATTCGTATTAACCTACCTATTATTTTTGCAGCCTTTATTCCGGTAGAAAATCTGGAACGCTTTAATCGACTGATTCAGGGAGATGCAGCTTCTGATCGTAAAAATGTTTATAGTCTTGTTAAGAATAGAGAAAAAAAGGCGGACTTGGAGGTCTTGGTCCATACTTCAAAGACAAGTTTATTAGGGGGCATTGGTCATGTAGATATTTGTTATCAGGGACAAGTGATTTCTTATGGCAGCTATGATGTTTTTTCTGAGCGATGCAAGGGCATGATTGGAGACGGTGTTCTCTTCAAGGTTCCTAAAGACGCCTATATTGAGCTTTGCAAAAAAGAAAGCAAGAAAACGCTCTTTGGTTATTCTCTGGCTTTGACAGATAAGGAGAAGGAAGCGGTTGAGAAGCGCCTGGCTGAAATTGATCAGCTGTTAGTAGAATGGGAGCCGCCAGCAGAACTGAAAAATGGCCAGCCAACATACTCCTACAAGTTGAAGCATGAACTAGGAGCGCAGCTGTATAAGTTTAAAACCAGTCGTTTCAAGACGTATTTTGTCCTGTCGACCAACTGTTGCCTGCTAGCAGATTCGATTATTGGGCAGACTGGGACAGATATTCTGGATATTCGTGGTATTATCGCGCCCGGTACCTAGCAGTCCTATCTGCAGTACGAGTTTGAGTCCGCTAGGGGTTTGGTCATTGCTCAGACCGTTTACCAATAAATCCAAGGTCTTCTTGTTTTAAAAATTGTTTATTTGCGCATAATTTCTTGTCAAAAAGATGAAAATCCATTACAATAAAATGGTTTGGAGGAATTATGAGCGCGAATCATATTATTAGAATTATCCCTGTATTAAAGATCAATAATCGTCATTTAAATCAAGAATTTTTTGTCAATCAGCTGGGCATGAAGGCCCTTTTAGAGGAAGCGGCTTTTCTGTCTTTAGGAGATCAGACTAAGACAGAGAAACTGCAACTGGAAGAATCACCCAGTATGCGGTCTCGGCGAGTCAAAGGTCCTAAAAAATTAGCCAGAATCGTTGTCAAGGTTGCAGATGCTAAAGAAATCGAGTCTCTATTGGCCCAAAAGCCTGCTTGGACTAAGCTGTATCAAGGAGAGAAAGGCTATGCTTTTGAAGCTCTGTCACCAGAGGGTGACCTAGTTCTCCTGCATGCAGAAGAGAATAGAACAAATCTTCAAGAAGTGGCGGAGGCGCCTGAATTTGAAAAGCAAGAGGACTTCATCGGTCTTAGTCAATTTGAGATAGAGACAGTAGAAATTCGTGTGCCTGATGCCAATGCAGCCCAAGAATTTTACAGCAAGATTGAAAATGCGCTGGATTTCCTGACCTTTACAGAAGCAGAGGGACAAGACTTGCAGGCAGACAATGCCCTAACTTGGGACTTGACTATGCTCAAAGCTCAAGTCAATCGTTTAGAAACCGCTGCGCTGCGTCCTATCTTTGAAGGACACGAGGTCTTTGTACCCAAGTCAGATAAGTTCCTGCTGAGTCAGGATTTTAGTAAGATTGAATTGTGGTTTGAAGCATGACTCTAGAAAACATCATCAGTAAAATCAAAGAACAGCTAAAAGATGGTATCTATCCCGGTGCTAGTCTGGCCTTGTACCAAGCTGGCCGGTGGCAGGAATTCTACTTTGGTCTAGCTGATCCGCAAGAAAAAAAGGCCACTCAAGCGGGTTTGGTCTATGACTTGGCTAGCGTCAGCAAGGTGGTCGGAGTTGGTACTCTGGCAGCCTTTTTGTATGAGCAGGGCAAGCTGGAGCTGGATTTGCCCTTGCAGCACTATTATCCGGCCTTTCATCGAGAAGATGTGACCTTGCGTCAGCTCTTGACCCACACGTCAGGGTTGGATCCCTTTATTCCCAATCGTGACCAGCTGACAGCTCCTGAGTTGAAAGCAGCGCTCAATCATTTGACGGTGCTTGAAGATAAGACCTTCCGCTATACGGATGTGAATTTTCTGCTCTTGGGCTTTATGCTGGAAGAGATCTACGGTCAGTCCTTGGATCAGATTTTTCAAAGTCAGATTTTCCAGCCTTGGGGTTTGGCTAAGACTAGTTTTGGACCAGTTCCAGGGGCTGTGCCGACCGTTCGCGGTGTCCAGGATGGTCAGGTTCATGATCCAAAGGCGCGTGTACTTGGTGTCCATGCTGGCAGTGCTGGCTTATTTTCAACTCTCAGGGATTTGGAAATATTTTTAGAGCATTATCTGCAGGATGACTTTGCGGTCAATCTGACCCAGAATTTTTCCAAGGAGCCTGGCAAAAGACGCAGTCTAGCTTGGAATCTAGAGGGCAGCTGGCTGGATCACACTGGCTACACAGGAACCTTTATCATGTATAATCGCAAGGAGCAAAAGGCGGCTATTTTCCTATCCAACCGGACCTATAAAAAAGACGAGCGGGCTCAATGGATCTTAGATCGTAACCAGCTGATGGACCTGATAAGAAGAGAACTTTAAAAGACTCCGGCTGCAAGCCCCGGAGTTTTATCGTGTCTGCCTATATAAATATCGGTCTCTAGCCCCAGTGATTTTCTCTTAATAAAAATCGCTTTTTTTGCCAAAGTATATTAAAATAAGATAGAGAGAATCTACAGACAAGAGAAGAATATGACAAAAGAAATCGGTGTCGGCAAGGCACATAGTAAAATTATTTTAATGGGAGAGCATTCGGTGGTCTACGGCTATCCGGCCATTTCCCTGCCTCTTAATCGTATTGAAGTGACCTGTCAGGTCTTTCCATCTGAGCGGGCCTGGACCCTCTATGCCGAGGATACGCTGTCTATGGCTATTTTTGCCTGTCTAGAACATCTCGGCCGGCAAGGGGCTAAGATTCGCTGTCAGGTGGAGTCCATGGTCCCTGAGAAGAGGGGAATGGGTTCTTCAGCCGCAGTTAGTATTGCGGCTATTCGGGCGGTCTTCGACTACTTTGAGGAAGAACTGGATGACCAAACACTGGAGATTCTAGCCAATCGGGCAGAGATGATTGCTCATATGAATCCCAGTGGTCTTGATGCCAAGACCTGCCTTAGCGATGTAGCTATTAAGTTTATCCGCAATTTCGGTTTCAGTGAAATAGAGCTGGATCTGGATGCCTTTTTAGTGATTGCAGATACGGGTATTCACGGTCATACCCGCGAAGCCATCCGTGCTGTAGAAAGTCAGGGTCAAAAGGCTCTGCCCTTGCTGCAGGAATTGGGGAATTTAACGAAAATCCTTGAGAAAGCCATTTCTATCAAGGACCTGATGACAATGGGACAAGCTATGACCAAGGCTCATGAGAAGTTAGCCAAGCTAGGAGTGTCTTGCCAGAAAGCAGATGAGCTAGTAACGGCAGCTCTTGAAAATGGAGCTTTGGGTGCTAAAATGAGCGGCGGTGGTCTGGGCGGCTGTGTCATTGCTCTTGTAGGAGAAAAAAGTCAGGCGGAGGCCTTAGCCGCCTTATTGAGAGAGAAAGGGGCCATTAACACATGGATCGAAAGCCTGTAAGTGTCAAATCCTATGCCAATATTGCAATTGTCAAATATTGGGGGAAGAAAGATGCAGAAAAGATGATTCCGTCTACCAGCAGTATCTCGCTGACACTGGAAAATATGTATACCGAGACGCAACTGAGTCCTTTGCCGGCTACAGCGACTGAAGATGAGTTTTATATTGACGGTCAGTTGCAAAGCCCGGCAGAACATGCCAAAATCAGTAAGATTATTGACCGTTTCCGCTCTCCAGAAGATGGTTTTGTCCGCGTTGATACCAGCAATAATATGCCAACTGCAGCAGGGCTGTCTTCCAGCTCCAGCGGTCTATCTGCCCTAGTCAAGGCCTGCAATGCTTATTTTCAGACGGGCTATCAGACGCAAGAGCTGGCCCAGCTGGCTAAGTTTGCTTCAGGGTCATCAGCTCGGTCTTTCTTTGGTCCGCTAGCGGCCTGGGATAAGGACAGTGGGGCCATTTATCCAGTCAAGACGGATTTGAAACTAGCCATGATTATGTTGGTTCTGCACGATGAGAAAAAGCCCATTTCCAGCCGCGACGGCATGGAGCTCTGTGCTAAAACTTCCACCATTTTCCCAGATTGGATTGCCCAGTCTGCCTTGGATTATCAGGCCATGCTAGGCTATTTACGAGACAATAATTTTGCCAAGGTGGGTCAGCTGACGGAAGAAAATGCTCTCCGGATGCATGCCACGACAGAGAAAGCTTATCCGCCGTGTTCTTATCTGACAGAGGAGTCTTACCAAGCTATGGATGCTGTCAGAAAGCTGCGGGACCAGGGCGAGCGTTGCTACTTTACCATGGATGCGGGGCCAAATGTCAAGGTGCTCTGCTTGGAGGAAGACCTAGCCCATCTGGTGGCTATTTTTGAGAAGGACTACCGGCTTATCGTCTCCAAAACAAAGGACTTGTCAGATGAAGACTAGTGTAAGAGTCCAAACCTGTGGCAAGCTTTATCTAGCGGGTGAATATGCAGTGCTGACGGCTGGTCAGCCAGCCATTATCAAGGCCATTCCTATCTATATGATTGGGGAAATCCAGACAGCCTCTGCCTATCGCTTGACATCAGATATGTTTAATCATAGTGCTAACCTAGAGCCAGACCCTGATTATGCCTTGATTCAGGAGACGATAGCAGTTATGAACACTTATTTGCTAGCCTTAGGCTGCCAACTTCAGCCTTTTTCTCTGAATATTAGTGGCAAGATGGAAAGGGACGGCAAGAAGTTCGGGATTGGCTCCAGCGGTAGTGTGGTTACTCTGATTCTGAAGGCCATGGCAGGACTTTATGAGCTGGACTTAGAGCCAGAGCTACTCTTTAAAATGGCTTCTTACGTTCTCCTCAAGCGAGGGGACAATGGCTCCATGGGAGATCTAGCCTGCATTGCTTATGAAGACCTGATTTACTACCGATCTTTTGATAGAGAGCTGGTTCGCAAGCGTATGGGCAAAGTTAATTTGCTACAGCTGTTAGCAGAGGATTGGGGTTTTGAAATTCGCAGTATTAAGCCTTGCTTAGCCATGGATTTTCTAGTTGGCTGGACCAAGCAGCCGGCTATCTCTAAGGACTTAGTCAATCAGGTCAAGTCAGCTATTTCAGAGTCCTTTTTGACAGGCAGTAGGACGCAGGTTGATGCCTTGGAGAAGGCTTTATTAGCAGGAGATAAGCTTGCTATTCAATCTAGTATGGAAAAGGCTAGTCAGCTCTTAGAAACACTCAGTCCAGCTATTTATACAGACAGGCTGAAAGTCTTAAAAGAAGCGGCAGAGGGACTGAACTGTGTGGCTAAGAGCAGTGGTGCCGGTGGTGGCGACTGCGGGATTGCTCTCAGCTTTGATGTCGCATCTAGCAACCAACTGATTCAAGCCTGGCAAGAAGCTGGCATTGAGCTATTATACAGAGAAAGGATGGGCCATGATGAGCCAGAATCGTAAGGACGACCATATCAAATACGCTTTAGAGCAGCATCCGGGTTACAACAGTTTTGATGAAATGGAACTGGTTCACCGTTCTTTGCCCAAGTACGATTTGGCAGAGATTGACCTATCTACTCACTTTGCTGGTCGTGATTGGGACTTTCCTTTTTATATCAATGCCATGACTGGTGGCAGCCAAAAAGGCGGTCAAATCAATGAAAAGCTGGCTCAAGTAGCTGAAAGTTGCGGCCTTCTTTTTGTGACTGGATCTTACAGCGCAGCCTTGAAAAATCCTTCTGATCCTTCCTATCAGGTGGCGGCTGGTCGGCCTAATTTATTGCTGGCTACCAATATCGGCTTAGACAAGCCTTATCAAGCCGCCCAGCAGGCAGTAGCTGATTTGCAGCCCCTCTTTTTGCAGTTTCATGTCAATCTCATGCAGGAATTGCTGATGCCAGAGGGCGAGCGGGAGTTTCGTTCTTGGCGCCAGCACTTGACTGATTATAGTCAGCGGCTGGATCTTCCCCTAATTCTTAAAGAAGTTGGCTTTGGCATGGATCGCTCTACTGTCGAAGAAGCGCGCTCCTTGGGGATTCAGACTTTTGATATTTCAGGACGTGGTGGAACTAGCTTTGCCTATATTGAAAATCAGCGGGGTGGCAATCGTGACTACCTCAATGATTGGGGGCAATCTACTCTGCAAAGCCTACTAGCTCTTCAGCCACTTCGCGATGAGGTCGAGCTCTTGGCTAGTGGAGGTGTCCGCCATCCTTTGGATATGATCAAAGCCCTGGTCTTAGGAGCCAAGGCGGTCGGCCTCTCTCGCACCATGCTGGACTTGGTGGAAAATCACTCTGTGGAAGAGGTTATTGATATTGTAGAAGGCTGGAAATCGGATCTGCGCCTCATCATGTGCGCCCTGTCCTGCCGAAACTTGCAAGAATTAAAGAGTGTACCCTATCTACTCTACGGTCGGCTAAAAGAAGCTCATGAACAGATTAAATAGCATAAAGACATACAAAAAAGGCCATCAATGGCCTTTTTACTTGTCCTGTTTTCGTAAGTCAGCTAGGATTTCCTGAGCAGTAGCGAGGTTGAAAGTCTTCATGGCTGTTAAGCGATTGGCTACAGTAGCAATTTCTTCGCCTTGGGCTCCAGCTTGTAATGCTAAAGATTTGGCTTGCAATTTCATGTGTCCGGCTTGGATACCAGTGCTGACCAGTGCTTTGAGGGCGGCGAAATTTTGTGCCAATCCAACCGATACGATGAGGGAAGCCAAGTCCTTGGCCTGAGGCTGCCCTAGCAAGTCAAAGCTGGCTGTCACTGTGGGATTGAGGCCGATGGAGCCTCCCTTAGTTGCAATGGGCATGGGCAGGGTCATCTGACCATGAAGCTGGCGTTTGTCTGGGTCTGCCGTCCAAGTAGAGAGGCCGCGGTAGCTTCCTTCTCGGCTGGCATAGGCATGGGCACCGGCTTCTATAGCCCTCCAGTCATTTCCAGTAGCCAGCACCAAAGCATCAATACCATTAAAGATACCTTTATTGTGGGTAGCTGCCCGGTAAGGGTCGACCTGGGACAATTTGCTGGCTAGCTGCATCTTATCTGCAAGAAGTTCCGCCTCAGCCTTATCCCGACTGAGAAAGCGATAGTCGATGACACAGCGGGCTGTTACTAGGCTATCTGTTGCATAGTTTGACAGGATAGCCATCAGACTCTTACCGCCAATCAGATCTTCCAGAGGAAGGGTGAGGGCCTCCAGCATGGTGTTGAGCATATTGGCTCCCATAGCTTCCTGCGTATCCACAGATAGATAGAAAATGAGGAAGTCTTCCTTTGGCTCCAGCCAGAGATCTCTAGCTCCGCCCCCACGGGCAACAATTGATGGATAGGCTTGGTTGGCCTGCTCCAGTAACTCTTTCTTTTTTTTGAGAACATTTTTAATAGCTTGGTCTGGATTATCAACCTGGTAGAGGGCGATTTGCCCAATCATCTGGCGTTTGTGAACCTCGGTCTCAAATCCGCCTGAACGTTTGATAATCTTAGCCGCAAAGCTAGCCGCTGCTACAACAGATGGCTCTTCTGTCACAAAAGGAACTTGATAGCTTTTGCCATCCACCAAAAAGTCTGGCACTAGAGAGTAGGGCAAGGCTAGAGTGGCCAGTACATTTTCACTCATCTGGTTGGCCGTTTCCAGAGGCAAAGTCTGCTGACTGTCTAGCAGCTGCCAATGTTCATCTTGTAAAAGTCCCTTTTCTTTCAGCATCTGCAGCCGTTCAGCAGGAGTTTTTTTGGAAAATCCAGTCCAGTTTACTTTCATGATGATTTCTCAACTTTGATGTACTTACGCTGGTGCTCTGCAATTTCTGCCAGAGCAAAGCTTTGTTCCTCATATCCAGAGAAGCTGGCATTGCCTTCCGCATCCAGCTCAGCTTCTTCAAAAAAGATGCGCTCGTAGTCTGCGATGGAAAGAGCCTGACGCTGGTTTAATTCCTCTAGGCGTGTCTGGGATAGATGCTTTTCATAGCCTTCTACCAAATTGGCACTAAAGATTTCAGAGACAGCTCCGCTGCCATAGCCAAAGAGAGCAATTCGATCGCCAGCCTTGAGGTTGTCAGAGTTTTCTAAAAGAGACAGAAGACCTAGGAAGAGGGAGCCTGTATAGATATTTCCAACCTTTTGGCTGTAGAGAATAGAGGCTTCAAAGTTCTTTCTAAGCTGGTCTTGCTGCTCTTGAGGCAGGCTTTTATCCATGATTTTATTGAAGCCTTTAAGGGCCAGTTTTGGATAGGGCAGGTGGAAGCAGTAGGCCGCAAAATCTTTGAGAGAAAGCTTGTGGCGTTTCTGGTATTCCGTCCAAGTTGTCTTTAAGCTATCCAGATACTGCTGGGTTGAATAGAGCCCGTTGACATAAGGTGTTGTCGAGTAATTTGGGCGCCAAAAATCCATGACATCGCGTGTCTGGGCCACATTATCATCATTGAAAGCGAGGATACGGGGATTGCTGCTAATCAGCATAGAAATGGCTCCCGCTCCCTGCGTTGGCTCGCCTGGTGTGTTAATGCCATACTTGGCAATGTCGCTAGCTAGCACCAAAACTTTGCTGTCTGGATGTTTTTCAATATGGAGCTTGGCATAGTCCAGTGCAGCAGTAGCTCCATAGCAGGCTTCCTTAATTTCAAAGCTGCGGGCAAAAGGCTGGATACCCAAAAGGCCATGGACAAAAACAGCTGCCGCCTTGCTTTGGTCAATCCCTGACTCAGTAGCCACGATGACCATATCAATCTTTTCTTTGTCCTCTGCTGTCAGGATGGGGTCTGCTGCCGCCGCTCCCAAGGTAACAATATCCTCAGTCAGAGGAGCAATGCTTAGTTCCTTGAGTAAGAGCCCCTTGCTAAGCTTGTCTGGGTCAGTTCCACGGGCTGCAGCTAAATCATTTAATTTTAAGACATAATTACTGGTCGCAAAACCGATTTTGTCGATTCCGATTGTCATTATAAGACCTCTTTAAATCCTTTTATTCTAGTATATTCCGAAAACTATTTTACCATACTTAGGAATAAAACTCTTACAAAAACATCTAATCTCAGCTAAATCAGGCTTAAGATGTATTTTCCAAAATAAAAACAGCAGATGGCTCTACTGTTTGTTTGCTGTGAGTTTGCTTTGGCGCTTTTTCAAGTAGTGGTAGAGCTTGAGTACGACAGTGCCGCTGGCCATGCCAATCGAGATGACCAAGGCCAGAATGACCACCAGAGTGGCGTGAATCATGGCTTGGCTGTAGTCACCAGTGACAAAGAAGGCAGTCGTCCGATAGGAAATGTAGCCTGGGACCAAGGGGGCTAGAATGGCCAAAATAAAAACAACAGCGGGCGTTTTGTAGATGATGCTGAGAATTTGGCTGACGCAGGAACCAATGATAGCAGCCACAAAGGTTGCTATAATGACATTTGTCGGTCCTTTGAGCAGGAGATAGAGCAGCCAAATAGCCATACCCAGTACTCCACCGGGAATCAGCATACTGCGCTGGACATTTAGAACGATTAAAAAAGTAATGATAGCCAGTAGGCTGGCAACTGCTTGCAGTAAGAATGTCAAGATTGTCATAGGCTTATTTCATAATAAGGAGGGCAACAGAAGTGCCTGCACCGAGAGCAAGAGTGATGAGGAGCGATTCAAAGAGCTTGCTCATCCCAGAGTTGATATGGTTGGTCATGATGTCACGCACAGAGTTGGTCAGAGCAATGCCGGGCACAAAAGGCATGACAGAGCCCGCAATAATCAAATCATCTGTGGAGTTAAAACCGGAATAGCGCGTCCAGACATGTGCCAGCAGTCCGAAGACAAAGGCTCCAGCAAAAGCTGTCACAAAAGGAATGCGGATATACTTGTCAACATACAAAGAGAAGGCAAAGCCAAAGAAGGTAGCAATGGCAGCCCCCAAAGCATCGTAGAAGTTTCCGCCAAACATGATGGAGAAGAAGGGAGCACTGAGCGTTGCGGCAGCAATCAGCTGCTTGTTGTTATAGGGCAGCTCCTTCACCTTGAGGCGATTCAGCTCATCAAAAGCCTCCTGAAGACTGATTTCTCCTGTTACCAACTGACGGGAGACCTGATTGACATCGCAGACCTTCTCGATATTGTAGTTGGTCTTGAGATTACGCTTCATCCGTGAAACATTTGTATTTTCAATCGAAAAGAAAATAGCTACTGGCATTGCTAAGGCATTGCAGTCGATAATCCCTTGCGAATGAGCGATACGAATCATGGTGTCTTCCACCCGATAAGTCTCGGATCCGCTCTGTAGCAGCAGTGTCCCAGCCAGCATGATGACATCTACCGCCAGATTGAAATCTTTGGCTTCTTCCCTGATACCTTTCTCTGTCATTTCCCCAGTCCTTTTCCTAGTATAGCAATAGAACCATTATACCATAAAGCCTCTGAAAAATATCATCAAGTTGGCAGTCACTCGAAGTCTGAAATACAAAAAAGAAGATTGGAGATTTCCAATCTTCTTTCAAATGGTTTGTAAGTCCTTAGTCGTTTATTAGCTCAAAGCATCGTCCATAGAGAGCACTTCGTGGAAGACACGTTGAGTCAATTCAGTCTTTTGCTCTGGAGTCAAGTACTTAGTGTTTACACAGTAACCTGAGATACGAACGATAACATCTTCGCCAGACATAATCTTGTCGTAAACATCCTTCAAGTCCATAACGTTCAAGTTAACGTGCTGACCACCGTTTTCGAAGTAGCCGTCCAAGATAGTAACCAAGTTGTCTACTTGTTCGTCGTGTGTCTTACCAAGCGCACGAGGTGATACTTGAGTTGTCAATGAGATACCGTCAGCTGCGTAACTGAAGTCCAGACTAGCAAGAGAGTTCAAGTTTTGCAACCAGCCACCTTTTGCCTTGTTTGATGGGTTAGCACCTGGTGAGAAGAATTCCAATTTAGACAAGTTTACGCTACCATCTTCGTTGAGGTAAACTCCTTTGTGAACTGGTGAGTTACCAGTTTGTTTAGAGTAAGCAACGTTAGATGTGATAGTCAGAAGAGACACAGTAGCTTCTGCATTCTTATACAGTTTGTGGCTGCGCAGACGAGTTGTGTAAGCTTCAACCAACCATTCAGCCAGTTCGTTTGAGCGAGGGTCATCTTCACCCCAACGTGGGTATTCTCCGATCGTTTCATAGTCGTAGATATAGCCATTTTCGTCGCGGATTGGCTTAACAGTTGCATACTTGATAGCAGACAAGGTATCAACAGTGTTGGCAAATCCACAGATACCGAATCCCATGTTAGCGCGTTGGTAAGTTGGCAAGAAGGCCATTTGAACAGCTTCGTAGTTGTACTTGTCAGTCATGTAGTGGATGATGTTCAAAGCATCTACGTAAGTGTCAGTCAACCAGTCCAGAGATTTTTCAAAGTTCGCTTTAACTGATTCGAATTCAAGAACTTCGTCACGGATAGGTTCGATGTCAAATACCTTGTAGTCTTTATGAACATCGTCGTAACCACCGTTAAGACCTGTCAGAAGGGCTTTCAGCACGTTTACACGAGCACCAAAGTATTGGATGTTGTGGCGTTGTTCTTCATTTTCAGGGTCAAGCGGAGACACACAACAAGAGATACAGCTCATTTCACCGTAACCATCTCGAGCCATTGTTGTTACACCTTCGTATTGGATAGAAGAGTGCTTGTGGCTCATGTGCATACAGTAGCGACGGAATGAGTATGGAAGTTTGTCAGTCCAGAGAACGGTCAAGTTTGGTTCTGGGGAGTTACCAATGTTGTCAAGTGTGTTAAGGAAACGGTAGTCCATCTTTGTAACACGGTGACGGCCGTCGTTACCCATACCTGCCATAGAAGTAGTGATGAAGGTTGGGTCACCAGAGTAAAGTTGGTCGTAAGCTTTCGTACGAGCAAACTTCACTGTACGAAGTTTCATAACGAAATCATCAACAAATTCTTGGATTTCTGATTCAGTGTAAGTACCGCGAGCCAAGTCACGTTCAGCATAGATGTCAAGAACGATAGGCACACGTCCGAGAGAAGTAGCAGCACCGTTGATGACACGGCAGACAGCCATGAAGGCGATGTTAGTCCATTGGATAGCTTCTTTAACGTCGAAAGCAGGACGGCGAACGTCAACTCCGTAAAGGTCACCAAGTTTTACAACTTCACCAAGTGCTTGGTATTGCAGGTTGATTTCTTCGCGCAGACGGATTGTTTCTTCGTCAATATCAGTCAAACCATTCCAGTCGCGAACTTTTTCAGCCATGAGGTAGTCAGCTCCATAAAGAGCAAGACGTGCGTAAACACCGATGATACGTCCGCGTGAGTAAGCATCTGGAAGACCAGTTACAGTGTGGGCGTGACGAGCACGGCGGATGTTAGAAGTGTAAGCACGGAAGATACCGTCATTTACTGTAGTAACATATTTAGTAAAGATTTCGTGAACAGCAGGATCTGGTTCGTATCCATTTTCTTTCAAAGTAGTTTCAGCCATGCGGATACCGCCTTTTGGCATGAAGTTCAATTTGAAGAGTTCGTCGTTTTGGATACCGTAAATCAGTTCGTTGTCCTTGTCAATGTAACCAGCGTCAATATCAGCGATAGATGCTGGACGAGTGTCCATTGGGAAACGAGTTTCTTCGTAGTGAGCTTTTGTTTCTTCTACGATTTTCTTGATGTGGAGTGAGCGCTCAGTAGGACCTGCCAAGAAGCTTTCATCTCCATCATAAGGTGTGTAGTTAGCTTGAACGAAGCGAGAAACACTTGCTTTCTCTTTCCAGTCTTCACCTTTGAAGCCTTCCCAAGCTTTGTCAAAAATATCTTGAGCTTCAACAACTGTTTTTACAACCATTTGATTTTCCTCTTTATTCTAGCAACATAAACTGTTACATTTATAAGTAAAGTATATCATATGGTAATCGGTTTCACAAACCATTTTTGGCAGAAAGAAAGACTTTCTTTTATAATACAGAAAGTAAAAAGTCTCAGATGTGTACTATAGATTTGAAAAACATAACTCTTTTCAAATATTTTGGAAAAATGGGTAAAAAAGTTATAATAAAAGTAATTAAAATGTCATACAAAAATTGCTGACGAAGAATCTTACGTTTAAAATACTTTTTACAAGAACGAAAAACTGTTTCAGATTTATTTGAGCAAAAAGGGCTGACTTTGTGAAAGCCTGTAAGCTGAGATTGATGGCAGGAGAAAGGAGGAGGGTATGCTGATTTTTCCACTGATTAACGATACATCTCGGAAGATTATCCACATTGATATGGATGCTTTTTTCGCTTCGGTGGAAGAGCGGGATAATCCTAAGTTAAAGGGGCATCCAGTCATTATCGGCAGCGACCCACGCTTGACAGGCGGTCGTGGTGTCGTCTCCACCTGCAATTATGAGGCCAGAAAGTTCGGAGTTCATTCGGCTATGAGCTCCAAGGAAGCCTATGAGCGTTGTCCCCAGGGGATTTTTATCTCGGGGAATTACGAAAAATATCAGGCGGTCGGATTGCAGATCCGAGAAATTTTCAAACGTTATACGGACTTGATTGAACCCATGAGCATCGACGAGGCTTATCTGGATGTAACGGAAAACAAGCTGGGGATTAAATCCGCAGTCAAAATAGCCAAGCTGATTCAGCATGATATCTGGAATGAACTCCATCTGACAGCTTCGGCAGGCGTTTCTTATAATAAGTTTCTGGCCAAGATTGCCAGTGACTATGAGAAGCCTCATGGTCTGACTGTTATTCTGCCTGAGGAAGCAGAGGCCTTTCTGGCGCCTATGGATATTGCCAAGTTTCATGGAGTTGGTAAGAAGAGCGTTGAAAAACTACATGGCATGGGTATTTATACCGGTGCAGATCTGCTCAAGGTATCAGAAATGACCTTGATTGATAAGTTTGGTCGCTTTGGTTTTGATCTCTATCGTAAAGCGCGTGGCATCAGCAATAGTCCAGTCAAATCCAATCGTATTCGTAAGTCGATCGGGAAGGAGCGGACCTATGCCAAACTGCTCTATAGTGAGGAGGACATCAAGAAAGAGCTGACCCTGCTGGCACAGAAGGTAGAAAATAGCTTGACTAAGCATGACAAGAAAGGGCGAACTATCGTTCTGAAAATCCGCTATGCTGATTTCTCCATCTTGACTAAAAGGAAAAGTTTGAATCTAGCCACTCAAGACAAGGAGCAAATCGAGCGAACGGCTCATGAGATTTACGATAGCTTGGAAGAACAACCACGAGGTATTCGTCTGCTAGGACTGACAGTGACGGGGTTTGAATAAAGATAAAGGCTTGGTTCATTACCGGGCTTTTTTAGATATAGTTTTTAGTATGAGAGAGTTGCTTGTGACGAGTTTCTAAGTTGTCTGATAATTTTCATTGACTAAAAATAATCTTTTTTGAAAAAATACTGGACAAAGTTTTCTGTGTCTGTTATACTGAGTTTATAAAATAAAAAACCGTCTGGTCGGTTTTTAAAAAGAAAGGAGCCGAAATGAAGAAATCTGTAGTAGAAAAAACAAGCGAGCACATCCTCAAGTTTAATCAGGAGCTGGATCGGCAGCGGGAAGGTCAGAAAGAGTTTTTGCAGCAGCAGGCAGAAAAACGTAAGGTGTGGCTAGAAAAGATAACACAGGGTGAGAATCTCATACGCTATTCTAAGTGGGGAGTCAAAGCTGGATATGCTGTCCTTGCTGGTGGCTTGCTGACTTCTGTCTTTAGCCCTTGGCGAGGACTGGGTATTATGGCAGTAGGGGGTCTGAGCCTTGCCTCCAATCTCTGGCATATCCGGCGATTGCAAAATAAAGAAAGGAGCAAGTAGCAGAGAAATGGCCTGTCTTAAGCATCAGAGTCAGGACAACTTAGAAACTAAAAGCAGCAGGCAGTAGCTAAACGGTGCTGACATAACTTTTAGCATTATTTAGTCTATCTTTGCTTTTTAGTTTAGTCAAGGACTAAAAGACTACGTTTTCTATTTGGCGCAGGTCTTTATTTTTTATAATAAAACAAACCGAATGGTCGGATTTTAAAAATCTGCGTTTCAAAACAGGCAATCATCTGAAAGACTGAAAGTAAAGGATGCCTTTGTCCAGTTTTCGGATGACTTTTCACTATTCTACATTTGATAAGGAGTTATCGTATGAACACACAAACACATGTAGAGCCAGAGACAAGGCATATCCTGCCCTTTCTGGCCTGGACTTTTGGCATTACCTGGGGAGCCTGGCTGCTTCAGTATATTTTAACCGCCCTGAAGCTGACCAACGGGGCTGAGCCTTTGGGCTTTGCTCTCAATTTCATCGGGGGCTTCGGACCGACTTTGGGAACTTTTATCAGCCTCAAAATTTCTCATCCCAAGAAGATGCTGGACTTTATCTTTTCTCATGCTAAGGGCTGGTGGATTTATATGCTGGCCTTCTGTCTGGTTCGGGTTTTGACCCTTTTTATCGCCAATCCAGCCCTGCCGCCTCTGAATGCCATTCTGATGTTTCCTCTGGGCTGGACCTTTGTCACCTTTGCTGGGGGCGGCAATGAAGAACTGGGCTGGCGGGGCCTCCTGCAGCCGGCTCTGGAGAAAAAATTCTCCTTCCCTCTGGCAACTGTCATCACGGCTCTGGTCTGGGTGGCCTGGCATCTGCCCCTCTGGCTGATTCCGGGAACGAGTCAAAGTCAGATTTCTTTGCCCTTCTATCTCTCCTTTGGTATCTTGCTCTGTTTCTGTCAGGCGGTTCTCTACAAGCAGACGGCCTCTGTCTTTGCCTGCATGGTCTTTCACGGCTGCATTAACTTTGCTCAGGCGACGATTGTCGGCAGTGCTACAAATGGCGGAAGGTATCTCAGCTTCCAGGCTGCTAATCTGGTCATGACCGCCCTGCTGGTCGGCTGGTGGTATTGGAAGGGCAACCGGAAAGGAGTTCAGAAAGATGCAGGCTAAAAATCTTGGCAATCGCTCTTCTTCCAAAGAAAAAGGAGTAATCATATGAAAACACAAACACATGTAGAGCCAGAGACAAGGCATATCCTGCCCTTTCTGGCCTGGACTTTTGGCATCAGCTGGTCTGCTTGGCTGGCTTCGGCTTTCCTGAGAATTCCTATTATTTCCCAGGTCCTAACCATCGTTGGTGTTTTTGGCCCGGCCATTGGAGCCAAACTGGTCTTAGGAAAATCGTTCAAGGAGCTCTTGGCTTCTATCGGATCGGCCCGAAAAAGGACTTGGGTCCATCTCTTGATTTTGACAATTCTTTATACCCTTTCCATAGTCTTTTGGAGCCCGCTCCTGCCTGGTTTTAGCCCCCTCAGGATTGCTCTGCTTTTTCTCATGACGACTCTTCTGACAGGCGGCAATGAAGAGATTGGCTGGCAAGGTTTTCTGCAGCCGACTCTGGAAAGACTTCTGCCCTTTCCGATAGCGACTGTAACAACCGGTCTGATTTGGGCTGTCTGGCATCTGCCCCTCTTCTTTACCCCCGGCAGCAGTCAGGCAGGGACTTCTTTTCTAGTCTTTACTGCCGCCTGCCTGCTCGCCCGTTTCTGGCTGGCGGCTCTTTACAAGGTCAGTCAGTCCATCCTTTACTGTGTTCTTTTCCACGGGGCCATCAATACCATTGGTGAAGGCATTTTCCTGGGGAAGGGGACGGAAAATCCGCTCTTTTTCCTAGGCTATATCTTGATGGCGGCTTACAGTATCTATCTTTGGTATCAAAGGGATCAGCAAGACAAGGCTTAAAGATATTTTTATGATTTTGTATTTCCCCGGCTTTTTTGGTAGAATAAAGCTATATTAGAAACAAAGGGGAACAGAATGGCGCAACGAAAAGACAAATCCCAGGCCATGAGAGAAAAAATTTTAAATACAGCAACCCAGCTCTTTATCCAAAAGGGGTCCGAAAAGACCAGTATGCAGGATATCGCCCAGACGGCAGGCATTTCCAAGGGGGCTATCTACCATCATTTCAAGTCAAAAGATGAGATTGTCGTGGCGGTGATGAGGAGCCGGCAGGAGTTGATGGAAGAAGAGATGAAGCAGTGGCTCAAGGCTACGGAAAATCTGACTGGCAGGGAGCAGCTGCAGACCATCCTCAAGTCTAATCTGGAAAGTCAGACAGCCCGGGCTACGGACGGCATTGTGGGTGAGTATGAGAAGGACGCGGGCTTTATTTTGACCATGATGCGGGACAATCTGCGGATAGGCGCCCCTGTGGTCAGTGACATTATCAAAAAAGGGATGGCAGATGGCTCCCTTCAGACCCAGTATCCGGAAGAGGCTGCAGAAGTTTTTCTGCTGCTGGTGAACTTCTGGATGCATGGGACCGCTTTTGAAAGTGAGCCCGAAAAACTGCCAGAACGTTTCCATTTTCTGCAGTTTATGATGACCTCGGTCGGTCTGGATATCTTTACTGACGAGCTCCTGCAGCTCTTTAGCCGGAAAAATAAGGCATAAAAAAAGGCGATAGGACAGAACTAAAAAATTTAATTCTGTTCCAGCCTTTTTATTTATGTGCTGAATATACTGTGGATATCTTCCTCGGTCAGGCCGATTAGGGGGTCGATTTTCAGGAAATTTTCTTCGGTCAGAACATAGTTTTCCACAGCTCTTTCCACGCTATCCACAGGACTGTGGGCAAGTTCTGGAGGGGACTGAAGGTCTTCAAAACGCTCTCTCAGATAGGTTTTGCGGGCGGTACCGGTGTTTTTGACGGCATAGTCAAAGGCTACTTTTTCCCCAAGTAAGATCAACTTGCTCTTGGCGCGGGTGATAGCAGTGTAGACCAGATTGCGCTGGAGCATGCGGTGGCTGCTGCGGGTGATGGGCAAGATAACCACCGGAAATTCACTGCCCTGAGACTTGTGGATGCTCATAGCGTAGGCCAGGCGGATCTTGTACCATTCACTGCGCTGATAAACAAGTTCATTGCCGTCAAAGTTGATGGTCAGCTCATCCTGCTTGGAGTCGGTGTACTTAGCAGGCAGAAGGTCGCTGATATAGCCTAAGTCACCGTTGAAGACATTGCTTTCGGCATCATTGACCAAGTGGATAACCCTATCTCCTTGGCGATACTGACAGTCGGGAGCTTCAAAGGTCAATTCATCTTTCTTTACAGGATTGATGAGATTTTGCATAAGATTATTAATCTGGTCAATGCCGGCTGGCCCCCGATACATAGGTGCTAATACCTGAACATCTTGAGCTGGGATGCCGCTGCGAATGGCTGCGCTAGCGATTTTCTCAATCATAGGCGGGATATGCTCATTTCTAGCTTCAAAATAAGAGCGGTCCGCTTTTTTCTCTGTAAAGTCTGCTGGTAGAATGCCCTTCTGAATCTGGCTAGCCAGTGTGACGATTGTAGACTCTTCGCTCTGCCGATAGATGGTTTCCAGCTTGGTCTGTGGAATAGTCGGTATCTGCAGCAAATCTGCCAGAACCTGACCCGGACTGACAGAGGGCAGCTGGTCGGCATCTCCGACAATCAAGAGTTTGGTCTGAGAGGAGATATTGCTGAGGAGCTGATTAGCCAACCAAGTATCCACCATGGAAAATTCATCCACAATGATAAAATCAGCATCCAGATAATCATCCAAATGACTGGTGTCATCATCTCCAGTCATCCCCAAGTGGCGGTGGATAGTGGCGCTAGGAAGACCGGTCAATTCGTTCATGCGACGAGCAGCACGTCCAGTGGGAGCCGCTAGCAGAATAGGCAGATCATTGACCTTTCGCAGATCCAAACCACGAAGTTGGGCGTAGACTGCGATGATACAGTTGATAACGGTAGTTTTTCCAGTACCCGGTCCGCCGGTTAGAATAAAGACCTTCTGATTGATAGCCTGACGGATGGCTTCTTTTTGGATACTGTCATAGAAGATACCAGAGCTTTCTTCCACTTGCTGGATAGCCGCAGTAATGTTATCTGTGTCAAAGCAGTCTTGCTCTCCTTTTTCCAACAGACGGACCAGATTGCTCTTAATCCCTTCTTCAGCAAAAAATAGACTGTTTTCAAAGATTTTGGTCTCTACATTCTGGACCTTATCTTCCTCAATTAAATGAGCCAGCTCATCAGCGACTAGACTAGGGTCCAGCTCCACTTGGCGTGAGCTTTCTAAAAGCTCGATGGTATGTTCTAGTAAATCACGAGCTTCGACATAGGTATCTCCCCGCTCCATGGACTGGGTCAGCAAGGTGTGGACAAGGCCAGCCCGAAAACGCTCGGGGGCATCACTTTGGATACCCAGCTCTTCTGCCAGATGGTCAGCGATTTTAAAGCCGATCCCCTGAATATCCTCTACCAGCTGATAGGGATATTTTTCGACAATACCCAGCGTTTCTTCCTTGTAGGTATCCTGGATTTGAAAAGCCAGCTTATTGGGAATGCCGTAGGCTGCCAGCTTGGCTAGTACCATCTCCGTTCCGTAGTTGAGTCTGAGCTTGGCGACAAAGGCCTCGCGGTTCTTAGCTGCTAAGCCGTTTATCTGGGTTAGCTTTTCCGGATCTGCTAAAATCTTGTCAATGGTGTCCTCGGTATCTTCTCCGTAGAGTTGGACGATTTTTTGAGCAGTCTTGACTCCGATTCCCTTGAAATGGTCACTAGAGAAGTATTTTACTAGGCCTTTGCTACTGGGTTTGGCTCGCTCATAGCGAGAAATTTTAAGTTGCTGGCCATATTTGGGGTGCTGGACGAGACTGCCCCAGAAGCTGTAGTCTTCGCCTTCCATAACATCTGCCATGGAGCCGGTGACAATGATTTCAAAATCTTCAAAATCCTCAGCATCTGTATTCTCAATATCTAAGAGCAGGATGCGGAAAAAGTTGCTGGGATTTTCAAAAATAATGCGTTCAATCGTTCCTGAAAAGTAAAATTCCATAGTTTATAGGTTCTTCTTTTAAAACGAACCCAGTTGACGTTCAACTGAGTTCGATATGCTTAATAGGTCTTAAAAGGCAGCAGCGGCCAGAAGCGGAACTTAGCTTCGCCCTGGATTTGTTCTTTTTGGAAGGTGCCGACTTGGCGACTATCCTTGGAAACAATCCGGTCGTCACCCAGAAGCAGGTATTCATCATCCAGAAGCTTGATGGTGAAGACAGGGCTGCCTTCACTATCAACAGTGAAGGCTTGAGCCTGAGCTGCGAGTTTTCTGAAAAACACACCATTGTCATCATAATCATCCCCAGTATAAGTGGATTGGAGCTTGTCTTCTTTGAATTTTTTGATGTAGTCTGTCAGGTAAGGCTCGTCTGTTTTTTTGCCGTTGATGTAAAGAGTATCATTTTCATACTGAATAGTATCACCCGGCATACCGATAACCCGCTTGACAATCTCCTTGGTCGTTCCGTCATTATCTGTCTCAGTGGCGACAACGATATCAAATCGGTCAATTGACTGATATTTAAGCACAAGTAGATATTCCCCATTGGCCAGCGTAGGGTCCATAGAGTGGCCATCTATCTTTACAGGGGACCAGAGATAGAGCCGTGATAGGATAATGATAGAGATAAAGATGATAAAGAGCCCCCATTCTTTGAGAATGACAACGGCAGTATTTGATTTTTTCATAGGTTACCTTTCTAAAAGTTTTTGTGCTTTTTCAGTATTTTTAAAGTGGAGTTTAGCAGAATGCTGCAGACCGGCCATTCCATAGGCTTGAAGAATCTGGCTGGCAACGTGATCGCTCTTGCTTCCGGCTCCGCTAGGCAGGGTATAGCCTAACTCTTGACTGAGATTTTCTAGATTTTCCAGAAAGAGGTCACGAGCGATAATAGAGCTGACCGCAACAGCTAGGAACTTTCCTTCAGCCTTTTCAATCAGACTTACCGGATTTGGAAAATGATTTTTTTCCTGCTTTAGGTATTTATTATAGTTTTGCTGGCTGGTAAAGGCATCGATGACGATTTTTTCGGGATTGATGCCTTTCTGCAGCAGTAGGTAGATAGCTTGATTGTGCAGAGCTACCTTGACAGAGACGGCATTGTAGCCAGAAGCGATGACTTCGTTGTACTTCTCTGGCGATAGGAGCAGAGCTTGATGAGCAATTTTTTCTTTCAAGACCGGTGCCAGTTGGCGAATCTTGCTATCGTTCAAGGTTTTAGAATCACCAACGCCCAGTTTTCTCAGAAAGTCGTGCTGGTCTGGAGTAACGAAAGAAGCTACGACGGCTAGACCTCCAAAGTAGGAGCCGTTGCCGACCTCATCTGTCCCAATGAGGGCAAAATTCTGAGAAGCAGGACTATAACTGGATTTGCCTGCTTGATGGCCAAAAAAGCCAGCGTAGTGAGCAGCTTTTGCCCCTTGAAAGAGAACTTTTCCGGAGCTAAAGACACTGACCGTCGCCTGATCCAGCCGGAAGAAATATTGAATATGAGGGTTCTTGCTGGGAGCCAGCTTGCTCTGATATTTCTCAACAAAAGCCTGAATTTCTTGCTGTTTGGGACTGAGTGTGATACTTTCCATACCCCCTATTGTACCATAAAAAGGAAAAGTCGAAAGTCATAAGATTGAAAATCCTACAAAAATTTTGTAGGAGAGCACCGCTGCTTGCAATGTCAAAAAAGATGAAAAAGAAAGTCCCTGTCTAGTTCCAAGTGTTTTTATAACTGACAAAGGGCTTCTTTTTTGATATAATACAATGAGGTGATTTTATGGCAAATTTGAATCGATATAAATTTACATTTGGAAACAAGACCTTAACTCTAACAACAGAACACGATAATCTCTTTATGGAAGAAGTAGAACGGGTAGCAAAGGAAAAATACAAGGCTATCAAAGAGCAGATGCCTGCGGCAGATGATGAAGTCCTGGCGATTTTGCTGGCTGTCAATAGCCTGTCTACCCAGCTCAGCCGCGAGATTGAGTTTGACGACAAGGAAAAAGAACTAGAAGATTTTCGTCACAAAATGCTCAGTGATTTGAGAGAAAAGTCGGGTAAATAGAGGAGAAATAATGCTTTCTATTATTATTTTACTAATATTGGCCTGGAGCTTTTATATTGGCTACTCGCGTGGTATTGTTCTGCAGGGCTATTATGCTGCTGCAACCATGGTTTCCATGCTGGTAGCTGGAGCTTTTTATAAGAGCTTGGCCAAGTTTATCAGTCTTTGGGTGCCTTATGCCAGCGCGACTCAGGGCTCTTCGACCTACTTTTTCCCTAGCTCCCAACTTTTTCACTTGGATCAGGTTTTTTATGCTGGTTTGGCCTATCTTATTATTTTTACAGCTGTCTACATCCTTGGGCGCTTTTTCGGGATTTTTGCGAATCTGATTCCCTACCCCAATAAGCTGGATACCAAATGGTACAATGTGACCAGCGGAGCCATCGCTGTTTGCATCTCTATTTTTGTTTTGGGAATGTGCCTGACTATTTTAGCGACGGTGCCGATGGAGATGGTTCAGGAGCGGCTCAACAGCAGCTTTATGATTCGCTTTATTGTCAAGTATACCCCTATCACATCCAATATCCTCAAAGATCTCTGGGTGAATCAAGTTATCGGATAAAAGACGACTCAGTTGGCCTGCTAGCTGGGTTCTTTTTTACTAGAAAAGAAAATTATGAACACAAAAATTTTAGAAACCTTAGAATTTAAAAAGATTAAAGAACTTTTTGCTCCCTATCTTTTGACCGAGCAGGGGCAGCTGGAGCTGGGTCTGCTCTTGCCGACCAGCAAGAAGGAGACAGTGGCCTCGGCTTTTCTGGAAATGAGAGATATGCAGCAGATTTTTGTGCAGCATCCCCACTTTAGTCTGGCTGCGACTCAGGATATCACTGCCTTGACCAAGCGGTTGGAGCTGGAAAGCGACTTGAATATTGAGGAGTTTTTAGCTCTCAAGCGCGTTTTGGCAGTGACTCAGGAGCTCAAGTCCTTTTATGATGACTTGGAAAATGTGCACTTGGAAAAGCTGGACCGTCTGTTTGAGAACCTAGTTGTTTTCCCTAAGCTGCAAGGAAGTCTGCAGGCTGTGAATGATGGCGGCTTTATCGAAAGCTTTGCTAGCGAAAGTTTGAGCCGCATTCGCCGAAAAATTCAAGAAAATGAAAATCAGGTGCGGGAAATTCTGCAAGAGATTCTCAAAAATAAGGGAGAGATGCTGGCGGATCAGGTAGTGGCCAGCCGGAATGGCCGCAATGTGCTGCCTGTAAAAAATACCTACCGCAACCGCATTTCTGGTGTGGTTCACGATATTTCAGCCAGCGGTAATACCGTCTATATCGAGCCTAGAGCAGTTGTCAATCTAAACGAAGAAATTGCCAGCAGTCGAGCGGACGAGCGTTATGAAATTCAGCGGATTTTGCAGGAATTATCGGACCTATTCCGTCCCCATGCAGCTGAAATTGCCAACAATGCTTGGATTATCGGACATCTGGACCTAGTGCGTGCCAAGGTCCGCTTCATGCAGGAGACGGGAGCGGTGGTGCCAGACCTGTCGGAAGAGCAGGATATCCAACTGCTTAGTGTCCGCCATCCCCTGATTGAAAATGCAGTGGCTAATGATTTGCATTTCGGGCCAGACTTGACAGAGATTGTCATTACCGGGCCTAATACCGGTGGTAAGACCATCATGCTGAAGACCTTGGGTTTGGCTCAGATCATGGCCCAGTCAGGTCTGCCGATTTTGGCGGACAAGGGGAGCCGCGTCGGGATTTTCAGTCAGATTTTTGCAGACATTGGTGATGAGCAGTCCATTGAGCAGAGCCTGTCGACTTTCTCCAGTCACATGACCAATATCGTCTCTATTTTAGAGCAGGTTGATAGCGAGAGTCTGGTTCTGCTGGATGAGCTAGGAGCTGGGACTGACCCGCAAGAGGGTGCAGCTCTGGCTATTGCTATCTTGGAAGACTTGCGGCTAAGACAGATTAAAACCATGGCGACGACCCACTATCCTGAGCTCAAAGCCTATGGGATTGAGACGGACTGGGTGGAAAATGCCAGCATGGAGTTTGATACAGATAGTTTAAGACCTACCTATCGCTTTATGCAGGGAGTGCCTGGCCGTTCCAATGCCTTTGAAATTGCTCGCCGTTTAGGCTTGTCTGAACTTATCGTTAGCCATGCCCAAGAGCAGACTGACACAGACAGTGATGTCAATCGGATCATTGAGCGCCTAGAGGAGCAAACTCTAGAAAGTCGCAAGCGCTTGGATAATATCCGCGAGGTGGAGCAAGAAAATCTCAAATTTAACCGAGCCCTCAAAAAACTTTACAATGAGTTTAACCGAGAAAAGGAAACCGAGCTCAATAAGGCACGGTTGGAAGCTCAGGAAATCGTTGATTTGGCTTTGTCAGAGAGTGAGAGTATTCTCAAAAATCTCCATGATAAGTCCAGTCTCAAACCACATGAGATTATTGAAGCCAAAGCGCAGCTTAAAAAGTTGGCACCAGAAACCGTTGATTTATCAAAGAATAAGGTGCTCAAGCAGGCCAAGAAAAATCGGGCGCCCAAGGTGGGAGATGATATCCTAGTCACCAGCTATGGTCAGCGGGGAACCTTGGTCAAGCAGCTCAAGGACGGCCGTTGGGAAGCTCAGGTCGGTCTCATCAAGATGACTCTAGATGAGCAGGAATTCAACTTACTCAAAGCTGAAAAGGAGCAGCAGCCTAAGCGCAAGCAGGTTAATGTGGTTAAGCGGGCCAATACTGCTGGACCGAAAGCCAGACTGGATCTGCGTGGCAAGCGCTATGAAGAGGCCATGGAAGAGCTTGATGCCTTTATCGATCAGGCCCTCCTCAATAACATGACTCAGGTGGATATTATCCACGGTATCGGGACCGGGGTCATCCGTGAAGGGGTGACAAAATACCTCCGCCGCAACAAGCACGTTAAGTCCTTTGGCTATGCTCCGCAAAATGCTGGCGGCAGCGGTGCAACGATTGTAATTTTTAAGTAAGGGACGGAAATGAGAATACAAACCTATGACTCGACTTATGAGAAAAGTTGGGTTTATACAAAGGCTTTGAGTTATCTCTTTTCGCCTTTCTTTGATGATATGAGCCGTCGCAAGGATGAGTTTACCGAAGAACCTTACCAAGATTCGGTTGAGCTTATAGCAGTGGAAGATGATCAGGTTGTGGGGCTTCTAGATATTGGGATTTACACCGAAGAAGCAAGTCGTTCTTATGCATATTATCCGGGAGAAAAGATAGCTTACTTCGCTAATCTGGCTGTCCATCCTGATTTTCAGAATCAAGGGATAGCCAGTCAACTCTTTCAAACTGCTCGAGAGCAGCTGCATGAAAAGAAAGTTGAGGCCTTGATCATCTTCACCAGAGACGGAGAACAAGCAAATCATCTCTATCAGAAGTGGGGCGGCAAGCTGATTTGTCAAGATTATTTAGTTGTCGGGCGACCCAAAGGTCAAATACCGTTTTCTTTCAGCGTTGATACTAAGCAGCAGACAATCTGTCTGATAGATAAGTCAGGAAATTCCTTAGGCTATTATCAAAGAGAAGGGCATTATATTGTCTCAAGGAAAGAAGATTTAGAGCATTTTGAGATTGATGAGCTTTACAAGGAACATACCTATGTCTTGAAAATCGAATAGGGTATTAGAAGTTTCAGCGAAGAGATAACAGCAGGTTCTTTTATGAGGGCCTGCTTTTTGCTATAATGTAAGCAGCATAAAGTGTTTCGGAGGGAAAATAATGAGACTAAAGCATGCATCAGATTCTTGCACGACTATTTTGGTGGGCAAGGAGGCCAGTTACGACGGTTCAACCATTGTGGCTCGTACAGAGGATTCACAAAATGGGGTCTTTACGCCCAAGAAATTTGTTGTAGTGGAGCCGCAAGACCAGCCACGCCATTATCAGTCAGTTTTAACGTCCTTTGAGATGGATTTGCCGGACAATCCAGTCCGCTATACGGCAGTGCCAGATGCAGTTCCCAAAGATGGGATTTGGGGAGCTGCTGGAATTAACAGCTACAATGTTGCTGTCAGCGCAACGGAAACGATTACGACCAACAGCCGCGTACTGGGGGCAGATCCTTTGGTAGAGTCAGGTATCAGCGAGGAAGATATCCTTACGCTGGTTCTTCCCTATATCAAAACAGCTCGCGAAGGGGTTCTACGCTTAGGGAAAATCCTAGAAGAGTACGGCACTTATGAGTCCAATGGGATTGCTATTTCAGATATTAATGAAATCTGGTGGCTGGAAACCATTGGCGGCCACCATTGGATGGCGCGACGCGTACCAGACGATGCCTATGTGACCAATCCCAATCAGCTGGGCAGCGATTATTTTGAATTTGACAATCCAGAGCATTTCCTCTGTCATCCAAATCTCAAAAACTTTATCGAGGAAAACTATCTCAATTTGAATTACTCGGACGAGGGCTTCAATCCGCGCTATGCTTTTGGTAGCCAGAAGGATAAGGATCGCCATTACAATACACCGCGAGCTTGGGATATCCAGCGTTTTCTCAATCCAGAAGTGGAGCAAGAACCAAGGGGTTTCTTCATTCCATGGTGTCGCAAGCCTTACCGCAAAATCACGATCGAAGATGTCAAGTATGTCCTGAGCAGCCACTATCAGGATTCGCCTTATGATCCTTACGGAGCAGAGGGGGACCACCACAGCAGACGGGCCTTTCGGACTATTGGGATTAATCGGACCAGTCAGACAGCCATCTTGCAGCTGCGCCCTAATCAACCGCAGGAAACGACTGGGATCCAGTGGCTATCCTACGGCTCCATGCCTTACAATACAGCTGTTCCTTTCTTTACTCAAGTCTCAACAACGCCAGACTACTTTGCCAACACGACAGACAAGGTTTCGACGGATTCCTTCTACTGGGCTAATCGGATCATTGCTGGGTTGGCTGATGCTCATTTTAGCAGTCATGTCGGAGATTTGGATGATTATCAGGAAAAGACCATGGCCTGGGGTCATGAAATGATTGGTCGGGTAGACCGAGCTCTGACTAAGGGCGAGGATGTGGACTTTGAAGCTGAAAATCAAGCTATGAGCGACAAGGTGCAAGAAGCGACAGACCAGCTCTTGGAGAAAGTTCTCTTGGATGCCAGCAATCTCATGACCAACCATTTCTCACTGAGTGACTAAGGTCTACCCGTAGCAAATATTTTTCTTTCTGTTGCTTTTGGTGTAAAATGTTATCAAAAGTAAGCTATTTAAAGGAGAAGATTTATGGTAGCAGCCGTTACAGATGCAACATTCGCAGAAGAAACAAAAGACGGATTGGTTCTGATTGACTTTTGGGCAACTTGGTGCGGTCCATGCCGTATGCAGGCGCCTATCTTGGAGCAGTTGGCAGGGGAAGTTCATGAGAACGAATTAAAAATCCTTAAGATGGATGTGGATGAAAATCCAAATACTGCCCGTGAATTTGGCATTATGTCCATTCCGACCCTTCTGTTCAAGAAAGAAGGTCAAGTCGTTAAGCAAGTCGCAGGTGTTCACACCAAAGACCAGCTCAAGGCTATTATCGCGGAATTAAGCTAAGCAAGAAGCCTCTGGGCTTCTTTTTTGCATCAAAAAACGTTTACATGCTCAAAAATTTTCACAAAATATTGACAAAAGGCGAATGTTCTTTTAGAATAATAGAAAATTAATAATCAACACCGAACGAAGTTTTTCAGAAAGAGGCGGGCACCTCTGACTGTGAAATGGACGGAACTCTGGAGAGACCATGAATGGCACCGAAGGGGCAAGGCGGTTTAGAACCGCTCAAACTCTCAGGTAAAAGGACAGAGCGAAGAGGCAGGGATTTCCCTACTCCAGCACATCCAGAGTACATGTTTTGCATGTGCTCTTTCTTTTTCTCGGTGTGAAAAGGAGCTTATATCATGTTGGAAATATTGAATCGTCTGGATTCTTTTGTTTGGGGTCCGCCCCTGCTCATTTTGCTGGTTGGTACTGGTATCTATCTCAGTCTGCGTCTGGGCTTGCTGCAGATTTTTCGACTTCCTCGTGCCTTTCGGCTAATCTTTGTATCGGACGAGGAGCATCAGGGCGATGTCTCTAGCTTTGCGGCTCTCTGTACGGCTCTAGCCGCGACTGTGGGAACGGGAAATATCATCGGAGTGGCAACTGCCATTAAAACCGGTGGACCGGGGGCGCTCTTCTGGATGTGGGTGGCTGCTTTCTTTGGGATGGCGACGAAGTATGCCGAGGGCCTCTTAGCTATCAAGTACCGCCGCAAGGATGCTCATGGTGCTATGGCGGGCGGTCCCATGCACTATATCCTATTAGGGATGGGCGAGAAGTGGCGCCCGCTGGCTATCTTTTTTGCAATAGCTGGTATCTTGGTGGCTCTCTTGGGGATTGGGACCTTTACGCAGGTCAATTCCATCACAGAGGCCATGCAGAATACCATTCAGCTGCCTCCAGCTGTGACAGCTTCTATCTTGGCTATTTTGGTGGCTCTGGTTATTTTCAGCGGCATCCAGTCTATCGCTCGAGTATCGACCAAGGTTGTGCCCTTTATGGCAGCTATTTATATCTTGGGGACTGTGACTGTCTTAGCGGTCAATCTCGATCGATTGCTGCCCACACTCCAGCTGGTCTTTAGCTCAGCTTTTAGTCAGACGGCTGCTGTCGGTGGCTTTGCCGGTGCGACCATCCAGATGGCGATTCAAAACGGGGTCGCGCGTGGAGTTTTTTCCAATGAATCTGGTTTGGGGTCAGCACCCATTGCAGCGGCGGCAGCTCGGACCAAGGAACCGGTAGAACAAGGCTTGATTTCTATGACCGGAACCTTCATCGACACCCTGATTATCTGTAGTCTGACAGGCTTGACGATTTTAATCACAGGGGTCTGGGATGGCAATCTTAACGGTGTGTCCTTGACTCAGGCAGCCTTTGCGAGTGTTTTTGCTAATTTTGGTCCGGTTCTGCTTTCAGTCTTTCTAGTTCTGTTTGCCTTTACGACTATCTTGGGCTGGAACTACTATGGTGAGCGCTGTTTTGAATTTCTCTTTGGGGTTCGCTATATCCGCGTTTATCGCCTGCTATTTGTCCTGATGATTGTTCTCGGTGGTTTTGTAGGTCTAGAGGCGGTCTGGATTCTTGCAGATATTGTCAATGCCCTCATGGCCTTGCCGAACTTAATCGCTCTTCTAGCACTCTCTCCTATTGTCATCGGGGAAACAAAGAAATACTTTGACAAGCATCGAAAGAACTAATTTTCGCACATAAAAAAGCCTCTAGTTTTCTGTAATGATGGAAGTCTAGAGGTTTTTTGTCGAAATTAATAGCGTTTTTCTTTTGGCCAGCTGCTCATCTCGGCCACAGCTGTAAAGAGAACGTCAGTAGAAGAGTTGAGGGCGGTCTCGCAGGAGTCCTGAATGACACCGATAACGAAGCCGACGCTGACTACCTGCATGGCCAAATCATTGGAAATCCCAAAGAGGCTGCAGGCGACTGGAATGAGCAAAAGAGAACCGCCAGCTACGCCGGAAGCCCCGCAAGCAGAAATTGCCGCTACGACACTGAGAACGAGAGCCGTTCCAAAGTCAACCCTGATACCCAGCGTGTTGACAGCAGCCAAGGTCAGGGTGTTGATAGTGATGGCGGCCCCTGCCATATTGATAGTAGCGCCTAGAGGAATAGAGACTGAGTAGGTCTCTGGATTGAGCCCCAGATCCCGACAGAGTTTCATGTTGACGGGGATGTTAGCCGCTGAGCTGCGCGTGAAAAAAGCAGTCACACCACTGACTCGCAAGCAGCGCCAGACCAAGGGATAAGGATTTTTCCGCAGCATGATAAAGGTAATCAAAGGATTGATAATCAGAGCGACAATCAGCATGCTGGCTATCAGGACCAGCAATAGGATGCCATAGCTTTTTAGAGCCTGGAAGCCTTTCCCGGAAATGGTCGTGTAGACCAGGCCTAGAATACCGAGAGGGGCTAGATTGATAATCCACTCGACAATCTTAGAAGTGATATCTGCCAAGGTCTGCAGCAGTTCCTTGCTGTGGTGGCTAGCTTCTCGCATGGCAATCCCAAAGATGACAGCCCAGGAAAGGATACCGATATAGTTAGCGGTGATGAGTGCGTTGACGGGATTGTCCACCAGCTGAAGCAGAAGATTGCTGAGGACTTGTCCGATTCCGTCTGGCGGAGAAACCTTTTGGGAGGACGAAGCCAACTCTATACTAATGGGAAAGAAAAAGTTGACCAGAACCGCTACCAAGGCCGCCGCAAAGGTCCCTAGAAGATAGAGCAAGATGACTGTCTTCATATTGCTCTTTTGCCCTTTCTGCTGTTGAGACAGGGCGTTTGCCACCAGAGCGAAGACTAGGAGCGGAGCGATGGCCTTGAGGCCGCCAACGAAGATTTGGCCCAGGAGTCCTATGGCTTGTGCTTGGGGAAAGGTGATAGCCAGCAGGACACCAATGCCAATCCCGATGGAAATCCGCTTGATTAGATTGGTTCTGTTCCAAATAGTGATGAAGCGATGGACCATGTAAGTTCCTTTCTTGTCTTAGATACTTATTTTATTATACGATAGAAAGGGGGTGAAAGCAACGCTAGGTCGGACTAACCATTCTATGTCCGCGCTGATTGGTCTTTGTGGTATAATGGTAGTAATCTTTTTGGAGGTAGCCTATGTCTAAGACCGGAAATGTCTTTTCCCGTTATATCCAGCAGTTTGACTGGTCCAAAATTGCAGATGACCTTTTTTCCAAGCTGGTCTCTTTACTTCTGCTTTTTATCTTATTTTACATCGTTAAGAAAATCCTGCATTTGTCAGTGACCAAGATCATTGCCCCCTCTCTCAAGCTATCCAAGCAGGATGTAGCCAGACAGAAAACTATTACCCGTCTGATTGAGAATCTGCTTAATTATGTCTTGTATTTCCTCTTGATTTACTGGGTTTTATCCATCTTGGGACTGCCAGTTTCCAGCCTTTTAGCTGGTGCCGGAATTGCTGGTGTAGCTATTGGGATGGGAGCTCAGGGCTTCCTGTCGGATCTAGTCAATGGCTTCTTTATTCTTCTCGAGCGACAGTTAGATGTCGGTGACAATGTCCGCCTGACTAACGGTCCTATCAACATCGCTGGAACAGTGATCAGTGTCGGGATTCGGACGACACAAGTGCGGGACGCGGACGGAACGCTTCATTTTGTTCCAAACCGCAATATCATGGTTGTCAGCAATCTGTCTCGTGGAGACATGCGTGTTCTGATTGACATTCCCATTTATGCCCAGACGGATTTAGACGAGATTTACCGCATCATTTCTAAGGTTAATGAAGAAGCAGTGCCAGAACATCCAGAGATTCTCAAGGAACCGGATGTCTTGGGGCCGCAGATGGCTTCAAATGGTCAGTTCAACTTCCGTATCAGCATGATCGTACAAGGTGGCATGCAGGTTTCCGTTTACCATATCTTCTACCGTCTTTACCATGAGGCGCTTTTGCGAGAGGGGATTGAACTTCCGACGCTTGGGCCTCTTACAAAAGGCGAGTAATTATTGATTAGAAAGGTCCATATGAATCAGCGAATTCAGCAGGAAATTGTCAGTGAGGACAATCATGTTTACCATTTAAAACGTCCTCTTCACAAGCAGGGTCTCTTTTGGGCAGCTCTGGTGTCTGGTATTATCATCTTTCTTCTGGCCTTGCTCAGCATTCTCCTCGTCATTACTACGATTGGCCTTATGGAGGAAAATGACCATCTCAAGTCTCTCACAGGCTACCATAACTCGCCTTTAGAGACCTATTCTAGCCATGCTTTTGAGAAAACAGTTGAATTTTCCAGTGGACTCAAGGTGACCGTTCATTCGGCAGTGGAAGACAACAAAAAAGTCATGAGCGATGAGTCAACAGGAGTAGCTGTCGTTGCGACTATCACGGTTGAAAACACTTCTAAAAAGCCCATTCTGGTCAGTCCTTATGATTTTGGACTCTATGACAAGAAGGAAAATGTCTATATTTTGGATGGCTCAACCTTTGACGATACACAAATCGGCACCAATCTGGCGCCAGGGAAGTCTATCCGCTTTGACTTAGTATTTGACGGGGAAGGCGGCGATGAGGATACCTATACTGTGACCTACGAAAATGCTAAGTGGCAAAAGGAGAAAAACAAGACAAAGCAAGAGAAAAAGAAGGAGCAATAGGGAAAATTATCCTATTACCCTAATGCCTTTGCTACTTTCCGCACTAGATTTGAAAATGGAGACAGCAAACTGTATAGATAAAAGAAGATTTGAGACGAAAGTTTCAAATCTTTTTCTTGACTCTGACCTTAGAGGAGGGTGTATACTGGTGGAAATTAGAAAAGGAG
This sequence comes from Streptococcus sp. DTU_2020_1000888_1_SI_GRL_NUU_041A, assembly GCF_032387735.1. NCBI lineage: Bacteria > Bacillati > Bacillota > Bacilli > Lactobacillales > Streptococcaceae > Streptococcus > Streptococcus sp. DTU_2020_1000888_1_SI_GRL_NUU_041A. The sequence goes on along the minus strand of NZ_CP135591.1, from coordinate 2,177,385 downwards.
ATTACCATGAAAATCAATATGATTCGTTCGGATAAAGTTTATCAAGAGATGCTCGAGCTGCCTTTAGAAAAGAGAGAAGGTTGTTTTCGAGCTAAGATTTTAGCACCTTTTGCAACAAAATATCAAACACAACACATTCCTCTGAAAGCGAAGTATCCCGGAGGATTTGATGCTCTTTTCCTACTTGGCTTTATGAATCAGCTACCCGGCACTCTGTCAGAAAAGGATAGGCCGGCTATTGATGCTCTGAGCTCTGATCAACTCTGGCAAAATTGTCAAGATACCATCAAGAGGAGTATAGGTCTTTTTGAGCAAGCTGGCTATGATTTAGAGGTTGAGGATTACCATTTTACTATTTTATTGGGAAATCCTGAAAAACCTATGTTGCAGCTTAATAAGGGTTACAGTGGAGATGGAGGAATTCCAGGCTACCTCATGCTTAGTCTGCTACCGAATGACTATACTTTGCCACGTGTGCAGGCGGCTCTGGCCCACGAGTGCAACCATAATGTCCGCTTCCAATTTATCAAATGGAACCAGCAGACGACACTAGCAGACTGGGTAGTTAGTGAAGGATTGGCAGAGTCTTTTGCAGCTGAACTCTATGGAAAGGAGCTCATCGGACCTTGGGTCACTTCAACCAGTCCAGAACAATTAGAAGAGATTAAACCCATCATCTCCAGTCAGCTTCAACTAACGGGGATGGCGGAAATGGCTCCTTATCTCTACGGTGATGAAATCGCTGAGATTCAAGGTCAAATACCAGTCGGTATGCCTTATGCTGCAGGCTATGCTTATGGTTATCATCTGATACAAGCTTATCTGAAAAAGACTGGCAAGAACATTATTGAGGCTACGGTAACACAGACGGCAGAGATTTTAGAGGCAACTAAAGACTTTTGGAAATGACACATTTTTGCTTGAAAATCTACCAGAACCTGATATAATGTAGGTGATTTCTGGAGGTATCAGTATGCATTATAAAAGAATTGAATTAAAAGTCACAAATCAAGGTATCCATGAGCGCAAGATTTTTCAAGGGGTTAAAATTTTCAGCCGTAGCAAGCTGTCCAAAGATCAGAAAAGCATTCTGACGCAAAAGATTTACCTGACACCGAAGCAAAACATTGTTTACTATCAACGGACAGATATCAACTATGACCAGGACTGGCATCATAATAAGGACTATTATGAACTAACTTATGGCCAGTTGGACAGAGAAACTGTCTTTAAGGTTTGCCAAGATTTTGACGAACTAAGTCCTTTTCTGGAGACTGAGCTGCTTGAGAAGCTAAAAGAAAAGCAGTCAGCAGGCAAATTTTTTGAAAAATTAGATATATAAAAATCCGGCTGCTTTGATAAGCAGTCGGATTTCTTTAGATTCGTATTAAACGATAATTGAATCTTCTCTCTTTTTAAGTTTCTTTGAAGTCGATAAAACAGGACAACTTTCATCAAAAGATGATAACTAAACAAAAATTGAGATAACTGTGCCACGTCGTCTATGTTGACATCTTTGAAAAATGAGCGTATAATCAAGAAAAATGATTGAGTGCTCACTCAATTTATAGATAAACAAAGGAGCTTATGAAATGGTTGTTCAAGCAATACAGTATAGTCGTTTCGGTGATGAAGAAGTACTAGATTTGGTGAACATTAAATCTGATGTTTTGGAAGTGAATCAAGTTAGGGTAGAAGTTTATGCAGTTGGTTTAAATCCTATTGATTATAAGACTTTTGAGGGTGCAAAGCCACTTCGTTTTCTATCTTTTATGACGAAACTAAGGAAGCCAAGTCGTTGTTTTGAGTCAAAATCATCTCTTTTTCCAAGAGGTGTTGGTCGGGATTTTGCTGGAGTTATCACAGAAATCGGTGAAGGAGTAAGTCGGTTTGCAGTAGGGGACAAGGTTTTTGGAACAATGATTAGTGACCCTGGATTGGGAACCAAGAGGGGAGCTTTGGCAACAGAAATTTGTGTCAATGAATCGGAAATCGTATCGAAACCAGATATGATTGATATGAATCATGCTGCTACTATGGGGGTAGCTTCTCTAACAGTGGGAGGTGCTTTTAGAAAAATTGAGTTAAGTTCTAAAGATATTGTGGTTATTTCAGCAGCGGCAGGTGGTATTGGAAGTATTGCAGTACAGTATGCAGTTGCTAAGGGTGCAACAGTTATCGGAATTGCAAGTAAGAAGAATTCAGAATATCTGAAGTCTTTAGGTGCTATACCAGTAGCTTACGAAGAGAACATCCAGAATGCTCTTCTATCAGCAAGTCCAAAGCCGATTACAAAATTCTTGGATTGCTATGGAAGTGATTATGTTAAATTAGCTTTCAGTTTGGGATTGAAGGGCACGGATATTGGAACGCTAGTACCTTCATCATATGTTATGATAAGAGGAGCTCAGTTCACGGGTCCGAGACATTCCACATATGATGATTTGAACACTCTGGCGGAAATGGTCTCAGATGGGAAGGTTTGGCTGAATATTGATCAGGTTTATGATTTTTCTCTAAAGTCAGTTAGAGAGGCATATCGTAGTCTGAAGTTGGGGCACACTCGAGGTAAAAAAGTCGTAAAAGTAAGAGAGTAGAAGAGAGGTGCTAGCAATGGATAGTTTAGAACAAAAGTATGCACAGACATTAGAAAATAGCAACTTGAGTATAAAACAACGTCAAGTATTATTATCAAGTCTAAAGTTATTTTCAGAAATTGGTTTTGAGAATACAACAGCAAGCCTTATTGCTAAGGAGGCTGGAGTTTCAGAAGGGACCGTTTTTAGTTACTTTAAAACCAAGGAAGGAATATTAGAAGCTATTCTGTCGACTTTTCTCGAACAGGTTATTCCAGATGTGATTGCTGATTTTTCTGAGAAGAAATTTACAGCAAACCAAGAATCTTTTCCAGTGTTTTTGAGAAGCATTGTTCGAGATAGACTAGTTTTCGTTCAGGAGAATCAAATGCAAGTTAAAATTCTCTTGAGTCGTTCTTTTATTGATAAAAATATTTCTGACCAGTTAGGGAATGTTATTGTTCACTCTATTATTAAGCCAATTAGTCCAGTTCTGAATCAGTTTAAAGAAAATGGTGTTATCCGAGATTGGTCAAATGAAAGAATCGTTCGTTATATTCTAGCCTTGAGTCTTTCTTATGTTATTCCAATGATGTTGAATGATAAGGAAGATGTGAACATAGATGAAGCAGTAAACGAAATTGTTGACTGCCTATCTTCTGCCTTAGTAGAAGTAAAATAAATCTTGATTTTTAAGCTTACTATTAAAAATAGTGAGCTTTTTTGAGACCAACATAAAAATCCCCAATCGGAGTGATTGAGGATTGAAAAAATAAATTGAAACAATACCTTGGGCAATCATAGCATTGGCTACGTTTTCGAAGACAGGGATATTGGCACTAGCCAGATATCTTTGCCAAGTCAGTCAGCTTCTGCAGTAGTTTTAGCTGTGTTGAGGATGTTGGTCATGATGTTCTTGAGACAGCCAGAGTATACTGACATCTATTCATCTGATAAGAGGGATTTTATCATCCAGATATTCATAGCTGGGTGGCCGGCGGCGTTAGAAAGTGGTTGTTGCAGTGATGTGAAACCATAGTGTTGATAGATGGCCACGGCCGTAGCCAGTTCAGTAGAGGTTTCTAGATAAAGCTGTTCATAACCTGCTAGGCGGGCTTCCTGAAATATCCGCTTTATCAACCGGCTGGAATAACCTTTGCCACGACTATTTTTAGTGACATACAGTTTTTGTAATTCAGCAATCTTATTAGACACAGGTGCAAAGCCACCACAGCCAACGAGATGGCCTTCATCTTCCAGAATAAAGTAAGCCGCCCTCTCTTGATGTTGATAATAGTCGGCCAAATGATCTAGATGAGAATCAAAGTAGACAGTTCCTGGTTTATCAAGCCCGAATTCTTCTAGGCTGGCTCGAATGAGCTGCGCTACAGTTGGATTGTCTCTCACTTCCATTGGCCGTAAGTTCATGATTTGTCCTCCGATAGGATGTATCGACTAGTTAAACAATACCTTGTGCAATCATAGCGTTTGCTACGTTTTCGAAGGCAGCGATATTTGCTCCTGCAAGGTAGTCAGTACCAAGACCATATGTTTCAGCAGTTGTTTTAGCTGTGTTGAAGATGTTTGTCATGATGTCTTTGAGACGTCCGTCAACTTCTTCGCGAGTCCATGACAGACGAAGGCTGTTTTGGCTCATTTCAAGGGCAGATACAGCAACACCACCAGCATTAGCAGCTTTGGCAGGTCCGTAGAAGATACCATTCTCTTTGTAAACTGCGATAGCATCCAGGTCGCTCGGCATGTTGGCACCTTCAGATACGCAGATAACTCCTTGAGCGACTAAGCGTTTGGCAGCTTCACCATTGATTTCATTTTGTGTCGCACATGGTAGAGCGATGTCATATTTCTCAGCGTAAGTCCAGACAGAACCTTCATGGTAAGTAGCAGTTGCTTTTTCAGCAGCATATTCTGTCAAGCGAGCGCGGCGTTTTTCTTTAACATCAACCAAAAGATCAAAGTCAATACCGTTTTCATCGATAACATAACCGTTTGAGTCAGAAACAGAGATAACAGTTGCACCAAGCTCAGTTGCTTTTTGAAGAGCGTATTGGGCTACGTTACCAGAACCGGAAATAACCACTTTTTTGCCAGCAAAGCTTTGGCCGTTAGCCTTGAGCATTTCTTCGGTATAGTAAACCAAGCCATAGCCAGTTGCTTCCGGACGGATCAAGCTGCCGCCAAATCCAAGAGGTTTACCAGTCAAGACACCGGCATCAAATTGGTTAAGGCGTTTGTATTGACCGTAAAGGTAGCCGATTTCGCGTCCACCGACACCGATATCACCAGCTGGAACGTCAAGAGATGGGCCGATGTGCTTTTGCAATTCTGTCATAAAGCTTTGGCAGAAACGCATCACTTCAGCATCAGTTTTACCTTTAGGATCAAAGTCAGATCCACCTTTACCACCACCGATTGGCAGGCCAGTCAAGACATTTTTAAAGATTTGCTCAAATCCAAGGAATTTCAAGATACCTTGGTTTACAGTTGGGTGGAAACGAAGTCCGCCTTTATAAGGACCAACTGCTGAGTTAAATTGTACGCGGTAACCACGGTTGACTTGTACGTTACCTTCGCGGTCTACCCAAGGAACACGGAAGCTGATAACGCGCTCAGGCTCAGTAATACGTGCTAGGATGTTTTCTTCGATGTATTCTGGGTGTTTTTCAAAAACGGGCTCCAGAGTATTGAGAAACTCTTCAACAGCTTGGAGGAATTCTGCCTCGTGTCCGTTGCGGGCTTTTACGGTCTCGAAAGTGCTTTGGATATATTCTTTAGCAGTTGTCATCTGTCATTCTCCTTTAAATAAAATAGTAAACCATCCTGCCGGAAGCTGCTTGCAGCTTGTGTGATGAGGATGTGTTTAAATTTTTAAAACAGGCATCTTTTAGATGTCATATTTTATTACATGGAACATTATAGCAGACTTTTTTTCTCTTGTAAAGAAAAAAGTTGAATTTTCTAAAAATTTCCACAATTTATTTTCTGAAACATTCCAGAAAATAGTCAAGCGAACGGGATGTTTTCCGAACGTTAGTCAGGAATTGCTGGTTTAAAAAACGAAAAAGTGGAGTTTGGTGATATAATAGAGGAAATGAGCTAAAGGCACTCGCCTTCAGAAAAAAAGGAGCGTTTTACTATGGTTTCGACATCTACACAGATTGCTGGTTTTGCATTTGACAACTGCCTGATGAATGCAGCTGGGGTTGCCTGCATGACAAAAGAGGAACTGGCAGAAGTCAAAGATTCTGCTGCGGGAACTTTTGTGACCAAGACAGCGACGCTGGAATTTCGTCAGGGAAACCCAGAACCGCGCTATCAGGATGTTCCGCTGGGGTCTATCAACTCCATGGGCCTGCCCAACAATGGTTTAGACTACTATCTTGACTACCTGCTGGAACTCCAGGAAAGCGAACCAAATCGCGCTTTCTTCCTCTCTTTGGTCGGTATGTCGCCAGAAGAAACCCACACCATTCTTAAGAAAGTGCAGGCAAGTGACTTTAAAGGCATTACTGAGCTCAATCTCTCCTGCCCCAATGTCCCTGGCAAGCCGCAGATTGCCTATGACTTTGAAACGACGGAAAAAATCTTGTCAGAAGTTTTTGCTTATTTCAAAAAGCCCCTAGGCATTAAGTTGCCTCCTTATTTTGACATTGTGCATTTTGACCAGACCGCTGCGATTTTTAACAAATATCCGCTTAAGTTTGTCAATTGTGTAAACTCAATCGGAAACGGTCTTTATATAGAAGATGAGTCAGTGGTCATTCGTCCGAAAAATGGTTTTGGAGGTATCGGAGGTCAGTACATCAAGCCGACTGCTCTGGCCAATGTCCATGCCTTTTACCAACGCCTTAAACCGGAAATCCAAATCATTGGTACTGGTGGTGTCCTGACGGGGCGCGATGCCTTTGAACATATCCTCTGTGGAGCCAGTATGGTGCAGGTAGGAACAACCCTTCATAAAGAAGGAGTGGCAGCCTTCGAGCGTATCACCACAGAACTCAAGGCTATTATGGAAGAAAAAGGCTATGAAAACCTGGAAGATTTCCGAGGGAAATTGAAGTATATTGAGGAGTAATCTTCTATACAAGAGTTGTAGTGATTTGAAATGAAGAACATGGCTGGGTTGATTGTCATTAAGACCCAGCTTTTCATATCAATTTGAAGAAAGTTCTAATCAAATTGCTATAATTTCAACTCCTTCTATGAGAAAATAGACGCAAAGAAATGAGGTGTTTTTATGGCAGAAATTTATTTAGCAGGCGGATGCTTCTGGGGCTTGGAAGAGTACTTTTCTCGCATTGAGGGTGTGGCGGAAACGACAGTGGGCTACGCCAATGGACAGGTGGAATCAACTAACTACCAGCTGATTCATCAAACGGACCATGCAGAGACGGTTCATCTGGTCTATGATGAAAAGCGGGTCAGCCTGCGGGAAATCCTGCTCTATTATTTCCGAGTCATTGATCCTCTGTCAGTCAATAAGCAGGGAAATGATGTAGGACGTCAGTATCGGACAGGTGTTTACTATACGGATCAAGCCGATAAGACAGTCATTGAGCAGGTCTTTGCTGAGCAGGAAAAGCAGCTGGGACAAAAGATTGCTGTTGAGCTAGAGCCTTTGCGCCACTATGTCCTAGCTGAGGACTATCATCAGGATTATCTCAAGAAAAATCCCGGTGGCTACTGCCATATCAATGTCAATGATGCCTATCAGCCCTTGGTCGATCCAGGCCAATACGAGAAGCCTACAGATGTGGAACTAAAAGAGCAGCTGACGGAAGAGCAGTATCAGGTGACCCAGCATAGTGCGACAGAGCGCCCTTTCCATAATGCCTACAATGCCACTTTTGAAGAAGGGATTTATGTTGATGTGACGACTGGTGAGCCCCTCTTTTTTGCTGGAGACAAGTTTGAGTCTGGCTGCGGCTGGCCTAGCTTTAGCCGGCCCATTGCCAGAGATGTTCTAAAATACTATGAAGACAAGAGTCATGGTATGGAGCGGATCGAAGTGCGCAGCCGTTCTGGCAATGCCCATCTGGGGCATGTCTTTACAGACGGTCCAGAAGCTGCAGGCGGCTTACGCTACTGCATCAACTCAGCAGCTCTGCGATTTATTCCAAAAGAGAAAATGGAAGCAGAAGGATATGGTTATCTGCTGACCTTCATGCAGTAAAAGGGCATAAAATCAACTCAAATGCTTCAATCAGTCATATATTTTTTTTATCACGGCGATAAATTATTTATATAAGCCAAGTCTCCTTGAACATGGTAAAATGAGAAGTAATCTTATAAAATAGAAGATTTAGAATTTTATTCATTAAAGGAGAATAAATGATGAATTTGAAAAAAATCTTTTCAATTGGCTTAGTAGGCCTTGCAGCCTTGGGTTTGGCAGCTTGCGGAGGCTCTTCTAGTAAGGAGAGCAAATCAGCAGACGGACCTGTAACTGTCAAGGTTGGGGTGATGAGCCTGAGTGATACAGAAGAAGCGCGCTGGAACAAGGTTCAAGAGATTCTTGACAAAGAAAATGCAGGTGTTAAATTAGAGTATACGCAGTTTACTGACTACTCTCAGCCTAACCAAGCTCTGCTTGACGGTGATGTGGATATCAACGCTTTCCAACATTACAATTTCCTTGAAAACTGGAACAAAGAGAAGGGAGCAGACCTTGTGTCTGTTGCGGATACCTATATCGCACCTATTCGTCTCTACTCTGGTACAAAGGACGGCAAAAATAAATATACAGATGTGAAAGACATCCCAGAAAATGGTACGATTGCTGTTCCAAATGATGCGACAAATGAGAGCCGTGCTCTTTATCTTCTTGAATCAGCTGGCTTGATCAAGCTTGATGTTAAAGGTAAGGAACTTGCGACTGTTGCCAATATCAAAGAAAATAAGAAGAATCTGACAATTTCTGAGTTGGACGCTTCTCAAACACCAGCTTCTCTGACTTCAGCAGATGCTGCAGTTGTCAATAATACTTTCGTCCGCGAAGCAGGTATTGACTACAAGAAGGCCCTCTTCAAAGAAGAAGCCAATGAAAACTCAAAACAATGGTATAACCTGATTGCAGCGAAACCAGATTGGAAGAAATCAGACAAGGTTGACGCGATTGAAAAAATTATCAAGGCTTACCACACTGATGAAGTGAAAAAAGTTATCGAAGAATCATCAGATGGTATGGATCAGCCAGTTTGGTAATTATTTTCCAGCAGAAGGTCATTGTATTGAATAAATGAAATGATTAAGAAGGGCGGAGATTAGCTTCTCCAGCCCTTTATCTGCTATTATGATCATTTAGTTTAATCATTATCTAGCTTTGAGCTAGGTCGGTATAGATTGTAGCTTATGATTTTACATTTCCCTAGTCGAGCGACAGGCGGAAAGCAAACTAAGAGGCTATAGTGGCTAAATCTCATATTGGACAAATCAAGGAGTGAATCGGAAATTATGGGCAAAGAAATTATCAAATTGGATCACATTGATGTCGTTTTTAAGCAAAAAAAGCAAGACATTAAGGCTGTAGAAGATGTGACCATTCATATTAATCAGGGTGATATTTATGGAATTGTAGGCTATTCTGGTGCCGGGAAATCTACTCTGGTCCGTGTCATTAACTTGCTGCAGGTGCCGTCTGCTGGTAAGATTACGGTGGATGATACGGTTTTCTATGATCATCATCAGGTTCAGCTTACTGCAGCTCAGCTGCGCCAAAAGCGTAAGGATATCGGGATGATTTTCCAGCATTTTAACCTCATGGCACAGATGACAGCCAAGGAAAATGTTGCCTTTGCGCTCAAGCATTCACCTTTATCAGCTGCTGAAAAAGAGAAGAAAGTTCATACGCTTTTAGACTTGGTAGGCTTAGCAGATCGGGCGGACAATTATCCTGCCCAGCTGTCTGGCGGTCAGAAGCAGCGGGTGGCTATTGCGCGGGCCTTGGCCAATGATCCCAAAATCCTAATCTCGGACGAGTCCACATCCGCTCTGGATCCTAAGACCACCAAGCAGATTTTGGCTCTATTGCAGGATTTGAATCAAAAATTGGGTCTGACTATTGTCCTCATTACCCACGAAATGCAGATTGTCAAGGACATTGCTAACCGGGTAGCAGTCATGCAGAATGGCCGACTGATTGAAGAAGGCTCAGTTCTGGATATTTTCTCTAATCCCAAGAATGAGCTGACTCAAGACTTCATTACGACCGCAACGGGTATCAATGAGGCTATGATCAAAATCAACCAGCAAAAGATTGTGCAAAACCTGCCGGAAAATTCCATTCTGGCCCACCTGAAATACTCAGGTGTGGTAACGGACACAGCCATTATAAACGATATTTACAAGCAGTATCACATATCTGCCAATATTCTTCACGCCAATATTGAGATTTTAGATCATGTACCGGTCGGCGAAATGGTCGTTATCTTATCTGGAGAGACCGAGCAACTGGCGGCGGTGCAGGAAGGTCTGCGCGAAGCAGGAGTAGAGCTGCATGTTCTGAAAGAAGGGAGTAACTAATGCTACAGCTGATTCAACAATTTATGCCCAATGTTTATAGAATGGGCTGGTCTGGGCAGGCTGGCTGGGGAACAGCTATTTACCTGACTCTGTATATGACCATCATTCCTTTCTTTATCGGAGGGATTCTAGGCTTTATCGCAGGTCTCTTGCTTGTCTTGACAGGGCCGAGAGGTATTTTGGAAAATAGACTTGTCTTTTTCGTCTTGGACAAAGTTACCTCTATCTTCCGGGCTATTCCGTTCATCATTCTCCTCGCCCTCATCAATCCTTTTACTCGGATTATTGTGGGAACTGGGATTGGACCGACTGCGGCCTTGGTGCCTCTTTCACTGGCTGTTTTTCCTTTCTTTGCCCGTCAGGTTCAGGTGGTCTTATCCGAACTAGACCGAGGAGTCATTGAGGCGGCGCAGGCTAGTGGAGCAACTTTCTGGGACATTGTCGGTGTTTACCTGCGGGAAGGTCTGCCGGACTTGATTCGGGTGACGACTGTTACGCTGATCTCTCTGGTTGGTGAGACCGCTATGGCCGGAGCGATTGGAGCTGGTGGACTGGGAAATGTTGCCCTGACTTATGGTTATCAACGTTTCAATCATGATGTGACCATTCTTGCGACTATTCTTATTTTGCTGCTCATCTTCTTTATTCAGTTTATCGGGGATTTCCTGACACGGAAGATTAGTCATAGATAATGATTGACAACTAGAGCCTTAGCTGGGGCTCTTTTTTATGCTATAATTTTATAAAAAGACTTGCACAATTAGATTAGGCTTGTTATAATAGCTAAAATCTCTTGAAGCCAAGTGTTGGGAAAGTGAGGATATGGCGGATGAAAGCTTATACAAATGTCAATCTGGTGACCTGTGACAGCGTATTTCATGTTTACCGAGAAGGGCTGCTGGTCGTGGAAGATGACCGCATTGCCTACTGTGGTCCCTATGATCAAGCCTGGCTAGGGAAATGCAGTGAAACAGTGGATTATGAAAGTGCTTGGATCATGCCCGGGCTGGTCAACTGCCATATTCATTCGGCCATGACCTTGCTGCGCGGGATTCGTGATGACAGCAATCTGCATGAATGGCTGGAGGACTATATCTGGCCAGCAGAAAGTCAATTCACGGAGGATCTAACGACCCAGGCTGTCCAGCTGGCTCTAGCTGAAATGCTGCAGTCAGGAACAACGACTTTTAACGACATGTATAATCCTCAGGGAGTGGAGATTGACCGAATTTATCAGACTGTGCGGCAGTCTGGTATGCGCTGCTATTTCTCACCAACACTCTTTAGCTCAGGGTCGGAAACAGCAGAAGAGACTCTGGCACGTACTCGGACCATTATTGAGAAAATTCTCTCCTATAATGATGAAGATTTTCAGGTCATGGTGGCGCCTCATTCGCCTTATGCCTGTGACGAAGATCTGCTCAAGGGCAGTCTTAAGCTAGCGCGTGAGCTGGATTTGAAGCTTCATATCCATGTGGCGGAGACACAGGAAGAAAATAAAATCATTCTGGAGCGCTATGGTAAACGACCTCTAGCTTTCTTGAAAGGACTGGGCTATTTGGAGCAACCAGCCATTTTTGCTCACGGAGTTGAGCTGAATCCGTCAGAGATTACGGATTTAGCGGCTTCACCAGTCAGCATCGCCCACAATCCTATCAGTAACCTCAAGCTGGCTTCCGGTGTAGCTCCGGTGATAGACTTACTAGCCGCTGGGGTGACCGTTGGCTTAGCGACGGACTCAGTCGCCTCTAATAATAATCTGGATATGTTTGAAGAGGGGCGGACAGCTGCCCTCCTTCAGAAGATGCGGGCAGGAGATGCGAATCAGTTTACGATTGAGCAGGCCTTGAAAGCTTTGACCATTGAAGGAGCTAAGGCGCTGGGCTTGGAGAAGAAAATCGGCAGTCTAGAAACGGGCAAACAAGCCGATTTCATTGTCATTCAACCTAAGGGACGACTTCATCTCTATCCTTTGGAAAATATGCTGTCGCACCTAGTGTACGCAGTCAAAGGCAGCGATGTTCAGGATGTCTACATTGCAGGGCGACAGGTTGTCCGAGACGGCCAAGTGCTGACGGTTGATCTAGGAAGTTTTGGGTAAGAATGAAAGCCGAGTTTCAGCTCGGCAATCAACTCTTAGATTTGAAAAAATAGTACAATATAGTAAAGATTGATGCGCTATTATCAAGCAAGAAAAAGTGGAGAGGTGTGATGGATAAAAAATTTCTTTGGGAGAAGATTCAGACTTTTTTTCAGGGACTTTGGAAAAAGATATCGGGTTTTGCTACGGAGCACACTCTTCTGACAGATGCCTACCAAGCTTGGCGGGATTGGATTAAGAAGTTGCCGCTTCCTCGTCCTAAGTTCTTTCAAAAACAGCTTAGCAATCGGCAGTTTGTCGGAGTGCTTTTGACAGTTGTTGGACTGTCAGCTGGTCTCATCCTCTTGTCAGAGCATTTACCTGACTTGAGCTTTTCCTTCCCTGCAAAGAAAGAGCAGCAGTCAGATTCCTCACAGAATCAGACGGTTCGTATCATGGCGACTGGGGATTTGCTTTATCACGACGGCCTTTATCTGAGTGCTCAAAAAGAAGATGGCTCTTACGATTTTTCTGAGAATTTCCACTATGCTAAGGAATGGCTTCGGCAAGGAGATTTGGTTTTAGGGGACTTTGAAGGCACGATTCGGCCGGACTATCCCCTAAATGGCTATCCACTTTTTAATGCTCCGGAAGCCGTAGTTCCAGCGATCAAGGATGCTGGCTATCAAGTGATGGACTTGGCTCATAACCATATTTTAGACTCTGGCTTGGAGGGAGTTTTTACTACAGCTCAGGCTTTTGAAAAAGAGGGAATCACTCCCATCGGTGCTTATCCACATGAAAGCCGCAGTCAGGCACCGCTCTTGATAAAGGAAGTCAAAGGCATTAAGATTGCACTGCTAGCCTACTCTTATGGCTACAATGGAATGGAGGGGCTTCTCAGTCAGGAAGACTATGATGATCGCCTGTCCGATCTGGATGAAGAAAAGATGCGGGCGGAGATTGAGCGGGCAGAAAAGGAAGCAGATATTACAGTCGTCATGCCTCAGATGGGGATAGAGTACCAGCTGGAGCCAACAGAGGAGCAGATGACTCTCTACCATAAAATGGTTGACTGGGGAGCAGATATCGTCTTTGGAGGGCATCCGCATGTGGTTCAGCCGGCGGAGATTTTAGAGAAAGACGGCCAGAAGAAGCTGATTATGTATTCTATGGGGAATTTCATTTCCAATCAGCGCATCGAAACCATGGAGGAGATTGAAAATGCTCATTGGACCGAGCGCGGAGTGCTGATGGATGTTACCATTGAAAAGACAACAAAGGGCACGCAGATAAAAAGTGCTCAGGCTCATCCGAGCTGGGTCAGCCGAGTTGAAAAGGGTACTACTTCAGCAGACGGTCTTCCTTTATACACTTACCAAACCTGGATTTTGGATGACTTTATCGAAGGCGGCAAGTATCGAGACAAACTGGACCAAGAAACCAGAGCACGGATTGATACCGCCTATCAGGAAATGAATTCTCATGTTGGACTGAATTGGCCAGGGCAATAAATTGCTTGAATATGATTTTAGCCAGATTGGATTTGCCAATCTGGTTTTTGCTGTTTTAAAATTGAGGACTTTGTTATAATTAAAAAGGATTATAGAACTGTTAATGAATGAAACTGACCGCTTTCGAGCTCGTCTATCATTTTGATTTATTTTATTAGAAAGAAAATGAAATGCAATTTGGTTTGTGGTTGCTTTTGTATGTTATACCCATCTTTATCTTGTTTTTGTTGCTAGTGTGCTCCCTGGTCTTGCTGGTTTTCTGCCTGTTTTTGCGGAGAAATTTCTTCAAGGAAAAGCAAGGGCGCTATTTGCTGCTAGCTATCTTTTTGCTGGGGCTTTTTATTCTTCTGCTGAACTTGCTAGTATAGAAACTATGAGGTCGTAAGGAGAACAATCGAAACACTTAGGTCTTAGCTGACTTATATGTAAAAACATACTATTATTTCTGTCTTTCTTGTGAAATCAGCATAAAAAAACGAATACCCTCAGCATATTTTGGTTAGCAGGTATTCGTTTTTTATTTTCTATTTTAGAGCTTCATTTCTTCCGATACTGGCTTGGTGTCATTTGGTAGTATTTTTTAAACTGGCGGTTGAAGTTGGACAGGTTATTAAAGCCTGCTTGGCTGGAGATTTCCAGTACAGAGAGGTTAGAGTGTTGCAGGAGTTCGGCTGCCTTGCGAAGGCGGAATTGAATCAAGTACTCAATGCATGAAACGCCCAGATGCTTCTTGAAGAAGTTCATGAAATGGGTGGAGCTGTAGCCACAGATGCCAGCCAGTTGGTCAATATTCAGGTCTTCTTGGTAGTGGGCATTGATGTAGTCGATGATGGAGCGAATCTTTTCTTCCTTGCGATAGCCTTCGGGTGACAGGTCTTTGGAAATGACATAGCCGTTCTCAAAGAGCAGGTAGAAGAGCTGGTTGAGCTGGGCTTTGAGCTGAAACTCGTAGTGAGATTTGCGGAAATAGCCTGTTTCCATAGATGTTAAGAGGCACTGACGAATCTCCGTATAGGCTGTATCATTGGGCTTGATAACATGAGTCAAGTCCAACTGACCATTGTAGAGGGGCTGCAGATAGTTGATGCTGGCCTGATCCATGGCAGAGTAGCCCATCAGATCCAGATGAAAATTAATGGCGTCCATATAATGGCGCTCGTCGTTGATGGGGTGGATGGAGTGCAGGGCATTGGGGCGAATCAGGATAATATCACCTTTTTCGCTGTTAAAATAGTCGTCGTCAATATGAAATTGTGCTTTTCCTTCGTGGACATAAATCATTTCAACATCGGTATGCCAGTGGAAAAGAATATCTGGATGACCATTCTCAGTGATGGTGCGGGTCAGAGAATAAGGGGTTCCTTGGTTTTTAAAAACGGTATTTTTATGTAGTTGGCCTAAATCAATCATGGGGATACTCTTTCATAGAATAGTACAATTTATTAAGATAATTGTGTTAGAAAATATGTTTGATAACTATTATAATATAAATATAAAAAAAACGAAAGCGAGAAAATGCAAATGGGTAAATTTCCGCAGAATTTCCTCTGGGGCGGTGCAACTGCAGCTAACCAGTATGAAGGCGCCTATAATCTGGATGGAAAAGGCCTATCTGTTCAGGATGTGACTCCAAAAGGCGGAGTGCCAGCCAAGCCAGGTGATTGCAATCCTTTGATTACCGAGGGGCCGACACCAGATAATCTCAAGCTGGAAGGGATTGATTTCTATCATCGCTATAAGGAGGACATTGCCCTCTTTGCAGAGATGGGCTTCAAGGTCTACCGGACTTCCATTGCCTGGTCTCGGATTTTCCCAAACGGAGACGAGCTGGAACCCAATGAAGCTGGTCTGCAATTCTATGACAATCTTTTTGACGAACTGGCTAAATATGGCATTGAGCCGCTGATTACCCTGTCTCACTATGAAACGCCCCTGCATTTGGCGCGTCAGTACAATGGCTGGGCCAACCGCGATTTGATTGGCTTCTACGAGCGCTATGTTCGCACGGTTTTTACCCGCTACAGGGACAAGGTCAAGTATTGGCTGACCTTTAATGAAATCAACTCTGTTCTCCATGCGCCCTTTATGAGCGGCGGCATTGCTACGCCAGCTGAAGAGTTGTCCAAACAGGACCTCTATCAAGCAATCCATCATGAGTTGGTGGCTTCTGCCTTGGCAACGAAAATCGGCCATGAGATCAATCCTGATTTTAAGATTGGCTGTATGGTTCTTGCCATGCCGGCTTATCCCATGACACCTAAACCTGAAGATGTGCTGGCAGCGCGGGAATTTGAAAATCAAAACTACCTCTTCTCTGATATCCATGCGCGTGGGAAATATCCAGCCTATATCAATCGTTTCTTCAAGGAGAATGGGATTGAGATTCAGTTTGCGCCGGGAGACAAAGAGCTTTTAACTGAAAATACTGTAGACTTTATTTCCTTCTCCTACTATATGAGTGTGGTTGCAGCTCATGATCCGGAAAATTATTCTTCCGGTCGAGGCAATCTTTTAGGTGGTATTATGAATCCTCATCTGGCTAGCTCAGAATGGGGCTGGCAGATTGACCCAGTCGGCTTGCACTTGGTACTAAATAGCTTTTATGACCGCTATCAGCTGCCTCTCTTCATCGTGGAAAATGGTCTCGGTGCCAAGGATGTCTTGGTGGATGGTCCAACTGGCCCAACGGTTGAAGATGACTACCGCATTGATTATCTCAAACAGCATTTGCAGCAGGTAGGAGAAGCGCTGGAAGATGGCGTAGAACTTCTAGGTTACACGACTTGGGGCTGTATTGATCTGGTCTCAGCCAGCACGGCAGAACTCAGCAAGCGTTACGGCTTTATCTACGTTGACCGCAACGATGACGGTAGCGGAACTCTAGCCCGCTACAAGAAAAAATCTTTTGATTGGTACAAAGAAGTCATTGCGACGAATGGAGATAGTCTCTATCAGGATTGAATGGCTTAAACAAAATAGAATGGCTCCTTATAAAATAAAGGATGAATCTTTTGATTCATCCCTTTTTTCTATGCTTTTATTTTTTCCAGCTTTCGACTTCTTTCTGGTGGTTTTTGATCCACTCTTTGGCTGCAGCTTCTGGTGAGCTGCCTTCGTTAATCTTAAGCATGACTTCTTCCATGTCCTTTTGAGTCCAGTTGAAGTTGTCTAGGACCTTGTTGACTTCTGGCAAGTCCTTATCTAGATTTTTTCGAGTAATAGTGTGGATAGCTTCCTTGCCGCCCATGGTTCCCTTAGGATCCTTGAGGTATTTGAGGTCGTACTTGGAGAACATCCAGTGTGGTGACCAGCCGGTTACGATGATATCTTCTTTATTCTTAATAGCCTGATCCAGAGCAGTAGTCATGGCTCCTGTTGAGGAAGAAGAAAGATTCCAGCCACTGAGATTGCTGTATTCTTGCAAAGTCTTCTCAGTCGCGGTCATGATACCAGCGCCGGGCTCAATACCTGTGATAGTTTTCTTGGCTTGGTCTGACAGGTCTTCGATAGAGTCAGCATCCATATAACTTGGTACGACTAGTCCTGTCTTAACGCCCTCAAGGTTTGGCCCCAAGTCCACTAGCTTATCCTTGTACTCCTCATAGAGAGCAGCATGGGTAGTCGGCAACCAGGCAGAAACCATGGCATCGGCTTCGCCATTGGCAACGGACTTCCACATAACGGCATTGTCCAGCGGTGTGATGGTGACATCGTAGCCTATTTCTTTGAGAGCTTCCGCTACGACATTGGTTGAGGCAACTTCGGAGTCCCATTCAACATAGGCAAGGTTGACCTTTTCTTTTTTGCTTTGCTGAAGCTTGGTTACTTGATTTCCGACAAATGCTGTCAGGATGACTGCAGCCAGAGCAGACCAGAGCATAATCTTCTTGCGTTTTTCCTTGGCAGTGACCGGTGATTTTTTAGCCAGAGGTTGGTTGAGCTTCTGAGTCAGGCGGTCAATGATAATGGCCAGGATAACCAGAGACACCCCATTGACAAATCCGGAACCGATGTCGGCATGCTGCAAGGCAGAGAGAACGCCGCGGCCCAGTCCTGGCGCCCCAATCATAGAGGCAGTAACGACCATAGACAGAGCTAACATGATGGTCTGATTGACCCCAGCTAGGATGGTGTTTTTAGCCAGAGGCAGCTCAACTTTGAAGAGCTTCTGCTTGCCATTGCCCCCGAAAGAGTCTGACGCTTCAATCAGCTCGGTCGGAATCTGACGAATGGCTAGATTGGTAAAGCGGACAGTCGGTGGCAGGGCAAAGATGACGGAGGCAAAGACCCCAGGCACCATACCGATACCGAAGAAGGCCACGGCCGGTATCAGGTAGACAAAGGCCGGCATGGTCTGCATAAAGTCCAGCAAGGGCTTAATGACAGCTTCGACACGGTTGCTCTTAGCCATCCAAATCCCCAGTGGAATACCGATGATAATGGAAATGGCACTGGAGACGATGACCAAGGTCACAGTGTTCATGAGATTTTCCCAGAGGCCTTGGTTGTAAACAAAGAGCAGGCCTAGGAGGGTGAGCAGGGGCAGCCCTAGCTTACGCTTGGAAATCAAATAGGTAAAGATAGTGATAACTGCGATAAAGAGCAGGGGCGGAATGAAGAGCAGGGTGTCTGTCATTCCATTCATGATGGCATTTCCGATAGCCTGAAGGACCGAGAAAAGCCCGGAGAAGGTATCAGTTACCCAGTTAGTAAAGGCCTCAACCCATTGAGAAACGGGGATTGGCTGTTGTAAAATATTCAAAATGCGAACCTCCCTTATTCTTCAGATTCAGTAGTATTGGCCAAGGCTTCGATGACTCGACCTTTAATAATAACGCCGACTAACTTGTCCTTATCATCTACAACGGCCAGAGGCGCTGGTGAATCGTAAATCAGCGGGAAAATATCAGTAATCAGGGTTTCCTGAGTGACCTTGCGGACGTTCTTATCAATCACTTCAGCCAGTGCTTGATGTTGCTTACGGGCATCTCGGGCGGCTTCGGCAGTTAGACTACCCTTGAGATGCCGCTTCCTATCCACAGCCAGCAGCATACTGACCTCTTCTTTTTTCATCCGATTAAGAGCCACGGTTGGTCCGTCAATATCAATGTTAGTAGTCAGTGGCGTTGTCATGATATTCTGGGCAGTCAAGACCTTGGAGCGGTCCACATCTTCAACGAACTCTCGAACGAAGTCGTTGGCTGGATTGGTCAGGATTTCCTCACCGGTGCCAATCTGCATAATCTGACCGTCAGCCATAATAGCAATACGGTCACCGATACGCAGGGCCTCATTGAGATCGTGGGTGATAAAGATAATGGTACGCTCATGCTCTGCCTGCAGATCCAGCAGCTCATCCTGCATTTCGCGGCGGATAAGGGGATCTAGAGCTGAGAAGGCCTCGTCCATGAGCAGAATATCAGGATTATTGGCCAAAGCTCGAGCTAGGCCGACCCGCTGCTGCATCCCACCGGAGAGCTGATCGGGGTATTGGTCCTTGAAGGACAGGAGACCGGCATTGTCCAGAGCTTGTTCAGCTAGGCGCGTGCGCTCTTCCTTATCAACACCTCGAACTTCCAGACCGAACTCAGTATTTTCCAAAATGGTCCGATGCGGGAAGAGTCCAAAGTTTTGGAAGACCATATTGAGCTTGTGGCGGCGAACGTCACGCAGCTCCTCTTCGTTCATCTTGGCCACATCTTGGCCGTCGATGTAAATGTCGCCTGATGTTGGGTCAATCAATCGGTTGAGCAGGCGGATAAGGGTAGACTTCCCACTACCGGACAGTCCCATGATGACAAAAATTTCTCCGATCTGAACCTCAAAGTTTACATCGTAAACTCCGACAGTAGCACCAGTTTTTTCTAAAATTTCCGTTTTGCTTTTGGCTTGCTGCACCATTTCCAGTGCCTGCTTTTGCCTTTTGCCGAAAATTTTAGTCAAATGTTTTACTTCTAGTTTATTCAACGTATTTCTCCTTTTGCACAAGTGACTACATGTTTATTTTGATAAGTTGTCACTTAAAAGACCATCACAGTATAACATCGTGTGGTCACTTTGTCAAACCCAAAAGACCGTCAGACCGGTATTTTTCGGATATTATAAAAAAGGGGAGTGATTTTTTGAAATATTTTTGAAAGTCGTAAAAAGCTTGTCAGACAGCGGATTTGCCTGTCTATTCTGTTTTTTTGACAAAGAAAAAACAAGTGCTGTTTCACTTGTTTGTTTCAATTTCATTAAAAAATAAATTATGCATCAAACCGACTGATAATTCGTTGCCAACAAAATAGATGGTATTGCCGGCTTCCAGCTTGGTATAAGGACCAGGCGAGATTAGGAGTTGGTCTCCCTGCTGGACTGCGACAATGGTAGCGCCAGTCGAGTGCCAGATATTGAGTTCATTGATAGATTTTCCTAGGTTGATGGCGTCTGCTGAGAGCTGGAGCTCGTAGGGATTGAAAGGGAAGCGCTGCTGGACATCTTTAGTTCGGCTGAGAAGCTGGTTAAGGAGTTGGGAAAAGTTTGCAAATTCTTCCTCTTGGCGCTGGATGCTCTGGTGGAGCTTGCTTTTGAGGTCCTGCAGAGAGTTGACATCTTTATAGGTCTCAAGGAACTGCTGGGCTTTTTCCTTGGAAGAAATGAATGCCCCGCTGCCGTGGCGGACTTCCATGATTTCCAGATCTACCAGCACATTGATAGCCTTGCGGGCTGTCTCAGGGGAGACATTGAAGTTGCTGGCTAAGGTAGAGCGGGCATAGATCTTGCTGCCGATGGGATATTTGCCGTCAACGATTCGCTCGGCAATAGCGACGGCAATCTGCTGGTAGCGTGGGAATGCGACTTCTTTTTTGCTCATGAGGACCTCCAATTTTACGACAGGAATATAGCTATGATTATAATATAAAACTGGAAGATTGAAAAGTGCCCTTTATAAAATCGACCGTCTTAACCGCCTCTTCTTGCCTTTCTTTTTACTTTTTTAAGTAGTATAATATGTCTAAAAGTCAGAGGTTTTCTGGAAGGGGTGAGGATATTTATGTCACAATTTATCTTGGTATTACTGGGCTTTTTGGCGGTGCTAGTGCTTGTCATAGCCTCTGCTATTCGGAGAAAGCTTCGCTTTAAGAAGCGTTTAGCTGCTGCTTGGGGAAGCCGTGAGCGGGTGGATTGCCGGCCAGACAGTGAGTCCAGTCTATATGAGTCTTTTTTGCTAGACGAAGAAGCTGGAACCTATGATAGTCTGGTGGACGACCAGACTTGGGGAGATTTGGACTTTTTTGATATTTTTCAGGATATTGATACAGCAGCCCAATCCAGTCTAGGTTCAGAGTACCTTTACAGCAAACTCCGCCTGTTGCATTTCGAGGTAGATCAGGAATTTGATGATTTGCAGTCCTATTTTACCCAGCATCCAGAGGTGCGCAATCAGTTGCAGCTGCTTTTTTCTGAGCTTGGCAAGAAAAATCACAATCAAGCTAAGAAACTGATCTATAAACCAGCTCAGGCGAATCACAAGGGGAGTTTTTACCTGTTCTTGGCTGCGATTCCGATACTTTCCCCTTTCCTCTATTTTATCAATCCTAGTCTGGGATATATAGTTCCCATCATCAGTATGGCCTTTAATATCGTTTATTCCATGGCCACGCGCTGGTCTCTCGAGATGAAGTTGGATAGCATGGGCTATCTGGTACGGATCTTCTATATTGGTGAAAAGATTGCCCGCCTGCCCTTGCCCCAGCAAGCTGCTTTGAAAGAAGCGGTGGCTTCTTTTAGCCGAACACAGCTTTTTGGAGAAGTCTTTCGACCCCAGTCGGGTGCCTCTGAGCTGGAGATTTTCTATCTCTATATCAACTCCGTCTTGCTGATACCTCAGTTGGCTCAGGCCTATATCTCCAATCGTTTGGTCAAGGCCAATCAACAGGCTAGGCAAGTGCTGGAGATTCTAGGTCGCTTAGAGGCAGCGATTGCTCTACTTAACTACAAGGAAAGCCTGACAATTTATACGAAACCTAGCTTTACAAGCTCAGCTGGGATGAAAGGCAAGGGCCTCTATCACCCACTCTTAGAGCGGCCTGTCAGCAATGATTTGGATTTTTCTAAGAATATGATGATTAGTGGCGATAATGCTTCTGGAAAATCGACTTACCTGAGAATAGCAGCTATCAATGCTATCTTGGCTCAGGGGTTAGGCTTTGCTTGCGCCGAGAGCTTGACCTTGCAGCATGGTCATGTCCTGAGCTCAATGGATGTGACCGATGACATTGGCTCTGGGGATAGTTACTTTATCGCTGAGAGTAGGGCTATTGAGCGCATGATAGATTCCTTGGAAGAAGAGGGCTTGCACTACTTTTTCATCGATGAGCTTTTTAAAGGAACCAATACTGTTGAGCGGATTGGTGCAGGACTAGCAATCATTGATTGGCTAGCCCAGAAACCCTGTCTTTACATGATTTCGAGCCATGATGTGGAGTTGGTAGCAGCCTCTGGTCAGCTCAATGCTCAATATCACTTTGACAGTCAATATATAGCAGGAGAGATTGTCTTTGACTATAAGATTAAGCAAGGCAGCGCTTTGACCAAGAATGCGGTTAATACACTAGAGAGCCTGAACTATCCAGAAGAGATCACGGATACAGCCAGGGAGATAATCACCGCCTACGAAGCCAGCGGTTCTTGGAACTTGCTGGAAAAGGAACAGTAAAAACCAGATGATAAAGATAGAAATGGATAAAAAGATGACTGTAAAGATGATAGCGACAGACATGGATGGAACCTTGCTAGACGGACAGGGACAGCTGGATTTGCCGCGTCTGGCTACTATTTTAGATGAATTGGAGAAGAGAGACATTCGCTTTGTGGTGGCTACTGGTAATGAAATTCCACGGATGCGTCTGCTATTGAGAGATTTGGTAGAACGCATGACCTTGGTAGTCGCCAACGGAGCCCGGATTTTTGAAAAGAACCAGCTAAGCATGAGCAGCTTCTGGGAACCTGGATTGATTAGGGATGCGCTGGCTTATTTTTCCGGTCATGAAAGGGAGCTTCAGCTGGTTGTGACCTCTGAAAGAGGCGGCTTTGTTCAAGAGGGAACAGAGTTTCCCTTGATTGAAAAGGTTATGACCAAGGAAATGGCCCAGCTTTTCCACAAACGGATGAACTTTGTGCCTAGCCTTCAGGATTATTCCTTTGACAAGGTCTTGAAAATGAGTATGATGGTAGAAGAGGCGGCAGCAGCAGAGTATGCTCGTCTGATTAATCAGCATTTTGCAGGCCGATTGAGCGCGGTTGCTAGTGGTTATGGAGCCATTGACATCCTCCAAGATGGGATGCACAAGGCTTGGGGCTTGCAGCAACTGATGGCTAAGTGGCAGATTCAAAGCTCGGAAATCATGGCTTTTGGCGATAGTGAAAATGATATAGAAATGCTTGAATTAGCTGGTATTTCTTACGCTATGGAGAATGGCGATGAGCGAGTCAAAAAGGTAGCAGATTACCTAGCGCCGGTCAATACAGAAGCCGGTGTTTTACAGGTGCTTGAGCAATACTTAGAAGAGGAAAAAGGATAATGGCAGTACAATTATTAGAAGAATGGCTTCTCAAGGAGCAGGCAAAATTGCAGCAAAACTACAGAGAACTCAATCAACTCTCCGTCAAGGATCCAGACATCATCTTTATCGGAGATTCTATCGTAGAATACTATCCATTGCAGGAACTATTGCAGACGGATAAAAGACTGGTCAACCGCGGCATTCGGGGCTATAAGACTGATTTGCTTTTAGAAAATCTGGATGCCCATCTCTTTGGGCAGGCTTTGGATAAGGTCTTTATCCTGATAGGTACCAATGATATTGGCAAGGAGATGCCTCAGACAGAAACGCTGGCCAATTTAGAAGCCATTATTCAGGAGATTTCTCGTGATTATCCTCTGGCTCAGATCCAGTTGCTGTCTGTCCTGCCGGTCAATGAAGCTCCCGCCTACAAGAGCACGGTCTATGTCCGCAGCAATGAAAAGATTCAGGCTCTCAATCAATCCTATCGCCAGCTGGCTAACGCCTACATGAATGTCCAGTTTATTGATCTCTACGATGCTTTTTTGGACGAGGGAGGCCAGCTGCGCCCAGACTACACAAGGGACGGCCTCCATCTGACCATTGCTGGCTATGCAGCCCTGTCCAAGGCTTTGCAGGAGACGTTATAGAGATAAAAATAGGGAGCGAAAAAAGCCCAACCAGACAAATCTTCAAAGGAAGATTTTTTTTTAAAACTTTTGGTTGACAAATGTAAATCTTAGAGGTAAAATAGGATTATAAGATTTACAAATGTAGATTTAGAAAGGAGAGGTCATGCAAATTTCCAATGCGGAATGGCGCATCATGAAGATTATCTGGATGGAAGGCAAGCAGACCAGCACGGATTTGATTGCCGTCTTGTCCGAGCGCTTTGACTGGTCGAAGTCGACGGTCAAGACTCTCTTGACCCGCTTGGTGGAGAAAGGATGTTTGACTAGAGAAAAATCAGGCAAAGCCTTTGTTTACTCGGCTTTGTTGAAGCAGGACCAGAGTTTAGACTTGGTCGTTGAGGATGTGAAAGACAAGGTTTGCTCCAAAAGGATTGTCCAGGTGCTTGAAAACTTGATTCAGGCGAGTGACTTTACGCTTGCAGATCTTAATCAGCTGCAGCAGGTCCTGGAAGAAAAGAAAGCAGAGGCTGTCGAAACAGTCCCTTGCAATTGTATGTAATAGAAAGAAGGAAATTCCATGTTTGGATTGTTGATTAGTATTGTTTGTTTACTTGTGGTTGCTTTTATTGCTTGGTGGTTCTTTGCAGAGCATGAAAAGGTAAGCGGCCACGCTCGTCAGAAATCAGGTTATCAAGAAATTGAAGTCGAAGTCATGGGGGGCTATTCGCCTGAAACCATTGTCCTGAAAAAGAATGTTCCAGCCCGGATCATCTTTAATCGCAAGGATCCATCTTCATGTCTGGCTCAAGTGATCTTTCCAGATTTTGGCGTTCATGAAGATTTGCCTTTAGGTGAAAAACATGTCATTGAAATTACGCCAGAAAAAGCGGGCGAATATGGGTATTCATGTGGAATGAACATGATGCATGGTCACATGATTGTGGAATAAAGGAGTAGGTATGGTAGAAAAACAAAAAGCAGTTGTGGAAAACGGAGTGCAAAAGATCCGTATTACAGCAGAAAAGGGCTATAGTCCCAAAGAATTTCAACTTCAAAAAGGGATCCCTGCTGAAATCACCTTCCATCGGGTCAATCCTTCCGGCTGTTACAAGGAAATTTTGTTTGAAGATCAGGGGATTTTAGAGCCTTTGGAAGTCGGTGTGGATAAGGTGATATCCTTTACCCCGACAGAAACAGGGGACTTCGAGTTTTCATGTGGAATGAAGATGCAAAAGGGTTCCTACACGGTTGTGGAAAAACGCCGTCGTGTCTTAAGTTTACGGGATCGCTTTTGGATTACTAGTATCTTTACCCTTCCTTTATTGATCTTGATGATCGGGATGATGGCAGGATTTGTATCCCATACAGTCAGTCGCTGGGGGACTTTTCTAGCGACAACGCCGATCATGTTGGTAGCAGGAGTTCCTTTTATCAAGAGTGCCTGGGCCTCATTTAAGAAGCACCATTCCAATATGGATACCTTGGTAGCTCTTGGAACCCTGGTAGCCTATGTCTATAGTGTATTTGCCCTTTTTACTGGTCAGCCAGTATACTTTGAGGCTGCGGGTTTTATCATCTTCTTTATCCTCTTAGGGCAAATCTTTGAAGAACGGATGCGTAACAATGCCTCCGAGGCTGTGGAAAAGTTGTTGGATTTGCAGGCAAAAACGGCTCAAGTTCTCCGTGATGGGAACTATGTCGAGGTGGCGGCAGAAGATATCCAAATTGATGACTTGATTCGGGTCCGTCCTGGGGAAAAGATTGCGGTTGATGGGACGATTGTAGAAGGAAGTACGACCATTGATGAGTCGATGGTGACAGGTGAAAGCTTGCCTGTGGAAAAATCAGTTGGTGATGCAGTTATCGGCTCCACTATCAACAGCAATGGGACCATTCTCTTTAAGGCTGAAAAAGTCGGTAGTGAGACCCTCTTATCTCAAATTGTGGACTTTGTCAAAATGGCCCAATCCAGTCGTGCTCCTATTCAAGATTTGACGGATAAGATTTCAGGTATCTTTGTTCCAGTGGTGACGATTTTGGCCATTGCGACTTTCTGGGTTTGGTCCGTGCTTCTGGGCGCGTCGCTTCAAGAGGCCATGCTCTATGCAGTCTCTGTCCTCATTATTGCCTGTCCTTGTGCCCTTGGTTTAGCAACCCCAACAGCCCTGATGGTCGGAACCGGCCGTAGTGCCAAGATGGGGGTTCTGATTAAAAATGGAACGGTTCTTCAAGAAGTGCAAAAGATTCAAACCGTTGTGTTTGATAAGACAGGGACTATTACCATTGGCCAACCACTTGTAACCGATGTTGTAGGAGATGAAGCGCGTGTCTTGACACTGGCTGCTAGTCTTGAAACTTTTTCAGAACATCCACTAGCCCAAGCGGTGTTATCCCAAGCAGAAGAAAAAGGTTTGGTGTTATTCCCTGTGGAAAACTTCCAAGCGATTGAAGGAAAAGGGGTCCAAGGTCAGATCGACCAGCAGTTGGTGACCTTGGGAAATGGCAAACTTCATGACGGGACAGCGATGGATCCGGAGCTTGAAAAACGGATGGTAGAGTTGCAAGAGCAGGCCAAAACAGTGATCAGTTTGTCTGTGGATGGGCAAGTGATTGGCTTGATTGCCATTCAAGATGCTCCGAAGGCCAGCTCAAAAGAAGCGATCAAAAAGCTCAAAGAACGGGGCTTGAAAACGGTCATGTTAACGGGGGATAATGAACGGGTGGCCCAAGCTATTGCTAAGCAAGTGGGAATTGACACCGTCATTGCTGATGTCCTTCCTCAAGAAAAAGCTAGCGCCATCCAAAAACTGCAAGAATCTAGCAAGGTCGCCTTTGTTGGAGATGGGATCAATGATGCTCCAGCTCTCTCGATCGCGGATGTGGGGATCGCTATGGGATCTGGAACGGATATTGCGATCGAGTCCGGTGGCATCGTGCTCACGCAAAATGATTTACTTGGCGTTGTGCGCGCCTTTGACATGAGTCAAAAGACCTTCCGCAGGATCTTACTCAATCTCTTCTGGGCCTCTATCTACAATATCCTTGGGCTTCCAATTGCTGCTGGAGTCTTTGTAGGACTGGGATTGACCCTCAATCCAGAACTAGCAGGTCTTGCTATGGCCCTTAGTTCTTTGTCTGTTTTGACTAGCTCGCTGCTTCTCAATGTTGAGAAAATTGATTAAATGAAATAAAAAGTGATACAGAATTTTGTATCGCTTTTTGTTCGATTTCCTACAGCTACAAGTCTTAGAGGTGCATGCAAATTATAATAAAATATCCTATACTAATATAGTTTGTGAAATTTTCTCAAAAAAAGAGCATTGTGTTATGTAATAGTTCTATATCATCTATGAGCATATTCTTATACAAGTGAGAAAAAACATGGTAAATTGATAGAGTAAAGTTTCTTGAAGCGTTTTCATTCACAAGTGGAAATGTTTTCAATAACTGAAAATTTATTTTATTGAAGGGGAGTTATTATTATGACTCAAGGAAAAATTACTGCATCTGCAGCAATGCTCAACGTATTGAAAACATGGGGCGTAGACACCATCTACGGTATCCCATCAGGAACACTCAGCTCACTCATGGATGCTTTGGCTGAAGACAAAGATATCCGTTTCTTGCAAGTTCGCCACGAAGAAACTGGTGCTCTTGCAGCGGTGATGCAAGCTAAATTCGGCGGCTCAATCGGGGTTGCAGTTGGTTCAGGTGGCCCAGGTGCGACTCACTTGATTAACGGTGTTTACGATGCAGCTATGGATAACACTCCATTCCTTGCTATTCTTGGATCACGTCCAGTCAACGAACTCAATATGGATGCCTTCCAAGAGCTTAACCAAAACCCAATGTACAACGGTATCGCTGTATACAACAAACGTGTAGCTTACGCTGAGCAATTGCCAAAAGTGATTGACGAAGCTTGCCGTGCTGCTGTTTCTAAAAAAGGTCCAGCTGTTGTTGAAATCCCTGTAAACTTCGGTTTCCAAGAAATCGATGAAAACTCATACTATGGATCAGGTTCTTACGAGCGTTCATTCATCGCTCCTGCTTTGAACGAAACTGAAATCGACAAAGCGGTTGAAATATTGAACAAGGCTGAGCGCCCAGTTATCTACGCTGGATTTGGTGGTGTGAAAGCTGGTGAAGTGATTACTGAATTGTCACGTAAAATCAAAGCACCAATCATCACAACTGGTAAAAACTTTGAAGCTTTCGAATGGAACTATGAAGGTTTGACAGGTTCTGCTTACCGTGTTGGTTGGAAACCAGCCAACGAAGTGGTCTTTGAAGCAGACACAGTTCTTTTCCTTGGTTCAAACTTCCCATTTGCTGAAGTGTACGAAGCCTTCAAGAATACTGAAAAATTCATCCAAGTGGATATCGACCCTTACAAACTTGGTAAACGCCATGCCCTTGACGCTTCAATCCTTGGTGATGCAGGTCAAGCAGCTAAAGCAATCCTTGATAAGGTAGACGCAGTTGAGTCTACTCCATGGTGGCGTGCCAATGTGAAGAACAACCAAAACTGGCGCGATTATATGAACAAACTCGAAGGCAAAACTGAAGGTGAGTTGCAGTTGTACCAAGTTTACAATGCCATTAACAAACATGCTGACCAAGACGCCATCTACTCAATCGACGTAGGTAACACAACTCAAACATCTACTCGTCACCTTCACATGACACCTAAGAACATGTGGCGTACATCTCCACTCTTTGCGACAATGGGGATCGCCCTTCCTGGTGGTATCGCTGCTAAGAAAGACAATCCAGATCGTCAAGTATGGAACATCATGGGTGACGGTGCATTTAACATGTGCTACCCAGACGTTATCACAAACGTTCAATACGATCTTCCAGTTATCAACCTGGTTTTCTCAAATGCTGAGTACGGCTTCATCAAAAACAAATACGAAGACACCAACAAACACTTGTTTGGTGTAGACTTCACAAACGCTGACTACGCTAAAATTGCAGAAGCTCAGGGTGCAGTTGGATTTACAGTTGACCGTATCGAAGACATCGATGCAGTTGTTGCAGAAGCTGTAAAACTCAACAAAGAAGGTAAAACTGTTGTCATCGATGCCCGCATCACTCAACACCGTCCACTTCCAGTAGAAGTACTTGAACTCGATCCAAAACTTCACTCAGAAGAAGCAATCAAAGCCTTCAAGGAAAAATACGAAGCAGAAGAACTCGTACCATTCCGCCTCTTCTTGGAAGAAGAAGGCTTGCAATCACGCGCAATTAAATAATTCCTCTCGCCGAAAATCAAATGTAAACTTTGTAGCCTTTATTCTTTGATTTTCTTAGAGTTGAACTTGAAAAGATCGGAGCAATTCGGTCTTTTTATGGAGGATAGTAAATGAATTTAAATCAATTAGATATCATCGTTTCAGATGTTCCTCAAGTCTGTGCTGACTTGGAGCGTATTTTGGATAAAAAGGCAGACTATGTTGACGACAGTTTTGCTCAGTTCACGATTGGCAGTCATTGCCTCATGTTGACCCAAAATCATCTGATTCCTTTGGAAAATTTTCAGTCAGGAATCATTCTTCATGTCGAGGTTGAGGATGTAGAGCAGAACTACCAACGGTTGAAAGAGCTTGGTGCCGAGATTTTACACGGCCCAGTTGTAACTGATTGGGGCACGGAATCTCTGCTAGTTAAAGGTCCTGCTGGTCTAGTAATTGATTTTTATCGAATGAAATAGGTCTGTTAAAATAGAAAAAACGCATAAAATCAACTGATTACAAAAGTGTTGATTTTATGCGTTTTTATGTGAACTGTTCTTATATTTCGGATAGAAATTGAGTTTTTCCAACTTCTTGCTCTATATCAGCAGGTTTATTTAACTTCCCCGCCTTCAACAACTAGGTCGTCAGCCTTAGCAGCTTCGCCGTATGTTGGATGGAGAGTTTCTTCATAGGCCTTGTGGAAGAAGTTTTCTTTGCCGAGTTTCTTGATTTCGTCGTTGATATAGTTGAGTAGCTCGGTATTGCCTTTCTGCACAGCTGGGGCAATGGTATCTGGATCACCTAGCGAAGTGATGCCGACTTCAAAGCCTTTGTTTTCCAGCGCCCAGGCTAGGACTTCAGTATTGTCTGTAGAAAAGGCGTCGCCGCGGCCGTCCAGCAGGGCTTGGTAAGCATCGCTGTACTGATCATACTTTTGCAGCTTGATATTCGGATAGTTCTTTTCAAAGTAGGTTTCAGCCGTGGTTCCCTTGGTGATGATTAGGGTCTTACCCTCCAACTGCTCAGGCTTGGTGATAACAGAGCCCTTTGGTGATACGACTCCGAGAGATACTTTCATATAGGGCAGGGCGAAGTCGACTTGTTTTTTCCGCTCATCTGTGACAGTGAAGTTGGCTAGGGTAATATCGACCTTGTTGGAGATTAAGTATTCGGCCCGGTTAGCAGCATCTACAGGCACATACTCTGGCTTAACACCCAAATCTTTGGCTAGCTGGTCGCCTAGATAAATGTCATAGCCTTGATATTTGCCGTTGTTATCTACATAGCCGAAAGGTTTCTTGTCGCTAAAAACCGCAATGCGGAGCTTGCCGCTCTTTTTAATTTCCTCAAGACTGCGGGCCTTGACCGTTTTGCTGGAAGCTGCGTCTTTGTTACCAGCATCTTTATTGCTGGAACTGCCGCAAGCGACAAGGAAGAAAGCCAGAGTTAGGGTTGTTAAAGCAAAGATTGTTTTAGATAATTTCATAAGAGACTCCTTTATAAGATATGGGAATGTGAAGAAAGCACAGAACCGCGAAAGAGCAGTCACATCAGTGGTGGGGTAGGCATAACTGTCAGCCTAGTTGGCTGAAGTCAAAGACATTGAGAAATTCCTGAGCTCGCTGGGTTTTAGGTTGGCTGAAGAACTGCTGGGCGGTATTTTCCTCGAGGATACCACCTTGGTCCATGAAGATGATCCGATCGGCAATGGCACGGGCGAACTGCATTTCGTGGGTCACAATCAGCATGGTCCGGCCTTCTTCAGCTAGGTCATTAATGAGCTCTAGCACTTCGCGGACCATCTCGGGATCCAGCGAGGCAGTTACCTCATCAAAAAGGATGATTTCTGGGTGCATGAGGAGCGAACGGACGATTGCCACCCGCTGCTTTTGGCCGCCAGACAGTTGGCGAGCAAAGCTATGCTTTTTATCAGCCAGGCCGACCCGCTCTAGCAGGCTTTCAGCTTCCTTGATGACCTCGTCCTTCTTGCGCCCCTGAGCCTTTATGGGACCAAGAATTAGATTTTGCAGAACATCCAGATGGGGGAAGAGCTCATAGCTTTGAAAGACCATGCCAATCTTCTGACGAACGAGATGGAAGTCCTTTTTCTGGCTGAGGATGGACTGTCCGTCTAGCAAAATATCTCCAGATTGGATGCTTTCAAGGCCGTTGATACAGCGAAGTAGGGTCGACTTGCCGCAGCCAGATGATCCTAGGATGACCACGACCTCTCCTTTTTGGACAGAGAGAGACAGGCCTTTAAGGATGGCATTACTGCCGAAAGACTTGCGAATGTCCCTTAATTCTAAAATGATTTCCGACATGGTGTCCGTTACTCCTTCCAGATGGTTTCCAAATAAGAGGACAGCTTAGAAATAGGAAAGCAGACTGCGAAGTAAAGCAGCAGAATGCAACCATAAATCCAAAAAGCAGCAGAAGGGATAGACAGACGATTGCTGTCAATGATCTGCTGGCCGACCTTGACAACCTCAATGACTCCGATAAGGACGATGAGTGAGGTTGTCTTAATCATCCGCGTGATTAGATTAATCGCCTGCGGCAAAAGCCGTCGCAGTACCTGCGGGATGATAATATAGACATATAGCTGGCGCTGCGACAGTCCCAATGCCTGACCGCTCTCAAACTGATGCTTGGGCAGGGAAGTAATGGCACCTCGTACCAAGTCTCCCATTTCCGCTGTTCCCCAAAGAGAGAAGACGATGATGGCTGAAAGCTCACCAGAGATATTGATGTTGAAGTTTCTGGCTAGGCCAAAGTAAACCAGAAAGAGCAGAACCAGTTGAGGCATGACGCGGATAAACTCTAGATAGGCTCTGGACAGAAAGCGCACGACTTTTGAGTGTGAGGTCATGATGATGCCAAAAATAGTTCCCAAGATAAGGGAGATGATGACCGAGAGGATAGAAATACCAATGGTAACGCCCAGCCCCTGTAAGATACGTAAGAAATTATTCCCCTGAAAGAGAACTTGAATGCCCGAATCCTGCACGCCGCAGCCTCCTTTCTATCCAGCTAAAGCCAAGTGAAATTGGCAGCAAAATAATCAGATAAGCAATGACCAACATGAGCAGAGCTGTATCTGTCTCGTAGTAAAGGCCAATCAAGTCCTTAGCTACAAACATTAGGTCTGCCAAGGCAACAGCTGAAAATACTGAGGTTTCCTTGATTAAAAAGATGACATTGGCACTAAAGGAAGGCAGGGCAATAGCTGCAGCCTGAGGCAGGATGACATAGTAGAAGACTTGTACTGGTCGTAGGCCGATAGAGAGTCCGACTTCCCTCTGCGTTTGGCTGACTGCTTCTAGGCCGCTTCGGAAAGACTCAGCCATATAGGAACCACCCAGAAAGATTAGCCCAATCGTCGCACAAGCCTCAGAGGATAGAACGAGTCCAACACGAGGCAAGCCAAAGTAGAGAAAGAAAAGCTGCAGCAACAGTGGCGTATTGCGGGAAAACTCGATATAGGCGGTTGCTAGCGGCTTCAAAACTGGAATCTTGTAAAAGCGAATCAGACTGACTAAGAATCCGACAGCAATTGATCCCAAAATTCCCCAAAAGGCTATGAACATGGTTAAAAGAAAGGCCTCTTGATAGAGGGGATAGTAATCACTGACGACGTCCCAGTTCACGGCTCTCACTCCTTAAACACTTGATGTTCCTAGTTTAGCATAGATAACAGACCTTTAGTAATATGTATTTTTTATCGCACTGATAAGGAAAATCTATCACTGGTCTGAAGAGAAATGCCAGATTGGGAATTTGTTATTTCAGTTGTGAGCTCGATTAAACCAAGGTGGTTATAAAAAATTGCGCTTTGATTTTGGATGAGTATAAAAAGGCTAAAAATCCCTGACCTATGGTATAATAGGATAATATGACAAAAGACAATACTATTTCAAACAAATTATACAAACTACTCTTTGCTTTATTCAGCTGTTTCGTGGGGCTGTCGTTTCTGTTCATGATGCTGAAAGATGTCTCGTCCACTAATTGGTATAAGAGTCGATTTCAGGGGTGGAAGACCATAACGGCTGAGGTGAGCGATTTTACGACCAGTCCGGAAAATCGCTCTACGCCCGCTTACTACCCTATTTATCACTACATTGTTGATGGCCAAACCTACCAGGGGATTTCAGACATCTATCAATATGAAGTGCCTAAGTCTGGGCAAACCATTAGCATTCTCTATAATCCCAAGTCGCCTGAGCAGAGCCAATATAAGAATGACATCCCCATCCCTGTCCTTGTACTCATGCCATTGCTGGGATTCTTATTATTTATGGCATTTGCTGCCGGCTCCCTCTATCAGGCCTTTAATCCTCTACAGGAGCCAAAGTCGCAACCTAAGGCTGCAAAAAGGATCAGTATTGTTGAGGGAACAGTTCGTAAAGAGAATCCCATTGTATCTTTAGTCTACCTAAGCCTGATTATGATAGCCCTCACTTATATCTGTATCACTGCATCAGGGCAATTCAAAGCCGTATTTTATGGTTGGAAAACTACATCCGCTCAAGTCATTGACTATGATGTGTATGAAACCGGAGGAAGTAGAGGAGGAAGAGGACTAAGTCTTTATAATAGCATCTACCAATATCAAGTAGACGGCGTGGCTTATGAAGGCTATTCTGTTCTCGGTAGATTTACAAAACCCAAAATTCAAAGTCAAATCCCTATTGCCTATAATCCTGAGTATCCCTATCAGAGTGCTTCTAGTGAAGACCGTCATTTCTTTTATATAGTCTTCTTGCCTGGCTTTAGTCTATTGCTAGTCGGCAAGATTCTCTCTCTAATGATTGCTGCTTGGATAAAGAAGGCTAGCCTCGCTCAAGCCAGAAGACTAGGGCCTGTCTATGACGGCTATATTATCGATGTTATCCCCGCTGAACAGTTTAGAGAGTATAATCCGTTGCATGAGATTTGGCTTGAATTTGATATTAACCAAGTGCCCTATCAAACCAGCATTTGCCTTCCCTTAAGAGAACATCATTTTATCTCTTACAGCCAGAATCCTAGACCTATCCCAGTCTATGTGGATCCTCATGATGATAGCCAGTTCCTGATAGATGACAATGATATCTATGCTATTACAAATAAAATACAGATTAGTTGATCCCCCTCCTAATGCCACCTCTCTCCTCATTGGCCAGCAACTGGACGTCCTGCCGTCTTGACCTCCTTTGAGGTGCCTCCACATGAGCTGAAGAGTATCGGAAATGCCGAACCTCACAGACACCATAGAACTTGGAATAGTATCAATTTTCCATAGGATGCTAGAAGTTTATTTGCTGATTGTTTATTATAATATAAGAAAAACGTTTAATTGATAAGGAGGCAAAAAGATGACCGAAAAACTGACTTTTCCGGATGGTTTCTTGTGGGGCGGAGCGACAGCTGCCAACCAGTGCGAGGGTGCTTATGATGCGGATGGTCGCGGGCTGGCCAATGTAGATGTGGTGCCGATTGGTGAGGAGCGTCTGGCTATCATAACAGGTAAGAAAAAGATGTTTGACTTTGAGGATGGCTATTTCTACCCAGCCAAGGAAGCCATTGATATGTACCATCGCTTCAAGGAGGACATTGCCCTCTTTGGTGAGATGGGTTTTAAGACCTATCGGCTGTCCATTGCTTGGAGCCGGATTTTTCCTAAGGGGGATGAGATGGAGCCCAATGAAGCTGGCTTGAAATTTTACGAAGACCTCTTTAAGGAATGCCATAAGTACGGCATTGAGCCCTTGGTGACCATTACTCACTTTGACTGTCCCATGCACTTGATTGAGGAGTATGGTGGTTGGCGGAGCCGTAAGATGCTGGAATTTTATGAGCGTCTCTGCCGTACTCTCTTTACCCGCTACAAGGGCTTGGTCAAGTACTGGCTGACCTTCAATGAAATTAACATGATCCTCCATGCACCATTTATGGGGGCGGGGCTCTGCTTTGAAGAAGGTGAAAATGAAGAGCAGGTCAAGTACCAAGCGGCCCATCATGAGCTGGTTGCCTCAGCTATTGCTACCAAGCTGGCTCATGAGATTGATCCGGAAAATAAGGTCGGCTGTATGTTAGCGGCGGGTCAAAATTATCCTAATACCTGTCATCCACGCGATATATGGGCTGGTATGGAGGAAGACAGGAAAAACTATTTCTTCATCGACGTGCAGGCGCGTGGAGAATATCCTAACTATGCCAAGAAAGCTTGGGAGCGCGAGGGTATCACTGTCGAGATGACAGAAGAAGACCTGCAGCTGCTCAAGGAGCATACGGTGGACTTCATTTCCTTCTCATACTACTCTAGCCGGGTAGCTTCGGGAGATCCTAAGGTTAATGAGCTGACCGAGGGCAATATCTTTGCTTCTCTCAAAAACCCTTATTTGGAAGCTTCTGAGTGGGGCTGGCAGATTGATCCGCTGGGCTTGCGCATTACGCTAAATACCATCTGGGATCGCTATCAAAAGCCCATGTTTATTGTGGAAAATGGTCTGGGTGCAGTGGATACTCCGGATGAAAATGGCTATGTGGCTGATGACTACCGGATTGACTACTTGGCGGCCCATGTCAAGGCCATGCGTGAAGCCATCAATGAGGACGGCGTGGTGCTTTGGGGCTACACGACCTGGGGCTGTATCGACCTAGTATCAGCCGGCACTGGCGAGATGAAGAAGCGCTATGGCTTTATCTACGTGGACCGGGACAATGAAGGAAAGGGAACACTCAAACGTTCCAAGAAAAAATCCTTTGACTGGTACAAGGAAGTCATCGCGACTAACGGAGAATCTGTGAAATAGAAAAAAGGCTGAGATATGAATGTCTCAGCTTTTTTTCCTTAGCCCTCAAGGGCGAAAGTAATACTTCTAAAAACGATTTTGCAAAAAATTTTAAACATATTGAGCCTCCTTTTTATAGCATATACATTTCTTATTTCTTTCTATTTTAAAGTCCGATTCTCAAATATCCTTCAAGTAATTCTAAAATATTTCTAAAGTTTTTCGAATAATCCATCTTTTATTGACTTAGCCTCTTATCCTTGCTACACTAGTGATAGGAAATCTCTGGAGGCGAGTGTTTATGGCTCATATTTTACTCATCGAAGACAATAGTGATATTCATGAAATTCTAAAAGAACTTTTTCAGAAGGAACACACGGTTTATTCTGCCTATTCGGGGACAGAGGGCATTTCGCTGTTTGAGCGGGAGGAGATTGATTTGGTCCTTCTGGACATCATGCTGCCGGGTAAGAACGGTGATGAAGTGTTGAGGGAAATTCGCAGCAGCAATGCTACGGTGCCCGTGGTTATGCTGACGGCTCTTGGGGAGAAAGCGCTGGTTAGCCAGTACCTGCTGAATGGTGCTAATGATTATATCGTCAAACCTTTCAATCTGGATGAGGTTTTTGCCCGTATCACCGTGCAGCTGCGCAGCCAGCAGGCTTTGACTGGCGAGGAAGAAGGCCAGTCCTTTAAAAATATCCGTCTGCTCAAGGCTACCTTTGAGGCGGTTTGTGGAGAGAAAAGCGTCCGTTTGAGTAAGAAAGAATATCATATCCTCCAGCTCTTGCTCCGTCATCCCAAGAAGATCTACACCAAGGAAGAGCTCTTTGAGCAGGTCTGGGAAGAGAGCTATCTGCCTGGGGATAATACCCTGAATACCCACCTCAGCAATCTACGTAAGAAACTGGCTCAGTTGGACCCAACAGAGGAATACATAGAGACTGTTTGGGGACTGGGTGTCCGGCTCAAGGAGGACTGATATGTTGGTGTTAGTCATTTTATTTGCCCTTATCAGTCTGTTTCTGACCATTGGTTTCATACGCTATCATCTGGCGGTCAAGGATGTGGCGCAGCAGATTCGTTTGAAGCGGCAGACAGGGAGCCAGAATCGTCTGGCTCCTGCTGCCCATGCACCTAGTATTTTGGAGCTGACAGAGGAAGCAGAGATGCTCTTTCGGGAGCTAGATAAGACGACCTTTGTTGTCCAGCAGGAAAAGAAGACACTGGATATGGCTATCAGTAATATTGCCCATGATATCCGCACCCCTCTGACCATTGCTAGCGGCTATACCCAGCAGCTGCTGAAGGATGATAGTCAGGAAAGTCAGCAGCTAGTCAAAATTGCAGATAGTCTGGGAATGGTATCCAAACGGCTGGAAGCCTTGATGGAGTACCGCCGGCTGATGGAGGGAGCCATTCGGGCCAATGTCCAGCCGACAGATATATCTCAGCTGGTAACCCAGCAGCTTTTTACTTATTATGATGCCTTCCAGAAAGCTCAGATTGACCTGCAGGTAGAGTTAGCTGAAGGTCTAGAGTTAGAGACAGACCCAGAAATTCTAGAGCGCATTGTCCAAAATATGATAAGCAATGTCCTCAAGCACGGCCGTAAGGCTGCTAGCATTTCTCTGAAAAAAGACGGCGAGCACTGTATCTTTACCGTTAAAAATATCGTCCAGCAGCCTATCCAATATCTGGATAAGCTGACTAATCGCTTTTACTCAGAAAACCTATCCAGCAGCGAGGAGTCTTCTGGTCTGGGGCTCTACATCACCCAGCAGTTAGTCGAAATCCTAGGCGGGGACTTGACAATGAAAGCTGAGGACGACTGGTTTGAACTAGTTGTGACTTTGTAAAAAAGACTTGAAAAAGCAAAATAAGGAAGGCTCAGCTCTATCAGCTAGCCTCAAAATCCGCTCAAAAACCTCAGTTAATTTTCGAATTGGCGGAGGTTTATTTTTAGATTAAGTCGAAGAAAGGCATGATAAATATGCCTTTTTGTTTTGTGGTTTGAAAAGCCAATTATCCTAGAAAGGTCATTTTACCGGTCAAGGTGAAAAATCAGCCAACTACTCTAAACCCTTGATATAACTGACTTGCAACTGACAGTTGACAAAGATTCCAAGTTCAATCCCCCAAAAAGCAACTAGATTTTTTCTTTATTCCAAGTCCAGTCGCTAGAAAGGCAACTGGCTTTTTTGTTAATCTGAAAGCAGAAGCCAAGTTTTTGATTTCGGAATGAACGAGTCGCTGTATTTGAAGATTTGGATTAAAAACTTGAGTTTAATTATATTATAAGGAGGTATTCTCATGAATACAGAAACAACTATCAAACCACAACCAAAACTAATTTTGCCGTTCCTAGCTTGGAACTTCGGCTGGACATGGGGATTCTGGCTGCTGGACATTATCCTCAAAAACCTTTGGCCAGACAGTCCACCTACAGCCTATCTAGCTCTTGAAGCTATTCTAAATGGTATTGCTATGTTTGGGCCTATGCTGGCCAGCCTAATCGTACTGAAAAAGAAAGGCTTCAAGGCCATTTGCTCCTATCTCTTTTCAGGCAAGAAAGAGACCTGGCTCTACTTGCTAATCTATGGTGGCGGTCTGACCACCTTCTATGCCCTAGCTTCTGGCGGCAAGCTGGTAGACGGCGCTTTAGTAAGCTTTCCTTGGTTTTTTATCTATTGTATTGTCCTATCGGGCGGGATTGAAGAATTCGGCTGGCGCGGCTTTCTACAGCCGGCCTTGGAGAAAAAGTTTTCTTTTTTTGTCTCTACCTTGATGACCGGTATTATTTGGGCCATCTGGCATATTCCTCTCTGGTTTTACGATCGCTTTTATGATCGAAGCCAGGATCTTTTCTCAGTTTTTATCATTTTCAGTATCTTTCTCTCTTTCTGGCTTGCTGCACTTTATAAGAAGACCCAGTCTGCCCTTGCTTGTAACATCTTTCATGCGCTCTCCAACACCCTCATCCCGACTTTTGTTGGCATAGCTCAAGCTAACAATCAATTGGATTTCTCTCAAGTCAATCCCTTCTTTTACTTTGGAGGTGTGATTCTCCTGACACTTTATAGTATCTATCTCTGGTATCGGACGGATAGGGAGGAAAAAGCACTTCCATCTAAAGAAGAAGTCTAGCATTTTATGAAGAGATGACAATCAGACTTTGCAGTCTCTCCGCCTTGTGCTATAATAAGTGTCAATGAAAGAAAGTATAAAAAATAAGAAAGAATAGGTAAAATAATCCATGAATCTATCAGACAGAATCCAGTACCT
Organism: Streptococcus sp. DTU_2020_1000888_1_SI_GRL_NUU_041A; assembly: GCF_032387735.1. NCBI lineage: Bacteria > Bacillati > Bacillota > Bacilli > Lactobacillales > Streptococcaceae > Streptococcus > Streptococcus sp. DTU_2020_1000888_1_SI_GRL_NUU_041A. The sequence goes on along the minus strand of NZ_CP135591.1, from coordinate 2,138,189 downwards.
GCGGAAAGTGCGGGGCATTTCTCAGGAGGGACTAGCCGAACAACTCGGTGTGTCTAGACAGGCCGTTTCCAAGTGGGAGAGCGAGCAGAGTATGCCTGATTTGGATAAGATCATTTCCATGAGTGACTATTTTGAGGTGACCACAGACTATCTGCTCAAGGGAATTGAGCCTGTAGTCCAGAAAGAGGAAGAGCAGTCAATCAAGCACAGGAGGATAGCCAGCAATATTTGCTATCAGCTCTCTCTTGGCTTTGTCGGTCTGGGCATCATCCTCTCCATTATCCTAGCTGATTTTCTCAAGATCAGTATCTTGCTAACGCCGGTGCTGATCGTTCAGGGAGTAGGGCTGCTGGTGTGGGGAACGGGCCGCAATCTATCCGAGGTAAGACCTTCTTTTCAGGTTAAGCTAGCCTTGATTTTATTCTTGCTCTTTGTTCCCCTCGGATTTCTATCTAATGTTCTTTTTCCTCTGGGCAAGATCTTTCCATATCCGACCAGTCTGGCAGCCAGCCTTGCCTTTGTCACTTTCTACCTTATCCTAGGAGTCTGTATCAGTTTGTTCTTTAAAAAGCAAGATTGGAAGCAGTGAAAGAAAGCCGATAAAGCCGGCTAGACCAGAAAGGGTGAAATCCGCTCATCATCCAATTAAAATCCGCTCAAAAAAACTCAGCTAATTTAGTGATTAGCTGAGTTTTTATTTTACAAATCTCTCTTCTTCAGTGTAGCCAGTCCTGCTAAGCTAAAGACCGTGATCAGACTGAGAGCAAAGATAGCTGTTTTGGTGATGACACCTGGTATTGAAGCGTCTCCGTAGAAGAACTCCATCTTGATAGCCTTGAACCATTCATTATTGGCATCGACCATTTGACTAGGGAGACCGAGTAAGATGTAGGTCATGATATAGGTGATAAAGACGACACTATAGTTTCGAGTCAAGTAGAGGACAAAGCTGGTAATGCAGTACCAAGCATAGGTACAGATGACCTGCATGACAAAGAGTATTGCGAATTGTCCCCAGAAATTAGCTGGCAGGGTTCCCATATTACCGCCGGTTCGGACAAATTCGATGACAATACCTAAAATGTAGAGCAGTATGAACTGCATAGGAAGTAAGCTAGCGATAACCAGTGCTTTAGAGAAGTAATACTGGGTCCGAGTCTTGCCTGTAGTCAGGTTATTGTGATAAAGTTTGTCATTGAGATCAACACCGAGAAGCAAGCTAGTCATGACATTGCAGGCAATAAAGAGCATGCCGATGTTGTAGGAGACGACATCTATGGCAAAAAAGATACCGTTGTCGGAAATGGCGACTTGGGAAGTGAAAATGGCGAGGAGAATTCCAAAGATGCAGAAAGCCTGGACTCCCCAGAATCCTACGGAGCGGAAGAGACGGTAGTAATCCGCCTTGATACTATTAAACATGAGTGTTTCCTCCTTGTTGGTTGATTAAGTCTGTAAAGTATTTTTCTAAGTCTTTGTGGGCGTAGTAGATTTCCCCGATTGGGATGTCGGCTAGGACTAATTCCTTGGCAATCTTGCGAATTTCTTGTACCTTACCGGAAATATGCAGCTCATCTTCCTTGTTGGTCGGTCTGAGCTGGTAGCCTAGCTTGTCTTGCACTAAATGAGCAGCTTGCTTGATATTATCCGTTTTGAGGATGATATAGTCGCCGCTTTCTCGGTCAAATTCTTCCTTAGACAGCTCCTTGATGAAATGCCCTTGATTGATAAAGCCAAAGCGAGTTGCTACTAGATAAAGCTCGGACAGGATATGGCTGGAAATGATGATGGTGATGCCTAATTCTTGATTGAGGCGCTTGACCATTTCTCTAAATTCCTGAATCCCAACTGGATCTAAACCATTGATGGGCTCGTCCAGAATGAGCAAGTCGGGACGCCCCAAAATGGCAATGGCAATGCCCAACCGCTGTTTCATCCCTAGAGAGAAATTGCGGAATTTTTTCTTTCCAGTATCGGTCAGGCCGACATATTGCAGGGTTTCTTTGATGACTTTGTCAGCATTTGGAATGCCCCGGTCGGTACAGTAGTAGCGCAGATTTTCATAGGCCGACATGTGGGCATGAGCTACAGGGGTCTCGATAACAGATCCAGTATGGCTGAGGGCCTTGGTCCATTCTTGTTGGTTCTGAGAGCCCAGGACAGACACGGACCCTCCGCTAGGATAGATGACTTGAGTGATGATTTTGATCAGTGTGGTCTTACCAGCACCGTTTTTTCCGATGAGACCGTAGATCTCTCCTTTCTTGATGGAAAGACTGACGTCTTTCAGAGCATATTGATCACCGTATTTTTTAGTGAGTCCTTTCACTTCTAAAACATTTTGCATGATGTTTCTCCTTTAATTACTTTGTTTATACTTTTATTATACAAACTAATTATCAAATATTTCTCAAGAAATTCTAAAATATTTCTAAAGAAATATGTAATTGAAGAGATTAAAATGAGCCAGTCAAGAACTAGCTCATTTTCTACTATAAATCCTTTTTATGGAAAGTATAGAGGCTTGCTGCTGTGAAGACGGTCCCCAAAAACAAGGCGATTAGAACAATTCTTAAGGTTACACCGTTGCTTTGAAGTGTCTCAAAATCAAAGCTCATGGTTAAATGCTGCAGCCATAAAGATTTGGGATAAAATTGAGCAAGAGCTCCGGTTAAGGATGCGCAGAAAAGGTAACCTCCCAGAGCAGCAATCATAGATTTACTCAGATAAAGAATAAAGGAGATAATAGCTGTCCAAGCAATGACAGTCAGGCACTGCACAAAGAATAGAAGAATAAACTGAAGCAGGAAGGTGGCAGATAAATCACCAATACCGTTTAGAATGGCCGCTAAGATAAAGTTGATGCTATAATAGAGAGCCAACTGCAGGAACGTTACGCAGACCATGACTAGGGCTTTAGAGACGAAGAAACTGGTACGGGAAACACCGCTGGTTAATGTATTCTTGTAAAGCTGCTTGTTCAGATCTGTCCCGATGACGACCATAGAGAGGATAATGATGATAAATGTATTATTACCGATAGCGTTGGACACCGCTTGTATAAGCTGGACGGCATTTAATTTGCCAAAGACTGCGCTCAAGGTCGTCAGTAGAAAGATGAATTCGGTAATCCAAACAGCCTTGGAACGAAAGAAACGGTAAAAATCTGCTTGAAAAGTATGTAACATGGTTTTTTCTCCTTACTGGACTAAATCTGTAAAGTATTTTTCTAAATCTTTGTGAGCTGCATAGATACCATTGACATGAATGTTGGATAGAACCAACTCCCTGTTGATGTCATTTAGTTCCTGCTCTTGGGCGACAATGTGCAGTTCGTCAGATTTATCGGCGTCCTTGAGCTGATAGTGGAGCTTGCCTTGGATGAGATTGGCAGCCTGTTCTTTATCGCTAGTCTTGAGGACGATATAATCTTCGCTGGCTCGGTCAAAGTCATCTTTGGTGAATTCTGCGACAAGCTGTCCTTGGTCAATCACTCCAAACTTGGTGGCTACCAGATAAAGCTCGGACAAGATGTGGCTGGAAATAATAAAAGTGATTCCCAGTTCTTGATTGAGTCGCTGAATCATCAGTCGAAATTCCTTGATGCCAAGCGGATCGAGGCCATTTATGGGCTCATCTAAAATCATAAGTTCAGGCTTGCTGATAAGGGCAATAGCGATTCCCAAGCGCTGCTTCATTCCTAGCGAAAAGTTGCGGAATTTCTTTTTACCAGTATTGCTCAGTCCGACATAGGCCAGGGTTTTCTTGATGAGCTGGTCGGACTGGGCAATCTGATGGACCTTGCAGTAGTAGTTGAGGTTTTGATAAGCAGTCATCTGATTGTAAGCGACTGGTGTTTCGATGACGGTTCCTATTTTGCGCAGGGCTTCATTCCATTCCTTAGAGTTTTGCGAACCAAAGACAGACACGGTTCCGCTGTTGGCATGAATGAGCCGGCTAATGGTCTTGAGAAGAGTGGTCTTACCAGCTCCGTTCTTGCCAATCAGTCCATAAATATCGCCTTTCTGAATCGAAAGACTCACATGATCGAGGGCATATTGCTGACCATATTGTTTGGTAACTTGCTTTACTTCTAAAACAGTTTGCATGGTATATTCTCGCTTTCTTAGGTTTAACTAAAGTATACAAACTAAATTTCAAATATTTCTCAAGAAATTCTAAAATATTTCTAAAGAAATGCAGAACAACCAAAAGCAATAAAAAAGCAGTCAAAGGGCTGACTGCTTAAATTTATAAGTCTCTGTGCTGAAAGGCTTGGTAACCACCTAAGAGAGAACCAGCTAAGATAAGGAATAAGAATAGTTCAGAATTTATCTGGGGGAAAACGATGACGAGGCTAGACTGAAGCATAATCAGGGCGAAAAAGACGAGATAGCTGGCTAGGGTGGAGCGGGTCAGGTAGAGAAGACAGGTAACTACGGAACTGCAGGTCATAATAAAGAGAAGGGAGCGAAAGAAAGACAAGGAAAAGCTCCAGAAAAAGTTCTTTGGCATAGTCCCAAGTCCATGGAAGAGGCTTCCAAAGATAAAGGCTACAGTAAAGGCTGTTACTAGTTGAAAGATGATAATTATGACAAGAAGAGCTATTTTGGATAAGTAAAATTCTTTCCGAGAAATCCCGCCAGCTAATATATTGTTGTATAGTTTTCTAGTCAGGTCACGACCTAATAGAAAGATGATGAGTACAAGGACAGTAATCATGACAAAGGGCAGGAAATCTTTAGCAAGCTCCCCGAGAGCTTCAAATCCTGTCCAACCTTGGATGACTATTTCTTCTGGATCAGAAGATGTAGAGATATAAAAATTAAAGTTTCTTTCACCAAGAGAGCTGATGAAAATGAGAAAAAAGAGCAGCCCTTCTATTAGCCAAAAAGGTTTGGAGCGGACAAGCTGGTAGAGCTCCGCCTGAATAGTATGTAACATGAAATCTCCTCTGAATGATTAAGATTGTTCCTGTTTTTTTATAAATCTTTCTTTTTGAAAACCATCAGCCCGCTACCTAGAAAGAGCAGGGTGACCGTTACCACTGTCAGGATAGCCTTGATAACAGCTCCGCTATCTGCTGCCATATCTGTGTTAAATCGCAGAGTCAGATAGAGCAGCCATTCATTGTCAGGGTAAAAGATGAGGGGAATAGTCAGTAAGGTACCGCCAAGGAAATAGGTCAGAAAGATAGATACAATCGAGTGGCTGGCATAGAGTACAAAAGAAATGATGGCAATCCATGTAATCGTGCTGAGAAATTGAACGAAGAGAGCAGCTCCCAGCTGAGGCAAAAAAGAGCTGGGGGCACTTCCAATTCCGTTGGATAGACTAGCGGTCACAAAGGAGATAGATAAAATCATCAGGAAGTGAAAGGCTGCGATGCTAACGCAGACAAAGAATTTAGAAAAATAATAGCTGAGCTTAGAGATGCCGTAGCTCAGGCAGTTTTTATACAGTTTCCGAGACAGATCTACTCCAAGGACCATACTGAGACCAATGATGGTGAAAAAGAGTAGACTGTCTGTATTGCCTGCAAAATAGTCCAGAGCTTGAAGGCCGGTTAATTTTCCTAGAGATTGACTAGCAGCCGCATTGCTGGAGATATTTGCTCCAAAATGAATATTTGCATGGAAGAAGGTTGTTGAGATAATCGCACAGAATAGTAAAAACTCAGTAATCCAAAAGCCTTTTGAGCGCATGAGCCGGTAAAAATCGGCTCTAATGAAATCCATCATGATAAGCCTCCCTTTTTCATTCGACCAAGTCTGTAAAGAAGTTTTCTAGGTTTTGTCGTGCATAGTAAATCTCCTGCACCGGTATATCTGCAGCCGCAAGTTCCTTGACAATCTTGCTAATCTCATGCGAATGGGTGAAGATATGAATCTCGTCAGAAGCATTGACCACCTTGATACGATGCATGAGCTGGTCATGGATTAGCCGGCTGGCTTCTTCCAACTGTGACGTTTTAAGCACGATATAGTCTTCGCTCTGTTCTTCAAACTCCGCTTTTGAAATCTCACGAATCAATCGTCCTTCCTCGATAATGCCGAATTGGGTACCAACCAAGTAGAGTTCAGACAGGATATGGCTGGAGATGATAAAGGTCATGCCCAACTCTTCGTTGAGCCGCTGTACCAGCTGTCGGAATTCCTTGATGCCGACCGGATCCAGGCCATTGATAGGCTCGTCCAGTATCATCAGGTCAGGTCTGGTAAGCAGCGCAATAGCCAGACCCAGCCGCTGTTTCATCCCGAGTGAGAAGTCGCGGAATTTCTTCTTGCCGGTATCTGTCAAGTCCACGTATTCCAAGGTTTCACGGATGACCTTGTCCGCATGGGGAATATGGCGGAGCTTGCAGTAGTAGTTTAGATTTTCATAGGCTGTCAGGTGGTTGTGAGCAACCGGTGTTTCGATAACCGAACCGACCCGTTTGAGACTTTGCGTCCATTCTTGATAGTTCTGAGAGCCAAAGAGGGAGACATTGCCATTGCTTGCTTCCAAGAGCTGGGTAATGACCTTAATCAGGGTGGTTTTTCCGGCCCCGTTCTTGCCAATCAAACCATAAATATCTCCTTTTTTTATCGTCAGACTCACATCGGTCAGAGCGTACTGCCGGCCGAATTTTTTGCTGACTTGCTGTAAAACCAAAACATTTTCCATGATCAATTCTCCTTTTCATGATGTTAGGAGAGAAAACTCCCCTTCTTATTAACTAGTATAGCGCCAAACTTTCAAATATTTCTAAAGAATTTCTCAAATATTTCTAAAGTTTTTGGTTTGTCATGTAAAAGGGTCAGAACTCATCTAGGAATTTCTCTATTATTTGAGCAAATGCTTCGGGCGCTTGGCTATTCAGAGTATGGCCGCCCTTTTCTATAATGCAAAGCTGAGAATTTTTCAGCAGCTTGTTAAGTTTGTAGGCAGCTTTTAGATTGGGCTTGTCTTTGCTGCCGCAAACAAGCAGGCTGGGGCGCTTGATTTTCTTTACCTTATCAGTAAGATTTACCTTACGCAGTTCGGTCAAAATCCGTATCATCTGGTCCTTATCGGCTCCTTGCTTGGTGAAGACTCTTTTGGGAATCAGTTTAAAGACAAGAATCTGCAGTCTGTAGAGAAAATTATCTGCTAAATTGTATTGAGTCCCGGATAAAATCAAACCCTTCAGATGAGTAAGAGCTTGGTCAGCTAGGTCCAGTGCCAGCAAGCCACCGAGTGACAAACCGACTAAGATAAATGGCTGTTCTTGGGTCTGAAGGTGCTGGAGGGTTGCTTGTCGAATTTCTTGGTAGCTTTCATTTCCCCTTGGAAAAAGAGCTAGCGACTCCGTTGGGACATTGACTAGGGCTTCTTGAACTTTCTTCCAAGAACGCTCGTCTTGCCCTAGTCCGTGCAGAAAGATAACTTTCATATCAGAGCTCTCCTTTATCAATCTCCAGCTCGTACAGTCCCCTGACTGCATTGCAGGCGTAGATTTTCTCTGCTTGAGCCAGGTCAGCTAGCGTTAAAACTTTCTCAGTAGCCTGACCCTTATCCAGTAGCTGTTGGCGGTAGATACCCTTGAGCAGGCCTAGTTCAGCTGGAGGCGTGTAGAGCTTGCCGTCTAGCTCCAGCAGCAGATTGCCGATAGAGGTTTCCAGTAGCTGGCCTTGGGCATTGTAGTAAATCTGTTCTTGCTGCTTCAAGGTCAGATGTGGCCGATGGCTGGTCTTGAAATAGGTAAAGGGCTGAGCTAGATTGGCTGTTTGCTCGACCAATTTTGCCTTTCTGAATGTCGCCGTCAGCGGCAACAGAGGAGCCATTTCTAGCTCAATGCCGCCGTCTTTTTTAAGAGCTATACGCAGCCTGTAATCCTGTTCTTTTTCCAGCTGAGCGCAGTTTTCTTCTAACTCTTGCTCTAGTCTGTCTTGGTCAAAAGGATAGGCGAAGTAGTTGGCTGCTTCTGTCAGCCTTTGCAGGTGTTGGTCTTGGAAGGTCAGCTTTCCATTCGTTACTTTTCCTGTAGAAATCAGGTCGAATCGCGGATTCTTTCGATAGAGGACGGCAGATTTTTGCTGGGTTTCGATGTATTCGGATTTCCACGTGCTGTCCCAAGTGATTCCGCCGCCAACGCCGTAGATAGCTTTTTTCCGCTCTAGCTGGATGGTGCGGATGGCAACGTTAAAAATCCGTCTCTGGTCTGGCAGACAGATACCTACTGTACCGCAGTAGACCCCGCGGGCAGCTTTTTCTGTCGCCTTGATGATCGCCATGGTCGAAATCTTAGGAGCACCTGTAATGGATCCGCAAGGAAAGAGCGCCTTGAAAAGTTCTGCCAGCCCGACTCTCTCCTGCAGCTGGCTTTTGATGGTAGAGGTCATCTGCCATACTGTAGAGTATTGCTCGACGCTACAGAGATGCTCAACCCGCTCACTGCCCGTCTGAGAAATGCGATTCATGTCATTGCGGAGTAAATCGACAATCATCATATTTTCAGCTCGGTTTTTAGCATCTTGAGCCAGCCATGCAGCCTGCTCTCTATCCTGCTCTAAGGTCAGTCCCCGATTGGTCGTGCCTTTCATAGGACGGGTTGTCAGCTCACCTCGGTGCTCCTCAAAAAAGAGTTCAGGACTGATGGACAAGATGGCGGTCTCATCATGCTCTACATAAGCATTGTAGGCCGCATTTTGCTCAACAACCAGCCTGTTGTAAATAGCCAAGCTATCCTCAGGGTTGAGCTCCGCGTATAGCTGCACCGTGTAGTTGACCTGATAGGTATCGCCTTGACGGATATGATGGTGGATAGTTTCGATGGCCTTTTCATACTCTTGCTCAGAAGTCAGCCCTCGCCAAGCTGCGGGCATTTCCACTTCCTCATAGGTCAAGGGAATGGCAGCCTCCTCGGCCTGAACGTGGATAGTAAAGTAGAGGAGGTATTCTTTCTGGAGCGGAGCCGGATGGACCTGAAATTTCTCCTCAAAAGCTGGAGCTGCTTCATAGCTGACATAGCCGACAGCATAGTATCCTTTCTCCTGCCAGCCCTCAACCTCTGTCAAAAGCGCCTCTACCTGGTCAAGACGACGAGTCTTCAGTTCCTTGATAGGATGAGTAAAAATTAGGCGTTGACCCAACTGCTTAAAATCAATAATCGTTTTCTTGTGCATAAGCTTATTTTATCATAAGATAATATGAATGAAAACGGATTTATCAGATGAGACAGTCATTCTTTTATAAAGGTTGACAGATTAGAAAGTGGCTAGGTATACTATGTTTAAAAAAGAAAGAATGAGATTGCTATGAAGTCAAAGAAATTGTTATTGGTAAATGGAATTACTGGAATTTTAGGAGGCCTCATCATCCTTTACGCTTCTTCTCAGAGATGGCACTGGGAAATAGTTGCTTTAGTTCCCAAAATGGTCGAAAAGTCTGACTGGGGCGTCCTGATCATACTGATCAGCTTGCTGTTTCTTTGTCTTTCCCTGGCTGGAATGGCTCATTATAGTGAAGAGCCAAGAGTCAATAAGATGAGCCATAAGCTTCTCTTTTTCGCCTTTCTTGCAGGAATCATTCCATTTTTGGGGAACTTGGCCGGCGTTCTAGCTATCATATCGGGGATTTTTTATCTTCAAGATGTACCCAAATTCAAGAGCGATGACAAAGCGGACTGACCTGTGTGTTGCCATGCTTCCTCCTGCTCGAAAGCCCTCGGAAATTATGATAAAATAAGGAAATGACAAAACCTTAAAAGGAAGCCTTATGAAAAAAATAAATGAATCTTATAAACTGATCGTCTTTGCGGCGCTTGCTCTGGCTCTGGTTCTCTATATCGGGAACATCTGGTCTGGTCTGCAGAGTCTAACTTCGGTTTTTTCACCCATTATATTGGGTGGAGTCCTAGCCTTCATCTTTAATGTTCCGATGAAAAAGCTGGAAGACCTCTTGGACAAATGCCGAGTCCCTCAGAAGTTGCAGCGCGGTTTGGCCTTAGTTTTAGAGGTGCTGATTTTAGCTCTCATTATGACAGGGATTGTCTCCATCGTCGTGCCCACTTTGACCACAGCGGTCAATCAGCTGAGTGCGACAATCGGCAAGGTAGCACCTCAGGTAGCTAAGTGGTTGCAGCAGTCTGGTTTGCTTTCCTCTAGCCAGCTGAAAGATTTGACCAAGCAGCTGCAAAATAGTGACATTGTCAACCGAGCCATCTCTCTTCTGGGCAGCCTAACGGGCAATATCTCTGCTATCTTTGGCAACTTCTTCTCTGTCATCATGTCAATCTTTCTCATGTTTGCCTTCTTGAGCAGCAAGGAGCATTTGCAGACGATTACGAGCCGTCTTCTGCAGGTTTCACTTCCTGAGAAGGCTGTCAAACGCCTATCCTATGTCGGTTCTGTCATTGTTGAGACCTATGATAAGTTTCTGATGGGGCAGATGATTGAGGCTGTCATTGTCGGTGTTTTAGTCTTTATCGCCTACTCACTGACAGGCCTGCCTTATGCGGCCTTGACAGGAGTTCTGGCTGGAGTGCTCTCTTTCATTCCCTACATTGGTCCTTTCTCAGCTTGTGCTCTGGGAGCTATCTTTATCTTCACTGACAGCCCTTGGAAAGCTCTTCTCTCGATTGCAGTCTTTCAGCTGGTGCAGCTGATTGAGGGCAACATTATCTATCCGCGCGTGGTAGGCCAGTCCGTGGGTCTCCCAACTCTCTTTACCCTAGCCGCAGCCCTGATTGGGGGGAACCTCTTTGGCCTGGTCGGTATGATTTTCTTCACCCCTATCTTCGCAGTTATCTACCGCTTAGTCAGAGAGTTTGTTGAGGAGAAGGAGAAAGCCGAAGGGGACACAAGTAGGTGAAGAAAAAAGAAGCGTCCCTATTGATTCCCTTTAGCAAAGAAGGGTGTTAAAGATGCTAATTTAAATATGACAAAAATGTGTATTGGCTAGAAAGTGCCTTACATTTATAAATAAATGATACTAATTAAGAATCTAAGAGAGTGGTCCGCATTATGTCAAAAAATGATAATATGTTAGCTATTTTATGGATGTTGAGTTCAGGGACAAAAATAACTGCAAAGCAAATATCCGAAAGGCTAGAAATAAACATAAGGACAGTTTATCGCTATATAGATGCATTATGTGTTAGTGGAGTGCCGATAATATCGGAGCCAGGTCATAATGGCGGATATAGTTTGCTTGAAAATTTTATCCGAACACCACTATTTTTTGATACTGAAGAGAAAAAATCACTTTTGCATGCTGCTACTATTGCAATGGAAGCAGGGTATCCTTTTGTAGAAGCATTAAATAGTGCGACATCAAAGTTAAAGATGTTCATGAACGAAGAACAGGAAAAAGTTCTTAATCGTCATTTAGTGGGATTTGAAGTAGTAAGCCGTATTTGTGATCCAGCTGTCAAACCTATATTAATGGAACTTGAGGAAGCTGTTGCTAATGAATGGTCTATGGAAATTGAATACTGTACAGGTTATGAAGGTCATGCTACACATAGGGTTGTTGACCCCTATGGTATGCTTTACTGGAATGAAAAATGGTATACTATTGCGTTTTGCCATCTTAGGAATGAAATTCGTAGTTTCAGGATAGATAGAATAGTTAATATTATAAGAGCTAAAAATTCATTTAAGCGTCCGAAAGATTTTTCGGCGCGTGAGTTTTTTATAAAAAACTTATTATCCGATGTGGAGTGCAAAGTAGGACTTTGCACTTTAGTAATTGAGGGCTCATCAGAAGCACTAAATGATCTTTGCTCACATTGGTTTTTATCGTATCATCTGATACAAAGATCTGACTGTAGAGCTAATTTTTTAATGGATGAAAGTTCAATCCATACATATGTTCCTAATATTCTACTTCCATATGGTAAATCAATCAAGGTTGTTGAACCAAATAGTTTTAAAGATTCCATGGCAGTAATTCTTAAAGATTTGATGTCACATTATCTTCACTGACCGAATTTGTCAGTGAATGTAATATATAATGGTTTCAGATGGTAGTTGAGACCGTCGTAAAATAAACAGAAACAACAAGATTAATGTGGAGGAATAGAAAATGAAGAATATAGTTTACCTTTATGTATTTGATACAATGGCGGATTGGGAAATAGGTTATTTAATGCCTGAAATCAATTTAGGAAGGTACTACAAAAAGGGGGTGCTACCCCTAAAAGTAGTAACTGTAGGAATTACCAAGACTCCTATTACTACAATGGGAGGTCTAAAAATATTGCCAGAAATTGAACTTAATGAGTGTAGTATTGACGATGTTGCTGCTTTGATTTTACCTGGAGGCAATACATGGACAGAAACCATTCATACTCCCATTATAAGAATGGCTGAAAAATATTTAGATAAAGGCATTGTTGTAGGGGCAATTTGTGGTGCTACAATAGGACTGGCTGGGGGAGGTATATTGGACCAACGAGCTCATACAAGCAATGAGTTGGGATATCTTAAAATGTTCTGCCCGAGCTATGATGGAGAAAAGTACTATAAGCAAGAATGTGTAGTTACTGATGGAAATTTGATTACTGCTTCTGGTACAGCTCCCCTTCAATTTGCTTTTCATGTATTGAAAATTTTAGATGTATTCTTACTGGACACTCTGAATTCCTGGTACAATCTTTATAAAACCCAAGAATCAAAATATTTCTTTGACTTGATGAACTCAATTCAATAAAATAGTTTAAAATTGGTAAGATGATTAGTATAAGCCACCTTCCGCTTCGGATAGTTTTTATTGGAAAAGAATGTCTTCCCAAAAAAGGTATCTATTTATGTTTATAATTCTCTGATAATCATTAAGGATTCTAAAGGAAGAATCCATTAACCTTTGGAACTCTTACGGTGAATCTGATTCATTTAAAGCAAACAACTGTAGAGTGTTCCTTATTACAAAATTACCTTGATAGTATTAGCCAGAATCAATAAGGATTTGAAAACTTGTATTACCAAGTAGAATAATCAAGACAAGCAATTGAAGAAACCAACGAGATTTTATTCTCGCTGGTTTTCTTTTTCTGAGCTCATAAGTTCTAGCTATAGCAAACAATAATTTTAGTCAATGGCAGTTGAAAAATAAGGTGACTTGGCTTTCAAGAGAGTAAGGATATAGTTTTAAACTATATCAAACTCTGGAAAATTCCAATTATACAGAGGGGGGATTTTCTGATAAGATAAAATCAAGAAAAATTTTGGAGGACGTTTATGTCAACGACTATTATTGGTTTCCCACGTTTGGGTGAATTCCGCGAATTGAAATTTACAACTGAAAAATACTTTAGACATGAAATCTCAGCAGAAGAGCTTCTGGCTGCAGCTAAGGAGCTGCGCGCTAAGCACTGGAATATTGTTAAGGAAAAAGGAATTTCAGAAATCCCGTCAAATGACTTCTCTCACTATGACAATGTGCTGGATGCGGCCTTTCTCTTTAACGTAGTACCATCATCTGTGCAAGGCTTGGAGCTGACTGACTTGGAGCGTTATTTTGCCTTGGCCCGTGGCTATCAGGGTGAAAAAGGAGATGTCCGCGCCCTTCCGATGAAGAAATGGTTCAACACCAATTACCATTATATCGTTCCTAAATTTGAAAAAGAAACCCAAGTCAAGCTGGCTGGGCATAAGATTTTTGATGAATTTGCAGAAGCTAAAGAGTTGGGCTTGGTAACCCGTCCAGTTGTGGTTGGCCCATTCACTCTCCTGCAAGTATCTGACTTTGAAGACGGTGTGGCTCCGGCTGAATTTGTAGATGCACTAGCTGCAGCTTATCAAGAAGTTTTTGCAAAATTAGCAGAGCTGGGCGCAGAGCGTATCCAGCTGGATGAGCCAAGTCTGGTCAAGGATCTGTCAGCAGAAGAAAAAGCTCTCTTTTTAGATCTTTATAAGAAACTTCTGGCGGATAAGAAAGGCTTGGAAGTCTTGGTTCAAACCTACTTTGGTGATGTTCGTGACATCTATGCAGACCTTGTAGAGCTGCCAGTAGATGCGATTGGTCTGGACTTTGTCGAAGGCAAGAAAACACTTGAACTTGTCAAAGGTGGCTTCCCAGCTGATAAGACTCTTTATGCAGGGATTGTCAATGGTAAGAACATTTGGCGTAACAACTACGAAAAGAGCTTGGCAGTGCTTGAGCAAATCCCAGCTGAAAACATCGTCTTGACAAGCTCATGTTCGCTGCTCCATGTGCCATTTACAACTGCTAATGAAGATTTTGAACCAGCAATCTTGAACCACTTTGCCTTTGCGGTGGAAAAATTGGATGAAATCCGTGACTTGGATGCTATCCGCAATGGCGGCGGTGCAAAAGCACTTGCTGCCAACAAAGAACTCTTTGCGACTGAACGTGTGGGTGAAAATGCGGAACTTCGTGCTCGTATCGCTGGCTTGACAGACGCTGACTACACTCGTTTGCCAGCCTTTGCAGAGCGTGAGGAAATCCAACACAAGACACTCAATCTGCCACCGTTGCCAACTACGACAATTGGATCCTTCCCTCAAACTAAGGAAGTTCGTGCCAAACGCTTGGCCTTCCGTAAGGGTGAGCTGTCAGCAGAAGACTATGACAAGTTCTTGGCTGAGCAAATTGATGAATGGATCAAGTGGCAAGAAGAAGTTGGCTTTGACGTGCTGGTGCACGGTGAGTTCGAGCGTAATGACATGGTTGAGTACTTCGGTCAAAACTTGTCAGGTTACCTCTTCTCTAAGAATGGTTGGGTACAATCATACGGTATGCGTGGGGTTAAACCACCAATCATCTGGGGTGATGTGACTCGTCTCAACCCAATCACTGTCAAATGGTCTAGCTACGCACAAAGCCGTACTGACAAACCTGTCAAAGGTATGCTGACTGGACCTGTTACCATCCTCAACTGGTCCTTCCCGCGTGAAGACATCTCTATCAAGGATTCTACGCTTCAAATCGCTCTCGCTATCAAGGATGAAGTTCTTGACCTTGAAGCTGCTGGTGTTAAGATTATCCAAATCGACGAGGCTGCTCTTCGTGAGAAATTGCCACTCCGTCGCAGTGACTGGTACGAAGACTACCTTGACTGGGCAATTCCAGCCTTCCGTTTGGT
Organism: Streptococcus sp. DTU_2020_1000888_1_SI_GRL_NUU_041A; assembly: GCF_032387735.1. Lineage (NCBI taxonomy): Bacteria > Bacillati > Bacillota > Bacilli > Lactobacillales > Streptococcaceae > Streptococcus > Streptococcus sp. DTU_2020_1000888_1_SI_GRL_NUU_041A. The sequence goes on along the minus strand of NZ_CP135591.1, from coordinate 2,123,119 downwards.
ACACTCAACAGTAGCGCCTGATACGCAAATCCATACTCACATGTGTTACTCAGAATTTACCGATATCATCCCAGCTATTGACAACATGGATGCGGACGTGATTTCCTTTGAAGCTAGCCGCTCTAACTTGGAAATCCTGGATGAGCTCAAGGCTAAGAACTTCCAGACAGAAGTAGGACCTGGAGTTTACGATATCCACTCACCGCGCGTGCCAAATGAAGGGGAAATCGACCACACGATCGAAGCTATCTTGGCTAAGGTGCCAAGCAGCAAGGTCTGGATCAACCCTGACTGTGGTCTTAAAACTCGTGGTATCCCAGAAACCAAGGCTAGCTTGGTGCGCTTAGTAGAAGCAGCCAAAGCAGCTAGAAAACACTTGAAATAATCCTCCTAGAACCTCAAAAGTTGATCTTGATGGAGGAACATACCAAAATTGAAGCAGAGCTGACAATCCTGCAGAAGTTGTTCTCCTAGGATTGTCCTCAGCTATCACTACCATCATTGAAAGGAACTTTTTGTTATATGGTTCGTCGTCATACACCTAGTCTCTCATTTGAAGTATTTCCTCCCAATCCGGCAGTAGGCAATGATAAGATTTTTCAGGCATTGAGAGAGATGCAAGATTTGGCTCCTCACTTTATCAGTGTGACGGCCAGCAATAATAAGTTTGACATTGAGGAGACGACGGTTCGTTTGACTGAGTTCATCGCCAACGACCTCAAGATACCGACGATTGCTCACCTACCCGCGGTTTATCTGACCAAGGACATGGTGTCCAATATTTTGCAGTCTCTAGATCGGGTTGGTGTCCATCAGATTTTAGCTTTGCGAGGGGATATTTTTCCAGATGTGGCGCCTAAGGATGATTTTACCTATGCGACTGACTTGATAGAATACATCAAGACAGAAGCACCGCACTTTGACATCATCGGAGCCTGCTATCCGGAGGGCCATCCGGATTCGCCAAATCAGATTTCGGATATTCAAAATCTGAAGAAAAAGGTGGATGCTGGCTGTTCTAGTCTGGTGACCCAGCTTTTCTTTGATAATGAGCGCTTTTATGATTTTCAGGACAAGTGTATTTTAGCGGGTATTGAAGTGCCAATCCATGCTGGGATTATGCCGATTCTCAATCGCAATCAGGCTCTGCGCCTGCTCAAGACCTGTGAGAATATCAAGCTGCCAAGAAAATTCCGGGCTATTCTGGATAAATACGAACATGACCCAGAGTCTCTGAGAGCAGCTGGTCTGGCTTATGCTGTGGATCAAATTGTTGACTTGGTGACTCAGGATGTGGCGGGCATACACCTTTATACTATGAATAACGCTGCAACAGCCTATCATATCTATAAGGCTACCCATGCTCTCTTTAATCATAACCCATCCGTCCAATCTTTTTAAGATGAATGAAGAAACCACTAATCAGATTCAGTTGCTGTTTAGTGGTTTTTGTTTTATAATAAGGGTAAAAGTTTTATCCAAATCTAAGGAGGGGCTGATGGAGCATTCACTGACCTTGGTTAAGTCTATGCAGTTTGGCCAAGAAGATTGTTTTTTTGCCTTCTGTGGTTATTCAAAAACGGAAGCCCATCATAGCTTTGGGCCGGCTGTCCGGGATGTTTATGTCATTCACATCGTACTGAAGGGACGGGGGACATACTCCGTGGGCAATCAGCGCTATGATTTGCAGGAAGGGCAGGGCTTTGTGGTGCCACCGGGTCAATCGGTCTTTTATCAGGCTGATGGAGAAGAGCCTTGGTCTTATGTCTGGATGGGACTGGGTGGGCATCTCTTGCCTCCTTATCTGCAGGCTCTGGGCTTACAGTCTGGCCAGTGGTCTTTTGAGCTGACTTCTTTGCAGGAATTTAAGGCCTTGGTCTTTGAAGGTTTGGCCTATGAGGGCAGCGGAATAACAGCTGAACTAGCTCTGCAAAGGCAAGTTTATCGCTTTTTAGAACTCTTGTCCCAGCGTCTCAAGCAGACCTCTTTAATCACGGAAAGCCGTCGGATCAATCCTTATGTCCAGCAGGTCTTGGAACTACTGAGCAGTCATCTGCCAGAAAGTTTATCTGTGCAGGAGTTGGCGCAGAAATTGGCGCTGCACCCTTCCTACCTATCTCGGCTTTTCAAGGATGAAGTAGGCAAGGGGATCAAGGAGTACAGCAATGATTTGCGACTCAATATGGCAGCTGATTTGCTGACGGGCAGCCAGCTTTCGGTGGAAGAGATTGCCAATAAGACAGGCTTTGCCGGAACACAGAGCTTTTCAAAAGCCTTCAAGAAGGCGCGTGGCCAGTCGCCCTTGAATTTTCGCAAGGCTAGCTCTCATCTGGGACAGGAGCTGTAAAAAGTCACATTTGGATAAATAATACTAGAAAGAAAGGCTTACCAAAAGGGGTGGCCTTTTTTATAATGAAAGTGGAAGTTTGACTGCAGACTGTGAAAGGAGAAGACCATGAATAAGGCGAGTATTTGGTTTAACGAAGAGTGCAGGCAATTTCATCTGACTAACGGTGAGATTTCTTATATCTTTCGGGTTTATGAGGATGGTAAACTCTTGCAGCTTTACTACGGAGCGGTGGTACCAGAGCGGGATTATTCTTATTTGGTGGAGCTGCAGCATCGGCCCATGACGACCTATCGGAAAGAAGGAGATTTACGCTATTCTTTGGAGCATGTGCGGCAGGAATTTCCAGAATACGGCACGACAGATTTTCGTCATCCCGCTATCTGTCTGCGGCAGGAAAATGGCTCGCGTATTACTGATTTTGTCTATGTCAGTCATCAGATAGTAGATGGTAAGCCTGCTTTAGAGGGGCTGCCCGCTACTTATACAGAGACTCAAACGGAGGCTAAGACTCTTATTCTAACCCTACGAGATGAGGTGACAGAAGTAGAAGTTCAGCTGTTTTATACGATTTTTGCTGATTGGCCGGTTATCACTCGCTCCAGCAAAGTGATTAATCAAGGCAGGGAAACTTGCTACTTGGAATCCCTAGCTAGTCTGTCGCTTGATCTGCCAGATGCTGATTATGACTGGCTGCAGTTATCAGGGGCATGGGCCCGGGAACGCCATATCAAGGAGCGCCCGCTTCAGCAGGGGATTCAGTCTATTGAGTCAACCCGCGGCATTTCCAGTCCCCACCACAATCCTTTTGTGGCTCTTAAGCGACCGGAAACGACTGAATTTTCAGGTCCAGTACTAGGAACGGCCTTGGTGTATTCAGGTAATTTTCTCATTCAGGCTGAGGTGGATACCTATGATGTGACCCGGTTGCAGCTAGCTATCAATCCTTTTGGTTTTGAGTGGAAGCTGGCTGCAGGCCAGTCCTTTACCAGTCCAGAAGCTCTGCTAGTATATTCTGAGCGGGGCCTCAACGGCATGAGTCAAGTCTTTCATCAGCTATTTCGTCGACGCCTAGCTAGGGGCTACTGGCGCGAGCGAGCGCGTCCTGTTCTCATCAATAACTGGGAAGCTACCTATTTTGACTTTAGTGAGAATCAGCTGCTGGAACTTGCTGAAAAGGCTCAGGAAGTAGGAGTGGAGCTCTTTGTGTTAGATGACGGATGGTTTGGCCAGCGGACTAATGATCGCGCTGGACTGGGGGATTGGTTTGTCAATCCAGAAAGGCTGCCGCAGGGGCTAGGCTCTTTAGCAGAGCGAATTCACGGTTTAGGCATGCAGTTTGGTCTTTGGTTTGAGCCGGAAATGGTCAATAAGGATAGCCAACTCTACCGAACTCATCCTGACTGGCTGCTTGCAGTGCCAGATAGACAGCCCCACCATGGTCGGAACCAGTTTGTTTTGGACTATTCTCGACCAGAAGTAGTGGATGAGATATTTGAGCGTCTGTCAGCTGTTATCGAGGAAGCGCAGCTGGATTATATCAAATGGGATATGAATCGCCCTCTGACGGATGTCTTCTCAGCTGCCTGGCCAGCCGATCAGCAAGGAGAGATTTTTCATCGCTATGTCTTGGGTGTTTATAATTTATATGAGCGTTTGACTAATCGCTATCCGAGCTTGTTATTTGAGTCCTGCTCTTCAGGTGGGGGCCGCTTTGATCCAGGTATGATCTACTATGCTCCTCAAGCTTGGACCAGCGATGATTCGGATGCGATTGAGCGCTTGAAGATCCAGTACGGGACCAGCCTTCTCTATCCGCTTTCGTCCATGGGGGCTCATGTCTCCATCGTGCCCAATCACCAGACCAACCGTCTGACTCCGTTGAAGACGCGGGGCAATGTCGCCTTTTTCGGTTCCTTTGGCTATGAGCTGGATCTTAATCAGCTAAACCCAGAGGAATTGGCTGAAGTCAGGGAACAGATAGCTTTTTACAAGCACCATCGAGAGCTGATTCATAATGGAACTTTTTATCGACTGCAGTCGCCATTTAAGGAAGATGGGCAGACAGCTTGGATGCTTGTCAGTCAGGATCAGAACACTGCACTTTTAGGCACTTTCAAGGCCCTCAATCAAGTCAATCGCTCTCATCAGCGTTTGCAACTGAAAGGACTGGCTGCGGATAAGGTCTATCGGCTAGAGGGGCGTACCTATACTGGGGCCGAGCTTATGCGAGTTGGGCTGGTCACCACGGACGCTTCCAGCGGTCAGCTTCTGGAGGATTCTGAGCAAAAGCCGAGCTATGACTTTGATTCTAAACTCTGGCTATTTGAAGCAGAAGATGAGTAGATAAGATGGGGAATAAAAAGAGCAGAAGGAACAAGCTGATTAAAAGCTGTCCTTCTTGCTTTTTCCTCTGAGAAAAAAAGGATAGTACCATTATCTCTGATAATTCTATAGGAAAAGGCTTTCAAAAAGGTATATAATAGAGTGAAGCTTTTATAAAATAGAGCTGGGTCAGAATGGGAGAATTTGTAAAAAATGAAGAAAGCATTTGCCAGTTTGGATTATTAGTAGAAAGCATTCGGCAAATGCGAGGAAGAGGAAGTTTTATGACGAGAAAAATCATCTTTCTGGACGTGGACGGTACCATCATCGACTATGACAATCATATACCGGAGTCTGCTGTGGTCGCCATTCGCAAGGCACGGGAAAAGGGCCATTTGGTCTATGTGTGTACAGGTCGCAGCAAGGCTGAGATGCCACCGGAAATTTGGGATATTGGCTTTGATGGCATGATTGGTGGCAACGGTTCTTATGTGGAGCATAAGGGGCAGGTTATTCTGCACCAGCTGATTCCGCGAGAGGTTGCTAAGAGGCTAGTCGACTGGCTTCAGGAGCGGGGGCTAGAGTTTTACCTGGAGAGTAATAACGGTCTCTTTGCCAGCAAAGGCTTCCGCGAAGCAGCGCGACCAGTGCTTCGAACCTACGTCCTTGGAAAAGGTGTCAAGCCAGAAAAAGTAGTAAATATGGAAGCTGAAGAAGCTCTTCACGGCTTGGTCTATGGAGGAGAGCTCTATCGGGACGACCTGAACAAAGTCAGCTTTATTCTCAGAAGCTACCAAGACCATCTGGATTCCAAGGCAGCTTTTCCTGAGCTCAAGGCAGGTACGTGGGGTGGCAAGGGCGAGCATGCTCTCTTTGGTGATTTAGGAGTCAAAGACATTACCAAGGCGCATGCTATTGAGGTTCTGCTGAAGCATCTTCATGCTGATAAGGCAGATACTCTGGCTTTTGGCGATGCCAAGGTTGATATTCCTATGCTGGACTATTGTCAGGTCGGCGTTGCTATGGGAAATGGCGGAGCGGAAATCAAGGCCATGGCCGATCTGGTGACAGACTCGGTCAGTCAAGACGGTCTCTACAAGGCCTTTGAAAAGTTAGGACTCATCTAAAGGAGAAATGAATGATGGCAAAAACTCTTTATCTGATGCGGCATGGCCAGACGCTTTTCAACCTACGCCATAAGGTGCAGGGCTGGTGTGATGCTCCTCTGACCGATTTTGGTATCTATCAGGCCAAGGTGGCAGGGCAATATTTTAAGGATACCGGAATTACTTTTGACGATGCTTATAGTTCTACTCAAGAGCGGGCCTGTGATACCTTGGAATTGGTAACAGACGGTAAGATTCCCTATAAACGTGTCAAGGGACTCAAGGAGTGGAACTTCGGCACCTTTGAAGGGGAAAGCGAAGACCTCAATCCACCCCTGCCTTATGGAGATTTCTTTGTAACCTATGGTGGTGAATCACAAGATCAGGTGCAGGAGCGTATGGCAACGACCATTCTTCAGCTCATGCAAGAGACGGATGGTCAGTCTGTACTCATGGTCTCCCATGGCGGAGCTATGGCCAATTTTGCCAGAGCTTGGCGGAAAAACTGGCGTCTGGATGACCTAGGTCACATGACCAACTGCGGGATTTTGAAGTTTACTTTTGAACATGACCAATTTTACCTAGAAGAGGCCATTGGCCACGATTTTAGCGAATGGGAGGGAAAATGAAAGATTTATATTTGATGCGGCATGGTCAGACTTTTTTCAATCAAGAGGGCTTGGTACAGGGAGCTTGCGATTCTCCTTTGACAGAACTGGGGCAGGATCAAGCCCGGCAAGCAGGAGCTTATTTGCAAGAGCGGGGCATTCGTTTTGGTCAGCTCTACTCCTCCACCCAGGAGCGGGCTTCTGATACTCTGGAACTTGTCTCTGGCCGAACCGACTATACTCGCCTTAAAGGCATTAAAGAATGGAACTTTGGCCTTTTTGAAGCCCAGCCCGAACACCTGCAGCCGAAATTTCGACCAGGAGCCACCTCTTTTGAAGACCTTTTTGTCCCTTATGGTGGAGAAGGTGTGGACCAAGTCGGTGAGCGCATGCTGGTCACTCTGACTGAGGTCATGGAGCAGGCAGGAGCAGAGCCAGTCTTGGCTGTTAGTCACGGCGGTGCCATGTGGGTCTTCTATCTCAAGATTGCGGCTCAAGCCCTGGACCCCAAGGTACGCTTTGGCAATTGCGCCATCTGCCATTACCAATATGAGCAGGGACACTTTAAGCTGGCAGAAGTCATGGATCCGCTGACGGGTAGTGTGCATGAGTGTGAATAAAGAAGCAGAGCATTCATCATAATGAGAGTTCAGAAAGATTATCACTACATTAAAAACCTCAGGTTTTCTGAGGTTTTTTGGTTTATACTTGACTGTAGGTTTCACGACGACTTAGTCTTGTATCTTCTTTTTTGCTGGATATTGGCTGTGCCTGGATTTCTTTATTCCATTCACTTCGAGTAAAGACCATGGAGAGTAGTGCCAGAGCCGCAAAGGCTGCTCCTACATACCAATAGGGAGTATCTAGCGTCGTGGAGCGGCCAGACAGATTGACAATGCCACGGAAGAGCATACCGGCTGTCATGATGGCTACAGCTGAGTTCCAGAGGTTGAGGCTGAGCCGAGAGAGATTAGGGATGACCTTCATGAAGAGCAGGAGGAGGATGCCACCCACCAGAGGAATGACAAAGAGGTAGTGCATGTGGCTAGATGTTTCGCCGAAGCTGAAAGATTCATAGATTCTGCTGAAAGCAAAGAAGAAAATAGTTAATAGTGTGTAGATAAGGGCTGTTTTTCTAAAACGTTTTTTGCTGGGATTAGTAACCGATGTAGACAATATCACTCACCGACCTTTCTGAGATAGTATTTCCGTTGGTTGTAGGCTTGTTAATGACCTGACCATTAAAGTAAAGTGTAGAGGAACCGCCGCCGTCAAGGTTATAGGCGGTCTTGACACCGTAAGATTTCATGACTTCTGCCATCTGGTAGAGGGAAAGTCCCTCGCTTTCTGAGGTTCGACCGTCTGAGATGATGATGATGTAGTGGTTTTCATCAATGATACCGATAGCTGTCCGAGGATTGGAAGACATGGACTGGCCGACTTCGGAGTTGGTATCAACGGCAATTTCGCCATTTTCTACAAGAGATGGGCCGAAGGCCAGGAGATTGACCACGCCGTCTTTGACCAGTTGATCGGCAGAGACTTGATCTTCATAGATAATCTTGAAGGAGCCGTCTTTGTAAATAGCCAAATCACCATTGCTGGAGTCTTCTCGGACGGTATCGCGGTAGACGACGCCATTGCGGATGACATAGCCAGTCGTATTGGCTCCATAGTAGTCGCCGTTAATTGCTAGGATAGCATTGTTGTTGGCAGCCGTTTCCGAGGTCTTTGCTGTGACATTGTTTCCGTAGGTGTTTTGGGCAAAGGCTGTTTTCAGGTATTCCGATGAGCTGACGGTTACATCAGCGATGTAGACTTGGGTGTTGCTGACGGTCTTTTCAGTTAGCGTGACCGAGATGTTGTCGTCTGAATAGCTGGTATCCGTCACAGTTGCTGTTTCCGCAGCCTTGCTGGCAGCCTCGGCATTGGACGACGAACTCGTACTTGAAACCGTGGAAATGGTCTCTGCGATGACAAAGGTTTTCAGCATGGAGTAGCTGAAGGAAGCTGTCAGAAGCAGCCCAAAAATGGAGGCGTAGGCATAGCGTTTCTTTAAAAATTTCATGATGCGGTGTGTGTCCTTTCCTTAAAAATAAATCTCTTTTGCACCATCCAAGAGGCAGTGAAGAGCAAGATGCCGACGATGATTTTGACAATCAGAAGGTTGAGACCAAAGACAGCATAGAAGAGGCGAATCAGCAGTGTATCTAGGATAAAGAGCACTACAGCTAGGCTGAAATAGCCAGTTCCTGTCTTGAGTATACTGTCGTCGTTCTTAAAGACCAGCTTTTTATTGGTCGAATAGTTAAAGATTGAGCTGGTTACGCGGGCAATCCCATTTGCGAGAAGAATTCTCAGGCTGGTCGGCGCAGCAGCTAAAAACAAGAGAGCCAGTGCATAGACGATGTAGTCTACGATAAAGCTGCTGAGAGAAGTCAGGGCAAATTTGAAAATATTTTTATAAATCATGAGCCCATCCCGAATTGGTCGGAAGTGGGAGCCTTGATTGTCATTGATATAGACCGTCTCAATGGGCACTTCCAAAATTGGATATTCCTTGCTGGCTTCTAAGAGCATGTTCATTTCATACTCATAGCGCTGGCCCTCTACCTTTAGCATAAATGGGATCATGTTGGTCGTAAAGGCTCGTAAGCCTGTCTGAGTATCGGAAACATCCACGCCAGTCTGAAGCTTGAAAAGAGCCCGAGTCAGACTATTGCCGAAGCTGCTGCGCAGAGGTACCTTGCCAGTAAAGGCGCGAGCTCCCAGAATCAGCCGATTGGGATTTTCAGAAGACTTGCTCGCTACGCGGAAAACATCCCAGACCTTGTGCTGGCCATCCGCATCTGCTGTTACCACCGTTCCATATATTTTCAGTGCTTGGATAAAGGTAAAAGCAGTTTTCAGCGCTTGCCCCTTGCCTTGATTGACCTGATGACGGAGCACAGTCGCGTACTGCTCCGCCTGTTCAAAGACTATCTGGCATTTAGATGAGCTGCCGTCATCGATAACAATGATATGAAAATCACTCTTATGGTGAATTTTTTTTATCAGCTTAATAAGATTATAATCAGGCTCATAGGCCGGAATCACTAGGTAATCCATATCCATACCTCTTTCTTAGATGATTTGTAGAAAGTATACAGACTGCGGCTTAAAAATTCCTAATATAAGTTAGTTTTAAGAAAATGTTAACATTTCTTTAAGGAAAGAGCATGGGGAGAATAGGATAGAAAGGCTGGTGGGGATGGAGCCGGATAATACATAACTATCTTAAATGAGTCTTAAAAATTAGGAAAATAAATATGAAAACACTCCAACTTTTTATTAAAAAACTATAACATTGTACCAAAAATATTAACAGTATAAGAAATATGCGTTATAATATTAATGGTATTACATTATAGAAAGGTTGTCTTATGAAAAAATCATTTCGTAAAGTTGTTATAGCTTCGGCTGTCATACTGAGTGCGATGGCTTTTCAACCTCACGAGGTAAAAGCTTTCGATTTTGGCGGAGGTTTTAGTAGTTCTAGTTTTGGAAGTTCTTTTTCAGCCTCTGATTATGCGCCAATCAGTTCTAATTCTAGTTCTAGTTCAAGCTTAAGCAACATCAGTTCGAGCGACTACCGTCCGATTAGTACACCGTCGGTAAGCGAAAGTGCTAGCAACATCAGTTCAAGTGACTATCGTCCGATTAGTACACCGTCGGTAAGCGAAAGTGTCAGCAACGTTAGTTCGAGCGACTATCGTCCGATTAGCACACCATCGGTAAGCGAAAGTGTCAGCAACGTTAGTTCGAGCGACTATCAGCCAATTAGTACACCGTCGGTAAGCGAAAGTATCAGCAATGTCAGTTCGAGCGACTACCGTCCGATTAGCACATCGTCGACAAGTGAAAGTGCCAGCAGTGTTAGTTCGAGCGACTATCGTCCAATTAATACACCATCAGTAAGCGAGGACGCTAGCAATATCAAACCTAGCGATTACAAACCAATCAGCGATTCATCTGTAAGTGCTTCAGACAGCTTGGCGGATTCTGTTGATTATAAGGCGATTGCTGGGAAAGATGATACTGTAACGACAGACAGTCTTGCTAAAAAAGGTAAAGATGATGCCTTGAAAATGGCTGATTCTAAAGTGGATCAATCTACTACAGACGCTTTGGATGCAGTAGATTTTACCGAAAAGGCCTTGGAGTCTGCCAATACCGGAGCTCAAAAATCAAGTACAGGAAGTAGTCGCTATAACTTAGCTGTCTCACCGGAAGTTGAAACAGCTTTAGATTCCTTGTCAGAAGAACATAGAAATCAGTTTATTAAAGCGTTGAAAGACTATGGTTATGGTCTGAATAATTCTGAAACGTCGGCTACCACAACTCCAGAGTATAGTTTAAGCTCAACTTCCTCAAATAAAAAGGGAAAGTTAGATTTTACTCCTTATGGTCAGTCTACTCTCACCGATAGCCAAGGTCAGCCTACATCGGCTTATCAAGACTTGTTGGATCTTGCAAATAGTAAAGAAAGTCAGCCTCTATTTAATCAATCCGCAAGTAATGACTATCAGATCAAGAAAGGTGATAGCTTAGCCAAAATCGGCAATCTCCATTATCCAGATGATAAGGAAAAAGCTGCAGCAGCTTCTATGCTGGCTCTTCAGGATTTGCATGGGCAGAATAAGCTGAACATCAATAATAAACAAAACCGTATTAATCTGACACCTGGCGATAAGGTCAATGTAGATTTATCTAACTATACATCAGAAGAAATCAGTGCGTTAGCCAAAGGATTTAACAAAATCCAGTCGGCAGAAAATAAAATTGATACTTTCCGTCAGGCTCAAGAAGAAGCTAAGGCCTTGGCGCGAGCTCAAGAAAGACAAAACAGAGCTTCTCAAGTAAGACAAACTCGAACCGAAGCTAGAAATCTTTCCCAAGACCAAGCGAAACAAAATTACACGCATCTGACCCAACAAGCAACACAGAAAAGTCAATCATCTAATTATAGTCCTCTTTATATTAGTCCATTGTTCAATCTCAATAAGGGGAATAAGGTTCAAACCGTCATTCCATATAGGATAGGGGCAAAGAGCTACATTCCAAAGAATAGTTCGCCTGTATCAGGGGGAGTTAGTGACTTTCAAAATAGAAAGGGACTAATTGATAGGATTAATAATTTAGTGAACAATCTTCCCCATGTTTCTAAAAGTATTTCTAATGGAGCCAGGGAATTTGGCGAGAAGCTTATGGATAATGGCGCGCGTGAAGAGAATTTTGTTAAATATATTGTTGGGAGAGGAAGTGTTGCTTCAGGAGAGGTTTTAGACAGTAGCTCAGCGGCTATTAAAAGGATGGCTGATAACCCTGGTGCAGCTCTTTCTGGCATACTTAAAGGCGTTGTCAACTCAGTAGCAGATGTACCAAATACGGGCATAAATCTTGGAAAAACAATAATTGATGGTTGGACTTTAATACCTGAAGAGTTACCATTCATACAGCGAGGAGCTTTGCAAAGTTTCCGTGATAGCACACCATATAATTTTCCTAGACCTCTTGAGTATAGTAGTAAGGCTGAGGAAGATTATAGTATATTTAGTCCAGGTGTGCTAGCCAAGGGGGCTAAATTATTAACTAAAGGAGCTTCTGCTCTAGGAGTTACTAAAATGACTTCAGGTGTTAGGGCAGCTAAAGATTTATCGGTTACAGAGGTGACTAGGAAATCTCCATTTGCAGAAGTTGCTAAACTTGAGCAAAAAGGCCATCAGTCTGCTTTAACAGAAAAAGTTTTAAACAACATAGCAGATAGCGCAAGGGCTCGAGATGCTTCTAACTTCTCTACTTACGCTAGAACTGAAAGAATACTAAATAACATAGCAGATAGCGCAAATGCTCGAAGGGCTTCTAATTTTTATCCTCACATTGGCAGGGAAAAGAGGATTGATACGCATCGTTATGATCTATGGAATCGTCATGTGAATAAAGGCTTGGAGCCATCTGATAGAGCAAAGCTGACCCAATGGTCTCAACTACTTGAACCTGAATTCTATCTTGAGAACAAAAAAGTATTTGACAATCCAGATTATTTTAATCAGCTAACCGGAAACGCTATTTATCCAGGAACTCCCGAAAGTGCTTTGGGCAGAGTTGATGGAAGTATACATAAAGATGGATTTTTGAATGGTGAATACAAAGAATCCGTTATATTACCAGGAACCAGAATAAATAGGATTGGTTCTAATCCAACAGGAAGGTATTTCTCTCCTGCAGGAGCAACATTTGGTGAAAAGGCTTTGCCTCCTTTTATGAAATTACAACCGGATTCAGACTATATTTCTCTAAAAAAGATACCAATAAGAGAAGGATTAGTCGCACCTTGGTTTGATGAACCTGGTATGGGTATTCAATATTATACATATTTGCCGATGAGAGAACTAGAAAAAGGTGGTTACTTACATAAAATAAAAAAGGAATGATTTTATGTTAACAAAATTAAAAAACAAAATTGAAGATGGAATTTCCGAAATTGGAAATATAAAATTAGAAGAATTTGGAATCTATTTTTCAAACAAACCGCCTTACTTTCCAGAAGGAATCAATATAATAGAAAATAGAAATGAAAAATATAATCTAATTTTTACAGAAAGAGGTAAAATTACATCTGAGATTTCTAATCTAACTGATGACGAAGTGGCTTATCAAATTTTAAAAATTATCATTGAGATTGTTTCTTCACAAGCGATTGATGAAAAAAATGTGGATGTAATAGAAAGATTAATTAAAAGAAACGAATTTGATAAAGTTAGTCAATTAGTTGGGGAGACACAGGGGAAGAGGTATAGATACGGAAAGGAGCTACTGCAAAAAATTAATCCTCTTTATGCTTTATGGTACGAAAGCGAGCATTATAAATAAATCTTAGGATAATCATATATCTAATCAGATAGCCATTCAGATCAAAAAAACGACCCTAACGGTCGTTTTTTTGCATTATTCCACTTCCAATTCTTCTTGGTCAATTTTATGGGCTGTTCGGTAAGCTTGGTAAAAGATAAAGACAGCCACAGCGGTCATAGCCGGTACGATGATTGGGATGTCCGTTTCGATAGCAGTCAGCGGTGAGTTCCAGAAGAAGTGGAGAACAAAGGCTGCTAGGAAGTAGAAGAGCCCCACTCGGAAGTAGTTTTTCTGAGTTTTGGCATAGCGCAGCATGAGAGCCAGACCGAGAGTGGTCAGGGCGGTGTAGAGCCAGTGAGAGGCGACGCCGCCAGTAATGCGGCCTAGGATACCAGAGATAGTGAAGGAGAAGCCTTCGGGCAGGTCAGAGAGGATATAAGAGAAGTCCTCGCTAATCTGAAAGCCCATGCCAGCTGTAATCCCCAGCATCAAGAAGGATTTGAACTTTTTGACTGGGACTAGATAGACAGCGAAGGCAACTGCTAACAGCTTGAGCGGTTCTTCAACCAGTGGAGCTGCGATGGCGTTTTCTAGGTCGCTGAGCAAGGTGTTTGGGAAGCTGGTGCTGACCCACTCGTGGATATAGGTGTTGGCCAAGCCAGAGGTCCAGCCTGAAATGAAAAGGCCGCCTAGCAGAGCTACCCCAAGGCTAAGTGCAGGAGTCTGCCATTTTTTACCCAGTTGACGAATCAAGAGCAGGGCGGGTATGATATAGAGCAGGGCCAAGAGGGCTGACAGTCCGACAATCCCATAGGAAGTACCTGACATACTGCCAGTAGTATAGGCTTGTGTCTCGTATTCTAAGCCAATCGCGCTCAGAAGGAGAAAAATGAAAAGAACAATATTTTTCTTCATAAGTAACTTTCTAAAATTTTATTTTCATCCTAGTATAACAAAAAAATCCTAAATAAAACCAATTTAAAAACTGGAAATTAAGGGCTGGTATAATACTTTACTTGCCAAACTGTCTCTTTTTGTTTATATTAGTTCTATAAGGTTTCTTGGAGGCGCTTGCATGACGAAAGATCTATTGAGGTTGAAATTGCTGGGAAGTCCGAGTGTCTTTCTCAATCAGGAGGAAGTCTTTTTTCCTTTTGCTAAAATCAATGCTCTGCTTTATTATCTCCACATCAATGGAGCAGTCAATCGGGAAGAGATTGCAGGAATCCTCTGGGAAAACAAGGATAATCAGACCGCCAAAAAGAATCTACGCAACACCATTTATCAAGCTAACAAGCTACTAGATGGGGAATGGATTGTCGCTCCTAATCGGACTGTTCTGTCGCTTAATCCCGACTGTGCGATTGAAAGTGATGTAGAACGTTTCACAGACCATCCTTCGGAGTATCTGTCGCTCTATCAGGGGGATTTTCTGCAGGGCTTCTATCTTAAGGACAGCGAGGCTTTTGATTACTGGGTGTCCAAGATGCGGACGCGATATGAGCAGCTTTATATCCAAGCCTGCTACCAACAGCTGGAAACAGAAAAAGACCAGCTGGATTTGGAAGAGGCTGAGCGGAATTTGCATCGCTTGATTAGTATTGATGAGTTTGATGAGAAGAACTATCATTTGCTCATGAAGCTTTATCAGGATAATGATCGGCCTGGCAAGGTGATAGAGACTTATTATAAATTGGTCAATATTTTGGATAAGGAACTGGGCATTAGTCCTACGGAACCTATTCAGCAACTATATCATGAGGTGCTTGCTAAGGACCGTAGCGAGCGCAAGACTAAGCAGTTTCTGCGCAATACAGACCACTTTTTCGGACGGGTCAATGAAATCAAGCGTTTGGAAACTTACTTTTCTAAGGTGATAGAGACTCAGGAAGCGCGTGCTCTGGTCCTAGTCGGTGGTACTGGTATCGGAAAGCGGACAGTGACACGTCAAGTACTGGCCAATCAGACCAAGTATTTCCAGATTGTCATGGCGGAGTGCTTCAAGGAAGAGATGAAGGCAGAGCTCCAGCCTTGGCGTGGCTTGCTGGACGGCCTGGGGGACTTGGTTATTCAGCACCAGATTCTCTCTATCAGTCAGTGGCAGATCATTTTGGAAAGTTATTTTCCCATTTTGACAGGCGGCACTTCTGGTTTTCAGTTGGATGCGGACAAGCTGGCTCAGTTTGTGGTGGATATTCTGCAGAAGATTTCTAAGAAAAAAGCTTTGATAATCTTAATTGAGGACTGTCACTGGATGGATGAGGCTAGCGTTGCTGTCTTGGAGCAAGTTATGAATCATTTGACTGGCTATCCTGTGGCCTTTGTGCTGACCAAGCATCTGAGCACCCCTTCTTATTTGGAACATTTTTTCAATCACCTGCTGGTTCGCAATAAGCTAGGCTTTATTGAGCTGCAGCCGCTGAATTTTAAAGATAGTGTGGCTTACTTGCAAGCCCAGACAGGTCAGTTAGCCATACCTGAAGAACGCCTTGAGGATATTTATCGGGTCAGTCAAGGTATCCCTTTCTTCCTATCGGAATACGCTGAGCAGCTCCTGCGAGGAGAAAAGTTTCATCCGCTGACTTCGGCCATCAAGGCCAAGCTGTCTCTGAAGTTGGATTACCTGAGCAGCCAAGAGGAAGAGTTGGTGGACTATCTGGCTTGCTTTAGGGCTCCTGCCTCGGTTTCTCTCTTAGCCAGACTGCTAGGTCTGCCGATGGAAGAGGTTGTTGAAATCACTGAGGAGTTTGGACAGAAGCAGTTCTTGATGGAAGAGGAGCAGAGCGAGGACTTGGTAGTGCGGTTCAGCCAGGAGCTTTTGAGGATTTACACCTATGAGCGTTTGTCATTGGCTAAGAAGCGAATGCTGCATCACCAGATTGCCCAAGGCATGGAAGACCAGTTGGGAGACTCTCTCTATCATGCCCAGCTGCTCAATGAAATCGCCTATCACTACAAGCTGTCCAAGCAGCCGATTAAGTCTCTGGAGTACGAGTTGCATTATCTTGAGGCTACTCTGCAGTTTCATCACGAGCTCTTTCCAATTTATTCGCGGGAATTTGGCTTTATCGAAAAGACGGATGATAGCAATCAGTCCGCGGTTTTAGACCAGTTTGACCGTATCCGTCGGGAGATAGGGGGCTTAGAGAGAAAACACCAGAATCACAAGGATTTTCAGCTATTGGTTCTCCGCTTTCTCTATCTAGAAGGGCGCTATGCTATCCGGACGGGGAATTACCAGCAAGGGATGGACAATATCCAGCAGGTGATTGCTTCGGCCAAGGAGCTGCAGCAGATGGATTTTCTCCTAGAAGGCTATCGGCAGATGATTTACTACTGTATCCAGACGGAAAATATCCCTGAGATGCGCTATTATACGGAGCTGACTCTGGATGCTTCGGTCCAGGCCAACAATCACGAGGCCATTGCTATCAACCTTCGACTCAAAGGGCTCTATCATCTCATGATTGGAGATGAGGAGCAGTCGCTTCACCATCTCTACCAGTCCATTGACTGTTTCAGCCTGACGTCTTCGCTGCGTTCCAAGTACTCGATTCAGATTGCGGCGGCTCTAGACTATTTGGCAGAGATTGAGCAGATTCGCGGGAATTTTACGGCATCTCTGGCTCATCAGAAAGAGGCCATTAAGCTGACGGAAAATAAAACAGCAGAGCCTTCGATTTTTGCTTTCTACATCGGCTTGGGCATGACCTATTATCAGCTGAAAGATTATGAGCAGGCGGAGCGGATTTTCCTCAAGGCGAAAACAGCCTTGAAATCTCTCAGCTTCCCTTGGAAAGAGACCCAGTTGGAAGTTTATCTGGCCTTGATTGGCTGCGAGAAGGGAGATTACCAGCCGGTGCTTAATCTGCTGCGGAAAAAGGATGGTCTTATCAGTCGCTACGGAAATCCGCGGGACAAGGGGCTGATCTACTATCTGATGGCTGTGATTAAGTATGGACTGCTGACTGGCAGCTTGCAGGAAGCAGACTTTGAAGACTTGCTGGATCAGGACTTTGAGACCTACTATGAAACGGCCAAAAGCCAGCTCAATCCCTACAGAGATCGGCACCAACTAAAGGAATTAGAAAACTTACGCCAGAACTTGTCTCAGGCATTAAACACAAAATAAGAGAGGATGAAAGCAATGTTCATCCTCTTTTGATGTTTGTAATGAAGTTTTTAAATCCCCGTTAGTCATGTGCTTGTGCCCAGACTTGGGTCAGGTAAAAGACAAAGCTGGCTGCCAGATTAGCTGTATGGTTGTCTATATCGTGAGGTGGAGAGACTTCGACGATATCAAAGCCGATCAGTTTGCCTGAGGCAGCGATGTGCTGGAAGACCAGAACCGCTAGATTGGGATCCACACCGAGAGACTGAATGGCACTGACGCCAGGAGCGGCACCAGCTGCAAAGCAGTCAATATCAATGGTCAAATAGACCTGCTCCTTGTCGGCCAAAAAGGTATCGACCACCTTACAGACTTCCTTGTAACCCATTTGGTAAATATCCATACCAGTCAGAAATTGGATAGCCTTGGATTTTGCGACAAAGTCAAAGAGAAAGAGATTGTTATTATGCTCCTGAATCCCTAGGATAAGGTAGTTAAAGGCCTGCTTCTGAGCTAGAGTGTCATCGAACATCTGGCGAAAACCGGTACCGGAGTTAGGACCAGTCTGGTCATAGGGACGCAAATCAAAGTGGGCATCCATATTGATAACGGCCAAGTCTTGGTCAGGTGCTAGTGAAGACTTGAGGCCCAGATAGTGGCCGTAGGCGGTTTCGTGGCCGCCTCCTAGGACAATAGGCCGGAGATTGAGCTCTCGCAGACGTTTGACTGCTCGAGCCAAGCTTTGCTGCAGCTGCTCCAGAGAGCGGTTAGGCCCGTCAATATCGCCAACATCAAAGACGTGGACGTTTCTGCCAAGATGCCAAGGAAGCTTGGCCAGCTGAGTTCGGATAGCTTGTGGGCCTTCGACTGCGCCCACTCGGCCGTGGTTGATATAAACCCCTTTGTCACTCTTGAAGCCAATCAAGGCAAAGTTGACCCCGTCAAAGGGTTTTAAGTTGGGATCATTTAAGTCCAAAAACTCAATAACCATCCCCCATTTGGCAGCATATAAATCATCATCCAGTCTCTTATGATAGTAGCTGTTATCTAGCTGATAGTAATCTTCTAACATGATTTTGTCCTTTTCCATAACGATACTTGCGACTTTATTATAAGAGTTTCCGCCAAGCCTGTCAATGACTTTTGGCGGGAAAAATACTCTAACGGATAGTGAATGTTTTATAAGAAAGATAGAATAATAGCGAGAATCAGAATAGTCCATGTAGCATAACGTATCTTAGCATTGGACAGGTAGCTTTCAATAATCTTTGGTCTCTTTGAAAAGAAATAGGCAGTATAGGCTGCAATTGAAAGGAAATAAGCATACGGGGTCAATTCAGGGTTAAGGACTAAGTTGTTTATAACTGTTGCAACAAGAGCGATTAAAGCTGTAAGCATACACCAAGCAGGTAAAAGAGAGTTTTCTTTGCGATTGCGAATGTGGATAATCAACTGGACTAGAAAACCCACTAAGTAAATGATAAGAATAAAAATACAAAGATAAAATCCAGGAAGAAGGAAATCTGTTGTTTCCTTAATTTCTTTTCTTGTCCAAATGCTTATCAGAATGTTTAGCAAATCAAAGAAGAAGGCTTTTACCATAAGATAAAAAAGGTGGGCCATTATCGGTAGAGTGATGCACGCAATCGGATGCATAATTGCAAAATAGTCCACTTTAAACGCTTTTTTCATTATTGCTTATCTCCTTAATTAAAGTCATTCAAGCTTCTAAGATTTTCTCTTTAGTATTGTCATGTCAATTCGGCTTCCAAACAATCTGTCTGGTCACCCATCTAGCCTCTTCTATGATGTGGAAGCGCTTAGTGAGGTCTCTAGTTTGGAAACTAAAATGCCGGATTGGCGAGTACCAAAGATCTTGCTCAGTGCAGGCATCTTTATACTATTAAAAAACATCATCAAATCACATCAGCATCGCCTTTCTGCAGGCCATTGCTGTTAGCAGTTAGTTTGATCTTGAGTATTAAGTTTTTCTTAATGCCACTTGCGACTTTATTATAAGAGTTTCCACCAAGCCTGTCAATGACTTTTGGCGGGAAAAGAAGCCCAGCTGAACGAGAGCGGGCTTCTTAGGTTAGCTTTTTTACAGAGTCATCAGCTTTAGAACTGAATGCTCAAGTCTACAGCTTTTTCAACGGCTGCTAGGAATTCTTCGTTTTCAATCAGCTCAGAAGCTTTGTTGAGCTCTTCATAGATTTCGATGTCCTTGTCAAACTCGATAAAGCGGACATGCTGACGGAAGAGGTCGTAGGCTGGCTTGGTTCCTTTACCAAGTTCATGGTTTTCTGGTTTCAGATCCAGAGCTTGGCAGGCTGCCATGATTTCTGTTGCCACGATGCGGCGAGAATTCTTGAGAATTTCAGCTGCCTTACGTGCTGCAGTAGTTCCCATGCTGACAAAGTCTTCTTGGTTTTCACAAGATGGGATAGAGTCTACGCTGGCTGGATGAGACAAGACCTTGTTCTCAGAAGCAAGCGAAGCACAAGCGTACTGGGTAATCATAAAGCCAGAGTTGAGTCCTGGGTGTTTGACCAAGAATGATGGAAGCTTGCTCAGTTGGCTGTTGACCAGACGTTCTACACGACGCTCGGATACATTTCCGATTTCAGAAATAGCGATGCCTAGGAAGTCGAATGGCTGTGCCATTGGTTCTCCATGGAAGTTACCGCCTGAGATGACATGACCTTCCTTGGTGATGATAGGGTTGTCTGTAACGGAGTTAATCTCAATCTCAACCTTGGTCTTAACATAAGCGATAGAATCCTTGCTGGCACCATGAATCTGCGGAATACAACGCAAGGTGTAAGGGTCTTGGACCCGTTGTTGAGTGGCTACGGTCGTATTTCCACTGCCTTCCAGAAGGTTGCGGATATTGCGGGCTGTAGCCAGCTGTCCGCTTTGAGGCCGAATGGTATGCAGGTCTTCTTCGAAAGGACTGGTAATGCCATTGTGGACTTCCATGGAAAGAGCGCCAGCGACATCTGACAGCTTAAGCAATTGGATGGCATCGTAGGTAGCAAGAGCTCCGATACCTGTCAGGACAGTCGTACCGTTAATCAGTGCCAGCCCTTCCTTTGCTGCTAGAGCAATTTTCTCGATACCAGCCTTGTCCAAAGCTTCTTGTCCAGAGAGCAATTGGCCTTGATAGTAAGCGCGGCCCAGTCCTAACATAGGCAGAACCATGTGAGCTAGCGGTGCTAAGTCACCAGAAGCTCCCAAAGAGCCTTTTTCCGGAATGTAAGGCACGACGCCTTTATTGAGCAATTCCAGGAGCTTTTCGACAGTAGAGAGACGGATACCAGAATAGCCCTTGACCAAGGAATTAATCCGGATTAACATAATCGCACGGACTGCATCTTCAGGTAGAGGATCGCCATAGCCTGAGGAGTGCGTACGGATTAGGTTTTCTTGCAGTTGAGTCGTATCTTCTGGTGAGATGCTGACATTGCAGAGAGAGCCAAAGCCAGTTGTAACACCGTATACGACCCGCTTTTCGCGGACGATATCATCCACGATTTTGCGGGAAGCTTCTACAGCTTTCTTAGCTTCTTGGTCGATTTCGCAAGTGGCTCCATGACGAGCTACTGCGATGACGTCTTCTAAAGTAAGGTGTTCGCCATCCAAATTGATTACATGTGTCATAAGATTCATTCTCCTTCTTGTTCAAGAACTTTATTTTTACAAATCAGTACTATATAGATAAAGTATACTGCACTGGCGATAAGGACACCGATGAGGCCGTAGACATAGTTCATTGGGTTTTCACCCCAAATCATGACGAGACTGACTAGAACCGCCAAAATTGGAATTACTGGACCAAATGGAACGCGGAAGACCACTTTCTTATCTGGATATTTCTTTCTTAATACTAGTACAGCTAGAGCAGTTGGGATGTATTGGAAGAAGCGGAAGACCACACTGAGAGCTGCTAATTCTTCAAATTTACCAGAGAAGAGCAGGACGATAGCCAGAATTCCTGAAATAATAATGGCAACTATAGGGGCATTTTTAGAGTTGGTTTCTGCAATTTTCTTAGGAAGCAGACCTTCATTTGCGATAGCTGCACCATAACGTGGAACCATGATAGATTCCCCGATGTTAAGTCCAGCAATAGAAATCAGCGCTCCGATAGAAACAATCCATGCTCCAACAGGGCCAATCATTTCGACAAAGGCGTCTTGTACAGAAGCATCTGTTTGCAGGATACGGCTGCCTAACATGGCGATAGTTCCTGCGATAATCAGCATATAGAGAACAGAGACAATACTGATAGAGCCCAAAATAGCTCGAGGTACATTCTTTTCCGGATTGCGCATTTCACCAGCAACGATAGACATGGTTTCAAATCCGATAAATCCGTAGAAGATATAAATGGCTGTACTAGAGATAGCTTTCATGATATCTACGCCAGGTTCTAGCTGAAGAAACGGAGTGAAGTTTCCTTTGTCAATTCCTCCTTTGATGAAGAAAATCGCACATAGACTGAAAGCGACAATTGGGATGAGCTTGGCTACGGTTGCGGTCAAGGTGAACATTTTGGAAGTCTTAAGACCTGATATATTCATTAGACTGAGCAAAATAATCAGGCTCACACTGAGCAGAAGTTCATAGGGGGCAAAGGATTTAAAAGTAATGACAAAAAGTCTCGCAAATCCTGCTGCCATAGCAGACCAAGCGATGATGGTAACTGCCCAGCCTAGGAAGCCAACATTAAATCCGACAAAGTCTCCAAAGGCCGCTTTGGAATATTGGAAAGCTCCGCCGTTTTTATTAAAATAACCAGCAGTTTCTGCCAAGCAGACGGCTAAGAGAATAACGAGGAGGGCAGTTCCAAGCATGACAGCTAGAGAGGCAGGACCAAGTCCTTTATAAATCTTTTGCGGTAGGAGGAAAATCCCTGATCCGATAACGGCATTGATACCGTAGAGAGTTGCACCGGAAAAGCTGAATTTCGCTTTTTCCTGTTCTTGTTCTTGTGCAGTGAGTTTAGTTGCATCCATAATAATGTTTCTCCTTTAGAGATATGGGATCCTTTCCAAGTAAAGATAGAATGGTGACAAGGCATCATGGTATCTTTACTTAGTAGGGATGTGGGTCAAACCAGCCCATATAGAAAGGGGCGTTCCCTTTGGCTGGTTACTCGAAAACATTATATGCAGCTCAGTTTCCTGAGTCTCTTTTTCCACTATCAGAAGCTGCTCTGCCTCTAGGTTAAGCACTGGCAGGGTTGTTACCGTCACCGTCAGATCCTCTAAGGCATAGATAAATTGAATTTCGTCATCTTGGCTAAGCTCTTGCCCATTCGAGATGGCAATCATCTGTCCCTGATAATGGTCGCTGTAGATTAAGTTAAAGTCGGTACAAGTCCCACGACTTGTGATAGAATCACTCCCTTCAAAGACATAGGGAGTAAAGGGAGCTAGAACCGTTTCCTCCTGCCGGCTGGCATTGTGGAGATGAAGTGTGTGGTCCAGGCTCATGAGAATGCGGTGAAAGCCGCTGAGGTCAGAAAACTGACTTTCAGCCAACTCCACAGTCGCTGTCGATAGCCGATAGTCAAAGTCCCGCTTGCCATAGTGGCCAGTTGGCGGGGAAAGATAAAGCTGTTTTGTCTTTCCCCCCGACCAATCGGAAACTTGAAAATCATTTACTCTTAAAAGGGTTACATTTGTCATTTTTGGTATTTATTAGAACAAACCGCTGATATTGCCGTCTTTGTCAACATCAATCTTTTCGCTGGCTGGTACCTTAGGCAGCCCTGGCATGGTCATGATTGCACCCGTCAGAGCAACGATAAAACCTGCACCAGCAGAAACTTTGAGCTGGCTGATAGTCACGACAAAGTCTTTAGGTGCGCCCAGTTTCTTAGCATCGTCTGAGAAGGAGTACTGAGTCTTAGCCATACAGATAGGATAGTTGGAGAAGCCCAGCTCATCCAGTTGTTTGAGCTCGCGTTTAGCAGCAGGAGTCAGGCGAACCCCCTTGCCTCCATAAACCTTAGTAACAATTTTGTTCAGCTTGGTCTCAATGGAGTCCTCTTCATTATATACAAATTGGAAGTGATTGTCTCCTTCGGCCAGTTCCACGACTTTTTCAGCCAACTCTTTACCACCAGCTCCGCCATTTGCCCAGACGTCAGAAATAACGACGTCAACGCCGCGTTTTTGGCAGGCGTCATAAACTGCTTGCAACTCTGCTTCGGTATCCAGTGGGAATTTATTGATGGCAACGACTGCTGGCAATCCATAAACATCTTGAATGTTTTCTAGATGTTTTTCCAAGTTTGGCAGACCATCTACAACGGCTTGGACATTTTCTTCAGCCAGATCACTCTTAGCCACACCGCCGTGCATCTTGAGAGCACGGATGGTAGCAACCAGAACTACAGCCGATGGACGAAGCCCAGATGTACGACACTTGATATCAATGAATTTTTCAGCACCCAGGTCAGCACCGAAACCAGCTTCTGTAACTGCATAGTCGGCATATTTGAGAGCCAGCTTAGTAGCTAGGACACTGTTACAGCCATGGGCAATGTTGGCAAAAGGTCCGCCGTGGATCAAGGCTGGCGTATGTTCCAGAGTTTGAACCAAGTTTGGATGGATAGCGTCTTTGAGCACAGCAGCCATAGCGCCACCAGCTTTCAGATCCTTGGCAGTTACTGGCTTACCTTCAAAGCTGTAGCCGATGATGATTTTTTCCAAACGGTTCTTGAGGTCAGTGATATTTTCTGACAGACAGAGAATAGCCATAACCTCAGAAGCAACTGTAATGTCAAAACCATCTTCACGTGGAACACCGTTGACTTTACCTTGCAAGCCATCCACAATGTGGCGCAGTTGCCGATCATTCATATCCACTGCCCGCTTCCAAGTGATGCGACGTGAATCAATACCTAAGGCATTGCCATGGTGGATGTGGTTGTCAATGAGGGCCGCCAGCAGGTTGTTGGCAACACCGATGGCATGAAAGTCACCAGTGAAGTGGAGGTTGATGTCCTCCATAGGCACCACCTGAGCGTGACCACCACCAGCAGCTCCGCCTTTGATACCAAAGACAGGTCCGAGTGAAGGTTCCCGCAGAGCGATAACGGCTTTTTTACCGATAGCAGCCAAAGCATCGACCAATCCGACAGAAGTCGTGGTCTTGCCTTCTCCGGCTGGTGTTGGAGAAATAGCTGTCACGAGAATCAGTTTGCCGTCTGGCTTGTCTTTTAAGGCTTCCAGTTGGCCAGCACTGATTTTTGCCTTGTAATTTCCATAAAGAGACAAGGCGTCCTCAGCAATTCCTAGCTTTTCTGCCACCTCTTTGATGGGCTTCATTTGAACCGAATTCGCAATTTCAATATCTGATAAAACCATATTGTTACCTCTTGAGAAGAGGAAGTCCATTCATAGGAATGAGCGGACTTATCTTCCATTTATCTATTAGACAACTTTCAAAATTTCTTGATAAATTTCATCTGCTAGGGCGCAGCCTTTTTGCAGGAGCTCTTCACCCTTGCTGCGGTAGTCTGCGACGAATGCTTCATCCTTGACACCTGACAGGTTGATGAGGACATTGAGCCAAGCTCCTTGCAGACCAGCCTTAAGGTTGAGAGCTGCGACTCCCAGGTCGCTGGCAGCATTGGTATTGGACTTGCCAACAGCCTTTTGAGTTGTTTGCAGGGCAGTCAAGATGTCTTCCATCATGCCATAAGGTGACTTGGTCGCTTCCTTGAGGGCTTGTTGCATCGCTTCTCGACGGGCAGCCTTGTCTTCCTCCGTTTCCTTAGGCATATCAAAGACGGCAGAGACCAGATTGAAGGCTTCAGTGTCCTTGTCAATAGCTGCGAGCAAGCTTTCTTGCAGGCGGGCGCTTTCTGCGTGCACTTGAGCAATTTCTGCTTCAAATTCTGCGTATTTTTTCTTGCCAAGGGTCAATTCGCAGACCATCTTAGTCAGGGAAATACCGTTCGCTGCGGAAAGAGCAGCGGCAGAGCCACCTCCTGGTGCAGGAGCATCTGAGCCTAGGACTTGGGCAAATTCTGTCAAACTTAAATCTACTAATTTCATAGGTTTCTGTCCTCCTAGCCCAGCAAATGGTTTTCCAGAACTTGCTTACCATAGTCAAAGTCTTCGATTTGCAGATAGTATTCTGCTGCGTCAATCAAAGCCTTGGCTGGAGCTAAACCGATAACTTCTGAGCCGAGGATTCCAACTCCGTAGCGCTTGGCTTCAAAGCGAACAGTTTCAAAGACACGATAGAGTGGGAATTTTTCCAGATTGACCATATTGATAGAAACCTGAGCAATGTTGCGGTCTTCCAGCATAACGCCAATCGCTTTACAGTACTTGTAGCCACCGCTTGATCCACGGATGATTTTGGCAATATTGTTGGCAATTTCCAGATTGTCTGTATCCAAGTTGATGTTGTAGGCGATGAGCGGCATTCTAGCACCGACAGCAGTAACACCAGCAGTTGGGTGAATCTTTCTTTCACCATAGTCAGGTGCCCAGTCAGGTTCCAAGAGTTTTTCTGGCATGCCTTCAAATTGTCCTTTACGAACCTTAGCCAAGTTCTTACGTTCTGGACGAGTCGCAGCATCTTCATAGAGGAAGATAGGGATACCAAGTTCACGGTTGATTCGCTCAGATACGGTCTTCGCAATTTCTACGCATTCCTCACTTGTGATGTCCTTGATCGGTACAAAAGGCAGGACATCAGTTGCGCCCATACGAGGGTGTTCACCCTGGTGCTTGGTCAAGTCAATATTTTCAGAAGCGTATTTAACCAAACGGAAAGCAACTTCCTGAATGTTTTGATCATCACCGACTAGGGTAAAGACGCTGCGGTTGTGGCTGGCATCAGAAGAGTGGTCCAGAAGTGTTACGCCTGGCACGCTCTTAGCTGTTTCCACTAGACCGTCAATGACCGCTTGGTTGCGGCCTTCAGAAAAGTTAGGAATACATTCAACAATTTTTGCCATAAGATATTACCTCGTGTTATATGTTATTAAAATTTACAAAGTAGATAAAGTGGAACTTCCGTTTGAGCCAGGTTGATACCCAGCTCAGGCCGGAAGTTGGGGGACAAGTTTTTTCTATTCGAACAATTTCTTAACAGATTCTTTGACCAAATCTTCGTCAGTTAAGTATGGAATGGTAATGTGGTCTGTTCCTTGGTGGAGGCGGTTGTACTCGATAGCTGTCTCAATAGCATGCTCATTGCGAGCCCAGTTACGACGAGCGACTCCTCCGATTGTATCCCAAGCGATAGCTGATTTGATGATTTCATCAATGCGTTCGCTACCGTCCAGTACCAAGCCAAAGCCACCATTGATTGCTTTACCGATACCAGTTCCACCACCGTTGTGGAGAGCTACCAGACTCATACCGCGAGCTGCATTACCAGCATAACATTGCACGGCCATGTCGCAAGTAACATTAGATCCATCTTTAATATTAGAAGTTTCACGGAATGGAGAGTCAGTACCAGATACATCGTGGTGGTCACGGCCAATCATGACAGGACCAATCTTGCCTTCGCGTACTAATTCATTGAACTTGAGGGCGATATTGACGCGTCCCATACAGTCTTGGTAGAGAATCCGAGCCTGAGTTCCAACAACCAGCTGGTTCTTTTCTGCATCGCGGATCCAGTTGTAGTTGTCGCGGTCTTGGTAGCGGCGGTTAGGGTCGATCACTTCCATAGCTGCATGGTCAGTAGCGACTAGGTCTTCGTGTTTGCCGCTCAGACATACCCAACGGAAAGGACCATAACCATAGTCAAAGAGCATTGGGCCCATGATATCTTCTACATAAGATGGCCAGATGAAGCCGTCTTTGTCATCAAAGCCATTCTTAGAAATTTCCTTGATGCCAGAGTCATAGACTGCCTTCATAAAGGCATTACCGTAGTCAAAGAAGTAGGTGCCGTTGCTAGTCAGGGTCTTGATTGCCTTGAAGTGACGTTCCAATGTTTCGTCAACCAGCTTAGCAAAGGTTTCCTTGTCTTCAGCCAGGAGGCGAGTCCGCTCTTCAAAGCTGATACCAGCTGGACAGTAGCCGCCGTCATAGACATTGTGGCAAGAAGTTTGGTCAGACAGTAGATCTACATGGATATTGTTCTCGTTGACATATTCTAAGAGATCTACGATGTTACCATGATAGGCAATAGAAGTTGATTCGCCAGCTTCCAGAGCTTTTTGAGCCAAGTCGATAGCTTCCTTCGGACTTTCAGCCAATTGGCTAATCCAGCCTTGGGAGTGGCGAGTTTCAATCCGAGATTGGTCTACTTCAGCTACGATTGCCACAGCTTTAGCAATTTCGGCCGCTTTCCCTTGAGCTCCACTCATGCCGCCCAGACCAGAAGAGATGAAGAGTTTGCCAGTCAGGTCGCCATCATCAGCTACACCCAGTTTCAAGCGCCCAGCATTGAGGAGAGTGTTGAAAGTACCATGGACGATACCTTGAGGGCCGATGTACATCCAGCCGCCGGCTGTCATTTGACCATAGTTGGTCACGCCCATTTCTTCTGCAATTTCCCAGTCCTTCATATTGTCATATTCACCGACCAAGAGGCCGTTGGTGATGATAACACGAGGTGCTTCTGGTTTGGACTTGAAGAGTCCGAGTGGGTGGCCAGATTCTACGACCAAGGTTTGATGGTCGGTCATGATTTCCAAGTATTTCTTGATCAAGTTGTACTGCATCCAGTTAGCGCAGACAGATCCAGTTTCTCCGTAGGTAACCAATTCATAAGGATAAAGAGCGATTTCAAAGCTCAGGTTATTGTCAATCATAACCTGCATAGCTTTGGCCGCAGTACAGTTTCCTTTGTACTCGTCAATTGGTTTGCCGTAGATGCGTTCTTTTGGACGCCAGCGGTAGCCATAAATCCGTCCGCGAGTCTTCAGTTCTTCTAAGAATTCTGGAATTACTTCCTCATGGAATCTCTTTGGAATATAGCGAAGGGCATTTTTAAGAGCAATTTCGGTTTGAGCTTGAGTCAAACGGAAGCCCCGGTCAGGTGCTCGGCGGATGCCTTCTTGGAAAACTGTTTTTTCAGGCAGTACATCGTCTAATTTGACAGTCATTGCTGCTGCAATTTCATTTTCACTAAAGTATGACATGAAAAATCCTCCTTTTAGTCAAGTGTAAAATATCTTTCTCCTACATTCTATAAGACTCCCGTCCATAAAGAGTCAAGAAAATGACAAAAACAGTAAAAAAAGTGGGGCTCCTATCTTTTACAAGCTTTTGACTATAATTTGACGATAGTGTATTATGATGAAAAGCAAATATGTCGGAAAATGAAATGGAGGAACAAGCATGACTGCTGATTTACTATTAACTCACTTTAATCAAGTCTTCTGTCCCAAGGACCTCGGCCATCCCCTTTTTGGAGCAGAGATGAAGGAAGCTCAGGTCTTAGAGGACGGCTACATTGCAGTCAAAGACGGCAAAATCCTAGCAGTTGGCAGTGGAGAGCCGGATGCCAGTCTGGTTGGACCAGATACTAAGATTCAGTCTTATGAGGGCAAGATTGCTACACCTGGCTTGATCGACTGTCACACTCACTTGGTCTATGGTGGCAGCCGGGAGCATGAATTTGCTAAGAAATTAGCCGGAGTCCCTTATCTGGAAATTCTTGCCCAAGGCGGCGGTATTCTCAGTACAGTCCGGGCGACACGAGAAGCTTCTTTTGACACTCTCTATGATAAGTCTAAGAGACTGCTGGACTATATGCTGCTGCATGGGGTGACAACAGTTGAGGCTAAGAGCGGCTATGGTTTGGACTGGGAAACAGAGAAGCGCCAGCTAGATGTCGTTGGGGCTCTGGACCGTGACCACGAGATTGATCTCGTTTCTACCTTTATGGCTGCCCACGCCGTTCCACCAGAATATAAGGGACGCTCTCAGGAATATCTGGAGCTCATCGTCAAGGAAATGTTGCCTAGGGTAAAGGCAGAAAATCTAGCTGAGTTCTGTGATATTTTCTGTGAAAAAGGTGTCTTTACAGCTGACGAGTCACGCTACTTGCTTTCTAAGGCTAAAGAAATGGGCTTCAAGCTTCGTATCCATGCTGATGAAATCGAGTCTATCGGCGGGGTAGATGTAGCAGCTGAGCTAGGAGCAACTAGTGCAGAGCACTTGATGGTAGCAACTGATGAGGGCATTCGCAAGATGGCAGAAGCCAAAGTTATCGGCAATCTCCTGCCAGCAACTACTTTCAGTTTGATGGAAGATACCTATGCACCAGCCCGTAAGATGCTGGAAGCTGGCATGGCTATCACTCTGACTACCGACAGTAATCCAGGCTCCTGTCCAACTGCTAACCTGCAGTTCGTCATGCAGCTGGGCTGCTTTATGATGCGTCTGACGCCAGTAGAAGTTCTTAACGCTGTAACCATCAATGCGGCTTACTCAGTTAACCGTCAAGATAAGATTGGCAGCTTTGATACTGGCAAGCAGGCTGACATTACCATCCTAGACGCTAAGAATATCGACTATCCACTTTATTTCTTTGCGACTAACCTGACCCATCAGGTCTACAAGGCTGGAAAACTGGTCGTCGATCAAGGTAGAATTGTCTAGCCTCCCTAAAAACGAATCGTATTTTTCGGACTCTCTCTGGTGACAGGGAGAGTTTTCTTTATATCAAAACTTTTCCTTGCCATTCTGCTGGAAGTCTGCTATAATAGTTATTTGTGAGCAAACCTCACTTACCCCTTGCAAAGTCTCGGGGTCATTAGACCAAAAGGAGGAAAAATCAATGGCTAAATACGAAATTCTTTATATTATTCGTCCAAACATTGAAGAAGAAGCTAAAAACGCTTTGGTAGCACGCTTTGACTCTATCTTGACTGACAATGGTGCAACTGTTGTTGAATCAAAAGACTGGGAAAAACGTCGTCTTGCATACGAAATCCAAGATTTCCGTGAAGGACTTTACCACATCGTTAACGTTGAAGCAAACGACGATGCAGCTCTTAAAGAGTTTGACCGTCTTTCAAAAATCAACGCTGACATTCTTCGTCACATGATCGTCAAACTTGACGCTTAAGAAGGTAGACTATGATTAATAACGTTGTACTGGTGGGTCGCATGACCCGTGATGCTGAGCTTCGCTATACTCCGCAGAACCAAGCGGTCGCAACATTTACTCTGGCTGTCAATCGCAACTTCAAAAATCAAAGTGGCGAGCGAGAAGCAGACTTTATCAATGTTGTCATCTGGCGTCAGCAGGCAGAAAATCTTGCAAATTGGGCTAAAAAAGGAGCCCTGATCGGAATTACAGGCCGTATTCAAACGCGTAACTACGAGAATCAGCAAGGCCAGCGTGTCTATATCACAGAAGTTGTTGCGGACAATTTCCAGCTCTTGGAAAGCCGCTCTAATCGTGAAGGTCAGTCATCTGGCGGTTACGGTGGGAACAGCTTCGGCGGCAGCTCTGCTCCAAGTTATGGCAGTGCAGACTCGTCTAACCAAGTACCGAACTTTTCTCGTGATGAGAGCCCATTTGGCAATTCTAACCCGATGGATATCTCAGACGACGATCTACCTTTCTAAGGACCGAATCTAACTATAATATAAAGGAGAAAACACATGGCTCAACAACGTCGTGGCGGATTCAAACGCCGTAAAAAAGTTGATTACATCGCAGCGAACAAAATTGAATATGTTGATTACAAAGATACTGAGCTTCTTAGCCGTTTCGTTTCAGAACGTGGGAAAATCCTTCCTCGTCGTGTAACAGGAACTTCAGCTAAAAACCAACGTAAAGTAACAACAGCTATCAAACGCGCTCGCGTAATGGCTTTGATGCCTTTCGTAAATGAAGACTAATTAGATTAACAGCAGGCTCTGGCTTGCTGTTTTTTTATTTTATAATTGACAAAATGTCAGTGAAGTGCTATACTGACCACAAGGAGGCAGAAACCATGCGTGATGTCAAGGAAGTAGAGGTGCGGCGGGCAGAGATTATGTCTGCAGCCTTGCAGCTCTTTGCCCAAAAGGGCTATCTAAAGACAAGAACTCAAGACATTATTGATAAGCTTGGAATTTCTCGAGGTCTGCTTTACTATCATTTTAAGGATAAGGAAGACATTCTCTATTATCTGATTGAAAAGAACTCTGAGCCCTTGCTGAGAAAGCTAGAAAATATTAGCTATCAGCCAAATTTGGGGGCCAAGGAAAAAATCAGAACTTTTATTGAGGCAACCCTTATCCCAGAGAAGAGCAGAACACAGGAAAATCAAGTCTTGCAGGAAACCGTCAATTTAGAAACGAATCGTTATGTCTTGGATCGCTTTTATCATAGACTCTGTGAACGGATGATTGTTTTCTTCACTCATATCTTGGAGGAAGGTCAGAAATCTGGAGATTTTCATTTAAAGTATCCGCATGAGACGGCTTCTTTTCTCATGACTGCCTACGTCTTTGTGTCCAATGATATCAAGATGAGTCAGGAAAAACCAGAGGCTTTGCAGGATTATCTCACCAGCTTCCAGGCAATCCTAGAAAGAAGCTTAGGATTAGAAGAATCTATTTTTTAGAATAATCGGCAGTTTTCTGCCTTTTATTTAGAGATAAAACTGACAAAATGTCAGTTCGGATCTTCGTTCTTTTAATCCTGATATTTAAAAAATTTTACGATAACACTGACAATATGTCAGTTTAAATAAAAGGAGAAATTCATGTTAAAAATAGAACATTTAACAAAAGTATACAGCAACGGTAAAAAGGCAGTGGATGATCTTAGTCTGATGGTAGAGCCTGGGGATATTTATGGCTTCATCGGTGCCAATGGAGCAGGTAAAACATCTACTATTAAGTCCATTGTGGGGATTCATGATTTTGATAAAGGAGAGATTTATATCTGCGGACACTCTATCAGGAAGGAACCCTTGCTTTGTAAGAAAAAGATGGCGTTTCTGCCGGATAATCCAGATCTTTATAAAAATCTGACAGCAAGGCAGTTTTTGGATTTTGTAGCAGACATTTATAGGGTTTCTATGGAAAAGAGGCAAGCAGCTATAAAAAAGTATTCTAAAATGTTTGAGCTGGATACGTCTTTGGATCAATTGATATCAGCTTATTCGCATGGGATGAAGCAACGATTGGCACTAATAGCTGCCCTCTTGCATGAGCCAGAATTGTTGATTTTAGATGAACCTTTTGTCGGTTTAGATCCGAAAGGCGCATTTTATTTTAAGCAGATCATGAGAGAGCTAGCCAGTCAAGGAAATACGATTTTCTTTTCAACCCATGTTTTAGAGGTTGCGGAAGAACTCTGCAATAAGGTGGCAATTCTGCAAAAGGGACGTTTGGTGGCTAATGGAAGGACCTCTGAAGTTAAGGGGGCATCCAGTTTAGAAGAAGTATTTATGGAGTTACAGGAAGATGACTAATATTCTTTTGCTTTTAAAAGTACAATTATACAGCACATTTTCGCTTAATGATTTAAGGAAAGGAGGATTTGGCAAGTATTTTAAGTTTGCCCTGCTCTTCATGCTTGTTTTACTTTTTTCAGGCTATAACCTTTTGACGGCTTTGAGTTTGGTCAGGTTGGGGCAGGCAAATTTGATTCCAGCCTATATGATTGCCTTGGTTAGTTTTATTATTTTCTTTTTCAGTCTGATGCAGTCAAATGGCATCTTGTTTGACCAAGAGGAACTTGACAGGCTCATCGTATTACCGCTCAGTATTAGGGAAATCGTCTATGAGAAATATGCTTTTCTTTATCTTTTGAACAGTGTGTTTGCCGTCCTTCTCATGCTCCCAGCAGGACTCGTTTGGTTTAGATATGGTGCGTCCTTGTTGGAGTTGCTTTTTTATCTGCTTTTAATGGGATTTGTCCCTCTTTTACCTCTCTGTTTAGTCTCTTTACTTGGCTTGTGCGTTGCCTACATAGCCTCAAAGGCCCCTCATAAGAATCTAGCTGCCTTCCTTTTTTCTCTCTTCTTGCTTTTGGGGCTGGCAACAGTCAGTATGTGGGCTATGAGAGCCGGACTGTCAGCAGAAAATGTTGGACTCTTGCTTACCAAGCAGCTGACTTCTCTTTATCCTCCAGCTAGCTTATTTTTTAACCCTCAGCATTTTTGGTGGGCTAGCCTTCTGTTGATGCTTATATCTTTTGTTCTGACAGGACTTTTTCTAAGGTATTTAAGTAGAAATTATTTAAAAATAAATCAGATGATAACAGGGGTGAAGTCAGAAAGCAAAGTCTATAGAAGCTGGCAGAAGTCTCCCTTTATGGCTCTCTATAGAAGAGAAATTGAGAATTTTGTGAGTTCCTATCTTTATATGCTCAATAGTGGACTGGGATCCATTTTAATCATCGTTTTAGCCATCTCGCTTTGTTTTATGAGTCCTGATGTCCTCTTTTCTTCGATTGGACTCAGTAATAGCCGAGAATTTTTGCCTCTATTACTGGCTGGATGTCTTAGTATTTCCAATCCTGCAGCTGTCAGTATTTCCTTGGAGGGGGAAGAGATGTGGTTGCTTCAGACGCTCCCGGTTTCTATGGGGCAGATAATGATGGCGAAGCTGGCCTTGACGGTGTCCTTACACTTCGCAGCCTTGCTGCTGGGCTTGCCTGTTCTGGTTTGGCGTTTCTCGCTAGGAGGCTTGCAAGTAGTGGATTTGGTCCTTATTTCACTGGCTTATTCTCTATTTACAGCTCTTCAGGGACTTGTGGTCAATTTTCATTATCCTAAGTTCATCTGGGACAATGAAATGATTGTTATTAAGCAAAGTTTTTCGCCTATCTTGTCTGGAGGGATAAGCATCTTGGTTCTTGTGTTCCCTATTTGCTTTTCCTTGCTATTTGGTATGGACTTGGAGATATCGCTGCGAATCTCAGCTCTTGGACTTTTGCTCTTGGCAGTTGTTCTTTATAGGCATTTAATAAAACAAGGATATTTTAAGGAGGTCCATGGCTAATGAAAAAGAAAGATTTATTCGTTTTGTTTTTCTTAGCAGTAATCATATTTTTGATTATCTGCCTGCTGCCAGAGCAGGTTCCCATTCATTTTAACAGCGCAGGAAAGGCCGACATTGTTGTCAATCGCTTTTGGTTGATTCTCAGTTTACCCATTCCCTACTCTCTTTATTGGAAATATTTCCGAAGCAAATCAAAAAGAGGTCAGTGACCTCTTTTTGTGTGATATTAATATCTCGTAGGCCCCATAGTCGCGCTCTTGATGTTGAAGCGTTTTTTGAGATAGAAGCGCAGGGCTAGGGTAATAGCGCCGACAATAGCAACTACGATATTGGATAGACGGGGGTTGAGGAATTCAGGCAGGAGGCTGGTCAATACGATGGACATGCTCCAGAGGAGAATAGCCGCTGCCATGGTAAGGATAGACTTGAGCAGTTTAGGGCGCTGGCTACGGTCCTTATATGGTCCGTAGAAACGGTAGATAAAGTGGTAGAGAGCATAGAAAGAAAGGCCACCGACGATGCTTCCAAGTACGAGAGTCGTCAGTCCATAGACAGATGGCTGAGAGGAAGCCAGATTGACGATAGAGGTCAGGAGGGTAAAGAACCCAAAGATAAAGAGGACAGAGTCCAGCATCATCCATTTAGGATCGTCATTTTCCTTTGGATGCTCGGCATCATAGCGCTCTTTTGCGGTCAAAGAAGCTGCCCAAGTAGTCGGGGCTCCGTAGAGGCCGCGGGCAGTGATTCCCTTGGTTTGATTTTCCAGGATTTCCGGCAGAATGCCTTCTAAGATAGTTTGGATTTCCTGATCGGATTTGCCGTCTTGTAGGAGTTGGTTAGTCGCGATATGGATAAATTCTTTGTTTTTTTTGCTGAGTTTGTCGAGGGATACTTGTGACATAGGCGTTCTTTCTAAAGGTTAAAATAGTTTTTTGTGCATGAGATAGGCCATGACCGAAGCACTCATGGCAAAGGCGATGAACATGATAATCCAGAAGGCATGTGGTTCGCCGTTGAGAGGCAGTTCGTTATTTTTGAAGTTCATCCCATAGGCCGAGAAAATCATGGTCGGGATAGACATAACAATGGTCACCAGAGCCAAGGCTTTCATGATATTGTTCTGGTTATTAGAAATGATAGAGGCAAAGGTCTCAGTCATACTGTGGAGAATGTTGCCGTAGATATCAGCCATCTCAATGGCCTGCTGGGTCTCAATCAAGGTGTCTTCCAGCAAGTCCTCGTCTTCCAGATATTTCTTGATATTGCTGGTGGAGCTGGTCAGCTTCTTAATCACGCGCTCATTTGTCTTAAGAGATGCCTTGAAATAGACGATGGTCTTTTCCAACTCCATGAGTTCAATCAGTTCTTCGTTTCGCGTGGACTGGTGCAGTTGGCTCTCAATCTGCTCACTCTTACGGTCAATGGAGCGCAGGGCTGTCAGATATAGTTCGGCATTGTGGTAGAGAATCTGAAAGATAAAACGTGACTTCATAAAAGTATAGAAGTTGCGCAGGCGCCTGTGAATGAAGATGTCCAGCAGAGGTAATTTTTCCAAACAAGTGGTGATAATCGCCTCTTCCGTGATGATAATACCAAGGGGGATTGTGACATAGTAAGTCTGGTTATTCCGCTCCTCTGTGATGGGCACGTCAACGATGATCAGTGTGTACTCATCCTCTATAGTAACCCGAGACATTTCTTCCGCATCAAGCGGCGCTCGCAGGTCAGTGATGTCAATGCCAAAGGCGTTGGCAATTTCGATTGATTCGCTCTGGGAAGGATTGACAAGATTGATCCAGGTGCCTGATTCGAGCGCATCAATCTCTTTGAATTCTGTCGTAGTAGATAAAAAGACTTGCTTCATAATCATTTTCCTTTCCAGAGTGTTTTTTGCATACCGTACTATTATACTACAAATTCGGGCTTTTGGGGCAAAAGTTTGCAGAAAAATTTGTTATAATGGAGAAGGTTTATAAGTGAAACGAGGTCAAGATGCAAGATAAAATTGTGATTCATGGAGCGCGAGCTCATAATTTAAAAAATATTGATGTAGAAATTCCACGGGACAAGCTGGTTGTGGTGACTGGTCTGTCTGGTTCGGGTAAGTCCAGCCTAGCTTTTGATACCCTCTATGCTGAGGGGCAGCGCCGCTATGTGGAGAGTCTGTCGGCCTATGCTCGGCAGTTTTTGGGCAATATGGAAAAGCCGGATGTGGACTCGATTGATGGTCTCAGCCCGGCTATTTCCATCGACCAGAAGACGACCAGTAAAAATCCCCGCTCAACAGTGGGAACAGCTACCGAAATCAATGACTATCTGCGCCTTCTCTATGCTCGTGTTGGGACGCCTTACTGTATCAACGGTCATGGAGCTATTACGGCTTCATCTGTTGAGCAGATTGTTGACAAAGTCTTGGAATTGCCAGAGCGTCAGCGGCTGCAGATTTTAGCGCCGGTCATCCGCAAGAAAAAAGGCCAGCATAAGACCGTTTTTGACAAGATTCAGAAAGACGGTTATGTCCGTGTGCGCGTGGATGGCGATATTTACGATGTGACGGAAGTGCCAGAGCTTTCTAAGAGCAAGCAGCATGATATTGAGGTCGTAGTAGACAGAATTGTTATCAAGGAAGGAGTGCGCAGCCGCCTCTTTGACTCAGTCGAAGCTGCTCTGCGGATTGCTGAGGGCTATGTGGTGATTGATACCATGGATGGTCAAGAGCTACTCTTTTCTGAACACTATGCCTGCCCTGTTTGTGGCTTTACAGTGCCAGAGCTAGAGCCGCGACTCTTTTCTTTTAATGCGCCCTTTGGCTCCTGTCCGGACTGTGATGGTCTGGGGGTTAAGCTGGAGGTGGATCTAGATGTCGTTGTGCCAGAAGCTGGCAAGACCTTGCGCGAAGGAGCGCTAGCGCCTTGGAATCCCATCTCCTCCAACTACTATCCGCAGATGCTGGAGCAGGCCATGGCAGCCTTTGGCATTGATATGGACAAGCCATTTGAGGAGCTGACGGAGGAAGAAAAGCAGCTGATTTTCTTTGGCTCAGATGGACGAGAGTTCCATTTTCATTATGAAAATGAATTTGGCGGTGTGCGCGATATTGACATTCCTTTTGAGGGGGTTGTCACCAATATCAACCGCCGCTACCATGAAACCAATAGTGATTTTACTCGGACGCAGATGCGGGCTTATATGAATGAGCTGACTTGTGCGGCTTGTCACGGTTATCGACTCAGCCCTCAGGCCTTGTCTGTCAAGGTTGGCGGCGAAGCTGGCTTGCATATCGGTGAGATTTCAGACTTGTCCATTGCTGATCATTTGCTTCAGTTGGATAAGCTTAGCTTGACTGACAATGAAGCTACTATTGCTCGGCCTATTCTCAAAGAAATTCATGACCGTTTGACCTTCCTTAATAATGTTGGTCTTAATTACCTGACTTTGTCTCGCTCGGCTGGGACTCTATCAGGAGGTGAGAGTCAGCGGATTCGCTTGGCGACTCAGATCGGCTCGAACTTGAGTGGCGTCCTCTATATCCTGGACGAGCCCTCTATTGGTTTGCACCAGCGTGATAATGATCGCCTGATTGCCAGCCTCAAGAAGATGCGCGACCTGGGTAATACGCTCATCGTAGTTGAGCATGATGAGGACACCATGCGGGAGGCTGACTGGCTGATTGACGTGGGACCAGGAGCCGGTGTTTTCGGCGGTGAAATCGTCGCAGCCGGCACTCCTGCGCAAGTAGCTAAGAGTAAGAAATCTATCACAGGCCAATACTTGTCAGGTAAGCGCGAGATCCCAGTACCATTGGAACGCCGTGTAGGCAATGGCCGCTTTATCGAAGTGACTGGTGCTCAGGAAAATAACTTGCAGAATATCACGGCCAGATTCCCCTTGGGCAAATTCATCGCTGTGACGGGAGTTTCTGGATCTGGCAAGTCAACGCTGGTCAACTCTATTCTTAAAAAAGCCATCGCCCAAAAACTCAACCGCAACTCTGCTAAGCCAGGTAAGTTCAAGAAAATCAGGGGTATTGAGCATGTGGATCGACTGATTGATATTGACCAAAGTCCAATTGGCCGGACACCGCGCTCTAATCCGGCTACCTATACTGGAGTATTTGACGATATTCGCGATCTGTTTGCTAAAACCAATGAAGCCAAGATTCGCGGCTATAAGAAGGGCCGTTTCAGCTTTAATGTCAAGGGCGGTCGCTGTGAGGCCTGCTCGGGTGATGGAATTATCAAGATTGAAATGCACTTCCTACCTGACGTCTATGTGGCCTGCGAGGTCTGCCACGGCACCCGCTATAATAGCGAAACTCTAGAGGTTCACTACAAGGAGAAGAATATCGCTCAGGTTCTGGACATGACGGTCAATGATGCGGTAGAATTCTTCCAGCATATTCCCAAGATTGCCCGTAAACTCCAGACTATCAAGGACGTGGGACTAGGCTATGTGACCCTAGGGCAGCCAGCTACAACCTTGTCAGGTGGTGAAGCCCAGCGGATGAAGCTGGCCAGCGAGCTTCACAAGCGCTCGACTGGTAAGTCTTTCTATATCTTGGATGAGCCGACCACGGGTCTGCATTCTGAGGACATTGCCAAGCTCCTTCAAGTGCTATCACGCTTTGTGGACGATGGCAATACAGTCCTCGTTATCGAGCACAATCTGGATGTTATCAAGACAGCTGACCATATCATCGACTTAGGACCAGAAGGCGGTGTCGGTGGCGGTACAATCATTGCGACGGGTACACCGGAAGAAGTTGCTGCTAATCCAGCCAGCTATACTGGTCAGTATTTGAAAGGCAAGCTAAATTAATTTAAGAGTAAAAACGATTTTAGTACAATCTTACGACTCATTAAATTTAGATATTAAATCTCAATTACTATTCTTTATTAAAGTTATAATATATATTTCACAAACTAATAATAAGTGTTGCTAATACTTGTGCGAATTAGAATTAAAAGTGGTATAAATAAAAACGGCCTAAATCCAAAAGATGAAGGTCGTTTTATTATACTAAACAATAGGTATAGTATACAGCGATCATACTAATCAACTTCGACTATTTCATAAGAAACAGCCTGCTCTGCTTCCTCGTCAGGGTATTCAAAGGGATCTGATAAATGCAAAACCTCAGCTCCCACGCTCATGTTGTTTTCAAATTCAGAAATAGCATCTCGTGCGTCTTCCTCTGTGTCAAAGTAATTTCCAAAGTTATCTTCCTCTACAATTTCACCATCGTCAAAATATGCAAGTAATTTGTATTTTGGCATAACAATCTCCTTTGTTTATAGATAATATTAACGTAATAATACTATTATTCGCAAGTTTTGTCAATTCTTTTTGGACGAAACTGACACTATTGTAATTGATTCATAAATAAATCAGAGGTAATTACAGCATATTATTGTTTTTATAGGTAAATTTAGAGAATAGTATTTATCAAGATTTTACAACGGATTCTTAGAAGACTCACAAATTACAAGGAGGTGTTTTGAAATGTGTTATTTTACTTAGTGATAGAACTTAAATATTGTCTAATTTAAATTTTTCTCTTTTCTTGGTTTTTTGATATAATAAGCTTAGTTATTTCACGGAGGTGGCTCATGTTATCAAGAGTTGAAAAGTTTGAAGCAGCATTGGCTCAGACAGAATGCGATGCTGTTTTAGTAACCAATCTGAAAAATATTTACTATCTGACTGGTTTCAGCGGGACAGAAGCGACGGTTTTCATCAGCAGGACTCGTCGGATTTTCCTGACGGATGCACGCTATACGCTGATTGCCAAGGGAGTAGTCCAAGGTTTTGATATTGTCGAAACCCGCGACGCGATTAGAGAGATTGTCAAGATTATTGCGGATGACAAGCTGCAAAAAATCGGTTTTGAGGATGAGATTTCCTATGCCTACTTCAAAATGCTGGAAAGTGTCTTCTCGGCCTACGAACTGGTTCCCATGACAGCCTTCATTGAAAATCTGCGCATGATTAAAGATGAGCACGAAATCGCGACTATTCGCAAGGCCTGTCAGATTTCGGACCAAGCCTTCCTAGATGTACTGGACTTTATCAAGCCTGGTGAGACGACAGAGCTGGCTGTTATGAACTTTTTAGATGCCCGTATGCGCCAGCTAGGTGCTTCAGGTGCCTCTTTTGACTTCATCATCGCTTCGGGCTATCGCTCTGCTATGCCGCATGGTGTGGCTAGTGACAAGGTCATTCAAAAGGGGGAAACCCTGACCATGGACTTTGGCTGCTACTACAATCACTATGTTAGTGATATGACGCGGACAGTTCATGTGGGGCAAGTGACAGATGAAGAGCGGGAAATCTATGATATTGTCCTGCGCAGCAATCAAGCCCTGATAGAAGCAGCTAAGGCTGGTCTTAGCCGGATTGATTTTGACCGGATTCCGCGCCAGATTATTAACGATGCTGGCTACGGTCCTTACTTTAGCCATGGGATTGGCCACGGTATCGGCCTGGATATACATGAAATTCCTTACTTTGGCAAGTCAGAAGAGCCGATTGAAGCCGGCATGGTCCTGACTGATGAGCCGGGTATTTATCTGGACGGCAAATACGGCGTCCGTATTGAAGACGATCTCCTCATCACAGAAACAGGCTGCGAAGTCCTAACTCTTGCGCCGAAAGAGTTGATTGTTATTTGAGAATTATCAGGCTTTATGATAGAATAAGTAGAAATATAATTTTAAAAAGAGGTAATATAGAATGATTGAAGCAAGTAAGCTGAAAGCTGGAATGACCTTTGAAACAGCTGATGGAAAACTCATCCGCGTTTTGGAAGCGAGCCACCACAAACCAGGTAAGGGAAATACGATTATGCGTATGAAATTGCGTGACGTTCGTACTGGTTCTACATTTGACACAAGCTACCGCCCAGAAGAAAAATTTGAACAAGCCATTATTGAAACTGTTCCAGCTCAATACTTGTACCAAATGGATGACACTGCTTATTTCATGAATACTGAGACTTACGATCAATATGAAATTCCAGTAGTCAATGTAGAAGAAGAATTGAAATTTATCCTTGAAAACTCTGATGTGAAAATCCAGTTCTACGGAACAGAAGTGATTGGTGTGACTGTACCAACAACAGTTGAATTGGTCGTGACAGATACTCAGCCATCTATCAAGGGAGCTACTGTTACCGGATCTGGTAAGCCAGCAACACTTGAGACAGGTCTTGTTGTCAACGTACCAGACTTCATCGAAGTTGGACAAAAATTAATCATCAACACTGCAGAAGGAACTTACGTTTCTCGCGCATAATATAGAAGAGGTAATAACTATGGCAGCTGAACAATTAGGTGAAATCGTCATTGCGCCACGTGTTTTGGAAAAAATCATTGCCATTGCAACGGCAAAGGTAGAAGGTGTTTATTCCTTCGCAAATAAGAGTATGTCAGACAGTCTTTCCATGCGCTCACTCGGTCGCGGAGTATCGCTTCATACCGATGAGACAGGTGATGTGACTGTAGATATCTACCTGTATTTGGAATACGGTGTCAGCGTTCCAACTGTTGCAGTAGCGATTCAGAAGGCTGTAAAAAGTGCTGTTTTTGATATGGCTGAGGTAGAGCTGTCAGCGGTCAATATCCATGTGGCAGGTATTGTTCCAGAAAAGGCACCGAAGCCAGACTTGAAAGATCTATTTGATGAGGACTTCCTCAATGACTGATATACTGTTGGAATCCAGAAGAGGTCTGCGCCAGCGGGCTTTTCAGGCCCTGATGAGCCTAGAGTATGAAGGGGATCTTGTAGAAGCTTGCCGTTTTGCTTATTCGTATGATAAGGACGAAGAGGCAGACAAAGCTGCGGAAGCTGATATTCCAGCCTTCTTGCTCAATCTGGTCTCCGGTGTGGTCCAGTCCAAGGACGACTTGGACAAGAAAATTGCCCAGCACCTCAAAAAGGGCTGGACAGTGGATCGTCTGACGCTGGTAGAGAAAAATATCCTGCGTCTGGGGATCTTTGAGATTACAGAGTTTGATACCCCACAGCTGGTAGCAGTCAACGAAGCCATTGAGCTTTCCAAGCAATTCTCTGACGAAAAGTCCAGTAAGTTTATTAACGGGATTTTGAGTAAATTTATCGTTGAATAAAATGAAGGTCGAGACAAATGTCTTGGCTTTTTTTGATTTGTGACATTCAGTTTGTCTCACTTCGTTAGGTGCAAGACAAATAAATCACCCACTATGCGATTGCGTATCAAGGATTATATCAAAAAACTCCAGACACGATACAATAAAGGTGTTCAAGCCAATTGTAAAGTGAAAGGAGGAAAAATCACAAAAAGTACATAGTTTATCACATATAAAGTGGATGTGTTCTATCACATTATGTTTACACTTAAATATATATAAAAAGTGATCTATAATCAATATCGAAGTAGTTTAGGTAGAATATTCCACCTATTATGTGTTTATAAAGATATTGAAATTATAGAAGGGTACTTTATTCCGGATTATGTATATATGTTAATGAGTATCCCATCAAAAATAGGTGTTTTAAATTTTATGGGTTACTTGAAAGGTAAAAGTGCTCTTGTGATGTTTTGTAAACATGTCAATCCTAAGTATAAATTTGAGAAAAGGTATTTTTGAGCAGAAAGCTATTACATGAGTACAGTTGAACCCAACGAAGCCACAATCAAGAAAGATATACAAGAGCAGGAAAAGCACAATATAGCAATGGATAGATTAAGTTTGAAAGAAGGTAAATATCTAATTAGGGGTAGCGGTAAGTAATGCAAACGCCTCTTTGAGAGGCTTGTAACGAGTTAAGAGCAATGAAGCTTGAACAAAGTAAAAGCCAGCATCTTTTGGTGCTAGCTTTTGATATGAGCTAGGCTTATATCCCTGGTACAAACTATCTGTTAGATGAGGTGAATTATTTTGGCGCGATGACTTCTAATCCACCCATGTAAGGACGCAGAACCTCTGGGATAGTTACAGAACCATCTTCGTTTTGGTAATTCTCTAAGATAGCTGCCACCGTACGTCCGACAGCCAGTCCAGAACCGTTGAGAGTATGAAGGAGTTTGACCTTACCATCTGCTTCGTCACGGTAGCGGATTTGAGCTCGACGAGCTTGGAAATCTTCTGTGTTAGAGCAACTAGAGATTTCACGGTAGGTGTTCTGAGCCGGAATCCAAACTTCCAAGTCGTAAGTCTTAGCTGCTGAGAAGCCCATATCTCCAGTACAGAGTGCTACAACTCGGTAAGGCAGATTAAGCTTTTGCAGGATGTTTTCAGCGTTGGCAGTCATCTTTTCTAGCTCTTCATATGATTCTTCTGGCTTGGCAAATTTTACCATTTCAACCTTGTGGAATTGGTGCAGACGGATGAGACCGCGCGTGTCACGGCCAGCAGAGCCCGCTTCAGAGCGGAATGATGGGCTCATAGCTGTGAAGTAGATTGGCAATTCTTTTCCGTCCAAAATTTCATCTCGATAATAGTTGGTCAGTGGAACTTCAGCAGTCGGAATCAGAACGAAGTTGGTATCGCTTAGCTCAAAGGTATCTTCTTTGAACTTAGGATATTGCCCAGTCCCAAACATAGAATCGTGGTTGACCATGTAAGGAGTGATGACTTCGGTGTAGCCTTCTTTGCCATGCTCGTCCAGCATGAAGTTGTAGATAGCACGCTCTAATCGAGCTCCCAGCCCCTTATAGAAGAGGAAACGAGCACCAGTAACTTTTGCTCCACGCTCCCAGTCTAAGATATCCAGTTCTTCACCCAAATCCCAGTGAGCTTTAGCTTCAAAGTCAAATTGGCGCGGTGTCCCCCAGCGACGAACCTCAACGTTTTCGTCCTCATCTGCTCCGACAGGAACACTTTCGTGCGGGATATTCGGCAGAGTGGTAGTGAATTCAGTCAACTTAGCGTCCAGCTCAGCCAAAGTTGCGTCTAGGGTTTTGACTTCAGCAGAGAGTTTTTGCATGGCAGCAATCTTATCATCTGCATTTTCTTTGTTGCGTTTAGCTTGAGCAATTTCAGCAGAAACAGTATTGCGCTCAGCCTTGAGTTCTTCGACCTTGACTAACAAATCCCGACGTTCTTTGTCAATGCTTTTCATTTGGTTAAGGGTAGCAGCGTCAACACCTCGTGTAGCTAATTTTTCAGCGACAGAATCAAAATCTGTACGGATGCGTTTTAAATCTAACATAGGTACCTCCAAAAATAAAAAGCACTTTATGAAACTGTTGGAGCGGCATAGCCGCGGTTCCATCCAACTTCACAAAAGTGCACTTGCTTAATTATTCATTTTTAAACTAACGGTAGAATTTCCTATTTTCTCCTTATCTGCTCACAGCCACCGCAGAC
Source organism: Streptococcus sp. DTU_2020_1000888_1_SI_GRL_NUU_041A (assembly GCF_032387735.1). Lineage (NCBI taxonomy): Bacteria > Bacillati > Bacillota > Bacilli > Lactobacillales > Streptococcaceae > Streptococcus > Streptococcus sp. DTU_2020_1000888_1_SI_GRL_NUU_041A. The sequence continues at coordinate 2,078,433 of NZ_CP135591.1, read as the reverse complement.
TTTCTGAAAAGTGCCCAATAGTACTTATCCGTTTCGACTATTATACAGGATTTTATGGAAAATGTAAATCCCAGGATAGGAAAAATCTTGACAGAAAAAGATAACTATGTTATCTTTAAATAAAGGTAACGAAGTTATCTAAAGGAGTTCTTATGGTAAAACAAACAACGCGCGACCGTATGATTGAGAAGGCAAGCCAGCTTATCAGAGAGTATGGCTATCAGAATATCCCCTTGAGGAAACTGGCATCTCTGCTGGGGGTTACGACTGGCGCTTTTTACAAGGCTTTTGAGAATAAGGAGGAACTTTACTATCAGGTCTGTCTTTTGGAAAACCAGAAGCAGCTTAAGCGTTTAGAGGAGCAGTATCTAGATGGAGTCTCTGATCCTCTGGGTTGCATTTGGCAGATAGGACTCTTTCTTTTATCGGAATATGAAACTAACAGTCAGATGATGGATTTTCTCTTTTTCAGCCCTGTAGCGACAGAGGCTTACCGGAAAGGTGAGCTTCTGGAAATCGGGAATAAGACAGTGGTTTATCTGGATCGGCTGCCTATTGAGAGTCAAAAAGAGAAAAAGATTCTTTTGCTCAAGCTGGACACCTTCATCACAGGCTATGGGCATTTTATTGCTAAAGGCTTGGAGCCTTTTGATGAGGAAGTTTATCGCTCAATGTTCAATGATTTACTAGGAGGTTACAAATATGAGTAAAAATCTCATTGTTTATGCACATCCCTATGATAAAAGCTTTAACCATGCTATTTTAGAGCAGGTTCAGGACTTGTTGGAGAAGAAAGGTCAGACCTATGAACTGGTCGATCTCTATGAGGATGGTTTTAATCCTGTCTATACCAAGGAAGAGCTAGCGCTTTTTAATAAGGGGCAGGCACTAGACCCACTAGTTTTAAAATATCAGGAAGCTCTTGCGTCCTGTGACCGCCTTATCATGATTTTTCCTATCTGGTGGGCGGATATGCCAGCTATTGTCAAGGGATTTGAAGATAAGGTCTTTTTGAAAAATAAGATTTACGAGGAGAGCAAAACTCGCCAGTTAGTTGGTCGTCTGACCAATATTAAAGAGGTATTGGCTATTACTACCTCTGCAGCACCGACCTTCTATCTTAAGTATTTCTGTGGTGACGTCGTCAAGAAAGCTATGTTGGGACATACCTTTAAGTCTATCGGTGCTAGACAGCGCCGTTGGTTGAATTTCGGGAATATTTCTCAGTCTACAGCTGAAAAACGTCAAGCTTTTTTAGAAAAACTATCAGAAAAGATTTGAAGAGGTAGTTATCATGATTCGTTTTAGAAGAGCAGATGAAAGGGATCTTGCTGCAGCAGTCTCGGTTTTAACTGCTGCTTTTGCTGAGCATGAAATCTACAGAGAAAAATTCCGTCCTCTCTTTGGCAGCAGTCAGTCTTATATTGATTTTCTAAATAGATTGCATGCAGTTATGGTTAAGGCAGCGATGCGTCATCATATTTGCCTACTTGCTGAAGTGGACGGACGTCTTATGGCAGTCGCTACTATTCATAAGATCGGTAACCATCCTGTCGGTATACTTTCCTTTTTGCGGGCAGGAGCATGGAGGATGTGGCAATATATTCCCCAGCTTTTAGCCTTTCAAAAAGTCTTTGGGGAGGGCAGTAAAGAAGCTAAGAAAAGGAGTGTTTCAACTCTTTATCTTGAACTACTGGGTGTGCTGCCTGATTATCAAGGGCAGGGAGTTGGTGGTCTTTTTATCTCAAAAGGACTTGAGTTGCTTGCCAAAGAAGAGAAATGCCAGCGGCTTACTTTGATTACTCATACAGAAAGCAACTGTCGTTTTTACAAAAAGAACGGATTTAAACAACTAGATGTCCGTGATGTTGAAGGTGTCAAGACATGGACTTTCGAGAAAAATTTAGCTGATGTTTATCCTTTTTGAAAATCTAATGATGCGGTCTTGCATTGATAATATCAGCTTACTTCATCCCATTATTTCAAGGGGGCTGAAAGAGTGCATTCTCAGACTGATTCACTTTCCAATTTTTTGTGCTAGCTCCATTTTGGTGGTACAAGCTGGTTTTGTCTTAGTCGGAAATATAAAAAATAGGGCAGAAACTTTTTCAACCCTATTTTTTCTTCTTAAAGATTCCAGCAATTTTTTGTAACAGAGTCGGCAATCTAACGACCTTATCATTGCCGATATGTTCTCGCGCAATTTTGAGAATCTTACCAGAGTCTTTGGAGGCAAAGAGAAACTTTCCTTTATCAGTCCAGATTTCAAAGTGGCGGCTGACTTTCTTGCCAGAAACATTAGCACCGATAGCAGTGATGCTAGTCCAAGGCAGTTGGATATAATCTTCTACATTGGCATCAGCGTAAAACTCCAGAGCTGTCTCGCCGATTAAAAATTTCCCAACCTTTCCGCCTAATCCAAGATAGGAAACGCCAGTGGTATTAAACTCAACTGTTTTGTTTTGTGACTGTGCCATAGAGTAACTCCCTTTTAAATAATATAGCTATTATACCACAATAAAAAGAAGGCCGAAACCTTCTTTTTGATTACATCAAACCAGCAACGTGAGCTAGTACACCAACTACGAAGAGGGCGATGATGATAGTGATAGGGGATACTTTTTTCTTAAGCAACCACATACAAGCGAAAGTTAGAAGCAGTCCCATCAAACCAGGAATCAAGGAATCCAAGTTTTGTTGGAAAGTTGTAACTTTTTCAGGGGTTTGAGATAGTCCTTGACCTACTTGAGCAAAGGCTTCTTGGATACCCTTATAGCCACTAGACAATTTGTCCCAATGGATATATGCTTTATCATCTAGCTTAACAGATGAAACGTTAAAGACAAACTTAATAGATACCCAGCGCTCAACCAGAACAGCTAAGATAAACATACCTAGGATTGAAGCACCTTTGGTAATGTCTTGGAGGATACCACCAGACATGTCTTTAGTGATTTCAGAACCAGCCTTGTAGCCCAATTCTTGTGTGTACCAGAGGAAAGCCATCCGGATAGCATTCCAAGCTAAGAAGAAGATAAGTGGACCAATGATATTTCCGGTCAAAGCAAGAGATGCTCCAAGTGCTCCAAGGATAGGACGAACTGTGAACCAGAAGACAGGGTCTCCGATACCAGCCAGAGGTCCCATCATACCGATTTTAACCCCTTGGATAGCCGCATCGTCAATTGCTGCACCATTTGCTTTTTCTTCTTCAAGCGCAAGTGTAACTCCGATGATTGGAGCTGCAACATATGGGTGAGTGTTGAAGAACTCCAAGTGACGCTCAAGAGCAGCAGCTTGATCTTCTTTTTTAGTATAAAGTTTCTTAATAGCTGGAATCAGTGAATAAGCCCAGCCCAAGTTTTGCATACGTTCGTAGTTCCAAGAGCCTTGCAAGAAAGTAGAACGCCACCAAACTTTTTGACGGTCAGCCTTTGAAAGAGTCAATTTTCCTGACTCATCAGGTTTTACAGTATTTAATTCTGTCATGATAGTGTGTCTCCTTTCTTAGTAGTCTTCTAGGATGTCGCCGATTGGATCGTTAGATGAAGCTGTTGCTCCACCACCGCCATTTCCGCCTTTTTTAGACAAGGCAAGGTAGATGAGGGCAATAGCGACACCAATTGCACCGAGGGCAATCAGAGTGAGTTCGCTGACAGCAGCCAAAGCGAAACCAATAGCGAAGAATGGCCATACTTCACGAGTTGCCATCATGTTGATAACCATGGCATAACCAACGGCTACGACCATACCACCACCGATTTGCATACCTTCTGATAGCCAAGCTGGCATAGCTTCAAGAGCAGATTTAACAGACTCAGCAGGAATCATCAAAAGAAGTGCTGCAGGGATAGCAATACGTGCTCCTTGCATGAAGAGAGCGATAAAGTGAGCGCGTTCAACTCCTTTAATGTCTCCTTTTTTCGCAGCAGCATCTGCACCGTGAACCAAACCGACTGACAAAGTGCGGACAATCATAGTCAAGAAGAGACCAGCAACAGCAAGTGGAATAGCAACACCTTGTGCTACAGCGATTCCTTTGCTTGAGAAGTCTCCACCCAGTACCATGATGATGGCAGCGGCAACAGAAGCGAGGGCGGCATCAGGTGCTACAGCAGCTCCGATATTAGCCCAGCCAAGAGCAATCAGCTGGAGAGATCCACCCAGCATAACACCGGCAGCCAAATTACCAGTTACCAGTCCAATCAAGGTACAAGCAACCAGCGGTTGGTGGAATTGGAATTGGTCCAAGATACCTTCTAGACCAGCTAAGAAGGCAACAAAGACTACTAAAACCATAGAAATAATAGACATGTTCTAAATCCTTTCCTAAATTAATAAAAGCAAAACGTTTGATTCTACTGCACGTTGGCTTTCTTAATCAAATCAAACAAATCTTTTTTAGAGTCATTTGGTACTTTACGTACGTCGAATTCAACGCCAAGGTCACGCAGCTTTTCATAAGTAGCAACGTCTTCCTTGTCCATTGACAGTACGTTGTTGACCATTGTTTTACCAGTTGAGTGAGCCATGGAACCAACGTTAAGGGTCTTGATTGGCACACCGCCTTCAACAGCACGAAGGGCATCTTGAGGAGTTTCAAACAGAATCAAGGCATGAGTGTTGCCAAAGCGAGGGTCTTTTGAAACAGCAATCAATTTGTCGATTGGGACAACATTGGCTTTGACATTACCTGGTGCAGCTTGCTTAATCAACTCTTTACGAAGTTCGTCTTGAGCTACTGAATCAGAAGCAACGATAATACGATCTGCTTTTGAATCTGGCGTCCAAGCTGTTGCTACCTGACCGTGCAGCAAACGTGTGTCGATCCGGGCAAGGTTGATTTTGAGCTTGCCGTCACCGATTACAGTCCCTTCAGGGATTGCTGCTTGGGCAACTGGAGCAGCCGCAGCAGGAGCATTTGCTTCTTCAGCAGCAGGGTTCAGCTCTTCAGGCAGAGCTTTGACTCCTTCCTTGGCTTCTTTGATAATGTTAGCAACAACAGCTTCAACGCCGGCGTTGGCATCCATCATCCTTTCTGTATAAGCTTGAATCAGCATAGGCAGGTTCAAGCCTGTAATGATAGCGAACTTGCGGTCTGGATTTTCACCCATGACACGGCTAGCTTGGTTGAATGGAGAGCCACTCCAAAGGTCAGCCAAGACCAACACTTCATCGTCCGCATCAAACGAAGCCACAGCGTCATTGAACTTTGCATAGAGATCATCTGGTCCTTCGTTGGGCATGAAAGTTACAACTTGTACTTTTTCCTGCTCACCGAAAATCATAGAACCTGATTGATGAATACCAGCAGCAAATTCACCGTGGCTAGCAATAATGATTCCGATACTCATTATTGACATTCCTCCTTATAAAATGTTTGACTTAAGTTTTAAGAAAACTTTAAGGCAAGTTTATTATAAAACGTTTTCATGAAAAATGCAAGCGTTTGTTCCTAAAAACGACTTTTTCTTTCAAAAATGTCAGTATTTGCTGAAACCCTGATAAATATAGGTATAAGCAAACCATAGCTATAGAAATGTTTTAATAAATTAGGAAAACAGAAAATACAATAGGTCAATATATGAAAGAATGTTGAAATAATATGAAAGAGACTTTTGAAATGAAAGAAAAGAATCGTGTTTGAGAAAGTGTTTATTTTTCAAAAAAGAAAGAGGAGGACCAAAGACAAGAAATTGCATCTTATGTCTTTAGTCTCCCTCTGTAATGGCAAAAGTTTCTATATAATATCAAGTTTGTCCATCATAAGTTTCCAAAAGTTTGGTAAATGTTGGGATTGACATGTTTTAAAGTATTAGTGTGTGAAGTCAAGGACCATACGTCCCTGAATAGTACCCGCTTCCATTTCGTCAAAGACATCCACTGCATCTGAAACAGGACGTTTTTGAACGACAGGAACCACCAATCCTTCAGCACCAAACTGGAAGGCTTCTTCCAAGTCCTTACGTGTACCAACGAGGGAACCGATGACTTGGATACCATCTAAAACGGTTTTGACAATGCTGAGGTCCATCATTTCAGATGGCAATCCAACGGCAACTACTCGACCGCCAGCACGAACAGAGTCAACAGCTTGGTTGAAGGCAACTTTAGAAACGGCTGTTACTACGGCAGAATGAGCACCGCCAGTTTTTTCTTGGATAAGAGCAGCGACATCTTCAACTTCATAGCCGTTGATGACGATATCAGCACCAACTTCTTTGGCCAGAGCGAGCTTGTCATTGTTGATATCAACAGCGACAACATGTGCGTTAAAGACTTTCTTGGCATATTGAACCGCTAGGTTACCCAATCCACCTGCTCCAAAGATTACTGTCCATTGTCCTGGCTGCAGCTGGGCTTCTTTAATGGCTTTGTAGGTAGTTACGCCAGCACAGGTGATAGAAGAAGCTTGGGCAGGATCCAGTCCTTCAGGAACTTTGACAGCATAGTCAGCTGTTACGATACATTGCTCTGCCATCCCACCGTCAACAGAGTAACCAGCATTTTTTACTGTACGGCAAAGGGTTTCGCGACCAGTTGTACAGTATTCACAAGTGCCGCAGCCTTCAAAGAACCAAGCGACACTGACGCGGTCTCCGACCTTGAGACTTTTTACATCTGGAGCGATTTCTTTGACAATACCGATACCTTCATGCCCAAGAACGCGACCCGGTACCTTACCAAAGTCACCATGCGCGACGTGTAAATCAGTATGGCAGACACCGCAGTATTCAATGTCAACGAGAGCTTCCCCTGTTTCAAGAGGACGAAGTTCCTTATTTTCGATGAGTTGGACATTGGTTCCTTCTGGATTTACAACAACTGCTTTCATAAGTAGTTTCCTCCTGTTATTTAGTTTTCGATTATGTTAATTATATCACAAACTTAAACAAATAGCAAACGCTTACAATTTCAAGTAAAAGTAACCTTTAAAACTATGGTACTGCGGATAAGCTCTGATTTTTAAAGCTTTTAAGCATGATTGAGGTCGAGAGAAGACAAAAAATAAAAGACAAACTCTCGAACAGAGTTTGCCTAATTGTCTACTTTTATAAAAAGAGTTTGTTTAGCTCGTGGGCGACGCCATCTTGGTCGTTAGTCAAAGACAACTGCTGGTCTGCGTAGGGCAGCAGGTCAGTATTGGCATTTTTCATGGCATAGCCAGTGCCAGCAAAGGACAGCATCTCAGTATCATTTTGCTCATCGCCAAAGGCAATCAGATTTTTACGATCCACATTGAGAACATTAAGCAGGTACTGAAGGGCGAAGGCTTTGTTGACCCCTTTGGGAGCACACTCGAGAATGTTGAGCGGTCCGCCCCAAGAGTTGATGGCAAGTTCATGCTGGTAAAAAGCATTCATTTCCTCTGCCAGAGCATATTTGTCAGCTGCTCGTGTCTGCAGGAGAATGGCGTTAGGATTCTCCGTTACTAGATTGGCTTGAAACTGATTTTCAGGCTTAAAAGCATCGATGCCAAAGAGCTTGGGATCAGCAATTTCTTCATTAGGATTGGTGATATAAAATTTATTGCGGTATTCGCCGGCAATGAAATCCGCTTCAATCTCATCCCTGCGCTTAACCATATCCAGCAGAAAGGACTTATCCAGCGTCAGCGATTTTTCAAAGTCCCATTTCTTTTCTGGAATGTGAGTCAGAGAGCCATTGAAGTTAATCATGGGCGTATTGAGCTCTAATTCTTTATAATATTTCAAAGCCATGCGGTAGGGCCGTCCTGTTGTGATGATGACCTTGTGGCCCTTTTGGGAAATTTTTTTGATGGTTTCTTTGGTGAAGTCAGACAGATTGCTGTTAGAATCCAGCAAGGTTCCGTCCAAATCCACAGCGATTACTTTTTTTGTCATGTGAGTCTCTTTTCAGTGATAATACAGACTATTATAACAGAATTCAGTGTAAATAACACGACTTATGTTATAATGGTGCTCTAATCAGTCACAATTATGACACACCAAGGAGGAGCTTTTTTTATGCGTAAACCGTTCATGATTCATGCTCTTTTTCTAATGATTGCCTTTTTTATCTATATCCAATCTCTAAATGGCGGTCCAACCTATCTCATCTGGAATATGACCTTGGCCTTAATCAGCTATGATGCAGCTGTCTTGACGCTTTTATTCAAGAAGCAGAAGTGGGCTTATCCTCTTCTTTTCCTGTTGTGGTTGCTTTTCTTCCCCAACACTTTCTATATGATTACTGATTTGATTCATATGACTTGGGTGGCAGATGTTCTGAGTAAGCCAAGTGTTTTTCTGCTCTTTTTAGCTTTTGTTTCCAGTATTTTATTCGGGATTTTCTGTGGTATGGAGAGCTGGTATGTCATCAAGGAGCGTTGGAAGCTTAACTGGTATTTGGATCTATTGCTGACGGCAGCTCTGTCGGCTGTGTCCAGTCTGGCTATCTACATAGGACGTTATGATCGCCTCAATAGCTGGGATTTATTACTTCATCCACAGCTGGTTATACAGAAGCTTTTGCAAACTTTGCAGCCTGATCGACTGCTTTTCATACTTGGTTTTACTTTTTTACAGTTTATGAGTTTGGTATTTCTGATGAGAGATAATAAAAAATAAGAATAGCGAGACATTCATCTTGAAAAAGTGAATGTTTTTTATTATAATCTAAGTTATCGTTCGCAAATAAACGAAATTCAATCTTTTTTCTTTTTTGTTGAACTAGATATTAGAAATTTTACTCAAAAGGAGATTTATTGAAAAATGGATAAATTTTTCAAACTGACCGAAAAAGGGACGGATGTCCGGACAGAAGTTTTGGCGGGTCTGACGACTTTCTTTGCCATGTCCTACATTTTATTCGTCAATCCGGCCATGCTGGCTCAGACAGGTATGCCCAAGCAGGGTGTTTTTCTAGCTACGATTATCGGAGCTGTTGCCGGAACCTTGATGATGGCCTTCTTTGCCAACTTGCCTTATGCGCAGGCACCGGGCATGGGGTTGAATGCCTTTTTCACTTTTACGGTCGTCTTTGCCTTGGGTTACACTTGGCAGGAAGCCTTGGCTATGGTCTTTATCTGCGGGATTATTTCGCTTATTATCACTCTGACCAAGGTGCGTAAGATGATTATTGAGTCAATTCCAGGCTCCTTGCGCGCAGCTATTTCAGCAGGAATCGGAGTCTTTCTGGCTTATGTAGGTATTAAAAATGCTGGCTTGCTCAAGTTTTCAATCGATCCGGGAAACTATACAGTAGCTGGCAAGGGAGCAGATAAAGCTGCAGCGGCTATTACGGCTAATTCAGCAGCAACTCCAGGTCTGGTAGACTTTAACAATCCAGCGGTCCTAGTAGCCCTGGTTGGTTTGGCCATCACAATCTTCTTTATCGTGAAAAATATCAAGGGTGGTGTTATCCTATCCATCCTAGTAACGACAGTGGTAGCTATTCTGGTTGGCTTGGTTGATTTGTCATCTATTGATTTTGGGCAGAATAACATTGGTACTGCTGTTAATGAACTGGGGCAGATTTTTGGGGTGGCAGTAGGTCCGAAAGGTCTGGGTGCCCTTTTAGCAGATTCAGCTCGCTGGCCCCAGACATGTATGGCTATTCTGGCTTTCTCCTTGACAGATATTTTTGATACCATTGGTACCTTGATTGGGACAGGTGAAAAGGTCGGGATTGTGGCGACTTCTGGGGAAAACCATGAATCAGAAGGTTTGGATAAGGCTCTTTACTCGGATCTCATCGGAACCTCTATTGGCGCCATTGCTGGAACTTCTAATGTGACGACTTATGTGGAGTCTGCAGCTGGTATCGGAGCTGGAGGCCGAACAGGTCTGACCGCCTTGGTCGTAGCCATCTGCTTTGCGGTGTCAAGCTTCTTTAGCCCACTCTTGGCTATTGTTCCTAATGCTGCAACTGCACCGATTCTCATTATCGTGGGGATTATGATGCTGGCTAGTCTGAAAAACATCCATTGGGATGATATGGCGGAGGCCATTCCAGCTTTCTTTACTTCTATTTTTATGGGATTTGCCTATTCTATCACTCACGGGATAGCAGCTGGGTTTATCACCTACACTTTGGTCAAAATCTTCAAAGGTCAAGCCAAGGATGTGCATTCTATGATTTGGATTTTGGATCTTCTCTTTATTTTGAATTTCGTAAATCTGGCTTTAAATTAGGCCTAAACATTGCTGGATTTCCTTGTGTCTAGTGAAGTTTGGATAGCTTATATTTTCAGTATAAAAAATCAGCTTTTTGCGGCTGATTTTTCTTTTGCAAAATTAAGCAGAAAAAATTTTTTTCTGGTATAATAAGAGAATGTTTAGTCATAATGAGGAAGAATTAATCCAGTGGGGTCAGCGTCTGGGCAAATTGCTCCGGGCAGGCGATGTACTGGTTTTAACGGGAGATTTAGGAGCAGGGAAGACAACCTTTACTAAGGGTCTGGCTCTAGGTCTGGGCATCAGTCAGATGATTAAAAGTCCAACCTATACCATTGTTCGGGAATACGTGGGGCGCTTGCCGCTCTATCATCTGGATGTCTACCGCATCGGAGACGATCCAGACTCCATTGATTTGGATGACTTTCTCTTTGGGGAGGGTGTGACGGTCATTGAATGGGGGGAGCTGCTGGGAGAAAATCTGCCTGATAACTATTTAAAATTAAACCTCTTGAAAAAGGAAGATGGTCGTGAATTGGTTTTTGAAGCCAAAGGAACACGAGCCCAAGAGTTGCTTGAGGAACTGCAGAATGACTGAATATGAATTGTGCTTGCGAGAAGCGGAAAAAACAGATGCTGCTGAGCTGATTGCCTTCCTCAATCAGGTCGGGTCTGAGTCAGATTATATGACGCTGGATGAAGCTGGAATTTTGATGAATCAAGAGGAGATGGCTTCATTCATTGAGCATCAGGCTGCTTCTAGTAATCAGCTTTATCTGTTGGCTCTTTTAAATGGTGAGATTGCCGGTCTTGTCAGCATCACAGCTGATTTCCATGAGCGAATTCGCCATATTGGTCAAGTCTTTGTCGTGGTGAAGAAAACTTTCTGGAACCAAGGACTGGGACGCATATTGCTGGAAGAGGCACTGACTTGGGCAGAAGATTCTCAAGTTATTCGACGTTTGGAATTGAGCGTTCAGGTTAGAAATGAACGAGCGGTTCACCTCTATAAAGATTTAGGATTTGAAATTGAAGGCTTACAAAAAAGAGGAGCCTATTTAAAAGAAGGGATATTTCTTGATGTTTACCTGATGGGTAAACTGATAGACTAAAAAAGATATGTTTAAAAAGATTATAATGATGTTTCTCAGTCTCCTTGTCGTAACGACAGCTGGTATCGGTACTTATGCTTGGACGATCTATGGTCAGTCAACAGATGAACTGTCCAAGACTTATAAGGGGTTGGGAAATGAGACAGATGTTATTTCTGCGACTAAGCCCATGACTATCTTACTGATGGGTGTAGATACAGGGAGCGGATCCCGCGAGGATACTTGGGTCGGGAACAGCGATACCATGATTCTCCTGAGCGTCAATCCAAAGACTAAGAAAACAGTCATGATGAGTTTGGAACGTGATATTCTGACTCAGATTGATGAAAATGGTCAAACAGTTGAAGCCAAGCTGAATGCTGCCTATGCGACAGGCGGAGCAGAGTTAGCCATTTCGACTATTGAGGGCTTGATGAATATCCACATCGACCGCTATGTGATGATCAATATGCAGGGCTTGGTTCAACTAGTAGACGCAGTAGGCGGTATTGAGGTCAATAATACCTTTGACTTCCCAATTTCTATTGAGGATAATGAGCCTGAGTATACTGCTAAGGTGGAACCTGGCAAGCAAACCATCAATGGTGATCAGGCGCTGGTCTATGCTCGCATGCGCTATCAGGATCCAGAGGGTGACTATGGCCGCCAAAAGCGTCAACGTGAAGTAATTAAGAAAGTGGTTGAAAAAGTTCTCAGTCTCAACAGTGTCAGCCATTATCAGGCTATTTTAAAAGCTGTCAGCAGCAACATGCAGACCAATATCGCGCTTGATTCAAAAAGCATTCCTCAACTGCTAGGCTATCAGGATGCCTTTAAGAACATTAAGTCTGAGCAGCTACGTGGAGAAGATGCGACCTTGCCTGATGGTGGAAGCTATCAGCTGGTGACGTCAGAGCATTTGCTGAGCATGCAGAATCTAATCCGCAAGTCTCTGGGCTTGGACACAGTTAAGAGTCTGAAGACCAATGCTGTTCTCTATGAAGATATTATGGGTGGCAACAGTCTAAGAAGCAGCAATAGCAGTAGTACATCTAGTAGCACAGAAAGCTATAGCAGTTACCAGAATTCTTATAGTCAGCCTACTTATAATAATGGTTATGAGAATTACTCTTATCCGACGACAGATACAACAGTTGGAACTACGAATACGACTCCGGTTGCTCCAGCGGCTTCCTCTGCCCCAGCTGCAGATGTCAGTGTCAGCACCCCACAAAGTCAGCCAGTAGTCAATGCGACTACAGAGTAAAAAGGTTAAATATAAAAAGAAGGCTGGCTCTTTGTAAATTGTAGTTGATGACGAAAAGTAACATCAAGCGAAGTTGTTATTGATTCTCTCTTTTTAAAACATTTGTCAATTATATCAAACTTCTCTTGTTATTATTGAATTGAATCTAGCAAGTGATGCACTACAAGCACATGAAGAAATAATGTTTTCTGATAGCAGTTTTTCCTATAATATTTTTTTTGAAAGTTTCATAGTATAATCAAACCGAAATAGTAAAAATGAACAAGTTTGAATGTAAAAACAAAAATATCTTGAAAAATGTATGTAGCTAGAAAAAGTTGCATGCATTTTTTCGTGCCTGTGTTGTATGACTAGCAGATTTTTCTTAAAAAAATAGAATATTTCCTGTATAATGGGAATATGTATAAAAATTTGGAGTTAGAAGAAGTATGATTGTAGGTATTGATTTAGGAACAACAAATTCTTTGGTTGGAGTTTATCAAGAAGGTCAGGTTAAGCTGATCCCAAATGCTTTTGGAGAGTTTTTGACTCCTTCTGTTGTGGCCTTAGACGATAATGACGAAATCATAGTTGGGAAAATCGCTAAGGAGCGCTTGGTCACTCATTCTGACAAGACTGTTTCTCAATTTAAACGCTTTATGGGAACTAAGCATGATTTAAGACTAGGAAATAGAACTTATAAGGCTGAAGAATTAAGCTCTTTTGTGATTCGAAAGTTGGTAGATGATGCAGAAACTTATCTTGGGGAGAAAGTTGATGAAGTTATCGTTAGTGTACCAGCCTATTTCAATGATGCTCAGCGCTATGCGACAAAAATAGCAGGAAAATTTGCAGGGGTTAAGATTGATCGTATTATCAATGAACCTTCTGCAGCTGCCCTTGCTAAAAGATCCGTGAGTCATCAAGAGGATCAATCTTTCGTTGTAGTCGATTTTGGTGGAGGTACTCTGGATATCTCAGTTGTAGAGTTGTTTGATAATATTGTTGAGATTGTGTCTATAGCAGGTGACAATCGTTTGGGAGGAGAGGATTTCACTGCAGCTATTGCTGAGGAATTTTTAGTCTTCAATCAATTGACCAAGGAGTCCATTTCGCGCGAATTCTATAGCAAAATTTTGGTGCAAGCTGAGAAAACTAAGTTGGACTTGAATGACAAAGAAGAAGTGAAAATGTCAGTACTTGACCAGGAACAGAAATATTCTTTAAATTTGACCTATCAGCGTTTTTATGAGCTTTGTCAACCTCTGTTAGCCCGTGTTAAGGCAGTTTTAGACCGCGCTTTGATGGATGCACGTTTTAGCTATGTAACCTCTGATAATTTTGTCCTAGTTGGAGGAACTTCAAAATTGAGATTGGTTCAGGATTTTCTATCTTACTGTATTGATCAAAAGGTGCAAGTATCTGATGATCCCGATCTGATGATTGCAAGAGGATGTGCGCTCCTTGCAGGAATCAAGCAACGTCAAGGAGAGATACGAGACCTGTTGCTTTCTGATATCTGCCCGTTTACACTCGGTATTAAGGTAGTCGGTGATCGTTTTTCACCAATAATAGAGCGAAATTCCACCCTCCCTGCTTCGCGGTTGGAGCATTACTATACTGCTGAAATGGGACAGAGCCAGGTGAAGATAAAGGTCTACCAAGGAGAGATGATGAAGGCGACCCAAAACTTATTCTTAGGAGAACTGGAAGTTCCAGTTCCTGTAAATTATCGAGCTAATGAAGGTTTTACAGTCCGATTCACCTATGATCTTAATGGAATATTGGATGTGGAAGTGAAAATTGACTCGACTCAAGAAATCTTTAGCCATGTCATCTTGCAAGATAGTATTACGTTGACAGAAAAGGAAATCAAGGTCAAACAATCTGAATTATCTCGCTATAAGATTAATGCACAGGAGACAGAGGTCTATCGCTTCTTGATTGAGAAGGCCAATCGCGTCTATAGTATGCTACTCGGCAGGAGAAGAGATAATCTGATGGAGGAAACAAAGAGATTTGAGGAAGAGGTCAAACAGGCGTCTGTCTATCAATTACCTAAGGTTTACCAGTCATTTTCTCGTTACTTAGATTATCTAGAACGAGGGTTGTAAGAGAGGAGAAAATATGAGTATATGGGAAACTTTAGGTATTGAGCCAACTCATGATGTCAAAGCAATTCGGAGACGTTATGCTGAGCTGGTTCGACATTATCATCCTGAAGACCAACCAGAAATCTATCAGCAAATTGTTGAAGCCTATCAAGTAGCCTTAAATTATGCAAGATCAATCAATGCTAGCTCAGAGATTGGTCTAAGAAAATCGATTTCCCATCAGCAAGAAAGCCAGACAGGTGAGGAAACCCAAGACTCTGCTTCAAGTTCCCTTGATTTTGATACTTTACATATAGAAGAGGAGCAGTCGCAAGAGGAAGGTGCAAAGTCTCTACTTGACTTTAGTGACTATAAAAGCTCAACTGCTTCAATCGGAAACTATGAAGAACCAGAGACTTCTCTAAACTTTGAAACGTTGAAGGTGGAGGAAGCACAGTTACAAGAAGAAACCGCAAAGTCTACCCTGGATTTTAGCGGCTATAATGAAACTTCGTATATAATTCGGAATTCGATTGAAAGCATAATCGGCAATGCTGATTATAGCTTTGAAGAGCAAGAAAATCTTTGGAACCAGTTCTTTAGTCAGTATAGATATGACATGAGTGCTGTTCAGACTGTCCTAGAGGAAATGGATGTTTATATTTTTAACAAGCCTGAACAATTCTCTATCATCATACCTTTACTGAAAGACTATGTCCCTGATTTTCGCAACTGGAGTTACTATTACAAACTGAATCATTGGGAAATCAAAAGGGCAGTGGCAGTAGAACAACAGAAATCTATTGCAAGTGCGAAAGAAGAGACTGAGCAATTTTACTCTTCATATCTTTTATGCCAAGAAATTCTCAAAGATTCTAAAAAAGCAAATCAACTAACATCTTGGATAGATTTTTTTAAGCACCCGCATCTTGCTTTTGTCGTGCTGTTTCAAGTGAGTCAGAAGCGTCACATAATTAAGAGTGTCCCTGTTTTAACTTATATCCTTGAAAAGGTGCGACAAGTAATGTTTAAAGAGGATCGTGAACAGTTTGATGACCTAGCTGAGTACTTAAAGAAATTAAAGGTAAAACTTGGTGAAAATGTTGACTTTAATCAATACTCTTTAGATAACCCTGATGAGGTTGAGGTAGTTTTTTATGAACTGCTAAACTCTCATTATGAAGACGACTATAGTCTATTGCGTGATTGGCAATTTCTTTTTGAAAGGGTTAAGGAACAATCACTTTTACTATCTTTGTTAGAAAAAGTGGATGTCTATCCTTTAAAGAATAAAAAGGTTTTAACCCTGATACTCCAATTTGTAGAGCGTTCAAGTGACGAGGAGTCAAATCCCTATCTGAAAAAGCTACAATTCTGGAATATTGTTCAGTCCTATCCTTCTGTTGTAAAAGAGTTTGAACTAGATAATAAGGAGAAGTTTGAATATTGGTATTACGAAGGCTATCTTTATGTTGAAAAACTAACGAAAAGTGATGAACTCATCAATGATTGGGATGAGTGGAAGCAATATTTTAAAGAAAAGCCTCGTATTCTAACTGTCTTGTTTGAACAGATATACAAGGAGTATCGACGCTTCACAGATGGAGAAGTCTTGAGATTTGTTCTTGGAAGATTTACTACTTCTAAAATTGCTCCACATATGATGACAGAGGAGACGGACAAGAAACTTGAAGAGATGACAGCCTATGCCTATGAGCTCAGTTATCCTAAGTCGAAACTATCCTATTCGTCTTGGAAAAAAAGACAGATATTCACCAATAAATTTCTGCAGTTTGTATTTGCTGTTTTGACTGTATTTAGCCTCATACAAAGTACCCAAGAGCAACGTCTTGGATTAAATTCTTGGGTTTATGTAGGAATGGTATCTCTTTTTTACTATTATATATTGAGAATGCGACAAACACCCATGGAAGAAGGGGATTTTGCTCGAGGTATGAAGCCCAAACTTTACTACAATCTCAATATGTGGGTTATGGGAATTTTATTCCTTTTCTTAGCCATTCCGTTTTTACCTCTTGGACTTATCGTTGGACTCTCTTTTATAACATTTTTCTGCTTTATTGATGGATTTAAGGTTAATAAGGGTCCAAAATGGAATTATTCACTAGATTGGCTTACTCCTATTGGTATTTTTCTTTCTGCTGGTTTTCTTTCTGCTTTGGCAAAAAGAAGCCAATTGGTTTCAGGTGTTGTCATATTCTATAGCATTATTCTGATTATCCTGCTCATTATTTTGTCCTTTACGAGATTGAGTCTAGACTTTCCGCCTTCGCTTAAGAAAATTTTCTTTCCAAGTTTAATAGGGATTCTTCTTTTTCAATTTTCTCCTCTCATTCACTTTAGACTTAGTTACTTTGATCCTATGATTCTTCGGCAAGACACCCTTAGCCTAACAGTCATGCTGCTATTAAATGCTGTTGCTATGTCTTATTTTACAAAAGAACAACGTTTAATAATTGGAGTTAAAAAGGTCTTCATAATTTATAGTTTGCAGCTGTTTATCTTTCTTCGACGATTTCTTAGGATTCTATTTTTTAATATAGCAGGGTTACGCCGATATAGTATTGAAGTTGATTCCCTTATAATGAATAGTGAGGTTGCTTTCTTCTTTCTAGAAGGACTATTTGTCCTTATGCTAATCCTCCTTTTTCGAAATATCCGTAAAGGAAAATAGTCCCTTTTTATGAAGAAGAATAAGTTGTGATAAATAGATGTAGAAAAAGTTTTCAGAGAACCATTTCGTATTTCAAAAACAGCACCTTTTGATAGAGAAAAACTCCAGCTAAAAACTGGAGTTTTTCTCTATCAAGACTCGTACTTTTCCCAGATGTCTTTGACTTGCTGGATCTGCACTTGAGCTTGGTTTTCAAGGACTTTATATTTATAGGTAAGATCTTGAGCGATGTCTTTGACTTGCTCTTTTTGCTCTTGAATGATGGCAATATTTCGTTGGATATTGGCTAGACTGTCCTTAACTTTGTCTAGGCTATCTGTTGTTTCAATGATTTCTTCTTGAATTTTTTGACGGTTTTCAACCAGCTTGTAACTGGCTGCAGCGGCACCGATAAATAGGAAAATATTTGAAAGTTTCATATTCCCTCCTTAAGCTTGCGCAATCTTCTCAGCTAATTCGGCCAGAGATGGAAAGTCTGGTTCGTGGGCTGCGAAAGTAATCTTGAGGTCATCTGCATCACTGTAGCGCGGTGCCAAATGCACATGGGTATGAAAGACAGTCTGTCCAGCAATTTCTTCGTTGTTGTTGATGATATTCATACCAGCTGCACCAGTGGCTTTCATGACCTTTCGAGCAATGTCAGGTACGCGAGTAAAGAGCTGACTGGTGCTGTCGGCATCCATATCCAGAACATTTCGGAAATGCTCTTTAGGGACAACCAAGGTATGACCTGGTGTTACCTGGGAAATATCTAGAAAAGCAAGGACTTTCTCGTCTTCGTAGACTTTAGAAGAAGGGATTTCTCCGGCAATAATTTTACAAAAAATACAATCAGCCATAAATGGTACCTCTATTCGCTAGATTTTGTTATAATATAAGAACCATTATACCAGAATTCGGAGAAAATATGTTAGAAATCAAAGAGCTTACGGGCGGCTATGTTAATATCCCGGTTTTAAAGGATGTCAGCTTTGAAGTGGGCAATGGCCAGCTGGTTGGTCTGATTGGTCTCAACGGTGCAGGCAAGTCCACGACTATCAATGAGATTATTGGTCTTCTGACGCCTTATAAGGGGCAGATTCAGATTGATGGACTGGAGCTGCGGACCAATCCCAGCGATTACCGCAAGAAGATCGGTTTTATTCCGGAAACGCCTAGTCTCTATGAAGAATTAACCCTGCGCGAGCACATTGAAACGGTAGCTATGGCATACGACATTGAGCAGGAAACAGCTTTTAAGCGCGTGGATAAGTTATTGGAAATGTTCCGACTCAAGGAAAAACTGGATTGGTTCCCTGTTCACTTTTCAAAAGGGATGAAGCAAAAAGTGATGATTATCTGTGCTTTTGTAGTTGATCCCAGCCTTTTTATCGTAGATGAGCCTTTTCTGGGGCTGGATCCGGTAGCTATTGCAGACCTTATTCAGCTCTTGGATGAGGAAAAGAAGAAGGGAAAGTCGATTCTGATGAGCACCCATGTTCTGGACTCTGCCGAGAAGATGTGCGATAGTTTTGTAATCTTGCACAAGGGTCAAGTACGGGCCAAGGGCAGCTTGACTGAGTTGCGGGCCCAATTTCAAATGCCGGATGCTGGTCTGAATGACATCTACCTAGCCCTGACAGAAGAGGCAGCGCTATGAAAGAATTATTTGCCAAACGAAAGCAGGATTTTCGTCAGCAGTGCCTGAAGTACCTGCGTTATGTTTTTAATGATCATTTCGTGCTCTTTCTTCTGATTTTTATGGGATTTTTAGGTGTTCAGTACAGTCAGCTTTTGCGGCATTTCCCGACCAATCACCTCCCGATTATTGCCAGTCTAGTTATTCTATCGCTCTTTATCCTGCCTTTTGGACGGATTGCGACCTATCTGGAAAAGCCGGATGCTCTCTTTCTCTTGGTCAGAGAAGCAGAAGTCAGGGCTTTTATCAAGGCTCAGATTCTGCGTTCCTATCTCTTGTACGCAGTCTTACAGACTGGAATCTTACTGCTACTGGCTCCGCTTTTTCTGGCTCTGGGATTGCCTATTTGGGGCTTCGGGCTCTACTGCCTCTTTATGCTAGTCTTGAAATGGTTTTTGTTTCAGGCTAAGGCCAAGAAATTCTTTACTGAAAATGGCCTAGATTGGCAGGCTCTGGTGGCTTATGAAGCTGCTCGAAAGCAGACGATTCTGCGCTTCTTTGCTCTCTTTACCAATGTTAAAGGCATTTCAAACAGTGTCAAGCGCAGGGCCTATCTGGATGGTTTGACGAGACTTGTGGGCAAGCAGCATAGCAAGACCTGGCAGAATCTCTTTTTGCGCTCTTACTTGCGAAATGGAGACTTCTTTGCTCTAACCTTAAGACTACTCTTTCTAGCTCTTTTGGCCTTGATTTTTGTCAGTCAAGCTTGGATTGCTGCGGCTTTTGCGGTCTTGTTCAATTACCTCTTGCTCTTCCAGCTGACGGCTTTGTATGAAGCTTTTGACTATCAGTTTTTGACCCAACTTTTTCCGATAGAAAGAGGGGAAAAGCTGAAGGGAGCAAGACAAATTATCACATCTATTGGCAGCTGTGTCCTTTTGGGTGAAGTGCTGACTGCTCTGCTCTTTTTCCAAGACAAGACAGCAGTGCTGGCCGTGCTGGGAGCAACTGCCCTACTCTATCTGTTCTATCTGCCGTTCAAGTTACGGAGATTGGTTGACTAAAAGAGGTAAAACTAGTAAAATGATAAAGAAACTTTTTACGGAGGGGAAACATGGACTTGGTTGATAACGAGCTGACCCTGACACCGATAGCTGGTAAGAGCGGAAAGGCCTATATGGGGACTTATCCGGACGGGGGGCGCGTTTTCGTCAAGATGAATACAACCCCTATCTTAGCAGGCTTAGCTCGAGAACAAATCGCACCGCAGCTTTTGTGGAGCCGCCGGATGCCGGACGGAAACGTAATGAGCGGGCAGGAATGGCTTTCAGGCACTATTCTGACCCCAAATGATATGTCCAAAAAGCAAGTAATCAATATTTTGACTCGGCTGCATCGCTCGCGCCCGTTGATGACGCAGCTGACCAAGCTGGGCTATACACTGGAAACGCCGACTGATTTGCTGAATGCTTGGCTCAATCAAGTGCCGCTTGCTTTGAGGAATAATCAATATCTGCAATCAGTTATCCGCGACCTGCGACAGACTGTGCCGGCCTTTCGTGAGGATTATGCGACCATCGTTCACGGAGATGTGCGCCACAGTAACTGGGTAGAGACCGACAGCGGGCTTATTTACTTGGTGGATTGGGATTCTGTGCGCCTGACAGACAGGATGATGGATGTAGCACATATTTTGAGCCATTATGTGCCTGATTCAGGTTGGCAAGAGTGGCTGAGCGCATATGGCTATAAGTATAATCAGACTGTTTTCAATAAGCTATACTGGTTTGGTCAGTATTCTTATCTGATGCAGATTGCCAAATACTATGAAAACAATGATTTAGAAAATGTGAACCGGGAGATTTACGCATTACGAAACTTCCGTTCTAAATACGGAAGAGGACAATGAGAGTAAGGAATCGTAAGGGAGCGACGGAACTGCTGGAGGCGCATCCCCAGTATGTTATTTTGAATCCGGCAGACGCCAAGGGCAGATGGCAGGAGATTTTTGGCAATGATCACCCCATTCATGTAGAGGTTGGCAGCGGCAAAGGAGCCTTTGTGTCCGGTATGGCCAAGGCCAATCCGAATATCAACTACATTGGGATTGATATTCAGAAATCGGTTCTCAGCTATGCCTTGGACAAGGTGCTAGCAACGGATGTGCCCAATATCAAGCTTCTATGGGTGGACGGTTCGGATCTGACTGATTATTTTGAAGAGGGCGAGATTGACCGCCTCTATCTGAACTTCTCGGATCCTTGGCCCAAGAAACGTCATGAAAAGCGCCGTCTGACCTATCAGTCCTTTCTGGCGACCTATCAGCAGATTCTGCCAGAAAATGGAGAAATCCACTTCAAAACGGACAATCGTGGTCTTTTTGAGTATAGCTTAGTAAGCTTTTCGCAGTATGGTATGAAGTTAAAGGGCGTGTGGTTAGACTTGCATGCCAGCGACTTTGAAGACAATGTCCTGACTGAGTATGAGCAGAAATTTGCTAACAAGGGACAAGTCATCTATCGGGTGGAAGCAGCGTTTGAATAAGAAAGAGTCTTCTAGGAAATACTCCTTGAAGACTTTATTATTAGGAAAGAATTTTGCTTAAAAATAAGATCGTTTTAAGTGGGATTCCGTCTTTAAAAGCTTGTACAGCATATTTCCCTTGCATTCTGGGACTTGTCGTGCTATAATACTAATAATGAATAAGGAAAGAGAGGCGAGGAAGTATCTTCGCCTCTTATCTGTGAGGAGGTGTCGTCATATCGCAACGATTGTTGAATTGGTGAGGGAGGTTATTGAACCAGCCATTCTGGCCCCCTATGAATTAGTCGATATTGAGTACGGAAAGATGGGCGGGGACTACGTTCTCAGTGTCTTTGTAGATAAGCCTGAGGGCATTACGGTCAATGATACAGCGGATTTGACGGATATTATCAGTCCGCTCTTGGATCAAATCAAACCAGATCCCTTCCCAGAACAGTATTTTCTGGAAGTGACCAGTCCGGGCTTGGAGCGTCCGCTCAAGACCAAGGAACAGCTATCCGATGCAGTCGGCAGTTATATCCATGTCAGTCTCTATAAGGCTGTTGACAAGCAGAAAGTCTTTGAAGGCACCTTGCTGAGCTTTGAAGAGGATGTTCTGCACATGGAATATCTGGACAAGACTCGCAGAAAAGAAGTCGAAATTCCCTACAGTCTGGTTTCCAAAGCCAGATTAGCCGTTAAGTTTTAGCCGCAGAAGCAATATAGAAAAGAAAGGAACACTTTTGTTTCGGCAAAAGTCACATGAAAATGAGTAAAGAAATGCTAGAGGCCTTCCGCATTTTGGAAGAAGACAAAGGAATCAAGAAAGAAGATATCATTGACGCAGTAACTGAGTCACTCCGCTCAGCCTATCGTCGTCGCTATGGTCAGGCAGATAGCGCGGCCATTGAGTTTGACGAAAAGTCAGGAGATTTCCGTGTCTATACTGTTCGCGAAGTCGTGGACGAGGTCTTTGACAGCCGTTTGGAAATCAGTCTCAAAGATGCCTTGGCTATCAGTTCAGCCTATGAGTTGGGAGATAAGATTAAGTTTGAAGAAGCGCCAGCTGAATTTGGCCGAGTCGCTGCTCAGTCTGCTAAGCAAACCATCATGGAAAAGATGCGCAAGCAGACCCGAGCAATCACCTACAATACCTATAAAGAGCATGAAAATGAAATCATGTCAGGAACGGTGGAGCGTTTTGACAATCGCTTTATCTATGTCAATCTTGGTAGCATTGAAGCACAATTATCGAAGCAAGACCAGATCCCTGGTGAGGTCTTTGCCTCTCATGACCGCATCGAAGTCTTTGTCTACAAGGTAGAAGATAATCCTCGCGGTGTCAATGTCTTTGTCAGCCGCAGCCATCCAGAAATGATCAAGCGCTTGATGGAGCAGGAAATCCCTGAAGTCTATGACGGAACTGTGGAAATCATGAGCGTGTCACGGGAAGCAGGCGATCGGACCAAGGTAGCGGTTCGCAGCCACAACCCTAATGTGGATGCCATCGGTACAATCGTTGGACGCGGTGGAGCCAATATCAAGAAAATTACGAGCAAGTTCCATCCTGCCAAATACGATCCAAAGAGTGGCCGTATGGTGCCGACTGAAGAAAATATCGACGTCATCGAGTGGGTAGCAGATCCAGCTGAATTTATCTACAATGCTATTGCTCCTGCCGAGGTTGACCAAGTTATCTTTAACGAAGAAGATAACAAGCGGGCCTTGGTTGTCGTACCAGACAACAAGCTTTCTCTGGCTATTGGCCGTCGTGGACAGAACGTACGCTTGGCAGCTCATTTGACAGGCTTTAGAATCGATATCAAGTCTGCCACAGAGTTTGAAGAAATGGAAGCAGCCAATGAACTGGGTGGATTTGCTCAGGAAGCAGAAGAAATTCTTGCGGATGCAGATGTCCTAGAGACAGAAGTTTCAGCAGCAGAAGCAACAGACTTTGACGCAGTAGCAGAGGAAACTGTACTAGAAACAGCTGGTTTAGAAAGCGAAGCTGAAGAACTAGATTAAGGGGGCTGGAATGGTAAAAACAAGAAAAATCCCTTTAAGAAAATCAGTGGTGTCCAACGAAGTGATTGACAAGCGTGATTTGCTGCGGATTGTCAAGAACAAGGAAGGTCAAGTCTTTATCGATCCGACAGGAAAGGCCAATGGCCGTGGAGCTTATATCAAGCTGGACAATCAAGAAGCCCTTCAAGCTAAGAAGAAGCGGGTTTTTAACCGCAGCTTTAGTATGGAAGTGGACGAGGCTTTCTATGATGAGTTAATCGCTTATGTCGATCATAAGGTCAAAAGAAGAGAGTTAGGTCTTGAATAAAGAGAAACTTGCAAATTTGCTGGGACTGGCTCAGCGGGCTGGCCGCATCATTTCTGGTGAGGAGCTGACCGTCAAGGCTATCCAGGAGGGAAAAGCACATCTGGTCTTTTTGGCCCAGGATGCAGCTCCTAATCTCAGCAAGAAAATCACTGATAAAAGTCGTTACTACCAAGTAGAAGTATCAACCGTGTTTTCAACACTGGAATTAAGCTCTGCCATTGGCAAGGCCAGAAAAGTGCTCGCCGTGACAGATGCTGGTTTTACAAAGAAAATGAGGTCTCTTATGTAATAGAAGAGGAGGACAAGATTTGTCTAAAGTAAGATTGTATGAAATCGCCAAAGAACTGGGAAAAGAAAGCAAGGAGGTAGTGGCTCGTGCGAAGGAGCTGGGACTGGATGTCAAAAGTCATTCATCCAGCGTAGAAGCTGACGCTGGTGAGCGAATCAAATCCAGCTTTACAAAAGCAGCCGCACCTCAAGCTGCTGCAGAAAAGCCTGTAGCAGCCCAACCATCACCGAAAAAAACTCCTGCCAAAGAGGCGGCACCAGTCAAGGCAGAACAGACAGAAGCAAAAGCAGCAGCTCAGCCAGAAGCGAAAGCAGAAACGGTAGCGCCAGTCAAGCGCCCGCAAAGCCGGAACTTTAAGGCAGAACGTGAAGCGAGAGCCAAGGAAGAGGCAGAGCGTCGGAAGCAGCAAGGCAACCGCAAACCACAAAATAAAGAGCAAGGCAAGCGTGAGGACCGTGATAATCGAAATAAGAATCGCGGAAACCGCAACGACCGAGATAGGGGCAATCGTCCAAATGACCGTCGCGATAATCGTGGTCAAGATGGCCGCCGCAATGGTCAGAATCATCAAGGATTTAACGGTCAAAACCGCCAACAGCCTCAAGGACCAAAGATTGACTTTAAGGCCCGAGCAGCAGCTTTGAAAGCAGAGCAGAATGCTGAATACGCTCGCTCCAGCGAGGAACGCTTTAAGCAAGCACAAGAAGCTAAAGAAGTGTTGGAACGGCAAAATCGCCGCAAGGAGCAGCCTAAGGCAGAAGCAAGTGCACCAGTTCAGCCTGCACCAGCTCCATCTGCACCAGCAGCGAATCCAAGCCCAGCTCCAGCCGCCGTGGATACGCGTCGTAAGAAGCAAGCTCGACCAGATAAGAAGCGCGATGATTTTGATCGCGAAGAAGAAGGTCCAAGAAAACAACAAAAGAATCGAAGCAGTCAAAATCAAGTGAGAAATCAAAGAAATAGTAATTGGAATAAAAACAAGAAAAATAAAAAAGGAAAGGGCAACAATAATCAGGCACCAAAACCTGTTACAGAACGTAAGTTCCATGAGTTGCCAACTGAATTTGAATATACAGACGGAATGACCGTTGCAGAAATTGCAAAACGGATCAAGCGCGAACCAGCTGAAATTGTCAAGAAACTCTTTATGATGGGCGTGATGGCAACGCAAAACCAATCTCTTGACGGCGATACTATTGAACTCCTTATGGTGGACTACGGTATCGAAGCTAAGAAGAAGGTGGAAGTTGACACAGCTGACATTGAGCGCTTCTTCGTAGAAGAAGGTTATATCAACCAAGATGCCTTGGTAGAGCGTCCGCCAGTTGTCACCATCATGGGACACGTTGACCATGGTAAAACAACCCTCTTGGATACCCTGCGTAACTCTCGCGTAGCTACAGGTGAAGCAGGTGGTATTACTCAACACATCGGTGCTTACCAGATTGAGGAAAGCGGCAAGAAGATTACTTTCTTGGATACGCCTGGACACGCGGCCTTTACTTCTATGCGGGCCCGCGGTGCCTCTGTTACGGATATCACTATCCTGGTCGTAGCGGCTGATGACGGTGTTATGCCGCAAACCATCGAAGCTATCAACCACTCTAAAGCGGCTGATGTCCCAATCATCGTAGCCATCAACAAGATTGATAAGCCAGGAGCGAATCCTGAGCGCGTGATTGGTGAATTGGCTGAGCATGGTGTCATGTCAACAGCTTGGGGCGGAGATTCTGAATTTGTTGAAATCTCAGCGAAATTCAATCAAAATATCGACAGCTTGCTAGAAACAGTCCTCTTGGTGGCTGAAATTCAAGAGCTCAAGGCAGATCCTACTGTTCGAGCGATTGGTACAGTCATTGAAGCCCGTCTGGATAAAGGAAAAGGTGCTGTCGCAACCCTTCTGGTTCAGCAGGGAACTCTGAATGTGCAGGATCCAATCGTTGTTGGTAATACTTTCGGTCGGGTTCGGGCTATGACCAATGACTTGGGCCGTCGTGTTAAGGTGGCAGGACCATCTACACCGGTTTCTATCACTGGTCTCAATGAAACTCCGATGGCTGGTGACCACTTTGCGGTTTATGAAGATGAAAAAGCTGCGCGTGCAGCTGGTGAAGAACGTGCCAAACGTGCTCTTCTCAAGCAGCGTCAAGCTACTCATCGCGTTAGTCTGGAAAATCTCTTTGATACCCTCAAAGCTGGTGAAGTTAAGTCTGTCAATGTTATCATCAAGGCTGATGTGCAAGGTTCTGTAGAAGCCCTGTCTGCTTCCCTACAGAAGATTGAAGTGGAAGGCGTTAAGATTACCATCGTCCACTCAGCGGTTGGTGCTATCAATGAATCTGACGTGACACTGGCGGAAGCTTCAAATGCTTTCATCATCGGATTTAACGTTCGTCCAACATCTCAGGCTCGCCAACAGGCAGAAGCTGATGATGTCGAAATCCGTCTCCACAGCATTATCTACAAGGTTATCGAAGAAATGGAAGATGCCATGAAGGGAATGCTGGACCCAGAATACGAAGAAAAAATCATCGGGGAAGCTCTTATCCGCGAGACCTTCAAGGTTTCCAAGGTTGGTACTATCGGTGGATTTATGGTTATCAACGGTAAAGTTACCCGTGATTCCAAGGTTCGTGTTATCCGTGACGGCGTCGTGATTTACGATGGGGAACTTGCCAGCCTCAAGCACTTCAAGGATGATGTTAAGGAAGTTACCAACGGCCGTGAAGGTGGACTCATGATTGATGGCTACAATGACATCCAAGTAGATGACACGATCGAAGCTTATATCATGGAAGAAATTAAGAAATAAGATAAGAAGTAGGTTAAAAACTCGCAGTGAAATCATATTTGGTGGAAGTTGATATTTTTAGTCCCACATCTTTTTCACAAAGAGTTTAGATCGAATTTCATTCATTAAAACTAAAATATAAGCTAGGCTAGGCCTAGCTTATATTGCAGAAGAGAAAAATTAGAAAGGAAATCTCATGGCAAATAATTTTCGTACAGACCGTGTGGGCATGGAAATCAAGCGCGAAGTCAATGAAATTTTGCAGAAGAAAGTTCGTGACCCGCGGGTACAGGGAGTAACCATTACCGATGTCCAAATGCTGGGCGACCTATCCATGGCCAAGGTCTACTACACGATTATGAGCAATCTGGCCTCTGATAATCAAAAAGCTCAGACCGGTCTGGAAAAAGCGACCGGTACCATCAAGCGGGAGCTGGGCCACAATCTGAAGATGTACAAGATTCCAGATTTGACCTTTGTCAAGGACGAATCCATCGAGTATGGCAATAAAATCGACCAGATGCTGCGCGATTTAGATAAAAAATAAAGCAGAAACTCAGCTGTTATGGCTGGGTTTTCTGTTTTTTAATTTAATATAACAATTTTTCATAAAAATAGGTATATACCATTTACAAATAAAAAAGAAAGAGTTATAATATAGTCAAGAAAACTCAGAGATTCAAAAGCGGGAGTTAGAAAGCAGCTATAGAAAGATGCTAGCTCTATCACAGAATTCCGCTTTGAATGGCAGAGAATACAGAAGTCAAGACAAGGGAGGCAGTCTTATGCCTACATATATTAAAGCAGATCAATTTTTCTATCCTCAGGGAATCCGTCAGGGCGGTTATTTAGAGCTGATTGACGGTAAGTTTGGCAAGCTGGTGCAGTCTGTTCCGCAGGATGCAGAGGTCATAGACTACAGTGGCTACTCGATTGCACCAGGTCTGGTGGACACTCATATTCACGGCTTCGGCGGTGTTGATGTCATGGACAACAACATCGAAGGAACTCTTCATACCATGAGTGAGGGTCTCTTGACTACCGGTGTGACCAGCTTTTTACCAACAACCCTGACATCGTCCTATGAGCGGCTTTTGGCGGTTACTGAAAATATCGGTGCACGCTATCAAGAAGCCAGCGGAGCCAAGATTCGCGGTCTCTATTTTGAAGGGCCTTATTTCACCGAAAAGTATAAAGGCGCTCAAAATCCGGCCTATATGAAAGATCCTAGTATGGATGAGTTTCGTGCTTGGCAGAAAGCCGCAAATGGCTTGCTCAATAAGATAGCTCTCGCACCAGAACGTGAAGGCGTAGAGGAATTTGTCCGCACGCTGACTGATGAAGGTGTGACCGTTGCTCTGGGGCATTCTAACGCAACCTTTGATGAAGCTAAGACTGCGGTCGAAGCTGGTGCCAGCGTTTGGGTGCATGCTTATAATGGCATGCGGGGCTTGACCCACCGGGAGCTGGGCATGGTTGGTGCCATGTATGAGTTGCCCCACACCTATGCGGAACTGATTTGTGACGGCCACCATGTGGATCCTAAGGCCTGTGACATCTTGCTCAAGCAGAAGGGACATGAAAATATTGCCCTCATTACTGACTGTATGACCGCAGGAGGTCTTGAAGATGGTGACTACATGCTGGGAGAATTTCCAGTGGTTGTGGCGGATGGAACAGCTCGGCTCAAGTCAACGGGCAATCTAGCTGGCTCTATCCTCAAGCTCAAGGACGGATTGAAAAATGTGGTCAAATGGGGCATTGCCAATCCTCATCAGGCGGTCATGATGGCTAGCCTGATTCCGGCAAAATCAGTCCATATTGATGATGTCTGCGGACAGATCAAGGAAGGCTACGATGCTGACTTTATCGTTTTAGATAAAGATTTAGAGCTGGTAGCTACTTATCTTGATGGTCAAGAACGATTCCATGTATGAGAACCGCAGGTATTGAAATTAGTCTCCTTATATTTTTCAGAAAGAGCAGGGCAACCTGTTCTTTTTGGTTGGCAGACGCCTTGATAGTCTTCGCCTAGATTTGAATTGCTTTCTTAAGCGTGATATAATGAGACTATAATGCAAACAGGAGTAGGCTATGAAACGAATTGATGCGAAATTTTTGATAATGGGACTTGTTTTACTGCTGGCCGGACTGATATTTGGACGAATCTTGATCCTTGTCGCAGGACTTGCTTTCATTATCTATAGCTTTTTCAGTAAAGGTATGGAGCCGACCAAGGAAAATATCTTCAAACCCAAACCAATACTGAAGAAAAAGGAAAAGAAATGAGCAGTTCTGCTCTTGTAATCACTGTAGCAGCTGCCTTACTGAAGGCAGTAGATGGAACTTATAAAGGAGACATGAGATGAGAGAATATCTTTTGAACAACGGTGTTGGCATTCCGGTGCTGGGCTTCGGTACTTGGAAGGCTCAGGATGGCGAAGAAGCTTATCAAGCAACATTAGCCGCTCTCAAGGCAGGCTATCGTCACATTGATACGGCAGCCATCTATAAGAACGAAGAGAGTGTCGGACGGGCAATCAAGGACAGCGGCATTCCGCGGGAGGAGCTCTTCATCACGACCAAGCTTTGGAATGATATTCATACTTATGAGGAGGCTCAAGAGGCCTTTGCTGCCTCAATGGAGCGGTTGGGACTGGACTATCTGGACCTCTACCTCATCCACTGGCCTAATCCCAAACCCCTGAGGGAAAACGATGCTTGGAAAAAGCGGAATGCTGAGGTCTGGCGGGCTATGGAAGACCTCTATAATCTCGGAAAGATTCGAGCGATTGGCGTCAGCAATTTCCTGCCTCATCACTTAGAAGCCTTGCTTGAGACAGCTCGCATGACTCCTGCTGTCAATCAAATCCGCCTGGCTCCAGGTGTCTATCAGACAGAGGCGGTGAACTTCTGCCGTAAGCATGAGATTTTACTGGAAGCTTGGGGACCATTTGGCCAAGGTGAGCTCTTCCAAAATCCAGCCGTGCAGGCTGTGGCAGACAAGTATGGCAAGACCATTGCCCAAGTCGCTTTAGCTTGGAGCTTGCAGGAAGGCTTCCTGCCTCTGCCTAAGTCGGTCACTCCGAGCCGGATTGCCAGCAATCTAGACTGCTTTGACATCGAGCTAGATGATGCGGACTTGGAAGTGCTTAAAAATATCAGCGGTTTGGCCGGTGGCGCACCAAATCCGGATGGGATGGATTTTTAGGTGAAAACATAAATAGGAAATTGCTAGAAGTCAATGTCTAATTTATTTCATTTTATACACGAAAATGGTGTAGATAAAATTAATCTCTCAATTTATAGATTGAGAGATTTTTAAATTTACTGAGTTATTTTATGTAATGAATAAGAAACGAGTGAAAAAATGGTATAATAAGAAATAATAGATTTTATAGTAAGGGTTGATTATATGGGAACAAGAGCAGACCAAATTAGATTTTCTGAATTAACTCGCGTACAGATTCCTGCAGTACTACACCTAATTAGGATAGGATATACCTATTTGTCTCGTAAAAGCCAAGAAATTATTGAAAGGGATCCCGAAACGAATATTTTGGTATCTATTTTTAGAGAACAGTATCGTAAGTTGAATAATTATGCAACTGATATGGACTTTGAACGAGATTTAAATAATATCAAGCTAGAGCTGAATCAAAATGATTTGGGTCGAGCTTTCTATAATCGTATTCAAGGAGATGGTGGTGCGACCTATATTGATTGGAACAATCCGGGAGCGAATACTTTTCATGTAGCCATGGAAGTATCTTGTCAAAATGGCAATGATGAGTTTAGACCGGATGTGATGATTTTTATTAACGGATTGCCGCTATCTTATATTGAAGTGAAACAGCCCAATGCGATTAGAGATGGAAAAACTGGCATTCAATCCGAGCAGGATAGAACGAGATATCGCTTTGAAAATAAGAAATTTCGCCGTTTCAATAATATAACACAATTTATTTCGTTTTCAGATAATTCATCTTACGTGAGTGGGCAAGGAGGACAAAAACAGGGGTCTTATTATTGTTCAAACGCCTTTTCTAAGACTAAATTCAATGCTTTTAAAGAAGAAAGAGAGGTTGATTTTCTTCATAGTTTTCAGACTCTGACTCAGGATGATATTGAATATGTTTTGGAAGATATGAATCAGCTACCACTTCAAACTCTTCCAGAGTTTGTAACAAATATGCAACCTGATACACCATGCAATTCGTTTTTGACTTCTCTATATCAAAAAGAACGCCTATTTTTTATGCTACGTTTTGGGCTTGCGTATGTTGAGGAAGAGGGTAAGGATGGACAACGCCAACTACAAAAGCATATAATGCGCTATCCACAGTATTTTGCTACCAGAGCTATCAAAGATATGATTTCAAAGAATATTAAAAAGGGTGTTATTTGGCATACTCAAGGCTCGGGTAAGACAGCTTTGGCTTATTTTAATATTCGCTACTTAAAGAATTATTTTTCAAAAAAACGTGTTATTCCAAAATTCTATTTTGTTGTTGATCGCTTAGATTTGGCTGACCAAGCTTATAGAGAGTTTGCTAAGCGCGGTTTACGGGTTAAACGTATCAATAAACCGAAAGAATTAAACCAAAAACATGATGGCTATGATGTAGCTGTTGTAAATATACAAAAATTTAAAGACAGCTCCGATTTGACGGATAGTTCTGGCTATGACCTTAACTGCCAAAATGTTTATTTTATTGATGAAGCTCATCGTTCTTATAATGAACGTGGATCCTACCTACCAAATCTTTATAACTCGGACAAGCGGGCCATTAAAATTGCTCTAACGGGAACGCCTTTGATTACGTACAAGAAAGACGGACGGACCAAAGAAAGTCATGCCACTACGCGAGATATTTTCGGAAATTACATCCATAAATATTACTATAACCAATCTATTGAAGATGGCTTTACTCTCCGACTGATGCGAGAAGATATTGAAACCTCGTATAAAGAGAATCTTCGTTCGATAAATGAAGAAATTCAACGTGGCGGGCTCTCTAAAGAGGATATCTTTGCTCATCGTAAGTATGTCTCACCTATGTTAGATTTTATCTTAGAAGATTTCACTAGAGCAAGGAAGTTTATTTTTGATGATGATTCTATCGGAGGCATGATTGTTTGTGATTCATCCAAGCAGGCTCGTGAGCTAGAACGGCAGCTTGAGGAACGACGGCGAAATGGTCAAACAAACCTAAGTTCAGCTCTCATTTTGCATGATGAAGGGGATAAGGACTATAAGAAAGAAAGGGTGGAAGCATTTAAGGAAGGCAAGATTGATTTGATTATTGTCTACTCTATGCTTCTAACTGGCTTTGATGCTCCCAGACTGAAACGTCTTTATTTAGGTCGCAAAATAAAAGCTCATAATCTCTTACAAACTTTGACTCGTGTTAATAGACCCTATAAAGATTATTTGTTCGGTTATGTAGTTGACTTTGCGGATATTTCCAAAGAATTTGATAAGACTAATCGAGCCTATCTTGAGGAACTTAATCATGAGTATGATATTACGGTCACTGGTGAAAATGAAGAAGATGTCTTTGGGTCTCTTTTTGTACCAGCTGATGAGATTAGTCGAGAATTGGAAAAATCAAATCTTATTTTGATGGATTACCCAACTGGAAATCGAGCGGCTTTTGCAATAGCTGTTGATGAAGTGAAGGACAGAAGAGAGTTGATTGAACTCAAAAAAGCGATAGAATCTGTCAAGCAGTACTATAACATTGCAAGTCTCCTAGGCTATAAGGAGTTAATGGATCAAATTGATATCAAATTAATTTCGACTTTTTTGAACATCATCTCCAGAAGATTGATCAACCTTTCTGCTATGGAAAGACCAGATGACTTTTCTAGCCAGGCATTACTGAACCTCGCGATGTCAGAAACTAGTTTTTCTTTTGTAAAGATTGCAGAAGAGGAATTGCGATTAGCTGCTAATGACCTGGACGATTTACGTCGGCGGATCGCCAATGGACTTAATAATCATAAAGATAAAAAAGATCCTGAATGGGTTCAACTTTTTGAAGAGTTCAAGAGAATTATGAAAAAACATATGATCCATGAGGAAGAAGGCTACACCATGGATGTTATTCTGCATACCAAAGAGGCTTATCATAAACTTTTTGGAGCAGTGGATGACTATCGAAGTCGTATGAGACGTTTGACCATGAATTTTGATGGAGATGAGATGGCTGCTAGAAGCTATAAGCATGCAACTAACTCATCCAAAGTTAGTGCTTTTCCAGCAGTTTATCATGTCATCAAGGGAGCTAAGATTCAGGTTGATAGACTCGTCAGTCAAAATCAAGGTGTACTGGACAATGAGGCCTTTCTAAAAAGAATGATTAGTCAGGCAGCTCGCGAGGAAATGAAAAAAACAAAATTAAACAGTAGTTTGACCAGAGAAAATTTTGAAAAGCTTGTTGAATCACTGTTTGAACAATATGAAGAGGAATACCAACATTAATGAATGAGAATTACAAAAATCTTGTCCAAGATTTAGTTGATGATTTAAAAGCTGTTTTTACACATGCTGGTTTAGGAGGAGAGGCTGGTGAATACAAGCTTCTTACCCAATCTTTCTTATATAAGTTTTTAAATGATAAGTTTCTCTATGAAGCAAAGGCAGTAGATACAAAGAATATCTATGAGGAACTTGTTAAGATGAGCCTTGATGGTTATAGGTGGCTTTTGGAAGATATAGGTACTGCGACTGCTCAGCTTAAACCTGAGCAGTTCATTGAGACTTTGCATCGTAAGCAAAATGAAGACAATTTCTATGAAATTTTTGAAACGACTCTCAACCAAATAGCTATTGACAATAATGATATCTTCTCTGTTCATACGGATGGAGACACAGCTATTCGTCTTTTTGATGAGCGTTTAATTACAGATAATATTTCAGATTCAAGCAAACGTAATCAAGTCGCAAGAGCTATCATCAATCTACTTGCTCGTATCAAATTTGATGAGACCATTTTTTCACAAGGTTTCGACTTTTTCTCTACTCTCTTTGAGTACATGATCAAGGACTATAACAAAGACGGTGGAGGCAAGTATGCAGAGTACTATACGCCTCACTCTGTGGCTAAGATTATTGCTGATATTCTTGTGGGAAATGACCAGCCATCAAACGTGCGTATCTATGATCCGTCAGCTGGTTCGGGGACCTTGCTCATGAACCTAGCTAGCCGTATCGGTGTGGATAAGACCACAGTCTATAGTCAGGATATCTCGCAAAAATCCTCTAATCTCCTCCGTCTCAATCTGATCTTGAATGGATTGCAACATTCCATCCATAATATCGTACAGGGAAATACCATTATCGCCAACCGTCACCCTGAAAAGATGGACTATATCGTGTCAAACCCTCCTTTCAAGCTGGACTTTTCAGAGTGGCGTGACCGAGTGGAGAGCTTGCCAGAAGCCAGTGAGCGTTTCTTTGCAGGAGTGCCAAAGGTTCCAGCTAAGTCTAAGGACAAGATGGCGATTTACGAGCTCTTTGTCCAGCATATCATCTACTCCTTGAAGTCAGATGGTCAAGCAGCCGTTGTCTTGCCGACAGGCTTTATCACTGCCCAGTCAGGGATTGATAAGGCTATCCGTCAACATTTGGTGGACAATCAAATGCTGGGTGGTGTCGTTTCCATGCCTTCCAATATCTTTGCGACGACAGGTACTAACGTCTCCATCCTCTTTATCGATAAGAAAAATAAGGGCGATGTCGTCCTTATTGATGCCTCAAACCTCGGAACCAAGGTCAAGGAAGGCAAAAACCAAAAGACTGTGCTTTCTCCTGAGGAAGAGCAGAAGATCGTTGATACCTTTATCAAGAAAGAAGCCGTCGAGGATTTTTCTGTCACTGTCTCTTATGAGGATATCAAGGAGAAAAACTACTCTCTTAGCGCTGGCCAATACTTTGACATCAAGATAGACTATGTGGATATCACAGCAGAAGAGTTTGAAGCCAAGATGACCGCCTTTCAAGATAAACTTTCAGATCTCTTTCAGCAATCGCATGTGTTGGAGCAGGAGATTGAAGAGCAAATGAAGGGGTTGAAGTATGAGTGAGTGGAAGTTTTTAACTCTGAAAGAAGCAGAACTAGAGTTTATAGATGGAGATAGAGGAATTAATTACCCTAAGAAATCAGAGTTATTGCTAGAAGGTGATTGTGTTTTTCTAAATACAGGTAATGTTAGACAAAATAGCTTTGATTTTTCTAATTTAGATTTTATTACAAAAGAAAAGGATAATTTACTAAGGAATGGTAAGTTACAAAGAGATGATATAGTTCTTACCACAAGAGGAACAGTAGGGAATGTTGCCTTATATTCTCAAGAGGTTCCGTTCAGTAACATTAGGATTAATTCAGGAATGGTAATAATTAGGGTAAACAAGAATTTCTGGCATCCCTATTTTGTTTATTTGTTTTTTCAATCTCATCTTTTCAAAAAACAAATCAGTAGACTTATATCTGGTAGTGCTCAACCTCAGTTACCAATTTCAATTTTAGAAACTGTTAGTATTCCTCAATTAACATTGGATGAA
Source organism: Streptococcus sp. DTU_2020_1000888_1_SI_GRL_NUU_041A (assembly GCF_032387735.1). Lineage (NCBI taxonomy): Bacteria > Bacillati > Bacillota > Bacilli > Lactobacillales > Streptococcaceae > Streptococcus > Streptococcus sp. DTU_2020_1000888_1_SI_GRL_NUU_041A. The sequence continues at coordinate 2,043,047 of NZ_CP135591.1, read as the reverse complement.
CAGAAAGAAATTATTTTTAATATTAAATCTATTGACCAAAAAATCCAAATTAACAATCAAATCAACCAAGAGTTGGAAACCATGGCTAAGACTCTCTATGACTACTGGTTTGTGCAGTTCGATTTCCCAGACCAGAATGGCAAACCCTACAAATCATCAGGTGGAAAGATGGTCTATAACCCAGAACTCAAACGCCAAATCCCAGAGGGGTGGGGAGTGGAGAAGTTGGGGGATATCACAATATGCCATGACTCAAAAAGAGTTCCGTTATCTAGTAATGATAGGGAGCTTGTAAAAGGGGAAATACCCTATTATGGCGCTACAGGAATAATGGATTATGTCAATAATTATATTTTTGAAGGAGATTATGTTTTAATGGCTGAAGATGGTTCTGTAATGACAGAGAAAGGAACCCCTATTTTACAACGTATTTCAGGAAAAAATTGGGTAAACAATCATGCTCATGTTCTAGAACCAATTAAGAATCATAGTTGTAAACTTCTTATGATGCTATTGAAGGATGTTTCGGTTATGAAAATTAAAACAGGTTCAATTCAAATGAAAATTAATCAAGAAAATATGAACAAAATTGTAGTCCCAGCAATTCCGTTGGAATTGTTATTTGAGATTAATCAAAAATTAGAAGTAATTGATAAACAGCAACTTAATTTAATCGAAGAGAATAAACAACTCACCCAACTTCGCGATTGGCTCTTGCCAATGCTGATGAATGGACAGGTGAAGGTGGAGTAGTGGAAAGAGGCATAAATTGATTCCAATAAATGTTAATGATGAAAAAAACGGGTTGGCTTCTTTTAGTCAACAACCAGATTTTGATGAATATGTTAAGATTTTTCTAATTAAAATTAAGAAAAATGAGATTTTTTTATATAAACAAGATGCTGATAAAAAAACTAAAGAAACTGTGATAAAATCAATTATTGAAAGTATGGGGCAATCTATTTTTAGTAATCGAGAAATAAAACCATATGATCCGGTCGTAACGTATAAGAATGTACATGAGCAAGTAGAGGTGTCGAACTACGGAAATATTCAATCTGTAATTTCAAAATTTAATGATGAACAACAACATCTACTTAGTTCGAGTAGTGAAACTGAAAAAACATTACACAATTATTTGGTTGTCATAAAAAAGGATGATTTAATTAATCTTAAATTCATTGGTTCGTTTGTAAATGCATTTCAGTTAGAAAAAAAGTGGATTATTGGTAATTTTACGGATAATAAAATTAATCTACGTAATCAAAATAACCTATTTGGTTTGAATAAGAAGATTGATTTGATGATTGTCAATGATGATAAAATTTTAATCAATCAAGCTGAATCAAAATTTGATTCTATATTTGGAATGAATCAAAAATTTGCTGAGCAAGCAACAGAAATTCTAAATACTAATGCAAATATAAAAACTATATTTGAACAAGCTTCAATTAATTTTTTGAAAACAAAAGTGATCAATGGTAAAAGACTTGCTACGAGGTTAATTAAAATTGTTTCTGATACGAATCGTTTTACAGAAACAGTTAAACATATTGACAAAATACAAACTATAAAAAATGATTCTAATCATAAATTTTATAAAGCAATTGAAGGGGTTACGTTCAGTAATGGAAAGCTAAGTATTACTGATGAGAAAAATTGTGTTCAATTGATTAATGCTATATCAGATGCTCTTGTAACAGCTTATATTTCTGAAGTTGAAACGGTTGAAGAAGGACGTATGTAATGCAGCGAGATCTTTTTTCTAAGTGGACATTGTTTATCACCTCGTACCTACCACTATATTTATGGCTTCTTTTTAGTAATATTAATTATTCCAAATTTTCATTTGAGAGATTAATAGCTCTTGATTTCAATCATAAATTGATTCGTGCAGTTTTTGTTGTTCTAATTTTTATTTCATTTATTAAATTATGGAAATTATTTAAGTTTGATGGTAAGGAAAGTATCAAAATACCGAGAAAAATGGAAATATCACCGGAAAGTGATTCATTGATGAACTACATTGTTACGTATTTTACTCCGTTACTGTCTTTTGATATGAATAATACAACTAGTATTATCATGAATTCATTATTATTTCTTTTAATTGGATTGATGTATGTTGGCAGTAATGCAAGTTATCTTAATCCTGTTCTAGGAGTATTTGGATTTAAGATATTTGGAGTTACAGGTTTTCCTCACGCTCATCATATCATAACAAATCTCTCATTTGATGATATAGAAACAGCGAGAGAAACAGATGTAGAATTAACTAGTTATAGATTAGGTGATGGAATTTACATTTTAAAAAGAAAATAGGTAACAATTTTTATTATAAATTATTAACTATAATCCCAGCCAAATCAACCTTTGGCTGGTTTTTATTGTTTAAAGATGGTATAATTAAATTACCTAATAGGTAATTTAATTTAACAGAAAGGAACTTATGAAGCTCATCTATACAAACAAAACTGTTAAAAAGCAGTGCACAGAGCTAAGGCAGGCGAAAAAGGATTTTTCGGATAAGGTTGCTGTAAAGTTGCATCTCTTGATCAACTTTTTGGAAGCAGCGGATTCTTTGGCTAGTGTGACAGCTTTTCCTAAGTATCACTTTCACCAACTTAAGGGAAAGAGACAGGGACAGTTTGCTTTGGATATAGATGGTCGAAAGAGTTCCTATCGTTTGATTGTAGAATTTCGTGATGAGGATCTAGAAAAGGTTTTTCCTAGTCCCATTGAAATCGAAATCCTAAAAATAGAGGAGGTCAGCAATCACTATGAGTAATAAAATTGTTGAATACAAAGACCTGATTGCTTTTCATCCAGGTCAGTATGTTGAAGAGATGATTGAAGATTATAACGTGACGCAAAAAGAATTTGCGGAGCGTTTAGGAGTTTCTGCAAAGACTGTCAGCAAGCTCGTCAATGCTGAGGAGTCCATTAGTAAAGAAACAGCTCATAAGTTAGCCAAGCTAAGCGGAGTTTCCATGCAAACCTGGCTCAATCTTCAAAATGCTTACGATGTAAAAGTGGCAGAGATTGTAGAACAAAGAGAGCTAGAAGAAGGTTGTGAGAAAGAAATCTGTGAGATGATTGATTTTAAGTATTTTAAGGAAGAGGGCTATGTTATAGAAAAGCGCTATACTTTGAAAGAAAAGATTGTCGAACTTCGCAAGATTCTAGGTGTTGCAAGTTTAGAAAACCTCTTAACTTTCAATCATCTAGTGAGTTATCGGAATACACGTGAGTTCACTACTAAAAGTATAGTGAATTCCAATATCATGCTGGAGTTGGCATCTAAAAAAGCACGTGATAAAACAACTACTAAGCTCAATCGTAGAAAGCTAGAAAGAAGCTTGCCTGCCTTGAGAAAGTTGACCAGACAAGACCCAGAAGTCTTTCCTCAACGCTTGTCTGATATCTTGCTAGACTGTGGTGTTGTCTTAGTCAGTCTACCAGCTTTGCCAAATGCCAATCTGAATGGTGCTACGAAAAAATTTGGAAATGGGAGTGCCATGCTATTACTGACGGATCGAAACAAAGCATCAGATATTTTCTGGTTCTCCCTTTTCCATGAGATTGGGCATATTTTGGAGAATGATTTTTCATCTGATGCTGGAAATAGTGAGTCATACCTTCGTTCCGAGGAGCAGGCAGACCAGTTTGCAAAAGATCTCTTGATTAGACCTGAAGACTATCAAGCTTTTGTTGAAAAAGGGAACTTTGATAAGTCAGATATCCTTTGCTTTGCTGAGGAAATAGATATTCACCCTAGTATTGTCTTAGGACGCTTGCAGAAGGAGCAGTACCTTGGATATGAGCAGTTTAGAGAATTAAAAGAGAACTATTACTTTGTTTCTTGAGCATTTTTGATTTTATGAGAATTTTATTCTAAGAAGTAGTCCGTTTGCTTATTTATCAATGAGAAATAATATTTCATAAACATCCTATCACAAATCAATCAAACTGGTACATTCTGAGCTAGTTCTGATTGGTTTTTCTTATTTCCGGATTTTAAACTGTATTTATTCTGTATTTCAAATAAATAGAGACTTGAAACTTTATCATATAGCTGTTCTTGACTATAACGTTCGGTATTGTTACATTTTTGTTACATTTGTTAGGAGTGTATGAATTGTCAGAAAATTTTTATTATAATATGGTTTATAAATAAAGTAAGGAGACTTCTATGCAAAGACAACGTTTTTCACTCCGTAAATACAAGTTCGGTTTGGCTTCCGTTCTGCTGGGGACTGCCCTGGTTTTTGGTGCGGGACAGGCTCAGGCGGATGAGCAGGTGACAGCTAGTTCGTCAGGGCAAGGCCTGCCGACTGCCACTGTGGTATCAGCGACTGAGCCTGCTTCTCAAGCAGCTACACCTGAGAGTCAGCCGGTAAGTCCAGCACCTGTGGAGAAAGCAGCACCAGCTTCTTCTGAATCGGCTGCTTCAAGTACAGAGCAGGCTAGTCAGCCTTCTACGGCAGATGCTAAGGAAGCATCTGTAGCTCCTGTAGAGAAAGGAGCGACTTCTTCATTAGAAGAGGCTTCTTCAAGTGCTGAGAAGGTAACTCAGCCATCTGCCACAGAGACCAAGCCGACAGATCCGGCTAGTCCGACTGCAGAGTCTCCGTCAGCCGCAAACTCAGAAAAGCCTGCTGCTAATCCTGATGCAGTAGCAGAGTCACCAACTTCTCGGGATGCTAAACCGAGCAGTATCAGTACCAATGAGATCATCAAGGTTCCTCAGACCTGGTCTCAAGGCTATAAAGGTCAAGGCCGTGTGGTAGCGATTATCGATTCAGGTCTGGATGTCCACCATGAGGTTCTGAAGATTTCTGACCCGTCAAAGGCCAAGTATCAGACAGAGGCAGCTTTGGAAGAGGCCAAGAAAAAGGCCGGTATTGACTACGGGAAATGGTACAACAGCAAAGTTGTCTATGCCTATAACTATATCGATGGTGATGACAATATCAAGGAAAAGAATAGTTACTCGCATGGTATGCACGTAACGGGGATTACAGCGGGAAATCCCAACAAGAAAGCTCCTAATGACGAGTATGTCTATGGTGTTGCGCCAGAAGCACAAGTTATGTTTATGAGGGTCTTCTCAGACCGTCAACGTACAACTAGCGACGCTATCTATATCAAAGCCATTGATGATGCGGTGGCTTTGGGAGCTGATACCATCAATATGAGTCTAGGTTCAGCAACAGGTTCAACGGTTGATGTCAGCCCTAGTCTGCAGGCCGCTATTGAGCGCGCTCGAGCCAAGGGGGTGAGCGTTGTCATTGCGGCGGGTAATGATAACACCTTCGGAAGTGAATACTCTAAGCCGCTGGTTGAAAATCCAGACTATGGTCTAGTTGGCAATCCTTCAACAGCAGAAAGCTCTATCTCAGTCGCTTCTGTCAATAACACTGTTCTGACAGAGGAAGTCATGGAAGTTCGTGGTCTGGAAAAGAACGATAAGCTTTTGAACGGTCATTTCAGCTACTCCATGGGCGAGACAAATGCAACCTTTGAAAAGGGCAAGGAATATGAATATGTCCATGTTGGTCTTGGCCGTGAAGAGGACTTTGCTGGTAAGGATTTGACAGGGAAGCTGGCTCTTATCCAGCGAGGTTCCTTTACCTTTGCTGAAAAGGTTAGAAATGCCATCAGCCATGGTGCTGTTGGTGCTCTGATCTACAATAATGTCGACGGAGCTAACCTTACTATGAGCCTGGACAGTGAATCTAAAAAGGTTCCATCAGCCTTTATCAGTAAGGAATATGGAGAGGCTTTGGCAGCTGGTAATTACAAGGTAGTCTTTAATGGTCTTAAGGTCAATCGGCCGCATCCAGGAGCTGGTAGTCTGTCTGACTTCTCTAGTTGGGGTGTAACGACAGATGGCTTGCTCAAGCCAGATGTGACAGCACCAGGTGGCGATATTTACTCTTCGCTTAATGACAATACCTATGGCTCTATGAAGGGAACCAGTATGGCTACGCCTCATGTAGCTGGTGTAGCAGCTCTGGTCAAGGAATATCTCCTTCAGCATTATCCAGACTTAACACCTGCCCAGAATACAGATCTGGTCAAAGCTCTCATCATGTCTACGGCTAAGCTGCACGTCAACAAGGAAACAGGTGTCTATACTTCTCCGCGTCAGCAGGGAGCTGGTATCGTAGATACAGCAGCTGCTATTTCTACTGGTCTCTATGTGACAGGAGATAACCAATATCCTAGCGTTTCCTTGGGCAATGTCCAAGACAGCTTCACCTTTGATGTTACGGTTCATAATATCACTGATAAGGACCGGACGCTGAAGATGATTGTCAATACCAACACGGATGCGGTCAAGGATGGCTACTTTACTCTGACACCGCGCAAACTAACTGAAACAGTCTGGCCAGAAATTACTGTCAAGGCTCACAGCAGCCAGAAAGTGACGGTCAAGGTAAATACTGCTAAGTTTGCAGAAGAGTTGATCAAGCAGATGCCGAATGGCTATTTCCTAGAAGGCTTTGTCCGCTTTGTCGATCCAGCAGATGACGGCGATGTGGTTAGTCTGCCATTTATGGGCTTCCGTGGGCAATTCCAAGATCTTCCAGCTGTAGAAAGACCAATCTATAATCTGGTCCAAGAAGGCAAGTCAGGCTTCTATTACCCAGTGCCAGAGGACAAGGGTATCCTGTCTGATGACAATGTCTCTTCCCTTGTGACGGAGTCAAATGACACACTTTATTCTACCGGTCGAACAGCTGCTCGCAGCTCAATTGTACTGGGAACTGCAGAAAATGCTGATGGTAAGCATGTGCTGCAGCTGGGAGCGGATGGCAAGATTCGTCTGGCCTTCTCACCTAATGGAGATGGTAATCAGGACAGCATCCAGTATCGGACAGTTCTCTATCGCAATATCAATAATCTGACAGCTAGTGTCTATACGGCAGATGATACGGACTATCGCTTCCCAATCTGGCAGAGCAGCACGATTAGAGAAGGCCGCAAGAACTATTATAGTGGTCAGTCAGACAATCCTAAGTCCTACCTACTAGAAGATACATACTGGGATGGTCGTGATAGCAAGGGTGAGAAGCTGGAAGATGGCCTCTATACCTATGTGGTTCGCTATACACCAGATGTACCAGGTGCTAAAGAGCAGCAGATTACCTTTAAGCTGCAGATCGATACGCAGAAACCTTTGATTAGTTCAGGCTATATCAGTACCAAGGATGGCGCAGAAACCTTTACGGCTCGCAAGCCAAAAGATGTCGGCAACGGCGGTATTTTGAGAGAACAGGTCTTCTATCTGCAAGCAGATGAAAAAGGGAAAGAGACTTATAAAGCCGTGGATGATTTTGGCATTGAGCGTGATTACGAGCGTCGGGTTTACATCTCAGCCAATGCGGATGGCAGTTACACCTTGCCAAAAGGAGTGGACAAGTCTAAGATTTTCTATGTGGTAGAGGACTATGCAGGCAACCGTGATGCCATAGCTCTGTCAGAACTGGTCAGTGCTGAAAATGATGGTCGTATCCGTGTCGCTCTGGTAGATGCTAATACACGTCAGGATGTATCGTCGACCTTTGTCTATCGAATCAAGGATAGCAAGGGCAAGTATGTCGAACTGGACAAGGGCAAGAAAATCAACGCTCTGCCATTTGGCCGCTATACAGCAGAGATCTTTACTTATGATAAGGATGGGCTTCGTTTCTATAGCGATCTGACTCAGGAGTTTGAGCTGACAGCCCAAGATAGCTTTAAGACGATTGAGTTTCTAGTCAAGAAGCTGGTCTTTGCACCGGTCAGCGTTGCCTTTGATCAAGCTGTTCCGAAGAATACCCAAGTGGTTCTCAAGAATAATAATGGGGATGCCTATACGCTTCCAGCAGAACTGTTTGGCAAGCATGCCTTTGGAAGATCCGTAGCAGCTGGATTCTACTCTGTCTTTGTCAACCTGCCGACTGGCTACGAGCTCTGGGAAAATGAGCCGACTGTCGAGGTCAAAGAAGGTAAGAATAACCTGCTGAAGCTGGGAGTTATCGTCAAGTCAGGCTTGCTGGCAGCTGTCAATCAGCAGTCTAGTCTGGTCGGCACTGCTCAGTATTACAATGCTTCTGCAGCGAAGCGCACAGCCTACGACCAAGCCTATCAGGCAGCCAAGGAAGCTTTGACAAGCAAACTGACCCAAACGCAAGTCGATGCCGTAAGAGCAAAACTAGAAACAGCATCTGCTGATCTAGACGGCAAGGACTCTGATATTGCTGCGGTTAAAGCGGCAGTAGAGGCTTATGCGGCTACCACTAAGACAGGTACTTATGCCAATGCTAAGGATAAGACTCGTCGCGCTTATGACAAGGCCTTCCAAGCAGTCGCTCTGCTCTTGGTGCAGGACAAGGTGACCCAGGAGCAAATTGATACTGCCCTGGCTCAGCTGACTACAGCAGAGAAGAAGCTGGATGGCAAGGCGACTAACTTTACCAATCTCAAGAAGCTAGTCGATGATGAAGTGCATTACCAAGCCATCAGCAATAAGTTTATCTATGCTACTGACGCGGTTAAGGCGGCTTATCTAGAGGCTTATGCACAGGCTAAGGAAGTTTTGACCAATCCAGGTGCCAGCCAGGAAGATGTCAAAGAAGCCATCGCCAATCTTAGAGCAGCCAAGAGAAAACTTGATGGCAGAAAGCCAAGAGTTGTGAGACCGAAAAAACCTAAACAAGTCTAATTGGTTTAGATTAGTTAAAATCCCTTAAGTTGAAACTTGAGGGATTTTTAGATAAGTATTTTACATTGGCCCTATTTTCTGCTATAATCTTTTTTAGAAAGAATTCTCATTGTCTACTTTTTAGCGAGTTCGGGCTAGTGTGAGCCGGATAGGGAAGCAGTGCAGATGGCGCTTTCGGTTATAATTTTTAAAGTAATGAAGTAATAAATTAGGGTGGAACCGCGTCTTGACGCCCCTAGGTGAAATAGCCTAGGACTGTCGGATGTGGTTCTTTTGCGTACTGAATCCATTGTTCGAAAGAAAGGAGATTCGTGGAGAACCTTTATCTTGTAAAAGACGAGAACCAATTAGCAGCTTTTCGAGATTTCGTCGCAAAGAATTCCGCAAAGTTGCAGGATTATCTAACATTTTTAAAAGACGAGTTTGCGGTTTATGACTTGCCGCAAGCCATCATTTGGTCCGATTTTGATTCTGCTACGCAGATCATTCGGGAAATTCCTGTACCAGCCTATACAAATGATAGGCGGATGGTTATGACTCCCGAATTGACGGTTTGGAAAGATTTGTATCTCCTTCAGTTGGAGAATTACGAGACCTCTCACCAAACTCAAGCAATAGCAAACCACTATCAGTCTTTGTCTGAAAATTCTCTCTTACAGATTGTAGGACATGAGTTGGCTCATTGGTCGGAGCATTTTTTAGATGACTTTGATGGATACGGTGCCTATATCTGGTTTGAAGAAGGGATGGTTGAGTATATTAGCCGCAAGTATTTCTTTACAGATGAGGGATTTCAAACGGAAAAGGCCTGTAATCAGTCTCTTGTTGAGCTCTTTCAGAAAAAGCACGGTTGGCACTCATTGAATGATTTCGGCACTTCGACTTATCAAGGGAATTATGCTAGTATTTTTTACGAATACTGGCGCAGTTTTTTGACAGTCGACAAGTTAGTAGAAAATCTAGGCAGTGTGCAAACGGTCTTTGATTCTTATCATCGGTGGGTAAACACAGATAAAACACTTCCCTTGTTGGATTGGTTCATACAGCAGAAAATAATAGACAAAGAAATATAAACAAATTAAGGAGTAACAAATGTCTAAGAAACTTACCTTTCACCTCGCCAAAGTCAATTGCGAACCTAAAGGTTCGATTGACTGACGACAACCGCTATGGGCGGTTTGTCTAGGCGATGTACTAGCTTTTCAAAAGGGAAATAATCGTTCCCTTTTGAACGCTTCGCAAGAAATCTAAATAAACTAAAGGAGTAAAAAATGTCTAAGAAATTAACCTTTCAGGAAATTATCCTGACTCTACAACAGTTCTGGAATGACCAGGGCTGTATGCTCATGCAGGCTTATGATAATGAGAAGGGAGCGGGAACGATGAGCCCCTACACTTTCCTGCGTGCCATTGGTCCTGAACCATGGAATGCGGCCTATGTAGAGCCGTCTCGTCGGCCAGCAGATGGCCGTTATGGGGAAAATCCGAACCGTCTTTACCAGCACCATCAATTTCAGGTGGTCATGAAGCCATCTCCAAGCAATATCCAAGAACTTTACTTGCAGTCTTTGGAGCTTTTGGGTATCAATCCACTGGAGCACGACATCCGCTTTGTCGAGGATAACTGGGAAAATCCGTCAACTGGATCGGCTGGTCTGGGCTGGGAAGTTTGGCTGGATGGTATGGAAATCACGCAATTCACTTACTTCCAGCAGGTCGGAGGTCTGCCAACTCAGCCGGTGACTGCTGAGGTGACTTATGGCCTGGAGCGTCTGGCTTCTTATATCCAAGAAGTGGACTCAGTTTACGACATTGAGTGGGCTGATGGCGTTAAGTACGGCGAAATTTTCACGCATCCTGAGTATGAACATTCCAAGTACAGCTTTGAGGTCAGCGACCAAGACTTGCTCTTGGGGAATTTTGAGAAGTTTGAAGCGGAAGCCAAGCGCTGTCTGGACGAGCATCTGGTGCACCCGGCCTATGATTACGTTCTCAAATGCTCGCATACCTTTAACCTCTTGGATGCGCGTGGAGCCGTATCTGTGACAGAGCGGGCTGGTTACATTGCCCGTATTCGTAATCTGGCGCGTGTTGTGGCCAAGACCTTTGTGGCTGAGCGCAAGCGTCTGGGCTATCCACTTTTGGATGCTGAGACTCGCGAGAAACTCTTGGCAGAGGAGGGAGAATAATGATTACTACTGATAAATTTCCTAAATTTCCTGAGCCCTCAATTCCATTAATATTTGACATAGAGTTAGAAAAATTAGAAGGTAAAGTTGATCACGAAAGTCTTGATAAAAATTTAAAAGAGGAAAAAATGCCAAGGAAAATCCAAATTTATACTACATTCCCTAATATTACCAATAAAACAATCTCGTTTAAATGGTCAGTCTCTTCTCGTAATGATTGGGAAGCATGCAAAAAAAATCTTGAGAATTTAGAGGCTGAATATTTTTTTGTTCCCTATAAAAATGATAATCAGGAGGTATCAACTCCCACCTATACTTTAACTAAAATTATAAAAGTTATAGTACAACGCTGTGAGGAGGGAGAATAATCATGGTAAAAAATTTATTAGTTGAATTAGGCTTGGAGGAAATGCCAGCCTATGTCGTGACACCGAGCATGAAGCAGTTGCGCGACAAGATGGGAGCCTTCCTGACAGACCATCGTCTGACCTTTGAGAAAATTGAAATGTTCTCTACGCCTCGCCGTTTGGCGGTGCGCGTGGTTGGCTTGGCGGACAAGCAGTCTGATTTGACCGAAGATTTCAAAGGCCCTTCTAAGAAAATTGCTCTGGACGCAGATGGCAACTTTACCAAGGCTGCTGAAGGCTTTGTCCGTGGCAAGGGCTTGACGGTTGAGGACATTACTTTCCGTGAAATCAAAGGGGAAGAATACGTCTATGTGACCAAGGAAGAAATCGGCCGCCCTGTAGAGGAAATCATCCCAGCAGTGACCGAAGTTCTGCAAGCTCTGACCTTCCCTGTCAGCATGCACTGGGCCAACAATACCTTTGAATACATCCGCCCGGTCCACACCTTGACTGTGCTCTTAGATGAGCAGGCCTTTGATTTGGGATTCTTGGACATCAAGAGCGGTCGTACCAGCCGTGGACACCGTTTCTTGGGGAAAGAGACGGAGATTACTTCAGCAGATTCCTATGAAGATGATCTACGGGCTCAGTTTGTCATTGCCAGCCCTCTTGAGCGGGGTGATATGATTGTTGAGCAGATTCGAGCACTGGAAGAGGAGCACGGAGTTTCAATTGAGATTGACGAAGACCTGCTTAATGAAGTGTTGAATCTGGTAGAATATCCAACTGCTTTCTTGGGTAATTTTGATGCCAAATACTTAGAGGTACCTGAGGAAGTCTTGGTAACTTCCATGAAAGAGCACCAGCGTTACTTTGTTGTGCGCGATGCTGAAGGCAAGCTTTTGCCACACTTCATCTCTGTCCGCAACGGAAATGCAGAGCATTTAGAAAATGTCATAAAAGGAAACGAAAAAGTCTTGGTGGCTCGTCTGGAAGATGGGGAATTCTTCTGGCGGGAAGACCAAAAACTGGCTATTGCCGACTTGGTTGAAAAGCTGAGCAATGTGACCTTCCACGAAAAGATTGGCTCTCTGGCAGAGCACATGGAGCGGACTGGCAAGATTGCTGCTCTCTTGGCGCAAGAAGCAGGATTGGATGCTGATGAGACAGCTGACTTGGCTCGTGCAGCGGCTATTTATAAGTTTGATTTGCTGACTGGCATGGTTGGTGAGTTTGATGAGCTGCAAGGTATCATGGGCGAGAAGTATGCTCTTCTGGCTGGTGAGAATGCTGCGGTGGCAGCTGCTATTCGGGAGCACTATATGCCGACATCAGCCGATGGGGAATTGCCTGACACCAAGGTCGGAGCGGTCTTGGCTCTGGCTGATAAGCTGGACACCATTCTGTCCTTCTTCTCTGTTGGCTTGATTCCGAGCGGTTCCAATGACCCGTATGCACTACGCCGTGCGACTCAGGGTGTTGTGCGTATCTTGGACAAGTTTGGCTGGAACATTGACTTGGCTCATCTTCTTGGTCGACTTTACGAACTCAAGTTTGATAGCTTAAGCTATGACAATCAAGAGGCAGTGCTGGACTTCTTCCGTGCCCGCGTTGAGAAGATGATGGATCGCAGCATTCCGAAAGACATCGTGACGGCTGTTCTTCAAGACACTAATTTCGTCGTACGCGATTTGGTAGAAACAGCTGCGCTTCTAGCAGAAAAAGCTCAGGAAGACAACTTTAAGTCGGCAGTGGAAAGCCTGTCGCGGGTCTTCAATCTTGCTGAGAAAGCCCAAGGGCAGACAGCTATCAATTCAGCACTCTTTGAAAATCAAGAGGAAAAAGACTTGGCAGCTGCCATTGAAGCAGTGGAGCTGACATCTGACTTGGCTGCCAATCTGGACCAACTCTTTGCCCTCAGTCCAGTTATCGATGCTTTCTTTGACCATACCATGGTTATGGCAGAAGATGAGGCTGTGCGTAACAACCGCCTAGCTCTCCTAGCTTCTTTGACGGCCAAGGCTGGACAGCTGGCGCAGTTTAATCAGATTAATACCAAATAAAAGGTAAGAGAGGTAGAATCATGGATCCTAAAAAAATTGAACGTATCAATGAACTGGCTAAGAAGAAAAAAACAGAAGGTCTAACTGCTGAGGAAAAAGTGGAACAAGCCAAGCTTCGTGAAGAGTATATCGAAGGCTACCGTCGCTCTGTTCGCCATCACATCGAAGGCATCAAGATTGTTGATGAGGATGGCAATGATGTGACACCTGAGAAGTTGCGTCAAGTTCAGCGCGAGAAAGGCCTTCACGGCCGTAGTCTGGATGACCCAGAGTCTTAAAGTAATATAAAAAAATCCCTCGCTAGGAAGCTAGAAAGTTCCTGTCGAGGGATTCTTTTATTCTTGTTTATGTTTTTTCAAAATGCGGAGAGCTACATAGATGCAGCTAGCGATGATTGCTACATCCAGCCAGAAAATCCAAGGCTCCGTGATACGGAAAAAGAAATAAGCAGCGATGGCAATAATGAGGGATAGAATCCCTAAATCCATTTTTTCTTTGAGATTGAGTCTCATAGGTCTTCTTCCTCCTTTTTTTGTGCTTGGCGAATCTTTCCTTTGGCAATGAAATGCATGATCAGTCCAAATCCAAGGCCTGCGGCTAATCCAGTTACAATAAGTTTAGGTTGAAGCAAAACTTGTAGGATATCTTTCTTTTCCATGACAGCTATCATGATGCTAAAGAGAGGGTAAAAGAGCAGCCAATAGGAGAAGCCTGCTTTGAGGCCAGCATGCTTCATGGCTTTTTCTTCTTTTTCATCCTGAAGTCCTAGCTCTAGGCCATCAATTCCTTTGCGCCGTGCTTGAATGACTATATAGACACAGAAGCCGAGGATAAGGATTTCCAGCAGGATTGGATAGGCAAGAGCGATAATTTGGGGCCAGCGAAAGGCTAGGGGAAAGGCGATGGCATTGCCAAAAATCAGAATAAAGAAAAGCCAGATAAAGCCTATATTTCCTAGATGCTCAGCCTGTTGGCGTTTTTGCTCGTCCAGAGGTCCAGTAATACCGTAAAATCGTTTAATCATCTTGTCTGAGAATGTTTCTTTTTTCATGTTTGTGTCCTTTCTAGCTTAAGTCAAGGGGTTATTCGCTCTGTTCAGTATGGTGTTTGCGTGATTTGAAGTAAAAACTGATAAAAACACCTAAAATGCTAGCGACCAAGGCTGTTTTCAGGATTCGATCAGCTTGTAAAAAGAGAGTGAAAAAGTCTTGCTTGAGAGTGACTGCTTCTATAAGGCTAAAGATAGGATGGAAAGTCAATCCAATGAAGAGTGCAATCTTAAGACCAGGATATTGAAGCTTGCGCCTTTCTTTTTCACTCATGAGTTCCAAATCCAAATCTGCCAGGTGCTTTTTCTCAGACCTGAAGTAAATGACACCAGCTATTATAAAGGTAAGAAGTTCTATAATAATGGGGTAAATCCGAGCATCTAAGCCTGGATAGATATCGGCTAGCATGAAAGCTAGGAAATTACTAACTTGCAAAATCAAGAAAAGCCAAATAAAGCCTATATTTCCTAGATGCTCAGCCTGTTGGCGCTTTTGCTCGTCCAAAGGTCCAGTAATACCGTAAAATCGTTTGATCATCTTGTCTGAGAATGTTTCTTTTTTCATGTTTGAGTCCTTTCTTTAGGTATGAAATTTGCTGCAGGGAAGAATTCTTAGTCCTCTGAATCTTCATCTGTCAGCTGGGGTTCCCAAAAGAGGGCGTTGAGGTCAGTATCCAGCGCTCTAGCCAGATTGATACAGAGCTCGAGGGTGGGGTTGTATTTGTTGTTTTCAATCATATTGATAGTTTGCCGCGATACCCCGATAGACTTGGCCAACTCTAGCTGAGACATCTTTTTTTCTTTTCGAAATTCTTTGACACGATTCATTACACCCTTCCTTTCTAATACTATAACTGATAACTTCCAGTATGTTTGTCAGTTATATTTGACTTTTATTTTATGCTAGTATAATACTTTTTGAAAAAAGTGTCAAGTATATCTGACAAAAAATTTAAAAAAGGATTTCATCCGCTTACTTTTTCTTTTAAATTTTTTTTTGCTTTTGAATGTGATATAATAAGTAAGATATGACAAACGAATTTCATCACATTACTGTTCTTCTTCATGAAACGGTTGACCAGCTGGCTGTTAAGCCTGAAGGCATCTATGTCGATGCGACCCTTGGGGGTGCTGGTCACAGCGAATATCTTTTGAGCCAGCTCGGAGATGAGGGGCATCTCTATGCTTTCGATCAGGACCAGACGGCTATTGACAATGCTAAAAAGCGCCTGGCTCCTTATGTAGAGCGGGGGATGGTGACCTTTATCAAGGACAATTTCCGCCACCTCAAGAGCCGTTTGCAAGAAGCTGGTGTGGAAGAAATTGATGGGATTTGTTATGACTTAGGCGTTTCCAGCCCTCAGCTGGATCAGCGTGAGCGTGGTTTTTCCTATAAACAGGATGCGCCTTTGGATATGCGCATGAACCGCGATGCAGCCTTGACAGCTTTTGAGGTTGTCAATCATTATAGCTATCAGGATTTGGTACGAATCTTTTTTAAATATGGCGAAGACAAGTTTTCTAAGCAGATTGCTCGCAAGATTGAGCAGGCTAGAAGTGTCAAACCCATTGAAACAACGACAGAACTGGCTGAAATTATCAAGTCAGCCAAGCCAGCTAAGGAGCTGAAGAAGAAAGGCCATCCAGCCAAGCAGATTTTTCAGGCCATTCGGATTGAGGTCAATGATGAGTTGGGAGCGGCGGATGAGTCTATTCAGCAGGCCATTGATCTGCTAGCGGTGGACGGCCGGATTGCGGTCATTACCTTTCATTCGCTAGAAGACCGTCTGACCAAGCAGCTTTTCAAGGAGGCGTCAACAGTGGATGTTCCCAAGGGCCTGCCCTTCATCCCAGATGAACTGCAGCCTAAGCTGGAGCTGGTCAGCCGCAAACCAATTTTACCAAGCAAAGAAGAATTAGAAAGCAATAACCGGGCTCATTCCGCTAAGCTGCGCGTGGCCCGTAAGATACACAAGTGAGGAAAAAATGTCAGAAAAAAGACCAAACCCGCTTCAAGATCAGATGCGAAAATTTTCCCGAGTTGAGAAGGCCTTTTACGGCTCCATCGTTTTGACTGCCATTATTTTAGCAGTCAGCATCGTCTTTATGCAGACCAAGCTATTGCAGGTAGATCGGGATTTGACGGAAGTCAATACACAGATCGAAGCGGAGCAGACAGAGCTAGCCGACATCAAGCAGGAAGTCAATGAACTGACCCGCTATGAAAGACTGTCCCAGTTAGCCAGCTCTCAGGATATGAAACTCCAGAAGGGAAATCGTAAAACAGTGAGTTCAACGGATGAAGAATAGAATTTTTGAAAGAATTAAAAAATACGCCCTGAAAAATAGGCAAACCCCTGAATACAATCGGCGGCAAGTGGGAAAGAGCATGAGCATCTTAGCTATCTTTCTCTTTTTCGTTTTCTTGATTAATTTTGCCATCATTATCGGGACAGACCAGAAGTTCGGGGTTAATCTATCAAAGGGTGCAGAAGTAGTCCATCAAAAGACGGTCACAGTCGCTGCCCGGCGGGGAACAATCTATGACCGAAATGGAGTTCCCATTGCAGAGGATGCCACGACCTATAATGTCTATGCCATTATTGACAAGAGTTACAAGTCAGCTACTGGCAAGATTCTCTACGTAGAAGAATCCCAGTATGATAAGGTGGCAGAGATTTTCAATCAATACCTAGAGCTGGATAAGGACTATGTCAAAACCCAGCTGGCTCAGAAAAATCTCAAGCAGGTTTCCTTCGGGGCACAGGGCAATGGCATTACCTACAGTAATATGAATGCTATGCGGGAAGCCTTTGAAGCTGCTGGTATTGAAGGGATTGACTTTACTACCAGTCCTAACCGCAGTTATAGTAACGGTGTCTTTGCCTCCCAGTTTATCGGTCTTGCCCAGCTGCAGGAGGATAAGGAAGGCAATAAGACGCTGAAAGGGACTTCTGGCATGGAGCAGGCACTGGATAGGATTCTTGCTGGTCAGAATGGGATTGTGACCTATGAAAAAGACCGAAACGGTAATGTTGTACCTGGGTCAGAAAAGGTCTCTGTACAAGCAGAGGACGGCAAGGACGTCTATACAACGCTGTCGGCTGATTTGCAAACCTACCTAGAAACGCGGATGAATGCCTTCCAGGAAAAGGTTAAAGGCAAGTTTGTCAATGCAACCTTGGTCAGTGCCAAGACCGGCGAAATCCTAGCTACTTCTCAACGGCCGACCTATAATGCAGATACCAAGGAAGGCTTGAATGAGAAAAATCTGATCAACTGGAACACCATGCTCTATCAAGGCCAGTATGAGCCTGGATCTACTATGAAGGTTATGACTCTGGCTTCAGCTATTGATAATGGCAGCTTTAATCCTAACGATACCTTTGACAGTAGAGAATACAAGGTCATGGATGCGACCATTCGGGACTGGAATGTCAACATGGGGATTTCAGAAGGGGAAACCCTGACCTTTGCCCAAGGATTTACCTATTCCAGTAACGTTGGTATGACTATTTTGGAACAGAAGATGGGCAATGACAAGTGGCTGGACTACTTGAGTAAGTTTAAGTTTGGTCTGCCGACCCGATTTGGGATGGGGAATGAAACTTATGGCTCCTTGCCAGGTGATAACTATGTTACGATTGCCATGAGTTCTTTCGGTCAAGGGATTGGTGTGACCCAGGTGCAGATGCTGCGTGCCTTCTCATCCGTTGCCAATGACGGCGTCATGGTGGAGCCTAAGTTTATCAATGCCATCCATGATCCAAAAACCAATACAGCTCGTAAGACAGCGACAGAAATTATCGGAAATCCTGTCTCAGAAAAAGCAGCTCAAACCACTCGGGATTATATGGTTCAGGTCGGAACAGACCCTTACCACGGAACCCTGAATGTCGGTGGAGAACCCGTCATACAAGTGGCTGGTCAGAATGTCGCTGTTAAGTCAGGGACCGCTCAGATCGCTTCTGAAAATGGTTATCTAGAGGGTGAGAACGACAACATCTACTCAGTTGTTGCCATGACGCCGGCAGAAAATCCTGAATTTATCATGTATGTGACAGTTCAGCAGCCCGAGGAAAAATTCCAGCCAATATTCTGGCAGGAAGTGGTCAATCCGGTCTTGGAAGAAGCTGTCGCTCTCAAAGACAGTCTTAATCTGACGACAGAGACAACTCCAGCTCTTGAAACAGTCACTGAAGAAACCAGCTATAAAATGCCATCACTGGAAGATCTGACCAAGCAACTAGGGCTAAAACATCAAATCAGTCCTGGCGGATTGGCAGATGAATTGAGCCGCAACCTCGTCCAACCAATTGTACTAGGAACAGGTGGCAAGATTAAAAAAGTATCTGTCAAAGAGGGCAAAAATCTCAAGGCCAACCAGCAGGTTTTGATCTTGTCAGATGATTTAGACAGTCTGCCTGATATGTACGGCTGGACCAAGGCCAATGTCGAACGTTTTGCGAAGTGGCAGGACATTGAAGTCACTTTCAAAGGAGAGGGCTCCAAGGTCGTCAAGCAGAGCGAAAAGACCAATACTTCGCTGAAAAATCTCAAGAAAATAACAATTACAATGGGAGACTAATATGCTTATTGCTCTTATTGCAGGAATCGTAACTTTTATCCTAACTATCATCGGCATTCCTGCCTTTATTCGTTTTTACCATAAGGCTCGTATCACAGGCCAACAGATGCACGAAGATGTCAAGCAGCATCAGGCCAAGGCCGGAACACCAACCATGGGTGGCACAGTCTTTCTCTTGACCTCCGTTCTGGCCAGCTTTGTTATCGGTCTGTTTTCGCATCAGCTGTCCAATGGCTTGATTATGATTCTTTTTATCTTGGTCCTGTATGGCGTTGTCGGATTTTTGGACGACTTCCTCAAGGTGTTTCGTAAGATCAACGAGGGTCTTAATCCCAAGCAGAAACTGTTTCTGCAGCTTGTCGGCGGAGTTGTCTTTTACTTCTTTTATAATCAGCACGGTGCAGGTGACCAGCTGAATATCTTCACCGTTCCTGTCCAGATAGGCTTCCTCTATGTCTTTTTCGTCCTTTTTTGGTTGATTGGCTTCTCCAATGCTGTCAATCTGACGGATGGAATTGATGGTTTGGCCAGTATCTCGGTGGTCATTAGCTTGGTAGCCTATGCTGTGATTGCTGTTGAGCAGAAGCGTTTTGATATTTTGATTGTCATCATCAGTATGATTGGCGGCTTACTAGGCTTCTTTGTCTTCAACCACAAGCCCGCTAAAATCTTCATGGGAGATGTGGGAAGCCTGGCTTTGGGCGGTATGCTGGCTGCTATCTCCATTTCCCTTCACCAAGAGTGGACCCTCCTCTTGATTGGTATCGTCTATGTGTTTGAAACAACCTCTGTCATGATGCAGGTGACTTACTTCAAGCTGACCGGCGGTAAGCGGATTTTTCGGATGACTCCGGTTCATCACCACTTTGAGCTGGGAGGCCTAACTGGCCACGGCAAGGAGTGGAGCGAATGGAAGGTCGATTTCTTCTTCTGGGGAATCGGTATCGTGGGCAGTCTTTTGACCCTAGCTATCCTATATTTATAGCAAGAAGCGAGTCTCTGGCTCGCTTTTCTGCTTCTTAGATTTGAGGGTAAGCAGGATGGTTATTTTTTTGGTATAATAGTTAGGATAATAGAATAGAGGACAAGATGAAATTTACAGAATTTAAGTTTAAAGATTATATTCAGGAAGCGCTCAGGGATTTGAACTTCCTTGAAGCAACTCCAGTCCAAGAAAAGCTGATTCCTGTGGTATTGTCAGGTCGGGATCTGGTCGGTGAGTCCAAGACCGGCTCTGGGAAGACCCACACGTTTTTGCTGCCGATCTTTCAAATGCTGGATGAGGAGGCAGACAGTGTGGAGGCTGTCATTACAGCCCCAAGTCGGGAGCTGGCAGCGCAGATTTATCAGGCTTCTCGGCAGTTAGCTAGCTTTTCTGAAAGAGAGATTCGGGTGGCTAACTATGTCGGTGGGACTGACAAGGCTCGTCAGATTGGGAAGTTAGAGTCTAGTCAGCCTCATATCGTCATTGGAACGCCTGGTCGAATTTATGACTTGGTAGAGTCTGGCGACTTGGCCATTCACAAGGCCAAGACCTTTGTCGTTGACGAGGCAGATATGACACTGGACATGGGCTTTTTGGCGACGGTTGATAAGATTGCAGGCCGGTTGCCTAAAGATTTGCAGTTTCTCGTTTTTTCAGCGACCATTCCGCAGAAGCTTCAGCCTTTTTTGAAAAAATACCTGTCTAATCCAGTGATTGAGCAGATTAAGACCAAGACGGTCATTGCGGACACCATTGAAAACTGGCTTCTGTCAACCAAGGGACGAGACAAGAATGCCCAGATTTATCAAATCAGTCAGCTCCTGCAGCCTTATCTGGCTATGATTTTTGTTAATACCAAGACGAGGGCAGATGAGCTGCACAGCTATCTGACAGCTCAAGGGCTCAAAGTTGCTAAAATTCATGGAGACATTGCTCCGCGGGAGCGCAAGCGCATCATGAATCAGGTCAAGAATCTGGATTTTGAGTACATTGTCGCTACTGACTTGGCAGCGCGGGGGATTGATATCGAAGGTGTCAGCCATGTTATCAATGATGCCATTCCTCAGGACTTGTCTTTCTTTGTCCATCGGGTAGGCCGGACCGGCCGTAATGGTCTTCCTGGTACAGCCATTACTCTCTACCAGCCGAGTGATGACTCAGATATTCGGGAGTTAGAAAAGATGGGGATTAAGTTCATTCCCAAGATGATAAAAGATGACGAGTTCCAGGATACCTACGACCGAGACCGTCGGGCCAATCGGGAAAAGAGCCGGGAGAAGCTGGACACGGAAATGCTGGGGCTGGTAAAGAAGAAAAAGAAAAAAATCAAACCAGGCTACAAGAAAAAAATTCAGTGGGCTGTTAACGAAAAGCGCCGCAAGACCAAGCGAGCAGAGAATCGTGCACGTGGCCGGGCAGAGCGTAAGGCTAAGCGCCAAACCTTTTAGTGATATACTTTTCTTATCGCTGTGATAAGAAAAATATATTAGTCTTTATGGAAGAGATATGATAGACTAGTGAAACTAGTCTATTTTTATATTGGGCTTAGTGTGGCTTATTTGATATTTAGGAACACGAGATTTTCACTAGCTGCTCATGTTTTGACTGCTAAAAGACAATAAAAGCGAAGCAAATTCTTTGTTTTGTTCCAGAATTGTGTTAAAATATTTCATTATCAAGAAAAGGAAGTAATAATGGTGGTTACAACTTATCTTCTGACAACTGGTTGGTATGAGGAGTTCCTCAAGTTCATTCCAGATGGTAAATTATTTAGTTTAAGGGCTGTTTTTGAGGCCATTCCGGGCATTTTGCAAAATCTGCCAATCACCCTTCTCTTGACAGCGGGTGGTGCAGTCTTTGGTATTCTGCTTGCCATGGTTTTTGCTATCGTCAAGATTAATCGGGTTAAAGTCCTGTATCCGATTCAGGCTTTCTTTGTCAGCTTTCTGAGAGGAACACCGCTGCTGGTCCAGCTCATGCTGACCTATTTTGGGATTCCTTTATTGCTCAAGGCCATCAATCAGAAGTATGGCACAAGCTTTAATATCAACGAGATTCCAGCGTCTGTCTTTGCGATTGTTGCCTTTGCTTTCAACGAAGCGGCTTATGCCAGTGAGACCATCCGGGCAGCAATTTTGTCCGTAGATCCGGGAGAAATTGAGGCTGCACGCAGCTTAGGAATGACCAACAAGCAGGTTTATATGCGTGTCATTATCCCCAATGCAGCAGTAGTGGCGACACCTAGTCTGATTAATTCCCTGATTGGCTTAACCAAGGGAACTTCTCTGGCCTTTAGTGCCGGTGTAGTGGAAATTTTTGCCAAGGCGCAGGCTATCGCGGGGGCGGACTACCGTTACTTTGAGCGTTTTATTTCGGTTTCGCTGATTTATTGGGCAGTCAATATTCTCATTGAGCAACTTGGCCGCTGGATCGAAAAGATGATGGATATCAAACAGCCGGATAAATTTGAATCGCTTCAGCAAGCAGAAGGAGAAGGAATCTGATGATTAATATTTCACATTTAAGTAAGACTTTTTCAGGTCAAAAGGTTCTGGATGATCTCAGTTTGGACATTAAAAAAGGCGAAGTGGTAGCTTTGATTGGCTCTTCGGGTGCTGGTAAGTCAACCTTTCTCCGTAGCCTCAACTATCTGGAACAGCCAGATAGCGGAAAGATTGCTATCGACGGTTTCAAAGTGGATTTTTCAAGGATTTCCAAAGATGAGATTTTGCTACTGCGCCGCAAGCTAGCCATGGTTTTTCAGCAGTTTAACCTCTTTTCCCGTCGGACGGCTCTGGAAAATGTCAAGGAAGGTCTGCTGGTAGTTAAGAAACTGTCAGACCAAGAAGCGACTAAGATAGCCAAGGAAGAGTTAGCAAAAGTTGGCTTGTCAGACCGAGAAAATCACTATCCTAGACATTTGTCAGGCGGTCAGAAGCAGCGGGTTGCCTTAGCAAGGGCTTTGGCTATGAATCCAGATGTTCTTTTGCTAGACGAGCCGACCTCAGCCTTGGATCCCGAGTTGGTCGGAGAAGTAGAGAAATCAATCGCTGATGCAGCCAAGTCTGGCCAGACCATGATTCTGGTCAGTCATGATATGTCCTTTGTCGCTCAGGTGGCTGACAGGGTGCTCTTTTTGGACAAGGGGAAAATCATAGAGTCTGGGACACCAGATGAGATCATCCATCATCCAAAGGAAGAAAGAACCAAGGAATTTTTTGCTAGTTACAAACGGACCTATATTTGATATAATAGAGACAGTGAAGGCTCAGTTGGCTAGACCAGCTGAGTTTGTTTTCAGTCTTAGCGTACAGTGGAGCAGGCTTTCTTGTCTAGTGGGTGTTTTATGCTGACGGTTAGATTTGGGGTTGTTACCTTTCTTTGCACTACGAGGCTGATTGACCTTTGAGGAGTTGACATGTTAGATCAAATATTTGCACTTTATATCGAGAGCTTGCTTTATACTGCAGTCGGTGTAGGGATCATTGCGGGTTTATGGATTGGACTGCGGATGATTCGCCGCAAGGATAAGACGGCTAAGGAGCGCCAGAGTCATCTGTACGATGTCCTTCTGATTGTCATTATGACGATTCCAGTCCTGTCTTTTGCGACGCTGGGCCTGCTCATTGTCCTAAAAGCTTAAATGCTTGTAAAACTGTAGAAAAGTTGTTAGAATAATTCTAGTTACAACAAGGAGAAAGAAGAGTTATGTACGATACAATTATTATTGGAGCTGGACCTGCCGGCATGACAGCTGCCCTCTATGCAGCCCGCAGCAACCTAAAAGTTGCCCTGCTGGAGCGTGGTATTCCTGGTGGTCAGATGAATAATACTGCTGACATTGAAAACTATCCAGGCTATGCCAATATCAGCGGTCCTGAGCTAGCAGAGAAAATGTTTGAACCTCTGGAGAACCTGGGTGTTGAACATTTATTTGGCCTAGTAGAAAAAATTGAAGACCGAGGCGATTTTAAGGAAATCATCACAGAAGATGAGCGTTTTGAAACTAAAACAGTCATCATTGCTTCTGGTGCCAATCATCGTCATCTGGGGGTTCCTGGTGAGGAAGACTACAACAGCCGCGGGGTTTCCTACTGTGCGGTCTGTGATGGCGCCTTCTTCCGTGATGAAGACCTGCTGGTTGTCGGTGGTGGCGACTCAGCTGTTGAGGAGGCTATTTTCCTGACGCGCTTTGCAAAAAGTGTGACCATTGTTCACCGTCGAGATGAGCTGCGAGCACAAAAAGTGCTGCAGGATCGCGCCTTTGCCAACGAAAAGATTCGCTTTGTCTGGGATTCTGTGGTGGAAAGTATCCATGGTGATGAGCGCAAAGTGACAGGCGTAACCTTCAAGAATGTCAAGACAGGTGAGGTTAGTCAGGCAGAGTTTGGCGGTATCTTTATCTATGTTGGCCTAGATCCAGTTAGTGAATTTGCTGCGGACTTGGGCATCACTGATGAGGCTGGCTGGATTCTGACGGATCATCAGATGAAGACGTCAGTAGCCGGTATTTACGCTGTTGGTGATGTTCGCCAGAAAGACCTGCGCCAGATTACGACGGCTGTTGGCGATGGTGCTATTGCCAGTCAGGAAGCCTACAAATACCTTACAGAGCAAGCATAAAAATATAAGCTAAGCAAGTGTGTCTATTCAAGTGAGTTGACAGGATTTGCTTAGCTTTTTTGGAATTATGATATAATAAAAGGTATCTAGCATAAAGGAGCAAGAAGATGTACCCAGATGATAGTTTAACTCTGCACACTGATTTGTACCAAATCAACATGATGCAGGTTTATTTCAAGCAAAATATTCACAACAAGCGTGCAGTTTTTGAAGTTTTTTTCCGTAAAAATCCTTTTAATAACGGCTACGCAGTTTTTGCGGGCTTGGAAAGAATTATTTCCTATCTCAATAATCTGACATTCAGCCAGAGCGATTTAGATTATTTGCAATCCTTGGGCTATCACGGAGAGTTTCTGGATTATTTGCGAAATCTCAAGATGAGCCTGACCGTAAGGTCTGTTCAGGAAGGTGATTTGGTTTTTGCCAATGAACCAATCGTGCAGGTGGAAGGTCCACTGGCTCAGTGTCAGCTGGTTGAGACTGCTCTGCTCAATATCGTTAATTTTCAGACCCTGATTGCTACCAAGGCAGCCCGTATACGCTCTGTCATCGAAGATGAACCTCTGATGGAGTTCGGTACGCGCCGGGCCCAGGAAATGGATGCTGCTATTTGGGGGACTAGGGCAGCGGTGATTGGCGGAGCGAACGGTACCAGTAATGTCCGGGCTGGCAAGCTCTTTGATATTCCAGTCTTGGGAACGCATGCCCATGCTCTCGTTCAAGTCTATGGAAATGATTATGATGCCTTTAAAGCTTATGCTGAGACTCATCATAACTGTGTTTTCTTAGTAGATACCTATGATACATTGCGTTTGGGTGTTCCGGCAGCCATTCGGGTGGCGCGTGAGCTAGGAGACAAGATTAAGTTTCTGGGTGTCCGTATTGATTCGGGAGACCTTGCCTATATTTCTAAGAAAGTTCGGCAGCAATTAGATGAAGCTGGCTTCCCTGATGCTAAGATTTATGCGTCCAATGATCTGGACGAAAATACCATTCTCAACTTGAAAATGCAAAAAGCCAAGATTGATGTCTGGGGTGTGGGAACCAAGCTCATTACGGCCTATGACCAGCCGGCTTTAGGAGCAGTTTATAAGATTGTTGCTATTGAAGATGAGACTGGAGAATTACGCAATACCATCAAGTTGTCCAATAATGCTGAAAAGGTTTCGACCCCAGGCAAGAAACAGGTTTGGCGCATTACCAGTCGCGAAAAAGAGAAGTCTGAGGGAGACTACATTACCTATGACGGCCTTGATGTCAATGGCTTGGAAGAGCTGGAAATGTTCCATCCGACCTATACCTATATCAATAAAACGGTCAAAAATTTTGATGCCGTACCGCTTTTGGTGGAGATTTTCCAAGAAGGGAATTTGGTCTATGCTCAGCCGACCTTAACTGAAATTCAAGCCTATGCCCGTAAGGAATTTGATAAACTTTGGGACGAGTACAAGCGGGTTCTCAATCCACAAGATTATCCAGTTGACCTGGCTAGAGATATTTGGCAGGATAAGATGGACTTGATTGACCAGATGCGCAAGAAAGCCTACCAGACAGGAGCAGAAAAATGAGTCTACAAGAAGAAATCATCGCTCAATTGGGCGTCAAACCAGTGATTGATCCGGAGGAAGAAATCCGCAAGTCGGTGGATTTTCTCAAGGCCTATCTGAAGAAGCACCCTTTTTTGAAAAGTTATGTTCTGGGAATTTCTGGTGGTCAGGACTCAACCTTGGCTGGCCGCTTAGCTCAGCTGGCTGTAGAGGAAATGCGGGCTGAGACTGGGGATGATAGCTACCGCTTTATTGCCGTTCGTCTGCCTTACGGTGTTCAGGCAGATGAAGATGATGCGCAAAAGGCTCTGGCTTTTATCCAGCCTGATGTCAGTCTGACAGTCAATATCAAGGAATCAGCTGATGCCATGACAAGGGCTGTAGAGGCAACGGGTGCCAAAGTCACTGATTTTAACAAGGGTAATATCAAGGCCCGCAGCCGTATGATTGCCCAGTATGCTTTGGCTGGTTCATACAGTGGGGCTGTTATTGGGACCGATCACGCAGCAGAAAATGTCACGGCCTTTTTCACTAAGTTTGGGGATGGCGGAGCAGATATCTTACCGCTTTACCGTCTCAATAAACGTCAAGGCAAGCAGCTTTTGGCCGCCTTGGGAGCTGATCCGGCCCTCTATGAAAAGGTGCCGACGGCTGACTTGGAAGAAGAAAAGCCTGGGATTGCGGATGAAGTCGCTCTGGGCGTGACCTATAATGAAATTGACGACTACCTCGAAGGCAAGTCCGTCTCAGCCCAAGCTCAAGAAACTATCGAATCTTGGTGGCATAAAGGCCAGCATAAACGGCATTTGCCGATTACGATTTTTGACGAATTTTGGAAGTGAAAATCTCTATCGAAACTTTTTAGTTTGAGCTAAGAAACGAGGAAGCTATGAAAAAGATAGGTACAGAGTCCATTGAAACCAAACGTCTTTTACTAAGACCTTTTCTGGAATCGGATGCTCAAGCTATGTATGACAACTGGGCTTGTCGTCCGGATAATTTGCTGCACGTGACCTGGGATGCTCACGAGAGTCCTGAAGTCACCCGACAGTCTATTGCTCACTGGGTTGAGAATTATCAAAACATGAATTTTTACAAGTGGGCCATCTGCCTGAAAGAAAATCCTGAACATGTGCTTGGTGATATCAGTGTGGTGGACATGGATGAGGCAGTCAATGCTTGCGAAGTCGGTTATATTTTAAGTAAAGACTATTGGGGGCAGGGGCTGATGACAGAAGCTTTGAAAGCTGTTTTGAACTATCTCTTGCAAGACGCAGGATTCAATCGTGTCACAGCAAGATTTGTAACAGCCAATGCAGCTTCTGGGCGTGTCATGGCTAAAGCTGGAATGAGCTACGAAGGTACTTTCCGTCAGGCTGTATTTCATAAAGGACAAGTCAAAGATTTTTCCGTCTATGGAATCCTAACATCCGATTTAGAAAAAGGCTAGGACTCTTTTGCCCAGCCTTTTTACTTGCGCTCTTTTTTTAAAGTTCTATAATAGATGTATAATGACAAGGAGGATTCTATGAAGTCGTTAGAACAAGATTTTACAGATAAGTTGTATGCTGCTTATGAGGCCAATCCCAAGTTTGCAGCAATTGAAAATGCCATCAGCCACAATGGCCTTTTGGCTTCCTTAGAGAAGCGAAGCGCTGCTGTGGAAAACACACCTGTCTTTTCACTGGACCTCACTAAGGACAAGGTTAGCGACCAGAAAGCTTCTGGACGCTGTTGGATGTTTGCAGCTCTTAATACCTTCCGCCACAAGATGATTGCTGGTTTCCAACTGGAGGATTTTGAGCTATCTCAAGCCCATACCTTCTTTTGGGATAAATATGAAAAATCCAACTGGTTCTTGGAGCAGGTGATTGCGACAGCTGACCAAGAATTGACCAGCCGTAAGGTCAAGTTTCTCTTAGATACGCCACAGCAGGATGGCGGTCAATGGGATATGGTCGTGGCGCTTTTTGAGAAATACGGCGTCGTGCCTAAGTCGGTCTATCCGGAGTCAATTTCTTCCAGTAACAGCCGTGAGCTCAATCAAATTCTCAATAAGCTCTTGCGTCAAGATGCACAGATTTTGCGAGAATTAGCAGCGGACGGGGTAGAATCGTCAGAACTTCAGGCCAAGAAAGAAGAATTCTTACAGGAAGTCTTTAACTTCCTAGCTATGAACTTAGGCTTGCCGCCTCGCCAGTTTGACTTTTCTTATCGCGATAAGGACAATCATTTCCACAGCGAGAGCGGATTGACACCTCTGACTTTTTATCAAAAATATGTCGATCTCAAGCTAGCTGACTATGTCTCTATCATCAATGCACCGACTGCTGACAAGCCTTATGGATGGTCCTATACAGTTGAGATGTTGGGCAATGTCGTTGGAAGTAAGCCGGTTCGTTATTTGAATGTTGAAATGAACCGACTAAAAGAGCTGGCTATTGCTCAAATGCAGGCTGGTGAGACCGTTTGGTTTGGCTCGGATGTTGGTCAGTCTAGCAATCGTAAGGCTGGTGTTATGGCTGAGGGGATGCACGATTTCACTGCCAGCATGGATATTCGACTAACTCAGGATAAGGCTGGCCGCTTGGACTATAGCGAAAGCCTCATGACCCACGCTATGGTCTTGACAGGGGTGGACTTGGATGAAAATGGCAAGGCTAAGAAATGGAAGGTCGAAAACTCCTGGGGCGAAAAGGTTGGTAACAAGGGCTATTTCGTAGCCTCTGACGCTTGGATGGACGAGTATACCTATCAAATCGTCGTCCGTAAAGAGTTTCTGACAGCCGCAGAATTAGCAGCATATGAAGCAGAGCCACTTGTGCTAGCTCCCTGGGATCCCATGGGTGCTTTGGCAAAGTAAGCTTTGATGAGAGAATAAGAAAAGAGTAAGAATTTTTCATTCTTACTCTTTTAGTTTGTATTTTAATCTTCGTCACTCTAGACATCTCCACCATTACCGGAAGATGAGTCGCTGTGGTTAGAAGAGCTATTGTTTGAATCACCAGAATGCTCACTAGCAGCTGATGTGTCAGAGCTAGCTTCTGTACTGTAACTGCTATAGCTAGAAGAGTTATAGTATTGCTGGTTATTGTAGTAACGGTTATAGCCGGTACCACTGTTGAGATAGACATAAGAGCCACTGCGGTAGAGACCATCTGGCATTTCCCAATCCTCTGAAGCAGAGCCATCTTGAGCTAGGTAAAGCATCATTTCGCGGTAGACATCTGTTGCAACCTTAACCCCGTCATCAAGGATTGGTGTCAGACGGTTTGAGTAGCCAGTCCAAACGGCCATTGAATACTTAGGCGTGTAACCAACGAAGAGCTCGTCTGGTGTGACAATGCTAGAGTAGTAGTAAGGCTTGGTCAGCTTGGCTAATTCATCATCAGCATAGTTGGAGGTTCCGGTCTTACCGGCTTGATAAACACCTGAAATTGCAGCGTTTGTACCTGTACCAGACTGCAAGACTGTTTTCATCATGTCGGTCATCATGTAGGCTGTCGTTTCCTTCATAGCCTTGGAACCATTATTGGAGAAAGTCTTCTCCGTTCCGTCACTGAAGACGATGCGATTGACATACTGAGGCTTGTAGTAAGTACCACCATTGGCAAAGGCTGCATAGGCAGCAGCCATTTTTTCACTGCTGGCTCCGTATTCGTTGCCGGATTTGCTGGTATTACTTGAAATGGCATTAACATAGAACATTTCAGGATAGTTAATTCCAATACGATTTAGGAACTTGAGGGACTCGTCCAGACCAACGGCTTCCAGTGTTTTCACAGCAGGAACGTTACGGGATTCCTGAATCGCGTATTGAATCGTCATCCCGCCATAGTATTTCTTATCCCAGTTGTAAACTGGTGTGCTGGAATACGGGAAGTTATATGGAGCATCTGTGATAGGAGCAGCAGTTGAAGTATAGACTTCATTTTCAAGAGCTGGAGCATAATCAGTGATTGGTTTCATACTTGAACCGAAGTCACGATTGGTTTCAACAGCTTGGTTGGTACCAAAGGATACGTTGGTAGACTGGTGACGGGCACCGAGCTGGGCAATGACTTTACCAGTTTGGACATCCATAACTGTGGAGGCAACCTGCATTTCATCATCTGGATAAGCTACATAGTCTTCAGTATTGTAAATATCCCAGAGTTTCTGTTGAGCCTCTGTGTTGACGTTTGTATAGACTTCCATACCAGTTGTCAGGACATTGTAACCAGTTTCTTCTTCAACCTGTTCAATTGCTTCTTTGATATAGTTATCCATGTAAGCTGGGTAGCTAGTAGAAGCTTTCAAACTTTGAAGTCCGTCGGTTACAGGGGTATTCTTGGCTTGCTCATACTGTTCATCTGTGATGTACTTGAGATCATGCATCTCACGAAGTACCAGATTACGGCGGTTGGTTGCAGCCTCTGGATGGGTGTAAGGGTCGTATTGGTTAGGTGCTTGAGGCATACCTGCCAGCAGAGCCGTTTGGTGTAAGCTTAAATCTTTTAGGTCCTTGCCATAGTAGCTTCGGGCTGCTGTCTGCATACCGTAGTTACTGTTAGACATGTAGACTTTATTGACATAATAGGTCAAGATTTGCTGCTTGGTCGCTTTACGCTCAAGCTGAGCGGCCAGCCATGCTTCTTGGATTTTACGTGAAAGAGTCGCATCCGAAGAAGAGGTTGAGAAATAGGACAGCTTAATCAATTGCTGGGTTAGAGTTGATCCCCCTTGGCGACCCCCGCGGATGTTGCTAACAAGGGCACCTGCAATCCGAATAAAGTCTACCCCGCGGTGGTTGAAGAAGCGATGGTCTTCAATGGCGACAATGGCGTTGACCAAATCCGTAGGAATTTCACTTGTTTCAGCATTGACCCGCTTTTCAGCGCCTAGGTCCGCAATCAAATTGTTATTGCTGTCAAAAATCTTACTGGATGTGGTCGCGATGAGATCTTTTTCAGAAAGCTTAGGAGCCTTGACCGCATAGTAGGTAAATACCAAACAGCCAATCACGAATCCAATCATAAGCAGGGTTATAAGTGCACTTGCAAGATATTTCAAAGCCTGCATAAGAGTTTGTTTATTCATTTATAATACCACCTAGTAGTTTTTGTTCGATAATTTCAAGATAAGGGATGCTGGGAAGCTGTTGCATTTCAATCGGATAACCATGCTCTTGGATGTAAGTTAAGGGCATGGACTTCCCTCCCTTGTCGATCTTGTAAAACTCAATTAAATAAGAAGCGGGAAGTAGGTAAGTCTCCCTTAAGCTGGAAAAATGCAGTAAGACAAAACAGATGCCCTTTTGCTCAAGGACTGCCTCCATATGTTCAATCTGATGCGAATGAAAATTTTTCATGGGCATCGATTTTTTCTGTCGGGTTTCCTTGGCTTCAAAGTCAATATAATGGCCCTTGTAGACACCAGAATAGTCTGTTGTGGAAGCTTGCCGAAAGTAAGCCTCTACAATCTTGGCTCGGCTACGGTGCGGATAATCAACCTTGACAATCTGAATGGGGGTAGGCTTTTTATGGATGACAGCGAGTCCTCTGCTTAGATAGTAGTTGTTGGATTCGTTGATCATCTTTTCAAAAGACATCCCACGATTGGCAAAGTTAACAATGCCGGGAACAGGCCTGTTGATACTGCTTTTTGCCTTTAGCTTATGCGGATAGTTGACCATAAAACTCCTTATTGGTACAATAGCATCACTCTATTATACCACAAAAAACTTTTTTAAGGGAGAATAAATGACCAGTCTATTAATAACAGGCTACAAAGCCTTTGAAATCGGCATTTCGACGGAAAAAGATATGAGAATAAAAATTATAAAAGAAGCCGCTAAGAGGGACTTAATCCGTTTTTTGGAAGACGGAGTGGATTGGCTGGTTTTTATGGGAAATCTGGGCTTTGAATCTTGGGTTTTGGAGCTGGCCAACGACCTGAAAAAGGACTATGAATTTCAGACGGCAACCATCTTTCTCTTTGAGAATCAAGGTGAAAATTGGAACGAAGCTAATCAAGCAAAATTAGCTGCTTTTAAGCAAGCCGATTTCGTCAAGTATGCTTATCCGACCTATCAAAATCCTAGTCAGTTTCGTGATTACAATCAATTCGTCATTCAAAATACAGATGGAGCCTACTTGTTTTACGATGAAGAACAGGAGACAAAACTGAAATATCTTTACCAAGAAATGAAAAAACAAGAACAATATTTTATCAAAAAATTAACATTTGATGACCTGAATGAAGTGGCCGAAAATTTTTCGGGAAATTAGATGATAAATCTTGATTTTTATTAGGCATTTTGTTTATAATTGAATATGACAAACTAGATTGGAGAGAGAAGATGGCAAGTATTATTTTTACAGCAAAAGATATTTTTGATCAGGATTTTAAACGCGAAGTACGCGGTTATAGTAAGTCCGAAGTGGATGAGTTTTTGGATGATATTATCAAGGATTATGAGACTTATGCAGCCTTGGTAAAGGAGCTGCGTGAGGAAAATCGCCGTCTCAAGGAAGAGTTGGCTGCGAAGCCGGTTGAAAAAGCACCGGTTCAGCCGACTCAGCCTGTCCAATCAACACAAGCGACTCAGTCGACTGTGGAAAGCTTCCCTCAGATGACTTCTGCGACTAACTTTGATATCTTGAAACGCTTGAACCGCCTCGAAAAGGAAGTATTCGGGAAACAAATTCTGGATCGTGAATAATGGTTCTTTTTAGAACAGTGCAATTTTTGGATAATCGCGTGGAAATTTTAGATTTTCATGAGGAAAGTCCATGCTAGCACTGGCTGTGATGCCGGTAGTGTTTGTGCTAGGCGAAGAAATAAGCCTAGGGACGGATTTTTCCGTTACGGCGACTGAAAGGGCTAAGTCTTTGGATATGTCTGATTAGGTCTGAAAGTGCCACAGTGACGTAGTTCTTCTGGAAACAGAAGAAGTGGAACGCGGTAAACCCCTCAAGCTAGCAACCCAAACTTTGGTCGGGGCATGGAGTGCGTGGAATCGAACATAGCACTCTGACTGGAAACAGTAGACAGATGATTATCGAAGGAAATGGTACCTAGTCATTTCCGGAACAAAACATGGCTTACAGAAAATTGCATATAGGCTGAGGCTGGGACGTCAAGTCCTGTCCTCTTTAAATTTTATAATAGAATAGCAAGAGAGTGGCTGAGCGCTCTATTCTCTGCCAAGTTCAACTAACTGTTGCTTCATTTGTCTGATGGATATTTCAAGGAATGAGCTAGCTGATAAATGGCAGCGAAACCTTCTCAGCCCAAAATTTAAAAAGGGAGAGTGAGGAAAATCGATGTGACGAAATCACGATTTTTGTCTCACTCCCTTTGTTTGTATAGATTAGAATCCATTTAAAAAGCCAAGATGAAAGAAAAATTTAATTTAATTGCGACCGCAGCGGCAGGGCTAGAAGCTGTCGTCGGCCGTCAAATCAGAGAGTTGGGACTTGATTGTCAGGTCGAAAATGGCCGGGTTCGCTTCGAGGGTGATGTCAGTACTATTATTCAAACCAATCTCTGGCTGCGCGCGGCCGATCGGATTAAGATTGTAGTTGGCAGTTTTCCAGCTAAGACTTTTGAAGAGCTCTTTCAGGGAGTTTTTGCTCTGGATTGGGAGAATTATCTACCGCTGGGAGCTAAATTTCCTATTGCCAAGGCCAAATGTGTCAAGTCAAAACTTCACAATGAGCCTAGCGTTCAGGCTATTTCTAAAAAGGCAGTTGTCAAGAAGCTGCAGAAGCATTATGCACGTCCGGAAGGGGTGCCCCTGCAGGAAAATGGAGCTGAGTTTAGGATAGAGGTTTCTATTCTAAAAGATGTAGCGACGGTCATGATTGATACGACAGGATCCAGCCTCTTCAAACGTGGTTATCGGGCCGATAAAGGTGGTGCACCGATCAAGGAAAATATGGCAGCGGCCATTTTACTCCTGTCCAACTGGTATCCAGATAAGCCTTTGATAGACCCGACTTGCGGCTCTGGTACTTTTTGTATCGAGGCAGCCATGATTGGGATGAAGATAGCGCCGGGACTCCATCGTTCCTTTGCCTTTGAAGACTGGAATTGGGTGGATAAAGACCTGGTAGCTCAGGCTCGCTCGACTGCACTCAGTCAGATTGATCAGACCATCCAGCTGGATATTTCTGGATCGGATATCGATGGTCGCATGGTAGAGCTAGCTCGAAAAAACGCTGAGCAAGCAGGAGTAGCAGAGCAGATTCGCTTTAAGCAGATGCGTTTGCAGGATTTGCATACAGATAAGACCAATGGTGTTATTATCTCTAATCCGCCATACGGGGAACGCCTCCTAGATGATGAGGCTGTGACTCGGCTTTATCAGGAGATGGGAGAAACCTTTGCTCCGCTCAAAACCTGGAGCAAGTTTATCCTGACTAGCGATGAAGCTTTTGAAAGCAAATATGGCAGTCAGGCCGATAAAAAACGCAAACTTTATAATGGTACTTTAAAAGTTGATTTATATCAGTATTTTGGCCAGCGGGTCAAACGTCAGTTAGATTAGAAAGGATTTGCCGTGACGAAAGAAGAAAACTACTCACCGGAAGAAGAAAAGAAAGAGTCGGTCCTTGATTTTGAAGAGGCCAAGGAAATGACAGTCGGACAAGCTACTCGTAAGAAAGAGGAGCTGGAAGCCGGTGTGAATGAAAGCGACAATGTGCTGGATAAGTATATCAAGCAGCACCGTCAGGAAATCGAAGCAGGAAAATTTGAAACTCAGAAAATCAGAAAGCTGCAGGAGCAGGAAGCTGCTCAAGCTGAGCAAGCCTCTTCTGATTTGACCGACTTCATCAAAGAAAGACGGCAAGAGGTTGAAAGTGAACAGGAGATTCCAACAGCTCAGTTGACAGCCACTGAGACTGCAAGTGAGCCAGAAGCAGTTCCAACCCCCTTAACCCCCTTAGGATCTCGCAGTCAACGCTCAGAGCAGGAAGATGCGGTTCCTGCTGCTCCCGTTCAAAAGACATCTTACGGTCCTATTCCAGAACCACTTGATGAGAAGGAATTACAGGTTCCTAAGACACCTTTCTACAAGAAAAAAGCTTTCCTTTATCCAGTTTTAGGACTTTTAGGGATTGCTGTAGCGGGCACAGGGCTTTACTTTGCTCTGGGGCATAATTGGGGTCATAAGACCGTTACAAGCTCTAGCTCTTCAACATCGCAGTCCAGTAAAAAGAGCTCGTCTTCCTCTAGCTCTGATAATACTGCCAAGGATTTGAAGTCCTTTAATGATGAGTATGCTGCATTCTTCACAGATAGCAATCAGACAGCTGTCAAAAACAGTAAATTTGGCGACTTGGAAAAATTAAAAACCTTACTTGAAAAACTAAAAGGCAGCAAAGACTATGATGCAGCCAAGAGCAAGTATGATTCCCTAGTGAAACAAATTTCGGCTATCCAAAGTGTCAATTCGCAGTTTGACGGTGGAGCGATCACTGACGGTGTCTTGAACAAGGAAGCCAAGGCTAATACAAATGCGACTTTCTCAGATGTATCAAGTGGCAATGCTAAGCTAGATGAAGTTCTAAAGGCAGCAATTGCCCAAGGACGCGGCCAACAGGTTCCAACACCGGCTCCTGCTACTGATCAAGGAGGTACAGGTGCAGGTACAAGTGGCGGTTCAAGCTCGTCTGCTTCTGGTTCAGGAGCTTCCAGCTCTTACTCTGGCTATGGTCTTCCTAGCAACGGAGTAAATCTGCAGAGAGACCTCAGTCGTGTCCCTTATAACCAAGCGGCTATTGATGACGTCAACAATCCGGCTTGGACGTTCAATCCTGGCGTTCTGGAGAAGATTTTGCAAACTTCTCGTGAGCGCGGCTATATTTCTGGTGATAACTATATCCTGGAACGCGTCAATATTATTAAAGGAAACGGCTACTATAACCTCTTCAAGCCAGACGGTACCTACCTCTTCAGTATCAACTGTAAGACTGGCTACTTCGTCGGAAATGGACCAGGTCATGCTGACTCGCTTGATTTCTAGTCATCTTTGAACATTTCTTCAGCAGCTGACTTTCTAGTTTGTTGATGGATTTCATTATACATGCACAAAAAAAGTTCTCAATTTCGAGAACTTTTTATTGTTTTAAATCACATGGCGTTCAAAGGCATCATCTGAGATTCCTTGGCTGAGAATAAGTTTAGCCCATTCTTTGGCTGAGAAGAGGCTGTGATCCTTGTAGTTTCCGCAGGATTCAATGGTTGTTCCAGGGACATCTTCCCAACTAGTTGACTCAGCGATTTCTTCCAGACAGGATTTGATGACCTGAGCAATCTGGCTGGAGCTGTGTTGCCCCCACATAATCATATGAAAACCAGTGCGGCAGCCAAAAGGTGAGCAGTCAATCATACCATCAATGCGCTTGCGAATCAGCATGGCCAGCAAATGCTCAATGGTATGCAGGCCAGCAGTTGGGATTGAATCTTCATTAGGCTGAACCAGACGGATATCAAAATTGGAAATGATATCGCCTTTAGGGCCAGTTTCCTCTCCGATGAGGCGAACGTAAGGCGCTTTGACGATGGTGTGATCCAGCTCAAAGCTTTCAACGACAACTTCTTTAGACATGGTTTCTCCTTTACAATGTAGCGAGTGCGAGAAGGTTTTTCTAGTGATATCAAGCCATAGGTTTGTCTTGTTAGCGAAGAAAAAGCCTGTCTCATATGCATCTTTTCTTCTCTGATTATAGCATAAAAATTTTTTATTTGGGAATAAAGTTTGCATCTTAAAGGAATGAAAAATTTGAACAATCTTGCTTATCTCTTGAAAAAAGTTTTGGTGCTCAGGCTTCTACAAACTTTGAAGATTTAGTCGGTAAAAATTGGACAAAAGCTTTCTTGTTTTTCAAAAAATAGGTTTGTGAATTTTTTAGATTTGTGATAGAATAGTATGGAATTTTGAATTCAACAATTAAATAGATTTGGAGTAAAAACATGGACCTATTTCCTATAATTATGTCTGTTTTTGCTGCCATCATTGGTTTAGTGATTGGATATGTAAGTGTCTCGGCTAAGATGAAATCATCTAAAGAAGCTGCGGAGCTTACTCTTTTAAATGCTGAACAAGAAGCAACCAATTTACGCGGACAAGCTGAACGTGAAGCTGATTTGATTGTCAAAGAAGCTAAGCGGGAAACAAGTTCGCTTAAAAAAGAAGCACTTTTGGAGGCAAAAGAAGAAGCCAGAAAATATCGTGAACAAGTTGATGCAGAATTTAAGTCTGAACGTCAAGAGTTAAAACAAATCGAAAGCCGCTTGACAGAGCGCGCTTCTACTCTTGACCGCAAAGACGATAATTTAAGCAACAAAGAAAAGGCTTTGGAGCAAAAAGAACAAAGTCTCTCAGATAAATCTAAACACATTGATGCGCGTGAAGAACAAGTAGCGGAACTTGAAAAGCAGAAGGCAGCAGAGCTGGAGCGAGTTGCTTCGCTATCGCAGACAGAAGCGCGTGATATTATTTTGACGCAGACCGAAGACAAGCTTTCTAAAGAGATTGCGACTAGGATTCGGGATGCGGAGCAAGATATCAAAGAGCGGTCTGACAAGGTTGCGAAGAATATCTTGGTCCAAGCTATGCAGCGTATTGCCGGTGATTATGTCGCTGAGCAAACCAACTCAACGGTGCATCTGCCAGATGACAGTATGAAGGGCCGGATTATTGGCCGTGAAGGTCGTAATATCCGGACTTTTGAAAGTCTGACTGGTATTGATGTCATAATTGACGATACGCCTGAAGTAGTCACTCTCTCAGGTTTTGATCCGATTCGTCGCGAAATTGCTCGTATGACCATGGAAGCACTCTTGAAAGACGGTCGTATTCACCCAGCCCGCATCGAGGAGTTGGTTGAGAAGAACCGTCTGGAAATTGACAATCGCATCCGTGAGTACGGAGAGGCCGCAGCTTATGAAATCGGAGCTCCTAACCTGCATCCTGATTTGATGAAAATCATGGGGCGCTTGCAGTTCCGAACTTCTTATGGTCAGAACGTCCTTCGGCACTCTATTGAGGTTGCCAAGCTTTCCGGCATTATTGCTGCTGAGCTAGGTGAAAATGCTAATTTAGCTCGCCGTGCTGGATTCCTCCATGATATTGGCAAGTCTATTGACCGTGAGGTTGAGGGAAGCCACGTGGAAATCGGGACAGAACTGGCTCGGAAGTACAAGGAGCATCCAGTTGTTGTTAATACCATTGCCAGCCACCACGGAGATGTGGAAGCAGAAAGTGTCATTGCTGTTATCGTAGCTGCAGCAGACGCTCTCAGTGCTGCTCGTCCAGGTGCCCGCAGTGAATCTCTGGAAAGCTATATCAAGCGTCTCCAAGATTTGGAAGAAATCGCTAATAGCTTCAAGGGTGTCAAGAATAGCTTTGCTTTACAAGCTGGCCGTGAAATCCGGATTATGGTTCAGCCGGACAAGATTAAGGATGACAAGATTACGATTTTGGCTCACGATGTTCGTGAAAAGATCGAAAACAACTTGGAATATCCGGGCAATATCAAGGTAACGGTTATCCGTGAGATGCGGGCCGTTGACTACGCAAAATAAAGAAGAAATGCAGTCTGGTAACAGATTGCTTTTTTCTTGAATTTTCTGCTGGTCTATTTGGATTTCCGTATGATTGCTTGCTTATTTTTCTATTTTCTCAAAACTATAGACACATACATTTCTTCCTATCCTCTTGAAATATCAGTCTAATTTTGTTACACTAGATAGAAAGACTGTGAAGGAGACATGATGACGGAACGAGGCTTACTAATCGTCTTTTCTGGCCCCTCTGGTGTAGGAAAAGGGACTGTTAGACGAGAAATTTTTGAAAGCACTGATAACCAATTCCAGTACTCGGTATCCATGACGACTCGTCCTCAGCGTCCAGGTGAAGTGGATGGAGTTGACTATTTCTTCCGCACTCGCGAGGAGTTTGAAGAGCTGATTCGCCAGGGCCAGATGCTGGAGTATGCAGAGTATGTAGGAAACTACTACGGGACGCCTCTGACTTATGTCAATGAAACGCTGGATAAAGGTATTGATGTCTTCCTAGAGATTGAGGTTCAGGGGGCTTTACAAGTCAAGAAAAAAGTTCCAGATGCCGTCTTTATTTTTTTGACTCCTCCAGACTTAGAAGAACTTAAAGACCGCTTGGTCGGACGTGGGACAGACAGTGCGGAGATTATCGCCCAGCGCATTGAAAAGGCCAAAGAAGAAATTGCCCTCATGCGCGAGTATGATTATGCCATTGTCAATGATCAGGTGCCGCTAGCTGCCGACCGTGTCAAGCGCGTGATTGAAGCAGAGCATTTCCGAGTAGACCGTGTTATCGGCCGTTATCAAGACATGCTTCCAAAAAACGAAACGATTATTCGATAGAAAGTTAGAAATTAGGTAGAAAATTATGATGTTAAAACCGTCTATTGACACATTGCTGGACAAGGTTCCGTCAAAATATTCCTTGGTTATTTTAGAAGCTAAGCGCGCTCATGAGCTTGAAGCCGGGGCTCCCGCTACGCAGGAATTCAAGTCTGTCAAATCCACTCTTCGTGCTTTGGAAGAAATTGAATCCGGCAATGTCGTTATCCATCCAGATCCAGAAGGCAAGCGTGAGGCAGTTCGCCGTCGGGCAGAAGAAGAGCGCCTGCGTAAAGAAGAAGAAGAACGCAAGATTAAAGAGCAAATCGCTAAAGAAAAAGAAGAAGGTGAGAAGATTTAAGGTTGGGGATGCTCAATCTTATTTTTTCTGTAATGATGTTTAGGAAAGTGGGGTGAGAATATGAAGGTGGCAAAGATTATTGTGGATGTTCCTCTGATGCAGACGGACAAGCCCTATAGCTATGCTATTCCAGAAGAGTTTGCAGGGATGCTGGAGGCTGGCATGCGGGTCCATGTCCCTTTTGGGCAGGGAAATCGCCTGATTCAGGGAATTGTGGTCGGCTTTGATGAGACAGGAGACCAAGATGAGCTGAAGGAGATTGCGGAGGTCCTTGATTTCAGTCCCGTGCTGAATCAGGAACAGCTCTGGCTGGCGGATGAGCTGCGCAAGTCAGTCTTTTCCTATAAGATTAGCCTTTTAAAGGCCATGCTGCCTAGTCTTCTCAACTCCAGCTATGATAAACTACTCTATCCGACGGAGCTGCTGAATGATGAGGAACGCTCAGCTATCTTTGGTCAGGAGCTCAGTCTTCGCTTTTCTGATTTGGACAAGAAAAGTCAGGCCAAGCTGATGCGACTGACCCAGACTGGCCGCATTCGACTGGAGTATCAGGCGACGGACAAGAAGCATATTAAAACTGAGAAATGGTATCGGGTCAATCATACCGCTCTGCAAAATCATGACCTTCCCCGACAAGCAAAGAAAAAACAAGCATTAAAAGAAGTCTTGTTGGAGCAGCAGGACAGCCAGCTCTTGGCTGATTTACGAGAAAAGTTTTCGCGCGATATTATTAATTACTTTATCAAAGAAAATCTAATTAACATAGAAGATAGAGAAATCAGCCGTTCTGCTGCTTATTTCCAAAAGGAGCGGCAGCAGCAAAACCTGACCTTAAATGATGAACAAGCCGCAGCGGTTGCGGCAATCACTCAGAAAATTGGTCAGAGTCATTCTCAGCCAGTCCTCTTAGAAGGGGTTACTGGCAGCGGGAAGACCGAAGTTTACCTACAGGTCATCGCGGAGGCACTGGCCCAAGGCAAGACCGCTATCATGCTGGTTCCAGAAATTTCTCTGACTCCGCAGGTTACTGATCGCTTTATCTCTAGATTTGGCGACCAAGTTGCAATTTTGCATTCAGGCCTGTCTGACGGTGAGAAATATGATGAGTGGCGCAAAGTGGAGCGAGGAGCTGCCCAGGTCGTTGTCGGCGCGCGTTCAGCTATTTTTGCTCCGCTGACAAATATTGGAGCCATCATCATTGATGAAGAGCATGAGTCCTCCTACAAGCAGGATTCTAATCCTCGCTATCATGCTAGAGAGGTGGCTCTCCTGCGAGCTCAGTATAATCAAGCTGTCTTAGTGTTAGGTTCGGCAACTCCGAGCTTGGAGAGCCGTGCCCGAGCAAGCCGTGGAGTCTATGATTTTCAGCTGCTCAGCAAGCGTGCAAATCCGCTGGCGCAGATTCCTCAAGTGGAAGTGGTGGATTTTCGAGATTATATCGGGCAGCATGAGGCCAGTAATTTCACCCCAGTCCTGCTAGAGGCTATTCAAGATCGTCTGGATAAGGGAGAGCAGACGGTTCTCATGCTTAATAGGCGGGGGTATTCCAGCTTTGTCATGTGTCGGGAATGCGGGACCGTTGATAGCTGTCCTAACTGTGATATTTCTCTGACCCTGCATATGGACACCAAGACCATGAACTGTCACTACTGTGGTTTTGCTAAGAATATTCCTCAGAGTTGTCCTAACTGTGCCAGCCGCAGCATTCGCTATTATGGTACTGGGACGCAGAAAGCTTATGATGAGTTGATTCAGCTCTTTCCACAGGCTCGCATTTTGCGGATGGATGTAGATACGACCCGTAAGAAAGGCAGTCATGAAGCCATTTTAGAAAGCTTTGGTCAGGGGCAGGCAGATATTCTCTTAGGCACCCAGATGATTGCCAAGGGATTGGATTTTCCAAATGTGACGCTAGTTGGCGTTCTCAATGCGGATACTGCTCTTAATCTACCGGACTTTCGCTCTTCAGAGCGAACTTTCCAGCTGCTGACTCAGGTGGCGGGCCGTGCTGGTCGGGCTGAAAAGGCTGGTCAGGTCTTTATCCAGTCCTACAATCCTCATCATTATGCCATTGAGTTTGCTAAGCAACAGGATTACGAGGGCTTTTATGCTTATGAAATGGGAATCCGCCGGCAGCTAGGCTATCCGCCTTATTACTTTACAGTCGGTCTAACCCTGTCGCACAAGGATGAAGAGACAGCAGTGCGAAAAGCTTATGAAGTTATGGATATTCTGCGAAGCGGTCTGTCAGAAAAAGTGCAAATCCTGGGTCCAACGCCGAAGCCGATTGCCCGCACCCACAATCTCTATCATTATCAGATTTTGCTCAAATATCGCTTTGAGGACAAGCTACAGGCGACGCTAAATCAAGTCTTGGACTGGACACAGAATCGGGACAATAAAGATTTACGCCTGACAATTGATAATGAGCCACAAAATTTTATGTGAAGCATTTTAGTCGAGATTAAGGTTGTTGTAGGCGACTTCTGATATAATAAGGGAAGGAACAAAAAAGGAATCAATAGTTGAAAATGATGAAAATAATATTTATGGGAACTCCGGACTTCTCAGCGACTGTCCTAAAAGGCCTGCTGGACAGCGGTCAATACGAAGTGTTAGCAGTAGTAACGCAGCCGGACCGTGCCGTCGGCCGTAAAAGAGAGATTCGCATGACTCCAGTAAAAGAATTGGCCTTGGAATACGGGCTGCAAGTTTATCAACCGGAAAAGCTGGCTCAAAGCTCGGATTTAGAGGAGTTGATGAACTTAGAAGCAGATGGTATTGTCACAGCTGCTTTTGGGCAGTTTTTACCTAGCCGCTTACTGGACAGTGTTGACTTTGCGGTGAATGTTCATGCTTCTTTGCTGCCTAAATACCGAGGTGGTGCGCCCATTCACTATGCTCTGATCAATGGCGATGAGCAAGCGGGTGTTACGATTATGGAAATGGTCAAGGAGATGGATGCTGGAGACATGATAGCCAGCAAGGCGACGCCGATTGAAGAGACAGATAATGTCGGAACTCTCTTTGAAAAATTGGCGATTATTGGTCGAGATCTGTTATTGGATGTGCTGCCAGCTTATAGGGCAGGGCAGATTATTCCTCAGCCACAGGATCCTAGCCAGGTCACTTTCTCTCCGAATATCAGCCCAGAAGAAGAGCGGATAGACTGGAGCAAAACAAACCGACAAATTTTCAATCAAATTCGTGGCATGTATCCTTGGCCAGTAGCTCATACCTTGCTGCAGGGACAACGCTTTAAGATTTATGAAGCAGATATGGTAGCTGGCAGCGGTCAGCCGGGACAGATATTGTCTATTAGTAAAAAGGAACTGGTGGTCGCAGCTGGTCAGGGAGCTCTCTCGCTG
The DNA here is from genome assembly GCF_032387735.1 of Streptococcus sp. DTU_2020_1000888_1_SI_GRL_NUU_041A. NCBI lineage: Bacteria > Bacillati > Bacillota > Bacilli > Lactobacillales > Streptococcaceae > Streptococcus > Streptococcus sp. DTU_2020_1000888_1_SI_GRL_NUU_041A. The sequence goes on along the minus strand of NZ_CP135591.1, from coordinate 1,999,841 downwards.
AAGACAGTTCAGCCTGCTGGTAAGCCCAAGATGGCTATCGTTGATTTTTTGAATGGACTGGGACGCAGCCTGTCCCTAGGAGATACTTTTGGAAAGTAAGCAAAAAACGCCCCGGTGTCAGGCCTTGGAAATTTTGGAAGAAGTTTTTGAAGAAGGAGCCTATTCCAATATCGCCTTAAACCGAGCTCTGAGTCAAAGTCCGCTGAGTCAAGCAGATAAAGGTCTGGTAACAGAGCTGGTTTACGGCACAGTTGCTCGGAAAATCACTCTGGAATGGTATCTATCACATCTGATTGAGGATAGGAACAAATTAGATAACTGGCTCTACATTCTGCTTATGCTTAGTCTGTACCAGATGCTCTATCTAGATAAAATCCCTCAGCATGCAACTGTTCATGAGGCTGTTGAAATTGCGAAAATCCGTAAGCGTGGCAGCGAAAAATTTGTCAATGCCTTGTTACGTAGGATTGAGCGTGAGGGTGTGTCTGATTTTGAAACAATCAAGCGCAAAAACAAGCGCTATTCGATTCAGTATTCTCTGCCGGTCTGGCTGGTCAAAGACCTGATAGAAGAGTATGGCGAAGAAAGAGCTCTAGCTATCTTTGCCAGTCTCTTTGTTCGTAGTAAGGCCAGCATTCGCGTGACGGATATGTCGCGCAAGGCAGAGTTTCGTCAGCTTTTAGGGGCTGAGGACTCGCTCTTATCTCCGTCAGCCTTGGTTAAGAGACAGGGGCATTTTGCTGGGCATCAGCTCTTTGAAAGCGGAGCGATTACGATTCAGGATGAGTCTAGCCAGCTTGTGGCGCCAACTCTAGCCATAGAAGGAGAGGAGCAGATTCTGGATGCTTGCAGTGCACCAGGCGGCAAGACTGTTCACATGGCTTCCTATCTGACGAGCGGCCACATTACGGCCTTGGACCTCTACGATCATAAGTTAGAGCTCGTAGAAGAAAATGCAGAAAGACTGGGCTTGGCAGATAAAATCACCACTAAAAAGCTAGACGCGACCAAGGTGTTTGAGACTTTTGGATCAGATGCTTTCGATAAAATCCTGGTGGACGCTCCTTGCTCTGGTATTGGCTTAATTCGCCGCAAACCAGATATAAAATATAATAAAGAAAATGCAGATTTTGAGAATTTACAAAAAATTCAGCTGGATATACTAGACAGCGTTTGTCAAAGTCTACGTAAAGGTGGTATAATAGCTTATAGTACTTGCACGATTATGGCTAAAGAGAATTTTGAGGTTGTCGAGAAATTTCTGGCCAGTCATCCGAACTTTGAGCAAGTCTTATTAGACCATGAAAGAAAAGATATCGTTAAAGACGGCTGTATCTTGATTACGCCGGAATTATATGAAAGCGACGGATTTTTTATCAGTCAATTTAGGAAGATATCGGAATAAGAGGAGGAAACTGACAGTATGGAAATTTCATTATTAACAGATGTTGGTCAAAAGCGTACAAATAACCAAGATTATGCCAATCTTTTTGTGAACCGGGCGGGCAAGACCCTTATCATCTTGGCAGATGGTATGGGCGGTCACAGAGCTGGAAACATTGCCAGCGAAATGGCTGTGACAGACTTAGGAGCTGCCTGGGTTGATACACAGATTGATTCGGTGAATCAGGTGCGTGAATGGTTTGCGGAGCACTTGGAAGAGGAAAATCAGCGCATTCATCAATTTGGTCAAGATGAAGAATACAAGGGCATGGGCACGACTTTGGAAGCCTTGGCTATCATTGATAATCAAGCCATCTATGCCCATATCGGTGATTCTCGTATTGGCTTGATTCGCGGTGATGAATACCGCCAGCTGACCAATGACCACTCGCTTGTTAATGCTTTGTTGAAAGCTGGACAGATCACTCCAGAAGAAGCAGAGCGTCATCCGCAGAAGAATATCATTACCCAGTCTATTGGTCAAAAAGACGAAGTACAGCCTGACTATGGCATGATTACCTTGGAAGATGGTGACTACCTCCTGCTTAACAGTGACGGTCTGACCAATATGATTTCAGACAGTGAAATTTGTGACATTGTCACCAGCGACATCAGCCTGTCTGAAAAAACACAAACCTTAATTCGCTTTGCCAACAATGCTGGAGGACTGGATAACATCACAGTTGCTCTGGTTCGCTTTGACAAGGAGGATAAGGCATGATTCAAATCGGCAAAATCTTTGCCGGGCGATATAAAATCATCAAGCAGATTGGCCGTGGAGGCATGGCAGATGTCTATCTGGCCAAGGACTTGATTTTGGATGGTGAGGAAGTTGCGGTAAAGGTTCTTAGAACCAATTACCAGACAGATCCTATCGCTGTCGCGCGTTTCCAGCGGGAAGCTAAGGCGATGGCTGATTTGGACCATCCGCACATCGTTCGGATCACTGATATTGGAGAAGAAGACGGCCAGCAGTATCTGGCTATGGAATACGTGGCAGGTCTTGACCTCAAGCGCTATATCAAAGAGAATTCTCCGATTTCAAATGAAGAAGCAGTCAGAATCATGGGACAAATCTTGCTGGCGATGCGCTTGGCGCATACACGCGGTATTGTCCATCGTGACCTGAAACCACAAAATGTCCTCTTGACCCCAGATGGCAATGCAAAGGTAACAGACTTTGGGATTGCGGTGGCCTTTGCAGAGACAAGTTTGACTCAGACTAACTCTATGCTGGGCTCGGTTCATTATCTATCGCCTGAGCAGGCACGTGGCTCTAAAGCAACTGTTCAGAGTGATATTTATGCGATGGGGATTATTTTTTATGAAATGCTGACTGGTCATATCCCTTATGATGGGGATAGTGCCGTTACGATTGCCCTGCAGCATTTCCAAAAGCCGCTGCCATCCATCATTTCTGAAAATCCTAATGTGCCTCAGGCCTTGGAAAATGTGGTCATTAAGGCAACAGCCAAAAAACTGACGGATCGCTATCAGTCGGTTGCAGAGATGTATGTTGACTTGTCTAGCAGCTTATCCTACGAGCGCCGCAATGAAAAGAAATTAGTCTTTGATGATGTTGCGAAAGCAGACACCAAGACCTTGCCAAAAATCTCACCTGTACCTCAGCCAGCAGTTCCACCTGTTAAGCCAACTCCGGCTAAAACGGAAGTGGATGAAGTTAAGGAAGAGACAGCTGATGCGGTTAAGAAAGTTCCAAAGAAACGTCGTTTGAGAACGCGTTACAAAGTACTTTTCTTTGCAGTCTTATTGGTTTTGGCTGCCTTTGTCGTCCTTCTCTATAACAGCCCGTCTAATACTAGCGTGCCAGATGTTTCTGGTCAGACTGTGGCAGAGGCTCGCTCCGCTATTGAAGCTAAGAAGCTGGTTGTCGGAGAGGAAAAGGAAGAATACAGCGACAATGTCGAATCTGGTAAAGTCATTAAAACTGATCCACAGGCTAATAGTCAGCGCCGCGAAGGTAGCAAGATTGACCTGATTATTTCCAAGGGACCCAAGACCTTTGTAATGGAAGATTATGTCGGTCAAGCAAAATCAGCCGTGGTTGAAAATCTGAAAACAAACTATAATGTTTCTGAGAAATTGATTGAAATTGTTGAGGAGGAATCGGACGAGTACGAGCCAGGTCAGGTGATTCGTCAGTCACCGGCAGCTGGTTCGACCTATGATTTGACTTCTAATCATAAGATTAAGCTGACAGTGGCCAAAGAAGTAACTAGTGTGTCCATGCCTGACTTTGGCAGCATGCAGTACACCTACGCCAATGCTCGTTCTTACTTGATCCAAATGGGAATTTCTTCTTCTCGAATTGAGCGAGTTGTTGACCGTTCGGTCACTTCGACTCAGGCAGACTTGGTAACTTCCCAGTCACCAGCGGCAGGTCAGACAATTGACCTCAAATCTAATGAAAAAATCACTCTTTACGTGACAGAAGCAACGACACCATCATCATCTAGCTCGTCATCATCATCTAGCAGCTCAAAGAGCAGTTCATCGTCCGATGATGAAAGTCATTCTAGTAGCTCTAGTTCTTCCGACCATTGATGAAGCTAGGCCATCCTTTTAAGCTTTCTGCTTGAAAGGATGGTTTTTTCTTTGTTGCTGGACAAATTTCCCCATTTCATGCCTTGGACGGAGGTTTTTTGGTTTAATTTTGTTAAAATAGGAAGGTAGAGAAAGGAAAAGGCTATGTGGAAGGTTCAATTATTTGTCTTTGTTGAAACAGTCTTACTATCCATGGCATTGGTGACCATGTTGGCAGCTGATTTTTCACGTGTTGTCATTATTTTGGTCCTTTTTTTGCTGCTGCTCTATTATTACTTCGGCAAGCAAAAAGGGAATTTTCTGCTGGTCGCTTCCATGATTATGCTGTTTTTCATTATTATGCTCAATCCCTATGTCATTGCTGCCCTTTTATTCGCGCTGGTTTATGGGATGATTGTGGCCTACCCTTATATCTATAAGGAAAATCAAGAAACCCATCTCGTTTACGAAGAAGATGTGGAAATTCAGAGTGAAAAGAATCGCTGGTTGGGGGACCTGCAGCATTTTTCTAAGGACAGCTGTCAATTCCACGACATCAATCTCTTGCGCATTGTTGGGAAAGACACCATTCATTTGGAAGACGTGATTTTAGTCAACCATGATAACGTCATTGTCATTCGAAAAGGTTTTGGTGATACCAAGATTATTGTGCCGCTGGATGTGGAAATTCAGCTGCAAATCAATACTCTTTACGGGGAGCTGAATTTTCTACATCATCCATCCCGCAAGCTGCGCAATGAAACTATTTCGCTGACGACACCAGACTATAAACGGGCCAATAAGACAGTGAAGATTGTCCTCGTCAGCTTCCTAGGAAATGTGGAGGTTGTCAGAAAGTGAAGAAATCTAATTATTTTCTCATTCTCCTCTATACTTTCTTTGTCTTATTTATCATCTTCCATTATATTTTCAATATTTTTGATTTCACTTGGCAGGAGCTCTTTAATGATTTGGAGCTGTTGCAGTCTTTTGTGTTCTTTGTTGTAATTATCGGTTTATCACTGACTATTCTGATTGTGATAGCGGCTCGCTTGATACAGTATCTGTCGGTAGCCCATGTGCAAAAAAATCTTCGGCATTTGCTGGATGGACGGAGGCTGGAGCCGACAGACCAACCCGAGTTGGATAGCTCTCTGCATCAGCTCGAGAGAAGGCTGCACCGTCTGACAGAGAATCTCCAGAAGTCTGAAAATCAATCCCTGCAGACAGAAGAAAAAATTATCGAAAAAGAACGGCGGCGGATTGCGCGTGATTTGCACGATACTGTCAGTCAGGAATTATTTGCAGCTAATATGATTCTTTCAGGAGTAGCTGGAAATGTAGAACAGCTTGATGGAGAAAAACTGCAAAAGCAGCTCAAGGGGATTGCAGATATTCTGGACACAGCCCAGAAGGATTTGCGGATTCTCCTACTCCACCTGCGACCTACAGAGTTGGAAAATAAGACTCTGGTCGAAGGGATGGATGTGATTATCAAGGAGCTGACTGATAAAAGCGACATTGATGTTCACTTCAATCATCAGGTTGGGCATCTACCCAAACAGATGGAGGAGCATGTCTTCAGAATCATGCAGGAAATTATCAACAACACATTACGGCATGCCCAAGCCAGTCGGCTAGATATTTATCTCTATCAGGCGCCAAATGAGCTTAAAATCAAGGTATCTGATAATGGCGTCGGTTTTGATCCGCTGGCTCAGGATGAACTCAGCTACGGCTTGAAAAATATGGAAGACCGTGTTCGGGATATGGCGGGTACTTTTAAGCTTTTGACAGCCCCCAGAAAAGGTCTTTCTATTGAAATCACGATACCTTTACTAGAAGGAGAAAATCATGAAGATATTGTTAGTGGATGACCATCAGATGGTCAGATTGGGATTGAAAAGTTACCTGGAACTGCAAGATGATATAGCAGAAGTATCCGAAGCAGTTAATGGCAAAGAAGGAGTTGAGCAGGCTTTGGCAAGTCGTCCGGATGTGATTATCATGGATATTGTCATGCCTGAGATGAATGGGATTGAAGCGACACTGGCCATCTTAAAAGAGTGGCCGGAAGCAAAGATTCTGATTTTGACTTCTTATCTGGATAATGAAAAAATTTATCCTGTTTTGGATGCAGGCGCACATGGGTATATGCTTAAGACTTCTAGTGCTGAAGAAATTCTCCGTGCTGTTAAAAAAGTTGCCAAGGGAGAATTTGCTATTGAAACAGAAGTCAGCAAGAAAGTGGAATATCATCGTAACCATATTGAGCTTCACGAGGATTTGACAGCTCGTGAGCGTGATATTTTAGGGCTTTTAGCCAAGGGATATGAGAATCAACGAATTGCGGATGAGCTCTTCATTTCCCTCAAAACGGTCAAGACTCATGTCTCCAATATCCTGTCCAAATTGGAGGTGAGCGACCGCACTCAGGCAGTTGTTTATGCTTTTCAGCACCATCTTGTCCCACAAGAAGACTTTTAATGGTATAATAGAAAAGATTAAGATTGGACAAGGGGCGATATGGACGCAAAATTAAAGTATAAGGCAAAAAAGATAAAAATTGTCTTTTTCGATATAGATGATACCCTGCGAGTCAAGGATACAGGTTTTATCCCAGATTCTATCCAGACAGTTTTCAAGCAGTTGAAAACCAAAGGGATTTTGACGGGTATTGCGTCTGGTCGAGCAATGTTTGGTGTCGTGCCGGAATTGAGAGCTTTGCAACCAGACTTTTTCGTTACTCTGAACGGAGCCTATGTCGAAGACAGCAAAGGGAAGGTGATTTCTCAGACAGTTATCCCGTCCGAACGAGTGACGTCCTATATTGCTTGGGCTCAGGAAGTAGGGATTGATTATGGTCTGGTCGGCAGCCATGGAGCAGCCTTGTCCAATCGAAATTCTCTGATTTCAGAGGCCATTGATGTAGTTTATCCTGATTTGCCTGTTAATCCAGATTTTCATTTAGACAAGGATATTTATCAGCTTTGGACTTTTGAGGATAGAGGAGATGACCTGCAGCTTCCAGATACATTAGCAGAGCATCTGCGCTTGGTTCGCTGGCATCCTCATTCGTCAGACGTGGTACCGACAGAAGGTTCCAAGGCAGCCGGAGTTTCCAAGGTTGTCGAGCATCTGGGCTTCAAACCTGAAAATGTCATGGTTTTTGGCGACGGACTCAATGATCTGGAATTGTTTGACTATGCAGGAATTGGCATTGCCATGGGCGTTTCCCATGAAGAACTGCGAAAAAGAGCAGATTATATTACAAAAACAGTAGAAGAAGACGGTATTTTTGCCGCTTTAGAGGAGTTAGGTATGGTAGAAAAAGAATTACATTTTCCACAAGTAGAACTTGCAGCAGCAGAAGGTCCAAAAGCGACTATCAAGACTAATCATGGGGACATGAAAGTTCAGCTGTTTCCAGAACAGGCACCAAAAACAGTAGCCAACTTTATTGCCCTTGCTAAAGATGGTTATTATGACGGTGTGATTTTCCACCGCATTATTCAGGACTTTATGATTCAGGGTGGTGATCCTACTGGTACCGGTATGGGCGGTCAGTCTATCTATGGTGAGAAATTTGAAGATGAGTTTTCACCTGAGCTTTACAATATTCGTGGGGCTCTTTCCATGGCAAATGCTGGGCCAAATACTAACGGCAGTCAATTTTTCATTGTTCAAAATAAAAATCTTCCTTATTCAGCTAAGGAATTGAGCCGCGGCGGCTGGCCTGAAGCTATCGCTGAAGTCTATGCCAGTCAGGGAGGAACACCGCATTTGGATCGGCGCCACACAGTCTTTGGTCAGCTGGCTGATGAAGCATCCTACCAAGTTTTGGACAAGATTGCAGCTGTTGAGACGGGTGCGATGGACAAGCCGGTGGAAGATGTTGTGATTGAAACGATTGAGGTTGAAGACTGATGAAAATCGGTGATAAATTAAAAGGCAAAATCACTGGGATTCAGCCTTATGGAGCTTTTGTTGAACTGGAAAACGGAACGATTGGTCTGATCCATATCTCAGAAATTCGTCCGGGTTATATTGAAAATATCCATGATAGTGTAAAGATTAGCCAGCAAGTCTTGGTACAGGTTGTGGACTATGATGAATTTTCTGGGAAGTCCAGTCTGTCCATGCGAACCTTAGAAGAAGAAAAGCACCGCCTCCCTAGACGCCACCGCTTTTCAAACGACCGCTGTAAAATTGGTTTTGAGCCTTTAGGAAGACAGCTGCCTATCTGGATCAAAGAGGCAAAAAAATTCTTAAAAGAAGAAAAAGTTTAAAAAATATCCTGTTCGATAAGAGAACAGGATATTTTGCTTGGATAGAATTGCTATTCAATTCATAGTTGAGTACTAAGTTGAAATGGACATGTTTTCAAAAAATACTAAGCATCAAATTCGTAGAGAGCGGTAGACAGGTAACGTTCGCCGTTATCAGGAGCCAGAGCAAGGACTTTCTTGCCAGCTCCTAGTTTTTTCGCTACTTCAATAGCTGCGAAAATAGCAGCAGCAGATGAAATCCCCACTAAGAAGCCTTCCTGACCGCCAATATAGCGTCCGAATTCCAGTGCTTGATCAGAAGTTACGCGGACAATACCGTTGTAGGCTTCTGTATCTAAGGTCTCTGGAATGAATCCAGCTGAAAGTCCTTGGATTTTGTGAGGGCCTGGCTTCTCACCAGAAAGGATAGCAGATTCGTCTGCTTCGACTGCGTAGATTTGGATGTCCGGATTAACTTTTTTGAGAGCGTGAGATACACCGGAAATAGTTCCGCCAGTTCCGACACCGCCTACAAAGGCATCCAGTCCGGTTTCACCGAAAGCAGCGATAATTTCTGCTCCTGTAGTTCGTTCGTGAACCTCTGGATTGGCCGGATTATTAAATTGCAGTGGCAGCCAGCCATTTCGTTCTTGTGCGATTTCTTGTGCTTTTGCAATAGCGCCTTTCATTCCTTCGCTACCTGGAGTCAAGACTAACTCAGCACCATAAGCTTGGATAATCTTGCGGCGTTCCACACTCATGGTTTCTGGCATAACAATGACGACCTTGTAGCCTTTAGCTGCTCCAACCCATGAAAGGCCAATACCGGTATTTCCGCTGGTTGCTTCAACGATGGTATCGCCAGGCTTAATAAGGCCATCGCGCTCAGCCGCCTCAATCATGCTGAGGGCAATCCGGTCTTTGACAGAAGAGCCAGGATTGAAAGCCTCTAACTTCACATACACCTCAGCGGCTCCTTCTGGAACCAAGTTGTTCAATTTGACGATGGGGGTTTGCCCAATTAGTTCTGTAATGTTTTGATAAATACGTGACATAGGATACATACCTCAATATAATTTAATAGAATTAGTATAAAATGAAACAAGCGCTTTGTAAAATATAAAAAAGCTATGAGAGCCATAGCTTTTCTTTATGTCAAAACGTCAAGGGAACTTCTACTTGGCGCAGTCCTTGATCCATCATCTCCAATTTGCCCTTAAAAAACTCAGTCAGTTTATCTTTAAGCAGTTCTCTTTCACCTTTGTCAACGAAAAGAAGAGTGGAGACAGTATCTGTAAATTCAGTATCGTATTCAGCAAGATTTTCTGCCTTAAGAAAATTCGCAAAATCCTGATACTGGCTGTAAGACAGTTTTAGGCGTAGGCCAGCCTGTTCTTTTATCTCAACCAGTCCAATCTCCTTAATAGCCAGAGCAACACTGCTGGCATAAGCTCGAATCAGACCGCCGGCTCCGAGTTTAATACCGCCAAAATAGCGAGTAACCACAACGCAAAGATTGGTCAAATTGTGCTTTTCTAAGACTCCCAGCATAGGAACTCCGGCTGTTCCGCTGGGCTCCCCATCATCACTGGTCCGCTTAATATCGCTCTTTTCTCCAATGATAAAAGCAGAGCAGTTATGAGTGGCCTTGTAATGTTCTTTTTTTATAGCAGCTATAAAAGCGCGAGCCTCTTCCTCAGAGTAAATTCTTTTTACATGGCAGATAAAGCGGGATTTTTTAATTTCCTCTTGAACCATGCCATCTTCTTTAATTGTCTTAAATTCCATAACTATATTTTACAAAAAAAGATGAATTTTGCCAAAAAATTACGAATATATAAGTATGTTAGAGTTACAAGATTGTTTAGGACGGATATTTACAGAAAATCAGTTAGAGCCTAGCTTGCGAGCAAAAGCAAAAGAAATTCCCAGTATCCGAGAAGAAAAAGGCAAGCTCCGCTGCGGACGCTGCAACAGCTTGATTGAACGAGAAAATCAGCTACCTGTTGGAGCTTATTATTGTAGAGAATGCTTACTATTGGGTCGGGTACGGAGTGACCAAAAACACTACTATTTTCCTCAAGAGAATTTTCCTAAAAATAAAGTGCTTAAATGGCAGGGGCAACTGACAGAGTTTCAGGGGAAGGTCTCCAGAGGCTTACTTGATGCGCTAGAGAAAAGACAGAATACGTTAGTGCATGCTGTTACTGGCGCTGGAAAGACAGAAATGATTTACCAAGTGCTTGCAAGAGTTATTGATAGAGGAGGTTCTGTCTGTTTGGCCAGTCCGCGGATTGATGTTTGTTTAGAACTTTATCGGCGCCTTAAAGAAGATTTTTCTTGTGAAATAGCCCTTCTGCATGGGGAATCAGAAGCTTATTTTCGCAGCCCCTTGGTGATTGCCACCACCCATCAGCTCTTGAAATTTCATCAAGCATTTGATTTGCTGATTGTGGATGAGGTAGATGCTTTTCCTTATGTGGATAATCCCATGCTGTATCACGCTGTAGAGCGTTCTGTGAAAGAGGATGCTACAACTATTTTTCTGACAGCCACTTCCACAGATGAACTGGATAAAAGAGTTCAAAAAGGTGAGTTGAAACGCCTGAGTCTTCCCAGAAGATTTCATGGTAATCCCTTGACCATCCCTCAGAAAGTTTGGTTATCCGATTTTCAAAAACATCTTCAGAAGAAGAAAATAGCACCTAAACTTTTGAACTATATAGAAAAACAGAGGGAGACCCAATTTCCTCTCTTAATATTTGCTGCAGAAATTCAAAGAGGAGAGGATTTTGCTCAGGCTTTACAGATTGCTCTGCCGGATGAAAAGCTGGCTTTTGTCGCCTCCACAACAGAAAATCGTCTAGAGATTGTCGAGCAGTTTCGTCGCAAGGAGATCACTATTTTGGTGACAACGACTATCTTAGAGCGTGGAGTAACCTTTCCTGGCGTGGATGTTTTTGTCTTGGAAGCCAATCATCGTTTGTTCAGTCGTAGTGCTCTGGTTCAGATTTCAGGCCGAGTTGGCCGTAGTATGGATAGATCGACTGGACAGTTGCTATTTTTTCATGATGGGACTACCCTTGCTATGGAAAAAGCAATTCGAGAAATGAGAGATATGAATACGGAGGCGGGATTATGACGGGGTGTCTTTTATGCAAGGGGCAAATTGAGGAGAAAAGTAGTTTTTTGCAGCTTTTTCTATTAAAAGGAGAAGAACCAAGATGCTGCTCCATTTGTTATCAAAATTTTGAATGCATATCTGAAGAGCGTTGCCCACGCTGTTTCCGCAATGGAAAATCAGATTTATGTATAGATTGTAAAAAGTGGGAGGGAGAGGGGAATCAAGTTCAGCATCAGTCACTATTTACCTATAATGAAGCAATGAAGAATTATTTCAGTCAATACAAGTTTCAGGGAGACTATGCATTGCGTTTTGTATTTGCAAAAGCAACTAAAAAAGCAGTCAAAATGTTTAGAGAGCATACCATTGTTCCGATTCCAGTGAGTAACGAAAAATTTCAAGTAAGAGGATTTAATCAAGTGCAGGGGATTTTAGATGCTGCAAACTTGTCATATAGAAATATCTTAGAGAAAAAAGACACTCTAGCACAGTCGAGCAAGACACGTGAGGAGCGTCTGCTGACGCAGCAAGCTTTTGAAATTAGAAAAGGAGTTGATTTGCCAGACAAAATTTTGCTGGTTGATGATATCTATACGACTGGAAAAACCTTGCAATTGGCTAAGCAAATCTTGCTGGAAGCAGGAGTGAAAGAAATTTTGACATTTTCAATCGCAAGATGAGAAAAAATTTGCAAAAAAGGAATGAAAGCGTTATAATGATATTATAAATAAAACATTTATGTTTAGAAAGAAGGTACTTATATGCTTAAATATAGTATCCGTGGTGAAAACCTAGAAGTAACAGATGCTCTCCGTGACTACGTAGTTTCTAAACTTGAGAAGATTGAGAAGTATTTCCAAGCAGAGCAAGAACTTGATGCGCGTGTGAACCTCAAGGTTTACCGTGAAAAGACTGCGAAAGTTGAAGTGACAATTCCGCTAGGCTCCATCACTCTTCGTGCAGAAGATATCTCTCAGGACATGTATGGATCAATTGATTTGGTCACAGATAAGATTGAGCGCCAAATCCGCAAAAATAAAACCAAGATTGAAAGAAAGAATCGCAATAAAGTTGCTACAAGCCAGCTTTTCACAGATTCCTTTGCTGAAGAAGCAGAAGAAGTTCCGTCAAAAGTTGTCCGTTCAAAACACATAGATTTGAAACCAATGGACTTGGAAGAAGCGATTCTTCAGATGGATTTATTGGGACATGATTTCTTCATATATTCTGACGCTGAGGACAGCAGCACAAATGTTATATACCGTCGTGAGGATGGAGATATTGGTTTGTTAGAAGTTAAATAAATAAGAAATGAGGGTTGAGAGCAAGTTTCTCAACCTTTTTAGATTGTAGAAAGTCATACACTCAGGTGACAAAGAACAAGCACCCTATGCACTAGACAATAAAACATATTTTTAGGTTCAAAAAATGAACTTCAAAAATTTTAAAAAATATTAAAAAAGGTATTGACAGTTGGGTGGTATAGGTGATATACTAATATAGTTGTCGCGAAAGACAAAGCCCTTTGAAAACTGAACAAGACGAACCAAGTGCAGGGTGACATAGAGATATGTAACCTGTCAAAAAAACGAAAATAAATCTGTCAGTGGACAGTAATGAGTGCGAACTCAAACTTTTTAATGAGAGTTTGATCCTGGCTCAGGACGAACGCTGGCGGCGTGCCTAATACATGCAAGTAGAACGCTGAAGAGAGGAGCTTGCTCTTCTTGGATGAGTTGCGAACGGGTGAGTAACGCGTAGGTAACCTGCCTGGTAGCGGGGGATAACTATTGGAAACGATAGCTAATACCGCATGAAATTGCTTATCGCATGATAATTAATTGAAAGATGCAATTGCATCACTACCAGATGGACCTGCGTTGTATTAGCTAGTTGGTGAGGTAACGGCTCACCAAGGCGACGATACATAGCCGACCTGAGAGGGTGATCGGCCACACTGGGACTGAGACACGGCCCAGACTCCTACGGGAGGCAGCAGTAGGGAATCTTCGGCAATGGGGGGAACCCTGACCGAGCAACGCCGCGTGAGTGAAGAAGGTTTTCGGATCGTAAAGCTCTGTTGTAAGAGAAGAACGGGTGTGAGAGTGGAAAGTTCACACTGTGACGGTATCTTACCAGAAAGGGACGGCTAACTACGTGCCAGCAGCCGCGGTAATACGTAGGTCCCGAGCGTTGTCCGGATTTATTGGGCGTAAAGCGAGCGCAGGCGGTTAGATAAGTCTGAAGTTAAAGGCTGTGGCTTAACCATAGTATGCTTTGGAAACTGTTTAACTTGAGTGCAGAAGGGGAGAGTGGAATTCCATGTGTAGCGGTGAAATGCGTAGATATATGGAGGAACACCGGTGGCGAAAGCGGCTCTCTGGTCTGTAACTGACGCTGAGGCTCGAAAGCGTGGGGAGCAAACAGGATTAGATACCCTGGTAGTCCACGCCGTAAACGATGAGTGCTAGGTGTTAGGCCCTTTCCGGGGCTTAGTGCCGCAGCTAACGCATTAAGCACTCCGCCTGGGGAGTACGACCGCAAGGTTGAAACTCAAAGGAATTGACGGGGGCCCGCACAAGCGGTGGAGCATGTGGTTTAATTCGAAGCAACGCGAAGAACCTTACCAGGTCTTGACATCCCTCTGACCGCTCTAGAGATAGAGTTTTCCTTCGGGACAGAGGTGACAGGTGGTGCATGGTTGTCGTCAGCTCGTGTCGTGAGATGTTGGGTTAAGTCCCGCAACGAGCGCAACCCCTATTGTTAGTTGCCATCATTGAGTTGGGCACTCTAGCGAGACTGCCGGTAATAAACCGGAGGAAGGTGGGGATGACGTCAAATCATCATGCCCCTTATGACCTGGGCTACACACGTGCTACAATGGCTGGTACAACGAGTCGCAAGCCGGTGACGGCAAGCTAATCTCTGAAAGCCAGTCTCAGTTCGGATTGTAGGCTGCAACTCGCCTACATGAAGTCGGAATCGCTAGTAATCGCGGATCAGCACGCCGCGGTGAATACGTTCCCGGGCCTTGTACACACCGCCCGTCACACCACGAGAGTTTGTAACACCCGAAGTCGGTGAGGTAACCGCAAGGAGCCAGCCGCCTAAGGTGGGATAGATGATTGGGGTGAAGTCGTAACAAGGTAGCCGTATCGGAAGGTGCGGCTGGATCACCTCCTTTCTAAGGAGTCCGTAAGGACATACGGAATGCACTTGAGTCTTGTTTAGTTTTGAGAGGGCTATGTGGGGCCTTAGCTCAGCTGGGAGAGCGCCTGCTTTGCACGCAGGAGGTCAGCGGTTCGATCCCGCTAGGCTCCATTATCTAGTTTGACTAGATAAAGAACTTGTCCATTGAAAATTGAATACCGATATCAAATAGTAACAAGAAAATAAACCGAAAACGCTGTGAATATTAATGAGTTTAAGACTGAAAGGTCAAAATAAGGTTAAGTTAGTAAGGGCGCACGGTGGATGCCTTGGCACTAGGAGCCGATGAAGGACGTGACAAACGACGAAATGCCTCGGGGAGCTGTAAGTAAGCACTTGATCCGGGGATGTCCGAATGGGGGAACCCAACAGGTTGATGCCTGTTACCCATTTCTGTTAAGGGAATGAGGAGGAAGACGCAGTGAACTGAAACATCTAAGTAGCTGCAGGAAGAGAAAGCAAAAGCGATTGCCTTAGTAGCGGCGAGCGAAGAGGCAGGAGGGCAAACCGAAGAGTTTACTCTTCGGGGTTGTAGGACTGCAATGTGGACTCAGAATTTATAGAAGAATGACTTGGGAAAGTCAGCCAAAGAGAGTAAGAGCCTCGTATTTTAAATAGATTCTGTACCTAGCAGTATCCTGAGTACGGCGGGACACGTGAAATCCCGTCGGAATCTGGGAGGACCATCTCCCAACCCTAAATACTCCCTAGTGACCGATAGTGAACCAGTACCGTGAGGGAAAGGTGAAAAGCACCCCGGGAGGGGAGTGAAATAGAACCTGAAACCGTGTGCCTACAACAAGTTCGAGCCCGTTCATGGGTGAGAGCGTGCCTTTTGTAGAATGAACCGGCGAGTTACGTTATGATGCGAGGTTAAGTTGAAGAGACGGAGCCGTAGGGAAACCGAGTCTGAATAGGGCGCTTTAGTATCATGATGTAGACCCGAAACCATGTGACCTACCCATGAGCAGGTTGAAGGTGCGGTAAAACGCACTGGAGGACCGAACCAGGGCACGTTGAAAAGTGCTTGGATGACTTGTGGGTAGCGGAGAAATTCCAAACGAACTTGGAGATAGCTGGTTCTCTCCGAAATAGCTTTAGGGCTAGCGTCGACATCAAGATTCTTGGAGGTAGAGCACTGTTTGGGTGAGGGGTCCATCCCGGATTACCAATCTCAGATAAACTCCGAATGCCAATGAATTATGGTCGGCAGTCAGACTGCGAGTGCTAAGATCCGTAGTCGAAAGGGAAACAGCCCAGACCACCAGCTAAGGTCCCAAAATAATTGTTAAGTGGAAAAGGATGTGGGGTTGCACAGACAACTAGGATGTTAGCTTAGAAGCAGCTATTCATTCAAAGAGTGCGTAATAGCTCACTAGTCGAGTGACCCTGCGCCGAAAATGTACCGGGGCTAAAACAATTTACCGAAGCTGTGGATACCTTTTATAGGTATGGTAGGAGAGCGTTCTATGTGTGGAGAAGGTGTACCGTGAGGAGCGCTGGAACGCATAGAAGTGAGAATGCCGGTATGAGTAGCGCAAGACAGGTGAGAATCCTGTCCACCGTAAGACTAAGGTTTCCAGGGGAAGGCTCGTCCGCCCTGGGTTAGTCGGGACCTAAGGAGAGACCGAAAGGTGTATCCGATGGCCAACAGGTTGAGATTCCTGTACTAGAGTATGAAGTGATGGAGGGACGCAGTAGGCTAACTCGTGCGTACGAATGGATGTACGTCTAAGCAGTGAGGCGTGGTATGAGTCAAATGCTTATACCTATAACGTTGAGCTGTGATGGGGAGCGAAGTTTAGTAGCGAGTGAGTGATGTCACACTGCCAAGAAAAGCTTCTAGCGTTGTATCATACTCTACCCGTACCGCAAACCGACACAGGTAGTCGAGGCGAGTAGCCTCAGGTGAGCGAGAGAACTCTCGTTAAGGAACTCGGCAAAATGACCCCGTAACTTCGGGAGAAGGGGTGCTGACTTTTGTCAGCCGCAGTGAATAGGCCCAAGCAACTGTTTATCAAAAACACAGCTCTCTGCTAAATCGTAAGATGATGTATAGGGGGTGACGCCTGCCCGGTGCTGGAAGGTTAAGAGGAGTGCTTAGCGGTAACGCGAAGGTATGAATTGAAGCCCCAGTAAACGGCGGCCGTAACTATAACGGTCCTAAGGTAGCGAAATTCCTTGTCGGGTAAGTTCCGACCCGCACGAAAGGCGTAATGATTTGGGCACTGTCTCAACGAGAGACTCGGTGAAATTTTAGTACCTGTGAAGATGCAGGTTACCCGCGACAGGACGGAAAGACCCCATGGAGCTTTACTGCAGTTTGATATTGAGTGTCTGTGCCACATGTACAGGATAGGTAGGAGCCTATGAAATCGGGACGCCAGTTTCGATGGAGGCGTTGTTGGGATACTACCCTTGTGTTATGGCCACTCTAACCCGGTAGGTTTATCATCTACGGAGACAGTGTCTGACGGGCAGTTTGACTGGGGCGGTCGCCTCCTAAAAGGTAACGGAGGCGCCCAAAGGTTCCCTCAGACTGGTTGGAAATCAGTCGCAGAGTGTAAAGGTATAAGGGAGCTTGACTGCGAGAGCTACAACTCGAGCAGGGACGAAAGTCGGGCTTAGTGATCCGGTGGTTCCGCATGGAAGGGCCATCGCTCAACGGATAAAAGCTACCCTGGGGATAACAGGCTTATCTCCCCCAAGAGTTCACATCGACGGGGAGGTTTGGCACCTCGATGTCGGCTCGTCGCATCCTGGGGCTGTAGTCGGTCCCAAGGGTTGGGCTGTTCGCCCATTAAAGCGGCACGCGAGCTGGGTTCAGAACGTCGTGAGACAGTTCGGTCCCTATCCGTCGCGGGCGTAGGAAATTTGAGAGGATCTGCTCCTAGTACGAGAGGACCAGAGTGGACTTACCGCTGGTGTACCAGTTGTTCTGCCAAGAGCATCGCTGGGTAGCTATGTAGGGAAGGGATAAACGCTGAAAGCATCTAAGTGTGAAACCCACCTCAAGATGAGATTTCCCATAACGCAAGTTAGTAAGAGCCCTGAGAGAAGATCAGGTTGATAGGTTAGAAGTGGAAGTGTGGTGACACATGGAGCGGACTAATACTAATCGCTCGAGGACTTATCCTAGAATAAGAAATTCATCAGAGTGCAGCGAATGGTTTGAGTTTTTGTGAGATTTGATATTGTATTCAATTTTGAGTTGACAAGGCTTGTCTGAGAGGACAGGACAGTTAATTCAATAGTTAAGTGACGATAGCCTAGGAGATACACCTGTACCCATGCCGAACACAGCAGTTAAGCCCTAGAACGCCGGAAGTAGTTGGGGGTTGCCCCCTGTGAGATATGGTAGTCGCTTAGCGAAGGGAGTTTAGCTCAGCTGGGAGAGCATCTGCCTTACAAGCAGAGGGTCAGCGGTTCGATCCCGTTAACTCCCATATTCTGAAAAGAATAGGTCCCGTAGTGTAGCGGTTATCACGTCGCCCTGTCACGGCGAAGATCGCGGGTTCGATTCCCGTCGGGACCGTTGAAGTCGAGAAGATTTCAATAAAAGTAAGAGACTCGTTAGCTCAGTTGGTAGAGCATTTGACTTTTAATCAAAGGGTCACTGGTTCGAGCCCAGTACGGGTCATAAGAGCGGGTTTGGCGGAATTGGCAGACGCACCAGATTTAGGATCTGGCGCTTTAGGGCGTGGGGGTTCAAGTCCCTTAACCCGCATATAAGATAATAATGAGCCGGCTTAGCTCAGTTGGTAGAGCATCTGATTTGTAATCAGAGGGTCGCGTGTTCAAGTCATGTAGCCGGCATTTTTGAATAGGATGCGAACGTAGTTCAGTGGTAGAACATCACCTTGCCAAGGTGGGGGTCGCGGGTTCGAATCCCGTCGTTCGCTTGAAGCGGCCGGGGTGGCGGAACTGGCAGACGCACAGGACTTAAAATCCTGCGATTGGTAACGATCGTACCGGTTCGATTCCGGTCCTCGGCATAGACTTGTAAGAGGCAGTAGAAGAAGATGAGCACCCTTAGCTCAACTGGATAGAGTACCTGACTACGAATCAGGCGGTTAGAGGTTCGACTCCTCTAGGGTGCATTAAATTGTTTGATTTTTTCTTAAGTTTTGCTATAATGAATATAATATGAATAGTGAGCACCCTTAGCTCAACTGGATAGAGTACCTGACTACGAATCAGGCGGTTAGAGGTTCGACTCCTCTAGGGTGCATTTGGAAGCGAAGTCTTAGGGCTCCGTTTTTAGATTGTTTAAGCACCGGGAAGTAGCTCAGCTTGGTAGAGTACTTGGTTTGGGACCAAGGTGTCGCAGGTTCGAATCCTGTCTTCCCGACTAGATAACATAGAAGATAGATGTACTAATCTATCTTTTTGTTTTTAAGAAAACTGTATTTACAGTATTTATGACTTAGCTTACATAGGATTTAATTAGCGATAGAATCTTTTAGAACTTCTGGTCTTGTCTTCTTTATATAATCCTATTTGAAAGCAAGGGATTTGATTATTCAACTAGGTTTAGTTTGATTTTAAAGTCTAGTGTTCCA
The DNA here is from genome assembly GCF_032387735.1 of Streptococcus sp. DTU_2020_1000888_1_SI_GRL_NUU_041A. Taxonomy (NCBI): domain Bacteria; kingdom Bacillati; phylum Bacillota; class Bacilli; order Lactobacillales; family Streptococcaceae; genus Streptococcus; species Streptococcus sp. DTU_2020_1000888_1_SI_GRL_NUU_041A. The sequence goes on along the minus strand of NZ_CP135591.1, from coordinate 1,980,690 downwards.
GAAGTTTAGTTTGTATCATGCTGCTGAAATGTACTTTCCATTTGAGATGAATAATAATAAAGATAAAAACCTCTGATAGCTGTGAATAGTTGCCTTCAGAGGTTTTTATATGTGCTGAGTTTGATTTTCTACATCAAAGAGTATTCGTCAGATAGCATAATGGTTTCTTTGCCCTTGTTATCAACGATGTAGACTTTTCTGGGAAAGAAAGGGTCAAATTGATAGTTTAAGTCAAATGAAATAATGGTGTTGAAGTTTTTTTGTGAGAAGCGAAGAGATACTCTTCCTTGGCTATTGATGATTTCGAATTTGAGGACTGGGCGAAGTTCAAAGACCCCTTTGAGATTGTTATCAATGATGTACCAGAATGAATCGACAATTTCTTCAGGGAGGCTCGTCATGATGCCAAAGCTGGCATATCGGCCGAGAGTATTTGTAAATGCCATGGGAGACTCCTTTCTTACAGTCTGGATTTTCTTATATGATACCCGAAAATGCTTGAGATTGCAAGAATTTGACCTCTGGCAGGTCTGAATTAGACAAAAGAAAAAGAGCTTGCGCTCTTTGACAACTTTATCGATTCTTTAGTTCAACATAACGTTTGTACCAAATATTGACATAAGCATCTGAAAATGGACCTCTTCCGTTGTTAATCCAATCAACTAGGATTTTGACATTTTCTTTGAGAATGAAATCCAAATCATCAGAATAGTGCATCTGTTTTTTGTGACGTTCATATTCTTCTACATCCAACAGGCGTTTTTCACCATCAGCAAAGACTTTGACGTCTAAATCATAGTCAATGTATTTTAGAGCTTCATTATCCAGATAGTAAGGACTGGCTAGGTTGCAGTAGTATGAAGTTCCATTGTCTCGAATCATGGCAATGATATTAAACCAATATTTTTTATGAAAATAGACAATGGCAGGTTCACGTGTTACCCAACGTCGACCATCACTTTCTGTTACCAGTGTGTGGTCATTAACGCCAATAATGGCGTTTTCTGTTGTCTTTAGTACCATGGTATCTCGCCAGGTGCGGTGAAGATTCCCATCATGCTTATAACTTTGAATTGTAATAAAGTCGCCTTCTTTTGGAAGTTTCATAACTTACCAACTTTCTACAATTTATAAGTTTATCTTCTTTATTGTAACATATTTTCATAGAAATGCATAAGTTTTCATAGAAAATCTTAAAGATATTCTCTCAGAGCGCTAGCGATGTCGGAGAAATCATAACCTTTGCGAGCTAGAGCTTGGGTCAGATGCTGTTTTAAGTCATAGCCGTCGTACTTTTTTGAGTACTTGCGGTATTGCTTGTCTAGCTCTTTATATAGAAGCTCTTGCTGATTTTCTTGGTCTTCTTCGATTTCCAAATGCTGATAGGCGGTTTTGGCTTGACTATAGGAAAAACCTTTGTTTATCAAGGATTGAAGAATTTTATCTTGTAAGGCCTTGCTGGGCAGTTTTCCCTGGTATTTTCTGAGCAGCTTTTCGGCAACCTTGTCTGTTAGTTCAGTAAAATCAAACTGGCTCAATTCGTCTTCTATGATAGTGCTAGAAATCCCTTTTTGACTGAGTTTTTGTTTGAGAACAAAAGCACCTTTATCACCAGTGAGAAGATTGGATTGGATAAAAGAGTTAGCATATTTTCTATCATTAATCCAATTATCCTTTTTTAGATTGTCCAAGACCTGACTGATGATTTCTGGTTGGATGTCGTGCTGCGTTAAGTAGTCTTTAACTTCCTTGGCAGTTCTTTGCTTGAAGGAGAGATGATAGAGGGCTAGATTTTTTCCGTAGGAGAATTGCGCATAGTCTTGAATTTCTGATAGCTCCTGCTCTGTGATTTCCATTCCTTTGGACAGCATGAAGCGAACAATGGTGTCTTCAGTAATATAGAGCTTTTCACTGTCGTCCAACTCCAAGAGGTAAAGTCTTTTTTTCTTTTCGATTTTTGTGATTTTCATAGGGGATTTTTGTAAAGTCCTTTCTCTTAGCCAAACGCTTCAAAGGCAGCTATCAAGCGCAGTTTGTCTGTATCAACATCCTTCCTGCCATAGTAGTCAAGAAAGAGTTCTGCGTATTGGGGGTCAGATAAATTATAAGTAAGAGACCAGATTGCCCAGTAAAGGTCAAGGTGGCGATCACTAAGGCCAGCGAGACCAACGTCAATAAAGCAGGAGAAGGTTGCTGCGTCTTTCAGAATGAAATTAGGCAAGCAGGCATCTCCGTGGATCAAGGCGTCCGCCGTCAGTAAGTGTCCCTGCTCTTGGATAAGCTGGTAGGCTTCCTCACGACTTGAGATGTGAAATTGAGGCAGCAAGGCTTTTTGATAAAAGCAACCTTTCCGATAATTTTCCTCTGCTTGTTCTTTATAGTGTTGAAGGTGATGCTTGACTGGAAAATACTGGGGTTGGAGGCTGTGAAGTTTTTTTAGTGCTGCAGCCATCGTTTGGCAAAGTTCTTCTGGCTGTTGGAGAAAGGCTAGGGCGTCCTTGCCCTCGGCTTCTTTAGTCAGCAGGTAGTCTTTATCTGCTGTCAGGTAGTGAATGACAGGCACACCAAGCCCTTGCTTCTCAAACCATTTGGCCAGTGTGGCTTCTTGGGCTAATTGGCCTTTTTGGTCGATTTTCAAATAATAGCCTGTATCTGCATAGAAAACATTGTCTCCGGAATGTGAGGAGCTGTCGTAAAAATTGGCTCCCTCTAGATAAGTTCGTATTTGCTCAGGGAATTGGGCTAGTGGAAGGGATATTTTTTCTGCTTTCATACTTTTATTGTAACATATTCTCAACGAATGCGAGGCAGCGTGGTATAATAGAAGCATGAATGTGAAAGTGAAACAAAGAATCCCTTTGAAAATTAAGAAAATGGGGATTAATGGTGAAGGGATTGGATTTTATAAGAAAACGCTGGTCTTTGTGCCAGGGGCTTTGAAGGGTGAAGAAGTCTACTGTCAGGTGACTAAGGTTCAGCGTAATTTCATCGAGGCCAAGCTCTTGACCATAAACAAGCGGTCGAAATTCCGGGTGGAAGCGCCTTGTGAGATTTATGATAGCTGCGGGGGCTGTCAAATTATGCACCTCCATTATGACAAGCAGTTGGAGTTTAAGGAGGATTTGCTGCGTCAGGCCTTGAAAAAATTTGCGCCAGCTGGCTACGAGAACTATGAGATTCGTCCGACCATCGGTATGCAGGAGCCACTCTATTATCGGGCTAAACTGCAGTTTCAGACTCGGAAATATAAGGATGAGGTCAAGGCGGGGCTCTATGCCCAGAATTCCCACTATCTGGTCTCGCTGAAAAACTGTCTGGTTCAGGACAAGGTAACGCAACAGATCATAAATAAGGTTGCTCGGCTTTTAGGTAAGTATAAGTTGCCCATATATGATGAGAGGAAGACTGCTGGAGTACGTACCGTTATGATTCGTAGATCCAGAAAGACGGGTCAGGTGCAGATGATTTTTGTGACGGGGCGTAAGCTGGACTTTTCTCCAGTCGTTCGAGATCTAGTGGCTGAATTTCCTGAGTTGGAAACAGTGGCGGTCAATTATCATACGAGCAAGTCCAGTGAGATTTACGGGGATAAGACAGAGATTATCTGGGGAGAGGAGGCTATCCAAGAAGGAGTGTTGGATTATGAGTTCTCCCTGTCGCCTCGGGCTTTCTATCAGCTCAATCCTGAGCAGACAGAGGTGCTCTATGGGGAGGCGGTTAAGGCGCTTGATGTGACGGCAGAAGATCATTTGATTGATGCCTACTGCGGGGTGGGGACCATTGGCTTTGCCTTTGCTAAAAAGGTCAAGTCTCTGCGGGGCATGGACATCATCCCTGAGGCCATTGAAGACGCCAAGCGCAATGCGAAAAGGATGGGCTTTGACAATACGCTCTACGAGGCTGGGACGGCAGAGGAGATCATTCCTCGCTGGTATGCTGAGGGCTATCGGGCGAATGCCTTGATTGTCGATCCGCCGCGAACTGGTCTTGACGATAAGCTGCTGGAAACGATTGTTCACTATGCACCTGAAAAGATGGTCTACGTTTCCTGTAATGTCTCAACTCTGGCTCGGGATTTGGTCAAGCTTTGTCAGGTATACGATGTCCACTACATCCAGTCGGTTGATATGTTTCCACATACTGCTCGAACCGAGGCAGTGGTGAAATTGTCCAAGCGAGATAGCTCTCGTTCGAATTAATCGGAAACGGATCGCTAGAGTTGACAAAATAGCTTTAAACAAGGACTTAGTTTTCTGTGATACAGGACTAAGTCTTTTCTTTTGTCAAAATTGCAATTATTTTATAGGGATTCAGTCTTAGCCTAATCAATTAGTCACAAAAAGAGAACACTCGTCAAGCGTTCTCTAATGATAATAGGTTATATTAGAATAATCCAAAGACTAGGACTGCAAGGACGGCACCAATAATTGGTCCGACAACTGGAATCCAAGCATAGCCCCAATCACCATTTCCTTTATTTGGAATTGGAAGAAGACTGTGCATGATGCGAGGTCCTAAGTCACGAGCTGGGTTGAGGGCATAGCCTGTTGTTCCACCAAGTGAAAGACCAATACCGACAATCAGTGTTCCAACTGCAAAAGTGCCAAGGCCTGCTTGGAACTTATAGAGTCCTAGAGCGAAGATAGTCAGCACAAGGACAAAGGTTCCAAGGATTTCGCTAATCAGGTTAGAGAAGGTATCTTTGATAGCTGGGCCTGTGCTGAATGTACCCAAAACGTTAGCCGGATTTTCTTCAGCTAAATAGTGAGGTTTGAACTGTAGGAAGACGAGGAACTGTCCGACCATAGCACCTGCAAACTGAGCAAGGATGTACGGAAGAACAGATGCCCAAGGCAAATCACCTTTCAGAGCTACTCCGATAGTTAGGGCAGGATTCAGATGGGCTGGGCCAAGGTTGCCGGATACAAAAGCAGCGATAGCAACGGCAATCCCCCATCCCATGGTAATCACAATCCAACCTGAATTGTGACTCTTTGTTTTGGGAAGAACCACGCCTGCAACTACACCATTACCCAGAAGGAGCAAGAGCAGTGTTCCTAAAAATTCGCCAAATATTTCTTTCATCATTTATGTTACTCCATTTAAAAGAAGGGGTGGCAGACAGTTGTTTTGCCTACCGCCTCTTCTCGTATTTTCTATTTTTTTAATTCTTCTAAATCGTTATTTGCAAGGGCAGCTTGAACATCTTTTCGATAAGCTGCTTTTTCTTCTTCTGTCCAGTCGTAGAATCGTCCCATTTCATCCAGAACAGGCTCTACAATAGCATCTAAGCTATCCCTCATAAAGAGCATGTGATTTGTCCGGCGAAGCAAGAAGTCAACTGGGCTTAGAGCCAACTCATTGCGCATTGCATAGTGCAGTGACAAGGTATCTGCCAGGCTGAGACCTGGTGCTTGCTCGATGCTGTGAGCGAGGGCAAAGACTTTAGGAGCATTTGAACCGTAAAGGTTTGCAAGATAGAAGGCTTCTTTGCTGTCTAAGCCACGTGATACACCGAGTTGCGCAAAAGCTTCGATTTCGGAATCCACATTTGCTGGATTGAGCTCTCCGCCTGAAACAGGGTAGGTCTTCGAGTTGATGAGCTTGAAGCTACGGTCGAATTCTGCTTTGAGGATGTCAACCACGCGCTCCATAGCACCTTCCGCCATCTTACGATAGTCTGTGATTTTACCGCCAGCAAGGGTCAAGAGGCCATTGTTATCACGTTCTAAGCTGGAACCGCGGGACACAGCAGATGGATCCAAGTGTTTTTCAGACGTGCTGCTTTCGAGTTGCGTAACAGCCGCTTCAACATCCTCACGGGATTTTTCTTTAGCCAGATAGCTCTCAACAGTCGCAATCAGTGCATTGAAACTTTCGTCGCTAATGGTACCGTTGTTTCCGCCATTGTAGTCAGAAGCGCTGTTTCCTGCAATCAAAGGACGCAGACCTGCCCAGCTGCTTTCGATGTCGTCAATCGTGATGTTGGCTTCTGGGAAGCGATTATTGACAATGCCTAAGAGGTAATCCACATCTTCTTGTGTTACTTTTGGATGCTCTAGGTCGCCAGTGTAGTCAGTGTCTGTCGTACCAAAGTAAGTTTTATTTTCACGTGGAAGGACAAAGACCATCCGGCCGTCTCCCAAGCCTGTATCAAAGTAGACTGGCTGAGAAACCTTGATCTTGCTAGAGTCAACAACCAAGTGAACACCCTTAGTTGGACGCATTTGAGAATATTGCTCACCGTCATTTGACAGATTACGCACCTTGTCGCTCCAAGGTCCAGTTGTGTTGATGACTAAGCGAGCCTTGATTTCAAAGACTTCATCTGTCAAGAGGTCACGCGCAACAACGCCTGTAATCTTTCCAGATTCATCAAAGAGGAAGCCTTCTGCCTTGACATGGTTGGCAATCAGGGCGCCGTCTTGGTTGGCGCGTTTGATATTTTCAATCACGAGGCGAGCGTCGTTGTTGCGGAAGTCAAGATAGACACCACCGCCGACTAAGCCTTCCTTCTTAAGTTCAGGTTCCCGTTCTAAGACTTCTTCCTTACTCAAGACCTTGTTGGCAGCAGGAGTGTTGTTGACACCAGCCAAGAGGTCGTAGAGGTCCATAGCTACTTTGAGACGGAAGAGGCTGAAGGTAGCGCCCTCTTCTTCATAGACAGGAAGCAACATAGGATCTGGTTTTGGAATATGAGGGGCAATTTGCTGGACCACAGCACGCTCAGAAACTGTATCTGAGACCACCTCTACGTCGAATTGTTTGAGGTAACGAAGGCCACCATGGACCAGTTTGGTAGAACGGCTAGAAGTGCCTTCTGCAAAGTCCTGCATTTCAATCAGACCAGTCTCCAGGCCACTAGCTGCTGCTTGCAAGGCTACTCCAGCACCGGTAATCCCACCACCAATAATCAGGAGGTCCAAGGTGCGTTCCTGCATTTTTTTTATCGATAATTCACGTGTTTTCTTTGAAAATTCCATATTTATACACTTTCTAACTTAGTCATTTCATGCTTCTACTGACTTGATTATAAAAATATGAATCAGTATCAGTCGTCGATTTCTGCAAAGACTTGAGTTGCCTTAACGGCTTTTTTCCATCCTTTGTAGAGTTGTTCCTTGCGGGATTCATTCATAGATGGTTCAAAGAGTTCTCCAGTTTCATTGAGAGTGCGGAGTTCGTCTAAGTCTTTCCAGTATCCTACTGACAGTCCTGCCAAGAAGGCTGCACCGAGAGCAGTTGTTTCTAAGTTTTTAGCACGGGCAATATCGATTCCCAAAATGTCAGCCTGGAACTGCATGAGGAAGTTGTTCATAGCAGCACCGCCGTCGACTTTGAGGACTTGAATAGCAGTCTTGGCATCCACCTGCATAGTATCAATGATATCGCGTACTTGGTAAGCGATGGATTGCAGGGTAGCCTTGATAAAGTCTTCCTTGCTGGTTCCTCGGGTCAAGCCAAAGACAGATCCACGGGCATTTTGATCCCAGTAGGGAGCGCCTAGACCTGTAAAGGCAGGTACGACATAGACTTCGTCATTGTTTTGAGAATTGAGGGCATATTTTTCAGATTCTGGTGAATTTTCAACCATCCGAAGACCGTCGCGCAGCCATTGAATGGCACTTCCGGCAATAAAGATAGAACCTTCTAAAGCATAGTAAACCTTGCCATTAATTCCATAGCCAATGGTTGTCAAGAGGTTGTTTTCAGACAGTTGCATCTCTTCACCGGTGTTCATGATGATGAAAGAACCAGTTCCGTAAGTATTCTTAACCATACCAGGCTCAAAAGCTAACTGTCCAAAGAGAGCTGCCTGCTGGTCACCAGCCATACCAGAGATTGGAACTTCTCCACCGTAGAAATGGAATGGAGCGGTTTTACCATAGATTTCTGAGTTAGAACGAACTTCAGGAAGCATAGCCTTTGGAATGTTAAGGATTTCCAAAATCTCATCATCCCATTTAAGATCCTTGATGTTATAGAGCATGGTACGGGCTGCATTTGAGTAGTCGGTCACGTGAGCCGCGCCGTCAGTCAATTTCCAAACCAGCCAGGTATCAATAGTACCAAAGAGCAATTCGCCCTTTTCAGCTCTTTCTTGCGCTCCCTCTACATGATCCAAAATCCAGCGAACCTTGGTAGCAGAGAAGTAAGCATCAATGATCAAACCAGTCTTTTCGTGGAATTTTTCCACATAGCCTTGGCTTTTTAGTTGCTCAGCCAAAGGTGCTGTCTGGCGTGATTGCCAAACGATAGCATTGTAGATAGGAAGTCCTGTATTCTTATCCCAGACGACAGTTGTTTCACGCTGGTTGGTGATTCCGATGGCTTCGATTTGGTTAGGTTTTACCCCACTTTCGATGAAGGCACCGGCTATAACGGACTGCACTGAGTTCCAAATCTCATTGGCATTATGCTCAACCCATCCAGCTTGAGGGAAAATCTGAGTAAATTCTTTTTGACTGGAGCTAACTTTTTCTCCTTTTTTGTTAAAGATGATGGCACGGGAACTAGTAGTTCCTTGGTCGATGGCCATGATGTATTTTTCTTGTGACATAAACTGTCCTCCTGGTAAAAATCTTGAGGATATTTCCTCTACAGTAACTAGTATATATAATAAAACGCTTTCTTTTTTATCAACTTTTTTTAAATTTTTAAAAAAATTGAGGAGATTGTGCGAAAATCACAAAGAAACCTGGATTTCTCCAAGTTTCTTAATGAAATATCATGTGACGGATTTGAGCCAAATCTTCCAAATCCAGGTCATTTTTTAAATAATAGATGGGAGCCTGCTGGGTTTGATGGATAGGATTGTTGGTGATGATGAGGTCATAATTTCTAGTAAGGTCGTAGGATTCAATCGTAATAAAGCGATTGTACTCTAAGTACCGCCTTAAAATGGCTGTCATCCTAGAAACAACGATAAAGCTATCTGTTAAGTCCATGCCTATCTTGATGACTTGACCGTCATTTTCAGCAATGTACTCCATCAGCTGGAGCCATTCCCACAACACCTTTTTATCCAGAGATGTTCCCTGCTGGAAAATAGGCAGTTTGCTAAAAATAGTGTCTGCCACTTGTCGATAATCGTATTCGCTCCATAAGTAAGGATGGCGCAATTCCAGATCATGCTTGTATTTATCTTGCAAGAGATAGCCTTTGAAAAGAAAGACGCGGGCGCAGAGCTGACTGAGTTCGTAGGTCACTTGATCTTCGATGTAGTCACCAAGCAAGTCCTGGCCCTTCATCTCTTGAATGAGTTGCGTAATCAGACCGGCAATTTCACCGCCAAAGCCCAGAATATACTCCATGGTGTGCAGAGGCAGAATCCGATGGGAAAGCAGAAATGAAAAGAAAATCATCATTTCGCCATCTTCCTGGCTCAGGGTGATGTGCTGTCCGGCAAAGAAATCATTTGTTCGGCGATGCAAGCGCTGGTAGAAGATATTTTCAAAATAGCCCTGCATTTTCTGCTCAATGTTTTGGAATTGACAGGCATTGACTCTTAGGCGCTGTTGGGTAATATGCGCCCAAAGGGCTAAGTCCAATCGCTGCCCTTGAGAGAGTTGGGCTCCGCAGAGTTCTTCTAAGACGGCAACTTCCTGCCTTCTTTCTGATTTTTGAAGTTCTTTTTCCCAATCTTGACTAGACCAAACCTTGCGAAAGAGGCAGAAATAAAAATAGCGGATCTGGTGTTCAGGCCCTTTCAGGCGGCCATTTTGGATAGATAGCTCAAACTCTGATAAAATCTGATTTAAACCGGATATATGACGGCCGAGTGTTGCTTCACTGATCATGAGCTCTTGGGCTAATTGATGGGCTAAAAACTGTTGATGATAGAGCAGGTAATTTAAAATCTGGTATTTGATAGCATTGCCCAAAAAGAGTCTGCGAATGTCGCGACCTTTGGTATTAGAACCAATGGACAGACTGAGCGTTTCGTCCTGAAGCTGGATGGATAGGGCTGCATGATGGTCGCTAGCCTTGTCGTTAATCAGGTTAATGTACTTGGTCAAGGTTGCTTTTGAGAAGCCAGTTTCTGACATGACGTCCTTCAAACTGGATGTAGAATGCTGCTGTAAATAGGACAGGACAATAAACTGCCCCGCTTCACTCTTTTCCATTAAGTCTGCAAGATACATACGAAAACCCTCTCAATTCACTAATCTTAGCTTATCACAAAAGGGAAAAAAGACGAAGCAATGTGCTTTATATTTTCTTATCATTGCCTGAGGCAATAATGGAAGGCAGAAGTCTGTTATCATGTCTATCTTAATTCGCTATTCCATTTCTTTTGAATAAGCATAAGAGGAGCAGAACCCAATTCTTCTTTGCTTTGGGTTTGATAGCTTTTTTATGGTATAATTGTAGAAAAATGACGATGAAGGAGCAGCTATGGATAATGTGATTGATTTGTCTATCCCAGTGGCAGAAGTGATTGAGAAGCAGCCAGAAGTTTTGGATGTTCTGGTTGAGTTGGGCTTTACGCCTCTGGCCAATCCCGTTATGCGCAATACAGTAGGGCGCGTGGTTTCTATCAAAAAAGGTGCTGGTATGAATGGCATTGACCTTAATAAAATCAAGCAAACTCTGGAATTAAATGGCTATGAAGTGGTGGGGATTTAGGCATGGCTACTGAACGCATTGAGGTCCTCAAGTCTATCTTGCTGGACCTACATAATGGAGCTTCAGCAGAATCTGTTCAGGAGCTTTTCAACGAGCATTTTGCAGGTGTGTCCGCTATTGAGATCAGCCTGATGGAGCATGAGCTAATGAACTCAGATACGGGAGTGACCTTTGAAGATGTCATGTCCCTCTGCAATGTCCATGCCAACCTCTTTAAAGGAGCCATTCAGAATGTGGAGGTGGCTGATACCGACCATCCAGGCCATCCGGTTCAAGTCTTCAAGCAGGAAAATCTAGCGCTGCGGGCTGCCCTCATGCGGGTTCGTAGACTCCTATCTACCTATGAAACCACAGAAGATGAGGATCTTCTTCCAGAAATCCGCAAGGGACTCCAGCGCCAGCTGAGTTTGGTGGGGCAGTTTGATATCCACTATCAGCGTAAGGAAGAGCTCATGTTTCCTATCATGGAGAACTACGGCCATGATTCGCCGCCCAAGGTCATGTGGGGGGTAGATGACCAGATTCGAGACCTTTTCCAAGAGGCTAAGATTGCTGCACAGCAGCTGCCTGACACTTCGATTCAAGAAGTCAAGGAAAAGTTTGAGACTTTTGCGGCTGAGTTTGAAGCTATGATTTTCAAGGAAGAGTCCATCCTTCTCATGATTCTCCTCGAGTCCTTTCATCAGGATGACTGGCTCAAGATTGCTGAGGAGAGCGATGCTTATGGCTATGCCATCATCAAGCCAACGGAGAAATGGATTCCTGCGCGGCACTCATTCTCGGAGGAGGAAGCTGGGGATGCTGCTGATGAAGGAAGCGAAGCGCCAGCCAGCACAGAACAGACTAGTGATGGCAGGTTTCAGCAGGTCATTGATACGCCGGATGGTCAGGTCACCATTTCCTTTAAGCCCAAGGAAAAGAAGGAGCAAACCTTTAATCGGGACTCCCAGCAGCCTTTTGGTCATGGCTATCTGTCAGTGGCGGAAGCCAATCTGATTTTGGACCATCTGCCCATGGAGATTACCTTTGTCAATAAGGACGATATTTTCCAGTATTATAATGACAGTGTGCCGGCGGACGAGATGATTTTCAAGCGGACGCCGTCCCAGATAGGACGCAATGTCGAGCTCTGTCACCCGCCCAAGTTTTTGGACAAGGTGCGGCGGATTTTCAAGGCTTTGCGCGAGGGAGAGCGGGACAAGTTTGAGATGTGGTTCAAGTCGGAATCGCGGGGCAAGTTTGTCCATGTGACCTATGCGGCAGTGCGAGATGAGGCTGGTGAATTTCAGGGGGTGCTGGAATATGTGCAGGACATTCAGCCCTTCCGTGACATTGACAGTGATTTTTACCGAGATTTGGACTAGGTATTTACAGTTAGAAAGTGAGAGAAATGAGTTACGAACAAGAATTTTTACAGGAGTTTGAAGCTTGGGTTAAGACCCAGGTCATGATTAACGAGATGGCCCTCAAGGAGAGTCAGGCAGTCTACGAGGCGGACCAGGACGAGCGGGCCAAGGAAGCGGCCATTCGCTATGAGAGCCGTCTAGATGCCTACCAGTTCCTTTTAGGGAAATTCGCTAACTATCAGTCGGGCAAAGGCTTCCACGACCTGCCAGACGGACTTTTGGGGGAGAGAAATTATTGATTTTTCACTGGAAAGGTGATAGAATAGGTTCATCAGAGGTGTTTTGAGTCAAGCATTTTACAGAAAGTGGCGGTGCTGAGAAGTCCACAAATGCGTCAAAGCTGGTTGCTGATGAGATGATAAATTGAAATAAAAGTGTCTTTTTGTTTCCTTTTAGGACTAGGCAAGGAGCTGCAGGTTATACTAGCATATGTCAAAGCGAGCTAATGACGTCATAAAAGAGAAAGAAGAAGAGAAAAGTTGCGGGCATCTGCCCGAAATTGGGTGGTACCGCGGATAAACACATTCGTCCCTGTCATAGTTATGACAGGGGCGATTTTTTGTAGAAAGCGAGGTAGAAGGATGACAAGAGCAGAGTTACCAGAAAGAATCGAAACAGAACGTCTCATTTTACGAGTCCGAACAGTGGCTGATGCAGTGGATATCTTTGACTATGCCAGTCGGCCAGAAGTCTCCTATCCAGCAGGCTTTCCGCCCGTCCAGACCTTGGAAGACGAGATTTATTATCTGGAGCATATTCTTCCTGAGCGCAATCAAAAGGAAAATCTCCCAGCGGGCTACGGGATTGTCGTCAAAGGAACTTATAAGGTCATCGGTTCTGTTGATTTCAACCATCGACACGAAGACGATGTGCTTGAGATTGGCTATATCTTGCACCCAGACTACTGGGGGCGAGGCTATGTTCCAGAAGCAGCGCGTGTTTTGATTGACCTGGCTTTTAAAGAATTGAATCTACATAAAATTGAATTGTCTTGCTTTGGCTATAATCTTCAAAGTCAACGAGTCGCTGAGAAACTTGGCTTTACCCTCGAAGCTCGCATAAGGGACCGCAAAGATGCCCAAGGCAATCGCTGTGATGATTTGAGGTATGGCTTGCTGAGGAGTGAGTGGGAGGTGGAAACTGTTAGTTGAACCATTCGAAATTTTCGAACAGTTGGGATTTATTGATTTTCGAAAGTGAGGTGAGAAAAATTGGAAACAAGCCAGATTATTACTCTGCTTAGTGGTGCAGGCTTAGGGGCGATATTAAGTGCGATTTTAGTGTTTATTAATAATAGTAAAAGAAATCAGCTCGATTATATTACTGGAGAACGATCTGAGTGGAGGAAGAAGATTGAAAATATTATTGAAGAGCTTGAAGGTTCCTCGAGCCATGAGGGTGTTCTGGCAAGATTAAAGAGTCAGATCAATCCCTATGGTTACAATCTAGAAATAAAAAACACAAAATCATATTTTATGAAAGATGGTCATATTTGGGATAGTATTGCAGATGGTAAATATGAGGACACTATTTATTTTTTAGAATTACTATTAAAATATGATTGGGAAAGGAGAAAACAAGAGTCTAAGTTTCAATATTCCACAGTTTTGTTGAGAATATTCCAAATATTTTTAGGTGTCTTTACTCTCTATTTGTCCTATTTAGTAGCTCAGGATTTGACACATAATTTGTGGTCTCAGGTGGCACTGGGGCTATTAACTTTGTCAATATTAGCTATTATGTTACAAGGTTTTGTTATTGATGTTCTAAGAATAAATCCATCTAGAAATGATAAAGAAAAGATGTGGTTCTTTATTATCTTTTTTGTCACTCCATACTTTGTTAATTTGTCAATAGGGATTATCTATATGGATTTGCTAAAAAATACTTCAATTGCTTCTATATCTTTTCTCCCAATTTGTATTTATGAATTCTTTTACCTTTTATTGATATCAAATCGAATAGAAGATGATTATATAAGAGCAATAGAACGATTTCTAAAAAAACCTTCGGTAAATAATAGTAAAGCTAGTAGGCTTAATAATGATATAATACGCTTAGAATCTAAAGTTTATAGTTTTGATAACAGAAAAATGAATTTAGAATCACTAGAAAAGAAACGTAGAAAGTTAAAAAAGAAATTAGTTAATAAAAATCAACCCAATAAATTCCAACACCCAATACAATTTTATTGCTTTTTGAAGAATAAAAAACGGATTTCAAAACTAGTTTTAAGAATGCTAAATTAAAGGAGAACACACATGTCTAAAGAACTTTCACCTAAATACAATCCAGCCGAGGTTGAGGCTGGTCGTTATCAAAAATGGCTTGATGCTGATGTTTTCAAGCCTTCTGGAGATCAAAAGGCCAAGCCTTATTCGATTGTGATTCCACCACCAAACGTTACCGGGAAACTCCACCTTGGTCACGCTTGGGATACGACTTTGCAGGATATCATCATCCGTCAAAAACGCATGCAAGGTTTTGATACGCTTTGGCTGCCAGGGATGGACCACGCTGGGATTGCGACTCAGGCTAAGGTCGAGGAGCGCTTGCGGGAGCAAGGCATTTCCCGCTATGACCTCGGTCGTGAAAAATTCCTAGATAAAGTCTGGGAATGGAAAGACGAATACGCGACGACCATCAAGGAGCAGTGGGGCAAGATGGGGCTCTCTGTAGACTACTCTCGTGAGCGTTTCACTCTTGATGAAGGTTTGTCAAAAGCGGTTCGTAAAGTCTTTGTGGAGCTTTACAAGAAAGGCTGGATCTACCGTGGTGAGTTTATCATCAACTGGGACCCAGCAGCTCGCACTGCCCTTTCTGATATCGAGGTTATCCATAAGGACGTGGAAGGTGCATTCTACCACATGAACTACATGCTGGAAGACGGTTCGCGCGCCCTTGAAGTTGCGACCACTCGTCCTGAGACGATGTTTGGGGATGTTGCCGTTGCGGTCAATCCAGAAGACCCACGCTACAAGGACTTGATTGGGCAAAACGTTATCCTGCCAATCGCTAATAAACTAATCCCAATCGTTGCCGACGAACACGCAGATCCTGAGTTTGGTACAGGTGTCGTGAAAATCACGCCGGCCCACGATCCAAACGACTTCTTGGTTGGTCAACGTCATAACTTGCCACAAGTCAACGTTATGAACGACGACGGAACTATGAATGACTTGGCCTTTGAATTTGCAGGCATGGACCGTTTTGAAGCTCGTAAGGCTGTTGTCAAGAAACTGGAAGAAATCGGTGCTCTGGTTAAAATCGAAAAACGTGTCCACAGTGTTGGTCACTCAGAGCGGACTGGCGTTATGGTTGAGCCGCGTCTGTCTACCCAGTGGTTCGTCAAGATGGATCAATTGGCTAAGAATGCCATTGCCAACCAAGACACAGAAGACAAGGTTGAGTTCTACCCGCCACGCTTCAATGATACCTTCCTCCAATGGATGGAAAATGTCCACGACTGGGTAATCTCTCGTCAGCTCTGGTGGGGTCACCAAATCCCAGCCTGGTATAATGCAGACGGCGAAATCTATGTGGGCGAAGAAGCGCCGGAAGGCGATGGTTGGACTCAGGACGAAGATGTACTTGATACTTGGTTCAGTTCTGCCCTTTGGCCCTTCTCAACCATGGGCTGGCCTGATGTCGACTCTGCAGACTTCAAGCGTTATTATCCAACATCGACCTTGGTGACTGGTTATGATATTATCCCGTTCTGGGTGTCTCGAATGATTTTCCAAGGTTTGGAATTTACTGGCAAGTCGCCATTCAAAAATGCCTTGATTCATGGCCTCATTCGGGATGAGGAAGGACGTAAGATGTCCAAGTCACTGGGAAATGGGATTGATCCAATGGATGTTATTGATAAGTACGGAACAGATAGCTTGCGTTGGTTCCTATCAAACGGCTCTGCCCCTGGCCAAGATGTCCGCTTCAGCTATGAAAAGATGGATGCTTCTTGGAACTTCATCAACAAAATTTGGAACATTTCCCGCTATATCCTCATGAACAATGAAGGCTTGACGCTGGATGTGGCGCGTGAGAATGTCGCTCAGGTGGCGGCTGGTCAGGCAGGTAATGTCACCGACCGCTGGATTCTCCACAACCTCAACGAAACTATTGGCAAGGTGACTGAGAACTTCGACAGGTTTGAGTTTGGTGTGGCTGGCCACATCCTCTACAACTTTATTTGGGATGAATTTGCCGACTGGTATGTGGAGCTGACGAAGGAAGTGCTTTACAGCGATAATGAAGACGAGAAAGTCATCACTCGCTCTGTCCTCCTTTACACTCTGGACCAAATCCTGCGCCTGCTTCACCCAATCATGCCTTTCGTGACCGAGGAAATCTTTGGTCAAATCTCAGAAGGCACCATTGTGACAGCGGCTTATCCAGTGGTTCGTCCAGAGTTTGAAAATGCCGAGGCAGCAGCTGGCGTGGAAGCCCTCAAGGACCTGATCCGTTCGGTGCGCAATAGCAGAGCTGAGGTCAATGTGGCGCCAAGCAAGCCGATCACCATCTTAATTAAGACGACTGATAGTGCGCTGGAAACCTTCTTCAAGGATAATGTCAACTACATCAAGCGCTTTACCAATCCTGAGCATTTGGAAATCGCAGCAGACCTTGCCGTGCCAGAGCTGGTCATGTCTAGCATCATCACAGGAGCAGAAATCTACCTGCCGCTGGCAGACCTCCTCAATATCGAGGAAGAGCTGGCTCGTCTCGAAAAAGAACTAGCCAAGTGGCAGAAAGAACTGGATATGGTCGGCAAGAAGCTCTCAAACGAACGCTTCGTAGCCAACGCCAAACCAGAAGTCGTCCAAAAAGAACGCGACAAACAAGCCGACTACCAAGCTAAATACGATGCGACAGTGGCGCGGATTGATGAGATGAAGAAGTTGGTGAAATAAACACAGAATAAGCAGATTCTGATAATTAAATCTAATATCAGAACTGCTTTTTTTATTGATTTATGGTAGAATCAAAGAAAAAAATTGATAGGAGACTGATATGATAAAAATTTCTCGCTTAAAAATTAGTAATTTTAGATCATTTACCAATGAAGAAAATACTATTGATGAACTTGATGTTTTAAATATTTTTGCGGGTCGAAATAATGTTGGAAAAACAAATGTCTTAAGAGCAATTAATTTGTTCTTCAATCCAAAATCCTACAATCCAAGTATTGATAGAAATGCTATTAAGGAAATTACTAAAGGAGCAAGCAAAGATCCTGTTATTACAGTAGACTTTATTGATGATGAATTGGAAAGTGGTAAAGAAAGTAAGTATCAAATTTATTGTAACCTAAATAAAGAAGATTCTGAGATCTACAAGACGAATTCAAAACATGCAAAACTAAACTCAAGTAGCAAAATAAAAAAATATCTAAATGCTAAATTCAAATGTGTGTATCTAAGTACCACAGACCAAGACTTATCTAGTCAAGCATTTTCTTTGCTCAATGATATGGTACTGGAGTATTTCAAAAAAAAGCATAAAAAAATTAAACAGACTGTAGAAGAGTTTGAAAAACAATATGGTTTGTTATTGGGAATTTTTAAAGAACACATTAATGATATTGAGTCAGATTTAGATAACGAGTTCAAATTATTTAGAGAAAATCATATTGAAATAAAACCAAAGTTAGTAATTGATGATAAAGCAAAAATTACGGAATTTTTATTGAAAAATATTTCTTTGAAGTTGGATGATGATTATGCTCAGATTATTGATGCTAAGGGAGCGGGAGTACAACGGACATCTGTTATTTTATTAACATTCTTTTTATTAAACGAGATTTTTCAAAAACATAATAGAATAATTCTATTAGATGAACCAGAGGCTTTTCTATATCCGCTTTTAACAACTGGCTTAAAAGATTCGATTTTAGAACTAGTGAATAATGAAGACAATAAATCACAGTTATTCATAACCACTCATTCAAGAGAGTTTTTAAAGGAAGTGAATAATTCTATCTTTAGTTTTTATAACATTAGTCAGAGTAAAAGAGAACAATCTTATCAACGAAGTAAGAATGAATTTGATATTGTGAAAAATTCTGTAGTTAGTAAGTTCACTAATGAGATAAAAAATCAAGTGTTAAAAAATTATGGTTTATTAGATGAAGTCGATGATCATAACGAAATTATAATATGTGAAGGGAAGACAGATAAAAATTATATTGAATATATTTTAGATTCAAAACCGTATAGACCCCAAATAAGATATGAAAAATATCAGAATAATGAAAATGATTTAAATTATAATTTTATTGGGAAAGGAACCCAATCAGTACTACCAATTTTAGTATACTTAGATAAAGTAAGTCAGGTTCATAGAAAAATATTTATTTTATTAGATGGCGATAAATCTGGGAAAGAAGCAAAAGCAAAGATTAATAGTGAAAAAAGTAAATTTCGAAATTTCGAAATTGAAGTTTATAGTCTTGATAATGATAAAGAAATTGAAGATATGGTATTTGATGAAAGTTTACTGATTGAAACATTAAAAAAGACTTCTAAAGATTTTCTTGAAAGAGAACAAGGATTTGTTGATTTTTTATATCGTAAACGTGAACAGGGAAATCTTATAGATTTAACTAAAAAATTTATCGAATATCACGATATAGATTATCCAGAGGGGAGAATGAAAAGTGAACTGTCTCAAAATATAGATAGAGATAGAATGAATAAAGAATGGCTTTTAGACAAACTTAACTCATTTTTTTATTCTGATGAGGTGGTTTAATTATGGAAAAAGTCCGATTAAAACCGATTTTAAAATGGGCAGGAGGGAAAAGACAGTTACTTGATGTCATCAGAGAGCATTTACCCACTGATATTACTGTGTATGTTGAGCCTTTTTTGGGTGGAGGTGCTCTACTATTTGACTTACAGCCTGAGCGTGCGATTATCAATGATTACAATTCAGAATTAATGAATGTTTATAAAGTTGTGAAAGAAGCTCCTCAGGCTCTCATTGATGCTCTTTATAATCACAAAATTAATAATTCGAAAGACTATTTTTACAATATTCGAGAATTAGATAGATTGGATTCTTTTAGTGAATTAACAGATGTCGAAAGAGCTTCTCGAATTATTTACTTAAATAAGACATGTTATAATGGTCTGTTTAGAGTAAATCAGTTGGGTCAATTTAATACTCCATATGGCCGATATAAGAATCCTCAGATAATTAATGAGGGAATGATTAATGGTATCTCTTGTTATTTTAATACAGTTAATTTGAAAATGATGACAGGTGATTACAAGTTGGCATTAAAGCATTTAAGAAAGGGAAGTTTTGTTTATTTCGATCCTCCTTATTTGCCGTTAAACTCTTCATCATTCACAGGATACACAGAACTTGGCTTTCCCATTGAAAAGCAAAGAGAGTTAAGAGATATTTGCATTAAACTTCATAAAAGAGGTATTAAATTTTTAGTATCTAATTCATTTACTGATGATATATTAGATTTATATAGTGATAATAGTATATTTAAAATAAAGCAAATTAATGTTCCTAGAAAGATAAATAGAAATAGTTCAGGTCGAATTCCAACAAGCGAATTAATTATTTATAATTACGATGTGTAATTGTTATATTAACAGCAAATTGAAGTATTAGGAACTAATCTGATCCTATCTAAATATTTATTCTTCATGCGTTATCATTTGAGCATGTTAACTCAAAACATTTTCTTATAATTCTACACAAATTCTGCAAGCTAAAAAACTATAAAATTGCAGCTTTCTCCAGGTGGACAGGGGTAATTAAGCTGGGGGTTGAATAAACCAACGAGTTCAGAGTATTGTAGGCCAATGAGTTTGATAAGTATAAGTGCCAAACTTATCAATTAAACCATCCAGATACCTATTTGATGGTCACGATATTCACGATGTTCAGCAAGAAGGCATTTCCAACTAGGTATTTGGAGATTATTATGAAAGTCTCTATTTTACTGTAAATTCTCACAACCAAGTTCAGTTTCATCTGAGCTTGGTTTTTCTATTCATCCACCCTCACAATCCGTCACCGACTTAATACTTTCTTTTAAGCCTTAAAAATGATAAAATAAGACAAACAAACTATAGGAGAACATAATGACTAAAGCAAATTTTGGTGTTGTTGGTATGGCTGTTATGGGCCGTAACCTTGCTCTAAATATCGAATCTCGTGGCTATACAGTTGCCATCTATAACCGCTCAGCAAACAAGACAGAGGACGTCATTGCCTCTCATCCTGAGAAAAACTTTGTGCCAAGCTATGATGTAGAGTCTTTTGTCAACTCTATTGAAAAACCGCGTCGGATTATGCTGATGGTTCAAGCTGGTCCTGGTACAGATGCGACTATTCAGGCCTTGCTTCCTCACTTGGATAAGGGTGATATCCTGATTGACGGTGGGAATACTTTCTACAAAGATACCATTCGCCGTAATGAAGAGTTAGCTAACTCTGGTATCAACTTCATCGGTACAGGTGTTTCCGGTGGTGAAAAGGGCGCATTGGAAGGGCCATCTATCATGCCAGGTGGTCAAAAAGAAGCATATGAGTTGGTAGCCGATGTCTTGGAAGAAATCTCTGCTAAAGCTCCTGAAGACGGCGCACCATGTGTGACTTATATCGGTCCTGATGGCGCCGGTCACTATGTAAAAATGGTCCATAACGGGATTGAATATGGAGATATGCAGCTGATCGCTGAGAGTTATGACCTGATGCAGCACTTGCTAGGCCTTTCAGCTAGTGAAATGGCAGACATCTTCACAGAGTGGAACAAAGGCGAGCTGGACAGCTATCTGATTGAGATTACAGCGGATATCTTGACCCGTAAGGACGATGAAGGTCAAGCTGGCCCGATCGTTGACTATATTCTGGATGCGGCTGGCAATAAGGGAACTGGTAAGTGGACCAGTCAATCTTCACTGGATTTAGGTGTGCCACTGCCATTGATTACTGAGTCAGTCTTTGCGCGTTACATTTCTACCTACAAAGATGAGCGTGTAGCTGCCAGCAAGGTATTGCCAAAACCAGCTACTTTCACCTTTGAAGGAGACAAGGCAGAGCTGATTGAAAAGATCCGCCAGGCTCTTTACTTCTCAAAAATCATGTCTTATGCTCAAGGTTTTGCTCAATTGCGTGTAGCTTCTAAGGAAAACAACTGGAATCTGCCGTTTGGAGAGATTGCTTCTATCTGGCGTGCTGGCTGTATCATCCGTGCCCGCTTCCTTCAGAAAATTACAGACGCTTACGGCCGTGATGCTGACCTTGCAAACCTACTCTTAGATGAATACTTCATGGATATTACGGCTAAGTACCAGCAGGCAGTCCGTGATGTTGTCAGCTTGGCTGTGCAAGCGGGAGTACCAGTACCAACCTTCTCCAGTGCCATTGCTTACTTTGATAGCTACCGTGCGGAAAATCTTCCAGCGAACCTGATTCAGGCGCAGCGTGATTACTTTGGTGCTCATACATACAACCGTAAAGACAAAGAAGGTACCTACCACTATTCTTGGTACGACGAAAAATAGGATAGGCCTATGGCAAAGCGAATTTTACTAGTAGAAAATGAAAAAAATCTTGCCCGATTTGTGAGTTTGGAACTGCAAAAGGAAAGCTTTCTTGTAGATTTGGCTGAGACTGGTCAAGAGGGACTGGCTCTGGCTAAAGATGTGGATTATGACTTGCTCTTGATCAACTACGATCTTCAAGATATGACTGCCAGCGGTTTTGCTAAGCAGTTGAGCTTGATTAAGCCAGCGTCCGTCATTATCGTTCTGGCTAGTCGCGAAGAGATTGCAGAGCAGCAGGAAGCAATCCAGCATTTTGCCGTTTCCTACGTAGTCAAGCCTTTCATTATCAGTGATTTAGTGGAGCGTGTCTCTATCATTTTCCGCGGGCGCGACTTTATCGACCAGCACTGCAGCCTCTTGAAAATTCCGACCTCTTACAGGAATCTGCGAGTAGATATTAAAAATCATACGGTTTACCGCGGTGAGGAAGTTATTGCACTGACGCGACGGGAGTACGATCTGCTGGTAACCCTGATGGGCAGCAATAAGGTCATGAGCCGTGAGCAGCTGCTGGAGCGTGTCTGGAAGTACGAGAGTGCAACGGAGACCAACGTTGTAGATGTTTATATTCGTTATCTGCGCAGTAAAATTGATGTGGAAGGGCAGCCAAGCTATATCAAAACCGTTCGCGGTGTTGGTTATGCCATGCAGGAATAGAAAATTCAAAACTCTGTTCTCCTTAGGAGACGGAGTTTTTTGGCGCTTGTTACAGTATAGATAGGATAAATAATGCGGACTTTCTGGCTGTTCTATGCAATCGTTTTCGTTGAAATATAGCAAAAAGATGTCTCGTAAAAAGAGATTTTAGCCTTTGGAATGCAAAAAAAGAGAAAATATTTTTATAAAAGCCTTTACAAAATAAAAAATCGTGCTATAATAGATGTATCGACATGCAAACGATTTCACAAAAAGGAGTGGTTTGCAAAAAATATAAGGAGGTCTGAATGATGAAAGATTCATTCAAGAACATTTTTAGCTTTGAATTTTGGCAAAAATTCGGTAAAGCTTTGATGGTGGTCGTTGCTGTTATGCCAGCAGCAGGACTGATGATTAGTATCGGTAAATCGATTCCGATGATTAATCCAAATCTAGGTGTTTTAGTCACTACCGGCGGTGTCTTAGAGCAGATTGGTTGGGGGGTTATCGGTAACCTGCATATCCTCTTTGCTTTGGCTATTGGTGGAAGCTGGGCAAAAGAACGCGCAGGCGGTGCCTTCGCAGCAGGTCTTTCCTTTATCCTGATTAACCGTATCACTGGTGTTATGTTTGGTGTTACCAGCGATATGCTCTCAGATAAGGCTGCTGTAGTTAAAACAATGTTTGGCGCATCTATTAAGGTTTCAGATTATTTCATCAGCGTTCTGGAGTCGCCAGCTCTGAACATGGGTGTCTTTGTCGGAATTATCGCTGGTTTTGTCGGAGCGACAGCTTATAACAAATACTACAATTTCCGTAAATTGCCAGATGCCTTGTCATTCTTCAATGGTAAGCGTTTTGTACCTTTCGTTGTTATCTTGCGCTCAGTAATCGTAGCAATTGTTTTGTCATTCGTATGGCCAGTTGTTCAATCAGGTATCAACAGCTTTGGTATTTGGATTGCTAACTCACAAGATACTGCACCAGTTTTGGCACCATTCATCTATGGTACTTTGGAACGTCTCTTGCTTCCATTTGGTTTGCACCACATGTTGACCATTCCAATGAACTACACAGAATTAGGTGGTGTTTACCACGTTATTACTGGTTCTGGTGCGGGAACAACTGTAGCTGGTCAAGACCCTCTATGGTTGGCTTGGGTAACTGACTTGGTTGGTACGAAATCAGCTGATCCTTCTACTTACCAACACTTGCTTGATACAGTTCATCCAGCTCGATTCAAGGTTGGTCAGATGATTGGTTCATTCGGTATCCTTATGGGGGTAGCGGCGGCTATCTATCACAATGTGGATGCTGACAAGAAGCACAAATACAAAGGTATGATGATTGCGACTGCTTTGGCAACCTTCTTGACAGGGGTTACTGAGCCAATCGAGTACATGTTCATGTTCGTTGCAACACCGCTGTATATCATTTATGCATTTGTACAAGGTGCTGCGTTTGCAATGGCTGACATCGTTAATCTTCGTGTGCACTCATTCGGTTCTATCGAATTCTTGACCCGTACTCCTATGGCCATCAATGCTGGCTTAGGAATGGATATCATCAACTTCATCTGGGTAACGATCCTCTTTGGTGTTGTGATGTACCTCATTTCTAACTTCATGATCAAGAAGTTCAACTATGCAACTCCAGGACGTAACGGTAACTATGAAACAGCAGATGGTTCAGATGAAGCTTCTTCATCAGAGTCAACTGGTGGTAAAGTTGCTGAAGCTTCTCAAGCAGTAAATGTTATCAACCTTCTGGGTGGTCGCGCTAACATTGTAGATGTAGATGCATGTATGACTCGTCTGCGTGTGACTGTCAAAGATGCTGAAAAAGTTGGAACAGAAGAACAGTGGAAAGCTGAAGGCGCTATGGGCTTGGTTATGAAAGGTCAAGGCGTTCAAGCTATCTACGGACCAAAAGCTGACGTTCTCAAATCTGATATTCAAGACTTGTTGGATTCTGGTGAAGTGATTCCTGAAACACTTCCTAGCCAAAAAGCAGAATCAGCAGCTGCCGAAGTTACTTACAAAGGTGTGACTGAGGAAGTTGAAACTGTTGCGGACGGTCAAGTCATTGACTTGGCAGATGTTAAAGATCCAGTCTTCTCACAAAAAATGATGGGTGATGGATTTGCAGTTGAGCCAGAAAATGGTAAGATTTATTCACCAGTTGCTGGTACAGTAACTAGCGTCTTCCCTAGCAAGCACGCTATCGGTCTTGTGACAGATAATGGTCTAGAAGTCTTGGTACATATTGGTTTGGAAACTGTTAGCCTTGAAGGTAAACCATTCGAAGTTCATGTTTCAGAAGGTCAAAAAGTTGCAGCTGGAGATCTTCTAGTCACGGCTGACTTGGAAGCAATCAAGGAAGCAGGACGTGAAACTTCAACAATCGTAGTCTTCACAAATGCAGCAGCTATCAAGTCTGTAACAGTAGAAAAACTTGGTCAAGCATCTGCTAAGACAGTTGTTGCTAAGGTTGAATTGTAAAATAGAAAAGAGAAATCATGGCAAAATTCCTGACATTAAATACTCATAGTTGGATGGAAGAAGAGCAAGAAACCAAGCTTAATGAGCTTGCAGAACGCATTCTTCAAGAAAAATATGATGTCATTTGCCTGCAGGAAGTCAATCAATTAACGGAGTCTGAACAGGTTGTTCAGGCTCCTTTCTATCAGGCGGTTGAGGGCGCAATTGAGATCCATCAAGACCATTTTGCCCTTTGTTTGGTAGAAAAATTGGCTGAGGCAGGACTGGACTATCATTGGTCCTGGGCCTATAATCATATTGGGTTTGATATTTATAACGAAGGAGTGGCAATCCTATCTAGAAATCCTATGGCTCCTAGAGAAGTTCTGGTATCAGAGGCTAATGATCCTAGAGATTACCATACCCGTAAGGTCTTGCTAGCCGAGACTGAGGTAGATGGTCAATTGTTGACAATTGCCTCCTGCCATCTGTCTTGGTGGGACAAAGGTTTCCAAGGGGAATGGGCTAAGCTTGAAGAAGAGCTGCTAAAAGCAGAAAGTTCTCTGGTCCTTATGGGCGATTTCAACAATCCAGTCGGCCAACAAGGCTACCAAACCATCTTAGCCAGTCCACTGAAGCTGCAGGATAGTCATACTGTTGCAAAAGAAGCTATCGGAGAGGCGACAGTAGAAGGGACTATTGCAGGCTGGGATGACAATAAGCACGCTCTGAAGATAGATTATGTTTTCACTAGCCAAGGGATGGACGTTGAGCGTTCCGCTGTCGTCTTTGACGGGAAAGAAACCCCTGTTGTCAGTGACCACTTTGGTTTAGAAGTGCAAGTGACTTTATAATGGTAAAAAGATGAGGCAAGACTGTGAATACAACAGATTGCCTCTCTTTTTCTTTTTGATAAACATATTTTTAGGGCAAAATGGTGAAATATTACCCTCCAAACGGCTGTCTTTTGTTATTCTTGAAAACGTGTTATAATGAAGTATTAGGATTCTAGGAGGAAATGGTATGCGTTGTCCGAAATGTGGTGGGAATAAATCAAGTGTAGTTGATAGCAGACAGGCAGAAGATGGAAATACAATCCGTCGCCGTCGTGAGTGTGAGGAATGTCAACACCGCTTTACGACCTACGAGCGTGTTGAAGAGAGAACCCTAGTGGTTGTCAAGAAGGACGGGACACGCGAGCAATTTTCTCGGGATAAGATTTTTAACGGTATTATTCGCTCCGCTCAAAAGCGGCCAGTATCTAGTGACGAAATAGAGGAGATTGTCAACCGAATCGAGCAAAAGGTTCGCAGTCAGAGCGATAATGAAATCAATAGTGAATATATTGGATCCTTAGTCATGGATGAACTGGCAGAGCTGGATGAAATCACCTACGTTCGTTTCGCCAGTGTTTATCGGAGTTTCAAGGACGTGGGCGAGCTGGAAAGCCTGCTCAAGCAGATTACCAAGGGGTCCAAGAAGAAAAAGGACAAATAAATGAAACCAAACCATCAGTTTTCTTTCTTGCGCAATAATGCAGTCAGCCCAGATATTGCTGTCTTGACCAAGCTCTATCTGCCGATTTTGGGGAGAGAAGCGGTAGCACTTTATCTTTATCTGCTGTCTTTTGAGGATAATGGGCAAAAGCAGCACCTCTTCAGTCAGATTCTTAATCATTTAGATTTTGGACTTAATATTTTAGAAGAAAGTTTTGAGCGTTTAGCGGCGATTAAGCTAGTAGATCTTTATCAAACAGATGACCATTATCTGATTCAACTCCACCCGACCTTAACGGCGGAGGAATTTTTCAGCCATAATGTGTACAGTCGGCTCTTGGAAAAGAAAATCGGCGAAGCTGCTGCAGAAGCCCTGCGACCAGAAAATCCTAGCGGAGAGAAATTGGTCAAGCCTTTTATGCAGGTGTTTGGTATGGAAGCTGAGCAAGCAAGGACAGTGCGAAAGGCCAATGATTTTGACTTGGAGTATTTCAAGCAACGGATGGCTCAGGACAATCTTCGCTTTGCCAATGAAAAGGAAGATTTGTTAGAATTGTTTGCAATTGCTGAGCAGAAAAAGTGGACTTGGTATGAGACCTATGTCTTGGCTAGAGAAACTGCTGTTTCTCAGGTCATTTCTACCAAGCGGATGAAGCAAAAGCTAGCTCAGAAGCCAGTAGAAGGTCAATTTTCTAAGCAGGAGCAGTCTATCATCCAAGAAGCGAAGCGAACATCGCCAATGGTCTTTCTGGCAGAAATTAAGAAAACTCGTCAGGCTGCTATTACGCGGACGGAGAGAAAGCTTTTGCTAGATTTAGCTGAATTAGGCCTTTTGGACGAGGTTATCAACGTAGTCTTACTCTTGACCTTTAATAAGGTGGATTCAGCCAATCTCAATGAAAAGTATGCCCTCAAGGTAGCTAATGATTTTTCTTATCAAAAGGTGACGACAGCTGAGGAAGCAGTCTTGAAAATCCGTGAGCGCAACCAGCAGCCCCAGAACCGTCCAGCTAAATCTGGACAAGGCTCTACCAAGAGCAACGTACCTGACTGGAGTCAGCCGGATTATAAAAATGAAACGAGCGCAGAGAGGCAGGCCGAGCTAGAAGAGCAGAAACGTCGGCTCTTAGCCAAACTTGAAGGAGGAGGCGAATAAATGGAGAAAATAGGACAGAATATGCCTCATATGAATAGGGTGTGGCAGTTTGACTATCAGGAGCTGGTCAAGCAGATTATGGCCGATCCAGATGTGGCAGCCTTTATCCAGCAGGAAAAGCTGACCCAAGCTGAGATTCAGCGTAGTGTCTCCAAGTTTAACCAGTATATTACGGAGCGCAACCGCTTTTTGCTGGGGGATGAGACCTATATTGCTAAGGGCTATAAGCCAATCTTGGTAAAAAATGAAGGCTATGCGGATGTTGCCTATGAAGAGACGCCAGAGTTGATTGAGCAGGAGAGGCAGGAGGCCATTAGAAGCCGTCTCAATCTTATTAGCCTACCAGCCAGTCTCAAGGAGGCTAGTCTGGCACAGGTGGATCTGGACGATGTTGGTCGCTACAAGGCTTTTGAACTGTTGACCAACTTCGTTGCTGAGTTTCCGAATTATCAGAAGGCTGTTTATCTCTACGGCGATTTTGGTGTCGGAAAAAGCTACATGATGGCTGCTCTGGCGCATGATTTGTCAGAAAAACGCAGTGTTTCAACGACACTGCTTCACTATCCAAGCTTTGTTTTGGATGTTAAGAATGCGATCAGTTCCGGCTTGGTCAAGGAGAAGATTGACCAGGTCAAGACGGCTCAAGTGCTGATTTTGGACGATATCGGTGCAGAGCAGTCTAGCCCCTGGATGCGCGATGAGATTTTGCAGGTCATTCTCCAGCACCGTATGCAGGAAAATCTGCCAACTTTCTTTACTTCTAACTTTAGTTTTGCGGATTTAGAGCGTCACTTTGCCAGCTCTAAGAATGGCGATGAGACTTGGCAGGCCAAGCGGGTTATGGAGCGAATTAAGTTTTTGGCTCAGGAGGTACGCCTAGAAGGAGAGAACCGCCGATGAATGAAACAATTAACTTGATGAATGCTCACACGTCTGTTCGCCGCTTTACGGAGGAGCAGATTTCGGATAAGGAATTACGTGCCATCATTGATGCTGGGCGGGCTGCGTCCAGCTGGAAGAATTTCCAGTCCTATTCGATCATTGTGGTGCGAAGCAAAGAGAAAAAAGAAGCCCTCTTTGACTTGGTGCCCCAAGAAGCCATTCGGCAGTCTTCGGCCTTCCTGCTTTTTGTCGGTGACCTCAATCGAGCTCAAAAGGGCGTTCACATGCATACGGAAGACTTTTATCCTGAGGGGTCGGAGAATCTCCTGATCAGCTCAGTAGATGCTGCTTTAGCTGGACAAAATACCCTGTTAGCAGCTGAAAGTTTGGGTTATGGTGGAGTAATCATTAGACTGGTTCGTTATGCTGCCAGTCAAATAGCAGAGCTTTTCAAGCTACCAGACTACACTTATCCGGTCTTTGGGATTGCTCTGGGAATTCCCAACCAGAACCATGCAGTCAAGCCACGTCTGCCTTATGAAGCAGTGGTCTTTGAGGAAGAATATCGTGAACAGGATCGTTCAACTATCCAAGCCTATGACCGCGTACAGACTGAATATGCAGGCGAGCGAGCTAAGGAAACCTGGAGTCAGCGCCTAGCTGCCCAATTTGGTCAGGAGCCAAATCAAGCTATCAACCAACTGTTCAAAGAAAAGAAATTAGAAAAATAGGGTGGAGTTTGGCTCTGTCCTAAAGAATGAAAGAGGAAAAACATGGCCTTACCAACTATTGCCATTGTCGGCCGTCCCAATGTCGGCAAATCAACGCTCTTCAATCGGATTGCCGGTGAGCGAATTTCTATTGTGGAAGATGTTGAAGGGGTGACCCGCGACCGAATCTATGCGACAGCAAGCTGGCTCAACCGTAAGTTTAGTATTATTGACACGGGCGGAATTGACGATGTTGACGCGCCTTTTATGGAGCAAATCAAACACCAGGCTGAGATTGCTATGGACGAAGCAGATGTTATCGTTTTTGTCGTGTCTGGCAAGGAAGGTATCACGGATGCGGACGAGTATGTGGCTCGCATGCTCTACAAGACCCATAAGCCGATTATTTTAGCGGTCAATAAGGTGGATAATCCTGAAATGCGCAATGAGATTTTTGATTTCTATGCGCTGGGCTTGGGTGATCCATTCCCAGTTTCCTCAGTCCATGGGATTGGTACAGGAGATGTTCTTGATGCAATCGTTGAAAATCTGCCAAATGAAGAAGTGGTCGAAAATCCTGATATGATTAAGTTTAGTTTGATTGGCCGTCCTAATGTCGGTAAGTCTAGCTTGATCAATGCCATCTTGGGTGAGGAGCGGGTTATTGCCAGTCCTGTTGCCGGTACTACGCGTGACGCTATTGATACGGTCTTTACGGACAGTGAAGGTCAGGAATTTACCATGATCGACACGGCTGGTATGCGCAAGTCAGGCAAGGTCTATGAAAATACGGAGAAATACTCTGTCATGCGGGCTATGCGGGCCATTGACCGCTCAGATGTCGTTCTGATGGTGCTGAATGCTGAAGAAGGAATTCGTGAGTACGACAAGCGAATCGCTGGCTTTGCCCATGAAGCAGGAAAAGGTATTGTTATCGTTGTTAATAAGTGGGACACACTGGAAAAAGACAACCATACCATGAAAGACTGGGAAGAAGATATCCGAGACCAGTTCCAGTATTTGTCTTATGCGCCAATTATCTTTGTCTCTGCCCTGACCAAGCAGCGTCTCCATAAGCTGCCGGACATGATTAAGCAAATCAGTCAGAGTCAGAATACCCGTATTCCGTCAGCGGTGCTCAATGATGTTATCATGGATGCTATTGCGATTAATCCGACGCCGACTGACAAGGGCAAACGCCTCAAGATTTTCTATGCGACTCAGGTAGCGACCAAACCACCGACCTTTGTCATCTTTGTCAACGAAGAAGAGCTTATGCACTTCTCTTACCTGCGTTTCTTGGAAAATCAAATCCGCAAGGCTTTTGTCTTTGAAGGGACCCCGATTCACTTGATTGCAAGGAAGCGGAAGTAGAGTTTGAAAACAGCAATTTGATAAACATACGTTTATATGTAAAAATGAAAGTAAGCATAAGAGCTTGCTTTTCTTTTTTTATGTCGAAAGTATGGTATAATGGTGAGATAAATGTAAGGTGGTAATTATGGCAAAATTAATTCCTGGTAAGATTCGGACAGAAGGAATTGCCCTGGTTGAAAACAATAAGGTAGTAATCCTTGAGGTCAGTGATTCTCTTTTATATGCTCGTGTGGACGAGTGTAATCTGCGCTATAGCTTGGATGATGATGTCATCTTTTGTTATTGCGACTTTTTCCAGAAGAAAAAATATTGTGCCCATCTGGCGGCCTTGGAGTATTATCTGAAAAATGCTCCATCTGGAAAAGATGTGCTAAAGAGTATGGAAGAAGAGGAGTTGACCAGTCAGGAGACCCAAGAGCTGGTTTCTTTTGGAAGCTTGTTCTTGGATAAAGTCTTGCCGGATAAATCTAATCAACAGGTTCGTTATGAGCTTTCGGCTACTGGTAAAGAGGATTCTTATACAGGACAGTTTCTCTGGAGTCTCCGAATCAGTCGCTTGCCGGACGAGCGCTCCTATGTTGTCCGAGACGTTCTTTCCTTCCTTCGGACCTTGGAAAAGGGAGGGCATTATCAGATTGGTAAGAGTTACTATGAGGCTATTCATTTGGAGGATTTTGATGAAGCCAGTCAAGATTTGCTCGTTTTTCTGCAAGGACTAGTGTCTGACTATCAGGGGCAAGATTCTTCTTTGATTTTCCCAAATGCTGGGCGCAATCTTTTCTTCCCGGCTAGTATCTTTGAAGAGGGAGTTATCTTCCTGATGAATCTATCTTCTTTCCGCTTAGAGTACAGCCTTTATGACTACAGTGAAGTCTTTTTCCAAGATTTACATGAAGAGGCAGAAGTTTATACTTTCCAAGTGGAAGAGTATGAAGAGCATTTTGAGCTAGTCATTGCTGAGAAGAATTATAAGATGCTTTATGATGGGCAGTTTATCTTTTATGGAGATACCTTCTACCAGCTAAATCCTCAGCAGATTAGACTGATGAAGGCTTTACGGGAGTTGCCTATAGAGCATGATCGGTTGAAGCGCCTGCAATTCGACTTGTCAGAAAGGACTAAGCTGGCTTCCAGTTTGTCTGAGTTTAAAAAGGTTGGTCGGGTAGACGCACCTGAAAGTATGATGATTCATGACTTTACAGCCAAGTTTGACTTTGACATCGGTCCTGACAAGCGTCTGATTTTGGACACTGTCTTTGACTATGGAGACAGGAAGGTGACGACTCGCAAAGATTTGGAACGTCTGCCTTTTGCGGGTAATTTTGAGCATGAGCAGCAAGTCTTTAAGCAAATGCTGCAGGCAGGTTTTGTGGCAGACTTTTACAGTCAGCGACCGCCTCTGAAGCCGGAAGAAATTTACCATTTCTTCTCAGAAGTCATTCCCAACTTTGAGGCTTTGGGCCGTGTCAGTATGACAGAAGAGTTAGAGGCGTTGGCACAGACAGAAAGTCCAAGGATCACTGTCAAGATGAAGGGAGGCCTCTTAGATGTAGGTTTCGATTTTGCCGGCATTGCGCAGTCAGAGATAGACGCTGTGCTTGATTCGCTCTTTAAGGAGCAGGACTTCTTTATCAGTAAGTCTGGGCAAGTCTTGATTTTCGATGAAGAGACCAAGGAGATGAGTCGGACTTTGCAGCAGCTGCGGAGTAAGCGGACTAAAAATGGCTTCATTCAGACCAGCAGTCTGGCGGCCTATCAACTGGCAGAGTTTTTCAAGGGCAAGGATAGGGTACAGTTTTCAAAAGATGTGCAGCAGCTGGCCTTTGACCTGACTCACCCTGAGGAATTTCCTCTTCCCAAGCTGCAAGTCAAGGCTGACCTTCGGGATTACCAAGAGACGGGAGTCAAGTGGCTATCCATGCTGGATAAGTATGGCTTTGGTGGCATCCTGGCAGACGATATGGGGCTAGGAAAGACTCTGCAGACGATTTCTTTTCTGAGTTCGCGTATAGATGATTCTAAGAAAGTCTTAATCTTGGCACCATCCAGCCTGATTTACAACTGGAGCGATGAGTTCGCTAAATTTGCTCCGCATTTGGATGTGGCGGTGGTGTATGGTCTGAAAAATGTTCGTGATGAGCTGATTGCGGAGAAGCATCAGATTACCATTACCAGCTATGCTTCTTTCAGACAGGATGTGGAAGAATACCGGGATAACCACTTCCAGTATCTGATTTTGGATGAGGCTCAGGTGATGAAGAATGACCAGACTAAGATTGCCCAGTATTTGCGGGATTTTGAGGTGGAGCATACCTATGCCCTTTCTGGAACGCCGATTGAAAATAATCTGGGAGAACTTTGGTCTATCTTCCAGATTGTCATGCCAGGACTTTTGCCAAGCAAAAAGGAATTTTTAAAACTGCCGGCTGAGAAAGTCGCTCGCTATATCAAGCCATTTGTCATGCGGCGCAAGAAAGAAGATGTGCTGCAGGAATTGCCTGATTTGATTGAAGTTGCCTATCGCAATGAATTGGCAGATAGTCAGAAGACCATTTATCTGGCTCTGCTCAAGCAGATGCAGGACAGAATCATCCATGCGACAGAAGATGAAATCAACCGCAGCAAGATAGAGATTCTGTCAGGTCTTATGCGTCTCCGTCAGATCTGTGATACTCCGAAGCTGTTTATGGAAGATTACGAGGGCGAGAGCGGTAAGCTAGAAAGTTTGCGGGAATTACTTGAACAGATACAAGATGGTAATCATCGTGTCCTCATATTTTCACAATTTCGTGGTATGCTGGATATTATCGAGAATGAGCTAGACAAGCTAGGCATGGAGTCCTTTAAGATTACAGGCTCTACTCCGGCCAAGGAGCGTCAGGACATGACAACAGCCTTCAATGACGGCCAGCGATCAGCCTTTTTGATTTCCCTTAAGGCTGGAGGTGTCGGTCTCAATCTGACCGGTGCAGACACAGTTATCTTGGTCGACCTCTGGTGGAATCCAGCAGTTGAGGCCCAGGCCATCGGCCGTGCCCACCGTATCGGACAGGAGCGCAATGTCGAAGTCTATCGGATGATTACACGGGGTACGATTGAGGAGAAGATACAGGAGTTGCAGGAGAGCAAGCGCAATCTGGTTTCGACTATTCTCGACGGAGCAGAAGCCAAATCCAGTCTCTCTGTGGAGGAAATTCGAGAAATTCTGGGAATTTCGGCAGAATAGCTTGAAAAATAGCCTGAATAGTTTATAATAATGAAGGGTTGAAAGGAAAAAGATATGACTGATAAACAATTTCCTCTGGTGTCAGATGATGAAATCATGCTGACGGAAATGCCGCATATGAATCTTTATGATGAACTGGATCTCATTAGCAACATTACCGGAGACTATACAGACCGTAATTATTTGGAATGGATGCCGATTGTGGACTCCGACAGGCATGCTCCCATCGCTGCCGGTCAGGCTATCAGAAGACCGCTGCAAAAGCAGTCTGCTTTCAAGGATTTTAAAAAGCCGATTGATAAGAAAGATCCGGCCATTCGTTATGCTGAGCAGGCACGCGAGGAAGCTCGGGCAGATTTGAAAAAGAAGCGTTCAGCGTCTTATCTGACCAGCGACCTTCCGACTAAGGTCCGCAATAGAAAGCTTCCGACAGCTTCTAATGCGGAAAGACCTAAGCCAACAGCCCCTTTTCAAAAGAATACATCGGGCGAATTTACGAAGTTTGGCGACAGGCTTCAGCAGGATAACTATATTTTGGCAGATATTCAGCCTGAGTATAGCCCTCAGCAGCAGGAGCCGGAAGAAAAGCCTAAGAAGAACAATTATGATTTTTTAAAAACCAGTCAGATCTATAATCAGGATAGGGCTAAGGAGGAGCAGTTGAAGCATTCCAAGGCTCAAGAGCTGAATTTGACAGGCTTGGACAGCGAATAAAGCTGGCTTGCTCGAGTCTTTTCTGCCTACAGTTTTCTGATGTATAAAGGAAATTGCTAGTTGATTATGTAAATGTAAAATCTATCTGTATATAACATCCGTCATCGGTTGAAGAGGATCGATGCTAGAAGCTGGGACTTACTGATTGGTCCGGCTTCTTTGGTGTTTTGGCGGTGCCTAAAAGCTTGTAAAGAAAGAAAGTCCCTGTGGGCTGATGAGGGTCTGCGGAGATTTTCCTCTTTTGACTTGCTTTTATGGCCTTGTATCTTAAGGAGTAATCATGACGAAAACCTATCATTTTATCGGGATTAAGGGCTCTGGTATGAGCGCTTTGGCTTTGATGCTGCACCAGATGGGCCATAAGGTTCAGGGCAGTGATGTTGATAAATATTATTTCACTCAGCGCGGTCTGGAGCAGGCTGGCATTTCCATCCTGCCTTTTGATGAAAAGAATATCCAGCCGGACTATGAAATCATTGCCGGCAATGCCTTTCGTCCAGATAACAATGTAGAAATTGCCTATGCAGACGCAAACGGTATTGGCTATAAACGCTACCATGAGTTTTTAGGTGGCTTCATGCGTGACTTTGTCAGCTTGGGAGTGGCTGGTGCCCACGGGAAGACCTCTACAACGGGTATTCTCTCCCATGTTCTCTCCAATATCACGGATACTAGCTATCTGATTGGGGATGGCACAGGCCGCGGTTCTGTCAATGCCAAGTACTTTGTCTTTGAGTCGGACGAGTACGAGCGTCATTTCATGCCTTATCATCCGGAATATTCGATCATTACCAATATCGACTTTGACCATCCGGATTATTTCACGTGCCTGGAAGATGTCTTTAACGCTTTCAATGACTATGCCAAGCAGATTACCAAAGGACTCTTCATTTATGGAGAAGATGAGCAGCTGCGCCGGATTACGTCCAAGGCTCCGATTTACTACTATGGATTCAAGGAAGAAGGCAATGACTTTGTCGCTCACGACCTCTTGCGCTCCACCAGCGGTTCAGGATTTAAAGTTTCTTTCCGCGGTCAGGAACTGGGTGAGTTCCAAATTCCAAGCTTTGGCCGCCACAACATTATGAATGCGACAGCAGTAATCGGCCTCTTGTATACAGCAGGTCTTGATCTGAATCTAGTTCGGGAGCATCTCAAGACCTTTGGCGGAGTTAAGCGCCGCTTTACAGAGAAAATTGTCAACGAAACAGTTATCATTGATGACTTTGCTCACCATCCGACGGAAATTATTGCGACCCTGGATGCAGCCCGTCAGAAGTATCCAAGCAAGGAAATCGTGGCAATCTTCCAACCACATACCTTCACTCGGACCATTGCTCTCTTGGACGAATTTGCGGAAGCCCTCAATCAGGCTGACTCAGTTTATTTAGCTCAGATTTACGGATCTGCGCGTGAGGTGGACAAGGGTGATGTTAAGGTAGAAGATCTGGCTGAAAAGATTGTGAAGCGGGCCAAGGTTATTGACGTGGATAATGTTTCTCCGCTTCTTGACCACGATAATGCCGTCTACGTCTTTATGGGAGCTGGTGACATCCAGACCTATGAATATTCCTTTGAACGTCTCCTGTCCAATCTGACCAGCAACGTTCAGTAGGAGGAGACTTGATGGAAGCACCAATTCGAATCAGACAGGCTGACTTGAGCGACTGGGAGGAAATTCTTGCAATTGAGCAGCTGAATTTTCCAGCAGCAGAAGCAGCCAGTTCAGAAGTTCTCAAAGAGCGGATTGAGCAGATTCCAGATACTTTTTTGCTAGCAGAGCTGCATGGTCAGCTAGCGGGCTATATTGTTGGACCAGCTGTTCAGGCGCGATATCTGACAGATGACCTCTTTGGCAAGGTGGGTGCTAATCCTCCAGAAGGTGGCTTCATTGCCGTCCAAAGTCTGTCCGTCCATCCTGATTTTCAGAGGCAGGGAGTCGGAACCTTGTTGCTTGCAGCTCTCAAGGAGACAGCTGTTCAGCAAAATCGACAGGGCATTAGCCTAACTTGTCATGATGAGCTGATACCTTATTATGAGATGAATGGTTTCGTCCATGAAGGGATTTCTGATTCAACTCATGGTGGAGCTGTCTGGTCTGATATGGTGTGGGAAAATCCCAATTTTAAGGAGAAGTGATGATTATCCGTCAAGCTCAAATGGCTGACTTAGATGCCATTTATGCTATCGAATTGGAAAATTTCAGTCCAGAAGAGGCTGTTAGCCGAGAAAGTCTAGCAGCTCATATCCAAACCCTATCTTCGACTTTTTTGGTGGCGGAAAAGGATGGTAAGATTCTAGGCTATCTGGAGGGACCTGTCTGTCCAGAACGTTATTTAAAGGATATTTCCTTTACAGAGGAGATTGAAGATTATGGTCATCTGGACGGCGGCTTTATCTCATTGACCAGCCTTTCTATCTCGAAGGATGCTCAGGGGATGGGGGTCGGTCGCAAGCTATTGGTAGCTATGAAAGAGATTGCTATAGCAGATGAACGCCATGGCATCAATTTGACCTGTCATGATTACCTAATCGCTTACTACGAGAAGCATGCTTTTGTAAATGAAGGTTTGTCACAATCAACTTACGCAGGTGCTACTTGGTTTGATATGGTCTGGGAAAACCCTAGTCTCAAACTGCAAAAAAACCAATAATAAGCTAGAAAATCCTACTCTTATTGCATTTATCTGACTTTTAAGATATAATGTTAGGGATTATGATGAAGGAGGTCAAATTTTTGACTGAAAAATCACAAGACAAAGAGAAGAATCTGAGCTTTAAAGAGCAGATTTTGAAAGACTTAGCTGGAGAAAAGGAAGAACAAACTCCCTCTTCAACTAGCCAATCAGAAGCGGACGCTGCTTCTGCAAAAGAAACAGCAGCTGCGGAGGACTTTGAAGCTAGACCAGCTTCGGTAGATGTTTCCTACAAGGTTGCAGAGAATGAAAAGGCTCACCCTCAGGTCTATGGCCGAGTGGATGAGGAAGATAAGAAGCCCAATGAGGTTCTATCTCGGGCTAATCGGGCCAACAACACGGTCAAGAAAAAACGTCAAAACACCTTAGCCCGCAGGATTATGACAACGGTTTTGCTGATTGTCCTGCTGGGACTTGTGGTCACAGGAGTTGTCGGCTATACTTATGTATCTTCAGCTCTTAAACCTGTTGATGCAAACGCAACAGAGTATGTGACGGTTGAAGTACCAGAAGGTTCAAGCTCTAAGCAAATTGGGGAAATCCTCGAGAAAAAGGGGCTGATTAAAAATGCCCAAGTTTTTAGTCTCTATTCTAAGATTAAAAGCTTTAACAATTACCAGTCCGGCTATTACAATCTCCAGAAGAGTATGGATCTAGATACCATTGCTCGTCAGCTTCAGGAAGGTGGAACGGATACGCCGCAACCACCAGTTGTTGGTAAGGTTACTATTCCTGAAGGCTATACACTGGAGCAGATTGCAGAGGCTGTGACGGTTAATGCAGCTGCAACTTCTAAGAAGACTAGTAAGACACCTTTTAGTAAGGACGATTTCCTAGCTAAGGTACAGGATGAAGCTTTCATTTCCAAGATGGCGGCTAAATATCCACAGCTGCTGGGCACTTTGCCAAGTAAGGACAGTGGAGTCAAGTATCGCTTAGAAGGTTACCTCTTCCCTGCCACTTATAACTATGGTGAGGATGCGGATTTGGAAAGCTTGATTGGCCAGATGTTGGGCGCAATGAATACCAATCTGTCTTCTTACTACTCTACTATTGAAGCGAAGAACCTAACGGTTAATGAAGTTCTGACACTTGCTTCTCTGGTAGAAAAAGAAGGTTCAACAGACCAAGATCGCAAAGATATTGCCAGCGTCTTTTACAATCGTCTCAATCAAGCGATGCCGCTTCAGAGTAATATCGCTATCCTTTATGCTCAAGGCAAGCTAGGAAAGAAAACGACTCTGAAAGAGGACGCTGAGATTGATACCAATATCGACTCGCCTTTCAATGTCTATAAAAAAGAAGGGCTTATGCCTGGACCAGTTGATAGTCCGAGCCTGTCAGCTCTGGAAGCTACCATTAACCCAAGTAAGACGGACTACCTCTACTTTGTGGCAAATGTTGAAACAGGCGCTGTTTACTTCGCCAATACTTATGAGGAACACGCCAAAAATGTTGAGGAGCATGTCAACAGCAAGCTCACTCAATCCAGCAGCAGTTCTAATTAGACTGTTGTCATTGCAGATAAGAGAAAGCTAGTGCATTTAGTTCTAGCTTTCTCAGTCCTGCTATATAAAAAAGGGACTGATACAGACTTGTCTCAGCCTCTTGTTTTAGTTTTAAAATAAAAGAAAATAAAAGAAAAGAGAAAAAATGGCTGAAAAAACTTATCCTATGACCCTAGAGGAAAAGGAAAAACTAGAAAAAGAATTAGAAGAATTGAAATTGGTGCGTCGTCCAGAAGTGGTAGAACGTATTAAGATTGCCCGCTCATACGGCGATTTGTCAGAAAACAGTGAATACGAAGCTGCTAAGGACGAGCAGGCTTTTGTGGAAGGACAGATTTCTAGTCTGGAAACCAAGATCCGCTACGCTGAGATTGTAAACAGTGACGCTGTAGCCAAGGACGAGGTAGCTATCGGCAAAACAGTTACCATCCAAGAAGTAGGCGAAAGCGAAGAGGAAGTTTACATTATCGTTGGTTCTGCTGGTGCAGATGCTTTCGCAGGCAAGGTATCCAATGAAAGCCCGATTGGACAAGCTTTGATTGGCAAGAAAACAGGTGATACTGCAACAGTCGAAACACCAGTTGGCAGCTACGACGTTAAAATTCTCAAGGTTGAAAAAACCGTTTAATCGATACCAAAAGGAACTGGCTAGAAGACTGGTTCTTTTTTCGTTTCTTTTAAGACAGAGAGTGTAGGCTAGATAAGAAGAGCAGGGGAAAAATAGAGAAAAGACAGATGGTTATGCTATAATGAGAATAAGCTAGAAAAGTAGGAGAACTGTATGCAAGAGCAAGATATTTATGGGAAATACGGCGTCTATCTGCCCAAGATTTTAGATGATCTTAGTCAGCGTATTCAAGAGGCTAATGATCGAGTCAAGCAGGAAACAGGGCAGAAGCTTTTTGAGCATTTTAATGCACGGGTCAAGCAGGCAGCCAGTATGGAAGAGAAATGTCAACGCAAGAATCTGCCTAGGACGCCAGAGTCAGCCCTAAAAGAAATTCGTGATGCGATTGGGATTCGGATTGTTTGCGGTTTTATCGAGGACATCTATCAGACTATTGAGGTGCTTCGTCAGCTGGAGGGCTGTGAGATTGTTCTGGAAAAGGACTATATCCGAGCTGCCAAGCCTAATGGGTATCGCTCCTACCACTTGATATTAGAGGTGGAGACTCCTTACGAGGACTGTCATGGTCAAAATCCCGGCCGCTATTTTGTAGAAATCCAGCTTCGAACCATTGCTATGGATTCTTGGGCCAGCTTAGAGCATCAGATGAAGTACAAGCATGAGATTAAAGACAGCAAGCGGATTGTCCGCGAGCTGAAACGCTGTGCAGATGAGCTGGCTTCCTGTGATGTGACCATGCAGACCATCCGCAATTTGATTCGAGAAAGTGAGTAAGATGATGAAGATTTTATTAGCTGAAGATGAGCAACAGCTGTCCCGTGTCTTGGAAACGGCGATGACCCATGAAGGTTATCAAGTTGATACAGCCTTTGATGGGCAAGAAGCTGTGGACTTGGCCAAGGAAAATGCCTATGATTTGATGATTCTGGATATCATGATGCCTGTCAAGACAGGCATTGAAGCGTTGAAAGAAATCCGCCAAACCGGCAATACGACCCACGTCATCATGCTGACAGCTATGTCAGAGGTAGATGACAAGGTCACAGGGCTGGATGCCGGTGCAGATGATTATCTGACCAAGCCCTTCTCTCTGAAAGAGCTTCTGGCTCGCCTGCGGTCCATGTCCAGACGGGTAGCGACGTTCACCCCCAATTTGCTGCAGATTGGCCAAACGAGCCTCAATGTCGGAGAGCATGAGCTCATTAGCTCCAACTCTATTCGACTAGCCGGTAAGGAATCTAAAATGATGGAATTTCTCATGCTTAATGCCCAGAAGAGTCTTTCTACTCAGGAAATCTTTCGTCATGTTTGGGCTAATGACGAGGATGAGGATTTAGATGAGGGCTTCGTCTGGATTTATATATCCTATTTGCGTCAGAAGCTGAAGGCTATTCATGCTGACCTTGCTATCTTGGGTGAGGAAGGCGGCAATTTCACTCTGGTGCCGCTGGAAGGAGATAGCCATGTTTCGGAAGCTTAAAATTCGGTTCATTCTGCTTGCTTCGGCGGCTATTGTCTGTATTTTGCTGACCATGATTGCTGTCTTAAACTCCGTTCGCTTTCTGCAGACCAACGGAGAAATCCAAGCCGTTCTCAATATTCTATCTGCCAATAATGGAGATTTTCCCAGCGTAGAAGAAACGGCAGAGAGCTTGCAAAACGACCGTATCACCATTGATACCATCTACCAATATCGCTATTTCAGCGTGGTTTATAAGGAAGACAAAACACTTTACTCCACCAACTTGGATCATCTTTCCAATCTATCTAAGGAGCAGGCGCTCAGCTACGCTAACAAAGTGATTAAGGACAGCCGCAGCAGTGGGGTTTTTAAGGTAGGCAGTCAATTTTATTCCTACCAGATAACGCAGGATTCCAAGACCAAGCGCTATTTACTGGTGGTCTTAGATTCGACCAATTATCTCGAAAGCCGCAATGACTTTTTCTGGCTGTCTATCCAGTTATGCTTCTATAGCTTTATTTTCTTTGTTTTAGTCGTGTCTGGATTTTCCAACTTTGCCATCCGTCCCTATATCAAAAACTACGAAAACCAAAAGCGTTTCATTACCAATGCTGGACATGAACTGAAGACGCCATTGGCAATCATTTCAGCCAATACGGAGCTGCAAGAGCTGATGACTGGCGAAAATGAATGGACAGAAAGCACCAAGGACCAGGTCAAGCGCCTCAGTAATCTAATCAATCAAATGGTCGTTCTGGCCCGTCTGGAAGAGCAGCCAGATGTTACTTTGGTAGATGTGAATTTTTCAGAAGTTGTTAAAAAAGTAGCAGGAAACTTCAAGTCTGTCATTGAGAAGGCAGGCAAGAAGTACGAGATCAAGCTGCAGGAAGACATCCATGTCAAGGCAACTGAAGATGAACTTTATGAATTGGTTAGTATCCTGATTGACAATGCTTGCAAGTATTGTGACGAAGATGGGCAAATTTTTGTCACCTTGACCAAGGCCAAGCGCGGGAAACGAGCCCGTTTGACGGTAGCCAATAGTTATGCTGACGGTAAGAATGTTGATTACAGTCGTTTCTTTGACCGTTTCTATCGTGAAGACGAATCGCACAATCAGAAGCAGCCTGGCTACGGGATTGGCCTATCCATGGCAGAAAGTCTGGTGCGGATTTTCAAGGGCAGGATTTGGGTTTCATATAAGAAAGGATTGATTGGCTTTACTGTTCTACTGTGATAGAGTCACCTTGTTAATCAGTTATTGCTTTGTTTGCTGAGTTTTTTGTATCGGTTACGCTGATTCTTACTCGAGATTAAAAAATTCTTCTAGTATTAGCTAGAAGAATTTTTCTTTATCTTGACCGTTGTTTACCAGCATTGCGGTTCTTTTTCTTTTTGTTCTTTTGCTCAATAGCCGGCTGAGCTTTTGGAGTAACATCTTTAGCCCGACTCGCTTTTTTCAAGCCTTTAGGAGGATTTTTTTCAAATTCCTCTGCTACCTGTTTTCTCAAGCGAGGTCGGATGATGTAGTTGATGATAAATTGCTGGATGATTTGGATAAATCCACCGACTACCCAGTAGAGAGTGACTGCGGCAGGGGAGAAGAAAGAGAAACCAACAATCATGATAGGGCTCATATAAGAAGCCTGTTTCATGCTGTTTCTTTGAGTTTCATCTTCAATACCATGCAGAGAGAGCACCGACTGGATATAGTAGAGGATACCGACAATGGCAGTCAAAGCCAAGTCGCTTTTGGCCAGGTCTTTAATCCAGAGGAAGGAACTGCCTGCAACTCCTTGAGTATACTGAGCGGCAAAGAAGAGGGCTGAGAAGAAAGGCATTTGGATAAGCAGAGGCAGACAGCCTATACCGCCAAACATGCTGAGTCCATTCTCTTTTTGAGCAGCCATCAGTTCTTGCTGAGCCTGCATTTTCTCTTCCTGAGTCTCAGCATTTTTGATTCGCTCTTGGATTGGGGCAAAAATCGGCTTGAAGTAGTTCATCTTTTCAGACTGAAGCGTTGCCTTCCAAGACTGATAGATTCCCAGCGGCAGAATGATAATCCGCACAATGAGCGTAACGATAATAATCGCCAGACCATAACCTAGACCTGAATTCTTGGCAAAGAATTGGATACCATCCGCCATAGGCTGACCAATCACGTCCCAGATCAGACCAGAAGGATTGCCAGCCTTGTCGCGGCCCACACAGCCGGACAGGAAAATAAGCGCAGCCAGTCCCATACCGGAGAATAAAAAGCGTTTGAAATGTTTCACGAGTTCATATCCTTTTTTTCTAAAAAATAATACCTATCTATTCTACTGTTTTTTTGCAAAATATACAATAGTTCTGCAGACCTAATTTGAAATTTTAAAGTCAGGATAGGAGTCAAAATTAGCCATAGTCACATCCAAATAGCTGACCTTAGAAAAAGGTGTCGGTCCCTTGCGGATTTCTTGGATAAATTTGGCCATCAGAGCTGGGTCATCAGCCTGAGCCAGAATGCCAACAGTACCGTCGTCGTTGTTCCAGACCCGGCCGGTAATACCTCCGATTTCCAGCGCTAGAGAATAAACTCCCCAGCGGAATCCAACCCCTTGTACTCGTCCTTGGGCTATCATTTTTACCTTCTGCATGGCATCCTCCTTTAGTGAGCGGACCGAGGGGATTTAAGCCCTCAGTATGAGTGCAAGTCTGCTAAATTGTGGTATAATGTTCTTATGAATATTATAACCTCAAAAGCCAATAATGTGGTAAAAAAAGCTAAAAAACTTCATCACAAAAAATACCGCAAGGATTCTTATTTGATTGAGGGCTGGCATCTATTTGAGGAAGCTGTCAGCAGCGGGGAAGAGCTGATTCGGATTTTTGCTTTAGCAGAATACGCAGAGCGATTAGCTGATTTTTCTCAGGTAATCTTTGTCAGTCCAGAGATTTTAGCAGATTTAGCTGATAGTAAGACGCCACAGGGGATTGTCGCGGAAGTGGCTTTTGAAAGGGAAGAGATACCAGCGGAGTTAAGCGGACGTTATCTTTTCTTGGAGGACGTTCAGGATCCAGGTAATGTCGGTACCATCATTCGGACAGCTGATGCAGCTGGCTTTGATGGAGTCTTCATCTCTAGCGCGTCAGCAGATATCTATAACCTAAAAACGCTGCGCTCTATGCAGGGAAGTCATTTTCATCTGCCAGTTTATCGGTTGGATACAGCTGATTTTATTAGGCTGGCTCAATCTTCCCGTCTGACGATTTTGGCATCGACCTTGTCGTCTGCGTCTATTGACTATAGAGAGGTGGGTAGCAAAGAGAGCTTTGCTCTAGTTATGGGCAATGAAGGGCAGGGAATTAGTCCAGAAATGACGGAAGCAGCTGATATTCTGGTCCATATTTCCATGAAGGGGCAGGCAGAAAGTCTCAATGTTGCTGTCGCTGCTGGTATTTTAATCTTTCATT
Organism: Streptococcus sp. DTU_2020_1000888_1_SI_GRL_NUU_041A; assembly: GCF_032387735.1. NCBI lineage: Bacteria > Bacillati > Bacillota > Bacilli > Lactobacillales > Streptococcaceae > Streptococcus > Streptococcus sp. DTU_2020_1000888_1_SI_GRL_NUU_041A. The sequence goes on along the minus strand of NZ_CP135591.1, from coordinate 1,936,656 downwards.
TAAGCTAAAAATCAGAAAAAGAGATATAATAGTTGGCAAGGGAGGTGATTCTATGCCTTACAAAAAGGACGAGGAGTTTATGGCCTATGTTGGGCACTTGATTGAAAAGCCCAGTGTGCAGCGCCTGAAAGAAATTCCCCATCATATTCATTCCAATAGACTTGAACATTCCATCAATGTAAGTTATACTAGTTACAGAATTGCCAAAAAATTTGGCTGGAATGCCCGCAGCACGGCACGCGGTGCCCTACTTCATGACTTATTCTACTATGATTGGCGTGTAACCAAGTTTAAGAAGAGTCATGCTTGGGTTCATCCGAGGCTGGCAGTTCGCAATGCTCGTAAGATTACCAAGCTTAATAAAGTCGAAGAGGACATTATCGTCAAGCATATGTGGGGCCTGACTTTGGCACCGCCTCGCTACAAAGAATCATTCGTTGTGACGATGGTGGACAAGTATTGGGCCGTCAAAGAAGCGACGGCACCTTGGAGACGCAAGGGCAGTAATCGCAAGCTCTTTCATCGAAAGATGCTGAAACCGTAAATGTTTTATTATAAAAGGAGTAACTATGAACCATTCTATTATTCAAGATCAATCAGATATTAATTCTTTCTATGCCAAGATTTATTCTATCGTTGGTGTCGGTATTGGAATCTCAGCAATCGTGTCTCTCTTGATGCTATTTGTCTTTCAAGATGCTATTTATACTATTTTGACAAGATCTGTCTGGATCTATTATGCAGCTATTGCAGTTGAGTTTATCCTTGTGTTGGTAGCATCTGGAACTGCTCGGAGCAATAGCCCAGCGGCGTTGCCTATGTTTTTAGCTTATTCAGCCATCAATGGTTTTACCTTAAGTATTATTATGGCGCTGTATCTTCAGTCAGAGGTTCTCTTAGCCTTTCTGACAACGACCGTTATGTTCTTTGCTATGGGCTTCATCGGCAAGGTGACCAAGAAGGATCTTTCTGGAATGGGCAGAGCTTGTATGGCTGGTTTGATTGGTATTATTGCTGCTAGCTTCCTTAATATCTTCTTGAGAAGCAGTGGCTTGGACTTTATTGTAAGTATCGTTGGTGTCATTATTTTCTCAGGACTTATCGCTTGGGACAATCAGAAGATCCGCTATGTTTATGAGCAGACCAATGGCAATCCAGGGAATGGCTGGGCAATTTCTCTGGCTCTGCATCTATATCTGGACTTCATTAATCTCTTCCTCAGCTTGCTGCGTATTTTTGGAAGAAACAAATAATTAGGCTAAATAAGACTAAAGCATTGGGCGCTTGCCCAGTGCTTTTTGTTTCTCCTATGGATTTATGGTATAATAAAGCCAGCAAATAGAAAGCGAGAATAGTATGAAAACTCCTTTTGTCAGTCGTGAAAAGTTAGCTGAGATTACGGATCAGTTTCCAACACCTTTCCATCTTTATGATGAGAAGGGGATTCGGGAAAGAGCGCGTGCCCTGCATGAGGCCTTTTCTTGGAATCCAGGTTTTAAAGAATATTTTGCCGTCAAGGCCACTCCCAATCCTGCTATTTTAAAAATCCTCAAAGAAGAAGGCTGTGGGGTGGATTGTGCCAGCTATGTTGAGCTGCTCATGAGCCAAAAGCTGGGCTTTGCTGGACAGGATATTATGTTTTCGTCCAATAACACACCAGCTGAGGAATTTCAGTTTGCGCGTGACCTTGGAGCGACTATCAATCTGGATGCCTATGAAGATGTTGCTTTTTTGAAGGAGTCAGCGGGTATTCCAAAGATTATTTCCTGCCGTTACAACCCTGGCGGTGTCTTTGAGCTGGGAACCAGCATCATGGATAATCCAGAAGAAGCCAAGTTTGGTATGACCAAGGACCAGCTGATTCAAGCTTTCAAAGAGCTCAAGGAGTTGGGAGCTGAGAAATTTGGGATTCATGCCTTCTTGGCCTCAAATACTGTCATCAATGACTACTATCCTGAACTGGCCCGTCAGCTTTTTGAACTGGCTGTGGAAGTAGTTGCTGAGACAGGAGTTGAGCTGGACTTTATCAATCTATCTGGCGGTGTCGGCATTAATTATCAGCCTGAAGGTGAGGAAAATGACATTGCGGTCATCGGTCAAGGAGTTCGTCAGGCCTATGAAGCTATTCTAACTCCGGCTGGCCTAGGACAGGTCAAGATTTATACGGAGCTGGGCCGCTTTATGCTGGCGCCTTATGGCCTTCTGGTCACCAAGGTTACCCATAAGAAGCAGACATACAGAACCTATCTGGGAGTGGACGCCTCAGCGGTCAATCTGCTGCGTCCGGCTATGTATGGCTCTTATCACCACATTACCAATATGGTTCGACCTGAGGGTGAGACAGAGATTGTGGATGTTGTCGGCAGCCTCTGTGAGAATAACGACAAATTTGCTATTAATCGCGCGCTGCCCGTCAGCCAAATTGGGGATACACTAGTGATTCACGATACAGGTGCGCATGGTTTCTCTATGGGTTATCAGTACAATGCCAAGCTCCGTTCCAGCGAAATTCTCTTGGAGCAAGATGGCAATGTTCGCATGATTCGCAGAGCCGAAAAACCAGAAGATTATTTTGCGACACTGTATGGCTTTGATTTTGAAAAATAGAGAAAATTTGATATAATGAAGAGCAATGTAAAAATGGAAATAGAGGAGTTCTCGATATGAATTTAGTTTTAGCAATTTTCTTGATTATGGCAGCATTTGCTGGAGGCGTGATTTTGGGTATGTATCTGCTTCGTCGGCAAGTGGAGAAGGAATTTGCAGAAAATCCGCGTTTGAATGTAGAAGCAGTTCGGACCTTGCTTAGCGCTAGCGGTCAACGGCCAAATGAAGCGAAAGTACAGCAAGTTTATCGTCAAATTATCAGCCAGCAGAAAGCTGCACTTGCTAAGAGCAAAAAGAAAAAATAATTTTCTAGAGGCTGGCTTTTAATACCAGTAGAGAAAATCTATAAAAAAATGGGGATTTGGAATCGGCTTCCAGTCCCTTGTTTTAGAAAGAAGACCTTATGGATAATCGACCAATCGGTTTTTTAGACTCAGGAGTGGGCGGTTTGACTGTAGTCCGTGAGCTCATGCGGCAGCTCCCCCACGAAGAGGTCATTTATATCGGAGATTCGGCGCGGGCTCCTTACGGTCCTAGGCCTGCTGAGCAGATTCGCGCTTATACCTGGCAGCTGGTCAACTTCCTCTTAACCAAGGATGTTAAGATGATAGTCATTGCCTGCAATACAGCGACTGCTGTTGTCTGGGAAGAAGTGAAGGAAAAACTGGATATTCCAGTACTGGGCGTGATTCTGCCGGGGGCTAGTGCAGCTATTAAGTCAACTGCCAGCGGCCGCATCGGTGTTATTGGAACGCCAATGACAGTTTCTTCTGATATCTATCGTCAGAAAATTGAAGCGTTCTCGCCGGAGATGCAGGTGGAAAGTTTGGCCTGCCCTAAGTTTGTACCTTTGGTAGAGTCCAATGAACTTCATTCCAGTCTTACCAAAAAAGTGGTCTATGAAACCCTGCAGCCTCTGGCTGGACGAGTAGATACTCTGGTCTTGGGCTGTACTCACTATCCCTTGCTCCGGCCTATCATTCAAAACAGGATGGGACCAGATGTGAAACTGATTGACAGCGGGGCAGAGTGCGTACGGGATATTTCTGTCCTGCTCAATTACTTTGAAATCAACCGCAGTCGGGAAAAGCAGGAGCTCAACCACCAATTTTACACAACTGCCAATGCCAAGAGCTTTTCGGAAATTGCAGAAAGCTGGCTGGGCCTGAAAGTGAATGTGGAGCATGTAAGCTTATGACAAATAAAATTTATGAATACATTGACGAGAACAATTGGTATATTGGAGAATGGACCCGCTTTCGCAAGGCTGGCTATCATTTCAACGACATCCCTTACAGGCTCTTAGAGCATATTGATGCAGAGTTGAGTGAGCTGATTGAGCGTGATTTGGATGAAGAATACAACGCTTTTACCACAGTTGTGGTCAAATACGGCTCACCCATGTCCTATATCCAGTTTGTCCTCAATATGATTAACGACCGCCAGGAGCGGGATTTTAAGGCGACCAGTCATAAGGGGGCTATTCTGATTACAGAAAAGGACTTGCTGCGCAAGGTCTTCTTCCTGTCTAAGGATGGAGTTAAGATGACCGACTTTTTTGGTCAGGGGCAGGAGTCAGAGATGGCTGTCGGAGATACCATCTTGATTGCGACTCGCAACGAAGGAAAGACAGCAGAGTTTCGCAAACTCTTTGATAAGCTGGGCTATAAGGTTGAAAATCTCAATGATTATCCTGATTTGCCAGAAGTGCAAGAGACTGGAACTACCTTTGAGGAAAATGCGCGGCTCAAGGCGGAGACAATCAGTAAACTGACCGGTAAAATGGTGCTAGCTGACGACTCAGGTCTGCAGGTCGATGTTTTAGGCGGCTTGCCTGGAGTCTGGTCGGCTCGCTTTGCTGGAGTAGGCGCGACAGACGATGAAAACAACATCAAGCTCCTGCATGAGTTGGCTATGGTTTTTGAAATCAAGGACCGCTCGGCCCATTTTCATACGACCTTAGTGGTGGCCAGCCCTGACAGGGAGTCTCTGGTAGTTGAAGCGGATTGGCCGGGCTACATTGCCCATGAGCCAAAAGGGGAAAATGGCTTTGGCTACGATCCCTTGTTCTTAGTGGGAGAAACAGGAAAAACGTCTGCAGAGCTGACGATGGAAGAAAAAAATGCCCAATCCCATCGGGCTCAGGCAGTTAAGAAATTAGTGGAGGTATTTCCAGCATGGCAAAGCAAACCATTATAGTCATGAGTGATTCTCATGGCGACCGTGCTATTGTAGAAGAAATTAGGAATCATTATATTGGAAAGGTAGATGCGATTTTCCATAACGGAGACTCTGAGCTTCCTTCTGATGATGAGGTATGGCAAGGGATTCAGGTTGTTGCAGGGAATATGGACTTTTACGACGGCTATCCAGAACGCTTGGTGACGGATTTGGCGGGGACCATTATTGCCCAGACTCACGGGCATCTCTTCCATATCAACTTTTCTTTTCAAAAGCTGGATTTGTGGGCACAAGAGGTTAATGCAGACATCTGCCTCTATGGTCACCTGCATATTCCAGATGCTCGAATGGAGGGCAAAACGCTCTTTCTGAATCCGGGATCCATCAGCCAGCCACGCGGCCTGATCAACGAACGCCTCTACGCTAAGGTAGAGATTGATGATGACCGCTTTAAAGTTGATTACTATACGCGAAATCATGAACTTTATCCAAGCTTGTCCAAGGAGTTTAGCCGATGATTGCTAAGGAATTTGAAGACTATCTGCTGGAACATGAAGAAACTTTTTTGACGCCTGGGGAAAATTTGGCGGTTATGATTGACACCCATAATGTGGATCATGCTATCCTATTGCTGAGTCAGATGACATACTCACGTGTACCAGTCGTGACGGCAGATAAAAAGTTTGTTGGCACGATTTCCTTGACAGACATCATGTCCTATCGTATGCGTCATGATCTGCCAGAAGAGGAATTCATGATGACAGACATCGTCCACATGACCAAAATGGACGACTTGACAGTTGGGCCAGATTATACTGTATCAGATGTGCTTCATAAGCTGGTCGACGAGTCATTCCTGCCGGTTGTGGGCGAGGATCAGCATTTTTACGGAATTATTACTAGAAAGTCCATTTTGAAAGCTGTCAATTCTTTATTGCACGGCTTTAGCAAGCAGTACGAAATTCGCAAAAAATGAAAGAATACATTAGACCGTTTTTAAATCAAAAAAACATCTCAGAAAATTCTAAAATTGCCTATTCTTATGATTTGGAGCAGTTTATCGAAGAAGTGCATGGTCGGATTACCGAGACCAATCTGCGGATTTATCAGGCCTCTATCAAGGATTTTAAGGCGGCTGTTCAGAAGCGGAAACTCTCAGCAGTCAATCAATTTCTCTACTTCCTTTATCAGCAGCAGCTTATTGAGGAGTTTCACCGCTTGGTCTTGCCCAAGGTTTCCGTATCGAAGGAGCAGGAAAATGAACTGCTGGATCTGTCTGCTTTTTGGCAGGAATCAAGCGTTCCCAGGGGGCGGCTGATGGCTCTTCTTATCTTGGAAATGGGCTTACTGCCCAGCGAGATTCTGCAGGTCAGAGTGGCAGATGTTAATCTGGACTTTCAGGTTTTGAAGATTGAAAAGGCCGGTCAGAAGCGGGTCATCAAGATTCCTGAGAGCCTGACGGGTGAGCTGGAGGACTATCTGACGGGGACGTATTTATTTGAGAAAAACGGCAAATCCTATTCTCGTCAATGGGGCTTCCGTCAGCTAGAGGCCTTCTTGATTGAGCAGGGACAAGCCAGTCTATCTGCCCAAAGCCTGCGTGAGCAGTTTATTTTGCGCCAGCGGGAGAAGGGGATTGGCCTCTATGATATTGCCCAAGATTTGGGCTTGAAAACCATGATTACACTAGAAAAATATAGATAAAAATGGATATCAAACTAAAAGATTTTGAAGGCCCGCTGGACCTGCTGCTCCACCTTGTATCTAAGTACCAGGTGGATATTTATGATGTGCCCATTACGGAGGTCATCGAGCAGTATCTGGCTTATGTGGCCACCTTGCAGGCCATGAAGCTGGAAGTGACGGGCGAGTACATGGTCATGGCAAGTCAGCTCATGCTGATTAAGAGCCGCAAGCTTCTGCCTAAGGTGGCGGATAATGCTGAGCTGGAAGATGATTTGGAGCAAGACCTTTTGAGCCAGATTGAGGAATACCGCAGGTTCAAGATTTTGGGTGAGAAAATGTCGCTCCAGCATGATGACCGAGCGCTTTATTATTCTAAGCCCAAGCTGGAGCTGGTTTATGAGGATGCTGAGCTCCTGCATGACAAGTCAATGATAGATCTTTTCTTAGCTTTTTCCAAGGTTATAGCCAAAAAGCAAGAGGAGTTTTCTAAGAGTCATACAACCATTGTGCGAGATGAGTACAAGATCGAGGACATGATGGAAGTGGTGCGCCAGCGCTGTGCTGGTAAGAGCCGTCTGGCTTTGCAGGAGATTTTTGCAGAGACCAAGGACATGAATGAAGTTATTACTCTCTTTCTGGCGACATTGGAATTGGTCAAGGTGCAGGAAGTGCAAGTCATTCAGGAAGAAAATTTTGGAAATATTTATTTAGTAGGAAGAGGAAATGAGTAAGTTAGCAGAGATTGAAGCCCTGCTTTTTGTGGCGGGAGAAGATGGACTCAAGGTTCATCAATTGGCAGAAATCCTTTCTTTGCCGCCGACCGGGGTTATTCAGAGTTTGGAGAAGTTGGCTGAGCAATATGAAGCCAATCCAGACTCTAGCCTGACCCTGCTGGAAACCTCAAAGACATACAAGCTGGTCACTAAACCAGAGTTTGCTGAGATTCTGCGAGCCTATTCACGGGCGCCAATCAATCAAAGTCTGTCGCGGGCAGCGCTGGAGACCTTGTCTATCATCGCCTATAAGCAGCCGATTACAAGGGTAGAAATAGATGACATCCGCGGGGTTAATTCCAGCGGTGCTTTGGCTAAGCTCTTGGCTTTTGAACTGGTTCGAGAGGATGGTAAAAAGGAAGTCATTGGCCGGCCAAATCTCTATGTGACAACGGATTATTTCTTAGACTATATGGGGATCAATCACCTAGATGAGCTGCCGATTGTCGAAGAAACAGAACTAGTTGCTGAAGAAAGCCAGCTCTTTATTGAAAGGACAGATATCGATGAGAATCAATAAATACATCGCTCATGCTGGGATAGCCAGCCGCCGCAAAGCAGAAGAGCTAATCAAGCAGGGGAAGGTCAGTATAAACGGCCAAGTGGTACGTGAGCTGGCGATAAACGTTAAGTCTGGCGACCGTGTGGAAGTAGAAGGCCAACCTATCTACAATGAGGAGAAGGTTTATTACCTCCTCAATAAGCCGCGCGGGGTTATCTCCTCTGTCAGTGATGACAAGGGACGTAAGACGGTCGTGGATCTTTTGCCTCAGGTCAAGGAGCGGATTTATCCAGTTGGTCGTTTGGACTGGGATACTTCTGGTATCCTCATTCTGACCAATGACGGGGACTTTACGGACGAGATGATTCATCCCCGCAATGAGATTGACAAGGTCTATGTGGCTCGTGTCAAAGGATTGGCCAATAAAGAAGTTCTTCGTCCTCTGACTCGCGGTATTGAGATAGAGGGGCGCAAAACCCAGCCAGCAGTTTATGAGATTATTAAGGTTGATCCGGCGAAAAATCGCTCGGTCGTTCAGCTGACCATCCACGAAGGGCGTAACCATCAGGTCAAGAAGATGTTCCAAGCAGTCGGACTGCAAGTGGATAAGCTGTCACGGACTCGCTTTGGTCATTTGGACCTGACTGGCCTCAAGCCTGGTGAGTATCGTAAGCTCAGTAAAAAAGAAGTCAGCCAGCTGCATACACTGGCTGTAACCAAGACCAAGAAATGATAAAGAAACTGCTTATTGCTCCTGTCCGCTTTTATCAACGCTTCATCTCCCCTGCTTTTCCTCCATCTTGCCGCTTTCGGCCAACCTGCTCTAACTATATGATAGAAGCTATCCAGAAGCATGGTGCTAAAGGAGTTTTGATGGGCTTGGCGCGCATTCTCCGATGTCATCCTTGGTCTCAGCCAGGAGAGGATCCTGTACCAGACCGTTTCAGTCTGAGAAGAAATAATACAAGAAAAAAGTCTCACTAGCGATTTAGCTAGTGAGACTTTTATATATATTCTCCGAATATTTCCTATCTTCTAGACCAGGTCTTAGGCAGGAAGAGCAGGAGAATCGGGTAGATTTCTAAGCGACCACCAATCATAGCAAAGGCTAGCAGAAGTTTAGAAAAAGGACTAAAGATAGAAAAATTATCTGTCGTCCCAATCATAGGACCGATATTGTTGAAGCAGGATAGAACACCACTGACAACTGTCATGAGATTGTTGTTATCCAGACTGACGATGAAAACCAGCGCCAGCACGATCAAAACATAGATTGCTAAATATTTGAGAACTTTGTGCTGGGTATCCTTGTCTAAGACTGCACCATTGACATGCATGGTTAGGACACGATTAGGTGACAGGGTAGAGAGGATTTGATTTTTGGCAATTCGCGAAATAATAATCCCCCGAATAACCTTGAATCCCCCAGCGGTTGATCCAGCCGAGCCCCCGATACACATGAGTAGGAGCAGGATGACCTGAGAAAAGAGGGGCCACTTGACCGTATCACCATAGCCGAATCCAGTCGTTGTGATGATATTGGAGACCTGGAAGAAGGAAATCTCCACGCTCTTAGCAAAGCCTTGGTAGAGATGGAAGACATTAAAGGCAATCAAGGCAGTGGAAAGAAAGACAATCCAGAGATAGCCCTTAAGCTCCTCATCGCCAAAGCAGGCCTTAAACTTGCGAATCAGCAAGTAATAGTAGAGATTAAAGTTGACCCCGAAAGCCAAGACCCCAAAGCTGACCAGATAAGTAATTAGTGAGCTGTTGTAGTGAGCAATGCCGTCATTGTATACGGTGAATCCTCCCGTACCAGCTGTTCCCATAGCAATCACAAGGCTGTCAAAGAGCGGCATACCCGCTAGGAAATAAAGCAGAGCAAAGATAGCAAAGAGAGCCAGATAAATGATGTAAAGGATCTGGGCCGTACTCTTGAGCTTGGAAACCACCTTGCCAAAGACTGGTCCCGGAACTTCCGCTTTCATGACCTCCAAGTGACCATTTTTGGCATTGTCCATAATAGCTAGGGCAAAGACCAGCACTCCCATCCCTCCGATCAAGTGGGTAAAACTGCGCCAGAAGAGCAGCGAATGAGAGAGAACACCGACATCGTTAAGAATAGTCGCTCCCGTGGTGGTAAAGCCGGAGCTGACCTCAAAGAAGGCATCGATGATGTCCGGTATCTGACCAGAGAAGACAAAGGGCAGGGCTCCGAAGAAGGACCAGAGAATCCAGCAAAGGGCTACAATCAGTACACCTTCCTTGGCGTAGATATGCAGGTCCTTGGGCTTGAAATAAGAACCTATGCCACCTAAAACTAGCAGGATAGCCATGGTAGCCCCGATAGAGAGAAAGACTTTTAAAGGCTCACCGTAGATTAGAGCTACGATAATGGGCACAATCAGCAGTGCCGCCTCAATCAGCAGTAATTTTGCCAGCAGGTAGCGAATCATAGATCTATTCATGGGTCTACCTCGCTAACAGATCGTAAATCTGCGTGATATTTTGCAGCAGAGTGGTCACGACAATTTTATCTCCAACTTGCAGATTGTCATCGCCTGTAGGAAAGATAGCTTTACCTTGGCGGATAATGGCTGCAATCAGGACATCTTTCTTCAGATGAAGCTGAGATAGAGGAATACCAGTCATCTTATTTTCTTCCTTGATTTGGAACTGCAGGGTCTCGATTTGGCCGTTGGCTACATGGTGCAGAGCTTCTAGGTTAGAGAACTGAGCATTGTAGCGACCGCGGATAAAGTGCATAACCGTATCAACGGCGATACCTTTAGGAGTCACGATGCTGGCAAAGTCTTGGTTATCAATGATTTCCAACAAACTAGTACGGTTGACCTTAGTGATGTTTTTCTGTACACCCAGATTATTAAGGAACATAGAAGTAATGATATTTTCTTCGTCTACACCAGTCAGGGTAGCGATGGCATCAAAGTTATTGGCGCGTTCCTCCAGTAGGATATCCTTGGCAGTACCATCTCCATGGACGACATAGAGATCAGGAAATTCCTGACTGAAAAAGGTTGCCCGTTCATGGTTAGATTCAATGACTTTGAGCTCGATTTTACTATTCTTGAGAATATTGAGCAGGTAGTAGGCAATCTTTCCTGCTCCGATAATCATCAGGCTCTTAACCACTCTAGGTCGTACCATATTATGGAATTGAACGATGTCCAGGCGGTTACCTGTGACATAAATCTTGTCGCCGGCCTCCAAAGTGAAGTCGCCGTCAGGAATTTCCAAGTGCCCTTTTCTCTCAATGGCACAGACAATGATATTTCCAAATTTCTTGCGGAATTGGGAAATACTCATCTGGCAGAGATTGCTGTCTTCCTTGAGTTTGAACTCCATCAGTGCCACTCGGCCATTGGCAAAGTGTTCTACTGACAGGGCGTTAGGGAAGTCAATGATATTAGCGATATAGCGAGCAGTTAGGAGCTCAGGATTGACCACCAGCGAGAAGCCTAGGATGTTCTTCTCCTTAAAGTAAGGGTTGGAATATTCAGGATTACGCACCCGAACGACGGTTTCCTTAGCCCCCATCCGTTTGGCCAGAACAGCTGAAACCATGTTGACCTCATCATGCTCGGTCATAGAGATGAAGATGTCACAGTGACTAACATCCGCCTGTTCTAAGATTTTGAAGTTAGCTCCATTGCCAGCAATACCGATAATGTCATAGCGCTTGGTAATCTGGTTTAGAACAGCCTCATCCTGCTCAATCAGGATAACATCATGTTTTTCAGCCACTAAGGAGCGACAGAGGGCCGTTCCGACCTTCCCGCCACCAACAACGATAATTTTCATAAGTTTAGATTCCTCCAAAGTATGTATCTATCATACTCTTTTTTCATTTAAATTTCATCTATAAAATACAGAATAGCTTGCTTATTTATAGAATTGCCAATATTTTTTTACCAAAATGGTATCTTCCTGTGATATTTTTAAAAAAAGTACAACTTTTTGAGCATTTTTTATTGACTTGTAGGCTGAAAGTGTTATACTAAATGAGTACCTTCATTGGTTTACCTCAAACCTGTTGTGATGTAAGTTAATGAAGCCTTAACCACGCTGTTTGCTGAGCTTGACTCCGGGCAGTGTGGCTATTTTTTTATCTAAAGAAAAATACTAGGAAAAATATTCTTATTATGAAAAATCATATCGTTCTTTTTGAGCCTCAGATTCCGCAGAATACCGGAAATATTGCCCGTACTTGCGCCGCGACTAATTCACCGCTTCACATCATCAAGCCCATGGGCTTTCCCATTGATGATCGCAAGATGAAGCGGGCTGGGCTGGACTATTGGGATAAGCTGAACATCACCTATTATGAGAGTTTAGACAATTTTATGGAGCAGATGGATGGCCGTCTTTATCTGATTTCTAAGTTTGCAGAGAAGGTCTATTCTGAGGAAAATTTTGAAGCAGAAGGTTCGCACTATTTTATGTTTGGACGAGAGGACAAGGGATTGCCAGAGGAATTTATGCGTCGTCATCCAGAAAAGGCTTTGCGTATTCCCATGAATGACCAGCATGTCCGCAGCCTCAATGTTTCAAATACAGTCTGCATGATTGTTTATGAAGCCCTGCGCCAGCAGAATTTTGCTGGCTTAGATTTGGTACACGAGTATGAAGCGGACAAGCTGAAGTAGCGGAATGAATGTATCTAAGCAGTTAATTTTCCTAATAGATAGAATACTATTGTTGAAACATTTTTAATTACATCAATCAAATCGCTTGCTCTGGCAGGCTTTTTTTGTTATGATAATGATGTCTTCAGGGCAGGGTGAGATTCCCGACCGGCGGTAATTTTTGGATTGGAAAATGTTTTTTCTCAATGCCAAATCAAGTCCGCGAGCGCAAGCTGATGTGGTGAGATTCCACAACCGACAGTATAGTCTGGATGGGAGAAGACGAGAGGCAGTGAAGCATTCTTGCCGTTTAATCTTTATTTAAGGGCTGAGCCTTATACTAAATAATCATTAGCTGACAAGCTTTTTTCAGTGGCCTTTCCGGCTTCTCTAATTTTTATAAATTGGAGGAACCTGTGATGACAAATACTCGTAAGTTGGCGATTGTAGCAGTTTTATCTGCTCTATCATTTCTACTCATGCTTTATGAGATTCCCTTGATAACCGAGTTTCTAAAGTTGGATTTTTCAATTATTCCGATTTTACTTGCTTTGGTAGTCTTGGATCTAAAAAGCTCTCTAGCAGTGCTCTTGATTCGCTCTGTCTTAAAGCTAGCTTTGAATAATAATGGTGTAGGTACTCTAATCGGTTTACCCATGAATATACTAGCGGTAGCTGTCTTTGTTTGTGCTTTTTCCCTCTTGTGGAAAAAAAGAAAGAGCTTATCTAGCTATGTGAAGGCTTCCTTGGCAGCAACACTTGGTCTAACGATTACTATGATCATTCTAAATGTCATTTATGCTGTGCCTCTCTATGCGAGGTTTGCTGGTTTTGATATTAATAAGGCATTTGGTCTTTCCAAGTATCTGCTGACCATGATTGTCCCTTTTAACCTATTAGAAGGAGTGATCTGGGCTGTCGTCTTTTGGCTAATTTACAAACTCTTACAGCCCGTTCTAAAACGATATGAAAAATAAACAATTTTATCTAACAAAGGGCTCTTTCGCCCTTTTACTTTTCGTCATGCTAGGCTACATGGTCAAGTTTTATCCTGAGCAGCTGACCAGCTTTGACACCCCGATTCAGACCTGGCTTCGGGGAGACTTACCTGCAGCTTTGACGACTTTTTTCAAACTTGTAACCAGTGTGATTGATCCGATGGGGATTATCATCTGGGTTTCAGCTCTTGTCCTTTTTTTTCTTTACAAAAAATGGAAGCTGGAGGCTGCCTTGCTAGCGGGAAATCTGGTCTTACATGGGATTTTGATTAAGCTGATTAAACTCGTTTACCACAGAAGTCGGCCCAGTATTTCGCATTTGGTCGAAGAGGGTGGTTACTCTTTCCCGAGCGGACATTCCATGGCCACAGCCATTGTTCTTGGTACCTTGATTATAATTGTTCAGCAACGGGTTCAGAACCAGCATATTAAGCGCTTGGTACAAGCTTTGCTCCTGCTCTTTATCTTAACGATTATGGCCTCCAGAGTCTATCTGGGCGTGCACTACCCGACAGATGTAATCGGAGGAGCCTTGATGGGCTTTGCCATTCTCAATATCGAATTTCCCTTTTATGATAAATTACGCTTTCAATGGCGTTTCAAGGGAAAGCAGAAATAGCGTTTACTTTGATAAGAATAATCAATAGGAACAGAGTTACAGAGTCGAAAAATCATTTATGGCATAATTCTTGAGTTTTAGAATTCAAACTTAGTTTTGGATTTACAGTTATCATACACTGGCCGTTAAAAAATGAGTTATAATTGAATTATTGAAAAACACCAAATGGACATGGTAAGTAGTTCATTTGGTGTTTTTTTAGTTTTAAGCATTTTGCATAATATCTTGAATAGATAGCTTGCAAAGTGATTTGAATTTTTTAGAAAAGACTTCAGGAGATTCTGGAATTGCTTGTGTAATCCATGACTTTATAATTGATAGAGTATAATTAACAAGTAATTCTTCAGTAAACTCTTTAGATAAACCCATTTTACTAGACAGTTGAATGTTTTGGCTAATCCAAGTCTTATATTGGTTCTTTAAAAAAAGTTCCCAATTAGGATCAGCTGCAGTTGAATAAAGATATTTTAGCCAGATTCTATTCTCATAAATTAATGGTATTATTTCAGAAGCAAGGAAGTCAATAAGAAGAGCATTATCGGATCCATTTGAACCTGGTACAAAATCTAGCATTTTTGACATTATTCGTTCGTCAATGTCATGATGAATGGCTTCAATTATTTCGTTAGGAGAGTTGAAATGATTTTTATAGATTGTTTGTCTCGCTATGCCTGCTTCTTCTGCAATCTCAGAAAAAGAAAAGTTAGATTTATCAGGATATTTTTCAGAAAGTCGAAAGAAAGCAGTGATAATATTTTCTCGCGTATCTTTGGTCATCGCTGTTATTCTCCTTGTCAGTCTATATGTAGCCTAGTACTTCTATTGTTATTATTAAAAAATAATTTTAATCTAAGTATAATTAATTAGATTCAATACTAACAAAAAAATTACAGTTTGTAAAAAATTTTCTAAATTGCTTTTGATTATTCTGTAAAAGCAAGATATTTTGGCTACATTTTGTAAATTTTTGGTACTGGAAGTAGTATAATGAAAATGTTATTATGTAATTTATATTGTGTCTATGCTCTTTATCAAAATGGAAAATGTTGTCTAAAAGAGTATATGACTGGAAAAATCTTTAGGAATAGAAAGAGCTTTGAACAAATGAGACATAGTCATGAATAAATTAGAAAATATATCTGTAAAAAAACTGTTAGTTCAACTAATTATTCCCTCATTAGTTACAGCAATAGTAAGTGGATCTTATAATTTAGTTGATGGCATATTCATTGGACAGACCTTAGGGCTTGAGGGGAATTCCGCTAATACATATACATTTATGATATATGCCTTGGTCTATGCTTTTTCAGCTCTAGCAAGCGAAGGAACAGCATCCTTGTTGACAATCTCACTTGGCAAAAAGGATTACAAAAATGCCCGATTAATTTTAGATTCCTCTATCCAAGTTTCTTTAATTTTATCAATTCTACAGTCGATACTTTTATGGTTTTCCTTAGAAGGTTTATTGATTATTTTTGGGGCACCACAAGAACTGTATCATTATGTTAAGGAATTTTGCCTTACATTTCTTATTGGGTCACCTATATATTTTGTCTCACACACTCTTTTGTACTGTTTGCGGGCTCAAGGTAAGATTAAAGAAGTTTTACATATCAATGCTATTTCATTTCTTGTGAATGCAGGGACTGGTGCAGTTCTAATTCTTGTATTTCATACTGGTTTTTTTGGATCAGCTTTATCTACAGTTCTGGCTAATCTTGCTGCACTTATCTTGACATTCAGAGAGTACACTGGAAAATCTAACGATTTAAAAATAGATTTGAAGAGCTTATTATTTATTGATAAAAAGCTTATCAATAAAATTATTGCAATGGGCTTGCCATTCTTTCTTACAACGGTCATATCTGTGATATTACTGATATTATATAATAGGGTTGCTTTTGATTATGCAGATACTTATGGTATTGCTGCTTTATCTATAACTTCTTCAATCTATCGCTATATTATTTCTTTGATGAATGCTATTACAAATGGAGTTCAGCCTGTAATTAGTTTTAATTATGGTGCAAAAAATTATAGTAGAATAAAGCAATCACTTAGTATTTCACTAATAATCAGCACAATTTTTTCTCTGTGCTTGTTCCTTGTAATTCAAATTTTTGCAGTGCAAATAGCTACACTTTTTAATTCAAGCGATCCGAAATTTATAAAGTTTTCTAGTACAGCCTTAAGACTTGTTATGATTTCGTTACCTGTACAAGGAATCATCAATATCGGAACTAACTATTTTCAATATATTTCTTTCTCGCGAATATCTACTTTTTTAGTTATTCTGAGACAGATCATTTTTCAAATACCTTTAGCATTATTTTTACCAATTTTGTTTGGAATAACTGGCCTGTGGTCCTCTTATTTTATTTCGGATTTTTTGATACTTGTGATTATAATGTTTTGGCTAAAATTTATGATGACTAAATTAAGAAAAATTATGGAGGCATAAAATGACCTATATAGAGATGTGTAATTCTTTTAAACGATATAAATCAGGAGACAGCGAGATTGTCGCTAATAATAATATCAATTTCAAAATAGATAAAGGGGAGCTCGTTATTATTTTAGGAGCATCAGGAGCTGGTAAATCAACTGTTTTAAATATTTTAGGTGGCATGGATAGTAATGATGAAGGAAAGGTCATTATCGATGGAAATGATATTTCTGATTATAGTGCGAAAGAATTGACGAATTATCGAAGAAAGGATGTTGGCTTTGTTTTTCAGTTTTACAATCTAGTTCCTAATTTGACAGCTAAGGAAAACGTTGAACTTGCTTCAGAGATTGTTGAAGATTCTATGGATGCTGAAGAAGCTTTGAGGAGTGTGGGGTTAGAAAAAAGAATGAATAATTTTCCAGCTCAGTTATCAGGAGGAGAGCAACAAAGGGTTTCAATAGCTAGAGCAGTTGCAAAAAATCCTAAATTATTGTTATGTGATGAGCCAACAGGAGCATTAGATTACAAGACAGGTAAACAAGTGCTAAAAATTTTACAGGATATGTCTCGATATAAGAATTCAACCGTGATCATTGTCACTCATAATTCTGCACTTACTCCTATTGCGGATAAAGTAATTTACATGCATGATGCAAAAATTAGTTCAGTAGAAATTAATGACAATCCTAAGGATATTGAATCAATAGAATATTAAGGAGTATGAAAAGTGAAAAAAACGACATTTTGGAAAGATATAAGGAAATCTTTTGCCTTATCCAAGGGACGATTCATTTCGATTATGTTGTTAATGTTTCTTGGTTCATTTGCATTAACCGGTTTAAAAGCTACACCGCCAGATATGGAAAGAACGGCTAGGGCATATTTGGATAAACAAAAAACGATGGATTTAGCAGTCATATCAAATGCTGGTTTAGATAAGAAAGATAAAGCTGAATTGGACAGTATAAAGGATGTAAGTATTGAATACGGGTATATGGTTGATACTTCCATAAAAGATAGTAACAAGTCAATGAGAGTTTTTTCAGATAGTAAGGATATCTCTTTATATGACTTAGTTTCTGGGAAATTCCCTCAAAATAGTAAGGAAATTGCTTTATCATCGAATTTAAAAGATCGTTATAAAGTGGGAGACAAAATTGAATTTAAAGAGGAAAAAAATTCAATTTTAAAGGGGGATGAATATGAAATTGTCGGTTTTGTTAATTCTGCAGAAATCTGGTCAACAACTAACTTAGGGAACACAACTGCTGGTGATGGGACTTTATCGGCTTATGGAGTTGTCAGTTCAGATTCATTTTCAAGTGATGTATATACAATTGCACGATTAAAGTATGATGAAACTGATAGAGTAAATCCTTATTCAGACAAATATTCAGAAATCATTCAGAAAAAACAGGAACAACTAGATGACTTGCTTTCTGATAATGGAGAGCAGAGATTAGTTGATATAAAAAAGACTCAGCAATCGTCAATTAATTCAAAAAAAGCTCAACTTGAAGAAGCAAAATCGAATTTAGCTAAAAAAAGAGAAGCAGTTGCGAATTTGCCAGAAACCCAGTTAAACGGGATTAATAAGGAATTTTCTGAGGCACAGGATAAAATTAATGAAGCTGAAGAAGATATAAAGAATGGTCAAAATAAAATTGATTCTTTAGAGGCACCTAGTTATAACACATATACGCGTACAACTTTTCCAGGGGGAGAAGGCTATAGAACTTATGAGTCAATAAAAAACAATATTGGTAATATAGGCAACCTTTTTCCTGTAGTTTTATACCTTGTTGCTGCACTAGTCACTTTTACTACGATGACTCGCTTCGTCAACGAAGAACGGATCAATTCAGGGATATTGAAGGCACTCGGTTATTCAGATTTTGATGTTTTGAAAAAGTTTATTTGTTATGGAACAGTAGCTGGTTTTACCGGAACACTATTAGGAATCGCTTTAGGTCAGTATGTTTTACCTAGCATCGTGACCCGAACTGTTTCAAATACGATGATTATAGGTGGTCCAAAGCTTTATTTCTATTGCTCCTTTTCACTCTTGTCATTGATTTTTACTCTAATAAGCGCTGTTATGCCTACTTTTCTGGTGGCTAGAAAAGAGTTGAATGAAAATACTGCTCAATTATTGTTGCCCAAGCCTCCAGTGAGTGGTTCAAAGATTCTTTTGGAGAGGATTGGCTTTATTTGGAATGGTTTGAATTTTACTCAAAAGGTAACAGCTAGAAATATTTTTAGATATAAGCAAAGAATGATGATGACGGTGCTGGGTGTTACTGGTTCTGTTGCCTTACTTTTTGCAGGATTAGGGATTCAGTCTTCTATTGGTAAGGTTGTAAATAATCAATTCAAAGAAATAACTCGTTTTGATATATTAGCTGTTAAAAAAAATAATATTAGTCAAGATGAGCAAAAAGAAATTGATAATCTTTTGAAGTCTGAGAGAGTGAATGAATTTAAAGAAATACATTATAAAAGTATTAGCGAGAAAATTTCAGGTCAGATTGATAAGAAGTCAATCTCTGTTATAAGTAGTGATGGAAAGCTAGATTCTTTCATTACATTAAGAAATACTGAATCAGGTAAAGAGTTAAAACTTTCTAATAAGGGAGCTTTGATTTCCCAAAAGCTGGCTGATTATTATAATGTAAAGAAAGGAGAATATTTTAATTTTAAAGATAATGACGGGAAAAATTACAAAATAAAAGTGGCTGATATTGTTGAGATGAATGTTGGACATTATATTTTTATGAGTAATGATTACTATCATAAAACTTTTGGTGAAATCGCAGAAAACAATGCATACTTGATTAACTTAAAAAATAAGTCTGCTTCAAATATTTCAAATAGTTCTAAAATTTTCTTGGATAAATCAGGAATATCCGCGCTATCTCAAAACTCTGCTTTAGTTAAAACTGTTAGAACAGCAGTAAATTCTTTGGGGACTTCAATGACGGTCTTGGTAGTTGTTTCTGTATTGTTAGCCATTGTAATATTATATAATTTAACGAATATAAATGTGGCTGAACGAATTAGAGAATTATCTACTATAAAAGTCCTTGGGTTCTTTGATAAGGAAGTAACGATGTATATCTACAGAGAGACAATGATACTTTCTGCCATAGGAATCTTATTGGGAATAGTAGGAGGTTATTACTTACATAATGCGATTATTACGATGATGAGCAAAGATACTGTATATCCCAAAGTAGTTGAGTTAACTGTATACTTTATACCAGTGACGACTATAATCTTGATTTTATCTATTCTAGGTTTTGTGGTAAATTTTCGTTTAAAAAATGTAAACATGTTAGAAGCATTAAAATCTGTAGATTGATTATATTTTGTTTTATATATATTATTTGAGTATAATTATATCCCTTTTTTCTTTATGGAAGAAGGGATTTTTCGAGTCACTGCCGGATTTTGTGGTAGAATGGAATTTATAAAAACTTATAACCTCTTAAACTTTTATTATTGGAAGTTTTTAGAGGGTTAGCTAATCAATAAAGCTGTAGAAGTAAGTTTCGATTGCTTCTATCTTAGGAACAATCTTGCCATGAACTGGAGGGTAAGAAAGCTTTATATCTATAAGTGGAATGGAAGTTGCTCGGAAATGATATGAGTACATCATCAATGAAAGAGGCTTTATAATATAGCTTCTAAAACGAAGGATAGTGTTCCGGCCTTTCTGATCCACTTTGTAAAAAGGAGGGTCATTTCCGTTTTGAATCAAGAACTCATCGATGCTGTTTTGGCATTAGTAGATAGCATTCCCTCTGGGCGCGTGGCGACCTATGGTCAGATTGCTCGTTTGATTGGTCGGCCAAAAAATGCCCGCTTGGTGGGAAAGATACTCAGTCAGTCTGAGCTTTATGGCGGCAAGCATCCTTGCCATCGGGTAGTCAATGCGGCAGGACGCCTCGCACCAGGCTGGGAAGACCAGAAACACTTGCTTTGGGCAGAGGGAGTAGACTTGAAGGCCAATGGCTGTGTGGATTTGAAAGTCTATTTGTGGGAGCGGTGATTTCCTTCTTTCCTTGTGAAAGAGGGAATTTTTGTTTCTAAACTCTTTTTTGTGGTAGAATGAAAGGTATGAAATCTTACAATTCTTTGAATGATTATTATCGAAAACTTTTTGGTGAAAAAACTTTTAAGGTGCCCATTGATGCGGGTTTTGACTGTCCCAATCGGGATGGTACCGTGGCGCATGGAGGCTGTACGTTCTGTACCGTTTCGGGTTCAGGTGATGCCATTGTGGCGCCGGATGCGCCCATTCGCGAGCAGTTCTATAAGGAAATTGACTTTATGCACCGCAAGTGGCCTGATGTTCGTAAGTATCTGGTCTATTTCCAGAACTTCACCAATACCCATGAGAAGCTTGAAGTGATTCGTGAGCGCTATGAGCAAGCCATTAACGAGCCAGGTGTCGTTGGACTTAACATCGGAACTCGGCCGGACTGTTTGCCTGATGAGACCATCGCCTACTTGGCTGACTTGTCCGAGCGTATGCATGTGACTGTGGAGCTGGGCCTTCAGACTACCTATGAGGAGACCTCGGACCTCATCAATCGTGCCCATTCTTATGAGCTCTATGTGGAGACGGTCCAGCGAGTTCGTAAGCTGGCTCCCAAGGCGGAGATTGTCTCTCACTTGATCAATGGCCTGCCGGGCGAAACCCATGAGATGATGCTGGAGAATGTCCGTCGCTGTGTGACGGACAATGACATTCAGGGAATTAAACTTCACTTGCTTCACTTGATGACTAATACCCGCATGCAGCGGGATTATCATGAGGGGCGACTGCAGCTGCTCAGTCAGGAGGAGTATGTCTCCATCGTCTGCGACCAACTGGAGATTATCCCCGAGCATATCGTCATCCACCGTATCACAGGCGATGCCCCGCGAGATATGTTGATTGGCCCCATGTGGAGCCTCAATAAATGGGAAGTTCTCAATGCCATTGAGGCAGAAATGCGTCGTCGTGGCAGCAAGCAGGGCTGTAAAGCAAAGGAGCAGAGATTCGTATGTTAAGACCATTGCAGATGGCCCATGCCTTTTTGGCAGAAGTCGTGACCAAGGAAGATGTCGTAGTGGATGCTACTATGGGCAACGGGCATGATACCCTCTTTCTAGCTCAGTTGGCTAAGCAAGTCTATGCCTTTGACATTCAGGAGCAGGCTGTGGAAAAGACCCGCCAGCGCTTGGCAGAAGCAGGCTTGGACAATGCTCAGCTAATCTTGGATGGTCATGAGACTATGGACCAATACACGGAACATTTCAAGGCTGCTATTTTTAATCTTGGCTACCTGCCTTCGGCGGACAAGTCAGTCATTACCCGACCTGATACGACGCTGGAAGCTCTGGAAAAGGTCTGTCGAGGCTTGGAAAAAGGTGGCCGTGCAGCGATCATGATTTATTACGGGCATGAAGGTGGTGAAGTTGAAAAAGATGCGGTGCTAGACTTCGTCAGTCAGCTGCCTCAGCAGGACTTTACCGTTGCCCTCTATAAGACTATCAATCAGATTAACAACCCGCCTTTCTTGGTCATGATTGAGAAATTGAGAGAAGGAACTTGAGATACAATAAGGATACAGAGAGAAAAGCCAGACAATAGGAGCTTTCAGTACTGTATCCTTATTTTTTAAATTGTGACACTCAAATAAATAGGTCTAAAAGAAGAGAATTATGATGTGTGTAAATTTAAAGTCTTATATTTTCTTACAAAGAAGATATAAGACTTTTGACATCTTTTAGTTTATATGATAAGCTATGACTGTAAAACCAAAAAACGTCACAGAGTTTTCAGGAGGAAGTTATGGCTACTGCTTTTACTACTGAAGAAAAGGAAGTAATTAGAAAGAAATTACATAAAGTTGCAAAGGAATGCCTTCAAAGATATGGGGTTAAGAAAACCACAGTTGACCAAATGGCAGCAATGGTAGATATTTCCAAAGGTTCTTTTTATAATTTTTATTCCTCAAAAGAAATGTTATTTTTTACGGTCTTAGAAGAATATCAAATAGATGTTATGAATCGCCTGACAGAACAATTAGATATGGAAACCAAGATAGATACAAATCGTCTGGTAGAGTTACTTTATGATTTTTATCAAGATTTTCGCTATTCATTTATGTATACTATATTTAAAAATCATGAAATGGAATTACTCGTAAGAAAATTGCCAAAAGAGGCGATAACAAATCATCATCTGATAGATGATAGGATGGTTAAAAAAATTGTATCCCGAATCAACATTAGAGAAAATGTATCAGTAGAAATCGTCTCTGCTTTATTTAGAACGATTGCTATGACTATATTACACATCGAGGAAATCGGTGAAGAACAATTTGATACTACATTGAAGTTAGTCATACAAGGAGTTGTGGAACAAATTACTAAGGAGGATAGGTAATGGTGAAAGAAGCAATTAGAACCGCAAAGCTTTCTAAAAGATATGGAACAAAAAATGTTGTCAACAACTTGAATCTATCGATAAAACCTGGTGAAATAGTAGGGTTTTTAGGACTGAATGGTGCAGGGAAAACAACGACGATGAGAATGATGCTAGGATTGATAAAATCTACATCAGGAGAATGCTATATTCAAGGAAAAAAGTTAGATCTGAATAATTTAGAACTTCGAAACGAAATAGGTTATATTATTGAGACGCCTTATTCTTATCCGGATTTAACGGTGAGAGAAAATTTAGAAATCGTTAGTAAATTAAGAGGGGTTAATAGAGATAATATTGACTGGGTAATTGAAAAATTAAAACTAAAGCAATATGAACATAAACAGGAGAAGCATCTTTCTTTAGGAAATGTTGCGCGTTTAGGAATTGCAAAAGCGATTATTCATAAACCCAAAATTCTAATTCTTGATGAGCCGACAAATGGATTAGATCCTTTTGGAGTTCTTGAAGTGAGAGAGCTGTTAAAGGAATTGGCAAATAATCTAGGTACAACTGTTCTTATTTCCAGTCATAATCTGGAAGAAATATCTAAAATTGCTACTAGGATAGTTATTGTACATGAGGGCAGACTTATAAGAGAAGTTGAAAGCAATGAATTAGAACAGTACTTAGAAAAGAAGTTACTAGTAAGTGGATCTAATAATAAGGCCATGAAAGAAGTATTGTCTAACCATGGCTATCAGGCAAACATTCAATCAGACAAAGAAAATAATATCAATTTCTTGGAATTAACTGATAGAAAATCTGTGGAATATCCGGAAAAAATTGCTACATTGCTAGTTAATGCAGGTTATCCACCCAAATCGCTGGCTGTTGAAAAAGAAGATTTGGAGCATTATTTTTTAAGAGTACTGAATGACTATAGTGGAGGTATTTCGAATGAAAAAGCTTAGTTCCTGTATTTTAATTGAATGGAGAAAGTTAATAAAATCAAAACTTTCCATCGTAACTGCTTGTTCTATCTGTTTAGTTCCTTTTATTGTTGGGTTGTTTGCAACTATGATGAAATATCCAGAGAATTTCAAAAATCTTGGTTTGATTTCTGCAAAAATGGAAATGATGAGGATAACAGACTGGTCGTCATACTTAATGACCATATCACAAGTCATTTCTGTTGGGGGATTGCTCATTTTTGGATTTACAGCATCTTGGGTTTTTGGTAGAGAATATTCTGATAAAACTATGATAGACCTATTAGCACTCCCGATAAAAAGAGATACAATCGTATTATCCAAGTTTATCGTTATCGCTCTATGGAGCTATATTCTATCAATTTTTGCACTTTTATTAGGATTGTTGGCTGCCAATTTGATTGGACTTGATGGTGGGAACTTAATGGTGATTTTCAAAGGTATACTTACTTTTGGTTTTTGTACTACTCTTACGATCATACTCTCTACTCCAGTGGCTTTTTTTGCTTGTTTAGGCCGGGGCTATTTGTCTCCATTGGCATTTATCATTTTTACTATTATTTTTTCTCAGCTTGGTTCTGCTCTTAACTTTGGGAAGTATATTCCATGGGCGATTCCTGCACTCGCAAGTGGTATTGCAGGAAAAGCACTATTGAATTTTGGGAGCATTGTCAGTTTATTTGGGATGAGTATTCTAGGTCTTATCGCAACAATAGCTTTGTGGAGATATGCTGATTACGATTAAAATGAAGTGATGAAAATGATAATAACACAAAGATGAGCCTTATTCATTTCAATTCAAAACAACCCCTCCTGTTCAGATTGAAAAACAAGAGGGGTTATATTATGACAATCGAAAGTTTTGGGGGAGAGGGGACTATGTGAATATCGTTGGCCTAAATGAAAAGATAGTTTCTAATATACGTGATTGGGAAAAAATGACCTTGTCTTTGATAAGTTAAGTGTCAAACCGTTCTCAGATGGCAGTTTTAGAACAAGGTATAATCCCGTTGTTATGGGCATTAGTCAAACGAACATAGCATTGCCCCGAACAATGTTCAGCGAACTTCTTTAGACGTCGCTGGAGGGAAATTGCATATAGCTGGTGTACAAGTTACCTGTTTTCACGGGTGGTTATGACTTCTCAAAATGAGCAAAAAAACAGTAAACCTTTGTGATTTACTGTTTTAAAAATTCTTTTATTCAATTAGACAAACTGAGATTTAGATTTTAACCCTTACGGAAAATAAAACGGTCTATTCTCCTGAAGTATGTTCTATAACTTTATAGTTTAATGCAAAGTGTAGCTATATAGTCGTTTCCATAACGTGATAATCTATTTCTTTTATCACATGATTCATAAAAATCTATCATAGCGAGACCATTTTTAAGTTGTCCTCTAATCTGAGTTTCTAAGGTATGGCTAAATTCATATCCATATTCTGGATTTATGGTTATCTTGCCTTCCTCTTCAAGCTCTTTTGAATTAAAAGGTATTGAAAACTTTAAAAGTAATTCCTCATCAGGTTTGTCCCATACGGTGTCAGCATCATACATGTATATCCAAGGGTTCATAAATCCGACCATTAATAGTCCACCCTTTTTCAATACTCGAGAAGCTTCTTTATACATGTTTTTTAAATCTTCTATATATACATTTGAAACTGGATTAAAAATAATATCAAAGGTTTCATTTTCAAATGGAAATGATTTTGTCATATCGCCTTGAACTGTGTTGATTTTTAAGCCTTCTCTTTTAGCAACCAACTCATCTCTTTGTAATTGTGATTTAGAAAAATCCATTATGGTGACATCATAACCTTTTATAGCAAAAACTGGCCCCTGCTGTCCACCACCACAAGCTAAACCTAATATCTTTTTTCCGTTTGCTTTTTCAAACCATTCTTTTGGAACTTTTTTCCCAACAGTTAATGCAACAGAAATTGGATGTTTTCTAACTTCTTCTAATTCTTCATGTGTCAATGGCTCAGTATAGTCATTTTTTACATTATTCCATCTATCTTCATTTAATTTTATATAATTGTTCATCTTATAATCTCCTCGTAATTTTATACTATTTCGATTTAAGGTGAATAGGTTGCCATTACATTTTTCTCACCTCTACAAATTCCAATTTAACGCACTGTAGATGATCCTCATTTCACATGCTACATCTGAAATGCTGTTATCCAAAAACATATTCCGGCTATAAGTGAAATCGGAGTCATAACATATTTTTCTTTCTTACTTTTTGAAATCATGTTCATAATCGTATTCAAGGATAGGTAAGCGGCAAAGAAGAAACAAATATATTTAGTAACCTTGAAAGACAGCCACAGGGGAATAAAACCTCCGGATTGCAAAATAATGATCACGGCAAAAATTTGAATAGCTACCGAAATGACTGCCGCAAGTCTAAATTTCTTAGGTAAGATTTTATGTTGTCCACCCATTGTAAATTCGCCCAAAGGCAGACCGCAAGCAACAAGAACTGTCATAATTGCTATAATTCCAAATAATACTGCACCTAATATTGAAAACATAAATCACTATTCTCCTTTCGTAAAATACAAAATATTTCAGTTACAAATTCAACTTTCTTTCACTTAATATTCCTATAAAATTATAAGGAATTCTTGTCAAGTGTTCAAGTTTTATAGGTCTTTCTCAAGTTGGTCTTTTGGCTCACCTTTTCCTTTGTTCTTCCACCAATCGCTCAGGTCGACTAAGGATTGAGCGGCGGAAGGGATGAGAAGGAGGACATAGATATAGACATACTGGCTCTTGGTTTCCCAGAAGAAGTGGAAGAGGCCGCCCCCTAATAGAAAGATGAAGGGATAGAGGTCAAAAGGCGTCAGTTTTTCCTCGGCGACGAAAAATTTATGCAGGATAAAGAAACAGGAGAGCAGATAGATACTAGCTAGCAGGGTCAAGAGCAGGAAATTAATAATCTGATAACCTTTTCTTTCCTCATAAATGCTGCGCAGGACAGCTGGCTTCATATATTGCTGGCGCTCAATCTGAGGTCCAGTCCAAATAGACTGAAAAGTCGGCTCAGTCCAGGTCGACTTGACCTTTTCGTAGAAGAATTTCAGCGCATAAGCAGGATGCTTACTGAAGTGAATCAAAATATCCTTCAAATCCCGAGTGGCCATTTCTGTAGCCAATTTTTCATCGTATTTGTTGCGCTTGAGAATCTTGGTATTGTAGGCATCGTACCAGCCTCCCAAGGTCTGCCGATTGGGATCATCCCGCAGGCCCATAGTGATGTAGGCGATTTTTGGAGTACCGACACCAATCTTGCCCCCAATCAGCTGCTCATAGTAGGCAGTCAGTCCCTTGTTTGAAAGGACGATACCGGCTAAAATTAGGATGATAGCTAAGGGTTTCTTCCAAGACCATTTATAAAAGATGGACAGGAAGCAGACTCCAATCAGCATGATGGCAAAGATGATGTAGTTGTTGCGCAGGAGGCAGGCCAGACTGATACTGGCCGCTCCCAGCAAGGCATAGAGCAGGTTCCCTTTCTGATCCAGCTTGATAAAAGCATAGAGACTGAGCAGACAGAAGAAGAGCCCGGGAATGGTACCGTAGACAAAGAGGATGAAAAAGAGTTGTGGTAGAAAGAGAAAGGTCAGCAGAATCGTGTATTTCTGAATCATTTCTCTGGCATTGAGCAGGGCAGTAATCTTGTAAATCAAGAAATGACTGAGTAAAGTCCAGACGACATTCATGCTAAAGGCAAACTGAGTCGTTGGAGAAATAAAAGCATAAAGTCGCTCCAGAGTCATCAGTCCTAGCTGATGGGGATTACGATACATGTAGCTTCCGACGGTTGTCAGCGAGCTGTAATCTCCTCGGTTAAAGGCCAACGCTGCATTGAAAACATGCTTGGCGTCAGCTCGGATGCGGCCATCGTAGGCCGTTATCAGAAAAATCGCTGCTGCTATAAAGATGAGGGACAGAAACCAAAAAAGATGCTTGGCCTGAACCTTTTCCAACAGGGGCCGGATTAAAAAGAGGCTGAGGAGAAAGAGCAGGAGGATAGGGTAGAAATACCAAGGATTACTGACGAATTGGACCCCTTCTGCAATCCTCAAAGGGATGTAAGTATGGGACAGCAGAATCTGCCCAGACAGGAAAAGCAAGGCAATCGCAGTCATGGTCAGAATCAGGAAGTAGCCCAGGTTGAAGATGGTATTAGAAAATTGCTTCATGAGGACCTGACCTCCACCTTGACGAAATAGCGGTCTTCTCCCAGTTCAATCAGCTCGACTGGCTGGGGATAAAATCGATCCATGACCTCTTTTTGAAGTATGTCTACTTTAGGACCTTGGGCAATAATCTCTCCTTCTTTTAGGAGCAGGACATGATCCATAGCAGCAGTGATTTCCTCTACATGGTGGGTGACATAGAGGATGGTTGGAGCCTGGTCCATCTGCGTAATCTTACCAATCTGTTCCAGCAGGCGCTCGCGGGCAAAGAGGTCCAGACCGCTGGTCGCTTCGTCTAAAATAAGCAATTCTGGCTTTTCCATGAGACTGCGCGCAATTAGCAAGAGCTGTTTTTCCCCTTGAGACAGACTGATGTAGCTTCGGCCAATCAATTCTTGCCCGCCAATGGAGGCCAGCATTTCCCTAGCTTGCTCCAGTTCTGCTTGTCCGTAAGGAGCGTAGAGAATACTGCTTTTATACTTTCCTGTCAGGACGATTTCTTCAGATGTGAGGCGGCTGGGCAGACGCTCAGCAATGAAGGAGCCGACTACTCCAATCCTAGTTCGCAGCTGAGGAATGTCGCCGGCGCCAAATTCCGTACCCAGAACCGTCACCTTGCCCTGAGTCTTCCAATGCTCAGCCATGAGCAAGCGCAGGAGAGTAGACTTTCCAGAACCGTTGAGACCGAGGATGGCCCAATGTTCTCCCTTTTTCACTTGCCAGTTGAGATCTTTTAAGATAGTTCGGCCTTGTTTAGCCAAGCTTACATTTTCCAGTTTGATAATCTTTTCCATTTTTACTCTTTCTTTCGTTAAATCTCCTTTATTATAACAAAATTTATGGTAAAATAACTGATAGGAGGAGTCAAATGTTTCATAAAAGTAAGCTGATGTTTTGGACCAGTGAGGTCCTTTTGCTAACGATTATTTTCTTTATCTGGCGTCAGATGGGGGATATGGTAACCCCGATTGTTAGCGTTGTGAATACAATCTTGATTCCCTTTCTTGTGGGAGGATTTCTTTACTATATTACGAATCCGCTGGTGAAATTTCTCCAGGATAAGCTCAAAATCAACCGAATGATTGGGATTCTGATTACGCTCAGCCTTTTATTTGGTTTGATTGCTCTGGGTATTATTTATCTCTTGCCGATTTTGATTAATCAGCTGAGCAGCTTGATTAATTCAACGCAAGGCCTTTATTGGGAAATTCAAAGTTTTGTTAATCAATTATCTAAAAATCCGCTCTTTCGAAATCTGAATATCCAGTCCACCATCCAGCAGCTCAACCTGTCTTATGTGGATATTCTGCAGAATATTCTCAACAGTGTGACCAACAGTCTGGGCAGTGTTCTGTCAGCAGTCGTCAATACACTGATGATTTTGATTATGACGCCGATTTTCTTGGTTTACTTCCTCATGGACGGCCATAAGCTTTTGCCCATGCTGGAGCGAACTGTCCTCAAGCGCGATAAGCTCAATATCTCCAGCTTGCTGACCAATCTCAATGCTACTGTTGCCCGCTATATCAGTGGGATTTCAATCGATGCCCTGATTATAGGTGCTCTGGCCTATATTGGCTATAGCGTCATTGGACTCAAGTACGCTTTGGTCTTTGCTATTTTCTCCAGTCTGGCTAATCTGATTCCTTATGTTGGACCGAGTATCGGCTTGATTCCCATGGTCATTACGTATGCTTTTACCGATCCTCAGAAGATGGTGGCGGCCTTGATTTACATGCTGATTATCCAGCAGGTCGATGGTAATATCCTCTATCCCCGTATCGTTGGTGGTGTGATGAAGGTTCATCCTATTACCATCATGGTGCTCTTGCTCTTATCCAGCAATATCTATGGTGTGCTGGGGATGATTGTGGCAATCCCGACCTATTCTATCCTCAAAGAAATCGCCAAATTCTTGGCTAATCTCTATGATAATCACAAGGAAGCCCAGCAGCAGAAGAAGAACGAAGAGTTTGGGATTATTAATAAATAAGGATGAGTTTGGAATTCGATTGATTCCAGAGTCTCGATACCAGAAAATAAGACGGAAGGAAGGCCTTCCGTCTTATTTTCATTTCCTGTGCACTAAATTTAAAAATATGATATAATCAGATTTACTTATACATTTCGAGGAGAAAGAATCAATGGAAGACCCTGGCAGTCAGAATATTTTATGGCAAGCCTTACTACTGTTTATATTGACTTTGTTAAATGCCTTTTTCTCAGCCGCTGAGATGGCAATGGTATCGCTCAATCGGGCGCGTGTAGAGCAAAAGGCTGAAGAGGGCGACCTCAAATATAGTCGTCTCTTGGCGGTCTTAGAAAGCCCTAATAATTTCTTATCAACCATTCAGGTTGGGATTACAGTTATCAATATCCTGTCTGGAGCCAGCTTTGCGGATAATCTGGGGAAACTGTTCTCTTCTTGGATGGGAAATTCCGAAACCGCACGTGCTATCGGAACTTTCTTAGCTTTGGTCCTATTGACCTATATTTCTATTGTTTTGGGTGAGCTTTATCCTAAGCGCATTGCCATGAACCTGAAAGACAATCTAGCTGTGCGGGCTGCTCCGGTTATTATTTTTCTTGGCAAGATTGTCAGTCCCTTCGTTTGGTTGCTGTCAGCGTCGACTAATCTACTGAGTCGGATAACCCCGATGAAGTTTGATGATGCAGACGAAAAGATGACTCGGGATGAGATTGAATATATGCTGACTAATAGTGAGGAGACCTTGGATGCAGATGAGATTGAGATGCTGCAGGGGATTTTCTCTCTGGATGAGCTGATGGCGCGTGAACTGATGGTGCCGCGGACGGATGCCTTTATGGTGGACATCCAGGACGATACCAAAGAAATTATCGAAAGCATTCTCAAACAGAGCTTCTCGCGGATTCCTGTCTATGATGGAGACAAGGACAATGTCATCGGTCTGATTCATACAAAGCGACTGCTCAATGAAGGATTCGTCAATGGTTTTGACAATATCGTTCTGCGCAAGATCCTTCAGGAGCCGCTCTTTGTACCGGAAACCATGTTTGTTGATGATTTGCTTAAGGAGCTACGCAATACGCAAAATCAAATGGCGATTCTTTTGGATGAGTATGGTGGTATGGCTGGTCTGGTCACACTGGAAGACCTCTTGGAGGAGATTGTCGGTGAGATCGACGATGAGACTGACAAGGCTGAAATCGAAGTCCATGAAATCGGCGAGAATACCTACATCGTATTAGGAACCATGACCCTCAATGACTTTAATGAATATTTTGAAGTTGAAATTGAAAGCGACGATGTGGATACGATAGCTGGTTATTACTTGACTTGTGTAGGGACTATTCCAGATCCGAAGGAACGCATTAGCTATGAAGTCGAAAGTCAGAATAAGCAACTCATTTTAACCAATGACAAGGTAAAAAATGGCCGTGTTACGAAGGTTAAGGTTGAAATTTCAGAAATTGTTGAAGAAGCAGAAAAGGCTGAGAAATAAACTCAGCCTTTTAAGTTTCCTTCAAGTTTTTTATAAGTCTGTCTTAAGTTTCTGGGATTATACTAATACCATCAAAATAGAAATGAGGACAGTCCAATGACATCTAAAGTTAGCCTATATGATAAGCAAGTATTGACATTCTCTCAGGCGCAAAAGTAAGAAAGGAAGTAATAAGAATCAGTAACGTTTAAAAAGCAGCAGAAGCCCTTAACTAATTTTTTCATATAAATCTCCTAAAACAAGTAAAAAGAAATTTTGAGGCTCTTTGTCGCTCCAAAACAAAGCAGCCTTAGACTACTCATAAAAGAAACCACCTCTGCCAACTGGAAGGCAGAGGTGGTTTTGTGGTCTGGATGGAACTCAAGGTTATTCTTTCTGACGCTTAGCGAAATCCACAAAGCGAAATTTGTCTAGCTTGTGACGGCTCTCGGTATATTGAAACTGGCGGCCGTCTGCCAGATAGACCTGGGATTTGACAGAGACGACCTGCTGATCCTTGCCTAGGTCCATGAGAATCTTGTCTCGGTCATTGGCGTGGTCAATGGTAAATTCCTTTTTGGCATAGGCAATGTTAAGTTTTAAGTCATTTTCCAAATAAGCATAAATGGACTGCTCAGCGATTTCCCTTGTCAAGTCAGGGACGATTCCCTTGTCTAAATAGTCAATATCTAAGACAGAGGCGACTTGGTCTACAACGCGCTGACGGACGATTCGCCAAACCAGTCGGTAGGGAGGGAAACCAGTGATGTCGGACAGTTTCTGATCTACGGTAATCTTTTCCAAGCTGACAACATTGGTTTTGGACTGCATATTATTCTGCTTGACTACTTCTTGATAGCTGGTCAGCTTAGACACAGGAAAGTCAAACTGTTCATGCTTGATGACTTTGGAACCCTGTCCGCGGACTTTTTCAATCAATCCTTCTTCCTGCAGCAGGGCCAGAGCCTTGCGCACCGTGTCGCGGCTAACCTGGTAGTCTTCTGTCAGCTGATGTTCACTGGGCAAGAAGTCTCCGACTGCATAACGTTCCTCTAAAATATCTTTCTCAATCTGTTTGAATAATTGTTTGTATTTCTTCATCATAAACTCCACTTGTTTTCTTATTTGCATACAACATAGAAAATTTTATCAAAAATGAGGGATATTTTCAACAAACAACTTGCATACATCTTTGGAATCGATTACAATAATTTGTAGAGATGTGTTGAAAAACCGACTCGTAAAAAATATAAGGAGAGTGCTGGATTCTCATTCAGCCAGTAGTCAAATGGGAAAATTTGAGAAGGAAGCTAAAGATCTGCTAGATGCAATCGGCGGCAAAGAGAATGTCACAGCAGTTAGCCATTGCGCAACGCGGATGCGCTTTGTACTTGGCGACGATCAAAAGGCAAATGTCAAGGCCATTGAGGCAATCCCAGTGGTCAAGGGGACTTTCACAAATGCTGGGCAATTCCAAGTCATCATTGGAAATGATGT
Source organism: Streptococcus sp. DTU_2020_1000888_1_SI_GRL_NUU_041A (assembly GCF_032387735.1). Lineage (NCBI taxonomy): Bacteria > Bacillati > Bacillota > Bacilli > Lactobacillales > Streptococcaceae > Streptococcus > Streptococcus sp. DTU_2020_1000888_1_SI_GRL_NUU_041A. The sequence goes on along the minus strand of NZ_CP135591.1, from coordinate 1,903,610 downwards.
GCCAATCTTTTACAATGACTTCACTGCTGTATCAGGTATTGAGGGAGTATCAAAAGAAGCAGCCAAGTCTGCTGCCAAGAGCAAGCAAAATCCCCTTCAGCGGGTTATGGCCACTCTGGCGGAAATTTTTACACCCTTGATTCCAGCCTTGATTGTCGGAGGGTTAATCCTTGGCTTCCGCAATGTCCTTGAGGGCGTGCATATTGAAGCTTTGGGTAGAAAGATTGTTGACGGAGTTGCACAAGTAAAAAATGGACAACCGGTTTATAATACAATTGTGGATGTGTCCAAATTCTGGAGCAATGTTAATGACTTTCTTTGGCTGCCGGCACAAGCAGTCTTCCACTTCTTACCAGTGGGGATTACTTGGTCTATCTCCCGTAAGATGGGAACCAGTCAGATTCTTGGGATTGTCTTAGGGATTTGTTTGGTTTCTCCACATTTGCTGAATGCTTATGATGTAGCCAATACCTCTAAAGCTGTGATTGCTAAAGACTACACTTGGTATTTTGGGATACTTGAGTTTCACAAATATGGTTACCAAGGTCAGGTCATTCCGGCTCTCTTGTCTGGTCTGTCTCTCTCTTACTTAGAAATTTTCTGGCGTAAACGGATTCCGGAAGTGATTTCTATGATTTTTGTTCCTTTGCTTTCTCTGCTTCCAGCTTTGATTTTGGCCCACACGGTTTTAGGTCCTTTTGGCTGGTGGGTTGGACAAGGCATGTCTAAGTTCGTATTTCTTGGTTTGACAGGTCCATTCAAATGGTTGTTTGGTGCAGTATTTGGTGCCCTTTATGCTCCGTTTGTGATTACAGGTCTTCACCATATGACCAATGCCATTGATACACAGTTAGCCAATGATTATGGTGGAACAGCTCTTTGGCCCATGATTGCTCTGTCTAATATTGCTCAAGGTTCGGCTGTATTTGCCTACTATCTCATGCATCGTCGTGATGAAAGAGAGGCACAAATTTCGCTTCCAGCAACCATTTCAGCTTACCTTGGAGTTACTGAGCCAGCTCTCTTCGGGGTCAATGTCAAGTACGTTTATCCATTTGTGGCGGGGATGATTGGTTCGTCTATTGCCGGAGTCTTGTCCCTTAGCTTTAATGTTACAGCAACTGGTATTGGTGTCGGAGGCTTACCAGCTATCCTTTCTATTCAAGCAAACTACTGGCTTCCTTTCCTTCTAGTTATGCTTGTAGCAATCCTTGTACCAATGTTCCTGACCTTCTTCTTCCACAAGACAGACTTCTTGACGAAGACAGAGGAAGATCCAGAATTGCAGGCAGAGTTTGCAGCCCAGGAAGAGGCAGAATTTGCCGGGCCATCCAAAGCCGAGTCATCTCCAGAGGTGAAAGCAGCTGATTCATCAGCTCCTGTAACGATTACTAGTCCGCTGGCAGGAGAAGTCAAAGAATTAAGTCAGGCAACAGATCCTGTCTTTGCACAAGGTTTGATGGGGCGTGGAGTTGTCATTGTTCCTAGCCAAGGTGAGTTGGTTTCACCAGTCAATGGTAGAGTAACAGTCTTCTTCCCAACCAAGCATGCCATCGGCATCTTGTCAGATGAAGGTGTTGAAATCCTGATGCATATCGGAATGGACACTGTTAATCTGGAGGGCAAAGGCTTTGAAGGTTATGTATCTCAAGGAGATAAGGTCAAGGTTGGCGACAAACTCATTTCCTTTGATATAGACATGATCAAGAAAGCAGGCTATGTAACAGAAACACCAGTCATCATTACGAACTCAGACAAGTATCAGGTGGAGGTGCTTGAACAACTTCCTCGGGTAGTTGAGCGAGGCAATCAGTTGATGAACGCTCAGCCACTTTAAAGAAAAATGAAATGACTTATAGAAAGGGACGGTGCTTTAAAATCTGTCCCTTTTCTCAAAAAAGGAGAAAATATGACACTTGATAAAACAAAGGTTGTCTACCAAATTTATCCAAAATCTTTTAAAGACACAACTGGCAACGGTTTGGGAGATTTTCGCGGGATTATTGAAAAACTTCCTTACCTGAAAGAGCTGGGAGTGGATATGATCTGGCTCAATCCTTTCTATCCGAGTCCGCAACGGGACAATGGTTATGATATTTCTGACTATACTGCGGTAGACCTTATCTTTGGAGATATGGCAGATTTTGAAGAGATGGTCAAGGTTGGCCAGCAGCATGGGATTGACTTTATGCTGGATATGGTTCTAAATCACTGTTCGATTGAACATGAGTGGTTCCAAAAGGCTCTGGCTGGGGATTCCTACTATCAGGACTTCTTTATCCTGCGGGATGAGCCAACGGACTGGCTGTCCAAGTTTGGCGGCAGTGCCTGGGCACCATTTGGGGATACGGGCAAATATTATCTGCATCTCTATGATGTGACTCAAGCTGATCTTAACTGGCGCAACCCCAATGTTCGTCAAGAGCTCTTCAAGGTGGTGAATTTTTGGCGAGATAAAGGAGTCAATGGCTTCCGCTTTGATGTCATCAACGTCATCGGAAAAGATGAAGTGCTGACGGACTGTCCAGAGCAGGAGGGCAAGCCAGCCTATACCGATAAGCCAATCGTCCATGACTATCTGCGTATGATGAACGAAGCAACTTTTGGGCAGGACGATTCCTTTATGACGGTTGGCGAAATGAGTGCAACGACGATTGAAAACTGCATCCTTTACACCGCACCAGACCGGCAGGAGCTATCTATGGCTTTTAATTTCCATCATCTCAAGGTGGACTATGAAGCTGGACAGAAGTGGACGCTTAAGGCTTTTGACTTTGAAGAGTTAAAACGCCTCTTCCATACTTGGGGCAAGGAAATGAGCGAACACGACGGTTGGTCGGCCCTCTTTTGGAACAACCATGATCAGCCGCGAGCTCTCAACCGCTTTGTCGATGTAGAGAATTTCCGCAATGAAGGGGCAACCATGTTGGCAGCCAGTATTCATCTGTCGCGCGGGACGCCTTATATCTACATGGGGGAGGAAATTGGAATGGTGGACCCTGACTACGACTCCATGGAAGATTATGTAGATGTCGAGTCTCTCAATGCTTACCAGAGTCTGCTTGCTGAAGGGCAATCGCCAGAGGCAGCCTTCAGGATTATCAAGGCTAAATCTCGTGATAATTCTCGGACGCCTATGCAGTGGGATGATTCAGTCAATGCAGGTTTTACAACAGGAACTCCATGGCTGAAGGCGGGCAAATCCTATCCTCTCATCAATGTGGAAAATGAAATCAAGGGCCCGATTTTTACCTTTTATCAGAAATTGATTGGCTTGCGTAAGGAATTGCCTATCATCGCAGAGGGCAGCTATCAGCCAGCCTATGAGGACAGTCCTCAGGTTTATGCCTTTGAGCGGGAGTGGCAAGGACACAAACTTTTAGTACTTAACAACTTCTATACTGATCCGATTACAGTGGACATCCTGCCGGATTATCAAAATGGTCAGGTTCTCCTATCCAATTACGGCAAGACTCAGATTGACCATGTGATGACCTTGCAGCCATATGAAACCTTGGCTATCTTGGTGGAGGAATAAATCATTCTAAAAGAATCTGGAAAGGACTTTCAGATTCTTTCAGATTGAAGACAAAGTCCAAAGAACAGAAGTTTCTAAGGGCTTTGTCTTCAATCTGAGCAGCCCTTATGGGGCTGTTTTTTTCAATGAAAGGAGATCTTATGTTTAGAAAAATTTTTGACACCAAGAAACCGCAACGCTCTAGTGACCGATTCAAGTCCCTGATACATACCCTATCTAGTATGAATGAGCAGGATTTAGCAAAAGTAGAGAAATTACTTGAACTCTAAATGCTTATGTTTCTCTTGACTGCCAATTCAAACCCCATCTCCCTCGATGTAGAGGACTTTGGGTTTCCTTAACGTTTCTGACAAAGCAGAGCTACTTTGAGCTATCTTCTCAGCCACATCCTGCGTGATGCGATGGACGGTCTGGTGGCTCATGGAAATATCAGTCAAGAGTTCTAAAGTCTCAATTGTGTAAAACGCTTTCTAAAATGTTACAATTAATATAGAAATATTTTTATAGGAGGTCTAAGATGAAAAAAATAGGGCTTCATTATTGGAAATTATTGAAGGATAAACGATTTTAAGAAGATAAAAGAGAAGTGGTTTGTCTCGCTTTTATTTATCAGAAATAGGACCGTTTTTATAAGTAACTTTACTTTAAGAAATGTAATTTAGGAAAGTTTGAAATATTTCTAAAACAGTCACAAGAAATTTTATGCTAAAAGAAAAATTACGGAGGAAGTTTTACAGTGAAAAAGTTACCATATTATCAACCAGATTTACAGTTGCTAATTCATGAATTAAAAAATTGCAGTAGGATTATTGATGAAGAACACGAACTGTATAAATTCTTAATTACGTATTTCGCTGCTTCAGCAACTGAAAATACTGGATGTCTACTTCCAGAAAAATATAGAAAATTCAAGAGAGATTCATTACAGAGCAGAGGAATGCAGCTCATTGGTCAAATTCTAGATGAATTACATTTTTTAGATTTAGATATACCTTCGACATTTACGTTAACAAATTCAGGTATTAAGCAAGTTATTGAATATATCAATGAAGAGTTAGACAGAAAAATTCAGGAAGAATTGGTATTGTATCGAAAAGAAAGTTTATTGCTTAATTTAACATTGTTGGCAAGTGTTTTAAGTAAAATTACTATATATTTAAATACCGATTATAAGGCGACAGTACCTGATGGAATAGATGAACTGATAGTTTCTTTTAATTCGATAAAGTCATATATATTTTTTGATCCGCGTGTCTTTTTAGGTGAATTAAAGTCTACGTTAGAACATATACTTAATCGACTGCTTTTAACTGGAGAACAGGAATATCGTCAAAACTCTCGTAAAGTAGAAATAAACTATACTGGCTTATGTAGCCTATTTGAACTATTCTTTGCGAAGATACTTCTGGATTCGTATATTGATTTGTTACCTTTTGTTAATAAGGATGAGCGTGATGAGATTTCATTTTCAAAGGAAAAAGGTATTTCTCTACCAAATAGAATTCTTGAAAACTTTACAAACTATATCGTTGATACACGAGACGAAGAACTTATCATTGGCGATAAAAAAATTGAGGTAATTTTGAAATATTTACAACAAGTAAAAAATATATCGCCAAATATTTTAAATAATTATCTCTCACAGCCTGATGAGAATAGAGCCTTAAAACTTGAAAATATTTATTTAAGTTTATGTGAAAAAAATCTCATTATTAGCGATTTCTCAATGAATCAATCTCTTTCGACTGATGACTCTAAATTAGTGATTGAAAATCTAACTTTAAATAATAAGAGTTTCTACGAGAGTATGCCCATAAACAGTATCATTGGGGAACCGAATATGAGACTATTTAGAGCACCAGTGCTTGAGTTTTCAGAGATAGATATTCTTCCAACGTTTTCATTTTTAGAATCAGCTAAATATTTTCCTTATCGAATATTGAGAAGTGATATTCTTAATAAGAAGAATGGGAAGACATGGACAACACTAATACGAAAAAATTTTGATGAAAGATTACTACCGGAGTTTAAAAAAATTGCAGAAAGCTACGATAGGGATTGTAAAATAAATTATTACCTTAATCAGTCAAAGATTGATGGGATTAAGGCATTAGTAAAAAATAATTCCTTAATTGAGGAGTTGGATTTAGTTTTTATTTACAATAATACTTTATATACTTATGATTTAAAAAATTATGGACTTGCCAGAAATGTAAAACAATGTAAAAGTATAGTTAATTCACAGATATATAAAGAGTTTGCAAAATTAAATAAATTAAAATCTACGATTTTATCAAATAAATTGTTGTTTCAGAAAGAGTTTGGTCAATTTGATACCGTAGAAATAGGCGTAGTCACCGTTAATACTACACCATATAAGTATTTCAAAAATGGTAGAGTGTATTCTATTCCAGAACTTAGAAAAAATCCCAATCTATTAATTTCTTAAAAAACTGGAAGATAGTAATTTGAAAATAGAAAAAAGTTTTCTTAACACTTTATAAAATATTTAAAAATAATTTTCGAGAGCTTCGGCTCTCTCAGACCAAAGACAAACATTCCAAATGGTGTTTGTCTTCAATCTGAAAGAATCTGGAAAAAATTCCAGATTCTTTTTTATGTGTTGGGCCAGTCTAGGCAAGTATTTTTCTGAAGTAAGAGAAACTAATACAGAATTTTAAGAAAGCCTTTGCAAAATTTGATTCTTTTCTTTATAATAAAAATTAAATAGGATAATATACATTTATACAGAAAAGGAGAAATTCATGAAAAAACAAGTTTCTTACAGGCAGCTCTTTCCTACAGTGGTCTTGCTAGCTGCTTTTCTGTCCCTGCTTTTTTCTGTCCAACTGGTCGGAGCAGAAGAAGCAGTAAGTTCGTCGACTTCAGATGCGGCAGCTCTTACAGAGAATCCACCTGTAAGTGATGCGTCGGTTGCCAGTCAAGCAGAGAGTGCATCAGCAGAATCAGGAGAGCCAAAGGCAGCTTCTACAGAGGCAGTGGAAAAGGAAGGCCAAGTTCCTGCTGCAGCACAAGTTGCTGCTAGCGGACCAGAAGCTGTGCCCAATGTGGGAACCATTCAGGGAGAATCACAAACCTCTCCCTATGAGGACAAGGAAGTCCAAGTTTCCAATGTAGTTGTGACGAAAACAGACCGCTATGGTTTTTATGTTCAAGACGTGACTCCTGATGGAAATAGCAGGACTTCTGATGCTCTTTATGTTGTTTCTAAAGAAAAAGTCGATGTCGGAGACAAACTTAGTCTTGAAGGACGCGTCAAAGAAGGCTACATGGAAGATCTCAGCGTTCGTCAGGGACAAACTTTCAACAAGCCCAGTGGTAGTTTGACAGTTACCATGCTGATGGCTTCCAAGGTGACCAAGGAAGGGAAAACTGACTTACCTGATCCAGTTGACATCGTGGCTAATATGCCTCAGGATACGGTCGATAACGATATTAATAATTATCAGCCTCAAAGTGAAGCGTTGGACTACTGGGAAAGTTTGGAAGGAATGTTGACGACGGTGAAGAGGCCACGCGTTTTAGGCCCGCAGTACCGTGGAGACATTTATCTCTTACCTGAAGGCTACCAAGCCCAACCATTAAACAATATCGGAGGTCTCAATCTTCGTCCAAACGCTCAAAATACAGCAACCATTCCAGTCTATGTTGGCAATAAATTCATTGCCAAGGCCAAGGATTATTTCAATGGTGATGTGGTCGGAGTCGTGACCTATCGTGGGAAGATTTACAAGTTGGAGCCGACTCAGCTGCCTGATTTGGTGGACGGTGGCTTGCAGAGACAGGTCTCTCCTATCTATCCAAGCGAAGACAAGCTGACTATTGCTTCCTACAATATCGAGAATTTTTCTGCTAATGCTAAAAAAGGTGAAACACCTGAGGAAAAAGTGACTAGAATCGCTAATTCCTTTATCAATGAAATCCACAGTCCAGATATCATCACGCTCATCGAGGTTCAAGATGAGAATGGCAGTGTCAATGACGGAACGACCAGCGGTGTCAAAAGCGGCGAGAAACTAGCGGCTCGTATCAAAGAACTGGGCGGAAAAACTTACAAGTACACTGAAGTTGCACCACTTGACGGTCAAGATGGCGGCAAGCCTGGCTCTAATATCCGCGTGGCCTTTCTTTACGATCCAAATCGGGTGAAGTTAGTCGAAAAAGAAGCCGGTACGAGTGACGAAGCAGCTAGCTTTTCCGGTGGCCATTTGGTTAAGAATCCTGCCCGGATTGCTCCAACAAATCCAGCCTTTACCAAGGTTCGTAAATCCTTGGCAGCGGAGTTTGAATTTAAGGGCCAGAATATCGTCGTTATTGTCAATCATTTGAAGTCCAAGATTGGGGATGATGCCGTTTATGGCTCTGCTCAGCCAGCAGTTCAGCATACGCAGGCAGCCCGAATTGAGCAGGCTAAAATTTTAAATAGCTTTGTTCAGGAAGGACTGAGACAAAATCCTAACCTTAAGTTTGTGCTGACTGGTGATTTTAACGATTTTGAATTTTCCGAAACGGCTAAAGCACTGGCGGGTAATGAACTGATTAATCTTATGCAGGAGCATGATGCGGCTGACCGTTATTCCTATTTCTACCGCGGCAGCAACCAAAGCTTGGACAATATTTTTATTTCGAAGAACCTGGCAGGCAAGGCAGTCTTTGCGCCTGTCCATATCAATGCCTCTTTCATGGAGGAACATGGCAGAGCATCAGACCATGATCCGGTAGTGGTGCAGCTGGACTTTTCTAAGGATGTTGCAGCTTCAACATCTGACAGTTCCCAACCGTCTCAATCAACTGGACAATCTTCTGTAGCAGCAGAGCAAGGAGCTCCGTCTCAGACCAATCCTCCATCGTCCAATCAAACTAGACAAGGTCAGACAGTTGGCAGCAAGAAGAAGGGACTCCCGCAGACCGGCCAAAATAACAGTGGCTGGGCAGTCTTGGGATTGGCCTTGCTAATGTTTGCTTTTACTCTCAAAAAGAGAAGCAGAAATTAACTAAAATCAATTTAAAAAGTGAAATCAGGGTGGAATAAAGATTCTGCCCTGATTTTTTGCTTACCTGCTGCTTTCGCCCTAAAATTTCATCTGTTGTAAAACACTGAAAATGAAACTGAAAAACAGTTTGTTTTCTAAAAAATAGGCAAATTAAGTCTATTTTTGCTTTAATCATGTTATAATGTAGTTAGTTATAAAACGTTTTCAGAGTTAAGAGGTTGCGTCATGGTTGAAGAGAAAATTGAAGAAGCAGTTGATTATGGAAAGGTAACGGGCATGGTCCACTCCACCGAAAGTTTTGGAGCAGTTGATGGACCGGGTATCCGTTTTATTGTTTTTTTGCAAGGCTGTCACATGCGCTGCCAGTATTGCCATAATCCAGACACATGGGAGATGGAGACCAACAAATCTCAGCTGCGGACAGTGGATGATGTCTTGCAAGAAGCTCTCCGTTACAAGGGCTTCTGGGGCAATAAAGGCGGTATCACTGTCAGCGGAGGAGAAGCCTTGCTGCAGATTGATTTTCTGATTGCCTTGTTTACCAAGGCTAAGGAACTGGGTATCCACTGTACCTTGGATACCTGTGCCCTTCCTTTTAGAAATACGCCTCGCTATCTGAAAAAATTTGACAAGCTTATGGCAGTGACGGATTTAGTCTTGCTAGATATCAAGGAGATTAACGAAGAACAGCACAAAATTGTGACCAGCCAGACCAACAAGAATATCTTGGCTTGTGCCAAGTACCTGTCTGACATTGGAAAGCCAGTTTGGATACGCCATGTCTTGGTGCCGGGATTGACCGACCGTGATGATGACCTGATTGAGCTAGGTAAATTTGTAAAAACTCTGAAGAATGTTGATAAGTTTGAAATTCTACCTTACCATACTATGGGAGAATTCAAATGGCGGGAGCTGGGCATCCCTTACAAGCTGGAAGGGGTTAAGCCTCCGACAGCTGATCGGGTCAAGAATGCTAAGGAGCTCATGCAGACTGAATCCTATACAGAGTATATGAATCGGGTGCATAATAGCTAATCTACTTTGAGTATGAATTAATGGGCTGGTGGGCTGACCAGTCCATTTTTCTTAAGAAAATGTCCTTCTGCTTTTGTGAAATGCCTGTAATTGTGGTAAAATAAATGCAATAAGTTTATATAAAAGAAGAGGTTTATCATGTCTAAAATTTTAGTTTTCGGTCACCAAAATCCTGACTCAGATGCCATTGGTTCATCTTACGCTTTTGCTTACTTGGCTCGCGAAGCTTATGGCTTAGATACAGAAGTGGTTGCACTGGGTGAGCCTAATGAAGAAACAGCCTTTGTTTTGGATTACTTTGGCGTGGCTGCACCGCGCGTGATTACATCTGCAAAGGCAGAGGGAGCTGAGCAAGTTATCCTGACAGACCACAATGAATTCCAGCAGTCTGTGGCAGATATTGCAGAAGTTGAAGTTTATGGCGTGGTGGACCACCACCGTGTTGCTAACTTTGAAACAGCTAGTCCACTTTACATGCGCTTGGAGCCAGTGGGATCTGCTTCCTCTATTGTTTACCGCATGTTCAAGGAGCACGGTGTAGCAGTTCCAAAAGAAATTGCAGGATTGATGCTGTCTGGTTTGATCTCTGATACTCTCTTGCTTAAGTCACCAACAACTCATCCGACTGACAAGGTCATTGCACCAGAATTGGCTGAGCTGGCTGGTGTCAACTTGGAAGAGTATGGTTTGGCAATGCTTAAGGCAGGTACAAACTTGGCTAGCAAGTCTGCAGAAGAGTTGATTGACATCGATGCTAAAACCTTTGAATTGAGCGGAAATAAGGTCCGTGTAGCACAAGTTAACACAGTTGATATTGCTGAAGTTTTGGAGCGTCAGGCAGAAATCGAAGCAGCTATTGAGAAAACAAACGCTGAAAATGGCTACTCTGACTTCGTCTTGATGATTACAGACATTATCAACTCAGACTCAGAGATTCTGGCTATCGGAAGCAATATGGACAAGGTCGAAGCAGCCTTCAACTTTGTTCTTGAAAACAACCATGCTTTCCTAGCAGGCGCTGTTTCTCGTAAGAAGCAAGTGGTGCCTCAACTGACAGAAAGTTTTAATGCTTAAAGAGCTCATTTGAGGAAATAAGTTACTAGATGAGGGATATTCCCCTCATACTTAAAAAGGGGTCTCGGCTCCTTTTTTGATAGGCGAGAGAAATGAAGATTCAAGATTTACAAGATGGAGATTTGATTTTTACAGTCGGATCTTCAGAAATTGCTGCTGCAATCCGAGCAGCAACTGGTTCATACAGCCATGTGGCCATCTTTTTTAATGGTGAGATTTATCATGCAACCCATGAGAAGGGGGTTGTCAATCAAGATTTGTCTGATTTTTTGCAGGATGAGGATGTTTATGATGTCTATCGCTATCCAGCTATTGATGCAGATGCTGTCTTTAAAAGGGCCAAATTGCATCTAGGAAAGCCATACAATTTTAGCTTCTATCCGCAGTCCGATGGTTTTTACTGTTCGGAGTATATTGCGGAAATTTTGCCGATTTTTGATACGATTCCCATGCAGTTTGGTGATGAGAAAAATCTGATTTCTGATTTTTGGCAGGAATATTATCGGGATTTGGGCTTGGCTGTACCTATAGGCCAGCCTGGGACGAATCCTAGCCAGCTGGCTCAGTCAAGAAAACTCATCTACAAAGGAGAACTACATGATTAAAATCATCAATCCCAGTCGTTTGACGCGCCAGCCTTTTTTTCAGGAGCTGATTGATTATTTGGATCGGCATGAGGCAGTGATTCTGCGGGAGATTAAGAGAGAGTTTGAGGGCGTGGCCAACATTGACCGCTCGATAGAGGAGTTTATCAAGGCTGGCTACATCAAGCGGGAGAACAAGCGATATTACCTGACGCTGCCCTTTGTGGAAAGTTTGGAGGATGTGCGTTTGGATCAGGAAATCTTTATCCGTGATGATAGTCCGCTCTATCAGGAATTATTAGAGCTGCGCTTTGAGACTCAGCTTTCCAATCAGACCAATGCGGCGATCTTGCTGGAAGAGACAGATTTTCTGCGGGATAAGCTAACCTTGGCAAATTATTTTTACAAGATGCAGCGCCAGTATCCCCTGTCTGAGGCACAAAAGCCTCTCTATGCTATCTTAGGCGATGTCAATCCCGAATATGCACTCAAGTACATGACGACCTTCCTCCTCAAGTATGTCCGCAAGGATGAGCTCATGCAGAAGCGGCGGGACATTTTTGTTGATAGCTTAGTAATTTTAGGTTATATTCAACAAAATGAAGCAGGCAAGTATGAGTTACAGGCAAGCTTTGATAAGGAGAGATTTACTTTTCATCTGGACTGATGTTCCTGTAGAATGAGCAGAATATTTGACCTTTGAAAAGAAAAAACATATACTACTGTAAACGGTATCAGATACTGTAAAAAAAGAACGGAGGCAATCATATGTCACTAGAAAATAAATTCGATCAAGCTAAAGGCGCTGTTAAAGAAGGCGTTGGCAAAGTTACAGGAGATAATAAGACAGAAGCAGAAGGCTTTGTAGAAAAAACAGTTGCTAAAGCCAAAGAAGTTGCTGAAGATGCTAAAGAAGCTGTAGAAGGTGCCGTTGAAGGTATCAAAAACAGCTTGGATAAATAAGAATAGTGAGAAGAGAGTTAAAATTTAACTCTCTTTTTTGTTTCCAATAGCAGCAAGCAGCAATAAAAAAGTTTTATAAATTTGTAAATAATAAAAATTTAAGCTTTTCATGCTAAGATAGAAATATAAAAAAGAACCTGAAATGATGACATGAATTTACAGGTGGTGAAAGGAAAGATGATGAAACGATTGACACACCTACGCCCCTCAAAGCCTTTGAAAGAGTTGAGGTGGTTTGATATTGCTGTGATTACTCTGCTCATGTTTGGGCAGTTTATTTACCGCTCAACGGAGCTTTATCTAGCTAGCTTTGCACCAGCTTCCAGTACAGGAGCGACTGAAACGGTGACCAATACAGCCACTGAAGGAGCGGCTTTTTCTAGTAATTTCAATTTTCAGCTGCTAATGCTGGTCTTGACCATTCTTTACCTATTGTTTCGGCGCTTTGACTTTAAGCAGCTTCCTATTCGTCTGAGCTGGTCGGTTCTCCTCTGGACCCCTCTTATTTTTGTAGCAGTAGGGTTCTTTGGTGACATTGTGACGACGCTGAGCGGCGAGTATAATTACTTTGATCCAACTCTCTGGTCTTATGTAGATGTGCTAGAAATCTTCCGGAAATTTGCTGAACTGACACCTATGGCCATCCTCTACGGACTTCTCAATGGCTTCTATGAGGAATTCTTCTTTCTGGGGCTTATGACCTCTGTTAATGATAGGTACAAGTGGTGGGCTCTGGCCTATTCTACTATCATTCGGATTTCTTTCCACACCTATCAGGGCATGCTGTGGGCCTTGGTTATCGGAGTGGTATATGGCCTCTTTTACTATTTCCTTTACAAGTACAAGGTCAAGAACCTCCTGCCTTTCTTTCTCATGCACGCCTTGGCGGATATGTTTGGCTCCAGCTTGATGTACGTTCTGATTAAATGGCGTTAATTTTTACAAAACGACAATAAAAAGGCGATATCCACGCCTTTTTTCTTATAAATACTTTTCAGCAAGGGTATAGTCCCCTGGATAGGTTACTTTTTCTCCTTCTACGATTTGGTAAGCATCTGCTCCTTTGCCAGCTAGAATGACGGCATCTCCCTCTCGCTCAGTCAGACTGAGAGCTTTTTTGATGGCTTCTTCACGGTCGGCTATTTTTTCCACTGGATAGGAGATGTAGGATGCGATTTCCTCCGCAATGGCTAGAGGATCTTCATAGTTGGGGTCATCCGCGGTTAAGATAACGGTTAGCTCAGGATGCTGATTGAGTAAGAGACCGAAGTCTTTGCGCCGGCTTTCACCCTTGTTGCCTGTAGCACCTAAGAGGAGGATAATCTTGCCCTTCTGGTGTTCCTCTACCACAGACAGCAGGTTGCTCAGGCTGACGCCATTGTGAGCATAGTCAACGAAAATCTTGGCGCCATTTTTCTGAGTCAGAACTTCCATACGGCCTGGTACTCGGGTTGCGGCAATTCCTTTTTTGATGTCTTCGAGGCTAGCACCCAGTCGCAGACAGGCAAGACCAGCCGCTACTGCATTTTCCTGATTGAAGCGGCCGATGAGCTGGATATCGTAGTGGCCAGCTAACTTCCCAGCAGCTTCAAAGCTGAAAGCCTGAGAATCCTTGATAGTATTGCTTGAGCCTGCTCCATAGAAATCATGTTCCAAGGAGGCGACTTGCTCTTTCACGATTTGGAAATGGTCCATGTCGCTATTCACGATAACTGCTCGGCTATTATCCATCAAGAGCCGCTTATTATAGAAGTAGTCTTCAAAAGTAGGATGCTCAATGGGACCGATATGGTCGGGGCTGATATTGAGAAAGACACCGACATCAAAGGTCAAGCCGTAGACCCGTTTCTTGAGATAAGCTTGACTGGAAACTTCCATGATGAGATGAGTCCGACCATTAGCAAGGGCTTGGGCCATCATTTTGATAAGATCCAGACTCTCTGGTGTAGTCAGAGTTGACTTGAAGAAGGTCTCGCCATCCAAAGTGGTGTTCATAGTCGAGAGCAGGGCAGGTCGATGGCTTTGGGAAAGGATCTGATAGGCAAAATAAGCTGTAGTTGTCTTGCCTTTGGTGCCAGTAAAGGCAAGCAGTTTGAGCTTTTTCTCAGGATGACCGTAAAATTCCATAGCTAAGAGACTCATGGCCTGCTTGACGTCGTTGACCAAGAGGACCGGAATGCCCACTTGAAAGTCTGTCTCGCTGATATAAAAGCGCAGGCCAGCTGAGACGGCTTTTTCTAGAAATTCTTTCTTAAAAGTCTCACCCTTGACAAAAAAGAGGGTAGAGGCATCTGCTTCCCTGCTGTCATAACTGATACTATCGAAAGTCAAGCCGCTGTAAGAGAAGAAGTATTCTCCATCTTTGACAATATCACGAAAATTATGGTCTTCTTTTAAAATAGCTAATACGGTTTCAATTTTAATCATAAATCTATTGTAAACCTTATGGCTGGGTTTTACAAGAGGCAATGAAAAGTTTATAATAAAAGAAGAATAAATAGAAGAGGTTTTCTATGAGCCAAGAAACAACAAGCCAGCAGCAGCAGATGCTGCGGGGAACTGCCTGGTTAACTGCCAGCAATTTTATCAGTCGTCTTCTGGGTGCCATCTATATCATTCCTTGGTATATTTGGATGGGCAAGCACGGCGCCGAGGCCAACGGCCTTTTTACTATGGGCTACAATATCTATGCCTGGTTTTTACTGATTTCGACAGCCGGCGTGCCAGTGGCAGTGGCCAAGCAGGTAGCTAAGTACAATACCATTGACAAGGAAGAGCACAGTTTCACTCTCATCCGAGAGTTTCTAAAGTTTATGCTGCTTTTGGGAGCTGTCTTTGCAGTTATTATGTACCTACTTTCACCAGTTTTCGCTTCTATGTCTGGCGGTGGTTCAGACTTGGTGCCAGTCATGCAGAGTCTGTCTTTGGCTGTTTTGATATTCCCATCGATGAGCGTTATCCGAGGATTTTTCCAAGGCTTTAACAATCTCAAGCCCTATGCCATCAGTCAGATTGCGGAGCAGGTCATCCGGGTCATCTGGATGCTGCTGACCGCCTTTTTCATCATGAAAATCGGCTCTGGCAACTATGTAGAAGCGGTTACCCAGTCAACATTTGCAGCATTTATCGGTATGTTGGCTAGCATGGCTGTCTTAGCCTTCTATCTCTGGAAGACAGGTATGCTGACTTCTATCCTTCATAAGTCTGCCAATGCAGGGGAGATCAATAGCCGTGCCCTCCTCTGGGATACCATCCGAGAAGCCATTCCTTTCATTATCACAGGATCTGCCATTCAGCTTTTTCAGATTATTGACCAAAATACCTTTATCCATGTCATGGGTTGGATTAGCAAGTACAGCAAATCCGAGTTGCTGGTTCAGTTTGCCTATTTCTCAGCCAATCCTAATAAAATTACCATGATTTTAATTGCAGTGGCTACCTCTATCGGCGGTGTCGGGATTCCTCTCTTGACTGAGAACTATGTCAAAGGTGATTTCCGATCGGCTGCACGCTTGGTGCAGGATAATCTTAGTATGCTGATTTTCTTTATCTTGCCAGCAACCATTGGTGCTGTTTTGGTAGCGGAACCTCTGTATACTGTCTTCTATGGCAAGCCAGATGGTCTAGCACTAGGGCTTTTCATCTTTGCTATGCTGCAGACCATTATCCTCAGTCTATATACGGTGTTGGCTCCGATGATTCAGGCCCTCTTCCAAAATCGAAAAGCTATTATTTACTTCCTCTATGGAGTGGGAGTCAAGTTGGTGCTACAAGTACCCTTGATTTATATTTTCAAAGCTTATGGACCTCTTCTTGCGACGACAGTTGGCTTGATTATCCCAATCCTGCTCATGTATCAGGAAATTCGCAAGGTAACAGGTCTGAATCCTAAGAACCTCTTTAAACGGAGTCTCCTGTCAGTGATTCTGACGGTTCTGATGACCATCTTTGTCTTGGTAGCAGAGCTTCTTATCGGTCTCTTCCTTCATCCAAGCGGTCGGATTTCCAGCTTTGTCTATATCGCTCTGATTGGCGGTATCGGTCTTGCTGTCTATGGCGGTCTGGCGCTCAAAGTTCGCCTTATGGATCGCTTTATCGGTTCAAAAGCGGCTAGTCTGCGTCGACGCTTTCATATCTATTAAAAAGCCGCAGGGCTTTTTAATTTTTATCTTTATTATGTCTAAAACATCAACATTATAGTTTCAAACTATAGCTAGCTCTTGGAAAGAAAAAAGATAAATGTTTTCAAAAGATGTTACAATAGAGGGTGAAATATTAGCGAAGGATTGGAAGGTTAATATGAGTAAGGACGTAAAATTAAATACACTACTGGCTCAGGCTGGGGTAAAAAAAGATGAAGCAACCGGTGCTTTGACAACACCCCTGCATTTTTCAACGACCTACCAGCACCCTGAGTTTGGCCAGTCAACAGGTTATGACTATACTCGGACCAAGAATCCAACAAGGGTTAGCTTGGAAGAGACTCTGGCAGCTATCGAAAGTGCAAATTATGCTCTAGCGACTAGCTCTGGTATGTCGGCTATTGTGCTGGCCTTTAGTGCCTTTCCAGTTGGCAGCAAGGTTTTGGCTGTTCGGGATCTCTATGGCGGCTCTTTCCGCTGGTTTGCTCAGGCTGAAGCAGAAGGGCGCTTTGCCTTTACCTATGCCAATACAGAAGAAGAACTTCTGAATAGTCTAACAGAGGATATAGATATTGTCTATATCGAGACACCGACCAATCCTCTTATGGTAGAGTTTGACATTGCCCGCATTTCCCAAGCGGCTCATGAGCGAGGAGCAGCTGTCATTGTGGACAACACCTTCTACAGTCCTATTTATCAAAGACCGCTGGAGGATGAAGCAGATATTGTTCTGCACTCTGCGACCAAGTATCTGGGTGGGCACAATGATGTCTTGGCTGGAGCCATCATGACTAATGATGCTGCTATTTATGACAAGCTATTCTATAACCTCAATACAACTGGGCCGGTCCTGTCTCCTTTTGACAGCTATCTGCTTTTGCGCGGTCTCAAGACATTGGCTCTTCGTATGGAGCGCTCTACTCAGAATGCGCAAGAAGTAGTCGCTTTTCTGAAGCAATCTCCTGCGGTAAAAGAGGTTCTCTATCCAGGCAAGGGTGGTATGATTTCCTTTAAAGTTGTGGACGAAGGCAAGATTCCTCATCTCCTAAATAGCCTGAAAGTCTTTACCTTTGCGGAAAGTTTAGGAGGAGTGGAGAGCTTGATTACCTATCCGACGACCCAGACTCACGCAGACATTCCAGTGGAAGTGCGTCATTCTTATGGCTTGACAGATGATTTGCTGCGCCTGTCGATTGGAATTGAGGATAGTCGTGATTTGGTAGACGATTTACGTGCAGCCTTGGAGAATGAATAATATGGGAAGATATAATTTTGAAAAAGCCCCCTGTCGTGTAGGGCATCATACTTATAAATGGAAAGAAGCGGAGAAGGACAAAGAAGTTCTGCCAGCCTGGATTGCAGATATGGATTTTGAAGTTCTGCCTGAAATCCAGCAAGCTGTTCATGATTACGCTAATCAGTTAGTCTATGGCTATACCTATGCCAGTGAAGAGCTGATTAATGCCGTGCTAGATTGGGAGCGAGATGAGCACGACTATACCTTTGATCGGGAAGCCTTGGTATTTATTGAGGGGGTTGTCCCTGCTATTTCGACGGCTATCCAAGCCTTTACCAAGGAAGGGGATGCTGTCCTAATCAACACTCCTGTTTACCCACCTTTTGCCCGCAGTGTCAAGCTCAATAATCGTCGGCTTATTACTAATTCTTTGATAGAGCAGGACGGTCTCTTTCAGATTGACTTTGAGCAGTTGGAGAGGGACATTGCAGACAATGAAGTCAAGATTTATGTTCTATGTAATCCTCATAATCCCGGAGGTCGAGTTTGGGAACGGGAAGTGTTAGATAAAATTGGACGCCTCTGCCAAAAGTATGGAGTCCTCGTGGTTTCAGACGAAATTCACCAAGACTTGACGCTGTTTGGGAATGAGCACCAGTCTTTTAATACTGTCTCGCCTGACTTTAAGGACTTTAGCTTGATTTTAGCCAGTGCAACTAAGACCTTTAATATTGCTGGGACTAAAAATTCCTATGCTGTGATTGAGAATCCTAGCTTGCGACATCAGTTTAAAAAACGCCAGCTGGCTAACAACCAGCATGAAATTCCTGGTCTTGGATTTTTAGCGACAGAAGCAGCCTATCGTTACGGTTGGTCTTGGTTGATGGAGCTTAAGGAAGTTCTTGAGAAGAATGTGAATTTTGTGGTTGATTATTTTGCCAAGGAAGCGCCGCGCCTGCGGGTCATGAAGCCTCAAGGGACCTATCTGATTTGGCTGGACTTTTCAGATTATGGCCTGACAGATGACCAGCTCTTTCAGCTGCTGCGTGAAGAGGCAAAGGTCGTCCTGAATAGAGGAAGTGATTTTGGTCAAGAAGGCAAAGGTCATGCCCGCTTAAATGTTGCTGCTCCAGAGACCATGGTTGAAGAAATCTGCTCCCGTATTGCAGAGGTATTGCCAAAATAAATCAAAATATTTTTGAAATTTATCTCAAGCGATAAAAAAAGATTGACAATCCTTCCAAAGAGGAGTATAGTAATAGTGGAAAATCGGTAGGTGAGGCTACCATAAGGATACGGATGACTACCGCAAAGCAGTGGAGACACTACTCGTTGGTCAACAGTCTTGATCGCCAAGGTCAAGACTAAGCTCATTTCATCGCCTTATGGAGTTAAAGCTTGAACGGTAAATGCTTGCTTTATCTGTGCATAAAACAATGAAGCGAATAACCTGACATGCAAACAACCCTGCTGAGAAATTGGCAGGGTATTCTTTTTTGCTGAAAATATTTCAAGAGTGCAAATAGTTGATTGCCTGCCTCTCAAGAAAAAAGAAGGAGGAATAGTGATGAAATTTTGGTATTCTAGTACCAGTCCTTTTGCGCGTAAAGTATATGTTACAATTTTACATCATCATTTAGAGGAGCAAGTGGATATTCAGAAAGTTCAGGTGGCTTTTGATAGAAATTCACCGCACAATCAAGATAATCCTTTAGGTAGAATTCCTGCTTTTCAAGCTTCCAGTGGAGAATGGTTATATGGTAGTGATTTAATTTCTCAATATTTAGACGAACTAGGTCAGGAAGTCTCACTTTTCCCCAATGGAATGGAGAAATGGCATGTTTTAAATATACTGTCCGTTGCTGAAGGAATTTTGGAAAATACAATGCCGATTGTTGCGGAAAAATTTTTCCATGAAAAAGAACATTGGTGGAAAGACAGACATCAGCAAATTGAAGAGAGAAATATACGGAGTTTGTCTTTGTTAGAGAAACTGGCTACTGAGCAAGGGCTCTCTTTAAATATTGCAACAATCCAAGTAGTTGCTCTTGTAGATTGGTGGAATTTACGTGAAGAAGTTATTGGATTTTCTTTAAAAGAAAATTTTCCAGAATTGCAAGATTGGACACAGAAGATGAATGCCACCTTTGACGTCTTGCAGGCATCTTGGGACTTTTAATTGTTTTTATAAATTAAGAAAGGAGACACGCGATGCAAATTGACGATTATCCGGAACCGCACATACACAGCCAATCGCTGATTTGTGTCGTTCTGTCCTTATAAAGTGATTGGTCCCTGTGTATGAAAATTATTAATCATACATCAAGGAGAAACCAATGAAAACAGTAAAAGAAAGATTAGTTGCTGCTCTGCAGCTTCCTGTAAAAGAAACTCTGGCTTTTTACAAGAGTTCTTTTCGCGGCCTGACAGAAGAACAGGTTGAAGAAAATCGTGACCTTTATGGTGAAAATATCATCACAAAGGGTCAGGAAGACTCTATCCTAAAGAAAATTTACGAGTCTATCATTAACCCCTTTACAGTCATCTTATTGGTGATTGCCCTCGTGTCTTTAGTGACCAATGTTTGGCTGGCTAAGCCTGGTGAGGAAGATCCGACAACTTCCATCATCATTGTTGTTCTGGTGCTGATTTCTGGAGGCATTCGTTTTGTTCAGGAATTGCGGAGCGACCGCGCTGCTAGCAATCTGTCTCAGTTGATTGTCAACACGGCTACGGTTATCCGTGAAGGAGCAGAGCAGGAACTGCCGATTGATGAGCTTGTTGTAGGAGACATCATCAAGCTTAGTGCCGGAGACATGATTCCTGCAGATGTGCTGCTACTGGATTCGCGTGATTTCTTTGTTCAGCAGTCCGGCCTGACAGGCGAAAGCGATGCAGTAGAAAAGGTCTATTTGGCCAAGTCGGATGGGCAAAATCTAGATAGCCTTTTAGAAACAGAGTCGCTGGCTTTTATGGGAACCAACGTTATTTCCGGAAGAGCTACAGCTCTGGTGCTGGTGGTTGGCGATGAGACCATGATGGGAGCCATTGAGCAGACGCTTAACACCTATGATGAGCCGACCTCTTTTGAGCGCGAGATGAATAGCATTTCCTGGCTCTTGATTCGTCTGATGCTCGTCATGGTTCCAGTCGTGTTCTTCATAAACGGTCTGACAGACGGCGACTGGCTGGAAGCAGGTGTCTTTGCCCTCAGCGTTGGGGTCGGCCTAACTCCAGAAATGCTGCCTATGATTATCACGGCGAGCTTGGCTAAAGGTTCCATTATTATGGCTCAGGAAAAGGTCGTGATTAAGAAGCTGAACGCTATTCAGGATCTAGGAGCTATTGATATCCTTTGTACGGATAAGACAGGCACACTGACTCAAGATGAGATTGTGTTAGAATACCCGCTGGATATTCATGGTGATTTGGACTTAGCAGTGCTCCGTCGTGCCTTTCTCAATTCCTACTATCAAACTGGTCTCAAAAATCTCATGGATCGAGCTATTATCAATCGGACGGAGAAAGAAGCAGAAAAGCATGAGATTGTCCGTAATTTAGACCAAACCTTTAAGAAAATTGATGAACTGCCCTTTGACTTTGAACGCCGTCGCATGAGTGTCATTGTCAAGGATGATGAGGATGTTATCAGCATGGTGACCAAGGGGGCCTTGGAGGAAATGCTGGCTATCTCTAGCCATGTAGAATACAAGAAACGCATTACTGAATTGACTGAGGAGATTCGTCAGGAAATCCTTTCGGAAGTGGCTCAACTCAATGAGCAAGGGCTGCGCGTGCTTGGTGTTAGCTACAAGTCAGACTTAGAAGAAGATTACGACTATGAAGTCAAGGATGAATCTAACATGATTTTGACGGGCTATCTGGCCTTTCTAGATCCACCTAAGTCATCTGCGGCTCCAGCTATTGAAACCTTGGCTGAGTACGGCGTTGCTACTAAGATTTTGACCGGTGATAATGATAAGGTGTCCCAGGCAGTCTGTGAAAAGGTTGGGCTAGATGTAGACAATATCTTGCTGGGTGTAGAGGTGGATGTCTTATCTGATGAAGAATTGAGCCAAGCGGTAGAGAATACAACGGTCTTTGCCAAGCTCTCACCTGACCAAAAAGCTCGGATCATTCTCCAACTCAAGGACAATGGTCACAAGGTTGGCTACATGGGTGATGGTATCAATGATGCACCTTCTATGAAGGTAGCAGATGTGGGTATTTCTGTTGATACAGCTGTCGATATAGCCAAGGAAACAGCAGATGTCATTCTGCTGGACAAGGATCTCATGGTTCTGGAGAAGGGGTTGGTAGAGGGACGCAAGGTCTATGCCAACATGACCAAGTACATTAAGATGACGGTCAGTTCCAATTTTGGGAATATCTTTTCTCTCCTCTTTGCCAGCATCTTTTTGCCATTTCTTCCTATGGCACCAGTTCATCTGATTGTCCTTAATCTGGTTTATGATCTGTCCTGTATCGCTCTGCCCTTTGATAACGTTGACAGTGAATTTCTCAAGAAACCACGGATTTGGTCTGCTAACTCTATTACCCGCTTTATGGCTTGGATTGGGCCTATCTCATCCATTTTTGATGTTTTGACATACTTAGCCCTCTACTTTATCATTGTTCCTATGATAACAGTAAGCAGTTATCAAGCTGGCACTGAACAGGCAGAGACCTTTATCACTCTTTTTCAAACAGGCTGGTTCGTTGAGTCCATGTGGACCCAGACCATGGTCATCTACATGCTGCGCTCACCTAAGCTGCCATTTGTGCAGAGCCGTCCTGCTTTATCCGTTATTGTGACGACCATGGCAGCAGCTCTCTTTGTTACTTCCTTGCCATACAGCCTCTTTGCGTCAGTTCTGAAGACAGCTCCGTTGAATGGCACTTATTTCCTTTTCCTCTTCTTGATTATTGTGCTTTATATGGTTAGTGTAACTCTTGTTAAACACCTTTATATCAAGCGCTATAGAGAATGGCTATAAGGTGAAGAAAATCTTTGAAAAGGCTTGCTTATGGCAAGCCTTTTCACTCTTTTTTTGATATAATAAGAAGAATAAATTGAAAGAAGGAAATCCAATCATGGGAAAACTTGAAGTTATCGCTCATCCACTAATTCAGCATAAATTGTCTATCTTGCGTCGTACAGATACCTCTACCAAGGCTTTTCGTGAATTAGTTGATGAAATCGCAATGCTCATGGGATATGAAGTTTTGCGCGATTTACCACTTGAAGATGTAGAAATTGAAACACCGATTACGAAAACGGTCCAAAAGCAGATTGCAGGGAAGAAATTAGCTATTGTTCCAATCTTGCGGGCTGGTATTGGTATGGTGGATGGACTTCTGAGCTTGGTTCCAGCAGCTAAGGTCGGCCATATCGGAATGTACCGTGATGAAGAAACTTTGAAGCCGGTTGAGTATCTGGTCAAGTTGCCAGAAGATATTGACCAACGTCAGATTTTCGTTGTAGATCCAATGTTGGCTACGGGTGGTTCTGCTATCTTGGCTGTGGATTCTCTGAAGAAACGTGGTGCTAGCCATATTACATTTGTCTGCTTGGTTTCAGCGCCTGAAGGAGTAAAAGCCTTGCAGGAAGCTCATCCAGATGTTGATATTTTCACAGCTGCTCTGGATGATCATCTTAATGACCATGGTTATATCGTACCAGGACTGGGAGATGCAGGAGATCGTCTTTTCGGGACCAAGTAAAAGTTTCTATTTGACCTTTTTTGACCAAAAGGATATAATAGTCTCGTAATTTGAAATTCTATTCCCTAGTTTGATAGAAAATTTTAAAAAGAGAAAGAGAGAAAACTATGATTCCTGTAGTTATTGAACAAACCAGCCGAGGGGAGCGCTCCTATGATATTTACTCCCGGCTATTAAAAGATCGGATTATCATGCTGACTGGCCCAGTAGAGGACAATATGGCTAATTCAGTCATTGCCCAGCTCCTTTTCTTGGATGCACAGGACAATACTAAAGATATTTATCTCTATGTGAATACGCCGGGCGGATCCGTTTCAGCAGGTCTGGCTATTGTGGATACTATGAACTTCATCAAGTCTGATGTTCAGACCATTGTTATGGGTGTAGCTGCCAGCATGGGAACAATCATTGCTTCCAGTGGTGCTAAGGGCAAACGATTCATGCTGCCAAATGCAGAATATCTGATTCACCAGCCAATGGGCGGAGCTGGAAGCGGTACTCAGCAGACGGATATGGCCATTGTAGCTGAGCACTTACTTAGAACTCGGAATACCTTGGAAAAAATCTTGGCTGAAAACTCTGGCAAGTCCGTTGAGCAAATCCACAAGGATGCGGAACGCGATTACTGGATGAGTGCTCAGGAAACCTTGGAATACGGCTTTATTGATGAAATCATGGAAAATAGCAATCTGAGCTAACAGAGGAGGAGCCAAAAGAGGCTCTTTTTTTGCTGTTTTGAATCTGACGAGCTAGCAAGTTCAGGTGTTTTAAGCTAATCATAAAGCTTTTCAGGGCTAGTTTTTTTGCCCTATCTTTGCTATAATCATCTAAGAACTACATGGACTGGAAAGGAGTTTTATGATAGAGAGAGAAGAAAGAGTGGGCTTGATTGTCTATCTTTACTATAATCGAGATGCCAAAAAGCTAGCTAACTTTGGGGATATTATTTATCATTCTAAGAAGCATCGCTATCTGCATCTCTATGTCAATCAAGAGGAAGCCCAGAACTTACAGGAGAATCTGCCCAAGGAGCGCTACGTTAAGCAAGTTCGGATTTCTCACATAAAAGAACTGGATCAAAACTTTGTTGGAAGCCTGTATAGAGAGCAAGAAAACGTTATCATTTGATAAAATTTCTATAAAGGGTTGACAATTGTCAGATAATTCGATATATTCTTACTATATCATCAATCAAATCACTTAAGGAGATTTCCTAATGAAGAAAAAATTTGCACTATCCCTAGTAGCTTTTGCTAGTGCGGCCCTTCTCGCAGCCTGTGGAGAAGTATCCAATAACAACTCAACAGCAACTGGTACAGAAATTGGCGATACGATTAAATTTGGTTTCAACTTTGAAGAATCAGGTGAAGTAGCAGCCTACGGTACAGCTGAACAACATGGTGCTCAGTTGGCTGTTGATGAAATCAACGCTGCTGGTGGCGTAGATGGCAAGAAGATTGAAGTTACTGATAAGGATAACAAATCAGAAACTGCTGAAGCATCTACCATCACTACTAGCTTGGTTACTCAAAGCAAGGTAAATGCAATCATCGGCCCTGCGACTTCTGGAGCTACAGCTTCAGCTACTGCAAATGCTGCTAAAGCAGGTGTACCAATCATTACACCAAGTGCGACTCAGGATGATTTGACCAACAAGCAAGATTATCTTTACCGTGCAACCTTCATTGATAGCTACCAAGGTAAAATCATTTCTAAGTATGTTACTGATAACTTGAAAGCTAAGAAAGTCGTTCTTTACTACGACCAATCTAGTGACTACGCTAAAGGAATGGCGGATGCTTTCAAGAAGGAATTCAAGGGTGAGATTGTAGCAACAGAAACTTTCCAATCCAAGGATACAGACTTCCAAGCTGCTTTGACAAAGATTAAGGGCAAAGAATTTGACGCTCTGGTTGTTCCAGGTTACTATACAGAAGCTGGTAAAATTGTCAATCAAGCGCGTGGTTTGGGTATTGACCAAACAATCGTTGGTCCTGATGGCTTTGGTGATGCTAAGTTCGTTGAGCAAGCAACTCCTGCGGCAGCTACAAATGTTTACTATGTATCTGGCTTTACAACTTCTGGTGAAATGTCAGAAAAAGCTAAGAAGTTTATTGAAGCATATAAAGCTAAGTACAAAGAAGAGCCATCTATGTTTGCAGCTCTGGCATATGACTCTGTTTATATGGCAGCAGAAGCAGCTAAAGGCGCTAAAACTTCTGTAGATATCAAAGACAACTTGGCTAAGCTTAAAGATTTCGATGGAGTGACTGGTTCAATCACTATTGATAAAGATCACAATCCAGTGAAAACAGCTCTGATGATTGGCTTGAAAGACGGTCAAGTAGATACTGTAGAAACAGTTAAAGCGGAATAGTAGTTATGAGGCTGGGACTATCCCAGTCTTTGACTTGTTTTCTATTTTTAGTTGCTTGAGCAAGTTAGTAGATGATTTCTTTCTTCATAAATCTACGGATTTGAAAGAGTATCGTTTTATAATCTATTCTTCTTCGTTTCTCAATCAACTATTATTCGTATTTTGGGAGTGGGATGATAAAATCACGACCTAGTCTGCTGATTTTTCTCCCATTCCTTATTTTATTATAGAAAGAGTGGTGTCTAATGCTCCAACAATTAGTCAACGGTCTAATCCTAGGTAGTGTTTATGCGCTTCTGGCTTTGGGTTATACCATGGTTTATGGGATTATTAAGCTGATTAACTTTGCCCATGGCGATATCTATATGATTGGTGCCTTTATGGGTTATTACTTGATTAATATCTTGAAGTTTAATTTCTTCCTTTCTCTCATTTTAGCGATGATTGGGACAGCGATTCTCGGTGTGGTTATTGAGTTTTTAGCCTATCGTCCTCTGCGTAATTCGACTCGGATTGCGGCTTTGATTACAGCCATTGGGGTCTCCTTTCTCCTCGAGTATGGCATGATTTTCTTTGTCGGTGCCAATACTCGTTCCTTCCCACAGGTTATTAAAACAGTACGCTTTAACTTAGGGCCGATTTCTATTTCAAATATTCAGTTGCTGATTTTGGGAATTTCGATTTTCCTCATGGTGGCTTTGCAGTTCATCGTGCAGAAGACAAAGATGGGTAAGGCTATGCGTGCTGTGTCCGTAGACAGTGATGCTGCTCAGCTCATGGGAATCAATGTCAATCGGACAATCAGCTTCACCTTTGCTTTGGGATCAGCTCTTGCAGGAGCTGCTGGCGTCCTGATTGCCCTTTACTATAATTCATTGGAGCCTTTGATGGGGATGACTCCAGGTATCAAGTCCTTTGTAGCGGCCGTTCTCGGTGGTATTGGAATTATTCCTGGTGCTGCGCTTGGTGGCTTTGTTATTGGTCTTTTGGAAACTTTTGCGACAGCGCTTGGACTATCTGATTTCCGTGATGCCATTGTCTATGCGATTTTGATTGTCATTCTTCTGATCCGTCCAGCTGGTATCCTCGGTAAAAATGTGAAAGAGAAGGTGTAAGGTATGAAAAAGAATTTAAAGGTAAATATTTTCTGGCTTGGCCTTGTCTTAATTGGCTACCTGCTGATGACAGTATTGGTTAGTGCCGGTGTTCTCAATGCTTTTTATATTCAAATCTTAGAGCAAATCGGGATTAATATTATTCTGGCTGTGGGGCTTAATCTCGTCGTCGGATTCTCAGGTCAATTCTCTCTTGGGCACGCTGGCTTTATGGCTATCGGTGCCTACGCAGTAGCAATTATTGGCTCTAAATCGCCAACTTATGGAGCCTTCTTCATTGCCATGCTAGCTGGAGCTATCATTGCTGGTATTGTGGCTTTGGCAGTCGGTTTGCCAACACTACGTCTTAAAGGGGACTATCTAGCGATTGCGACTCTTGGTGTCTCAGAGATTATCCGGATTCTGATTATTAATGGCGGTACTTTGACGAATGGCGCAGCTGGTATCCTATCCATTCCGCCCTTTACTTCTTGGCAGATGGTCTATGTCTTTGTTGTTATCACAACTATTTTGACCTTGAATTTCCTGCGCAGTCCTATCGGTCGCAGTACTCTGTCTGTCCGTGAGGATGAGATTGCTGCCGAGTCTGTTGGGGTTAACACTACTAGAATCAAAGTGACAGCCTTTGTTTTAGGAGCTATCACGGCTTCTATTGCTGGCTCTCTTCAAGCTGGCTTCGTTGGTTCAGTTGTTCCTAAGGACTATTCCTTTACCAACACTATCAATATCTTGATTATTGTCGTTTTTGGTGGCCTAGGCTCTATGACTGGAACCATTGTAGCTGCAGTGGTATTGGGAGTTCTCAATATGTTGCTGCAGGATGTATCCAGCATTCGGATGATCGTCTATTCTTTGGCTTTAATCTTGGTCATGATTTTCCGTCCAGGCGGACTCTTAGGAACTTGGGAGCTGAGCTTGTCTAAGCTCTTCAAAAAGAATAAGGAGGTCAAAGAATAATGGCACTTCTTGATGTGAAAAATCTAACTAAAAACTTTGGCGGTTTGACCGCTGTCAGCGATGTAACTTTGGAACTCAACGAGGGAGAGCTGGTTGGTCTGATTGGCCCTAATGGTGCAGGAAAAACGACTCTTTTCAACCTCCTAACCGGTGTCTATGAGCCTAGTGAAGGGACAGTGACACTAGATGGTCATTTGCTAAATGGTAAGGTTCCTTATAAGATTGCTGCTTTAGGGCTAGGGCGGACCTTCCAGAACATTCGGCTCTTTAAGGACCTTGGTGTTTTGGATAATGTTTTGATTGCCTTTGGTAATCATCATAAGGCTCATGTGTTGGCTTCTTTCCTCCGCCTGCCAGCTTACTACAAAAACGAAGAAGAACTCAAAGCTAAGGCTTTGGAGTTGCTGAAAATTTTTGACTTGGACAAGGAAGCAGAAACCTTGGCTAAGAACTTAGCTTATGGTCAGCAGCGCCGCTTGGAGATTGTTCGGGCCTTGGCAACGGAGCCAAAGATCCTCTTCTTGGATGAGCCGGCTGCAGGGATGAACCCTCAGGAGACAGCAGAGCTGACTGCATTGATTCGACGGATTAAAAACGAATTTAACATTACCATCATGCTAATTGAGCATGACATGAGTCTGGTAATGGAAGTTACTGAACGAATCTATGTTTTGGAGTACGGCCGCTTGATTGCGCACGGAACACCTGATGAAATCAAGAATGACAAACGCGTTATTGAAGCATATCTAGGAGGTGAAGCCTAATGTCCATGCTTAAAGTTGAGAATCTCTCTGTCCATTATGGCATGATTCAGGCTGTCCGTGATGTCAGCTTTGAAGTAAACGAAGGAGAAGTCGTTTCTCTGATTGGTGCCAATGGCGCTGGGAAAACGACCATTCTCCGCACGATTTCAGGCTTGGTTCGTCCAAGTGCTGGTAAAATTGAATTTGTAGGCAATGAAATTCAAAAAGTTCCTGCTCAAAAAATCGTAGCAGCTGGACTTTCGCAAGTACCAGAAGGACGTCATGTCTTTCCAGGTTTGACCGTTTTGGAGAATTTGGAAATGGGCGCCTTTCTCAAAACAAACCGCGAAGAAAATCAAGCCAATCTCAAAAAGGTCTTCTCTCGTTTCCCTCGTTTGGAAGAGCGTAAAAACCAAGATGCTGCAACCCTTTCAGGTGGTGAGCAGCAGATGCTGGCTATGGGACGGGCTTTGATGTCTACGCCTAAGCTTTTGCTCTTGGATGAGCCTTCTATGGGCTTGGCGCCAATCTTTATCCAGGAAATCTTTGATATTATTCAAGATATTCAGCGACAAGGCACAACAGTTCTTTTGATTGAGCAAAATGCAAACAAGGCTCTCTCTATCGCTGACCGTGGTTATGTCCTTGAAACAGGTAAAATAGTTCTGTCCGGAACTGGACAAGAGCTCCTCGCTTCTGACGAAGTCCGTAAAGCATATCTAGGTGGTTAAAAAGGTCCAATGGACCTTTTTAAGTTGCAGATAAAGAAAACAAGGTTTTCGTCAAAAACTGGGAAATTGTTTCAGGTTGCAAATGGGAACTCGCGGCAGCGAGTTTTCTTTAAAATGTCTGGGAGACATTTTTAGGTTGTTGATAGAAAGTTATGGTAGTAACTTAACATTTAGAAAAGGTCCATTGGACCTTTTTTCTTCTCCTAGATGCTTAAGGTAGTATAGCTAGCCATTTACTATCTTCAAATTTTTCCAATCGAGGGATTTTTCTAAATTTTGAAAACTTAGGCACAGGCCTTGGAAGCGTTTGAAATCAGCTTCAAAATAAAGTATAATAAGTATAAGAATTATGGATAGGAAGTAGAGGGAACTTTTATGGCAGTTAAAGATTTTATGACGCGTAAGGTGGTTTATATCAGCCCAAATACAACGATTGCTCATGCGGCAGATATGATGCGTGAGCAGAAACTCCACCGTCTGCCGGTGATTGAGAATGACCAACTAGTGGGACTGGTGACAGAAGGAACGATTGCAGAAGCTAGTCCATCTAAGGCAACGAGTCTGTCCATTTATGAGATGAACTATCTTCTCAACAAAACAAAGGTTGGTGATGTTATGATTCGTGATGTGGTCACGATTTCTCAGTTTGCCAGTCTGGAAGATGCGACCTATCTGATGCTGAAAAATAAGATTGGTATCCTGCCTGTCGTGGACAATGAGCAGCTTTACGGGGTTATTACTGACCGCGATATTTTCAAAGCTTTCTTAGAAGTGTCTGGCTATGGTGAAGAGGGAGTCCGTCTGCGCTTTGTCACTGAGAATAAGGTGGGGGTTCTTGAACAGATAATCCGTCTTCTGGTGGAAGAAAATCTCAACATCTCCAATACCGTCAATATCCCACGCAAGGATGGCAAAGTCGTCATTGAAGTACAATTAGCTGGTAATATAGATACGGCGCTCCTCAAGAAAAAATTTGAAGAGCATGCGATTGAGCTGGCTGAGATTACACATACTTCAGCAAAAGCATTATAAGCGATAAAAAGCCTCATCGTTAGATGAGGTTTTTAACGTACAATAGGTTGTTTGTTAGCATCTAATGTGAAACCTTCACCTAAAATCTCATGGGCTTCGGTAATAGTTGTAAAGGCAAATGGATCGACTTGGTTAATGAGTTTCTTCATTTGCTGCATTTCGTTACGGGATACAACGCAGTAGACAATCTGCAAGTCCTGCTTGCTATAGAAGCCTTGACCCTTGAGGAAGGTCACTCCACGATCCAGCTTGTTATTGATAGCTTCAGCCAGTTCTGCCGGTTTGCTGGTAACGATAAGGAATCCCTTGCCGGCAAAACCTCCTTCTGCAATCAGGTCAATGACGCGTGAGGTGATAAAGACAAACATCAGGGTATAAGACACCATGCGTAGGTCTTTGAAAACAAGGAGAACCAAGGTAATGACTACAAAGTCAACTGTCAGCATGAGTTTGCCCATGGAAATGCTAGTGTATTTATTAAAGATACGGGCTACAATATCAGTACCGCCAGTTGTTCCGCCAGCATTGAAGATGATACCTAGTCCAATCCCCAAAACAATCCCTGTTCCAAGGCAGGCTAGTAAAACGTCCCCGTCCAGAGCTGAGAGAAAATAGTCTTGCAGGTGTTTGGAGGCAGGTAGGATTTCAAAAATCTTGAGCCAAGCAGATACAGAGAAGGTTCCCAGAATGCTGAGGTAGAGGGTTCGCGAGCCCAGTAGCTTCCAAGAAATAATAAAGAGAGGAATGTTAATAATCAGGTTGGTCGTCGAGACAGGGATTTTAAACAGATAGTAGGCAATCAAGGTCAAACCCGTCGCGCCACCTTCATATAAATGAAAAGGAATGACCAAATAATGAATCCCAAAAGAAAAAATTCCAGCCCCAAAAATGATGGCCAGTACGTTTTTTAATTTAAACATAAGATCCTCCTAAATCTATTTCCAGAAATTTATTCTGAATATATTTTACCAAAAATTTAGCCTTTGTGAAACACTTTGAAAAAATTTTTAAAGTCTTTTCTTATGATGGGCTTTTGGCTTTTTTTTTGGTAAAATAAACAATAGATAAAAAAGAGTGGGATGAAAATAATGAGTTGACGGAGTCGGCTCTTATCAGGCTGCTCAGCAATGTAGACGAACTCTGAAAAGTAGCTTATATCAAGCTTTAGAGTAAGTCTCATCTGCATTTTCTTATAAAGATTAAAAAATAGAAGTTAGTGATTAAGGATAAAGATGAAAAATGGTATTTTGATTTCGCTGGAAGGTCCAGAAGGGGCTGGAAAGTCGAGTGTGTTGGAAGCCTTGCTTCCTTTTTTGCAAAATTATGGCACTGGTCTTATTACGACGCGGGAGCCGGGCGGCGTCCAGATTGCGGAGGCCATTCGCGAAGTGATTTTGGAACCTAGTCATACGGCTATGGATGCTAAAACTGAGCTCTTGCTGTACATTGCCAGCCGCCGTCAGCACTTGACTGAGCGGGTTTTGCCAGCTTTGGCGCAAGGAAAGCTTGTCTTGATGGACCGTTTTATCGATAGTTCAGTGGCCTATCAGGGCTACGGACGGGGTCTGGATGTGGCAGATATTGAATGGCTCAATCAGTTTGCGACAGATGGACTCAAGCCTGATTTGACCCTCTATTTTGATATTGATGTGGAAGAAGGGCTGGCGCGGATTGCTAAGAGCGAGAGCCGAGAGGTGAATCGGCTTGATCTGGAAGGTTTGGACTTGCACCAGCGGGTTCGGCAGGGCTATTTGGCGATTCTTGACAAGGAGCCTGAGCGCTTTGTCAAGGTAGATGCCAGTCAACCTTTGGATAAGGTAGTGGCTGATAGTTTGGCCATCATTCAGGAACGATTTGGGAATCCGTCATGAAGATAAAAGATTTACAGCAAAGCCAGCCCAGCTTGTTTGAGCAGTTTCAGCATATTTTGGAACAGGGGCGGCTAAGCCATGCCTACTTGTTTACCGGAGCTTTTGGCAGTTTTGAAATGGCCCAAATCCTGTCTCAGAGTCTTTTTTGCGAGAATAAGCAAGGCGTCTGGCCTTGTCAGTCCTGTCGTTCTTGTCGTTTGATTGCAGCAGAAGATTTTTCTGATGTAACTGTGGTGCGACCGGTTAATAACATTATTAAAACAGACCGAGTTCGGGAGTTGGTCCGAAACTTCTCTCAAAGTGGTTTAGAAGGCAGTCGGCAGGTTTTCATTATCTGCGATGCGGATCGGATGCACATCAATGCAGCCAATTCCTTGCTCAAAGTCATTGAGGAACCGCAGAGTGAGATTTATATCTTTCTTCTGACTGCTGATGAACAGCTGATTCTGCCGACGATTCGAAGTCGGACTCAGGTTTATCATTTCTTGAAAAATACAGCTGCTCTGCAGCACAGTTTCGAACAGGATGGCTTGATTAAAAGTCGAGCGGAGCTACTAGCTGCTTATAGTCAGACTCAGTCAGAAGCGGCTAGCTTGGCTCATAATAATGCCTTTTTTGAATTAGTCAGCGAATGCGAGCGCTTTGTCAAGGATTTTCAAACTCGTCCAAGTCAGGCATTTCTGCAGGTTTCGCGTCTGGCAAAGCTGGCTGATGATAAGGAGAAGCAGGAACAGGTCTTCAAGCTCTTGGAAGTGTTATTTTATAAAGAGATAGCAACAGAGAGCGGTCGACAGGCCTTGGAGCAGCTTTTGCTGGCTCGGAAGATGTGGCGGGCCAACGTATCTTTTCAAAACGCTTTAGAATATATGACTTTGACGGGAAATTAAAAAGAGGCAGCACAGGAGTATAAAATGGATAAAAAAGACTTATTTGACGCCTTGGATGATTTTTCACAGACGCTTTTAGTGACCCTTGCTGAGGTGGAGGCTGTCAAGAAAAATCTCAAGAGTGTGGTAGAGGAAAATATTGCTCTGCATCTGGAAAATGACAAGTTGAGGGAGCGCTTGGGAGAGGTGGAGAAGGAAGCTCCGGCCAAGACCAAGAAAAACCGAGATAATCTGCGTAAGCTTTACTATGACGGCTTTCATGTCTGTACGGATTTCTATGGTCAGCGCCGGGAGAATGACGCAGAGTGCATGTTCTGCGATGAATTATTATTTAGGGAGTAGTGATGCAGGTTCAAAAAAGTTTTAAGGGCGAAACTGCCTACGGCAAGCTTTATTTGGTCGCGACTCCTATCGGCAATCTGGATGATATGAGCCTCCGCATGGTCAATACCTTGAAAGAGGTTGACAGGATTGCGGCTGAAGATACGAGAAATACGGGCCTTCTGCTCAAGCATTTTGGGATTGAGACTAAGCAGATCAGTTTTCATGAGCACAATGCCAAGGAGAAAATTCCAGTTCTCTTGGACATGCTTCAAAGTGGAAATGATATAGCTCAGGTTTCGGATGCTGGTCTGCCCAGTATTTCTGATCCTGGACATGATTTGGTTCAGGCAGCGCTAGAAGCCGGAATTACTGTAGTACCGATTCCTGGTCCTAGCGCTGGAATAACAGCCTTGATTGCCAGCGGCTTGGCTCCTCAACCGCATATTTTCTATGGTTTTCTGCCTAGAAAGGCTGGCCAGCAGAAGGAATTTTTCACTAGCAAAAAATCTTATCCTGAGACCCAGATTTTCTACGAATCCCCTCATCGGGTTCGGGCTACGCTGGAAAACATGCTGGCAGTTTATGGTGACCGACAAGTCGTTTTGGTGCGTGAGTTGACTAAGATTCACGAAGAGTATCAACGAGGGCTGATTTCAGAGTTGCTGGCCTATACGGCTGAACATCCGCCTAAAGGAGAGTGTCTCTTGATTGTAGCTGGGGCGGCAGAAGATGCTCCACAAGAAATTTCTCAAGAGCAGATCCTAGCTGAGATTGATCTTTTAGTTGAAGCCGGCAGCAAAAAAAATCAGGCTATCAAGGAGGTGGCCAAGAAATACGGCAGGAACAAGAGCGAGCTCTATGCGGTTTATCATGAAAATAAGGATTGGTAGACTCTCAGAAATTTCTCAATACAACCAGTTGTCTCTTTTAGAATTGGAAAAAGCGCAACTCAGCTTTTTAGTAAGACTATTTAATCCTGACTTAAACTCAGGATTTTTTTGTTAGCTAGATTAGACAGCAGATTTCGTTTGTCCATAAATTAATAATGTTCGGGAATTGGCTAAAAAAGTACTAGATTTCTGAAATAAAATAGATATTTTCTAAACTTTGTGATATGATATACAAAATAAATTTTGGAGGTAGGATATGACGATTTACAATTTTTCTGCTGGACCGGCAGTATTGCCCAAGGAAGTCTTGAAAAAAGCTCAGGCTGAGTTTTTAGACTATGCCCAAAGTGGCATGAGTGTGATGGAGCTGTCCCACCGATCCAAAGAATTTGACGATATTATCAAAGAAGCTGAGAGCTTGCTGCGTGAGCTCATGGATATTCCGGACAATTACCGCGTGCTCTTCTTGCAGGGTGGAGCTTCTACTCAGTTTAGTATGATTCCTCTTAATCTAGCCCAAGGCGGCAAGGCCTATTACCTAGTGGCTGGATCTTGGGGAAAGAAAGCTTACACCGAAGCAGTCAAGCTGTCTAAGTTCATTCCATTTGAGCCTATTCTTTTGGCTTCGTCAGAGGATTTAAATTACACGGAAATTCCTTCTTTTGATGAAAAGGAGATTGATCCGCAGGCGGCTTATGTGCATCTGACAACCAATAATACTATTGAAGGAACGGCTATTTATGACCTTCCTGCGACTAACGGCGTGCCGATTGTGGCGGACATGTCTTCTAATATCCTGGCTGCTCAATACCGAGTAGAGGATTTCGGTTTGATTTATGCTGGGGCTCAGAAGAATATCGGACCTGCCGGCGTGACAGTTGTCATCATCCGAGAAGACTTGCTGGATGACGAACCAGTTCTATCTAGCATGTTAGATTACCGCATTCAGGCGGACAATGGCTCTCTTTACAATACACCACCGACTTTCGCCATCTATATGGCCAAGCTGGTTTTTGAGTGGGTCCAGGAGCTGGGTGGCGTAGCAGAGATGGAAAAGCGCAATCGTGAAAAATCTGGCCTCTTGTACGAATTCATTGAGCAGTCTGACTTTTATCGTAGTCCAGTCCTTTACAAGGAGCAGCGCTCAGTAGCCAATATTCCCTTTGTGTCTCCTAGCCCAGAGCTGGATGCCAAGTTTAACAAAGAGGCTGCAGCAGCGGGATTCAAGAATATCAAGGGGCACCGCAGCGTAGGTGGCATGAGAGCTAGTCTCTACAATGCTTTTCTGCTTCAAGGTGTCAAGGACTTGATTGCCTTTATGCAGAAATTTGAAGAAGAAAATTCTTAAGAGAGGGGAACTATGGTCTTTAGTGTCAAAACCTTTAACAATATCAATCAAATCGGGCTCAAGGAGCTGGGCAATGCTTTTCAGATCGACGGAGACAAGTCTGACAATCCAGATGCTTATATCCTGCGCAGTCAAAACCTGCATGGACAGGAATTTCCAAGCAAGCTCAAAGCTATTGCGCGGGCGGGTGCAGGAACAAATAATATTCCGGTCGAACAGGCAACGGCTCAGGGAATTGTGGTTTTCAATACGCCAGGAGCTAATGCCAATGCGGTGAAAGAAGCTGTCTTGGCTTCCATTCTCCTGTCCGCGCGTGACTATATCGCAGCTAATAGCTGGGCTAACGGCCTTTCTGGAGA
The DNA here is from genome assembly GCF_032387735.1 of Streptococcus sp. DTU_2020_1000888_1_SI_GRL_NUU_041A. Classification (NCBI taxonomy): domain Bacteria; kingdom Bacillati; phylum Bacillota; class Bacilli; order Lactobacillales; family Streptococcaceae; genus Streptococcus; species Streptococcus sp. DTU_2020_1000888_1_SI_GRL_NUU_041A. The sequence continues at coordinate 1,867,664 of NZ_CP135591.1, read as the reverse complement.
TGATGTTCCCAAGCAAGTAGAAGCGGGTAAGAAACAGTTTGCTGGGACAGAGATTGCAGAGAAGACTTTGGGAGTCATTGGTCTGGGTGCTATCGGCGGTCGCATTGCCAACGATGCCTATCGTCTGGGGATGAATGTCCTTGGCTATGATCCTTATGTATCCATTGAAACGGCTTGGAATATCTCTAGCCATGTCAAACGGGTAGCAGACATTAAGGAAATCTTTGAGAAGAGTGATTATATCACTATCCACGTCCCTCTGACTGAGGATACACGCGCTACTTTCGATCAGGCTGCTTTTGGTCTTATGCAAAAGGGAACAACCCTCATCAACTTTGCTCGTGGCGAGCTGGTGGATAATGCTGCCCTCTTTGAAGCCATAGAAGCTGGTGTAGTCAAGCGCTATATCACAGACTTTGGTGTAGAAGAGCTGCTCCGTCATCCACAGATTACTGTCTTTCCGCATTTGGGTGGCTCGACAGAGGAAGCTGAGCTCAACTGTGCCATTATGGCTGGGAAAACCATTCGACGCTTCATGGAAACAGGCGAGATTATCAACTCTGTGAATTTCCCTAATGTCCGTCAGGCTCTCTCAGCCCCTTATCGGATTACCCTGATTAACAAAAATGTACCGAATATCGTAGCTCGGATTTCAACAGCGGTTAGTGATTTAAATATCAATATCGACAATATCATCAATCGTTCCAAGGGTGATTATGCCTATACTTTGCTGGATCTGGATGAGTCGGACGAAAGCAAGATTCAGGACTTGGTTGATAAATTTGAGAATAGCGACAATATTGTGCGCGTGCGTTTGATTAAGAAATAATAAAAAACAGACTATACTTCCCTAGGGGATAAGTCTGTACCAGCCGATGAGCCTTTCGCTTGTCGGCTTTTTCTAATGAGTCTCGGCTTGACAAGAAGAAGCTAGCTGGGCTATCATAGGGACGGAGGAAAAACAATGTTACAATTTATCGAATACCCAAAATGCTCTACCTGCCGCAAGGCCAAGGCTGAGCTCAATCAATTAGGAGTGGATTTTGAGGCAGTGGATATTGTCCAAAATACACCTAGCCGGGACCAGCTCCTAGACTGGATTCAGAATTCTGATTTTGAGATCAAGGCTTTTTTCAATACCAGCGGCCTCAAATACCGTGAGCTAGGTCTCAAAGAAAAGGTGCCGCATTTGTCTGCTCAGGAAGCTGCTGATTTATTATCGACAGACGGCATGCTGATTAAGCGACCGCTTCTGGTTCGAGATAACCAAATCTTGCAGATTGGCTACCGAAAGGCGTATGAAGAGTTAGGTTTGTAAAGTATTAAGAACAGCTGCATTCTCAATCATGATTTTTGGATGCTTCTTCCTTTCATGATATAATAAATCTATCTCAATCTTAGAAAGAAGAATCATGGTTTTATCAAAAAAACGGGCTCGCCATGTGATTGAGGAAATTATTGCTCTTTTCCCTGATGCTAAGCCCAGTCTAGATTTTCGTAATCATTTTGAACTCTTAGTAGCAGTCATGCTGTCGGCTCAGACGACAGATGCTGCGGTCAATAAGGCAACGCCAGCTCTGTTTGAAGCCTATCCAAGTCCTCAAGACATGGCTGCGGCTGGTGAAGCAGACATTGCTAAATACATTTCCCGCCTAGGCCTCTACCGCAACAAGGCCAAGTTTTTGAAGAAATGCGCCCAGCAGCTTTTGGACGACTTTGATGGCCAAGTACCACAAACGCGGGCTGAATTGGAAAGTCTAGCTGGCGTTGGTCGCAAGACGGCCAATGTAGTCATGAGTGTGGGCTTTGGCATTCCGGCCTTTGCTGTTGATACTCATGTGGAGCGCATTTGCAAGCACCATGATATCGTTAAAAAGTCGGCAACGCCACTGGAAGTAGAAAAGCGAGTTATGGATGTCCTTCCGCCGGAACGTTGGCTGCCAGCCCATCAGGCCATGATTTACTTTGGACGGGCTATCTGCCATCCTAAAAATCCCGAGTGCGATCACTATCCGCAACTCTATAACTTTAAAGACATTTAAAAAGCGAGGTCAAATGACTTCGCTTTCTTATTCACTAAATCTTAAAAAATAACCATCTGGATCCAAAATCGCAAATTCATGAGGGTAAATAAAGGTATCTCCTACTCGAAATTCTCTTTTTGTCAGGGGACGATGGATAGGATAGTCAGCTTCCAGCAGTTTTTGGTGGAGCTGAGGAACATCCGCAATGCCAAAGGAAATATTGACACCGCGCCCGAAAGGATAGGTCAGCTGAGCTAATTCTTCTGCGCTGCCTTCTTCTAGCATAAGTTGGCAGTCTTCAAGCGAGAGGAAGAGAAATTTCTCCTCTGGACGCTCGTATTCGACAGAAAATCCTAGCAGGTCGCAGTAGAAGTGGCGTGATTTTTCGATGTCAGATACTACAAATTCAGGAATGACAGCTTGATAGTCCATTCGTTTTCTCCTTAGAGTTCAATCTCCATGACAATGGGTGTGTGATCTTGGCGCGCACCGGAGTCAATCATATCAGACTTGGTCACCTTGTCAGCCACTCGGTTGCTGGTCAGCCAGTAGTCGATTCTCCAGCCTGTGTTGTTGATTTTAGAAGTCTTGCTGCGCTGCGCCCACCAGGTGTATTGGTTAGGGATATCGCCGTGCAAGTGGCGGAAGGTATCGGTAAATCCTTTAGCTAGCAGGTTGGTGAAGCCAGCGCGTTCTTCGTCAGTAAAGCCTGGTGAACGGCGGTTGCTGGCTGGATTGGCCAAGTCGATTTCCTTGTGGGCCACATTGTAGTCGCCAGTAGCGAGGACTGGTTTTTGTTCATCTAGTGTTGCCAAGTATTCAGCGTATTTGGCATCCCAGACTTGACGATCATCCAAGCGTTTGAGTCCATCGCCAGCATTGGGCGTATAAACTTGAGTGACAAAGAAACCGTCAAATTCCAGCGTAATGATGCGGCCTTCTACATCCATGGTTGACGGAGCGCCGATTTCAGGGAAGGTTACGGTTGGCGTCAGTTCTTTTTTGTAGAGGAACATGGTTCCTGCATAGCCTTTGCGGGCCGGCTCTTGTGAGGAGCGCCAAGTGTTTTCGTAGTCTGGGAAAAGATTTGTCAAAATCTCCAAGTGTTTTTTTGTCGGACCTGTCGCAGACAGTTTTGTTTCCTGAATGGCGATAATATCTGCATTTTCCGCTTGCAAGGTCTGAAGAACAGCCTGAGAGAGCTGAGCGCGGGCAGAATCACTGGTTAATGCAGCGTTGAGGGAGTCAATATTCCAAGAGATGAGTTTCATAAAATTTCCTTTTCTAGTAAAACTTACTGAGTTTATTATAACAAAATTTAGGAATGATTTATAGCAAAGTGATTGTAAGAAAGCTTGAAAAATAATGAAAATTTTTCTATAATTATCCTAGAAAAATAGAGGAAAGAAACCATGAAATTCTATTCTTATGATTATGTTTTGAGTCAGATTAGCCAGCAAAACTGGGTGACAGTTGCACTTTCTGTCTTGCTGCTGCTTGTGACAGGATTTTTTGCTTTTAAGGCCTATCGCAATAAGCGCGATTCAAAATTTCGGGAACTAGCCATCATCTCTGTTTTGGCCTTGGTGGCTATGGTCTTGATTGGCATTAGCAATTTTCAGACTGACCAAGACTCTAACAACCAGTTTCAAACCTCTCTGCATTTCATTGAGGTTATTTCAGAAGACTTAGGTGTGGATAAGTCAGAAGTTTATGTCAATACTTCAGCCGCAACGGATGGAGCGATTTTGAAGGTCGGAAAGAACTTTTATCGGGCTATGAGTGGCAGTGAGCCGGATAAATATTTGCTTGAAAAAATTGACTTGCATAAGACGACAGATATCGAAATAGTGGAGGTTGAAAAATGACATTGAATTTTCTTGAAATCCTAATTAAGCTAGCACTGGGGCTTTTCTCACTGGTTTTTGTTATTAATGTGACGGGAAAAGGCAATCTGGCGCCCAATTCAGCAATCGACCAGATTCAAAACTATGTCCTTGGTGGCATTATCGGTGGGGTGATTTATAATAGCTCCATTAACATTCTTCAGTATGCAGTCATTCTTATTATGTGGACCATCTTGGTCTTGACCCTAAAGTGGCTCAATAACAATGTCCGTGCAGTTAAGCATTTGATTGATGGCAAGCCGACAACGTTGATTCAGCATGGGAAATTGAGTCCCGAAGCCTGCCGTTCTGTTGGTCTTTCAGCAGCAGATGTAGCTTTGAAGCTGCGCAGCCAAGGTATTTTCCAGCTCAAGCAAGTCAAACGGGCGGTTATAGAGCAAAACGGCCAACTCATCATCGTACAGGCTGGTGAAGAGAATCCTAAATATCCCCTTATCACAGATGGTGTTGTCCAAATTGATATTCTGGAGTCTATTGATAAAACAGAAGAGTGGCTGGTGGAGAGACTGGCTAAAGATGGATACACCGATATTTCAAATATCTTCATCGCTGAGTATGAAAGTGGCAACTTGAATGTTGTGACCTATTAAACCTAGAAGATTTTCTAGGTTTTTATTTATGTTTACTATAGGTGACTATCTTTTCGCAAACTTAACAAAATATGATATAATGAAGTGCTACTAAAAAAGGTTTCATTAGCCTTGAAAGGATTAAAAAATGACTGAAAAACAATCGTTTTATATTACAACCCCTATCTATTATCCGAGCGGCAAGCTCCATATCGGTAATGCTACTACAACTATTGCCTGCGACGTTTTGGCTCGCTACAAGCGTCTCATGGGCTACGATGTTTTCTATCTGACTGGTCTTGATGAGCATGGACAGAAGATTCAGGCTAAAGCTGAGGAGGCTGGTATCAGCCCTCAAGCTTATGTCGATGGTATGGCAGTTGGGGTCAAGGAACTCTGGAAACTGCTGGATATTTCTTATGATAAGTTTATCCGGACGACCGATGACTACCATGAAAAGGTTGTAGCCGATGTCTTTGAACGTCTCTTGGCCCAAGATGATATCTACTTGGGTGAATATTCAGGCTGGTATTCTGTATCAGATGAGGAATTCTTCACAGAAAGCCAGCTAGCTGAAGTCTTCCGTGATGAAAATGGAAAGGTAACCGGCGGAATCGCACCATCTGGACACGAAGTGGAGTGGGTATCGGAAGAGTCTTACTTCCTTCGCCTCAGCAAGTACCAAGACCGCTTGGTAGAATTTTTCAAATCTCATCCAGACTTTATCACACCGAATGGACGTCTCAATGAAATGTTGAAAAACTTCATTGAGCCAGGTCTGGAAGACTTGGCTGTATCTCGGACGACCTTTACTTGGGGCGTGGCTGTGCCATCTAATCCTAAACACGTTATCTATGTCTGGATTGATGCACTACTCAACTATGCGACAGCACTTGGCTATGGTCAGGATGATCATGCTAACTACGATAAATTTTGGAATAATGGAACAGTTTATCATATGGTAGCTAAGGACATTCTGCGTTTCCATTCTATCTACTGGCCAATCCTGCTCATGATGCTGGATATTAAGCTACCTGACCGCTTGATTGCCCACGGTTGGTTTGTCATGAAAGATGGCAAGATGTCCAAGTCTAAGGGCAATGTGGTCTATCCTGAAATGCTGGTAGAACGCTATGGTTTGGATGCTCTGCGTTATTACCTCATGCGTAGTCTTCCGGTTGGTTCAGATGGAACCTTCACACCTGAGGACTATGTAGGCCGTATCAACTATGAGTTAGCTAATGACCTTGGAAACCTCCTCAACCGTACTGTTTCTATGATTAATAAGTATTTTGACGGTCAAGTGCCAACTTATGAAGAAAATGTGACAGACTTTGATGGAGCTCTGGCTCAGGTGGCATCTGAATCCATCGCTGACTACTACAAACACATGGACGCAGTTGACTACCCACGTGCTCTGGAAGCAGTCTGGACGCTCATCTCCCGCACCAATAAATACATCGATGAAACAGCTCCTTGGGTTCTGGCTAAGGATGAAGCCAAGGTCAAAGAACTGGCAGCAGTCATGAGCCACTTGGCAGCGAGCCTTTGTGTTGTGGCCCATATGATTGAGCCATTCATGATGGAAACGAGCAAGGCTGTCCTCAGTCAACTAGGCTTGCCTCAAGCAACTTCGCTGGAAAACCTAGCAATTGACCAGCTCCCAGCAGGCCTGACAGTTGTAGAGAAAGGAACACCAATCTTCCCGCGTCTCGATATGGAAGAAGAAATTACCTATATCAAAGAACAAATGGAAGGCAACAAACCTGCGGTTGAAAAAGAATGGAATCCAGAAGAAGTAGAGCTCAAACTCAACCGCAAGGAAATCAAGTTTGACGATTTCGATAAGGTGGAAATTCGTGTCGCAGAAGTCAAAGAGGTGTCTAAAGTTGAAGGCTCGGATAAGCTTCTTCAGTTCCGCTTGGATGCAGGAGACGGTGAGGACCGCCAAATCCTCTCTGGTATTGCAAAATACTATCCAAACGAGCAAGAACTAGTCGGTAAGAAAGTCCAAATCGTAGCCAACCTCAAACCGCGCAAAATGATGGGCCGCATCAGCCAAGGTATGATTCTATCAGCCGAGCACGGCGACCAACTAACTCTCCTTACCGTGGACGAAAAGGTCCCAAATGGAAGTTTGATTGGATAGCAAGCTTTGAACTAATGACGATCCCCCAGCAGGAGGCTGCTGGGGGATTTATTAGTATTTCTTATTTAGAAATAACTCATATATTTATTTTAAGGATTTACAATTCAAAATCAAAAAGTTATAATGACATTTGTTTTATAAGGGAGTTAAAAATTATTAAATGAATCGGAGGGAAATATGAGAAAAAGTTACAGGGGAACAAATAGAGTTAAAAAACAGAAATTTATATTTTGGGGTTCTATTATTTGTATAACTATCCTAGGCTTAGTTTGTTTTTTTGTCTATAAGCAATATAGTTCGAAAAATACTAAAGAAGTTAGTGAACATATATATAGTTCGTATAAAGTTGATATTACAGGGGAGTATATTTCTAATACTGGCAGTAAAGCTGTAATTAGTTCCCTTGATCATAAGTGGAAAATAGACTATCAAACCTCCGATGGTAAGGTTTCTGGTATTTTTGAGACTAGTTGGAAAGAAGAGGGAAAGAAAAAAACTTCTACTAGCAAAATGAAGAAATCTGATGGTTATGATAGTTTTAAGATCACTATTGAAGTATTTGATGACAAAGATAAACTCGTTACAGTTACTTTATCTGATGGTGATTTAAAGCATGAAATGATATTTTCTAATCAAAACGATTTCTTTAAATCAGATAATGCCAAAGACCAGGACTTAGTACTCAAGGGGAACTTATCTTCATTTGACGGTGTTTATTCCAATGACGATTTGGAACAATCAATAGCTGATTCAGGATTTACTTTATATGCTTATAAGCCTGAAGATTATTTTCAAAATCGAACCAGTGTATTCCCAAGAATTACTGGAAAAGGCAATGATTGGAATTTTTGGAGTGGCTCTTCTCATATGCAATATAAGTTGAATGAGAATAAACTGCCTAGAAAAATAGGAGATTATTATGAAGCATATTTTATTGGAGTAAACCAAATAGCTGTAGAGGGTAAAGAAATTTCAGTGTTTTTGGTTCCAGAAAATATTGAGGGACCAAATGGAGATATTAGTTCAGAAAAAAGAATAATATTTGGTCAAACAAATCAAATTAGTTTTAGAGAATATCAAGATAAGTGGTGGGAAAAATATACTATTGACTCAGTAGAGAAACAAGATTTGGACATTGAAGCCATTATGAAAGGTGATTATGCGACTTTAGTAGGTGTCTGGAGAAACGGAGAAGGTCTGGAGGTAATTATAACCGCAGATGGAAAAACGAACAGAAATGAGAGTATCTCACCAAATTCGATTTCCAATTCCAAGTTTCCAACACTCAACATTCGGTCAGGGAATTCAGGGGCTATGATTGCTTTATTTAAAATTGGCTTTAGAAATCCGTATGGTGATCAATCTGATAGTAGTAGACCGAGATTAGTTTTTGGGCAGAATATCGGAAATGTTCCTGCTGATCAATACTACTATAAACAGTAGGAAATATTAAAAATCCGAGAACAGCAACAGTTACTGTTCTCGGATTTTTGTATCATATTTTGTTTAAAACAAACAAATAATATGGAAAAAAACAGAGAAATGAGTTATAATAAACAAAACTAGAGTGTAGAGAGGGAATAGTATGGGTAAAAATCAGAGACAGGATGAAATAATTAGGCTGGTTGATCGAACTGGGACAGTGACGGTTGCTGAGATTGTAGAGAGTATGAAGGTCTCAGACATGACGGTTCGGAGGGACTTGATTGAGCTGGAAAGTAAAGGGCTGCTGACTCGTGTTCACGGTGGGGCTAAAAGTAATCAGCACCTTAAGTACAGAGAAATCCCTCATGAAGAGAAGCTTTATCAGAATATTGAGGCCAAGCGGACTGTGGCCAAGAAGGCTGTGGAGCTGATTGAAGATGGCGATACTATTTTTCTTGGGCCGGGGACTTCTGTGGAAGTGCTGGCTGAGGAAATCACCAATCAACATCTGCGCGTGATTACCAATTGTCTGCCGATTTTTCGCGATCTTTTGAAGAAGAAGTCGGATACCTTCAAAGTTTTTCTCCTGGGTGGGGAGATGCGGGAAGCGACTCAAGCCTTTGTCGGCGAGATGACCAATGCCATCATGGATAAGATGTACTTTACTAAGATGTTTTTCAGTGGCAATGGTATCAAAAATGGTCAGATTATGACCTCTTCTTTTGAAGAGGCCTATACTCAGAAGCTAGCTTTGGAGCGCTCGACAGAGACATATCTACTGATTGATTCTTCTAAGATTGGCAAGGAAGATTTTACCTCTATCTGTCCTTTGTCGGAGATTACAGCTGTTATCACAGACCAGATGTCTGAAAATGCTCAGGAAGAACTGGAAGTCTATACCAAGATTATTTCCTAGTTTATTTTAAATGGATGAAAAAATTATCAAAAAGCTCTTTTTAGGGCTTTTTTTGTTTATTTTAATCATATTTAAAAATATTTTGATTAAAATAAACAAAAATCTGTTGACAAATAACTTTTAAAGGAGTATAGTATGCTTATAGGAAACAGAAAGTGTTTTTTATAAACAATATTCTGTGCCAAAAATCAAATAAAGGAGAATGCTCATGGCAATTATTATTGGAGCAGATGCTGCTGGAAGCAAGCTGAAAGATGTGGTCAAGGATTTTCTCGTCGGAGAAAACTTTGAAGTGGTGGATGTGACGAAAGAAGGTCAGGATTTTGTTGATGTGACCCTTGCAGTTGCGGCTGAGGTGAATAAACAAGAGGAAAATCTTGGTATTGTCATTGACGCTTATGGTGCTGGTCCATTTATGGTAGCGACCAAAATCAAAGGCATGGTAGCGGCGGAAGTCTCAGATGAACGCTCTGCCTACATGACTCGCGGCCATAACAACTCTCGCATGATTACAATGGGAGCTGAAATCGTTGGTGAAGGTCTGGCTAAGAATATTGCCAAAGGATTTGTCAATGGAAAATATGACGGGGGCCGTCACCAAATCCGAGTCGACATGCTCAACAAGATGTGCTAAGAAAAGGAGAAGTCAAATGAAAATTGCAATTGGATGTGACCATATCGTTACCAATGAAAAAATGGCAGTCTCAGATTTTCTAAAATCAAAAGGCTATGAAGTTCTTGATTTTGGTACTTATGACCATACTCGTACTCACTACCCAATCTTTGGTAAAAAAGTAGGGGAAGCAGTTGTTAGCGGACAAGCTGATCTTGGTGTTTGTATTTGCGGTACAGGTGTTGGTATCAACAACGCTGTAAATAAGGTGCCTGGTGTTCGTTCAGCTTTGGTACGTGACATGACTTCAGCTCTCTATGCTAAGGAAGAACTCAACGCAAATGTTATTGGTTTTGGTGGAAAAATTACTGGTGAGCTCCTCATCTGTGATATCATTGAAGCTTTCATCCATGCGGAGTACAAGCCAACTGAAGAAAATAAAAAATTGATCGCAAAAATTGAGCACGTTGAGACTCACAATGCTCATCAGGCAGATGATAATTTCTTTACAGAATTTCTTGAAAAATGGGATCGTGGAGAGTACCACGATTAGTGAGGTAGCTAGATGATTCTTACAGTGACCATGAATCCTTCTATCGATATTTCCTATCCCTTAGAAGAATTGAAAATAGATACTGTTAATCGTGTTGCGGAAGTCAGTAAAACAGCGGGCGGCAAGGGTCTCAACGTAACCAGGGTCTTGGCAGAAATTGGAGATAATGTCGCTGCGACGGGACTGATTGGTGGGACCAATGGTGAATTTCTCTTGCAGAATCTTCATCAAGCTGTACGACCATTATTTTATAATATTTCGGGAAATACGAGGAATTGCATTGCTATCTTACACGAAGGTAAGCAAACAGAAATCCTGGAAGCTGGTCCGACTATTACAGCGGATGAGGCAAATGGTTTTTTACATCATTTTAAATCATTAATGGAATCAACTGAGGTAGTTAGTATCTCTGGAAGTCTACCAACCGGTTTACCTGTTGAATATTATATTCAATTGGTTGAAATTGCTAATCAAGCTGGTAATAAGGTGGTGCTGGATTGCTCTGGAGCAGCTCTGGAAGCTGTGCTCAAATCAGATGTCAAACCAACTGCCATCAAACCTAATAATGAGGAACTTTCTCAGTTGTTGGGTCGCGACGTTTCCAAAGATTTGGATGAATTAAAAGCTGTCCTTTCAGAACCGCTATTTGAAGGAATCGAGTGGATCATCGTATCACTCGGTGCAGATGGCGCTTTTGCCAAACACTGGGACACTTTCTATAAAGTGGATATTCCTAAAATCCAAGTGGTCAATCCAGTTGGCTCTGGGGACTCAACTGTTGCAGGGATTTCTTCGGGTTTGAGTCTTCGGTTAGATGATGCTTCCTTATTGAAGAAAGCAAATGTTCTGGGCATGCTCAATGCCCAAGAAAAAATGACTGGACATGTCAATGTTGAAAACTACGACGTCCTATACAATCAAATCACAGTAAAAGAGGTATAAAGAATGGTATTAACAGAACAAAAACGTAAGTACATGGAAAAACTTTCTGATGAGAATGGAATCATTTCTGCCTTGGCATTTGACCAACGCGGTGCTTTGAAACGCCTCATGGCTCAACACCAGGAAGCAGAACCAACAGTAGCTCAAATGGAGGAGCTGAAAGTTTTGGTTGCAGAAGAGCTGACCCCTTACGCTTCATCTATGCTGCTGGATCCTGAGTATGGACTGCCTGCTACTAAGGCTTTGGACAAGAATGCTGGCTTGCTATTGGCCTATGAAAAGACAGGCTACGATACTTCTAGTACCAAGCGCCTGCCAGACTGTCTGGATGTTTGGTCAGCCAAACGCATCAAAGAACAAGGTGCGGATGCGGTGAAATTCCTCCTTTACTATGATGTAGACAGCTCTGAGGAACTCAACCAACAAAAGCAGGCTTATATCGAGCGTGTGGGTTCAGAGTGTGTGGCTGAAGACATTCCTTTCTTCCTTGAAATCTTGGCTTACGATGAAAAGATTGCGGATGCTTCCAGCGCTGAGTATGCTAAAGTCAAGCCTCATAAGGTTATCGGAGCTATGAAGGTCTTCTCAGACCCACGCTTCAACATTGATGTCTTGAAAGTGGAAGTACCAGTCAACGTTAAATACGTTGAAGGCTTTGGCGATGGTGAAGTGGTGCATACTAAAGAACAAGCAGCTGCCTTCTTCAAGGAACAGGATGAGGCAACGAACTTGCCATACATCTACTTGAGTGCGGGTGTATCTGCGAAACTTTTCCAAGAAACCCTTGTGTTCGCTCATGAGTCAGGTGCCAACTTCAACGGCGTTCTTTGCGGACGTGCGACTTGGGCTGGCAGTGTCAAAGACTACATTGAGCAAGGTGAAGAAGCAGCTCGCAAGTGGCTTCGTACAACAGGATTTGAAAATATTGATGAACTCAACAAGGTTCTTCAAAAAACAGCTACCTCTTGGAAAGAAAGAGTCTAAAATTTGTTAAAAAATAAATAAAGTAAGGGTTTACAATCTGCGATTGATATGCTATAATGAAATCAGAAATTGAATAGGGTGAGCGTTACTAAGTTGGATTAGGCGTGACCGCAAATAAATTGAGGGAAGATATAGCCTCGGTTTGTTTGTGGTCTTTTTCTTTTGCCAGAACCCTAGAAAATGAAGAGGAGGAGATATGTATCGAATCATACATCCTATGAACAACAATGTTGCTCTAGCCAAACATGAAAATAGTGAAGAGGTTGTTCTGATTGGCAGTGGCATAGCTTTTAATAAAAAGAAGGGTGACATCGTTCTGGAAAGTAAGATTGAGAAAATCTTTCGCCTAAGAACGGAAGAGTCTAAAGAAAACTTTGTGGCCTTGCTCAAAGATGTTCCACTGGACTTTATCACAGTGACTTATGATGTGATTGACACCCTTTCTAAGAAGTATGATTACCCTGTCCAGGAGTATATCTATGTCACGCTGACGGATCACATCTACTGTTCATATCAGGCTCTGCAGCAGGGGCGATACAAGGAAAGTGATCTGCCGGATGCTTCGGACAAATACCCTGTCCCTTATCAGATTGCCCAGGAAGCAGTAGCCATATACCGTGAGCGGTTGTTGGATCATTTCCCTAGCGACGAGGTCAATCGCATTGCCTATCACTTTATCAATGCTGAAGGGGAAACGGATCCTGAAAGTCAGAGTCACTTGGGCAGGCGAAAAGATATTTTGGCTGCTGTTGAGGCAGAGCTGAAGAAAAATGGTATTAAAAGAAGTGCAGAAAACAGCAACTTTTATGACCGTTTTATGATTCACCTGAACTATTTTTTAGACTATCTGGACCGAAGTCGTGATGACAATGTTTCCCTGCTGGAAATGGAAAGTCAGATCCAGATGACCTATCCTCAAGCCTATCAGGTCGGAAGTGATATTTACCACATCATTGCCCAGAAGACGGGAATTGATCTCTACCGCAGCGAACGGGTCTACCTGGTGCTGCATATTCAACGCCTTTTATAATAGCAAATAATAATAAAATTTTACATAAGAATACAAGGAGGATCTCTCATGAATAGAGAAGAAGTAACATTGCTCGGTTTTGAAATTGTGGCCTACGCTGGTGACGCTCGCTCCAAGCTCTTAGAAGCTTTGAAAGCAGCAGAAGCTGGGGATTTTGCTAAGGCAGATGCCTTGGTGGAAGAAGCCAATAGCTGCATCGCTGAAGCTCATCATGCTCAGACAAGTCTCTTGACAAAAGAAGCGGCTGGAGAGGACTTGGCTTACAGTGTGACCATGATGCACGGCCAAGATCACTTAATGACTACCATCTTGCTAAAAGACATAATGCACCATTTGATTGAACTATACAAAAGAGGAGTAAAATAATGAACAAACTCATCGGACTTATTGAGAAAGGGAAGCCTTTCTTTGAGAAGATTTCTCGGAATATCTATCTCCGTGCCATTCGGGATGGCTTTATCGCTGGTATGCCAGTCATCCTCTTCTCATCTATCTTTATCTTGATTGCCTATGTGCCAAATGCTTGGGGCTTCCACTGGTCTAAGGATATTGAAACTTTCCTAATGACCCCTTATAGCTATTCGATGGGGATTCTGGCTTTCTTTGTGGGTGGGACTACTGCCAAGGCGCTGACAGACTCTGTCAACCGCGACCTGCCTGCGACAAACCAGATTAACTTCTTGTCTACTATGCTGGCTTCTATGGTCGGCTTCCTCCTCATGGCAGCTGAGCCTGCTAAGGAAGGTGGCTTCCTAACTGCCTTCATGGGAACCAAAGGCCTTTTGACAGCTTTCATCGCTGCCTTTGTGACCGTTAATGTCTACAAGGTTTGTGTGAAAAATAATGTCACCATTCGTATGCCAGAAGAAGTTCCACCAAATATTTCCCAAGTATTTAAAGACTTGATTCCATTTACTGTTTCAGTCGTTCTGCTCTACGGTTTGGAACTGCTTGTTAAAGCAAGTCTGGGAGTAACTGTTGCTGAATCCATTGGAACGCTTCTTGCTCCGCTTTTCTCAGCGGCAGATGGCTATCTGGGAATCACGCTTATCTTTGGTGCTTATGCTTTCTTCTGGTTTGTGGGAATTCACGGTCCATCTATCGTTGAGCCTGCCATTGCTGCTATTACTTATGCCAATATTGATGCCAATTTGGCTTTGGTTCAAGCTGGCCAGCATGCGGATAAGGTCATCACTTCTGGTACTCAAATGTTCATCGTTACCATGGGTGGTACTGGTGCGACCTTGATCGTTCCATTCCTCTTCATGTGGATCTGTAAGTCCGAGCGTAACCGTGCAATTGGTCGGGCATCTGTTGTCCCAACTTTCTTCGGTGTCAATGAGCCCATTCTCTTTGGTGCTCCAATCGTACTGAATCCGATTTTCTTCATTCCATTTATCTTTGCACCTATCGCAAACGTATGGATTTTCAAATTCTTTGTTGATACGTTAAACATGAACTCCTTCTCAGCCAACCTTCCTTGGGTGACACCTGGACCTCTGGGAATTGTGCTGGGTACCAACTTCCAGCTTCTGTCCTTTGTTCTTGCAGCCCTTCTTGTTGTAGTGGATGTGATTATTTACTATCCATTTGTCAAGGTTTATGACGAACAAATACTAGAAGAAGAACGTTCCGGCAAAGCTAACGATGCTCTCAAAGAAAAAGTAGCAGCTAACTTTAACACTGCTAAAGCAGATGCTATCCTTGAAAAAGCAGGTGTGGATGAAGAAGCTCCAGCGCAAAACAATATTAGCGAAGAAACCAATGTTCTGGTGCTCTGTGCAGGTGGTGGTACTAGCGGATTGCTGGCCAACGCTTTGAATAAAGCAGCAGCTGAATACAATGTTCCTGTCAAAGCAGCAGCTGGTGGCTACGGTGCTCACCGTGAAATGCTGCCTGAGTTTGACCTGGTTATCCTTGCTCCTCAAGTTGCCTCCAACTTTGAAGACATGAAGGCGGAAACTGATAAATTGGGTATCAAACTGGCTAAGACAGAAGGTGCCCAATACATCAAACTAACCCGTGATGGTAAAGGAGCTCTGGCCTTCGTTCAGGAGCAATTCAACAACTAATTTGTTAGTTCATTTGAGGTGAAGCAAAGTTCAATTCCCCTGTTAGTTACCTATTTACTTACTTGTTTCGCCTCAAAGGCTATTGAAAGGAAAATAAGATGACAAAAAGCTTACCTAAAGATTTTATTTTCGGTGGTGCCACAGCAGCCTATCAAGCTGAGGGAGCAACCCACACAGATGGAAAAGGACCTGTTGCCTGGGATAAGTACCTAGAGGATAACTACTGGTACACGGCAGAACCTGCCAGTGACTTTTACCATAAATACCCAGTGGATCTGAAATTGGCTGAGGAGTATGGCGTCAATGGGATTCGGATCTCCATTGCTTGGTCACGGATTTTCCCGACAGGCTATGGCGAGGTCAATCCAAAAGGTGTGGAATTTTACCATAATCTTTTCGCAGAATGCCACAAACGCCATGTAGAACCTTTTGTGACCCTTCACCACTTTGATACACCAGAGGCCCTTCATTCAAATGGAGATTTCCTCAATCGAGAAAATATTGAGCACTTTGTGGACTATGCGGCTTTCTGTTTTGAAGAATTTCCAGAAGTTCGCTATTGGACAACTTTCAATGAAATTGGTCCCATTGGTGATGGTCAGTACTTAGTCGGAAAATTCCCGCCGGGTATCCAGTATGACTTGGCCAAGGTTTTCCAATCCCATCACAATATGATGGTCTCTCATGCCCGTGCCGTTAAGCTATATAAGGATAAGGGCTACAAGGGTGAAATCGGTGTCGTTCATGCCCTGCCGACAAAATACCCTTACGACCCAGAAAATCCAGCAGATGTCAGAGCAGCAGAGTTGGAAGATATTATTCATAACAAGTTTATCCTAGATGCGACTTATCTGGGGCACTATTCAGATGTAACTCTGGCAGGAGTAAATCATATCCTTAAGGTCAATGGTGGTCAGCTGGATCTACGAGATGAAGACTTTGCGGCTTTAGAAGCAGCTAAAGACCTCAATGACTTCCTTGGCATCAACTACTATATGAGTGACTGGATGCGCGACTTTGACGGTGAAACAGAAATTATCCATAACGGAAAAGGCGAAAAGGGAAGCTCCAAGTACCAGATTAAGGGTGTAGGGCGCAGAGAATCTCCAACTCATATTCCGAAAACTGATTGGGATTGGATTATCTATCCGCAAGGCCTCTATGATCAGATCATGCGGATTAAGAAGGATTATCCCAACTACAAGAAGATTTATATCACAGAAAATGGTCTGGGTTATAAGGATGAATTTGTGGACAATACGGTTTACGACGATGCTAGGATTGATTACGTCAAGCAGCATCTGGAAGTTTTATCCGATGCGATTGCGGATGGGGCTAATGTCAAGGGCTACTTTATCTGGTCTCTGATGGATGTCTTTTCTTGGTCTAACGGTTATGAAAAACGTTACGGCTTATTCTACGTAGACTTCGAAACGCAAGAACGCTATCCAAAGAAATCCGCTCACTGGTATAAGAAATTAGCTGAAACACAAATGATTGAATAGGCAAAAAAACTCCCATCCTTAGCTGAATGAAATCGGCTAGAATAGGAGTTTTTTTTATTCTTCATCATCTGTAAATTCTAGGATGTCTCCGGGCTGGCAATCAAGGGCTTGACAGATAGCATTGAGGGTGCTAAAGCGGATAGCCTTGGCCTTGCCCGTTTTGAGAATGGAAAGGTTGGCGTTGGTAATACCGATGATATCGGCCAGTTCACCTAGTTTCATCTTTTTCTTGGCCAGTTGGACATCAAGATTAACGATAATCATGATAGCAGCCTCCTAGATGGTAAATTCATTCTCTTCAGCTATATCAATCCCCTTTTCCAGAATTTTCATCATCAGCCAAATAATCAGAGCACCCAAGAGAGGTGTAAAGCTCATACTGGCGTTAAAAGAGAAGGGGAGGGTGATGGGATTGCCTGATGCAGCAACCTTAACGGAAAGAAAGGTCAGAGCCAAAAAGACTTTCCATGCCTTATCAGCTAGTTGCGTGTTTGATGAATCAAAAATCTTTCCACCAATCAAATTTTTGATAAAATTACGAGCAAGATATATGAGATAAATAGTCAAAGAAGCTGTGAGAAGATTTATAACAAAGGCTAGAATACTCCACAAATTTGAAAAATCAACTGAGGGCAGAAATTGAACATTGAGCTTTATTCCCAACCTGTCGGAAAGACCGGTGTAAGAAATCACACTTAGGATAGTAAGAAACACCAGAATAGCAGTATAACCCACTATGATAAGGTTTAATAGAGTAACAATATCTTTGAGCAAAGAGTTATTTTTTAATTCAATCTTTTTCATGATGCTTACCTCTATCGAAAATCAGCCGGCAGTAGATTTTCTTTTCCTTTTATTCTTATTATAATCTATTTTTTATTGTATTTCAAGAAAAATATATCGAAAAACGATAATTTTTATAAAGTCAAAAAGCTATCCTATAGAGACTTTGGTATCGATGAAAATTTTGATACAATATGTATTGAATATCAAAGTAACGAAGGAGATAGTAATGAATCCTATGATTACGATTGTGGTGCTTGGGCTACTCTGGCTAGTCATTGTTTTTCCACTCTATCTGCACTACCGAAAAGAAATTTCTATTAGAAGTAAATCTACATCTTTAATATCAGGCAAAGTATAGGATAGAACAGTTCTATCTATAGTCGCTATGGCGAGCCACCTCAGGTAGCCTTGCCTCTTGTAGAATATACTGTCCGTGGAAAACAATATCGAAAAAGTCTTAAGTATAAACAGTTTATCCCTGCCTCTTCAGGAAAAATCCAAAAAGATGTTTTTTCAAGTGACTATGTTTACGGCTCGGATAGGAGTCTAGATTTGAAAAAATATTTCCCATCGGCTCAGGTATGACGGTCTATTATAATCCTAAGAATCCAGAAGAGGCATATGTTGAGCGCTGCATCAGCAATGAAAAGTATTTTAAATATTTGTTTATCGGATTTTCTATTTTCTTTCTCATTCTGATTGGAATTAATCTTTTCCGTATATTTTTGTAGTTTGAAAAGTCTATTTTTGGATATTGAGGGATATAACATTGATCTTTTTCAAAATCTGTTGAATTCAAATAGACTAAAAAAGAGGATTGAACTCCTCTTTTTGGTTTCTTTATTTAAATTTAAAGCCTTCATAGACCAGATCTGCTTTAGGATTGGTCTTTTTAAATTCGTTGGCTAGTTTATCCATCATCTTGACAGGCCCGCACATGAAGACGGTGGTTTTGTCATCCAGAGGATAATTCTTGAAGTCTAAATAGCCAGAGACCTTGCTATCGATCAAATGAAGGTCAAACTGCGGATTCTTTGCCTCGTAGTCTTTGAGTAGGTCTAGGTAAACAGCATTTTCAGCTCCGGTATAAGCATAGTAGAAGCTGACTGGACGATTCAGATTAGGATTTTCACGGATATAGGAGATGAAGGGCGTAATGCCAATCCCACCAGCAATCCAGATTTGTTTTTCTTGCCCCTGGTCAAGAATCATGTGGCCATAAGCTCGGTCAATGGTGACCTTAGTTCCCTCTTGGATCTTGTCATAAAGTTTCTTAGTGTGGTCACCAGAGTTCTTGATAGTAAAGTAGACGATATTGTCATGACCGCCAGAGATAGAGAAAGGATGTGGCGCTTTTTCAAATCCTTCTTGGAAAATCTTGACAAAGGCAAACTGCCCATACTGGTAGTCTAGCTTTTGACTAAGCTGGATCTTCAACTCCACGGTATCGTGGTTCAGGCGTTTGACCTGCAGAATTTTCCCCAGATGGCGAAAGGCCAAACTTTGATAGAGGAAGATGATGTAAAAGCCAGAAGCTAAACCGATGATAGCATAGAATCCGACTATGAAACCTAGCAAGGTCGGTGTCAGGAGTCGACCGCCCATTAGCATATAAGCGTGGAAGAGACCAAAGATATAGGCCAAATAGACAAAGCGATGAATCCAACGCCAAGCCTCATATTTGATGTGCTTACCAAGATAGGCCACCAGAACAATGCTGACAAAGAGATAGATGCCGACATTCCCAAGCTGGGCTGCCAGATGAGAGCCCCAGAGACTGCCACCCATGGCAACATTGTGGAGAGCAAGAAGAACAACGGAAAAGATAGCTGTAAACTTATGATAAGCATACATCTTTTCGATGCCATGGAACCATTTTTCCAAAAGGGCGTTCCGAGTCGCAAGTAAAAAGGTCAGCGAGAGGGTAGTTAAGGCCAGACCGGGTACGATAAAGTTGGTCATTCCAGCTGAAGCCCAAGCATAGATGGTCAGGATTATGCTGACAGCAATAAGGGCGATTCCTTTGATAGATTTCATGATGGTTTCCTTTCTAATTTTTATCACTACTTAGTTGTAAATAGGTTTGTTACATTCTAACAAAGAAAAAACAAGCTGTCAAGATAAGAGCTTGTTTTGTTTTTGGGATGGATAGGTCAAGTCTTCTGTTGGATAAGATAAAGAGGACTTTTGCGATTTTACTCTTGAACCTCTGCAGTAGTGTCTTCCTCTTTATCAGTCTCAGACTGGCCAAAAGGTAACTGCTTACTCCAGCGTGATAGGTTTTCTCGGATATCCTTGCCAATTTCAGAAAGATTAGGTATGCTAATGTCATCCTTCCAGCTTTGAACACGCATATTCAGCAGGAGCTTGGACAAGCGCAGCAGCATGTCACGTTCTTGGTCTGTTAGAGATTGAGCATTTTTCAGGATATCAAGGACTTTGTTAAAGTTTTCAACATTGGACAGTTCATCGACAGACTGGATACCAGTATCCAAAATCAGTCCGAAAAAGAGGTCGAAAAAGTCTTTAAGTTCTTCATCTGAAACGGTGCTCACCCAATTTTTAAAGGTTTTGTCTATCTGAAGGCTCTCTGCATCTAATGTATCCAGCAATAGGAATGAGTTCCCCTTGATCTTCCACGAAAAGGTATCGTGCTGGGCAAAGCCGCCGATGGCACTGCTTTTGACAATCCTAGCTTCCTTAGGTGTTTCCAGCATCATGCCGACGATGGAGTTCTGAGGCAGGTAGCGTTTCATCCTTTCAACCACAGTCTGATAGCCATCGCTTTCGATGACAGAGTGATTGAGACCAGGAGAGTCATAGCTGTAGATGGCTTCAATGCGGTCTTGGAGCGATGCTTCCATCTGACTGGCTGCATAAGAAGCTAGGTTTCCCCCTTTGGAATGGCCAGTTAGGATAAAGTGACCGGGCAGGTTTTCTAAGGCTCTCTGCAGGTAGCGGGCGGCCATTTTCTGAGCAGGGATTTGAGCCATATAGGTCATGTGGAAGTCTTCCTTCCAGCCAACGATAGAGTCGTCCGTTCCGCGAAAGACCAGGACATAGGTATCGGGCTTGATTTTGAAAATCAAGGCAGCGAATTGCTTCTGGATATCTTGGTCAATGTCATTGACATAGCCCATCAGTTTTAGATTTTTAAAGCGGGTAGATGCTGCGGCCAAATCTAGCAGTTTTAGTCGGTTTTTGCTAACCATCATGGAGAGGTCGCGCGGTACTTGGTCGGCCAAATCCAGCAGTCGGCAGTCGCAGTAGGGGGACATGTATTCATGCACTAGTTGGTCAAAAGGCAAGTAGGTTAGCTCTGTCAGAATTAGCAGATCCAGTTCATTGAAAGCTTTATCATAAATGCTGTCATGCTGGACTTCTTCAAGGTAAGTAAAAATATTGCTCATGTTTTATCTCCAATTTCTACTAGTTAGTATAGCATATTTTTCTGATAGAATTTCTTTTTTCCAGAAAAATCCTACCTTAGACTGAGGATGATAAACAAGCAAGCGCATTTTTTGGTATAATGTTACTAGTAAGCAATCGGGAGGGAAAGATGCACAAGATTTTACTAGTAGAAGATGATCCAGTCATCCGTCAGATGATTAAGAAAATGCTGGAACAGTGGGGCTTTCAGGTAGTGGCAGTCGAGGACTTTATGGATGTACTGACTGTCTTTGTTCGAGAGGAGCCACATCTGGTGTTGATGGATATCGGCCTGCCCTTGTTCAACGGCTATCATTGGTGTCAGGAAATCCGCAAGATTTCAACGGTGCCTATCATGTTTCTGTCTTCCCGCGATCAGTCCATGGACATTGTCATGGCTATCAATATGGGGGCAGATGACTATGTTACCAAGCCTTTTGACAATAATGTCTTTCTGGCTAAGGTTCAGGGCTTGCTGCGTCGTTCCTATGAGTTTGGAAACGACCAGAGTCTCTTGGAGCATCAGGGTGTCATTCTCAATCTCAAGTCGACAGATCTGGTCTTTGATGGCAAAGTGGTGACCTTGACCAAGAACGAATTTCAGATTTTGCGGGTCCTCTTCGAGCACTCGGATGGTATCGTAGCGCGTGATGACCTGATGAAGGAACTCTGGAACAGTGACTTTTTCATCGACGACAATACCCTATCGGTCAATGTCGCTCGCCTGCGTAAGAAGCTTGAAGAGCACGGGCTGAAAAACTTTATCGAAACCAAAAAAGGAATAGGATACGGTCTCATCAATGGACACACAGGATAAATTTTTCTTTCTTAAGTCTTATCTTTATTCACGGCGATTTTTTCTAGCTCTACTGATTCTGCTGCTAGGCTTTATTCTGATCTTTGCCTTTGTCTTTGATGCTTACCGCAGTCTGCTGGAATATGTCGCGCTCTTGCTGGCTTTTCTATCTTTCTTGTTTATCGGAGCAGATGCTTGGACGTCCTATAAGGCTTATCGCAGCCAGAAGCTACAGGCCTCTGCTCAGGCTCAGACTCCTCTAGAAAAGCTCTTGCAGGAACGAGTGGAGGAGCTGGAGTACGAGCAGAAGAATCAGCTCTTGGTTGAGCAGGAGAAATACAATGATTTGCTGGACTACTATACTCTTTGGGTTCATCAAGTCAAGACACCTATTGCTGCCAGCTCGCTCTTGATTGGAGACTTGAAGGATAAGGAAACCAAGACTCAGTTGGAGCAGGAACTCTTTAAAATCGAGTCCTACGTTCATCTGGTGCTTCAGTACCTCCGTCTGGAAAGCTTCCACGACGATCTAGTGCTGAAGCAGGAAAATCTGGCTGATTTGGTCAGAGAAGTAGTCAAGAAATATGCCCTTTTCTTTATTCAGCAAGGACTCAGCCTCAATCTTCATGATCTAGACCACACGATTGTCACTGATAAAAAGTGGTTTCTAGTGATTTTGGAGCAGGTCCTGTCCAATAGTCTTAAATACACCAAAGAAGGCAGCATAGAGATTTATTTTCATGAGGACAGACTCTACATCAAGGACACGGGTCTGGGCATTCAAAATGCTGATTTGCTGCGGGTTTTTGAGCGTGGTTTCTCAGGCTACAATGGTCGTCTGACCCAGCAGTCATCAGGCTTAGGTCTTTATCTGTCCAAGAAAATTGCTGATCAGCTGGGACATAAGATTGCTATAGACTCTCAAGTTGGTCAGGGAACGACGGTTTCCATCGCCTTTCCTGAGAAGAAATTGATCTTTGAGTAGGAGAAAGAAAGTTGCTAGTAGTGGTTTATGATAGTCTGACTGGTTTGGGAAAGAAGTTTGCTAATAGTCTGGAAATGCCTAGCCAGTCAGTCTGGAAAAAGCTGGAGGAGCCCTGTATTTTAGTCAGCAGAAATAGCGGAGCAGGGCAGATTCCGTGGACGACCAAGCGCTTCATCAGAAAGTACAGACGTCTAATCAAAGGCTTTGTCATCAATGGCAACCAGAAGCGTTATCCGCGGACCTTTTGCGGGGCAACGGATAAGATAGTGGAGCAGTATGGTCTCCGCCATATTCGTAACATAGAGGGCTCTGGAACGGAAGAAGACCGACAAACAGTCAAAGACTTTCTGGAACAGTTGCAGACAGATGAAAGCTCTCATAAAAGTAACTAGGTTTTGTCCTATTTTTACGAATGCTCCTGCATGATTTTTAAAAGTGACAAAATTGTAAGAATAAAACTAGCAAATGAAAGGTTAGGTTATGGTACCGGCCTTTCTTTTTTATTATCATAGAGTCAAGAAATAAGAAGGAGACAGAAAAATGAAATCAAAAGGTATAAATGCTTTTCAGTTGAAGCTCTTCATGGCATTTCTTATGGTTTTTGACCATATCAGCCAGATACCGGGGCTGGTGCCGGACGGCTGGGATGGCGTCTTGCATGCCCTAACCCGCTGTGTCGGAGTAGCATTTGCCTTCATGGCAGTGGAAGGTTTTCTCCACACTCGTAACCGCCTAGCTTACAATATGCGGCTCTTCTTTTGGGCAGCCCTGATGCAAACAGGAAACTGTATCTTGACGCTTCTCTTTCAGGAGAAGGGCATTTACCTCACTCACAATATCTTCCTGACCTTGGCCTGCGGGGTCCTCATGCTGAGTCTTTTCTTTGGTTTTTCTGAAAATGGCGGAGCTGCTAAGGATAGGAAGCGTGGTTTGCGGATAGCGGCAGGAGTATTGGTCTTGCTGGTTGGGCTTCTCTTTAGCGAAGGCGGCATGGCTCTGCTTCCTTTCATGCTCTTGACCTACCTTTTTAGAAATCAAGTCTTTTTCAGAAACTTGTCCTATGTAGTTTGGGCGGGAATTCTCTTTGCCATGAGTATTCAAATTTATCCAACTCTGCAGGACACGCTATCTATGTTGCTCTATAATTCAGACTGGCTCTTTATCAGTGTTCTTCCTCTCTTGCACTTCTACAATGGTGAGCGAGGATCCAGCAGCAAGTGGAGCAAATATTTCTTCTATATTTTCTATCCAGCCCACCTTTGGCTAATTGCTTTGATTGCCTTTTGGGTAAAATAAAGCCCATCTCATCTTACAAAAGTGTAAGATTGCACTTTAAAATGTAAGCTTAGGTTATGGCAGGGTGGTTGGTATTGAGATAAAATAGACTTATCAATTAGGAGGCAGTTCATAAATACTGCTAAAAGCAGGGCTTTGATAGGTGCCTGCTAGACAGAAAGGAAGCAAGATGACATTATTAGACGTACAGCATGTGAAAAAAATTTATAAAACTCGCTTTCAGGGTAGTCAAGTGGAGGCACTGAAAGACATTCACTTTACGGTAGAAAAAGGTGAATATGTCGCCATCATGGGTGAGTCGGGTTCTGGGAAATCCACCTTGCTCAACATCCTAGCCATGTTGGACAAGCCGACTGAGGGCCGCGTCTTTCTCAACGGAACTGACACGGCAACCATCAAAAACAGCCAGGCTTCCAGCTTCCGCCGAGAGAAATTAGGCTTTGTCTTTCAGGATTTCAATCTGTTGGATACCCTGTCGGTCAAGGATAATATTCTTCTGCCGCTAGTCCTCTCTCGCCGTCCCATTACCGAGATGATGCAAAAGCTGGTCACGACCTGCAACGAGCTGGGGATTAACAAGCTGCAAGAGAAGTTTCCTTATGAGATTTCCGGTGGCCAGAAGCAACGGGTTGCAGTAGCTCGAGCCATCATCACAGATCCTGAGATTCTGCTGGCGGATGAGCCGACGGGAGCTTTGGATTCCAAGTCTTCGGCAGCCTTGTTGGATGTCTTTGATGATATCAATGCCCGCGGTCAAACCATTCTCATGGTGACCCACTCAACTGCAGCGGCTAGCCGTGCCAAGCGGGTGCTCTTTATCAAGGATGGGATTCTTTATAATCAAATCTTCCGCGGTGACAAGACCGAGCGGCAGATGTTCCAAGAGATTTCTGATACTCTGACAGTTATGGCAAGTGAGGTGGGCAATTATGTTCAAACTAACGAGTAAACTGGCTTTGTCCAATCTGGTTAAAAATCGCAGTTTGTATTATCCATTTGCTTTGGCGACGGTACTTGCAACAGCGATTTTGTATAGTTTTGTCTCACTGGCTCATAGCCCCAACATGGAGACCTCTTATGGTGGTTCGGCAGCTCGCATGACCTTGCAGTTTGGTATCCATGTCATTCAGATTGCCGTCCTTATCCTCATTACCTATGCTAATAGCTTCGTCATGAAAAACCGCTCCCGAGAGTTGGGAGTCTATAGTCTGCTGGGCATGGAGAAAAAGCATCTGTTAGTCATGACCTTCTTTGAGCTCTGTGTCTTTTATCTGGTTACAGTTGGTCTGGGAGTCTTGTCTGGCCTAGCTTTAGATAAGATGCTCTATGCAGTTCTTTTGAAATTGATGGGAATGCCGGCAGTTCTTGCCTCGACCTTCCAATGGAAGAACGTCTGGATGACTCTAGCTAGTCTGGGTGTCGCTTTTGCGGTAATTTTGTTGCTCAACTCTACGCGTCTTCTACGCTATAGCTCTCTTAACCTAATGAAAGAAAAGAAAGCAGGCGAGAAGAAGGGACGCTTCCTTTTTCTGCAAACCTTGCTGGGGCTCCTGCTCATGGGTGTGGCTTATTATATGGCTTTGACCGTTACCAAGCCCGTCGCTGCTATCGGCAATTTCTTTATAGCTGTGGTCATGGTTATCATCGCAACCTATCTGCTTTTTAATGCAGGTTCAATTACACTATTGAAATTTCTCAAAAAGCGCAAAGGCTACTACTATAAAACGCAGAATTTCATTTCTGTTTCCAATCTCATCTCGCGGATGCGTAAAAATGCAGCAGGATTGGCAACTATCTCCATTCTATCTACCATGCTCTTAGTGACTCTGGTTGGTACAATCAATATCTATGTTGGAGGTCAGGATTATATTACTACCTTGCATCCAAAGGATTACAATGTCAGCGTCGTCTTGCCGAAATCGACCGATCAGAAGGAGGCTCTGTTAGACAAGGTTCAGCAAGTCGCTCAGGACTCAGGTCTGAAGAAGCCGAGCTATACTACCTATCTCTACCAATCAGCCTTCATTACGAAACTGTCTGGTAATGATGTAACAGTTCCAATGCAAAGAGAGCTGGAGTCGGATACAAGTATCTTGACCAAGTCTGCCGGCACGATTACAGTCATCAATCGTCAGGATTATGAAAAAATGACAGGGGAAAAGATAGACTTGGCAGACAATGAAACCTTAGTTTACGGGAAAAATATTTCCTTGAATAAGGATAAGCCTCTCCGAGTGAATGGCAAGGACTGGAAGATTAAGCAGCTTTTATCGTCGAATTTCACGCATGGGGAAATTCCTAATCCAAACGATGTGACCATGGAACAGGGGCTCTATATGGTGGTCAATGATGTCAAAGAGGTTAATCTCGATGTGGATCATTACTACTACATTGGAGTTGCTTCAGAGACTAAGGGCAGTAAAAAGTTTGTCGAGCAAGTCCAACTGGGGTTGAGGGACGCTTTGGATCAGGAACAGGCTCAAGATGGTAGCTTCGCAATAGCTAGTGACCGTTATAGTGCAGAAAAGAGCTATCAAGAACTTACTGGAACCTTGCTCTTCATCGGTGTCTTCCTCTCCGTTATCTTCCTTCTAGGAGCTGTTCTCGTGATTTACTACAAGCAAATCTCTGAAGGATATGAAGATCGCGATGGCTTTATCATCTTGCAAAAAGTTGGTTTAGATGAAAAGCAGACTAGAAGTACCATTCGTAAGCAGATTTTGACTGTTTTCTTCCTACCTCTCATCTTTGCTTTTCTACATGTAGCAGCGGTCTTTCACATGTTGCGCTTGATAGTTGCCCTACTAGGTGTGACCAATCTTCCTCTTTTGATTCAGACGACACTTGCAACTTGCGGAGTCTTCCTCCTGACCTATATTTTAGTTTTCTTACTGACTTCACGCAGTTACCGCAAGATTGTCGCCCGCTAATAAACTTCCCTGACCGAATGGTCGGGGAAGTTTTGATGTCAATAAGCCATTTTTAGTTGTAGTGAATTATATAGTATGACTGGGATTGAGTGAAGAGATAGATTTATAACTCAGTCTCGGGTTTTTAGATTTCATAATTTCTCTCTCTTTATTCATTTGAATATGTGTATAAATTTGAGTCACATTGATTGAACTATGACCAAGAATTTTTTGGATATAACGGATATCGACATCATTTTCTAACAATTGTGTCGCAAAAGTATGGCGAAACATGTGTGGAGTTACAGGCTGGGTAATATGTAATTTTTGTTTTAAATCATTTAATATTAACCTGACAGCTTGCTCTGATAGTTTTTGATGGTAACGATTGAGAAATACATACTTAGAATTTATCATAAAATTCTTTTTATAATAGTTCAAAAGTTCCATAAAATCTTTATCTTCAATGTAGACTACTCTTTCTTTGTTTCCTTTCCCTTTAATAAATAACGTGCCTGTTGAGAAATCAATATTTTGCCACATCAAAGAACAAAGTTCAGAAATTCGAAGGCCAGTCCGAATAAGGAGCTCTATAATGAGTACGTTTCTAAGAGAAATAAATTTTGAAAAGCAGGTATGGGAATTATTTAAATTTTGATACACTTGTAATAAAATCATACTGATGACTCTAGGGGAGATCAGTCTGGGCAAAGATTTGTCATTTTTAAATTTACACTTTATTTTTTTTATTGGATTTGAAAGGATGATTTCCTCACTTTCTAAATAAGAATACAGACTTTTAATAGATGCAATTTTCCTTTTTAGTGTTCTAGTATTATCATATTGCTTAGATAAAAAATCTATATATGGCTTAACATCCACTGATGAAAGATCATTTTTATAAATGAAATGTTTAAATTGATATAAATCATTTTTATAGGCTCTAATAGTGTGAGAACTTAATTTTCTAAATTCACATTCTTTTAAAAATTTTTCGATAAATAAGATATCTGGCATTTGGAACTCCTTTAAGATTATAATTTATATTTTAAATAAATTTCATATAAATTTCTAGCGATAATAAATAGTTATCAGTAGGAGAGGGAAGTTCTATAGTGAAAAAGTTAATAAAGTCTTACCTTGAAAAATTTGACAAAGAATGCCAAAAAACTAATCTATTTTTGGTTGCCAATTTGCAAATGCAAACTAAAAAAATGTCTTATTATACAATTGAACACGCATCTGATAGTGAATTTTTTTCGCTATCAGAATTTGAGGAGATAGCCTCAGCATTGTTAAAAACTGGATTATGTTTGAATGTTTTTTATACTGAAATAGATTTCGTAGAATATATATTAAAACACTATTCATACTTATCAAAAGAAACATTATTAGTTTATAATTTGGCTAGAGACGGACGAAAAGAAGGAAAAAAATCGTTGATTCCATCTTTTTGTGACTATTTTAGTATTGATTATACAGGTTCCAATGCGCTAACGGTTTCATTATGTCGTAATAAATTTATTTGGGGAGCTGTTGCAGATAGGTTTAATATTTCAACACCTAAAACGGTTTGTATAAAAGGTGGCGAAGTATTAGGTGAGCCTTTTGAAACTCAAAAATATATTAGAAAAGAGATTTCAGAATCAGCAAGTATTAATCTTTCCAATGATTCAATCGTAGATAATTTTGAGTGGAAAAATATTGAAAAAACAGATTTTCTTTTGCAAGAGTATATTTCAGGAATTGAAGTTGAAGTCCCATTTTTTAATATTAAAGGAGAGTATCTTGTATTAAATCCAGTAAAAATCGTATCTTATTCAGAAATTTTGACAAGCGAACTATCTGATAGCAATAGCTATTCATTTGAAATGTTAGAAAATCAGCAAATATGTACGGAATTAAAAAAAGCAACAAAAAAACTCGCCAAGTATTTAGGTATAACGACTTACGGACGAGTTGATTTTAGAATAAAGTCAGATGGGAGTTATTTTGTATTTGATATTGCAACAATGCCTTACACAACTAACCATAGTTCATTTAATTATAACTTCGAACAATATGGATTTACAATGACCGATGTTCACAAACTAGTAATACTAAGTAGTTTATAATGCACTAGTATACTGTATATCAGTCAGCATAAGCCCCATTCGATAGTAAGTCCACTCCTTTGAAGAGAACTTAGATTGTGATAGAAATTCAGAAAATTCCTTTCCTGTTTTTACATCCGATTTCCAAATTCTTCCATAACGACGATGTTTTTCAATCAGCATTTTTTTCTCTGATTGAAAGATTATTGGATAAAAATTTTTTAATTGCAAATATTTATTTTTAGCAAGTTGGCGATTATTCTCTAGCAATGATTTACAAAACTCAAACCACCCGAAAAAATAGCGGTAAAAGTCATCTATTGAAGTATCATTGACATCAGCTAAATTATCAACTCCCATCAATTCTTCAAGTCTCGTTTTATAACATTTGTACTCTTCTGTTTTAGAAAAATACAGAGAGATTGAACATAGATTTGTATATATTAAGTGTTTACTCACATCATTTAAATCATACTCAGCAAGAATGCCTTCAAATTGAGATTTCCAATAATCAAATTCTCCTTCCAAACCTGAAAGAAAGTCTAGTACAATAAAATTATTTTTTGATTTCCAGTATAGTGGGAGATTATATTTATCTGATAATGATTCTATTTCTTGTTTCACCTGATTTGCTCGCTCATAGTTAGAAGAAACAAGTAATAATCCTAGAAGACTACCAAGTGTGTAATACTGTTCAATTTTATCATCAAGATTGTTAAAAAATTTTAAAGCTTTGTTTGCATCATCAATTGATCTATCGTTGTCCTTGTATAAAAAACTTTTTCTTAAATAGATATTTTTAAGATATTGTGCACTTTGCTCAATATCTTTTGTTACATAAAATTTATTTACGATATCTTCATTTAAAACTTGAAATTTATCAATTTCATTAAGTTTATCTATCAAATGAGGTAGTAGCATATAAATACATGAAAGATAGTGAACGGGCTCAATAATGACATCTTTGGCACTTTCGGCTAATATATTGTCGTAAAGTGTATCACAAAGTGAATGAAAAGAAAAATCTTGTGATGTATTTCCCTGAAAATTGATATCATTTTTTAATAATATTGAAGATAGTAAAGAACTTTCGGGTAAGATTTCTTTATAAAGGGAGTTAGCACCATCTGTATATTTGTATTCAATACATTTTAAAAATGTTGATTTAGTCTCTTCGGTGAGAAATTCAAGCCTATTTAAACTATTTTTTTCACTTTCTAGTATCTCATTTTGATTCAATAAATGTTCATACCAAAGTAAATATAGTGATAGCAAATACTCTTGACTCTCCTTAAGTCTTGCCGAAATTTCTATTTTTAGGCTGTAATTAAAAGGCTCTTTCCCGCATAGATAATGATAGTACCGTCTATAAATTTCTTTTTGTCCTTTTTCAACTGTTAAAAGAAGCTTATTTTTCATAATCAGTATCAAACTATAAAAATTTGTTCTATTTTTTGCAGGGATTAAGACTAGTAATTTTTTTAATATATCAATGGCTTTTTCAATTTGAAAAGTTTTTAAATTAAAATATTCTTCAGCATCATACGGGTTGAAATATTCAGGAAGAACAGATAGCTGATATATGAAGTTAATATCAATTTTATTCTCTCTAAAATCTTTCTCAATCGTGTTTAACAAATCATCCAATAATTTTTCAATATTAGAACTATTACATGATAGTGAAATAAAATTGTAAATTTCTTCTAAGTTCCCTTTTGTTAGAGGATACAGTATATCTACCAAATCGTCAGATATATTTGAAGTTTGTATAATATTACCTAAAGTGTCCTTTAGATCATCTAATTCAAAATGATGAATATCAAGTTTTTTTGAAAAGTTAATGTCATTATTGTTTAACTTCGTGCCCCCAACTACAATAATAATTGATTTGTTATATTTATTTTCATAATCGGAGATATTATTAATGAGACGTATAAAAAATAATTTTAGTTCACTTTCCAACCACTCCCAATGCTGAATTAGGAATATTAATCTATAGTTGCTGCTGTTATTTAGTATTTTCTTCTCTATCTCAGTTGAATCATATTTAAATGAGATGCCAGCTGTGCCGAATCCAGATATTGACTTATTAACAGATATTGAAATAGGTTTGAAAAATTTTTCTGTAAAGGAAAGTTTATACTTATCTGTAATATCTTTATCGCCGAAATCACTATATAATACTGTCCCATTTCCCTCAATTCCTATTTCTAATAGTTCTTGAGATATCTTATCAAATGCTAAAGATTTTGATAAAGAATCTTCGAATGGAACATACAGTGAAAGTGACTTTCGATCTGTATGAGTTTGAATAATTGAATTAGTAATTTCTGTTAAAAATTGATTCCAGCGAGACATAATTAAAATTCCTACCGATAACTATTTATTATCGTTATTATAGCATAATAACGATAATAAATAAACTTAGAATTTTATATGTTTTTTTCAACCTCTCATCTCCCTCATTTTACCGCTTGTCCAAAAAGCTGAGATTTTTCAAAAAAGACTTGCTATCATAGTCTCAGAAGTAAAGAAAAGGAGAAAAGATCATGTTAGTAGAAACGAAAAATCTTAGCAAG
Source organism: Streptococcus sp. DTU_2020_1000888_1_SI_GRL_NUU_041A (assembly GCF_032387735.1). Classification (NCBI taxonomy): domain Bacteria; kingdom Bacillati; phylum Bacillota; class Bacilli; order Lactobacillales; family Streptococcaceae; genus Streptococcus; species Streptococcus sp. DTU_2020_1000888_1_SI_GRL_NUU_041A. Next base: position 1,836,102 of record NZ_CP135591.1, on the reverse strand, counting down.
GTTTATGGCGATAAGGTGGCAGTTAATGATCTGAATATTCAGATTGAGAGAGGCAGTTTCACAGCTATTTTAGGACCAAACGGAGCAGGAAAATCTACGACCATTCAGATGCTGATAGGTCTCTTGAAGCCAACGTCTGGGCAGATTTGCTATGCTGAAAAGCTTAGGCTGGGTGTGGTTTTCCAAAACAGTGTGTTGGACGCCCGGTTGACAGTTTTGGAAAATCTGACTATCAGAGCCAAGCAGTATAAGGAGATGCCGGCAGGTAGAATCGAGTGCTTGGTCTCTCAGCTCGGCTTGTCAGTCTTTGTCAAGCAGCCTTATGGGACACTTTCTGGCGGCCAGAAGCGCCGGGTGGACATTGCTCGAGCCTTGCTCAATAGTCCCGACCTGCTTTTTCTAGATGAGCCTACGACAGGCCTGGACATTCAGACTCGGGAGAGCATCTGGAGCCTTCTCAAGCAGATTCAGAAAGAAGAGCAGATGACCATTGTCTTGACAACCCACTATCTCAATGAAACTGATGATGCGGATAAGATCTATATCGTAGATCATGGTCAGGTCATTGCCCAAGGCTCTGCAGACCAGATTAAGGGAAACTATGCCCGCAATGTCTTACGGATTTTGAGTCAAGATGCAACAGGTTTAGAGAAAAGCTTGCCAAGAGGCTACGCTTGGGAGCAAGTTAAGGAAGGGGAATTTATCCTCCACCCTAAAACGACTCAAGAAGCTCTGACCTTATTGGCTCAGGCTGGTCCCTATATCGAACAATTTGAATTCCAACCCGGAACCATGGACGATGCCTTTATGGCACTGACAGGAAGAGAGGTACGCTAATATGCTCGCTTTGATAAAACGTAATTTTTTACTTTATTTCCGCAACCGCAGTGGGGTAATTTTGTCCCTCTTCGGAGCCATTATTCCCTTTGTGCTTTATATCGTTTTTTTGAAAAATAATTACAAAGACCATTCCAGCCAGCTGATGGACTTGTGGCTGATTGGCGGCGTGTTGGCAGTTACAGGATTAACGACCACATTGGCAGCATTCTCTCGGCAGGTCGAAGATCGGGAGCGGAAGGTGACAGACGACCTCTTTATCACAGACTTGGGACCATGGGGCTTGCAGCTTAGTTATCTTGTCAGCTCTGTTATTATCGGCTTTTTGATGCAGGTCATTATGTTTGCCTTTATGCTCAGCTATTTTACGCTAGCGGATAAAATTTCTTTTGAGTGGGGAATCCTTCCTTACCTGGTTCTTCTGATGCTCTTAAACAGCCTCTTGTCCACACTGATAAATGCTCTGATTGTTCAATGCTTCAAATCAGTGGATAGTTTAGGGAAATTGGCAACAGTAGTCGGAGCAACTTCTGGTTTTCTAGTGGGTACCTATATCCCCATTGGAACCTTGCCGAACATGGCGCAAAACCTGATGAAGCTTACGCCTTCTAACTACATGGCATCTCTTTTCAGACAGGTTCTCATGAAAGAAAGTCTAGCAGATACTTTTGCCAATAACAGCCAGCCGCAAGCAGCTTTTGAAAAAACAATGGGAATTCGCATTGAATGGCAGAAGCTCTTGACAAGGACAGAAACTTTCTATATAGTTGGAATAGTTTTAGTTGCAATAGCGCTTATTTGGATGGTGCAAAATATGATTGCCATCCGCCGGCTGAAACTACAATAGAATGTGAATAGGGAGCTTCCTCTTGCAAGCAAAATTTGAAACAGATCCAACCATTTCATCCAAGGATCCGCTGGTTGTGGTCAAGGCAGACCAGCTAGGGGCAGAAGCCAAGGCCATCTTAGATTATTTAGAACAGTACAAGGCAGGGCCAAGTGGCGTCCTGCCTATCAAGTCGGACGATAAACTGGTCATGTTGAGGACAGAAGATATTATCTTAGCAGACATCAACCAGACAACTCTGATGATTTACAGCAGAGAAGGCATTTGCCAGACGACAGAGACCTTGACTCGCTTTCAGCAACGGATTAACAGCTCGAACTTTATCCAGGTTTCTCGGCATGCTGTCATCAATATTGACCATCTGGAGTCTTTGTCTGACAGCTTTTCTGGCAATATGACGGCCAAGCTGACCAATCAAATCAAGACTGAAGTCAGCCGTCGTTATGTCAAACTCTTGATGGAATATCTGGGAATCTAGGAGGTAAGTGATGAGTATAAAAAAATGTCTACACGCTATATTAATGGGCATCCAGACAGGGAGTGCGGTCTATCTGATTGTCCTTGCTCTCTCCATTCAAAAACATCCGCCCACAACAAGTAATATCGTCAGTGTCATGGTGATGAGCGGTTTGATCGGACTCATCAGTTCAATGTTAAAAACTCTTGAAGACCGCTTCTCTTTTTCAGTCTCGGTTTTGCTACATTTCGCTGCGGTCGCAGTCTTGGTATGCTGCTTCATGGTCTACAATAACTGGGGATTTTTAATTGCCAACTGGCATTTCTGGCTGGATTTTATTCTGATTTATCTCTTTGTATGGCTCTTTCTTTACTTGGATACCAATCTTAAGACCAAGAAGATTAACAGCGCCTTGGCCAAGCGCAGAAAGGAAAAAGAAGGCAAGTGACTTGCTGAAAAACGTTCTGACAAGCATATCATAAAAATAAATGGAGCTGGACTATATCCTGCTCCTGTTTTTTATATCTAAAAAAACTCAAGCTAAATTTTCTAGCTTGAGTTTTATGTGCTATTACACTCCCAATCTGATATGAGGGAAGTGGTTGTAGAGATAGTCAAAAGTTGACTGGAGTTTGGTATCTGTTGTTTTACCAATGTTCTTAATAGGCATTTGGTATTTCTTTTGATTGTTTCGAACAGCAACTAAGGTTGAGTTTCTGTTTGAAGCAACGAAGCCGCGATGCATGGTGAGAATATGGTGGTAGAGATGGACGACCTGTTTGAGATCAATTGCTTTGAAACCTCGATAGTAGGTAATGAGATGGTCTTTATAAACAGCAATTTTCAGCACATCATCGTGGAAAGACGCTTGCTCCAGCAGGATATTGAGATTATCTTTGGTCTCTGGATAGGCTGCATAGATTTCTTCGTAGGCAGCGATATTTTTCTTGCGGCCGATAATTCCTATAACGACAAAGAAAGCACTGAGTCCAATCAAAAACAGAATATAGAACATGAATGCAAGATTGTCAGATTCAAATTCAGTGATAGAGATATAGGAGCTGCTTGACATTACTGTGATGACTTCGGGATTGTCTGCTAGGAGACCGCGAACGAGGCTGCCATAATTAGAAATATATCCCTGATTCTTCTTAGGGGAGTTAGCATTAACGTAGGAACCAACGATTCGGACAGGATTTTTTTCCAGCTCGCCCTTTTTCTCTTTTTCCAAGAGCTGGGCAATCTGCTTGTCCCCTTTTTTAGCCTGCAGACCAACATATCCGTCTTGGTAGGCAACCAGCCAAACTTGGGTATTATCTTCTACTTCAATCAGAGCCTCTGGGAAAATATATGACACTTCAGCATAGACTGCTGAATCTGCTCCAGACTCGCTATTTCGGTCATAGGCAGTCTTAGTGTTGACCTTTTGGTATTGGATAAAGCCCATTACTGCAGCAACAACTAGAAAAATAAGAGAAATTACCAGTAGGGCGATGGTACCCTGGTTTCGTCTTTCCTTGAGCATAGCTCAACCTCCAAAATAAAATCTAAAAAATAATTTGATTAGCAAACTATCTTTTTTGTATAGTATAACATAAATGCTTGACAAGTGGCAAGATTGTGTTAAAATATGAATGAACATAAAAACGAATTCATTCACAAAAGAGGCAGGGAAATGGATAAAAAAAATGAGCTCCTGGCTGCGGCTAGAGAAGTCTTTGCAGAAAAAGGCTATAAGGCAGCTGGAATTTCTGATATTGCTAAGAGAAGCCAGATGGCTGTCGGATCCTTTTACAAGTATTATGAGTCCAAGGAAGCTATCTTCTTGGAGGTTTATATAGCTGAAAATAGCCGTATACGTGAGGAAACCATGCGACGTGTGGACTGGCAGGGCGAGCCCGAGGCAATCGTTGAACAGCTTTTTGCAGTCACTTTTGAGTTGATTTCACCCAATAAAATTCTGGCTGAGTGGAACAAGCCGGGCATTTCTCAGATTCTGCATGATTACTATAATCAGGATTCCGGACGAGCGTCCAACGCTTTTCATCAGTTTCTGATTCAGACCTTCAGCCAGCGCTTGCAGGAAGAGGGCTTTTCGAAGGAGAAAATTGCGGAGATCATGAAGGTATATGACTTGATTTACTACATAGACATGCATGTCACAGAGCAGGAATTTTCAGGCTACTTCGATAGTCTTGAGACTTTAGTGAAATATTTTGTTAAGGGGATTTTTTCCAAATAGAGGAAATTCCTTTTCTTAGAAGCCGAAATGAATGAATCTATAAAACTATTCATTCACAAAGAAGGAGGTGATGTCTTATGTAGTGCGAATAGGAATGGGAAGAAACGTGATTGGATAAGTTTAAAGTGAATTATTTTTTAGAAAGTTTTGAATGAATATTAGGAACTGTTCATTCAAAAATAGAAAGTGAGGAAAAAAATGAATAAGCAAGGAGGATTTGCCATGAGTGGAATGGCTATTTTAGGTATCTGTCTAGTGCTGATTGGTCTTTTGACCATTGGCTACGGCGGCGTGACAGTTGGTTTTAGTTTGAGTGTGGATTTTCAGTCATTTTTAGTCGGAGGTCTCATCCTTGTCCTAATCGGAGCAGCTTTGATTCCGAGCTTGCCGGCAGTTGTTAAGCTGACGGCACTGGCTTTGGCAACTTTGTCATTGCTGATGTACATTCACATGATGCCAGATTTGGAGTTCATGCTTATGCTCATCTCAGATGTTGTGGTTTTAGGCTTTGCGGCTTGGTTTGCTATCCTTTTTTTAAGAAAGTAGGTGATGAAGATGATTGTAGTTTATGATTCAAATACTGGTATTGGTAAACGATTTGCAGAATCACTGGGCTATCCGACCCAGAACATCAAGGAAAAACTGGAAGAACCCTGTATCCTCATTACTCGAAATGCTGGTGCTGGGAAAATTCCTTGGTCTACCAAACGCTTTATCAAGAAATATCCTGGGCTGATTAAAGGTTTTGTTAACAATGGCGACTCTGTTAAACACGGCCGGACCTTCTGCGGAGCTACTGCCCTGATTATCGAAAAATATGGACTCCAGCATATCTGCGATATTGACCAAGGCGGAACTCCAGAAGATGTCAAGACTGTGCAGGCATTTTTGGCGGAGTGCTAGTCTCATCAAGTTTCGCATAAATGGAGAACTCGTATGTCTAGGTTCAAGAAAATTGGGAGCTTGTTTCTGGCTCTGATTTCTGTCTTTATCCTAACGGCCTGCGGGCATACACAGAAAGAGCCCGACACTTCAGATAAGACGGAAAGAAATTCTTCCAAACAAGAAGAAACAGATCAGAATCAGGTAGATGCAACTTCCAGTGCGTCACATAAAGATTGACTTTTTTGTCAAAATAGAAGAGCTGAAGTTGTTCAATGATTTTTAGGTCATCTTTTGGCCTGTTTTGCCTACCATAAAGGAGAGAGAAGGCTTAGCGTCTTCTTTCTCCTTTTTTATGATAAAACCCTGTGAGCATTCCTATAGTTTTTTAATAGTCAATATGGTACAATGAATTAGTATTGTCTTTCCAGTGTTTGTCAAAAAGGCAGAAAAACATGAAAAGAACGTGTTCGACTGGCTGGCCAATACGCTGTACTTTTAAACAAATTTTACTTGTGAGAAAGGAAGATTGCATGAATAAAAAACTGAGAGTATGGTTTCAGCTCATCATTCTCTGTCTAGGTGTGTTCCTGCCTTTCCTAGCCGGAACCCTTAAGGCTCATGCGGCGGAGCTCAATGATGTCATCACTGAGATGCACCTGACCACTAACTCTGGTGAGCAGCTGACCAATGGTGTAGATATCTGGCAGACCTTCCGAGTCTATGCTAAGTTTGCCCTGCCGGACAACCAAGCCCATGCGGGTGATACGACAGTGATTCATTTGCCGAATGAATTTACCTTTGGGAATTCCTCAGCTATTGAGCTCAAGGATGAAAACGGAGCCCTGGTGGCTAATGGAGTCCTGGATAGCAATGCCAAGACCATCACACTGACCTACACAGACTATGTGGAGCAGAAGTCTGGTGTCAGAGGCGAGTTTTTCTTCTATTCGCGGATTGACCACGAGGTCGTCACAGAGGAAAGAGATATTCCAGCTACTTTCACTGTAGGCAATAATAGAATTCCAGCCGGCAGCATTCACTATAATGGGCCGCCGAAAAAGTATGAGTCTCTGCTAGAAAAGAGTGCTTTTCAGTGGGATGCTGATGCTAAGAATGAAATCCGCTACAATGTAGCCATTAACCGCAACATGGGCAATTACAAAAATGTCTCTGTGACGGACAAGTTGGGTGATACAAACGCTAAGATTGTTCAAGACTCTGTACGGGTTTATAAGGTTTCTTGGCGCTGGAATAATGGAGATTGGGCGCGTGATTCGACTGAAGATGTAACAGCAGACTTCCAGTCTAAGATGACCTTTGGCGCTGAAGGCGATAGCTTGACAATCAACTTCGGAGATGTAGAAGGCTTCGGCTACCTAGTTGAGTACAAGACGCTGGCCGACTATGATTTGGCTGATGGAGAGGTTGTAGGAAATAAGGCTACCATGAACTACAACAATACCGAGACAGTGTCTGTCACCAACGAGTACTCTTATCAGATTGCTGGCGGAAAGTCCGAAGGCTATAACTTCAAGGTTAAGGTCCACAAGACAGATGAGTCTAATGCTTCTCTGAGCGGTGCAGTCTTTGAAGTGGTGCGGAAAGCGACCAATAAGGTGGTTGGCACAATCACGACAGATGCAGATGGGAACGCGGAAGTTGGTAATCTTCTGCGTGACACTTATATCCTGCGTGAAACGACTGCTCCAGCTGGTTACGATCGCCTGACAGAGGATATTACCATCAGTCCAACAGATTTTGGTAAGACTTTGAACGTAGGCAGTCCGGAATCTGGAGATTCTGGAGACAGCAGATTGGTTGCAGTCAATGTAGTCAATAAGCAAACTCAAAGTCCAACAGACAAACAGGTAACCTTCAGCAAGGTCAATCTAGCTGGTGAGGAAATTGCCGGTGCTCAGATTCAGATTTTCAAGGGACGGGAAAGCAAGGGCAGCCCTGTCGCATCTTGGACTTCAGAAGCTGACCAATCTAAGGAAATTAACCTAGAGCCAGGTATTTACACCTTCCATGAGGAAGCGGCTCCGACAGGTTATCTGGCTGTGACTGATATTGTCTTCCAAGTCAATGAAGATGGCACTGTAACAGTTCTAGACGCTAATAGCAATGCAGTAGAGTATACAGATGGTAAGTTGTTCATTACTGACCAAGCGGCACCAGCTGCACCTGGTACGCCTGATAAAGCAGTTCAAGGTGGCATTAAGCCAAATCAATCATCTGATTCTGATAAAGCAGCAGACGGTCAAGGAAAATCTAAAAAAGTTCTTCCTGCGACTGGCTCTGCTGAAAGCCTTGGACTAGTTCTTGCTGGTCTGGTAGTCCTGGCTCTTTTAGGACTTTACCGTAAGACTCAACTGAGTAAATAAACAAAGAGAGGATAAGGCAGAATGCTTTATCTTCTTTTGTTTGCTTATTTTGTCTAGCTATTTTGCAACTTACTGAGCAATTTCTTCCAGTTACTTATGCAGGGCAGCCACTTACGGAAAAACTCTTGTTTTTGTCTCAGAATCCTCTATAATAAATGACAAATAGAAAAAGGAGACAGAAGATATGACAGATACAAAAATACAAGAGAAGTTCAAGCCAGGTTTGAAGTTAGCGGATTTTCAAAAAGATGGAGACATCTATCTGGCGCTGAATTCGGACTATGTCTCAGGGGACAATGCCAAGTATATGACCATGTACAATCGCTTGGCTCGCTGGTATGATTTTGGTGAAAAATGGATAGGGCCACTTCTCCATGGCAAAGCTATTGACAAGCTGAGAAAGGACCAGATGGCAGAAATAGAATGGAAAGATCATCTATCCGTCCTTTATGTCTCTATCGGGACTGGTCAAGACCTGCGCTACATTCCTGAGAATATTGACCTGAAAAGCCTAGACTTTGTTGGGGCAGATATTTCCATAGGCATGCTGAAAAAATGTCAGAAATCCTGTGCCAAGAAGACAAATCTGCAACTCTTTCATGCTTGTGCAGAGGATCTGCCTTTTGCAGATAATAGCTTTGACATCGTCTATCATATCGGTGGAATTAATTTCTTTAGTGATAAGGCCAAGGCCATGCAGGAAATGCTGCGGGTGGCTAAGCCAGGAACTAAGATTATGATTTCAGACGAGACGGCAGACTATGTGGACCAGCAATATAAGAAGAACCACTTCAGCAAGGACTATTTTAAGGACGCTACCGTTGATTTGGGAGAAATTGAGGCCGCTATACCGGCCGGTGTCAAGGAGAAGGAGTTGAAACTCCTCTGGGACGGAAAATTTTATGTCCTGACGTTTAGGAAATAAATCAGAAGAACTGGACTTTTTCCGGTTTTTCTATGTTATTGAGGACATTGATTGTCAGACGTAATTGACCCTAACAATAGTGGTTTGATTTGCGAATGAACCATATAAATCGTCCACCTCTTCTAAATGACAAAAAGGTAAACAAATGTTAAAAAAATCTTCTTTTGTGTATAGCCATTTTTCTTATAGTATGATAAAATGTAGATGTAATGTATCTATAAATGTTCGCTTTTTAGAAAGCGGGCACTGACAAGATGGGGAAGCTCAGTTAGTATACAATTACATTGTACATTTAAAACTGAATATTGTGAGAAAGGAAAATTGCATGAACAAAAGGATTAGAGCATTGCTCCACCTTATTATTCTTTGTTTAGGAGTCATTTTGCCATCAGTAGCTCCTCTTACTCAGGTGCAAGCAGCTGAGTTTGGTGATGTTATCACTGAGATGAGCCTGAAGAATTCTTCAGGTGGTGATTTGACGCAGGGAATTGATATTTGGGAAACTTTTCGAGTTTACGCAAAGTTTGTCTTGCCGGATAACCAAGTACATCAAGGAGATACGACAAAAATCACCTTGCCTTCTGAGTATGCATTTGGGAACTCTTCAGCTATTGAGCTTAAAGACAGCTCGGATAACGTAGTGGCAAATGGATTTTTGGATTCAACCAACAAGACCATTACTTTGACCTATACAAATTATGTTGAGCAAAAGTCTGGTGTTCAAGGAGAATTCTTCTTCTATGCACGAGTTGACCATGATGTAGTGAGACAAGAAGGTGACTTGAATGGTGGATTTACCGTAGGAGGTCGGATGTTGTATCCGGGAATCGTCCATTATAATGGACCGCCCAAAAGATATGACTCAAAAATTGAGAAGAGCTCTTATCAGGCAGCAGAAGACGGTAAGAATGAAGTTCATTACAATATTGCGATTAACCGCAATATGGAGAATTATACCGGAGTAACGATAACTGACAAGATTACCTCGCCTAATTTTAAAATCATGAGGGACTCAATTCGGGTCTATAAAATTGCTTGGCGCTGGAATAATGGAGATTGGGTGCGGGATTCAACAGAAGACGTGACAGCTAATTTCCAATCAAAAATCACGGAAAATGCTGCTGGTGATGGATTCACGATTGACCTTGGCGACATGGATGGTTTCGGGTATTTGCTGGACTATAAGACAAAAGCAGATTACGATCTAGTTGATGGTGAGCGCGTTTCCAACAGTGCTACCATGACCTATAATGGTGGTCAAACAACGACATCATCTGAAAATCGTTCTTATCAGATTGCAGGCGGTGTTGGAGAAGGCTATGTTTTCACCATTAAGCTCCATAAGGTTAATGAAAATGGTGAGAATCTGCAAGGTGCAGAATTTGAAGTTGTTCGTGAGCGGAGCGGTGCAGTTGTCGGAAAATTAACCACAGATTCTAACGGGAATGCCAACTTGGGTGACTTGTTGCGCGATGATTATACCATTCGTGAAGTGACTCCTCCTACAGGATATGATAAATTAACTGAGGAAATTAAGATTGGTTCCCAGGATTTTGGAACAGACAAATCTGTATCGCGTGAGATCGTCAATAAGAAGACGGTAACCGAGCAGGATGTAACTTTCAAAAAAGTAGATCCAAACGGGAAAGAAATTCCTGGTGCGCAACTGAAAATCTATAAAGGTGATCATGTTGATCAGGAAGAAGCTCCCGTTGCAGACTGGACTTCTGAGGCTGACACTTCTAAAGTAATAAAATTGTCTCCAGGAACCTATACACTGACTGAAGCTAACGCTCCTGCTGGTTATCAATATGTAGAAGATATTACATTTACAGTAGGTGCCAATGGTACTGTTGCTCTTGTGAAAAAAGGAGCAGAAGATACCGTTCAGGCAGCGGGATCAATTCTGACGATTACCGACAAGGAGGACAATAGTCCTAAAGCCATTACCTTCAGTAAGGTCAACCTGGGCGGTACTGAGATTGCTGGCGCTCAAATTAAGATTTTCAAGGGCAACAAAGCGCAGGGTCAAGCTGTTGAAAGTTGGACTTCCGAAGCTAATCAGTCTAAAGAAATCAATTTGGAGCCTGGTACATACACCTTCCATGAGGAAGCAGCTCCAACTGGTTACCTGAAAGTAACTGACATCACTTTCCAAGTCAACCATGATGGTACAGTGGAAGTGACCAATGTCGGAGAGAAAGACTCCAAAGGTGAAAACAATAAGGTTGTGACTGACAGAGCAACCTTGAAGGTAACAGACAAGGATGACGACTCAGAACGTGATGTGACGATCAAGAAAGTAGATCCAAACGGGAAGGAAATCCCAGGGGCGAAATTGAAACTCTACAAAGGCAGTCGGATTCGTCCTGAAGCTAAACCTCTTGCAGAGTGGACATCCGAAGCTAACGCATCTAAGGTAGTAAAATTAGCTCCAGGAACTTATTCTCTGAAAGAGAGCCTTGCTCCTGCTGGATTTGTAGCTGTAGAAGATATTAAATTCACAGTTCATTCTGATGGCACCATTACAGTTGATGCTAAAGGAGCAACAGATTCTGTTGAAGCAAATGGCTTGGTTCTTACTGTAACCGATAAAGAGGACAATAGTCTTAAAGCCATTACTTTCAGTAAGGTCAACCTCGGCGGTACAGAAATTGCTGGTGCTGAGATTAAGATCTACAAGGGCGAGAAAGCTGAAGGTACAGCAGTAGAAAGCTGGACTTCTGAAGCTAATCAGTCTAAGGAAATCAATTTGGCACCTGGTACTTATACTTTTCATGAGGAAGCGGCTCCAACGGGTTACCTCAAAGTGACCGACATCACATTCCAAGTCAAACATGACGGTACAGTGGAAGTGACCAATGTTGGCGAGAAAGACGCTAAGGGTGAATCTAACACCGTTGTGACCAATGGTTCAACAGTGACTATTACCGATAAGGACGATGATCTTCCACGTAAGGTAACCTTCAGCAAGGTCAACCTCGGCGGTACTGAGATTGCCGGTGCAGAGATTAAGATTTACAAGGGCGAGAAAGCTGAAGGAGATGCAGTTGAAAGCTGGACATCCGAAGCTGGTAAGTCTAAGAACATCAACTTAGCACCTGGTACTTATACTTTCCATGAGGAAGCGGCTCCAACCGGTTACCTCAAAGTGACCGACATCACTTTTAAAGTCAAAACTGACGGAACAGTAGAAGTGACCAATGTCGGTGAGAAGGACGCTAAGGGTGAATCTAACACCGTAGCGACAAATGGTTCAACTGTTACGGTGACTGACAAGGACGATGATCTCCCACGTAAGGTGACCTTCAGTAAGGTCAACCTCGGCGGTACTGAGATTGCAGGTGCTGAAATCAAGATCTACAAGGGCGAGAAAGCCGAAGGCCAAGCAGTCGAAAGCTGGACATCTGAAGCTGGTAAGTCTAAAGAATTAAACTTGACTCCAGGTACTTATACTTTCCATGAGGAAGCAGCCCCAACCGGCTACCTCAAAGTAACAGACATTACTTTCCAAGTAAAAACTGACGGAACAGTAGAAGTGACAAACGTTGGCGAGAAAGACGCTAAGGGCGAAGAGAACAAGGTCGTAACAAACGGTTCAACTGTTACAGTGACCGATAAGGATGATGATCTCCCACGTAAGGTGACTTTCAGTAAGGTCAACCTTGGAGGTACAGAAATCGCTGGTGCAGAGATCAAGATTTACAAGGGCAACAAGGCTGAAGGTACAGCCGTTGAAAGCTGGACATCTGAAGCTGGTAAGTCTAAAGAACTAAACTTGGCACCAGCTACTTACACCTTCCATGAGGAAGCAGCACCAACTGGTTACCTCAAAGTAACCGACATCACTTTCAAAGTGAAAACTGACGGAACAGTAGAAGTGACCAATGTTGGTGAGAAGGACGCTAAGGGCGAATCTAACACCGTTGCGACCCATGGAGCAACACTGACTATTACCGATAAGGACGATGATCTACCGCGTAAGATTACCTTTAGTAAGGTCAGCCTTGGCGGTACTGAGATTGCCGGTGCTCAAATCAAGATCTACAAGGGCGAGAAAGCTGAAGGCCAAGCCGTTGAAAGCTGGACATCCGAGGCTAATCAGTCTAAGGACATCAACTTGACTCCAGGTACTTACACTTTCCATGAGGAAGCCGCCCCAACGGGTTACCTTAAAGTTACTGACATTACTTTCCAAGTCCAACATGACGGTACAGTGAAAGTGACTAGCGTAGGAGAAAAAGACTCCAAGGGCGAAGAGAACAAAGTCGCAACCGCTGGTTCTAAAGTGACTGTAACGGATAAAGACGATGATCTTCCACGTAAGATTACTTTCAGTAAAGTAAACCTCGGTGGTACAGAAATCGCTGGTGCTCAGATCAAAATCTACAAGGGCAACAAAGCCGAAGGCCAAGCAGTCGAAAGCTGGACTTCCGAGTCTAATCAGTCTAAGGACATCAACTTGGCACCTGGCACTTATACCTTCCATGAGGAAGCCTCCCCAACGGGTTACCTTAAAGTGACCGACATCACATTCCAAGTCAAAACAGACGGTACAGTGGAAGTGACAAACGTTGGTGAGAAAGACTTCAAGGGTGAAGAGAACAAGGTCGTAACAAACGGCTCAACTGTTACAGTAACGGATAAAGACGATGATCTTCCACGTAAGGTGACCTTCAGTAAGGTCAACCTTGGCGGTACTGAGATTGCTGGTGCAGAGATTCAAATTTTCCAAGGCAAAGAGGCAACTGGCAATCCTGTAGCGAAATGGACTTCAGAAGCAAATACATCGCATGAGCTTGGATTAGCTCCTGGAGTATATACCTTCCATGAAGCTGCAGCCCCAACCGGTTACCTAGCTGTAACCGACATCGTGTTCCAAGTGAATCTCGATGGCACAGTAACAGTCGTAAATGCCAATGGAAATACAGTAGAATACAAGGATGGGAAGTTAGTCGTAACTGACCAAACAAAACCGACTGGTCCAGAAAAAGATCCGTCTAAAGAAACAGATAATCCAGATCCGAAAAAATCAAATCAAGATAAACCAACAAATAAAGACCAAGATAAACCTAAAGATAAGGGGAACTCGAAGAAAGTTCTGCCTTTCACAGGTACAGAAATCAGCTTTACGCTACTTGCTATAGGCTTGATTATCATAGTTGGTTGTGGGGTTTATTTCGGGATCCGTTTCAAAAAATAAAACAGAAAACAAGTGTCAATGAACATTGACGCTTGTTTTTTTATGCGCTTGACGAAAGAAGCCAATATACATCGTTGAATTTAAGGATATTGACGTAGTTTAAGGGTAATCAAAAACTATTTTTTCTAAGTGACAAAAATGTAAGTTTAAAGGCTAAAATGAAAGGTTATCTTATGGCAGCTAGTCAGGGAATTCGGTATCCTATAAGTGTAAAGAAAAAGAAGATAAGAATCTTCCAAACTAATAATCAGACTTCAAGAAGGAGGCCCGCTATGAAAATCAATCTTTTTAACCATCGCCAAAGTAAACCTAAAGCTCAAAAGATTTCCAAGGAAGAAATTGAGAAGACTCGCCTAGGCTGCGCTTCCAGTCAATATTATTTCTGGCTGCAGTACAGTCACTGAGAGATTCCAGTATTTAAGGATAAGAGAAAGGTCAGTTGACTTTTCTCTTTATCCGACTTGGAGCACAAGATGACAAAAATGTAAGATTGGCAGGCAAAATGAAAGATTAGGTTATGGAAACTTGTCTGTCTTTCCGGTATGATAGTAGTATCAATTTAAATAAAGAAGAGGTTCAGTATGACATTATTAGACGTACAGCACGTGAAAAAGATTTATAAAACCCGCTTTCAGGGCAGCCAAGTAGAGGCACTGAAAGACATTCACTTTACGGTAGAAAAAGGCGAATATGTCGCCATCATGGGGGAGTCAGGCTCCGGGAAATCCACCCTGCTCAACATCCTAGCCATGCTGGACAAGCCGACTGAGGGCCGTGTCTTTCTCAACGGAACTGACACAGCAACCATCAAAAACAGTCAGGCTTCCAGCTTCCGTAGGGAGAAATTAGGTTTTGTCTTTCAGGATTTCAATCTGCTGGATACCCTGTCGGTCAAGGATAATATTCTCCTGCCTCTGGTCCTCTCTCGCCGTCCCATTACCGAGATGATGCAAAAGCTGGTCACAACCTGCAATGAGCTGGGGATTAACAAGCTGCAAGAGAAGTTTCCTTATGAGATTTCCGGTGGTCAGAAGCAGCGGGTTGCAGTAGCTCGGGCCATCATCACAGACCCTGAGATTCTGCTGGCGGATGAGCCGACGGGAGCCTTGGATTCCAAGTCTTCGGCTGCGTTGCTGGATGTCTTTGACGACATCAATGCCCGCGGTCAGACCATTCTCATGGTGACCCATTCAACGGCAGCGGCTAGCCGCGCCAAGCGGGTGCTCTTTATCAAGGATGGGATTCTCTATAATCAAATCTTCCGTGGTGACAAAACCGAGCGGCAGATGTTCCAAGAGATTTCTGATACTCTGACAGTTATGGCAAGTGAGGTGAAGGACTAGTGTTTCGATTAGCAGCAAAATTGGCGGTATCCAATCTGATTAAGAACCGCCGTCTCTATTATCCGTTTGCACTGGCTACCTGTGTGGCTGTAGCCATTTCTTATATTTTCAACTCCTTGGCTTTTAACCCCAATCTATCTAAAATGACAGGTGCCAGCTCTGTTGTCCTTGTTTTGGTCCTAGGGGTTGTTATTGTGAACATCACAGCTGGAATTATTGTCTTTTATGCCAATCAATTTGTTATGAAGAATCGCTCCAAGGAGCTGGGGCTTTATGGTATGCTAGGTCTCAATAAACGCCATCTCTTTGTTATGACCTTTATTGAGCTTCTGATTTTCGGGCTAGTGGCTGTAAGCTTGGGGCTGACTATTGGTGTTCTCTTTGACCAGCTGATTTATGCTTTTTTGCTCAAGCTCATGGGGACCAAGGTGGTTCTGGTTTCGACATTTCAACCTTTTGTATTGGTATTGATTATCATTTTCTATGCTTTTGTATTTTTCTGTTTGCTAATTAAAAACGGCTTTTACTTAAGAAAGTTTGATGCTCTGCAATTAGTCAAAGAAAAAAATAGCGGGGAGAAAAAGAGTCGCTTTTTACTCTTGCAAACTATTATTGGTATGTCTTCTCTCGCTTTTGGCTATTATCTTGCTTTAGGTGTATCTAATCCGATGGCAGCCATTATCATTTTCTTCGTAGCTGTACTTTTTGTTATTCTAGGGACTTATCTACTTTTCAATGCAGGAACGACTGTTTTCTTACAATTTTTGAAAAAGAAGAAGACATTTTATTATCAGCCTGATAACATGATTTCGGTATCTAATCTAATTTTTCGAATGAAGAAAAATGCAATCGGTTTAGCGACGATTTCTATTTTGTCGACAATGGTTTTGGTTACCTTATCTGGTGGAGCTAACATTTATGCTGGCGGTGATTATATGCAGAATGCCATGTTCCCGCATGATTTCAGTATCCAAGGAAAAGAAATAACAGGTGAGGTGCTGGACCAAGCTTTGACAGAGTTTGTTCAAGAGCAGCAGCTACAGATTAGTAAAAAAGTTATTTACCAGTATTATACGATAGGAGTTAGCGGTCGAACTGGTAATCAGCTAGATATTTATTCTAAGGGACAGAAATCATTCACTCCAAATCTTTATATTTTGGCCATTTCTGAGAGTGATTATCAAGGAATGACGGGTCAAAATCTTCAGCTTAAAGATGATGAAGTAGCCATATTTGAGCAAGGACTGGAACTAGACAGCAAAAAAGATTTACAGCTAGCTGATAAAAATTTAAAAATCAAGAGAAAATTAAAAGAAGATTTCGTTTTCGGTAATATACCCGATCCGATGAATATGATAGTGCCTGAAAAAATCTATATGGTAGCTAAAAATCCGAGTCAAATCTTTTCTTCATTGATGAACGATTACGCTGTCAATGTTAACTATTATGGAGGATTAAATCTCAAGCTTCCAAAAGAAGAACAGAGAAAACTCAAAGAAGCATACCAAGAAAAGCTAAGCAGTTTTAATACCACCTTACCTGAAAATCAAGGTATTTATGGTTCGGTGACAGCCTTCGATAAGCAAGAAATAAAAGGAATGCTAGGTGGTATGTTCTTTATTGGAATTTTCCTATCAATCGTTTTTATGCTTGGAACTGTTCTTATCATCTACTACAAGCAAATTTCCGAAGGTTACGAAGATCGTGATCGCTTCATCATCCTGCAGAAAGTCGGTTTAGACGAGCAACAGACTAGAAAGACCATTCGTAAACAGGTACAGACTGTCTTCTTCCTGCCCCTAATCTTTGCCTTCCTTCATTTGGCTTTTGCCTATCACATGCTCAGTCTCATTTTACAGATGTTGGGCGTGCTCAACGCAAGTCTTATGTTAGTGGTGACTCTCGGTGTCTGCGCTCTATTTATTGCAGTATATGTCGGTGTTTTTCTCATCACATCTCGCAGCTATCGCAAAATTGTGGCAATGTGATAGCAGAGACAGTCTCTATATACCGTTCATCTATTTTAAAGACTTAGGCTGAGATTTTTCTCAGCCTTTCTTTTCTCGGAAAATTTCTGAGAAGATTCCTAAAAGCGTGGAAATATGATAAAATAGAGCGTTAATGCAATTAGGAGAGTAAAAATAGATGAATATTTTTAGAAAAAAAGATGCCAGTAAGGACAGAACGGGCATGCGCCGTCACTTGAAAATTCCAGATCTGATTTTGCTTGGTATTGGAGCCATGGTAGGAACTGGGATTTTCACCATCACAGGGACTGGAGCAGCCAAATATGCTGGGCCTGCTCTGACCATCTCGATTGTCATTTCAGCGCTTTGTGTGAGTATTTCGGCCCTTTTTTACGCTGAGTTTGCCTCACGGATTCCGGCCAATGGTGGAGCCTACAGTTATATTTATGCGGTTCTAGGAGAATTTCCTGCTTGGCTGGCTGGCTGGCTGACCATCATGGAGTTCATGACCGCTATCTCAGGTGTTGCCTCTGGCTGGGGATCTTATCTGAAGGGATTGCTTAGTGGCTTTGGTATCCAGCTACCGGCAGCCCTGAATGGCACCTTCAATCCAAAAGCAGGTACTTATGTGGACTTGCTGCCTATTCTGGTCTTGGCCTTTGTTACGGGAGTTGTCCTTTTGAACTCCAAGGCAGCCCTGCGCTTCAACTCAGCCTTGGTGGTCTTGAAATTCTCAGCCTTGGCACTCTTTATCATTGCAGGATTTTTCTTTATCAAGCCAGAAAATTGGTCTAACTTTGCACCTTTTGGTTTTGGAGAAATTTATGGCGGTAAGGTCGGCATCATGGCTGGGGCTTCACTCATGTTCTTTGCTTTTCTAGGCTTTGAGTCCATTTCCATGGCGGTCGATGAAATCAAGGAGCCCCAAAAGAACGTTCCGCGCGGGATTGTTTTGTCCTTGAGCATCGTGACCATTCTCTATATTTTGGTGACCTTGGTCTTGACTGGGATTGTCCACTATAGCAAGCTGGATGTCTCTGATGCGGTGGCCTTTGCCTTGCGCAGCGTCGGACTTGGCTGGGCAGCTAACTATATCTCTGTCGTCGCTATTTTGACTCTGATTACGGTCTGCATCTCCATGACCTACGCCCTGTCGCGGATGATTTACAGTATTGCGCGTGATGGTCTCTTGCCTCGCTCTTTCAAAAAATTGACAGAGACCAGTCGGGTGCCAAAGAATGCAACGATTTTAGTAGGGATTGCCTCAGCTGTCTGTGCCGGTATCTTCCCCTTGGCTAGCATCGCCTCTTTCCTCAATATCTGTACCTTGACCTATCTTATTTTATTGGCTGTGGCAGTCTTGAAATTGCGGAAAGACAAAGGAATGCCCAAAGCTGGAGAATTCAAGACACCTCTGGTGCCTCTGACGCCAATCTTATCCATTGTCATCTGTCTATCCTTTATGACTCAGTACACCAAGGAAACCTGGCAGGCCTTTGGCATTGCCCTAGCGCTGGGAAGTCTCATCTATGCCTGCTATGGCTATCGAAACTCTGAAATCGCTGTAAAATAGAAGTAGGGTGAAGAGATTAGTTGATAAGATATAATGTAGAAACTTGATAACTATAAACAAAGCAGAAAGAGTTTTATGAAGAAAAATTATATAAAAGGCCGATGCTATAATATCTCTTTGAATGGTAAGAAAACTTTTCTCGGATGGTTCTTAATAATTTCTGATAATGGACAGGAATATCTCGTGGAGAGAAATGGAACAATGTCTTGTGGCTGTTTTAGAAAGGTTTATCAAACAGACTATTCTTTCGAACCGCATACTGCATTTTTAAACAAATCAAATAATCTACCTGCTATTGCAGGAACTTCCATAGGTCTTATCTTGGCTAGAATGCTGAGAAAAATAATTCCGCTAAATTTTTTCTTTGGGCCAATAAATCGACCAATGAATATCGGAACTGGTCTTGTAAATATTGGTGTGGCAATAGGATTGATGGTTCTTGCTATGTTTCTTGTAAAGTATTATAGAAAGAAACGGCTTGAATTTTTTCTAAATAAAAAAGGTTGCAAACTTAGCTTGATTGGAAAAGTAAGAACAAAAGAGCCTATTAAAAAATTGCCCAACGGAATAGAGGTGTGGTAAATGAAGCGATTTAGTATTCGTCAATTATTGGTAATAGGTACTTTATCGAGTGTAGTATTATTTGTTATGTTTTTTACTCAGCCAAGATTCTTTTTATTAATACCTATTTTTATTGGAATAGTCTTGTTTTTCAGAGGTATAGAAGTTAGTGGAGACAAAGAGATAGAATTTGAACTAATAGAAGGAGAAAAGAATGAAGAACCTTAACCTAAGCCAAAAGAAGAAAATCTGGCTCTTTGCCCTTGCTTTGTTTGCCCTGATTTTACTAGCGATTGTGATCAATATTCAGCTGAACCAGCCCGAAGATATGCATGCTGAGTATGTTCGGCTTTGGAAGACAACTTGGCATGAGGAAAATAAAGACTGGCTCTATCCACTGAAAAATATCTGTCTTCTTATTCTGGCAGTTCTGGCAGGGGCTGGTTTGAAGATTGCATTTTCCAAGAGTGAGAGATGGAAATAAGCTTTTGTAGATGTAAATGAAATCATCTTACAAAAATGTAAGATTGACGATGATAAATGTAAGGTAGAGACATGGAAAACGTGTCTCTATTTTGCTATAATCAGCTCAGGAATCCTAACAAGAAAGGTTGCGCGATTATGAAAAAAGTCCTTTTAGGTTGCTTGGGAACGGTGCTGATTTTGCTTGCTCTTTTAATAGGTTTTCTGGCCTACTTTGGTCCAGACTATGGAATTTTTCTTTTTCCACCTAGTCCGCAGGACTACGCTCGCTCGGTTGTGAAAAAGCTTGATTTTGGTCTTTATACGGACAAAGATTGGGAAAATGAGAAGAAGAAAGCCTTAAAGAAGCTTGAATCAGCCAAGACTTATCAAGACACCTATCCTATCTTGGAAAAATTAACCAAAGAGGCTGGCGGAAAGCATTCTTATTTTTTAAGTCCACAGGATAATCCCGAAAATAGTCCGGAAAGCAAAAATCAGCCTGAAGTGCAGAATCGGGAGGCGATTCTCTATTTAAAAGTTCCTGCTTTTACTGGTGATGCACAGGCAGCGAAGGCTTATACCAACAAACTTTCAGCAGCTCTTAAAAGGGATGACTATCAGGCGGTTGTAGTGGATTTGAGAGACAATACTGGCGGGAATATGTATCCGATGATTGCTGGACTGTCCTCTCTTTTGCCTGATGAAGACCTCTTCCAATTCGTTTATAAAAATGGAAGCAAGAGCGCGGTTTCTCGATCAGATGTTCTTCAGCAGCTTGGTCTGGAGCAGACTGATGAGAAAGCAAAGAAAGTGCCAATAGCTGTCCTTACCAATGAACGTACAGGTAGCTCAGGAGAGATGACAGTTTTAGCATTTAAGGGACTGAAAAACGTTAAAATATTTGGTCAGCCAACGGCAAGCTATACTACGGGAAATAATTATTATCAACTGTATGATGGAGCGGTTTTGCTCTTGACTACCTCGAGTATCCTAGATCGCACGGGCAAGCTTTATGAGAATGAGGCAATCCAGCCCGATGTCCCAACAGATCAGCCTTTAGAAGAGGCGGAGTCTTGGTTGAAGGGACAGATGGGAGAATAGTTCATTGAAAGCAGTCAAAGAGACTGCTTTTCTGCTATAATAAAGAGAAGAACGAGGTGACAGATGATTCGTAAAGTAAAACTAAGAGATGCTGCAGCCATTCAGCGGCTTAATACTGAGTGCCTGGGCTATGACTTCGATAGGGAAGCGACGGAGTCTCAACTGAAGAGGCTACTAGAGAGTGACCAGCATTTGATTTTGGTAGCTGAAGAAGGCGGTCAGATCATAGGTTATGCTCATGCAGCTAGCTATGACTGTCTCTATTTCCCGTCCTTGCTCAATCTCTTGGCTTTGGCCGTCGCTTCGGATTTTCAAGGGCAGGGACATGGCAGAGCGCTGATGCAAGCCTTGCGTGAAGAGGCAAAAGCGGCAGGCTACACAGGGATTCGAATTAATTCCGGCATTTCCCGCACATCTGCCCATGAATTTTATCGTAGCCTCAGCTGCAACGAAAAAGCAGACCAGAAACGATTTTATTGGGGATTTTAGAGAAAGGAGGAGTAAATGATGATTGAACAACTAACCCAGCAGCATGCTTTGGAAATTGCTAACGACTGGCATTACGAGGTGCCTTATGATTTTTATGATATGAAAAATGACCTGGAGGATTATGAAGAAATGGTTTCCCCTGAAGCGCGTGGAGACCGTTATCATCAAGTTATGAACGACGGGAAACTCTATGGATTTTTCTGCTTGGAGCAGAAAGGAGAGCGAACTTTGGAGCTTGGTTTGGGGATGAAGCCGGAGCACTGCGGAAAAGGTCAGGGCGCGGTATTTTTGAAGGAAATTCTGGACTTTATCATGGAAAATTTTGCACCCCAAGTCCTAAGGCTATCCGTGGCAGACTTCAATCACCGAGCCCAGCAGCTTTATCTCAACATGGGCTTTGAAGTGGTGAGGCGCATCCCGCAGGAAAGCAATGGCGATATTCATCTCTTTGTGGAGATGGTGAAGAAGGTCTAATTTTAGACTTTGTTGCAAAGTAGCAGATAAACCTGTTGACAGTCAAGCAAAAGTCGTCCAATATACTTATGACTGCTGAAAACTAGCAGAGAATTTGTAAATGATTACCAATAAACAAAAGGAGAAAACCATGACATTTGAAGAAATTTTACCAGGCCTTAAGGCCAAGAAAAAATATGTGCGTACTGGTTGGGGTGGGGCAGAGAACTACGTCCAGCTCTTTGACACGATTGAGCAAAATGGGGTGGCTCTCGAGGTGACACCTTATTTCCTCATCAATGTTTCAGGAGAAGGGGAGGGCTTCTCCATGTGGAGTCCGACTCCTTGTGATGTGCTCGCGACAGATTGGGTGGAAGTAGATGATTAAGACGGTACTGGTGACGGGAGCTAGCTCTGGCATTGGTCGAGCTCAGGCTCTGACCTTTTTGGAAAATGGCTACCGCGTCTACGGGGTGGACAAGGATGAAAATCCTGGTTTTCTCAATGAGCTGCGTTTTGTCAAGATGGATTTGACAGGTGATTTGACACCGCTCTTCACCAGCTTGCCTGAGGTGGATATTCTCTGCAATACAGCAGGTATCTTAGACGATTATCGTCCCCTGCACGAGACTAGCGATGAGGACTGGGAGCAGATTTTTGCTCTTAATCTGACAGCAACTATGAAAATCACTCGCTTTTACCTGCAGAAAATGCTGGAGAAAAAGTCTGGTATCATCATTAATATGTGTTCGATTGCTAGCTTTTTGGCTGGCGGCGGCGGTGCTGCCTATACGGCCTCTAAGCATGCTCTGGCTGGCATGACCAAGCAGATAGCCTTAGACTATGCGGATAAAAATATCCAAGTATTTGGCTTGGCGCCAGGCGCTGTCAAGACAGCTATGACTGCCACCGACTTTGAGCCAGGCGGACTGGCAGACTGGGTTGCTGAGGAAACGCCAATCAAGCGCTGGCTGGATCCTCGGGAAGTAGCAGACGTCAGCCTCTTTCTAGCTAGTGGCAAGGCAGCTGCTATGCAGGGCGAGATTATCAAAATCGACGGCGGCTGGAGTTTGAAGTAAGTGAATGAAGAAAGCGAACAATGAAAAAGCTAAGAACCTTTTCCAATCCTGGACCAAAAATATGGTAATTTACGGTTTGGATGCTGGTCTAGGGCAGTTCTTCATGAATGCGCCTGATACATCCTGCCTTTACCAACTAGGAAATTTCATCTTTCCGGCTGGTCAGGTAGATCCGGATTTGTGGCAGGAATTTAGCAAAAAATATAGTTTAGCTGACAAGGTCATTATCTCCGAGGAGCCTAGCTAGCAAGAGTTTCTCGATAGTCAGACTGATCTGCAGCAGTTTACTCGTTATGCTTTTGCGGACAGGGCTTACTTTGACACAGAGGCTTTGGAGAAATGGCAGAGCAGTCTACCTGCAAACTACTACCTTTGTCTGATTGATAAGGAGAGTTATGAGCGTTTGGCTGAGGAAGCCTGGTCTCAGGATTTGCAGGGTGATTTTTCCGATTTTGACCATTTTCAAGCGGCGGGTGGCTTTGGCTTTTTACTCTATTCAGGAGAGGAAATCATAGCTGGCGTATCGACAGGATTGGTCTATCATGGAGCTCTTGAGATTGAAATTGCCACCAAGCCAGCCTACCAAAGACAGGGCTTGGCCAAAATTTTAGGTGCCCAGATGATTTTAGAAGCTCGAAAACGCTTACTCTTTCCTCTATGGGATGCGCACAATGAAGCCTCCAAAAAAGTCGCAGAAAACTTGGGCTATCAGTGCCTAGGAGCTTATCCAGCTTATGAATGGAAAGGGACTTTTGACCAATGAAGAAAAACCAAACCTATTTCTTAAAAGACATCATTGAGGCTGTAAAATCGGAAGAGCTAGATGATGATTTCTGTTTGTATGCTAAGGAAAATGGAGAACTGAATTTTCAGGACAGCTACTTGCTTCCTTGTTGGTAAAGTTTTTGTCCTTTAGGGCAAAAATCATGGCTATTGTTATCATTAAAGCAAACCAAAAGGCGGGAATGAGAATAGGAGAAAGCATTTCGCGAAGGGCTGGTGCAATTGCGCTGAGTAGCCGACTAAGGAGAATTCCTGTTAAGGGAGTTGTTAGGGCAAACCAGCGCGGGTAAGCCGTTTTCTTACTCAAAACGAGGATAACAATAAATAGGAGAAGTACAGCCATAAGTACGAAATAAATAAGCAGAAAGTTATTTTTCACTATTGAAAAGCTTTCTAGTAATTTTGCAATATCGGCAGAGGGATTATGGGCATACAGCCGCGAAGTGGCGGCAAAATAGAAATAGCTGGTGTGGAGGAAAACACAGACAGTCATGAGAATCCAAGCTCCTACTATTCCTAGCCATTTTTGTCTCAGCCCGATAGAGAGGATATAGACGCCCATTCCTAAAAGCGGGAAAAGAAGTAAGGCATAGCCTGCAAAATCAACTTTCCAAGCTGCTAAATCAGGCATGTGCTGCCAAAATCCCTTTCCAAAACCGTCAGAGATAGCAATCAATATATCTGCAACATAAATCAGCCAGCTTCCTAAAATAGACCAGGGAGCCCAGCGACGGATCGTTTTTTGAGTCATAAGCGCCTCCTTTAGACTTGTGTTGCTAACATTTTACCAAAGGTTTGTTACGGAAGCAAGTTTCGAAATGCCTAGAGGCTATAAAATGGTGTCTGCTTTCTATGTAAGGGGATGAAATGATTTCAGAAAGTGTGGGAAATGTTTGATTTTTGGGCTCTTTGTCAACTGTAGTGGGTTGATGAGAAGTTATAATCTGGAGAGGACTAAATCAGTCCTCTCCTTTTTGATGTTCAAAGCGATGAGGATTCTAGTTTTAAAATTGTCAAAGTTCCGAAATCCGAAAGCGTTTCGCTTGATGACTTTGATGAGGTTGTTAGTAGCTTCTAGTTTTGTGTTTGAGTAGGGCAGTTCCAGTGCGTTCAGGATCTTATCCTTGTTTTTCAAGAAGGTCTTAAAAACAGTTTGAAAAATAGGATTTACATAAGAAATGGTATCTTCAATGAGTCCAAAGACAAGTAAGGGAGCAGGAGCTGGAGTTGATTTATTACGGTGAAGATTTTGCGGATGTTCTCTTGTCAGTTATGGAGCAGAAAGCAGAAGCAACTGATCAAGAGTGTTTACAGGCTCTGCTTTACTATTATGAGTATGATGACTTTATGGATTTTGAATAGAGATAATTCATCAAGAGTTTTTTTAGAGGCGGCTTTCTTTATTGGCTTTGATAAAGATACGGACTAGTATAGAAATTTTTATAATGAGAAAGACAGGAGAAATGATGACCCCAAAAGAAATGTGGCAGGCCTACAAGAAAATCAATCCAGCGATTGGCGACGAAATTGACGCTTGGGTCTTCGGTGTTCAAGCAGACCAACTGGCTGATTTGGTGCTGAGTGGTGAGAAGACAGCGACGGCTTCGGCCTACCAATTGTATCAGCTTGAAAATGAGCCTCTACCCCAAGTAGGTACTTTCGATATCATACTGGACAGCCAGGACAGAGCCGTCTGTATCGTCGAAATCACTAAAGTTTCTGTGCTGCGTTTTAATCAGGTCTCAGCGGACCACGCCTTCAAAGAAGGAGAGGGAGATAAATCCTTGGCCTACTGGCAGCAGGTCCACCAGGATTTCTTTACAGACTGTCTGGCTGAGGCAGGTTTGAATTTTTCCCAAAACATGGGAGTCGTCTTAGAAGAATTTCGCAAGGTCTATCCGCTGGATGAAGATTAAAGTCTATTTTTAAAATAGGCTTTTTATTTTTCCTTGCTAAAGTAGAGTAAAAATGTTACTGTTAGGTATATTGAAAAGCATTTTGGAGGAAGAATGGATAAATTAATTTTAGGTTTACTGATGATAAAGTCTTTTACAGTCTATGAAATTCGTCAGGTGATGCGGCAAAATTTCAGCTCTATGTGCAGTGACAGCTTGGGCAGTATCCAAGCCGCCCTCAAAAAACTATCCCAGCAAGGGGCGGTGACTTCTTCAGAGTATGTTGAAAAAGGAAAAATGAAGAGGGAATACACTATTACCGCTTCGGGACGAATCTTATTTTTGGACTGGCTGAAAACGCCCATTGATATGAGCAAAAGCAAGAATATGGAGCTTGGGAAATTCTTATTTATGGGCTATCTCCCAAAGAAAGAACAGCTAGAAATGCTGGATTTGGCCATTGAGGGACTAGAGATTGAACTGCGAGAGTTTGAGGCTGTCAAAGCGTCTATACAATTTGCTGAGGAGCAGCAGCAGGTACAAGCCTATCTGGAGCAACATGATCACTTGGCGACGGAGCTTTTAGAGGTCAGTCAAACAGCTAACTTAACTGAAAGTATTTCTCAGCTCGGTTACTTTGAAATGAAGACGCTGGAATTTGGTCTTGACTCTGCCCGCTTCCAGTTGAACTGGTTTACTGATCTTCGCAAGCAGTTATCTGAGAAAGATGGGGAGAAGTAGGTTACTAAAGATTCGAAAAACAGGGCATCAGAGAGTGTAAACCAAAGGAAAAAACAGTTTTCAGCCTTCAAAAGCCTTTCAGTAAATGAGCTGGATGGAGTGATTAGTTGACAAGGAGGAGAATCCTACTGACAAAAGATAAGTTACTCGAGGATTTGAAGAACGTAATCTGCTGCTGCCTCAAAAGATATCTAGCAAAAAGAAACTAATTTTTTACCAGTCTTCAAAGACCGTTTCTGAAAAAAGATTGAAAATAGGTCTAAAAAAGCTTATAATAAAAGCTATAAAACGACAGAAGGCTTCTAGGAGGATTGATTTTGAAGAAGGTTCATTTTTTTATCATTTACGGCTGTGTCTGCTTTGTACTGATTGGCGGAACCTTTCTTTATACCTACTTTAAACCTGGAGGAATCGCAGAAGCAATCGAGTCCCGTTTTAAGCTGTCTGCAGTAGTAGATGCATCCTTGAAAAAATTCGATCAGGATAGTTTCTACATGGATCGGCTGTCTGAGTCGACCTATCTAGAAGGCTACAAAAAAAGAAAAGCTGAGACCGTTAAACAGCTGACTGTTTCAGATTCACCTTATTTAGCTAAGCTTTACGAAACCTATGATGATCAAGAACTGACCCATTATTTCAGCGAAGATCGGATGTACTTGGAAGAAAAGGATGGATTTGAGACCATTGATGACACGGAGTCACGCAAACATATTGATGGCTATTCGGGCATGTCCTCCTTTAAGGCTTTGCTGCAGGTCATGGTAGATAATGAGTCAGAACTGACTAAGAAAAAAGTGGACGACGGCTATGAGTTTTCGGTGACAGCAGAAGGTGATTTGGCCTATGACCTTATCGATGCCTTCTACTATGCTTATAATGATGAGCATTATGATACGACCATCGACATTGAGAAGTGTCAGGTTGCCTTTGTGGTTGACCCTAAGACTCGGACCATCCGCTCTATTGATATGACCATGGATTTGGACGAAGATACAGCTTTAGATGGAGAATTGATTTACTTCAAGCAGCGGGCTGTCTTCAAGGACTATGGCAAGGCAAAAGTCCATCTTCCAAAGAAAATCAAAGAAAAAGAAGCAAAATCAGCTGTTTAAAGGCTGATTTTTTTGTTCAAAAGTTTTTTTGTTGCAGATTTTTATGGGGATGGCTTGATTTTAAATTTTTAAAAATTACCTTTTAGTGATATAATAAAGGTGATATCCTACAGAAAAGAGATAATTGATGACAAATTACGCGATTATTTTGGCTGCGGGTAAGGGTACTCGCATGAAGTCAGATTTACCAAAGGTACTGCACAAGGTTGCAGGGATTTCCATGCTGGAACATGTTTTCCGCAGTGTCAATGCCATTAATCCAGAAAAGACCGTGACAGTTGTTGGCCACAAGGCAGAGCTAGTCGAGCAAGTCTTGGCAGGTCAGACAGACTTTGTCCGTCAGACCGAGCAGCTGGGAACGGGTCATGCCGTTATGATGGCGGAGCCTGTTTTGGAAAATCTGACAGGTCAGACGCTGGTCATTGCTGGCGATACTCCCCTGATTACAGGAGAAAGCCTGAAAAATCTGATTGACTTTCATGTCAACCACAAGAACGTTGCGACTATCCTGACAGCAGAAGCAGATAATCCTTTCGGCTACGGCCGTATCGTTCGCAATCAACATGACGAAGTCTTGAAAATTGTTGAGCAGAAGGATGCTTCTGATTTTGAGCAGCAAATCAAGGAAATCAATACAGGGACTTATGTCTTTGACAATGCCCGTCTATTTGAGGCCCTCAAAAAAATCAATACCAATAATGCTCAAGGCGAATACTATATCACAGATGTGATTGGTATTTTCCGCGAAAATGGTGAAAAAGTTGGAGCTTATACGCTGAAAGACTTTGATGAAAGTCTGGGGGTTAATGACCGCGTGGCTTTGGCAACAGCTGAGGGTGTCATGCGTCGCCGGATTAACCAGCAGCATATGGTGAATGGGGTCAGCTTTGTCAATCCTCATGCGACCTATATCGATGTGGATGTAGAAATTGCGCCTGAAGTTCAAGTTGAAGCAAATGTGACCCTGAAAGGTCAGACCAAGATTGGGGCAGAGACTATCCTGACCAATGGTACCTACATCGTGGACTCTGTCATTGGAGAGCGGACCGTTATCACCAACTCCATGATTGAGGAGTCAAGCGTTGCAGATGGAGTAACGGTTGGGCCTTACGCTCACATTCGTCCAGATTCTAGTCTGGCTAAGGATGTCCATGTCGGCAACTTTGTTGAAGTTAAAGGATCGTCAATTGGAGAAAATACCAAGGCTGGTCATTTGACCTATATTGGAAACTCTGAAGTCGGCGCTAATGTCAACTTTGGTGCGGGTACGATTACGGTTAATTATGATGGTCAGAAGAAGTACAAGACTATCATTGGCGACAATGTCTTTGTTGGTTCCAACTCGACCATTATTGCCCCAGTTGAGCTGGGTGACAATTCACTGGTCGGTGCGGGTTCTACTATTACGAAGGACGTACCAGCAGATGCCATCGCTCTGGGACGTGGCCATCAGATTAACAAGGAAGATTATGCTAAGCGACTTCCTCATCACCCTCAAAATAAGTAGGTTTAATCATGGAATTTGAAGAAAAAACCGTCCAACGGACGGAGATTTATCAGGGACCGATTTTTAAAGTGGTTCAGGACCAGGTGGAGCTGCCAGAAGGCAAAGGACAAGCCCAACGGGATTTGATTTTTCATAATGGGGCGGTGGCTGTGATTGCTATCACTTCGGAAAATAAGATGATTTTAGTCAAGCAGTACCGCAAGGCCATTGAAGCGACTTCTTACGAGATTCCAGCTGGCAAGCTTGAGCTAGGAGAGAATGCAGATCCCCAAGCGGCTGCCCTCCGAGAATTAGAAGAAGAGACTGGCTACACTGGACAGTTGGAGTTGGTCTATGATTTCTACTCTGCCATCGGTTTTTGTAATGAAAAAATCAAGCTCTACAGCGCCAGCCATTTAACAAAGGTCGAAAACCCTCGTCCCCAAGACGAGGATGAAACATTGGAACTTTTTGAAGTCAGTCTGGAGGAGGCACATCAGTTGCTGCAAAACGGTGACATCTGCGATGCCAAGACCATCATGGCTCTTCAGTACTGGGAACAAAAAAATCTGAATAAATAGGAACGTAGATCAATGGGAAAAGCTTTATTAACAGATGAAATCATTGAGCGAGCTAACCGCGGTGAGGATATTTCGAGGCCGCCTCTCATGGATGACGAAGAAACCAAGATTCTTTCAACTGGCAGAAGCTCCTTTAGCTCGCAGCAGTCTAGCCGACAGGATACTCAGTTTGGCTATCAAAGCCCTCAAAACCGCTTTGGTTATGAAGAAGCTCGGTCTCAGCAGAATCAGAGTCGTTTTGGCTATCAGACTGCTCAAAACCAAGAGGAGTTTACGGATGAGACTCTGCACATTGAGGTAGATCCGACCGTGACTAAGAGCCGTCGCATTGAAAATCAGAAGCGGAGTCTCTTTCAAGCCAAACTCAATAAGATTCTCCTTTGGGTGGTTATCCTGCTGATTGGTTTGATTGCTGCTATTATTTGGTGGCCTTAAAACCTGCTCTATTGCACTTAAAAGGAAGCCTAGCCTGTCTAAGCTTCTTTTTCATCAGATGATTTGAGGTATTATATGAAAATTGGAATTATCGCAGCCATGCCTGAGGAGTTGAAGATTCTGTTGGAGCATTTGAAAAATCCGCAGAAGCACCTGCGTTTGGGCCATGTCTATCATACGGGCTCCATCGGCTATCATGAAGTGGTGTTGGTCGAAAGCGGGATTGGCAAGGTCATGTCTGCTATGAGTGTGGCTGTTTTGGTCAATGACTTCAAGGTCACAGCCGTGATTAACACAGGATCAGCTGGAGCAGTGGCAGAAGGTCTGTCTATCGGCGACGTGGTGGTCGCAGATCGTCTGGTCTACCATGATGTGGACGTAACAGCCTTTGGCTATGATTACGGTCAGATGGCGCGTCAGCCGCTCTATTTTGAAGCGAGCCGCTATCTAGTTGCTGAAATGAAGAAAATTTTGGATAAAACCCATCAAAAGGCCAGAGTAGGTTTGATTGCGACAGGTGACAGCTTTGTTGCTGGTCAAGACAAGATTGACCGCATCAAGGAGCATTTTCCAGATGTCCTGGCTGTTGAGATGGAAGGCGCAGCTATTGCTCAAGCCACACATTCGATTGGCTTGCCCTTTATGGTTATTCGCGCTATGAGCGACACAGCTAGTCATGATGCCAATGTCACTTTTGATGAATTTATTCTTGAAGCTGGTAAACGCTCGGCAGAAACCCTGATTCAGTTTCTGAAAGAGTTAGTTTAAGGGAGAGATAGTATGTACAAAGAGTCTTATTTTGATGGTGGTCTCTTTTCTTACATCGGTCATGTGATTTTAGCTACCTTGATTACCGTTTTTACACTGGGAATTTGTGCACCTTGGGGCATGTGTATTCTGTATAATTGGAAGATAAAACATACAGTTATTGACGGGCACCGTCTTTACTTTGACGGTACTGCTATGCAGCTTTTTGGGAATTGGATCAAGTGGTGGCTCCTGACCATTGTTACCTTTGGTATTTATGGCTTTTGGCTGAAAATCAAACTGACCCAATGGATTACCAAGCATACGCATCATACGAATTGAGAACAAGTAAGCGAGACTTAAGTGGCTCGCTTTTCCTTTTCTTCTGTCTTGCCAAAAAATCCCTTTTGATGGTATAATCAAGGAACTGCAATCAATGATAGAGGAGAAAAAATGAGTATCTTAGAAGTAAAAAATCTTAGCCACGGTTTTGGTGACCGGGCTATTTTTGAGGATGTATCCTTCCGCTTGCTCAAGGGTGAGCATATCGGCCTAGTCGGTGCCAATGGCGAAGGAAAGTCTACCTTTATGAGCATTGTGACAGGCAAAATGCTGCCGGACGAAGGCAAGGTCGAGTGGTCCAAGTATGTGACAGCTGGCTATCTGGACCAGCATGCTGTTTTGGAGCAAGGCCAATCCGTCCGCGATGTCTTGCGCACGGCCTTTGACGAGCTGTTCAAGACCGAGGCTCGTATCAATGAAATCTATATGAGCATGGCTGAGGAAGGAGCCGATGTTGATGCCCTGATGGAAGAAGTGGGCGAGCTGCAGGATCGCTTGGAGAGCCGGGATTTCTATACACTAGATGCCAAGATTGACGAAGTCGCACGGGCTCTGGGCGTCATGGATTACGGTATGGAGAGTGATGTGACGGAGCTGTCTGGAGGCCAGCGGACCAAGGTTCTCTTGGCTAAGTTGCTTCTGGAAAAACCAGATATCCTGCTCTTGGACGAGCCAACCAACTATCTGGATGCGGAGCACATTGACTGGCTCAAGCGTTATCTACAGAACTATGAAAATGCCTTTGTTCTGATCTCGCATGATATTCCTTTCCTGAATGACGTCATCAATATCGTCTACCATGTGGAAAATCAGCACTTGACTCGTTATTCTGGCGACTATTATCAGTTCCAGGAAGTCTATGAGATGAAAAAATCTCAGCTAGAAGCAGCCTATGAGCGCCAACAGAAGGAAATTGTGGACCTTAAGGACTTTGTAGCTCGCAATAAAGCCCGCGTGGCGACCCGTAATATGGCCATGTCCCGCCAGAAAAAACTGGACAAGATGGACATTATTGAGCTGCAAAGTGAGAAGCCTAAGCCTTCATTTGACTTCAAGCCTGCCCGTACACCTGGCCGCTTTATCTTCCAAGCCAAGGATTTGCAGATTGGCTACGACCGACCGCTAACCCAGCCCCTTAACCTGACCTTTGAGCGTAATCAGAAGGTAGCAATCATCGGAGCAAATGGGATTGGAAAAACAACCCTGCTCAAGAGTTTGCTAGGGATTATCCCGCCTATCGCAGGTCAAGTCGAGCGTGGGGACTATCTAGAGCTGGGTTATTTCGAGCAGGAAGTAGAGGGCGGCAATCGTCAGACACCGCTGGAAGCAGTCTGGAACGCCTTTCCGGCCCTTAATCAAGCGGAAGTCCGAGCAGCTCTGGCCAGATGTGGTCTGACTTCCAAGCATATCGAGAGCCAGATCCAGGTCCTTTCAGGTGGGGAGCAGGCCAAGGTCCGTCTTTGCCTCCTCATGAACCGAGAAAATAATGTTCTAGTGCTGGACGAGCCGACCAACCACCTAGATGTAGATGCCAAGGAGGAACTCAAACGGGCGCTGAAAGAATACAAGGGCAGTATCCTCATGGTCTGTCACGAGCCTGATTTCTACGAAGGCTGGATGGATCAAATCTGGGATTTTAACCAGCTGAATTGATAAAATTTGGCTCTTTGTCAACTGTAGTGGGTTGATGAAAAGTTATAATCTGGAGAGGACTAAATCAGTCCTCTCCTTTTTGATATTCAAAGCGATGAGGATTCTAGTTTTAAAATTGTCAAAGTTCCGAAAGCCGAAAGCATTGCGCTTGATGACCTTGATGAGGTTGTTAGTAGCTTCTAGTTTTGCATTTGAGTAGGGCAGTTCCAGCGCGTTCAGGATCTTGTCCTTATCTTTCAAAAGGGTCTTAAAAACAGTTTGAAAAATAGGATTTACACAAGAAATGGTATCTTCAATGAGTCCAAAGAAATGCTCAGTTTTTTCTCTTGAAAATGAAACAGTAAGAGTTGATAAAGCTCATAATGTTCTCTGAGTTCTTGAGAGTAAGAGAGAAGCTTTTCCAGAATCTCTTTATTGGTTAAGTGCATGCGAAAAGTTGGACGATAAAATCGTTTATGACTTAGTTTCCGACTATCTTGTTGGAGCAGTTTCCAGTAGCGTTTGATGGCCTTATATTCGTGCGATTTTCTATCCAACTGATTCATGATTTGGATGCGAAGGCGGTTCATAGCCTGGCCGAGATGTTGTACAATGTGAAAGCGGTCGAGGACAATTTTCGCAGAAGGAAATAGTTTTCTGGCAATATTGTAGTAGGGGCTAAACATGTCCATTGTAATGACTTTCACCCTATTTCGGACCTGTCTGGAATAGCGCAGAAAGTGATTGCGAATGGTTGCTTGAGTCCGCCCATCTAAGATAGCTATGATCTTTCTGGAATCAAAATCCTGTGCAATAAAGTTCATCTTGCCTTTCTTAAAGCTGTATTCATCCCAGCTCATGTGCGCTGGAAGGCAGTTAAAGTCAGTCTTGAACTTGAATTCTTTCAATTTACGAATGACTGTGGATGTGGAGACAGCCAAGCTTTCAGCGATGGCTGTCATAGGGACTTTCTCGATTAGTTTTTGTGCGATTTTCTGGTTGACGATGGTCGCGATTTGGTGATTCTTCTTGACTAAGGAAGTCTCTGCGACAGCTACTTTCCTACAGATTTTACAGCGGAAACGGCGCTTTCTCAATCGAATGAGAGTCTTGTAACCCGCACACTCTAAATACGGAATTTTTGATTCTTTCTGGAAGTCATATTTAGCCATTTGTCCTTGGCAGTAAGGGCATTTAGGAGCAGGATAATCCAGCTTAGCGATGATTTCTTTATGAGTTCCAGCATCTAGAACATCCAAGATTATGATGTTAGGGTCTTTTATTCCCAGTAAGTTTGTGATAAAATTGAACTGTTCCATAAGAGTCTTTCTAATGATGGTTTTGTCGCTTTTCATTATAGGTCTTATGGGACTTTTTTTCTACAACAAATAGACTCCATCATTCCTACAGCGGTTTTACCCACTACAGAAATTATAGAGCCGAAAATTTAATAAAAGAAAAGAGACGGTTCATTGAGAATCGTCTCTTTCTGTTGCTAATAATTCAAAAACTGCTCGATTTCCTGCTTTTCAATCTGTTTGCCGTGCTGGCAGACTGGGCAGGTGAGGTAATGTTTTCTACCGTAAGGAAAGGTAGGAATCCAATAGAGTGTAAACTTTCGGCCGGTTTCAATAATGTCCCAAGGTGCGACGTTGTGGCAGTTGGCACACTCGATATTGCTTTGGGTCTGTCCTACGTTTTTCTGATAACCTTTATATCCCCAGATAATCATATTGATTTCCCTCCTTTATTGGTTGGGCAGCAAGCTTATTTGCTGAAGTCATAGTCCTTGATAATCTCGATTTTTTCAATCTTGATATCTTTTTTAGGCTTGTCATTATCGTCTGTTTCTGCGGCAGCGATTTTGTCCACCACATCCATACCTTCCAGCACTTGGCCGAATACAGTATAAGCTCCACCATCTAAAGTAGGATTTCCACCGTTCTTATAGGCTTCGATGATTTTAGCAGGGAAGGAATCCGTAGACATTTGGCTAGACAGGTCTTTTTTGCTTTGGTTGATAAAGAACTGACTGCCATTGGTATCAGGGCCTGCATTGGCCATGGATAGGGCTCCTCGAATATTATAGAGATATGGAGAATACTCATTTTTAAAGCCGTTTCCAGAGTCTTTAGACTTGTCTTTGCCTTTCCAGATAGACTCGCCTCCAGTGCCGTTGCCTTTAGGGTCTCCGGTCTGAATCATAAATTCATTGATGACACGGTGGAATAAGACGCCATCATAGTAGCCTTCCTTGGCATGGGTCAGGAAGTTTTCGACCGCCAGTGGGGCTTGTTTTGGAAAGAGCTTGATGCGGATATCGCCTTCAGTCGTTACCAACTTGACTTCCGCTTCATCTTCAGCAACTTCTGTAGACAGCTGCGGGAAGTTGGCATTTTCGTTGGTCATGGCATCCTTGTATTGCTCACGGAGTTTGCTGGTTTCCTCTGGGTCAGAGCTAGAGCTCACTAGCGAAGAACTGCTGGATGAGTTGGAGGAGCTAGTAGTCTCCTCTTTCTTACCTTTACCAGAGCAGCCAGCCAAGACAAGTCCTGATAAGAGGCTGATAAGAAGAATTTTTTTCATATAAGACCTTTCTCATATTAGATTGTAAACTACTGATATTTTACTACAATTAGGCTAGTTTTTCAAACCCTCCTGCGTCAGACAATCCAGAAGCAGATTTTTAAGTCCTGCTAGCCGTAAGTTCAGGTTGCGAATTGCTTCTATATCTAGCCATTCAGGCTGATAGATGTTCTGGGCATGACTGCGAAGGGCTTCCTCGCCCTGAATCATTGGGGCTGATGTATGTCTGATAGTGGCGCGAAAATAGATTTCTAAGCGGTGGCCATTTCTGAAAGTAAAGGCTGTCTGCAGCTGCTTTTCAGACAAGCTCCAACCCAGCTCTTCCTGAATTTCTCTCTGAGCTGCTTTGACTGCAGTCTCACCTGACTCGGCTCCGCCGCCCGGTATCACAAAATACTCTTCTCCATTTTTCCAGCGATGGATGAGCAGTATTTGCTTGGTTTGGGGATTGAAAAGAATGACTCCGGCTCGCATTATCTTCCTCCTGATATGTTTTTACTGTTAATTAATTAGAATTTCCTTATATTCTAACACAAGAACAAGAGTTTTGCTGGGACTTGTTAAAAGTAAGGTAGAGTGAACAAATTCATCTTGATGTAATTAAATTTTATCTGAAGAGAGGGTTCAATAGCAGACGAACTTGTGCATAGAGAAATGTTATGGTAAAATAAAAAGTGTAAAAATAATAAGGAGTGTTTTCCATGGAGAAAAGACTGACAAGAGATGTCAAAAACAAGAAAATCGCTGGTGTATGTGCTGGTATCGCAAACTACTTTGATTTAGATCCAACCTTGGTTCGTGTTATTTGGATTCTTTTGGTCTGTGTGGCAGGTACAGGTGTCTTGGCTTACTTGATTGCTTGGGCGGTTATGCCAGAGGCTTAATAAGAATTTTGTGATAGTGAAATGAGAACTGGCTAGCCCAGTTCTTTTTGCGTGGATAAATAAGTTTTTTTGTTTCTGATCTAGATAAAAGATTTCTCATCTAAGGCTCAAATATGGTATAATAAGGGTTATGGCAACTAAGAAAAACACGAAAAAAGGCCGGACAACTCGTCGGCCGACAAAAGCAGAATTAGAAAGACAAAAAGCAATAAAGAGAATGATTGCCACCTTTGTGTTGGCTCTTATTCTTTTGTTTGCAGCTATAAAGCTGGGCGCCTTTGGGGTTACCATTTATAATATGATTCGCCTCTTGGTGGGAAGCTTGGCCTATCTGGCTATTCTGGCCAGCTTTGGCTATCTCTTTTTTTTCAAGTGGCTGCACAAGCACGAAGGGACGGTTTCAGGATTTATCAGCCTCTTTTTGGGACTGGAGTTAATTTTCCAAGCTTATTTCGTCAGCGTGTTAAAGCTAGAAGGAGCATCTGTCTTATCCACAACTCTAGGCAGAGTTTTGACTGATCTGACAGCCTTTAAGGTCACCTCCTTCGCGGGCGGTGGCCTGCTGGGTTCTCTCCTTTATGCGCCTATCTCTTTCCTTTTTTCAAATATTGGTTCTTATTTCTTCGGCCTGCTGCTCATTCTTTTGGGCGGTCTGCTTATGAGCCCTTGGTCTATCTATGACATTTCAGAAAAGGCTATGGCAGCCTTTCAAAATTGGAGAGAGAAGCAGGAAGAAAAGCGGCAGCTCCGTTTCCTGGAGCAGGAAGAAAAAGCTGCACAGGCAGCTATGCAAGCTATTGAAGTAGAGCAAGAAGAAGCCGAAGTTGATCCTGAAACAGGAGAGATTTTAGATGATGAGGACTTGTCAGATACAGCTGTGAACTTTGACGATGCAGACTATGAGGAAGTAGGAGAGTATGACCCCCATGAGCCTCTGGACTTTGGTCGCGAAGAAGAGACGGAAGAGGCTGACGCCGATGTAGACGTAGAAGTGGACTTTACCGCAAAGGAAAGTCTGGATTACAAGTTGCCGACCATCAACCTTTTTGCGCCCGACAAGCCTAAGAATCAGTCCAAAGAAAAGCGCATTGTTCGAGATAATATCAAAATTTTGGAAGAGACCTTTGCTAGTTTTGGGATCAAGGCTGCTGTTGAGCGGGCTGAAATCGGACCTTCTGTCACCAAATATGAGGTCAAGCCAGCTGTCGGAGTTCGGGTCAATCGGATTTCCAATCTGGCTGATGACTTGGCTCTAGCCTTGGCTGCCAAGGATGTACGGATTGAAGCACCGATTCCTGGGAAATCCCTAGTAGGGATTGAAGTGCCCAACTCTGAAGTTGCGACCGTGACCTTCCGAGAACTCTGGGACCAGTCGAAGACGGATGCTAGTAAGCTCCTAGAAATCCCACTTGGTAAGGCTGTCAACGGCTCTGTCCGCTCCTTTGACTTAGCTAAGATGCCTCATCTCTTGGTGGCGGGCTCTACTGGATCTGGTAAATCTGTGGCCGTCAACGGTATTATTGCCAGCATTCTCATGAAGGCCAGACCCGATGAAGTCAAGTTTATGATGGTGGATCCTAAGATGGTGGAGCTATCCGTTTATAATGACATTCCCCACTTGCTTATCCCTGTTGTGACCAATCCTCGCAAGGCCAGTCGTGCATTGCAGAAGGTTGTAGACGAGATGGAAAACCGCTATGAACTCTTCTCCAAGGTCGGTGCACGTAATATTGCCGGTTACAATGCTAAAGTAGCTGAGTACAATGCCCAGTCAGAGTACAAGCAGGTGCCCCTGCCTTTAATCGTCGTCATCGTGGACGAGCTGGCTGACCTTATGATGGTGGCCAGCAAGGAAGTGGAAGACGCCATTATCCGTTTAGGGCAAAAAGCGCGTGCGGCTGGGATTCACATGATTCTGGCTACACAACGGCCATCTGTAGATGTTATCTCGGGTCTGATTAAGGCCAATGTGCCCTCTCGGATTGCCTTTGCTGTATCCAGCGGGACAGATAGTCGGACCATTCTGGATGAAAATGGAGCAGAAAAGCTCTTGGGTCGAGGAGACATGCTCTTTAAGCCTATTGATGAAAACCATCCGGTTCGTTTGCAGGGCTCCTTTATCTCAGATGAAGATGTGGAGCGAATCGTAGCCTTTGTCAAGAATCAAGCTGAAGCTGACTATGACGATAGCTTTGATCCTGGTGAAGTATCTGAAAGTGATATGGAGTCTGGCGGTGGCGATGATGAAGGTGATCCGCTCTTTGAAGAAGCCAAGGCCTTGGTTATCGAAACTCAGAAGGCCAGCGCTTCTATGATTCAGCGGCGACTCTCGGTCGGCTTTAATCGGGCTACTCGTCTTATGGAAGAACTTGAAGCAGCGGGCGTTATCGGTCCAGCCGAAGGAACCAAGCCGAGAAAAGTTTTGCAGACAAATTAATTCGAATTTCACTAGTCTGCCAGCAAGATAATCATTTGATAAAAACAAATCTGCCAGCAGTCAGCCGGCAGATTTTCTCTACTTACACATTGCCAAGGAAAGGAAAAGAAGGTATGAAACTAGACACCATTCACCATATAGCCATCATTGGCCATGATTATGCCAAGACTAGGGAGTTTTATGTGGACAAGCTGGGCTTTGAGCAGCTGGATGAACACCATCGGCCCGATAAGCAGGATATTCTCTTTAATGTCCGCAAGGGGAATCTGACTCTGGAAATTTTTATCAAGGAGGAAGCTCCCAAGCGGCCAGCCTTTCCTTCTCCAGAACATACTGGTTTGCGGCATCTGGCCTTCCGAGTGACAAATGTCGAAGAAACGCTAGAGGAATTTGACCGTTTGGAGATTCCTCATACCGAGCTGCGTTATGATGACTTTGACGGCCGTAAGATGGCTTTCTTCTTTGATCCGGATGGCCTGCCTTTGGAGATTCATGAATAAGGCTAGGAAAATCGGGAGGTTCTTCTTTCACGGCAAAAGAAGGACTTGTAAATCTCACATATGAAAAACCCATCGGCTATCTGATAACCAATGGGTTTTGTTTTACATTATTACAAAAAGAGACCGATGACCATGGCTAGGTACATGAAGAAGGTCAGAAGAAAACCTGCTCGCCAGAAGAACTTAAAGAACTTAGGGTAGTAGAAGCTCCGTTTTTTCTTGAGAAAATAGATGGTGATGGCGATAGCGAGAACTGATAGAGCTAGAGTCAGCTGGGGCAGCAAGCTATGATAGTAGGCCTTGTCTGAAATGATATAAAATTCCACAACAAAAAGCGGAAAAGCCAAGTCCGCAAAGTTTAAACCGTATTTTCTTAATTGAAAAACTCGCACTGTAATAGTGGTTAAAATCAAAGTTAAAAAGATAAATAAAATCGAAGCAATCTTTAATAGTGTCATAAGATTATTTTACCACAAAAAATTCAAAAAAGAAGATAAAATTCCTTGCATTTAACAAAGTTTAGTGTATAATAGAAAGGTATGCGAAAAGCATACTTGTGGGAGGTAAAAATCTTTATTTACCGCCAAAACCACAAAGGAGGATTTAAAAATGGCTAAAAAAGTCGAAAAACTTGTAAAATTGCAAATCCCTGCTGGTAAAGCTACTCCAGCTCCACCAGTTGGTCCTGCGCTTGGTCAAGCCGGTATCAACATCATGGGATTCACTAAGGAGTTCAATGCTCGTACAGCTGATCAAGCTGGTATGATTATTCCAGTTGTTATCTCAGTATACGAAGACAAATCATTCACTTTCGTGACTAAGACTCCGCCAGCCGCTGTTCTTTTGAAGAAAGCTGCAGGTGTTGAAAAAGGTTCTGGTGAGCCAAACAAAACGAAAGTTGCAACAGTTACTCGTGCGCAAGTACAAGAAATTGCTGAAACTAAGATGCCAGATTTGAACGCTGCAAACATCGAGTCTGCAATGCGTATGATTGAAGGTACTGCTCGTTCTATGGGATTCACTGTTGTTGACTAATCAATAACGCTCATCCCATTTG
The DNA here is from genome assembly GCF_032387735.1 of Streptococcus sp. DTU_2020_1000888_1_SI_GRL_NUU_041A. Lineage (NCBI taxonomy): Bacteria > Bacillati > Bacillota > Bacilli > Lactobacillales > Streptococcaceae > Streptococcus > Streptococcus sp. DTU_2020_1000888_1_SI_GRL_NUU_041A. The sequence continues at coordinate 1,796,073 of NZ_CP135591.1, read as the reverse complement.
CCCGCACTACACTTGATCAGATTGACGAGTGACGTGGGAGATGAAAATCGATTGAACCACTTACAAGGAGAAAGATAAAATGGCTAAAAAAAGCAAACAACTTCGTGCTGCTCTTGAAAAAATCGACAGCACAAAAGCATACAGCGTAGAAGAAGCTGTAGCACTTGCAAAAGAAACTAACTTTGCAAAATTCGATGCAACTGTAGAAGTTGCTTACAACTTGAACATCGACGTTAAAAAAGCTGACCAACAAATCCGTGGCGCAATGGTATTGCCAAACGGAACTGGTAAAACTTCACGCGTTCTTGTTTTCGCACGTGGAGCAAAAGCTGAAGAAGCGAAAGCTGCTGGTGCAGACTTCGTTGGTGAAGATGACCTCGTTGCAAAAATCAACGACGGTTGGTTGGACTTTGACGTAGTAATCGCTACACCTGATATGATGGCACTTGTAGGTCGCCTTGGACGTGTCCTTGGACCTCGTAACTTGATGCCAAACCCTAAGACTGGTACTGTAACAATGGACGTTGCAAAAGCAGTTGAAGAGTCTAAAGGTGGTAAGATTACTTACCGTGCTGACCGTGCAGGTAACGTACAAGCTATCATTGGCAAAGTTTCATTTGAAGCTGACAAGTTGGTTGAAAACTTCAAAGCTTTCAATGACACAATCCAAAAAGCGAAACCAGCTACTGCTAAAGGTACTTACGTAACCAACCTAACTATCACTACTACACAAGGTGTTGGTATCAAGGTTGACGTAAACTCACTTTAAGAATTAAATTGAACTGCCTGCGGGTAGTTCTTTTTTTGAAATAAAAACGCTGATAGCGATTACAAACTCATAGAAACATGTTATAATAATATCGAATCAATTTATTTTATAACAAAAGGAGACGGTGTCATGAAAAAAGATCAGAACCAGCTAACCTGGCTGATGGTATCTCTGATTGCTTTTAATATGGTCTGGGGTCTGGGCAATGTAGTTAATAACTACTCCCAGCAGGGCATTTCGGTAATTGTTTCTTGGATTCTTATCCTGGCTATTTACTTTATTCCCTATGCCCTCATCGTGGGGCAGCTAGGCTCGACTTTCAAGGAGAGTGGAGGCGGTGTCAGTGACTGGGTAGAGAAAACCTCTACCAAGCGGCTGGCTTATTTTGCGGCCTGGACTTATTGGGTGGTGCACATTCCTTATCTGGCTCAAAAGCCGCAGGGAGTTTTGATTCCGCTGGGCTGGGCTATTCAGGGAAATGGCGACTTTTTGAGCAGTCTTGATATTCACTGGATCGTTATTCTAAGCTTGCTGATTTTCGGTGCTTTTCTCTACTTGTCTACCAAGGGGCTGTCCACGCTCAAGGTGATTGGGGGCTTGGCAGGAAGCGCTATGCTGATTATGTCTTTCCTCTTCGTCCTCTTAGCAGTCGGGGCGCCTTTTATCAAACCTGACATGCAGTTTGCGACGGCTAATATGGATAAGCTTAGCACTTACATTCCCAACTTTGATTTTTCTTATTTTACAACCATCTCTCTCTTGGTCTTTGCGGTCGGCGGGGCTGAGAAAATATCGCCTTACGTTAATCAAACACGCAATCCAGCCAAGGAATTTCCAAAGGGGATGATTGTCATGGCTATCATGGTTGGTGCATCTGCTATCCTAGGCTCTATAGCTATGGGCATGCTTTTTGACGGTAGTAATATTCCTGAGGATCTGATGCGAAATGGTGCTTACCAAGCTTTCCAAATGCTGGGTAACTACTGGGGGGTAGGCAATGTGCTAGTAGTCATCTATGCCCTGACCAATATGGTTGGACAGATTGCAGCACTGGCTTTCTCTATTGACGCGCCTCTGCAAATCATGCTCAATAATGCAGATGAAGAGTTTGTTCCAAGTTGGCTGCGCAAGCGGACATCAAAAGGAGTCCTCATTAACGGTTATATCCTGACAGGGATTTTGGTTAGCTTACTAATTATTCTGCCTATCTTTGGAATCAAAGAAATTGACGGCCTGGTCAAATGGATGACCAATCTCAACTCCATCGTTATGCCTATGCGTTATCTCTGGGTATTCCTGGCCTACATGATGTTGAACAAGGCCTGGAAAAAGTACAAGGATGCTGAGTACAAGTTTACCAAAAATCCCAAAGTTGGCTTTGCTATCGGAGCTTGGTGCTTCCTCTTTACAGCCTTTGCCTGCATTTTAGGGATGGTTCCGAAAGTGGACTTTGCCAAAGACCCAGCTGGCTGGCAATTCTCTCTCTTGACAAATATCCTGACGCCAATCGTCTTGATCAGTCTGGGTGTTATCCTGCCGCTCTTAGCTAAGCGGGAAAGGAAACAGTCGCTCAAGCAGTGAGTAGACCTAGCAAAAGATGATTGAAGTATTCATTCCCAGTCCTATCTGATGATGGGGCTGGTTTTTCTGTGAAATAAGCTTGTCTGCTCTGCTATTTTACAAAAAGGAAAAAAGAAAAATTTCAGTGATTTAACTATATAAAAATCACAAAATGTGGTAAAATAGTACAGATAAAATAAGGAGTAAAAAAATGGTAGAACCTAAGTATAAGCGTATTTTGATTAAGTTGTCAGGTGAAGCTCTTGCCGGTGAAAAAGGCGTTGGTATTGATATTCAGACTGTTCAGAAGATGGCGGAAGAAATCAAAGAAGTTCATGATTTGGGAGTTCAAATTGCTCTGGTTATCGGAGGCGGAAACCTTTGGCGGGGTGAGCCGGCAGCAGAAGCAGGCATGGACCGCGTGCAGGCCGACTATACTGGTATGTTGGGCACTGTCATGAATGCGCTGGTAATGGCGGATTCGCTGCAGCAAGTCGGTGTAGATACGCGCGTGCAGACTGCGATTGCTATGCAGCAGGTAGCTGAGCCTTACATCCGAGGTCGGGCCATTCGTCATTTGGAAAAAGGCCGTATCGTCATTTTCGGTGCAGGTATTGGTTCTCCTTATTTTTCAACCGATACAACCGCTGCATTGCGCTCAGCAGAGATTGAAGCAGATGCGATTCTCATGGCCAAAAATGGCGTAGATGGTGTTTACAATGCCGATCCTAAGAAAGACAAGACCGCTGTTAAGTTTGATGAGCTGACTCACCGAGATGTCATCAGCAAGGGACTGCGGATTATGGACTCAACGGCTTCGACCCTGTCTATGGACAATGACATTGACTTGGTTGTCTTTAATATGAATGAGCCGGGCAATATCAAACGCGTTGTTATCGGTGAGCAAATCGGAACAACAGTATCAAATAATTTATAAGAACGGAGATTAGAAACTCATGGCAAATGCAATTGTAGAAAAAGCAAAAGAAAGAATGACCCACTCGCACCAAAGTTTGGCTCGTGAATTTGGCAGCATCCGTGCAGGCCGCGCCAATGCCAGCCTTTTGGACCGCATCCATGTGGAGTACTATGGAGTAGAAACTCCGCTCAATCAAATCGCTTCGATTACGATTCCGGAAGCGCGTGTTCTTTTGGTGACACCTTTTGACAAGTCTTCTATCAAGGACATTGAGCGTGCGCTTAATGCTTCTGACCTCGGGATTACTCCAGCCAGCGATGGCTCTGTGATTCGTCTGGTCATTCCAGCCCTGACAGAGGAAACCCGTCGTGACTTGGCTAAAGAAGTGAAAAAGGTCGGTGAAAATGCTAAAGTTGCCATCCGTAACATCCGCCGCGATGCTATGGACGAAGCTAAGAAGCAGGAAAAAGCCAAAGAAATCACTGAAGACGAATTGAAGACCTTGGAAAAGGATATTCAAAAAGTAACGGATGATGCTGTCAAACATATCGACGAGATGACAGCAAATAAAGAAAAAGAACTTTTAGAAGTTTAACATTTTTATCAGAATCAAAACTCAGTTGGCTTTGGCTGACTGAGTTGTTTTAAAATCAAAAATCCTTGCCCGGTTTGAAGAAGCAAGGTAGAAAATAGGTCTATATGAATACAAATCTTGCCAGCTTCATCGTGGGTATCATCACGGATGAAAATGATCGCTTTTACTTTGTTCAAAAGGATGGTCAGGTTTACGCTCTTTCTAAGGAAGAGGGGGCGCATGAGCTGGGGCAGTCTGTCAAAGGCTTTGCCTACAGCGATATGAAGCAGAAGCTTCGTTTGACAACTCTCGAAGTTACAGCAACCCAAGAGCAGTTTGGTTGGGGAACAGTAACGGAGGTTCGCAAGGATCTAGGCGTCTTTGTCGATACCGGTCTGCCTGATAAGCAAATCGTTGTGTCACTTGACATCTTGCCAGAAATCAAGGAACTCTGGCCAAAAAAGGGTGACCTCCTTTATATCCGTCTGGAAGTAGATAAGAAAGACCGCATCTGGGGCCAACTGGCTTATCAGGAGGATTTCCAGCGTCTGGCTCGTCCTGCCTATAATAACATGCAGAACCAAAACTGGCCAGCCATCGTTTATCGGCTCAAGCTTTCTGGTACCTTTGTCTACCTGCCGGAGAATAATATGCTGGGCTTCATTCATCCGAGTGAGCGCTATGCAGAGCCACGTCTTGGTCAGGTCTTGGACGCGCGGGTAATTGGCTTCCGTGAAGTAGACCGCACTCTTAACCTCTCTCTCAAGCCTCGCTCCTTTGAAATGTTGGAAAACGATGCCCAGATGATTCTGACCTATCTGGAGAGCAATGGCGGTTTTATGACTTTGAACGATAAATCTTCACCAGACGACATCAAGGCTACATTTGGCATTTCCAAAGGCCAGTTTAAAAAAGCTCTGGGTGGGCTGATGAAAGCTGGTAAAATCAAGCAGGACCCGACTGGAACGGAGTTGGTGTGAGGATGAAGAGTTGACATCTAGAGCTGATGCTTGGAAGGGTACAATCTTAAAGAAATGAAAGGAACCTATGAGAAAATCTTTTTACAGCTGGCTGATGACAGAGCGCAATCCTAAGAGCAAGGAGCCCAAGGCTATTTTGGCAGATTTGGCTTTTCAGGATACGGCCTTTCCCAAGCATACGGATGATTTTGATGAGGTCAGTCGTTTTCTGGAGGAGCATGCAAATTTTTCCTTTAACTTGGGCGAGTTTGATGCTATTTGGGAAGAATATCAAGCCCATTAAGTGGATAGTGGCTAGGGATAGTCATTTTCTGCTTGCTTTGATATAATAAAGATAATTCATTCAAAAAAATAAATGAGAGAGGTTCTTTGTTTGCAGGAACATTCAGTAGAATTAAAACTGGGCCATCCAGATGATGCCTTTCATCTCTTTGGCTCTAATGAACGCCATCTGCGCTTGATGGAGCAGGAATTGAAGGTAACCATTCATGCCCGAACCGAGATTGTGCAGATTTTAGGTACGGAGGCTTCCTGCGAGGAGACTCGACAGGTCATTCAGGCTCTGTTGGTCTTGGTCAATCGTGGCATGACCATCGGTACTCCCGATGTTGTGACAGCCATCACCATGGTCAAAAATGATGAAATTGATAAGTTTGTAGCTCTTTACGAAGAAGAGATTATCAAGGACAGCTATGGCAAGCCGATTCGGGTCAAGACACTTGGCCAAAAAATCTATGTGGACAGCGTTAAAAATCATGATATCGTCTTTGGGATCGGGCCAGCCGGGACAGGGAAGACCTTTCTGGCGGTGACCTTGGCCGTGACTGCTCTCAAGCGTGGGCAGGTCAAGCGAATCATCCTGACAAGGCCAGCGGTAGAAGCTGGTGAGAGTTTGGGATTTCTGCCTGGTGATCTTAAGGAAAAGGTGGATCCTTATCTGCGTCCGGTCTATGATGCCTTGTATCAGATTTTGGGCAAGGACCAGACAACGCGCCTTATGGAGCGAGAAATCATTGAGATTGCTCCCCTAGCCTATATGCGGGGGCGGACTTTGGATGATGCTTTTGTAATTCTGGACGAGGCACAGAATACCACCATCATGCAGATGAAGATGTTTCTGACACGCCTCGGTTTCCAGTCCAAGATGATTGTCAATGGAGACATCAGCCAGATTGACCTGCCTCGCAATGTTAAATCAGGACTCATTGATGCTCAGGAGAAATTGAAGAGCATCTCCCAGATCGATTTTGTGCATTTCTCAGCTAAGGATGTCGTTCGTCATCCAGTGGTGTCGGAGATTATCCGAGCTTATGAACCAGCTTCTGTTAAAGCTAGTGAATCTGATATAGGAGAAACAGAATAGCATACGAAAAGAGCAGATTTATTTCTGCTCTTTTTTGTGAGATTGATTTGAAAAGTCGAAATGTTCGACTAAACGAGTTCGTCAATAGATGTGTAGTCCTTGTTGAGGCCTTCTGCAACTGGTTGGCTGGTGATGTGACCTTGGTAGGTTGTGACACCTTGGCGCAGTCCTTTGTCATCTGCAATGGCTTGCTTGAAGCCTTTCTCTGCCAAGGCTTCAACATAAGGAAGGGTAACATTGGTCAGGGCAATGGTAGAAGTGCGGGCTACAGCGCCAGGGATATTTGCAACTGCATAGTGGAGAACACCATGTTTTTCGTAAACAGGCTCAGTGTGAGTCGTTACGCGGTCAGCTGTTTCAATGACACCGCCTTGGTCAACGGCTACGTCAACAATGACTGAGCCTGGACGCATTTGCTTAACCATATCGTCTGTCACCAGTTTCGGAGCTTTAGCACCTGGAATGAGGACAGCGCCAATCACGACATCTGCTTCTCGAACGCTAGCTTCGATATTGAAAGGATTAGACATGAGGGTCTGGATTTGATGACCAAAGACATCTTCTAGGACAGACAGACGCTTAGCGCTGATATCCAGAATAGTCACTTGAGCACCCAGTCCTAGAGCAATACGAGCGGCATGAGTACCTACGACACCGCCGCCGATGATAGTAACTTTTCCTTTCGGAACGCCCGGTACACCACCGAGAAGTACGCCAGATCCACCTTCACGCTTAGTCAGGAAGTGGGCTCCGATTTGGACAGCCATCCGTCCAGCTACCTCACTCATAGGTACCAAGAGTGGCAATTGTCCATCTTGGTCGCGGACAGTTTCGTAGGCCAGACCAGTTGTCTTGGCACTTGTCATAGCATCTGCAAGTTCAGGAGCGGCAGCCATGTGCAGGTAGGTAAAGAGCAAGAGGTCATCACGCAGGAAGCCATATTCAGCTGCCAGAGGTTCTTTGACCTTGACCACCAGCTCAGCTGCCCAAGCTTCTGCAGCAGTAGGGACGATTTTTGCACCTTGCTTTTGGTAGTCTGCATCTGTAAAACCAGATCCCAGCCCCGCATTAGTCTCAATCAGAACTTCATGGCCTTTACCAACGAGGCTGTGAACACCAGCTGGTGTCAGAGCGACACGATTTTCATTGTTTTTGATTTCTTTTGGAATACCGATTAACATAAAAAATATGCTCCTTTTTTAAGATGTTTTTATTGTATATGAAAACGCTTCAAAAATCAAGAAAAAATCAGAGTGGTTTGCTTTCATTAGTGAATTGTGCTATTCTGTTAAGAAAAAATAGGAGGCTCTGATGGAAAATATCTATGTCAAACTGGCTCGTCATACCAGACTGGAAACTGAGCGGTTGATTCTGCGTCCGGTGACCTTGGAGGATGCCCCGGCAATGTTTGAGTACGCTTCAGATGAGGAAAATACTCGCTATACTTTTGAGACAAACAAAAGCCTGGAAGAAACACGCAATAATATCGCTCTCTTTTATCTGGCCAATCCTCTGGGGCGCTGGGGAATAGAAGTGAAAGAAAGTGGCAAATTCATCGGGACTATTGACCTGCATAAGATCAGGCTGGACTTGAAAACGGCGGCTATCGGATACGTAATCAATAAAAAATACTGGAATCTGGGATATACGACAGAGGCCAATCGCGCAGTAATCAAGCTAGCTTTTGAGGAAATCAGAATGAACAAACTTGTAGCGCTGCATGATGTGGATAATCCAGCATCTGGCCGAGTTATGGTCAAGTCTGGTATGAAATATTCCCACGAAGAGCCTTATGCATCACTAGATAAGCATGAGAAAGGCCGCATTGTGATGCGGGTTCATTACTATCTGACTAGGGAAGATTATTTTTCAAAAAAATGAGAAAGGATATTGACAAGCACCTATCTACATGATATATTAGATAGGTACGCTGATTTAGCTCAGTTGGCAGAGCGCATCCATGGTAAGGATGAGGTCGCCGGTTCGATCCCGGCAATTAGCATCTTGTAGGACAAGGTTGGGTTTTCCCAGCCTTTTCTTTTTGCCAATGATAGCAGGTAGTGAAAGGCAAAGTTTCGGGAAGGTATAAAATAAGAATAGCTGCTTTTGTCTTTGTGGTGAGAGGTTGACAAATCTGCTCTGCTATTTTCCAAAACCCTGCCCTCGGCTCCCTAAAGTGAGTCAAAATATGATATAATAAGGTAATACTAGCAAAGCGGGTAAGATATGTATATCGAAATGGTAGATGAAACGGGTCAGGTTTCGGAAGAGATTCTTAAACAGACTCAGGAAATTTTGGAATTTGCGGCCCAGAAAACGGGCAAGGAAAATAAGGAAATGGCTGTGACTTTTGTCAGCAATGAGCGCAGTCATGAACTCAACTTGGAATATAGAGATACGGATCGGCCGACGGATGTGATCAGCTTGGAGTATAAGCCTGAGCTGGACATCGCTGTTGACGAGGAGGATTTGCTGGACCATCCTGAGCTAGCTGAGATGCTGGAGGATTTTGATGCCTATATCGGCGAGCTGTTCATTTCAGTGGACAAGGCGCGTGAGCAGGCAGAGGAATACGGCCACAGCTTTGAGCGGGAGATGGGCTTTTTGGCAGTGCATGGTTTTCTGCATATCAACGGCTATGATCACTATACGCCGGAAGAAGAAGTGGAAATGTTTGGTTTACAGGAAGAAATTTTAACTGCTTATGGACTCACAAGGAAATAACAAACGCAAATGGAAAAATCGAGATGTGGTCTCGAGTCTGGAATTTGCTTTAACCGGTATTTTTACAGCCTTTAAAGAGGAGCGCAATCTGCGCAAACATGTACTTTCGGCTCTGGCGGTGATAGTTGCGGGACTGATTTTTGACTTGTCCGCGATAGAATGGCTCTTTCTCTTTTTGAGCATTTTTCTGGTCATTGCCTTTGAGATTGTCAATTCTGCCATTGAAAATGTCGTGGATTTGGCCAGCGATTACCACTTTTCTATGCGGGCTAAGAATGCCAAGGATATGGCAGCGGGAGCTGTTCTGGTCGTGTCTGGCTTTGCAGTTGTGACGGGACTGATTATTTTTGTTCCCAAAATTTGGGATTGGATTTTTTAAAGACTTGAAAATCGGGGGAGACTGCCGATTTTCTGCTGTTTTTATGGAAATAATAGAGGTAAAATAATGACTTTTAAATCAGGTTTTGTAGCTATTTTAGGACGTCCCAATGTTGGGAAATCAACCTTTTTGAATCATGTTATGGGGCAAAAGATTGCCATCATGAGCGATAAGGCTCAGACCACACGCAATAAAATTATGGGAATTTACACGACGGATAAGGAGCAGATTGTCTTTATCGACACGCCGGGAATCCATAAGCCTAAGACGGCTCTAGGCGATTTTATGGTGGAAGCAGCTTACAGCACCCTGCGTGAGGTGGATACCGTCCTCTTCATGGTGCCGGCTGATGAGCCGCGTGGCAAGGGCGATGACATGATTATCGAACGCCTGAAAGCGGCTAAGGTGCCAGTTATTTTGGTGGTTAATAAGATCGATAAAGTCCATCCGGATCAGCTCTTAGCGCAAATTGATGATTTCCGTCAGCAGATGGACTTCAAAGAAATCGTGCCGATTTCAGCTCTTCAGGGCAACAATGTTTCCCGTCTGGTTGATATCCTTAGTGAAAATCTGGAGGAAGGTTTCCAATATTTCCCAGAAGATCAGATTACCGACCACCCAGAACGTTTTCTGGTATCAGAGATGATTCGGGAGAAGGTTTTGATGCTGACGCGGGAGGAAATTCCCCATTCAGTCGCAGTGGTTGTTGACAGTATGAAGCGAGACGAGGAGACGGACAAGGTCCATATCCGAGCGACAATCATGGTGGAGCGTGACAGCCAAAAAGGCATTATCATCGGTAAAGGCGGATCCATGCTGAAGAAAATCGGATCCATGGCTCGGCGCGATATTGAGCTCATGCTGGGGGACAAGGTCTTCCTAGAAACCTGGGTCAAGGTCAAGAAAAACTGGCGGGACAAGAAGCTGGACTTGGCGGACTTTGGCTATAATAAGAAGGAGTATTGAGGTTTTCTAAGCTAGTAAGTGAGGTGATGGAGATGCCGTCATTATTCATTGATGAAAGAGGGGAGCAAAATCCAAAAAGTATTATCTTTTTGCATGCTTCAGGCTCTAGCAGTCAGATGTGGCGACACCATGTTGCTGTGCTTGAGCAAGATTTTCATTGCATTCTTGTGGATTTACCTGGTCACGGAGCCAGTCATAATATTGAGTGGACAAACTTTGATGATGTCGTGGAAATGATTGTGGCTGTCATTAAAAGCAAAGCACATGGCAAGCCGCACTTGGTTGGGCTTTCATTAGGCGGTTCCCTCATACTTAAGTTGTTGGAAAAACATTCCAGTCTTATAGATAAAGTCATTGTGGATGGGGCAAGCCCTCAGCCAATTAAGGGCTATCTCAAGATCATTGCCATTGTCTATCTTATGTCTTTCTTGAAAAATACTAAATTTGTAGCCAATTTCCTGACAAAGATGATGCAAGAGGACGGAGCACCTGTCCAAGACGTTCAGCGCTTTGTTGCAGATTTCCAAAGAGCTGAACGGCGCTCATTTCGACGTGCGATGTCACAGGCAAATCTGCTGAGACTTGACTTGCAGTTTGATAATCCTGCTTTCTTTGTCTCAGGTGGGAAAGAAGCCGAAACTATTCATGACTGGCACCGCAGGTTGGCACAGAAAAATGTTAGGTCTGAATACGCCTACTATCCTGACAAAGGGCATGCTTGGCTTTTTAGTGATGTGGATACACATATTCAGCTGCTGTGCTATTTCTTTCAAAATGCTGCCTTTCCAGAGAAATTGAAAGGATTTTGATATGGACTATATTTCCTATATTCGCTCCAAGGTGGGGCATGATAAGGTTATCTTGAATTTTGCTGGTGGAATTCTGGCAGACGAGGAAGGTCGTGTGCTTCTGCAGTTGCGAGGTGATAAGAAAACATGGGCGATTCCTGGTGGAGCTATGGAGCTCGGGGAAACTTCTCTTCAAGCAGCCCTGCGTGAATTTCACGAAGAGACAGGCATTGCTGTTGAAGCCAAGCGCTTGCTGAATGTTTATACTAATTTTGATGAATCTTATCCTAATGGTGACAAAGTGCAGACGGTTGTCTTTCTGTATGAATTGCAAGCACTGGAGGATTTTGATATTTCCAATTTTCACAATGAGGAAACTCTACGTTTAGGCTTTTTTTCTAAAGAAGAAATAGCAGAGCTGGAAAATGTATCGGATAAACACCGCCTGATGCTGGGTGAGTATTTTTCGGACAGCTTTGCTATGGGGCTTTGATATTAGGAAGAATAAGAAAGGAGCTTTATGCCTGAATTACCTGAAGTGGAGACGGTTCGGCGCGGTTTGGAGTGTCTGGTTGTTGGCAAGACGATTGATCAGGTGCGGGTCTGCTATGCCAAGATGATTGGTACGGGAGCGGATAGCTTTGTCCATGACTTGCCAGGTCAGACCATTGAAAGGATTGGCCGTCGGGGCAAGTATTTGCTCTTTTACCTGACGGGTGGAGTGCTGCTTTCCCATCTGCGAATGGAAGGCAAGTATCTTTTTTATCCTGATGAGGTGCCTGAGCGCAAGCATGCTCATGTCTTTTTCCAGACGACGGATGGTGGAACGCTTGTTTATGAGGATGTCCGCAAGTTTGGGACCATGGAGCTCTTGAGAAAGGACCAGCTGGAGGCTTATTTTGCTGCCAGAAAGCTTGGTCCTGAGCCGACAGAGGCGGACTTTCTTTTATCTCCTTTTGCAGCAGCTTTGAAGCGTTCCAAGAAGCCCATCAAACCCTATTTGCTGGAGCAGTCCTTGGTCGTTGGGCTAGGCAATATCTATGTAGATGAGGCTCTTTGGCGGGCGCGGATTCATCCGGCAAGGCCAGCAGATAGTCTGAAGCCTGCTGAAGTCAATCGGCTGCGTGAGCAGATTATAGAAGTTTTGCAGCTCGGGATTGAAAAGAGAGGATCGACTATTCGGACCTATCGCAATGCTTTGGGTGAAGATGGCACGATGCAGGATTTTCTGCAGGTCTATGGAAAGACTGGGCAACCCTGCGCTAGATGCGGCAGCCCGATTGAGAAAATTAAGCTGGGTGGACGCGGTACTCATCTCTGTCCTCACTGCCAGAAAGCGAGGTAGCTGTTATGGCAAGAATTATCGGTATCACTGGCGGCATTGCCTCAGGTAAGTCAACTGTGACAGAGTTTTTAAGGCAGCAGGGTTATCAGGTCATTGATGCGGATCAGGTAGTGCATGAGCTGCAAGAGCCGGGGGGACGGCTTTATCAAGCTCTTTTATCTACTTTTGGCTCATCTATCTTACAGGAAGATGGGCGCTTGGACCGGCCTAAGCTGGGAGCTATGATTTTTGGGAATCCCGAACTCTTGGAGCAGTCCAGTCAAATACAAAATCAGATTATCCGCGAGGAACTGGCTGGCAGACGAGATTTGCTGGCAGAGACGGAAGATATCTTTTTTATGGATCTTCCCTTGCTGTTTGAGTTACAATATGAAGACTGGTTTGAGCAGATCTGGCTGGTGGATGTGACTGAGGAAACTCAGCTCAGTCGCCTTATGACTCGAAACTCTCTCAGTCAGGAAGAGGCAGAAAAACGCATAGCAGCTCAGCTATCTCTCCAAGAAAAGCGAAAGAGGGCGGATGTGCTGATAGATAATAATGGCTCGCTTGAGGAAACTCGACAGCAGCTTCGCGATGCTTTGCAGAAATTAGAAAGAAGATGATTTGTCACGACACAAGTAAACTGGAAACATAACCTGAAAGTCGCTTGGTTTGGGAACTTCCTGACAGGTGCTAGCATTTCTCTGGTGACGCCTTTTATGCCACTTTTCGTGGAGCAGTTGGGTGCCAGAGGTCATGAGGTGGAGTATTACGCTGGGCTAGGGATTTCACTCTCTGCAATCTCAGCGGCACTGCTCTCTCCTGTATGGGGAAGTCTGGCCGATCGGTATGGCCGTAAGCCTATGATGATACGTGCAGCTACTGCCATGGTTTTCACGATGGGCGGCATTGCTTTTGTGCCCAATATTTTCTGGCTCTTGCTCCTACGCTTTCTAAACGGTGTTTTCGCTGGTTATGTTCCCAACAGTACAGCTCTGATTGCCAGTCAGGCTCCCAAGGAAAAAACAGGTTATGCTCTGGGAACTCTCTCGACCGGTGTCGTTGCGGGTAATCTTATGGGTCCCTTTATTGGGGGTCTGATTGCGGAGATGTTCGGCATTCGCAATGTCTTTCTCCTGATTGGCGGCTTTTTTCTAGTGGCAGCCTTGATGACCTTTTATTTGATTCGGGAGGATTTTGTGCCAGTGACCCGACAAGAAGAGGTAGGCTTTAGGGAATTGCTGCGTCAACTCAGGTATCCTAGGATGCTGATGAATCTCTTTCTGACCAGCTTTGTTATCCAGTTTGCAGCTCAATCTATCAGCCCTATCCTTGCCCTCTATGTCAGAGAACTGGGTCAAAAGGACAATCTGATTTTTATTTCGGGTCTCATCGTTTCTAGCATGGGACTTTCCAGTATGATGAGCTCCAGCATTCTGGGGCGGTTAGGAGACCGTATCGGCAATCACCGGCTTCTGGTGCTGGCTCAGTTCTATTCAATCCTGATTTATCTGCTCTGTGCCAATGCTGGCTCCCCTATGCAGCTAGGCTTTTATCGCTTTTTATTCGGTCTAGGAACAGGGGCGCTGATACCAGGTGTCAATGCTTTGCTAAGTAAGATAACACCCAAATTTGGAATCTCTAGGATTTTCAGCTATAATCAGATTTTCTTTTATCTGGGTGGGGTGGTCGGCCCTATGTCTGGATCGGTTATTGCGGCAGCCTATGGCTATCATTCAGTCTTTTATGCAACAGCAGGGCTGGTTGCCGTTAGTATGCTGGCCAATCTCTTTAGTTTTCGAAATTTATTTAAAAAGAAGGATATTTAGTGCGCGTTAAAATAAATTTAAAATGTTCCAGCTGCGGCAGTCAGAACTATCTGACCAGCAAAAATACAAAAACGCATCCGGAAAAAATTGAGGTCTTAAAGTATTGTCCTAAGGAAAGAAAAGTTACTTTACATCTTGAATCCAAGTAAATTTTATGATAAAATAGATAGGATTTTAAGGAGTTTTTATTTATGTACAACCTATTATTAACCATTTTAGTCATTTTATCAGCTATTATTGTCATTGCAATTTTCATGCAGCCAACCAAAAATCAGTCCAGCAACGTTTTTGATGCCAGTGCCAACGACTTGTTTGAACGTCCTAAGGCACGTGGTTTTGAAGCTGTGATGCAGCGTATGACGGGAATTATGATTTTCTTCTGGCTACTGATTGCATTGGTATTAGCAGTATTATCTAGTAAATAAAATGGGCTCTGACTTCGTCTTGGCCTATTTTTTAAGTTTTAAAGAGATTTAGCAAGGATGAAGAAAACGCTCATCAAGAGAAGAGGAATATGAAATCAGAAATCATTGAATATTTAAAAGACAAGCAGCAGGCCAGCATGGATGAGCTGGCGGCTGCTTTGGGGAAAGAATCTTCCAAGGACTTTAGTAGCTTGGTCAAGACCATTTCCCAGATGGAAAGAAAGCATCAGATTCGCTTTGATGACAAGGGGCGGATTGAGCTTTATGAGAAGAAAAAGCAGGAGCGTCTGACGCTCAAGGGTGTTTTTCATGCCCACAAGAATGGATTTGGCTTTGTTACCTTGAATGAGGAAGAGGATGACCTCTTTGTCGGCCGTAATGATGTCAATCATGCCATTGATGGTGATACGGTGGAAGTAGTCATTACCAAGGTGGCAGACCGTATCAAGGGAACATCAGCTGAGGCTAAGATTATCGATATTTTGGAGCACAGCCTGACGTCAGCGGTTGGTCAGCTGGTTCTGGATGAGGAAAAGCCCAAGTATGCGGGTTATATCCGCTCGAAAAATCAGAAAATAAGCCAGCCTATTTATGTCAAAAAACCAGCTATGGTTCTGGATGGTACAGAGGTGCTCAAGGTCGCTATTGACAAATATCCGACCAAGAAACACGATTTCTTTGTGGCTAGTCTGGTCGATGTGGTCGGTCATGTCAACGATCCAGGTATTGATGTATTAGAAGTGCTGGAGTCGATGGATATTGTCTCCGAATTTCCAGAAAAGGTCTTGGAAGAGGCCGAGCGAGTTCCGGATGCACCGACAGAGAGTGATTTGGCAGGACGTTTGGATCTGCGCGAAGAGATTACCTTTACCATCGATGGGGCGGATGCCAAAGACTTGGATGATGCTGTCCATATCAAGCGCCTGAAAAATGGCAACTTTGAGCTAGGCGTACATATCGCAGATGTGTCCTACTATGTCAAAGAAGGCTCTGAGCTGGACAAGGAAGCCCTCAATCGAGCGACTTCAGTCTATGTGACCGATCGCGTGGTACCTATGCTGCCAGAGCGCTTGTCAAACGGAATCTGCTCTCTCAATCCCAATGTGGACCGGCTGACCCAGTCGGCTATCATGGAGATAGATGCCAAGGGGTGCGTGGTCAAGCATACCATTACTCAGACTGTCATCAAGACGACCTTCCGCATGACCTACAGCGATGTCAACGACATCATTGCTGGAAATCAGGAAAAAGCTGAGCAGTTCAAGGAAATTGTGCCTAGTATTGACAGCATGGTTCGTCTGCATGAAATTCTGGAAAGCATGCGTTTTAAGCGTGGTGCACTCAACTTTGACACCAATGAAGCCAAAATCATGGTCAATAAAGAAGGCCGGCCGGTTGACATTGTCCTGCGTCAGCGGGGAATTGCCGAGCGAATGATTGAGTCCTTTATGCTGGTGGCGAATGAGACGGTGGCTGAGCATTTTGCTAAGCTAAATCTGCCCTTCATCTATCGGATTCACGAGGAGCCTAAGGCGGAGAAGGTGCAGAAGTTTATCGACTACGCCTCTAGCTTTGGGATTCGGATATACGGGACGGCTAGCTCTATGAGTCAACAGGCCCTGCAGGATATTATGGAATCGGTCAAAGACCAGCCTTATGAGGATGTCCTATCCATGATGCTTCTGCGCTCCATGCAGCAGGCTCGCTACTCCGAGCACAATTACGGCCACTACGGTCTGGCAGCGGAGTTTTATACGCATTTCACCAGTCCGATTCGCCGCTATCCGGACCTTCTGGTTCACCGGATGGTACGGGATTATGGCAAGTCTAAAGAAATAGCAGAGCATTTTGAGCAAGTGATTCCAGAGATTGCCAGTCAGTCTTCCAGCCGGGAGCGTCGGGCTATTGAGGCCGAGCGTGAAGTTGAAGCCATGAAGAAGGCTGAGTACATGGAAGAATTCGTTGGAGAAGAGTTTGACGGCGTAGTTTCAAGCGTGGTTAAGTTTGGACTCTTCGTCGAACTGCCTAATACGGTCGAAGGCTTGATTCATGTTACCAATCTGCCAGAGTTTTACAGCTATAATGAGCGGACGATGACCCTGCAAGGAGAAAAGTCCGGCGTGGTCTTCAAGGTCGGTCAGCAGATTCGCATCAAGCTGGTCCGAGCGGATAAGGCTACAGGCGAGATTGACTTTGAATACCTGCCAAGTGAATTTGACCTGGTAGAAAAGACTAGCAAGAGTGGCAGAGGCAGGTCAGGCAGAAAGAGACGCCGTGAGGATGGCAAGCGCAGCCATTCTTCCAAAGAAAAAGGCAACAGAGATAAGAAAGAGAAGAAGTCCAAGAAAGGCAAGAGCCAGAAGGCATTTTACAAGGAAATAGTCAAGAAAGGAGCCAAGCATGGCAAAGGGAGAAGGAAAGGTCGTCGCGCAAAATAAAAAGTCCAGACACGACTACACCATCGTGGATACCATCGAGGCGGGCATGGTGCTGACTGGTACGGAAATCAAGAGTGTCCGCGCTGCCCGTATCAATCTAAAAGACGGCTTTGCCCAGATCAAGAACGGTGAGGCCTGGCTCAGCAATGTCCATATTGCGCCTTATGAAGAGGGCAATATCTGGAACCAAGAGCCTGAGCGTCGCAGAAAGCTGCTGCTGCATAAGAAGCAGATCCAAAAGCTGGAGCAGGAGACCAAGGGAACCGGAATGACGTTGGTGCCACTCAAGGTCTATCTCAAGGATGGCTATGCAAAGCTCCTCCTAGGCTTAGCCAAAGGGAAGCACGACTACGACAAGCGCGAGTCAATCAAACGTCGCGAGCAAAACCGCGATATAGCAAGACAGATGAAGAACTTTAATACAAGATGAAAGACTGGGCGACCGGTCTTTTTGAATCCTCATTCTAAGTGTGTTAAAATATAAAAGATATTAATAGACTGGAGATTATATGTGAGTTTTAAAAAATTTTCATTATTATTTTTATTTTTTTCTGCTATAGTAGCTTTCTTTGTTTGGAAATACTATAAGGATGAGCAAGCAAAAAAGGCGCAAGATGACTATTACAATAGTATCTATTCTTATAGTGGTGATTATGAAATTGGTGACTATGTATTTTTGGGAGATAAGGGGTTAGTAGCACAATGGATCAGTAAAGATCCAAAAGAAGATAAGAAGATTCAGAAGTATATACAAAATGATTCGGACAACAAAACATTCTCTAGCAATGATGATGTCATTATTGCAGGAGAACGTTTTATAATTCGAAAAAATTTCAAATTAGCTTTTGGGGGGAAAAGTAATAGTAGTTTTAAGATTGTTATATATGATACTCAAAATCAGAAGTTAAAGAAGAAAGAATTTGATTTGTTGGAATGGCGGTATAAAAAGGGGAAAAAATGGAAGCTAACAAACATTGGACCTAAAATTGATAAGTTATCTGATGGACGAGAAGTGCTTTTGATTAATATTGTGACATATGTGGAAAAGACAGTAAATGGTGCACAAGATTCTGAAAGAGTCGTTGAAGCGTACTATCTGGATTTAGAATCTAATAAAATAATCAACTACACACCGGAGAATCAACAAATTGAGAGTTTATATTATTCAATTAATAAAGATTATCAGGGGGAAAATTTACCGGGAGATAGATTGCTTAAATTTGGAATTGACTTCAACTACAACACTGTAAATTTCAAAAAGGAATTCTTTAAACAAAGTAATAATCTCCCAATTCAGAAAGAGTATCCTAAGGCTTATCAAATTCTGCAAGAAAAGAACAGTGCATATTATCCAACTTTTAACAAAAACCGCAGTCCGAAGGATATTCTTAATAGTCTTTCACCCCTTATACCTCAGAACAGTACTATTTTACAAGATACAGAGATTCAATGAAAAATAGAGAATATGACACAGGCTATGCTTCTATTCAAAAAAAAGGAGGTGAATCTTGATGAATAGTTTAGAACCTAAAATAAAAAAGTATATTTTGATATTCATTTCGTTTCTAGCTATTTTTGGACTTTGGATGCTGCTCTCTTATGATAAAACAGAGCCTAAGCCAAAATTTAAGGAAGAATTCGCAGAAAGACCAGCATCTAAGATTGATGATATTCAAATAAAGCCATTGGAGGAAGGCCGTATTATTACAATCGAATCCCCGGATGTCAATGATCATTTTGATATAGGGCATGAAAAGTTTTACCAGCAAGAATGGCGGAGAAACATCAGTCTAGGAATTGATGACGAGAGGCAGAAAAAAGGAGAATATTATTTTCTTCATTCTTACGATATAGATACTAAGAAAGAGGAAAAGAAAATCGATATTTTTGCACTTATTCGTAAGTACAATCCTAATGCAGGAGTAAAGCTTCCTGGAGAGGTGGTTTACTATCAAGGGAAAGACTATTTTCGTATTACACTCCAAGAACAAGATAAGAAAAAGAAGGGATTCTATCCTCTAAAGGAAGTTTTTATTGATTTAGATAGTGGCAAAGTTATTGATGTTATTCGTGAACAGTCAAAGGGAATGGTACAATTTGATGTTGCTCTTAGTTTAACGAACTTATCAGAGCAGTTTGATAAAGAGGGATATAATATGAATCTTTGGTATAATAAACTAACACCTTCTTTAGAAAAGCATACAAATATACCAACAGGGCTAAATATATCACAAGATTATCCAGAGCTTGTGCATAAGTTAAATGAAGGGAAAATTAAGGTTTTCGTGCGTCAAGGAGACAATAGTTATGAGGAATGGTTTAATCTTATAATGCATTGGTTTGCGCCGGTTGGTCAAGATAGACTAGCTTTGTCAATTACTGATAAAGACACTGGTGAGGTAACAACAATCAACTCTTACCAAGATTACTTGGCTTGGCGAGAATCTCATCCGAAGGATAGTGAGGTACAAGGAAGTGAATAGTAGACATTGTGGGAACATGAACCTACTGGCAAATGACACTTACGCCAAGCGCGAGTCTATTAAAGGCCGCGAGCAAAACCGCGATATAGCAAGATAGATGAAGAATTTTAATACAAGATGAAAGATCGGGCGACCGGTCTTTTTTAGTATGCAACTCTGATTTTTGATTTATGCTATAATGGATAATAAAGTATGTCAATTTATTGTCTAATGAGTATCTGGAGGTTTATATATGAAATTGTCGAAAAAAAGTAAGTTGATTATCGTTGTGCTGCTGTTGCTTATGTTCTTACCCTATCTAGCTTATCAGGGATATGTGGCATACTATATAACCCCATATTATAAAATTACATTAAAAAAGAAAATTCAATCTTATCAATTTATTGAAAATAATAATGCTTTGGTAATGAAATGGTCTTATGAAAACCCCTTGGATTATTGGTTAACAAAAGCAAATAAAAGATTGTATCCTCAGGATGCACGAGTGGGTGGATCAAAAATTGTACAAGAGTATCAAAAGCTAAATAGTAATGGAAATATTCATAATGTAGCAGAAGGGAAAGAGTATTGGGGGATTACCGTCTACAATACAAAAGGGGGGAAACTGACTTCTAAGGATTATGATATTTTTAAGATGGTTAGAGAATATGATTCAGATGCTGTCCCAAGTAGAATACAAAATACTGTATATGTAAGTAAGGGAAGAGAGTTATTAGATATTTATCTTAAGACATCAGCAAATAATTATACAGACGGTTTCCTTAAATCTATTGATTTGAACAGTGGTAAGATTGTTGAGGCCGGTGATGAACAGGATAAATGGACAGCTGAAAGCTCTTCGTATTTTAGTCAGTTATTACCTTTATCATCAGATTATTTTTTACATAACTCTGGATTGTATCTTAATAAAGGTAAAAAACTAGCTTCGGCTGCCCTTATCCGCCAAAAATATCCTAAATCAGCTGCACTTTTAGAAGACGAGAATGGTATGATTGCTATTTTGACTGACAAACCTGATTTTGAAAACAGTCTTTCGTTTTTACAGTTACTGTATAAAAAAGGAGTCAATTTATTTGAAAATGTGACGATTCCAGCAGATAGCTCAATAGATGGTCAGGAACATATTGTCAACAGCCAAGAAGAGTTTGTCAAGTATTATAATTTTGAACAAGTATCACCTTCTAAGAAGTAACTAATAGCTTTAAGCTATCAGCTTAAAAAGACTAGATGTTTAAGATGAATAGAAAGGATAATTAGATGAGTCGTAAAGAGATAGATGCTGAAAAGTAAACTTTCTATGTGAGAAAGAACTGGCTGATTGGCCAGTTTTTTCTTTTTGCAGGGAAGGACATTTCAATTTGCCACTTGTCAAGTAGGTTCTTTTCGAGTATGATAAAGACAGTTAGATTATTTGTAGCTTGGCTTTCAGAGAAAGGATTTTTTATGACAGAAGAATTGCTAGCCTATAAACGTATGCCGCTGTGGACTGCTGAGACCATGCCAGAAGCGGTAAAGAGAAAGCACAATACCAAAGAGGGAACTTGGGGTAAAATCACTGTTCTCAAGGGACATCTTAAGTTTGTCGAGATGTCAGAGGAGGGTGAGGAGCTGGCTGAGCACATCTTTGAAGCTGGTCAGGACAATCCTTTTGCCCAGCCCCAAGCTTGGCATCGGGTTGAAGCCCTGACTGATGACCTAGAGTGGTATTTGGAGTTTTACTGTCGGCCTGAGGATTATTTCCCAAAGAAATACGGCAGTAATCCAGTGCACTCAGAGGTTTTGGAAGCTATGCAGACAGTCCGGCCAGGGCGGGCGTTAGACCTAGGCTGTGGTCAAGGTCGCAATGCTCTCTTTCTAGCCAAGCAGGGCTTTGAAGTGACGGCTGTAGATCAGAATGAGCTGGCACTGGAGATCTTACGGAGCATTGTGGAGCAGGAGGATTTAGATCTGCCAGTGGGTAGCTACGATATCAACTCAGCTAGTTTGACCCAGACTTATGATTTGATTGTTTCCACCGTTGTACTTATGTTCCTGCAGGCGGAGCGGATTCCGGATATTATCCGCAATATGCAAGAGCACACAGCGCTTGGCGGCTACAATCTCATCGTCTGTGCTATGGATACAGAAGACTTCCCATGCTCTGTGCCCTTTCCTTTTACTTTTAAGGAAGGTGAGCTTGCCGAGTATTATAAAGGGTGGGAGCTGGTTAAGTACAATGAAAATCCTGGTCACCTCCATCGACGTGATGAAAACGGCAATCGAATTCAGCTGCGCTTTGCGACTATGCTGGCTAAAAAGGTTCAGTAGAAGACAGTAGGACAGAAGTTGATTTTTGAAAATTTAGCTTGGCTCACTTATTTTGAGGCTCTGGTTTAAAAGGTCTGGGAGAAAATTTAAATTATCTCAACCTCAATATTTTTTGAAGATAATAAAGCTAGACTGAGGCATTTTTGTCCCAGTCTTTTTTATTTTAGTAAAAAACTTTAGAAATATTTTAGAATTTCTTGAGAAATATCTGAAGTTTAGAGGCTATACTAGAAAGTGCAAGGGGGAGAGAAAAGAGCTGGAAGCAACAGGACAGCTGGTAGAAAACTTTAGTTTTTCTTTAAGTGTGAGTCTAGAGCAGATCACTTTTAAAAGCAGACTGAAAGACCTTATTCTCTCCTCTTGCGGCAATTTTTTCCAGACCTTCAGTTTTCTGTTGACGAGGAAAAAAGAATATGTTAAAGTAAATGAGTAAAATAAAAAAGTCAATTATAATTTACTTAATATACAAGGAGGAACTCATGAAGAAAAGAACCAAAATCATTCTAACTTCTACGTTGACTGTGACCGGCCTAATCTTGGCTGCCGGTGGCTACTGGGCTTATAAGACCTTTGTCCCTCAGGAGACACCGATCGATAAGAATGCCACAGTGAGGACCAATTACTATCAGGCCATCAATAAAAAATGGCTGGAAAAGGCAGAGATCCCTAGCGACCAGCCGTCTAACGGTGTGTTTTATGAGCTGAACGAGAAGGTCAAGGATAAGATGAAGGCGGATGTCAAAAATCTAGTCTCTGGTAAGGAAGAGTCTACGATTGAAGGCATGCCTGAGTTTATCAAATACTACCAGCAAGCGACTGACTTCAAGCAGCGGGAAAAGGATGGCTTAGATCCTCTCAAGTCCTATCTCAAGGAAATTGAAGACTTGTCCGATCCGAAGGACCTAGCTGGCAAGGCTGTTGACTGGGAAAAGCGTGGTCTAGCACTGCCGTTTACCCTTGAAATTAGTTCTAACCTAGAAAATACCAATCAGAAACAAGTGAATCTGTCCAGTCCAAGTCTTATGCTGCCGGATAAGAGCTACTATGAAGATGAAGGTGCTAAGAAAAGGATGATGGATCCGCTGGAAAAAGCATTCAAAGAAGCCATGCAAAAGCTGGGCTACAGTGAAAAAAACAGCGAAAAGATTGTCAAAGAAGCCTTAGAATTTGATGGAGAACTGGCCAAGTATGCCCAAAGTAATGAAGAAACTTCGGAAATTAAAAATCTTCACCATCCTAAGACGGCTGAAGACATCAATGCCTACTCTGATACCTTTAAGTTTCACGATATTATCAATGACTATCTAGGCCAGGAAGCTGGTGATGTCAATGTACCTAACCCTAAGTATTATGAAAATTTTGCCAAGGTAGTTAATGACAAGAACTTTGGCAAGCTCAAATCTTGGATGCTTGTGAAGCAGGCAGCATCAGCATCTAGTTTTCTAACCGATGACTATCGGCTGATTTTTGCAGAGTACCAAAAATCCTTGCAAGGTACTAAGGAAGCAACTTCAAAAGAAGATGCAGCATACAATCTGACAACAGGAACTTTTTCAGATGTCTTCAGTCTTTACTACGGTCGCAAATACTTTGGTGAGGAAGCCAAGCAAGAAGTGACCCAAATGGTCAAGGATATCAAGGAAGTCTATCGGGAACGTATGCTGAAAAACGAATGGCTATCAGAAGAAACCAAGCAGAAAGCAGTCAAGAAGCTGGATACGATGAAACTCTATATTGGCTATCCTGAAAAAGTTCGTGAAGTGACTAAGGCTTTGAAAGTAGACGATAAGAAATCCTTCTTTGAGAATGCAATTGCTTTGAGTCAGGCAAAACATCAATATGATGTTGAGCACTTCTCTGAGCCAGTAGACAAGGACGAGTGGGTCATGCCTTCCTATGATATCAACGCTTACTACTCACAGGAAAATAACAGTATCAACTTCCCAGCCGCAATCCTGCAGAATCCATTCTTTGATGTTAAGCAAGAAATGGAAAAGAACTACGGCGGTATCGGTATGGTTATCGGTCACGAGATTACTCACGCCTTTGACTCAAACGGTGCAAACTTTGATGAAGAAGGGAATTTGAACAATTGGTGGACAGAAGCAGATAAGAAAGCTTTTGACAAGAAAATTGAAGCTGTTACCAAGCAGTGGGATGGTATTGAAATCTACGGTGGCAAGGTCAATGGCAAGCTTACGGTAACAGAAAATGTAGCCGATGCGGGTGGACTTTCAGCCACTCTCGAAGTTGTGAAAAAGAAATATCCAGATGCAGACTTGAAGAATTACTTTGAAAACTATGCCAATATCTGGAGAAGCAAGGCTAGTCTGCAATTTAACCAACTTCTCCTGAAGGTAGATGTTCATGCTCCTTCCGAGCTGCGGGTCAACCAGCAACTCAAAAATGTAGAGGCCTTCTATGAAACCTATCCAGAAATCAAAGAAGGTGATGCCATGTATCTGGCTCCAGATAAGCGGGTCAGCGTATGGTAAGATTGCTTGTCTAGAGAAGACGGTAAAATAATATAAGTTATGAAGAACAACCAGTTTGGTAATAGGAGAGAAGTTTGTTCTTTTTCTCCTATCCATTCTTTCCTGCGACACATGCGCGGCTGCGGGTTGTGCCTCCGCAGCCACGTGTCTTTAAAGTCAGATTTTATCTGGCTTTTTTCTTTTACAAAAAAATTTTTATACAGCTTGATATACACCTATGGAAATTTATACAACAGGCTTGGAGGGGCTGCTAGGTATACAGCTAGAGTAATTTTTTCCTAGGGGAATTTATTCATTTTAGCTAGCAGAAGAGGTTTTGGAAACGCTTGCAATCATATCAAGAGAATAGTATACTAAATATGCGATAAATATTTTATCAATTAATATACAAAGGAGAAACTGATGAAAAAGAAATTTTTCAGTTGGGCTATTTCAGCCTTGATGCTTCTTACACTCTTTCCTTTTCAGGCTGTCTCAGCCTGTACCGGCTTTATTATCGGGAAGGATTTGACGACGGATGGTTCGACTCTCTATGGTCGAACAGAGGACCTAGAGCCCAATCACAACAAGAATTTTGTGGTGCGGGAGCGCAAGTATAACAAGGCTGGTGATAAATTTGTAGATGAGACCAACGGCTTTAGCTTTGATTTGCCAACTGTTAGCTACAAGTATACGGCGGTACCGGATGTGACACCAGAGCAGGGAGTTTTCGATGAGGCCGGTTTTAATGAGGAAGGCGTTTCTATCTCTGCGACAGTCTCAGCTAGTGCCAATGATGATATTCAAAAAGTAGATCCTTATGTCAAGGACGGTATCGCTGAATCTGCTTTAACTTCTGTGATCCTGCCTCATGTAAAAACAGCAAAAGAAGGAGTAGAGTTATTAGCTAAAATTGTCAGGGAAAAAGGTGCAGCCGAAGGCAATATCGTGACGATTGCTGACAAGACGGGTGTATGGTATATGGAAATCCTTTCTGGCCATCAATATGCTGCCATCAAGTTTCCAGATGACAAATACGCTGTTTTTCCCAATACATTTTTCCTAGGCAGTGTAGATAAAAATGATACTGAAAACACGATTCTTTCAGCTGATCTTGAAAAAATAGCCCAGGATGCTGGCACCTATAAGGAAATCAATGGCAGCTTCCATGTAGCCCAATCCTATAATCCGCCGCTGGCTGAAGCTGACCGCTCTCGGGTTTGGTCTGGTATCAAGGCGCTGGATCCCAATGCAGATGTGCAATATGATGATGAATACTTTGAACTCATGCACTCAACCAGCGATAAGCTTAGTCTGCGTGATGCGATGAACTTGCAGCGCAATCGCTTGGAAGGAACAGACTTTAAACCACAAGATCAGATGGAGCTAGACGGAAAAGGGATTCCTGATAAAACCAAAGCAGACCCAGTTTATAAATATCCTATCTCCAATCCAAATGTCATGGAGGCTCACATCTTCCAGCTCAAGGATAATTTACCTGCCAATACTGGCGGGGGAATTCTCTGGCTGGCCATGGGAAGTCCGCGCAATGCACCCTACCTCCCTTACTATGGCAACATCAGCAATACCTCTCAGCCTTATCAAGAAATGAGTACAGCCTACAATGAGAATTCCTGGTATTGGACTGTTAGCCGCATCAATGATTTGGTTGCAAAATATCCAGAACTATTTGAAGATGGCTCTATTCGCACTGAAATTGAGCGTATGGAAAGCCAATGGATGGAGGAACAGCCAGCTCATGACAACGAGCAGATTAGTCTATCTGAACAGCCAGAACAAGCCAGTCTGAAAGCAACAAAAGATTCTATGGAGCGAGCGGATTCAGTCTTTAAGCGCCTTAAGGAAATTCAGAAGATTGCTGAAGATAAGGTCGTGGCTGAATATGGTACAAGTGCTTTAGAAGAGATTGAGGAGTTAGAGGACTCTGACACAGAGGAGACCATTCGTCTGGAAGATTTTGACTATGATATTGCTATTGCAGGAGGCATCTTTGTGCTGACTGTCATTGGAATAGCGATTTATCTTGTCAAAGGAAAAAATAGAAAAGGAGCAGACAGTCATGAATAAAACAAGAAGAATTGCTCTCTATATCTACTTAGTCCTAGCTGGTATCGGCTTGCAGTTTGAGCTTGGGAGCATGGCAGAGAAGGATGTCACCTTAGAAGCTGGCCGCGACTTGGTTCTGAACTTAGCTGTTTTAGCTGCTTTTTTCCTGCCTTTCTATTTCTTGATTAAAAAACTTGCCAAGAAGTTATCGGTTGAGATGATTGTTCTAGCAACAGCCCTCTTTGGAGGTGCCTTTATCTCTGGCTGGCTAAGCTTTGCGGGCAATAGTTTGATTGATATTATTAACTCTAACTTTATCAAGGATCCTGCTGTTTTCAATGATTGGACAAATGCACTGACAGCTCCTTTTGCAGAGGAATTTTTCAAGTCTCTGACAGCCTTTGCCGCTCTCTACATTTTGGGACGCAAGGATATTCAGTCTGTCTTAATCGCTGGACTGAGTTCGGGTTTTGGCTTTCAAGTCATAGAGGATATTGGCTATGTATCCAGAGTGACTTTCGGAGGACAATATAGTGGTTCCTTAGAAGCAGTTGGCAGAATTGCTGGCGGATTGGCTTCGCATACTCTCTATACAGCAGTGGTGACTGTTGGGGTTTATCTTCTCTTTTCCACGGCTTACAAGAAATACCGTCTCTTTGGTCTCTGGTGCGTCGTGTCAACCGTTGCCAATCACTTTATTTGGAACTCTCCTTTCTTCGAAACAGAGCATCGGATTAACATCGTTGTCGGTTTCTTATTTGCCTTTCTCGTTGCTACCTTTATAGAAGTCTACCGACTGGTTTTGAAGGAGAAAAAGACAGATTTAGAAATTTAAATAATTTTCAGGGAATATATCAAACAAGAGCTTGAAATCGCTTGCAAAGTCTGAATTAAAAGGCTATACTGAATATAGTATTTAATTTTGTAATTTTTTACAAAAAAACAAAGGAGATATTTTTATGAAAAAAATATTGTTTCGTTCCTTGTTAGCTCTTTCGACCATTTTCCTCTTTCCTTTCCAAGTGGTCGAAGCCTGCACAGGATTTATCGTCGGGAAAGACCTGACTGCAGACGGCACAACGCTTTACGGTCGGACAGAGGACTTGGAGCCTAATCACAATAAGGTCTTTCTAGTTCATCCGAGAAAGACCAATGCGAGTGGTGCCAAGCTGGTTGACGAAACCAACGGTTTTGAATGGACCCTGCCGGCAGAAAGCTACAAGTATACCTCGGTCTCAGATGTGACCCCATCCCAAGGTATTTTTGACGAGGTTGGCTTCAATGAGTACGGAGTCTCTATTTCTGCGACTGTTTCTGCCAAGGCTAATGATGCCATCCAAAAAGTGGATCCTTATGTAGCAAATGGCTTGGCAGAGTCTATCCTGACAACTGTCGTTCTGCCTCATGTTCAGACTGCCCGTCAGGGTGTGGAGCTGATGGCACAGATCGTCAGAGAGCAGGGAGCAGCAGAGGGGAATATTATCACCATTGCTGACAAGACTGGTGTCTGGTATATGGAAATCCTATCTGGCCACCAATATGTTGCTATTAAATTCCCAGATGACAAGTATGCAGTCTTTCCTAATACTTTCTTCTTAGGCGGTGTTGATTTTGATGATACGGAAAATGTCATTGCCTCAAAAGGTGTTCAGGATGTTGCCAAGCAAGCTAACTCTTATAAAGAAATTGACGGCAAATTCCACATTTCTCAGTCCTACAATCCACCGATGGCAGAGGCAGATCGTTCGCGTGCCTGGGCAGGTATCACCAGTCTAGATCCAAATGCGGCCGTATCTTATAACGACTCTTACTTTGATCTCATGCACTCCACAGACAGAAAGATCAGTGTAGCAGATGTCATGGCTATGCAGCGCAATCGCTTTGAGGGTACTCAGTTCAAACCGCTGGACCAAATGGAGCTAGATGGTAAGGGGCTGCCACAACGTGGTACGACAGACCCT
Source organism: Streptococcus sp. DTU_2020_1000888_1_SI_GRL_NUU_041A (assembly GCF_032387735.1). Lineage (NCBI taxonomy): Bacteria > Bacillati > Bacillota > Bacilli > Lactobacillales > Streptococcaceae > Streptococcus > Streptococcus sp. DTU_2020_1000888_1_SI_GRL_NUU_041A. Next base: position 1,767,743 of record NZ_CP135591.1, on the reverse strand, counting down.
GTTTACAAATATCCGCTGGGCAACCCAAATGTCATGGAAGCTCATATCTTCCAGCTCAAAGACGGTGTTCCAGCCAATATGGGCGGAGGCACTATGTGGCTGGCGGTAGGCAGTCCGCGCTTCTCACCTTACCTGCCTTATAATGGGAATATCAAGGATACTTACGATGCTTATAAGGTCAACACAACTAGCTACAGTCCAGACTCTTGGTACTGGGTAGCATCTCATATCTACGATATGGCAGCCAAGCATCAGGACCTCTTTGGTACTTCTGTCCAAGACAAGTGGAAGGCCTTGGAAGCCCGATTTATTGAGGAGCAAAATGCTCTAGATGCAGCCAATGCAGCTCTGCCAGACTCTTCAGCCAAAGTCACAGAGGAAACACAGGCTCGAGCAGCGCAAGTCTTTAAGGAAATGAAAGAGCTAGAAGCAGAAATGGAAGCTAAAATCAAGGAAGCAGCAAAAACCACTCCTTATAGCTCCAGCAAAGATTCTAGCAGCGCTTCATCAACTCAAAGTTCGTCATATTCTTCTTCAGCAACTTCTAGTAGTTTTGACACACGGACAGAAGTCAATGTAGAAGATGACAGCTTGGTGGATGTCGCAACTGGCATTCGCTTGAAAAATGCTGACTTGGTCAAGGCTGGTCTTCAGCTGTCAGTGAAAAAAATTGAAAGCAAGATTCAGCCGACAGATACCTATGACATTAGCTTGACCGATCCGAATGGTCAGCCGGTGCATCAGGTCAGTCCAACCCTTGTGACGATTCCAGTTCGCAAAGACCTGCCAGTAGATGCCGTCTATGCTCTGGATGAAAATGGCAAGCAGGTTGAGAAATTTGATGTAACGGTTAATCAAAACCAGACCCTCAGCTTCACGACCAATCATTTCTCTGTTTACCAAGTGCAGTATCGAAATGAGCAGTCCGTCAAGGCCAAGAAAAAAGACCTGCCATCAACAGGTGAGCAAGTGACCATCATGGGCCTTGCAGGCTTGATTATCCTAGCAGGAGTCTTCTTCCTTTTGAAGAAAACAAAGAAAAACTAATCTAAAATAAAAAGAAGGCCGAGCAAAATGTTCGGCCTTTCATAGTGGAAAAAACGACTCTTGTCCAGGCTATCCTTCAAGCTAGAGCCTTTATCTTAAATAATCATAGTTATAAGTAGTCAAAATTATGTCAGTGAGTTCTTCAGGTTCTTCTTGAGCTCCGCCGGCTATCCAAAGAGAAATAATCCCCTCAACACTGGATAGGAAGATTTCCAAGGCGTATTTCTGTGGGATGTGAAAATTCTCCTCTAAAAAACGCTGGGTAGAAGCCTTTTGCTTATTACTCAGAATGATAGTGGTTATGTACTCCCGAATAGCCCCGCGAAAGTCAATATAATGGCTCTTGGTCAGGGCATTGATAAGACGTTCATTAGCGCGCAGTATATGAAATTTTGCTATCATTAACTTTTTGGGATATTCATTCTCCGCTTCAAACATACTATAACTAGAAAGTTGGGAAATAATGTCGCTTTTGAGACTATCAACCATCTGATACTTATCTTGGTAGTGGAGGTAGAAGGTGCCGCGATTAATCCCTGCCCGTTTGCAGAGTTTGCTGATGGAGATATTATCAAACCTTTCCTCTGATAGTAGCTGAATCAAGGCTTCTTTGATGTCTTCCTTAGTGCTAGTTTTTCGTTTCTGGACCATTTTTCTTCCTTTTTCCTTAAATCAACACTTTGTTGATTTTTGATTATTGCTTTTTATCTAAGCTCATTATATAATATCTGTGATTTAGAATCAACACCTTGTTGATTTAAGGAAAAGAGCTTTGAAAAGGAGAGAGACGATATGGCTTACATTGAAATGAAACATAGCTTTAAACGTTATCAGGTAGGTGACACAGAAATTGTCGCTAATCACGATATTTCTTTTGAGATTGAAAAGGGAGAACTGGTCATTATCCTGGGTGCTTCTGGTGCTGGTAAGTCTACGGTGCTCAATATCCTCGGCGGTATGGATACCAATGATGAGGGAGATATCCTGATAGACGGCCAGAATATTGCTGACTACAATTCCCACCAGCTTACGGACTATCGCCGCAATGACGTGGGCTTTGTCTTTCAGTTTTACAATTTGGTGCCCAACCTGACGGCCAAGGAAAATGTCGAATTGGCTTCTGAAATCGTCAAAGATGCTCAAGATCCAGTGGCCGTTCTAACCGCAGTTGGTATGGAAAATCGCCTCAATAATTTTCCAGCGCAGTTGTCAGGTGGGGAGCAGCAGCGGGTCTCTATTGCTCGGGCTGTGGCAAAAAATCCTAAGATTTTGCTCTGCGATGAGCCGACAGGGGCTTTGGACTACAATACCGGCAAGCAAGTGCTGCAAATTTTACAGGATATGTCCCGCAATCAAGGGGCGACGGTGATTATCGTGACCCACAATGCTGCCTTGGCTCCCATTGCTGACCGGGTTATTCGCATGCATGACGCGAGAGTCAAGAGTGTTACAGTCAATGAAGAGCCTCAGGATATAAGTACATTGGAGTATTGATATGAAGAGAAAGATTTATTGGAAAGATATTCTGCGCTCCTTCACTAGCTCTAAAGGACGTTTCCTATCTATTTTAATCCTCATGATGCTGGGTTCTCTAGCTCTCGTGGGGCTCAAGGTCGCTCCTCCCAATATGCGCAGAACAGCTACAGATTACTTGAAAGAGCGGCGAACCATGGACTTAGCTGTTATGGCAGACTATGGTTTGGATGCGGAGGATCAGAAAGAGCTGGAAGCTATCAAGGGAGCTGATGTCGAGTTTGGCTATCTGACAGATGTCACCGTGGACGAGGAGGCCCTCCGAGTATTCTCAGATACCAAGGATATTTCAAACTTTCAAGTGGTCTCAGGCCGTCTACCTAAGAATAAGCAAGAAATTGCCCTGGCTAGCTTTTGGTCTAAGAAATATAAGCTTGGTCAGGAGATTGATCTGACCGAGAAAGCAGGCAGTCGGTCAGTTTTAAAAAACAAGACCTATAAGGTCGTGGGATTTGTCAACTCAGCAGAGCTCTGGTCTGATAGAAATCTGGGCAATGCGACTAGTGGCAGCGGTGCTTTATCAGCCTATGCTGTAGTCAGCCCCAAGGCCTTTGATACAGATGTTTACAGTATTGCCCGCCTGCGCTATCATGATTTAGAAAAGCTGGCTCCCTTCTCTGAAAGCTATCAGGAGCGTTTGGAGCAGCACCAGACTGCTTTGGACAAGAGCCTGGAAGATAACGGAGTGGCTCGCTTTAAGCGATTAGAGGCAGATGCCAAAAGCACCATTCAGAAGGGCCAAGATAAGATCGGTCAGGCTGAGAGTGAGCTGACCCAAGGTAAAAAACAGTTAGAGCAAGCTCAGAGTCAGCTAGACCAGCAAAAAAGCCAGCTAGAAGCAGCTCAATCCGCTTCTATCCTCCCTCCTGCACAGCTCAGCCAGAGCCAGCAGCAGATTCAGGAAGCTGAGTCCCAGCTCAATCAGAAAAAAGCAGAGCTAGCAAAGGCAGAGAAAGACTTATCAGCTAGCAAGGACAAGCTAGCTGACGCTAAGGCAAACCTTAGTCGTTTGAAAGAGCCGGCCTATCATAGCTATGACCGCAAGTCTCTGCCAGGTGGGAATGGCTATCATATGTATAAAAACTCCATGAATAGTATTGCGTCGATTGGTAATATCTTCCCGGTGGTGCTCTATCTGGTGGCAGCTATGGTGACCTTCACTACCATGACGCGCTTTGTCGATGAGGAGCGAACAAATGCAGGCGTCTTCAAGGCTCTAGGCTATCATAGCCGAGATATCATTCGCAAGTTTGCCCTTTACGGTTTGGTGGCGGGGAGTCTAGGTACCCTCGTAGGGATTCTGCTGGGACATTATTTCTTGTCGGGAGTGATTTCTTCTATTATTACTAGAGGAATGGTACTTTCTGCCCCTCATGCATATTTTTATGTTTCCTATAGTTTACTGGCCCTTGGGCTTTCCCTTCTATCCAGTGTTCTTCCTGCCTATTTGGTGGCAAGACGGGAGCTGACAGAGGAAGCAGCTCACTTGCTTTTGCCCAAGCCGCCGGTCAAGGGCTCCAAGATTTTCTTGGAAAGACTGACCCTTATCTGGCGACGTCTTAGCTTTACTCAGAAGGTCACAGCTCGCAATATCTTTCGCTATAAGCAGCGGATGTTTATGACCATCTTTGGTGTGGCGGGTTCTGTTGCCCTGCTCTTTGCCGGCCTAGGACTCCAATCTTCTATTGGTGGTATTCCCAAACGTCAGTTTGAGGAGATTCTGCGCTACGACTTGATTGTCGCTGTCAATCCTGGGGAGAATCAAGCTGAGCAAGACGAGCTGAAAAAGATGTTGGCAGATGACTCGATTGCTGATTATCAGGAGATCTACAGTGAAACCTTGACAGAGAAATACAAAGGAAAAAAAGAGACAGAATCAGTCACTTTAATGGTTACGGACAAGGAAAATTTTGAACCTTTTATTTCTATGGAGAGTCCTGACAACCAGCAAAAGCTGACTATCAAGGACGGTGTAGTTGTTTCGGATAAATTGGCCCGTATAGCTGGAGTTAGCCCCGGTGGTAGTATAGAGCTGGGTGGTAAGTCAGTCAAGCTCACAGGAGTCAATGAGAATCATTTTGGCCATTTTGCCTTTATGAAGGCAACTGACTACCAGAAGATTTACGGGAAAAAGCCCGAGAAAAACGCTTATCTAGTGCGGATCAAGGACTCTTCTAGCAAAAATATTGTGGACAAGGCCAATGAATTTATGAGTCTCAAGTTTGTCAAGAGTGTTTCTCAAAATGCAAGCATGGTGAAGCAGTTCAATGTTTTAGCTGATTCTCTTAATAATACAATGCTAATTTTGGTCCTGATTTCCATTCTTTTAGCAATCGTCATTCTCTACAACCTGACCAATATCAATGTAGCTGAGCGGATTCGCGAGCTGTCCACTATCAAGGTTTTGGGCTTCCATAATAAGGAAGTGACCCTCTATATCTATCGAGAGACCATTATTCTGTCAGTGATTGGGATGGCAGTTGGGCTTCTAGGCGGTTTCTTCCTGCATCGTTTTTTGATTGAGAAGGTTGCGCCTAGCATTATCAGCTTAACCCCTCAAGTAAGTCTCTCAGTCTATCTGTTTCCTCTAACAGCGGTGACTCTTATTCTGACCTTGCTTGGCTTCTTTGTCAATTACCGCCTCAGAAGGGTGGATATGCTGGAAGCACTCAAGTCTGTTGATTGATAAAAAGACTTCAAAACTTTCACTCACTTGATGGGTGGAAGTTTTTTTGAACTTTGATATAATATTCCTTGTAAAGAAAGAGAAAGACACACAATGACACGAAAAATTGCCTTATTATCCGATGTGCATGGGAATAGCACAGCCTTGGAAGCAGTGCTGACGGATGCGGAAAGCCAGCAAGTGACAGACTATTGGTTTTTGGGGGACTTGCTCCTGCCAGGAACCGGTCGCAGAAATATCTTAGATAGGATGGAGCAGCTGCCCATCAGTCTCCAGGTCAGGGGGAATTGGGAAGACAGTCTCTGGCATGCCCTGCATCAAAAGTTAGACTTGACACGTCCCAGCCATCTCTACCTGACCCGGCTCTGCCATTTTGTCCTAGAGGAAATCCGTCCTGAAGAGATTGACCGCATGCAGGAACTTCCTCTGCAAGTCTTGACAGAAGTAAAGGGATTGAAGATTGCGGTCAGCCACCATCTGCCAGATAAGAATTGGGGACGGGAGCTGATTCATATTGGCGAGCAGAGCGATTTCGACCGCCTTTTTGATGGGAATGACTGTGCTGTTGCTGTTTATGGTCATATTCACCAACAGTTTCTCCGCTACGGGACCAAGGGACAGCTGATTATCAATCCCGGTTCTATTGGTCAGCCGTTCTTTCTAGATTCAGCTTTGCGTCAGGACTTGCGAGCCCAATATACCATTTTAGAGATAGATGAGACGGGTCTGGCTGATGTCGACCTTCGGCGCGTGGCCTACGATGTGGAGCAGGAGCTGAGATTGGCGCGGGAGCTCCACTTGCCTTACTATGAGATTTATCGGGAGAGCTTGGTCAATGGTATCCACCATACCCATAACCACGACCTGCTGCGGGAAATCAGTGAGCGGGAAGGCTATGCAGATGAGATTGCAGCTTTCTTAAAGTCCAGTCGTAACTCTTGAAGTTACACCCTTTTTGGGATATAATAGTGAGAGAAAATGATGAGGGAGGAGAGAAAATGCAGATTTCCAGCCGTTTTACCATTGCCACTCATATGCTGATTGTACTGGCTTTGGAGGGAAAAAAACAAAAACTGACAAGTGATATCCTTGCTGGCAGTGTTGGCGTCAATCCAGTTATTATTCGCAAAACCCTGTCTCAGCTCAAGAATGCCGGGATGATTACCGTTGCTCGTGGGACTGGAGGAGCAGAGATTGCCAAAGATTTGAAAGACATTAGCCTGTTGGACGTCTATAGCGCGGTTGAGTGTCTGGGCAAGAGCGGCCAGCTCTTTAGCTTTCATGACAAGCCCAATCCAGACTGTCCTATCGGCAAGAACATTCACAATGTTTTAGATGACCGCTTGGCAGCTATTCAGGCAGCCATGGAAGCTGAATTGGCTCAGACCAGTCTTGACGAAGTTGTCGCAGCGACCGAAAAAGAAATTAAAGAACAATCTGTTTCCTAGGAAGCAGGTTGTTTTTTGTTAAGAATTTTACGAGATGTAATTATTGACATTACATTAAGGTGTGGTATACTAATAGATGTAATATAATTGATTACAATTTCAAAAATAATCCTTCAGAGCAAATGGAGATGTGGAAGACCACATCAAGAAACGTATTTCTGTTTTGGGAAAATAAAAAAAGATTTGGCAGGAGCACTGCTGAAATTTTAAATTTAAGAGAGGAGAAAAACATGACTTTTGAATATCAAAGCAAGATTTATCTAGGAGAGGTGGCACTTTATGTGGCTGACCTAGCAAGACAAAGGGATTTTTATCAGCGTGTTTTAGGGCTGGAGCTTTTGGAAGAGCAGGACGGACAGGTGGCTTTGGGCAGGAACGGACAAGCGCTGGTGAGGCTCTTAGCGACTAGTGACCGTCAGACCGTTAAGTCGGCTTATGGTCTTTATCATCTGGCGCTTTTGCTTCCAAGCCGCCAAGCTTTGGCGGATATCCTTAAGCATTTATCAGAAAATAAAGTTCCTATGGTTGGAGGGGCGGACCACGGCTATAGTGAAGCCATTTATCTGGAGGACCCAGAAGGCAACGGCATTGAGCTTTATCGGGACAAGCCTCAGGCTGATTGGGATATTCGAGAAGATGGCCGCATTATCGGAGTGACGGAAGCTCTAGCTGCTCAAGAAATCTATGAACTGGGTCAGGAAGTCCAGCCGTTTAGTATTGCTGAAGGCACTCGTATGGGCCATGTCCATCTGTCTGTGAAAAATAGCAGAGCAGCCAGTCATTTTTACCAAAAGCTTCTAGGCTTGGAGGATAAATTTTCTGTACCTTCTGCTAGCTGGCTGGCATCCGGAAACTACCATCATCATTTAGCTGTTAATGAATGGGGAGGTTCTCACTTGAATCATCGCCAACCTAAGCAAATGGGACTAGCCTATTTTGAAGCGCAAGTAGAAGGGAAAGAAGACCTAGTAGCTATTTATGAAAATGCTCAGGACTTGCAAGCGCCAGTCCGATGGATTAGCTCCCAAGAGCTAGAAGTCACAGACCCAGATGGGATTGTGGCAAAAGTTAAGACAAGAGTGGTATAATAAGGCTTATCAAGAAGCTAAAAGAAAGAAAAAATATGTACAAGACTTATTATACATCGCCGATTGGCCGGATTCTCATCTTGACAGACGCAAATGCCTTGTTGGGGCTTTGGCTGGAGAATCAGAAATATTTTGGGGCAGGCTATGATCTGGAGCAAGCGCAGCAGGAGGAGACAGAAATAAGCCGACGCGTCTCTGCTTGGCTGGATGCTTATTTTAAGGGAGAAAATCCCGCAATAAATGAAATTTCATTGGCACCCCAAGTAACTGAGTTCAGAAGCAAGGTTCTGACAGTGCTGCAGAAGATTCCTTATGGACAAACGTCTACCTATTCAGACATTCTACGAGAATTACAAGCTGAGTACGGTAAGATTGGCTCGGCTAGAGCAGTCGGTGGCGCTATCGGTCATAATCCGATTTCCCTTCTGATTCCCTGTCATCGGATTGTCGGAAGCGACGGCAAGCTGACCGGCTATGCCGGCGGTCTTGATAAAAAAGCTTTCTTGTTGAAACTAGAGGCGGGAGAGAAAACGGAATAAATCTTTCTACTCAAGACTTTTACCATTTTACTGGTAAAAGTCTTTTGCTTGCATTAATAAACTAAAAAACCCCTTTGTCAGCTGCTGTAAGTGACAAAGGGGTTTTTCATTAGTCAATATGCCATTGTGTGGCCAGCCAGTCGGCAAAGGCAACATAGCGCTCTTTGAGGGCTTCATGATGCCCATAAGGGTCAAAGATGGAGCAGGTGGTAAGGATTTCTTTCTGAATCAAGCGATGAATTTCTTCAGCATAGAAAGGAGCCTTGGAAAGTCGGTTCGAGTGATTCGCACCTTCTGTCTTTCCATTCTGCAAATAGACTAGACAGTCCTTGTTTTTCAAGTCCTGTGTTCGGCAATAGTCGGTAAAACCCGGGTACCAAAAGGAACCGCAGATAGAAAAGACACAAGGAATCTCGCAGACGCTATAGAGACTGTAAACAGCCGCTAGTCCACCGAGAGAGTAGCCACCATAGGCAATTCTCTTGTCATCCAGTAGGTAGTGCTGTCTGATTTCTGCTAATATATCGTTGAATAGTTTCTGATGATAGCTATCTGCTCTGCCGCCAAAATCAGCATTGCCAGGCTTTAGAGCATTGGCTTTCCAGGGTGTATAATCGTCCAGCCTGTTGTTTGATATCAGTCCGATCAAGATTACCGATGAAGAAAGCCTGCTCAGGTAGTTTATCTGGCCATCATTTAGCAAGATTGCTGGATAAGGTCGTGATCCGTCATAATCTTGGGGCAGGGCAATATTGACAGTGATACCCTCCCAGACAAAGGTCTTATTTATTGATAAAGTCATTGATTTTCTCGAGTGAGTCAATTACAGAAGGACCATAATCCATGAACTCATCATAGGAGATGGTCATGATTTTCTGATTTTTGACCGCTGGGACATCTTCCAGAACTGGATTGGCTTTCATTAGATCAACTGCTTGCTCATCCATGGCCTTGTTTCGGTCGCTGGTTACATAGATGATGACTTCTGGATCCATAGAGACCAGATTTTCCAAGGTTAGGTCAGAGGTTCCGGTCGCTACATTGGTATAGCCGAGCTGGTTAAGCAGGCTCTCCTGCAGGGCAGATTTATAAGCACCGAAAGTCTCATCTTTGTAGGCACACATGATGAGCGCTTTTTTCTTTTCGCCTTGGCTAGTCTTATTGGCCTTCTTGACACTGTCAATTCTTGTCTGCAGCTGGTCAGCATACTGATTGGCCTTGTCTTGAACGTTAAAGATGGTTCCTATATTCTTGACATCTTCAACGATATTTCCTAGGTCTTGCTTGGTATTAGACAGGGAAGCCTTCTGTGTGTAGACAGGGATTTTGTTTTCATTCCAGGCACTGACTGTTCCCAGAGACTTCTCGGAAAACATCATGTTTCGGCCAAGAAGAGCGTCTGGCTCATAAGATAGCACAGTTTCCTGTGATACGTTTTTCTTGTCGCCGACTTGCGGAATGGTGGCAATATCAGCCTTGTATTTATCTGTGACATCGTTGTCTGGATTGAGCATACCAGCGATCTTGTCTTTCAATCCTAGTTCAATCAAGATTTCGGTCGTCGAAAGGTTGTTGGTGATGACCTTTTCCGGTGCCTTTTCAAAGATCTGATCAATCTCCTTGCCTTCGGCATCGTAAGTTTTGATTGTCACTGGATATTTTGTCTCTGCTGTGCTCTTTTTCGCGCTCTCTGTTTTGGAGGAAGATTGCGAAGTTGAGCTTTCTTTCGTACTTTCCTTAGATGAAGAATTGCAGGCTGCCATTGTCAGTGCAGCAGTTGCGACGAGTAAGATACTGAGTGTTTTTTTCATATTGCCTTCCTTTCTTGGGCTTGGAGCTTGTATAGATAAAGCTGAAAACAGACTCTTATAGATATTGAATCATAGCCTGTCGATCCTTGGTCCAGATCACTTTGCTCTGAATACCGTAAACGGCTCGCAGTGAATCATGAGTGATGGCCTCCTTTGGAGCGCCTTGGTATGCAATCTCACCTCCCTTCATGAGGTACAAATAGTCTGAATACCGACAAGCCAGTTGGATATCGTGCAAGACAGCCAAAACATTGATCTTCAGGTCTTTGACGATACGCAGCATATCCAGCTGGTATTTGATATCCAGATGATTGGTCGGCTCGTCTAGGAGCAGTAGGCTTGGCTGTTGAGCCAAAGCGCGTGCCAGCAGGACTCTTTGCTTCTCACCGCCAGACAGGGATAGATAGGTTCGCTCTCTCTTGTCCAGCATGTCTACCTGACTCAAGGCATGACGGACAAGGGCATAGTCTTTTTCGCTCTCTTTTTGAAAAAGGGACAGATGCGGCGTCCTGCCCAGCATGACGATTTCTTGGACGGTACAGTCAAACTGAAGATAGTTAAACTGAGTTACAACGGCTATTTTCTGGGCAGCTTTTTTTATGCTGACCTGTTCCAGTGGCCTTCCGTTTAGATAAATGTTCCCGCTGTCAGGTTTGATTTGGCGGTAGATGGTTTTGAGCAGACTAGTTTTGCCGCTTCCGTTGGGTCCTAAAATAGTGTGAAACTGATTTCGCTCGACCTTGAGTGAAATCCCTTTTAAGATCTCTTTTTGGCCGACAGCATAGTGGATATTTTGGCAAGTTAGATCCATATCAGCTGCTTACCTCCTTTCGGCTTTTGGCTACAATGTAGATAAAGAAGGGTGCACCGACCAAAGCAGTGAAGATTCCAATCGGCAGTTCGGCATTTTTAACCAAAATTCGAGCTAAAACATCTGCCCAGACAAGAAAGAGTGAGCCGAGCAGGGTAGCGATAGGAAAGAGCCTTTTGTAGTTGGTACCGACTAATCTGCGAGCAATGTGCGGAGTGATTAGTCCGACGAAGCCAATAATACCGCAGCAGGCAACCAGCACCGCTGTCATGACTGCGACAACTGTGATATAAAGAAACCAGTAAAAACGCAGAGGGACTCCCAGGGTCAAAGCTGCTTCGTCCCCCATCATCATAGTATTGAAAATACGATACTGAGAACAGAAAAACAAAAAGGAGAGACTAACAACAAGAGCCGGCAAGGCTAAATCTGACCAAGAAGTTCCAGCCAGTGAGCCCATAGTCCAGAACTTGATTGTCATAAGGCTATCAGCATTGGCACCGACGGAAATGATAAAGTTGGAAAAAGCGATAAAGAGGGCATTTACAACTGTTCCTGATAAAATCAGACTGCTTGTCGTCATCTTTCCCTGCATGGATGCGATAAAAAGGACCACAGCTGATGCCAGAATGGATCCTATAAAGGCGCCTGCGCCAGTAATGGATTTGAGCCCTAAGATAATGCTTAGTGTGGCTCCGAAGGTTGCACCGGCTGAAATTCCCAGGATATAAGGCTCTGCGATAGGATTATTGACAGTAGATTGCATGACGCTGCCACAGACAGAAAGGCCAGCACCAGCTAGGATTCCCAAGAGCACTCTTGGAACCCGCATGTTCCAAACAATAGCAATTGTAGACGGAGATAGTTTGCCTGTGCCAAGGGGAAATCCGAGTTTGCTGAAAATAATCTGGTAAGTATCCTGTATATCAATAGTGACCGATCCCAAAGATACAGCTAAAAAGAGGGAGAAAGCCAGAAAAATGATGAGAAGCAAGATTAGGCAGAGATAGCGAGAAAATCCGTGATTTTCTGACCTTTTGAAGAGCATCCAGACCTCCTTAACAATAAAGATTAGAATTTTTAGACAATTTTTCATAAAAAATTATAACATTTTTAAATCAGAAGGGCAAGAAGGGCTAGAAACCTCTGATATGATAAGGATTTGTAACGCTTTCTCTTCTCAATGATGAAAGCATCTTGTTGGTGTAAAAACTGGTTAGTGCGGAGCAAATGAGTTCTTCGGAAAGTCTCTGACAGCTCACATCATTAGAGAAAAAGTGGGTGAATCTAAATGACTTAGTATAATTTCTAGGAAACAAGAAAAAAACGACAGAAACTTTTCTATCGTTTTTTTGAAATTATAAATGCGTAAGAACTGAGGTAGCTATAACGATGTCCAATAATGATAGCTCAAATAACCAGAAGTCGTCTACCAAACCCAATAATCATTCGAGACATAATATAGGCTGATAAAATTCTATTCAAAATACAGCAAGTCCTTGCTAGTCTCGGTGAAGAGTTCAAAACCATTCTTAGTGACATAGCCGCAGTCCTCGATGCGGACACCGACCTTGCCAGGGATGTAGATACCAGGCTCAACAGAGAAGCACATGCCTTCTTCGATGACCATGTCGTTGCCTTCCATAATGGATGGAAATTCGTGAACATCCATACCGATACCGTGGCCGAGGCGGTGATTGAAATACTCACCATAGCCCGCTTTTTCGATGACTTGCCGAGCGGCACGGTCTACTTCATGAGCTGTGACGCCTGGCTTGATAAAGTCAAGAGCAGCTTGCTGGGCTTCCAATGTCAGATAATAGATATCTTTTTTGAACTGATCCGGCTGGCCAACAGCAACAGTCCGCGTCATATCGCTAGCATAGCCATTGACCATGCAGCCAAGGTCAAAAAGGAGGAGGGCGTTGTTTTCGACTTTATTTGCTCCGGGAATGCCGTGCGGATTAGCTGCATTATCTCCCGTCAGCACCATAGTTTCAAAGCTCATTTCATAGCCTTCGCGCTTGATAGCAAAGTCAATCTGAGCGATGATATCTGTTTCGGTATTTTCCAGCGAAATATTGTCAAAACCGATATTAACAGCCTTGTCAGCATATTGCCCAGCTACCAGCATTTTCTGGATTTCATCGGCAGACTTAATCAGGCGCAAGCGGTTGACGTAAGGAGTCAGGTTGGTAAATTCTGCAGTTTCAAAGACAGTTTTCAATCCATGATATTTGGTCAAAATCAAGTTATCAAACTCAAGAGCGACAGTCTTGAAGGAGTGATTAGGCAGGGCAGCTTTAATCTTCTGCCAAGGATTTTCAGAGTCCATATAGCCAAGGACTGAAAAGGAAACAGCTCCTGAAGCCCGCTCAACTTCTAGAGCAGGCACAAAGAGCAGGGGCTCATGGTCAGAATAGACAAACAAAAACATCTGCCGCTCATGCGGGTCGCTATAGAAACCAGTCAGATAATTGATAGTGACTGGATCAGACAGAACAGCGGCATCTAGCTTCTCATTCTCGAGATAGTGGGTGATTTGTTGAATTTTTGTCATGGTCACAACCTTCTTTCTATGCCTCTATTTTGGCAAAAAATGTCAAAAAAAGCAAGACTTTTCAAAAACTTATCAAAATACTTGAAAGTGTTTACAAGAAGTGATAAAATGGTGAATGTAGGAAAGTGAAAACGATATTTTCAATAGAAGAAAGGAAACTATATGAACACAGACGACACAGTAACGATTTATGATGTCGCCCGTGAAGCGGGAGTTTCGATGGCGACAGTCAGTCGAGTAGTGAATGGAAACAAGAACGTCAAAGAAAACACACGTAAAAAAGTTTTAGAGGTCATTGATCGTCTTGACTATCGTCCAAATGCAGTGGCACGTGGATTAGCCAGCAAGAAGACTACAACCGTCGGCGTTGTCATTCCAAATATTACCAATAGTTATTTCTCAACCTTGGCAAAAGGGATTGACGATATTGCTGAAATGTATAAATACAACATTGTCTTGGCTAACAGTGATGAGGATGATGATAAGGAAGTATCCGTTGTCAATACGCTCTTTTCTAAGCAGGTGGATGGCATTATTTTCATGGGCTATCATCTGACGGAGAAAATTCGCTCAGAGTTTTCACGTTCGCGTACACCGGTCGTTTTGGCGGGTACTGTCGATGTGGAGCATCAGCTTCCGAGCGTCAATATTGACTACAAGCAAGCAACGGTTGATGCTGTAGAATTACTGGCTAAGCGCAATAAGAAAATTGCCTTTGTCAGCGGACCGCTTGTTGATGATATCAACGGGAAAATCCGTCTATCAGGCTATAAAGATGGCTTGAAGAACAAGAAACTTTCATACAGCGAAGGCTTGGTTTTTGAATCTAAATATTCTTATGATGATGGCTACCATTTGGCAGAGCGTGTCATTGCTTCCAAAGCAACTGCGGCTTTTGTCACAGGAGATGAATTGGCAGCAGGCCTCTTAAATGGTCTGTCTGATCAAGGCATCAAGGTTCCAGAAGATTTTGAAATCATTACCAGTGATGATTCACAAGTAGCTCGTTTCACTCGTCCTAACCTTTCCACAATCGGTCAGCCCCTCTATGACATCGGCGCTATCAGTATGCGCATGCTGACTAAGATTATGCATAAGGAAGAATTGGAAGAACGCGAAGTTCTCCTAGCTCACAGCATTAGCGAGCGTAAATCAACTCGGAAATAAGCGGTGTCCGCCAGTCTGATTAGGAATTTCTCTGAATTTGAAAAGAGACAAAGGTGATTAAGGAATTACTGCTTTAATAGATTTTCACTATTATTGAGTGAGGCTGAGGTACTATACCTCAGCTTTTTTGTGTTTCCGTTCAGTTAGAGCAGTTTTCTAAGCCTTATCAGGCTTTGGATGGATTTTTTACCTCTTTTGCCCTTGTGGTTTTCCTTTTTATTTGATTTTCGGTATAATAGGAAGTATGAAAGTATTACTGTACCTTGAAGGAAAGTCCGTTTTGGAGAAATCAGGAATCGGCCGAGCCCTCCAGCATCAGATGCATGCCTTGGATTTGGCTGGGATTCCTTATACGACGGACGTTTTAGGAGATTATGATGTGGTCCACATCAATACCTATGGTCCCCGTAGCTTGTTTCTTCTGCATGCTGCCAAGAGGGGCAATAAAAAAGTGATTATGCATGGGCATTCAACCAAGGAGGACTTTGAAAATTCCTTTATTGGATCCAATCTCTTTGCTCCGCTCTTTGGTAAATACCTGACGCACATGTATAAAAAGGCGGATTTCATTATCACGCCATCGGAGTATTCCAAGCAGCTGATCCAGTCTTATGGGGTCACTACACCTATGGTGGCTGTGTCAAACGGTATTGACTTACCAAAGTATAAGAAAGATGCTCATAAGGAAGAAGTTTTTAAAAAGTACTTTAAGATTGAAGAGGGGCAGAAGGTGGTCGTCTGTGCTGGCCTTTATTTCCGCCGCAAAGGGATTGAGGATTTTGTAGAGGTTGCCCGCAGGATGCCAGATGTGCGCTTCATTTGGCTGGGCTCTATCAATCTCTGGCTGATTCCGCGCAAGATCCGCCGTCTGGTCCTCTTTGACCACCCTGATAATGTCGAATTCCCTGGCTATTTTAAGGGAGCTGTTTTCCAGGGAGCCATGTCTGGAGCAGATGCTTTCTTTTTCCCATCCTATGAGGAAACTGAAGGAATTGTTGTCCTGGAGGCCTTGGCCAGTGAGCAGAATGTTGTGCTGCGTGATATCCCAGTTTATCATGGCTGGGTGGATGAGCGTTCAGCCGAGCTCTGTCATAACGTAGACGAGTTTGTCCAGTCTCTGAGAAATGTCTTAGATAAAAAGGTGGACAAGCGCGAAGCAGGCTATCAGGTGGCTAAAAGCCGGTCTATTGACGATGTTGCAGATCAGTTAGTCAAGGCTTATCAAACAGTTTTGGAGATGTAAGATGCGTATTGGTCTTTTTACAGATACCTATTTTCCTCAGGTCTCTGGGGTTGCTACCAGTATTCGGACTTTGAAGACGGAGCTGGAAAAATTAGGTCACACGGTATTTATTTTTACGACGACGGACAAGGATGTCAATCGTTATGAGGATTGGCAAATTATTCGGATTCCCAGCGTACCTTTCTTTGCCTTTAAGGATCGAAGAGTGGCTTATCGAGGATTTTCTCATGCGCTAGAAATTGCCCGTCAGTACCAGCTGGACATTATCCATACCCAGACTGAGTTTTCACTAGGGCTGCTGGGGATTTGGATTGCTAAAGAGCTTCGGATTCCGGTAGTACATACCTACCATACCCAATATGAAGATTATGTGCACTATATTGCCAAGGGGATGGTCATCCGTCCTAGCATGGTCAAGTACATCGTCCGTGGCTTCATGAGTGACTTGGATGGGGTTATCTGCCCTAGCGAGATTGTTTATGACCTTTTGGTTGATTATAAAATCGAAGCAGAAAAACGGGTGATTCCGACAGGAATTGAGCTGGCGAAGTTTGAGCGGCCGGAAATTTCGCGTGAGGATATCAAGAAGCTGCGTTTCAAGCTAGGACTGGCTGAAGATGAGATAATGCTGCTCAGTCTGTCCCGTATTTCTTATGAAAAGAATATCCAGGCTATCGTTGAGGCGATGCCTGCCGTCCTTGAAGAAAATGACAAAGTCAAGCTGGTCATTGTCGGCGACGGCCCCTACGCGGAAGACTTGAAAGAAATGGTTGCTAAGCTTCAGATTGAAGAAGCGGTCATCTTTACGGGGATGATTGCTCCTAGTGATACGGCCCTTTACTATAAAGCTGCGGATTTCTTTATCTCTGCCTCAACCAGTGAGACCCAAGGTCTGACCTACTTAGAAAGCTTAGCCAGTGGCACGCCGATTATTGCTCATGGCAATCCTTATCTGGATAATGTTATCAGTGACAAAATTTTTGGAACCCTTTATTACCAAGAGCGTGATTTATCAGGCGCTATTTTAGAGGCAATTATTGCGACACCTGATATGGATGAGCAGAAGTTAGCAGACAAGCTCTACGAAATTTCAGCGGAGAATTTTGGTCGCAGAGTCTATGAGTTTTATCTGGATTTAACCATTTCCAAGGACTTCCACAACGAGCTTAGCCCAGAGGAAAGTGCTGCCAAGCGTCTGGCCAAGACGGTGGCCTATTTGCCTGGCAAGGTCATCTCTCTACCAATCAATGGCTCTGTTCGTATCCTCAAAGCTTCGAGTAAGCAAGTGAAAAAAATAAGGAATATAACTAAATTATTAGAATAGAAACATGCCTTGCATCATTGCGGCAATAGCTATTTATGCAAGGTTTTATTTAGAAATAGAGGAGAAATCTTATGAAAAAATATCTCAAACAGTTGCCGTGGCTGCTTTTGTTCTATGGCATTTTCATTGCTTCAGATTGGATTTGGCAAGAGCTTTGGAGATATCTTATAGACAATACAGAAAGTATGGGAAGCGATTTGAGCTGGCTTTCTAATCTTAATTTATTTTATTATGCTGTGCTGCTTCCTTTGTTTGGTGCAGTGATTGTTTATATAAATACTCGGATGCAAGGTTTTTCTCTGCCCTTTCTTCTTTTGATTCCAGGGGTTCAGTATTATTATCTATTCAAAAACTTTTTTGACGGACTTTTTTACTCAGGAGACAAGATTTATAATCCAATCACTTCCACGCTTTATAATGCTAGGGATATTCATGTCTTGTTATTCCTTTCTTTGGGAGGAATGCTGTTGGCAGAGCAATACCGCAAAAAACGTCAAGCTGCAACTTTGAGTCAAGAGGCTCTAAATCATTTTTCTGGTTTTGATGGTCAATAGCTCTTGCAAATTTTTCCAATCGTGCTATAATGTTTTCTAGAGACATATCACCTGCAGGAAATCTTTTAGAGAGCGCGTGGAGCTGGAAATCGCGTAGAGGATGCAGTTGAGACTACTCTATCAGCTTTTATGCAAACATAAAACGGTGGCTACGTTAGAGCCGATTCGAGGTGTAAGTCTTTTGACTTGCATAAATGAAGGTGGAACCACGTTGCGACGTCCTTTTAGGATGTCGTTTTTTGTTTTCATTTTTCTTTTCTTGCTTTTTGAGTGGCGAGAGATGGCTTTTCCTTTGCTACAATATTATAAAAAATAAAATGAATAAAGGAGATCTGTATGGGATTCAAATTCGAAGAAATTAAGGCTTATTTAATGAAACATGGCTTAGATTCTAGCATAGCTGAGTCGCTGCATGCAGTCTATGGAACTCAGCGTTTGGGAGGCACTGCAAATGCCTACTTTTTAATTGTTTTTACTGAGACAGGAATCTACATCATTTCTATTACCCCTATGGGGAAATTAGGAGATATTGTAGGAGAATTTTCAGCAGAAGATATCCAAGCATATCAATTTAAGAAGCGCTTGTTCATGGGATATAAACTTAAGTTTTCGATGAATGATAAACAGAGTTTTGAATTTAATGTTAATAAGGTAATGATTGGTGCAGGCTGGCATAAAACTGAGCTACAAGAAATCCTAGAAATCAACTATTACAATAAAAGAATAGATTCTTAAAATATTTGGATGATAGATAAGGAGAAAACTCATGATTAAGATTACTTTCCCAGATGGCGCTGTTCGTGAATTCGAATCTGGCGTTACAACTTTTGAAATTGCTCAATCTATCAGCAATTCCCTAGCTAAAAAAGCTTTGGCTGGTAAATTCAATGGCAAATTGATTGATACGACTCGTGCTATCACTGAAGATGGTGCTATTGAAATCGTGACACCTGACCACGAAGATGCTTTAGATATCTTGCGTCACTCTGCAGCCCACTTGTTTGCGCAAGCAGCTCGCCGTCTTTTCCCAGATATTCACTTGGGCGTTGGTCCTGCCATTCAGGATGGTTTCTACTACGATACGGACAATGAAGCAGGGCAAATTTCAAATGAAGATCTGCCTCGTATCGAAGAAGAAATGAAGAAAATCGTCAAAGAAAACTTCCCATCCATCCGTGAGGAAGTGACTAAGGATGAGGCGCGTGAAATTTTCAAAAACGATCCTTACAAGTTGGAATTGATTGAAGAGCATTCAGAAGATGAGGGCGGTTTGACCATCTACCGTCAGGGTGAATATGTGGATCTCTGCCGTGGGCCTCACGTTCCATCTACAGGTCGGATTCAAATCTTCCATCTCTTGAACGTGGCTGGAGCATACTGGCGCGGGAACAGCGACAATGCTATGATGCAGCGGGTCTATGGTACTGCTTGGTTTGACAAGAAAGACCTGAAGAAATATCTGCAAATGCGGGAGGAAGCTAAAGAACGCGACCACCGTAAGTTAGGGAAAGAGCTGGATCTCTTCATGATTTCTCAAGAAGTGGGTCAAGGTTTGCCATTCTGGCTGCCAAATGGTGCGACTGTCCGTCGCGAGTTGGAGCGTTACATCGTTGATAAAGAGTTGGCTTCCGGCTACCAACACGTCTACACTCCGCCTTTGGCTTCTGTGGAGCTTTATAAGACTTCTGGCCACTGGGAGCACTACCAAGAAGATATGTTCCCAACCATGGATATGGGTGATGGGGAAGAGTTTGTTTTGCGTCCGATGAACTGCCCTCACCACATCCAAGTCTACAAACACCATGTTCACTCTTACCGTGAGTTGCCAATCCGTATCGCTGAGATTGGCATGATGCACCGCTACGAAAAATCTGGTGCTTTGACTGGTCTTCAACGTGTACGTGAAATGTCCTTGAATGATGGCCACTTGTTTGTAACGCCAGAACAGATTCAAGAAGAATTCCAGCGTGCGCTGCAGTTGATTATCGACGTTTACGCTGACTTCAACTTGACAGAATATCGTTTCCGTCTCTCTCTTCGTGACCCTCAAGATACTCACAAGTACTTTGACAACGATGAGATGTGGGAAAATGCCCAAACCATGCTTCGTGCAGCCCTTGATGAAATGGGCGTGGACTACTTTGAGGCAGAAGGAGAAGCAGCCTTCTACGGTCCCAAACTCGATATCCAGGTCAAAACAGCCCTAGGGAATGAAGAAACTCTGTCAACTATCCAGCTGGACTTCCTCTTGCCAGAGCGTTTTGACCTCAAGTATGTCGGAGCTGACGGTGAAGAGCATCGCCCAGTTATGATTCACCGTGGAGTTATCTCAACCATGGAGCGCTTCACAGCCATCTTGATTGAAAATTACAAGGGTGCCTTCCCGACCTGGCTGGCTCCGCATCAAGTGACTTTGATTCCTGTTTCTAACGAAGCCCATATTGACTATGCTTGGCAAGTGGCTAAAAAGCTGCGCGACAAGGGTGTACGTGCTGATGTGGATGAGCGCAATGAAAAGATGCAGTACAAGATTCGTGCTTCACAAACTAGCAAGATTCCTTATCAGCTCATCGTTGGTGACAAGGAAGTAGAAGACGGTACTGTTAATGTCCGCCGCTACGGTCAAAAAGAAACACATACAATACCAGTAGACGAATTTGTAGAGCAAATCTTAGCAGACATTGCCAGCAAATCCCGCGTTGAAAAGTAGCATTTGTTAGATAACAATTAAACCCGAGCAATTGGCTCGGGTTTCGTTTATAGACTATTTAGGAAGATTCCTGATTTCTGCTTGATACCATTCAATTTTATTATCTAATTTTTTAAGTGACATTTGCCAATTTTTAATTTGTTCTTGAACAAAGCTGCGGTGCTTCTGCAGCATTTCTAAGCGTTCTTTCAGGCTGCCATCACCTTGGTAGCGTAAGTCAGCATATCTCTGAATATCTTTCAAATGCATACCCGTATCTTTTAAACGCTGGATAAACTGAACCCAAGCAAGATCGTTCTCATCATAGAAACGCTGACCACTTTGATCTCTATCAACTTTAATCAATCCTCGTTTCTCATAATATCGAAGCGTATGCGTTGATAAATTCACTTTTTGGGCAAATAGACCGATTTTCATAAAAAACCTCCTTTGATTTCTTGACTTAGAGTATGGTCTAAGATTTATAATGACATTGTAATCGTTTAAGGAGGTAAATGCAAATGAAAAATAAGCGATTTGAACGTGGATTAGAAAGACTCAATCAGATTGATGGTGAGGGCGGTGAGAAGGTCATTTCCTCTCTGAAAGAAATAGCTCCCGATCTAGGAGACTACATTGTAGAATTTGCTTTTGGTGATATCTATAGTCGTGAGGGACTGAATCTACAGGAGCGAGAAATCGTCACTCTTGCTAGCCTTTTGACACAGGGAGGTTGTGAAGCACAGCTGGAAGTACATATTCAAGCGGCTTTAAATGTTGGCTTAACCCCCGAAAAGATTATAGAATGCTTTTTGCAGTGCATCCCTTACGTTGGATTTCCTAGGGTACTAAATGCTGTTTTTCTAGCTGACAAACTATTTAAAAAAGAGTAATAAAAAGGCCGCTGATTACATCAGTGGTCTTTCTAGTTTTAATGCAAGTATTTATTCACATAATCATCAAAATCAGGATACTCATTTCGGTTCATGGCATAGAGCATTTCCCCATAGAGAGGGTCGCTAGACGGGTCATCAGGTTCTAGAAGAGTAGCTATTTTCATATCATCATCTGGGAAAAGGATGGTGTAGTGATAGGTGTCGCTGACAGTAATACTGTAATATTTGGTGTTATCTTGATAGCCTGACTTATCTATCTTATAGTGAAATTCTTTATCGCCTAGCTTGCCTGTTTTGCCATTAAAGACAATGTCAATGTCCTCGCCGTTTGCTTTCTGAGCCTTCCATTTTCCTTGAAAGCTAGCGTGCTGACCGCAGGCGCTGAGAAAGATTAGTGATAAGAAAGTGATGAAAAGCCATGTTAGTTTTTTCATATCGTTCTCCTTGTCTATCCTTTGATATTATTCTACCACAAATATTAAAAATAAAAAAGCTGAGTTGGTAAACTCAACTTTTAGAAAGTAGTTCTGTATTTGAGCTATCTATTCCGCAGCTTGGGCCCAGCGTTGGGATAGCTTGCGCGAGAAGCTGGAAATGGCGAAGTTAATCAGGAAATAGATGGCTGCTACTAATAAGTAGAGTGCGAAGACCTGTTCAGCTTCAAAATAGCGTCCCATTAGAATTTGAGCAGAACCAAAGAGTTCTTGGAGCGCAATAACAGAATAGAGCAGGCTGGTATCCTTAATCACTGTGACAAACTGAGAAATGATGGCTGGCAGCATTTTCCGAATAGCCTGAGGTAGGATGATATAACGCAGAATTTGAAACTGAGTAAATCCTTGAGATAAGCCAGCTTCAGTCTGACCTGGATCAATAGCATTGAGGCCGCCTCGGATAATTTCTGCCAAAGCAGCAGAAGTAAAGACAGTGAAGCTGATGATACCGGCTGGCGTTGACTTAATCTGAAAGACTAAAAAGATAGTGAAAATCCAGAGCAGATTGGGTACATTACGGACAAATTCGATATAAATGCTGGCAATCAGTTTGAGCAGTTTATTTTTTCCGTTTCTCATGACTGCTAGAATAGTTCCAAAAATCGTGGATAGAACAATGGAAATGAAAGAAATTTGCAGTGTCAGCCAGAGTCCCTTAAGGATAAAGAGGAGGTTGTTTGCGGTTAAGACTTTTAAAATATTTTCCATAGAGACCTCCTTAGATGCTGTAAGCTTGTTTATTGGCTTCCTCTACCTTACGTCCCCAGCTAGCGATTGGGAAGCAAAGGAGGAAGTAGAGCAGAGCAGCTCCGGCAAAGGCTGGGATGTAGTTGGAGTTCAGAGCAGACCAGGACTTGGTCACGAACATCAGATCCATACCAGAGATAATAGCGACGGTAGATGTATTTTTTATCAGATTGACGACCTGATTGATTAGCGGTGGCAGGATAATCCGAAAAGCTTGAGGCAGGATGATGTATCGCATGGTTTCGACATAGGTAAAGCCCTGAGATAGTGCAGCTTCTGTCTGCCCGCGAGGAATGGACTGGATACCTGATCGGATAACTTCGGCGATATAAGCACCGTGGTACAGTCCCACACAGAGAACCGCAGTCCAATAGATTGAGGGCATGATGGTGTAATTGCTGACTAGCGGAAGACCGTAAAAGACAATTACAAATTGCACTAAGAGTGGTGTGTTCTGATAAAACTCAACAAAAACACGAGCTAGACCACGTAGAACTTTATGCTTACCTGTGCTGATAGCTCCAAAGAAAATCCCTAGTAGAAGAGCCAAGGTCAGGGCACCGATAGAAATAGCTAAGGTAAAGAGGAATCCTTGGAAAAACTTGCCAAAGTCCGCAAAGTAGGCCTGCCAAGAAGAAATACTAAAACTCATAGGGTCTCCTTTCTAATCATCTGTTGAAGCAGATGGTTTTAAATTATATTTGTCATAAAGTTTCTGCAGACTGCCGTCTTCCTTCCATTTAGAAATTAGGCTATCTACATAGTCATTCAATTGAGTATTGGATTTTTTTGTTACTACACCATAATCGGCTTTTTTGAAGCTGTAATCCAGAATGTTTGACTTGGAGCTTACATAGCCAGTCAGGATAGACTTGTCAACAGAAATGGCATCAATACGGTGAGCTCGCAAGGAAACAGCAAGTTCAGGGTAAGAGCCTAACTCCACATATTTGAAGTTGAGTTTTTTCTCTTGGGCGATTTCTTCCAGTAAGGTTTGAGTAATAGAGCCCTGGACGACGCCGATAGTCTTATTATTCAAGTCCTTAACGTCTGTAATTTTGCTGGATTTATTAACTAGAAAACCAGAAGCATCAGTGTAGTAAGGGGTTGTGAAATTATAGATTTCCTTACGCTCATCTGTGATGGTAAAGGTCGCAATGACCATGTCAACTTGTCCGTTGTCCAGAAGTGGTCCGCGGGTTTGTGCAGTAACTGGGACGTAGTTGATTTTGACGCCTAGTTCCTTAGCAATCTTCTTTGCAATATCGATTTCTAAGCCGCTGTAAGTATTGCTATCAGGATTGAGGTAACCAAAGTTAGGTACATCCTGCTTGACACCGACATTGAGGACTCCGCGTTTCTGGATGGCCTTGACCTGTTGGCTGGTACTGGAATCGGCTTGTGCGGGAGCGGCATTGATTAAGCCAAGAGTCAGAAGGAGTAAGAGTAGGATAATGAGTATTTTTTGTAGTTTCATAGGTCTTCTCCTTTTTAAGAAAGCACATTATCACTCTCATGGTTGATAATTTTACTGAGAAACTGCTTAGCACGAGGTTCGGTAGGATTGTCAAAGAAAGCATCAACATCAGTAGTATCTACTAGCACCTCGCCATCTGCCATGAAGATAATGCGGTCAGCTACCTCACGGGCAAATCCCATCTCGTGTGTGACCACAATCATATTCATGCCGTCTTTGGCTAGTTTTTGCATAACAGCCAGAACATCCCCGATTGTCTCAGGGTCAAGGGCAGAAGTCGGTTCATCAAAGAGCAGGAGCTCAGGATGCATGGCTAAACCGCGGGCAATGGCAATCCTTTGCTTTTGTCCACCGGATAACATGCCTGGGTAAGAGTCTTTCTTGTCCCACATGTTGACAAATTCTAGATATTTTTGAGCGATTTTGTTAGCTTCTTGTTTATCCATTCCTAGAACTTTAATAGGCGCCAAGGTAACATTTTCTAACACCGTTTTGTGGGGGTAAAGATTAAAATGTTGAAAGACCATTCCGACTTCTTTGCGTAAGTTGACCAAATCTTTGGCAGCAGTGTTCGTGACCTCGTGGCCATTGACAATTAAGCTTCCCTGGTCAATGTCTTCTAAAGCGTTGATTGTACGGATAAGAGTAGATTTTCCTGAGCCGGATGGTCCCAGCAGTACAACTACTTGCCCTTTTTCAAAACTGAGATTGATATTGCGCAGAGCATGGTAGTCTCCGTAATACTTTTCGACATTTTTAAATTCAACTAAAGCCATATCTTTCTCCTTTGTGTTAGATAATATGACATAGATTTTACCATAGAATAAATAAACTGTCAAATTGAATAAAAATGAGTATTTCCATTTAGGAAAAAAATTTTTTAGATGAGAATTGTCCATTTTCTACAAATGTGGAATAAAAATGGCTTGAATTAGTGTTTTTTAAGAAAACTTTGGTATAATAAGACTAGATAAATAAATAAAATTGGATTGGGAGTCTAGCTAGGCAAACTAGATTGCCTTTTGCACGTGTTGATGCAGGACGACTTAGCTGACTATGTCACAACTTTTCTATCATGGAGTTGATTCAATCCCAATCTTATGTTAAGGTGAACATATGAAGAAAATATTAGTTGTAGATGATGAGAAGCCAATCTCAGATATTATTAAGTTTAATATGGCCAAGGAAGGCTATGAGGTTTTGACTGCTTTTGATGGTAAGGAAGCCTTGGAAATGTTTGAAGCAGAACAGCCAGATATCTTGATTTTGGACTTGATGCTGCCAGAAGTGGATGGATTGGAAGTGGCTCGGACTATTCGTAAGACCAGCAATGTTCCGATTATTGTATTGTCTGCTAAGGACAGTGAGTTTGACAAGGTTATCGGCCTTGAAATCGGTGCAGATGACTATGTGACTAAGCCTTTCTCAAATCGTGAGCTGCAGGCGCGTGTCAAGGCACTTCTTCGTCGGGCAGACCTTGTTGTGGAAAACCAAGTAGAAGAAAGTGGCCCGAACGAGCTGACCATTGGGGAACTGCAGATTTTGCCAGATGCTTTTGTTGCTAAGAAGCATGGCAAGGAGCTGGAGTTGACTCACCGCGAGTTTGAATTGCTTCACCATTTGGCGACACATATCGGTCAGGTGATGACACGTGAGCACTTGCTGGAAACAGTATGGGGCTATGACTATTTTGGCGATGTCCGTACAGTGGATGTGACCATTCGCCGCCTGCGTGAAAAGATTGAAGATACGCCAAGCCGACCTGAGTATATCTTGACTCGCCGCGGAGTTGGCTATTATATGAGAAATAATGATTGAAGCAATTAAACAATTTGTGATTTCTGCGGATTTTGTCTTTGCAATCATTATTATCGGCTTCATTGTAGTTGTTGCCTTGCTTTTATTGGAAAATCGCCGGGATAATCAAAAGCTTGTACAGCTTAATCAAAAGGTTAAAGATTTGATTGCAGGTGACTATTCTGAAGTGCTGGACATGCAAGGGAGTCCAGAAATCACAGATATGACCAACAGTATCAATGATCTTTCAGAGGTCATTCGACTGACACATGAAAACCTTGAGCAAGAAACAAAACGCCTTTCCAGTATCCTGTCCTATATGACAGATGGCGTGCTTGCGACTAACCGCCGGGGGCAGATTATCACTATCAACGATATGGCAACCAAGCAGTTGGGAGTTAAGAGAGATGAGGTCCAAAATATGAGTATTTTGGATCTGCTTTCGATTTCAGACGAGTATGATTTGCGGGACCTGATTACCAATGTTCCTGAGCTGACGATTGATTCTCAGGATGAAAATGGTGAGTACTTGAGTTTGCGGGTTCGCTTTGCCTTGGTAAGGCGGGAGTCGGGCTTTATTTCTGGTTTGGTAGCTGTCTTGCATGATACGACAGAGCAGGATAAGGAAGAGCGGGAGCGTCGCCTCTTTGTCTCCAACGTCAGCCATGAGTTGCGGACTCCGCTGACCAGTGTTAAGTCCTATCTGGAAGCCCTGGATGAGGGAGCTTTGTCTGAGCCAGTAGCACCGGACTTTGTCAAGGTATCGCTCAATGAAACCAACCGCATGATGCGGATGGTGACGGACTTGCTTAGTCTGTCCCGTATTGATAATGAGACCAGCCATCTGGAAGTGGAGTTGACGAACTTCACGGCCTTTATTACCTTTATCCTCAATCGCTTTGACAAGATAAAAAATCAAGACGAAACTAAGAAATATGAGATTATCCGTGATTATCCTATAACACCGATCTGGGTAGAGATTGATACAGATAAGCTGACCCAGGTCATTGATAATATCATGAACAATGCCATCAAGTATTCGCCGGATGGTGGAACCATTACTGTTTCCATCAAGACAACGGATGAGCAGTTGATTCTCTCTATTGCAGACGAGGGACTAGGAATTCCCAAGCAGGACTTGCCTAAGATTTTTGATCGCTTTTATCGAGTGGACAAGGCACGCAGCCGCGCACAGGGCGGAACGGGTCTGGGGCTGGCTATTGCCAAGGAAATTATCAAGCAGCATCAGGGCTTTATCTGGGCTAAGAGTGAGTATGGTGTGGGCTCGACCTTTACCATTGTCTTGCCTTATGAGAATGATGGCGTCCGGGATGACGACTGGGATAATGAAGATATATAGAAAGTAAACATGACTAAAGGATTTCAATACAGTATTCTGGCGTCAGGATCAAGCGGTAATTGTTTCTATCTGGAAACAGACCAAAAGCGGATTCTGGTTGACGCTGGCTTATCAGGCAAGAAAATTACGAGCTTGCTGGGCGAAATTGGCCGCAAGCCTGAGGATTTGGATGCTATTTTAGTGACTCATGAGCACAAGGACCACATTCATGGCGTTGGAGTGTTGGCCCGCAAGTATCATCTGGATATTTATGCTAATGAGGCTACTTGGAAGGCTATGGAAAAGGACTTGGGGAAGCTGGATGCTAGTCAAAAGCATATCTTTGAATTGGGCAAGACCAAGACCTTTGGAGACTTGGATGTGGAGAGCTTTGGTGTCAGCCATGACGCAGCCTGTCCACAGTTTTACCGCTTCATGAAAGATGACAAAAGCTTTGTCATGCTTACGGATACGGGCTATGTCAGTGACCGGATGGCTGGGATTATCGAAAATGCCGACGGGTACTTGATTGAGAGCAACCATGATATTGAAATTCTTCGCAGCGGCGCCTATCCTTGGAGTCTCAAGCAGCGAATTCTGTCGGATATGGGTCACCTGTCCAATGAAGATGGAGCAGAGACCATGATTCGGACTCTGGGTAATCGCACCAAGCGAATCTATCTGGGGCATCTCAGTAAGGAAAATAATATCAAGGAATTGGCTCACATGACCATGGTCAATCAACTGGCTCAAGCCGATATGGCAGTCGGCCATGATTTCCAGGTCTATGATACCTCGCCTGATACCGCAACACCTTTGACGAGTATTTAAACACCAGACCGAAAGGTTTGGTTCTCTTGCTCTAGTGCGGTATCCATTAAAGATTTAAAAAGCAACGGTTTTATTTTGCAAAGGAGCTTGTATGCGGCCAATTTACTTTGTGGTAGGTCTATTATCTTTAGGGTTAGGAGTTTTGGGGATTTTTCTGCCTCTCCTGCCGACGACACCATTTCTTCTCTTGTCCATCGCCTGCTTTTCGCGCAGTTCCAAGCGCTTTGAGAATTGGCTCTATCATACCAAGATGTATCAGACCTACGTGGCAGATTTTCGAGAGACGGGAACGATTGCCAAGGAGCGTAAAAAAAAGATCATCGTTTCCATCTATATCTTGATGGGGATTTCCATTTTTCTAGCGCCTATTATTTGGGTTAAGATTGGACTGTTGGGTCTGACCATTTTTATCACCTATTATTTGTTTAAAGTAATTCCGGATAAGGAATAGAAATCACTGTCAGCAGGTGCGTTTGCGCCTGTTTTTTGTTATAATAGAGACTGTATATCTTTGGAAAGGAAAAGGTATCATGCTGCTTATCTGACTGAAGCCAGCATGATATAAAATAGTAATGGAAAATTTGAAAAAAGCATTGCTGGAGCAGTTTGACTTGGTTTTCTCTGACGAGACCTTGTTGGAAACGGCTTTTACCCATACGAGCTATGCCAATGAGCACCGCCTCTTAAAAATTTCACACAATGAACGCTTGGAATTTTTAGGAGACGCTGTTCTGCAACTGATTATTTCGGAGTATCTTTATACCAAGTATCCTAAGAGGCCAGAGGGAGACCTGTCTAAGCTGCGTTCCATGATTGTTCGGGAGGAGAGCTTGGCAGGCTTTGCCCGAGATTGTCAGTTTGATCAGTTTATCAAGCTGGGACGTGGAGAGGAGAAGTCTGGTGGCCGGAATCGTGATACGATTTTAGGAGATTTGTTTGAGGCCTTTTTAGGCGCTTTGCTCTTAGATAAGGGTGTGGAAGCAGTCAAAAGCTTTCTCTACCAAGTCATGATTCCCAAGGTGGAAGCGGGAGATTTTGAGCGGGTGACGGACTATAAGACCAAGCTGCAAGAGTTGCTGCAGATTAATGGTGATGTGGAAATTGCCTATCAGGTCGTGTCTGAGACAGGGCCGGCTCATGCCAAAAATTTCGAGGTGGCTGTTCTCATCAATGGCCGCAAGTCCGGTCAAGGCCAGGGGCGTTCTAAAAAGCTGGCCGAGCAGGAAGCTGCTAAAAACGCATTTGAAAAGGAAAGTTCTTCATGTTTTTAAAGGAAATTGAAATTCAGGGCTTCAAGTCGTTTGCTGATAAGACTAAAGTTGTCTTTGATCAGGGAGTGACAGCGGTTGTTGGGCCAAACGGTTCCGGCAAGTCCAACATTACAGAGAGCCTGCGCTGGGCCTTGGGAGAGTCCAGTGTGAAAAGTCTGCGGGGCGGCAAGATGCCCGATGTGATTTTTGCGGGAACAGAAACCCGCAAGCCACTTAATTACGCATCCGTGGTAGTGGTTCTGGACAACAGTGACCAATTTATCAAGGATGCTGCCAATGAGATTCGGGTGGAGCGTCACATTTACCGCAGCGGTGATAGTGAGTATAAGATTGACGGCAAAAAAGTCCGTCTGCGCGATATCCACGATCTCTTCATGGATACTGGGCTGGGACGAGATTCCTTCTCCATCATTTCCCAAGGGAAGGTCGAGGAAATCTTCAACAGCAAGCCGGAGGAACGCCGGGCAATTTTTGAAGAAGCTGCTGGAGTGCTTAAGTATAAGACACGTCGTAAGGAAACGGAAAGCAAGCTTAGTCAAACTCAGGATAATCTGGACCGTCTGGAAGACATTATCTACGAGCTGGAGAGCCAGGTCAAGCCCTTGGAGAAGCAGGCTGAAACTGCTAAGCGTTTCTTGAGTCTGGATGGCCAGCGCCGAGAGCTTTACTTGGATGTTTTGGTAGCTCAGCTGACAGCTAACAAGGAAAAGTTGACCCAGTCTGAAGAAGATTTAAGGAATATCCAGCAGGAGCTGGCAGCCTACTACAGCAAGCGCGATGAGCTGGAAGTTGAAAACCAAACCTTGAAGGCCAAGCGCCATGAGCTCAATCAAACTTTGTCTGATGATCAAGCTAGTTTGCTGGAATTGACCCGCTTAATCAGTGATTTGGAGCGGCAGATTGACCTCTCTAAGCTGGAGTCCAGCCAGGCAGCGACGAGCCGCCGGGAAAATGAAGAGCGCTTGGCTGCTCTGTCAGAAAAACTGGCTCAGATAGAAAGCAACATAGAAGACAAGCAGGCTGAATTGAGCCAAATAGCTGCCAAACTGAGTGACAATGAGCAGTCTATCGCTGCTTTGGAAGCAGAATTAGCAGACTTTTCAGATGATCCAGACCAGCTGATTGAACATCTGCGTGAGCAGTATGTCAAGCTCATGCAGGAAGAGGCAAATCTTTCTAATGACTTGACATCTCTGGAGAGTCAGCTGGCTAGTGAGCTTAAATTGGCTGAGAGCAAGAAAGCTGACTATGCTAAGCTGCAGGCTGATTTGGAGGCTAGTCAGGCGCAGGAGCAAGCTGGTTTGGAGGAGTTGGAAGTTGCTCGCCAAGCTCTCAAGAATCTACTGGCTGACTACCAAAGTCAGATACAGTTAGTAGAGAAGCTGGAGGCTGACTATAAGCAGCAGCAGACTAAGATGTTTGATCTTTTGGACGACCTCAAAAACAAGCAGGCACGTTCCAATAGCTTGGAGGCCATTCTTAAAAATCACAGCAATTTCTATGCTGGGGTTAAGAGTGTGCTGCAGGAAGCTGGCCGTCTAGGTGGCATTGTTGGAGCAGTTAGCGAAAAACTCAGCTTTGACCCCCACTATCAGACTGCGCTGGAAATTGCGTTGGGAGCCAGCAGTCAGAATATCATCGTGGAAGATGAGGCGGCTGCGACTCGGGCTATCGAATTTCTGAAGAAAAATCGGGCTGGCCGGGCAACCTTCCTGCCTTTAACAACCATCAAGCCGCGTCAGCTGCCTGACTATAACCGTGCTACAATTGAAAAAAGTGCTGGTTTTCTGGGGCTGGCTTCTTCCTTGGTCAGCTATGAGTCATCGTTAGACAGCATTTTTCAAAATCTGCTGGGGACGACCGCTATTTTTGATACAGTGGAGCATGCCCGAGCAGCAGCTCGCCAAGTGCGCTATCAGGTTCGCATGGTGACTTTGGATGGAACAGAGCTTCGGACTGGCGGTTCCTATGCCGGTGGTGCCAACCGCAATAACAATACCATCTTTATCAAGCCGGAGCTAGATGCTCTGCTTGAGGAGATTAAGCAGAAAAATGTCAGCTTGAAAGAGCAGGAAGAAGCAGTACAAATTCTGCAAAACCAGCTGAGTCAGGCTAAGCAGGTATTGGAACAAATCAAAACAGATGGTGAGCAGGCTCGCTTGGCTGAGCAAAAGGCTAATCTAGCCTATGAACAGTTAGCCAAGCGCGTAGAAGAGCTCACAAGTCTGAAAAATCTACAAGAACAGGAGTTGGCTGATCAATCTGCTTTGGATATTTCAGAAGAGAAAGACCGACTGCAGACCCGCTTGACCGAGGTTGAGCAAGAAAAAACGGACATCACTGCAGAAATAGAGCAGGTTAAGTCGAACAAAGATGCAGTTCAGGCTCGTTTCGACAAACTTTCCTCTCGTTTAGCTGAACTCAAGCTCCAGCGAACAGAGCTGACCTCCAATCAACGCTTTGAAAAGAATGACTTGGAACGTCTGTCCGAGGAAAAAGCCAGCCTTGCAAAAGAGCAGGCGACCTTGGAGCTCTTGATGGAGCAAAAGGAGCAGTCCAGCCTGCAAAAGGTGGATATTACAATCCTGGAAGAGCAATTAGAGACCGCCAAGCAAGAAAAGACTGAGCTGGATCAAAGACTGATTCGTCTGAAATTTGAGATTGAAGATTTAGAAGGTCAGTCTGACGATATTGCCAGTCGTTTGGAGCAAGCCCGCCATCAAAATGAAGAATTGATTCGTCGGCAAGCCAAGGCAGAGGCAGAAAAGGATAAGCTCATGGATGTCATGCGCCGTCTGGCAAGCAATCTGACAGATGACTATCAGATGAGTTTCGAAGAAGCAAGCAGCCAGGCTCGTCCGTTAGAAAGTTTGCCAGCTGCTGAAAGCCAGGTGAAGGATTTGGAAAAAGCCATTCGAGCTTTAGGTCCAGTCAATCTGGAAGCAGTTGAGCAGTTTGAAGAAGTCAGCAATCGTTTGAACTTCCTCAACGAGCAACGAGACGACGTTCTATCAGCCAAAAATCTGCTCTTAGAAACGATTGAAGAGATGAATGATGAAGTCAAGGAACGCTTTAAATCAACCTTTGAAGCCATTCGTGAAAGCTTCAAGGTGACTTTCCGACAGATGTTTGGCGGTGGTTCTGCAGACCTGATATTGACGGAGGGAGACTTGCTGACGGCTGGTGTAGAAATCTCTGTGCAGCCACCAGGCAAGAAGATCCAGTCGCTTAATCTGATGAGCGGTGGCGAGAAGGCCTTGTCGGCTTTAGCTCTGCTCTTCTCTATCATCCGCGTTAAGACCATTCCTTTTGTCATCTTGGATGAGGTGGAAGCAGCGCTGGACGAGGCGAATGTTAAACGCTTTGGGGATTATCTCAATCGCTTTGACAAGGACAGCCAGTTCATCGTGGTCACTCACCGTAAGGGAACCATGTCAGCTGCAGACTCTATTTACGGAGTTACCATGCAGGAGTCTGGCGTTTCCAAGATTGTCTCGGTCAAGTTAAAAGATTTAGAAAGTATGTAAAATGAGTATAAAATTAGTAGCAACGGATATGGACGGCACCTTTTTAGACAGTAAAGGTCAGTTTGATATGGACCGTCTCAAGCAAGTTTTGGCTCGCTTCAAAGAAAAAGGCATGTATTTTGCCGTAGCCAGCGGGCGCGGCCTCTTGTCGCTGGAAAAGCTGTTTGAGGAAGTGCGCAATGAGATTATTTTTATTGCTGAAAACGGTAGTTTAGTGGAATTTCACGGTGAGGATCTCTATGAAGCAACCATGCCACGGGACTTTTATCTTAAAGTTTTTGACAAGCTGCAGGAATCTCCCTATGTCAATGTCAGTGAGCTGCTTTTGACAGGTAAACGTGCCTGTTATGTCTTGGAGACTGTGGATCCGACCTATCTTTCCTTCAGTGCTCATTATAATGAAAATATTCAAAAAGTAGCTAGCCTTGCTGATATCGATGATGATATTTTCAAGTTTACGACCAATTTTGCTGAGGACCAAGTCGCAGCTGGTGAAGCTTGGGTCAATGAGAATATCGACGGAGTCAAGGCCATGACAACTGGCTACAAGTCGATTGACATCGTTCTGGACCATGTGGATAAGGGGGTTGCCATTGTCGAGTTGGCCAAGAAGCTAGACATAGATCTTTTTCAGGTTATGGTCTTTGGTGATAATCTCAATGATTTGCACATGATGCAGGTGGCTGGCTATCCGATTGCGACTGAAAATGCTCGCCCTGAGATTTTAGAAGTGGCCAAGGAAGTCATCGGCCACCATGATGCTCAGTCGGTTATCACTTACATGGAGGGATTATAATGGCAGATATAAAACTGATTGCTCTGGACTTGGATGGAACTCTCCTGACTTCAGACAAGAAGATTTCTGACCGCAATTTGGCAGCTCTAAAAGCAGCTCAGGATAAGGGAGTTAAGGTAGTTCTGACTACTGGTCGTCCCCTTAAGGCCATGGACTTTTTCCTGCATGAGCTGGGAACAGACGGTCGAGAGGATGAGTACACCATTACTTTTAATGGTGGTCTTGTTCAGCGCAACACTGGAGAAATCCTCGATAAAACAGTCTTTTCTTATGATGATGTAGTCCGGATTTATGAGGAGGCTGACAAGCTCCATATCCCGCTTGATGCTATCTGCGAAGGACTTGTCTATCAGATTCAATCCGATCAAGATTCGCTTTATGCTCAGTTCAATCCTGCTCTGACCTTTGAGCCTGTTGATTTCAGCGACTTATCCAGCCAGCAGACTTACAATAAATGTGTCACTGCTTATGCTCAAGAACCACTGGATGCGGCTATTGAGCAAATTTCACCGGAATTATTTGAGCGCTATGAGATTTTTAAATCTAGAGAAATGCTGCTGGAGTGGTCCCCTAAAAATGTCCATAAGGCTAATGGTTTGGAGAAACTGATTGCCCATTTAGGCATTGAGAGAAGTCAGGTCATGGCCTGTGGTGATGAAGCCAATGATCTGTCTATGATTGAGTGGGCTGGTTTAGGAGTGGCCATGCAAAATGCAGTAACCATCGTCAAGGAAGCAGCCAATGTGGTGACACCTATGACCAATGATGAGGATGCAGTGGCTTGGGCTATTGAAGAATATGTACTAAAGGAGGATTAGCCGATGGGATTATTTGACCGCCTTTTCGGCCGAAAAAAACAAGAACCGCCAATTGAAGAAGTTGTCAAGGAAGCATTGGAAAATATTGGCGAGATTGAAGAAGAAACAGCACCTGTTCCAGAAGCAGGAGAAAATCTTGAAGCGGAAGCTGTTCAGTCCTATCAGGACGAGCAGCAAGTTGATGATCAAATTTCGGATACAAAAGATGGTTTGGCTGATGTTGAAGAGCTAGCATCTCAAGCCATCCAAGAAGAAAGCAAGGAGCCAGAGCATGAAAGAGAAATTATTGCAGAAAATCAAGAAGTGGCTCAAGGAGCAAGTCAGACTGAAGAAACTCTAGAAGAGCATCATGCTGAGAGCAGTGACGAAGCGGTAGAAGAACTTGTTGAACAAACGGATCTTTCGGATGAAGCATCATCTCATACCGAGCATGAAGCAGCTTCTTATGACGAGGTGATAACTGATTCAAATAATGAGTTCGAGCCAGAAACAGAAACTGAGTCACTAACAGAATCAGAACAGGTCGTTCAAGCAGCTGATGTTGGTGAAGAATCAGAAGCAGCAGCTACAGAAGAGTCTGCTGAACTTCCTCAAGAGGAATCCACTCAGGAAAAATATGACCGCAGCCTAAAGAAGACTCGGACAGGATTTGGAGCACGGCTTAATGCCTTCTTTGCTAATTTCCGCTCGGTAGATGAAGAGTTCTTCGAAGACTTGGAAGAGCTGCTCATCACTAGTGATGTAGGAGTTCAAGTGGCTTCCAGTCTGACTGAGGAACTACGCTATGAAGCCCGTCTGGAAAATGCTAAAAAACCGGCTGCTCTACGCCAGCTGATTATTGAAAAATTGGTGGACATTTATGAGAAAGATGGCCGCTTTAATGAAAAAATCAATTTCCAAAATGGTCTGACTGTCATGCTCTTTGTTGGAGTCAACGGAGTCGGTAAAACGACCTCTATCGGTAAACTAGCCTATAAGTACAAACAACAAGGCAAGAAAGTCATGTTGGTAGCAGCAGATACATTCCGAGCTGGAGCAGTGGCTCAGCTGGCTGAATGGGGCCGGCGCGTAGATGTTCCAGTAGTAACGGGGCCTGAGAAGAGCGACCCTGCCAGCGTGGTTTATGACGGAATGGAGCGTGCTCAGGCAGAGCAGGTTGATGTTCTTATGATTGACACGGCTGGTCGCCTGCAAAATAAGGACAACCTCATGGCGGAGCTGGAGAAAATTGGCCGCATTATTAAGCGGGTAGATCCAGAAGCGCCACATGAAACTTTCCTAGCTCTCGATGCTTCAACTGGTCAGAATGCTCTGGTTCAGGCCAAGGAATTTTCTAAAATCACCCCAGTCACAGGAATTGTACTGACGAAGATTGATGGAACTGCTCGAGGTGGGGTTGTGCTAGCCATTCGTCAGGAATTGGATATTCCAGTGAAGCTGATTGGCTTTGGAGAAAAGATTGATGATATCGGTGAGTTTAACTCAGAGAACTTTATGAAAGGCCTGCTTGAAGGCTTGGTATAAAACAAAAAACCAGTACGAGTACTGGTTTTTTATGAACAATTTTTAAATCTTATTTTTTTGGAGACCACTGCCAGTCAGCTCCAAATTCTCTAAGGAGTTCAAAGGAAGCATCTGGTCCCATAGAACCGACAGGATACTCATGAAGAGGCACTTCGTTGCTACGCCAGAGCTCTTCAATCTGATCGATCAGCTCCCAGCTGGAGCGGACTTCATCCCAGTGGCTGAAGTTAGTTGAGTCATTGTTAAGGACGTCAAAGATTAATTTTTCGTAAGGATCAGGGGAAGCACCGCTAGCTGTTGCGTCTGTTCGATAGTCCAGAGAGAGAGGAGCCAAGCTGAAGCGCTCGCCGACCTCTTTGCCATTCATGCTGAGAGAGAAGCCCTCAGTCGGTTGGATATGAATGGTCAGAACATTTGGTGCTAACTCCTCACCAAAGATAGACTCCATCTGCTTAAAGACAATATTGACAAGAGTGCCTTTTTCAGTGAGGCGTTTACCAGTTCGGAAGAAAAATGGAACATCACGGAAACGCTCGCTATTTACGAAGAAAGCTCCTGAAGCAAAAGTCTCGGTCATGGAGTCAGGATTAACATTAGGCTCGCTTCGGTAGGAGATGTATTTCTTGCCTTTGACCGTGCCTGACTTATACTGACCGCGGATAAAGAAGCGTTTCAAGTCTTCTTTATCGGGCTGTACCAAGCGTTCAAAAACTTTGACTTTCTCTGCCCGAATGTCCTCTTTGCTGAAGCTTTTCGGCTTGTCCATAGCTAAGAGTGACAGGAGCTGTAAGGTATGATTCTGCACCATATCCCGTAGAGCACCGGACTGGTCATAGTAGCCGCCACGTTCTTCGACACCTAGCTTTTCAGCAAAAGTAATCTGGACATTGTCAATGTAGTCACGATTCCAGATGTTTTCAAAGAGAAGATTGGCAAAGCGGATAGCGAAGATGCTCTGAATCATTTCCTTGCCTAGGTAATGGTCAATACGGAAAATCTGCTCTTCATCAAAGGCCGCCAAGAGTTCTTCATTAAGTTGGCTGGCAGTTGCCAAGTCTGTTCCGAAAGGTTTTTCGACAATCAGACGTTCAAATCCTTTGCCATCTACGATATTTTCAGACTTGAGGTGTTTGGCAATGGTACCGAAAAATTGCGGAGCCATGGACAGGAAGAAGAGTTTATTGTGCTCAGCTTGGTATTGCTCATTGAGTCGATTTTGAAGCTTGCGCAGCTCAATGTAGTGCTCGGTATCCTGCACATCATGACTTTGATAGTAGAAGTGACTGGCAAATTCTTGGGCTTGCTCGGGGCTGTCAGCTAAATCAGCGATTGCTTCGACAACGACAGACTCAAAATACTCC
This sequence comes from Streptococcus sp. DTU_2020_1000888_1_SI_GRL_NUU_041A, assembly GCF_032387735.1. Classification (NCBI taxonomy): domain Bacteria; kingdom Bacillati; phylum Bacillota; class Bacilli; order Lactobacillales; family Streptococcaceae; genus Streptococcus; species Streptococcus sp. DTU_2020_1000888_1_SI_GRL_NUU_041A. The sequence goes on along the minus strand of NZ_CP135591.1, from coordinate 1,730,365 downwards.
TTGCTCCAAGGCCGGCGTGCTGTTCCAATGACTGCAAAATGCTTGGATAGATTGCCAGACTTATAGAGCCTGAAGAGGGATGGATAGAGTTTTCTTTTGGCCAAGTCACCGCTGGCTCCGAAAATTGTTACAATAACTTTTGAAGACATCCTGATACCTATTTTCTAAATGATGTCTCTATTTTATCACAATTTTTCTAAAGATTGTATTCAGAAATTCGGTTTCTGAAAAGGGAGATAAATAGTAAGAAATAGACCGCTGCTTGAAACATATTCAAAGATAAAAAATGAGGCTAAGACACGATTGTGCCAGCCTCGTTTTCTTTATTCAAATACCCGATAAACGTAAGGATTGTCCGGTTTTTCTACCTTATCAAAGCTTTCAACTTCTAGAGTTGGCAGGCTTTGTCCCAGACTTTTATGGTAATGCATGGTAATTTTTCCCTTGGCATGAATCCAGGTATTATTCTCGAAATGCTGAGTATTTCCAGTCGTCAAGAGTCCATAGACACCTGAGTCGGCGATACAATGGATAATACCGAAACGAAAGAGAAATTGGCTCTTCTGGTCGCTGGGGTCATTGTAGACAAAGCCGGTGAACTCCAGCGTTTTGCCTACAAACTCGTCGGGATAATCATAGATGACCTCCATGATTTCCATGTAGTTCTCAGTTGTGACCTGAATGGTATCTTGCTTGACATATTTCTTGGCGGCTGCCCGCATTTCTTTTTCGTAAGCTCCTTTGGTAAAGTAGGTGCTAGTGTCAGGCTTCAGGTATTGACTGGTAGTGCCTTCGTCCTGCTGAATAGCAGTTGAAGTTCCCTCAGCTAGTGGAAAATGAAATCCTTTGGCCGAAACTGTTGTCGAATCCAAGGTAACAGTTGGAAAGAAAATTCCCACAAAAAGCGGAATGACAAGGAGCATCACGCTGCCTAACTTGGCCCAGCGAGTATTTAAATGACTGTGGACCTCCATCTTCTTCATCCAGATGATGAGCTGCACGACTGCCAAGACAAAAGACAGAAGCATAGACAAGTAGGCCAAATAGGAATAGTGGAGATTGATATATTGGTTGAGCTTGCCCGTCAGCTGCAGATACATGGTGATCTCAAAGTAGCCGACTAAGATTAGAAATCGAATCATAGCACCACCCCCACAAGCCAAGAGTAAAGAAAGACGACGACGGTAACCAGGCTGATAAATTGCCAGATAAAGCGTGTCTTAAAGTAGTTTTTCATCATTAGCAGATTCTTGACATCTAGCATAGGCCCAATGACCAAGAAAGCTAAGACTGGCGATAGGCCGAAGCTAGCAATCAAGGAGCTCCCGATGAAAGCATCAGCTTCGCTGCAAAGTGAGAGCAGGAAGGACAGCAGCATGAGCAGGAGAATAGCAACAGCTGGTGTTGAGCTGATAGAGGTCAGGATTCTGGTTGGCACATAGACTTGTACCAGGCTGGCGAAGAGACAGCCAAAGACCAGGTAGCGGCCTGTATCGAAAAATTCATCAATGGCCTGAACGAAGACTTGAAAAAGCTTTTGTCCCTTGCTGAAATGTGAAAAGTCATGCTCATGAACAGCCTTGCGATTTTCTTTTTGGATATTGCTATCTGCAAAGAAGCCCAGAAAAATCCCTAAAAGAATAGCCACGACCATAGAACCTAAAGCACGAAGCAGAGCCATTCGGAAGGAATTACCAAAGGCTGAGTAGGTCGCAAAGAGCACGATGGGGTTGATGACTGGAGCCGTTACCAGAAAAGGCACAGCCGTGTAACTGGGAACTTTCTTTTCAAGAAACCGATTGATAATAGGGACGATTCCGCACTCGCAAGAGGGGAAGACAAAACCAATAAAGCTCCCAAAGAAAATCCGAGCCCATTTGTTCTTGGGCAGGAAACGATAAACCTTGTCTGGCGTGACATACACCTCGATAAAGCCAGAAATGATACTTCCAATCAAGACAAAAGGCAGGGCCTCAATGATAATGGAGAGAAAAATGGCACCGGCTTGCAGGACACTGGCCGGTAGCTGAGAGAAGAAGCTCATTCTTTCTTATCCTTCTCGTTTTTAGATTTTTTCTTGTCTTCCTCAGGGAACTCTACCTTTTCTATCTTGGGCAGGGTCGCAAACTCCTCGAACATCTTGTCCAAATCGTCTGATCTAGTAAATTTAACAGCCATAAAGGCACCTCATTTCTAAAATAATAATTCTATTATACTACCAATTATCAAAAAATGAAATTTTGAAACATAAGCGACTTCTTGTCACTGATTTACCCTAAATTTTTTTGTACAAATAGTACTAAATAGTTCTAAAACTGCCTATCTTTCAAAGCACTTGTGATATAATAGTATTGTTATGAAAAATATAAATATTGAAAAAATTGCCCAGAAATTGGGCCTTAAAGAAAGCCAAGTATCACAGGTCCTAGATCTGACCGCTGAGGGAAATACGATTCCTTTTATTGCTCGTTACCGTAAGGAAATGACAGGAAATCTGGATGAGGTAGAGATTAAGGCAATCATTGACCTAGATAAGAGCATGACTACCTTGGCAGAGCGTAAAGCGACGGTCTTAGCTAAGATTGAGGAGCAGGGAAAACTAACGGATGCGTTGCGCTCTGAGATTGAGGCTGCTGAAAAGCTGGCTGATGTGGAAGAACTTTATCTGCCTTATAAGGAGAAACGCCGTACCAAGGCTACAATTGCTCGTGAAGCAGGTCTCTTTCCTTTGGCTCGCTTCATCCTACAGGATGCGGCTAACTTGCAGGAAGAAGCAGAGAAACTGACTAGTGAAGCCTTTCCAACAGCAGAAGCTGCTCTAGCTGGAGCAGTGGATATTCTGACTGAAGCAATTTCCGAAGATACTAAGCTGCGGGCTTGGACCTACCACGAGATACAGACCAATTCTTCTATCATATCCAGTCTCAAAGACGGTGATTTGGATGAAAAGCAGATCTTCCAAATTTATTATGATTTTTCTGAAAAAGTAGCGACCATGCAAGGCTACCGGACCCTTGCTCTTAATCGTGGTGAGAAGCTAGGTATTCTCAAGGTTGGTTTTGAGCACAATCTTGAGAAAATTCTGCGCTTCTTTGAAGTACGTTTCAAGGTGAAAAATACCTATATTATTGAAGCAGTTCAGCAAGCGGTCAAAAAGAAAATCATTCCAGCTATGGAGCGCCGTATTCGGACCGAGCTGACTGAGGCTGCTGAGGATGGTGCGATTCAGCTCTTCTCAGATAACCTCCGCCATCTCCTCCTAATTGCTCCTCTCAAAGGTCGCGTAGTACTGGGCTTTGATCCAGCCTTTCGGACAGGAGCCAAGCTGGCTGTTGTGGATGCAACAGGTAAGATGCTGACGACTCATGTCATCTATCCCGTGCCACCAGCAAAGCCAGCTCAGATTGAAGCATCTAAGAAAGAGTTGTCAGAGCTGATTGAGCAGTTTGGCGTGGAAATCATTGCCATCGGAAATGGAACGGCCAGCCGAGAAAGCGAAGCCTTTGTAGCAGAAGTTTTGAAATCCCATCCAAATGTCAGCTATGTCATCGTCAATGAGAGCGGAGCATCTGTCTACTCTGCTAGTGAACTGGCTCGTCATGAGTTTCCAGATTTGACTGTTGAAAAGCGCTCAGCTATTTCCATTGCCCGCCGCCTGCAAGATCCTTTAGCAGAGTCGGTTAAGATTGATCCTAAGTCTATTGGGGTTGGTCAGTACCAGCATGATGTCAGCCAGAAAAAACTGTCTGAAAGTCTGGACTTTGTCGTTGATACAGTGGTCAACCAAGTCGGAGTCAATATCAACACCGCAAGTCCTGCCCTGCTGGCCCACGTAGCTGGTCTCAATAAGACTATCTCAGAAAATATTGTCAAATACCGCGAAACAGAAGGCTTGATTCGGTCTCGCGAGGCCATCAAGAAAGTGCCGCGTCTGGGTGCAAAGGCTTTTGAACAAGCAGCCGGCTTCCTGCGTATTCCCGAAAGTGATAACTTGCTGGATAATACAGGCGTCCACCCAGAGTCTTATAAGGCAGTGGAGGAGCTCTTTAAGCGTCTGGAAATCAGCAGTTTGGATGAAGCAGCACAAGCCAAATTAAAAGCAGTGCAGACTGCTAGTTTGGCTGCAGAGCTAGGCTTGGGAGAAGAAACCCTCAAAGATATTATTGCTGATCTGCTCAAACCTGGCCGAGATTTACGTGATTCCTTTGACGCGCCAGTTCTGAGGCAGGATGTCTTGGATATCAAGGATCTGCGCATCGGTCAAAAGCTAGAAGGAGTCGTCCGGAATGTCGTCGATTTCGGAGCCTTTGTGGATATCGGTATCCACGAAGACGGTCTTATTCATATCTCTAAGCTGAGCACAGACTATATCAAGCATCCTAGTCAGGTCCTATCTGTTGGCGACTTAGTCACAGTCTGGGTGGATAAATTGGATGTGGAGCGGGAGAAGGTTAACCTCTCTCTGATAGCACCAAATGAATCTAACTAACTATGTCAAGCAGGTTTCGGTTGAGGATTTTGGCTGGGAATTCCGCCACCAAGCTTATTGGAACAAGCGCCTCCGCACTACAGGAGGACGCTTCTTTCCAAAAGATGGTCATCTAGATTTCAACCCAAAAATCTATGAAACTTTTGGGCTGGAGATCTTTCGAAAAATTGTCCGCCATGAGCTGGCTCACTATCACCTCTATTATCAGGGTAAAGGATACCGCCATGGGGATAGAGATTTTAAAGAACTGCTCAAGAAAGTTGATGGTCTGCGCTACGCTCCCGCGTTGTCCAACTCGCAATCTTTTCTCGTCTATGAATGCCTGAGCTGCGGAGCACTTATCCGTCGTAGACGTATAGTCAATCTTCAAAAATACCGTTGCGGACGCTGTATGGGCAAGCTCCGTTTGTCAGAGAAAGCTTGATAGATTAGCAAGAGAGTTCCTTGAAGAACTCTCTTTTTTATTAAAAGAATGAACTTTCTAAGGCATAATCAGCCTTTGGCCCGATTGTTTTCTCATGAAATATGGTAGAATAAAGTAAATATGATCATTGAGGTCTCTATCATGAACGTGAAATTCTATAAGTTAAAAAAGAATCGACTGATTTCCGGTGTCTTGTCCGGTCTATGTGATAAATTTGATTTTGATCTGAGCCTAGTGCGCTTCCTCTTTATTATCTTTACTGTGGTCAATTTCGGCTTGGGAATTCTCATCTATATCCTGCTAGCTATGGTTATGCCCTATAAAGAAGACATAGAAGAAGAAATGTATGGAACTGGTCCACGCAAACGAAAAGAAGCAGAAGCTATCGAAGACGATAAAGACGGCTGGTTTTGGTAATTCTTAATAAAATAGAAAATTTCGGGATGCACTCCCGATTTTTTACTAGATGAAGAGGAGAGAATGATTTTATGAAAAAATTTTCAATCAAATGGTATGCACTCAAGTTCTTGTTTTATATTATTCTGTCATATATTGTTAGTTTTGGAGGACTTGGTCTTCTGGCTTTTCTCTTTAAGTTTAACTATGGTACTAGTCTGACAGTTTCTTTTCTAGGGATGATGATTTTTGGCTATGGCTTTTTGAATTTTTTCTTCTTTCTGTTTACACCGCCAATTAGTCAATCTTTGAAAAAAAGTGTTTTGCTACTATCTATTTTCATGCATCCGCTTTTTATTGCAGTTTCTGTTTTCTTTTTGAATATTTCTCATGAAGATGGTCTAAGTAATTGGCTCAATAGCTTTAAAAGTATGATTCCAATATTATTCATTTGTCTTCTAGTTAATACTTCCCTTTATTTCTTAGCCTATTCTATCAAAAAGGCACGTGAGCAGCTACGTATAGCTAAACAAATAGAAAAGGCTGAGTCCCTTGATTTATCAGATCGTTTTGAAGATTAGAAAGGCAGTATTATGAAACAATTCTCTTTACCGGTGTATTTGTGGAAATTTTTCCTGTACTTGATTATTAGTTTAATTCTACATATAGTTCTTATTTTTGCTGCTGGCATGGTAGTAGGAGGATATGCTGGCTTGTTTGTTTTCTTTATAGGTATTCTAGCTTTTCCGTTTGGCCTGTGGAATTTATTCTTTTTCTTGAAAGTATTATCCCCGGAGCAAAGCTCAAAGCTTTTAGTAAGACTTGTATCTATCTTATTTCTGCCAGTTCTAACTCTCATAATTTATGGTTTTGTTGGAGGTTTCCAAATAATTATAAACTCCCTTCCTAACAGCCTATTTTATATTTTTGGTATGCTAGTTTCAAATACAATCGTATACTCTATAGCTCATTCAGTCAATCTTTCTAACTATAAAAAGCGATCTATTTCTCAAACTGAAATAGACTGAATCTGGAAAATTTAACGAAATCCCAAGCATTTATCCAAGGAGGAAATATGACAGAAGTTTGGAATGCCTATGACTTAAATCGAAATCAACTCCCTCATCTCCTGGTTCGAGGAGAAAAAATTCCTGAAGGACAGTTTCATCTATGTGTTAATGTCTTGGTTCGCCATCAGGATGGTGATATTCTCTTTATGCGGCGGTCAGCCAATAAAAGTCTCTATCCTGGCTACTATGAGTTCGGAGCGGGAGGCAGTGTGCTGGCTGGAGAGGATAGCCAGACAGCCGCCTTACGTGAATTAAAAGAGGAAACTGGTCTGGTTCCTGACAGCATCAGACTTTTGGATCAGGTGTGCTCTGTCAAAGATCAGTGCCATTTCGACTATTTTGAAGTGGTCGTGTCTGGCCATAAGAGTCAAGTCCGCTATCAGGAAGGCGAAACAGATGCCCATGTCTGGTTGCCTCTGAAAGAGGTCCCAGATTTTGTAGAAAACCATCCTTGTTTTAATAGCCAAAAGAAGATTCTTAACAGCCTGCTTGACTAAGACCATGGCTGTTTTTCTATTTTTACTAAAAAGTTGATTTAAATCAAAATATTTTTTCGACCTAAAATCAATCTTAAAGATTCTTTTGAGGTAAAAATTTGCTATAATAGAAGCAGACAAATTTGAAGGGAGAAGACAATGTCAGTAAAGGTCAAAGACCTCTTAAAAATGTCTCGTCTGTCTCAGGAGTACGGAGATAAAGTTTTACTGGAGAAAGAAATTAAAACTTCAGATATTTCTCGGCCTGGACTTGAAATGACTGGATATTTTGATTTTTATACACCCGAGCGGATACAGCTGATTGGGATGAAAGAGTGGTCTTATCTGATGAAGATGAGCTCTCATAATCGCCATCAAGTACTGCTGAAAATGTTCCAGCCTGAGACGCCGGTGGTTATCATTGCTCGAAATTTAGAGATTCCTAAAGAAATGATTGATGCGGCTGATGAGAAGCAGGTTGCTATTCTTAGAAGCAAAGCCTCTACTAGCCGCTTGTCTGGAGAAATTTCCAGTTATCTTGATTCTCGGCTGGCTGAGAGGACCAGTGTTCATGGGGTTCTGATGGATATCTATGGCATGGGGGTTCTCATCCAAGGGGACAGTGGAATTGGTAAAAGTGAGACAGGACTTGAATTGGTTAAGCGTGGCCATCGTTTGGTTGCGGACGATCGAGTGGATATCTATGCTAAGGATGAAGTGACCCTTTGGGGAGAGCCGGCTGAAATCTTGCGACATCTATTAGAAATTCGTGGTGTTGGTATCATTGATGTCATGAGCTTATACGGAGCCAGTGCAGTCAAAGATTCTTCTCAAGTTCAGATAGCTGTCTATTTGGAGAATTACGATACTCAAAAAACTTTTGACCGTCTAGGCAATGATACAGAGGAGCTGGAGGTTGCCGGTGTTAGAATTCCACGTATTCGGATTCCTGTAAAGACTGGTCGCAATATCTCAGTCGTGATTGAGGCTGCAGCGATGAACTATCGAGCTAAGCAAATGGGCTATGATGCTACTAAGATCTTTGAAGAGCGCCTCACCGATTTAATTAGCCGGAATGAGGTGAAACATGATTGATCCAGTAGCTATCCAACTTGGTCCTATCAGTATTCGCTGGTATGCCATCTGTATTGTCACAGGCTTAGTATTAGCCGTTTATCTTGCCATGAAAGAGGCTCCGCGTCGGAAGATTATTCCTGATGATATTTTGGATTTTATCCTAGTAGCTTTTCCTGTAGCCATCGTTGGTGCCCGACTTTATTACGTGGCTTTTGAATGGGATTATTACGGTAAGAATCTGATAAAAATCATTGATTTTTGGAATGGCGGAATAGCAGGTATTGCCATTTACGGTGGGCTGATAGCTGGTGCTATCGTTCTCTACTTTTTCTGTCGGAGAAGGTTGATTCATCCAGTTGATTTTCTAGATATTGCAGCACCAAGTGTGATGATTGCCCAGAGTATTGGTCGCTGGGGAAATTTTGCCAACCATGAGGCCTATGGTGCGGCAGTTAAGAGTTTGGACTATCTGCCTAGCTTTATTCGGGAAAATATGTATATCGAGGGTAGCTATAGACAGCCAACCTTCCTCTATGAATCTGTATGGAATCTGATTGGTTTTATCTTGATTATTGTTCTCCGCCGTCGGCCTAAGTTGCTGAGACAGGGAGAAATCGCCGCCTTCTATCTAATTTGGTATGGATTTGGTCGGATGATCATTGAGGGTATGCGGACAGACAGTCTCATGTTTGCTGGTCTGCGTGTTTCCCAATGGCTATCTCTGATTCTTATTTTTGTCGGAATCGGCATCATTATTTACCAAAGAAAAAAGAAAGCCCCTTATTATCAAGAATAAGAAACGCTTAGTGCCGTTGACTCTTGTAAGAGATGTCTGCGATGAAAGGAGAGAAATATGATAATTGAAATTGCTTATTCTTTACTGGCGGTTGCCCTTATTATCTTCGTGATTTACTTGACGATTACTGTCAAAAATCTGGGCGAGAAAGCTGGTAAGATGCTAGATGAAACAGAAAATACCATCAAGGTCTTGACTTCTGATGTCAACGTGACCCTTCACCAAACCAATGATTTGCTGGCCAAGGTCAATGTCTTAACTGATGACATCAATCAAAAAGTCGCAACCATTGATCCTTTGTTTACAGCTGTAGCAGACCTGTCTGAGTCTGTTTCAGATTTAAACGTTCAGGCGCGCACGCTGAGTAAAAAAGCTGTGTCTGTTGGCAAGGGATCTGTCAAGACAACAGCTGGTTTATCTGCTTTGCGTTTTGCTTCAAAATTGTTTAAAAAATAAGAAAGAAGGTCTATTATGGGAAAATTTTCATCACTGTTGTTGGGCGCCGTTACAGGTGCAGCTGCTGCCTATTTTCTGACCAGTAAGAAAGGAAAGGAAACGACAGATAAGGTTCGGGACTTTGTTAAGGAATACCAAGAAAATCCTGATGATATTCACGAAGCTGTCGTTCAGTCTGCTAAAGACTTTTCAAATCAAGCTGTCAGCGCAATTCAACAAACCAAAGAAAAGGTTGAGAAAGGCGAGATTACAACTGAAACAGTCATCGAATCGGTCAAAGAAACGACCAAGTCAGTAGTGGACTACTCGCAAGATAAGTTTAACGAAATCAAGGAAAAATTTGATAAAGAAGAAAGCAGCTATGCAGAGGAAGAGCCTGTGATCTTCGAAGAGGAAGAAGAGGAACCTTCAGAAGAAATCATCATTGACTTCGGAGCAGAAGCGACAGAAGGACAAAAAGAAAAGGCAGCCGAAACAGACAGTCAAGAAGAAAAATAAAACAAAGAAGACTAGAAATTTTGCTAGTCTTCTTTGTTTGCAAGAACGAAAAAAGAACCGAGGATATAAGGCATCTTCGGTTTCTTCTTATATTTTTATTTTAAAATCGTAGAATCACAGGGTTGGTTTATTTGCTAGTTTGGCGTTTCTTTGCGAACAGGCGATAAGATTGAATGCTAATCAGGCTGGAAGCAATGGCCAAAGTGAAGGACATAAATGTATTCATTTTCAAGCTCAAAAATACAAAACTAAACAAAACTGTCAAGACACAGAAAACAGCAATATTTAAGAAGAAAAAGAGTTCGCTTAATCTTGGTGATGTTTCTGCTTCAGGTAGGTATTCTTGATAGAGCGGTGTTTGTTCAGATTCAATTTCTTGATAGTAGTAGTCAGTTGGGTCATCATATTGTTGGTATTTTCTTACGTGCATAATTCTCTCTCCTTACAGTACCCTCTAATTCTACCATTTTTTTGCAGTTTTAAATATTACAAAAGGATTACAAAACGAATAAATTCGAATGAAAAACCACTCCTTTATATTTTTTTGCTATAATGGTTTTATGAAAAAGATAATTATTACAGCAACAGCTGAAAGTATAGAACAAGTTGAGGAACTATTAGAGGCAAATGTCGATCGAATTTATGTCGGTGAGAAAAATTATGGCCTTCGTTTGCCTCATAATTTTAGCTTAGACGAATTAACTCGAATTTCTGACTTAGTTCACCAAGCAGGAAAAGAGTTGACCGTTGCAGTGAATGCGCTCATGCATCAGGAAATGATGGATAATATCAAGCCCTACCTTGATTTCTTGCAGGAGATTGGGGCAGATTATATTACGGTTGGAGATGCTGGTGTTTTCTATATGCTACAGCGAGATGGCTATAAATTAAAGACTATTTACGATGCCTCGACCATGGTTACCAGCAGCCGTCAGATTAACTTTTGGGCAAAGAACGCTGGAGTTTCAGAAGCTGTCTTGGCGCGTGAGATTCCTTCTGCAGAGCTTTTTAAGATGCCAGAGATTCTGGAAATTCCTGCTGAAGTCTTGGTTTACGGAGCTAGTGTCATCCATCACTCCAAGCGTCCTCTTTTGCAGAATTACTATAATTTTACTCATATCGATGATGAGAAGACGAGAGAACGGGACCTCTTTCTGGCGGAACCAAGCGATCCACAGAGCCATTACTCGATTTTTGAGGACAATCATGGTACTCATATTTTTGCCAATAATGACTTGGATTTGATGACCAAGCTGATAGAGTTGGTTGACCATGGCTTCTGCAACTGGAAGTTGGAAGGTCTCTACACACCTGGTCACAACTTTGTCGAGATTGCTAAGATTTTTGTAGAGGCGAGAGATTTGATTGAAGCAGGCAAGTTTAGCTCAGATCAAGCCTTTGTTCTGGATGAGGCGATTCATAAACTACATCCGAAAAATCGTTTTCTTGATACAGGATTTTATGACTATGACCCCGATATGGTAAAATGAACATTGAAACTAGAGCTCCTTTTAGGAGTTCTTTTTTGTGAACAAAAATGAGAATTATAAAACATGAGTAAAAAATAAATGCTTCAAACTATTTTTTTGAATTAATTCGAATAATCTAAAAATTAGAATTGTGAAAATAATTCAAAGAACCTTGCTTTTAGGGGTAAATTACTATAAAATAATAAGGATTAGACATCAACACTTTTATATTGCAAATAGGAGAAAATGATGGCAAGAAAGTTAAAACGACCAGAGGTATTGTCACCTGCTGGTACTTTGGAAAAGCTAAAAGTAGCTGTTCGATATGGAGCAGATGCTGTTTTTATTGGCGGACAAGCCTATGGTCTGCGCAGCCGGGCTGGGAACTTTACCTTTGAACAGATGGAAGAAGGGGTTCAGTTTGCGGCTAGTTATGGTGCTAAGGTCTATGTCGCGGCCAATATGGTCATGCACGAGGGCAATGAAGAGGGAGCTGGTGAGTGGTTCCGCCGTTTGCGGGACATTGGGATTGCGGCTGTCATTGTTTCAGATCCAGCTTTGATTGCTATCGCAGCATCAGAAGCACCTGGTCTAGAAATCCACCTATCGACTCAGGCTAGTGCGACCAACTATGAAACGCTGGAGTTTTGGAAAAATTTAGGACTGACTCGCGTTGTTCTAGCTCGCGAAGTTTCTATGGCTGAACTGGCAGAAATTCGCCGACGGACTGATGTTGAAATAGAAGCCTTTGTTCATGGAGCAATGTGTATTTCCTACTCTGGACGCTGTACATTATCCAACCACATGAGTATGCGCGATGCCAATCGTGGTGGCTGCTCACAATCCTGCCGTTGGAAATACGACCTTTACGACATGCCTTTCGGACAAGAACGTAAGAGCTTGAAGGGTGAAGTTCCAGAAGAATTTTCCATGTCCGCAGTTGATATGTCCATGATTGACCGCATACCTGACATGATTGAAAATGGAGTGGATAGCTTGAAGATTGAGGGACGGATGAAGTCTATTCATTACGTTTCTACGGTGACTAACTGCTATAAAGCAGCTGTAAATGCTTATCTAGAAAGTCCTGAAAAGTTTGAAGCTATCAAGCAGGACTTGGTTGATGAGATGTGGAAGGTTGCTCAACGCGAATTGGCCACAGGATTTTACTATCATACTCCAACAGAGAATGAGCAGCTGTTCGGAGCGCGACGCAAGATTCCGGAATACAAATTTGTAGCAGAAGTAGTAGCCTATGACGCAGAAAGTCAGACAGCGACTATCCGTCAGCGAAATGTTATCCATGAAGGAGATCAGGTTGAGTTTTATGGACCGGGCTTCCGTCATTTTGAAACCTTTGTCACAGATCTTCGTGATGCTGATGGTAACAAAATAGATCGGGCTCCTAATCCGATGGAGCTTCTGACCATTCACTTGGAGCAGCCTGTAGAGGCTGGCGATATGGTGCGGGCTCGTAAGGAAGGCTTGATTAATCTATACAAGGAAGATGGCACTAGCGTGACCGTCCGAGCTTAATCTTATATTCATAGGTGGCTTTTTAATCTAAAAGCCATCTTTATGAATAGAGGTTATCAGAGAGGAAGTAGCATGATTCAGGTTTACGGAGATATTCTTGATGAGGAGACTCGCTGCCAGCATTATCATAGTGAGAGAGATATCATCGCTCTTAAGTGCTTTGCTTGTCAGAAATACTATCCTTGCTTTCTCTGTCATGACCGCTACGAAGACCATGCTTTTCTGGCCTATCCTGTGAGTCGCTCAGAAGATCGAGTAGTTCTTTGTGGCCATTGCAGGACAGAGTTGACTATTTCTCAGTATCTTGGCTGTGAGGATGCTTGTCCTATCTGTTCTCATCCTTTTAATCCAGGATGCAAGAAGCATCGATCAATTTATTTTCAGACAAACAAATAACTCTTCCATCCAGCTGGATAGAAGAGTTATCTTTTGAAACGACGATTGGTGATGCGAATGTCCTTCTTTTGGGCTTCACGGATATTATTGGGTACGAGGCTGATTCGCTTGATGTCCTGCACGCGAATAATAGTGGTCATACTTTTCTTGAAATTTTTGATAATCAGTTGCAGGCGCTCGCGATCGTATTTAACAATATCGCCAGTGAAGCTTTTATCCAGAAAGATAACGTGGACACCAGATTGTTTACGCAGAGCTAGCTCGATGGTACGCAGAATGCGGCCGCTGTCCTCTGGTCCTTGTTCATTCTTTTTGCCACTGATAAATTCGTTGGCTCTTTGTAAAATCATTTCGAGATATTTTTTCATAGCTAAAATCTCCATAACTTGTTACAATATATTATATAACAAAATTCCCTAAATTGTAAATTCTTTTACGAATTATTAGTTGGAAAATAAAACAAGAGGTGAAATATGGCAGAATTTACATTCAAAATCGAAGAAAAACTTCTGGTCCTGTCTGAAAATGACAAGGGCTGGACCAAGGAGCTTAATCGCGTTAGCTTTAATGGGGCACCAGCTAAGTATGATATTCGGACTTGGAGTCCAGACCACAGCAAAATGGGCAAGGGAATTACACTTTCTAATGAAGAATTCCAAGTTCTCGTGGATGCATTTAAAAACTGATAGAGAAAGCTCTATCAGTTTTTTCTATTTCTCTGAAAAGTAGGGATGAAATTTCAGACTCTTAAAAATAGGAATGCTGATGATGGTGATGACAACCATTTTTAGCAAGTCTGGCAGGATAAAAGGAGTAAGGCCAACCGCGACTGACTTAGAGAAATCAAATCCTCCTAAGAAATGGAGGCCTAGGATACCACCGACAAAGACGAGAGCATCACCCAATACATTGGCTATAAAAACCATATAGAAAGGACTGTCCTTATGGGTCAGACTGGATGTCACAAAGGCAAAGAGTAAGTAGAACCAGAGATAGCCGGCGCTAGGGCCAAAGAGAGCCTGGAAACCACCGCTTCCTCCAGCAAAGACTGGTAGGCCAATAGCTCCCAGCAGCAGATAAATAAAGACCGACAGAACCGCTTCGCGTGGTTTAAAAATCGTTGCAATCAAACCGACAGCAAAAGTCTGCAGCGTGATGGGAACGGGACCAATGGAAATAGTTAATTGGGATAGGACAGCTAGGAAGGCAGCTCCGATAGCTGGGAGGGCAAGAAGAAAAGCTTTGTTCTTGTTCATAAATAGTAAACCTCTTTTTGATTTTATGGTAACTATTTTAAAAGCTAAATAAAAAAAAGTCAAGTCCTTCTTAATCGGACGAGACAATTATACAGACAGATTCTTATTTTCGTTTCTTGCTTCTGATGAGCAAGATGATGAAGGCGATAAGACCAAAAATATTAAAGAAAAGGATGCCCAAGGCTGCAAGAAGCTTTTTCGTTTTACTCATCTGTTTCCCTCGTTTCTGGATTGCTTTGTACTATCATATCAAAATTTTCAATGTTTGAATAGGCTTCATTAGAAAAATTAGCTATAGCTTCAAACTATATTCTTATCAATAAAAAAGGATTATCTAAAAGTGCTATAAAGAATTGCAGCAGCACACTTTGATTGATATAATAATGCAAAAGTAAATAAGAGTTTTTGCTAGAGGTGTGGGTGCGTAATCAACATCTTCCCAAAGCAAGACTGACTAGATTGGAGAAGGCTATGACAGATTTATTAAAAATTTATCAGGAACTACAGGAGAAAAAATGGGTCAACTTATCCCATCGGATCAAGGAAGATAGTCCGCATTTTCCAGCTCTGCCTGCCTTGGAGAAGAAGGATATTTTCACTTTGAAAGACGGTTTTCATGTTCAGCAGTTTTCTGTAGTTGGCCAGTACGGGACTCATATTGATGCTCCGATTCACTTTGTGGAGGGTGGTCGCTGGTTGGAAGAGATTGAACTAAAAGATCTTTTCCTGCCTTTGGTAGTTATTGATAAGTCTAAGGAAGTAGCAGAGAATCCAGACTTTATTCTGGGCAAGCAGGATATTTTAGATTTTGAAGCGGAGCACGGTCAGATTGAGCCAGGAACGTTTGTTGCTTTTCGCTCAGACTGGTCCAAGCGTTGGCCAAGTCAATCTGCTATGCGCAATCTGGATGACCAGGAGATTCAGCATACTCCTGGGTGGGGACGGGATGCTCTAGAGTTCCTTATCCATGAGCGTGGTGTCAAGGCGGTAGGTCACGAAACTTTTGATACAGATGCGGGTATTCCTACAGCGGAGCATGGGCTGCTCAATGAATACTATCTTTTGGGGCAGGACATTTATCAGCTAGAAGTTATGACCAATCTGGATCAGCTGCCGGCTAAGGGTGCTCTCATCTCAATTAGCTTTCCCAACTGGCATCAAGCCAGCGGTTCACCAGTTAGGGCTGTAGCTATTTTACCATAAAGAAAAAGGAGTCTGAGATTTCATTTCAGGCTCCTTGTCGCATATAATAACTAATAAAAAGATTGCTTTTTATAATCTTTGGAATTTCTTGATGGATATTTGTTAATTACCTTTTTAAATAGTGATGTAGTAGTCTATGGTCTGAAAAAAATCTGAATTTCTTCCATTAGACTGATATTTGAAAGGAATGTCAAATGAAGCTGAAATAGCTTTAATTACAATCTTACAAAAATGTAAGATTCGTCTGTAAAATGAAAGATTAGGTTATGGAACGGTCATCATCTTTATTATAAAATGGTAGCAGAAATCAAAAAGAGGCTGGAATACCAAACCTCTTCTGATTTTGAATTTTTTATCGCATGGTCACGAATTCTTCGGAGCCAGTCGGGTGAATAGCAACTGTAGCATCAAAGTCAGCCTTGGTAGCGCCCATCTTGATAGCAACAGCGAAACCTTGAATCATCTCGTCTACTCCGTAGCCAATACCGTGCAGGCCAACGACCTTTTCATCCTCACCGGCAGTGATAAGCTTGAACTTGGCCTGTTGGCGGTGCTGGGTGACAGCTGAATACATGGATGTGAAGCTAGATGTGTAAACATGGATATTTTCAGCTCCGTAAGTCTTGATAGCCTCTACCTCAGTCAGGCCAACTGTCCCAATAGCGGGATGGGAGAAGACGACAGTTGGAATAGTCGAGTAGTCCATCTTAGCATTTGTTTTGCCATTGAAAAGACGCTCAGACAGGGTCCGTCCAGCCTTGATAGCAACAGGAGTTAATTCTTTTTCACCTGTTACATCGCCTAGAGCATAGATGCCAGGAACCACAGTGTTTTGATACTCATCTACAGCGATGAAGCCACGTTCATTGAGAGTGACGCCAGCTGCTTCCAGATTGAGGCCTTGAACATTTGGCTTACGTCCGATGGCCCAGATAACATGCTGGGCTGTGTGACTGCTGCCATCTTCAAAGTAGAGCTTGAGCTGACCATCAGGAAGTTTTTCCAGCTTTTGTGGAATCTTATGGGTATGAAGCTGGAGTCCAGAGTTTTCCATTTCTTGGAGAAGTCCGTCAATCAGATAGCTGTCAAAGTTGCGTAGTGGCCGATCCTTACGGACAAAAAGGTCAGTTTTAACTCCCAGAGCATGGAGCACGCCAGCTAGTTCAACAGCTATATAGCCTGCTCCGACAATGGCCACAGATTCAGGTAATTCTTCCCAAGCAAAGACATCGTCGGAATTCTCTCCGTAGCCTGCGCCAGGGATCTTGGGGATAGCTGCATGAGCACCCGTCGCGATGACAATATGCTTGGCGCGAATAAGCTCACCGTTGACTTGGACAGTGTTTGCATCCACAAAACGGGCACGGCCTTCGATCAGCTCAACCCCATTCCGCTTGAAGCTACCGTCATAGGACGAACGTGCTCGGTCAATATAAGCTTCGCGATTTTTCCGAAGGGTAGCAAAATCAAAAGCTTGATTATCAGAGGTAAATCCGTAGTCCGGTCCATAATGCTGGATAGCTTCAGCGATTTGAGCACCGTACCACATAATCTTCTTTGGGACACAGCCGACATTGACACAGGTGCCGCCCAGTTTCTTTTCTTCAATAACGGCAACCTTGGCACCATATTCGCCGGCCCGATTCATGGTAGCAATTCCCCCGCTGCCACCGCCAATAGCAATCATATCAAATTCTTTCATCTTGTTAGAATCTCCTTCTATTATATGAGGTAATTGTACCTTTTTTAGCAGGTGAATGCAAAAATCTGCTACGGATTTTAGTGGAGTGACTATCTGAGATAAAATAGCAACCATTTGTGAAAAACTGTAAATTTTTTTAGAAGAATTATGATAGCCTTGTGATATAATATAACAAAAGAAAATCGTTTTCATCAAGAGGAGGAAAAGAGATGAAAAAGTTAAAGAAATGGCAATTATTTAGTATTATTGGAGCTACGATTGCAGTTGTTGCAGGAGCAATTCTCTTCATGTTTCTAAATGGAGGGAATCCTTCTGAGACACCTGTCGATACGACTCCCTTAGTTCAAAAGGCCAAGGAAGGCTCAGTAGCTTCTTCAGTCTTGCTGACAGGAAATGTCACAGCCAGCAACGAGCAGTACATCTACTATGACAGCACCAAGGGTGACTTGGAAAATGTACTGGTCAATGTCGGTGACCAGGTGACTGCCGGTCAAGCTTTGGTAACTTATAAAAGCGCAGAGGCTCAGGCTGCTTATGATGCGGCTGCTCGGGCGGTTAGCAAAGCCGATCGTCAATTGCATGACTTGCAAACCAATGGTGTGACTGTAAATACGACTGGCGATGAAGAAGCAGATGGGGCGTCTGAAGCTCAGGCACAGCGTTCTGTGGAGTCTCAGGCAGCTGACCTGCGCGATGCTCGGGCTGATGCAGTAGATAATATGAACAAAGCGCAAGCTACTCTCAATGCCTTAACAGTAACCAGCACAGCAGATGGTACGGTCGTAGAAGTCAACCGCGATGTTTCAAAATCAACAACTGGTGCCACTCAAACCTTGGTTCATATCGTCAGCAATGGAAATCTGCAGATAAAGGGTGAATTATCCGAATACAATCTGGCTAACTTGTCTGTCGGCCAAGAAGTGACCATTACATCAAAAGTTTACCCAGACAAGAAATGGACTGGTAAAATTAGCTACATTTCCAACTATCCAAAAGACGGTCAGCAGGCAGCAGCTCAACCATCTGGAACAGGTGGCAGCGGAACAGCTTCAGGTTCTAAATATCCATTTACGATTGACATTACCAGTGAGATTGGTGAGCTCAAACAAGGCTTCTCTGTCAATATTGAAGTTAAAAACAATACTCAGGGACTCATTGTGCCAGTTAGCAGTGTGGTAATGGACGGAGACAAGAACTATGTTTGGGTCCTGGAAAAAGGAGTTGCCAAGAAGACAGAAGTGACGCTCGGAAATGCTGATGCTGAAAATCAAGAAATCTCATCTGGTTTGACAAAGGATAGTAAAGTTATCATCAATCCGACGGATAGCTTGAAAGACGGTCAAGAGGTGAAATCTTATGAAGAAGCTAATTGAGTTAAAAAATATTAATAAAAGCTATCGCAATGGAGACCAGGAACTGCAGGTATTAAAAGACATCAGTCTGGAGGTTGAAGAGGGCGAGTTTGTTGCTATCATGGGACCGTCTGGATCTGGTAAGTCTACTCTGATGAATATCATTGGGATGCTGGATCGTCCGACCACTGGTGAATATCATCTGGGAAGCGAAGAAGTAGCTAAGCTAGGTGATAAGAAGCTGGCCAAGGTTCGAAATAAGCAAATCGGCTTTGTCTTTCAGCAGTTCTTTCTCCTATCTAAGCTCAATGCCTTGCAAAATGTGGAACTGCCCTTAATCTATGCAGGTGTCGGTCTATCTAAACGTAAGTCCTTGGCCGAGCAGTTTCTGACCAAGGTGGAGCTGGACACGCGGATGCATCACCTGCCTTCAGAGCTTTCCGGAGGACAGAAGCAGCGGGTAGCCATTGCGCGTGCTTTGGTCAATAATCCCTCTTTGATTCTGGCTGACGAACCAACAGGAGCCTTGGATACTAAGACTGGTGAGCAGATTATGGAGCTCTTAACTGAGCTCAATCGAGAAGGGAAAACCATTATCATGGTGACCCACGAGCCTGAGATTGCTGCCTATGCCAAACGGCAGATTGTCATTCGTGACGGTATTATCTCATCTGATAGCGCTAAGGAAGGAGGGCTAGCCTAATGCAAAACTGGAAATTTGCCATTAGCTCCATTCTTGGACACAAAATGCGGTCTTTCCTGACCATGATTGGGATTATTATCGGAGTGGCTTCGGTTGTAGTTATCATGGCCTTAGGAGATTCCATTACCCGGCGGGTCAATGAGAGTTTTACCAAAAGTCAGAAAAACATGCGCCTTGTCTTTTCTCCTAAAAAGAGCAAGGACGGCTCCTACACACAAACGGCTGATCTCTATTCTGTAAATGTAGAAGATGAAAGCGAAGAAGTGGTGGAGCCACCCAAAGCCCAGGAAGCTTGGGTTAAGGAATTGACCCATATCAAGGGAGTGGATGGCTACTATGTGACCAACTCTGCTATGGAAACTTTTAGCTACGAAAATAAGCAGGCTGAGCGCGTCAACTTTGTCGGTGCAAACATGACCTATATTCAGGTGAAAAAATACAAAATCATTGCTGGTCGTGCTTTGAGGCAGCAAGACTATCAAGGTTTTGCCAGTGTTGTGTTGCTGGACGAAGATCTGGCTGCGACTCTCTTTTCTTCCGCTGAAGAAGCCATCAATAAGATTGTAACAGTAGGTGCTAGTAACTATCGGGTGATTGGGGTTTATAGAGATCCTGAAACTGCCGCTGCATCGGGCTCCATGCAGGTCTATGGTGGTAATGCCATTACGACCAATACTCTCATAGCCGCAAACTTTGGAGTAGATGAAATATCAGAGATTGTTCTTCGAGTGAATGATACAAGCTTAGTTCCAGAACTTGGCCCTAAGGTTGCCAAGAAATTAACAGAAATTGCTGGTCTCCAACAGGGCGAATATCAAGTGACAGATGATAGTGCCCTCTATCAGGAAGTGCAAAATATTTATGGTGCTATGACAGGAGTTATCGGTGCCATCGCCGGAATCTCTCTCTTTGTAGGTGGTATCGGTGTCATGAATATCATGCTGGTATCTGTCACTGAGCGGACCCGTGAAATCGGTCTGCGGAAAGCTCTGGGAGCAACACGTGGCAACATACTGATGCAATTTTTGATTGAGTCTATGATTTTGACACTGATTGGTGGGTTGATTGGACTGCTTCTAGCTGCGGGACTTGCGTCTGTACTAGGCTCGGCCATGAGTCAAATGCTGGAAGGAACTCCAGTGACGGTATCACTCACAGTCAGCATCGTTAGCCTTCTCTTCTCAGCGACTATCGGTGTTCTCTTCGGTATCCTGCCGGCCAACAAGGCCTCTAAACTAGATCCAATTGAAGCACTGAGGTATGAATAATACAACCAAAAGTCTGGGAAACCAGACTTTTTTGTGATGTAAAAATCCTGCTGGGATTCCAGCAGGATCTGTTTTCTTAAGATCGTATAAAATACAGATTATTTCATCGTTGGGAAGAGCAGAACATCGCGAATGGTAGTCACGTCTGTTAGTAACATAACCAGACGGTCGATACCGATTCCTAGGCCTCCAGTTGGTGGCATACCGTATTCCAGAGCTTCGACAAAGTCATAGTCAATGCCAGTTGCTTCGTCATCGCCCAGTTCTTTGGCTTTGGCCTGTGCTTCAAAACGAGATAATTGATCGATTGGATCGTTCAACTCGGTGAAGGCATTAGCATATTCTTTGGTCATGATGAAGAGCTCGAAACGGTCCGTGAAGCGTGGATCTTCTGGATTTTTCTTGGCCAGAGGTGACACTGCTACAGGGTGACCGTAGACAAAGGTTGGCTGAATCAAGGTTTCTTCCACAAATTCTTCAAAGAAAGCATTGATAACATGACCAACTTCGGTGAAGTGCTTTTCAAGCGGAACTTTCTTTTCCTGAGCCAAGGCAGCAGCTTCTTCAAAGCTCATATCTTGCCAGAAATCAACTCCAGTAATTTCCTTGATGGCATCAACCATGTGAACGCGTTTAAATGGTTCGTTGATCTTGATTTCAGTCCCTTGGTAGTTGACTGGTCCATCTCCATTAACAGAAACGGCTGCATGTTGGATAATACCTTCCGTCAAGTCCATGATATCTTGGAAATCTGCATAGGCTTGGTAAACCTCGATGGAAGTGAACTCTGGATTGTGAGTTGCGTCCATTCCTTCGTTACGGAAGATACGGCCAATCTCATAAACTCGCTCCATACCACCGACGATAAGACGTTTAAGATGAAGCTCAGTTGCAATCCGCAGTACCATATCAATGTTTTGGGCATTGTGGTGGGTGATAAATGGACGAGCAGCAGCACCGCCTGCTTCGTTATGTAGAACAGGAGTTTCAACTTCAAGGAAGCCTTGGCCATCCAAGTAACGGCGGATTTCTGAGATGATTTTTGAGCGAGTAACAAAGCGTTCAAAGCTTTCGCGGTTGGAAATCAAGTCCAAATAACGCTTGCGGTAGATGGTTTCAACATCTGTCAAGCCGTGGAATTTTTCAGGCAAGGGGCGCAGAGCCTTAGACAAATGAGTAAGGTGGGTTGCCTTAATAGAAAGCTCCCCCATATCCGTCCGCATAATCTCACCTTCGATACCGAGGAAATCCCCTAAGTCCGCCTTTTTGAAGATTTCATAATTTTCTTCACCAACAGCATCTTTACGCACATAAATCTGGATTTGGCCTTCACGGTCTTGGATGTGAGCAAAGCCAACCTTTCCTTTACCGCGCTTGGTCATCAGACGGCCAGCGATAATAGCTGTTTCATTGAGTTCGTTTAATTCTTCTTTATCTTTATCGTTGTATTTTTCTTTCAGTTGAGCAGAGTTAGCAGTTCGCTCAAAGCGTTTGCCAAAAGGGTCAATTCCCTGCTCAGCCAGCGCAGCCATTTTTTCACGGCGGATAATCTGCTGGTCGTTTAATTCCTCGATATGTTCAGTAGTCATGTTTTTCCTCCAAAAGTTTTCCTACCTATTTTATCACAAAAGATAGGGAAATTCATCTATATTTGGCTATAAAGTAAGAAAAAAAGCTAGAAATCCAGCTTTAATTTTCTACCTTTTCAAGTAAGTAATCTTTATTATTCCAAGTGATCAGCTCAAAATTCTCAAAGTCTTCTGTTTCAAGGATGGTGATGCTGGCGTTGGTCAGGCCGCCATTCTTGCGCAGGAGAGGGGTATCATAGCCCAGCATGGTTCGAATACTGGCGGTTAAGTTAGCACCGTGCCCGACAATGAGGACTTGTTCATAGTCCTTGTCCTTTAAGGTCTTGATAAAGGAAATGGTCCGATGGGTCGTATGGTAGACCGACTCAGCGTCAAAAAACGTATGATTAAATTGCGAGAGATTATGGCGGAAGGCAGTCATCTGGTGCGGATAGATGGCTTCTATGGTAGAAATTTTTGCGCCTTCCAGTTTTCCCAACTGCCATTCTCGCAGTTCAGGTACTGATACGATTTCAGTCGGAAACTGTCTTTCTTCTTGGATAATCTCAGCAGAGCGAATGGCGCGTGGGAGATCGCTGCTGTAAATCTTGTCAAATTGTGTCTGAGCCAGATGTTTTCCTAGGGTATGCAGTTCTTCAACGGCGGTTGGCAGCAGTGGCGAATCACCGCTGGCTCCCTGAAAGCGGCCTTCCTGATTCCATTCCGTTCTTCCGTGTCGGACAAAGTATAATTTCATAGTGGTTGATTGTTTCTTTCTTGTTAGAGTTTATTGAGAATATTAGGTGCAGTGTTGAAGAATTATGAGCTAGAATTTTCCTTGAGGTCTGCAAAGTCAGCTTGAACAAAATCTGCTAAATCTTGAGCCTTGATTTCGATACTGCGGCCGACTTCGCCGGCAGAAACGATAATGCTATCTCGCTCTAGAGCTGACTGGTCGATATAGATTGGAAAGTTGTGCTTTTGACGGATACCGACAGGATTATTGGCTCCGTGGATATAGCCCGTTGTCTTTTCCAAGTCTTTCTGAGGAATCATACTGACCTTTTTATTACCAGAAATCTTGGCCATTTTCTTTTCGGATAGATGTTCTGTGATTGGCAGGATACCAATCAGTGTGCCAGTCTTGTCTCCTGTCAAGGCCAAGGTTTTATAAATCTGCGAACGGTCCAAGCCATCGGATGGCTGTTCTACTAGGGCATTTAACTGCAGGCCTTTATGTTCAATCTTAGCCTTGCTTAAAATTTGTTCGACCAGTGTTTTTTTGATTTTTTTTTTTTAGCCATTAGTATATCTCTCTTCTAATTGTGACATCCAGAGACCCAACCAGGTTCCCAGACCGAAGAAAAAAGCTGCAAGAACAAGTGTCAATATAGAAACTCCATGATAGCTGATGCTTTCACTGTTTCCTGCTTGAGGCACTACAATGAGAAGTGTACTGGATAGGACAATGCCAATGATAAAGTGATAGACACGAGAGTAGTAGTTTTTCAAAATATGATCCATGAGCTTAGAGAAGAGAATCAGTGCCAAAGCTCCTCCGATTCCGATTGGAAGAAAGGTGCTCAAGAGATCCAGTTTGCGAAAGCCATTTAGCATAGGGGCATAGAGTCCTAAAATTAAGAGAAGGTTGGACGGACTGAGTCCGGGAATTAAAATGCCCAGTGCAATCAAGGCTCCTGCTAAGATGAAAGAGAGAAAGTTGGCTGGCAAGGTGCCGACCATACCATTTAAGGAATAAAGAAAGATTCCTGAAAGAATGAGGCTGACCCAGAAAACGAGAATATCAGTCCGATCGCGCTCACTTTTAGCGACAGACTCTTTAATAAGACTGGGAACAGTCCCGATGATAGCTCCAGCAAATCCCCAAAGGACAATCACTTTGTAGTTATCCAGCAGCAGATTGACAGGATAGGAGAAAGCGGCAATTCCTAAAATCATTCCGATTCCAACTGGTATGAAATAGAGAACATTTTCGACGAAGTTTTCTTTTAAATGTGCTAAAAAATGAATCAGGCGCTCGTAAATACCTAAGATAGCTGCTAAAACACCGCCTGAAACTCCTGGCAAAATAAAGCCAAGTGCAATGACCATTCCTTTGAAAATTCTATTCAACCAAGAAATCATTGTATTTTCCTTTTCTAATTTCATTTATCAAATCATTATATCATAAAATATAGGCTTTATTAAGAGGAAACGGCTGGAAATTTCCTATTTTGTTACAATAAAAAACGACAGCAGTCTTTGAGACTTGAGCTGTCGTTCGGAGCTATTGGCTTTCTTTAGGAACTGTAAATAGCTTTTGATAGGTAGCTGTCTGATCTTTCAAGGTTGACAGCTGGTTCAAATCAAGATAATGGGAGAAACCAGTCAGCTGACCTTGTGATGTGTACTGATGCAAGTCGTAATCTTGCTCAGTATTTGGTGCGGCATTGTAGTAGCCGTCGTCATTACCATAAGTCGGAATCCAAATTGCTGTGAACTTGTCGGTAGAGATGCTATGCTCCTCCATAAAATAAGTTCCAATATAGATACCAATATTTTTAACACCAAGTGACTCTAGCTTGGCTCTGAAAGCTTCAACTCCCGCATTCATGTCAGACATGGTCTTTTCTTCGACATCTAGCCAATAATAGGTTGGATGGTACTTGGCAGAAGCCTTGTAGAAACTTTCAGCTTCTTTTTCCATTTCCTTTTTGCTATTGGCAGCTACATATGCATAGACAGCAACAGGGATGTTACGCTTTTGAAATTCTTTGATATGTTTTTCATAAGACTTGTCCAGACCATTCAGGTGGGTTGCTGCGTTTTCTTTTTTTGCTTGCGCTCCACTATGAACACGGACAATTACTCCTGAAACATTCTGTGCGAGTAAGTCGTAATTAATCTCACTTGGCAGCTGCCAGCCAGAAATGTCAATGATTGGTCTGGAAATAAACTCTTCATCCAAGGACGAATCGTCAGATGTTTCCTCTTTTTTTGAGGAACTTGGAGTTTGTTTAGTTTGTGAAATTTTTGCCTGTGCTTGCTTTTCCTGAGAGTCAGTAATTTGCTTGCTTATCAAAATAAAAGCGATAAAAGAAGCAAAGAAAATTAGGATTGCAAGCGGTTTAATCCTCTTCCTCATACTGGTTTATTTTAACTTAAAACAAATAAAAAAGCAAAAAATATCCCCAGAATTGCTAGAAAATGAATAAAATGTAATATAATTGAAATATTATAAAGCAAAAACAAGACATTTTGAAAGCTCAAAATGTCTTGTTTTTTTAAAAGAGCTTAGCTAAGCTGTGGACGGTGAGTTGCCGTTGGATAAATCATTTTGCTTTTTCTTACCTTTTATAATAGCTTTTGAATGAGCTCTTCAATCTTTTTGGGAGAAGTTTGCGGAGAGAAACGTTTGACAACTTTGCCATCTCGACTGACCAGAAGCTTTGTGAAGTTCCATTTGATTTTCTCGCCCAACAGACCTCCCTTTTCTTTTTTGAGCCAGTCAAAGAGAGGAGCAGTTTGAGGACCGTTGACATCAATCTTAGCAAATCGAGGAAAGCTCGTTCCGTAGTTAAGGTTGCAAAAGTTGTTGATTTCTGCAGCGTCTCCAGGTGCCTGCTGGCCAAACTGATTGCAGGGGAAATCTAGAATTTCAAATCCGTCTTTCTGATAGCGCTCGTAGAGTTCCTGCAGTTCTTGATACTGAGGAGTGAAGCCGCAGCCGGTCGCTGTATTGACAATCAGCAGAATCTTTTCTTTATAATCACTCATTTTTTGCAGACTTCCGTCTTGTTTTTGGATTTCGATATCATAAATGTTTGTCATGTTATCCTCCTCTATCTGACCTCTATCTTAACACTTTTTCATGCAAAAGATAGAAAGCAAGGCTATATTGTTCCAGTCTCTGCACTAATGCTTTTTTTTCAATCCAAAAGGTGGTATAATGAGAATTGAATTTTTAGAAGTTTGATGGTGAAATATGAAAATTGACAAGAAGCACTTGTTGAATTACTCCATCTTGATTCCCTATTTGATTTTATCTGTTTTGGGATTGATTGTGGTCTATTCAACGACGAGTCCTACCTCGATTCAGGCCGGAGGAAATGGTTTTGGCATGGTCTTGAATCAGGGGATTTTTTGGGTAATAAGTCTCTTTATAATTGCGCTCCTATATAGAATCCGCTTGGGTTTCCTGAAAAAAGGAGGCATCCTGACTATAGTTATCTTTGCTGAAATTATCCTCTTGCTCTTATCTCGTTTTATAACAGGGACTATTAATGGTGCCCATGGTTGGCTCAAGCTTGGAGCTTTCAGTATTCAGCCTGCGGAGTATTTGAAGATTATTTTGGTCTGGTATCTAGCTTTTCGCTTCACTAAGAGGCAGGAGGAGATAAAGGTCTATGATTATCAAGCTCTGACTCATAACCATTGGTTTCCTAAAGCCTTTAACGACTGGCGGACCATGGTGGCTATTCTGATTGGGATTGTAGCGATTATGCCAGACCTTGGAAATGCGACTATTCTATTTTTGACCGTCGTAATAATGATAGCTGTCAGCGGGATTGGCTATCGATGGTTTTCTACGATGCTTGGAGCCATTGTTAGTGTTTCCGGCTTGGTTCTGGCGAGCATTTGGTTGATTGGGGTTGAGCGCGTGGCCAAGATTCCAATCTTTGGGTATGTGGCCAAGCGTTTCAGCGCTTTCTTTAATCCCTTCAAGGATCTGTCTGGATCAGGCCACCAATTGGCTAATTCCTACTATGCTATGAGTAATGGCGGCTGGTTTGGTCTAGGCTTGGGTAACTCTATTGAGAAGCGCGGTTATCTGCCGGAAGCTCATACAGACTTTGTATTTTCTATCGTGATAGAGGAGTTTGGTTTCTTTGGTGCTAGTCTGATTCTGGCCCTACTCTTTTTCCTGATTCTGAGAATTATCTTGGTAGGGATTCGGGCCAAGAATCCATTTAACTCCATGATGGCTTTGGGAATTGGCGGTATGATACTCATGCAGACCTTCATCAATATCGGTGGAATCTCAGGTCTCATTCCTTCTACAGGAGTAACCTTCCCCTTCCTATCGCAAGGAGGGAACAGTCTTCTGGTCTTGTCAGTAGCCATCGCCTTGGTACTCAATATTGATGCCAACGAGCGCCGTGATGCCCTGTATGAGCAGATGGAAGCGGAGGCGCAAGACCAATCTGAGGAAGCTTAATCTCAGTTAGTGTGAACAGTTGTTGCAAAAATGAAAGGTGCTGATTATGTCATTTAACAAATTAGAAAGCTACAGCAATAAAGAAGTGATTCGAGAAGAAGTCGCTATTTTGACAGACTTGCTTGCCGATATTACTCGGAATCTTCTCAACCCTGAGACCTTTGAAAAAATCTCCCTCATGGAAGAGTTGGCTGTCAACTCCAAGTATCATGAGCTAAAAGCGATTGTAGAAGAACTGACGACGGATGAAATGGTTTATATTTCTCGTTATTTCTCTATTTTGCCGCTTTTGATTAATATCTCAGAAGATGTTGACTTAGCTTATGAAATCAACCATCAGAACAATATCAATCAAGATTATCTTGGGAAACTGTCAACAACTATTGACTTGATTTCAACGCGGGAAAATGCTCAGGAGATTCTGGAAAATCTGAATGTTGTGCCAGTACTGACAGCTCACCCGACCCAGGTCCAGCGCAAGACTATTCTGGACTTAACCAATCATATTCATAGTTTACTGCGTCAGCATCGTGATGTTAAGGCTGGCCTGGTAAATGAGAAGAAGTGGCTCGGAAATCTCCGCCGTTATATTGAGCTCATGATGCAGACAGATATGATCCGTGAGAAGAAGCTGAAAGTGACCAATGAGATTACCAATGTCATGGAGTACTACAACAGCTCTTTCCTACAAGCGATCACTAACTTTATGGTCGAATACAGACGCTTGGCGGAAGAGCGGGGCATCAAGCTGGATAATCCTAAGCCTATTACCATGGGAATGTGGATTGGTGGAGACCGAGATGGCAATCCTTTTGTAACCGCAGAAACCCTCAAACTATCAGCTACCCTCCAGAGTGAAGTCATCCTCAACTACTACATTGACAAGGTTTATACACTCTATCGCACCTTCTCGCTATCGACCAACCTCTCAGAAACTAGTCAGGCAGTAGCAGAAATGGCAGCTCTGTCTACAGACAAGTCTGTTTATCGGGAAAATGAGCCTTACCGCCGAGCTTTCCACTATATCCAGTCCAAGCTGATTCAAACCTTGCTTTACCTTAAAGAAGGCAAGTTTTCAAGTGACGATCAGCGATTGACTGACCGAGCTGAGGAAAAATTGTCTGCGAAGGCCAATCTTTCTGTCAGCAATAAAGGAAGAGGAATCATTCCTAACTATATCCAGTCTCGTATCAGCGAGACCCTGACAGAGCTGAAGAAAGAAGAGACACCTTCTTACAAAACAGCTCAGGAATTCAAGGAAGACTTGCAGGTCATTTATGATTCTCTTATCGAACATCATGGCGAAGCCTTGGTAAATGGGGACTTGACTGAACTTCTCCAAGCGGTTGATGTTTTTGGCTTTTTCTTGGCCAGCATTGATATGCGGCAGGATTCCAGCGTTCATGAGGCCTGTGTGGCTGAGCTCTTGGCTTCAGCTAATATTGTTCAAGATTATAGTAGTCTGTCTGAGGAAGAGAAGTGCCAAGTACTGCTCAAGCAGCTGCTTGAAGATCCTCGTATCCTGTCAGCTACTCACGAGCCTAAATCCGAACTCCTGCAAAAAGAACTGGAAATTTTCAAAACGGCCCGTCAGCTAAAAGATGCCATTGGTGAGGAAGTCATTAAGCAGAATATTATCTCTCACTCGACCAGTGTATCAGATCTACTTGAGTTGGCTATTATGCTTAAAGAAGTAGGACTGATTGATGAAAATGGGGCACGTGTCCAAATTGTTCCGCTCTTTGAAACCATTGAGGATTTGGACAATTCCTGCGATACCATGGAGAAATACCTGTCTCTGCCGATTGCGCAGAAGTGGATTGCTTCTAAGGATAATTATCAGGAAATCATGCTGGGCTATTCAGACAGTAATAAGGACGGTGGCTACCTGTCTTCTTGCTGGACTCTCTACAAAGCTCAGCAGCAGTTGACAGCTATCGGTGATCAATTTGGCGTAAAAATTACCTTCTTCCATGGCCGGGGAGGGACAGTGGGACGCGGTGGCGGCCCAACCTATGAAGCCATTACTTCTCAGCCACTCCGCAGTATCAATGACCGGATCCGTCTGACCGAGCAAGGGGAAGTCATTGGTAATAAATATGGAAACAAAGACGCAGCCTACTATAACTTGGAAATGCTGGTGTCTGCAGCCATTAACCGCATGGTAACTCATAAGAAGAGCGATAGTCATACGTCTGATAAATATGAGCGAATCATGGACCAAGTAGTTAATCGCAGTTATCAGATTTACCGTGATTTGGTCTTTGGCGACGAGCGTTTTTACGATTATTTCTTCGAATCCAGTCCGATCAAGGCTATCTCTAGCTTTAATATCGGTTCTCGTCCAGCAGCCCGTAAAACCATCACTGAAATCGGTGGTCTCAGAGCTATTCCATGGGTCTTCTCATGGTCTCAAAGTCGGGTTATGTTCCCAGGCTGGTATGGTGTCGGGTCTAGTTTTAAAGAATTCATTGATGAAGATCCAGAAAATAACTTAACCTTTCTGCAATTTATGTATAAGAGATGGCCATTCTTCAAGTCTCTCTTGTCAAATGTAGACATGGTTCTGTCTAAGTCAAATATGAATATCGCTTTTGAGTATGCGCAGCTTTGTGAAGATCAGAATGTGCGTGATATTTTCAATATTATCTTGGATGAGTGGCAGCTGACTAAGGATGTCATTCTAGAGATTGAAAGGCACGATGAGCTTCTGGCAGAAAACACCTATCTGAGAGATAGCTTGCACTATCGTATGCCTTACTTCAATGTTTTGAACTATATCCAGCTAGAACTGATCAAGCGTCAGCGAAATGGCCAGCTCACACCTGATCAAGAAAAGCTGATTCACATCACCATCAACGGTATTGCAACTGGTCTGCGAAACTCTGGCTAATATAAAGAAAAAATCGGAATTGTTCCGGTTTTTTCTATTTTTGCAACCAAAGGGCTTCTTAATTCGTTATACTTGTGACAATTCAACCGCTTTTCTTGGTATAAACCTTACTACAAATTAGACAAGGAATAATTCACAAAAAAATGCTAAAAGACTTGCATTTTCATTTAAATTTGATAAAATAGTAAGGAAAGTTAGACTGTATTGCCTACTGTCTATCTATAAAATATATTTTATTGGAGGCTTTTACTCAAATGGCAAAAGAAAAATACGATCGTAGTAAACCACACGTTAACATTGGTACCATTGGACACGTTGACCACGGTAAAACTACTTTGACTGCAGCTATCACAACTGTATTGGCACGTCGCTTGCCTTCAGCAGTTAACCAACCTAAAGACTATGCATCTATCGATGCTGCTCCAGAAGAACGCGAACGCGGAATCACTATCAACACTGCGCACGTTGAGTATGAAACTGCTAAGCGTCACTACGCTCACATCGACGCTCCAGGACACGCGGACTACGTTAAAAACATGATCACTGGTGCCGCTCAAATGGACGGAGCTATCCTTGTAGTAGCTTCAACTGACGGACCAATGCCACAAACTCGTGAGCACATCTTGCTTTCACGTCAGGTTGGTGTTAAGCACTTGATCGTCTTCATGAACAAAGTTGACTTGGTTGACGATGAAGAATTGCTTGAATTGGTTGAAATGGAAATCCGTGACCTCTTGTCAGAATATGACTTCCCAGGTGACGATCTTCCAGTTATCCAAGGTTCAGCTCTTAAAGCTCTTGAAGGTGACTCTAAATTTGAAGACATCATCATGGAATTGATGGACACTGTTGATGAGTACATCCCAGAACCAGAACGCGATACTGACAAGCCATTGCTTCTTCCTGTCGAAGATGTATTCTCAATCACTGGTCGTGGTACAGTTGCTTCAGGACGTATCGACCGTGGTATCGTTAAAGTCAATGATGAAATCGAAATCGTTGGTATCAAAGAAGAAATCCAAAAAGCAGTTGTTACTGGTGTTGAAATGTTCCGTAAACAGCTTGACGAAGGTCTTGCAGGGGACAACGTAGGTGTGCTTCTCCGTGGTATCCAACGTGATGAAATCGAACGTGGACAAGTTATTGCTAAACCAGGTTCAATCAACCCACACACTAAATTCAAGGGTGAAGTTTATATCCTTACTAAAGAAGAAGGCGGACGTCACACTCCATTCTTCAACAACTACCGTCCACAGTTCTACTTCCGTACAACTGACGTTACAGGTTCAATCGAACTTCCAGCAGGTACTGAAATGGTAATGCCTGGTGATAACGTAACAATCGACGTTGAGTTGATCCACCCAATCGCCGTTGAACAAGGTACTACTTTCTCTATCCGTGAAGGTGGACGTACCGTTGGTTCAGGTATGGTTACAGAAATCGAAGCTTAATTCGATTCCGTTCCCAGATAACAATTAAAGTCAGACACTAAACCCCGTGAAAACGGGGTTTTTTAGTATGTAGAATAATAAAAGGTAGTTGGTAATCTCCAGAATAGATAGCTTGATTTTGCAGAAGCATATTGAAGATGATTTAAGAGGCGGGAAGGCAAGAAGTGTATATAAGCTTGATAGAAGTTTTCCCCTTTTTAATTAGGTTGGGGAAGAAATAAGTATCTAGTACCCTAAGGTTACTTTTTTTAAAGGAATTTATGGTATAATTGGATAAAGTTTTATTTATAGTGAAAGAGAGTTTAATTATATTGAAAGTGGTATCGCCACAAAAGATTTTCTTTTGGAATATTCTTGGTAGCCTGTCTTCAGCAGCTGTATCTGTTATTTTATTATTTATAGTTACTCGTACTTTATCTAGTGAGTCAGCTGACTTATATAGTTTTTCTTATGCAATTGCGAATTTGCTAGTTATTGTTGCGGGGTTTCAAGTTCGAGATTTTCAAGCAACAGATATTAAAGAAAAATATTCTTTTGATGCATATTTGACTACTAGATTTCTAACTAATATTTTAATGATATTAATTTTGTTAGGTTATTTAATTTTAAATTCTTCTACTCATGAAAATTTTTGGATTATATTTTGGGTATCTTTTTTCAGAGTTAGTGAAGCGCTGTCTGATGTATTTCAAGGTTTGTTTCAGCAAAAAGAACGATTAGATATAGCTGGTCAATCATTATTTTTTAGAAATATAATTTCAACAATAACATTCGCTGTTCTGTTATTATTTTCTAAAAATCTTCTTTTATCTATTGTTTTTCAAACACTCACCTCTTTCATTGTAGTTCTTTTTTTTGATTTTCCAAAATCTAAGTTGTTTCATCGTATTAATATCTCTACAGTAAAGCTCAAAGATATTTATAGTATTTTAAAGGACTGCTTACCTTTATTTATAAATGCTTTTTTATTAGTTTCGATCTATAACCAACCTAAGTATGCATTAAACGATATTTTTAATAGGGGATTGATTGAAGCGGGAGTACAGAGAGACTTTAGTATTTTATTCACTCCAATTTTTGCAATGAATCTAATGATTGTTTTTTTACGCCCTATGATTACACAACTAGCAATTTTCAAGGAAGAGAATAAAATTTCTCATTTTATTACGTATAAAAATAACTTGTTTAAGATTTTATGGGGAACAAGTGTTTTGATTTGTCTTGGTGGGGCGATTGCTGCCATACCTATTTTAAATATCATTTATGGGACAAGGTTGGATCAATATCAAATTAGTTTCGACATTCTTTTGTTAGGTGGTATTGCTAGTACGTTTTCTACAGTATGTGATAATATTTTAACTGTTTTTAGAAAACATCATTATTTAGTTATTTCATTCTTAGCGGGCTATCTTGTATCCATTCTTACAGCTGAACCACTAGTATCCCAATACGGAATTTTTGGAGCCTCTTTGTCTTTCCTTATCTCTATGATTGCTTGGTTGAGTGTCTCGCTAATTATTTATTTTATGACGAATCCATATACTTTTTTGAGAAGGAAAAAATAAGGAACTTATGAAATTTTCAATTATTATACCTGCCTATAATGTAGCGGATTATTTAGAAAAATGTGTTAAGAGTGTCTTAATTCAAGAATTTAAAGATTATGAAATTTTAATCATAAATGATGGGTCAACTGATGCTACTGCAATAGTCGCTGATAAATTGTCTGTGGAGAATACCAATAAAGTAAGGGTGTTAAATCAAACAAATGGTGGAGCTTCAAAAGCAAGAAATACAGGTATTGAGTCTGCTCGGGGAGAGTACTTATTGTTTTTAGATGGTGATGACTTTTGGAGTGACCAACACTTTTTGAATCAACTTGATGAAATAACTACAGAATGCATTGATGATGTTATCGTTTTTGGCTACAGTTATTTTTATGATGATAGAATTTTAGATTCCCCTATATCTATGTTTGAGGAAAATATTTTAAAAGCTACTTGCTTTGGAATATTTAATGGTCCAAATTGGAATAAGTGTGTATCGAAAAAATTATTTCAAAATGGCCTGAAATTTCCAGAGGGAATGGTATCTGAGGATAGTTTATATTGTTCTCGGATTTTAAAAATGACAAAGAAATTTTCAATTCTTAATAGTACTCAATACATGTATCGACAGAACCGCAAAGGAAGTTTGACTAATGTCGTGAAAGAAAAAAATGTTCAAGATACTCTTGAAGGAATCAGGACGGGACTTTCTGACTTGAAAAACTATTCAGTTGAAATTCAAAAAGCCTTAAATATCTATTTTGCAATCTCATATATCTCTATATTACCTTATGTAAATCCATACATTGATAATTTTAAAATTAAAGAGTTGCTTTATCAGTATAAGTATTTGCTAAAGTATGCAAAAGATATAGAGAACCGAGCATTTAAGTTAACAGGTCTATTAGCCAATTTATTGGGGATAAAATTTTCAATAAAGCTATTTCCTGTTTTATTGAAGTTTTATAAATAGAGTGGATTAGTTATGAAAGGAAAAATATGTCTAAACCAGCTATTTCAGTTATTATTCCAGTTTATAATGCACAAGACGGGATTAAACGCTGTGTAGATTCTCTTTTGAATCAATCGTTTAAGAATTTTGAAATTATTCTTCTGAACGATGGTTCGAAAGATAACTCTTTAAATATTTTAAAAGAATATGAACTGAAGTATAGTTTTGTAAGAGTAATTGACAAACAAAATGAAGGAGTTGCAGTAACTAGAAATAAGGGGATTCTTCTAGCTGAGGGAGAATATACTATGTTCATGGATAATGATGATTTTGTTGATAGTGATTACATTGAAACTTTTTATCAAGCTATCCATGAGAAAAATCTAGACTTGGTTATTGGTGGATACAAACGTGTCAATCAGGATAACCAGATTATCTTTAGTCAAGATATACAGCAGTCAGAGTGGTCCAAGTATATTATAATGGCTCCTTGGGCCAAAATTTACCGCACCGAGTTCTTGAAAACGAACAATCTAGAATTTTTTGATTATGGTATAGGAGAAGATATCATTTTTAACCTAGCTGCCTATAAGACAACAGATAAAATAGGATTGTTAGACTATAAAGGATATAATTGGTATTACAATAATCAGAGTATTTCTAACACTTCTCAGAGAGGCTTTTCTCCTAAAATTGATATTCTAGTTCTTTTTTCAAAAATATTAGAGCTGGGTGGTAAGCCATCTGAGCTAGTAGTATACTACTTGAAAAGATATTATGTTTGGTATTTGCTTTTTTCTGGGAGAGCCTCATCAGATCAGGAGTTTATTCATCAGTATATTAGGATTAAGGAATGGTTAAAAGAGAATAAACTCATCAGTACTATCTCTCCGTTGTCTAAGAAGGTTCAGGGCGAAAGGTTTCAGACTAAAATTTCACTTATTGTTTTTTTAAGCATAGAGAAGTTAAGGTTAGTTCCATTATTTGCTAAAATTTATTGTAAAGGGAAGAAAGATAATTGAAAGTTTTAATGATAATTCCTGCTTATAATGAGGAAGAAAGTATTTTAAATACGGTTATGAGCATTGTAGAATATCGGAAGAAAGTTGATTTTGACTTAGACTACGTAGTTATCAATGATGGGTCAGTTGATAGAACCAAGGATATTTTGGACAGCCATCATCTGAATGCTATTCATTTGGTTATGAATTTAGGGATTGGCGGAGCTGTTCAGACGGGTTATAAGTATGCTCTTGAGAAGGATTATGATGTGGCCGTACAGTTTGATGGAGATGGTCAGCATGATATTGAGTCGCTGGATGCTTTGCTGGAGCCTATTCGCCGTCAGCAGGCGGATTTGGTTGTTGGTTCTCGTTTTATCGGTGACAAGTCTTCGGAGTTTCAGACGACTTTTATGCGGCGTTTTGGCATTACCATTATTTCAGCTTTTATTAAATTAACAACAGGCAAAAGGATTCTGGATACCACATCGGGCTATCGATTGGCTAATCGAGACATTATTAGACAATTCGCTGCGCGCTATCCTATCAAGTATCCTGAGCCAGAATCAATCGTCCATATCTTGAAGCGGAAATATAAAGTGCTGGAAGCACCAGCCAATATGTTTGAACGTGCAGGAGGAGTCTCTTCGATCACTCCGATTAAGTCCATTCGTTATATGATTGAAGTTTGCTCTTCGATCTTGATTGCTGCTTTTATGAAAGAGAGTGAATAATGTCCATTTTGTCTATTGTTATGCTAGTGGCTTCAGTCCTATTCCTGTATTTTGTCTTTCGGAATATCAATCAAAACAATATTTTGTTTGAGCAAGCCTTTATGTGGATTATTATTGGCTTTGTACTGATTGTTATTTCTGTTTTTGATTGGATTCCCGTTTCGATTGCCAAATTGTTAGGCTTTGAGTTGACCTCAAACTTTGTCATGTCCGTGGCTATCTTTTTCCTGCTGGTTATTGTTTTTTTACATACTATTTCCATTTCCAAACAAAAGGAGCAAATCAAGCAGTTGGTGCAAGAACTGTCCATCATGAAGCAAAGAATGTCCAAGTTAGAGAGTGAAAAAGATGAAAAATAACCATACCTGGGTGATTTGCGCCTATGGCGAAAGCGAATTTTTAGAAGCTTGTATCTTGTCTTTGCAGGCTCAAACCTTGTCATCAAAGATTATCTGCTATAGCTCAACACCGTTGGGTTCAATTAAGCAGCTGTGCCAGAAGTACGGTATTCCTTTTTACACGAAAGAAGGCGGTGGTATCGGTAAGGACTGGAATAATGCCCTTACCTTTGTTGAGACTTCTTATGCTACCATTGCTCATCAGGATGACTACTATGAGCCAACTTATTTAGAAGCAGTGATGCAGAAGATAGAGCAGTCTAAGGATATTCTCATTGCCTATACAGACTACTTTGAAGAGAAAAATGGAGTCAAAATTCCGGCTAATACCAATCTGAAAATCAAGACTCTCATGCTTAAAACCTTAAATCTGATGCCATCCAGTCGTTTTTGGAGAAATCGGGTTCTAGCTTTTGGCAATCCCATTTCCTGTCCGGCGGTGACATACAATTTAGAGGCATTAAGGGATTTTCGATTTGATGAGGAAATGCGCGTGAGTCTAGATTGGTATGCTTGGTATAAGATTAGCTCCTATAAGGGGCGCTTTGCTTATATTTCTGAGAAGCTTATGTGCCACCGGATTCATGGAGAGTCGGAAACAACCAAGACTATTTCAGATAATACTCGAACCAAAGAGGACTTGTTCATGTATCAGCTTTTCTGGCCCAAGTGGGTGGCTAATCTGGTAAATAAAGCATACATGAAGAGTCAAGATGCTAACTCAAACTAATAGAGTTATTTACAAGGAAAGTATATGAAAGATTTAATATCTGTTGTTGTAACTTGTTACAACCATCAAGATTACATTGAACAGTGTTTGCGCAGTATTTTTGCTCAGACCTATCGAAATATTGAGTTACTGGTATTGGATGATGGCTCCTCTGATCATTCTGCTGAAATCATAGAGGCTGTCTCGGCGGATTCCCCTTTTCCGACGCGGTTTGAAAGTCATGAAAATATGGGGGTCGTCAAGACAAGAAACAAGGCTTTGCAGCAAATTCAAGGCACTTATTTTATTTTTGTGGATAGTGACGATTTTCTGGATTCAGACTATATTGAGAGCTTCTATAGAAGCATGGTGCAAGAGGAGGCAGATAT
Organism: Streptococcus sp. DTU_2020_1000888_1_SI_GRL_NUU_041A; assembly: GCF_032387735.1. Lineage (NCBI taxonomy): Bacteria > Bacillati > Bacillota > Bacilli > Lactobacillales > Streptococcaceae > Streptococcus > Streptococcus sp. DTU_2020_1000888_1_SI_GRL_NUU_041A. The sequence continues at coordinate 1,692,938 of NZ_CP135591.1, read as the reverse complement.
TGTCTATGGTGATTTGTATGATCCTGATAAAAAGGAAGTTTACCTTAAATCACGGCCATTTGACAAGCTAGCTTTCTTAACGGAAAATTTTATTTCCAACTGTTCTCTCATTCGTCGTTCGGTTGCTGATGGTATTTATTATGATGAAGCTCTGAATCGTGAAAAACTGGAAGACTATGATTTCCTTTTGAACTTAATTATCAATCAAGGAGCGAAACCTGTTTATGATGCAAAAACAAAGCTGAATTATCGGGTCTTTGATAAGGAATCAATCTCTAAACGGAATTCTACGAGATATCATTACGAAATGTATCTGAAAATTCTGCGTAAGTATGTGAGACAGATACCAGATGATATTTACCAAGCTCTGGGCCAGAACATATTTACACTGGAAGGTCGTTTGGATGAACTGATTCAGCATATGGATAAAGTGAACGACTATGTTCTTGAACTGCAGGAGGATCAGCGACAGTTACATAAAAATCTAGATTCCCTGAAATCCAGACTGAGAACGATAAAGGAACAGCGAGATGAGGCTATTCAGGAGCAGTTTCGTATTCGCCGATCTATTTCCTATCGGCTGGGGAATGGCGTGATTACGCCATTGAAACGTCTGGCTCGATTAGTCAAAAATCCTCGCAGTATCAAAGCTGCTTTAAGTCGGATTAAGCAACAGCTGGTTCGTTTGAAACGCCAAGTTAAGTCTCCTAAGGTTTATTATTATCAATGGTTGCGGAACTCTCAACGAGAAAAAGCTTTAGCTTCAGTTTCAAGTGGCGAAAAAGTCTTAATTTATGTCATTTTTGAATCCGAGCCACGCTTGCAGCAGTATAAGACTATCTTTTTAGATAAGTTAGCAGCTTTGGCGGATAAGACTCTCATCGTCGTTAATGGTGGACTGGCTGCAGAGGATTTAGAAATTTTAGGACAGTATGGTCAAGTCTTGGTGCGGGATAATAGTGGCTATGATACAGCAGCTTTTCGTGAAGGCATTCTTTCCTTAGGAAAGGAAAAGCTGCAGCATTGCTTTCAGCTGATGCTCGTCAATGACACCAATATCGGACCTATGAGTGATTTGGCGGCAGTCTTTCAAACCATGGCTGGCCGAAATCTTGACTTTTGGGGAATTTCCTATGGTGAGCCCCAGGAAGATATCACTGGATTTAACCGCTATGGTTATATTCCCAATCACCTACAGTCTTATTTTTTAGTGATAGAGCCTTTGCTGCTTCAGTCCGAAGAATTCTACGACTATTGGCAAGTGCTGACTGACACGGATTCACGAGAAGAAGCAATCGGAAAGCATGAAACGACTTTTACCAAGTACTTTGCTGACTTGGGCTATCGTTACGATGCCTTGGTTCACGAAAATCAGGATTCGGCTATGTATATTCATCCATTAAGGATGTTAAAAGCGGGTAGTCCTCTGATTAAGTATACTTCTTTGAAGAATTATGATGATCAGCAGTTTTTATGGCAAGGTCTGGAAAGAGAGTCGGAAGTTCCTGATTTATTGGACTACGTTCGGGAGAAGACAGATTATCCAGTAGAAATTCTTGAGAACATCGTTCAAAAATTCAAAGATGTGCCTCGTGATCAATATATTCTCATCATTGACGGTGTAGAGAATATCATTCCGCAGTGTACGCGCTACCGTGTGCTCAATAAGGCAGAGCAGCTTAGAAAGAATGGCTTTGCTGTGAAAGTGGTCAATGCGTCTGAGTTTAGTCTGGCTCAGGCCCAGTATGCTAGCCACATCATTATCTACCGCGCTCCTTGGTCCGCCCAGCTCCAGCTTTTATGCGATTTGGCTCGGGAGGAGCATAAGCCAGTCTATTTTGATATTGATGATTTGGTCTTTGATACCCTTTATACGGATCAGCTTAGCTATACCCAAGGTTTGTCTGAGAAGGAAAAGGGCAATTACGATGCTGGTGTCAAGAATTACGGGAAAATGCTGGCGGCTTGTGATGGGGCGATTACCTCCACTAATCAGCTAAAAGAGGAATTGCTCAAATACAAGGACTCCGTCCTGCTGAATCGTAATCTGGCGTCCAGCGAATTGATTGCGGTTAGCTCGCAGTTCTTGAAGGAAGACTTTGGTGCAGACGACAGAATCAAAATCGGCTATTTCTCTGGCTCTATCAGCCACAATGAAAATTTTGAGCTCATCAAGCCGTCTATCAAAGAAGTTCTTGACAACTACCCAACCGTTGAGCTTCATATTGTAGGGCACTTGGATATCCCGCAGGATATGAAACAATATTCGCGGCGTATTATCGTCCATGACTATGTGGACTGGAATGCCTTGCCTCAGCTGATTAGTCAGGTTGATATTAATCTAGCTCCACTGGTTGACTCAGTCTTTAATCGGGCTAAGTCAGAAATCAAGTGGATAGAAGCAGCTCTAGTCAAGGTGCCAACGATTGCCAGTCATATCGGTGCCTTTGCAGACATGATGATAGACGGTCAGACGGGACTTTTGGCTAAAGATAGTGAATGGAAAGAAAAGCTAGAAAGCCTGATTCTTTCTGCGGATTTACGTAGAGAACTGGCAGAGAACGCCTACGCTTTTGTATTAGAAAATTGCAGTTTAGATAAAAAAGATGAAATGGTGACTTATTTTGAAAAGAAATAAAGAAGTAAAAGTTGAGAATATTTTCTTATTATTGGCAAGTATCTTTGTCTTGACTTTTATGATTGCACAGCCGATTAATCGGGTGCCTGATGAGACCAATCACGCTCGTATGACATGGGAAATCTTCCATAAACCGACCAGTCGAACATATAAATGGATGGACAAAATCCCATCCACTCCGAATGTTTCGCCGGCTGAGTACAAGCAGCTGTTTTCAGAGAAGATAGATCTGGCGCAAGAAGAGTTTGCCTTTGGCTTTAATCTCAAGGCTATCTCTTTCCTGCCTCAGCTACTAGGTATGACCTTGGGAAGCATGCTTTATCCGTCAGTAGGCTTCATCGTGATGATGGGGCGGTTCTTTAATGCCTTGGCATATATCATCGGAGTTTATTTGCTGATTAAATACTTCAAATATGGCAAAAAAGCTCTGCTTTTCCTATCTCTTTTGCCTATTATGGTCCAGCAAGCAGCTTCTCTCTCTTACGATGTGATGAACTACCTGGAAATTATGTTGGCGGTTGGCTTTTTGACCAATATTGCCTACCATAAGAAATTCACTAATAGAAATATACTGGAGCTTTTGGTGATTTCTATAGGACTCTTTGTCACCAAACCGAATAATGTCCTTTTATTAGGCTTGCTGCCTTTTGTTGACTTTGAGTTTGAAGGATTCCTTGCGGTTCTGAACAAGCCTTTTCTTGCAACCAAAGCTTTTGTAGCTCGTTATCGCCCTATCTTCTATGTACTTGGCTTTTCAGCTTTCTTTCTTGCCTTGCATCTGGCATTTCGCAATCAGGGAGGGCTCTTGCACTATGGCCAAGTCTTGCTGAATACGCTCTTTAAGCAAAGTGTTAATGGCGACTTGAATACAATTTTGACAATCGGTATGTTTGGTTTTTTGGGAAATTTTACTATCCAGCTGCCGCTTTGGCTGATTTTTATCGATGTGGCAGTTTTGGCGCTTATCTTTTTGCAGTCGCAGAAGGATTTTATGACCAAGGGCTACGCAGTCATGTCGCGTTATCTGTTTCTGGTTCAAGTGATTGCTGTTGTGTCAATTATGTATCTGCAGTGGACACCCATTGTCCTCGGTAAAGGTGCCATGATATCAGTTGGTGCTCAGGGACGTTATTTTACACCCTTCTTAATCTTACTGCTACCAACTGTTGCTAATCTAGGGACCTTGGACATTAAAGACAGGGTGGTGAATCGAATGATGGTTGGGACTCTGGTAGCTAACTTCTTGGTTTCCCTCTACTTGATGGTGCCCTTTTATTGGAATGTACTAGGATAAGCTATGAAAAAAAAGATATTATTCATTTCGCCGACTGGAACGCTGGATAATGGAGCTGAAATCTCTATTGTCAATTTGATGGAATACTTGGTCCAGACGGGCCATCAGGTTATCAATGCGATTCCGGATTATCATGTAGCCGTTCAGCAGGACTATATATCCAGCTTGGCTGCCTTGGCTATTGAGACTATAGCCTTGCCGTCAGTTAAATGGTGGTGGGAGGATGCGCCTGGTGGCCTGCCAGATAGTCCTGAGACTATAGCTCGGTCATATCAGGATAATACCTCAGCGCTCAGAAAGATACTAACGGAGCGAAAGATTGATTTGGTTATTACCAATACGGTCAATATGTTTCAAGGTGCAGTGGCAGCGGCCTGCGAGGATGTTCCGCATTTCTGGCTGATTCATGAATTTCCTGACGGAGAGTTTGGCTACTATAAGGAAAAGCTAGATTTTATCAGTGATTATTCACAGGAAATATTTGCAGTTAGAGGTGCCTTGCAGAGACAGTTACAGGAGCTGCTGCCAGACAGAAAAGTCTTGTCTTTTGCCCCTTTTACGAAAATTCATCCTACTAATACAGGAGAAAGGGATGGAGCCGAAAGGCGTATTGTGTCAGTCGGACGTTTGACAGAGCGGAAAAATCAATTAGAATTGATAAAGGCCTATAACCAGCTATCTCAGCCAAAACCGGCCTTAGTTTTTATCGGTGCCTGGGATGAGGAGTACAAAAAAAGATGCGATACTTATATCTCTGAACACCAGATAAAAAATATTAGTTTCCTGGGACACAAGGACAATCCTTGGGCAGAGGTGACGGCAGCAGATCTTGCGGTATTTCCTTCTGCAATGGAAACTTTTGGCTTAGTCTATATTGAAGCGATTATGAATGGCCTTCCGACCATTTTGTCGGACAATCCTGGTCATCTATCTGCCTATGAAATCTTTGAAGAAGGCCAGCTGTATTCATCTGGTAATATCGAGGGGTTGGCTGATAAGATAAACATTGCCTTGGCAAACTTTGAGGGATTAAAAGACCAGTCGGTGGCCAATCTTGGCAAAATCCAAGAGCGCTACTCGGTTCAGAGTGTTTACCAAAACTTATTGGATAAGATTGAAAATACTGAAATGTATCAGGCTAACTCTTTGCGCCATGTCAAGTGCTTATTGGATACAAATTTACCTTCTCAACAAGCCAGCTCTTTCTTACGCAAAGTGAAAAATAAGCTGTTTTCTGGTAGAAGAGGTTAAAGAAAGAAAAGGACAAGTTCAGCCGTGGCTCTACCTGTCCTTTTTGTATTATACAAACACACTAGAAAGTGGTATAATAGAATGGATTGTAAAATCTTGAATTGAGGGAAATCATGAAACATGTCTTCATCATCGGGAGTCGGGGACTTCCTGCCAAATATGGAGGATTTGAAACCTTTGTCGAGAAATTGACAGAGCATCAAATCTCTTCTCAAATCCAGTATCATGTGGCTTGCTTATCAGATGATGAAGCTTTTCATCATTTTGACTACAAGGGAGTAGACTGCTTTACAGTCAAGCCACCCAAGCTTGGCCCGGCCCGCGTAATTGCCTATGATATGATGGCTGTCTCCTATGCCCTCAAGTTTGCTAAGAAAGAGCAGATTGAGCAGCCAATTTTTTACATTCTTGGAAATACGATTGGTGCTTTTATCTTTCCCTTTGCTCGTCGTATCCATCAGGCAGGCGGTAAATTCTTTATCAATCCTGACGGGTTGGAGTGGAAGCGGGCCAAGTGGTCTAAGCCAGTTCAAGCCTATCTCAAGTATTCTGAAAAGGTCACGACCAAGCATGCAGACTTGGTTATTGCCGACAATCAAGGCATTGAAAGCTATATTCAAAAAGCTTATCCTTGGTCTAAAACGACCTGCATCGCTTATGGAACCGACCTTTATCTGTCTAATCTGACGGAAAACGAAGGCAAGGTCAGGGTCTTCTTTGAAAAGTGGGCCAGTAAGGAAAAAGACTATTACCTCGTTGTCGGACGCTTCGTTCCAGAAAACAACTATGAAACCATCATTCAAGAATTTATGAAATCCAAAACCCAACGTGATTTGCTGATTATCTGCAATCATGAGGGCAATCCCTATTTTGAAGAGCTCAAGCAGAAAACAGGCTTTGACCGTGATTCTCGCATTAAATTTGTTGGGACGGTCTATGATCAGAATCTGCTCAAATATATCCGTAATCATGCTTTTGCATACATACATGGCCACGAGGTTGGTGGGACCAATCCGGGACTCTTGGAAGCTCTGGCTCAGACAGATGCCAATCTGGTATTGGATGTGGATTTCAATCGGAAGGTAGCCAAGGAAACGGCTCTGTACTGGAAAAAAGAACCCGGCCAGCTGGCCCAGCTAATTGACCGAGTAGATGCGCAAACAGAGTTTACGGAGCTAGGTCAAGCAGCCAAAGAAAATATGAAAGAAAACTACACCTGGGAAAAAATTGTGGGTGAATACGAGGATTTATTTTTATCATGAAAGTGACCATTCTTCTGTCCACCTATAATGGGGAGCAGTTTCTGGCCGAGCAGATTAAGAGTATCCAAGAGCAGACATATAGGGATTGGCAGCTGCTGATTCGTGATGATGGCTCTACAGATGGGACGCGGGCTGTCATTGAGGACTTTTGTCACAAGGATGACCGCATTGCCTTTATCAATCGGAAAAATCCGCAAAATCTGGGTGTCATTCAGAGTTTTCATAGCCTGCTTAAATACCAAGATTCGGATTTCTATCTCTTTAGCGACCAAGATGACGTTTGGCTGCCAGACAAGATTGCCATGCAATTAGCTGAGGCAGACAAGTATGATAGCAGTCTGCCCTTGTTGGTTTATACTGACTTGAAGGTCGTAGATCAAGAGCTACAGGTTGTTCACGAAAGTATGATTCGCACTCAGTCAGATTATGCTAATACAGAACTAGTCCAAGAGTTGACGGAGAATACGGTGACGGGCGGTGTTTCTATGATAAATCGCTCCTTGGCCCAACTTTGGACTGGGAAGGAAGAGCATGAACTGCTCATGCACGACTGGTATCTGGGCTTGCTGGCTGCGGCCTTTGGCAATCTAGTCTATATTGACAAGCCGGGTGAGCTCTATCGCCAGCATTCGAATAATGTGCTAGGAGCTCGAACGCTCAGAAAACGCGTAAAAAACTGGGTTCGTCCCCATGTTCTTTTTACCAAATATTGGAAATTGATAAAAGACAGTCAGACCCAGGCTAGAAATTTGCTGGTCCTGCCGCTGACTGCTGAAAATAGAGAGTTAATTGAGAACTTTGTGACCATTATGGAGGTGCCTTTTAAGGAGCGCTGGCGCAGGATTCGCCAGTATGCCTATCGTAAAAACCGCACTTTCCATACCCTTGTTTTTACAAGCCTCATTCTCACAAAGTTTGCTTATAAGGAGTAATATTCATGGATTTTTTTAGTAAAAAAAATCGAATTCTTTTGAAAGAATTAATCAAGACGGATTTTAAGTTGCGTTATCAAGGGTCTTTGGTCGGCTATCTCTGGTCGATTTTGAAGCCATTGATGATGTTTACCATCATGTATCTGGTCTTTGTCCGCTTTTTGCGCTTTGATGACGGCACACCCCACTATACAGTAGGACTCTTGCTGGGGATGGTCTTCTGGTCTTTCTTTACCGAAGCTACCAATATGGGCATGCTTTCCATCGTTTCTCGGGGAGATTTGCTGCGTAAATTGAACTTTCCAAAGCATACCATCGTCTTTTCATCAGTTCTTGGAGCAGCTATCAATTTCCTGATTAATCTGGTCGTTGTTTTCCTCTTCGCCTTGATTAATCAGGTGAAATTCGGCTTGCATACGCTGGTTATTATTCCTCTTTTTCTGGAGGTATTGGTCTTGGCAATGGGCTGCGCCCTTATGCTGTCTTCCTTGTTTGTAAAGTATCGGGATATTGGACCGATTTGGGAAGTGGCTCTTCAGGCTGGAATGTACGCCAGCCCCATTATCTACTCTCTGAACTTCCTTTTGGATGGTAAAAAACTTTTTGTAGCTAAAATTATGATGCTCAATCCGATTGCCCAGATGTTGCAGGACATGCGCCATTTCATTGTTGCTCCTGTTAATGTCAGAGGCTGGGATATTGTGAATAACAAACTAATCGCCCTCATCCCTTACTTGATTCCTTTTGTGATATTGGCTCTAGGTTTGTTCTTCTTTAATAAAAATGCTAAGAGATTTGCGGAGATTTTATAATGTCAAATAATATTGCAGTAAAAGTCGACCATGTAAGTAAATTCTTTCGATTGCCTACTGAGGCTACTCAGAGTTTGAGAACCAGTCTGGTCAATCGTTTTAAGGGGATTAAAGGCTACAAAGAACAGCATGTTTTGAAAGATATTTCCTTTGAGGTCGAAAAAGGTGACTTCTACGGGATTGTCGGCCGCAATGGCTCTGGTAAGTCTACCCTCCTGAAAATTATCTCTGAGATTTATATTCCGGAGAAGGGCAAGGTAACTATTGATGGTAAGTTGGTTTCCTTTATTGAGCTGGGTGTCGGATTCAATCCAGAACTAACTGGCCGCGAAAATGTCTATATGAACGGTGCCATGCTGGGATTCTCAACAGAAGAAGTAGACGCCATGTACGATGATATCGTGGAGTTTGCTGAGCTGGGAGAGTTTATGAACCAAAAGCTCAAGAACTACTCCAGCGGTATGCAGGTGCGTCTGGCCTTTTCTGTGGCCATCAAGGCTCAGGGGGATATTCTGATTTTGGACGAGGTTTTGGCTGTCGGGGACGAAGCCTTTCAGCGTAAGTGTAATGACTATTTCAAAGACCGCAAGGAGTCAGGTAAGACGACCATTCTGGTGACCCATGATATGGGAGCTGTTAAAAAGTATTGTAATAAGGCTGTCTTGATTGAAAATGGCTTGGTCAAGGCTATCGGCAATCCAGATGATGTGGCCAACCAGTACAGTCTGGACAATGCAACTGAAACAAAAGCCATGAACGAAGGATTCCAGGTTGAGAATGCGGCAGTTTCTGATCTGAAGGTTAAGCTCTTGCATTCGCCTCAGATTTCCCCTGAACAAGAGATTGAATTTGAAATTTCTTATCAGGTAAATCAAGACCTACCGACCTATGTTTCCTTTTCTCTGACAGATATCGATCGAACCATCTGGCTTTACAATGATAATTCCATGGATCAGCCGACAGAAGGACCTGGACAGAAGCGCTTGACTTATAAGTGCCATGTGTCACAGATAAATAACGCTAAGTTAAAGCTGCAGGTTTCAGTGAGGGATCAGGAAGAACAGATTCTAGCCTTTGCAGACTCTCAGAACAACCCTGTTATCTTAGTCAATCGCCAGGATATTAAGGATGACGATGTCTCTGCTAAGGATTCTGCCACTGGCTTAATCCAGCGTAATGGCAGTTGGAAGATTTCTCAATCGTAAAGAATAAGGTATTTTCATGGAACGAATATTACTCTATGTTCATTTCAATAAATGCAATCATATAAGCGGTCATGTCTTCTATCAATTGGAGCAGCTAAAGCCGCTTTTTTCTAAGATTCTTTTTATTTCAAATAGTTCTTTGAGCAATGAGGACAAATGCCGGCTGAGAGAAGACTTGGGAATTTCTGACTTGCTTGAGCGTGATAATCGAGGCTTTGATTTTGCAGCCTGGCGTGACGGTATTAACTGGCTGGGTTTTGACACTTTGGAGAACTCAGACTCCCTGACTCTCATAAACGACACTTGCTTTGGTCCACTATGGGATTTGGCGCCCATTTATCAGCGCTTTGAAGAGGATTCGCAAGTCGATTTTTGGGGAATGACTAATTTTCGCAAGACCAGATACTTTGAAGAACACCTGCAGAGCTACTTTGTCACCTTTAAGCAGTCAGTTCTTAAAGACAAGGCTTTCCGAGAATTTTGGTCGCAGGTAGAAGATTTTACTGACGTTCAAGATGTGATAGACCATTACGAGACTAAGTTTACCAAGCGTTTTGTAGAGGCAGGATTCAGATATCAAGCTCTCCTTGATACCCGTCAGGAAGAAGCAGGAGAATTGCTTCATCCAGATTTTTCATACTATAAGCCTCTTAGGATTCTGGAAGCAAAGCTTCCTTTTCTAAAGGTAAAGGCTCTCACGGGCAATCCTTTTTTGGCTAGGTATTTGCTGGAAGATCTTGAAACCAACTCATCCTATCCGACTTCCCTGATTAGGGAACACCTGTTCTATCATTTTGGTCCAGACCTTCCTTGTTTGCTGCAGGATAAGTATTTGTCTCAGGCAACTTCGAACTATCGGACAAATCAGCCTGTCCTCCTGCATATCCATGTAACGGATCTTCCTATTTTTCAGCAGTATCAGAACAAGCTATTCTCTCTATCGTCTCAGTATCAGTATTTAGTGACAACAAATCGGCCAGAAGTTTTGAAACAGCTGCAGACAGCTCTTGGTCATCTGGGCAATAAAGTTCAGATTGTCCTAAGTCAGAAATCTCGCGCCTGGCTTGCCATGCTAGAGCAGAAGGAAATTCTGCAAGACTATGCTTATATCGGTCATCTATCTACTCATAGATTGGTGGGGAATCAGGCAGTTTTTGATCAAGCTATGCGTTCTGATTTGATAAATATGATGGTGGATTATGCGGATGCAAGCATAGAAGCGTTGGAGAAGGAGTCTGCTGTAGGGCTGGTTATTCCAGATTTACCTCGTCTAGTCAGGGACGGCTTGTTTGAGTCAGAACCGCCGCGTTCAAGACTATCTGCTATTTGGCAGGATGTTGGTTTGCATAAGTCTTTTGACTTTATGACAGCCCCTTCTCTAACGAGAGTCTACGGTTGCTTTGTATGGTTCAAATATTCTGCTTTGGCTAGTGTGTTCCAGATGAAGGGCTTAGAAAGTTCGCCATCCTCTGAGCAGGAGCTGTCTGATGTTTTAGAACATTTATTGGTTTATCTAGCTTGGGACAGTCATTATGATTTCAAGATTATGCCCTTATCTTCCCTCCCCTCTTTACTGGACTTGCAGAGGAGAAGGGAAGAACTGGCCGAGCAAAAAGAAAAATTAAGTCAGAAAAATTTATCTCAAAAGATACGAAATCGTTTGTCCAATCTTTTAAAGAAAAAGTGAGATTCTTAATTCACAAAAAATCTCGCTAGAGAATATAACTATTTACCAGAAAGAAAAATGAAATTTTTACTCAACCACTATAAGCAGTTCTCATACCTGCTAATTAGTTTTTTATTTTTAGATACAGTCGCTGTTACGACCGTTTTGTTGTTGGAGGAAGGCGAAGATCTACGGAACTATCCAGCCTTGTGGCTGGCCTTTCTGATGCTTCTCCCTCTTTTGTTTGGCTTGGGCAAGCTTTTGTCTCAGCTCTTCAGCAAAAGATTCTTTATATGGTCAGCTATTATTTACGCTCTCTATACAGGATTTTCTTACTTACTGACAGTAACGCAGCATGTCAATGATTTTGAGTTCAAAGCAGAACGGGTTTTCAGCAATCATTTTTGGCAGTTTAACTCCCTGCCTGGCTTGCTTTTGATTTTCTTATTTGCGTATATTTTTATCCATTTTCCAAAGCTTAAAAAACGCTTCCCAGGTAAGTTCTTGCAGGTTAATAAGAAAAATAGAGAGGTACTGGAAAATCTTTTTCTATCTCAATTCTTTCTATTTCTTGCTTTGATGGACGATAAGATGCCGAAATTGCTGCATCACCAAAGCTATTTAGTGAATTTCCTTGAGGAAGGCAAGTTGGAAATAACGCAGAACTTTATGCTAACTCTCCTCTGCCTTATCGCACTTATCTTTATCTTGCTTTCTCTCCCTAGCTTTCTAGCTGTGAAGGGATTGCGAGATCTTGCTCAGAATAAAGCCAGTGCTTCTGTCGCTTTTGTGTTGAGTGCAGTGTTTGCTCTTATATTTAACTATACAATCCAAAATAGTATCCGAGGAGACGTGATTGTTTTGGATCAGTATCTTTTCACTGGAGCCAGTCTCTTTCAAATCATCGTTTTTTTCATGATTTTTATGGCTCTTTACCTGATTTTCAATCATTTTCTCCTGCCAACCATGCTGATAACAGCGCTAGTAGTGGTTGCTACCATAGCCAGCAGTCTGAAATTTCAGTATCGCCAAGAGCCAATATTGCCTAGTGATATGGTCTGGCTGAGAAATCCCAAGACACTCTTTGACTTTCTCGGAGGCAATTACGGATTTTATGCTATCTTGGGACTAGTTGCTTTAGGCGCTCTCTACTGGTATTTGCGTAAGAAAATCTTGCCAGGCAAGCTCATTACCGTTCTTAAATACCAGCTCCTCTTGCTCGTCCTGCCCCTGGTCTTTTTCTTGGGAGTCATGGATATATTTGCTACTAAAAAGAATGGCAAAATAGTAGAGAATATCCCAGTTATTTCGATCTTAAATAATTTCCATGACCTGACTTGGATGGGAAATACTGTCAATTCACAGCTGCGCTCCCTTTCTTTTGTCTGGTTTTCACAGATGTCGGATACAACCATGATTGAGCCACGTGGCTATTCTAAGGAAAAGATTCAAGAGATAGAAAAAAAGTATAAGAATGTTGCGGAAGATATTAACAAAGAACGCCAGAATAAAATCGAAGATCAAACGGTAATTTATCTCCTGAGTGAAAGTTTTTCTGACCCTGCTCGGGTTGACGGCGTTACTATGTCTGAGAATCCAATTCCTTATATTCAGGAAGTTAAAACTCGCACCACCAGTGGACTTATGAAGTCAGACGGCTATGGTGGAGGAACGGCCAACATGGAATTTCAGACCCTGACAGGTTTGCCTTTTTATAATCTGTCTCCATCTATTTCGGTTCTCTATACTGAAATTGTCCCGAGGATGAATAGATTCCCTTCCATTAGTGATGCTTATTCATCTAAGAATCGGACAGTAATCCATCTGGCCTCCCCTAGCAATTATGCCAGAAATGTCATTTACCAGGATTTGGGATTTGATACCTTTATTCACTATGGTACCAAAGGCCTGAAAGGTAATAATATTGGTGGGAATTACAGCGATCAAACGACCTATAATCAAGTCTTGGAGCATTTGAATGGAAAGCAGGGACAGTTTTTCTCTGTCATGACCATGCAGAACCACATGCCTTGGAGTGAGCCTAATCCTGTCTACATGTCTGCCAACTATCCTGACTTTAGCAAGGAAGGAAACGAATCTCTTTCTAGCTATGTCAGAATGCTTTACCATACAGATCAGGCCACCAAAGAGTTTTTGGAGAAGCTTTCAAAGGTAGATAAAAAGGTAACAATCGTCTTTTATGGCGATCATCTGCCAGGTCTCTATCCTCAGTCAGCCTTTAAAGAAGATCCAGAAAGCCAATATCTGACAGATTATTTCGTTTGGAGTAATTATGAAACTCCTAAACTTGATTATCCAAGAGTCAATTCTAGCGATTTCTCCGCTCTCTTACTGGAGCAGACAAATTCCAAAGTATCACCTTACTATGCTTTATTAACAGAAGTATTGCATAAGGCCAGCGTGGATAAAAAGGAATTGGACGAAGAAGCTCAAGAAATAGCAGATGATTTGAAACTGATTGAGTATGATATGGTCAGAGGCAAAGGCTACTTGTCTGATAGCTTCTTTAAGACAGCAAAATCATAAATAAAAAAATAGAATAGGCAAGTCTACCTGTTCTATTTTTTCTTAATTTATGCTAAACTAGTAGTATGGGGGTGTGAGCATGATAAAGATTTTCGGTAAGGTTCGCTATCACTGGCAGCCAGATGTAGCTATCCTGATAATATATTGGTCTTTATCGGTCATTCCGATTTTTGTTGGTCTAGCTTTGATGTATGAAAGCTCACGAGTGCCGACTCTTGTTCTGTTTTCTTTCTTCTTGTTCATGGTTTTGCTGGGAATGGGAGTTCATCGTTATTTTACCATTTATGATGATGGAACCTTGCGAATTATCACAGCCAATCCCTTTACTCCGATAAAGGTCAAGATTTCAGATATTGAAAAAGTCGAAGTGACTAAGACGTCAATTACCTTATATTTTAAAGGGCAGAACCGCAGCCGGAGTTTTTGTATGCGCAAGTGGCCTAAGAAATATTTTGTCAATGCCCTGGCCCTTAATGAGCATTTTAAGGGTGAGGTAGAATTAGTAGATAATTTTACCCATATTGACTATTTTGAAGCATACTATGGCAGTCAGTCCAAAAAATCCTAGTCTTTCAAAAGAGCTCGGGTTGGGCAGCTTTTGATGGCTTCCACGACATCGGGATCCTCAGCAATTTCCTTTTCTAGGAGCTGGTCGTCCTGGTAAAATTTGACGATGCCATTGTCATGATAGTCAAAAAGATCTGAGTAGGTTTGACAAAGCCCACAGGCAATGCACCGTTCGGGAATGAGTGTTACTTTCATACCCATATTGTAATAAGATTTTAAGAAAAACTCAAGGAGGAAGTCATGGAAAAAGAACCATGGGAAGAAGATGTATACGATAACGGAGAAGATAAGTTGAAACGAACTAAGAAGTTTAGCGCCTTGAATGCAGACCGCTTATTGACCATATTAACCATTATTTTCTGTATTTTAGTGGTTGCGGTGGTATGCTTCCTGACCTATCTGTCTACTGGAGGAAGTAATAGACAGACCCAAATGGAAGGTTTCTACGGCACTTCAGCAGCAAGTTCTAGCAGTGAAGCGTCTTCTACAGCAGAGCAGCCAGCGGCAAATACTACAGAATCCTCTGAAGGAACTCTGACTGTCCAGCCTGGCGAAGGAGAGGCAGCTATTGCAGCGCGTGCAGGTATTTCTATTGCCAAGCTGGAACAGCTTAACCCTTCTCATATGTCTACTGGTTCTTGGTATGCCAATCCAGGTGACGTTGTGAAGATTGAGTAGGAGCCAGCTATGAAACAGATTCAAATTGCGATTGACGGTCCTGCTTCCAGTGGAAAATCGACCGTTGCCAAGATTATTGCTAAGGATTTTGGCTATACTTATTTAGATACAGGAGCCATGTACCGGGCTGCAACCTATCTGGCTCTGCGGCATCATTTGACAGAAGCAGATGCCACTGAAATTGTAGACTTGCTCAATAATCATTCGGTCAGTTTTGGTCGAGCAGAAGATGGTGAGCAGCTAGTCTTTGTCGGCGATGTGGATGTGACTCACCCGATTCGGGAAAATGAAGTTACTAATAATGTTTCCTGGGTATCAGCCATTCCTCAAGTTCGTGAGAAACTGGTGGCCTTGCAGCAGCAAATTGCAGCTCAGGGAGGGATTGTCATGGATGGCCGTGATATTGGAACGGTTGTCTTACCTCAGGCTGAGCTCAAGATTTATCTGGTAGCCTCAGTCGAGGAAAGAGCTGAGCGCCGTTATAAGGAAAATCTATCAAAAGGTATTCCTGCTGATTTGGAGAAACTGAAAGAAGAAATTGCAGAGCGAGATTATAAGGACAGTCATCGCGAGGTTTCGCCATTGAGACCGGCAGACGATGCCATACATTTTGATACCACTGGTATTGGCATTTCTGAAGTTGTTGCATTTATCGAAGAAAAAGCGAAAAAAATCATTGACAAATAAAATGAAACTTGGTATGATAGTAGAGTTGAGAAAAGCAGAAGTGAGAGCTTCTCGCCTTGCGACTAACGTTGTCTGGCTCTACAGGATTCAGTTTCAGTAATGAAATATTATCATGTAGTGCGGGTTTGCGTTAGCAGGTCCGCACTTGTTTTTCTCTAAAAATAAAAAAAGAGGTGAAAACCATAGCAAAACAAGACTTATTCATCAATGATGAAATTCGTGTGCGTGAAGTTCGCTTGATCGGTCTTGACGGCGAACAATTAGGTATTAAACCGCTGAGCGAAGCGCAGTCTCTTGCGGATGAAGCAAATGTCGATTTGGTCCTGATTCAGCCACAAGCTAAACCACCTGTTGCAAAAATTATGGACTATGGCAAGTTCAAATTTGAGTACCAGAAAAAACAAAAAGAACAACGCAAGAAACAAAGTGTTGTTACTGTGAAGGAAGTCCGTCTCAGTCCAACCATCGACAAGGGAGACTTTGACACTAAACTTCGCAACGCACGCAAGTTCCTTGAAAAAGGAAATAAAATAAAGGTATCTATCCGCTTCAAAGGCCGGATGATTACCCACAAAGAAATCGGGGCTAAAGTTTTAGCAGATTTTGCTGAAGCGACTCAAGATGTTGCTATTATTGAGCAAAAGCCTAAGATGGATGGACGTCAGATGTTCATGCAGATGGCGCCAATTCCTGACAAAAAATAGATTGTCAGAAAGATAGAAAAAGGAGAAAACATTATGCCAAAACAAAAAACACACCGCGCATCAGCTAAACGTTTCAAACGTACAGGTTCTGGTGGCTTGAAACGTTTCCGTGCTTACACTTCTCACCGTTTCCACGGAAAGACTAAGAAACAACGCCGTCATCTTCGCAAAGCAGGAATGGTGCATGCAGGAGACTTCAAGCGTATCAAAGCAATGCTTACAGGTCTGAAATAAGAGCTGCTGTAACAATTATCTAGGAAATATTGGAGGAAATATAAATGGCACGTGTTAAAGGTGGCGTTGTATCTCGCAAACGCCGTAAACGTATTTTAAAATTAGCTAAAGGTTACTATGGAGCAAAACATATCTTGTTCCGTACTGCAAAAGAGCAAGTAATGAACTCTTACTACTATGCATACCGTGACCGTCGTCAGAAAAAACGTGACTTCCGCAAACTTTGGATCACTCGTATCAATGCGGCAGCTCGTTTGAACGGACTTTCATACTCACAATTGATGCATGGTTTGAAATTGGCTGAGATTGAAGTTAACCGTAAAATGTTGGCTGACTTGGCTGTTAACGATGCAGCAGCTTTCACAGCTCTTGCAGATGCAGCTAAAGCTAAGCTTGGTAAATAATTAAAATAAGAACTGAGGATTTCCTTGGTTCTTTTTCCATAACTATTAATGAAAAGTATAAAGAAAGAAATAGCCCGCCATGCCACTTATAGTATAGATAAAGGCTTGTTACTGATAAGACAGATTTCATGGTAAAGCTAGTTAAAAATAGGGAATTGCGATATAATAGAAAAAACAGATACTTATGTGAATAAAAAATCAGTAGAATGGAGAAATTATGTCGGAGAATCGTTTAGCTTGGGATCAGTATTTTGCGGCTCAGGCTCTCTTAATTGCTAATCGCTCAACCTGCAAGCGGGCCAAAGTTGGCGCTGTTCTGGTTAAGGATAATAAGGTTATTTCAACTGGTTACAATGGTTCGGTTTCAGGAACTGAGCACTGTATTGACCATGAGTGTTTGGTTATTGACGGTCACTGCGTACGGACCTTGCATGCTGAGGTCAATGCCATCTTGCAAGGAGCCGAGCGGGGCGTTCCCAAGGGCTTTACGGCTTATGTGACTCATTTTCCCTGTCTCAACTGTACCAAGCAACTGCTTCAGGTCGGCTGCAAGCGGGTAGTCTACATCAACCAATATCGGATAGATGACTATGCTCAGTATCTATACAAAGATAAAGAAGTAGAGCTGGTTCATTTGCCGCTGGATGATGTCAAGAAGGCCATTGCTCAAACGGATTTGGTTTAGTGTACTTTGAATATGTGAGTTTAGTGGCCTATTCAATCCAAGTAAATCTAAATAATAAAGCTATAGTTTTCGTCTATAGCTTTTTCTATTTAAAAAATTCTGAATTTTTTAGCGAAAAGTGGTATAATGAAGAAGTTATATAGTCCCGATAAGGTGGTAGTTCTTTCTATCAGTACTTTGTAACTCTATAACAATTTATTTAAGGGGGGACATTTCTATGTCAGAACGTAAACTTTTCACGTCTGAGTCTGTATCGGAGGGGCATCCTGATAAGATTGCAGACCAAATTTCCGATGCTATTTTGGATGCTGTCTTGAGTCAGGATCCAGATGCCCATGTGGCTGCTGAAACAGCCGTTTATACGGGCTCAGTTCATGTTTTTGGTGAGATTTCGACCACAGCTTATGTAGATATTAACCGTGTGGTTCGAGATACCATTGCAGAGATTGGCTACACCAATACAGAGTATGGATTTTCAGCTGAGACAGTCGGTGTGCATCCGTCTTTGGTGGAGCAATCACCAGATATTGCTCAGGGTGTCAATGAAGCTCTGGAAGTTCGTGGGAATGCGGATCAAGATCCATTGGATTTGATTGGTGCTGGAGACCAGGGGCTTATGTTTGGCTTTGCAGTGGATGAAACGCCAGAGCTCATGCCGCTTCCTATCTCGCTCAGTCACAAGCTAGTCCGTCGATTGGCGGAATTGCGCAAATCAGGAGAGATTGCCTATCTGCGTCCAGATGCTAAGTCACAGGTGACCGTTGAGTATGATGAAAATGACCAGCCTGTGCGCGTGGATACGGTAGTTATTTCGACTCAGCATGATCCAGATGCGACCAATGAAGAGATTCATCGTGATGTGATTGAAAAGGTAATTAAAGCAGTTATCCCAGCCCAATATTTGGATGATAAGACGAAATTCTTCATCAATCCAACCGGTCGCTTTGTAATTGGCGGCCCGCAAGGTGACTCTGGCTTGACTGGACGTAAGATTATTGTGGATACTTACGGCGGTTATGCTCGTCATGGTGGCGGTGCCTTCTCTGGTAAGGATGCAACCAAGGTCGACCGCTCAGCTTCATACGCAGCTCGTTACATTGCTAAAAACATAGTGGCGGCGGGACTGGCCAAGAAAGCAGAAGTACAGTTAGCCTATGCCATTGGTGTGGCTCAGCCGGTTTCTGTACGCATCGATACTTTTGGCACTGGTACTGTTGCAGAAAGCAAATTGCAGGAAGCAGTTCGTCAGATTTTTGATCTGCGTCCGGCCGGTATCATTCAAATGCTGGATCTAAAACGACCAATCTACCGTCAGACAGCAGCTTATGGCCACATGGGTAGGACAGACGTTGACCTGCCTTGGGAAAAGTTGGATAAGGTAGAGGCTTTGAAAGCAGCAGTGCAGTAAGATGACAGTTCTCAATCGTAATGGTTGAGAGCTTTTTCATATAGGTGGCTTTTACAAGGCAAGCAGTCTAGCCTTGCGCTTCTCTCAGTCTTGGTAACACTGTATTTTTCTGAAAGAACTGTTGAAAAAGCAATTTTCCCTGTTTCATTTTAATTTCAATTGTCTTATTTATCTAAAAGTATAGGAAATTTCCCGAATCTGTGGTATAATAAATGGTAATACCTTGAAAGAGCTTTATTTTAAACATGAAAAAAATTGTAATACATGGTGGTCGCCCCTTAAAAGGAGAGGTGACTATTAATGGTGCTAAAAACAGTGTCGTTGCCTTGATTCCGGCTGTGATTCTGGCAGATGATATTGTAACGTTGGATGGCGTTCCGGATATTTCGGACGTGGATAGTCTGATTGAAATTATGATTGCCATGGGGGCTAGTGTTACTAGCTCTGAGGACAGTCTGACGATTGATCCGCGTGGTATCCAAAACGTCCCTATGCCTTATGGAAAAATCAACAGTCTAAGGGCTTCTTATTATTTCTATGGCAGTTTGCTTGGTCGCTATGGTGAAGCAACGGTAGGTCTGCCTGGTGGTTGTGACTTGGGTCCGCGTCCTATTGACTTGCACCTCAAGGCTTTTGAAGCCATGGGGGCTAAGATGACCATGGACGGCAACTACATGAACCTATCCACAGGAGGTCAGCAGCTGAAAGGCGCTAGCATTTATATGGATACGGTCAGCGTGGGTGCCACCATCAATACTATGTTGGCTGCTGTCAAGGCCAAAGGTCGGACTATTATTGAAAATGCAGCGAGAGAGCCTGAAATCATTGATGTGGCAACTCTCTTGAACAATATGGGAGCACATATCCGCGGAGCAGGAACTGATATTATTACGATTGAGGGGGTTCCACATCTCCATGGAACGCGTCATCAAGTGATTCCAGACCGTATCGAGGCAGGAACTTATATCGCTCTTGCTGCAGCTATTGGTCAGGGAATTCAGATTAATAATGTCCTTTATGAGCATTTGGAAAGTTTTATTGCCAAGCTTGAGGAGATGGGTGTTCGGATGACGGTTTCTGAAGACAGCATTTTTGTTGAAGAGCAGCAAAATCTGCGAGCTATAAACATTAAGACTTCTCCTTATCCAGGCTTTGCAACTGACCTACAACAGCCCATCACTCCGCTCTTGCTGACGGCTAATGGCCACGGTAAGATTACGGACACCATCTATGAGAAGCGGGTTAACCATGTGGCGGAGCTAGCTAAGATGGCAGGCAAAATTTCAACTAGCAGCGACCAGATTGTCTATGAGGGACCAAATCAACTGCAGGGAGCTCAGGTCAAGGCGACCGATTTACGAGCAGGAGCTGCCTTGGTTATTGCAGGTTTGATGGCTCAAGGAAAGACAGAGATTACTAATATCGAGTTTATCCTGCGTGGCTATTCTAATATTATTGAAAAATTAACAAGTCTGGGTGCAGATATCCAGTTGATAGAAGAATAAGCGTTTTTCGCTTATTTTTTGTAGAGGTAGCAGATGAATTTGTGGACACATTTAGCAGCTTGTTCATTTATTGAGACAGAGCATGCTTTTTTGCGGCCTATTGTCTTTGAAGATGCAGGGGCCCTATATAAGATTGCGTCCAATCCGGAAAATACTCAGTTCATCTTTCCGACAGAAGCAAGCCTAGAGGAAAGTGAATACGTCATTGCCAATTTCTTTATGAAAAATCCTCTGGGGATTTGGGCCATTTGTCACAAGGAAACGCAGGAAATGATTGGCTCTGTCAAGTTTGAAAAGATGGACGAGATCAAGAAAGAGGCTGAGTTAGGCTATTTTCTGCGGAAAGACTACTGGGGACAAGGGATGATGACAGAAATTGTTCGAGAGATTGCTTTTCTATCTTTTACCCGCTTTGGCTTCAAACGCCTCAGTATTATCACTCATGCAGAGAACCTAGCTAGTCAAAAGGTGGCTCAAAAATCTGGCTTCAGCCTCTACCGGCTGTTTAAAGGGAGCGATCGGTACACGAGGAAGATGAGAGATTATCTGGAGTACCGTTATGAGAGAGGAGATTTTAATGAGTAAGCATCAGGAAATTTTAACCTATCTTGAAAATCTTCCAATCGGCAAGAGGGTCAGTGTCCGCAGTATTTCAAACTATCTGGGAGTCAGCGATGGGACGGCCTATCGAGCTATCAAGGAAGCGGAGAACCGCGGTATTGTTGAGACCAGACCTCGGAGTGGTACGGTTCGGGTTAAGTCCAAGAAAGTGGTCTTGGAGCATCTGACCTACAAGGAAATCGTTGATATTACTGGCTCAGAAGTATTGGCCGGAGAAGATGGTCTGGAAAAAGAATTTAATAAATTCTCCATCGGAGCTATGACGGAGCAGAATATCCTGCGCTATCTGACAGAGGGTGGTCTTCTGATTGTCGGAGACCGGACGAAAATTCAGCTCTTGGCTCTGGAAAATGAGAATGCGGTGCTGGTAACCGGAGGCTTTGAAGTCAGCTCGGAAGTTCTGAAGATGGCTAATCTGCTTAATATACCGGTTCTCAGGACCAAGCACGATACCTATACCGTTGCAACCATGATTAATCGGGCCCTGTCCAATATGCAGATCAAGACCGATATTTTAACAGTGGAGCAGGTCTATCGCTCCAGCCACGAGTATGGCTTCTTGCATGATACTGATACTGTTCGTGACTATTTGGACTTGGTTCGTCGCAATCGTGCCAGCCGGTTTCCGGTTATCAACCAGCAGCAGATGCTGGTAGGAGTAGTAACCATGCGAGACGCGGGGGATAAGTCTCCTCTGACAACCTTGGACAAGGTCATGTCGAAAAACATCTTTATGACAGGCCTATCTGCCAATATTGCTAATATCAGCCAGCGCATGATTGCAGAAGATTTTGAAATGATACCAGTAGTGCGCAGCAATCAGACCTTGCTAGGTGTGATTACGCGGCGGGACATTATGGAAAAAATGAGCCGTTCTCAAATTTCTAGCCTGCCGACTTTCAGTGAGCAAGTAGGACAGAAGATTAGCCGTCAGGATGATTTGTTTTCATTTACCGTTGAGCCTTTTATGCTGGAGCAAAATGGTGTGCTGGCCAACGGTGTGCTGACAGAAATTTTGACTCGGATTACCCAGCAGCTCATGGTCAACAGCGGCCGCAGCTTGATTATCGATCAACTGATGATTTATTTCTTTCAGGCGGTCCAGATTGATGACCTGCTGCATATTCAGCCGCGCATTATCCGTCAAACTAGGCGGACAGCCATTATTGACTTTGAGATGTATCTGGAAGCGATGCTAGTTGCCAAAGCGACGATTACAGTGAAAATTAATTAAGAAGAGGAATTTAGAGAAAGAATGATTACTTTAAAATCACAGCGTGAAATTGACTTGATGGACAAGAGTGGAGATTTTCTGGCTTCGGTCCATATTGGTTTGAGAGACTTGATTAAGCCAGGAATTGACATGTGGGACATCGAAGAGTATGTCCGCAAGCGTTGTAAAGAAGACAATGTGCTGCCTCTGCAAATTGGTGTTGAAGGCTCTATCATGGACTATCCTTATGCGACTTGCTGCTCTCTTAATGACGAAGTGGCCCATGCCTTTCCTCGTCATCAGAAGCTGGTAGAAGGTGATGTCATCAGCGTTGATATGGTGGTTGGCTTGGTCGATAAGGCAGAGCTGGATGTGTCCAAGCTAGATTTTGACAATATAGCACAGATGAAGCAGCATACAGAGAGCTTCCGAGGCGGTGTGGCAGACTCTTGCTGGACCTATGCAGTAGGGAAGATTAGCCCAGAGGCTCAGCAGCTGATGGATGTGACCAAAAAATGTCTCTACCGTGGAATTGCGGCAGCTAAGGTTGGCAATCGTATCGGTGACATTGGCGCAGCAATTCAGGAATATGCTGAAAGTCATGGCTATGGCGTTGTGCGGGATTTGGTGGGGCACGGTGTTGGCCCAACCATGCATGAGGAGCCTATGGTGCCGCATTACGGTCGAGCAGGACGCGGCTTGCGATTGCGTGAGGGAATGGTTCTGACTATCGAGCCCATGATCAATACAGGTACCTGGGAAATTGATACGGACTTTGAGACCGGCTGGGCACATAAAACGCTGGATGGCAGCCTATCCTGTCAGTATGAGCATCAGTTTGTCATTACAAAAGATGGTCCTGTCATTCTGACCAGCCAGGGAGAAGAAGGGACTTATTAGAAATCAAAGGCTGGGCAGTTGTCTCAGCTTTTTTTGAAGGAGAAGAGAGTGAAGAAATTATTTAGTAAGGTTCGGGAAAATCAGTTTTTAAGAGAATTTTTCCGTTTTTATAAAGAGGCAGATAGTGAGCTGAGCAGCGTTGCAGTTGCTTATTATTGGCTGATTTCCGTTTTTCCCTTGCTCTTAATTGTGGTGAATATTTTGCCTTATTTTCACATTCCGGTGACGGATTTTCTGACAGCTATCAAGGACATGCTGCCAGAGACTTTATATGATGTTGTAGCAAAAGTCATGCGTGAAGTGCTGACCCAGCCTTCGACTGGCCTGCTGAGTTTCTCAGTCTTGTCGGCTCTTTGGACTTTTTCCAAGTCCATGAATTTCCTGCAAATTGCCTTTAACAAAGCCTATGGGGTAGCCAAGAGCCGGGGGCTGATTTCTCATCGCGTCATGAGTCTCTTTGTGAGTCTAGGTCTGCAGATTCTCTTTGCCTTGGCCCTCTTTCTGTCCATGTTTGGCCATATGTCGCTTGATTTCCTCCGTACTTATTGGAAGCTAGATAACCAGCTTTATCAACACTTGCAGCATTTTACGGAGCCATTGATTTACGCCTTACTCTTTGCGGTTTTGGTCATGTTCTATTATTTCCTGCCTAACGTGAAAATCAACAAAAAACGCTATGTTCTGCCTGGCAGCGCCTTTGTGCTCCTGACCATTCTGGCTTTACTGAATATCTTTTCTGTTTACATGGATAATTATTTAAATCACCTAGTTGATGTTCGCTTTTTCAGCTCTATCATTATGGTTGTGATGATGTTTTGGTTTATCATGATTGCTAAAATTTTGATTGTCGGCGCAGTGCTTAATGCCAGTATCCAGAGCTATTGTGAGTCAGGGTTTCAAGTTGAAAGCACTGGACGCTTTACTTTCAAGAAGAAAGAGCAGGATGGGGAAGAGGACTGATGTTGTTTTGGAGTGGAAAAGGATAAATAAGTATGAAAAGTAAAAAACTAACTAAATGGAAGAGTATTGTGGTCGCTTTGCTCTTGCTTCTAGGAGCAGCGGTTTATTTCCTTTGGAGCAAGGAAGAGGCAAAGAAGTTCCAAGAAAAGTACGGGCAGTTTACATATTATGTTCCAGAGTATGAACCAAGGTTTAAAATTTTTGAAAATGGCAATGCACTTGCTTACCATTGGTCAGTAATTCATTCTGAAGAACAGGAGCAAATGTCAAAAGTAAAGTCCTATGCTTCTGTGAAATTTGATGTGATAATGTATTTTGAGAACGGATATTTTGCAAATAGTTTTATGAAACTGAAGGATAATCCATCCCGAGAAAATGTCGAAAAATTTAATCGTAACATACCAGAGAAAGGGGAATATTGGAGATTAGCCATTTATAAGCTTAATGGCCAGAAATTAGATAAAAAAGAGCTAGATATCTTTAAATTGGTCCGTTCCTATAATAAAGACTTAATTCCCTCCGAGCTGAATTCGAAGGTGGTCTTACTAGACTATTCAACTCAGAAAAAATACATTCCGATTCTCCTCCACCATCGTATAGAAAAAACTAATCGGGTTTATTATATTGATTTGAAAGAAGATAAAGTTGTTCATGCTGATGAAGTTCATATTCAAAAGATGACAGACAATAATAATTTCGTTTATCAGACGAATCTATCAGATAATCTTGAGAGAAAAGGCATAACTTTGTTTTCGAAAGGGTTGTATTTAGGTGAAACTTACTTAAAGAAAAATTTAGGTAAAACACTACTAGCACAAAAGTATCCTGAAATATACAAAATCATGCAAGGTGAGTATCCTCGTGTTACTTTCTTAAATAGAGAAACCAATGTTGAATTAGTAAAAAACGTAACCGAACTCTTCTTTCCGCCAGGAACGAATGTATTTGAGAACGTGACTATCCCAGCTAAATATTCAGTAGATGGGCAGGAACATGTCATTAATTCAGCGGAAGAATTACAAAAATACTATAAGGAAGAAAACTAGAAAAAGACATTTTTGCCAAATTTAAAGAGGAATTTCCTCTTTTTTATTTTTAGTTAATTTTATTGCATTTGCAATAAAATGTGTTATAATAGAGTCAAATAAAAATTTAAGGAGGGGATATGTCAGTATTGCGGGAAATTGGGATTATCGCCCGGGCTTTGGATTCCATTGCTAATATTGAGTTCCGTGACATAGAGCTGGCACGGGGGCAATATCTTTATCTGGTGCGAATCGCGGAGAATCCAGGGATCATTCAAGAGGAGCTGTCGGAGCTTCTCAAGGTGGATCGCTCAACGGTTGCCCGTTCTGTTAAGAAGCTAGAGGCCAAGGGCTTGGTGCAGCAGAAGGCAGCCAAAGGCAACAAGAAGAACAAGGAATGGTTTGTGACGGAAAAAGGAGAAAAACTTTATCCTTTTATCCTGGCTGAAAATGACTATTCTGAAGAGACTTCCCTGCAGGGCTTTTCTCAGGCGGAAGTTCAAGCCTTGGAGGAAATGCTGGTCCGAGTGCGTGAAAACATCACAGGTGACTGGGAAGCCGTCAAAAAAGGACAAAAAAGAAACTATTAAGATTGAAGAGGTAGAACATGAAAGTTACAGTTGAAAATGAATTTTGGCAAGTATTTCCGGAAGGTCAGATTAGTATTTTAGTGATCAAGGGGATTGATAATAGTGTGGATGAGAGTAAGGACTCATATTTCAAATCCCTGCTGGATAAGGGAGCGAAACGAGCTGAGGACTTTATCTTAGATGAGAACTTCACTCAAAATGAAGTCATTCAGGAGTGGCGGCAGGCCTTCAGTCAATTCAAGACCAAGAAAGGAGCGCGCTCCTCTATCGAGGCTCTGCTCAAGCGGGTCAGTCAGGGGCGGGAATTTCATCCAATCAATCCTTTGGTCGATATCTACAACAGTGTCTCGCTGTCTTATGCGGTTCCATGTGGCGGTGAAGATTTGGATAAGATTGTCAGAGGTCTTCATCTAGGAAAAGCCAAGGGTGGGGAAGCCTTTTTCCCGCTGGGCGCTGAGAGTGACGCACTGGCACTGCCAGAAGAAATCATCTACTATGATGAAGAGGGGGCTGTCTGCCGTTGCCTGAACTGGCGAGAAGCCCAGCGGACTATGCTGACGGAAGAGACCAAGGATGCAATCTTGGTCATTGAGTCCATCAATGAAGAGCAAGTAGCGCGTGCCCAAGCAGCTATGATAGAACTCCAGACTCTGATTGAGGACTATTTTGGTGTCAAAGGTGAAATCACCCATCTGACGCTTGATAACCCAAGCTTGGAAATCTGAGAATAAAAAAATCTGGATTAGAATTATCTGGTCCAGATTTGATATTTTAAGGTTGAAGTATCATAGTCAATTAGTTTTTCTTGTTTTCAAAGATAAAGACTTTACTGAAAACATAGTTGAGAACAATAATAAGTACTTGAGAAAAAAGTGACTCGATAGAGTTGATAAGATTGCGGTTATTGTTGACAAATTGCCCGATAATATTAGGATAAGTATCCACTAATAATTTTGCAAGAACGATGTCTAGCAAAAGAGTGCCAGAACGCGCCAGAGCAAATTTAAAAAGTCGCTTTTGCCAACCTTTGCGCTGCTGTTTAAAGACAATGGTATCATTTGTGATAAAGGCAAAAAGTACTGCTGTGACATTAGCAGTAATGGTCGCAAATAATGTCTGTCCTGTAAGAGCGAAGATAAGGAGACGAGTAGTCATATAAACAAGGGTAGCTGCCACACCAAAGAAGAGGTAGGACAGAACCTCATTGTCAAAGAATTTTTTGATTAAAGTTTTCATAAAGATAGTCTATCATATTTCTAGGATTTATGCTATACTAGTTGGGTTGCCAAATCTGTGGGGGAATCAACTAATGATGCTCCACTCATGGGGCGCAACCCTTGGCGCTTAGCTTCTTTCGCCAAGCATATTACACGCGGTAAAGCCGCTAAAGGAGAAAACATGAAACAAGAAAAACTGACAGTTCGTGATTTGGCTCAGATTGCCATTGTTGCTGCCATTTATGTAGCTCTTACGATTACGCCTCCTTTAAATGCGATTAGCTATGGTGCTTACCAGTTCAGAATTTCTGAAATGATGAACTTTATGGCCTTTTATAATCGGAAATATATCATGGGAGTGACCATTGGCTGTATGATTGCCAATCTCTATAGTTTTGGAATCGTTGATGTCTTTGTTGGCGGTGGGTCCACTTTAGTCTTCCTGTCACTAGGTGTCTATCTTTTCAGTCGCTATAAGAATCAATATCTGATTAAAGGCTTGATTCGTTTGGACCATTTCTATTTTGCAGTTTTATTCTCTATTTCGATGGTGACCATTGCTGCAGAATTACATTTCTTGCAAGGCTATCCATTCCTCCTGACTTGGTTTACAACAGCCATTGGAGAATTTGCTTCCTTGATTGCTGGAGCTATCCTTATTAACCAGATTGCAAAAAATATTGATTTGACAAAATAGGCTTTTTGTGGCTCTGATGTGTGTAAATAGACAGATTGGGAGCATTTGCATATTTTTTTACTTCATGGTATGCTAGAAGTGTACATTTAGACTAAGATTAGTCTCATTAAACTTCTTGGTAGGGGAGACCAAAAAAACAACGCAAGGAGGTTCTGTATGGAACAAAATGAGCAGCTTAGGGAGTATTTGATAATCAAAAAAGAGGCCTATCATTGGCTTCTTTGGTGGGGACTTGCATACCTTATTGGAGTGGCGGGTGTCATTATATTACTATATAATGATTTACCGTCCTACAATAGGTATTTTTCTATTCTCACGATTATTATGCTCCCTATTTGGTTTGTCGGGGCTTTTCCTCTATTTACGGCAAAAAATCAAATAGAAAAAGAGCACCCAGAATTTAAAGCTGTTAAGACCAAAGAGGTCGCGGTGCCTATGTCTATGCGGAAAAAACGTTATCTGATGCTTCTTCCAGCGCTCGCAGTTGTGGCTTTTGTCTTTGTGCAAAGCTATCAGTCGGGCATGGCAGAGAAAGAAAAAAAGGAAATCTACGAGATTATCCAACAGTATCGTAATTAAGGAAGGAGAAGAGTATGGCAAGTGATGAAGAATTGAAAAGCAGGGTAGAAAACCTGAGCGGTGAAAAGAGAAAATATGAGCGGGTGCGAAATAGTATTCGGTCGCATAGTTTGAGTCATATGCGTAGTCTGGATGATATGAACAATTTTATCGATTATTGTGAAAAAATCATCGGCATTGTAGACGGTGAAGAGGGCTATCATTACATCAGCAATCTTTCTGAACATCTCAAAGAAGATGTCAAAACGATGAAAAAATACCGCGACTATGTTCGTGACGCCAATCAGTCATTCGTCAATCTGCACAATCTTTTAGAATCGAAAATCAGTAGCCTTGACAGTCAGATTGATAGTGCTAAATCTGAATACAATGAAGGAAAATGGAATCCTTTCGAAAGAATGTGGTAATTAAGGAGGAGTGTGTATAAATGAATACAAATATCAATGATATTCAAGACCGTTATACGGCTGAGACGGTACAATACGAAAGTAGCAATATTGCTGCGGTGTTGGAAAATCTAAAAGCAGCCGTGACTTTGATAGAGACAACCATTCCTTCTAATATCTCCGCTATGGAAAGCAGTGAGAGCCTCTGGAGCGGAAAGGCTAAGGAGCAATATCTGGGGCTGAAGGATTTTCTCAAACAGTACCAAGGTGATTTTTCTTCTAGCGTGAAGGAGCTGAAAACGGCTGTTGAGGGGCTGGAAACCCTGCTCAATTCAACTTCCCAAGCCAATGTAAAAAAGGAGATTGACAACGGATGAAGACTTTTACTTTGGAGGCGATTTACGCCTTACACATGTTTAACGATTATTCGGATGACCTCTTCTTTCTGCCCCTGCCTAGCGAAGAGGGAAAAACTCGCTTGGAAAATCTGCGCCAGGTTTTAGAAAAAGGCTACGAGGACTTGGGGAAAATGGGCTTGGTGATTGATAACGAGCCGACGGAAGAGTGCGCTTATTACGGCGCTTTTCTGGAGCGTTATCACAAGGCGATTTACCATTGTCAGGTGGACAGCAATTATTTCTGCGCGCAGGAAACCGACAGCAACAAGTGGACGACGACGGTCATCAAGCAGATTGGCGATAATCAATATGTGATTGAAACTTTGCATAGCCTGGTTTTTCTGGCGCATTTGAAAGACATTCATCCGATTTTGAAGGACTTGGAAGAGAAGCGCAAGAACTACGCTTACTACAGCTGGGAACCTTTTTCGGCTTTTCGCTTACAGGCTTACTATGCCGACAATGAAGCCATTCGTTTGCAGACATTTCGGCGCAAGGAGCTGCTGAAAGACAGTCTCTTTTTGGAGGCGCCATCGGGCTTGTATGAGTTTGATGTGGCGCATGAACGCATTCGCTCGGTGGACGGTGAGGAATTACGAGATGAGATTATCCACGATTTGAAAGTGAGGGTGTAATATGGCAGACAAAATTAGTATTGACCTAACGCAGCAGGAACAGCTTTTGCTCCATATCCGAACTATGGTCACTTCAGCAACCCAGCTGAGTACGAAATTAAAAGAAGGAGTTGACGGCTTGCCTGCGCTCACTTCAAAGGGAGAAGTGCATAATCGTATGGTTGGAAATGAGAATCAGCTGATTCGATTTGTCACGAAAGCGCAGACTTTTCAGACTTTGACCGAGGTCATATTTAAGCACACACAGACCACCTATAGCGAATTTATTGATACTGATAAGATACTGGCTATGGACATCGCCAACAGTATTTTATATAGCTCCGAGACTTCTGCTGAGGACAAGCAGGGGATAAAAGACGATCCTAAGGGCTCTGTTGACAAGCTGAAAAAATCTATTCAAGACGAGAATGGTGAAATTCACAAGAATATGAAGGGGACCAAGTCTTCTGATATTATCATCGGTACTGGTGGAGCCTGATAGAGAGGAGTTACAATGGCTAAATATTATACGAATGAACCTGACTTTAAAGAAGGCTCTAAGACGGGTTGGTTTCACAGCAACATCAACTGCGTAAAGGACTTGCTACGCGATATTGATGAAGTGTCAAATAAGGTCAATTCTGAGGGCTTAGCTCATCTCTATGTGGCAACGGGAGAAGCGACTTTGGGGCGTGACATGCCCGTCGGTCCTTTTGAAGATGCGGAGCACCATGCTCTTCATCGCTTGGATGCCTCTAAGAAAGTCCACAAGGAAATCGTCCAAAATATTGACGGGAAATTCTTTGAGGGTTTGGATAATGCTTTGGAGAGTCTCAATAAGGTCAACGAAGGGAAAAACCAGTATAAGAGTAAGTATTTGACTTATACGAAAACCAACACGGCTTACGATGAGTACGGGACTGCGATAGAGTACACCACCACAGAGCACTACAGTATTTCGGATATTGTCAATAGCGACAAAACACCGATACCCGCTGCCAAGGAACTCTACGATGTTAAGCTCAAGCTGGCAAAAGAAGGCTTGGCGAAAATTGAGAAAGAAGATCATGAGAATTACGAAAAGCTCAAGGGCTTGAGCGACCAACAGCTCATGGAAGCTATGTTTCCGACGCAAGTCGGCGAGTACGAGCGGGCGCGCTCGACTTGGAAGGAGAACAACAAAGGCTGGTTGCAGTGGGTTGAAATTGGTGGTAAAATTATAGCAGTGGGTGCCATTATCGCAGGGAGCGTCCTGAGTGGCGGTACCCTAGCTCCTATCCTTATCGGAGCAGGGACTGCTTATCTGGTGGCAGATAGCGGTTATCAGGCGATTAGCGGGGAGACCATTTCGGGGAAACGGTTGACTGACGGGGAGCGTATCTGGGCAGGTGTGGACGCAGTCTTGACGGCAGCGACCGGTGGCTTTGCGACCTATGCCAGCGTGCTTGCCAAGACAGGGAAAGCCGCCTCTACGACGGTACAGACGGTAGGCAAAGCTGTCAATTATGCCGACGATGCCAATGACATCGCTCATACGGTGACCGCGATGCAGGATGACCCCTTGGGCGCAGCACTCCAGTTTGGAATAGGGCGTGCGATTGGTCATGGAGCTACTGCTCTTGGAAATAAAGCCCGAGCAAGATTTGGCAAGGGTGGCAGTGGAGCTGATGTGGACTTGCCAAGTAGTGGGAAAGGTGTGGATCTGCCAGCGGGCAATGCAGGCTTGAAGACCCATGCGGACACAGATGTGGATCCGTCTACGCTTGGTACAGGCAAGAAGCCAAAACCAGAGATTCAAACGCCCCAACATCAAGAAATACCAAGTCCAAGCAAGAAACCAGAGCTTGATGTGATGAAGACAAGCAAGCCTGAGATTGACCGTGCAAGCAGTCCAGAGATAACTGGTCCAAATAAGAAGCCAGAAATTGATACCACTAAAACGGCGAAACCCGAGATTGACAATCCAAGCCGTCCAGCGGTGGATAAGACCAACAGCGAGTTGGATACAGGTAAGCCCGTGAAGCCGGAGGTCAGCCAAGCTCGTCCGAGCGAGGTGGTGTCACCAAACAGCCGTCCGAAAGAAGTGGACGTGACCAAGAAGCCCGATATCGAAGTGACTCGCCCAGCCGAAGTCAATCCGACCAAGGTTAAGCCAGAAATGGAAACCAAGGTCAAACCAGACATTGACGCAGCTGCGGCTAGTGCCAGCGCCGTTCCGAAAGTCAAGGCGCAAGAACCCGACCTCCCCAAAGCCGGACAACCCGAAGTCACTCCTGATGCCGGCAAGAAGGTGCAGAAGCCAGAAGAGGTGGATACCGAAGCAACTAAGGCTGGTATAGGAATGTCGGAAGATGCAAATTATGCACAAAAGACATATGGTCACTCGTTCAGTCAAGAAGGACAGAAAATATATTCTGAATTAGCAGGGGAACCTATAAAAACAATTGATGATTTAGTTGATGCAATAAAATCGGGTAAAATAGATATTAAAGACTTACCGGTTGAATATATCAATCGCGATGGAAATACTTTGATATTGAATACTCGTACATCACAGGCTTTAACTCAATCAGGTATTCCTAGGAGTGATTGGCATACGATTGATAGGACGGGAGAAAAGTTACACGAGACTTTGCTTGACGGACAACTACAAAGAAACAAACTCACTTCAGAAGGTATTAAAGAAGTTAGACCAAGTAACAGAAAAGGATAATAAATATGACATACAAAACAGAATATGTTTTACCTATGTTTTCTTCAAATTTAGAAAAAGAGCCTGAAATTCAGATAACAGGTTTGGAGGTTGCAATTCGGATTTCAGGTTATGATGATGAGGAACAATTTAGTGATGTTCTACTAAAATTTCAATCAGTCTTGGAATTTACTCGGACATCCTCAAAATTTGGAATAACAGAGGGTTCTTATGATACAGTCATTAAAATTGAAAATTCTAAAAGATTAGCGGAGTTAAAAGAAGCAAATGAAAGGGAC
Organism: Streptococcus sp. DTU_2020_1000888_1_SI_GRL_NUU_041A; assembly: GCF_032387735.1. NCBI lineage: Bacteria > Bacillati > Bacillota > Bacilli > Lactobacillales > Streptococcaceae > Streptococcus > Streptococcus sp. DTU_2020_1000888_1_SI_GRL_NUU_041A. The sequence goes on along the minus strand of NZ_CP135591.1, from coordinate 1,660,268 downwards.
TATGCGTTTTGGTCTCCTAATCATTATGCTTTTTACCTAGACGGCTCAGGTTTCTTTCAAATAATTGCTGATAGTTTTGAGGTGGAAAGGCTTGTTTGATTATACAAAACTTAGTAGAGAAGTATCCTATATATTAAGACATAATCCAGATAAATATGGTATAAAGCTGGACTCGGAGGGGTGGTGTTCAGTTGATGATTTAATACATAAATTATCAGAAACTCCTTTATGGAAAGGACTTACAAGAGATGACCTTGAAACAATGATAGAACTATCTGACAAAAAGCGTCATGAAATAAAAGGTGAAAAGATTAGGGCTTTTTATGGACATTCAATAAAAGACAAATTATCTAAAACAGCCAATAAACCACCGAAAGTTTTATACCATGGAACAGTTCAAAGATTTTTAAATCAGATTTTACAAACTGGGCTAATTCCAAAAGAAAGGCAGTATGTTCATTTGTCTTCTGATGTGAGTACAGCAAAGCAGGTAGCTTTGAGAAGAGATGACAGAGCTATCATTTTAGAAGTTGCTGCCCAGTCTGCTTGGGAAAATGGTGTAAAATTTTATATTGGGAATGAAGATATATGGCTTTCTGAGCCAATTCCTAGTGAATATATTTCTATTATTGAGGATAAATAATCTTTTTATGAGTAGAAATAGAAAGAAAGGGGAAAAGAATGTCCGATAAATCAATGAAAATGACAATGATGACAGAACAATTTGAAAAGGGCGATAGCGGAGAAACAGTAGAGGGCATTACTCTCATTGTTGACGGTGTTGTCAAAGACGTGACAGATATTCTTAAGGAAACAAAAGGATATAATTCAACCTTAGACTTAATTCAAGATGCTATTGTTCGTGGATTGGCTGAAATCAGGGAGTCATAGTTTTATTTAAGAGGACGTTAGTCCTCTTTTTTGTTATACTGGAAAGTGTAGGGGAACAAAATGGAAATTTTAAACAAGTACATTGACAATCCAATCCGAGATTAACAACTCAAGCCGAGCGAGGTGGCGTCACCAAACAGTCGTCCAAAAGAAGTGGATGTGAGCAAGAAGCCAGACATCGAAACCAGTCGTCCGGCCGAAGTCAATCCGACCAAGGTCAAGCCAGAAATGGAAACCAAGGTCAAACCAGACATTGACGCTGCGGCAGCTAGTGCCAGTGCCGTTCCCAAGGTCAAGGCGCAAGAGCCCGACCTACCCAAAGCCGGACAACCCGAAGTCACCCCTGACGCTGGCAAGAAGGTGCAGAAGCCAGAAGAGGTGGATAATCCAAATAGCGATAAAGGAATATCACAACAGACACCTAGAGTTATCCCTGGGCAAGATGGAGTTGTAACAGGCGGTAGTTCAACTAAACTAGGTAAAAATATGATGGAAGATATGGGGCTTAGTAGGGGGCAAAAATGGACTGGTTATCAAGCCCAACACATCATTCCGGCAGATATGGCTGATCACCCTGTTATACAAAAAATGGGTATGGATTTGGATGATGCAAGTAATGGGAAATTTTTGCCTGTGCCAGATTCGGTAGATACTACAAGTGTTAGTCCATTATCAAGACATAGAGGTTATCACTCCACGTATAATGAATTTGTTCGTGCACAGTTAGATAATATTGATGTAAATCAATCTCCTGCAATGTTGCAAAAAGAGGTTAAAGAGTTACAAAGAAAATTAGGCATACTGCAAGATAAGGGTCTGCCTTTATATCCTAAATTTGGCGCAACCGCCGAACTTTGGGAAAGATTTATGAAAAATTTAGACTAATTATTGAAGGATGATTTTATGACTAATAACATGAAATTTTTAACAAATATTCTATTCTCTGAAGACATAACAAGAGCACTAGAACAAGTTCAAAGTATAAATAGCTCCGAACAACTGTTCATCTTGTTAGACAATTATAACTGGGACAGTGGCTTTGACCTTCCGCAAGCGGTACTTGACAATCCTGCTTGTACTAACGCTGTAGCGCTACTGGCATTTGATAGAGCGGACGGCTACCGTTTCCTTTTCGAGGGGTTCGGAGAATATTCCTCGCCAGTTTGGCAAGACTTTGTGACGTCTTTATATAAAGATTTATGTGAGAACAAATTTCCTGACGGAGAGCTTGGTTATTTGCCTGAACTTAGTAAAGTGCAGAAATTTAAGTTGAAAAAACAACATCCAGATTTACCGACGATATTTCTAGACGGAGTTGACGGAGAGCATGTCCGTGTAACTTTATAAAAGTAGGCTATATATCGTATTATATTTGCGAAATGGAAGAAAATAGACGATTGATTATTTTAAATGACACTTTCGGGAAAGAGGGGTCAGATGAGGAAATTGCTGGGCTTACGATTTTGGTGGACGGCACGATTAAAATCGCTTTTGACAAAATTCAAGCCATGCGTCAGTATGACAGTTATAACGAAGTCTTGCGGGATGTCATTTTTGAAGGTTTAGAAAAGATATTCACAGAAAACCGATGATTTTGGGTAAAGTTTTTAATGGTTAAAAATATATTACTAACAGGTTCATGGTACGGTGAGATAAGCTCTCTCAGTAGAAGAATTGAGAGAAAAATTAGTGCAAGTACAAGATGAAAAAGATTGTATCTTGTTAATTGCTGAATTGCTCAAAAAAGGAGATTTTTCTGTAAAAAATCTTTTGATTGACTTGATGAATACCACTAAAGACGATGCCGTGCTTAATCTGTGTATTCGCTTGTTTTGTTCAGTCTGTACTCACGAAGATTTAGAAAATCCTCAAAATTTGAATTTTTTAGCTAATGTGTCAGAGCTTGGTGCTTTAACTTTTGCTTCAAGCGCGATTAACAGTCTGTCTTATGAAGTCATCCCTTATTTGCTAGCTTTATGGGAGGATTGGGAAGATACAGATGTAGCGGTTGCTATTCGTGATAGTTTAGACTCTTATCTAGATTACTATGATGTTCTTGGTGAAGAAGCCGACCTTGATGAAGTGGGACAGTATTATTTGGATAAAGTCCAATCAGTTGATAAAAGACTTTATTACTATGAAAAGGGACCGATTTTTCTTGGTGATTTAACAAAAATCATCTTCCAGCGTTTGTATATGGCGGCTAACCAAAAGGAACGTTTCGCTCTTTTTATCCAGCCAAGTCTTCTTTCAGTCTTATCTGGTTATCATTTTCCACTTGAATATGGACAGGAAGTTAGCGAGCAAGATTTACGGAAAGCTCAAGAATTCGTAGACTTTCTGGCTCAAAAAGAGTGGAAAAAAAGTACAAAATATTTTTATGGCTACAACTTGTAGTAAGTTTTTAAGAGGACGGACGTCCTCTTTTTTGCAGTGGGGTAGAGTAAATGACAGATAAAATAGAATTTTTAAACAAGTATACTTTAACTTCTTCAGAAGTAGAAATTGTAACAGATAAAGCAAATATTCTAAATGCCCCAATTCCAGATTTTTGGAAAGAAGCACTTTTGTCAGATAGTTTGGAAGAAAGAAAAGAAAAAATTCATCAATATCTTGCTTTTGGGCAAGGAAGTTAAGCAATTCTGTAGTAAACTGTGTCATAGGAATAAATCTCTTTCTAGTAATGTTTCGCAACTCTACTATAACGGATTTATTCCTTTTTGTGTTTACACAACTTATTTTACACTACCCAAAGTGGATGTGTAAATATCACAGTGTGTTTACACCTAAGTATAGACGAAAAGTCATCTATAATCAACATCGAAATAGTTTGGGTGAAATATTTCACCGATTATGTAGTTATAAAGGTGTTGAAATTATCGAGGGTCACTTGATGCCGGATCATGTACATATGTTAGTAAGTATTCCACCAAGGATAAGTGTTTCTAGTTTCATGGGGTATTTAAAAGGGAAAAGTGCACTCATGATGTTTGACAAACACGCTAATCTCAAGTATAAGTTTGGGAACCAACATTTCTGGGCGGAAGGTTATTACGTAAGTACAGTAGGACTTAATGAAGCCACAATTAAGAAATATATCCAAGAGCAGGAAAAGCATGATGTAGCGTTGGATAAATTGAGTGTAAAAGAATATGAGAATCCCTTTAGGGATAGTGGTAAGTAATGCAAACACCTCTTTGAGAGGTTTGTGACGAGTCAAGAACAATGAGGCTTGAACAAAGTGAAAGCCAGCGTCTTTAGGCGCTGGCTGGTGATGTGGGCTTATAGCCCTGGGACAAACCACCCGTTAGACGGGTGGTTATGATGTCCTTTTGTTTTTTAGGAAAAATTGGGAACAAATAGAGGAAGATTTTGTGTATTTGTGATAAAATAGAAGTATGAAAGAAAGAATGTCAGAATTAGTAGAATTGCTCAATCGATACGCCCATGAATATTATACGGCAGATAGGCCAAGCGTATCGGACAGCGAGTATGACAGACTCTATCGTGAGTTAGCGGAGTTAGAAGAAAAGTACCCAACCGATATCCTGCCTGACAGTCCGACGCATCGGGTGGGCGGGAAGATTTTAGAAGGATTTGAAAAATATCCACACCAGTATCCTCTCTTTAGTTTGCAGGATGCTTTTTCACGTGAAGAATTACTAGCCTTTGACCAGCGGGTTCGCAAGGAATTTCCACAAGTTTCTTATCTTTGTGAACTCAAGATTGATGGGCTCTCTATTTCCCTGACCTATGAAAATGGAATCTTGGTAGCAGGAGCGACTCGGGGGGATGGTTCTGTTGGTGAAAACATTACTGAAAATCTCAAGCGAGTCAAGGATATTCCTCTGACCTTGAAAGAACCGCTGGGCATTACCGTTCGAGGAGAGTGCTACATGCCTAAGGCTTCCTTTGATGCGGTCAATCAGCTGCGGCAGGAGAACGGTGAGACTGAGTTTGCCAATCCCCGCAATGCGGCAGCGGGAACCTTGCGCCAGCTGGACACAGCAGTTGTGGCTAAGCGCAATCTAGCGACTTTCCTATACCAAGAAGCCAGTCCTACTCAGGTTGGCAGCCAAGAAGAGGTCTTAAACAAGCTGGCAGATTTGGACTTCTCAGTCAATCCTACTCATATTCTGGCGGACTCTATTGAATCAGTTTGGGAGTTTATCGAAAAGATCGCTGAGGAGCGGGATAGCCTGCCTTATGAAATTGACGGTATTGTCATCAAGGTTAATGACTTGGCGGTGCAAGAGGAGCTTGGCTTTACTGTCAAGGCACCTAAGTGGGCTATCGCCTATAAGTTTCCAGCTGAGGAAAAGGAAGCCCAGCTTCTATCTGTTGACTGGACAGTGGGTCGGACGGGAGTTGTGACTCCGACAGCTAATCTGACGCCTGTCCAGCTAGCGGGAACGACAGTTAGCCGAGCGACCTTGCACAATGTGGACTACATTGCCGAGAAGGATATTCGTCAGAAAGACACAGTTATCGTCTATAAAGCAGGAGATATTATTCCTGCTGTCTTGCGAGTGGTGGAGTCCAAACGAGTCTCAGAGGAGCCTCTGGAAATACCAAGTCACTGTCCGAGCTGTGAGAGTGAGCTGGTACACTTTGAAGACGAAGTCGCTCTGCGCTGCATTAACCCTCTATGTCCGGCCCAGATTAAGGAAGGGCTGATTCATTTTGCCAGCCGGGATGCCATGAACATTACTGGCCTGGGTCCAGCAGTGGTAGAGAAGCTCTTTGCTCAAAATCTAGTCAAAGATGTGGCTGGAATCTATCGGCTGAAGGTAGAAAATTTACTAGAATTAGAGAACTTTAAGGAAAAATCAGCAAATAAATTGTATACTGCTATTCAAGCTTCCAAGGAGAACTCGGCTGAACGCCTCTTGTTCGGCTTGGGGATTCGTCATGTGGGAAGCAAGGCCAGTCGGATTTTGCTGGAGAAATTTCATGATATTCCTAAGCTGTCTCAGGCCAGCCAAGAAGAGATTGCGGCTATTGACAGCCTTGGAACTGTGATTGCCCAAAGCCTGCATACCTATTTTGAGCAGGAAGGCTCCCAGATTCTTTTGGCGGAATTACAGGAAGCAGGTGTGAATCTAGACTATCTAGGGCAAAAGGCAGCGGCTGATGCAGCCCTATCAGGTATGACGGTTGTTTTGACTGGTAAATTACAAAAATTGACCCGCAATCAAGCCAAGGAAAAATTGCAGAGTCTGGGTGCTAATGTTTCCGGATCTGTTTCTAAAAAAACGGATCTGGTAGTAGCTGGCGCAGATGCTGGCAGCAAGCTGGCCAAGGCTCAGGAGTTAGGAATTGAAATTCGGGATGAAGATTGGCTTGATAGCTTATGAGGCTGAAGTATGAAGGATAAGATTAAACGAGCACGATTGATTTATAACCCGACTTCGGGACAGGAAATTATTAAGAAAAATATTGCGGAAGTTTTGGATGTTTTGGAGGATGTGGGCTATGAAACCAGCGCCTACCAGACCACTCCAGCGCCTCTTTCTGCTCAAAAAGAAGCTGAAAGAGCAGCAAAAGCAGGATTTGATTTGATTATTGCGGCAGGCGGCGACGGAACCATCAATGAGGTAGTTAATGGCGTGGCGAATCTGGATGAACGGCCTAAATTGGCCTTTATCCCAACTGGTACAACCAACGATTATGCGCGTGCTCTGAAGATTCCCATGGGAGATCCAGTAGCGGCAGCCCGCATTATCGAAAAAAATCAGATCATTAAGATGGATATTGGCCGGGCCTATGGTAACAAGTATTTTATAAATATTGCGGCAGCTGGAACCCTGACAGAGCTAACTTACAGCGTACCTAGCGAGGTCAAATCCCGCCTAGGCTACTTTGCCTATGTCGCAGAAGGAGCAAAAAAACTCCCTCGCTCTAAGTTCCGCAAGGTCCGTATCAAGCACGACCACGGTGTCTTTGAAGGAAAGATTTCGCTCATGTTTGCGGCTCTGACCAATTCTATCGGTGGTTTTGAAAAGCTAGCGCCAGATACTAAATTAGATGACGGGAATTTTACCTTGATTTTGGTCAAGACAGCCAATCTCTTTGATATGCTGAGTCTGATGATGCAGGCTATCAATGGCGGTCAGCACGTTGGCGATATCAATGTAGAATACCTCAAAACAAGCAAGCTGCAGCTGGAAGTTTTAGATAAAAAAGGTCCATTTATGCTGAATTTGGATGGAGAATACGGTGGCGATACGCCAGTTGAACTGGAAGTGCTGCACGGACATTTGGAATTTTTTGCCAATATTGATGAAATCAGTCAGACAGCCCTTTCAATAGAATAATTTTAGATAAGAGATGAAAGAACATGCTAGACTATAAAGTCTTAGTCCATTATCACAATCCTACTGGAGATTATTTCTCCTATGATATGTGGCAGTGGCAAATAAACCAATGGGGAAAGGAAGCAGCCTTTTCCAAACTTGATTATTTTGGTATTCAAGGGGAATTAACCTTTCAGACCTGGGAGCACTTGAATCAAGCCCACGTCATAATCAAACGTTCAGACTGGTCTAGCCAGTCCTGTGACTATCATATTGATCTGTTACCGCCTCATCTGCTAACGGAAATTTGGCTGATTGAGGGAGATACGCAGGTTTACTATTCCCTGCAGGCTGCAACGACGAGTCACCAGTATTCACGCCGGCGTCCGCATAACTTTGATGTGGCCCTGAGAACAGACTACTTTGATGAATGTTGGGGCTATCAAGGCTGGTTGGGACACCGTCAGATGGACGGCGCACATATTTTCAGAGTTTGGGCACCGACAGCTAGGAAGGTAGAGTTGGTAGTCTATGAATCGGCTGCCAATCGAGCTCCTGTTTATAAAATCTTCCCAATGCAAAAGGGTGACCGATATTCTCACGACCATAAGGAAAATACCATCGGTGTCTGGTCAGCTGAAATAGCAGAAGACTTGACCGGCAAGACCTATCACTATCATGTTAGCTTTGAATACCGCAATTTCTATACTCGCGATCCCTATACTGTTGCGACCAGTCCAGATGGCAAGCGCTCAGCGATTCTTGGAGCAGATGAGACAGAAGTAGCCGGTTTTCAGGTCCGGCAAGGCAAAGAAGCCGTCTGGCGTTTGGACAATCCAAATCAAGCAGTGATTTATGAGATGCACATTCGGGATTTGACCAAGTCGGAAACTTCTGGCGTGGACAGTCAGCTGCGCGGGACCTTCTTGGGGGCCTGTCAACAAGGCACTACCAATCATCAAGGGCAAAAGACAGGCTTTGACTATATCAGTGATTTAGGCATTAATGTTGTCCAGCTTCAGCCTGTCTCTGATCGTCACAAGGACTATGATGAAAATGGAGAGCTGATCTACAACTGGGGCTATGACCCGCAGAATTATCATGCTCCAGAGACTAGCTTTTCCAGCAATCCTGCTGACCCAGCGCAGGCCATCCGTGATTTGAAAACGATGATTCAGGCCTACCATGATGCGGGGATTTCTGTGACACTGGATGTTGTTTACAATCACATCTACTCGACCTATGATTCGGCTTTTCAGGCTATAGTACCGGATTATTACTATCGGATGAATCCTAACGGCTCTTTCCAAAATGGAACCGGAGTGGGGAGTGAGACGGCCAGCGAGCACGAGATGTTTCGCAAGTTTATGATTGACTCTCTCCTGTACTGGGTAGAGGAGTTCAATGTAGACGGCTTCCGCTTCGACCTGATGGGAATTCATGATGTAAAAACGATGAATGCCATTCGTCAAGCTATGGATAAGGTGGATCCGAGAATCCTGCTCTATGGCGAAGGCTGGGATATGGGAACGGGCTTGAGGCCAGAAGACAAGGCCAAAAAGGACAATGCTTATCAATTGCCGCGGATTGGATTTTTCAATGATACGGAGCGGGATGCAGTTAAGGGAGCCGAGGTTTACGGCGGCATTAAAGCTGGTTTTGTCAGTGGTCAGGCGACGGAGGATATCGTCGCTAAGTCTATTCTTGGCAGCAGTGAGCTAGGCAGCTATCTCAGTCCTGATCAAGTTCTTAACTACGTGGAGGCACACGACAATTTCAATCTGCATGATTTGCTTGCGGAGCTGCATCCCGATGATGATATTCTGACTCGTACCAAGCGGATTGAGCTGGCAACTGCCATGAACCTGCTCATGCAGGGTATGGTTTTCATGGAGGTGGGACAGGAATTTTCCCGTACTAAGCTCGTAGCTACGGGGGAGGACGGCCAAGTCCTGCATAGCGATCGCGAAAGGGCTATGAACAGTTACAATGCACCAGATGCAGTCAATCAGGTGAATTGGGATATTTTGCAGGATCATCAAGAGAGTATTGATTTTATCAAGAACATCATTCGCCTCAAGACAAGCTGCAAAACCTTTTCTTATCAGACCTATGAAGATATTTATAAGCATGTCTTTGTCCAATCAGCCGAGCAGGGCAGTGGTTTGATTATCTTTGAGATTAAGGACGACAAGCATTATCAAGTCATATTTAATGCCAGCGGCCTGCCCTATTATCTGCCTAATGCAGATAAGCTGCGTCTCATAGTGGGCAATAGCCGTCATAAGAAGCCTTTCTATGTTGAAAATCTGACGGTTTCTGTTTTTGAAGTTATTCAATAAGTTATTAGCTACTGAAAAGCGGCTCTTTGTCAACTGTAGTGGGTTGCTAAAAAGTCATATCCTGGAGAGGACTAAATCAGTCCTCTCCTTTTTGATATTCAAAGCGATGAGGATTCTAGTTTTAAAATTGTCAAAGTTCCGAAAGCCGAAAGCGTTTCGCTCATTCCTACAGTGGTTTTACCCACTACAGAAATTATAGAGCTACTTTTTCTACCACTTACTTAGGAAATCTTACCACTTACCGAAAAGGGGTAGATTTGCTATTGTCCATTTGTTAGGATAAGGGTGCAAAGGGGAAAATACATCTTAAGGAGGATATCATGAAACCATCATTTTTGAAAAACGCTGTGGCGTTAGTAAGCTGTGGCTTGGTGGCTTTTGGAGCAGCGCAAGTTCGAGCTGACCAGCAAAAATTGCCGTCGGGCACGCCTTATGACCAAATCGGTCAGAAAATTGAAAATTTCCACAAGGAACACGAAAAAACCAGCGCGGGACTGGCGGCAGCAGTCTTTGATAAGGACGGCCAAACTATTTACCAAAAGAACTTTGGCTATATGGACAAGGAAAAGAAGCTGGCTGTGGACGACAACTCGGTTTTTGAGTGGGGCTCTGCCACCAAATTGACCGTCTGGCTCAGCGTCATGCAGCTCTGGGAAGAAGGAAAAATTGACCTAAAAACAGATATAAAAGAGTATTTGCCCAAGGATTTCCTGAAACACCTCAAATACGACAAGCCCATTACCATGCTGGATCTGATGAACCACCAAGCGGGTTTTGATGAAACGCCGCTGAACACAGGAACAGGCAAGAGCTTGGAAGAATTACTAAGAAGCCAGCCCGCTCAAACTTATGAGCCAGGGACGGTGACATCCTATTCCAATTACAGTACAGCTCTAGCAGGCTATATCGTGGAGCGCATCAGCGGACAGGACTTTGCGGATTATGTCCACGAGCATATTTTCCAGCCTTTGGGCATGAACCATACCGCTCTCTTACCTGATTTGTCGGACAATACCTATGTCCGAGACAAGCGGCAGGGTGAGAAAACCTATGATACAAACGGAAGTTTATATCTAGATAAATTACTTCCCGCGGATATTTATCCAGCGGGGCAGGCGACAGGGACTTTTGCCGATTTCAAGCGGTTCGCGCAAGCTCTTTTGAGAAAGGAAAAGCTCTTTAAGCGCCCAGAAACCTGGAATGAACTGTATCAGACAACTTCTACATTCTCAGATAAAGCAGTCGCTAAGAATGCCCACGGCTTTTGGGTGACAGAGTATGAGATAGGCTCTATTTTAGGGCACAGCGGTCATTCTTTTGCCGGTTTTTCAACCATGATTTCGCTGGATTTCAAGTCGGGTATCGGCATGGTTACCATGGTAAATCAGAGAGAAGAAGCCACCTTTTCTTTCGGTCTGCCCGATTTAGTCTTTGGCAAGAAAAAGCAAGCCCCTAACCAGTCTCAAAAAGACTTTCAGGAGGGCATGTATCGGACTTCCCGCTCCATTCAGCAAGGCCCGACCTCTATTTCGCGCCTTACTCCTGTTTATACTTTTTATGTGAAAGATGTGATCAAAGACGGTCATCTGCTACTCAGCAACTACTGGCTTTGGCAACATCGCCAAGGACGAACAGAAGTTGAAACAACCTATAATCATTTAGAAAAGCTCTCGCTTTGGGAGGTGGTAAAGGATTATAGTTCTGTCGCTCTGCTGGGTCTCGCAGTTGTTTATGCTGTGCTTGTTCTTTTGTTAGCTGCTTTGGGTAAGGTGTATCGCTTGCTTTTTGGGAAAGAAAGTAAAAGAGCGACTCCAAGAAGTTGGAAAATTTGGCATTATGGCACTTGCGGACTGATTTTGGTTAGCCTAGTCAATCTAGCAGGTCTCGTCATCGTTGCCGTTTCGGGCAAGTACATGCCCGATTATCGCTGGCAAGCCATTCTCTTTGCCTTCTTAGCACTGATTTTTCTGGTCAATGCTGCGCTGCCCATCTTCCTGTGCTCAACCTTCCAAGTGAGCAAGGGTCGAAAAATCTTGACCTACTTGACCAGCAGCGCTTCACTTATCGTCGTTCTCAATATCCTCTACTGGAGCCTCTACCAATGGTGGGCACTTTAATAGAAAGGAAAGCTATGACCCATTCTCAAAAAATCGAAACAATGATTCAAAACGGATCCGACCAACTCTACACCGTTTGCTATCCCAATCCTGACAAGGAAACGATTATCCTGCTGCACGGTGGACCGGGAACGCCTGATGACTTCAAGCTCTTTATCCCTAAGCTCGAAAAAGATTATCAACTGATTGTCTTTCACCAGCGGGGAACGAGAAAATCGCCCTGCCTGAGTGGCGACTACAGCATGGAAGCCTACATTGCGGACATCAACACGATTGCCGACCACTTCAATGTAGATAAATTTCACCTTTTGGGACATTCCTGGGGCGGATTGTACGCGCAAATCTACGCCAGCAAAATCCCTGAGCGGGTTCTTAGTCTCTTTCTTTCCTCTCCGGGAACAGGCACGAGCAAGCAGTGGCAGCAAATGGAAAAAGAGATGATGAATTACAATAAAAATCACTGCACGACTATCGAATGGCTAAAAATGGGAATCTATTCTCTGCTCGGCAATCTTGGTAGTTCCAAGGCTTCGCAAGCTCTCTTTCGCCAAGTTGTCCGTAATTACAATGCCGACTATCCAGCCTTTCATGATGTGAAACTAGACATGAGCAATGTTTCAGTCCAAGCAGGCAATCAGACAAGAAAGGAAATTATGGCCTATCCTCTCTTGCCCCGACTAGAAGATCCTGCTTTTCCTATTACCGTGACTTTCGGTGACAATGATATTTTTGGTGCCAGTGAACATTTTGTCATCAGCCGCTACCCTAGCGCCCAAGTCTTTACGATTAAAAACAGCGGCCACTTTCCATTTCTTCATAATCCGCAGGATTACTTTACTATCTTGCACCAGCATTTTCAACCTTAGCATGAACCTCTAAAGTTTTCCAACTTTAGAGGTTTTCACTTATCTACAACTTATCCCTCTTTTTCGGGCTCTTTGTCAACTGTAGTGGGTTGATGAAAAGTTATAATCTGGAGAGGACTAAATCAGTCCTCTCCTTTTTGATGTTCAAAGCGATGAGGATTCTAGTTTTAAAGTTTTCAAAGTTCCGAAATCCGAAAGCATTGCGCTTGATGACCTTGATGAGGTTGTTAGCAGCTTCTAGTTTTGCATTGAGTAGGGCAGTTCCAGCGCGTTCAAGATCTTGTCCTTATCTTTCAAAAAGGTCTTAAAAACAGTTTGAAAGATAGGATTTACACAAGAAATAGTATCTTCAATGAGTCCAAAGAAATGCCCAGCCTGTTTCTCTTGAAAATGAAAAAGCAGGAGTTGGTAGAGTTTATAGTGTTCTTGGAGTTCTTGGGAGCAATAGAGAAGCTTTTCTAGAATCTCTCTATTGGTCAAGTGCATGCGAAAAGTCGGGCGATAAAATCGTTTATGGCTTAGTTTACGGCTATCCTGTTGAATGAGTTTCCAGTAGCGTTTGAGTGCCCTATATTTGTGCGATTTTTTATCCAACTGATTCATGATTTGGATGCGGAGGCGGTTCATAGCCCGGCTGAGATGTTGTACAATGTGAAAACAATCCAGAACGATTTTAGCGTTTGGAAATAGTTTTCTGGCAATATCGTAGTAGGGGCTAAACATGTCCATTGTAATGATTTTCACGCTATTTCAGACCTGTCTGGAATAGCGCAGGAAGTGATTGCGAATCGTTGCTTGAGTCCGCCCATCTTAAGATAGCTATAATCTTTCTGGAATCGAAATACTGTGCAATGAAGCTCATCTCTATCTGCCGATTGAAACAGTCACTTCCCTGACTGTTTCCACATCCCAGCTCATGTATTCTGGAAGGCAGTTAAGGTCAGTCTTGAACTTGAATTCTTTCAATTTACGAATGACAGTGGAAGTAGAGACATCTAAGCTTTCAGCGATGGCCGTCATAGGGACTTTCTCGATTAGTTTTTGAGCGATTTTCTGCTTAACGATGGTTGCGATTTGGTGCTTCTTCTTGACTAAGGAAGTCTCTGCGACCGCCATTTTCCCACAGACTTTACAGCGAAAACGTCGTTTCTTTAAGCGAATCAGCGTTTTATATCCCGCACACTCTAGATAGGGAATCTTTGATTTTTTTGGAAGTCATATTTAGTCATTTGTCCTTGATAGTGAGGGCATTTAGGAGCAGGATAATCTAGCTTAGCGATGGTTTCTTTATGAGTTCCAGCATCTAAAACATCCAAGATAGTGATATTAGGGTCTTTCATTCCCAGTAAGTTTGTGATAAAATTGAACTGTTCCATAAGAGTCTTTCTAATGATAGTTTGGTCGCTTTTCATTATAGGTCTTATGGGACTTTTTTTCTACAACAAAAGAGAGCCCATCATTCCTACAGTGGTGTTACCCACTACAGAAATTATAGAGCCTGAAAAGCCTTAAGTCCAATGGACTTAAGGCTCTTGCTATCTATGGATTGGCTGTGGAGCTAGAGCTGGAAGAGCTTGAGTCTTCTTGACTGCTGTCTTCGTCGCTGCTGCTAGTTTGGAACTGCTCTGGATGCAGTGCCCGATAGCTTGGCGAATTAAAGAGGTCCACAGTGGAGACATTGCCTCGTTTAGAGTAAAGACTGGTTGACTGGTCGCCTTTTTCCTTTTCAATAGCCAACAAGGCTTTCATTGAATTAAGATAAGAGTAATCTTTAGGGTTGACCTTGCCCAAGTCATTACCCTTGTAGAAGCGAATCAAGTCACCCGTTTGAATAGCGTCACTCATCTTAAGCTGAGTATTAGCGGCATTACGAATCTCATCCAGCTCCTTCTTGATGGTTTCATCAGGATTGGTAATTTCTTCACCGGTCTGGGTGTAGTAGGTCCGTCCGTTGAAGCTAGTGTATTTTGGAGTGACAAAGTTATTGCTGGAGCGGAAAGCTGTGATTTGCTGGTGCTGACTTGATAGCATATCTTGGCCGACCTGAAGGTAGTTTTTAGAGTCAATGCCCAGTAAATGCTCCAATGTTGGCAGCATATCCACTTGACCGGCGTAGGTATCAATTATCTTTCCTTTGTCCATGCCAGGGACTACAACCATGTAAGGCACGCGCTGCATCATGGCATTGTCGTAGTTGGACCAAGTCTCAGAGGTCTTTCCTACAAGAGGGGCCAAGTTAGGATTACGGGTTTGGGAAATTCCAAAATGGTCTCCGTAGAGAACGATAATAGAGTTGTCATAGAGGCCGGATTCTTTGAGATAGTCAAACAAGGCTTTGACAGAAGAATCTAGATAGTTAGCAGTAGCAAAGTAACCGTTGATAGTTTCATCCTTGGTCTTAGCCAGAGGGAAGCCAATCTCGTCACCAATCAAGCTAGTCGTGTAAGGATAGTGATTGGAAACCGTGATATATTTAGCATAGAAAGGCTGCTGCAGGTGTTCCAGGTATTTGATGGAATCTTTCAGCATAATCTTGTCGTTCAAGCCGTACTGGAAAGAGTTGGTGTCGTCCTGCTTGGTAAAGTAAGACGCATCGAAGAAATAGTTATAACCCCATTGCTTGTAAGCTGTATTGCGGTTCCAGAAGCTTCCAGTATTTCCATGGAAAACAGCAGAAGTGTAGCCGCCGTTTTTGGAAAGAATAAAAGGTGCAGCTTGCTGGGTATTGGTACCACCGTAGTTGACCATGAAGGATCCTTGATTGAGACCGAAGAGACCAGTTTCAATCATGGTTTCAGCATCAGAAGTCTTACCAGCCTTGACCTGGTTGAAGACATTAGAGAAAGCTAAAGTCGAGTTGGAGTGGTAGAGGGAATTGAGGAAAGGTGTCACCTCGTACTCTTTCCCATCTGCCTGCAGCTTATAGTCAATCAGGAACTGCTGGAAGCTTTCCAGATGGACATAGATAACATTGCGGCCTTTGGCAATCCCGTAATATTCTGGATTTGGTTCCGCATAGTGGGATTGGATATATTCTGTTACTGGTTCCAAGTCTTTTTCAGAAGCTTTGGAGCGCTCACGATTGGCGGTATATGTCTGGTTGGCACTGTAACCTAGAAAGGCTGGCAAGCCCAGAGCACGAACAACATAATAGTTGGAAAATCCACGTGACAAGAGCTCAGGCCGGTCAATTTCAGCCAAGAAAAGGTTGGCTGAGAAAAGCATGGCGGACAGGGAGGTCACAGCAAAGCTGGCGCGTTTATTGAAAGGGCGGTCATCCATTCGGATGTATTTCTTAAAAAATAAGAAGGCCAAAATTGGGAAATCAATCAGATAAAGAATATCCCAAGGGCGGAAGAGCTCAAGTGCTGCTTCCCCAAGTCCAGCTGAAACGCTGCTAGAAGCCAGCATAGTATTGACTGTGACAAAGTCACTGAACTCGCGGTAGTAAATGGAGTTAGATACCAGCCAAGCAAAGAGGAGCAGATAGATTCCGAAGGCTAGGCTGTAGAATAATTTGGTTCGTTTTACATAAAGTGCTAGTCCTAGCAGCAAAAGGCTGATAGGGAAAGGGTTGATAATAGCTAAAAATACTTGATAAGCACCTTGAATATCAAGGTTAAAATCAATCGTATAGGCCCACATGGTTTTTATCCAATAGAGGACCAGTAAAATCAAGACAAAACCTAGTCTCGTACTCATGAAATTGAGTAAATTCTTGGTTATTTTTTTCACAAAAAGTTACTTCCTTGTCTTATTTCCTAAAAATTTTCTCCTCTAAGTATAACATAATTTCTCCAGTTAAGGAAAATTTGAGCCGCATTTGAGATATTTTAAATCGGCGAAATTGTAATATTTCTATAAAAGCCTTATCCCCTCTATGGAGAGGTTTATAGTCGTTTTGCACTCGTTTGTGAAATCTTTTATTAACTCAAATGTAAAATATGTTTTGAGAATTTTCACAATCTTTGGTATAATATAATTTATGAATAAACTTACTGTTAGTCAAGAGGCAGAAGAAAAACTGAGAAAGGGCATTCTTTTATTAGATAAAAAGGATTTTGGCGCTCTTTCGCTTCAGAATCAATGCGTGGAGCTGCAAAACCGTCAGGGAAAGTTCTTAGGCACAGCCTATCTCTCTCCGCAGAATAAGGGAGTTGGCTGGCTGATTTCCCAGAAGAAGGTAGAGCTAAACTCGGATTTTTTTCAAGGTCTCTTTGAGCAGGCTAAGAGCAGACGTTCTGCTTATTTTCATTCGTCTGACACGACAGCCTTTCGACTCTTTAATCAAGAGGGGGATGGCTTCGGTGGCTTCACGGTGGATTTCTACAATGACTTTGCGCTTTTTTCTTGGTACAATGACTTTGTCGTTGCTATCAAGGAGCAGATTCTGACAGCCTTCGCTAAGGTTTTCCCAGAGATTCAGGGAGCTTATGAAAAGATTCGTTTCAAGGGTTTGAACTACGAATCCGCTCATCTCTACGGAGCAGAAGCTCCAGAAACCTTCACAGTCTTGGAGAACGGTGTTCGCTATCAGGTTTTTCTGAATGATGGTCTCATGACCGGTATCTTTCTGGATCAGCA
Source organism: Streptococcus sp. DTU_2020_1000888_1_SI_GRL_NUU_041A (assembly GCF_032387735.1). Lineage (NCBI taxonomy): Bacteria > Bacillati > Bacillota > Bacilli > Lactobacillales > Streptococcaceae > Streptococcus > Streptococcus sp. DTU_2020_1000888_1_SI_GRL_NUU_041A. Next base: position 1,643,172 of record NZ_CP135591.1, on the reverse strand, counting down.
CGAGGTGCGTGCTAGTCTGGTAGATGGTCTGGCTGCTGGTAAAAGTTTACTCAATATGTTTTCCTATACAGCTGCTTTTTCAGTAGCAGCAGCCATGGGCGGTGCCAGTCAGACAGTATCAGTTGATTTGGCCAAGCGTAGCCGTGAGCTGTCAGAAGCTCATTTTCTGGCCAATGGTCTGACACTGGATCAGCATCGCTTTCAGGTGATGGATGTCTTTGATTATTTCAAGTACGCTAAGCGTCACGATCTAAGCTTTGATGTCATTGTGATAGATCCGCCTAGCTTTGCTAGAAATAAGAAGCGAACATTCTCAGTTGCTAAAGATTATCATCGTTTGGTTGCACAAGCTTTGGAAATCCTGAATCCTCAGGGAATCATGATTTTAAGCACCAATGCAGCCAATCTTTCCAAAAGTAAGTTTAAACAAGAAATTGAAAAAGGTCTTGCCGGCAGAAAGCACCGCTATCTTGCGGAGTATGGCCTGCCAGCAGACTTTGTCTATAATAAAAAAGACGGGAGCAGTAATTACCTCAAGGTATTTACAATAAAGGTGGACCAATGAAATTAGTCGTTTCTGTAATGCCCAAGAGTTTAGAAGAAGCTCAAGAAATTGATGTATCACGCTACGAAGAAGCGGATATTATTGAATGGCGGGCAGATTTTCTGGCCAAGGATGACATTTTAAATGTTGCGCCAGCTATTTTTGAAAAATTTGCCGGACGTGAGTTGATTTTCACGCTACGGACCCGTCAGGAAGGCGGAGAAATTGAACTGTCCGATGATGAATACGTAGCTCTTATCAAGGAAGTGGCCGGTTTTTACCAGCCGGATTATATCGACTTTGAATATTTCTCTCACAAGGGAAAATTTGAAGAAATGCTAGAGTTTCCTAATCTGGTGTTGAGCTACCACAACTTCGAGGAAACACCGGAAAATATGATGGAAATCCTGTCTGAGCTGACTTCTCTGACCCCTAAGGTGGTCAAGGTTTCTGTCATGGCTCACAATGAGCAGGATGTGCTGGACTTGATGAACTATACTCGCGGTTTTAAGACTTTAAACCCTGAGCAGGATTTTGTTACTATTTCCATGGGAAAAGTCGGCAAGATTTCTCGCATTGCGGCTGATTTGACAGGTTCCAGCTGGTCATTTGCCAGTCAGGATATGGCGTCAGCACCCGGTCAGATTTCTCTGAGCAATATGAAGAAAATTCAGGAGATTTTGAATGAGAATTAATGGCCACACCCGCATGGCTGCTGTGGTTGCCAAGCCAATTAAGCACAGTATTTCTCCTCTTATTCACAATATGGCTTTTGAAAAGACTGGTGTCAATGGTGTCTATCTAGCTTGGGAAGTAGAAGTGAAGGATCTGCAGGCCAGTATAGAAAATATCCGCAGATACGATATGTTTGGTGTCAATCTTTCCATGCCCTACAAGCAGGAAGTGATCCCTTATCTGGACGAGCTGGATGTCAGCGCTCGCCTTATCGGAGCAGTCAATACGGTTGTGAATAAAAATGGAATTTTAGTTGGTTATAATACAGATGGCAAGGGATTTTTTAAGAGCTTGCCTTCTTTTGCTATTCGGGGCAAAAAAATGACGATTTTGGGGGCAGGTGGAGCAGCGACAGCGATTATTGCCCAAGCAGCTTTGGACAATGCAGAGGAAATTTTTGTTTTCACTCGACAGTCTTCCTATGAGAAGACTGTCAGAAAGATGGCAGCTATCAGTCGCCAAACCAAGAGTTCTATCCAGGTACTAACCTTGGAAGATGCGGATAGTTTGCAGGATACAATCAATCAATCAGACCTTCTGGTCAATGGGACTAGTCTAGGTATGGATGGCATCAGCATGCCCCTACCTGAACAGCTTGAACTACCTGACCAGATTTTAGTTGCGGATGTTATCTACCAACCTTTTGAAACGCCCTTTCTCAAATGGGCCAGAAATCAAAATGTCACAGCGGTCAATGGACTTGGTATGCTGCTCTATCAAGGAGCAGAAGCCTTTGAGCTTTGGACCGGTAAGACCATGCCTAGTCAGGAAATTTGGCAGTGTTTAGAAGAATTGTATAGCAAATGAATAAAAGGAGAGCAAGATATTGAGAAAAAAGTTGGTGATATCTATCATTATTTTGCTTATCAGTATTTTAGGAGTATTCATTTTTGTAAAACAAGTAGAACATGCTGGATTTGAAGAGAGGAGAAATAAGCTGATTAAGCACGCTTTCTCTCTTTTTGAAGAACAAATTGCTCTTTATATTAAGGAAAACTATACTGATATTAGTAAAATTGAATTTTCTCCTATCTTTTTTGAAGAAGGGGGACCTAATGATTACTTATCTATTCAAGTTGTGCCAGTCATTTATGATCAAGAAGGAAATAAGGCCTATTTGGGACGTAAAGTAGGAAAAACATCTTTCCTCAGTTATGGTTTGCATTTTGGTGTTGAATTTGATTTCGGGATTGATAATGAAGAGATTATTGTTTTAGAGAATTCGAAAGCTGGTGGAGATATTGATGTATCCGACGCTAAGACTATCCCTGAGAATGCAAAAATGTCTAAAGGATATGGAATTGATGATAATATAAGTGCATTAGTAAAAGATGGTCAGTTGAAAAATGTCGATAAAAAGGAGGGTGGTAGTCCTCAAGTCGAAATTGTTTATAATCTAGGAATTCAGAAAGGAAATTATCGGAAATGGCATTAACAGATAAAGAAATTCACAGATCTATGGGTAAACAGAAATAAATCATTTAGCAAAATGAAAACGCATTTTCTATTATAGACATAAATTAAAATTGACGATATTGTACTATCATCAAGATAAAAAGAAAACTTTTAAGGAATTGCTTTTGTTCTTAAAGCAGAAAAATGCTTTTTATATTATAGCAAAACCAATGTCGTTCATTAAAGAACTTCTATTGAACTGTAGAGTGTTTGGGCAACTCTGATGAATCCAAATTAGAATAAGACAACAGACTTCACTTGGGGAGGAACTTACAGATGGCTTGTTTCAACTTTAAAAATGAATGGTAAGTAGCGACTGAAATATTTGACGTAATTTGATATACTAGGAAGCAAGTATAATTTTTTTGATTGACTCGGAATGGAGGCGCTTATGAAACTGAATGTGAATCTCCCGCATCATCCCTATGATATTCTCATCGAAAAGGGGTCTTTATCTCAGGCTGGAAGTTGGCTGCGTCAGCTTTGGCAGCCTCAGAAGGTAGTCATCGTCACGGACAATCGAGTGGCTCGACTCTATGCGGAAAAGGTCAAGCTGAGCTTGGAAGCGGCTGGCTTTGAGACTTTTGTCTTTGACTTTTTGGAGGGTGAGGCCAGCAAGAACTTAAAGACGGTCAACAAAGTCTATGAGTTTTTGGTCAAGGTTGGTTTGACCCGCAGCGATGGTATCGTGGCCTTGGGTGGCGGAGTTGTCGGAGATTTGGCAGGCTTTGCTGCTTCGACCTATATGCGGGGCGTGCATTTCGTGCAGGTTCCGACTAGTCTGACTGCTCAAGTGGACTCCTCTATCGGTGGTAAGACAGGTGTCAATACGCCTTGGGCTAAGAATATGGTCGGCACTTTTACCCAGCCTGACGGAGTTCTGATTGACCCAGAAGTCTTGCATACTTTGGGTCAGCGGGAACTGATTGAAGGCATGGGCGAGGTGGTCAAGTACGGCTTGATTGAGGATAAGGAACTCTGGGAAGAGCTGTCAGAAATGGATGGCAGTCCAGAGTCTATTTTGGAGCATGCAGAGAGCATCATTTACCATTCCTGTGATGTCAAGCGTAAGATTGTGGTTGAGGACGAGCTGGATAATGGCGTCCGCCTCTATCTGAATTTCGGCCATACTATTGGGCACGCTATTGAAGCGACAGCAGGCTACGGAAAAGTCATGCACGGTGAAGCTGTGGCGATTGGCATGGCACAGGTTTCCCGCGTCGCTGAAAAGAAAGGCCTCATGCCAGCTGGGATTACAGAAGACATTATCCGCATGTGTCAGAAGATTGGCTTGCCGGTGGATTACCAGCCATGGAATGAGAATGCTCTCTATCAGGCACTGACCCATGATAAGAAGGCTAGAGGCAACTCTATCAAGCTAGTACTGGTGCCTGAGTTGGGTTCGGCTAGTATTCACCAGATTCCGCTGGAAGAGATGAAAGAATTTCTGAAGAAATGAGTGCCAGATGGAGTTTAAGACGATTGGACAGTTTGGATAAAAATAGACAGATTGTCCAGTTCTTTCCATCCCAGAAATAGGAGAAAATGTATGAGATACTTAACAGCAGGAGAATCCCACGGACCACGTCTGACAGCTATTATTGAGGGGGTGCCGGCTGGTCTTCCTCTGACCGCTGACTATATCAATGCTGAGCTCAAGCGTCGTCAGGGTGGGTACGGCCGTGGTGCCCGCATGAAGATTGAAAGCGATCAAGTCGAGATTACGTCTGGGGTTCGGCATGGCTTGACCATGGGCGGTCCGATTACCCTCAATGTCACAAATCTGGATCACCAGAAGTGGCTGGAGATTATGAGTGCGGCAGATGTGGATGAAAAGAAAAAAGGGCTGCGCAAGATTACCAAACCACGCCCTGGCCATGCGGACTTAGTCGGAGGTATGAAATACCGCTTTGATGATTTGCGAAATTCTCTGGAGCGTTCTTCTGCCCGCGAAACGACCATGCGTGTGGCAGTCGGAGCAGTAGCCAAGCGTTTGCTGGAAGAAATCGGTGTGGAGGTAGCCAGCCATATCGTAACCTTTGGCGGCATTGATATTGATGTGCCGGCCGATCTAACTGTAGCAGAAATCAAGGAAAGAGCTGCCCAGTCAGAGGTTTCCATTGTCAATCCTGAGCGCGAAGAAGAAATCAAGGCCTACATTGATCAAATTAAGAAAGACGGGGATACCATCGGTGGTGTCATTGAGACTGTCGTTGGTGGTGTGCCGGTCGGTCTGGGCTCCTATGTTCAATGGGACAAGAAGCTGGATGCCAAGATTGCTCAGGGAGTCGTGTCCATCAATGCTTTCAAGGGAGTCGAGTTTGGCGTGGGCTTTGAAGCCGGTCGTCTCAAGGGCAGTCAGGTAATGGATGAAATCCTCTGGTCTGAGGAAGATGGCTTCACTCGCAGGACCAATAATCTAGGCGGCTTTGAGGGCGGTATGACCAATGGTCAGCCAATTGTTGTACGCGGCGTTATGAAGCCCATTCCAACCCTTTATAAGCCACTGATGAGCGTAGATATCGAGACCCACGAGCCTTATAAGGCGACAGTAGAGCGGAGCGATCCTACAGCTCTGCCAGCGGCGGGTGTTGTCATGGAAAGCGTGGTGGCAACAGTTTTAGCCACCGAAGTTCTGGAGAAGTTCTCTTCGGACAATCTGGAAGAACTGAAGGATGCGGTAGCCCGCCATCGGGAATTTGTCAAGAACTTTTAGAAGAAAGGAGTGGGCATGGAGAGAAAAACAGTCTATATCGCAGGTCTGGGACTGATTGGAGCTTCTTTGGCTCTGGGCATCAGGCGAGCTCATCCTGAGATTGAAATTCTCGGCTATAACAGAAGTGAAGAATCAAGACAGGTTGCCCTGGAGCGAGGAATGGTAGACCGGGTAACGGATGATTTTGCCGCCTTTGCTCCATTGGCTGATGTGATTATTCTGGCTGTGCCCATCAAGCAGACCATAGCATTTATCAAGGATCTAGCGGAGCTGGACCTGAAGGAAAATGTTATCATCTCAGATGCTGGATCGACCAAGGCTGAGATTGTGGCAGCTGCAGAAAAGTATCTGCAGAATAAGCCCGTCCGCTTTGTCGGAGCTCACCCGATGGCCGGAAGTCACAAGACCGGAGCCAAGGCTGCCCATGTCACTCTCTTTGAAAATGCCTATTATATCTTTACGCCCTCTAGCCTGACCAAGTCTGGTACGCTTGAGGAAATGAAAGACTTGCTAAGTGGTCTTCATGCCCGCTTTATCCAGGTGGACGCAGCCGAGCACGACCGAGTGACCAGTCAAATCAGTCATTTTCCGCATATCCTAGCCTCCAGCCTTATGGAGCAAGCGGCAGCTTATAGCCAGGAGCATGAGCTGACCCAGTCTTTTGCGGCCGGTGGTTTTCGAGATATGACGCGGATTGCGGAGAGTGAGCCGGGTATGTGGACCTCTATTCTCTTGACTAATCCTGAAGCTATCTTGGAGCGGTTGGAAGATTTTAAAGATCAGTTAGACAAGGTGGCCGCAGTGATTGAGGCTAAGGACGAGACAGCTATCTGGGAATTTTTCGACCGAGGGCGACAAAGCCGCAAGCAGATGGAAATTCATAAGCGGGCCGGTGTAGATAGCTTTTACGACCTCTTTATTGAGGTGCCCGACGAAGAAGATGCGATTTTGGGTATTTTGGAGCTCCTGCGGGGAATTTCAGTCGTCAATATTCGTATCAACGAGGAAAACCGTGAAGATATCAACGGTATTCTGCAAATCACCTTTAAAAATCACCAAGATTTGGAAAAATCTGCTAAAATAGTAAGAGAAAATACGGATTACCTAGTGTCCGAAGACTAATATAGATTGGAGAACTCTATGTCAAATATTTATGATTTAGCCAATGAACTGAGCAGAAATCTGCGTGAGTTGCCTGAGTACAAGGCCGTCGCAGAAAGCAAGAAAGCAGTGGATGCTGATAGCGAAGCGAAGGCTATTTTTACAGATTATCTGGCTTTCCAGCAAGAACTGCAACAGCTGGCTCAGACTGGTCAGGTACCGACTCAGGAGGTGCAGGACAAGATGACTTCCTTTGGTGAGAAGATTCAGGGCAATGCTGTTCTTTCTGAATTCTTCAATAAGCAGCAGCAACTGTCCATCTATCTAGCGGACATTGAGCGTATCATCTTTGATCCGGTGCAGGATTTGCTTAAGTAAGTTAATAAAAAAGAAGAATCTGGGATGAATACCCGGATTCTTTTAGCTTTAGCTAGGATTCCAGAAATTTTAAGAATTTCTGGTCTTTTTATGATAAAATAAGAAGCAACAAAGGAAAGTACGAGGTCACCTATGAAATTATCAACCAATGTAAGAGGCCTGAAGGGCCGTATCCGCGTAACTGGAGATAAATCCATCAGCCACCGTTCCATTATTTTTGGAAGTTTGGCCAAGGGGGTCACTACTGTTCGTGACATTCTGCGAGGAGAAGATGTGCTGTCTACCATGCAGGTTTTTCGTGACTTAGGCGTGCAGATTGAGGACGATGGAAATCTAGTCAAGATACATGGCGTAGGATTTAAAGGTCTGCAAGCACCGAAAAATAAGCTGGATATGGGGAATTCTGGAACGTCTATCCGTTTGATTTCTGGTGTTTTGGCTGGCCAGGATTTCGAAGCAGAGATGTTTGGTGACGACAGTCTATCCAAGCGGCCTATGGATCGGGTGACCATTCCCCTTCGGCAGATGGGAGTCGAGATTGCTGGTCGGACTGAGCGTGATTTACCACCGCTCAAGATGAAGGGAAGCAGGGAACTGCAGCCTATTCATTATCAGCTGCCAGTGGCTTCTGCTCAGGTTAAGTCGGCCTTGATTTTTGCTGCCCTGCAGGCTCAGGGAGAGTCGATTATTATAGAAAAGGAAATCACCCGTAATCATACAGAAGATATGATTGCCCAGTTTTGCGGGCAAATTGAGGTCAAGGGCAAGGAAATTCGCATTCAGGGCGGTCAGGAATTCACTGCTCAGGAAGTGACGGTTCCAGGTGACATTTCCAGTGCGGCCTTCTGGCTGGTAGCTGGATTGATTGTGCCGGACTCTAAGATTATTTTAGAAAATGTCGGCATCAATGAAACTCGTACAGGTATTCTAGAAGTGATAGAGGCTATGGGAGGACGGATGACGCTGTCAGATGTCGATCCAGTAGCCAAGTCTGCAACCATCACCGTTGAGACTTCTGAGCTTAAGGGTACGGAGATTGGCGGTGAGATTATCCCACGCTTGATTGATGAGTTGCCGATTATTGCGCTTCTGGCGACTCAGGCTCAGGGACGGACTGTCATTCGTGATGCAGAGGAGCTCAAAGTTAAGGAAACTGACCGTATCCAGGTAGTAGCAGACGCTCTCAATAGCATGGGTGCAGCTATTACCCCGACGGAAGACGGCATGATTATCGAAGGGAAAACACCTCTTCACGGCGCCCAGGTCAATACCTTTGGCGACCATCGCATCGGGATGATGACGGCGATTGCTGCTTTGTTGGCTCAAAGCGGTCAGGTGGAACTTGAACGATCTGAAGCTATTAAGACTAGCTATCCAAGCTTCTTCAGAGACCTGGAGGGTTTGATGCATGGCTAAGATATTGCTGGGCTTTATGGGAGCTGGAAAATCCACAGTGGCTAGAGGCTTAGCCCAAGACTTTGTCGATATGGATGAACTGCTCTGCCAGCGGCTGGGCATGTCTATTAAGGACTACTTTGATCAGCAAGGTGAAGCGGCCTTTCGGTCTGCTGAAGCCCAGCTCTTGGCTGAGTTGATCGATACGAACTTGGTCGTCTCAACTGGCGGTGGTGTAGTCGTCAGCTCGGAAAACCGCAGATTACTTGCTCAGAACGCTGACAATATCTATCTGAAAGCAGATTTTGAAACGCTCTATCAGCGAATTCAGCAGGATGCTAAGCAGGAGCGACCTTTGTTCTTAAACCAGATCAAGTCAGACTTGCAGCAGATTTTTGAGCAGCGTCAGGCCTGGTATGAGGAAGTAGCGACCCAGATTGTCGATACGAGGCTCAAAAGCCCGCAGGAAATTATTGAGGAAATTCAATGAAAATAGCATTTTTAGGTCCCAGAGGCTCCTTTTCTCACCATGTAGCCCAAGCTGCCTTTCCCAGCCAGGACTTGGTGCCCTATCAGAATATCACCGATGTCATGAAGGCTTATGAGGCTAGGGAAGTGGATTACTCGGTCGTTCCGGTGGAAAATTCCATTGAGGGCAGTGTCCACGAGACGCTGGACTATCTCTTTCATCAGTCAGATATTCAGGCTGTTGCTGAAATCGTTCAGCCCATTAAGCAGCAGCTTTTAGTGACTGATTTAGAAAAGCCAATTGAGAAAATATTTTCTCATCCGCAGGCTATTGCCCAAGGAAAGAAATATATCCGTCAGCATTATCCGCAGGCTGCCATTGAGGTGACAGCTAGTACAGCCTATGCAGCTCGTTTTGTAGCAGAGCATTCTGAAAAGAATTTTGCGGCTATTGCCCCGCGCACGGCTGCAGCAGAATACGGGCTCAAAGTAGCGGCCAGCGACATTCAGGAAATGGAAGAAAATTATACCCGCTTCTGGATTCTAGGTCATGAGATACCTGAGCTTGAACTGACTAAGACAGGAGACAAGCAGACACTGGCTTTGACCTTGCCGGACAATCTGCCTGGTGCCCTCTATAAGGCTTTGTCGACCTTTGCTTGGCGAGGGATTGACCTGACCAAGATTGAGAGCCGGCCTCTAAAAACGGCTTTGGGAGAGTATTTCTTCATTATTGACATTGACAACGAGCAGAAAAAATTGGCGGATTTTGCCTATCAAGAGTTGACAAGTCTTGGAATTACTTATAAAATTTTTGGTAGCTACAGTGTGTTTCTGATTCAGGACAAGTAGCAGTAGATTGGAGAAGAGATGAAGAAACCAGAAAATCTTAGCCATCATGAACAGCTCCGCTTAGATTATCTCTATAAAAATTATTATTATCTAAACGATAAAGAAAAGAAAGAATTTGACTATCTGCGTCAGAAGTCCAAGGGGATTGGCAGTTCAGCCAGTGTGCCTAGCCATGAAGAGCAGCCGCATACAGTTAGTGACGCCTATGAGCAAGAACCAGTGGAAATGGATTCTTCTGGCCTCTTGCCCAAGTACCCTGAGCGTTCTTCTCGCAGCAGAAAGCAAAAGAAGGAGCCGGAAGCTCTGGCAGGAGCTGGTCTGGGACAAGACAAGCCCAAGAAGCCTCGCAAAAAAATCCGCTTGAAACGAATTCTGCTTTGGGTAGGGATTTTCCTGCTTATGGTCTTGGGGGGCATGATTTTTATGTTTGTCAAAGGCTTGACGACAGCTCACACTGGCAATTCTAAACCAGCAGAAACGGAATTTTTTGACGGCAAGGATACTAAGGACGGAGTGAATATCCTCATTCTCGGAACAGACGGCCGGGTTGGTGACGACTCGACTGAGACGCGGACCGACTCTATTATGCTCTTGAATGTTGGTAATAAGGACCACAAGGTTAAATTGGTCAGCTTTATGCGTGATACCCTCATTCACATTGACGGCGTCAGCAATGAGTACACCGATCCGTCGCAGGCAGATTACTATGACCAAAAGCTCAATTCTGCCTACACGATTGGGGAGCAAAACCACAACCGAGGTGCAGATTATGTCCGCCAGATGCTCAAAGATAATTTCGATTTGGACATCAAATATTATGCACTGGTGGATTTCCAGACCTTTGCGACAGCTATTGACACCCTTTTCCCAAATGGCGTCAGCATGAATGCCCAGTTCTCAACGATCGATGGGGAGAAAGTGACAGAAGTTGAAGTGCCAGATGACCTGAATATGAAAGACGGTGTGGTACCCAATCAAACAATCAAGGTTGGTCAGCAGCAGATGGACGGTCGAACCTTGCTCAACTACGCTCGCTTCCGTAAGGATGACGAGGGCGACTTTGGCCGGACCCGCCGCCAGCAGGAAGTCTTGACAGCTGTCTTCCAGCAGGTCAAGGATCCGACCAAGCTCTTTACTGGATCAGAGGCCCTTGGTAAGGTCTTTGCCTTGACTTCGACCAATGTGCCATACAGCTTCCTTTTGACCAATGGTCTCTCTATGGCTGGAGATTCCCGCAACGGGGTTGAGCGCCTGACGATTCCGGAAAATGGCGACTGGGTGGATACCTATGACATGTACGGTGGCCAAGGGCTCTTGATTGACTTTGAAGCCTATAAAGAAAGACTGCAGCAAATGGGTCTTAGATAAGATATATGATATAATGAAAGGTAGGACGATGTCCTGCCTTTTCTTTTGGGAAATAGCAGAGCGATAAAGCAGAAAGAGAAAAATATGTTAAAAAAGAATGATATGATTGAAGTTGAAATAGTGGATTTGAGCCACGAGGGAGCAGGGGTGGCCAAGGCAGAAGGCCTGGTTTTCTTTGTGGAAAATGCCCTGCCGGGTGAGCTCATCCGTATGCGTGTGCTCAAAGTCAACAAAAAAATTGGCTTTGGCAAGGTGGAGGAATTTCTCCGTACTTCAGACCAGCGCAATGAAAATCTTGATATGGCCTATCTGCGTACAGGGATTGCCGACTTGGGGCATCTGAACTATTCAGCCCAGCTGGACTTCAAACGCAAGCAGGTCAAGGACAGTCTCTATAAGATTGCTGGTTTGTCTGATGTAGAGGTGCCGCCGACACTTGGTATGGAGCAGCCGCTGGGTTACCGCAATAAGGCTCAAGTGCCTGTCCGACGTGTCAATGGCCAGCTGGAAACGGGATTTTTCCGGAAAAATTCCCATGACCTCCTGCCGATTGAAGATTTCTATATTCAGGACCCAATTATTGATCAAGTTATCCTTTTTACACGTGATTTGTTGCGTCGTTTTGACCTCAAGCCTTACGATGAGCAAGAAAAGACTGGACTCATTCGCAATCTAGTTGTTCGCCGTGGGCATTATTCAGGGGAAATTATGGTAATTCTGGTCACAACCCGACCTAAAATTTTCCGAGTAGAGCAGTTGATGGAGCGCTTGACAGAGGCTTTCCCAGCTATCAAGTCCATCATGCAGAATATTAACGACCAGCCGGGCAATGCGATTTTCGGAAAAGACTGGCGAACGCTTTATGGTCAAGACTATATTACCGACCAGATGCTGGGAAATAGCTTCCAGATTGCTGCGCCCGCCTTTTACCAGGTCAATACCGAGATGGCAGAAAAACTCTATCAGACAGCCATTGACTTTTCCGAACTGACTGCAGATGATGTGGTACTTGACGCCTACTCTGGTATCGGGACTATCGGTCTATCAGTTGCCAAGCAGGTCAAGCAAGTCTATGGTGTGGAAGTGATTCCTGAAGCTGTCGAAAATAGCCGAAAGAATGCGGCAATCAATGGAATTACCAACGCCAGCTATGTCTGCGCCCCTGCTGAAGAAGCCATCCAAAACTGGCTTAAAGAGGGTATCCAAGCGGATGTTATCCTTGTCGATCCACCACGAAAAGGCCTGACCGAGAGCTTCATCAAAGCCAGCGTCAGCATGGAGCCCAAGAAAATCACTTATATCTCCTGCAATGTCGCCACCATGGCGCGTGATATCAAACGCTATCAAGAATTAGGATATGAGTTGAAGAAAGTCCAGCCTGTAGATTTGTTTCCTCAAACGCACCATGTCGAGTGTGTAAGCTTGTTAGTGAAGCGTAGCTAATCCTCAAAAGGTTCCCCAAACCTTTTGAGTTCCGCAAACGCATCATGTTGAGACGGTATCACTGCTTGTACGAGCTGAGGTATCAGCGAAGTAGAAGCAGATGTTCCGCCCATGCGATAGCTGTCGTAGAGCGAGGAAATTATGACGAAACGATACGGTAACAGCTGTGTAGCTTTGATGGTAAAATAATAAAAAAATTTTAATATCTTAGTCAAGATAAATTATTACATTACCTTTTGATATATAAGTGGAAAACTGTAACTTTTATGTTGCAGTTTTTTTATTACATCATGATATAATTAAGAAAACAAAATATAGAGGAGCTTTTATGAAAAAAGAACAAGTATTTCAAAATGTAGAATCATTACAGCAAGTCGTAAATGTCATTAATGAAGCGTCTGCTGCGCTGAATGACAAGACACGTACAATGCGAGAGAGTGCAATACCAGAAGTTTTAGCAGGTGCCCTGGGAGCAGGCGTCGGTGGAATTGGATCATTTGCTGCTCTCTACGGTTTAGGTACTGTTGGTTTATCCGCTGCCGGAATTACATCTGGACTTGCAGCTGCAGGAAGTATTGTTGGTGGCGGAATGGTAGTTGGCGTCTTTGTTTTAGCAGCACCTGCTGTTGTCTTAGCTGGAGGAGCTATTTTATTAGCATCTAATTTAAAAAATAATCAACTTAAACAGGAAAAAGAACGATTATATAAAGAGGCGCTACAAAAACATGAAGCAATTATACAAGCACTGAAGGCTGAGACGGATGCTGATAAAGAGCGTCTGGATTATTTACAAAGTTTAAATATTCTTCTTACACAAGCGATAAAAGATTTAAAAAATGATTTAGAAAAATCGTAATGAGTAAATTTAAATATTCAGATGAAGAAAGACAATTTAATAATATTTTAGTCTATCAAACTAGAGAGTTAAGTCTAATCAAAAGACATGATAAGACAGGTGTGGAAGCAAGGATATCAGAAAGTGAAGAGTTATTAAAAGAGCTAGGGTATAATCTAAATTATTTACCAAAAATAGATACTGAAGCAGAAAAACGAACTATAGTAGTTCCTAAATGGGAAGATTTAATTGCAAAGTCTGAGCATGAAGTCGGTTCTACGAATGACTTAGAAGTACTTTTTACAAATGAAGAGCTAGAGATAAATGAAGCTATTGTTCGAGAATTGAATGATGATTTTAATAATATACATAAACTTGATGCTATTGACATTTCGATTTGTGCTGGCGCTGGTGTATTAGCGGCAATAGTTGATATACTTTTAATTGGAATACCTAAAAAAACTCCACAAGGTTTGAAAGGTGGTCCTTTATCGAATCATGTAAGAGATTGGTTCAATCAGAGATTCCCCGAAGAAGAAATGGAAAAGCTAGCAAATTCAAAAGTTAGTAAGGTTCCTTTTGATGCACAAGATAATCGTCATACAAAAGTTAATGTTAATGGCCTATCTGCTTACTATCATAGATTACTATCTCTTGGACATGACCCACTTCTTGGTCTAGTAATTGGTGTGTGTGATATTCTTAATGGAAAGATGACTACTATTGATAAAACTGGAAAAATAGTATCTCAATTTATGGACAACTACACAGATAGAAAAGAAAGTGATATTTTCGCTGCAATTGCTAAGCAGATAATTCATTTTAAATCTGATATTACAACTTCAATGGGATTACCTGCTCCATTGATGGGACTATTCAATTTATTTCAGTTCGGAAAAATTGGGAATGAGGAACAAACAATAGCAGAAATAGTACAAGGGATGTATTACGAAGGTTATGATTTTATTCATTTTAGCAGCATGGCAATTTCAACTATGATTGTTGAAGTTGTCATCAGACTAGGATATGCTTTAAAAAGAATTAACGAGGGAAATTCTTTAAAAAACTCTATCCCATTTTCGGTGGATAGAGAAAAACATCCAAAATTACATACTATGCTATTTATAGGACATTCCACAGCTACAGCAGCTAATGCTGGGAAAATATACTTTACAAAAAATCCTATGATAATAAATTATGCACAATGGGTCACTTTTGCAAAGTACTCATATTCACATTTAAAGTGGGTACTAATTGAAAAAAACGAAATGAAAGACCTATATGTTTCGGAAAAAATTTCTAAAGAAAACCAGGAAGTTTACAATCAGATAAAGAGTACGTTTGATAACTTCAGCAACGATTATGTATTTACATTCGATTAATTTATTGAAGGAGAATCTATGAAAAAGAGCACCTATAATATATTAACTAAAATTCCTATATATGGAATTTTATTAAAACAATCGAGTAAAGGTGAGATGAGGCTATGTAGTCCATTCTTTCAAGATATGGCGGAAGAATGGATTAGACCAATTGAAATTTATACATTTCTAGAGGAAAAATATCCAGGTGAAGTGGTAACAAGAGAACGTTTTTATGAAGGTTATAATAAAATACTTGAATTAAAGTTTAAGCAATAGATAAACTAAACGTCTCAGTTTTACATTAAAGGAGATGAGCTTCATAGTTTTCACTGGGGTCTTACTAATCAAATCTAATAAGGTTCACATACGAACCATATGCTGTTGTGGTAAGTTTAGTAGAGAAGAGCAGCTAATCCTCAAAAGCTTCTCCAAATATTTTAAGTCCCACAAATGCATCATGTTGAGGCGGTAGTGTTGTAAAAAAAGTCAAATCAAAAAGACTTCATCTTAAGCGACTTTATAAACATTTGGAATTTGAAGAGGAAAAAAATGATTTTAGAAACGGAAAGATTGATTCTTCGCCCATGGGAAGAAAGAGACGCCAATGATTTATTTCAATATGCCAGTCATCCAGAGGTTGGTCTGTACATACCAGTATTGAAAACAGTAGGGAGATTATAAAAAGTTATTTTTCAGCACCTGAGATATACGCCATAGTTTTAAAAGAAACAATGCAGCCAGTGGGTAGCATAGGATTGATGATCGGCACTGTAAGTGATAAAGGTATTCCTGATACTGAGGCGGAGATTGGTTACTGGATAGTAGTTCCGTATTGGGGTCAGGGTCTGATACCGGAAGCAGTTCGTGAGTTGATGAGACCTGGATTTGATGACCTGAATCTAGAGAAAATGTGGTGCGGTTATTTTGACGGCAATACAAAGTCAAAGAGAGTTCAGGAAAAATGTGGGTTCCGTTATCATCATACAAAAGAGAACATTCCATGTGTATTGGAAGGTGTTCTTCGCACAGAACACATAACCTGTCTATCAAAGTCAGAGTGGATTTCATTTAAGTAAATCCCAGTTTGTCGAGGCAAACTCTTTTAACGATAACCTTATGCTATCGTTAAATAGATAAGTGGATATGTTCCTACATACAAATAATGCTGCTTGAAGTACTAAGTGAGCATTCAATCCATGTCAAGTGTGTAGCTTTGCTGGTGAAAACGTAGGAACGTTTTAGTGAAAGTAATTTAAAAATCCTTGTTTTTAAATTTTTGGCAGTGTAAGTATTAGTAATCGAAATAGGTTAATGCGAGTATGAATGAAATTATTGTAAGCAATCTAAAGAAAAATTTTCGTGGTAAAGTTGTATTGGACATTCCTAGCTTTGGATCGCATTCAGGAGAGATTGTTTCTATAGTGGGCACCAATGGTGCGGGTAAATCAACTTTCATAAAAATTATCTCTGGCTTAATGTTACAAGATGCAGGTGATGTATTTGTTTTTGGCAGTAAGAATACTTCGAAAGATATTCATAACAATGTTAAGCTCGTACTAGAAAGCGGTAGAGGCTACTATGAATATCTGACGGCAAATCAAAATATTGATTACTTTTTACATTTGAATAAAAGTTCGCGTGGTCAGGTTAAGGATGAATTGGAGGATTTATTTAATAAACTAGCTTTCCATCCCTATGTTGATGTCTTGGTGTCCGAATTGTCACAAGGAACGAGACAAAAATTGTCTTTGATTATTGCATTACTTTGTAAGCCAAAAGTATTGTGTTTAGATGAGCCAACTAATGGTCTGGATGTCATTGCCAAAAAGCAGTTTGCGAAATTGTTACTAACTCTCAGCCAAGAAAAAGGAACCATTGTTCTCATGACGACTCATGATATCTATTTTGCAAAAGAAATATCAACAAGAATTTGTATCATGAGTAGCGGGAGAATAATACAGCAAGGTAGTTTCTCAGAAATCTTTGGGAAAAATACTAGGTGGGTTAAATATAGAATTGGTATTTCAAACTCTGATAAAGATGCTTTTGAGAGACTGTTTCCTGATTTATCTTATCAAGTAGAAAATGAAAGATTGATTGTTGAAGTGAAAGATAGTCAGGTGAAAAATAATATCTTTAATAATTTTGAGATGATATTTTTTGAAGAAGTTGAAGAAAGCATCGAAGAAATATTGTATGAGGTTATCAATGATGATTAAAGAAATAAGAAGGGAGTTAAAGAGACAGCTGCAGGAGATGATGCAGTTTAAATTTAATTTATTTTTTTCAAATTTTGGAATTTTGATAATGGTTTCAGCTTATCTTCAATATTTTAAAAATACACAAAGTAAATTTTTATTGTTATGTTTATTATTTACTTGGTATTTTACGAGTCATAGTATAACGCACCCAACTTTTTTTATTGAGGATGACCTTTATGATAGAACTTTGATTAGTGTAATCCAGAGTAGTAAGAGTGTTTTTCATGTCTTAATGTTTAAAATTATTGTTCAGATATTGGTGGATCTAGTTAAAGCCATACCTATATTTATCGTTTTATCCACATTAAATGATATTGATTTTCCGGATAGTATCTTAAAGTTAGTTGCGAGTCTCGCTGCATGTATGCTAACTATTATTAGCATTTATGGTTTGGGCTTTTGCCTATCAAGCCTCTGCTTCATTTTTAATCGTACTTCTAGCATTACATCGTTAATTTCTTATTTCATGCTGTATTTTACTGGCATACTAACACCGATAGGTGGTTTATTTGGCTTTATAGGAAAGCTTTTCCCTTACTATGCCTTGAGAAATTTTATTATTTCTCCGTCCTACCAGAGTATCTTTTTTATTATAGTCTATTGTGCAGTATATTGGTCAGCTGGAACTTTCCTATTTTTCACTTTATTGAACATTGCTAAAAAAAGAGGGAGCCTTTTCCATGTTTAGTGAATTAAGAAGATATTTCAATTATAGAGTTCGATACACGTTTGATAGTATTTGCGAAGTGATTTATTCCATGATTTTTATTACAGGAATCATTATTATTTTCAATAGTGATAAACCGATAAATCTACTCTATTTTTTTATTTATTATTCTATAACTAATGTGATATTGCTTGCTAATGAGGAGTTGGAATTTGAAATTCGTACCAATCAATATACAAATATCAAAACAACTCGACGGACACCAATGATGATTTATATTGCTAGATCAACAACTTATTTTATTTGGTCAACACTCATTTTTTTGATTTCAATCATTCTATCGCATCTGTTTTTTAATGGAAAATTTTTTATGCCCTCATTACATTTAGTGGATTTGATTTTGATGTCAATACTTAATTATGCTGTATTTTTTGTCTTATATACCATGGCAATTAAGTTAACAGAACGTTTTAAACGAGTATCCGTCTTATTGAATTTATTTAATACCATAATGCTATTTTATTCTGGACTAGTATTTCCTGCTCCCTTTTTTAGCTATGCAGATATGTTGGATATATTTTTGAGTAAAAAGTAAAAGTGAATTGATATGCTTCGAACTAGTTTTTAAGTCTTTCTCTGAAAGATTATAAAGTAGGCTTACGTTTAATGGTTTCATTCAAATATTCAGGCTCCTATTTTATCCCCATCTAGATAAAAAAAAGACCATCTAAGTTGGTAAATAACTTCAGGAGGTTTATACGCTATGCTTAGATCCTATGTAACTAAAAAGTATTTATTCTTCTATTTTGTGGCGATTATGATTACTTGGTTGGAGGCTGTTATTACACCAGCTTTGATTCAGTATATTGTCTCTAGTTTTACCAATCACCAGTTGCATTTGCTGTGGCAGGTCTTGATTTGGGGGATTGTGGGGAATTTGATTCTCTTGCTGGGTTTGGCGGGGAAACGCTATTACTATGCACGGGTGCTGACGGACTTCAAGTTGGGGATTAAGCAGGCTATCTTTCAAACTTTCTTATATAGCCGTCGGATAGCGGATGAAGAGGTTTTGTCCGACCTGGAAAATGATGTGAAACAGCTAGAAGATAACTATATTGAGCCGACTGTCATTATCATTTCTTCTTCGGGATTTACAACCGTTTCCATCTGTTATGCACTCTGGACAAATTTTTATCTAGGCTTGCTCTTTATCATTTTTTATTCGATACCTGTTCTTTGTAGTAGTATAGGTTCTAAACGCTTGGATGCGATTACTAAGCAGAAGTCCATGGCTAACCAAGGCTATGTCTCTCAGGTGACCAATATGATTGCAGGTGCTCGTCCCATACGGCATTATCGGGGACAAAGCTTGTTTTACAATCTTTTTTCCAAAGATTTGCACAAGACTTTAGAGCAAGAAATCGCATATGAAAAGCAACGGACTTTAAACAGTCTTTTTATCAATGGGATTGATGCCTTTTGCTCGGTTGCGCCGATTGTCATTGGTGGTTTCATGACCTATTATAACTACCTATCTGCAGCCAGCTTTGTTGGGATTTACCTAGTATCGCATAATATTGGCTACCAATTTCAGGAGTTATCTTACTTTATCAATACCAGGAAGTCAGCCAAGTCTCTCTGTGATAAATATCAAAAATTGTTGGGAGAGGAGTGGAAAATGCCTTCTGTTCTTGAAGGTTCCGTCTTTCCTATCCAACTAGAGCGAGTCAGTGTAGAGCGTGATGGTCGAGAAATCCTAGCCCCTTGCGACCTTATCATTGGGGAAGGGGAAAAGATTGCTATTATCGGAGAAAGCGGATCAGGAAAAACAACCTTACTGAACCTTATCTATGGTGAAATCAAGCCTAGTCAAGGTCGGATTCGCTACCATGGACAAGAGCTAAACTCGGATGAACTCTATCAGGCAGGAGCCTACATTCTCCAGTCCAGTCATGTCTTTGATGGTTTGAGCCTAGAGGAAAATATCGCTTTGGGACAAGAACTTGATTCTGTAAGGATAGAAGAGATTCTGCAGCAAACTGGTTTGAAAGCTCTCCAAGGCAAAACACCAAGCAATCAAACCCTTTCAGGCGGTGAGAAGCAGCGGTTAGAAATTGCCCGTGCTCTCTATCACAATCGCCAATTTATCCTGGCTGATGAGGTCAAGGCCAATCTGGATCTAAAAAACCAAGAGAAAATCAATCAACTTCTCTTCTCTCTCCCACAAGCACTTGTAGAAGTGATTCATCACTATAGCGAAGAGGACTTGAAGCTTTATGATAAGGTGATAAAACTGGAGAGATAGGTGGGGTATAGATTTCAGAAAGGAGTGGCAGAGGCCACTCTTTTTGTGGATTTGAAAATAAGATGATTAGCTTTTTTTCTATTTATAATATACAATAAAGTTAACAAAGGAGTATAGAAGAGCGGCGTAATGGATAATAAAAAAACAACTCCGTCTTAAAATATCGGTACAAAAATGTCAAACGAAGATTATGTTGAAGAACTTAATGAACGACTGAATAATTTTAAAAGCTAAAAATATAAAGCGATTTTCTTGAATTAGAGTTTGAACTATATAGTAGTGTTGTAAAGTTAATCGAGGAGTTATTGATGGAGTTTATTAGTAAGATAGCCATAAATAAAGGCTGGTCAGATGATAAAAAATATTGTGTTACAAACCAGAACCATCAAAAATATTTATTGCGTGTTTCTGATAAAGAAAAGTTAGATTCTAAGAAAATTGAATTTGATATAATGGAGAAAGTTGCTTCTATTGGAGTTCGTATGTGTAAACCGATTAAATTTGAACTCTGTGGCGACGAAGTGCATTCTATACACGAGTGGATAGACGGAAGAGATGCAATAGATACCATTTTAACTTATTCAGAAAACCAACAATACACTTACGGGATAGAAGCAGGAAGAATGCTTAGAAAGATTCATACAATTCCTGCTACAGAAGTTTGTGAAGACTGGGAAATCTTTTTTAATCGAAAAATTGATGATAAAATCTCCAAATATAAAGAATGTCCCGTCCAATATGAAAGTGGGCAGGTCTTCATTGATTTTTTGAATGAAAACCGTGTACTGCTAAAGAAAAGACCCCAAGTTTTCCAACATGGTGATTATCATATTGGGAATTTCATGATTGGAGAAGATCGTGAGATTTATGTGATTGACTTTGATCGTTTTGATGTTGGAGATCCTTGGGAGGAGTTCAATCGTATTGTGTGGTCAGCTCAAGTATCTCCCTCTTTTGCATCAGGTATGATAGATGGATATTTTGATGACAAGGTTCCAGATTTATTTTGGAAACTTCTTGCCGTTTACATTCTAAGTAGCTTAATTGGATCTCTTCCATGGGCTATTCCTTATGGAGAAGAAGTATCAGTAATGCAAAATCAAGCTAAGGAAATTTTAGAATGGTATGATTATATGAATCGATTAATCCCAAGTTGGTATATGAACAAGAATAATGCTGAATAAGCGTTGGAATATCAATTTGGAAAAAGAATAGAATACAATGAAATCTCAAAATTGAAACTACTATTAAGCCTTGTCCTCAAGGCTTTTTAATATTCTCTGCTATACTTCCTATTCCCAAACTTAAACAATGGCTTGCAATCATTTTTTTAAAATAGTATACTAGGGCTAGGCTATGGAATCGTTTGCATAAAGTTGCGATGAATTTAAAAAGAGAAATCTAGGAGATGAAAAGTATGGAATTAACAGCCATTTACCATAGACCAGAGTCGGAGTATGCCTATCTTTATAAAGATAAGATAATGCACATTCGTATCCGGACTAAGAAAGATGATATTGAAAGCATCAACTTGCATTATGGAGACCCTTTTATCTTTTTAGAGGACCATTATGAAGCAAGTGAGGCAATGCACAAAGTAACTTCTGATGCCTTGTTTGATTACTGGCAAGCGGAAGTTTCAGTTGGCTATGCGCGACTCCAATATCTCTTTGAACTCAAGAATAAGCAATGTCAGAGTATTTTGTATGGCGATAAAGGATGTGTTGAAAACACGCTAGAAAACCTTAATTTTGAAGGAAATGGCTTTAAAATTCCGTATATCCATGAGATTGATGCTTGCCAGGTTCCTGACTGGGTTTCAAAAACGGTCTGGTATCAGATTTTCCCAGAACGTTTTGCCAATGGAAATGCTGAACTTATACCAGAAGGAGCTCTAGATTGGGATTCGTCTATCAGACCTAAAAGTAGTGATTTCTTTGGTGGGGATTTACAAGGGATTATTAATCATCTGGATTATTTGCAAGACCTAGGGATTACAGGGCTCTATCTCTGTCCCATTTTTGAATCTCCAAGTAATCACAAGTACAATACGACAGATTACTTTGAAATCGATCGACACTTTGGGGACAAGGAGACTTTCCGTCAACTTGTGGAGCAAGCTCATCTGCGTGGGATGAAGGTCATGCTGGATGCGGTTTTCAATCATATTGGCGATCAATCCGCTCAATGGCAGGATGTTCTCAAGCACGGTGAAAAGTCAGCTTACAAAGACTGGTTCCACATTCAAAAGTTCCCAGTGATGAATGACAAGCTTATGAATCCCAAAGAACTGCCTTATCATACCTTTGCCTTTGCCAGCTATATGCCTAAGTTAAATACGGCAAATCCTGAGGTGAAAGACTATCTCTTAAGTGTTGCGACCTATTGGATTGAACATTTTGATATTGATGCTTGGCGACTGGATGTGGCTAATGAGGTCGATCACCAATTTTGGCGTGATTTTCGGAAGGCAGTTTTGGCCAAAAAGCCTGACCTTTATATTCTTGGAGAAGTTTGGCATACCTCTCAGCCTTGGTTAAATGGAGATGAGTTTCACGCGGTCATGAACTATCCTCTATCCGATAGTATCAAGGACTACTTTTTGAGCAGGAGCAAGAAGACCAGTCAATTCATATCTGAGATTAACTGCCAGTCCATGTATTACAAGCAGCAGATTTCTGAGGTTATGTTTAATCTCTTGGACTCGCACGATACGGAGCGCATTTTGGCGACAGCTCAAGGTGATATCCAGCTGGTCAAATCTGCACTCGCCTTTCTCTTTTTACAAAGGGGGACGCCTTGTATCTATTATGGGACCGAGCTAGAATTGGGTGGAGGTATGGACCCGGATTGTAGACGGGTCATGCCTTGGGACCGGGTTTCTAGTAGCAATGACATGCTCAATTTTATGAAGAATTTGATTCAGCTTCGCAAGGAAATTGCGGACATTATTCAGCATGGGAAATTTACCCTAGAAGAAACCGAGCCTAATGTGCTGGCTTTAGAATGGGAAGATGATCATCAAGTAATCCGGGCTATTTTTAATCAGTCCAAGGAGAATTATCTCTTAGACAGAGATTCAGCTGATTTGGTGAGTCATTGCCAAACTGATGACGAGAAACTTGTCATCTTACCAAAGGGATTTGTAGTTTATTGTGATTAGTCTAAAAAGTAATGGAGTAGAAACAAAGGAATTCGGACAAACAAGGTCTTAAAAATTCCTTCTTTAAAAGTGTTAGAATTTTTTCATGGTGGTGTAAGATGAAATCAAAAGAACTTCTAAAGAAAAAGTTGATTAATCTAGCTAGTGGGGAATTGGCAGCTGTTTTAGTATTTTGGATGAATTTTTTCTTGCTTAAAAAGTGGATTCTTACTACTAAAGCCTTCATTTCTATTTCTTTCTCTTTGTTTCTGCTAACTTTTATCTTGATACAAGGTTCCATTTTTTGGTTGATTTTAATCAAGAGGATTTCCAAGCTAGGATTTGCTGAAAAGCATACGGGAAAGATTTACAAGATATTGAAGAAATTGGATTTTATTTTACTAGCTACGGGAATTTTTGTGATATTATTGAATCATGGAGAATTTTCCTCGTTTATCATTTCTTTTTCGATTTGGATGTTTGCTCTTATAGAGTGGGTAAATTACTATCTATTGCAATTGTCATACAGCTTGAATCTTGCTGTTTTATGGAGATACATCAGAAATAGGAAATTGAAAAAGAGTAAAATTGCAAAGGAAATTGAGAAAATCCTATAAACGCTGATGATTTGCAAAACGATTTCCAAGAGCTGAAAGTTGCAAAGGAGTGCAATCTTATGCCTAGACCGAAAACTAAAGAAGATTTGCTGTTAGCTGCTAAGGAAAACTTTGAGAAGTTACAAACTCTCATTTCCAAATTGTCTGATCAAGAGTTAAATACGCCTTTTGATTTTTCTCGGGATGAAAAGAAGAAGGAGGCCCATTGGAGGCGAGATAAAAATGTAAGAGATGTTTTGATTCACCTCTATGAATGGCATCAGCTCTTGTTGAATTGGGTGCATTCCAATCAAAAGGGTCAAGAGCAGCCCTTTCTTCCTGCGCCCTACAACTGGAAGACTTATGGAGAGTTGAATCTGGAATTTTGGAAGAAGCATCAGAATACTTCTCTTGAAGAGGCAACAGAGATCTTTCATCAGTCCCATCAAGATGTTTTGGACTTAGCTGACACATTTACAAATGAAGAATTATTTTCAAAAGACGTATATAAATGGGTCGGAGGGACCGTACTAGGTTCCTATTTTGTAAGTGCTACTTCCAGCCATTATGACTGGGCCATGAAAAAATTGAAGGCTCATCAGAAAAATTGTAAAGCAAAATAGTCTGTAGAAGACAAGAATTAGAGAGAAATAAGAATGAAGAAATACAGCAAAATAATCATGTCCTGCGCATGCCTAGCTTTAGTTTTTGGGTTGGCTGCCTGTGCTAGTTCGCAGAAAAATAATCAAACAAGTCAAACTACATCAACTTATTCAAATCTAAACAGTAAAAAGAGTGTCGAAGAAGTTAAGAGTTTGTTGGCTGCCAACTTGGATAAAGACAGTGTCGATAACTTTGTCAATCTAGTCAATGACTACAATGGACTTGTTGGCTCTACTGGATTAAGGGGCGATTTCACTAAGTTTACTAAAACAGAATATGACGTAGAAAAAATCAATCCTCTGTGGCAGGCAAAAAAGGGCGATTTTATCGGGACAAATTGTCGCATTAATACTTATACTTTGCTGAAAAATAGCATCGAAATTCCTCAAATAGAAAAAGATGACGAACTCTTGTTCATAGATAATGATTCGATTGACAAGGGCAAGCTCTTTGATGCCAAGGATAAGGAAGATTTTAATATCCTATTCTCAAGAGTCAAAACTGAAGCGACTCAAGATGTAAAAGTCCATGCTAAGAAAATGGAGGAATACTTCAAACAGTTCAAGTTTAGCGAAAAGGCGAGGATGCTTTCTGTCATAGTCCACGACAATCTTGATGGCGACTCTCTCTTTGTAGGGCATGTCGGCGTCTTGGTTCCAGATAAAGATGGCTACTTATTTATCGAAAAGCTGACATTTGAAGAGCCTTATCAGGCAATCAAGTTTGCGACCAAGGAAGATGTCTACAAATACTTGCAGACCAAATATAAAGACTACACAGGGGAAGGTTTGGCCAAGCCCTTTATCATGGACAATGATAAGTGGGTAGAGGGTAAGTAGTGTGCTTCAGTTAGTATTAAGAAAATAGAACTGGGAGATTTAGGGTATGGAATTAAATGATTTTACTGAAAAAGAGCAAGAGCAGATCAATCAAGGGCTTAGCACCGCAGAAATTTCTGATAAGGAAGCTGCCAAAAAGATTCTTGCACTCGTGCCCAAGGAATGGATTAAAAGGATTCCTTTCTTCGTGAGAGGGCATGCGACGACCAAGACGGTTGAGCGAGTTGCCAAGCAATATCCTCAGCTATACGCTGTCGCTAAGCGGCAAGGCGAACTTCCGGACAAGGAAAGAGAAGAATTGCGCGTGATTATGACAAGCATTTTTGAAGAAAAGATGAATAAGCATAAGATTAAATGAGCCCTTACTTTGAAAGAAGTGAGAGCCTTAGGAAGTCACTGAAAGCAGTGGCTTTTTCGTTTTTTGTGGAAATGACGAAGCTATTCACTAACGCTATCTTTGGATGCAGGCTTCTAATTGGGCTTTGGGACTATTCTCCATGAGAATTATTGGAAAAAATGGTATAATGTTCCTATATTTTCTAGAGGAAAAGGCAGGCTATGAAATTACTTTATACAGATATTCGCCATTCTTTGACCAAGGTTTTAGTGGCTGAGGCTGAGAGCTTGGTGGCGGCTGGTAAGCGAGTCTTTTATATTGCGCCAAATTCGCTATCTTTTGAGAAGGAGCGAGCGGTTTTGGAGTGCCTGAAAACTCAGGCTTCCTTTTCCATTACGGTGACGCGCTTTGCCCAGATGGCTCGGTATTTTGTCCTCAATGATGTTCGGCAAGGGCAGAGTTTGGACGATATTGGTCTGGGAATGCTGATTTATCGGACCTTGACAGAGATAGATGATGGAGATCTTAAGGTTTATGGCCGTATTAAGAAGGATTCCCAGTTTATCCAGCAGCTGATGGATCTTTACCATGAACTGCAGACTGCCCAGATGTCCTTTGCGGATTTGGAATTTCTCGAGGAGCCTGAGAAGCGGGAGGATCTGGTCAAGATTTTTACAGCGGTGACTGCTGCTCTGAATAAGGGCGATTTTGATTCGTCTTCTCAGATTGCTGCTTTTGTCCAGCATATTCTGGCTGGCGACACAGATGAGGAATTGGCAGATTTGGCCCTTGTTATCGATGGATTTACTCGTTTTTCTGCCGAAGAGGAATACCTGGTCGGTCTCCTGCATCGAAAAGGTGTGGAGATTGTTATCGGGACCTATGCCAGCCTAAAAGCCTATCGAGCAGCCTTTCGTGAGGGCAATCTCTATCAGGCCAGCGTGGATTTTTTGAGAAAACTGGCCGAGGACTATCAGGTCAAGCCCGACTATATCCCTCATGCGGAAGCGGAAGATGCCTTTGGACGGATTTCCAAGGTCTTGGAGAGTCGCTATGACTTTTCAGAGCCAGCTGTTGAAGTTAGTGAGACAGACCGCTCGCAGCTTCAGATTTGGGCTACTATGAACCAGAAAGAAGAGTTGGAGTATGTGGCTAAGTCCATCCGGCAGCGGGTTCATGATGGCGTGCGCTATAAGGACATTCGTCTGCTTTTGGGAGATGTGGAAGCCTATCAGCTTCAGCTCAAGACTATTTTTGATCACTATCAGATTCCCTACTATCTGGGGCGGAGCGAGTCGATGGCTCAGCATCCGCTGGTCCAGTTTGTTGAGTCCTTGGAGCGGCTCAAGCGCTATAACTTCCAACTGGAAGACCTGCTCAATCTCTTAAAGACGGGGCTCTACGGCGATTTGACTCAAGAGGAGCTGGATCATTTTGAGCAATATCTGCGCTTTGCGGATATCAAGGGATCAGCCAAGCTAGCCAAAGATTTCACGGCCAATAGCCAAGGGAAATTTGACCTAGACCATCTCAATCATATTCGTCTTCGGGTCATGACTCCGCTGCAAGACTTTTTCAAATCCCGTAGTCAGACGTCGTCAGGGCTCTTGGCTAAGTTCACAGAGTTCGTCCAAGCAGCCCGCTTGTCTGATAATTTGACAGCTCTGCTACAGGGAGCAAGTCAGCAGGAGCAGGAGCGTCATGAGGAAGTCTGGAAGGCTTTCAGTCATGTCTTAGAGCAGTTTGCTCAGGTCTTTTCAGATAGTAAGGTCAAGTTGGACGACTTTCTGGCTTTAGTCCTGTCGGGTATGCTTTTGTCCAACTATCGGACGGTGCCGGCAACAGTAGATGTGGTCAAGGTCCAGTCTTATGACCTGATAGAGCCTTTAGTAGCTCCTTACGTCTACGCGATTGGACTGACCCAAGATCGTTTCCCGAAAATCGCGCAAAACAAGAGTTTGCTCAGTGATGAAGATCGGGCTCGACTCAATGATGTGACGGATTCCCAGGCGGAACTGCAGATTGCCAGCTCAGAAAATCTCAAGAAGAATCGCTATACGGCTCTGTCGCTGATGAATTCTGCGACCAAAGAGCTGATCTTGTCTGCGCCAGCCTTGGTCAATGAAGTAGAGGACAGCATGTCGACCTATCTACTGGAATTGACTGCAGCTCCGCTTTCCTTGCCCATCATTGTCAAAAAGCCTCAGGCTTCCAGTGATGATATTGGCAGCTACCGAGCTCTCTTGTCTCAAATCATCGAGCTCCACCAAGAGGAGATTGACCGAGAGTGGACAGAGGAGGAGCAGACCTTTTGGGCGGTAGCTGTCCGAGTTCTGCGCAAGAAATTAGCAGCAGAAGGCATCAGCATTCCGCAAATTAGTAAGGAACTGAAAACGGAGTCTCTGCAGCCGGAAACTCTGCAAGCCCTCTACCCTCGGGAACAGCCTCTCCGACTTTCAGCGTCAGCTCTAAACGAATATTTCCGGCATCAGTATGCTTATTTTCTCAAGTATGTTCTGCGCCTGCAGGAAGAGTGGACCATTCATCCAGATGCTCGCAGTCATGGGATTTTCCTCCATCGGATCTTTGAAAAGGTCCTGCAAGATGATTCGTCTGCAGATTTTGACCGGCGTTTAGCGCAGGCTATGGAAGAAACCAGTCGGGAGGCCGAGTTTGAGAGTATCTACAGTGAGTCAGGTCAGACCCGTTTTGCGCGCCAACTCTTGCTAGATACGGCTCGGGCGACCGGCCGGGTGCTGGCTCATCCAAGCGGGATTGAGACCATTGGCGAGGAGACTGGCTTTGGAACTGCTTCTAAGCCTTTCCTGATCTTGGAAAATGGCAGAGCAGTGACCGTGAGCGGTAAGGTGGACCGGATTGACCGTCTGACCAAGACAGAGAGTTTGGGAGTGGTGGACTATAAGTCTGGCGATATTAAGTTCAGCTTTGAAAAGTTCTTTAATGGACTGAATTCTCAGCTGCCGACCTATCTGGCAGCGATTGAGGAGTTAGCAGACTATAAAGAGGATAAGGGAACTTTTGGCGCCATGTATTTGCAGATGACCGATCCGATTGTGGCGCTTAAAGATACCAAGACCTTGGCGGATGCAGTCAGTCAGTCTATGAAGCCACTGCAGTACAAGGGACTTTTTGTGGCTGATGCTGTCAAGGAGCTTGGTCCGCTCTATGAAAAAAATAAGACCAACTTGCTGAGTCAGGTAGACTTGGACTTGCTCCTGACCTACAATGCTTATCTCTACAAAAAAGCTGCAGAAGGCATTCTATCAGGCCACTTTGCAGTCAATCCTTATACAGAGAATGGGCGCAGCATTGCTCCTTATGTAGAGCAGTTTAAGGCTATTACTGGCTTTGAAGCCAATCTCCACCTAGGACAGGCACGCCAGCTAGAAAAGTTGGATACAAGCAAGTTTGATAGGCGGCCGACTGGTGACAAGCTACGCCAGGCCTGGCTAGAAAAGATGAGGGAGGAGATGGAAAAATGAAGAGAATTCCTTTTTTAACTGCAGAAGAAATTGCTCTTAAGCAAGCCCAAGAAGCTGCTTCGGACAAGCCACAGAAAAAGACGGCAGAGCAGATTGAGGCCATCTACTCCTCTGGCCAGAATATTCTGGTTTCCGCTTCGGCCGGCTCGGGTAAGACTTTTGTCATGGTCCAGCGGATTATAGACCAGATTCTTAGAGGTGTTGCTGTCAGCCAGCTCTTTATCTCGACCTTTACCGTCAAGGCGGCAGGCGAGCTAAAAGAGAGGCTGGAGAAGGAACTGGGCCAGGCTTTGAAAGAGGCCGAGAGTCCTGAACTCAAGCAACATTTGGCCCAGCAATTAGCTGATCTGCCCAATGCTGACATCGGCACTATGGACGCCTTTACCCAGAAAGTACTGAGTCGCTATGGTTACCTGCTTGGTTTGGCACCGAATTTTCGGATTCTCCAGTCTGCCAGTGAGCAGCTGATTCTGCAAAATGAAGTTTTCAGTCAAGTGTTTGACCGTTACTATGACAGTGAGCGTCAGGCTTTGTTTAGCCGTTTGGTAAAGAACTTTACTGGTAAGCGCAAGGATTTATCAGGCTTCCGGGAGCAAGTTTATCGGATTTACAGCTTTCTGCAGTCAACTAGCAGCCCTCAGCGCTGGCTGGAAGAAACCTTCCTCTATGGTTATGAGCACAGTGATTTTGCAGCAGAGAGAGAGCAGATATTTGGTCAAATTAAATCATCCCTTTGGGAGCTGGAAGCTTTCTTTTCTGCCCATCTGGAGCATGAAGGGAGAGAGTTTGCGGGCGCCAAGTATCAGGAAAATGTCCAAGACGCTCTGACTGCCTTATCAGGCCTGAATGAACGGTCCTCAATAGAAGAAACAGCTCAGATTCTCAAACAGATTGTGGCACTTTCCCAACTGTCCAATGGCCAAGCCTTTACAGCTCGGGTTGGCAAGAATGCAGACGAGCTCAAAAAAGAAATGGCCAAGGACTACAATGAGGCCAGGAAGCCTATGATTGAGCGGCTGCGAAGCTTTGACCAGCAGCTTTATCAGCTGGACTTTATCGAGCAGCATCAGGATGAATGCCTGCCTCTGGTTGAGCTTCTGCGAGATTTTGTGGCGGACTTTGCGCAGGCTTACTTGGA
This sequence comes from Streptococcus sp. DTU_2020_1000888_1_SI_GRL_NUU_041A, assembly GCF_032387735.1. Classification (NCBI taxonomy): domain Bacteria; kingdom Bacillati; phylum Bacillota; class Bacilli; order Lactobacillales; family Streptococcaceae; genus Streptococcus; species Streptococcus sp. DTU_2020_1000888_1_SI_GRL_NUU_041A. The sequence continues at coordinate 1,613,067 of NZ_CP135591.1, read as the reverse complement.
GCGAAAGAAAGCAGAAAATGCCTTTGAATTTGGTGACATCAGTCATTTTGCTATTGAGATTTTAGAGACATTCCCAGAGGTGCGTCGCTTTTATCAGGAACGCTACCACGAGGTCATGGTGGATGAGTATCAGGATACCAACCACACGCAGGAGCGCATGCTGGACTTGCTTTCTAGGGGCCAAAATCGCTTTATGGTAGGCGATATCAAGCAGTCTATCTACCGCTTCCGTCAAGCAGACCCGCAGATTTTCAGTGATAAGTTTAAGGCTTATCAAGAGGATAGCAGCCAGGGCAAGCTGATTGTCCTTAAGGAAAATTTCCGCAGTCATCTTGAGGTGCTGGAAGCGACCAACGATGTTTTCAAACGCCTGATGGATGAAGAAGTCGGGGAAATTGACTACAATGAAACCCACTATTTGGTGGCGGGAAATCCAACCAAACGTGAGCCTAATCCAGCTAACCGTGCATCTTTCTTAATCTATGAAGGCTCCAAGGAGAGTCCGGAAGAGGATGGGGATGAAGGCTTGCCACAGGCAGTATCAGCTGGGGAAGTGGACCTAGTCATCAAGGAAATCATCCGCCTGCACAATGAAGAAGGAGTGGCTTTTAAAGATATCACGCTGCTGACGGCTTCCAGAACTCGCAATGATTTGATTTTAGCTGCCTTTGAGCAGCACCAGATTCCGCTGGTACCAGATGATGGCGCCGCAAACTATCTGCAGTCAGTAGAGGTATTGGTCATGCTGGATACCCTGCGAACCATCAATAATCCGCTGAATGACTATGCCCTGACCGCCCTTCTCAAGTCTCCCATGTTTGACTTTGGCGAGGACGAGCTGGCTCGGCTGTCCCTGCAGGCCAGTCAAGAGCGTTCTCAGGAAAATCTCTACGAAAAATTGCTCAATGCCCTTAAAGGAAGAGGTTTGCATCTTGCTTTAGTCACTCAGGAACTGCAGAAAAAATTGCAGCATTTCCATGAGACCCTGCAAGGCTGGCGGACTTATTCCAAGACGCACTCCCTGTATGATTTGATTTGGAAGATTTACCAGGATCGTTTCTACTATGACATGGTGGGAACTCTGGCCAATGGTGCCCAGAGACAGGCCAATCTCTATGCCCTCTCTTTGCGGGCTAATGAGTATGAAAAGTCTAGCTTTAAAGGTCTCTCTCGCTTTATCGGGATGATAGACCGTATCTTGGAAAACCAGCATGATCTAGCCAGTGTGCCAGTGGCGGCGCCTAAGGACGCTGTTCGCCTCATGACCATTCATAAGAGTAAGGGGCTGGAGTTCAAGTATGTCTTCCTGCTCAATATGGACAAGGCCTTCAACCGTCAGGATAGCAGCTCTGCTATTATCCTTAGCCGGACCAAGGGAATCGGCATCAAGTATGTAGCGGATGTATCGGTGTCTGTGGAAGATCCTTATGCGCCGAATCAGCTGCGCATTTCCATGGATACGCTACCTTATCAGCAGAATCTAGCGGAGCTGCAGTTGGCTAGTTTGTCTGAGCAAATGCGTTTGCTTTATGTGGCCATGACGCGGGCTGAAACCAAGCTCTATCTGGTCGGCAAGGGCAGTCAAGAGGCCTTGGATAAGCGTCAGTGGGGCAAGAGCCAGCAAGGGCGTTTGTCTGCCAGTCTGCGCAGCCAAATCAGCAATTTCCAAGACTGGCTCTATGCCATTCAGGATGTTTTTTCTGATGAGAATCTTGCCTACGAGACCCGTTTTGTTACTGATGAGGAGCTAACTGCTGAAGAGATAGGGCGAATTAATGAGCCTGTGCTCTTTCCCGCGGATGATTTGGCAGATAATCGTCAGTCGGACGACATCCGTCGGGCTCTGGATATTTTAGAAAGCGTAGATCGGCTGAATAGTCAGTATCGCTCTGCTATTGAGCTGCCTAGTGTGCGAACTCCAAGCCAGATTAAGAAGTTTTATGAGCCAATCATGGATACGGATGGCCTGGATATCATGGATGAGCGAGCAGCTTTTCGGCCTCAGCCCAGCTTTGAGTTGCCTGATTTTGGCAAGAAAGCCAAAGTGACTGGGGCTCAAGTCGGCAGTGCTGTTCATGAACTCATGCAGCGTATTCCTTTGGATAGCAGTCCTAGCATGGCTGTACTTCGTTCTGCCTTGGCTCAGGTTCAGGCTGATGACGCAGTCAAAAAGCAGATTCAGCTGTCTAAGATTGCATCTTTCTTTGAGACGGATTTGGGACGCCTCTTGATTGAGAACAGTGACAGAGTTCGTCGAGAAGCACCATTTGCCATGCTCAAGAGAGATGAAGCTAGTGGTCAGGAATTTGTTTTGCGGGGGATTTTGGATGGTTACCTGCTCTTTGAGGACCAAATCATTCTCTTTGATTACAAGACGGATAAATATAAAGATTCATCTGAGTTGATTGCTCGCTATCGTGGCCAGCTAGACTTATATGCTCAAGCTCTCAGCCGTTCTTATGGCATTTCGCAGATTGAAAAATATTTGATTCTGCTTGGCGGTGAGCAGCTGCAGGTAGTTAAGGTGGATTGATTAGCTTGTCATGTCTGGAAAGGAAGGAAGCCTGTGGAACAGTTAGAACGCATTCAAAAAATGGAAAAGCACCTGAATAAATATTCTCAGGTATTGGCAAGTGCTCAGGAAGCTTTAGCTGAGCTGGAGCGCTGCCAGTCAGATTATATCCAGCTGAGGGACTACTATACCAGTCAGGAATTTTTTGATGATTTAGAATTCTCGAATGGACCGGATTTCCCTGAAAATATAGCTTGCGGCGTCTTAAGCGAAGATGCTGTCTATGACCTGATGGGGGAGCATTTTGAAACAGCGATTAATCTGTTGGATTTGTCTAGTGCTATGCTGAAAGAACGTTAATTCATTTAGAAAGAAAAAAATATTTAATTTTTTTCAATTTTCCTCTTGCTTTTTAATAAAAATTCATGTAGAATATTCAACAATAAATTGAAAGCGATGAGAGAAAAAGTCTAAGACAAGAAACAGAGAGTGCCTAATGGTGAGACGGCATGCAATCCTTAGACGACACATTCTTGAGCGCGGATGCGAAATCAGTCAGCAGTCTGAAACTAGTGTCCGACGGCTGATTGCCGTTATCAATCTGGAGTCTCGTACTCCCAGAGGGTCCTCAGGCGACTGGGGTCCGAATAAAGGTGGAACCGCGTGTCAACGTCCTTGCAAAGTTTTTTTGCGAGGGCTTTTTATTATATTTAAATTAGAAGATTCCCCTATTTTCCTTTACCAAAGCGGTAAATTTCGTCTTTCATTTATTAGAAGTTTTAAAAGATAATCAGAGTCAGATAATGGCTAGTGTGTGAAAGAGAGGTGGCAAGATGGTGAAGCTAAAAGGTCTCAGGCAGATCAATCCTTATGTAGCGGGGCAACAGCCCAATGAGCCAGACATGATTAAGCTCAATACCAATGAAAATGCTTATGGACCAAGTCCTAAGGTGGCAGAGGCCCTGCAGAACTTTGATGGCCAGGAGTTGCGCAAGTATTCCAGTTTGGACCAGGCGGAGCTCTGTCAAGCTTTGGCGGCAAACTTGGGTGTATCGCCCGACCAGCTCATTATTGGTAACGGCAGTGATGACATCTTGTCCATGGCTTTCCTGGCTTTCTTTAACAGCGGCGAGTCGGTCTTGTTTCCGGATTTGACCTATGGTTTTTACAAGGTCTGGGCGGACCTCTACCATGTGCCTTTTCGAGAAATCCCTCTGACAGCTGATTTTGAGGTCCATCCGTCAGATTATTTTGGAGACAACGGCGGCATTATCCTAGCTAATCCTAATGCTCCGACAGGGATTTATCTGCCGCTAGATCAGTTGGAGGAAATTCTGGCGTCCAATCAGGATGTGGTAGTGGTGGTTGATGAGGCTTATATTCACTTTGGCGGTCAATCTGCCCTGCCTCTGCTAGACACCTATCCCAACCTCTTTATCACGCGGACCTTTTCCAAGGATGCGGCTTTGGCTGGTCTGCGGGTGGGCTACGGCATCGGTCATCCAGACTTAATAGCTGTCATGAAAGCTGTTAAGGACTCCATCAATCCTTATTCAGTGGATATGTTAGCAGAGCGCTTGGCTCTTGCAGCGGTGAAAGATTGGGATTATTATTTGGAGACCGGTAGAGCCATTCAAGAGACCCGAGATTGGTTCGCTGGAGAATTGGCTGCGCTGGATTTCCAAGTCCTGCCTAGTCAGACCAACTTTGTCCTAGCCCAGCCTAGTGGAATCTCTGCAGCAGAGCTTTTCCAGAAGCTAGAGGAGCGTCGGATTTATGTGCGGTATTTTCCAAAAGCAGAGCGAATCAAAGACTTTCTGCGTATCTCTATCGGACGGCGAGAGGAGATGAAAGCAGTCCTGGCAGCTATCAAGGAAATTTGTAGCAGCTGAGAGTTTGACTCGGAGCCGACCAATGTAAGAATAGAGTAAGAAAGGAAAGCAGCCTATGAATAAAATCACCCTTCCGATTGGCATGCACGACAAGCTTTTCAAGAGGGCACGTGTGACCTACGAGATTGAGCGGGACATCAGTGATTTCCTGATGGCTCAGGGCTTCAATCGGATTGACACGCCGACTTTGGAGCATTTTGAGGTCTTCAGTGACCATGTGGAGCCTCATCATTATCATCTTTTCGATAAAAAAGGCGAGCTATTGGTGCTGAGGCCGGATGTGACCAGCCAGATTGGTCGGGTTATTGCTTCGACCAGGGTACATACGCCGACCAAGTTTTCCTATTCGGGCAAGGTCTTTCACTATCAAGAGGAGCTGCGCGGTCTTGCCAACGAGCTCAGTCAAGCTGGTATTGAGATTATCGGCTATCCAGCTCGCGAGGCGGTGCTTGAGGCTATCAAGACAGCCAAGCAGTCGCTGGATTTGGCGCAGGTTAAGTCTTATCAGTTCGAGTTTTCCCATGCAGCAATCCTGCAGACAATCCTAGAGAGTCTGGCCTTGGATTCGCAGGAGGAGGCCCAGCTGCTAGATTATATTCGCAAGAAAAATAGGACGGGACTCTTTGAATTCACCCAGACCAGATCGAGTGAATTTGATGATTTTTTGCAGGAGCTGCCCTATTTGTTTGGTCCTAGCCAACAGGTTTTAGCTAGAGCTAGAGAGATAGTTGACAACGAGCAGATATTAACGGCTCTAGATGATGTGGAGCAGGTTCTGCAGAGCTTATCAGGCTTGCTGGATCAGACAACCATGGACTTGGGTCAGGTAGCGACCATGCCTTACTATACTGGCCTGACCTTCAAGGTCTTTGGCGACCGAGTGCCAGATGCTTTTCTATCTGGTGGTCGCTATGATCAGCTTTTTAAGCGCTTCGGGGCAGCAGAACTGACAGCTATCGGCTGGTCCCTAGACATTGATAGTGTCTATCAGGCCATTCATGATGACCTGCCGGACGAGGTCGGAAAGGAAGGTGATGGCAGATGAGTCAGATTACCATTGCCCTGACCAAGGGGCGGATTGAGGAAGATACGGTCAAGCTCTTGACCCAGGCTGACTTTGATATGTCCTTCATGGCAGACAAGGGGCGCAGCTTGATTTTTGAAAGTCCAGACAGTCGTTTTCGCTTTCTCTTGGTCAAAGGGCCTGACGTGACGACCTATGTGCGCCATGGAGTCGCTGATCTAGGAATTGTCGGCAAGGATATTCTCTTTGAGCATCCGACCGGCTATCTGGAGCTGCTGGATCTGAACTTTGGCCTTTGTAAATTCTCACTGGCCTCGGTGCCCAGCTATGACCCTCATGATCACAAGCGCAAGCGGATTGCGACCAAGTATCCGACAGTGGCGACTGATTATTTTAATCAAAAGGGGGAAGATGTAGAAATCATCTCCATCCAAGGCAGCGTGGAGATTTCACCGGTGCTGGGTCTGGCGGATGCCATTGTCGACATTGTTGAGACAGGGCATACCCTGTCAGCTAACGGCCTGCTGGTTTTTGAAGACATTTGTCGGGTGTCAGCCCGGCTCATTGCCAATCAGGCTTCCCTGAAAAATAACCCGGATATCATGCCTTTTGTGGCAAAGATTGAATCCCTAGTAGGAAGAAGAGAGGTGGCTTTTAAATGACAATTATCAAGCGTTTAAGCGGAAGTAACGAAGAAATTTCACGGATTTTATACGAAGAGCAGCTGCAGCTTAGTCAGCAGAACTTAGATGTGGAAGAAGCAGTGGCTGAGATTATTGAAAGGGTCAAACAAGACGGTGACCAAGCTTTAAGAGACTATACCATGCTCTTTGACAAGGTTGAGGTGACAGATTTTGAGATTGGGCAGGAGCTGATTGATCAGGCTTTTGAGGAGATTGATCCAGAGGTCTTGGCCGCCCTGAAAAATGCCCAAGCTAATATCGAATCCTACCACCGCCAGCAGTTGGAGACTGGTTTTGAGGATAGTCCCAGCGAGGGTGTTATCCGTGGTCAGTTGATTAGGCCGATTGAACGGGTCGGCACCTATGTACCTGGCGGCACCGCAGCTTATCCATCCTCCGTCCTCATGAATGTTATCCCGGCTAAGATTGCCGGTGTCAAAGAAATCATCATGATTACACCACCCCAGGAGCACTTTACCCCAGCGATTTTGGTAGCCGCCAAGCTAGCTGGTGTGGATCGGATTTTCCAAATTGGCGGAGCCCAAGGTGTAGCAGCTCTGGCTTATGGTACTGAGACCATTCCCAAGGTGGATAAGATAACTGGGCCGGGCAATATCTTTGTGGCTACAGCCAAGAAGATGGTTTATGGTGTCGTGGGAATTGACATGATTGCCGGACCCTCGGAGATTGGAGTCATTGCGGATCGTTCAGCCAGTCCAGTCTATGTGGCAGCTGACCTCCTGTCGCAAGCCGAGCACGACAAGCTGGCTCGGGCTATTCTGGTGACCGACTCGGAGGAGCTGGCAGACCAAGTCGAAGCAGAGCTGGATAGACAGCTGAAAGAGCTGCCGCGAGAGGAAATCGCGCGTGCTTCGATTGAGAACAACGGCCGTATCATCCTTGCGCCTTCGAAGGAAGCCATGTTTGAGCTCATGAATCAGGTGGCACCGGAGCATTTGGAAATTGCCATGGATGATGCTTACAGCTATCTAGATCAGGTTGAAAATGCTGGCTCTGTCTTTTTGGGGCATTATACTAGCGAGCCAATTGGTGACTACTATGCGGGAGCCAATCACGTTTTGCCGACTACCAGCACCAGCCGCTTTTCATCAGCTCTGGGAGTATATGACTTTATCAAGCGCATCCAGTACACCCAGTACAGCCGTGCTGCAGTAGGGGCGGCTGACAAGGATATTACCAGTCTGGCCTATGCAGAAGGCCTGCAGGGACATGCCAAGGCCATTGAAGCCCGCAGACAGAAAAAATAGAAGGAGTTGCCATGAGACAAGCTGAAATCAAGCGTAAAACACAGGAGACCGTTATTGAGCTGGCTGTGAATCTGGACCAACAGGAGCCGGTCGCTATCGAGACTGGTGTCGGATTCTTTGACCACATGCTGACCCTTTTTGCCCGCCACAGTCGGATTTCTCTGACGGTTAAGGCTGAAGGCGACCTTTGGGTGGACAGCCACCATACGGTTGAGGATGTGGGCATCGTATTAGGACAGACTCTGCGTCAGGCTTTGGGAGACAAGGCCGGCATCAACCGCTACGGTACTAGCTTTGTGCCTATGGATGAAACACTAGGCATGGCCAGTCTGGACCTATCCGGTCGCTCCTATCTGGTCTTTGAGGCTGATTTTGATAATCCCAAGCTAGGGAATTTTGACACCGAGCTGGTAGAGGAATTTTTCCAAGCCCTAGCCTTTAATCTGCAGATGAATCTGCACATGAAAATCCTTCATGGCAAGAACAGTCACCATAAGGCGGAAAGCCTCTTTAAAGCGACTGGCCGAGCTCTACGGGAGGCTATTACGATAAATCCAGAGATTCATGGAGTCAACTCCACCAAGGGCTTACTCTAGCTTGCACTTCTGAGTGAAAGGAGTTGATGTAGAGATGATGATTGTTATTGATTATGACGCAGGAAATACTGCCAATGTTCTCCGTGCTCTGGCTCAGGTCGGAGTAGAAGCGTGCCTGTCAGCAGATCCGCAGGAAATTTTGGACGCAGATGGTTTGATTTTACCAGGTGTTGGTGCTTTTCCTACTGCCATGCAGGAGTTAGAAAAGCGAGGGCTGGTCTCGGTCATCCAGCAGGCTGTGGCCGATGGCAAGCCTCTCTTGGGCATTTGTTTAGGCATGCAGCTCCTGCTGGAGTCTGGATTGGAGAATGGTCAAAGCTCTGGACTGGATTTGATTCCCGGTGTTTGCCGCCGGATTCCGGACCAGGCTGGTCGGCCTGTGCCTCACATGGGCTGGAATGACTTACAGGTCCAGCAGTCGTCTGCTTTGACAGCTGGTCTTGATGGCCAGTCAGTCTATTTCGTCCATAGCTACTATACGGATGTTCCGGAGGAGTATTTGGACGTGACGGCTGATTACGGGCTACCTATTCCAGCCATGATTCATAGAGGCTCGGTCTTTGGCTGTCAGTTTCACCCAGAAAAGTCAGGGACTGTCGGTCTCGGTATCCTAGAGAAGTTTAAGGAGTATGTCTATGAAAATACTGCCCGCTATTGATATCAAAGACGGCCAGGCCGTCCGCCTTTTTAAAGGGGATTTTAGCCAGAAGACGGTAGTCAATCCCGATGTCTTGGAGCAAGCTCGAGTTTTCAAAGAAGCCGGCGTTACCATGATTCATGTGGTTGACTTGGACGGGGCCTTAGAAGGTCGGGCGGCCAATCGGGATTTGATTGCCCAGATTAAAGCGGAGACTGGTCTAGCCATCCAAGTCGGGGGCGGCATTCGCAGTCTGGAGCAGATTGAAGATTACCTGGCGGTTGGCATTGACCGTGTCATTATTGGCTCCATGGCTGTTAAGAATCCTGAATTTGTTGAGGCTGCGCTGGAGCGCTTTGGAAGCATCAAAATCGTGATTGGCATTGATGCGAAAGAGGGGCTGGTTGCGACTGAGGGTTGGCTGGAAACCAGCAATCAGAACTATATCAGCCTTGCGCTGGCCATGGAAAAAATCGGCGTCCGTCTCTTTGTCTATACAGATGTGGACCGAGACGGGACTCTGACTGGCCCCAATATCCAGCATTATCAAAAATTGCTGGCGTCCCTTAAGCATGCTCATGTCATTGCCTCTGGTGGCATCCAGTCAGCGGATGATTTAGAAGAGCTGAAAAAACTGGGTTTGGCTGGAGCCATTGTGGGCAAGGCCTATTACAGTGGACGAATTAGCCTAGATCAGATCAAGGAAGCAGAAAGGGGCTAGCCATGCTGAAAAAACGAATCATTCCCTGTCTGGATGTCAAGGACGGCCGGGTGGTTAAGGGTATCAACTTTGTCAATCTGACTGATGTGGGCGATCCAGTTGATGCTGCCAAGGCTTACTATGAAGCCGGCTGCGATGAGTTGGTCTTTCTGGACATTACAGCCACTCATGAGGAGCGAGACACGACGGTCGAGATGGTCCGGCGCGTGGCAGAGCAGGTTTTCATTCCCTTTACCGTCGGGGGCGGCATTCGCACGGTTGAGGACATGAAGCGGATGCTGCAGGCTGGGGCGGATAAGGTTGCGGTTAATTCCTCGGCACTGGCAAATCCTCAGCTGTTGGCTGATTGCGCTGAGAAATTCGGTAGTCAATGTGTGGTACTGGCTGTGGATGCTAAGAAAGAAGCGGATGGCAGCTGGCATGTCTATCTAGCTGGTGGCCGCAAGGACAGCGGTCGCGACCTGTTAGACTGGGTTCAAGAAGCTGTCAGTCTTGGAGCGGGGGAAATTCTTTTGACCAGTATGGACAAGGACGGGACCAAGTCTGGTTTTGACTTGCCAATGCTGGAAGCCGTCTCCCAAGTGGTTTCCGTTCCTATCATCGCCTCTGGTGGTGCTGGCAGTAGCCAGCATATCCTAGAAGTTTTTGAAAAGACTGCAGCGACAGCTGCTTTGGCAGCTTCGATTTTCCATTATGGTCAGGTCTCCATCGCAGAGACCAAAAAAGCCATGCAGGCAGCTGGATTGGAGGTTCGCATCTGATGACAGAAGTAAAGTTAGATTTTCAAAAACAAGGCGGTCTTATACCTGCCATTATCCTAGACCACACCAGCAAAGAAGTTCTCATGTTGGCCTATCTCAATGAAGAAGCCTACCATCTGACCCGCACTAGCGGTCAGATGTGGTACTGGAGTAGGTCACGTCAGGAGCTTTGGCATAAGGGAGCCACCAGCGGCCACTATCAAACCGTCAAAAAAATCACAGCTGACTGCGACCTAGATACCCTGCTGATTGAGGTAGACCAGCTGGGAGCTGCTTGTCATACCGGTGCCAAATCCTGCTTTTTCCATACAATCTGGGATGAACAAGCCAGCAAAACTGACTAAAAGTTCCCTCGGTTTACTTTAGTACTTGGTTAATGCAAATATAAAACTAAGAAGTCAGTATCAAGAAACCGGCCTGCCATTGGAAAGAATTGCTTTTTATAGTAAAATAAGGACAGTAACAAGGAGATACTATGCTAGAAACCCTCTATCAAGAAGCCCTCAAACGCAAAAAAGAGCCCAAGGAAGGCTCCTATACCAGCTATCTCTATGACAAGGGGCTGGACAAGATTCTCAAAAAAGTCGGTGAAGAAGCGACTGAAGTAGTCATTGCGGCCAAAAACGCTGATAAGAACGAGATGGCCAATGAGACAGCTGATCTGCTCTACCATCTGGCGGTCGCTCTCGTTGAGACTGGCGTCAGTCTGGAAGAGGTAGAGGCCGTCCTCCAGGCCCGTCAGGGCAAGCAGAGCCGGATTCATGATCGACCTGAAATCGACCAATACTAAACGGATATAAGATTTGCAGAAAGGCGGCCCAGCATGCGCGACAACCATCTTCATACCTATTTTTCCTATGATTCTGAGGCGGATTTCTGTGACTATCTGGACCATTATGAGGGCGAGATTGTCACTACTGAGCACTATGATTTGTCCAATCCCTACCCTTACGAAGCTGCCTCGCCCCACGATGATGTGCCTGACTATGAGGCCTATTCAGCAAAAATAGCAGAGCTGAACCAGCAGTATGGCAACCGCATCAAAAAGGGCATTGAAATTGGCTATTACGCTCCGCGTAAAGACGATATTCTAGCTTTCCTAGCGGACAAGGATTATGACCTCAAGCTCCTGTCTGTCCACCACAATGGCAGCTTTGACTATCTGGAAGAGCCAGTCCTACAGCTGGATAAGATGGAGCTGATTCCCTCCTACCTTAGAGAGTTAGAAGAGGCTATCGAGGCTGTGCCAGCAGATGTACTAGCTCACTTTGACTATGGTTTCCGGAAATTCGAGCTTACCGTAGAGGAGTTAAAAACTTTTGAACCAGAGCTGCGACAGCTTTTTCAAAAGATGATTGACCATGGTCTGGCCTTTGAGCTTAACTGCAAGTCCATGTATCTATATGGTCACGAGGAACTTTATATCTACGCTCTCTCTCTAGTCAAGGAGCTGGGCGGCCAGCGCTTTTCAGTGGGATCAGACGGCCACAAGCTGGAGCATTTCCGATTGCAGTTTGACCGAGTGGCCAAAATCTTAGCAGAGGCTGGCATAGGCGAGGAGCAGTTGATCTAGAAGGAGAAATCATGACCGAGATTAGGCCTTTAAAACCAGAGGGAATCCCGCTCTTAGAAGAATTTCTTTACCAAGCTATTTTTATTCCCCAAGGTCTAGAGCCGCTGCCCAGAAGTATCTTGAAGGAACCAGATTTAGAGATGTATATCAAGGACTTTGGTCAGCAGTTGATGACGGCCATGCTGGACTTGCTCAAGGTCAAAGGCTACCCAAGTGTCTCCCTCTCCGTTTCCAAAGATAATCCCGCCGCTCACTTTTATAAAAGATTGGGCTTTGTTACGGTTGAAGAGAGGGAAGATGACTATTTGATGCTGTGTCGATTGTAATAAGAAAAGAAAACTCATGAAATTAGAACGATTAATTTATATTTTATTAGCTCTTTTGAATAAAAGGCAGATAACAGCTAAAGAAATTGCTGAACGTTTTGAAATATCTACTCGTACAGTATATCGAGATATGGATACGCTCAGCTTAGCTGGAATCCCTATTTACTCTGAACGTGGGGATAAGGGAGGCTTTTATATACCAGATGACTACAAGATGGACAGCAGCTTTTTCACAGAAGAAGAAAAGCAGTTTATCATCAATATGAGCCAAAATGTTGGCAAAATTGTTGGACATCCTAGTTTTGACAGCATTGAGCATAAGCTTACTTCTCAAGAGGCGACCGATAAGGTCAATCCATTTTACTTTGATCTTACTTCCTGGTCTCTCAATACAAATTATTTACTTGAAATTGAGCAGGCTATACAAACTGGGAAGAAAGTTTCCTTTTCTTATTTTTCTAAAAAACAAGAACGAAGCCAGCGAACGATTCTTCCTTACCGTCTGATTTTTAAACTAAATGCTTGGTATGTTATCGGCTACTGTTTAGAAAAGTTAGATTTTCGTTTTTTCAAACTCAGTAGGATTCGTGATTTGCATCCAGTAGAAGAGGGTATCGAAGCTGGAGATTACCCTCTTTTATCTCAAGAAAAGCTAGATCTTTTTCTAAATCCATCCAAAGATAAAGTTGAGGGCAATAAAGAAGAAGTAGAGCTGATTTTCACAGAGTCTGCGCTCCCAAAGATTTATGACCACTTCACAGAAGAAGAAATCACTGTTGAGCAAACCAGAATAAAGGTCCATGCTTTCAGAGCATTGACACCGGCCTTTTTCGAATTGATTTTAAGTTTTGCTCATCAAGTAAAAGTCATATCACCAAAAAAACTGCAGGATAAATTAATTGATTCTCTTCAAAAAAATCTTCAGCAATATGACAGACTGTAGTCATATTGCTTTTTGTATAATCTTAAATGGCTTGAAAATCTCATTGTTTGAGTGCTTGCCTATATTATTTTTGGAGGTTCAAAATATGGATACAAAAACATTAGCAGAAAGCTATTTTAATGCAGTCAATAAAGGTGGATGGGAAGATTTCGTGGCTGAACATTTTGATTATGGGATGTGTGATAGTCAGGAGATCAGACAAGGACGTGATGTTTATCTGCAAGGTGCAGGTCAATTCTATGCTTTAAGTCAGCATCTTGAAGTGAAGAAGTTATTGGTAGATGGACGAGAAGTAGTGGCTTTAAATCGCTATCGCCTGCAGTCACCACAAGGAAATGAACTAGAGTTGGATGTGGCAGAATTTTTAAAATTTGACGAATCAGATAAATTGATTGCGTCTACTATTTACTTTGATACTCATCGTTTCCAAGAGTTTATGCAAGGGAGATAGGCATGTAGAAAAGTCACCGAATGGTGGCTTTTTTAGTAACCAATGACTTCTACAAATGCTTTATCGTATTATTTGTAAGTTTTCTTGCCAAGTGGTAAAATAAAGCCGAAATAAAATATGTTCTCCTAGAACAATCTAATCGATTAGCAATAATTAATTTGACTTTTCTTCGTAGTCATATAAAGGAGTTGATTTTATGACTAATACTAGGCGAGCAGTGCTAGCACTGAGCTTGGGTGTTTTGTTATTGCTAGCAGTGGGAATTCTACTGCAGGTTCATTTTTGGAGAATGATCATTTTGCTAGGTCTATTCTTTTTTGCGGAAGTATTTATCATCTGGTATTCGGGAAGCAAGTCTAATTCGCAGATTAGTGGCAGGCAAAGCCTTGAACTCTTCTGGTTTTATATCAAACGCTTGAAAATTTTTTATGTCACAATTTTGTGCCTTGCAATTCTTTTCGTTTCTCTATCCTCCAATCCTGCTTTCGATTTGTTTTTTGTGCTTGAGCTGTTAGTATTCTTGCTCTTAAGCAATTATATCTTTAGCTCTCATGGTATTCAACCACCCAAGAAAGAGAGGGCTCTTAGAGTCTAATTGCTTTGTTTGCAGCAGTCGATTTGATTGCTGTTCTTTCAAAAAAATAAAAAGCCTGGATTTTTCCAGGCTTTTTAGTGAAATGTGCAGGCTTAGTGTGCTACACGTTTGCGAGCTGCTTTTTTACGGTTTTCTTCGATGAAAGCCGCTTTTTGTTCTTCAGGTTCGATGACTTTTTTCTTGACTGCATATACTGCGCCTGCCACAGCAGCAACAGTAGCTGCAACTCCTGTAAGAACGCCTTTTCCAAATCCTTTAGCCATGTGTTTTCTCCTTTTCTGAACTTTTATTATTTATGTTATAATTAATAGTAACGAAAAATCAAAATTTTTTCAAGGAAAAAAGATGAAAACCAAGATAATTGTGATAGTGGGGCCTACGGCGGTTGGAAAAACGGCTCTGAGTATCGAGGTAGCCAAGCGCTTCAATGGCCAAATCATCAGCGGTGACAGCCAGCAGGTCTATCGTGGCTTGGATATTGGTACGGCCAAGATTCGTCCTGAAGAGCAGGAAGGCATTCCCCATCATCTGCTGGATGTGCGGGAGGTTGGCGAGAGCTACTCGGCCTATGATTTTGTGACTGAGGCGGCTCAGGCTATTCGTGAGATTGCGGCTCAAGATCAGCTTCCCATCATTTGCGGTGGCACAGGGCTCTATATCCAGAGTTTGCTCGAGGGCTATCATCTGGGCGGCTCCGTTCCTCACGAGGAGATTCTGGCCTATCGGGCGCAGCTGGACAGTTGGTCAGATGAGGATTTGTTTGAAAAAATAGCAGAGCTGGGTATCGAGATTCCACAGATAAATAGACGCAGGGCTATGAGGGCGCTAGAGATTGATCAGTTAGGTGGTCAACTAGAAAACAATCAACCAGACTATGAAGCCCTGCTGATTTGTCTAGATGATGAGCGGGAGCGACTTTATGAGCGAATCAATCAGCGAGTAGACCTGATGATAGAAGCTGGACTTTTGGAAGAAGCCCGCTGGCTGTTTGAGAAAGCTCCTACCAGTCAAGCCAGCAAGGGTATTGGCTACAAGGAACTTTTCCCCTACTTTGAAGGTCAGATGAGCCTGGAAGAGGCGGTGGACAAGCTCAAGCAGAATACCCGTCGTTTCGCCAAGCGCCAGCTGACTTGGTTTCGCAACCGGATGTCCGTGACTTTTTATCAGGTGGGAAATCCAGACTATAAGAATCAGGTCATGGAGGATATCAGGAAGTTTTTGGATAAGTAGCTGGCTGACCAAGTCTTAGTAAGGATATGAGATGATAGAAACAGAGAAAAAAACAGAGCGAGTCTTTCTGGTCGGTGTGGAACTGGCAGACACGGAGAATTTTGACCTATCCATGGAGGAGCTGCAAAGCCTAGCTAAGACTGCAGGGGCTGAGGTAGTTGGCTCCTATAGCCAGAAGCGGGAGAAGTATGACAGCAAGACCTTTGTCGGTTCTGGCAAGTTAGAAGAAATCCGACAGATGGTTGATGCCGAAGAGATTTCGACCGTTATTGTCAATAACCGTCTGACACCTCGGCAGAATGTCAATCTAGAGGAAAGCTTGGGGGTCAAGGTCATTGACCGTATGCAGCTGATTTTGGATATTTTTGCCATGAGGGCTAGGAGTCATGAGGGCAAGCTTCAGGTGCATCTGGCCCAACTCAAGTACCTCCTGCCTCGCTTGGTTGGCCAGGGCATTATGCTCAGCCGTCAGGCAGGTGGCATTGGCTCCCGTGGGCCTGGTGAAAGCCAGCTAGAGCTCAATCGACGCAGTGTCCGCAATCAGATTCATGATATTGAGCGCCAGCTCAAAGCAGTGGAGAAAAATCGGGCTACCGTTCGTGAAAAACGGCTAGAGTCCAGCATTTTCAAAATCGGCCTCATCGGCTATACCAATGCTGGCAAGTCTACGATCATGAACTGCTTGACCAGTAAGGACCAGTATGAGGCAGACGAACTCTTTGCGACGCTAGACGCCACGACCAAGAGCATCAACCTCAGTGGCCAGCTCAATGTCACTCTGACGGATACAGTTGGCTTCATTCAGGATTTGCCGACAGAGCTAGTATCCAGCTTTAAATCCACACTGGAAGAGAGCAAAAATGTCGATTTGCTGGTTCATGTCATTGACGCCAGCGACCCTCATCATGAGGAGCATGAAAAGACCGTCCTTGACATCATGAAAGAGCTGGACATGCTGGATATTCCCCGGCTGACTCTCTATAACAAAGCAGACAAGGCGGAGGATTTCACTCCGACCTTGACTCCTTATTCTTTGATTTCGGCTAAGGCGGACAATAGCAGAGCTCTTTTGCAGCAAGTCCTGCTGGAGCGGATGAAAGAGTTATTTTTGCCTTTTACAATCAAGGTAGCGCCTGCTAAAGCCTACAAGATTCATGATTTAGAGAAAGTCGCGATTATGGGGAATCGAGAATACATAGACGATGTCGAAGTCGTTTCAGGCTGGATTGCCGAGAAAAACAAATGGAAACTGGAAGAATTTTATGACTGATTATATTGACTTGGCCCTCAAATACGGCGGTTTTACAAGCCTAGACAGGGTCTACTTAGAGCAAGTATTGGCTGATCTGACAGAAGAGCAGAAGCGTAGCTTTATCACGCCGCCTCCTAGCGTTATCAACGCTTACTTTGCTGAGCTTTATCAAAAGAAAAGTCCGGAAGCCGCGACAGCCTATTTTTTAGAGATTAGCAAGGCGCTGGACTTGTGGAATACGGAGCCTAGCTTTGTAGAAAATAAACCTTTTGTACGGCTTAATCTTTCTGGCAAGTCCTATGGATTTTGCTATGAGAGCGAGGAAGTCGGCTTGGTATTCCCTGAAAAGCCTGAGCCTGCAACAGCTGACTTGCTCTTTGAAATCGCCCAAGTCTTTCCACAGTACTTGGTCTACGAAGAAGCTGGGAGAATAAAAATGACACCTCTCAAAGCTGAGTCTCAAGTCGTGGACAGTCAGGCGCTGACTGCTTTGACTGATTGGCAGCAGCTAGCTGATGGCAGCCAGAGAGTTCTGGGCTACAATCAAGATGAAGTCAGTCAGCTGGCTCAGTCCTATGCTGGTAGAAAATACTATCACTCGCAGAATCGTTCTGCCATGATTTATATCATTTAGAAAGAAAAACATGCAATTACAATTTTTAGGAACCGGAGCCGGTCAGCCATCAAAGGCTCGCAATGTGTCCAGTCTCGTCCTCAAGCTGTTAGAGGAAATCAATGAAGTCTGGATGTTTGACTGCGGTGAAGGTACCCAGCACCAGATTTTGGAGACGACGATTAAACCCCGCAAAATCAGCAAGATTTTCATCACTCATCTGCATGGCGACCATATTTTCGGTCTGCCGGGTTTTTTATCTAGTCGTTCTTTTCAGGCTAACGAAGAACAGACGGACCTAGAGATTTATGGTCCCAAAGGCATTAAAAACTTTGTCCTGTCTAGCCTGCGCGTGTCTGGTTCTCGTCTGCCTTATCGGATTGATTTTCATGAGTTTGATGAAAATAGTCTGGGCAAGATTCTTGAAACGGACAAGTTCACTGTTTATGCGGATAAGCTGGATCACACGATTTTCTGTGTGGGTTATCGGGTGATGCAGAAAGATTTGGAAGGAACGCTGGATGCAGACAAACTACGGGCAGCGGGCGTACCTTTTGGTCCCCTCTTTGGCAAGGTCAAAAACGGTCAGGATATCGTCCTAGAAGATGGGACCAAAATTATTGCAGCAGACTATATCTCAGCTCCTCGTCCGGGCAAAACCATTGCTATTTTGGGTGATACTAGGAAGACATCTGCCAGCGTCCGCCTGGCTGTGGCAGCAGATGTGCTGGTCCATGAAGCAACCTATGGCAAGGGAGATGAAAAATTGGCCCGTAATCACGGTCATTCTACCAATATGCAAGCCGCAGAAGTAGCCAAGGAAGCTGGTGCTAAGTGCCTCCTTCTCAATCATATCAGTGCTCGCTTTCTAGCCAAGGACATCAGCCAAATGCGCCGCGATGCCAGCTCTGTCTTTGAAAAGGTCCATGTGGTCAAGGATCTGGAAGAGGTGGAGATATGAGAATCATCATCATCACTGGGGCTAGCGGTGGGCTGGCTCAGGAAATGGTTAAGCTCTTGCCACATGACCGACTGATTTTGGTCGGACGGAGCAAGGCTAAGCTGGAAAAACTATATAGAGAAAGGGAAAATCTTGACCTAGTGGAGCTGGATATCACAGACAGTTCAGCTTTGGAAAGATTTGCTGAGCGGATTGACAGCCAGTATGGCCACGTAGATGTCCTGGTTAATAACGCTGGCTATGGGATTTTTGAAGAATTTGACAAAATCACTTCCAGTGATATCGAGACCATGTTTGAAGTCAATACCTTTGCCCTGATGAACCTGTCCCGGATCTTTGGAACTCGCATGAAGCAGGCAGGTCAAGGACATATCGTCAATATCGTTAGTATGGCCGGCCTCATTGCAAGTAGCAAGTCTAGTCTTTATTCAGCGACCAAGTTTGCAGCTATTGGCTTTTCCAATGCCCTGCGTTTGGAACTCCTGCCTTTTGGGGTTTATGTCACGACGGTGAACCCAGGTCCTATTAAAACTTCCTTTTTCGATCAAGCGGATCCTGACGGTTCCTATGTAAAAGCAGTGGATAAGTATATCCTTGAGCCTGACTTTGTAGCGAGCAAAATTGTCAGCTCCTTTGGCAAAAAGAAGCGGGAAATGAATCTACCAGGGATTCTCAATCTAGCTCACAAGCTTTATACCCTTTTTCCAAGAATTGCCGACAAGATGGCAGCCAATATGTTTAACTATAAATGAGGTTTTATGACAGCTAATCTACAAGCCTACAAGGCTCATCTGCAGGCGCCTTGGGGAAAACTTCAGTATGATATTATTTTTGCCTTTCTTGAGTCACTTAAGGGCCAGAAAATTCTTGATTTCGGCAGTGGTTTTGGGATTGTGGCTGATTTTCTAGCGGAAAAAAACCAAGTGACCGCCATCGAGCCAAGCCCAGAGATGATCGCCGAGCGCAAGCAGGACTTTTCCTATGAGCAATTGCAAGGCAGCTTGGATCTTCTGCAAAAATTACCTGACTAGTCTTTTGATGTCATCGTATGTCATAATGTCTTAGAGTATGTATCTAACCCTGCTCTTTATTTAGCAGAATTTTCCCGCCTCTTAAAAAAGGACGGCAAAATTTCTCTGGTTAAGCATCACGAGGTTGGACGAGTTATGCATACGGTAGTTTTTGAAAATGACCCAGAAAAGGCCAAGCAGCTTTTGGCGGGTGAGGCATATCAAACCCACAGCATGGGGGCTGCTAAGGTCTATCAGATTAAAGAAGTGATTTCAGGTCTTCCATTAGAAGTTGAGGATTATCAAGGAGTACGAATTTTTTATGGGCTGCAATCCAATGACTACAAAACTGCCCCTGACTGGGCTGAAAAGATGCTTGAGATGGAGCTGGCTGTCTGCAACCAATCACCTTATCGGGACATCGCTGCCTTTCAGCATGTTTGGCTAGTCAAGTCCTAAATTGAATGAAAAAGTGTTCATTTACATCTTAAACAAACCTCGTAAGGAGAAAGCTTGATGCAAAGGAGAGGAGTCATAGAGCCAGAGCAACCTGTCAATTATGCCCTGCTCAGCCTTTTTCAATATATTGCTTCAGTTTTAGTGATTATGGTCCATTGCCAGAGGCTTTTTGAACATGAAGCCCTGCATTTTATTCAAAAGAGTATGTTTGGTCGCATGGCGGTCCCTTTCTTTTTAATTTCTTCAGCCTATTTTTTCCGATTACGCTGGAAGCGAGAGCACGGTTCTACGAAACTGACTCTGTATATTAAAGGTATTTTAAAGGTCTATGGTTTTTGGAGTCTGGTCTACCTTCCCTACGCTTTGACTTATTTCCAATCTCTGCATTTGCCCCTCTATCTAGCTCCTCTGGCTATTCTAGCAGCGCTCCTCTACATCGGAATGAGCTACCAGCTCTGGTATATTCCTGCCTTTCTCTTAGGTTTGCTGCTGGTCCATTTTTTGTATAGGAAGTTGGGTCCCAAGAAAACATTTGCCCTTTTGTTAATTCTCTACGCCTTAGGTGCTATTGAGACTTATCACGCCTATCTGTCGCCTAGTCTGCTGACGGACTGGTACGATGTCTATGCCAAGCTCTTTTTCACTAGCAGGAATGGCCTCTTCTATACGCCCATTTTTATCTATTTAGGCTACTTTCTAGCTGATTACGGGCAGATAGCCTTATTTCAGAAAAAACGCTGGCTGTCTCTTCTGTTGGCAAGTCTTTTCCTGGCAGGCGAAGGAATACTGGTTTACATGAGGCAGGGACTGGATAAAAACTTTTTCTTTGCTCTCATTCCCTTTACGCTCTTCTTATTCAATTGGCTGTTAAAAACTCAGTGGAAGCGTGAAAAAAACTGGCGACATTTAAAAGATTTAAGTATCCATTATTTCTTTCTCCATCCTATCTTTATTGAGTTATCTTTCTTTCTGCTCAAATCCCAGCAGCTGACCAAGTGGGAAAATGGCCGTTGGGCCTTCCTTCTGACGATTATCCTGACCCATCTGACGTCAGAATTAGTGATTCGATGGCGAGGGAAAGGTTAAATTTATCGCTAAAAAATTTGGCATGTTTAAGATGAATAGTTGCTATTTCTTTATCTAAAATAAAACACACGCATTAAGTTCAGTTTTAATGCGTGTGTTTTTAGTCAAGGAAAAAGTTAGGCAGAACACCCATTATATGTCGTTCTACGATTTCAGTGAATTATCTTTTGTATTATCTCCTTCAGCTATGCCATAGACTGTTGCTAACTGGATAATTTTCTTTGCCCATTTGCTATGCGGCTTCATTTCATTCATCCGGTTTTCTTTATATCCTTTTATTACACCAATTTGCTGCTGATTTGTGTTAAGAATTGTCAGAGCATCTTGGTAGTCTTCTATACTAACAATGTTATTCTCAGCAATAAGGCTTAGCTGAGAAGGATGGATGCAAGTTTTTCCAATGAATCCATTAAGTCTGTCTAATTCTAGCTCTTTTTTCAATCCATGAGCCCAATTCCCATCTTGAAAACGGCTATTAAAGTATTCCCATACTGGTCCAGAACAGATATAATCTGCGGAAAAAATATTTAAGATATCTGTTAGACAGTCAGCAATAAGTTTAACATCGTAGATAGTCTGGTGGACATTACGACGAATACCGAAAATATTACTAAAATCAGTTGCTCCCACACGGATATTTAAAACTTGCTCCTTATAGGGTTTTAATAACTCTGATATAAAAAGAAGTTCTTCCATTCTGGTATTCTTTTTCATGATGCTCTCGCTTTCAAGAATTGGCATTATGTAAAATGTTTGATTTGTTCTTTTGCTAAAATTGTCGAAAACTTGAAGGTAGGCAGGAGCAGTAGTAGAATCAAATTTAGGAAAATTAAATCCAGAAACTAGTTTAAAGATATCAGGAGAAGAATGCTCGAGCATTTGATTAAATTGTTGGGAAGAACGGACTCGGATAAAAATTAAAGGGAGAGAATCAAAATCTAGCTGGCCAGTTTCCAAGGCTTGATTCAGTTTGTCTAAAGTCTCAAAGAGTTGTAATTCAGCTTGATGAACAGTTCCATCTCCAATAGAATCTTCTAGATCTAGACAGATTGAGCTACAGCAAGGATGGAGGCCAGCAATGATTTCATCAACTATCTGAGTTCGATGAGCGGGCATATAAAGAAGTCCAGCTATTGCATATTGCAATAAATCTTTTGGGGAATTTTGATTAAATTGGCATCCTTCTTTAAATAGGGGTATAGAATCATAAGTAAATTTCATTCAAATCTTCCATTCAACACTTTTAAGTTTTTTGTTCGAGGACTACTGAAAAAATATCCTCAGCGCCTTCTATTCCTTGATTAACAATCATATAGCCATCTTTATTATTGATAAGCTGGTAAACTTCACTGTTCTTTGGTATCATTTTTATATCGCCTAAAGATAAGAAGCCAGCATCTAATTTTCCGTCACCCGAAGTAATTAGAAATTCTTCTTTGAGATAGTCTTTTAAAAAAGAAAGAGCGTTTTCTTTAGAAATTTCTTTAGGGATGATGTAAAGTTTAAGCCCCTGAAGAGTGAAAGTCCATTCTAAATCTTTTAAATCTTTTTCAAGACTTGGCAAGATAAACTCTTGAACGATATCCTGATCTTCGGTAACTTTAGTAAAAAAGAATAAATTGTCAACCAAAGATGGAGTTCTAGTTAAGTATTTTTGATATTTAGTTAAAATATCTAAGATTTTAGGATAATCCAATGCTTGTATTTGTCGAGTTCTTTCGATGTGTTCCTGCCAGACTTTTAAAGGTTGACCTTTATGCAGAATGATTCCGCCATTAGCAACAACAGCATAAGGGCAGTCTTGTAGGGGGATAATGCGTGAGAACTGCGCTAGCGAGCGAGTTGTAATTGGAACCAAATGGATATCGCATCGAGTTTTGGCTTGAGCAAGTAATTCCAATGCTCTATGGCTCATATAGGAGATTTCACGTCCGTCTAGATGTTCTACACAAGAAACAGTCTGATAATTTTCAACAAACTTATTAGAATAAATGATGGTTCGATCTAAATCAGTAGCAAAAAGCATAATATTCCTCTCTTTTTTGGGACTGATAGTTGTAAAATTTTAATAGAAAACAAAAATTTCTTTTTTAATTTCAAGCAGTTATATTTAAAGGTTATTAAAGTTAGATTGATTGTCTTAAAATTTTTGTCAAACTTAAATGAAACAATATTATAATCTTAAATGACTTAAGAGAATAAATTTTAGTTATCAAAGTGTGCAATTCATCAAACTATACCAATCTTACTATAAAAGAGCCGATAAGTCTAGTCTTGGAAGCATTTATAAAGAATCAAGTAGATTATTGTCATGGATAAATTTTCCCTGTTCATGAAGTATTCATAGTCACTTCACTAAAAGAGTTGATAAGTAAAGGCTGAAACACTAGTGTTTCAGCCTTTCTATAACTAAGATTTATTTTTTGTAAGAGCTTTTCGGATGAAGTCTATAGGGATAATCAGAACAGCAATAGCAAGTGCTACAATATAGTGTTCAATATCCATAGGAACAGTATTGAAGACCTGTCCACCAAACTGAATGATTAAAGATTGAACGATAGCAATGGAAATCATGACAATCGAGAATTTTTTGTTTTCTGAAATATGCTCAAAAACATTAAGACCAGTACTGCGAGTATTGAGGGAATTGAAGATAATCGCATAGATAAACACAGTAAAGGTGAAGGTAGTTACCATTTCAAAGTTTCCAGTTCCATTAGTGATGAAATCTTGAATACCAGCTACATTTTTAAGAATAGCAAGACAAACAATAGTAATGAAAATGCTAGCAACTCCAATAGCAGACTTCATATACTTTGTTAGAATATTAGCTTTTTTAGCCACTGGTTTTTCATTCATGTAACGATCTAAGGTAGGTTCTTCACCAAATGCCAAAGCAGCTAGTGTATCCATGATAAGGTTAATCCAAAGGATTTGAATGATTGTAAATGGCTCTTTCAGACCGAAAAGAGGAGAGAGAAGAGACATAGCAATAGTAGTTACATTAACTGTCAGCTGGAAAATAATGAATTTGCTAACTGATTTGCTCATTGTCCGGCCGTAAAGCACAGCTTTTTCGATAGACGTCAAACTATTGTTTAAAATAACAATATCAGAGGCTTCACGGGCAACCTCAGTTCCGTCTCCCATAGAGAAACCAACGTCAGCAGCTTTAAGAGCAGGTGAGTCGTTTACTCCATCACCAGTCATACCACAAACCATATCAAGGTCTTGAGCTGCTTCAATTAAGCGCTTCTTATCCATAGGTAAGGCGCGGCTTACTACTTTCATATTAGGGAGTTGCGCTTTTAATTCTTCGTCAGAGAGGTTTTCTAGCTCATCATGAGTTAGGATTAAATCTGTATCACTGGTAACAATTCCAGCTTCTTTAGCAATGGCAATAGCTGTTTCTTTACGGTCTCCTGTAACCATAACTACTTGAACTCCAGCTTTGTTCATTGTTTCAACAGTTTGTTTAATAGAATCCCGTACATTGTCTCGAATACATACAATAGCAATCAAGATTTTATCTGAACCTTCTTTTTTAAGAATAGCGAGAAGACGCATAGAACGATTAGCCTGTTCCAAAGAGAGTGCAGAGAATTTATCTTTATCAGAAGTAGTAAAAGCAGTCTTATTTCCGTCTTTATCAAGATAGAAATGACAATCATCTAAAATAAATTCTGGTGCTCCTTTGATGTAAATTTCGCCTGACTTAGTCGTAACACTAGCATATTTTTTAGCAGAGTTAAACTGTTCTTTTTCAGCAATAGTGTTTGTATCAAAATCTAAGAGATTGCGGTTGATTAGAAAATCTAAAAGAGCACGGTCAGTTGCGTTACTTCCGACAGCTATACCATCTGCTATATTAGCGTCATTATTTAAACCAATGCCATGAATAACTTGCTTGAGTAACTTTTCAGACATATTCGAGAAATCAGCAGCAGAACTCTCATCAGTTGTCTCATAAAGAGTTCCATTGCCAAGGAAGAAATCAACAACAGATAGTTTCCCTTCTGTAATTGTTCCAGTTTTATCGCTGAAAAGGATATTCATATAACCAGCTGTTTCAATAGTATCAGGATGACGAACTAGAATATTCTGAGCTAGCAAGCGGCCTGAGTTCATTGAAGACACAAGAGCCAGCATCATAGGCAATCCTTCTGGAACTGCCATGATAATGATAGTCACTGCAAAGAGAATTGTTTCAATGACTAATAAGAAAATAGATGAAAGATTCAAATTGTTTGCAGTATTTAAAGCAAGAAAACCAAGAACAAGGTTGATGACAGAGTAAGCCGCACCAGCACTGTATCCAAGAACGCCAATATTTTCTGCCAGTTTGTTCAATTTCTCTTTTGATGGAGAATCTTTCCCATCCTCTTGGAGAGAGGTATTGATGCTTCCAAGAACAGTATGGTCACCAATATCAGTTGCTTCCATAACAGCTTCACCAGATGTTACCACAGTCCCACGGAAGATTTTTAATTCTGTAAAGAGGTCCTGACTATCTGGTTCTGCATTATCACCTAAAGCGATTTTTGTAGCATCTTCACTTTCCCCATTCAAGATAGCTTGATTTACCTTTAATTCTCCAGCAAGAATAATCCCGTCAACTGGGATTTTATCACCAGTTTGAAGAAGAATTTGGTCTCCTTTGACAATATCATCTACTAAAATTTCTTTAAGTTTACCGTCGCGATAGACTTTAGCATTAGTTTTGCTGGCTTCTTCTTGTAATGTATTAAACTTTTGCTCATTTTGATATTGTGAGATAGCAGAAAATCCTGTTGACAGGAGAATGGCAAAAATCAAGGAAATTGCTTCGTACCAATTTGCTTCACCAATACCTGGGAAAATCATGCCGATAAAGTTGAAAATAATTTTGAGACCTAAGGCCGCAAGCAGAATCAAAATCCACTGATCCTTGAAAGCTTCAATAAATATTGAAAGAAGTGAGTTAGCTTCTTTACTGGAAAGTTTATTATCTCCATGGGCTGACTTGCTTGCTGCAACCTCAGCTGAGCTTAGCCCTTTAAAGTTATTCATTTGGTTTGTTTGTCCTTTCTAAAAATAAAGAGGCTGAGACAATAGTGTTCAGTCTCTTTTTTGTATGTCAATAAAACTTGATTTGGCAACTGTCTGTCTTTAGCTAAAGAGTGCAGCTATACCATTTAAATCAGCCTGCTTACCTTCACCGATGGTGTGGAAGGCCCAAGTTGAACCATCTTTTACAAGTTCTGCAAAAACAACAGCTGTGTCGGTAGAATAATCATCTTTAAGTTGGAACTTGCAAAGTTCAGAATTGTTCTCAGCATTAACTAAGCGAACATAGGAATTATTAACCATGCCAAATGTTTGACGACGAGTGATAGCCTGATCGATGGTAACGGCGCAAATGACCTTATGGATACTTGGTGAGAGAGCAGCTAAATCCAAATTGATAACTTCATCATCACCATCACCTGCACCAGTACGATTATCACCATTTAAGTGAATACCGGGAGCAGTTTTGTTATTATAAAAAATAACATCACTAGCAGAAGTAATTTTGCCTGCCTCATTCAATAGGAAAGCAGAAATATCAAGGTCAAAATCTGCACCACCGGCAGAGATATCCCAACCAGCGCATAAGTCAACTTTTGTAAGGCCTGGAGCAGCTTTAGCTAAGTCCAGGATAGTATTTTTTTCTAAATCAAGAGATACACCTCCCGTTGCAGGAGCAACTTCAGTGGGTGTTGGAGTAGGATTGGCAGGTCCGCCAAGTGAGGTGAAATTAATAGCCATGAGAGATTCCTTTCTGATTAACGGTAAGATTTTTCAATGTCTTGGATTGAAGCGTTTAGGTATTCTCCAACTGCTTTGAAAGTCCAACCATTGACAGTACGTGTAAGTTCAGCAAATTTAACGGCCGTCGCTTTGCCGCCATCTTCTGATAGATTGAAGCGAGCGATTTCTTTTTCAGGACGTTGTGCTTGATCAACTAAGCGAACGTAGGCATTCTTTACTTGGCCAAAATATTGTTTGCGATTTTGACCAGAATAGATAACAACTGCTACAACGATTTGAGCCACGTCTGGATGAATATTATTGAAATTAACAAACATGTTTTCATCATCACCGTCACCAGCACCGGTAAGGTTATCATGATCTAATTGAATACCCTGAGATTTCTTTTTACTGAAATAGACAAGATTATTAACTGAACGAGTCAGATGGCCAGAAGAATCAAGAAGGAAGGCACAAAGATCAAGGTCAAAGTCAGAGCCAAAGAGACTTGTCTTAACATCCCATCCTGCTGATACGCGAATATTTTCTAAAGAGAAATCTGTTTTAGAAAGATTAAGGAAGTCATTTTTTGCAAGGTTAAGCATGCCTCCTTTATTTAAATCGAGTGTGACTTCACGTCCTTCCGTACTAGAAGTTTGAACAGGTGTGTTAGCAACAGGAGCTTGAGTTTGTTGCTCATCTCCACCAAACAATTTACCAAAAAGTCCCATAATATTTTCCTTTCTATTTTCTTAATTACATATAGCGAGACAAGAGTTGGTTGAGGTCAGCGATAGCTCCCTCACCGATTGCTTCAAAAGCCCAGCCATTAGCTGTCCGACTAAGGGAACAAGCTGTTACAGAAGTATCAGCAGAATAACTGTCACTCAATTCATAGCGGCAGATTTCCTGTTCGTTATTGTCGGCATCTAGAAGGCGAACAAAAGCATTTTTAATCATGCCAAAAGTCTGACGTTTAGTGACTGCATCAAAAATAGTAATGAAGAAGACAATTTTCTTAATTCGAGGTTCGATTGCATCAAGATTAATTTGGATTCGTTCATCGTCGCCTTCGCCTTCTCCAGTACGATTATCACCTTCAAGTCGAATTCCAGCTGCAGACATATTATTGAAGAAAATAACATCATTCGGTACTTGCGCAACACGACCGCTTTCTTCAACTAGGAAGGCAGCTAAGTCTAGGTCAGCAGTTGGTCCTGCAACAGCCATATCCCAGCCGCCGCCTAGAATACAATTTTTTAATGCAGGAGCCTGCTTTGTTAAATCTAAAACGCTCCCTTTAGAGAGGTTAAGAGGAGCAGCAGAGCTGCCAGAGTTTAAATTAGTGAAATCCATATAGATATTCCTTTCTGAATCATAATATTTTTAAAACTCTTTAGCTTAAGGAAAGCCAAGTAAGATTTATTGTTACCATATTTTAAGTGTTATCAATGACCGCTTATAAAACCTTTTTCAGCCATGTCAGATTTCATATGTTCTAACTCAATAGAATCACTTTTTCGTTTTTCAGCAATTTGATTATTGATCTGCTTGGTTTCTTCAATTCCTTTTTTGATTGTCTCATAAGTTGTACGAAGAGTCTCCATTTGAATAGAGCTTCCACCAGCCATACGAGCAATATTTACAGATTGATTAGCAGTGTTTTGTGCATTACGAATTAGAAGTTCATTGGTTTTTTCATCCAATTGTTTGATAGACTTAGCTTGAATTTCCTGTCTTTTTAATTGAATAGCTTGAACCAAACATTGCTTGAAGATTGGCAATGTGATAATAAAGGAAGAATTGATTTTCCGCATCAGATTAAAGTTAGACATTTGCATGGTCTGAATCATAGGACAGGTTTGCATGGCCACGTTTTCAGCAATTTGCAAGTCATATGTTCGCTGTGCGAGCATATCTTTAATCATGCTTAGCTTTTGCTGTTGAGTTTGTTTTTCTTGCTCTGTTATATCCGTACGAGCCGCAATCTGATTGCTGTATTCTTCGATTTCTTCTTGAGCAATCTCACCAGCAACAATATATTTTTCTAATTCTTCATAGTAAGCTACATTAGTTTTATATTGTTTTTCCAAATTTTCTTGGGTTTGGTGAATCTGAACTTCATATTGCTTCAATATGGTATAAATCTGATCAACCTCTTTACCCATATCTTCATATTTGGCAAAAAGTTTATCAATACTATTCTTTATTTTGCCAAATAATTTTTGCAGAGCAGATGCTTTTTCTGGATTTTCAATTTCTTTAATATCGAATTTATCCATGATTTTAGTAAGTTGAACGAGCATTCGAGAAGCTTCCTCTGCATCTACCCTTCGCATGGAAGATAATAGAGCATCAGACATTTGAGAAATCCCTTCACTCGGTTTTTGACCGAAAGCCATAATTGAGTTGACATTAGTAATATCAATCTCATTGGTGAGGTTCTGAACCTCAGGCAGTGATCTTAGCTTTTGCTTATAGGCTAAGTTGTCAGCTAGGACTTCTGGTTTAGCAAGTTCAAGTTCAGTTGATTCAATCTCTTGTGGAGTTGAATCAAAACTTCCTGTGTTGATAGGCATATTGTTTTCCTTTCTTTAATTAAAAAGTTTACTGAAGAAATTTTGTTTTTTCAGCTTTCGTTGAATAGCTTGAAAACTTTGCTCATAGTTTATAACATCTAATCTGACAGTGTTAAAGTACTCTGCATTAATGTAAGAGTTCAGGTCAGATAAGCCGGCAGGTGAAAAAATGATGATGTCAAAACCAATTTTTCCAAGATAGGCAAGGACATAGCACGTATTTTTTGATAACTGAGTTTCGCCTTCCAAGAAAAAGACAATCTTGGGTATAAAGCCGGTAAAATCAAAGCTATCTATGAGTCGTATTACTCTTTTATCCAACTGTAGAATCAACAGTGCAAAGTTTAATATTTCTTCTTTGGATACTGTCAATGGTTGTTTGAACAGTCGAGTATCTGCAATGGTTTCGTTAATCTTATTGAGAAGGAATTTTTCTGTTTCATCGTTATAAGGAGCATAGCGATAGAATGGGAGCTTCATAATCTCCTCAATATCAAAACTTCCATTACTGAGTTGACAAAACATAAGCTGATATTTATCGGAATCATTTATTTCATGAGTAATCAGTTCATCACCATTGGATGTTAAAACGAGCGTATTGTCAGACGAAGAACAGATATTGACCAAGTGGGCGTACTTGTCAATTGGATTATATTCTCCCTCTATTTCAAAAAAGAAATGTGGGACGTAGACTGTTTTCTCAACGGTCTTAAATCCGTTCCGAACTTTTGCGGGTGCGTTCCAATTTTGTTCTACATCTATTAAAGTTGAATTGAAAAAAATGGGGCTTGTCGTTCCATTTCGGAACTGCCAAGGCCTATAAATGCCAGAATTTGTAAATAACTGTTCTTCAATTTGTGTTTCTATATCCAGTGTAATTGAACGATTTTCCTCTATAATTTGTCCATTTTTAGCTCTTTCTGCCCAACTTTGGATAGGCAGGATTTGAGTGTTTTTATGGACAGTACTGATTTGATCAGAGTCAACTAGAGCAAAATTTTCATCATCTTTTAGTGGATTGATATAAATGACATCAAATCCGAAGCGATTAAGTAACAGCAAGAAATATATATCGTGTTTGGAAATACTACCATAGTAGATGCACTTGTTTGTAAGGTAATCTCTATCTTGATAGGATAAGCTGAAAATATGTAAGTATGCATAGAGTAGCATTTTGCATATAAAATTATTTCTCACGCTGTTATTCAGGAAATTTTCCTGACGGATAGCAAGGTTTGTTATATATTCAAGAGCAATCAGAAATTGATGATTGAGCTCTGCATCTTCAAAGAGTGTAATATCCTGACTGGCTATTTGACTAACTTCCATTGAAGCAAGCTCGTTTTTTATGCTGTTAATGAAATCAAAATCTGCATCCATTGGGATTTGGCCGTCAAAGTAAATAGTGTGAGTTGAATCCTCTTGAGCTTTTACCAAAATAGTTTTTAATACACTATCATATTTACTTTGATTTTCAACCCCGATATATCGTGTAAAAACAGGAGAGAAAGTGGCTTGTATTCCTTTTCGTTCTGTGATTGAACGCCAAAGTTCAAAGGGCAAATTTTGCAGACTGGTCGACATGAAATATACCTGCTTTCTACGATTATAATGTCACATCTTTTGTCTTCTTTGTATAAAAGTTAAACGAAGAGTGCAGATGGTTTGCTTTGTACCTCCTAAATCACTGGAGATAGCTTATTAAAGTCTGCTCTCCCCTGCTTTATAGATACCATTGTATATTTATAAAATGGTCTTTGTCAAGAGATAAACTATAAATCAGCGACTTCCTTTATAATGCCACAAACATTATATTTCTGTAGGTTGACATATTCGATTGGGATTTGTTTTTCTTCACATAATTGAAGGATATGTTTAAGGTATTTTTGATTAGCCTTTTCTCTAATTAACACCCTGTCTGGAAGGCGCCTAAGCAGAACTCTAGTTGTCTCACCAACTCCTGGTTTTATTTTATTGATATCACTAATGTTGTAGGATTGGGCGATTTTCTTAACTTCGTCCAATCCTTTGAAATCCTCATTGAGCTCTTCTTGTGAAGGATTGAAATAATCTAATTGAACTTGGTCAAAATAGGATTGCACTTTATCTAAGAATTCCAATGAATGGTCGTAAGCTTCGTTTTCTGCATAATAAACAGCTCCGTGAAGCTCGTCATCTTTCATTTCTTTTAATTTGACCGTCCTGCTGACGAGGCCGCTGACAGTAGCATTTAAGCAAGCGCTAGGGATTAAAAAGTCCTGACGAGTACCATAAAGCGGTGTTACCGAAGCTGGATCACTGAGTACAGCTAGAGTAGGATCTAGTTCGGAAAAGAATTTGTTTTCCTCTGCTAACCTCTGGCAGGCTTCTTCAAGGACGGTATTTATTGCTCCTTTTCCAACCCAACCATCCACAAATTGAATATCTTTAGGATGGTGCTTGTTGGCTATAATATTCATGGCAGCTATGTCAATCCCTTTACCTCTAATGATAGAAATACTATAATGCGGCACATCAAGCTGATATTTATAGTGAAGGTACCTTTTTATTAGAATACCTATAGGAGTCCCTGCCCTTGCTAAGGAAACTAAAACAAGATTTTCTCCTTTTTTCTTAAAAATCTTTTCAGAAAGACTTGCTATAGCGTTAGCAGTCTCAAAAGAAAGAGTTGCGAGGCTTTCTTGATAGATTTTCATATAGCGCTCTGTTGGGGCATATTCTAGAGGTAGCATTTCGGAATAATGAACGCCCTGTTGATTTAACTTTTCTCTTTCAGCAGTGTCTAATACAGGAACCTTTCCACGCACATCTTGTAAGAGGATGGTTACATCGGATTCAGGGTAACTAGTTTTTACTAAATTCATAAAAGCCTTTCTTATTGTTTAACAAAAATTAGTGTTTGCTTACTAAAGGGCTGCAGTTTATTTTGAAGAGTTGCTCGAAATGCATCAGTCATAACCTCATAGACAATGATAATTTGGTCATAATGACGTTCAAAATCGTAAAGGAAAGTCATTCTATTCGTTTCGTAAGCACTGGCCAAAGCTAAGCCGTTATGGAAAAGATAGTTGTCTTCACTGGAGAGGGAAATGGGACTTCTTGTGGTGGAGCGAACCTCTGCATCAAGTTCTTGGGCTAGCCTAATTGGTAACCACATGTTTTCCTCAGTTCCAATGACAGCTATTGTTTCTTCTTTAGATTTCCGAGAGACTTGCGAAGTCAATCGATTTAGAGCAGTTTCTTGGAAGACTAAAAACTCTTCTTTAGTGAGACCTGTTCGAGGATTGAGCTTGTCAGATAAATGATAGTGAACGTCTGAAGTTAGTCTTGGTTTTTCCAGTATTGTTTCTTTCAGCTCTATGAGTGGAGTATTATCTCTCATTTGACCACTGACTAGGTATATTCTTTTGATTCCTTTTTCTTGAAAAATCTTACGATTCTTTGTATTTTGCCAGTTTAATATAGAAGCGGCTGAAAAAGAAATACCGTCTTTAATTTTTTGAAATTTTTCAATAAAGTTAACAATTGTATTTCCTGTTGTTATTTCATCTTCGATAAACAAAACAGTATCGTAGTCAGGAATATCTGAGCGATAATATAATTTTTGTGTACTTGCATGTGAATGTTCTTCTTCGAAAGAGATATTTTGGATATCCGTATTAATGCTTTCTCGAGTAGTCTGTAAATAAAAGACAGTATTCAAATCTTTGTTTTCCAAGGCCATATGCATGATTGCCTGGGCGATTCCAGTAGCCGTCTCAGAAAAACCAACAACTAAAATACGCTTGTCAGAAGGAATTTGCCTTTTTATTTCTTGATAGAGTTCGGAAAATAGCTGAAGCGTGTTATGGGCTTTAACAGGATAATGTTTAGCTTGATATTTATTAACAAATAAATAGTCTCGATTGGGATTATTACTTCGCTTGCAAATAGCAACCATATCATTGATAACGAAGGAACTCTTATTTTCTTCTATATTAACAAAATCTTCTACTTTTAAAAGATAGGTCATTATTATTCCTTTCAAAGTTTGCAATTAATTAACCTTTATTGTCTTAGTATATCACTAATTAGCTCAACTGTCACTTTAATACTTCAAACAAATCTGGACAATCTTATTAGTGCTATTGTGGTATAATAATAAAAACATTTCAAAGGAGTTCCACATGCTTGAACGTCTACAGCAGCAGTTAGCTTTTACCAATGAGCTGGAAAAACTGAAAGCCACTCATCGCAACAATCGGACCTTGGACGCTTATCGTTTTGAAAATTCTGCTGAGCATAGTTGGCAGGGGGCGCTCATGGCGCTAGTTTTTCGAGAATATATCCCCGAAGAGGTCAATCTGGAAAAGGTCATGTCTATGTTACTAATTCATGATTTGGGCGAAATATATGCTGGCGATACTTTTATCTTTGACGACGTGGGCAAGAGCGATTCTTACGATAGAGAGTTGGAGTCCTTGAAAATCAGTTTAGACAAGCTTCCGTCAGATCAGCAGAATTCCTTTTTAGAACTTTGGAAGGAGTTTGAAACCAGCATTAGCATAGAGGCTAAATATGCCCGAGTGCTGGATGCTCTGGTTCCCCTGCTCAATCACTTGGAAGTCGCTCAGCCTCATGACAATCCTCATGGCCTGACCAAGTCGCAGGTTATTGCGAAAAAATCCTTTATCCAAGAAACCTCTGAAAGTCTTTGGGAATTGGCTCAGGAAGTTATTGACCAAAGCGTTGCTAAGGGGCTATACCTAGATGAGTGAGCCTAAGGGCCTTGCTCGTAGATAGAAAGTTTGAGACTGGTTGAACCAGTCTTTTCATGTTATAATATTCAGACAAGATTGAACGGAGAAAGTGTTTCACTTATCATGATTAGCTCAAAATATGACTGGCAGTTTGCCACTAATTTTACAGACGAAAATTTTTTAAAAAAGGCTAAAAAAGCTGGATTAGAACCTGCCGCTGCTAGTCTCCTTTACCAAAGGGGTGTGCAGACTGAAGAAGCTTTGCAGGAATTTTTGGAGCCTAGTTTAGACCAGCTTCACGATCCTTATGACCTGCATGATATGGAGCGGGCAGTGGAGCGCATTCGCTCAGCGATTGAGAATTACGAGCAGATTTTGATCTATGGCGATTATGATGCTGATGGGATGACCTCAGCATCTATTGTCAAGGAAGCCTTGGAGCAGTTGGGGGCTGAGTGTCAGGTCTACTTGCCTAATCGCTTTACGGATGGTTATGGTCCTAATAGCAGTGTTTATAAGTATTTTATTGAAAATCAAGGTATTTCGCTCATTATTACAGTAGATAATGGAGTGGCCGGCATTGAAGCTATCGAGCTGGCCCAGTCTCTGGGTGTGGATGTCATCGTGACGGATCACCACTCCATGCCTGAGGAGTTGCCAAATGCCTATGCGATTGTTCATCCGGAACATAGCGGAGCGGATTACCCTTTCAAGCATCTGGCTGGCTGTGGGGTGGCTTTTAAGCTAGCAACAGCCTTGTTGGAAGAAGTCCAAGTCGAACTTTTGGACTTAGTGGCCATTGGGACCATCGCTGATATGGTCAGTCTGACGGAGGAAAATCGGATTCTGGTTAAATATGGCCTTTCTGTTCTCAAAAATACCCAGCGAGTAGGTCTTCAGGAACTCTTCAAAATAGCTGGTATTCAGCCTGATGAACTGGATGAAGAAACGGTTGGCTTTCAGCTTGCCCCTCGACTCAATGCCTTGGGACGATTGGATGACCCCAATCCAGCGGTTGAGCTTTTGACTGGCTTTGATGATGAAGAAGATCGTGACATTGCGCTTATGATTAACCAGAAAAATGACGAGCGCAAGGAAATCGTCCAGCAGATTTATGAAGAAGCGCAAACCATGCTGGACCCTAAGAGACCTGTGCAGGTGTTGGCCAAGGAAGGTTGGAACCCTGGTGTGCTAGGGATTGTCGCTGGGCGCTTGCTGGAAGAGCTGCACCAGCCAGTCATAGTGCTTAATATTGAGGGTGGTATCGCTAAGGGCAGCGCCCGCAGTATTGAAGCAGTCGATATTTTTGAGGCCTTGGACAGTCATCGTGATCTCTTTGTAGCTTTTGGTGGACATGCTGGAGCAGCTGGAATGACTCTTGAAGCAGACAAATTAACAGAGCTATCTGATATCCTGACAGCCTACATCTTAGACAATGATTTGGATTTGACTGGCAAAACAACCCTGTACTTGGATGAGGAGTTGTACTTGCCAGAACTGACTTTGGATACACTCAAAAGCTTCGAAAAACTAGCTCCTTTTGGTATGGACAATAAGAAGCCGCTTTTTTACCTCAAGGACTTTAAGGTGGACAATACTCGGACTATGGGGGCTGGCAACAGTCATCTTAAGCTGAAAATTTCTCAGGAAGATGCATCTTTTGAAGTAGTAGCTTTTGGGCAAGGAAGCCTGGCGACAGAGTTTGCCCAAACCAAGAATCTGGAGCTGGCTGTCAGCCTCTCTGTCAATAAATGGAATGGACAGACCAGTCTCCAGCTCATGCTGGTAGATGCTCGTGTGGACGGCGTTCAGCTTTTCAATATCCGCAGCAAAAATGCGACGCTGCCTGACAAGGTTCCAGTCTTGCGTTTCACAGAGGAATTGCCGGATTTGACAAATAGCAGAGCAGTTGTGGTTTATGACCTGCCTGATGATTTGCAGGACTTGAAGAAGATTCTTCAATCACAGGATTTCGAAGCGATTTACTTTAAGAATGAGATTGCCAAGCCTTATTATCTGACTGGTTATGGCAACCGTGAGCAGTTTGCAAAACTCTACAAGACAATCTATCAGTTCCCCGAGTTTGATGTTCGCTATAAGCTCAAGGACCTAGCAGCTTACCTGAAAATTGATCCTATTCTCTTGGTCAAAATGATTCAGATTTTTGAAGAGCTGGGCTTTGTCAGCATCAAAGAAGGCGTCATGAAGGTCAATAAGGAAGCTGAAAAGAAAGAAATTGAAAACAGTCACATTTACCAAGATCTCAAGCGCCAAGTCAAGGAACAAGAACTCATGGCACTGGGCACTGTGCAGGAGATTTATGATTATTTGATGGAGAGATGAGATGGTATAAGACTGAGCCAAAGTCTTGCAAAGGAGAACTTTTTAGATGAATGAAATTATCCTGAGTTTTAAACCAGAATTTTTTAAAGCTTTGCTAACAGGAAAAAAGCATTTTGAATATCGTTCAAGGATTCCTGAAAAAGAAACGGTAGCTTATTTATATCTTTCCTCGCCCGCTAAGATGATTGTTGGAAAAATGATTTTAGGTCAGCGTAATAATATCCAAAACTTTTTAGAAAATTCAGATTTAGAAAATAGTAGTCGTCCATATTTGGAAAACCATTTGCAAGAAGGTGCTAAGTATTTTTCTCCAATTTACTCCCTATCTCTTCTTGACTCGCCTATATCATTAAAACAAGCTAAAGAATTATCGCCGAGATTTAACGCTCCTCAGGGGTATAGCTATGTGACAAATTATAAAGAATTGCATAATTTTCTTGAAAACTCTGTATTTTCAACATTTGAGATTAATCCATCTAATGTTTTGGACTTATTAGGCTTATTTACGAAGGATGTTGTAAAAAATTATGAACAAGAAATAGCAACACCTCTTTATTTAGAGCAATACATCTGATTTTGACTTGCCTAGAAAAAACGATAATAAAGAATAACCAACTTAATCCAGGCCCCAATATGATGGTCTATAAATGTCTCAGACATGATTTTTCAGATTAAATAATAGATACCAATAAAAAGTAAGTTTTCTGTTACCATTTGGATGAAAAAGTGATATAATAGAGAGTAAAAAATTTTTTTTGAAAGAAAGTATATCATGAATTTAAAAGACTACATTGCAACAATCGAAAATTATCCAAAGGAAGGCGTGACATTCCGTGATATCAGCCCATTGATGGCAGATGGAAATGCTTATAGCTACGCTGTTCGTGAGATTGTGCAATATGCGACAGACAAGAAGATTGACATGATCGTTGGACCGGAAGCTCGTGGCTTTATCGTGGGCTGTCCTGTTGCCTTTGAGTTAGGAATCGGCTTTGCTCCAGTCCGCAAGCCTGGCAAGCTTCCTCGTGAGGTTATCTCAGCTGACTATGAAAAAGAGTATGGTATGGATACCCTGACCATGCATGCGGATGCTATCAAGCCAGGTCAGCGCGTTCTGATTGTAGATGATCTCCTTGCGACTGGTGGAACAGTGAAGGCGACGATCGAGATGATTGAGCGCCTTGGTGGCGTAGTGGCTGGCTGTGCCTTCCTTATTGAGCTGGATGAGCTCAAAGGTCGCGAAGTTATCGGTGATTACGACTACAAGGTTCTGATGCACTATTAATACATAGTTTCTAGCTATATCTAGTTAGAGAAAAAGTATAATTGAAAACTATATCTCCTTTCAGTATAATGAAAGTACATTGGATAAACGAAGAATAGGCTGGAAAAGTATTTCCAAGCCTTTCTAACGATTGAAGGAGATATTTTTATGCCAATTAAGATTGATAAGAAACTGCCAGCTGTTGACATTTTAAGTTCTGAGAATATCTTTGTCATGGATGACGATAGGGCGGACCATCAGGATATCCGCCCTCTGAATATTCTGGTACTCAATCTCATGCCCCAAAAAATGGTGACGGAAACTCAGATACTGCGCCATTTGGCTAATACTCCGCTGCAGTTGACTATTGACTTCCTCTACATGAGATCTCATCAGTCTAAAACGACACGTGCAGAGCATATGGAGACTTTTTATAAGACTTTTGATGAGGTTAAAAATCGCTATTTTGATGGCTTGATTATCACTGGTGCACCGGTAGAGCATCTGCCTTTTGAAGCAGTGGACTACTGGGAAGAGTTCCAACGGGTGATTGAATGGTCCAAGACCCATGTCTTTTCGACTCTGCATATCTGTTGGGGAGCTCAGGCTGGACTTTACGCTCGCTACGGCGTGGACAAACACCAGATGACACGCAAATTATCGGGTGTTTATAGCCAGTCAGCTGACAGCAGCAATCTGCTTTTCCGTGGCTTTGACGATGAGTTTTATGCGCCGCATTCCCGTCATACTGAAGTTCTGAAGGAAGATATTGTCAATCTGACTAATCTGGAAATTCTTTCGTATGGAGAGGATACTGGCCTCTCTGTGCTGGCTAGCCGAGACTTGCGAGAGGTGTATAGTTTCGGTCACATGGAATACGACCGCGATACTCTATCCAAGGAGTATTTCCGCGATTTGAAGGCGGGCAAGAATCCACACATTCCAGAGAATTATTTCAAAAACGATGATGTCCATGCGACACCGGCCTTGCGTTGGAGTTCGGCCGCGGCACTCTTTTTCAGCAATTGGGTCAATTACGCTGTCTATCAGGAGACGCCTTTTGACTGGGAGAGCCCTGAAAATGATGTATCGTTTTTTGCTTATCTATAAGAGGTGACATGACTTATTTATCAGCTTTTAAATCGGGCAATCTAGTAATCCCGAGTGCCCTTCTTTTACATTTTAAGGACATCTTTGATTCCAGCGATGATTTTTTGGTCTGGCAGTTTTTCTATCTGCAAAATACGACTTCTCTGGAAGAGCTGGCGCCTAGTCAGATTGCGGAGCATATTGGCAAGACCCTGTCAGAAGTCAATCGCTCTATGTCTCATCTGACTGAGAAAGGTCTCTTGCAGTATAAGACCATTGAGCTGAATGGAGAGACAGAGGTTATCTTTGATGCTTCACCGGCTTTAGAAAAGCTGGATGAACTGCTGGCAGCTAAAAGCGGTCATCAGACTGTGGTAAAGGCACCTCAGAATGTTTTGAAAGACTTGGTGGAGACCTTCCAGCAGGAACTGGGTCGTCTCTTGACACCCTTTGAAATTGAGGACTTGACCAAGACTGTTCAAGACGACAAAACCAATCCTGACTTGGTCAAGGCTGCCCTTCGTGAGGCTGTGTTTAATGGCAAGGCCAACTGGAAGTATATTCAGGCTATCTTGCGCAATTGGCGTAAGGAAGGCATCATCACGCTTGCTCAGGTAGAAGCCAAACGGGAAGAACGTGAAGCAGCTAACCCTCAAAATGTGACAGTTTCAGATGATTTCCTCAATGCCATGAATTTGTGGAAGGACTGACTTTATTAGATTTATAGTGGCCTGTTAGATATGACAGGCCCTTGGTTTTATAAAAAAGGAGAAAAGTATGACCTATCAATTGCCAAAAGTCTGGTCTGCTGCGGATAGCGACCAAGGAAAATTTTCAGGTATCAATCAGCCTACTGCAGGCGCGCGTTTTGAGCAGAGGCTTCCTGTCGGTAAAGAGCCTTTTCAGCTATATTCACTTGGGACTCCAAATGGGGTTAAGGTGACGATTATGCTGGAGGAACTACTGGCAGCGGGTATCACTGAGGCAGCCTATGACCTCTATAAGATCAGCATCATGGATGGCGACCAGTTTGGCTCAGATTTTGTGAAAATCAATCCCAACTCTAAGATTCCGGCCTTGTTGGATCAGTCAGGTCATAAGCCGATTCCTGTCTTTGAGTCTGCGAATATCCTGCTCTATCTAGCAGAGAAGTTTGGAAAGCTAATTCCGTCAGATTTGGCCGGTCGGACTGAGGTGCTCAACTGGCTCTTCTGGCAGACAGGAGCGGCGCCCTTCTTGGGAGGCGGATTTGGTCATTTCTTTAACTATGCACCAGAAAAGCTAGAATATCCCATCAACCGCTTTACGATGGAAGCCAAGCGACAACTGGATTTATTGGACAAAGAATTGGCCAAGAAAGCTTATATCGCTGGAGATGACTATAGCATAGCAGATATTGCTATCTGGTCTTGGTATGGGCAGTTGGTGCAGGATAGGCTCTATCCAGGCGCAGCTGAGTTCTTGGATGCTGCATCCTACAAACATCTATCTGCTTGGGCGGAGAAGATTGCAGCTCGTCCGGCAGTCCAGCGCGGTTTAGCTGCTGAGTATCAGGAAATCAAATAAATAAGTGTCGGGTAGGAACAAACACCCCATCATCAAGTGGCGAGACAAAATCAGTTTATCAACAAGCTGATTTTTCCTCCGCTGCTTTTTTTATGCCCTTAAAAATGATATACTGAATAGAAGAATGTTTAGAAAAGAGTAAGCGATGCAAAAAAAGACTATTTCCCAACGCTTGGAGCGAGTAGCTGCTTTTGTGCCGGATGGGGCTAAGTTGCTGGATGTTGGGAGCGATCACGCCTATCTGCCTATTTACCTGGTTCAGCAAGGACGGATTGAGAAGGCTCTGGCCGGAGAAGTGGTAGAGGGGCCTTTTCAGTCTGCCCAGAAAAATGTGTCAGAGCATAGGCTGACGGAGCTGATTGAGGTTCGCTTGGCTAATGGTCTGGCGGCTTTTGAAGTAGAAGATCAGATTGACACCATCGTTATCGCTGGCATGGGCGGTCGCTTGATTTCAGAGATTTTGGAAAATGGCAGAGCTAAGCTTAGAGCTATTTCCCGCTTGATTTTGCAGCCTAATAACCGAGAGGATGAGCTCCGCAGCTGGCTGGTATCTAACGGCTTTCGCTTGCTGGCTGAGGATGTCTTAGAAGAGGCGGGGAAGTTTTACGAAATCCTAGTGGCTGAAGCAGGCCAGCAAACTTTGACAGAGCAAGAAAAACGCTTTGGTCCTTTTCTGATGAAGCAACAGTCACCTGATTTTCAGCTAAGATGGCAGAAAGAATTGAAGAAACTTGAAGGAGCTCTGGCCCATATCCCAGAAAAAAATGAGCTAGAACGCTCTGCTATGTCCCAAAAAATCGAAAGTATCAAGGAGGTGCTCCATGCTAGCAAGTGAAATCATTGCCCGTTATGAAGCCTATTGCCCGCAAGAACTGTCCATGGAGGGCGACATTTCAGGACTGCAAATCGGGACCTTGGATAAGGAAGTGGACAAGGTTCTAGTGGCATTGGATATTCGTGAGCAAACGGTGGCGGAGGCTATTGAGGCAGGTGCTGGACTGATTATCGTTAAGCATGCGCCTATCTTTCGCCCGCTCAAGGACCTAGTGGCAGATAAGGCACAAAATCAAATCATTTTAGATCTTATCAAGCATGATATTGCTGTCTATGTTAGCCATACCAATATTGATGTCGTGGAGGACGGGCTTAATGACTGGTTCTGTCAGCTTTTAGAGATTGAGGAGACAAGTTTTCTCAGACAAACGACGCCAGAAAACGGCATTGGACGTGTGGGGAGGATTGCTCCTCAGACCTTTGGGGACTTTGCGGCTAAGGTCAAGGCAAGTTTTGGACTAGATAGTTTGCGTCTGGTCACTTATGAAGAAGCGGATCTCAATCGTGTGATTGAGCGTGTAGCTATCTGTGGTGGCAGCGGTCAGTCCTTTTATCCAGAGGCTATTTCCAAGGGAGCGCAGGTCTACATTACAGGTGATATTTACTATCACACAGCCCAGGAAATGCTGACAGAAGGTCTTTTGACGCTGGATCCTGGACATTATATCGAGGTTCTTTTTACGGAAAAATTGAAAGAAAAATTTGATCTTTGGAAGGCAGAAGAGGGATGGGAGATTGAGATTCTGGCTAGTCAGGCTTGGACCAATCCTTTCCGACATATTTGAGAGGGAGTGACATGAAAAGAGTAGCAGTAATTGGTGCTGGAATTGTCGGATCAACAGCCGCTTACTATCTGTCCAAATCCCCAGATGTGGAAGTGACTGTCTTTGATGACGGCAAGGGGCAGGCGACCAAGGCAGCAGCTGGCATTATAAGTCCTTGGTTTTCCAAACGTCGCAATAAGGTTTGGTACAGGATGGCGCGTTTGGGCGCTGATTTTTATCAGAACTTGATTGCGGATCTGAAAGCTGCTGGTATTCAGACAGACTTTTACCAACAGACAGGTGTTTATCTGCTGAAAAAGGATGAGAGCAAGCTGCAGGAGCTTTATGATTTGGCTGCTAATCGTCGGGAAGAGTCGCCCTTAATAGGGGACTTGAGTCTTCTCAGCAGTCAAGAAGCCCAGAAGAAATTTCCAGACTTGCAAGGCTTTGAGCGACTTCTCTATGCTTCTGGCGGTGCCCGTGTGGAGGGAGCACTCTTGACGGAGACGCTTCTGAAAGCCAGTAAGGCAGAACTGGTTGAGAAAAAGGTAAACTTGACAGTAGAAAGAGAGCAACTTCTTGTGGACGGACGCAGCTTTGACTGTGTTATCTTAGCTGTGGGGGCTTGGCTGGGAGAAATCTTGCAGCCACTGGGCTATAAGACAGATGTTCAGCCGCAAAAGGGACAGCTGTGTGATTTTAAGCTGGCTGAGCAGACGGATGATTACCCTGTTGTTATGCCTGAGGGCGAGCTGGATATCATTCCCTTTCTGGCAGGCAAGGTCAGCGTCGGTGCCAGTCATGAAAATGATCAGGGCTTTGATTTGACGGTAGATAAGAAAGTGCTGGATCAATTGCAGCAAGAAGCAGAAGCTTATTTGCCAAGGCTGTCTAAAGCAGAGATTTTAGGTGAGCGCGTGGGAACACGAGCCTATACCAGCGATTTTGCACCTTTCTTTGGAGCTGTGCCAGACTTGCCACGAGTCTACACTGCTAGTGGACTAGGATCTTCTGGTCTGACAACTGGCCCGCTTATCGGACGCCAATTGGCCCAGATGGCTTTGGGAGAAGCGGGGCTGCTGAATCCAGCTGACTATCCTATTGAACAGTATGTGAAGAAGGTTTGATATGACAGAAACCATTTTGAATTGGGTCAATATTTGTGTAAAAAAAGATGAAGAAATCCTACTGCTTAATCGCCAGCATGATAACTTTAAAGGGTGGATACAACCAGGCGGGAAGGTGGAGTTTCCAGAATCTTTTTTCGAAGCTGCAAGGCGCGAGTTAAAAGAAGAAACGGGGCTGACTGCTCTAAATATGGAATTGAAGGGAATTTCAGGATTCACTAATCCGAGTAAAAAAGAATGGTATGTGTATTACGATTTTCTTTGTACTGCCTTTGAGGGGCAAGTCAGGGGAAACGATCATGAAGGGGAGCCCAAATGGTGGAAGATTTCCGAACTTGGCCAAATAGATATGCAGGACGACATACGTGAACGTTTGCCTCTCTACTGGCGGAAAGGCTCTTTCGAGCGGATTCATTACTGGAATGAGGAAAAACACTGTATAGGGGAAACCAAGACGATTTTGTATGATTGATTTTAGAGAATAAGGAGAAGTTATGGATTGGTTACGATCGCAGCCTGTGGTTATGCAGGCATTATTGGCGGGACTTTTTACATGGGGATGTACCATTGTAGGCTCGGCTGTTGTATTTTTCTTTAAAAAGGTCAGCCGTAAGCTGCTGGATATTATGATGGGATTTGCGGCAGGGGTCATGATTGCGGCTTCCTTTTGGTCGCTTCTGGCGCCGTCGATTGAGTATGCCCAAAGTTCTTATGGCAAGCTGTCCTGGCTGCCTGCAGCGATTGGTTTTTTAGTGGGAGGTTTTTTCCTGCGGCTGATTGATGCGGTAGTGCCTCACTTGCACTTGAGCAAGGATATTTCGGAGGCTGAGAGTGTTTCTGAGCATAGCCGAAAGAAGCTGTCCAAGACAGCCCTGCTCTTTTTAGCCATTACCATTCACAATTTTCCAGAAGGTTTGGCAGTCGGAGTAGCCTTTGGTGCCTTGGCCGCCAATCCTAGTCCGGAAGCCTTTGTCGGCGCGATTGGCCTAGCTTTAGGAATTGGCCTGCAAAACGTCCCAGAAGGAGCGGCTCTGTCCATTCCGATTCGGACGGACGGCAAGTCTCGGCTTAAAGCCTTTTACTGGGGTTCCATGTCTGCGATTGTAGAGCCAATCGGGGCTGTTCTTGGGGCAGTTGCTGTTATGGCCATGACGGCGATTCTGCCCTATGCCCTATCCTTTGCAGCAGGCGCAATGGTTTTCGTGGTGGTAGAGGAGCTGATACCGGATTCGCAAACCAATGGCAATACTGATGTGGCGACTTTGGGTCTCATGGTGGGCTTTGTTCTCATGATGGTCTTGGATGTGGCTTTGGGTTGATGCCAACTTGGAATCAAAGAGCGGAAGAAAGCGGAATTTCCGCTCTTATTCTTTTATTTAAAG
Source organism: Streptococcus sp. DTU_2020_1000888_1_SI_GRL_NUU_041A (assembly GCF_032387735.1). Lineage (NCBI taxonomy): Bacteria > Bacillati > Bacillota > Bacilli > Lactobacillales > Streptococcaceae > Streptococcus > Streptococcus sp. DTU_2020_1000888_1_SI_GRL_NUU_041A. The sequence continues at coordinate 1,569,018 of NZ_CP135591.1, read as the reverse complement.
GTAGTGTAAGTGGTAAGAGTTTTTAGAAAAGTATAAATTGAATATCTTGTATAGGAAGGAGAACGGAGAAATCTGTTCTCCTTTTTTGTTCGTTTTAAATTTAAAGAGAAAGGAGATCGTCATGCGAGGATTGGAGATTGTCATGAACATTGACACATTGGAAGTCTATGAAGTGATTGATCACGATAAAGAAAAACAGTCAGAGAAAATACCGCTAGAAGATGTTAAAGCTTCTTCAGGTGCCTTTCAACTTGATTTGTTTGAAAGCATGAGCTGCCAGAACTCATCCTAGGGGGAGATTGTAAAGAACTGTATCAGAGGAGACAAACGATGATGACAAACAGTTTAAATTTATATGAAAAGTTGCTCAATAGCGAGCCTTTGGGATTTATTGATCCACTGACAGATTTAGGAGAGTTTGACAAGGTTCAGATGAAATTCAGAAAACCTGTCCGCAGCTTAACGAATAAGTATTCAGGTCAGCCTTATAATCCTTACTGGCAAGAGAAAATTGAGGAAATGCGATTACTCTATATTCAATATCAGCTAAGCCTTCGAGAAGAAGATAAGAAAGAGAATATCCAAACCAGGGTTAAAGTTCTAGAAACGCAAGAACATATTGAAGAAATCGTTACCACGTATTTGAAACTAGGTTTTCGCTTTAGAGAAATTGAAAAAAGAGTATCGCTGTCCTACAAAAAGCTACGTAGTGACTGGAGTCGGTGCGATCATGTAATGACCGCAGAAGCTGAGTTTTACAGTAAAGAGGATTTAAAGGACGGCTACTTCTTTTCGGTTGCTGCTCCTCCTAAGAGTATGAAAGAGAACTAAGAGAGGTTGACATGAGTTCAAAAGAACAGGGAAAATGTTGTATCTGTGGCTGCACTTGGAACAATGCTTGCTACACTCCAGACAAGGGGGCTTGTTGGTGGATAGATGAAGAAGAAACAATTTGCAGCCATTGCTATTATGGATTAGGAATAGCTCAGGAGGTCACAAATGAACGATAAGATTATTTTAAAAGTTCAAAACTTACTTGAATTAGCCTATGACGCTCCAAATGATGAAGAAGGGCAGTCAGCGCTTCTCATGGCCCAGAAGTTGATGGTAAAACACAATTTAGCCATGAGTGATATACAAAAGATCCACAAGAATAATATTGGAGAGACTGTTGCAGCCTCAGAATATAGAATGGTTTGGTGGAAAGAGAAATTGGCTGGTATTCTTGGTGCAAACTTCAGGTGTAAAGTCATTAGACAAAGGAAAGTTGATGAAGGAATTACGAAAATGATTTTCTTTGGCTATGATAGTGATGCTGAATTTTGCACCAAAGTTTATGAAGGTGCTGTTTTATATCTGGAATATCGATTAAAACGTCTCTTCCCTACAATTACAAAAGCTCGCTGGAAAGACTACAAGAAGTCTTACTTGTTTGGATTTCTTACAGGGTTGAATGAGCGTTTTGAGAAACAAACTCAATCATCAGAAAAATTTGCTTTGATGGTTCAGGTTCCTGCTGAAGTATTGGAAGAACAGTATAAACGAATGGGAAAACTCAATGAGAGATCTGCCAAAATTCCAATTCAAAAAGTAGACCTGGAAGCTTATTCTGTAGGACTTGAACATGCAAAAGAAACAAAGCTAATGACTGATGAATTGTTAAACAGCTAGCTCAGTGATGAAAAAAATTAGGAATATTTCAATATGAATTTGAATACAATCTATCCTTTAATTCTCAAAGATGGATTAAGGAATTATAAATTTAGAAACAGTCATTTGAAACCTGTTTCTTCAGTTGAGGAAGGTAAGCGAGGAGCTATATTCACTTACCGTTCCAAAGCTCACATGATCAAGGCCCGTGGACTTGTTCTAACCTCAATGGAAGCTATTAAAGAAAATCAAGATGGCTTCACTCACTGGACGCCGAACGTTTATCGCTTCGGATCATACAGTGACAGCCGACGACAAATTACACGTGGCCATGCTGAAGAGAACTTGCGTCAGATCAATACCTTTGTGATTGATTTTGACCTGTCCTCAGATGATGTAATGACATCAGGAGACATCCTGACGGCTGCTCTTGATTTAGGCTTCATGCCAACGTTAATTCTAAAGTCAGATAAAGGATACCAGGCTTACTTTGTTCTGTCTGAGCCAGCCTATGTGACCGCCCATTCACAGTTCAAGGTGGTAAAGGTGGCCAAGGCGATCTCTCAAAACTTGAGAAGTTACTTTGGTCAGACTTTACCTGTTGATATGACCTGTAATCACTTTGGTATTTGCAGAATACCCCGTACAGATAATATCGAATTCTTTGACGAAGAGTACACCTATTCTTTCCAGGAGTGGCTGAATTGGTCGATGAAACAATCAGACTTGCCTTTCCCAAGTAAGAAACCGAACCTAACGGTTATTTCAGGAACAGAAGGGGCAAAACAGACCGATGAGCCCTGGTATAAGATGTTGATGAATGAGTCAAACATCAAAGGTACTAAGGACTTAATGGGTCGAAATTCTGTATTGTTCACTTTAGCCTTGGCTAATTTCTCCAGCGGTGTCTCACAAGGCGATTGTGAGGTCGTGTTAAACGAATTTAGCCTACGACTGGACGAACCAGTCACTACAAGCGAACTCTTAAAGATTATTGCCAGTGCTTATTCAGGCAAATATGAGGCAGCCAGCAGAGATTATATCATGCTGCTGTGTCGGGCCTGGGTCAATAAGGATTTGAAGGCTGCGGATCTCTTTACCAAGCAGCGGTGGTACAAATTCAAGAAGAAGCGGGCTGATCGCAAGAACAGTCATCTGTATGAATGGAAAGCCGATGTGATGGCCTATTTAGAGGACTTTTACCAGTCAGAAGATCCATTTATTCAGACAACGAAAAAGGCGCTGAGAGAAGCTCTCAGTATCCCTGAACGCTCTTTAGACAGAGTACTGAAAGCACTAAAGGCAGATCAGAAGATCTTCTTCACGATTAAATCTGGCCGTGGCGGCGGGATCCGTATTGCTTCCGTCAAGGCTATCTTCCTGTCCCTTCTCCAGGTGAAAAAGGAACGCCAGGAAGCGTATGTTGGTTATATTGCTGCTTTCTTTGAAGAAAGCTTGAGTCTCACTCGGCGAGTGATAGAAGGAGTTAAAAATGACCTTAAACAAGTATCACAACTCTCTTTATTTGAGCTTGACATTGGATAAAAAATAAAACCCGTCAAGTGCCTTTACATTATATCTAGGATACTGTGAGGCAATTCAGAGGCGGGGGAAAAACTAGCTAGTCAAGAACTTGGAAGATCAAGAAAGTGAGGAAGTCAAATGATTGCTATTTTTAGTTTTGAGATTGGAGATTATCTGCGTGATGAGAAGAAGAACCTTCTAGTTTTTGAGACTCAGGGGATGGCTTCTCAATATCTTCAAAAATGGTATCACAAGCCCGTACCAGTAACGAGGACAAAGAGAATTATTCAGTATCCGAATTACTATCAGGCTCCATTTAGATTTCATAAGGTTTGTTAGAAGGGAGGTTTTAATGGTGAAAAATGAAGATGATGTTTTTTATACTGGAAGACTTTATCTGTTTGATATTATTCCATTATGGAAAACGACAAAGACCAAGCGAGAATGGAAAGAAATTGCAATGGAGATGTCATCAAGAAATAAAATGGTGATATTTAGGTTTGATGATGAGGAGGAGAGGGAAGATGACAAAAAAGTTTAAGATTGTACGAGGGACTTATCTGACAGGACTAGGACAAGAGCCCTCAGCTTATTACTTCAAAGTGTCTGACAGTGATGCAGACTTTGAAACGATTGCTCCTGGAGATGTAGCCCTGACCTTTTATCAAAATGGAGAAACTATCACAAGTTTACCAGCTTTGGTACGAGTTGATGGGGTCATTGTAGCTGAAAGACAGGTCAATGAATTTCTCCAAAGTGAGAAAAAAGATCATCTGCCTATGTTGCCGATTGTGGCGATTTATGATGATTTTGATCCGCTTGTTTTGAATAAGATTATGACCAGCTTTCAGGAGCTAAAGCAAGACATGAAACGGCTGGCTAAACTCCAAGTGATCCAGGGCAATCTCTTTGATTTTCTGGACAAGGAGGACTCTCTATGAAAGATTTGAAAGCAATCAAATTGGGTTTTGGCATTGTTCTTTTTATCATGCTTTTGAGTTTTGCTGCTATTGGAGTAAAGACGGTTTTGCAAGAGGTTTTTTTCAAAGATTATGACAGCCATCTGACCCAAAACGAATATGCAGCTGCGGTAGTTGATCAGAATGTGAACCTGGTCTTTTACAAGTCAGGCTGCCCCTATTGCCAGGCAGGAAAACAGGCGGTTATTTCTGCTGCTGAAAAGAGTGCTTATCCGACTTTTTATATCAATGTTGAGTCTGAAAAAGGACAGGCCTTAGTAAAGAAATACCAAGTAAAAAAAGCGGCGACTATTGTCAAGTTGAGAGATGGAAAACAGCAGCTTTCTCTCTATGCAACTAAGGCCAGTAAAGGTGAAATTAATGTTGATGAGTCTGCTATCAAGGAGGCAATGAAATGACTAAAAAGGTAAAGAAAAAAACAGAAGCATTGTTTCGTTTTGATAATGAATTGTGGCGTGCTAAGACGCCTGAAGGTGTGGTTGCTTTAGGCAGACATGTTGGAGAAGATCCTTACTATCTTCTCCGGTTCCATGACGAGGGCGGCAGCCTTACCTATATCTCAGAGAGTGAGGCTTTGTGGCTAACTCTCGAACTTGCACCAGAAAAAATGTCTTGTATCTAGGAGGCTTCCCATGAATAACTTATCGAATTTTATTAGTCATTTTGTCATCTTGGCTAGCTTGCTATGCGCTTGGTTTCTTCCTATTTGTTCTGTGACAATCAGAGATAAATATGAGAATGAGAAAAAGCAAATGAGAGCGTCTGTCGTCTTGATGATGTTGTTGAAAATGTTCTGGCCTAATAGTCAGGTGAAGTGGGGAAAAGAAAATTAGAAAGGATTTATTAGACATGATAGAAACATTAAAACGCTGGATGGGAAATGCAAAATCCAGCACCGTTGTAAAACCATTTCTGGCCGTTAAAAACTGGTTTCAGGAGAATGTGATCAAACGAAAATTAGTCATTTTTTCCGTTTTATTTGCGGCCTGGATCAGTCTTTTGGCTGGAGCACTCTATTCTCCAGAACGCCAAACCTACACAGATGATCAGCTTAAAACCAAGCAAACATTTGTCAATGGAACTGGAGAAATTAAGCTGACCAGTCAGACCTATTCTCCCAAAACAGGTATCATTGTTCTTCAGTTTGAGACTAGGGATGCGACTTCATCTGTTGACCGTGGAATTGATGCCAAGCGCTTAAAATGGAAGCTTTACTCACAAAATAAATCAGCTAAAACGAGCATGGAAGTTGTCCCAATCGTGGATAATAAAATCTCAGTGATTATCCGTGGAGTACCTGAAGATTTTGGCGCTTTTGCGATTGATGTCATCAATACAACTGTCTCAACTAGTTCAGTTGATATTGACATTACATCGCCATCAAGTGACGATAGTTCCACTTCAAAATCCTTGTCCCCGAAAGAGGAGGAAGCAGAAAGAACAGTTCAATTCTTTGTAACAACTCAAAATAAAAATCTCAAACAAAAGACAATCGATGCGGTGTCTCGTGAAGAGTTTACACTGACTGAAATCGAGGCTGAAATCAGCTATCAGGAAGGACAAATCAAAAAATTGAATGAGTCTATTTCTAAGCTGAAAACCTCTATTGAAGATGATGAGTCTCGCAAAGACGGATTGAATACTGAAGCAAAATATCTTACAGGTGATGATCTGGAAGCCAACCAAAAAGATATTTCTGTCATTGATAGTAACATCGAAACCAAGAACCGTTCGATTGAAACAGCGACAGAAAATATCGAAAAACTAAAAGGTAAGATTGAGGCCTTAAACAAGAAAAAAGCAGCTGTGAAAGATGGTACATTTGAATTTTCTAATCCGATTGAAACGGTGGAAATGAAATAGTGAAAGGAAAGATATCATGAAAAAACACACTCAAAAATGGAAAGAACTAAATAAAAATGGTCTCAAATTATCACTGTTTTGTGGTTTGAATTGGCTTGTAAAATTCTTGATTAAGGGTCAATTTTATATTTTCTCAGCTGTTTTACTCGGCTTGCTGACGTATTATATGCCACGGGATATACAACTATTTACTGTGAAAGTTTTGATTTCCTTAGTCATGCTCAAGTGCTTAATAGATGTCATTTATACGCTCTCCTCAAGAGAGTTGGGACGTATGAAGACGACTTTCAATTTTGTTTTAATCTTTCTATTTTTCCTAGAAGGAAATGATTATATTAAGCAACATGTTTTAACAGAATCTATGGTTAATCGTCTTCTTACATTTTGGCTAATTAGTCTTGCTCTTGCAACTCTTGTAATTTTTATTCAGCCGATATTATTTAAGCGCTATCTCTTAAAAAATGTTATTAATAAAGAGTATTTAGGTATTCGAAAGCTAACAGATCATCTGCCGCCTGAATGTAATCTTTATACGGATGCTGATGAAAAAGAAGCTGACAAACGGATGAAAATGATTAACCAAAATGTGATTAAACAACCTTATCAAGAGTTTGTTGAATTAAGCTATTTAAACAGAGAAGTGCTTACAGCTATTCGCTATAGTGTAGTTCAATTTGAAAAAGAAAAAGAGCGTACTTTCGGTGATTATGATACCATTTATTATCCTGTTTTTAGAATTTATCCTTTTGGAATAAAAGAAGATTTTGGTCATACACTGATTAAATTTAAACTTAGTCGAAGAGCTGCTTTTACAATAGAAGTTGAAGGATTTCAGAAGCAATTGTCCTAAAATTGGTTCTCCCTAATTTTATATTAGGGAGTTTTCTTTTTGCGGTGACTTGTCCCTTTACAGCACAAAAAAAAATTATCCCTTATACTGATTATAATTTTGAAAAGGAGGCTATAAGATGGCAAAAAAAGATCTTAAAAAAATTGATTTAGAATTGGAAGAAGCAAAGAAAAAAGTTGCAGCTTTAGAGTCTGTTCGTAAAGAAGCAGAAGAAAAGCTTCAAAAAAATATTGGTAAATTGTACGTTCAGGTTCAGCTAAAAAAAGATAAAAATTTATCATATGAACAAATCTATGATGACCTAAAAACAGAACTCACTCTTCTAAAAGAAGAAGAAAAAGAACGTCGTCAAACTGTTCAAAAAGCTGCTGAAGAAAGCGAACAGGTTTCTTAAAAACAGACCGATTTTCTCCAGCTGAATATTCACGAAATGACCAGATTTATCTCTTTAGATATCAGTGGCTGAAAGTATGCTGATTAGAAAATGAGTAGGCATAGGTGTGTTAGAGCAGTGTGCTTAGGTAGGCGTAGCCGAGAAAATTGGGGACAAAGGAAACGTTGATACTATCAACTCCACACGGGACGTGGGGACAGTTTCCCTTATGCTCTTTTCAAGCACTAAGACCCTAAAAGGCTTTAGCCTTGCAGGTGGGCGCTGGTGTGCTGAAAAACCGCAAAAGTAGAACCGTTTCGGTTCGTGACGTTGCGAGGTTCGGGTTTTCTTTTTTGCTTCTTTTTGCTTTTTCCTCGTAAAAAGAAAAAAGAAGGGCGCTCATTTTTTGAAGAAAGGAGAGATGAATTGCCGACCAAAAATCAAACTATTGAAATCAAAATCCGAGGACTTTCACACCAAGAGGTGAATTATTTAAAAGCTCTTGCAAAAGATACCAAGGCAAAATCATTTAATGAATTTTTGCTGGGGATGTGCCGTGAAAAAATTGAAAAAGGAAAATTCAATCGGGCAGAAGATTTGTACGTCTCCCATCTTGAAAATATCAAACTGACGTCTGACCACGTTTTGTTTTTGACAGAAAAACAGTCCGACATTTTACAAGATTTTGAAACGAAAATGGCCCGATACGCTAATCACATTTCCCGCTGGTTGGAATACGAGGGGGAGGTGGAAAGAGATGACTAAGGAAATCAAAATCAGAAATATTCCAGATCATACGTTTGAGCAGCTGCACACCATAGCGAACAAATATCAGTATTCATCATTCAATGAATTTATGCTCTCACAATGTGAGTCTGTCGTAATGAACGATGGACTAGATTTATATGAAAATCGTTTTGCTGAAACCTTGGCTGAAATTAAAAAACAACAGAGCCAGATTTTAGAGTTGCTGTTGAAGAATGAAATCAAATTATCAGGATATGGTGCAAAACAAGAACTGGTAGAACAGCTGACGATTGATTGGCTTGGATTTATGAATGACGAAAAAGCAGTGACTTCTGAACGACAGGCAGGTGATTATTGATGAAGAAAAATAAATTTGTTTTTGTCGCTATAATCTTTTTAGCCATCCTTCTGGTACAGCCTCAAAATTTTCAAGCGGTCGTCTCAATTTTTACACAAAATGATTTGAAAAGTCAGCTCAATATTACTGGTTCACCTGGAGAAAAAAATTCTGATATTTCATCCACCTATCATTCTAAAAATAGTGAACTGAAATCACAAATCTATGATGGAAAAAATCAAGTCATTGAAGTTCATTCTAAAGCTCAATTTACGAGTGAAGAATTGAATTTGGAAAAAGGCACCTGGAAAAAATTTTCCAGTCTTGACCTGCTCAATCGTGTAGGAGTGGCTGAAGCCATGTTAGGTCAAGACCTACTGCCTAAAAAAGAGCGAGAAGATATTTCAACCGTCACACCGACTGGTTGGAAAAACAAGAAGATTGATTTTAACGGTCAGTCGGATTACCTCTACAATCGTTCCCACTTAATTGCTTTTCAGTTGAGTGGTGAAAATGATAATCCGCAAAATCTATTCACAGGGACACGAGCCCTGAATGCAAATTTTGAAGATGAAAAATCTTCTATGCTTTACTATGAAAATTTTATCTCAAACTATATCAAAGAAACAAATCATCATGTCCGCTACAGGGTCACACCAATTTTCAAAAATGTGGAATTGGTGTGTCGGGGCATCCGTCTGGAGGCCCAAAGTGTAGAAGATGATACCATCTCTTTTGACGTGTATATTTTCAATATCCAACCAGGATATGAAATTAATTATTTAACTGGGGACTCTCAAAAAGTTGCCCTTTGATGAACCAAAAAAAGGAGACACTCATGCCAAGAAAAAAATCAAATACCCGTCGTTTCAGCCTTTACTTAGGAGATGAAGGCGCTGAAAAATTTACAGCCATTATTGATTATTTACAAGATCAGGGATCACCACAAGGGCCAGAATTGAATAAGTCAGAAACAATTCAATTAGCCTTGGATGCTTTCTATAAACTGTTCCTAGATATTGACCGTCCTCAACCTTATATCCAACGATTAGCTGAGCTTCAAGGGGTCAAAAATAACCAGCTGGAAAATATAGAGCAGGATTTGAAAGTGGTTAAAAATCAGCTCAATAGATTGCAGTATTTGGAACTGACTAATTTTCATGCCGTTACGAAAGGTCAAGATTTTGATGTGCAAGATTTAGAGTCTATTCACTCACGCATGGATCCTAACCAGCATGAACTAATGGCAAGAATTGATGATGTCATTCAAGAAGATGTGGCCAGGGGCCAAACGATTAAACATTCTCATTAAGGAGCTATAAATGCCTATGGAAATGAATAGTCCAGCCGTGACATTTATGTTGCAGTACACGGAGGCCAATAGTGGTTTTGTAGATTACACAAACCGTTCTGAAGCAGTCAAACAGGATCAAGAATTAGCACTTGAAACCCATCGTCAAGAAATTGAAGGATTGACTGAAGAACAAGTTTTGGCTATGCAGGCATCAGTTCCTGAACTCAATCTCAATTTTAGAGACTACCTGAGTTATATGAATCGTTCTTATGCGACGGAAAATCAAACAGAGGAGCTCACTGCTATCTTTACAGCAGATGCGAATTATCTTCAAAGAAGCAAGGTCAATGAGCTAAAGGAAAATCTTGAAACGGCTTATCAAAACGGCTCCCTTCTTTGGCAGGGAGTAATCTCTTTTGATAATGCCTTTTTGGCCCAACAAGGCCTATACGATATTGAGACGGGGCAGGTTGACCAGCAAGCTATCAAAACAGTGATCAGAGATGCTTTGCCGAAAGTGATTGCTAAAGAAGGTTTGTCAGACTCTTCATTTTGGTGGGCCAACATTCACTTGAATACGGAGAATATTCACGTTCATTTTGGCTTGTCTGAACTTCAAAGTGCCCGTGAAAAAATCTTTTATCAACCAAGAGGGCGGATGGAATACAAAGGCAACTTTTCGCAGAAGACTATTTCAAAACTGAAAAGTGATGTGTTTCATGGGTTGCTCAATGATCAGACCCGTAACCGTATCATCCGAAAAGAACAGATTTTAGCGAACCTAAAAGCCAATCTAGTTGACCAAGTTTTTCATAATCAACAGGTAACTTCTTCAGCTGAGAAAAATTTTCTGGAGCAGGCATATAATCATTTGCCGCTCCAAAAAAATTGGCGCTATGGCTCGAATGCTAAAGATTTTGCGGTCAGTAAATTTTTCCTGGATAAATATATTGACTCTTACTTGCAGAATGAAGGGAAAGAGCTTTACCAGAAGTTTGTAGAAGAGACCAGAAACTTCTTGGGGCTTTATGATAGTGCTTATTCAGCTGGAAAAAAACAAACGTATGAACGTGTCCGAAAGGTAAATGGCCAAACGGTGCGATCAGAAAAGCAGGCCAAAGGCTATGACTTAGAAGGTATGTTTCATCGACGGGAACTGGAATTAAGAGAACGGCTAGGAAATCGTATTCTACGCTCTTTTAAAGAAGTGGCCCTGCAGATTGAAGACGTTCAGCTGGAAAAAAATTTGCCAGATTTTTCCAAAGGCAACCAAAATCGAATTCTCCAGCAGTTTCCAGAAGCCAGCTACTTAAAGTCCTTAGCTGACTGGGAGAAAAAAGGCTACAGTCCCAAGGAAGGGATGCAGCCGATTGAAATTATAAAGCCCGTTTATGAACAGTATGATAAAAACGGAAACGGGATCGGAGAAATGAGTTTTGAGACGAGTTATGTTTACGACATCAAACAGATGGAAGAAAATATCCTGACTAAAAGGCTGTCTTTGAAAGAATTGTCTCTCTTTTCTTCAGCTGAACTACAGGAGCTTGTTGATGCGGCCAAGAAGAAAGAAAATCAGACGGAGAAAGAAAGGCAGGAGCTAGGAACTTTTCGCTATGCTCTAAAATTAAGTAAGTTAGAAGAGCGTCAAAAGGCCTTGCTAGTCAGTCAAAAATTGCTTCACCAGGTGCAGCCTTTACGGTCTGACCAGCCGTTTCTCAAGTTAAAACAAGAAAGGCTGGCTACAGAACTTAAGCTAGTTGAACTACAGCTGACACCAAACTATCGCTTGTCTAAGTCTGAATTGGAATTAAAACAATCACTGAGCCGTCAGTTTGTAGAGAGCATCAATCTCCCTATTTCTAAAGCAGATAGGGGCACTATCCAACTTCCTATCCGACACCTACAATCAGAGCTGGAATCGTTGAAACCACTCCAGGACGAGGGGATCCTAATGTTGCTGAAAGGTTATCCTATTTCCAAGCAGGATTACAAGGAAGAGTTGGAGACACAAATCTCCATTTTCCAGGTGAAACATGGGATTTATAAAACCAATCAGAAGATAGCCCAAACCACGGATGAAGCTCAAATCAAAGCCTATAAACAATTCAATGCAAAGGAGTTTTCCAAACTGAAAGAATTGTATGGTAAATTACGACCTGAAGAAGAGGGACAAAAAGAAGCTCTTCTTCAGACGGTACAAAAACAGATCCAGTCTCAAAAACAAAACAGACGCAGCACCATCCAACAAACACAGGGCAGCCTGAAGGTTGATACTAGCTTTATGAGAAATCTGACAGCTTCTCTAAATCAAGCTCAAAGGAGCAGTCAAAAAGCCCTTATGGAAAGAGCTAGGAGTGATGAGCGAGAAGAACAGGAAGAACGCCGTGAAAATCGTCGTTAAAAGCCATTGGCAACCAATGGCTTTTTTTATGTTGACTTGTCCTGTTAGAGCAAGTTTTTTCATTATCCCTTAGACTAGAAGAATAAAACAAAAGAAAGGAGAAAACATCATGAAGCTATGTTTTCCAAGTGTGACAATAGAAGACTTTGACTTTGAAGCTGATTGGCTTGTCAAAGCGCTGGATAGTGAGACTCACCGAGTCCTTTTTGAGGGTCAAAGCAAAAATGCCGATCTTGAAATGACGATTGATTACCAGGCCAATCCAAAGGATTTTGAAGAACTTGCAGTAGGGGAGCTGGTTCAGCTGCCAAAAGAACTGTTTTTAGAAGCCGAAGAAGAACCTTTCCAGCCGATCTGTGAACCTTTTTAATACAAGAAAGGAGCTATTATGCCAGAAGAAACAAATCAACCTCAAGGAAACCGTGGCCGCAGCCGTCGAGAAAGAGTAGAAATTGCCCGTTCCAGAGATATTCTGGATGTCGCCAATGAATTGAATATGGAATTGGTACGAGATGGGAAAGACTATCGCTGGAAAGAACACGACTCTCTGGTAATTTCACCTGATAAGAACAAGTGGAATTGGTTTTCCCGCCATCAAGGCGGGGATGTGATTGCTCTTGTAGAAACTATTAGAGAGATCAATTTCAATCAAGCAATTGACTATCTCAATGATGGTACCTTCAAAGAGTTTACTGCTGTCGAGAGGGAAAAAGAGCCATTTCGTTATCATCTTCAACCGTATGAGCAGGACTTTGTAGAAGCCAGAAATTATTTAAAAGTAAATCGTGGTCTCTCTGATGAAACGATTGACTTCTTTTTAGAAAAAGGTGTTCTAGCACAGGCTAATGCGATGCTGAATAACAGCGTGGAGCCTGTGGTTGTTTTTAAAACCTTGACTTCTTCAGGTGAAATTACAGGAGCTACCCTACAAGGCATTGAAGAAAATCGGGATAAATGGCCGGGCCGTGGCTATGCCAAAAATATTATAAGAAATTCTGATGGAATGGATGGCTTGCACGTGGATATTGGAAAGCCTAATCGGCTCATCTTCACTGAAAGCTCAATTGATTTAATGTCTTATTATGAGATCAATAAGGATACTTTACAAGATGTTCGGCTTGTATCTATGGATGGTCTTAAAGAAGCTACAATTGGCCGTCATCTGGCCCAGCTTCAATCAGAATTATCAGGCCGTCCGCTAAATTGGACGCCTGAACAGCTAGCTAAGGGGCTCCAAACAGCGATTGACAGTCAGTATTTTGCAGATGGGAAACATTCTGATATGATTACTCTTGCGGTGGATAATGACACCGCAGGAAGAACATTCATTGAGGAACTGAAAGATAAAGGAGCAGCTGTTACGGTAGATTTGCCTGAACTGAGGTCAGGACAAGATAAAGCTGACTGGAACGATACCTTACAATATCGGTATGGAGAAGAAGCAGATCATGATTACCATACAGAAGTATCTTATGATACTTTTAAATCAAGTCTAAAGAATTTAACACAAGCCGTTCAAAGCCAAATTCAAGCTGGTGTCCTAAGTGTTACTCTTTCAGATGAAGCTTATTTCTATACTTTAGTCAACTATACAGGCTGGAGCCATCCGATGCAGCAGCTGAAGCCAGAAGCATTAGAAAAATTAAAAGAACACCGTCTATTCTTTGAATCAATCAATGATACCAATATTGAGCGTTTTAAAGAAAAAGGTACACCTGAACAAAATCAGATGTACGAACTTTTAAAAGGCAATCAAAGAGAATTAGGTCGTTCCAATACTTCAACAGTTTTTTCAGAAGAAGTGGCGATCAGTGCTTATAATCTCAATCGCAGATTAAACAGTTTGACAGCTGAGAATTGGGGACAATCTTATAGTGATCCATTAGGTAACTTAGGACAAGATACATGGAAGATTCTTAGTTATCCAGCGAATGAGATTGAGACCTACAATAATGACTACGATTTTCAACTTGTGTCTTATCATTTGATGGAGTACCTTAATGGTAAAACAGGAACGGTTGAGATTTCACAAGAGACTTATGAAACTATTCTCCAGCAGTTAAGAGAGGATGCGGTTATCATTATGCCTGAGGTTTCAGAAGAAGCAACTACTAGTATAGAAAAGTCTCCTGAACATCATCAAGAGACGGATAGACTTTCAGAGCATCAAAAAAATGAGAGGACCAATGGTAGTCAGGGGTCTTTACAGCCCAAGGCTGAAGGCAGTCCCACACCCGCACCAGAAGTTGGTACCTTTGAACGCTCTGTTACCAGTCGTCCTACGTTATCCTCTCATTTACTATATTTTACCATAAATGAAGAGTTTCAGTCAAGTAATGACGGCCGTTATCATGCGGTTACTCCTAGTGATTTAGCTAAGTTAAATCGCACTATCCGCCGTCAAACTATTCAAAATGCAGCACAGTATTATTTGGATGAACTAGCTAATTCCAAGATTTATTATGTAACTCCTGATAAGACTGTTCAGGTGCATTTTGAAGAACAACACTTCATGCACCTGACGGGGATCAAACCGATTGCTGAAGGTCAGACTCCTGAAAAAACTTTGCATGACTTTGCAGAAGGAAACGGACACTTTGATAATATCTTTTTGGCCAATAATGATGCTGCTTTTGATAAACTCAATGTGCTGTCAGATCTTTCAGTCGCAACAGAAAGTACCTCCTTCTATTTTGACGATTTGACGGATATTCGGCGTTATAATGGCCGCTTTGACAGTCTCATAAAATCAGATGATAAAGACATTATTTTGCTGTTTAAAGAGCTAGAGGACGAAAACTTTATCCCAATCTCAGTTTTTCAGTCTAGGACGAAACTAACCAGGGAACTTGAGGCGGTGGATAAAACCCCTATCCTTGGTGTTTACCGTGAACGTGATGGCCAGCTTGAACAGTTATCAATCAATGAAAATTTTGTCTCTGATGGCGGAGAGGAAATGCTGGATAGTCTCAAGAATCAACTGACATCTCCAGATAGTCTAGGTCAAGACAACAACCCGTCACCTTCTCCAGCTGAAGAAAATCAGGTTTATAAAAATTATCATATCCGCTTAGAGAGGTCAGAAGAGTGGCCAAATAGTCCACGGCTGCCATTTGAAGAACAGAGTATCGTTTCTTATGAAGACTTTGTAAAAGAGCTTTACAAGGTTAATCAAGAATTTTATCAGACTCATCATGAAAGTATTGAACAGACAATCGCAGGCAATTCTGCAGCCTATCTGCCGTTTACTAAGATTAAGTTTGATATTTACGCTCCAGGCGGTCAGCTAATTAAAGAAGGTGTACGATATGATATTGGAGATGAAACAGAGCCTGTTTCTCGCCTTCTAGGCTTAGGGTATCGTCGATTAGAAGGACAAGCAGAACTGGCAGCGATTGATGAGAATGTCCTTTCTCAGCTGGAAAATCAGGCCCTTAATCAAGAAATTTCTCAAGAGGCTGACAATCCTCAAAATTCACTCACTGCTCCAGAAACAGATCTGATAGTCTCCTCTGCTGAAGAAAGAGATTTTCGCTCTCCTATGCAGGAAACAAAGGGCCAGCTGGAACAACGGGTGAATGAAATTGTAGCAGATAATCAGAAAGCTGCTGAAGAAGCGGCTCCAGCTAAAGAGCCTCCAGGAAAAATTGATTACAGTCAGGTCACACCTCATGAACTGAGTGAGATTGCCTTTCAAAAGATTAGGGAGTTTACCCGTTCTCCTGAAGCCTTGGCTGAGTATATGGATTTTATGAGTAAATTTCCTCAACTCTCTCCAAGAAACGTTGCGCTAATACAAGACCAATGGAAAGGAGCCAATGCAGTGGCGACTTATAATCAGTGGCAGGCGCTAGGAAAAAGGCTTGAACTTAGACCTGAAGATGTCATTGAGACTAGAAACACCTACACCAATCAGCTGACAGGTGAGACTAAAGAAGTTGTTCACCAGGGCTTGTCTGTGAAATCAGGTGAAAAGGCACAGATTACTCTGTTCCGTCCTCTCATGGCAAGAATGATCCCCGTCCTGGATGACCAGGGAAACCAGGTTAAGAACAGTAAAGGCAATCCGAAATTCAAGAAGATTTCAGAAGCGACACCACAAGAGAAAGCTTTGCTAAAAGAAAGAAAACTGAGGGTGGTTCAATTCCAGGAGAGAGACCAAGAGACAGGGCTGCCTAAGTTCACCACTTACAAGGTGTTTGAACTTTCTCAAACAACCTTGAAACCAGAGAGCTATCCAAAGGCTATGCCAAACCGTCAATACCAGTTTGATACTGATCAGGTAAAAACGAAAGAGGTATTAGATGGTCTATGTGATTATGCAGGGACTTTAGGAGTTCATCTGTTACGGGATGAGGTTCATGAGCTAGGCAATGCTAAAGGTGCCTTTTATCCAGGACAACAAAAAATTCTTCTGAACCCTAACAATTTACCAGGAGAACAAATTGCGACAACTATTCATGAGTTGGCGCATGCTACTCTCCATAATCCCAAATTTACCGCTTATTACAAGGAAGATGTGTCAACTCCTCGCAAGGAGCTAGAAGCTGAAATGACCAGTCATCTGGTATCGAAGCATTTTGGATTAGATACGAGTGAGGCAGCCATCGATTACATGGCTGGCTGGACAAAAAATCTAACACAGTTGGATGATAAGCAGCTGGCAGAGTCCATGAAACGGATCCATCAGACGGTCTCAAAAATGGTCAAGCATATTGAACACCACACAAAACCTTATGAACCTCCCAAAAACAGAGGACAATCGCCAAATTTTCCCAAAAGCCCAACTAAAGGGCTGAAGCCTTAACAGTCAAGGTGCTTCCTATGCGGAGCGCCTTTTCTTATTCAAGAAGATACACACTAAGTTATATAACTTAGTGAACAATAAAAAAGGTGACTTTCTCAGCTGGAAAAGATTGAGTGCAGCGACTTGTCCTCTTAGAGCAAGCTTTTTCATTATCCCTTACACTAAAGAAGTAAAACAAAGGAAGGAGAAAAAGATGCTGACAGTTATTCTGGCTGAAAAAGAAAGTCAAGCCTTAGATTATGCGGAGGCGTTAGGAAACTTCACAACAAGAAAGAAAGTGCATATTATCAAACGAACGCCCTTTCTTCTAGGTGAAGTGCATATTGTATCCGCTGAAGGCCACTTGTTTGAATATGGCCTTCCAAAAGATAATTGGGATTTAGCCAAGCTCCCCTTGGTCGATGTCTCTTTCAAGCAATATCTCAAAAAAGACCCTACCTCTAAAGAAATGTTTAAACGGATTTATGAAGAGGTGACGGCTGCGGATGAAGTGATTATAGGGACGGACGCTGACCGTGAAGGGGAGAGAATAGCTTATTCCATTTTATCTCATATTCCTGAAGGTAAAGCGAAAATTAAAAAGCGTCTCTGGGTCAATTCCATGACAACAAGAGCTCTACAGCGAGCCTTTCAGAATATGAGGGATCCTCAAGAAACCTACAGCTTCTATTTAGAAGCTGAAGCTAGAGCACAAAGTGATTGGCTGGTAGGGATGAATTTATCCCCAATGGCTACGCTAAACCTTCAGAAACAGGGAATGCTCCCTAAAGCAAAGGGAAACAGTTTATCAGTTGGCCGTGTTCAAACCCCTGCGGTTCGTCTGATTTGTGAGAATGATCTGGCCATCCGAAACTTTGTCTCTCAAACCTATTGGAAGCTTCAGCTGGAAGATAAAGAAAATGAGGTAATCTTTACTAACAAGGATAAATACACCAATAGCGACGAAGTTTTGGAGCTTTCCAGGAGCCTTGCTGATGTAGCTTTCGTTTCCTCAGTTGAAGCGGAAGAGAAGGCAAAGCCTGCTCCAGCACTCTTCAATCTTTCTGATTTACAAAGCTATGCGGCTAGACGTTGGAAGTTTGAAGCAACGAAAACGGAGAGGCTGGTTGAAGGCCTGTACTTAAAAAAATACTTGTCCTATCCTCGGACAGATTGTCGGTTTATTACTGAAGATGAATTTAATTATTTAAGGCAGTATCTATCCAGCTATCAGAACACTATTCATTGCCATTTTGAGCCTGTTTTCTTAGAGCCTAGGGATTTTTATGTAGACCCTGCCAAAGTGGCTAAAAGCAGCCACTATGCCCTTATCCCAACGGAGAATATCCCTAATCTCCTAAGCCTTTCTCCAGATGAACGATTGATTTATGAGGCAGTCGTCAAACGATCTATTTTGATGTTTGCGGCTGACTGTCGGTATCAAACGACAACGGTTCAGCTGGAAAATAAGGGGCAAGTCTTTCAAACAAAAGGCAAACGAACCTTAGATCCAGGCTGGATAGAATGGAGTGATCTGCCTGTCAAGAAAGATGTAGAGTTGCCAAATTATCGGGTGGATGATTCAGTAGCTTGCCAGATAACGATTGTAGACGGTGTCACAAAGCCGCCTAAACGATTGACGGAGAGTCATCTGATTGGCCAAGTCTTTCCTAAATATGGTCTAGGAACACAAGCGACACGTGGAGCAGTTATTCAAACAATTCAATCCCGTGGTTACGTGAAAAAGGATAAGAAAACGGATCAGCTCTTTCCGACAGATAAGGGGTACTTGCTGATTAACTATCTATGGGATAATGAATTTTCCAATCCTGAAACGACAGGAGGCTGGGAACTTTTTCTCTCCCAGATTGGCGAGGGAGCGATCAATCCCCGTGATTTTGTAAATGCAATTAAAGATAAATTAACAATTCAAATTGAGCAGGCCAAAGAAGGGAGGGCTGATACATGGTGAAAACTCCATTTTTGGAAAAATACACTGATAACTTATCGGCTAAAATTGCTAAAAAAGAAGCAGATTATGAGGTTTACGGACGAGATGAGGAAATCCAGAACGTCATTACTTCTCTTCGCAGGCGCACTAAAAATAACCCAATTCTGGTTGGAGAAGCGGGCGTTGGGAAGACTGCTATTGTAGAAGGGCTTGCTTTAGCCATTTTAAGAGATCAGGTGCCAGATGATCTGAAGGGCTTAACAGTCCGCTCTTTGGAGCTCTCCAGTCTAATGAGCGATGACGATGGTGGTTTTATTCCTAAATTTAAAAATATCATTCAAGAAATGATTGCTACCAAGGGCCAAAATATTCTTTTCGTTGATGAATTTCATACCATTGTTGGGGCGGGAAGCCAAAACGGGGAGTCTCTTGACGCTGGAAATATTATCAAGCCAGCCCTAGCACGTGGGGAGTTCCAGCTAATTGGGGCTACCACATTAGACGAATTTCACGACTACGTGGAAACAGACCGAGCCTTGGAACGGCGGGTTCAAAAAGTTATGGTTGAAGAACCGACAATTCCTGAAGCGATCACAATTATTGATCAAGCTAAGGTAATCTATGAAGACTTTCATCGCATCAAAATTAGTCGAGCTGCCGTAGAAACGGCAGTCAGGCTCTCAGTTCGTTATATTACAGACCGCTTCCTGCCTGACAAGGCCTTTGATCTGATTGACGAGGCTGCCACTATTTCCTCAGCCGAAAACAAAGAGCTGGTCACTGAAAAAGAAATTGCCCAGGTCTTGAAAAATAAGACGGGGATCCCGATTACCACCATTCTAAAAGGTGATAATGAACGCCTAGCTGGCTTTAAAGAAAAGCTATTGAAACGGGTCAAAGGCCAAGATGAAGCTATTGACGCTGTGGTAGATGCTGTTACGATTGCTCAAGCAGGGCTTCAGGATGAAAATAAACCAATTTCATCTTTCCTTTTTCTTGGCCCAACAGGAGTCGGAAAAACTGAATTATCAAAAGCAGTGGCGGAGGCACTTTTTGATGATGAAGATGCCATGCTGCGCTTTGATATGTCTGAATACAAACAAAAGGAAGACGTGGCCAAACTGATTGGTAATAGAGGAACCAGGACAAAGGGCCAGCTGACTGAAGGAGTCAAACAGAAACCTTACTGTGTGCTATTGCTGGATGAAATTGAAAAGGCGGATGGTGAGGTGCTAGATCTCTTCTTGCAGGTCTTAGATGATGGCCGTCTGACAGATGCCACAGGCCGCCTTGTGAGTTTTAAAAATACGATTGTGATTATGACGACAAACGTTGGAGCGAAGAAAATCATTGATAAGGCGGAGCTGAAAGGCAACTTTAAAAATCTGACAGATCGGGAACGCCAACAGTTTGAACGCAGTATGGAAAATGTACTCCAGAGAGAGTTCCGACCTGAATATCTAAATCGTATTGAAAATAAACTGATTTTCAATCTGCTGGAAAGTGATGTTATTGAAAAAATTGCGGAGAAAAATCTATCAGAGATTGCGTTGCGGATGAAACGCCAAAATCTCACTCTATCCTATGACTCTAGCTTGATTGCTTATTTATCTGACGTGGGAACAGATGTTAGAAATGGGGCCCGTCCACTGGAACGTTTGATTAAGCGGAAAGTCTTGGCTCCTATTTCTGCTAAAAGCCTAGGCCTCAATAAAACGACTCAATCTTACAATATCCATGTTTGGGTAGAGGGCGAGGCTCCAGATGGCAGTCACCGTGTCGATCAGCGCCAACTTCATTTTGATGTGACAGAGCCCCTGGAAGTTCTCTTCAGCTGAAAAAAATACTTCTTTTACAGTGACTTGTCCCTTTACAGCGAAAACTTTCATTATCTCTTACACTAAAGATGTCAATAATTTTAAGGAGGATTTCACATGAAACAAAAATTGACAAACACTCTTCAAACCGTTAAGCAAAAAACAAAACCTTTTTTTCTGACCTTATCTCTCTTCTTGACTGGGCTGTTGGCTTCTCCTGTCTATGCAGATGATCCATTCGCAAAAACTCAAAATCTCGCTCAACAGGGAATTTCAAAGGTCCAGGGAATTGGGATTATCACCTTTGGTCTGGCTATTGTAGCGACTGGGCTTGCCTATGGTCTGGGCGGTCGCGAAATGAAGGCTGCTATCAAAAAACATTGGGTGGCTATTGCCATTGGTATTATCGCAGTAGCTGCTGGCCCAAGTATCGTGGAGTGGGGCTTTAACTTTGTGAAAAACTAAGAAAGGAGTCAGAACCTATGGCATTTAGCCCGTTTCAAAAAAACAAAAAATGCTTGATGACGGATGACTTGTTTTTAGAGCTTACCTGGGAGGAAGGTAAATCTCCTGAGGATGACAACGAGCTGCTTGGCATTATTGAAGGGTTAGATAATAGCTATCTGCCAGAAGGACAGATTTCGGTTGAAGACTCTCTTCCTTATGTGAGTTTTTTGACGGCAGAGCTGCTCTTTCAGGAACTGAAAAAAGCCTATGGAGAATTTGCTTTTCAGAAGGTAGCCGTTTGTCACCTGGAAGGGAAAGAAGCTGTTTCCGAAGGAGAAGTATTTGCCAGTCCCTTTGTGATTGGCAAAACCTATCAAAATTTGCTTATCCCATTAATCCAGGCGATTATGACAGATGAAGCTTTTAGAAATTATACTCATTCAGATAAAAAGGAATACTTTGAAAATCAAGTGTATCCTATTTATAGGCAAAGCTTAGGTATTCCTGAGTCGGCCCTCCCTCTCTTTCCAGCTGAAGGTGAAGCGATGGAACCTGTAAAAAGTTCCTATTTTACAACTCCACGGGAGCCTCAAGCGATGGCTTCTTCAAAACAGGTGACACCTCAGCCCGTAAATCTGAAAAAAGTTTATTTCCTGCTGGGAGTGATAGGGGTGTTGACGGTAGGAGCTTTGAGCTTGTCAATGCTATCTATCAGCCGCCTAACCAAACAAAACGAGCAGCTTCAGTATCTTTACCAGGAGTTGAAGCAAGAACAACACTTAGTAGCTACTGAACACCAGGTAGATGTATTCAATCGCTATTTCCTGCCAAACTATTATTCAGGAAATAAGGAAGCTCTGGCCCCGTTCCTAGATGCTGGAGATGCTAAGTACACCACTCCTAAAGAGGGTACTTTGCAGTCTGTCATCTTAGAAAAAATCACGTATGATGCTGAAAAGAAAAGCTATCAAGCAACCTATGTTTTATCTGTTAAACAAGGTGAAGAAGCTTCAAATCACCGCTTGAGTTTTTCTGTCAAAGAAGATAAATCTAGTACTTACGGCTTTGTGGTCATAACAGAACCGAAAGAAACAGATTATCTCAAGCCCAAAAAATAAATGAAAGAGGAACATATCTTATGAAAAAGAAACAACTTTTAGCTAGTCTAGCCATCTCTACAATCATTTTGAGTCAGGCAGGTGCTGTATTTGCTGCTGAGAATGTCGCTCCAGTAGATAACACTTCCAGTCCTTCAGTAACAGTTCCAGCCCCTTCAGCTGAACCAGGTACGAGTGTGACGCAGCCAACAGAAACCCCATCTTCAACAGATCAAACGAATCCCGTCGATGGAACGACTACCCCAGGAGTTCAGCTACCATCTGAACCGTCACAGCCAAGTACCCCTCCAAGTACGGTAACACCAAGTGACTCGAATACCCCTCCAACATCAACGGAGGAACCAACTAAGCCAGGAGGCAACACAACATCATCTTCTTCAGAAACGCTTCCAGCTGATGGAAAAGGTCAGACTGCTGAAGATCCTAAATCAAAAGATCCTGTGACCCCTCCTAGTAAGGATGAGCCAACAACTGTTCCAACGATTAACGGCGGTACAGCTACGATTACACCAAATACCAATACCCCAACTAATGACCCTACTATTTCTGCTCAAACAGCTGCCAGCGTGGGAGCTAGTCAGGTAGGAACAACTTCCCAGGTGACTGGTCAAGTTGTTTCTAACGTATCTCCGACTGAACCAATTTTTACGAACACGGGCTATCAAATTGTCTCTACACAAAATAGCCAAGTCGTGATTGCGACTGCGGATGGTTCCACTCAAACGGTGGCTCCTGAAGTAGTTGGCGCTACAGTTAATTCAGATAAAACAATTTCAGTTACAGATCAAGTAGGAAAGATGACCACTCTTCCATCTACAGGAGATAAAGGAAGTCTATTGACTGTCCTTGGAAGCTTGTTGCTGGGTGTAGGTACTTTCTTCTTGAAGAAACTCCGTGAGGCTAAAGAAGCCTAGAAAGGACAATTGCTTATGCAAACATTTATAGCTGATGGCCGTGTCTCTGATATTCCTCAAGATGCAGTTGGTAAAACTTCTAATGAGAATGTCAGCTTCAAATTTGATTTTGTGTGTGACTCCAGTCTCTTGGATGAGAACCGCAAGCCAACGCCTAGCTTCTTCCACGTTCAAATGTACGGAAAACAAGCAGAAGTGATGGCAAAAAGCCTCTCTAAAGGCTCTCCTATTTTGCTGAAGGGAGAGATTGTCCAGCGGAGCTATACAAATAAAGATGGTCAACGTCGCTCTTATCAGTATATTGCTCCTGCACAGTTTGACGGGATCACCTTCTTGGAAAGTAAAGATGCGGCGGTCAAGCGTCGTCAAGCTCAAGTTCCAGGAACTAATATTTTCCAGTCTGAACCAGCTCCAACTCATCAAGAACCTGAAGGAAGTTCAGCTTACCCTATCCCAATAGATGCTGATGAACCTTTCTAAAGTTCAGTGTAGCACTTGGCTTTAAAAGCCAGGTGCTATTTTTATTGTATGATGAGAAAGCTATTCTAACACTTTGTTTGAAAGAAGGCTGACAAATTATCCATGAAAAATCCCTAGAATAGACGCTGTCTCATCAGACAATGGAATAAGCAATTAAATAACAAGTTATACAAAAAGTTATACAACAAATTTCACTTGGGGAAGGGGTTTCCTCTGACTTGTCCCTTTAGAGCAGGTTTTTTCATTATCCCTTACACTAAAGGAGTAAATCAAAAGGAAAGGAGTTTTGCCTATGGCAAAACAACAGACAGAACTAATAGCAGATGATTTGATAGCTGACTCTCTTCAGGCTGAAAATTATCTGAAGCAGGGGAGAACTTGCCCTCTGGCAACTATACAGCTAGGGTTAGAAGATTGGCTCCATCATTATTTATATCGCTACCAAAAAGCCAGTCCAGATCTGCGTTTCAAAATCTTTCTTTATTCCAGTTTCTATGACAGAAAGATTGTTCATGATATAGAAAGGGGTGAAGTGAATGAATAATAATTGGTTGGAGGTGATCTATTACACCATCATCCAGCTGGCCAAAGTCAATTATTTCAACTTGCTGATTATCTTAGCTTTCTTAGGCTATCTTCTTTTCCAGGTGTTTAAATGGCAGCGACCATCTATCAGGAGAGGTTTGAAGCGGCTCAAAGAAGTGTATCAGGATAGAGTATTACTCAAGATAAGCATTGTCCAAAAATGGAGTCACTTTAAAGCGATTGTCACGGGGGAAGAGAAGCTTGACTGGAAAGCATTCTTGAACAGTATCTTAGCTTTTTTGAAACGCTTGGTGGAGATCATCCCAGCTTTTGCCTTCTTACTTTTTGGAAATCTGCTTTTTCGGATAGTCTACCGCTTGCCCTTTGTCAAACAGGAACGAAAGCGATTTGACAAAGAGATGAAGCCCATCTTGTATTTCAATAGCTATCGTAGCTTGGTTCTCATGGGGCTGGGTTTCAGCTTGATTGCTGTTATGATTACTAATTATGGAGTGACAGTTTTACGGGCTGCCATTCGCTATCTCTATTTTGCCGTGATGACTTTAAAAGACAATAGTCAAATGGTTGAATTTGATACAGAAAGTCTCCTAATCCAAAATCTCCTGAATGTACGGGTCTTTGTCCTAGCGCCTATTCTTGCTTTTCCGCTTTTAATTGTCGGTTTGATTATTGCCTGGAAATCTGCCTGGGTCAATTTCGAGCAATATCGCAGTTACAATAACAACGAGGAAGGAGATGACCGTTTTGCGACGATCAAAGAAATTCACCAACAGTATAAAAAGGTTCCTAATAAGACACAAACCTTTCCAGGTGAAGGAGGTGTGCCTGTTCTTCATGAAACCAGAAACAACTTGACAGGCCTCACACTAGGTTCTCAAATGCTTTGGCAAAATCGTAAGTTTAGCCGTCTTTTAACTAAATCTGAGCGAGTGTTAGGCATGCTCGCAACTCCATCTGGAGATTATTACATTGAAGATGCTACTACGAACATGTTAGGGGTTGGGATCACTCGTTCAGGTAAAGGGGAAGGGCATATCGCCGTTACGATGGATATTAACAGTCGAGCTGCTATTCAGCCATCAATGATTATTGCTGATCCGAAAGGGGAGCACTATCAGTCCTCGTATAAGACGATGCGCCGCCGTGGCTATAATGTCAATGTCTTGTCCTTCCAAAATATGGATTGGTCGATGTCCTATAATCCCTTGGCTTTAGCGATTTCGGCTGCTAGAAAGGGTTACTATGAGAAAACCCAAACCCGTGTCAATGCAGTAGCTGAAGCGATTTACCGCAAGACCAAACCAGGTATGGGAAATGGCAACGCTAAATATTGGGAAGATACCTCTATCTCTCTTTTCAATGCCATTGCAATGGCGTTGATTGATCGGGCCAGTGAAACTTTTAAAAATGGTGAGTCTGATGCCTGGGATACGGTAACAGTCAGAAATGTGGCTAAATTCCTGACAGACTTAGGTTCTGAGGAAGTCTTTGTGGATGATTTGGGAGAGGTCATTGAAAACCCTGGTAAAGATCAGGCTGTAAAGAAAAAATCTAAAATTACGGTCTATTTCGATAACCTGAGAAGTATCAATCAACGGCAATTCTCTAAGTTTCGGGAAATGGCCGACCTCAACTTCAGGTCGTCCGATTTTGCGGCTGAAGAAACCAAGGGTAATGTTTACTCAAGCATGATGTCAGGGATTAACCTATTCTTACAAGACAACATTGCCAAATTGACTTCTAAAAATTCTATTGACCTGGAGTCTGTCGGTTTTCCAAGGCGCTTATCCGTCAAATTTCGATCTAGCACAGCCAGCACAATGTCTAATAAGTTTGCACATCAAACGGCCAAGGTCTCCATCTCTTCAGCGGATGGGAAGGTCATGTACGTGAAGGAAGCAGCGGCTATGGTTGATGGGGAAGGATATTTAACTTATGCTATTGAACCTAAACTGCCTGATCAGTTCTTAGTTACGATTGACTTCAATCATCTTGATCGTGAGGTTTACCGTTTCTCAGCTGAAAAAGTCTACCGCAAAAAAGATAAGATTATCTATCTGGATGAGTACACCAAGAAACCAGTCTTGGACTCAATCAAGGTGGCAGTTCTTGATAAACAAGCGGGGCACTTGCTTCAGGAAGAGGATATTGAGCTGGTTTATTCTGACAGTCCAACCATTATCTACCTGGTGACACCACCTAATCGGGCTGAATATAACGGCATCGTATCACTCTTTCTTGACCAGCTTTTTAATGCTAATTATGAGCTGGCTTTGTCAGCTGGGAGAAAATGTGTGAACCGCATCCTCCATATTTTGGATGAGTTCACGAACAACCCAGCCATCCCCCATATGGATAAGAAAATCTCCATCTGTTTGGGACAGAATATTTTGTACTATTTATGGATCCAAAACTTGGAACAGCTGGATAATGAATACGGAGAGAAAACAGCTACAACGATTAAAGAGAACTGTTCTTTAACGATTTATATCAAATCAACCAAACCTGCTACCAATGAATACTTCAGTAAAGAGATTGGCTATCGCACGATTACCAAGCGGCGCCGCTCCAGCAATATCTTAGATGAAGCTAATCCAAATGTGGCGATTGAAAATCCACGTCAGGAATTGCTGACGCCAACTCAGCTAGCCAAGCTCCAAGAGGGAGAAGCGGTCATTCTGCGTGGAGTCAAAGGACGGGATAATGCAGGTCGTAAAGTGACAACAGATCCAATCTTCTTGCACGAAAAGACCAGTCTTCCGTATCGATACATGTTCCTTCAGGAAGAGTTTGACCAGTCTATGACTTTTGCGGATATTCCAGTGGAAAGTCCGCACCGCAATCTTGACCTACAAGAAATAGCTGTAGGAGCTCAGAGGAGCTTTGATAATATCATTGACTGGCGGAGAGCACTAAGCAATCGGATTGGCTCAAACAGCGGGGAAACAGCCAAATTAGCGACTCGCTATCAAAAAGGGAAGCCGTCTCCTAACCAGCAATTCTCCTCTCCAGCTGAAATGATTGCGGCTGCAGCTGAAGAAATTCTCTATGACGGCTATCAGTATGAGGATATGGATGAATATGAGGATCTGTTTGCAGATGATGTGATGTAAGATGAGGTACAAAGAATTGTATAATAAGTTATATACCTTTTGCATTAATAAGATATATCTGCTATAATAAACTCAATAAAAGATAGGAGAAGTACTCATGAAAATGAAAAAGATATTTGGTGTTATGTTGCTAGGTTTCATGGCTGTGCTCCTTGTGGCCTGCGGCCAAAAATCCGCTGAAGATATTATGAAAACAGAATTGAAGGATAGTTACACTGGATACTCAAAAGAAGCTGGTTATGAATATCCTTTCTCAGCTGGCGGAGATACGTTGAAATTTGATAAGAAAAATCATGTTATTACTAACGGAGCTAATAATGAGAATAAGTTTCAAG
Source organism: Streptococcus sp. DTU_2020_1000888_1_SI_GRL_NUU_041A (assembly GCF_032387735.1). Classification (NCBI taxonomy): domain Bacteria; kingdom Bacillati; phylum Bacillota; class Bacilli; order Lactobacillales; family Streptococcaceae; genus Streptococcus; species Streptococcus sp. DTU_2020_1000888_1_SI_GRL_NUU_041A. The sequence continues at coordinate 1,541,492 of NZ_CP135591.1, read as the reverse complement.
TTCTTTCGGAAAAACAAGTAAAAGAATTGCCTTCCTCGTTTAAAGGTGCTTTAGATGAATTGGAAAACGAGCTAAAAGGTACAGATAATTTCACGATTGCAGTTGGGGAATTTGATAAGTTTGAAGATAAAGCTTTTTATCAAATTGTTCTCACGGATAGTGGGAAAACAATTCGCATAATTGAATTACGTCGAGGATATAAAGACGGAAATGCATTTTATGATTTCACTGGGAAAGCTGACTAGTTGTGTTATAAAAAGGAAGTCTCGATTTTGAGGCTTCCTTTTTTTGCGGTGACTTGTCCTCTTAGAGCGGGTATCTTGATTATCTTTTATGATAAAGGTATCTAAAAAAGAAAGTAGGTGCCTTTATTGAATTACCAAACTTTTTCTGATCTCATGAAGGAGATTGGAAGTACTGACGGTGATCTTAGCGGTGATAAAGCAGAAAAATTGGCTCAGTTTTATTCTTACTGGAGTAATTACCTGGAGCCTACCCCTGCTTTTATGGCTTTTATAGCTTATATTCCAGGAGGGATTGGTAAAGCCTTATATCAAATTACAGCTAGCTTAGAACATGTCTTTAATAACATGTTCAAACTCTTTGGCCTCTTTGGTTATTTGGGAGATTCTAACACAATTATTGGCCAGTTTTTCCGAGGCTTCCAGGTGCTGGGGACTGTGGTGTTTAGCTTAATTTTGGTTGTATCAGCTATAACTGGAGTCTTTACAAAGCCTGTTAAATACAAAGGAGTTATCACCAATTTTCTTTTGGTGACATTTGTTACAGCTGTAATGCCGCTAGCCTTGACCTCGATAGCTACTGTTGTTGCGCAAGATGCGATGTCTGTTCAGACTGTTTCTAGTGAAGCACCAAAAGGAAGTGAACAATATTCTTCTCTAGCAATACAACCCATGAAAAATAACGTAGTGGATTTGAAAGTCTTGATTGATAATGACTTTTCAACGGAGCTCTTCCCTATGGACTCTTATGGTTATATCAAACCTGTTAAGAAAGGATCAACTCCTGTCAATAATATTACAGACAGCACAGACAAACGAGACACATCTGATTTTGCGACTCGGATTGATTTTGGAGCTACATACGGAGCTACTAATAGCGAGTTGCTAAAACAAGTACAAGAACGATACAAGAAAAAATTTGGCTATGAAGGAATTAAAGGATTATTCCTTCATAAGTTAGATTCTGAGCAAGTAGGAGTCGAAACAATCACAGAACATAGATTTGCTAAAGGTTTAAATGCCTTTGAGTCAGTCTACCTGCGCTATAAGGTCAACTGGATTGGAATGTATATGCAATATATCATTTTAATCATCCTCTTGGTGAGTATGTCGATAAAGTTTGTAAAGTCAGTCTTTGACATCGTCATTGAAGCAATGATCTCGCCAATTCAGGGGTATTCATCCCTTTCAAATTCTAAGAAGTATAAAGAGCTGCTTCGGACAATCGATGGAGCCTTCGCTGGTATCTTCTTTGAAGTTGTCATCATGCGTGTGACGCTGGAGATCTGTCGTGACCTTCCTACCCTATCTGTTTCTGCTATTACCAAACTATCAGGTGGTTTCTTCGATGGCTTAAATATGTGGGAACAATGTTTGGCTGCTGGGCTTGTCTATATCGGAGTCTTCTTTGCAGCTATGCAAGGAGTGAGCATGATTGAACGCTGGCTGGGAGTCTCAACAGGTCACAGCGACACCGCACAACAACTTCTTGGAGCCATGATGATGGGGAATGCCTTTGCGACTGGTGCAGGTGCCCTAGCTCATGGAGCGGTTGGCGCTGGTCAATTCGGTGTAGATATGGCTAAGAAAGTCCCAGGTGCCGTGGTGACAGGTAGTAAAGTTCTTGGCAATAGCCTGGCGGCGACAGGCGGTGGCTTGAGTGGTGTTGCTAATGCTGTGAGAGATCAAGGCATTTGGAATACAGCCAAAGGCGGTGTAAGTAATGCCGTAGATTTGGCGGATGCTATGGCCAAACAGGGAGCTGGCAAGGTTAAAGATTATATGGGCGGAGTGACGGATAATCTTGATCAGAAAGCCTCAAATGCTCAAAATGCAGTCTATAAGGGGCTGAAAAATGATGCCGTTGTCCCTGAGCCAGGATTTAGTCGAGATGGTGACTATACTTTGAACCCTTCAGGTCAATATGGTGGAGAACCGATCTTCTCAGATGATGCAAGCTCCCTTTCACCAAGTGGCGGAGTGACGGATCCGACGTTACCTCCAACTCCATCAGAAGAAGCATCATTTCAAGGAGTGAGTGATCCAACAACTCCTCCAAACCCCTCACCTGCGAAAAGCAACTTCCAGCAGTCTATGTCCCAGATGAACTATATGAGCCAACAGATGCAGCAGGCAGGCCAACGAATGCAAGGCCAAAGTCATATCAGAGGGGCAGAGATTGACGAAACAGAGGAGTAAGTGCCTATGATTGATCTCAAAGATAAAGTGGTGGTCATCACAGGAAGCTTGAGGCCACTGACTCGAAATGAAGCAGTAGCCTTTCTTACCGAGAGAGGAGCTATCGTTCAAGGGTATGTGTCCGCTCAAACACAAATTTTAGTAGCGGGCCATAAGCAACTGGATCTCTTTAAACCTGATCGCCACTCTAAGAAATACGAAGCCGTTTTAAAGAGGTTAGAGGAAGGGCAGGAGATTACCATTCTATCTGAAGAATCCTTCTTCACTATCGTGAAAGAGTCTCAGGAGTGAGGCTCTTTTTTTGCCTTCCTATTTGTCAGACAGTGTGTAATGAAATGTATAAAAAAATATATAACTTTATGGCTAATAAAAATCTATTCTCTTTCAGCTGGAAAAGAGTTTTTGCGGTGACTTGTCCCGTTAGAGCAAGCTTTTGAATTATACTTTACACTAGGATTATCAATGATAAAGGAGAAGAAAATATGAACGAAAAGTACGGTGTCCCTAGGGACATCTATGCGAAAGTCAAAATCATCGGACTGTTCATGGCAGATATTGTTTTTGTTGGCGGTTCAGCGGTTGTGGCTCTCTCTATTGGCACGAAGATATTTCCGACGAGCCAGTGGCCCCAGCTGTTAGCCTTTATTATCCTAACGCCTCTCATGTGTCTATATTTAGTTTTGCCAACCAACGGCGGAAAGAAGAATTGGCAGAGTATGTATCTTTTCTTCAGACGCCGTCGTAAACACTATACCAGTATCAATTACCAACGATCTAAAGAGGAGGAAAAACACTAATGGCAATAAAACATTACTCACCAGTTTCTCAAGAGAAACGGCCTTTGGGGCGTCAAATCCGCCAAGATAAGAAATTCAAACAGGAATACTTCGATCTTCACTCCTGCGTCGAGCTCCTGGATACCAAAAAGATTATTAATAATCATAAAGCTTACATTGAACTAGTGGACTTTGGCTATTTGCAGTTTTTGGAAATCCCAGGCAAAGACCTAGGCTCCCTGTCTTATGATGAAATCCGCCGTACCTTGGATAATTTTGAAAAGTGGCTGACAGATTTTAATACGGATATTCAGGTGGAAACCACAACACTTCCCACCAATACGGATACGCAGATTATGGATCTTAGGCATCATCTGAGTCAGGTTCGCCAGGAGAAAGCGAGGTTGCTTCCTGAAGAAAGACGTTACTTGCAATTGAAAGACCGTGAAGAATGGTTAATCTCCCAAATCCAAACCGAGGAAAACATCCAACAGGAAATCTACAATACAGAGTTTATACTCTGGCTCTTTGCTCCAACGACATCAGAACTTGATGAGTTAGTGCGTAAGGCTAAGACTTACGGGAATAATGACTTTGTTCCACAGGAAGTGACGAAGACAAAGAAAATCCAGATTATAAAGCAATTTAACAACATGAACGAAAAAGTATAGGAGGTTCTTATGCCAGAATTATCAAAACGCCGCCAACGTCAACTGAAAGCAGATGGCTATGACTTAGCCTTTCTCAGCCAAATCCAACCTCAAGGGAATATTGATTTTGCTAGAAATGACCGCTATTGGACGAGTGGAGACGGCTGCCATACCGTGCTTCATTTCTATGAATATCCGTCAGAAGACTTGGATCGGTTCTGGTTATCTGATCTCATGCTCATTCCTGGAACACAGGCTTTCCTTTCTATCTACCGAGAAAACAGTAAGGTCATTCGTCAAGAGATTACGGACTCCATCGAGGAGAAATCAACCCGTATTACTGGCAATAGTAAGCTTACGGATAACCAGAAAGAGTTAGATGAAATCAAGGACTTGCAGGAACTGAACCGTGAAATTACGAAGAAGAATATTTCTATACTGGGGATGTATGTGAGAATTTTTGTGCCCGCCTCAACGAAAGAAGGGCTCTTCCGCAAAGTTGAGGACATCAAGGATAAGACCTCTAACTTCAAATCAACCATCCTCTCAGGTGAATTAGACTTTGAATACCATGCTCCGTTTATTCCAGCTCAATATCAGATTGACCTTCCTAATCGTCGTCGAGGCATTCCTGTTAAGCCTCATGATCTGGCAGGTGGCTATTTCTTCAATCATACCAAATTGGAAGATCAGCGAGGCGTCTATCTCGGGTGGACGCCGACTCGAGGAGCTGTCAACTTTAACTTTTTAGAACGGGATGAGCGTCGAACCCGTTCCTTCATGATTATCTCTGGTAACCCTAAAATGGGCCAGCGCTCCTTCCTTCTCAAACATACTGATGGCCTGTATGCCAAAGGGAATTTTATTCGTAATTTTGATGCCAATGGCACGTTTCTCGATCAGACCCGTAAACAACACGGACTGATCTTAGATCTCTCAGGTGAGGCCAATCGGATCAATATCTTTCAGGTCTTCCCAACCGTAACGAATGAAGAAGGAACTGAGGTAGACAAGAAGAAATCATATAACTTGCATATTGAGAAGCTCAAGAATATTTTCAAGCTGTTAAACGATGAAGCTACTAGAGATGACTTGACTACTCTTGGCCAAATTTTAAACGAATTCTATATTGAGGAAGGTCTCTGGGCTCGTAATCCTACCCTGACCCCTGAAAAGCTGAAGGCAACTGAACTTGTCACGGATGAGTACCCTATTCTGTCTGACTTTGTGATGTATGTAGAAGACTATCAAGATAAGCTTCAGAGTAAAAAACATACCAATAAGATTGAACTAAGCTCTGTTAATCGTATTTACAATACTTTTAATGAGCTTCTGACAACCAATGCGGATATGTTTGAAGGGACAACCGAATTTCAGGATATTTCAAGAGAGCAGGTTGTGACCTTTGACCTGTCAGGACTCAAAGCCATGCCAAACTTGCTGAATGCGCAGATTTTCTCTGTTTTATCCCTGGTCTCGGCTGATATTGTTAACCACGGGAAACGATGCAAGCAGACCCTGAAGGCTTCACCTGATAAAAATGAGATGGATATGCCTCACTATATTGTTAATATTTCTGAAGCACAAACGCTCATAAATCCTAAGTATGAAAGCAGCGTAAAACTGCTGGCAGATATTATTGACTCGATGGGTGAGAACTTTGCTGGCGTGGTCTTGTCGGTAAATTCCCTTCGAGGCATCCTCTTTGAGTCAGGAAGTGCTACTTTTAAGGATCCGTATGTGACAGCAGTTCAACGTATCTTTGGATTGATGCAGTATCGAGTATTTGCTCAAACGGATGATACCAGTGTGCCGCTTTTGGCCAATGCGCTATCGGGATCTATGAACCAATCAGAATTGGAAACTTTACCACGACTAAGAAAAGGCCAGCTGTTCATGAATATCTCCAGTGTAGGAAATATTGTCTTTAACCAGCAGTTGTTAGCCCCTGAAATAGAACGCTATGGCGGGCTCCAGTAATCAGAAAGGAAGAAAGAATGTCACGCAAAAACGATGGATTAGGATTTTTTGGACGTAAGAAGCAAGCGTTTGATGAATATGTGTTAATCAGAAAAACCAGAATGAAAGCGGAACGAGACTATTTCGCTTCTGAAGGAGATTCTGACCCTGAACGATTAGAGGCTCAGAAAGCCCGTGATCAGGAGTTTATCAATAGTCTCAAGAAGGTTGCGATTGGCTTTATTATCTTTTTGATTTTCTATGTTCTTTTAAAAACAGTCCTGGGTCTCTGGTAGAAAGAGAGGGAGTCTGTGAAGAAACTTTTTGTATGGAAAATCGGGCTCACGCTAGGAGCTTTTATCATCTTGGTGATGATGCTGACAAGTATATTGGCTGGAGTATTTGGTGCCGTGTCTCGCAGTAGCTCAAAAGATTGTAGCTCTAGCTCTGATACCCAGGTTACTTCTTCAGGTGAAATCCCTTCAGGGGATGGCTCGATTGATGATTTTGTTAAGAAGCATGAAGAAGCCTATATCAACTCCTGGAAAGCAGGTGGTTTCCTACCGTCTGCTTCTATCACTCAGACGATGATAGAAAATGGTTTTAACTTCTCCAATCCAAACGGTACCTCCTTTTGGATGGCTCACAATATGGGCGGAGTTAAAACCTCTAGTAAAAGTAATTTCCCAGTCACGCTTGCGACTTATGGGGAAGATAGTGTTGACTTAAGCGGTACCAAGCCAGGTGCCAACGTCGGAGATGGAACTGGCGGAGCTTATACTTGGTTTTCCAGCTATGATGCAGGGATTGTAGGGAAGGCAGAGTTCATGGCTCACCAGACCCTCTACACAGCCGCTATCAATAATACAGATGGAAAGAGTACCTTAACTGCGATTGCGGACGGTGGCTGGGCAACAGATGGCACTTATAAGACTAAACTGCTTGCTATGTATGATACTCTGGGTACGAAGTACAAGTGGCTGGATGACAAAGCTATTGCTGCTCACGGAACTAAACCCTATAAGGGCAGTACAACGACAGCTGCTTCAGAAGCTCCCAACACTTCTTCAGCTGAGGATAGCTCCAGCGATAGCGACACTGATTGCAGCGATGATGACAGTTCAGGTGGAGTATCTGATGGGACAGGAACTGTTCCAGGGGATGCAACAGCCTGGGGCTATAGTCCTGATAATCTTCCAGCTAGTCTGAAACAATACATCATCGATCCAAAAAGTTTTGGGATGGAATATGCTTCTTCTCAAGGCTGGTATGTGACAGGGTATGGGCCTAGCTTAGATGGCCAGTGTGTAAACTTAACTATTAGTTTAGGAAATCATCTTTGGGGCCACTCTGGATCTGTCTCAGGGAACGGGAAAGACCAGGCGTCATCTTGGGCCTCTATATTCGGAAATAGCGTCAAAACGACCCCTAAGAAGGGCGCTATCTTCTCTACTCAAAACGGAGGAGGCGGATATGGGCATACAGGTATCGTCTGCCATGTCTTTGAAGATGGTTCTATCCTGATTGTTGAACAAAACACGCCAATCAGTGGATGGGACTATTTCAAAAAGCCCTACACATGGGATTATCGGATTTGGAGTCCCGCCCAACAAAAGGCGGAGATTACGACCTTTGCTTATCCAGATAATAAGTCACCAAAATTAGTAAAATAGAAGGAAACAAGAATGAAGAAAAGGATTAAAGATAACATGGTATTCATCATTGCAACAGCTCTCTTAATCACTTCAGCTGGTGTCGGTATTTACCAATACCTGACCAAAGAAAAATCAAAAGAGGAGCCTAAAACAGAGCAGACAGAACCTTCAAAGAAGAAGGAAACAGTTTCTCCAGTCGAAGAGGAGACAGTGGATGAAAAGAACCATCGAACAGCTAAATTAAAGCTGGAACATCCCTATAGCCAAGCAGATGAGGTTCAAACGCAAGCAGTTGTTGTGGCTTTTGATGAGGCAGTGGCGGATATCCAAAAGGCTAAAACTCTTGCTGATGTAAAAGGGACGATTGAAAATCACCTCTCCATGACCGATAATGCTATGATACAAACCTTTGCGATGGCAATTTTAGTCAATCAATACACCTATCAAAAGGCAAAACTAGAAGTCAGCCCTTCAGAGAGTGACGATGTGGTTCAATTCTTGGTGGTGTTGACTAAAGAGAATGAAGAGAATTGTTATTTTATTGGAAACTTCAATACCACAGTCAATCAAATCCAATTGAAAGCCTACATTGGCGGGAATATCGGAGCGACATTTGGCTAAGTTCTGACGTAAGAAAATAGATAACAAAACGAACAATTAAGTATATAATAAAATACATAATAAGTTATATAACTTATTGTGTATTTTTCGTTGACGATTCCTTTGTGTAGTGGTATAATAGAAGTATAGAAAGGTATATGTTTATAATTATAATGCAAGGAGAAGTTAGATGAAAATTATTACATTTGCAGCTATAAAGGGAGGAGCAGGGAAAACAACTGCGTTATTGATGATGGCTGCTGAGTTAGCAGAACAAGGTTATAAAGTCCTGGCAGCTGATGAAGACCATCAGTGTAATCTTACACATTATTTTAATATTTATCCTACAAAAGGTACTATTGCTAATGTATATATGGGTGGAGAAGTAGACATTATATCTGTAGCACCTAATATTGATTTAATTCCAGGATTTATGAGATTGGACGAAATTGAAAGAAAGTTAGAAACTGATCCTAATAAAAATGTTTATTTTTATGACTGGTTAGATGCTAACTATCAAGCTATGAACCTAGATGAATATGATTATCTCTTAATCGACTGCCGCCCAGATTTTGGTACTGCAACAAAGAATGCAATAGCGGTTAGCCATGCGGTTATTTGTCCGGTGATTCCAAGTGATTTTTCTGAGGAAGGGAAGGAGAATCTTAAATTAAGATTAGAGGCTTATCGTAAAGAAGAGATTGTTCGTCCAAGTCGTGAGTCTCTTATTACAGCTAAACTTTTTTTCCTTCCAAATATGATTAGTAGTAAGATTAAATCAAAAGAGTTGATGGCAGGTCTGGCTGAAGAAGATAATGTTTTAAGTCCAATTCCACAAAAAGAATTATTTAATCAAACTACAAAAGATAATACAATTATTGATATGAAGAACAATCCTAGAATTTACAAAAAGCATCAGGCTTTCTTTGATGTACTTCAAAATAGTTTAGATTCAATTATTGAAACTATGAATCAATTAGCTTAAAGATTTATTTATAGAATATTTAAAGAGGAGAGATTAATAATGGCATTTAATCCAAATAAAGATAAGTTAAAACAATCCCTGAATGAAGCCCTTTCTCAGTCCGTGACACCCCCAAAAAGCAACCGCACCTCTAAAAAGGCTGCGTCTAACTATAACAAGAAAGGCCGCTATCCTTTTTCCTTACACCATGATGTCCGCTATGACAAGCTGGAGGAGTTGGTGGAATACCATCAAGCTAAATCAGCTTCAGATTATTTAGAAAATCTGATCATTCGGGAGTGGGAAAGGATGCAGCGAAAGCTTAAAAAGTAAGGAGATAAGCTTATGATTATCCTGAATATGAAAAACTTAGTTCGACTGTTCTTCATCTTTCTGGCAGCGGTGGCTGTCTTTGTCTTTTATAAGTCCTATGGCTTAAGCATGCTGTTCTTGCTGGTTGTAGGGCTACTGGCTCTGAAGTTTGTACCAGTCTTGGTTCTTCCTATTGCCATTATTGTTATAATGGTTCATTTTACAGGGGACTTCTCCTTTATAGCAGACTCCATTGTAGCTATTTTCCTAGTCATCCCCTGCTCAATGATTGCTTATCCAGTCTTTGAACGTCTGGTGAACTCTATCCAGAAGAAAAAATAAGAAAATGAGCTTCATTCCAAAGTGAGGCTCTTTTTTATTTAAGGTCTATTAGTTGAAAAAAGAGGTAAAAATTGATTAAAATAGATTTTAATTTAACTTTCAAGGAGAGTGTTAATGACTGTTTTTGATGAAAGAGAATTAAAGGATCAATTATTTGCGCAAAATGCGAAAGATGTTTATGAGAGCATCGTTCAGTACGATGAAGAGATGGTTCCCATCATGAAAGCCAGAGGTTATACCTGTATTCACTCAATGGAGCGGACGGTTGCCTTTACTTTTGGAGAAATAACCTTCAGACGTCGCCGTTGGAAGAAAGGGGGTGAGTGGGTTGTGCCTGTCGATGAGAAGCTAGGCTTGTCTAAGAACACTCGCTTCTCCTGGGAGTTTATGTACCAGGTGGCCTGCCTCTCTACCATGATGCCTTATGATAAGGTCATCCAGGTTATTCAGTTGACTTATCATATCCGTATCACCAAGCCGATTGTTGTGAAGGCTGTCAAACTTTGCGATGAACTTCTGAAGGAGAAAGCAACTTATCGCTTTTATGGAGATGAAGAGGCTCAAGAAAAGCAGCCTGTCGATGTGATTTATATTGAAGGAGATGGGGTGATGGTGAAAGCGAGTGATCAGGAAGATCCTAGTCGAAACTATGATCTCTCTCATTTTGTCATTCACACGGGAAGCAAAAAGGTAGGAAGTAACCGCTTTGAACTTCAAGGGAAAAAAGAGTTTATCTCCTTAGATAATCGATTGACGAGAGATCAAGTGCTAGACTACCTCTATAACCACTTTGACATCAAGGAAGAAACTATCCTGATTACCAATTCGGACGGCGGTCATGGTTATACACCCTATATCTTTAAAGAGATAGCCAAAGCCCTAAAGGTAAAACGTCATGAGCACTTCTGGGACGCTTACCATGTCAACCAGAAGCTGAAGCTTGCTTTTAGGCCTTATGCAGAAGAACTCCTGGATTTAGCTTTCCAGGCGATCAAGCAGCACGACAAAGAAAAGCTGCGGACTGTCCTTGATACGACAGAGGGCTTACTGTCTACAGAAGAGGAGGAAGAAGAGTTTGAACACTTTAAAAATAAACTCCTACAAAATTTTCAATACACCAAACCAGCTAATTTAAGAGGACTTAGTTCTTCAGGAATTGGGGTTATGGAAAGCCAGCACAGAAAAGTCACCTATCGCATGAAAAAGCGTGGTATGTACTGGACGGTACTTGGCGCCCAGACCATGAGCCAAATGATTATTCTGAATTATGAGGATGGCTTGCGTGAGCTTTTCTTTGGTTGTTGGCGAGAGGAATATGAGGAAATGATAGAACTTGATGATATAACTGGAGGGACAATCAAGGTTAAACAAAATAAGGTAAAACGTTGCTATCGCTTGCCTAATTTTCGTTATCCTTCTAAACGTCGTCTTGGGAAAAAGTAAGTTATACAATAAAGTATATAATAAGTTATATAATAGTCGCTTTTTCAAAAAAGTGTTTTTTCTGCTGTTTTTTTACAGAAAACACTTGCATAGTGGGTACTTGTGTGCTATAATACTTATTAAATAAATCGAATAAAAAAAGACGAAAGGTGCGTCAACACCTTCCGCCTTACCGAGTAAGAACTCGTCCTTCTTACTCAGTCTTCATCTAATGATACAGGATAAAGTCCATTCTGTCAAGACTGAGCAAGAAAAATGTTCAGTCTTTTTTTGCACTCCTCGGTCAAAGTTCTCCTTTCATATTACAAGAAATGGGCTTTCTAAAAAATTCTACCACATACAAGGTAGTGAAAAGGATGACATCCGCTTTCAAAAATGGTAGAATAAGGAGAATACATTAAGAGAGGAAACTCATATGAAAGGTATTATTCTTGCAGGTGGTTCTGGTACACGTTTGTACCCATTGACCCGCGCTGCGTCAAAACAGCTCATGCCGGTTTATGACAAACCCATGATTTATTATCCACTGTCAACTCTTATGCTGGCTGGTATCAAGGACATCTTGATTATCTCCACTCCGACGGATCTGCCTCGTTTTGAGGATCTGCTGGGAGATGGCTCTGAGTTTGGTATCAAGCTCTCTTATGCAGAGCAGCCAAGTCCGGACGGGCTGGCACAAGCCTTTATCATTGGGGCTGATTTCATTGGAGATGACCGCGTGGCGCTGATTCTTGGGGATAATATTTACCATGGACCAGGTCTGAGTAAAATGCTCCAAAATGCTGCTGCTAAGGAAAAAGGAGCAACTGTTTTTGGCTACCATGTCAAGGATCCAGAACGCTTTGGTGTAGTAGAATTTGATGAGAATATGAATGCTATTTCCATCGAAGAAAAACCAGAACAGCCGCGCTCTAACTATGCAGTGACAGGACTCTATTTCTATGATAACGATGTTGTAGAAATTGCCAAGAACATCAAACCAAGTCCTCGCGGAGAACTGGAAATCACTGACGTTAACAAGGCTTACTTGGAACGTGGCGATTTGTCTGTTGAGCTTATGGGACGTGGTTTTGCTTGGTTGGATACAGGTACCCACGAAAGTCTCTTAGAGGCAGCTCAATATATCGAAACAGTTCAGCGTATGCAGAACGTTCAGGTGGCGAATCTGGAAGAAATTGCCTATCGTATGGGTTATATCACTAAAGAGCAAGTGCATGAATTGGCGCAGCCATTGAAAAAGAATGAGTACGGTCACTATCTCTTGCGCTTGATTGGAGAAGAATAAGAAGATGACGGAACAATTTTTTGATAAGGAATTAGCAGCGCGTGAGGTTCCTGGAATTCCTGGAATGCTGGAGTTTGATATCCCTGTTCGTGGGGACAATCGAGGCTGGTTTAAGGAGAATTTCCAAAAGGAAAAAATGCTGCCGCTAGGCTTCCCTGAAAGCTTCTTTGCAGAAAGGAAACTGCAAAATAATGTCAGCTTTTCTCGTAAAAATGTCCTGCGTGGTCTTCATGCTGAACCATGGGATAAGTACATCTCTGTTGCAGATGGTGGCAAGGTGCTGGGAACTTGGGTAGACCTGCGTGAAGGTGAGACCTTTGGCAATACCTACCAGACAGTAATCGATGCTAGCAAGGGTATTTTTGTGCCACGTGGCGTCGCCAACGGCTTCCAAGTCCTTTCTGACACCGTTTCCTATAGCTATCTGGTAAATGACTACTGGGCTCTGGAACTCAAACCTAAGTATGCCTTTGTCAACTATGCAGACCCAGCTTTAGGCATCCAGTGGGAAAACCTAGAAGCAGCAGAAGTCTCAGAAGCAGACAAGAACCATCCACTACTTAAGGATGTCAAACCTCTAAGAAAAGAAGATTTGTAAGAAGAGTGAATAGAACAAGTGTTTGAATATATTATCTATTTCTTGCTGATTATATTCTATTTTCTTATTTCTCTAGGACCATTAGGATTCATTCTGATGATGGTTCTCCTCTTTTTGTTTATTTTCTTAGCCCTTTATATAATTTCAAAATTACTATTTTTTACGAAACAAATAATACCTTATTTTGTTTTCTTATGGAGAAAAAATAAATCAATGACAGAATACAAAAAAATTATCGTGACAGGTGGAGCTGGTTTTATTGGTTCTAACTTTGTCCATTATGTTTATAATAACTTTCCAGATGTCCATGTGACAGTGCTGGACAAGCTGACTTACGCTGGTAATCGTGCCAATATTGAAGAAATTTTAGGCGACCGTGTTGAGCTGGTTGTTGGAGATATTGCTGATGCAGCCTTGGTTGATAAGCTGGCAGCTGAAGCTGATGCTATCGTTCACTATGCGGCAGAAAGTCACAATGATAACTCGCTCAATGACCCGAGTCCATTTATCCACACCAACTTCATCGGAACTTACACACTCTTGGAAGCAGCTCGTAAGTACGATATTCGTTTCCACCATGTATCGACTGACGAAGTCTATGGGGACCTGCCTCTGCGTGAAGATTTGCCAGGACATGGAGAAGGCCCAGGTGAAAAATTTACTGCTGAAACCAAGTACAATCCAAGCTCGCCTTACTCATCAACCAAGGCAGCTTCAGACTTGATTGTTAAAGCTTGGGTGCGCTCATTTGGTGTCAAAGCGACGATTTCTAACTGTTCAAATAACTATGGTCCTTACCAGCACATTGAGAAGTTTATTCCGCGCCAGATCACCAATATCTTGAGCGGTATCAAGCCAAAACTCTACGGTGAAGGTAAAAACGTTCGTGACTGGATTCATACTAATGACCATTCATCAGGTGTTTGGACGATTTTGACCAAGGGACAAATCGGCGAAACTTACTTGATTGGTGCTGACGGTGAGAAGAACAACAAGGAAGTTCTGGAGCTGATTCTCAAGGAAATGGGACAGCCAGCAGATGCTTATGACCATGTGACAGACCGTGCCGGCCATGACCTCCGCTATGCCATTGATGCCAGTAAGCTCCGCGATGAGCTAGGATGGAAGCCAGAGTTCACCAACTTTGAAGCGGGTCTCAAAGAGACCATCAAGTGGTACACGGACAACCAAGACTGGTGGAAATCAGAAAAAGAAGCAGTCGAAGCCAACTATGCTAAGACTCAGGAAGTAATTAAATAAGAATAGGCTATCTATGATGAGCCTTGTAAAACTAGCGCTATGTGATTGAGAGGCTGGGATTATCTGTCCCAGCCTTTTCTCACAGGATTGTTAGCTTTTTAATATGTTTGTTACAGAAAATTATGCAAAAATAGTGTAAAATAAGATAAATCCTTGCTGTGTTTTTAGCTAAAGGGATTTTCTCAAATTAAAGGAATACAAACATGAAAATGGTAAAAAGAGTAGTGGGAATTGCTTTGCTGCTGTTGCTTGCGGCGGTGCTGTTTCTGGTCCCTGCATCTGTTAATCAAAGTGAACAATTAAAGAATGTTCAAGGCAGTGCTTCTTGGATGAGTATTATTGAGCCAGCTTTGAGCAACGCCAATGTGACGGCTCAGGGAGTCAGCACGGAAGTTTCTCTCAATAGCGTCCAGCTTAATCAGGTGCTCAAGTCTTCTCTGACTGACTCTGAGAATCAGGAGCTGCTGAACAGTGTTTACAGTATTGAAGGCAATAAGCTGCGCATCCAGTATCCAGTCAAATTGCTCTTCATTGGCAGTAAGCTGGACCTAGAGGTGGATGTGACGGTGAGGGATAATGTCTTGCACATCACAATTGATAGTGCCAAGCTAGGCTCTCTTCCTATCCCTAAATCTTGGGTGACAGGCATGCTGAAGCAACAAATGCAGGCCTCTAATTCATCTATCACAACGGAGGGAGATAGTTTCCTTCTAGCTCTGCCGCAGAGTCAATTCAGCATTAACAAAATCAGCTTCCAGAACGGCGCTGCGAAAATCCAGTTCAGCATGGGTTATGGAATCTAAAAAAGAAAACTTCATTTGAGGAAGAAGTCTTCCGAATCAAATGGAGTTTTTATACTATTATTTGAGCGATAGCATTGTGAGAGAGAAAAGATGCCTATTCCTAATATCCAGCAAGAGGGGCTGATTGTTATTGATAACAATCTACGTTTGCGGGCCTATGATGGCCATTTTGAGCTGGCCTTGGACTGGTACCAAGATCCAGATACGATTTATATGATTGATGGCAGAAGAGACCCCTATCCGCCGGAGCGAGTTCAAAGGATGTATGAGTATTTGGCTTTGCGAGGTGAAGTGTATTTTATTGAAGTATTGGAGCAGGAGTGTTGGTTGACTATTGGGGATGTGACCTTTTGGCAAGATGATTTGCCTATTATCATTGGAAATGCGGACTACCGTAGGAAAGGAGTTGGCAAGAAAGTTCTTTCTGCTTTGATGCAGCGCGCACGCAATCTAGACTATCAGAAACTAACAGTTCAAGAAATTTATGATTTCAATCAGCCCTCTCGCAGTCTATTTGAGTCGTTTGGTTTCTATCCAACTCATGCTAGGGAGAGAGGTAGGTCCTATACACTTGATTTGACCTTGCCCATAGCGCAGATCCAGCCCAGTCAGTTCTACCTTTCACGGGAAAAGCTGGACAGGATTAGCATTGATTTTGACCAACAAGAACTTGAAGCTTTACCTGTCAAGCGCATGGATGGAAAAGTTTTCTTTACTGATGGACATAGCAGAGCCTTTAAGGCATATCAGGCTGGCCTCTCTCATATCCCCATCTATTATGATAGGGATGAGCTTAACTGGGATTTTTATCAATACTGTGTTCAGGCTTGTCAAGAAAGAGGCGTCTTCTCAATAGCTGATTTACAGAACCGTATCTTGTCCAAGGAAGACTATCAAACCAATTGGCTTGATTGGTGTAAGAGAGAAGCTGGAAAATTTGATAAGAGCTGATATCGCGAAGCTCTTGTGTTATAATAGATAAAGGAAATCAATATATTAAATCAGAGGTAAGATAATGCTTTATGAATTTTGTGCGGAAAATGTAACCTTGTTAGAAAAGGCTATGAAGGCTGGAGCCCAGCGGATTGAGCTCTGTGATAATCTGGCTGTTGGTGGCACGACGCCCAGCTATGGCGTGATTCAAGCAGCAGTTGACTTAGCCAAGCTTTATGGTGCGACTGTGATGACCATGATTCGGCCACGGGGCGGTGATTTTGTTTACACTGATCTTGAAATTGAGATTATGCTGGCAGATATACAAAAAGCCAAGGAAGCCGGCAGTCAGGGAGTGGTTTTTGGTGCCTTGACGGAGAAGAACGAAATAGATGTTCTGAAGATGCAGCGCCTGCTAGAGGCTTGCAAGGGACTGGAAGTAGTCTTCCACATGGCTTTTGACTCAATCCCAGCTGAATACCAGTTTGGCGAAATGGACTGGCTGATTGAGAACGGTGTCCAGCGAATTCTGACCCACGGAGGACCTGCTAATGAGCCGATTGAGGAGCATTTTGCTTGGCTGGACGAATTAATCGAGCATGCTGCTGATCGGATTGATATCATGCCGGGCGGTGGTATTCATCTGGGCAATCGTCAGGAAGTTATAGACAGTCTGGCAGTAGACCAGCTGCATGGAACTAAAATTATATTTTAAGGAGGGGTAAGCTGCGTTAGCAGCGGCTAAGTAGATGTTGGAATTATTTGAAAAATACAAGGTTAATCTAGACAAGCTTCAGACTTACGGCTTTAAAGAGTCTGATGGAGCTTACCATTTCTCGCAGAAGATTATGAAGGGTGACTTCCGCTTGGAAGTAACTATTAGAGGTGGGAAGCTGGACTATCAGGTCTTTGACTGTGATACTGATGACGCCTATCTGCAGGTCAAGATGGAGCAGGTGACGGGTGAGTTTGTCGGTCAGGTTCGTGAAGCTTGTCAGGCAGCTCTGCTGGCTATCCGTCAGCACTGTTTTGACGAAGTTGGCTTTCTCTATGAGCAGAGTAAGCGACTGCGGGATCATGCAGCTGAGGTTTATCAGGGGCAAATAGAGTACCTCTGGGAGAAGTCGTCCAGAAAGAGCTCGACTAAGGCAGGGGTTTTCCGCCACCAGGATAGTAAAAAATGGTACGGAGCTTTTTTGACCACAGACTGGTCTAAGTTTGAAGCAGAGCGAAGCGGCGCTATTGAGGTGCTCAATGTTAAGAATGATCATGTGGCAGAGCTGATTCAGAAAAAGGGGATTTACCCGGCCTTTCACATGAATAAGAAATACTGGCTCAGTCTGCCCTTGGATGATAGACTGAGCGATCAGGAAATCTTTGATTTACTGGCTGTTAGTTACCAGCTGACCAGTAAAAAATAGAATCGAAGCACAGCGTTCCAATCCGCTGTGTTTCATTTTTCCTCAAAAAACAGTATAATAAAAAGACTAGTAAGAATAGGAGAAATTATGAACCTCATTAGAAAATTAGCCTGGTTTTTTAAGTTGGAAAAGCGGCGCTATATCATCGGTATTTTGGCCTTGTCCTTGGTCAGTGTCTTCAATCTGATACCGCCCAGAGTCATCGGTCAGGTTATTGACCGAATTGCTAGCAAACATCTGACTTCTCAAGAGCTGCTATTTAATTTGCTGTTGCTGATTGCTTCAGCTTTTATCATGTACGGCCTGCGCTATGTCTGGCGTCTTTATATCTTAGGGACGTCCAATAATCTGGGACGGATTCTGCGCTCTCGATTGTTCGAGCACTTTACTCACATGTCTCCCTCTTTTTATCAGAAATACCGAACAGGGGATTTGATGGCTCATGCAACAAACGATATCAATGCAGTTGTTAGTCTGGCTGGTGGTGGAGTCATGTCAGCTGTGGATGCTTCTATTACAGCTCTAGTGACCCTGCTGACTATGTTTTTCATTTTGGACTGGCGTCTGACCTTGATTGCCATTGTGCCCATGCCCTTCTTGTCATGGGGCACAGGCTTGATTGGTCGAAAAAATCATGAAAGTTTTAAGGCTGCTCAAGAGGCTTTTTCAGATTTGAACAATAAGGTACAGGAGAGTGTTTCAGGTATTCGAGTGACCAAGTCCTTTGGTTATCATGAAGCTGAGACTCAGTCTTTTGCTAAGACCAATCAAGAAGTCTACGAAAAAAATGTTTTGGCTGCCAAGTACGATTCTCTTTTTGACCCCTTGGTTTTGCTTTTTATCGGTCTTTCTTATGTTTTGACCTTGATTTTCGGTGGAATTTTTATCTCCCAAGGGCAGTTTACCATAGGAGAGTTGGTAACTTTTATCACTTATCTGGATATGCTGGTTTGGCCGCTGCAGGCTACAGGCTATCTTTTTAACATCGGCCAGCGAGGTGCTGTTTCTTATGAGCGGATTGAGAAACTGCTGGCTCAGGAGTCAGATGTCAAGGAAGCTGAACAACCCCTCTCTCATGCGGAAAATGGTCGATTGGATTATGACATTCAGAAATTTGCTTATGCAGAGGAGACTAGTTTATTGGATATTCATTTTTCCATTGATCAGGGACAGACACTGGGAATTGTCGGTCAGACGGGCTCAGGGAAGACTACTCTTCTGCGCTTGCTGCTGCGGGAGCAGGATATTCAGGAGGGGGCTATCTATCTGAATGGCCATGATATCCGAGACTACCGCCTCAAAGACTTGCGTCGTCTCATCGGCTATGTACCACAGGAACAGATGCTCTTTGCTCTGTCCATTCGGGACAATATCCGCTTTGCGAATCCCCAGCTGACAGATAGCCAGGTTCTAGCTGCTGCTAAACTATGCGGTGTGTATGAGGATATTCAGGCTATGCCAGAGGGGCTGGATACAGTTGTTGGTGAGCGGGGTTTGTCCTTATCTGGCGGGCAGAAGCAGCGCTTGGCGATGAGTCGGGCTATTATTACCAATCCTGAAATTCTGATTTTAGATGATTCCCTGTCGGCTGTTGATGCCAAGACGGAGCATCTGATTTTAGAAAATCTAAAGTCAGAGCGTGCTGGCAAGACAACCATTATCACAGCTCATCGGCTGTCAGCCTTGGTGCATGCAGACCTGATTTTGGTCATGGAAGAAGGACGTATCAAGGAGCGGGGCACCCACCAAGAGCTATTGGAGCAAGAGGGCTGGTATGCCCAGACATATCATAATCAGCAACTGGCAGAAAGCTTGAAGGAGGAAGATTAATATGAAAAAGAAAGCAACTTTTCATCGCCTCCTAGGCTATATGTGGCGCTACAGGATAGTGAGCAGCATGGCTTTGACCTTCATCCTGCTGACGACTCTGGTCACAACAGCATTGCCGCTCTTGGCCCGCTATTTTATTGATCAGTTTATTGGCCGCAATCAAACCTGGGCTGGCCTGCCTTTGCTGGCTCTTTACTATGGTCTTTTCCTCTTGCGGGTACTTTTTACCTTCTTGGGAAAGTATTTCTTTGCGCGTGTGGCTCAAAGTGTGGTTCGGGACTTGCGACAGGAAAGCTTTGCCAATATCCAGCGTCTGCAAATGGCTTATTTTGATAGGACGCCAGCTGGTGCTATCGTTTCCCGCCTGACTAATGATACTCAGGCAGTCGCAGATATGTTCAGTGAGATTTTTTCTAATTTTTTGAGCTCCTTGCTGATTTTAGTTGTTACTTTGAGCGCCATGTTTGCCCTCAACTGGCAATTGACCCTGATGATTGCTCTCTTTTTACCTCTGATGGCAGCTTCTATCTTGCTTTATCAGCATCTATCCAATCGTCAGCTGAAGCAGGTCCGGAATAAGCTCAGCGATTTGAATGTCAAGCTATCTGAAAGTATTGAAGGAATGCGGATTATTCAGGCTTTTGGGCAAGAGAAGCGCTTGCTGCGGGAATTTGAAGAAATCAACGGTCAGCATTTAGGCTTCACCAATCGCTATCTCAATATCAATAGTCTCTTTCTGAGGCCGGCCATGTCTCTTCTGAAAATCTTGGCTTATGGAGTGATTCTGACTTACTTTGGCCTGACTTGGCAAGTGGTGGGAATTACGGCAGGTATTATGTATGCCTTTATCCAGTATGTCAATCAACTTTTTAATCCTTTGATTGATGTTATGCAGAATTACTCTGTTTTACAGACATCTATGGTTGCTGCGGAGCGGGTTTTTGAAATCATGGATCGTACTGACTACGAGCCTGAGCAGGCTAACCAAGACTTGCAAATTCAGGATGGTAGCATCGAATTCAAGCATGTTTCCTTTTCTTATGATGGAAAGCGTGATGTTTTGCGGGATATCTCCTTTTCTGTCAAAAAAGGCCAGACGATTGCCTTTGTGGGCTCGACTGGCTCTGGCAAGTCCTCTATTATCAATCTTTTCCTGCGTTTTTATGAGTTTGAGCGGGGGCAGATTTTGATTGATGGCCGTGACATTAAAGACTTTAGTCAGGAGGAGCTGCGGCGAAAGATTGGTCTTGTTTTACAGGATCCCTTCCTTTATCACGGTACCGTTGCTTCCAATATTCAGCTTTACCAAGAGCAGCTGACGCGTGAAGAGATTATAGAAGCGGCTAAGTTTGTAGATGCTCATGGCTTTATCAGTCAGCTCCCTCAAGGCTATGATGCCCCTGTGACTGAGCGGGGAGCGACTTTTTCCAGCGGTCAACAGCAGCTTTTAGCCTTTGCCAGAACCATCGCTACTAAGCCTAAAATCTTGATTTTGGATGAGGCGACAGCCAATATTGATTCGGAGACAGAGGAGTTGATTCAAGCCTCACTGAGAAAAATGCGGCGGGGGCGGACAACCATTGCCATTGCCCACCGTCTGTCTACCATTCAGGATGCTGACTGCATCTATGTCTTAGATAA
Source organism: Streptococcus sp. DTU_2020_1000888_1_SI_GRL_NUU_041A (assembly GCF_032387735.1). Lineage (NCBI taxonomy): Bacteria > Bacillati > Bacillota > Bacilli > Lactobacillales > Streptococcaceae > Streptococcus > Streptococcus sp. DTU_2020_1000888_1_SI_GRL_NUU_041A. The sequence continues at coordinate 1,520,579 of NZ_CP135591.1, read as the reverse complement.
GGGGTGCATTATCGAATCCGGCAGCCACGAAGAATTGCTAGCTCAAGATGGCACCTATAAGAAAATGTACCAACTGCAGGCTGGAATGATGGAGTCTTGAAAAGCCTGATTATAAATGAAAGGTGTAGAATTCCAAATGAATTCTACACCTATTTTAAATAGCCTTTTAATTTCTCTATATTTTCTTCTAAGTTATCGTAAGGCAGCTTGGCATACTGGTAAGGACAGCTAGCAAGGTAGCTCTGTTCAAAGAAGTCAAGCGGCAGGCTGCTGTGTTTGAGAGCACTGACGGAAGGAAGTGACCTTAAGTCTAGTAGAATGCCGTCCTTGGTCAGATAGCTGGCTAGCGGCAGTTGAGCTTGCTCTAGCAATGTCTGCGCCTTTCTTACTTCCTCTTCTTGAAGCTGCAGCAGAGCCAGCCTATTTTTTTCAAACATGAGACTGTCGATATAGAGCGATAGGGCCTTCTGCATGATGAGGTTGCTGTCGTAGTCCACGGCGCTTTTGTAAGCGATGAAGGTTTTTTGAATCTGGGGCGGAAGGAGCAGGGCGGTAATCCTCAGGGCTGGGAAAAGGCTGGTTGAAAAGGACTTGATGTAGATGACCCGCTGGCTATTGTCTAGATAGTGAAAGGTCAGCTCCCGACGGCTATCAAAGTCTGATAGATAGTCATCTTCTACGATATAGACATCATAGAGCTGGGCTAGCCGAAGAATTTCTTCCTTTTCCTGCCGACTGTAAGAGTGGCCCAAGGGATAGTGAAAACGCGGGATAGTGTAGAAAAACTTGATCTTTCCGCTTTGAAAAATCCTCTCCAGCTCTTGCAGGTTAATCCCCTGTGGTGTTCTTTCAATGGTTTCATAAGGAAGTTTTTGCGCTAGCAGAAGATCATTAATCCGATGGTAGGTTGGCTGCTCCACCAAGATACGCTCTTTTTTATTAGGGAATTCAATCTGTGAAAGGATATAGAGAGCTTGCTGGGTGCCGGAAGTCAGTACCAACTGATCCCTAGAAGCATAGACAGCAGAGTCCAGCATCAGTTTTTGAACAGAGCGGCGCAGATCCTCCAGTCCTTCCTGCTGAGGATAGTAGTTGAAGAGATAATTTTCCCGGCCAATCAGAGTTTCATTTACACAGAGTCGGAAATCCTCATAGGCTTGGTGGCGGTCATCCCTCACAGGCAGCTCCAAATCCTGCTTTTCTTCCTGGGCATTCTCCAGCACATAGTAGCCACTTTTGGGAACGGCATAGATGTACTTTTGATACTTGAGCTCAATCAGAGCCTTCTGCGCAGTATCTTTACTGCAGTTATAACGCTCTGCCAGCTTGCGCACAGAAGGGATTTTCTGACCAGTAGCCAATTTTCCCTCTTTAATATCCTTAGTAATCTTATCAACGATACGTTGGTATTTTGCCTTGGTCATAAAACTGTCCCCATACAGATTTGATTTTTTCATATTGTAACTCATTTTCAGATATTTTACAATAGAGAGCAAGTAGGAGGAGTCATGAAAACAAAAACAGTCATTCTGGCCACAGATATTTCTGGCTTAGGTAAGGTTGCCGCAACAGCTGCCCTGCCGCTCTTTGCAATTTGCCAGCTAGAGGTGGCTCTGTTGCCAACTATGATTTTGTCGTCTCATACAGGCGGTTTTTCAGACGTCTATATAGATGATTACACGCACGGGACGCTTGCCTTTTTGAAACAATGGCAGAGCTTGGAGTTCGACTTTTCAGCTCTGGTAACAGGATATTTGAAATCTGACATACAGGTGGAACATTTGCTGCGCTTTAAAGAGGAAAAAGGTTTGCCCCTTATTGTGGATCCTATCATGGGGGACAAGGGGACTTTTTATCAGGGATTTTCAGATGCCCATCTAGACCATATGCGTCGCCTCTGCCAACATGCTGATTTGGTTCTGCCCAATTTGACGGAAGCCTGTTTGTTGTTAGAAGAATCCTACGAAAAGAGTTTATCAGAAGATAGATGGGAGGACTATAGCAAGCGTTTGGCTGAGTTAGGACCGAGCAAGGTCTTGTTGACAGGCTTGCCAATGAAAGAGAATCAGATTGGTGTGGCCTATTTTGATGCGGCAACAGAGGAGTTTAACCTCTTTTCTAGTCCAGCTCTGCCCCAGCAATTTTTTGGAACGGGTGATATATTGACGACACTTGTAGCTGCGGCTTTTGTTCAGGGGGTCGACATCAAGCAAGCCCTGCCGGTGATTTTGAAGTTTATTGAAAAGAGCTTGGCACTTAGCTTTAAAGAGCAAATAGATCCAAAGAAGGGCGTTTTTTACCAGCCCTATCTAGGAGAGCTTTTCGCTGATTTTCAAGCCTTAATGGAGGAAAAAGATGAAGAAACAAACACTTGATTTGCAAACCTTAACCATGATTAGTTTATTTGCTGCTTTAATTTTTCTGAGCATTCAGTTCTTTAAAATTCCTGTCGGAGCTCAGTTTATTCACTTTGGAAATGCACTTGTGGTAGTGGGCTGTCTGATTTTTGGCAGTAAACTCGGTTTTTTAGCAGCCGCTATCGGATTGGGAATATTTGACTTGTTAAATGGTTATGCGGCAGAAATCCCAATTATATTGTTAGAAGCACTTGCGGTAGCCGTGGTGATTCATTTTCTGTATGAAGGACTCTTTCAGAGAAAGGATAAGCTAAGAAATATTCTTGTGACAGCGGCAGCCGCAGCTTTGGTGAAGATTGTGCTTAATATCCTCAAGTACACTCTGACAGGAACACTGCTTGGTGGGAGCAGTTTACCAGCAGCCTTTTTGCTGGCAGTAGCTGAGATTACTGGTACATTTGGCTCTAGTCTAGCGACAGTCATCGCCGTCCCAATCTTATATCCAATCTTTCAGCAAGTCAGAAAAGTGCACAAGAAAAGAAGGACTCTGGAAAAGCAAGGATGAATCAATAATTATCAGAAACAAAGAAACCGTCTGAGAATCCTCAGACGGTTTTGTATTTTTCTCTTACATAAAGTAAACGATAGCAAGGTATTGCAGGGCAGAGGCCGCTAGAATGAAAAGATGCCAAATCATGTGGAAGTAGGGCTTTTTTTGAGCATAGAAGCCAGCTCCTACAGTATAGCAGAGGCCACCAGCCAGCATGAGCCCCCAGAATACAGGTCCAGTTTGACCGATAATCTGCGGAATGATAAAGACAACCAGCCAGCCCATAATCAAATAGAGAGCCAAGCTGAATTTTTCATTGACCTTCTTAGCGAAAATCTTATAGAGAATGCCAAAGATGGTCGTGCCCCACTGGATAGCAATGATGAGATAGCCAAACCAGTTATTCATCAGTGACAGCACGACTGGCGTGTAGCTGCCAGCGATGGCGATGTAAATCATGGAGTGGTCGATAATGCGCAAGATATACTTGTGGGTCGAGCCATAGGACATTGAATGGTAGACAGTTGAAGAGAGGAACATGAGAAAGAGGCTGATGACAAAGATAGAAGTTCCAACAGCAGCCACCAAGCCGTGTCCTTCATAGCTATAAATAGCTGAGATAGGCAGCAGAATCAGCATCAGAACAGCTCCTACCGCATGGGTAACAGCGTTGGCAATTTCCTCTCCGAAGGATAGTTTTTTACTGAGTTTAAGCGCGTAGTTCAAGATTTTCTTCCTCCTCATTTGGTACTTGGATTAGGGATAAGGTCTTTTGATAGAATTTGACCGTCTGGCAGGCTGTGGAAATGATGGGCGCCACCTCTAGCTTATTGCCATTCATGTAGTCAACGAAGTCATCATAGAGTTCTCGCGAATCTGCTTCTTTATGCAGCATATTTAAAGTAGCCGAGATTTCCTGGATAGAAAAGACCGTTTTTAAGGTTGTAATGGCAATCAAGCGTGCTACTTGGCGACGTTGATATTTCTTCTTGACCGGCTTGGCAATATAGCCATGCTTGACGTAGTTGTTAATCATAGAAGCGGTCAATCCCTTGTCAGCAACTGAAATGGAAGAGCCACAGACATTGTTTACATAGAGCAGAACTTGGTCTAAATATAGATCTAGTTCTGGTATTTCGTCCCACTTGGGAAAAACTTGTTGAGCGTTCAAATCTTTATCACTTTCTTATCTAGTCTTTATAACTAGATGATAACATCTCTGCAAATCAAAGTCAAGCAAAAAATAGAATGTCCCATTAAAATTTGATATAATTTTAAAAAGAAGAAAGGGAGGTTTCAGATGGAAAAACAAACAATCTTTGATATGGCAGCCTTCCTAGGTAGTCTGATTTTTTGGTCTTGGCTCTATATGCGCTTTTTTTATGCCTACGTAGCCGTCGTCTTTTACAAGAATCAGCCAGAGTGGAATCTGTTGATACCAGCTTCTATCATCCTGACTCTGACAGCGATTAGCTCACTTTTCATTCGTGGCCTCTACAGTCGGCATATTCCCCGCTGGCTGGTGCTAGCTAGTTACGCCCTTTATTTTATCATTTTGTTTTATGCTCTCTTTTTGAAAAATATCGGTAAACAGGGCTTCAGTCTAGATCTGCAGTCTTTTACCTATAATTGGATTTATGGAGATAAGCTGGTACCCACCATGAATATCATTATGTTCATTCCGCTGGGCTTTCTCTGCAAGCTGTCATGGAAACATGTGGCTTATTTTACCTTGGCTATCAGTCTGGTTGAGGGGAGCCAGTATCTCTTTCACCTGGGCATTTTTGACTTGGGTGATATCTTGACTAATCTGCTAGGCTTCATCATCGGCAGCTATCTACTAGAGACAGCCTTGGGTAAATGGGTTGTCCGCCATATTCACTAAATGAAAGAAGGAAACTATGAAAATTCTTATCCCAACTGCCAAAGAGTTGAATCTAACTGCGTCATCTGCAACTCCTAATCCACTTTCAGCACAAACTCAGGCTGTGTTGGATGAGTTGGCAACCATGTCAGTAACTGATTTGGCATCATTTTATAAAATCTCCTCAGAAAGAGCGGAGGTAGAGTGGCAAGCCCTTCAGGCTTTGCGAGAAGGAACTGCGCAGGATGCTCCAGCACTTTATCTATTTGATGGCCTTATGTACCGCCATATCAAGAGGCAGGACTATACCAAGGAGGAAAGTCAGTATATCGAGAAGCATCTTGCCATCACATCAGCGCTTTACGGTGTCATCCCAGCCCTGGAGCCCATAGCGCCCCATCGCTTGGACTTTATGATGCCACTCAAGTTAGATGGGAAGAGTCTCAAGGCATTTTGGAAAGAAGCTTATGACCAGGCTCTGGCAGAAGAGGAGGTGATTTTCTCCCTCCTGTCCAGCGAGTTTGAAACAGTCTTTTCCAAGGAAATTCGCCAGCGCATGATAGGCTTTAAGTTTCTGGAAGACCGAGGCGGCAAGCTAAAAGTCCATTCGACCATTTCTAAAAAAGCGCGTGGTGAGTTTTTAACAACTCTAATAACTAACCAAGTAACAGAAGTCGAACAGATGAAGAAATTAAACTTCGCAGGCTTCACCTACCGACCTGATCTATCTAGTGAACAAGAGCTGGTTTATGTGAAGGAAGTGTGAAAAGAAAAGTCAAGTCTGATACTATTTCCGCTCAGAATGCTATCAGTGAATTGGTTGGAGTAGATACAAGCGGCAGGCAAAATCAGCAGGTAGAGTTCAGCTATACTACAGAGATTGCTGGGATGGAAGCAGGCCGTCAGGCATGCAATCAAAGAGTAAAATGTTAAAAATGAAAAACTATTATAAAAACAAACCAACTCAAGCTTTCTTAATGCTCATAGTTCTTATTTGGTCAGTATACGAGATTGGTGCGACTAGTTTAGCTAACAACTCGGCCTTGACCAAGGAATTCATGCATAGTCGGTATGTTATGGTTTGGCCAATAGTAGATAGAAAGGCGAATCTATACCACTATGCGGAAGAATGGACTAGTAACATCTTGGATGGCATTATGCATCTAGACTATGAAAATATAAAAATGACCTGTTACCCTAGTAAATATGATGATCAGGTTTCCGCTGAATACAATCGGATTCCTAATAAGGAAAATTATGCGATTTCATTTCCTTTAGACGGGTCGTTGTCCAAATCAAATTTTTCGACATTAGACACTAGATACTATCTAATATCAAAGAATGCAGCTATTGTGGAGCAAAAGACAGGCAAGACTATTGAGGAATTAACCCATGAGATAGGGTATGCAAGGGAGGAGTTTTTGTCTGCTCTTGGTAAGATGAAAATCCTTCGTTTAGTCTATTTGATTCTTCGTATGATAGTACTGTTGCTATGTATCATGTTGTCGGGTCAGCGGAGAAAAAGGAAAGAAAACGAAATCTTACAGAATGGATAGAGCTCCAAGATGGTATGACGACTATAAGGAGATTTACAAATGACCTTGAAAAAACAATGGAATTGGAATTTAGGTTGTAGTTTATTGCTTGTTGGAGTTCTGGCATCTGCTTTTCTCTTTTATTTATGGGCACAAAATCTTGGTAAATATACCCTACAACCTGGACAGTCGATCAGCCTAACGGTCAATCCTCGGATACAGGATGTGGAATATTATTCAGAGTTAATTCTAAAGAAAAATGATAAAAATAAACTAGAGTTAAATGGCAGAGAGTATTGGTCTGTAAGTGGTAGTGAGTTACATTATGATTTAAGTAATCAAAATGTGTTCAAATGGGTCAGAGATGAGTCGGGAGAGTTGACTGAATCTTATGTAGAAAATAGTGATTCAGCTGATATTTATATAGAAAAATCAAATTTAATTATTCAGTATCAAGGAGAAAAAGTTTTTGACGTCACGAATAACAAACCCTATACTATCACCATCACCAATGTAGACGACAAGACAGCTCACTTTGAAGCTCAAGTGGTGGACAAGTAAGGTAAAGCGTTGGCAACAACTTAGAATTAGCAATCAAGTTACAGACCGACTGCCTAAAGAGCGTGACTACCTGATAGCTACTCTAGCCTCTGGAGAACTCATGTAAGAAGCTTGTACAGCAGGTGGACAATTTATCAAGCATGGCAAAAGATGGGATTTCTTATGGAAACCAGATACGGATGAGCATAAAAAATCAAAAGAAGATTTTTATGATTATTTGAAGCGAGGAGAAGATAAAAATGTCGGTACGTAAAAAAATAATAAGCATCCTACTTTTGATAATAGCTGCTTTTGTCATTTGGTTGCTCTTTGGGCCTGATGATAGACCTGAACCAGATTTTTCTTCTGCCAATAAAATTGAATTACTGGCAAGTATTCTCGCAGGTAACAACGAGGATATTATCCGAGATGCAGGCTATGGAATTCCGGATGACCCGGTGATTCGCCGATGGGGGATAAATAAACTTAAAATACCTGGGAAATTAAACTTGGATGTGCGCCCGCCAACTAGTTTGGAAGACAGTGAGCTTCTAGTTCTTTTTTCCGTTACAATTAATGGTAAAGAAACAGATGTAGCGTTTTTCTTAGATAAAAAATTGAATTTAATTGATTCGAGTTATGATTCTATAGAGAAAGATGGTACTGGGGAAAAAATTGAAATAGATGAGACTCAAGAAAAAGAGCTACTACATCAGGTTCAAACAGAATTGAATCAGTTCTTTGAAAAAATGAAACAGCAACTAGCTTCTAAATAAAATGTGAGATATTGCGAACAGGGAATAGTGAAGCCTTTCTTGTAGAGCATGGCAAAACTGTTGAAGAGGAAAAATCAGGAATACTTTTTCGACTATTTAGAAAGAGTGGCTGATACAAATGTTCATTAAATTCAAACGCTATAAATACCTGACTATTGTTTTGTCCTTACTTCTAATTCTCATTCCTTCTTATTTTGCTTATGAGCGTTATCAATATGACACTTTTAAGCATGCTTATGAACAAAAAACATTTTATGAACAACTAGATCTCTTGAAGTGATTGAATGAAGAAGAACCGATTATTCGTTTCGTTTAATTTACATAATTGGGGAGAAGTAAAATTTAGAGATGTTTGGAAAACAGAATAGGGAAACTGATGCTAAGATTAGCTTACTTCAGAATTATTTCAAAACAAAACCCGTTCAATCTTTCTTAATGCTCATTTTGCTTGTTTGGTCAGTATATGAGATTGGTGCGACCAGTCTGGCTAGCAACTCGTCTTTGGCCAAGGAATTCATGCATAGTCGGTACGTTATAGTTTGGCCAATGGTAGATAAAAAGGCAAAACTATACCACTTTGCGGAAGAATGGACTAGTGACATCTTGGATGGAATTATGCATCTGGACTATGAAAATGTTAGAATAACTAGTTTTCCTAAAAAATGGGATAGTGAAGTTGAAATATACTATGCTCTGTCTGAAGATAAGTATGCTGATAGAGTATATTTTTTCTTAGATGAACCAATTTCCAAAGCCTATACCACAAGTTTAGAGAAAAAATATTATTTGATTTCAAAGAATGCAGCTGTTATTAAAGAGGAAACAGGCAAAACGGTTGAACAGTTAGGTCAAGAAGTGGGACATGCAAGGGAGGAGTTTTTGTCTGCTCTGGGTAAGATGAAAATTCTTCGTTTGGTCTATTTGATTCTTCGTATGATTGTATTGTTGCTATGTATCAGGTGGTCGGGTCAGCAGAGAAAACGGAAAGAAGATGAAATCTTGCAGAATGGATAGAGTCTTTAAAGGATACAGAATTTATAAGGGAAATAAAGAATGATAACTTCAATAATTTTTATTGCTTCTCTTTTTATACTTTTGTACCGCTTTAAAAGCCGGCGTTCAAGGATTATTATTGGCCTGCTGTATAGTTTGTTTGTTGTCTGGTACGTTCAGGCAATTTTAAACTACGGCAAATTTACTCTGCAATCAGGTCAAGGCGTTGAATTAAGAGTGTCTCCAAATACGAATCAGCTTGAATATAATTCGGAATTGATTTTAGATAAAAAAGATGATGCTAAATTAAAATTATCGGGCCGAAAAGGCTGGGGGATGAAAGGAAGTAATACGGTTTATAATGTTGAGAAGCAGTCAATAACTGAGATTATTATTTCTAAAGATGGAACAGAGCGCAAAGACTTACCGAATGATAAGAGTAAAAGTATCTATTTAGAGAGTGATGGAATAGTGGTTCAAGGGGAAATAAAGGAAGTATTTGGGGTGACGGAAGTAACCCCCTACACTATCACCATCACCAATGTAGACAACAAACCGGCTAAATTTGAAGCTCAGGTGGTGGACAGGTAATAATCTTGGTTAGGAGAAGAAATGCTGAGACCTAAAAACATACTAATTTTTATTTGTTCTGTTGCTTTTCTAGTCAGCGGAATTAAACTCTATTTCAATTATCAAAGTCATCAAGAATTCCTTCAATTGAAAGAATCTTTCAAACAGGATGATAAAATAGCAGTCTTAGAACATTTGCTGGCATCAGAAAAGTATGCATCTGATATTCGCAAAGCAGGCTATATTATCCCGCCAGATGGTGCCATCCGTTTAGATGGGGTTATTTATCCACTGGAAATAGAAGGGGATTTACATTTGAAGATTGCGCACCCAGGCGGGAACGAAGTAACAGTTTTTTTGAAACTGAGTTTGATGGGACAATAATAAATTGTCAATATGTTTTAAACGACAATCTGGACATAGTTCGCAGTTACTATTCTTACATAAATAAACAAAATATAAATGAGCAAGTGAGCATCCCACAATCCGAAGAAGCCCGCATGTTGAAAATTGTTCAAAGTGAGATTGATGGTTTTATGAAAAAAATGTATCAGACTTTGTATGGTTAAGGCTGTCTACTTGCTCTTATCAATAATGCAATCTAAAACCCCTCGCAATTTTTGCGGGGGGTTAGTGTCTTATAAGTTTTCTTTTCTTTTTATAATCTTCTCTTTTTAGTTAAGGGCTGCTAAAAGAGCATCAGCCTGTGCTGAGAGTTCAGCAAGTTTGTCTTCTGCGACAGTCAGTTGTCCAGTTCCCCATGCTTCTGGGTTGATACCAACACCTGTGAATGGTTCTACCACATTCATACGGATGAAAGGCAGCAGGCTGCGATAGTGCTTGAATACTTCATCTGGTGATGTGCCGTTAGCTACAGATGAAACAGTAACAACCTTAGCATTCAGAGCAGATGGGCCAGTTGGGTCTGACAGATCCAGAGCGCGTGAAGCCCAGTCCAAGAGGTTTTTCACTACTCCTGGAATAGCCCAGTTGTAGACAGGTGAGAAAATCCAGATGGCATCAGCGGCCAAAATTTCTTCACGAACCTTAGCAACAGCAGCTGGAGCAGGACTTTCGATGTCTTGGTTGAAGAATGGTACATCTTTGTAATCAAGATATGAAACTTCTGCCTTGCCAGCCAAAGCTTTTTCAGCTTGCTCAGCCAATTGGTGGTTGAAAGAACCTTGACGAAGCGAGCCGACGATGAATAATACTTTAGACATTGCATTGTCTCCTTTTTTATAAAATAAAGAGATATTTCTCTTGTTACAATATATGTTACAACATTAATTACTAGTTAGCAATTATTTAGCTCAATTTTTTGAAATTTTTTAGAATGCGAATCAAAGCCTGCTTATCGTCTTCTTCGAGAATGGACAGAGCTTGCTGAATATTTTTAATATGATCAGGCAGGGCAGCTTCAATTTTAGCTCTGCCTTGTTTCGTCAGACCAATCAAAAAAGCCCGGCGGTCATTTGGGTCGCAGGTGCGGACAATCCAGCCGTCGCGTTCCATATTTTTGATGACGACAGTCATGTTGCCAGAAGTAGCCAGTATACGGTCAATCAGGTCCTGAATGCGCAGCTCCCCTTTGCTGTATAGGGTTTCTAAGACGGAAAACTGAGTAGGAGTCAAATCATGCTTTTTGAAAATTTGGGCTTCAATGGCACGGATAGTTCTTTCTGCCTTATGAAAGACAATCATGGTTTTCAAATCAAGCAGAGTTTCTTTGCTTAAATCGTCTGTAATCTTCATAACAATATTTTACCAATAAATAGTATCATATGCAAGGATATTGCTTTAGAATTTTGTGAATATTCTCATCAAAAAAAGATAGAAAAATAGGAGTATTTGTAGTATAATGACGGAGTGAAATATAAAAATAGAAATAAAGCCAGTTTTCCAATTTGGCAGTACCTTATCGGTATTTTTATCGTTCTCAGCGTTCTTGTCTTTTCATTTTTTGCTGTTTTGCAAGTATCCATGCAGCCGAGGCAGTCAGCTAAGGAAGCAAGCAGTCGCTTGGCCAAGGAATATGCAGATCTTGAAAAAGTGGATTCTTTTGCCATCTACAATGGGCAGGAATCTTACTACAGTCTGCTTGGCAAGACAAGTAAAGGTGTCGAAAAAGCTGTTTTGATTGCTAAAGATTCCAATGAGATTCGGGTCTATCGACTGGACCAAGGCGTCAGTCAGACAGAGGCTGAGAGCATTGCCAAGGAAAATGGAGCAGGAATTATTGATAAGGTGACCATGGGCTATTTTCAGGATCAGCCCATCTGGGAAGTCAAGTCGGGAGGCACCTACTACCTGATTGGTTTTGAAAGCGGACAGTTGGTCAGCAAGGAGGGACTATGAAATTATCAAATCGTGTCTTAAAGATGGAAGAAAGCGTGACTTTGGCAACAGCAGCGCGTGCTAAGGCTTTGAAAGCGCAGGGGCGGGATATTCTATCTCTGACTCTGGGAGAGCCAGATTTTCCAACGCCTAAGAACATCCGAGATGCGGCTGTAGCAGCTATTGAGGATGGGCGTGCTAGTTTTTACACAGTGACGAGCGGTCTGCCAGAGCTAAAAGAAGCTGTAGTAGAGTATTTTGCCAACTATTACGGCTACACCATCCAGCCGAATCAAGTGACGGTAGCAACTGGAGCTAAGTTCTCCCTCTACACCTTCTTTATGAGTGTGCTTGACCCAGGTGATGAAGCTATCATTCCGACGCCTTATTGGGTCAGCTACGGCGACCAGATTAAGATGGCCGAGGGGACTCCTGTTTTTGTCCAAGCCACAGAGGAAAATAATTTCAAGGTAACGGTGGAACAGCTGGAAGCTGCTCGTACTAATAAGACCAAGGTCTTGGTTTTGAACTCGCCGTCCAATCCGACTGGTATGATTTATACAGCGGATGAGCTAAGGGCGATTGGGAACTGGGCTGTAGAGCATGATATTCTGATTTTGGCAGACGACATCTATGGACGGCTGGTATATAACGGTAATACATTTACTCCAATTTCCAGTCTATCTGAGGAGATTCGCAAGCAGACGGTGGTCATCAATGGTGTCTCTAAGAGCTACTCCATGACAGGCTGGCGGATTGGCTATGCAGTTGGTGAGCCAGAAATTATAGCGGCCATGAGTAAGATTGCTGGCCAGACGACTTCTAACCCGACAGCAGCGGCTCAATATGCAGCTATCGAAGCTCTGACTGGCAGCCAGGAAACAGTCGAGACTATGCGTCAAGCCTTTGAAGAACGCCTCAATACTATCTATCCACTCTTAGCTCAAGTGCCAGGTTTTGAAGTGGTCAAGCCACAAGGTGCCTTCTATCTCTTTCCAAATGTCAAGAAAGCCATGGAAATGAAGGGATATACAGATGTGACCGAGTTTACGACAGCAATTTTAGAAGAAGTTGGCGTGGCTCTGGTGACTGGAGCAGGCTTCGGTGCTCCAGAAAATGTCCGCCTTAGTTATGCGACGGATTTGGATACGCTCAAAGAAGCCGTTCAGCGCCTGCAGCAATTTATGGAGAGTAAATAGATCTCTCAATCTTACACTGCTTTCGAAGATTTATAAACAATAGATAAGGCCGAACTCGGAGTTCGTCCTTTTCAATTCCCCTCAACTGCATTGGCAAATAGTTTGACAAAGTGGTAAAATAATATAGAAAGATATGGAAGCGTTTGTCACTCTAGTCAAAATTAGTAAGCTTTAGCAAGGATAAATGTTAATTGGCTTCGCTTAGAACTCAGCTGATGAAGGATTTAAACAATAGTGGAGGGAGAACAATATGAAACGTCGTTTGATTTTCTTATTCTTGCTAGGCGGTCTAGTCTTGCTAGGAGCTTATGTTTTCTTTAATTCAGAGGTGGGTTGGACCACAATTTCCCAGTCTAAGACGGATGAACCAAGCTACAGCTTACAAGCAAAAGATAATCATTATTGTATCCACTATTATGAGAATGACTCGGCTCGAATAGACTGGTATTTGAGCAATTATCAGCCAGAACTGAGATTAAATATGAGAATCTTAGAACGCCCAACTGCCCCCGGTTCTTACACTAAGGAGGAGATATCTGGACAGGGCTCTGCACGCTTTTTGATGGTTTGTAGAACTTGGGGTTCTGCAGAGAACAGTCAAAAGTTTTTAATTAAACGTGCCTATTATAAGGTTGATATTAGACTTAATAAAAAGATGGAGGTAGATACTGAGAAGAGCAGTATGACCTACTGGAAGACGGAAGAAGAGGTAAAGGATAATCCGCCTATTGATTAAAAAGCAGCTATCAATGATATCTAAACTTAGTAAATCTAACTTTCTGATAGGAATCACCAGACGACTTAAAAATTTGAGGAGTATTTAGTTGAAGACGATGGTGTTTCGGTGTATAATAAAAGAAGTCCATTTGGTCTAGCCCTGCATTCTATTGACTTGCAGTGTGTTCCTCATGGTCTTTTTACTTAAGTAATAATAGGGATGAAGATTATTTTGTACAAAAGGAGATAAAATGGGTTTTATCAGAAAGGAAATAGGGGAAAGAGAGAAGAAGCTTCTCGAGGATTTTTCTATTGAAGAAAAAGAACTGGCTTTGCCATTTTTACTAGAGGATGAGAAGAGAGGAATTTTTCTCTGTGTCAAGCAATTTCGTATCGGGGAAGGGAAATATCAGGTCTTAGCCATGATTCTCGGTGGCCACTTGCTTGAATTTCGCCTAGAAGAAGAGCGGGCCGATAGATATCCAGCTCGCAATGAGGAAGTTCAAAATGTAAAAGGTCTATCAACAGAAACAATCTCCCAGCTTGTGATTCCCAAGGTTTTAAAGGGACGAGAGGACAAGATCGTAACAGTGATTCAACATGCCCTGTCGCAAATTAACCCTTATTATGATACAAAGATAAGGGAAGTAAACCACGTGGAGTACAGATAAAGAGGAGATAGGATATGGGATTATTAGAAAAGTGTCTGGATTTTTTACCGACTAGGCGGGCTGTCAGTGACATAGAAGAAGAGATGACTTGGGAGGAAGAATTTACCCCTAAAAGGGTTTACCATAAAGAAGTCAGTAGTAGCACTCAGAAGGAGACTGAGGGAACAGCGTCTCTTCCCCAAGAAGGAAGTTGGAAGTTCGTGCACGAGATGATTTCTGAAGAAGGGATTGAGCTTTTAAAGAAGGCTGGGATTGATGATGAGCTAGTCTTTGAGACGGGTGATTGGGTCGCAGATCATGATTTGGGGATTTATCTGATCCTTTATCGCTTTGGTGGCAGAACCAACTGGAAGAAGACTTATAAGCTAATCTTGCAAGGACAGGTGATTGAATTTAAGACCAAGACCATTTTTCATCAGCAGGATTTTTCTTATGAAGATGGGGAATTCACTAAGGGAGTGATTGTCAAAAATGTCTCCAATATGCTCCTGCCTTTGGCTTTCGAAGGTCAACAACAGCGCGTGCTCCATATCATTCAAGCAGCTCTGTCAGCAGCTAGCCCGAGCTATGATACGGTCATTTACAGGGCGAACTTTGATTTGGTTTAGGAGGGGAAGATGATATATATTACAAAAGAAGATGTTTTGACTTGGTTGGACAAACATGAGCCAGTGGTCAATCGTCAGAAGGACATTGCGGCTTTTCATAAAGAACTGTCGTTTCGCCTGCAAAGAATGGACTTTCGACCGTCTACCAGTTCCAAAAATCCTCAGAGAGATGTTTGTGAAGACCCTGACCAAGAGCTCACTGTAGCCTTTACTCAGGACGGGGAGGGGAATTATGCGACGATTGACCAGAGTCCAGGAGGTCAGATTCTCAGTGATCAGCGCTTTAAGATGGCTTTGAAAAAAGTCTTGAACTATGATGATGACATGGTTGATCGACTGCTATATGGAACAAAAAATTAGTCCTCTTATTAAGAGAGAGTTATCCACCAGCCTTTAAGAGGCTGGTTTTTTAATTTTTCTGAGATTTAGACTCTTCAAGGATAGCTATTGCAATCGCTTTATGGTAAAATATAGAACAGATGTCCAAAAGATTTGTCTTGAAATAAAGTGACATTTAGCAACCAATCTAGGAGGCAGATATGATTGATCATTTTGAGATAAAGGTCAGGAATCTACAAATTTCAAAAGACTTTTATACAAGTTTTCTTTCTCCTCTAGGCTACAAATTGGCTTTTAGAAGTAGTTCTCTACTCAGTTTTGTTGCTCCCAACAGCCCACATCCTGGTGGAGATTTTTGGTTGGGAGAGGGAGAGCAGTCTCCGATTCACTTTGCTTTTTTGGCAGAAAACCATGAGCAGGTTCAAGCTTGTTATGAGGCTGGTTTAAAGGCAGGGGGAAAAGACAACGGTGCGCCAAATTATCGGGGGAACCTTTCGTCATATTATGCAGCCTTTGTCTTGGATCCAGATGGTAATAATGTCGAGGCAGTCTGTCATAAAGAATAAAAAATAGAAAAGAGAAAAAACGTGTCAAAGAAAATCGTAACAATTATTGATGTGAAAAATTATGTTGGTCAAGAAGTGACCATCGGTGCTTGGGTTGCCAATAAGTCAGGTAAGGGTAAGATTGCTTTCTTGCAGCTGCGTGACGGAACAGCCTTCTTCCAAGGGGTGGCCTTCAAGCCTAACTTCATCGAGAAATTTGGCGAAGAAGAAGGATTGGCGAAGTTTGATACGATTAAAAAGCTTAGCCAAGAAACTTCTGTCTATGTGACAGGGATTGTCAAGGAAGACGAGCGCTCAAAATTTGGCTATGAGCTGGACATCACCGATATCGAAATCATCGGTGAGTCAAATGACTATCCAATCACGCCGAAAGAACATGGAACGGACTTCCTCATGGACAACCGTCATTTGTGGCTGCGTTCTCGTAAGCAAGTAGCTATGATGCAAATCCGCAATGCCATCATCTACGCTACCTATGAATTCTTTGACAAGAATGGCTTTATGAAGTTTGACAGCCCAATCTTGTCAGGAAATGCAGCAGAAGACTCAACTGAGCTCTTTGAAACAGACTACTTCGGAACTCCAGCATACTTGAGTCAGTCAGGTCAGCTTTATCTGGAAGCAGGTGCCATGGCTCTTGGTCGTGTCTTTGACTTCGGTCCTGTATTCCGTGCCGAAAAATCAAAAACCCGTCGTCATTTGACTGAGTTCTGGATGATGGATGCGGAGTATTCATACTTGACGCATGATGAGTCACTCGACTTGCAAGAAGCTTATGTTAAAGCCTTGATCCAAGGTGTTCTTGACCGAGCTCCTCAAGCTTTGGAAACCTTGGAACGTGATGTAGAACTTTTGAAACGCTATATTGCGGAGCCTTTCAAGCGTGTTAGTTATGATGAAGCGATTGATCTTTTGCAAGCCCATGAAAATGATGAGGATGCTGACTATGAGCATCTGGAACATGGAGATGACTTCGGTTCACCGCATGAAACATGGATTTCAAACCACTTCGGTGTACCAACCTTTGTCGTGAACTATCCAGCAGCTATCAAAGCCTTCTACATGAAACCAGTTCCTGGAAATCCAGACCGTGTCCTTTGTGCAGACCTACTGGCACCAGAAGGCTATGGCGAAATCATCGGTGGTTCTATGCGTGAGGAAGACTACGATGCTCTTGTTGCTAAAATGGATGCACTGGGTATGGATACGACAGAATATGAATTCTACCTTGATCTTCGTAAGTATGGAACAGTTCCGCATGGTGGCTTCGGTATCGGTATCGAGCGTATGGTAACCTTTGTAGCAGGAACTAAGCATATCCGTGAAGCCATTCCATTCCCTCGTATGCTGCACCGTATTAAACCGTAAAACGAATCAAACGCCCATGGGGCGTTTTTTCAAAATCGAGCTATGAAATAATCCAAATATAGAATTTTAGAGAAAGAAGAGGTGGAGATCATGTAAACAGCGGATTAACAAGTGATAAAGGATAGAAATTAGAAAACACTTGTTAAAGGAGAAAATATGTTTAAAAGAAGTTATCGAAAAAATATCGGTCTTATGGCCGGAGTAGAATTTTTTGCCTTTCTAGGCATTACTAGTTTTTGGATTTTATTTCTAAGTCAAAATGGCATGTCCCTTTGGCAGATTGGGCTTTTGGAAAGTATCTTTCATGCCACTAGTGTCATCTGTGAAATTCCTTCTGGGATGTTGGCGGATCGCTTTTCCTACAAGACCAATCTGTATCTGAGCCGGATAGCCGGGATTGTGTCTTCTGTTCTCATGTTGGCCGGGCAGGGGAACTTTTGGGTTTATGCACTGGCTATGGTGATTAGTGCTTGGTCCTATAATTTTGATTCGGGGACAAGCGCAGCCATGGTCTATGATTCATCTGTGGAGGCTGGACTCAAGGAACGTTACTTATCCATCTCCAGTTTTATGTCTGGAGTGGCCGAGGCGACCCGGTCCTTGGGAACGGTCTGGGCTGGATTTTTTGTCCATGGACAATTGCATCTGACCTACTATATCATGATTGGCACCTCTATCGTCGTTCTTTTCTTAACCTGGATGCTGAAGGAGCCAAGTGTCAAAGCGGAGAAAGCGGAACGCCTGACTATGAAAAAGATTATCTGGGCTGTCAAAGAGGAGTTGCAGAGAAATCCCAGCCTTTTTATCTGGATGATTCTTTCCCAAATCATCGGAACGCTGATGTGTATGTTTTATTTTTATTATCAAAATCAATTGCCGGACTTAAAAGATTG
This sequence comes from Streptococcus sp. DTU_2020_1000888_1_SI_GRL_NUU_041A, assembly GCF_032387735.1. Taxonomy (NCBI): domain Bacteria; kingdom Bacillati; phylum Bacillota; class Bacilli; order Lactobacillales; family Streptococcaceae; genus Streptococcus; species Streptococcus sp. DTU_2020_1000888_1_SI_GRL_NUU_041A. Next base: position 1,502,696 of record NZ_CP135591.1, on the reverse strand, counting down.
GCAGATTTCAGTAGTTATGCTAATTGGCAGTGCTTTGAATATCTTAGCGGTCTATCTGGCGAGTGTGATTGGAAAGAGATATTCTGCCCTAAAACTTTTCCCTTCAGTGGTGCTTTTAACTGGAGCAAGCTACCTGCTGTCCTATTTTGGAACTCCGATCATTTATATTTTGATTTATCTAATCAGCAACGCCTTGTATGCTCTTTTCCAGCCGATTTTTGACAATGATTTACAAAAGCAGCTGCCAAGTGAAGTGCGGGCGACCATGCTCAGTGTTTATTCTATGATGTTCAGCCTGAGTATGATTGTCATTTTCCCTGTGACAGGTTGGTTGATTGATTACTTTGGCTTCGATTGGACTTTTATAGCTTTGGGCACCTTTTTATTAGTAGTGACACCATTTTTGCATTTGGGATTAAAGAAAATAAGCCAGAATTTACAAGAAGTCTAAGATTAATGTTCTCTTTCTGATATTCAGAAGGAGAATATTTTTTACCCTTTGAAAATTATGGTAAAATAAATACAGTTTAATGGAGAAGTAGGCAGTATGAAAGATTTATTGAAATATTTCAAGGGCTATATCAGGGAGTCTTTGCTGGGGCCCTTGTTCAAGCTTTTGGAAGCCAGTTTTGAACTGCTGGTTCCGATTTTGATTGCGGGGATTGTGGACGAGACCATTCCTAGACACGACAGCTCCCATCTCTACTGGATGGTTTTTCTTTTGATGGGCTTGGCTGCTCTGGGCGTGGTGGTAGCAGTTGTGGCCCAGTATTATTCGTCAAAGGCGGCAGTGGGCTTTACTCGTCAGATGACAAGTGACCTCTATCAAAAAATCCTGCGTTTGCCCAAGGCTAGTCGGGATGAGTTGACAACTTCTAGCTTGGTGACTCGGCTGACGAGTGACACCTATCAGATTCAGATGGGCATCAATCAATTTCTTCGTCTCTTTCTGCGGGCGCCTATCATCGTTTTTGGCTCTATCATCATGGCCTTTACTATCAGTCCGACCATTACCTTGTGGTTCTTGCTCATGGTGGCAATTTTAACGGCTATTATCGTCTTCATGTCTCGTCTGATGAATCCTCTCTATGCCAAGATTCGCCAGCTGACAGATCAATTGGTCAGTTTGACGCGTGAGCAGCTGCAGGGCATGAGGGTTATACGAGCTTTCGGTCAGAACCAGCGTGAGATTCAAACCTTTCGCAATCGCAACGAGCTCTATAAAACCTGGCAAATCAGGACGGGAGCTCTGGCTAGTCTAATTAGTCCTCTGACCTTTCTCACAGTCAATGGTACTCTGATTGCTGTGATTTGGCAGGGGAATAGCTTTATCGGCAAGGGCTTGCTGACTCAGGGGATGCTAGTGGCCTTGGTTAATTATTTATTGCAAATTTTGGTGGAATTGCTCAAACTGGCGATGCTAGTAAATTCACTCAATCAAAGCTATATCAGTGCAGGTCGTATCAGTCAGGTATTCGAGCAAGCAGAAGAAGATGTTCTGCAGGAATTAGTGCAGGAAACCGCTCTGCCGAATCAAGCCATTAAAGTCAAGCAGGTCAGCTTTTCCTATCCAAATGCAGCTAGTCCAGCCCTGACAGGTCTGACTTTTGATTTGAAAAACGGCCAGACTTTGGGAGTTATTGGCGGGACAGGTTCAGGGAAGTCTACTCTGGTTCAGCTACTGGCCCATCTCTATCCTGTGGCTGCTGGTCAGTTGACCATCTTTTCCCAAGGACGCAGTCCCAAAAATCTGAGCGAATGGAGGTCCTGGATCAGTCTGGTGCCTCAAAAGGCGGAGCTTTTCCAAGGAACTGTTCGCTCCAATCTGACTTTAGGACTGTCAACCAAGCCAACAGATGCAGACTTGTGGCAGGCTTTAGAGATTGCTCAGGCGGCGGACTTTGTCTCTCAGAAGGAAGGTGGCTTGGATGCGATTGTAGAGGCCTTTGGCCGGAATTTTTCTGGCGGCCAGCGTCAGCGTTTAACCATTGCAAGAGCTGTATTGCGGAGGGCACCTTTCTTGGTTTTAGATGATGCGACATCTGCTCTGGACTATTTGACAGAGGCTAGACTCTTGCAGGCTATTAAGAATGAATTGACTGAGACCAGTCTTGTCTTGATCTCTCAGCGGACCAATAGCTTGCGCTCAGCGGATCAAATTTTAGTCCTAGATAAGGGAGAACAGGTGGCCCTTGGTCGCCATGAGGAACTCCTAGTCAGCTCTGCTATTTACCGAGAAATCCATCATTCACAGCATAGTCAAGGAGAGGAGGGAAAGCATGAAGCATAAGACATCATCTAGCAGCTTGAGGCGTTTGACTCGAGACTTGCTGCAGGCGCGCTGGCTCTTTCTCCTAGCTAGTCTGGGGACGGTGGCTCAAGTGGCTCTGACTGTTCTTCTACCAGTTTTAATCGGGAATGCGGTTGATAGTGTTCTTCTCCCTCAATCGGAGCAGCATGTGATGCCGATTTTGGGCCAGATGCTGTTGGTCATCTTAGCCAATACGCTGATTCAGTGGCTCAATCCCTTGCTTTATAATCAGCTGGTTTATCGCTATAGCCAGCAACTCCGACAAGGTGTCATCAAGAAAGTTCATTATCTGCCTTTGGCTTATCTGGATCGGCAGGGAACTGGCGACTTGGTTAGTCGTGTGACGACCGATTTGGAGCAGCTCAGCAATGGCTTACTTATGGTTTTCAATCAATTTTTTGTGGGTTTGCTGACAATTTTAGTGACCATCATTAGTATGGCTCAGTTGGACTTTTTCCTCCTGCTTTTGGTCTTGCTTTTGACGCCCCTTTCTCTTTTCTTAGCTCGCTTTATTGCTAGAAAGAGTTTTAGCTTTTTCCAACGTCAGACGCAGGCGAGAGGAGCGCAGACCCAGCTGATTGAGGAAAGTTTGACTCAAGAAAGTCTGATCCAGGCTTTTAATGCTCAGGAGCAGTTTGATTCAGCTTTTACTCGCAGTAATCAAACCTATGCAGACTATTCTCAGGCGGCTATTTTCTATTCTTCGACGGTTAATCCTTCGACTCGTTTTATCAATGCCCTGATCTATGCTTTGATTGTGGGCTTTGGTGCTGTCCGAATCATTCAGGGAACAGGCTTTACGGTTGGGCAGCTGGTGACTTTCCTCAACTATGTCAACCAGTACACCAAGCCTTTCAATGATATATCGTCAGTCATGTCAGAATTGCAGAGCGCTTTAGCTTGTGCAGAGCGGATTTACAGCGTTTTGGACCAAGAAGAAATAGCTGAGCCCGGTCAGGAAATTCTTCATCCTGAAAATGTCAAAGGACAGATTAGCTTTGAGCATGTGGCTTTTGGCTATGATCCTGGCAAAGAGCTGATTCAGGATTTGAATATAAGGATTCCGGCAGCTAGCAAGGTCGCCATTGTCGGGCCAACTGGTGCTGGCAAGTCTACCTTGATCAATCTCCTTATGCGCTTTTACAATGTAGACAGTGGTCTTATTTCGCTAGACGGTATTCCCATCACGCATTACACTAGATCCTCTTATCGTCAGCAATTCGGTATGGTACTGCAAGAGACTTGGCTTAAGACGGCGACTATTCACGACAACATAGCTTTTGGCCGGCCAGACGCCAGCCGAGAAGAGGTTATTGCAGCTGCCAAGGCGGCCAATGCTCATTTCTTTATCCAGCAGCTGCCTCAGGGGTACGACACCTACCTAGCGGATGCTGGGGACTCTCTTTCTCAAGGTCAGCGGCAGCTCTTGACCATTGCCCGTGTCTTCCTTTCCGTTCCTAAAATCCTAATCTTGGACGAGGCGACTTCCTCCATTGATACCCGGACAGAAGTCTTGATTCAGGAGGCTTTCAGCAAGCTCATGGTGGGTCGTACTAGCTTTATCATCGCCCATCGCCTGTCTACTATTCAAAATGCTGACATCATCCTCGTCATGGTAGATGGTGATATCGTCGAGCATGGGAATCATCAGGAGCTCATGGCGGCCAGAGGTGTTTATTACCAAATGCAGACGGCGCAGGAGTAGAAGGGGAACTTTATTAAAGTTCACAGATTGATGCTAAACAAAACTAAAAGAGTTGGAATTTCCAACTCTTTTTGCTTATAGTTCAACTTCTTCGAACCCTGTCTCCGTCAGTTTATAAATCTTCTGGCAGACTTCTTTGAGAAAGATTCGGTCGTGGGAGACAGCTATGATGGCGCCAGGATAGGTTGCCAACAGATGGCGAACCTGCGGCTGAGAGGTGGGAGAGAAGTTGCGGGTTGGCTCGTCCAGCAGGAGGACATTGGGACGGTCTAGGACTAGTTTGAGCAGGAGTAGCTTGGCTTTTTGACCGCCGGAAAGCTGCCCAATCGGGTGACGGGCCTCGTCGCGCGTGAACTGGAGACTGGCTAGATGCGTCAGGATTTTCTCCTCCTGGGACTTGTCGCCAGAGGGAGCCAGAAAATCCAAAGGGCTGCTCTCATCAGCCAGCAAGTCACCATAATGCTGGGGCATATAACCGACCTGCATATCTGTCCGCTCACGCAGAATCTTCCATATTTCCTTAAGCAGAGTAGACTTGCCTACACCATTAGCACCAATCAGCCCGATTTTTTCCTGGCCGCAGACTTCCAGAGTCAGGTTCTTTGCCAGTTGTCGTTCGTCTGTTTTCAGTTTCATTCCTTCTAATTTGAGGATTCTTTTGGTCAATGGCAGAGCTTCTATGTCTGAGAAGTGAAGGCTGATGACATCTTCCTGTGTCGGGATTTCGGTCATTTCAGCGCCTGCCTTTTCAAATCGTTTGCCCTGCGAGAGAACGTTTTTCATCTTCTTAGCCACCAGTCGACCTGCAGTAGCATCATGGGTGTTTCGTAAAGTATGCTCCACACTCTGCTTAACCCGTCGGTGTTTTTCCATGGTCTTGGCGTGTTCTTCTCGCTCTTTCCGTGCTAGTTGTCCCTGTTTTTCAAAGGCCTCCTGACGCTGATGGCGGTAATTTTCATAGTCCAGACTCTTGACGCTGGTTCTGGCCTCCTGCTTCTTTTTGATTCGCTCCAGATGAACAATCTTGGTCGCAGCTTGAGCGAGGAAGTGCTCGTCGTGAGAGACGAAAAGGACCGTTCTCTGGCTGTGGCTGATAAAGTTTTCCAGCCAAGTCAGAGTTTCGAGATCGAGGTCATTAGAGGGCTCATCAAGAAAGAGAATGTCCCAATCACTGGCTAGTTTCTTGATGAGTTGGACCTTGAGCTTTTCTCCTCCAGATAGGCTGGCGAGCGGTTGCTGACTGGCAAAACGCTGGCTGTCAAAGTTGAGCTCTCCAGCATAGCGATAGAGCTTGGCATAGTCCAGCTCGGTCTCAAAATCAGCAAAGAAATAGTCATTGAGCGTCAGTTGGGCATCCTCTGAAGGCAGCTGCTGGGGCAGGTAGACAGCAGCAGTATAGGACTTATCAATCTGTCCGCTGTAGCTGACATAGTAGCTGACCAGTCGCTCGTCTAGCAAGAGCTTGAGCAGGGTGGACTTGCCATTGCCCTCCTCACCGATAATAGCGACCTTGTCTCCTTGATTGACAGTCAGTGACAAATCTTTGACTAACTCTTTCAGGTCTTTTAGGTGGGTAATGGTTAGATTTCTTATTTGAAGCATAGATGTCTCCTTCGTTTTATAACACAAAATACAGCCCTGCTTTATTTAGCAGAGCTGTTTTTAGTTGCACAAAGCAGACACAGGAGTGTCTAAGTAGGATTATTCGTTCATAGGCTTCCAGCTTACACTGTCATAGGAGCGACAGGATTCATCTAAAGATAAGCAAATAGAAGCTAGAAAGCACAAAAAATGAACATCCCGCGGATATGCAGAAACATGACAAAATCTACTAAATAAAGTTTCCTTTAAAAAATAGACTTAATTTTTCATGTCTCCGTGTACCTCCGAAATAGTTCTGCTTTAAGTCTAACAGAAGAAAGTAAATTCGTCAAGCGCTTTCAAATAAATAAAAATTTTTAAAAGATTTTTGGAGCAAATTTTTATAAACTCTCTAAGAATATTGATTTCAAGGCTTTTAAGCTGATTTTGATATATAATTTTTTAATTATATAAAAATTTGACATATACCAGAAAATTATATATAATCGTCTTGTATATAAAAATTATATATATAAAATGATTATACAAATAGGCCTAAAATTTGTAAAAGATAAGAAGAGCTGGAATGTGATAGATTCCGGTCGTCATTTTAAATTGTATCTAAGGAGTAAGAAACCATGCCAAAAACGTTATTTCTCTGGCTTTTGACAGTCCTAAGCTTAGGGCTAGTAAAAACGCCTCAAGCTAAGACGATGGAGGAATCTTTGAAGTCTAACACGGCGGCCATTGAGATTGCCCAAAAAATTCAGGACCATGTCAAGAAAGATGAAGCGACAAGGGTGGCTGTAGAAGCAGTAGCCTTTGATTAGATATCGTAAATTATTGCATAAGAAAGGAGAAAGCTATGTTAAGAATTTTTATCCGAATGGTATACAGAAGTATCGCCTATGCGATTGTTGAAGCTAAATAGAAAGGAAATATCATGAAAAAATCATTTATTCTAACACTTCTAACGATTATAACTTTAGGACTCTTCCGACCGGTTACAGCCTTGGCTGAGGAGCAGAAGCTGCCGTCTGGTACGGACCGTGACAAAATCGGTCAGAAAATCCAAGACTTTGTCAAGGAACATGAAAAGACAACAGCTGGTATGGCAACAACCGTTTTTGACAAGGACGGGACTATTTACCAAGGTAGTTTTGGCTATATGAACAAGGAAAAAGGCATTAAAGCCGACGACAGTAGTGTATTTGAATGGGGGTCAGTCGGGAAACTAGCTATCTGGGTCTCCGTCATGCAGCTCTGGGAAGAGGGCAAGATTGACCTTGACGAAGACATTCGCACCTATCTGCCAGAGGGATTTATGAAGACTTTGCGCTACGACAAGCCCGTTACTATGACAGACCTCATGAACCATCAGGCCGGCTTTGGCGAGTCTACCCATGCCTACAAGGAAGATAAGGGCTTGTCTATTGAGGAGATTCTGGCAGTTAATCAGCCAGAACAGTCCTACGAGCCAGGCACCATGACAGCCTACTCAAACTTTTCTGCTAGTCTGGCAGCCTACATCGTCGAGCGAATATCTGGTCAGGACTTCTCAGCCTATGTCCATGAACATATCTTCCAACCACTAGGAATGAAAGACACTGCTCTATCAGCCGACTTTAAAGAAAATCCAAAGATTTACCAGAAGCGGATGGAGCAAATCTCTTATCGGGCGGACGGGACATCTATGGGAACTAGCTATTTTCATTTAGGACTTTACCCGGCAGGGAATGCCGTCTCTACTCTGGCTGACTTCCAGAAGTTTGCCCAAGCGCTTTTGAAGAAAGAAAAGCTTTTCAAGCACGCTGAGACTTGGACAACCCTTTACACGGCAACATCGAATTATCCAGGAACGAATATGCCGCTCAATATGCACGGTTTTTGGACACGGGAGTACGGCACGACGCTTGTTGGCCATGGAGGAAACTCAACTGGCTACTCATCTTATATTCTGCTGGACTTGAAAAATGGTATAGGTATGACCATTATGACGAATCAAGATCATGAGTTGGTTTATAACTATGAAATGCCAGCCTTGGTTTTTGGACCTAAGAAAAAGACGGACTCAGCCACCTTTGACAAATTCCAGTCTGGTAATTACCGATCTGCTCGCTACTTTGCCAGTGGTCCTATGTCTATCTCCAGAACCTTGCTTTACACTCAGTTTGTCGAGAAATCTAAGGACAATCCGCTTTTGACCCAGAATTTTTCTGTAGTCAGCGGTAGTGGAGACGAGACTAAGGTAACAGCTTCCTATGGCGATAACTTCAGAGTCAAGGATAGCGAGTTCTTTACAGACTGGGCTCTGCTTATTTCAGCGGCAGTCGGACTTGTTTTCAGTATCATTCTCTTTTTGGCACGGGGCGGACTGGATCTCTTCCGCTTGGTCTTCAAAAAAGGTCAATCTAAAACACCAAAATCTCTTCGTATCTGGACTTACCTAACTTCTTTAGCTGGAGTAGGTGTGGCTATAAACTTCCTCCTCCTCTTTAACACATTTGCTACCAGCGATCTGACCTTTTTAGCTAGCTGGCGCTACATTGTCTTTGCAGGTCTGGGATTGATTCTAGCTGGCTGTGCAGTCTTCCCGCTTCTGACCAAGGCAAGAAAAGGGCTGAGTAAGAGCCGCCTTTTCCTGACTGTCTTGACTAGTCTATCTGCGCTGGCAATCGTGGTTAATATCCTCTACTGGTCCCTCTATCAGTGGTGGGCATTGTGATTATTTTCTTGTTTTTTCTGGGGGAATGGGCTAGCTCATGAGGGAAACCGTTTGATTAATTCTTTTCACAATTCTAAGGTTAGTGATTTTTCAACAGGAGCTGAAGTACAATAGCTGTCTTTTATACAGAGCGCGGCTAAATGAGGCAAAAAATCAAGGACCTTATCAGAGTACAAAAATCAAACCATTTAAAGGAGAAAGTTCTATGACCAATGAAACAAGAAGCAAACCACAACCAAAACTAGTCTGGCCGTTCCTAGCCTGGAACTTCGGCTGGACTTGGGGATTTATGTTGCTAGCTATCATTCTCAAAAATCTCTGGCCGGAAAATCCACCTATACTCTATCTGGCTCTGGAAGGCCTCCTAACGAGTCTCAGTATGTTCGGACCGGTGATAGCAAGCCTAATAGTGCTGAAAATAAAAGGCTTCAAAGCCATCTGTTCCTTTATCTTCTCAAGCAAGAAAGGAACTTGGCTCTATCTTCTACTCTTCAGTGGAGGTCTGGCTGTGACTTTTGCATTAGCTTCCGGAGGCAAGCTAGTAGACGGAGCTCTGCTTTCATTTATTGGATCCTTTATCTACCTTATGACCTTGGCTGGTGGCATGGAAGAGCCTGGATGGCGAGGCTTTCTGCAGCCGGCTTTGGAAAAGAAGTTCTCTATGTTTATCGCCTCCTCGATAACTGGACTAGCTTGGGCTTGCTGGCATATTCCTCTCTGGTTTTATGACCGCTTTTATGATCGGAGTCAGAATCCCTTTCTAGTCTATACCATTGTAACTATAGTCCAGTCCATCTGGTTTGCTGCACTGCATAAGAAGACGAAGTCTGTCCTTGCCTGTATGATTTTCCACGCCCTGCTAGACATTCTGATAGAAACCTTTGTCGGCATCAACCTAGCTGATAAGTTTGATTTTTCTCAGGTCAACTCCCTCTTTTACCTTGGCGGCTTGGGCATTCTGACCCTTTACAGTATTTATCTCTGGTATCGGGCGGATAAGGAAGAGAAAAACGCATGATTAAAAAACAAGAATAGCCTGATTCTAAAATTAAAAGGAGACTGTACAAATTATCTGACCTTAGCTCATATGAATCTTTGAGTTGAACAGAAAGGAAATGCTATGAAAAAATCATTTATTCTGACACTTTTAACGATTATAACTCTAGGAATCTTCCGGCCGACAGGTGCTTTAGCTGACTCGCAGAAGCTCCCTTCTGGCACGGAGCGCAGCCAAATCGGTCAGAAAATCCAAGACTTTGTCAAGGAACATGAAAAGACAACGGCCGGTATGGCAACAGCAGTCTTTGATAAAAACGGAACCATCTACAAGGGAAATTTTGGCTATGTGGATAAGGAAAACAAAGTCAAAGTTGACGATGACAGTGTTTTTGAATGGGCTTCAATCACTAAACTGACGGTCTGGGTATCGGTCATGCAGCTCTGGGAAGAGGGCAAAATCGACCTAGAAGCAGACATCAGAACTTATCTGCCAGAAGGCTTTCTCCGCAATCTTCGCTTTGACAAGCCTATTACCATGCTGGATCTGATGAACCATCAGGCTGGCTTTGATGAAATGCCACTCTACAAAAAGGGAGATAAGAGCGACTTGGAAGAGCAGTTCCGCGATTACCAGCCTATCCAGTCCTTTGAGCCAGGTACGACGACATCATACTCTAACTACAGCACGGCTTTGGCATCCTATATCGTGGAGCGGATTTCTGGGCAGAAGTATGCAGACTATGTCCATGAGCATGTTTTTGAGCCGCTAGGCATGGATCGGACTGCTATCTTGCCTGACTTATCGGACAATGCCTATGTACAGGAAAAGCGCAAGGAGGACAAAGGCTATGATGACCAAGGTAAGCTATTGGGTGATACACCATTTAAGCTCTGGATGTACCCAATCGGAGGGGCTGTGGGAACTCTAGGAGACCTACAGAAATTCGCCCAGGCCTTGCTGGAACGTAAGACGCTCTTTCATCGTCCAGAAACTTGGACCGAGCTTTACTCAACAACCTCTACCCACCCTGGTACGGATATTGTTCGTAATGCTCATGGCTTTTGGGCCAGTCACTACGGTGTTACCTTGCTTGGACACAGTGGTAATGCTGATGGCTTTTCTAGCTATCTTTACTTGGATCTGAAAAATGGCATCGGCCAAGTCATCTTAACCAATCAACTGTATGAACAAGTTTACAATGTTCAAATGCCGGAGCTGATATTTGGCAAGATGCAGACTGTCAGCGAAGCTACTAAAAAGCAGTTCAAGCCCGGCTCTTACCACTATCTGAGAAGTTATAATAACGGTCCACTGTCCTTCATGCTCATGATCCCTGGGGCTATCCAAAAGATCAACAAAGTATCAGATCAGCCGGATCTGCTGAGCACTTTCTGGACCATCGACAGAAGCCAAGGTGCTGACCGCCTCGAATTTGGTGTCCTTAATGCGGAAAGAATTTCTGATTCAGTTCTCTTTAGACATTATTTAGTCGTGTTTCTCGGAGCTCTGGCGCTCGTGTTTGCTTTGGGAAATGTCTTGATTAGTTCTTTGATTGGCAGTTTCCGTCTCATCCTGCGTAAATCAAAAAGTTCGGCTCCTCGCTCTTGGAAGGTCTGGAATTGCCTGACCTCTCTAGGAATGCTGCTGTTTGCTGGCAATCTCATTCTGCTTTTACTGGCTGCAATGAATCAGGATTACTCAATTGTTCAATCTTGGCGCTATATGGTCTTTGCAGGTCTAGGCTTATTCTTAGCAGGATGTGCGGTTTTTCCGCTCTTCAGCAAAGCTCGAAAGCGTCTCGGAAAAGGTCGCCGCTTCCTGACAGTTCTGACTAGTCTATCTGCCCTAGCTATTGTCGCCAATATTCTCTATTGGTCACTTTACCAATGGTGGGTGATGTGATATAAGTTGCTTGCTTTCCTTTGGGAAGGCGGGCTTTGTCTGTGTAATTCTGCAAAGGAGTATCTCATGAAAAAATCAGTTGTTCTCATACTTCTAACTATTTTAACATTGGGTCTTTTTCGCCCAGCCACTGCGCTAGCTGAAGAGCAGAAGTTGCCGTCTGGTACGGAACGAGACAAAATTGGTCAGAAGATTCAAGACTATGTCAAAGAACATGAAAAGACAAGCGCTGGCATGGCAACGGCTGTCTTTGACAAGGACGGTACCATTTATCAAGGAAATTTCGGCTATATGGATAAGGAAAAAGGCATCAAGGCTGATGACGACAGCGTCTTTGAATGGGGTTCCGTGACTAAGCTGACCGTCTGGGTCTCTGTCATGCAGCTCTGGGAGCAAGGTAAGATTAACCTAGAAGAAGATATTCGCACCTATCTGCCAGAGGGCTTTCTTAGAAATCTCCGGTATGACAAGCCTATTACTATGCTGGATTTGATGAACCATCAGTCTGGATTTGACGAAGCTCCTCTCTATATGCAAGGGGGCAAGAGTTTGGAGGAATTGCTGCTTCAATATCAGCCAGCTCAGTCCTTTGAGCCAGGTACAACGACAGCTTATTCCAACTACAGTACTGGATTGGCTGCCTATATTGTGGAGCGAATTTCGAGGCAATCCTTTGTTGATTATGCTCATAAGCATATCTTCCAGCCTCTGGGAATGGAGAGAACAGCCATAGCTCAAGACTTGTCCGACAATGCTTATGTCCAAGCCAAGCGCAAGCAAGTAAAAGGATATGCGGCAGATGGCAGCCTGTTAGGCGATGCTCTTTATGAAGTCGGCCTGTATCCAGTTGGTCGGGCAACAGGAACATTGAGTGATTTTCAAAAATTTGCTCAGGCCCTGCTAAGTCGAAAAACTCTCTTTGCTCGGTCGGAGACTTGGACGACTCTCTATTCAACGACAGCAACCTATCCTGATACAGACATAGTTCGTAATGCTCATGGCTTCTGGGCCAGTAAATTTGGCGTTACAGTGCTAGGGCACGGAGGAAATACAAATGGTTTTTCCAGCTATCTCCTGCTGGATCTGAAGGATGGTATCGGCCAGGTGATCATGACCAATCAAGGCGTGGAAGAAATTTATAATGATGGCATGCCAGAATTGATTTTCGGAAAACGTTCGACAGCCAGTGCTGAGACTCAGAAAAAGTTCGAACCAGGCTATTATCAAATCCTTCGGAATTTTAATCAAGGTCCGCTTTCTTTGTACCAGCTCTTTCCAGGTAATATGCTTCATATGAAGAAGCCGTCCTCGGAGCGAATGGATCATTTGTTTTGGACTATTTATAAAAGTGGAAATGGTAAAACGCGAATCGCTACTCCGGTCAGTGATTTTGAGAGAGTTCCTGACAGGGAAATCTGGACTAAGTTTGGGTTGGTTGCTTTGGCAGCTCTTAGTGTCGTTTACTCTTTGGGAAACCTACTTGTACGACTTGCGCTAGTCCTTTATCGACTGGTCTTTGGCAAAGAAAAAGGAAAGCAAAATCGAACTTGGAAATGGTGGCACATCTTGACAGCTGCAGGAGTAGTGGCCGTGGCTTGCAATTTACTCTTGCTGCTACTTAGCTCAAGTGCAACGGATCTCAGTATCATCGCTCAGTGGCGTTATATGGTCTTTGCAGGTTTGGGATTGTTCTTAGCAGGATGTGCAGTTTTTCCGCTCTTTAGCAAGGCTCGAAAGGATCTCGGAAAAGGCCGCCTCTTCTTGACAGTTCTAACTAGTCTATCTGCACTGGCTATTGTTGCCAATATTCTCTACTGGTCGCTTTACCAGTGGTGGGTGGTGTAGTTTAAAAATTTTGAAACAAGAAAAGAGCCGGCTTATAGCTGGCTCTTCGTTTGGTTTTATACATTCAGTACCTTGTCCAAGAAGTCCTTGAGACGTGGGTGCTGCGGATTGTCAAAGATTTGGTCAGGCTTGCCATCTTCTAGGAATTCACCATCAGCGGTAAAGATAACGCGGTTAGCTACTTGACGGGCAAAGCCCATCTCATGGGTCACAATCAGCATGGTCATACCTTGCTGGGCCAGATCCTTCATAACGTTTAGAACGTCGCCGACCATTTCAGGGTCAAGGGCAGAAGTAGGCTCGTCAAAGAGCATGATGTCTGGATTCATGGCCAGACCTCGAGCAATTGCCACCCGCTGCTTTTGACCGCCGGACAGGCTGTCTGGACTAGCATCTGCCTTATCAGCTAAGCCGACCTTTTCCAAGAGTTCCATACCCAGCTTATTTGCTTCGTCTTGGGTCAAGCGCTTGTGCTCAACAGGAGCAAAGGTGATATTTTCCAGAACGGTCATGTGCGGGAAGAGGTTGAAGTGCTGGAAGACCATACCGATATTTTCACGGACCAGATCCACGTCAGTCTTCTTGTCCGTCAGATCAAAGCCGTCAACCGTGATGGTTCCACTGGTCACTTCCTCTAGCAGATTGAGACTGCGTAGGAAGGTTGACTTACCAGATCCAGAAGGGCCGATGATGCAGACTACATCGCCCTCGTAGAATTTAGCAGTAATCCCCTTTAGGACTTCGTTTTCCCCGTAATATTTATGAAGATCGTTCACATCGATTTTTAATTTTGCCATTACTTAATCCTCTTTTCTAAGCGTTTTGCCAAGCGGGTCAAGAGCGTGATAATGATGAGATAGAGCACGGCTAGGATAGCATACATCCGGAAACTCTGATAGTTACGGGCGATGATGTCTTTACCTGTTTTGAAGAGCTCGGCCAGTCCAATAGCTGAGACAATCGTTGTATCCTTGAGTGCGATGACAAACTGATTGACAAAGTTTGGCAACATAATCTTGGTTGCCTGTGGCAGGATAATTTTGCGCATGGTCTTGGAGTAGGAAATCCCTAAGCTGCGGCTAGCTTCCATCTGTCCAACTGGTACGGCCTGGATACCTCCACGGACAATTTCAGCGATATAGGCGCCGGCATTGAGAGAGAGAGCAATGGTTCCTGCAACGAAAGCGTTGATTGGACTTTGTTGTCCAGTCATGGATTCGATTAGGTTAGGAATCCCCCAAAAGATAAAGGCTGCCACAATCATCAGCGGAATACCGCGAATGACATCAACAAAGATTTCTGCAATCCAGCGCAGCGGTTTATAAGGGCTGACGCTGAACATACCAAAGATAATCCCAATGACCATAGCAATCGCAAATGAAATCAGGGCCAAGGCAATCGTCACCCCCAGACCTTTAAGAAGTTCTTGGTAGTTGTTTTGCAGCAAGCCCCAAATAGTTGACTCATCTACTGTGGATTCCTTTTCCTCGCTAGCCAGATACTTGTCTAAAATCTCTTGGTACTTGCCGCTTTCTTTTAGATTAGCAAGTCCATTGTTAAACATCTCAATCAGCTCAGGATTGCTGCCTTTTTTGACTGCGAAAGCGACTTGGCCGCTTGGGGTGCCTTCGATAGGTGTTTTAAGTTTCTTACCTTGTTTGATAGCGTATTTGACAACGGGCTCATCATCCATCACAGCTGCGACAGAGCCAGTATTGAGACTGTCATACATGGAAGCTGCGTCTGAGAAAGTCTTGATAGAGTAGCCGTACTTGCTCTTGTTTTCCTCAAGGAAAGTCTGAGAAGCGGTACCGGTTTTGACACCGACTGTCTTGCCCTTGAGTTCCTCGTAGGACTTGATATTGCTGCTGTCCTTGACTGCCAAGATAGAGTTGGCTGTATAGTAAGGGTCAGAATAGTCAAAAGTTTTCTTACGGGCATCTGTGACAGACATGCCGGCGATAATTCCGTCAGCCTGACCGGTCTGAACGCTATTGATAGCTGCATCAAAGCCAGGGTTGGTTACTTCCACAGTAAAGCCTTGGTCTTTGGCAATAGCCTTAATCAGCTCCATGTCAATCCCAGTGTATTGGTTGCTGTCATCTTGGAAGACAAAAGGAGCAAAAGATGAGTCGCTGGCAATGATGTATTTGTCTTTTGTCGGAGTAGCTTTTTGACCGGAAGGAGTAGAAGTCTCTGGAACAGCGGAGTCAGAGCTGCCTTTAGAAGCCGTCCATTTATTGATGATTTCATCCAGACTGCCGTCTTCCTTCATCTGCGCCAAAGCCTCGTTAAACTCTGTAACTAAGTGCTCGTGCTTGCTGCCTTTTTTGACACCAAAAGCAAAGCTTCCAACAGCCTCACCCTTCATAGAAATTTTCAGGTTTTGGCCTTGATTGATGGCGTACTCAATGACCGGCTGATCATCCATCACTGCATCGACATCACCAGCAGAAAGGCTATTATACATCAAGTCACCTGTGTCAAAGGTTTTGAGAGTGTAGCCGTATTTGTCCTTGTTCTTCTCAAGAAAACGTTGGGCAGCTGTTCCGGTTTTGACACCGACTTTCTTTCCTTTCAGCTGTTCATATTTGCTGATGGTGTTTGCCTTGGTCGTCGCGATAACGACCTTAGTGTCGTAGTAAGTATCAGACATGGTAAAGACTTTTTCACGCTCGCTTGTCTTGGTCATACCAGCCATGATGGCATCCGCCTGGCCAGCTTGGACGGCATTGACAGCTGCATCGAAGCCTGGGAAGCTCATGTCAATGTCCCAGCCCTTGATTTCTGCGACCTTGTTGATGATATCAACGTCAATCCCCTTGTAAGTCTGATCAGAATCTTTAAATTCAAATGGTGCGTAAGCAGTATCGGATACGATTTTGACCGTATCTGCCTGGGCTGTCGCCCCTAACGCAAAAAATGGAAATAATGTTAGCAAGATTGCTAAGAATTTTTTCTTCATTTTCTTCCTCCTTTTTAGCATTCTAGCATTATAGCAAAAAATCACTGATTAGGCAAATTTCTCCTATTTTTATGTTAGGTTTTCTGACATATGAACTCTGTGTTTTTTGTAAGAAGAACCGTAACTTTTCTTTGTTCTTAATGTAAAGTCTGCTATACTGGAAATGAATGAAAGCAAGGATAGAATGAGGTTCTTATGAAAAAATCACGTATCTTGGACGGAGTCAATCAAGCTCGCTTTTGTCCCTTCTTATATTTTGTCTCTTTTACTGGCAGTTGTTTTCGTGCAAGGGGGTCAGCAGTTGGCCTATCTTGCTTTGGAGCCAATTTCGGCTGTCCTAAGTCTTATGCTAGGTTTCTTAGGTCAAGGTGGATTCTTTGAAATCTTTTTCAATTTTGCCCTACCTTTTCTCTTGTTCGGCTTTGTATTTATGATACTGGCTCTCTTTCTCTGGGTGCACTGGGTTGAAGGACGACCGCTCGCGACTCTAGGCATTGTTAAAAAAGGAAGCTTAGTGGAATTGGTCAAAGGATTGGCAGTAGGTTCTCTCCTCTTTAGTCTAGTCGCTCTGCTTATGCTGTTGAGCGGAGCTGGCTCTTTCGAATGGGGACAGCTGACGATGGGGCCTTTCCTCTATATCTTGATTTTGCTTCCGCTTTGGATGATTCAGGGCGGGGCAGAAGAGCTAGTGACACGGGCTTGGCTGCTGCCAGTTGCTGTCAAAAAGACCAATCTGCCCATCGGTTTGCTGACTTCAAGCCTGCTCTTTGCCCTCTTGCACCTAGGCAATCCAGATATTGGTATTCTTCCCATTCTTAACATTGCCTTATTTGCCCTCTTTGCAAGTCTTTATCTGCTTCGGACGGACAATGTCTGGGGGATTATAGGACTTCATGCTGCTTGGAACTTTACCCAAGGAAATATCTATGGTTTCAGCGTTAGTGGTACTGGCGTTGACGCGGCAGTACTGAACTTTATACCTAAGTCAGAATGGAGCTGGCTGACTGGTGGAGCTTTCGGCGCTGAAGCCTCTGTTTTCAGCTCGTTCAATCTCTTGTTAACCGTGCTTTACTTGCTTTTCAGGATGAAAAAAGACGGAAGTTTGACAGAATTAGTGGGAAAGATGCAGAAACAGTGTTAAAATAAAGAGCAGTTTTATTTTGCCTAATAATATGCTAGAATTGGGTTATAAAAGTGAATTTGAGGGAAGAGTCAATGAAAGAAATTAAAAGCGATATTTTGATCGTTCAACAATTAGCGTCAGCTATGAAGACTGGAGGAGATGCCCTAGCTAGTGTTTCAAATGCTTCCAAGGATGAAAAGACTAAACTTTTGGGAAATGATTCTGCGCATCATGCAATAGATCTTTCTCAAAGTAAAGCCAAGGATATTTCGTTGGCCATTCAATCAGCTTGCACTAATATCAAAAGTGTGGCTGAGCAATTTCAAGCAGTTGATGAGGATAGTGTTGGAAGGTTTCGTTTAATTGAAGGACAGAATCGTGAATAAAGAGAAGAAACTTGATGAACTGAGAGAAAAGGAAGCGGGCTTGTTTTTGCAGGAGGAAAGACTGCTGAGGGAAAAAAGATTGTTGGAGAACCAAAAAGAAAATTTCGATTGGTATCGTTCAGAAGCACAAATTCAACTTTGGGATTCATTCGAATCTTATCCCTCTTCCAGAATTTTTTTTGAACAGTTATATTCAGAAGCGTTTCATGAATCGAATATTGTTTCTGAGAGTTTTTTAGATGATTTGGATGAGATTAACCTTCAAAAGCGTAAGCTAGAAGATGATTTGAATGACATTTATCATGAACGTATCAGAATCAATCAAACGGAGGATAAAGTAGATGGGAATTGAAGTTTATTGCGGAAGTTTAGATTCGCAAGTTGAGAGTACTACAGCTATGACTAAAAGCCAGTTGGATAGCTATAAAGAATTAGGGAATTCTCTCGAACAAGTGGAAAATTCGGTCTCGGACTTATCTGGTAAAGCTTATGATTCCTTTAGAGCTTTTATTACCAGTGTCATTATTCCATTAAAAGAAACTGGAGTAGCATTGGCTGAGGCCACTCAGGAAGATGTTAAGTCTCTTCCAAAGGAGTATCGTGCACAAGTTGCAGATGAGGATTTACAAGAGGATAAGCTAATAGAGGATATTCAGCATTATGACCAGCTTATTGTAGCAAATCAAGCTTCAATAGATACCATTGCAGCGAGCAAGTCAACTAGTTCGGGAAGTTTTCAGCGTTTACAGGGACTGCAGAAACTTGGAGATACCTATTCCGCAGCTCGAGATAAACTTCAAGAAAAATTGGATAAACTCAGAGCTTTTAATGCTAGTTCTCCTGAAATATTTGGAGATATTGACGCTTTGGCGCAAGCAATTGATACTGGTGTGGGGCAGCTAGCCAGCTCTTGGGATGCTAATACAGGGACCTATAGTATTCCTGCAGATTTATCGTGGACGACAGTAGCGGGAGAACTAAAAGCAAATCGTGATTTTGCTAAGAAATATCAGATTGAGCGACCACAAAATCTTTCATGGAAGGAATACAATTCTTATATCACGGGACTGCGCCAACAGGCTGAAGAGTTGAAGAAAGTTGATGGTTGGGATGATGCGGCTGTAAAGAATTATATCAATCAGGTTAAATCAAGCACAGCAAAACTTCAGACAGGCCAAGAGTTCTACAGTAAACGTGACGAACTATATGCTCAAACAAAGGAAGTAGGATCTGACGTCTATACAGGCATGTATGCAGCAAGTAAGATGAGTTCCAGAGAAAAATTAGAACTAGTTCTCAAACATTTAGGAGCTGAAGTGGATGAACATAATTTCATGCATTTAACCAGTGCTACTCATAAATTTTCTGATAAAATGTCACCTCATGGAGATTTTTTAATGTATTTTAGAAAAGATGTAATTTTGACTTTTAAGGACAAATCTCTTAAGGAAGATAAATCTGGCTTAGGTCAACAAATTCACCTGTTTCGCTATTATCTTGATCGTCAAGCAATTTATTATATTCGAAATAACTATGAGGGAGCTAGTGATTATGAAAAGCTTTTGGCGTACGGTGAAGAGCAAGGGCTTGCCTTTGATTATACTACGGGAGCTAACTATCATAATCGTTATGATAAAGATACAGATGTTTTCAGACGTCCTTACAATATGAAAGTTCAAGTTCCTCAAGAAAGCACTGTTAATCCCAAAAAAGGTTTCAATAATGCTCGAATGGTTGAATTTATTGTGAATCTCGAAACAGGAGAATTTGAGACACAGTGGGATGCCTATGATCAGCATAAGCTACCTAATGGTAGATATGATTCCAATCCAGAACATTATACTCATGATGAATTGCATGAAATTGCTAATACAGAGTCTTTTAACTACGGTCCGTCAAAAGGGAATAATGACGCAGTCACTGGAATTTATGCTGACCAACATAATAGATTGGATGTTACACAGCCAGCAGACTCTGAACTCAGGCAAAAAGCTAAGAGTATCTTCAAATCTGAAGAAGATTTGGGCAAAAAGGGCGGTCAGTATGCAGATATTGTAAAAGGAGGAGGGCATAAAGATTATGAAGCTTGGCAAGAAAGAACAAAGGGTATGTCCGAAGATGAAAAAGTGGCAGAGTATAATAAATATAAAGAGTATGCGAATAAGCTTGGTGCTACTCCTGGTTATAGCGATTATTCTAATAGTAAGGACTATGGTTGGGACCACTAATAACGCTCTGGAAATTCTTGAGCAGAAACGCTTTGTGTTAGTTCAAAATCCCGAGTCTATAAAAAGTAGAGGCAATCATTATGGCAAAGGTTTTGATCTATATGATAAAAAATTTTTTAATCCTAATCAGGCTGCTATAAAAGATAATTCTATTTATGGAGGAGCTAATAACAGTAATGCAACAGAATTTTTTATAAGAATGAAAAACTTTGAGTTTTCTTCTGCACTCTTAAATTCGAATTTTACAACTGATGAAATAAAAAAATCAAACTATCAAATTACTCGCTCACCTGAATCGCTAGTGAATAAATCTTTATTAAAAGAAAAATATCCACCCGAATTTGAGTTACAATACATCTACAGGGAAGAAGATCAGTTTTCAAAGGTGCGCATCACATACAACAAAGATTTTCTGCCAACCAAGATAGAATGGTATTATAAAGGCGAGGAAGGGCTTAAATGGTACACTTGGCGGACTTATTCTTATCCCTTCAAGAACAAGGAAGAATTTGATAAACGGTTAGACGAAGAAATGGCAAACATTGAAGAGATTAGTAGAGAAAACGAAGGGGACTGATAGATTTTTCTAATTTATTATTTAGTAATATAGCGTCAATGGTTTAGGAACTGAGAAGGGCTAGAGTATTGAAGTTGATAAGACAACTAAAATAGTTCAGACCATCCTCTTTTGCTCATCCTAAAATAATATGCTATAATAAATTAAAATGAGGAAAGGAATAATTATATGTTTAAATCTCGTATGTTGGATGATATCAAGCAATCGCGTTATATTCCGCCGATTTGGTTGGCTATCTTGATTGCTATTGGTTTTGTTTATGTAGGTCGTTTTGCTGGAATGTTCGGAATGTTTCCGATTGGGCTTGTTATTGGTATTTTGTTCCGTGCGACAAACCCTACTGGCGGACAAGCAGCACTTATGGAATTTTTCCGTCACTATAGTCTATTTTTTGAACTATTTACTTTCTTTTTTATCGCTCTTGTTGTCTTCCTCTGGGTTCGATATCGTGAGAAGCGTCCTTTTTCTAGTCTGGGATTCTATAAAGAAGACTGGTTCAAAAAATCTCCTCAAAGGCTTCCTTATTGGAGCCGTTCAGTTTTCACTGGTTGTTGTCTTGCTCTTGGTGACGAGGACAGGCAGTCTGAAATTAGGTCAGCTTAACTTGCAGTCTTTTATTTTCGTCCTAGCTATCATTCCTTTCTGGATTCTACAAGGCGGAACAGAAGAACTAGTGACGCGTGGTTGGCTCTTTCCAGCAGTTAGTGCTAAGTCAAATATCTTCATTGGTATCTTGATTTCTAGTGCTCTATTCGGGGCACTGCACCTCTTTAACCCTGGTGTGACCGTTCTTTCTATTATCAATATCATACTAGACGGTATCTTTGCTTGTTTCCTTATGCTCAAGTATGACAATATGTGGGTACTGGCTGGTATGCACGGCGCTTGGAATTTTGTGCAAGGAAATATCTATGGTATTCAGGTCAGTGGCCAAGGAGCATCTACCTCTATCTTGAACTATAGCTCGCAATCTTCTGTGGATTTGCTGTCTGGTGGAGCCTTTGGTGCTGAAGGATCTATTTTTGCCACTATCGTCCTGATTGGCTGCATTGCCTATCTTTACTGGTCATTAAAGAAAGAAAATCGCCTGCCTCAGGAGCTGATTTTTAAGAAATAACCATTTCGCCCAGTTGAGCTGGGCATTTTTTATGTCTTTTAAAGAGATGTGTGACAAGGGACAGACGATGGTAGAAGCGTGGCCATTCTACCTACACCCAAATCCAGAGAAAATAGGGCAAATATGGTAAAATGATAGAAGCACAATTTGAGGAATAAAAGATGATTAACAGAATAACAGATAATAAATTTGAATTGGTTTCTAAGTACGAGCCTTCAGGTGATCAGCCTCAAGCTATTGAGCAGTTGGTGGATAATATAGAGGGAGGAGAGAAGGCTCAGATTCTCATGGGGGCGACTGGTACTGGTAAGACCTATACCATGAGTCAGGTTATCGCTCAGGTCAACAAGCCAACTCTGGTTATTGCCCATAATAAAACGCTGGCCGGTCAGCTTTATGGTGAATTCAAGGAATTCTTCCCCAATAACGCGGTGGAATACTTCGTTTCCTACTACGATTACTACCAGCCTGAGGCTTATGTTCCTTCCAGCGATACATATATTGAAAAGGATAGCTCGGTCAATGACGAGATTGATAAGCTCCGTCACTCAGCGACATCGGCTCTTTTAGAGCGGAATGATGTGATTGTCGTGGCTTCGGTCTCTTGTATCTACGGTCTGGGTTCGCCTAAGGAATACTCAGACAGCGTGGTAAGCCTGCGTCCTGGACTAGAGATTTCCCGTGACAAGTTGCTTAATGATCTGGTAGATATCCAGTTTGAGCGCAATGACATTGACTTTCAGCGGGGGAAATTCCGTGTTCGTGGTGATGTGGTGGAGATTTTCCCAGCTTCTCGGGATGAGCATGCCTTTCGAGTAGAGTTTTTCGGAGATGAGATTGACCGGATTCGTGAGGTTGAAGCCTTGACAGGTCGAGTCTTGGGTGAGGTGGACCATTTGGCCATCTTCCCAGCTACTCACTTCGTGACCAATGAAGACCACATGGAAGTGGCGATTGCTAAGATTCAGGCTGAGCTGGAGGAGCAGCTGGCTATCTTTGAGAAAGAAGGCAAGCTTCTGGAAGCCCAGCGCTTGAAACAGCGTACGGAGTATGATATCGAAATGCTGCGTGAAATGGGCTATACAAACGGCGTTGAGAACTATTCTCGCCATATGGATGGTCGAAGTGAAGGAGAGCCGCCTTATACCCTTCTGGACTTTTTCCCTGACGATTTCTTGATTATGATTGACGAGAGTCACATGACCATGGGACAGATTCGGGGTATGTACAATGGCGACCGCTCTCGGAAGGAGATGCTGGTTAATTATGGCTTCCGTCTGCCGTCTGCCTTGGATAACCGCCCGCTGCGCCGGGAGGAGTTTGAAAGCCATGTTCACCAGATTGTCTATGTATCGGCTACGCCGGGTGACTATGAAAATGAACAGACGGATACTGTTATTGAGCAGATTATCCGTCCGACAGGGCTTCTGGATCCAGAAGTGGAAGTCCGTCCAACCATGGGACAGATTGATGACCTCTTGGGTGAAATCAATGCCCGTGTTGAAAAGAACGAACGTACCTTTATCACAACCCTGACCAAGAAGATGGCTGAAGACTTGACCGACTACTTCAAGGAAATGGGTGTCAAGGTCAAGTACATGCATTCGGACATCAAGACCTTGGAGCGGACTGAGATTATCCGTGATTTGCGCTTGGGTGTCTTTGACGTTCTGGTTGGGATTAACCTGCTGCGCGAGGGAATCGACGTTCCCGAGGTTAGTCTGGTAGCGATCCTTGATGCAGACAAGGAAGGTTTCCTCCGCAACGAACGTGGGCTTATCCAGACCATCGGAAGGGCAGCCCGCAACAGCGAAGGGCATGTAATTATGTATGCGGACACTATAACCCAGTCCATGCAGCGAGCTATTGATGAAACGGCCCGCCGTCGGGCAATCCAGATGACTTATAATGAAGAGCATGGCATTGTACCGCAGACCATCAAGAAAGAAATCCGTGACCTGATAAGCGTGACCAAGGCAGCCCTGCCAGACAAGGAAGAAACTGTCGAAATCGAAAGCCTCAACAAGCAAGAGCGCAAGGACATGATTAAGAAACTGGAAGGTCAGATGCAAGAAGCTGTCGGACTCCTCGACTTCGAACTGGCAGCTCAGATACGTGATATGATTCTGGAAATAAAAGCGATGGATTGAGAGGTATCAAGGAGAAAAACAAATGGTCATCACAATCAAAGCAATGGAAACGGCTGAGGAGATAGAAGGGAAATCCAGAGTTCATTGGCAGACATGGCGAGAAGCTTATGATGGCATCTTACCAGCGGATTTTCAAGAACAAATGACTTTGGATAAGTGCCGATTTTATAGTCAAAATTATCCTGAAAATACCTTAATCGCTTTGGATGATGCTAAAGTGGTCGGCTTTGTTAGCTACGGTGATTTTCGAGATCCAGCTAGGATAGCTGGTGAAATTTTCGCCTTGTATGTCTTAAAAGATTATTATGGTAAGGGTGTAGGACAGCAGTTAATGCAGGCTGCTTTTGCTGGCTTGGATAGTTATCAAGAGATTATATTATGGGTTTTAGAAGATAACAAACGTGCCATCGCTTTTTATGAAAAAATGGGTTTTGTTTTTGACGGTGAGGGAAAGGTCATTGACTTAGGAAAAGCCGTGAAAGAAAAACGGATGATTTACGTTAGAAACTCGAATAGTTAGTCTGAAAACAATAGATATATTTTTAAGGAGCACTATATGCGTTATGCACTTTTACTCCGTGGCATCAATGTCGGCGGGAAAAACAAGGTCGTGATGGCTGATTTGAAGAAGGATTTGGCTGGGTTGGGTTTTAAAAATCCGGTTTCCTACATCAATAGCGGCAATCTTTTCTTTGATAGCGAGGAGCAGGAGGAGAGGATTCGGGAGAGCTTGACTGCTTATTTTAGTCGGTCTTACGATTTTCCGCTGCCTTTTGTCCTTGTCAGCTCTGCCATGCTTGAAAAAGAAACAGCCAATTTGCCTACTTGGTGGCAGGATGAAACAGCCTTTCGCCGAGATGTCCTCTTTTATCTGCCGGAGGCAGACAGGGAGAGCGTTCAAGAGCTGGCAGGCAGTTGGGCAAATGACAAGGAGCAGCTGCATTTCGGGCAGACGGCTTTCTTTTATAGCAATGCTGACCAAGCGGACTATCTCAAGTCCAACTATCATAAGAAACTGCTCAAATCTATTTTCTACAAGCAACTGACTATACGAAACGGCAAGACTTTCCAGAAGATTGTGGAGTTGGTGAATGAAAAGTAAAACCAAAAAGAAAACTAAAAACAAAAGAAAAGTAAAAATTCAGAAGAACAAGTTTAGTCTTTGGTTGGAAAAACATCGGGTAGTAGAAGCTTTTTTAAATTTTTTAGTCTTAATAGTTGTTGCGATTGGTGTGGGATATTTAACTTTTGGTAATGAGAGCATTCCTGCTCCACTTCGTCATTTTAATTATATTAGTCCTTTATATGTAAACTTGGTCCTCTTGGTGCTTATTCCTTATTATTCTCGATTTGGTAGCTTGAGAAAAGAAGGATTTACTTCTCTGAAGGTTTTAGCGGAAGGATTTCTTTATCTGAACGGGCCGGTTTTCTTAATCCATTATTTTATAGGAATTCGGTCAAAAGGTGGAAAACTTTTTGCACCACCTCTAATCAGTTTGGATTCTCGCTATGTTTGGTTTCCGATTGCTACCTATCTAATCTTTTTCTTCATTTCAGCGTTAACGATGTTGATTTTAAAATATAATGAAAAAAAGAGGAAAAACATGACCAAAGAAAATCTATCTAAGTTATTTTCATTTAAAACACTCTATCTGGCCTTGCTAACCTTTGTTATTCTTCATTTGATTTTGTTACCTTTTGGTCTATCCTTTACTCCAGTTTTGTGGAATAGTTGGTTTTTTATTCTTTGTTTGACCTTCTTTATCCATCCTTGGATAGTCTTTTTTAGGACAAGAGATTTTCACTGGTACCACCTTATTTTTCAATTATTCAGTGGATTGGTGGCGCTTTATCTTTGGTTTTCGGCATTCTTTGCTTTGTCAATTATCTCGGATCCAGCCATTCCCATCAATATAGACTATCATATACAAGATAAAGAAATCATCATTGTCAGAGGTTTTGTGGTCCATAGTACCTATGAACATCATGAATTGATCAATCCCTTTATCATGAAGTCAGAAGTGAAATATAACGAAGATATGTTTTAATAACTTAGAAAGTGAGCAAATCCATAGCCTGTTTTAGATCTAGTCATAATCTCGAGAAGAGGAAAAATTATTTTGAAATATTTAAATGTGTTCAGAATGGCTTATCTTGCCTTGTTATCCTTTGTCATTTTTCATCTTATTTTATTAACATTTGGTTTAGCATTTATTCCAACTATGTGGAATTTCTGGTTTTTTTGCCTTTGTTTAACCTTATTGTTCCATTTATGGGGTCGATTTTATAAATCAAGGGTAGGTCAAAAGCGCCATCTTATTCTAGAGCTCTTTAGTGCTTTTGTAGTTTTTTGTATCTGGGGTGTTTCGCTTTTAGCTTTTTCTTTTATAGAAGATTCACGCATTCCAATTACAGTAGATTTTAAAATAGTAGATAGAGAAGTTATCATTGTCAGGGGATCTTTGCTTCATGGTTATCGTGAATACCACGATTTAGTTAATCCTTTTATGATGAACTCCGAAGTGAAATTTCAAGTTGAATATTAACAAATAGAAAGCGAGAGAACTCATGTCACGTTCCCAAGAAACAATTCTAACAAACATCTGCCTTGTTGAAGATACGCCACGTGGTAAAGTCCTAATGCAGTATCGCTCTCCAGAGCGCTATCCTTGGTCTGGATATGCTTTTCCGGGTGGTCATATTGAAAAGGACGAATCTTTGCACGATGCGGTAGTGCGTGAGATTTTAGAGGAAACGGGGTTGACTATTTCTCATCCGAAATTGGTTGGGGTAAAGAACTGGCATACGGATGAGGGGATTCGCTACATTGTCTTTTGTTACAAAGCGACTGAATTTTCTGGTCAGATTCATTCGACTGAAGAGGGAGAGATCTCTTGGGTAGACAAGGAAACCCTGCCACAGCTGGACTTGGCCTACGATATGTTAGAACTTCTGCGTATGATGGAAGATGAGGAACTGTCAGAATATTACTATCACGAGAGCGGATAGAAGGTGGCTGGCGCAAGAGTATGTATTAAAAAATGTTTCCTTTTGTGTCTGAAGTGCAAAGATAGAAAGGTGGATGACTGTCATGATTTCATTATGGATTGCTATTGTTGCATTTTTTCTTTTGGGATTAAACCATTTTTTTCCTTCTAGAAATGCTGGATTCGGTTTGAGATTTCCATTTGCTTTTCATACTTTAAAAGGATGGAAGCAGAGCCAATCTAGGTTTTATAGATCAGTGATTTTGCTTAATTTACTCATTTTTCTTTATTCTTTGTACACAGATTTAAACGAGATTAGGGTCTTGGTCTTGTCAATTATTAGTATTGTATTTTCTGGAATATTAATTTTTTTAATTTCTTTTAAAGAATAGTTTGATTGTTTTATCAGTGATTTTTATAGCGACTATCTATCATTTGAAAGCCGGTTGGCGCAAGAGTATGTACTAAAAAGACTGACTAGGTTGGAGCCTAATCAGTCTTTTTTTCTTGCTATTTATTCCTGTAAAAATCCTAGGTCTCTCAAGGCAGATTCTACATAGTCCAAATCCTGCTGGGAGTCGGCTTGTACTAGGTGATAGTGGACTCCATCTGTCAGCTCAGATAAGGGGCGAAAGGCACAGGATGCGACCTGTTGGAGAAAATGCTGGACATCTCGGCGGCAGGTCAGCTTCAGGTAAGTCTGGATTTCGCCGTAAACTGGATGTTCAATCAAAATAGTCTGTACGCGGCCGCCATTATCCACGATAGCCAGCAGCTCAGCCTCCATATCCTCAGCCCCATGCTGAACCTTGAAGAGCTGATGAAAAGCTGTGCTTTCTTGGCGGTCTTTATAAAGATAGCCACGGTTGGTTGAGAGAATGGGGGCACCATCAGCCCGCAAGAGGGCAATATCTTGCACGATAATCTGCCTAGTCACATGGAAATGTTCAGCCAGTGACTGGCCATTGAGGGCAGCAGATGATGTTTTCAAAAGGTTTAATAGTTCTTCTCGTCTTTGCTTGGTCATAGCTTCATTGTAAAACAAAAGTCAGGAATCTTCAAGCTCTAGCGAATCTTTTTCAGCGCTTGATAGATGAACTTAGCAATGACAAAGTCGACCATGCTATGGATGACCGTACCAAGTCCAACCAGACCAAATAAGATATAGAAAGCATTAGCAGGATAGGCAGAAGTCGTGTAAAAGAGGATGCAGACGACCACTTCACCAAAGGCATGAATCAAGGCCAGTAGGAAATTAAATATCCAAGTCTTCTTCTGGCTATCCAGTGTGTCCGGGTGCTTTTGCAGATAAAGAGCGCCGATGCTAGCAAAGAGCAAGTGGGACAGGGCTCTGAGCGTGATGATAAAAGGAAGTCCGGACATTCCAAACCCAATAGCAGAACCAATCACGACAATCACCGTCAAGAGAGGGGAAATAAACATAGCCAAAAAAATAGCGACATGGCTGGCTAAGGTGAAGGAAGCGGGCGGTATGACAATTTTAATCGGCATAACCAGCGGGATAACAATGGCTAGTGCAGTCAAAAAAGCGGTTAGTGTCATAAACTGATTTTTAGATCTTGGTTTCATAGTGACTCCTTTTTATCTGTATATACACTAGTATAGTACACTGTTTTTGCAGAAAGGTCAAGACCTGTAGGAAAGCCAAAAAGAGATTTGTCAAAATGCTTAAAATAGCTTATACTAGAATGGTGTGGAAATAGGAGTAAACTAGATTTTTAGAATTTAGTTGACCTTCACATTGATTAGTGTTCTACTGGACTTGAAAAATGAAAGAAGAGCTTAATCATATATAGAAGGCTGGTATGGAAATTTAGCAGCCTTGACTAGAAATGGAGAAGAAAATGAACAACTTACCAAACTGCACCAAATGTAATTCAGAGTATGTCTACGAAGATGGAACGCTCTTGGTCTGCCCTGAGTGCGCCTATGAGTGGAATCCAGCTGAGGTCCAAGAAACAGAAGAAGGACCAGTTGCAATTGATGCTAATGGCAATAAGCTGGCTGACGGCGACACAGTTACCTTGATTAAGGATCTGAAAGTCAAAGGAGCACCCAAGGATCTCAAACAGGGAACGCGCGTGAAAAATATCCGCATCGTGGAAGGCGACCATAATATTGACTGTAAGATTGACGGCTTCGGTGCGATGAAGCTCAAGTCAGAGTTTGTTAAGAAAATTTGAGGTCTCTATGAATCGTCGTTTTATCTTAATTTATCGAATTATTCTTTTTATCCTGGCCTTTTTGGGTGTGTATCTGGAAATCACTAAGTATGGCGTGGGCATGCTCATGTACTATACGGTTCTGTCCAATCTCTTGGTCCTGCTCTTTACGGGCTATCTGGTCTATCTGATGATGAGACCTGGCGATGCTTGGAAGGCGCCGAAAATCTTGCGAATCAAGGGCGGGGTAACCATGTCCATCATGATTACTTGCGTCGTTTACCACCTCTTGCTATCCCCAATTGCGACAGATTTTTACCGTCTAGAGAATTTTTTGTGTCATTATATAGTCCCCTTGGCTTTTCTTCTGGATACAGTAATCTTTGACAAATCGCGCCAGTACCGCTGGTTTGATCCGATTTCTTGGACGAGTGTGCCTTTGGTCTACATGGCCTTTGCTCTCTTTAATGGCTTTTTCCTGAAAATAAACATTCCAAGATCCAAGGACAATCCATTTCCTTACTTTTTCCTCAATGTCTTTAAGAAAGGTTGGCCTTATGTCATCCAGATGTGTCTGATTATTTTTGCAGCCTATCTGGTATTTGGTTTTGTCTTCTACGGGATAAAAGCTATCTCTTTCTCAAAGAAGAAGACTTCCTAGAGACAGGTACTTGTAGATGAAAAACAGATTTCACTAACCCTTATCCAGTCAAGCAGAAAAAATACATTTTTTTCTTGAAATAGTTTTGAATTTGTGATATAGTATAAAAAATTAAATAATCCTTTAATTCTATCCAGAGAGATAGACAAGGAGCAAGTAAAAAGATGGGTGAAGTGTAAGCAAGTGCGTCTTGTTTTAGCTTGCCTGACTAGATTTTTCTGAAGTCTCCTTGTAATAAGGAGACTTTTTCTATTGTTTGAGGAGGAAAGAATGAAAACAAAAGAAGTTGTCGATGACATCACTATGAATCGCGCGATTACGCGGATTACCTATGAAATCATCGAGCGCAACAAGGACTTAAATCAAGTGGTCTTGGCTGGGATTAAGACCCGTGGGGTTCACTTGGCTCACCGGATTCAGAAGCGGTTGGCTCAGTTGGAGAATATCGATATTCCAGTCGCAGAGGTAGATACCAAGCCTTTTCGAGATGATATAAAGGTTGAGGAAGATACGACAGTAATTCCAGTGGATATTACCGACCGTCAAGTAATCCTGATCGATGATGTTCTTTACACGGGACGAACCATTCGAGCGGCTATTGACAATCTGGTCAGTCATGGACGGCCTTCTCGGGTTGGTCTGGCTGTCTTGGTTGACCGTGGCCACCGTGAGCTGCCGATACGGGCAGACTATGTCGGCAAGAACATTCCGACTAGCCAAACTGAGGAGATTATCGTTGAGATGACCGAAACTGACGGTCAAGATCGCGTGTTGATTATGGGGGAGTAATTAGCTAAATGAGTCAAGATGTTAAGTATGATGTGCATGATATGCCAAAGCCAGGTCTGCTTTTAGGACTATCCTTTCAGCACTTGTTCGCCATGTTTGGGGCGACAGTCTTGGTGCCAATTCTGGTGGGAATTGACCCAGCGGTAGCCCTCTTTTCCAGCGGTCTGGGAACACTGGCCCATCTGACTGTTACTAAGTACAAGATTCCGGCTTACATGGGCTCTAGCTTTGCATATATCGCAGCCATGCAGATGCTGATGAAGACAGATGGTATCGGAGCGGTTGCACAGGGAGCCATCACCGGTGGTTTGGTCTACTTTATCGTGGCATTGATTGTCAAGTTTGCCGGCAATGCTTGGATTGACAAGGTGTTACCGCCAGTAGTGGTTGGGCCTATCATCATGGTCATTGGTCTGAGCTTGGCTGGAACAGCTGTTAGCGATGTGATGAATAAGACTGTAGCAAATGGCGAAAAGGTTTATGATTTGACCTATTTCATTATTGGTATGGTCACTCTCTTGGCAGTCATTCTCTTTAATATCTATGGTAAGAAGATTGTGGGAATCATCCCAGTCTTGCTAGGCCTGATAGTCGGCTACATCTTTAGCTTGATTCTAGGAATCGTGACTGGGCAGGAAATCGTTTCTTTTGCCAAGGTAGGAGAAGCTTCTTGGTTCCACCTTCCGCCCATGAGTCTGCCTTTCTTGGACTACGATGTGAAATTTTATCCTAGTGCGATTTTAACCATGGCGCCTATCGCCTTTGTAACCATGACAGAGCATTTCGGCCATGTTATGGTACTAAATAGCTTGACAGGTAAGGATTTCTTCAAGGATCCAGGACTGGACAAGACCTTGACCGGAGATGGTCTGGCTCAGATTATTGCGGGGCTTTTCGGAGCACCGCCGGTGACTAGCTACGGAGAGAATATCGGAGTTATGGCGCTCAATAAAATCTACAGCGTCTATGTCATTGCTGGCGCAGCAGTGCTGGCTATTGTCATGAGCTTTGTGGGCAAGGTCTCAGCCCTGCTCCAATCCATCCCGAGTCCTGTGCTGGGTGGTATTTCCATCGCTCTCTTTGGGGTAATTGCTTCGAGCGGTCTCAAGATTCTGATCGAAGCACAGACCAACTTTGACAATAAAAAGAACCTCTTGATTGCCAGTGTCATCTTGGTATCTGGTATCGGCGGTCTGACCTTGCAGCTGTCTGGTCTGCAAATCTCAGGAGTTGCTTTGTCAACTATTCTGGGAATTGTCCTCTATCTTGTCCTGCCTGAGCCCAAGGATTGAGCTAGGCGCTAAATCATTAACTTTCGTTCAAAAATAGCTTGCTCTCAGAGCGACTTTACTTGCAGCACTCTGGAAGCTCTCATTCTTTCATAAAGGAGAATTACATCATGTCATCCAATCAAATCGCTCTTAAGAACCTTGTTTCTATGGAAACTCTGTCAAATGAAGAAGTTATGGCCTTGATTAAACGCGGAATCGAATTTAAAAATGGCGCTAAAGTCCATTATGATGAGCAACATATTGTGTCTAACCTCTTCTTTGAGCCTTCGACGCGGACTCACAAGGCCTTTGAGGTAGCGGAGTTGAAGTTAGGCTGCGATCTTCTGGACTTTGATGTCAAGACCAGCTCGGTCAATAAAGGAGAAACCTTGTATGACACTATACTGACAATGTCTGCCCTTGGCGTTGATGTTTGTGTCATTCGCCACCCGGAAGTGGACTATTACAAAGATCTAGTGGAAAGCCCAACCATTACGACTTCTATTGTAAATGGAGGAGACGGTTCTGGTCAGCATCCTAGCCAGAGCTTGCTGGATTTGATGACCATTTATCAAGAGTTTGGTCGCTTTGAAGGACTCAAGGTTGCGATTGCTGGTGACTTGGACCATTCGCGCGTGGCCAAGTCAAACATGCAGATTCTCAAGCGCTTGGGGGCAGAGCTCTACTTTGCAGGTCCGGAAGAATGGCGAAGCCAAGAGTTTGCGGACTATGGTAAGTTTGTCACCATTGATGAGGTGATTGAAGAAGTGGATGTCATGATGTTCCTGCGCGTGCAGCATGAGCGCCATGACTACGAGTCCATCTTTTCTAAAGAAAATTATCACAGACTGCATGGTCTGACTCAAGAGCGCTATGACCGTATGAAAGAAACAGCAATTCTGATGCATCCGGCTCCAGTTAACCGTGATGTAGAAATTGCGGATCATCTGGTCGAAGCACCAAAATCGCGTATCGTTGAACAAATGACTAACGGCGTCTTTGTCAGAATGGCTATTATCGAAGCAGTTCTGAAAGGTCGTCAATAATCTCGGACAGTAGGCCGGGAGTGGGTGAAGCTATGTGAAGCAATCCCACTCCCTATTATTATATATCTTATGTGGATGGTCGTGGGCGGTCTGCATCTTGGACAGGAGGGAACAATGGCAAAGAGACTTTTAATATTAGAAAACGGCATGATTTTCGAAGGGGAAGCTTTTGGGGCGGATCTTTTCGTGACAGGCGAAATCGTCTTTAACACAGGCATGACAGGCTATCAGGAATCAATTACGGACCAGTCTTATAACGGCCAGATTTTGACCTTTACCTATCCCTTGGTTGGAAATTATGGTGTCAATCGGGACGACTATGAATCCATTCTGCCGACCTGCAAGGGAGTGGTGGTTTATGAGTATGCACGTCGTGCCAGCAATTGGCGCCAGCAATTGTCTTTGGATGAGTTCCTCAAAATCAAGAAGATACCAGGAATTTCGGGAATTGATACAAGGGCACTAACCAAGATTATCCGCCAGTATGGAACCATGCGGGCGACCATTGCCAATGCGGATGATAGTATTGAGCATCTGCAAGACCAGCTTCAGGCTACAGTTCTGCCGACTGATAACATCAAGCAGGTGTCTACCAAGCAGTCCTATCCAGCTCCGGGAACGGGTCGTAGTGTGGTATTGGTTGACTTTGGTCTCAAACATTCTATCCTGCGGGAGTTGGCCAAACGAAACTGCAGCGTGACAGTGGTGCCTTATGATACCAGAGCTGAGGAAATTCTCCAGCTCAATCCTGACGGGGTTATGCTGTCAAATGGACCGGGAAATCCGGAAGATGTGCCGGAGGCTCTGGACATGATTCGTGGTGTTCAGGGCAAGATTCCAATTTTTGGGATCTGTATGGGACATCAGCTCTTCTCCATGGCTAACGGTGCCAAGACGCATAAGATGAAGTTCGGTCACCGTGGCTTCAACCATGCGGTGCGTGAGATTGCGACAGGACGAGTTGACTTTACCAGTCAAAATCACGGCTATGCAGTCAGTCGTGAGGATTTGCCAGAATGCCTGATTGTGACCCATGAAGAAATCAATGATAAGTCTGTCGAAGGTGTGCGCCATCGGGATTATCCTGCCTTTTCTGTGCAGTTCCACCCAGATGCTGCGCCGGGACCGCATGATGCAGACTATCTCTTTGATGAGTTTATGGAAATGATGGATGCCCATCAGGCTTACTAGGAAGCAAGATTGAGAGGTGCACTATGCCAAAACGTAAAGATATTCAGAAAATTATGGTCATCGGTTCTGGTCCGATTGTTATTGGTCAGGCTGCGGAGTTTGACTATGCAGGGACTCAAGCTTGCCTGTCCTTGAAAGAAGAGGGCTACAGTGTTGTCTTGGTTAATTCCAACCCGGCGACCATCATGACGGACAAGGAAATTGCGGACCGAGTTTATATCGAGCCTATCACGCTGGAGTTTGTTGCACGCATTTTGCGTAAGGAACGGCCGGATGCTTTGCTGCCTACTTTGGGCGGCCAGACCGGACTCAACATGGCCATGGAATTATCCAAGTCAGGGCTTTTAGAAGAGCTGGGAGTGGAACTATTGGGAACTAAGTTATCAGCCATTGACCAAGCAGAAGATCGAGACCTTTTCAAGCAGCTGATGGAAGAGTTAGGCCAGCCCATCCCTGAGTCAGAAATTGTCAATACAGTTGATGAAGCGCTGGAATTTGCGGATGGTATCGGCTATCCAGTCATTGTCCGCCCGGCATTTACACTGGGAGGAACTGGCGGCGGTATCTGTAGCAATGAAGAAGAACTGCAGGAAATTGCAGAAAACGGCCTCAAACTCTCTCCGGTTACCCAGTGTCTGATCGAGCGCTCCATAGCAGGCTTTAAGGAAATCGAATACGAAGTCATGCGGGATGGTGCTGACAATGCGCTGGTCGTATGTAACATGGAAAACTTTGACCCAGTCGGCATCCACACAGGTGATTCTATCGTTTTTGCACCTAGTCAGACCATCTCAGACTATGAATACCAGATGCTGCGGGACGCCAGTCTTAAGATTATTCGAGCGCTGAAGATTGAGGGCGGCTGTAATGTGCAGCTGGCTCTGGACCCGCATAGCTTTAAGTACTATGTCATTGAGGTCAATCCACGGGTTTCCCGCTCGTCAGCCCTTGCCTCTAAGGCGACTGGCTATCCGATTGCCAAGCTGGCGGCGAAAATCGCAGTCGGGCTTACATTAGATGAAATCATCAATCCAGTGACAGGCTCTACTTATGCTATGTTTGAGCCAGCTCTGGACTACGTAGTTGCTAAAATTCCGCGTTTTCCATTTGATAAATTTGAGCAGGGTGAGCGCCGTCTAGGAACCCAGATGAAGGCGACAGGCGAAGTCATGGCTATCGGCCGCAATATTGAGGAGAGTCTGCTCAAGGCTTGCCGCTCTCTGGAAGTTGGTGCGGACCACAATGAGCTGCCTGCTCTCAGTCAAGTAAGCGATGATGAGCTGATGAGGAAGATTGTCAAGGCGCAAGATGACCGGCTTTTCTATATTTCAGAAGCTATTCGCCGTGGTTACAGTCCGGATGAAATTGCGGAGCTGACCAAGATTGATGTCTTTTTCCTGGATAAGCTGCTCCATATTTACGAAATCGAGCAGGAACTGGCCAGTCATATAGGAGATAGCTATGTGCTCAAGAAAGCCAAACAAAATGGCTTTGCGGATACTAAGATTGCTGCCTTGTGGGACATGACAGCTGAGCAGGTGTGTCGCATCCGGCAGGAGCAGAAGATTGTGCCGGTTTACAAGATGGTGGATACCTGTGCTGCTGAGTTCGAGTCTGCGACGCCTTATTTCTACTCCACCTATGGCTTTGAAAACGAATCTGTCAAATCCAGTAAGGAATCTGTTCTAGTGCTGGGCTCAGGTCCTATCCGAATCGGGCAAGGGGTCGAATTTGACTATGCGACTGTTCATTCTGTAAAGGCTATTCAGGCAGCTGGTTATGAAGCGATTATCATGAACAGTAATCCAGAGACTGTATCAACTGACTTTTCTGTCTCTGACAAGCTCTACTTTGAGCCGCTGACCTTTGAAGATGTCATGAATGTCATTGAGTTGGAGCAGCCTAAAGGGGTTATCGTTCAGTTTGGCGGGCAGACAGCCATTAATCTGGCAGAGGCTTTGTCCAAGGCTGGTGTGAAGATTTTAGGCACCCAAGTAGCGGACTTGGATAGAGCTGAGGATCGGGATCTCTTTGAGCAAGCGCTGAAGGAGCTGGATATTCCGCAGCCACCGGGTCAGACGGCCACTAATGAGGAGGAAGCAGTAGAGGCTGCTCGTAAGATTGGCTTCCCTGTTCTAGTGCGACCTTCCTATGTCTTGGGTGGCCGTGCTATGGAAATCGTAGAAAACGAAGCGGATCTACGCTCTTATATGCGGACAGCGGTTAAGGCCAGTCCAGATCATCCGGTTTTGGTTGATTCTTATATTGTTGGTGATGAGTGTGAAGTGGATGCCATTTCTGATGGTCGCCAGGTCTTGATTCCTGGGATTATGGAGCATATCGAGCGGGCAGGGGTTCACTCAGGGGATTCCATGGCAGCCTATCCGCCACAAACTCTATCGCAGAAAGTCAAGGATACTATTGCAGACTATACCAAGCGTCTGGCTCTGGGACTCAACTGTATTGGTATGATGAATATTCAGTTCGTCATCAAGGATGAGCAGGTCTATGTCATTGAGGTCAATCCGCGGGCCAGCCGGACTGTTCCTTTCTTGTCCAAGGTAACCGATATTCCGATGGCGCAAGTAGCGACTCGTTTGATCCTTGGAGAAAGTCTGGTAGATCTGGGCTATGAAGATGGCCTCCATCCAGAAAGTTCCATGGTTCATATCAAGGCGCCAGTCTTCTCCTTTACCAAGCTAGCGAAGGTTGACAGTCTCTTGGGACCAGAGATGAAGTCTACCGGAGAAGTCATGGGTAGTGACCGAACGCTCGAAAAAGCACTCTACAAGGCTTTTGAGGCTTCCTATCTCCATCTGCCAAACTTTGGTAATGTCGTCTTTACTATTGCAGATGATAGCAAGGAAGAAGCCCTGCAGCTTGCTCAGCGTTTTGCCAATATTGGCTATGGTATCTGGGCAACAAAGGGAACAGCCTCTTATTTTGAAAATCATGGTCTACACGTCCGTCTGGTGGAAAAAATCGGCAGTGATGATAACAAGGATATCCCAGCCTATATCCGCAAGGGCAAGGTTCAGGCTATTATCAACACGGTCGGAACCAAGCGGACAGCTGACAAGCATGGTCAAATTATCCGTAGCTCAGCCATTGAGCATGGAGTGCCCCTCTTCACAGCCTTGGACACAGCTGATGCCATGCTGAAAGTGCTGGAAAGCCGCAGTTTCACTACAGAAGCGATTTAGAGCTGGAGTTTTCAGTTCCAGATTGTCATTTGACAGTCTGAAAGTCTGAAAAGTAATCTCATACAGCAAACATTGAGAAAAGAATCTGTCCAAGCTTATTCTATCCTTGAATAGTCATAATAAATAACCTTTCAAATATATTAAATTAAAAGCAAAGAGGAAGTGGGAAAGAATCCTACTTCCTTTTTCTTTATTTTCTTAAAACAACTTGACAAAGAAGTTGACAAAGTGTATGATATTAACCAGTTAATAAACTGGTTAATAATAAGTTAAGGAGATATTGTGAAACGAGCTTTAAAATTCTTAGCCTGCCTTAGCCTGCTGGCTATGACATTGTGTCTATGGGCTTGTCAGTCTCAAAAGGAATCCAGTCCATCCAGTCAGTCGCAAGGATTGAGGATTGTAACCAGCTTTTATCCTATCTACTCCATGGTTAAAGCTATATCGGGCGATCTGAATGATGTGCGCATGATTCAATCTAGTAGCGGCATTCATGATTTTGAACCTTCGGCCAATGATGTGGCAGCCATCTATGATGCAGATGTCTTTGTCTATCACTCACGGACTTTGGAGTCCTGGGCTGGCGAGCTAAATCCTAGCCTCAAGAATTCTAAGGTTCAAGTCCTTGAGGCTTCTCAGGGAATGGAGCTGGATCGAGTCGCTGGCTTGGAAGATGTCCAAGCGGGAGAGGGAGTGGATGAGAAGACGCTCTATGACCCCCATACCTGGTTGGATCCTCAGAAGGCTGCGGAGGAAGCCCAGATTATCGCCGACAGGCTCTCAGAGCTGGATAGCTACCATCGGGATACTTATCAGGCCAATGCCCGAAAATTTCAAGAAGAGGTCAAGGAGCTGACAGAACGCTATCAGAAGATTTTTGATAAAGCGCCCAACAAGACCTTTGTCACCCAGCATACAGCCTTTTCTTATCTAGCCAAGCGTTTCGGGCTGATCCAGCTAGGCATTGCTGGTATTTCACCGGAGCAGGAGCCTAGTCCGCGTCAGCTGACAGAGATAGAAGACTTTGTCAAGGAGCACAAGATGCAGACCATTTTTGTGGAAAGCAATGCTTCTTCCAAAGTGGCTCAAACCTTGGTCAAGGCGACCGGTGTACAAATCAAGGAGCTGAATCCTCTGGAAGCAGACCCAGCCAACCAACTATCTTATTTAGAAAATTTAGAAAAGAATCTAGCTGTTTTAGCTAAAGATTTGAAAGGATAAAAGACAACCATGAAAAAGAAATATTTCCTTGCTTCAGCTGCTGTATTAGCTCTCGGCCTCGGAACTTACGGGCTTATCCAATGGCAAGCTCAGCCTCGAACTCAGACCAAAGATAATAAAGTAGCCTATATTGAGGACAAGACTTCGGGTGACAAGACGGATAAAAATTTGACATCTGACCAAATCAATGATGAGGAAGGTATTGAAGCAGAGCAAATTGTCGTGAAAATCACAGATCAGGGCTATGTCACTTCCCATGGAGACCATTATCATTACTTTGACGGGAAGGTGCCTTTTGATGCCATTATCAGCGAAGAGCTGATTATCCGAGATCCTAACTACACGCTGCAGGAAGCGGATATTGTCAATGAGGTCAAGGATGGTTATATCATCAAGGTGGAGGGGAAGTATTATCTCTACCTCAAGGATGCCAAGCATACCAGTAATGTCCGCTCGGTGGATGAGATTGCTCGGCAGAAGAAGCTGCATAAGACCAAGGAAGAAGGCGATAGTGGCAAATCTTCCACTGCAAAATCAAGCAGGACTCGCGATTTCAGCCAGCCCAGCAAGTCCCTAACTGCGGGAAAGACGGCAGCAGACCTTGCAGGAGTTTCTTACCAAGGCCAAGGGGGATATAGGACGGATGATGGTTATACTTTCAGTCCCTCTGACGTCATTGAGGATACTGGCGATGCTTTTATCGTGCCGCATGGCGGGCATTTTCACTATATTCCTAAGAGCGACCTATCGCCAGCAGAATTGGCTGCGGCTCAGAGCTACTGGAATAGCAGGCATACCGGCGAAAGGGTGAATCAGCCTAACTACGGTAGGCCGATAGTATCTTCTAACACATGGAATCAAAATAGTGCTATCAATCAGGGTGGGCCAGTCTCAAATCCGACTCCACAGCTGCCAAATCATTCAAAGATTGAGCAGCCAAGTCCTGGCTTAGCGATCACTCAGCCGAATCCGTCCAATTCGTCTCAGTCGTCTCAACCATCTCAGCCATCCTTGCCAAGTCTGCTGCAGCAACTCTATGCCCTGCCTCAGTCTCAGCGCTATCATGAAGGGGACGGCGTGGTGTTTGACCCGCTGAAAATCAGCCGGCGGACAGAAAATGGGGTCGTTATCCCCCACGGAGACCACCATCATTTCATTCCTTATGACAAGCTGTCAGACTTGGAAGCGAAGATTGCCCGCTTGATTCCTATTGGCTATACTTACGAGCCGCTGGGCGATCCACTGCAAGCTTTGAAGCCTCAGCTACCATCACAGCCTGATCACGACTATGGTTTTCGTGCGGAGGCTGTCATTGGCAAGGACGACCAAGGCTACATGGTATCGCATGGAGATCATGCTCATTACTTTTACAAGAAAGACTTGACTGCTGAACAGATTCAAGCAGCGGAGCAAGTCTTGGCCAAGCAGCCAGCAAAACCTTCAGCAGTAGTCAATGACGCTGAACGTTATTCACGCGATGCCAGTGATGAGGAAAAGATTGCTTATATCTCCCAAACCTATGGCGTTCCCAAGGAGGCGGTTCGCATCTCAAATGGTTTCTTTGTCTTTAATAACCCAGACCAGGCCTATGATCCGACTCATATCCACCCCTATGCTGTCCGCAAGGAGCATGTTCGCATTCCACTGGTAACAGGCAATGCAGAACTGGACTTCATGAATGAGCTCTACACAACAGCCTTACGCTCAGGTCTTTCACCTTACAGTCTGCAGGTGGAAGATGGTCAGTTTGTCATTCCTCATGGCGACCACAATCACTATATCAAGATCCAGTCCAAGGGCGCAGCAGAAGCCTTGAAAAATCGTCTGCCTCAGATTCAATCTAAGTATGAGCAGGGCGATTATGATGAGGCCGTTATTTTGCAAAAAGTAGAAAGCCTAAAAGCGGACAGTCAGCGTCTCTATGCCGATGATCCTCTTATGCAGCGGCGGATTGAGCTTGCTTTGGGGCAGTTCGTGGAAACCATGAAGAAGCTGCCTAGCAACTCAACTGCTGGCTACCTGAGCAGTCTGGATAACTTTGATAAGCAGTTTATCCATGTGGATCAGACGGTCAAGCCAATCCAAGAGACCGAGCTGGACAAGACCTATCAAGGACTTTTGGAGAGAATGAACCGGCTTGATACGGATAGCTATGGGCTGAAGAAAGCTGACTTGCTGCAGCGTCTGCAAAATGCTTATGCTGGCCAGAATCAAGCTGAAATGGCAGAGCTAGGACAATTACTATCAGCTTTAGAAGATTATCATGATCGGACAGGCGTCACAGCGGTTGATTATATTCGCTATTTCTACCAAGCATTAGAGGATGGACGTTTGAG
The DNA here is from genome assembly GCF_032387735.1 of Streptococcus sp. DTU_2020_1000888_1_SI_GRL_NUU_041A. Lineage (NCBI taxonomy): Bacteria > Bacillati > Bacillota > Bacilli > Lactobacillales > Streptococcaceae > Streptococcus > Streptococcus sp. DTU_2020_1000888_1_SI_GRL_NUU_041A. The sequence continues at coordinate 1,462,193 of NZ_CP135591.1, read as the reverse complement.
CCCTGAGCTGCGCAGAAAAGCAGCTGGGCTGACCTTGACTCTCTATAAGTCTCAAGCCTTTATAGAAGCGACCAATCTTCAGCAGCTTTTCCCTGCCCTCTATCAGACTAAGAAAGAGATTACAGCAGCCCTTGCTAGCGGTCAGCCTTCTCCGTCCTCTGAAAAGACAGAGCTGGATCAGGGAGAGCCCGATCAGCCAACCTATAAGGCCATGATTTATGAATTTTTGAAGGGGATTTATGATGATTTTGGCATTTCGGATGATAGCGAGAAGAGCGCTCAAGCCCTTGTCTTTCTTGGAAAAGCGCAGGAACTGCTTGGAGAAGTAAAGGACCAAAACAGCCGAGCAGACTATGCAGCTAGAATCTTGGAATTAGGCAAGAAGTTAAAGAGCAGCAGCTCAGATAAGCAAGCTCTGCTGGCAGCCAGTCAGAAGCTTTTGGATCAGATGAGCCGGACCATTGCCGGACAAAAGGAAGAGCCAGCTAATACGGAAAATCAGGAAGTTTATCAACAGCTTTATAATCTGCTCATGTCTATTCATCAGTATTTGGAAAAGAATCAAGGAAGTGAGCAGCAATACCAGCAGCTGGAGCAGCTTTTTGATAAGCTCGGACAGAGAGCTACAGACAAGAAAGAGCTGCTTAAGGAAATCCTGGCCTTCCAGCAGTCACTCGTCCATCCTGAGGGGGCAAACGAGTCTGATTCTCAGCATAGGGACGATGATGGCTACCACTTTAATCTGCAGGATATGGTCGGAGCGGATGAGCAAGGCTATCGGCTAGCCCATCTGGATCACGAGCACTATATTTACAAGAAAGACTTGTCAGAAGCTGAGCGTCAAGCAGCGGATGCCTATGCGGTGCAAAAAGGCTTCCTGAAAGCATCAGCTGAACAACCTGCTTCTGGTCAGCCATCCAGCAGCAGTGCTCCAGAAACTGGCCAAACTGGCAATCTACCTTCCGAATCTGCCACTGGAGAAGCAGCTCAAAACCAATCTGACAAACCTGCAGAAGCTTCGATAGCTGCAAATCCAACTGGTCAATCAAGCTTAGCAGCGAGTTTTGGCATGACAGAGGAAGCATTCAACCAGAAATTGCAGGAACTTTCTCAGCTCTACGGTGTCAGCCCAGAGACTTTCAACTATAATCCAGCAACCAGAAGCGTCAGCTTTACAGGAACTGACGGACAGCTGAAAACTGTTCAGATTAACTAAGCTTACATTTTGATGCAAAACAAGAATAAAACGAATGATGAAGACCAAGCCAAGTCTAAGACCGTCATTCGTTTTTGATTTACACAAGCCTATACTTATTTGATTGATATTGTGTTAAAATAAACAGAGACTGATAGATGAAAGGATTGTCGTCATGACAGAAAAAGAACTACCCATCAAAGAATATCTTAGAGTAAAAAAAGAAGCTATTTATAGCCGCCTTATATTCTTGCTAACGGCCGTTACAGGAGCTATTCTATCCTTTATTTTAATTCATTCAGGATCTAGGAATCTAATCTTTGAAAATATTTCAATTGGCTTAGTTGTGTTTGCAGGTATTTTTATATCAAGGCCGTATTGGACAAAAAAGAAACAATACGAGAATCAGTATCCAGAATTGAAAGGAATGTCTACAAGAGGTACTGAAGCTTCTGGGAATTTTTGGGGAAAACATCTGATTGTATATCCAGCCATTTTTGTTTATATGGCTTGGGCCTTTTTCGCTTCTTATCATCCTGTTCAAAATCAGGAGATAATAGATGTTGATCTTCCGGCGATTAGTACAGAAACTGAGTATAGTTTGGATTTTCCAAAATCGGATAGTTCAGCGAGCACCAGCGACAGTCAAGGAGATACTCAATCTGAGGCTTCGTCGGTCGGACAAGAGGAAGAGGTCAATAAATGAATAAAAGAAAACTATTTATTTTAGTGATAGCTGTCTTACTAGTAGCTTTTGTAGCTTTGTTTATCTAAAAAAACAATTCTTTTCTTCCTCCAAGCCAAAGGAAGAGTCCAGAAAGGAAATATTAAATGATGAAATTTGGAAAATTTAAAAATTTACAGCATGTATCTACTCATTTACCACAAATAAATATTCCTCGAGCAAAAAGACTGTTGATAAATACATTTCAACAATTTCTATTAGAAAATCCTCTATTAATAGAAGAGTTAAAAGAGTACTATTTTCATGTTATAAAAATTGCAAGTCAACGATCTTATGAAGAATTACTAACCTTGTTAGCTAAGTATCTGGAACTTCCATATTTTTCTGAAATTAAGTACTCATTGACCAACTATAGATTGGTAGCCAAGGTTGAATTTGAAAATAGTATGGCAGAATCATTAAAAAATCAATTGCTATCTGACTTAATTTTATTAATTAATCTGACATTTGATTTTTCCAAAGTTGATAATAACAAAGTTTTTAGTTTTATCTCGAAAATTGACTATACTTTGTTGAGAGAGCTCCTTGATTCTACAATAGAAATTATGAACAATGCAGAAAATATAAATTATGAAAAATTAAGTAAATTATTTACAATAATTTCCCAAGATGAGAATATCTTTGAAAATCTTCAAAACTCTAAAAGTAAGAAGAAAATTTTGTTGAGTATTATCAAGTAGATTGAAAAGAAATTATTGTAGATGGGGGAGGAATATGAAGTGAAGATAGCACGCTTAACACCACATTTTTATTTTAGTGAATAAAATCATCAAAGAAAACTTAGGAAGCATTTTTTGGGTTCTGATACTAGACAAGAGGCAGCAGCTTTTTTAGTAACTTAAGTCCTTGTTCTAACTCTTCTGTCGTATCTGGTGAACAGGTGGCTACACGAAGAGCTGATTGTTCTACTCCTCCTACCAGAAAGCGTTCTGCGCATAAAATTTCCACACCGTTTTTATTGGCCAATTCTTCAAAGTCATACCCATTTATGTGTTCAGGCAAAGGCAACCATTGAAATAAAACATAAGGATTGGCAGCAGCAGAGTTTGGAAAATACTGACGGTACAAAGCATTGCGTTCTTTAGCTAAGGCTTTTTTTCTTTCAATAACCTCATCGGCTTTACCGCTGACAATTAGCTCGCTGACGATATTAGCATCAAGCAAGGGGATATGAGTATTAAGAGTGTCAGCAGTTTTTGTAAATTGAGGCTGCAAATGGCTAGGAACAACCATATACGCCACACGCAGACCAGCAAATAAAGACTTGGACAGTCCGTGGATATAGATTGTATGCTGGGGAATGAGCTGAACAAAAGGTGGTGTGTTTTTAGCATTTATAAAAGCATAAGTATCATCTTCTATCAGCAAAAGATGATTTTTAACAATAAGCTCTGCTAACTGTCTTCGGCGCTTCAAAGACAGGCTAACAGTGGTTGGATTATTAGAAGTAGGAACCAAATAAAGGGCCTTGAGTTTCTGCTGTTTGAGTGTTTTTACTAAATCTTGAATGAGTATTCCTTCTTTATCGCTTTTTAAAGGTACCAGTTCAATCTGAAATTGATTAGCAAGAGCTATAAAATTTGTATAGGTAAAAGTGTCTACTCCAATTTTATCGCCAGCTTTAAAGAGAGTCAAAAATGCGATGACTAAAGCGTTCTGGGTGCCATCGGTCAGCAAGATATTGTTGACAGAAGTTTGGACTTGAAATTTTTGTAGCCAGTTTTGAGCAGTCAATTTTTGCTTTTGCTCCTGTTCCGTTTGACTGGCATCAAATTCAAATAATTGATCAACTGATTGGCTCTGCATCAATTTTCTAGATACATCAGATACGATATGATTCAGTTGATAATAGGAGCATAAGACACTGAGGCGGATACAAGTCTCATCCTTTTTAAAGGATGATAAAGGAAGAGGAGGCTGAGATGAGACAAAAGTCCCCTTGCCGATTACAGCATGAATGAGCCCTTTTTGCATGCAAATTTTAAATGCTCTTGTAACAGTGCTTAAATTAATATCTAAAAAATCTGCCAATTCTCGCTGCGGTGGAAGCTGAGTTCCAAAAGACAAGCGTCCCGCCCTAATGTCTTGCTCTAAGAGTTGGGCTAAATGAAAATATAGGGGCGTTTTTAGTAAATTTCTGTCAGGTTTCCAAGTCATAGGGTAATTTTCAAATGAATTAATAGACATAGGCTCTCCTTAAATTGTCTGTCATACAATCTTATCGGTCCCCGTTAAAGAGTTTTCCTTTATAATAATTGTATGGATTGTATGCTTTATTATATCATTTTTAAAGGAGTTTAAAATGACTGACCTAACAAAGGGAGGTGAATTAAAAGCGCTTTTTGTTTTTGCCCTCCCTATTTTCTTAGGAAACTTATTTGAGCAGCTTTATAATATTACAGATACTGTTATCGTTGGTAATCTTTTGGGAGCTGAAGCCCTTGCTGCTGTTGGTTCTAGTACTCAAATATTAGCGTTGACAATATCAGTATCTACAGGGATGTCTATTGGTGCAAGTGTTATTATTTCCCAACTTTATGGCGCTAAAAGAAATCAAAATATGAAAGAAGTCGTTGACACAAATATTATTTTTATTAGTCTGTTTTCTTTCTTTTTAATGGTCTTAGGTCTACTTTACTCTCCTGTTCTTTTAGAACACTTGAATGTTCCAGCCAGCCTGCTATCTGATGCAGATGCGTATTTACAAACTATTTTGTTAGACGTCATTTTCATAAAATTTTTCACTTATGGTGTTGTTGGTGCCGCTCTGGCAACCGTACTTGCACAGGTCTTTTCCTTTATAGTCTGTTTGCGCTACATGTACAGATATTATCCTAAACTGGCTCCCAATCTTCTTCATTTAAAGTGGAAAGTCAGCGTTTTAAAGACTTCTTTAGCTATCGGGCTTCCTGCTATGTTACAGCAAATTTTTATCAGTTTAGGTTTTTTGGTTATCCAATTTTTAGTCAATGGCTTTGGAGCAAATGCGATTGCTGCTTATACTGCCGCTTCCAAAGTAGATGCTTTTGCAGAAATGCCTGCTATTAATTTAGGTCAGGCTCTTATGAATTTTACCGCTCAAAATAAAGGGGCAGGTGAACAAAAACGGATAGCAAAAGGAGGCAGGAGCGCCTTAATAATAACTTTGGGGATTTCGATTGCTATTTCTGGACTTATTTACAGTTTTGCTCCTCATTTTATTGCTATTTTTAATCGTCAGAAGGCAATTGTTCAGATTGGAGAAGGCTATCTACGAATTGTATCTATTTTTTACTTTGTTTTTGGTGCTATGCAGGTGCTAAATGGTCTATTATTGGGATATGGAAAATCCTTATTGCCATTGATTGCTTCTGTCACCACCTTTTGTCTGCTGCAGGTTCCGTTAGCTGTCTGCTTATCTCATACAAAACTAGGTTTTAACGGTATCTGGCTGGCAGCCCCTTTTGGCTGGTTTGCAGGCTTTTTAATGAGACTAATTTATTTTACTAATATTTCAAAACACATTGAGAGAAAGGAGTAGAAATGAAAGCAGTTTACATTTATGAGCAGGGAGACCCTTCAGTCATCCAAATTGGTGATTTGCCTGTCCCAGAGGTGATACCTAAAACAGTTCTCATCAAAGTTTTGGCAGTCTCGGTCAATTATGTTGATACCTTTATTCGCTCGGGACTTTATCAGACTCAATTGCCTCAACCTTATATTCTCGGTCGGGATGCTGTTGGCGAGGTGGTCAGCGTTGGTGATGACGTTAGCCAATTTGCCGCTGGTGATTTAGTCTGGACCAATAGTATGGGTTATGATAGCAGGCAGGGGGTCACTAGCGAATATGCTTTGATCCCGGCAGAAAGGCTTTTCTCAGTTCCTGAAGGAGCCGATCCAGTAAGACTAATTGGAGCTGTTCACTCTGCTGCGACTGCGGCCATCGTTTTGCAGGATATTATGCAACTGGCAAGAGGTCAAACCTTATTAATTGAAGGGGCAGCAGGCCATGTAGGCAGCAAACTGCTTTGCCTTGCCCATGAAGCAGGTGCAAAGGTTGTTACGACCTCTAACTATCAGGATTTTTCAAAATTAGGCCAAATTGGGAGTTCTGCTTGTTTTGATTACCGTGATGATAAGCTTTTTCAAAAGCTGACGGAGCAATTTCCAGCTGGCTTTGATCATATTATTGACACTTCTGGGGAAATAGCTTTACAGACTAATATTGATTTGCTGGCTTTAAAGGGTGCCATAACCCTCATAACAACTCCTCGGGAGAGTACCTTTGATGCCCGACAATTCTATATGAACTGTCAGCAAATCAGAGGCTTTGTTATCAGCCAAGCCAACTTAAAACAATTGCAAATGGCAGGAAGACTTGTGAATAATGCCTTTAAAGAAGGCCGACTTTTAGAAGATGATACTGTTATTAAGACCTTTGATGAAGCAGCAGAGGCTCACCGATTACTGGATAATAAAAAAGAAAGGCGAAAAATTGTCTTAGTACCGTAAATAACGGAACACACCCTAAAAGATTGGGATTTAGAGATTTAGACCAAGCTTCTTGTCTGCAAGCAGCCGGCGTCACTTGCCTAAAATCCTAGTCGCTTTTTACGGGCTTTGTATCTTATATTAAGGAGGATTCTCATGAAAATTAATACACACGAACTTTGGTCAGGAGCTGATAAAAGCTCTGTCACTTATACAACCTATCTAGTGGAGGAAACGCCAGATATTAAGAATCATAATCCGCGTCCGGCTGTGATTATCTGCGGTGGGGGCGGTTTCTTTAAAGTAACAGATCGTGAAAAAGAGCCGGCAGCCCTTTATTTTCTTAATAAAGGCTTTCAAGCTATTACGCTTGATTATACAGTCGGCAAAGATAGTAGCTACCCAGCTCCCCTCTATGATTTAGCGAAAATGTTGCTGATAACAAGAGAGAAAGCGCAGCAGTGGAATATTGATCCAGATAAAATCATTTTTATTGGCTTTTCAGCAGGTGCTACCCACTGTGCCTCCCTAGCTAATCGCTGGAATGAGTCTATTTTGCAAGACTATTTTAACTATCCAAAGGAAAAAATAAGACCAACTTTAGTAGTTTTATCTTATCCCTTATTAGACTTTAACCATCAGTATGATAGTGTTGTGGCAGATCCAGATAATCAGCGGCCAACCAAGTTATCTCCCATGCCCAAACTAGACTTTCTAACTGGGGCCTTGAAAACAGTTGTGGGTAAAGAGTTAACCAGAGAAAATCTACAAGAACACAGTCCGATAGAACATATTTCTGCAGACACCGTTCCCACTTTCATTTGGGGCATGCAGAATGACGACTGCATCTATAACAATGCTCTCTTGGACTATGCTAAAAAACTAAAAGATAAGGCTGTTTTATACGAATTGCACATGTTTGCGATGGGGGAACACGGCTTATCTGTCATTAATCGAAATACACAGGCAGAATTTTCAGATTATGAAGAGTTAGCAATTTGGAAAAAATTATGCATGAACTTTATCAATCAGGTATTAGCTTTAAATTAAAGAATCAAAAAACGAGACTTTGATGTATTGTCAAAGTCTCGTTTTTAATGTCCTAAAAGAATAAAACGGATAAGCCAGAGCAGGCTGATGTGTATGGGATGAAAAGCGTAGAAGCCCCATTTAACCCAGAGTGGGGAGTAGCCGCGCCGGCCATTGTAAGCTTCCAACAGCGGAATGACCAACAGAAAGCCAAATTGGGCTAGAAAGCCGGCCCAGTTTTCAAGACTGGGATAAGACAGCAGCGCACTGTGCCATATATGAAAATGAAGGCAAGGAAGATACTGCCAACCTCGTCCTCATCATGAAAGTGAATAATCGTTAAAAAGAAAAAGCAGCCGCAAACGGGCTTCCTCAGGAATTCGCTTTGCCCTGCTTTTTTTATATTCTTATCGTTTTAAGACAGCCCCTTTAATCTCTTAATAAAGATTTTTTATTATATTTAAGTATGAATACAATGACATTTTATAAGAGCTGGTTAGGTTCCTGTTGATACTGTCAATAATTATGTGTAAACACTCTAGTAGAGTTATGGAGTGTTAATCAAATAAGCTTTCAAGTGTGTCAGAACATTGGCCAAACCCTTTATGGATTCGTTGACTTTGCTTGAAATTATAATCTTCAAACAAACTAACTAAGTAACGTTCTAGAGCCTCCTCGTTAGGAAAAAGAACCTTCTTTTTCGTTTGACGTTTGATTTCTTTGTTGAGAGACTCAATGAGGTTTGTCGAATAAATGCTGTGCCAAATCTGGTAGGGAAACTGATAAAAAGTTAAAAGATTACCCGTATTCTCCAAACTTTCCATTATTTTCCTATACTTTGGCTTCCATTCAGCGATAAAGTCCTTCAAAGCTTGTACTACCATTTCTAAATTTTCAACGCGATAAATCGTTTTAAATTGCTCCAAAATAACCGCTCTATCTGCTCGTTTCACTTTACTAGCCAGATTTCGACTAATATGAATGAAGCAACGTTGTTGTTTAGCTAATGGGTAAGCCTGACTGATCATCTGCTCAAGCCCCTTGAAGCCATCGGTCACTACAAGAGAAACCTGTTGAACCCCTTGGTTTTGAAGATTGTCTAATAGGGTGGACCAAGAAGCATTGTTTTCATTTGGGGCTAGGAAGTTAAGCAATTCTGTGGTAAACTGTGTCATAGGAATAATTCTCTTTCTAGTAATGTTTCGCAACTCTACTATAACGGATTTATTAGTTTTTGTGTTTACACAACTTATTTTACACTACCAATGATGATTAAGGAATGGCTACAAGAGTTAAATCAATTTAAACTAGGAATTAATCCTTATAAACGTCCAACTGACGAAGTTATTAAACTAACTCAAGAAGATATATCTATTTATCAAGAAAAGAATATGCTAGCTACATATACAGATGGTTATCCTCTTGAAGATTTTAAGGAGGAATATATTAACTTTGTCAACAGTCTGCTTCCAGTTTGGCATAGCAATTCTGGCTATCTTCAAATGGTTTGGGCGCTTTCTATTGGTCTTCTGTTAGAAATTGATGAAGAGATTTTTAATCAGCTAGTAGACTTGGTTAAAAAAGATGATCCAGAGGATTATTTGATTGATTACTTGATTCAATCACGTCATCCAGATTGGAAGATTCATATAAACTATAATTTTCCAAGACCTTATGGCTTTACTCGAAAAATTATTGAAGAAGAGAATGCTGAACAGGCTCTCAAACTGCTCAAAGAATATGTAATTAAGAAATGGTATCCAGGACATAGGGATACAGGTTGGTATGATTTGCATAAGCGGAATATTGATAATTATTATGGTTATTGGTCCTTTGAGTCAGGTGCCCTCTGCAAGCTCAAGGGGTTGGATTATAGGGAATTGGAAGGCATTCCGTATTTCCCTTACGATTTGGTTGCTGAAAGGGCAGAAGTTTAGAGTATTTTAATTTAACTAATAATAAAGGTATTTGAGTAGGTGTTTGTATGACAACAGAAATTCAGCAATGCAAAAATTGTACGATATTAAAAAACAACAATGATTATCAGATTCTGTGGAGTAGAGGGAAAGAAGTGCTTAACTTTCCCATTAGCCAGGAATTAGCAGAATGTGTTTCAAAATCAGAAAAAGATTCTTTAGAAGTAATGTTTTATTGTGAACATCATCGTTGGCCAAAGAAAGATGAGTTAGAAGATTATAATCAGTCGGATACGATTGTACATAGTGGTAATGGATTTATTGTATATGAGACAGACGACTATTACGAAATTAGCTTCTTTAAAGAAATTGGAGGTGCAATGGGTCCAGAAGTTCGCTATCCTATTACTAAAGAACTGATGGATAAAGCATTTGAATCCTCTAGAGGAGCATATGAAGTTATGATTTATGCTGAAACAGGGCACAGGCCTTTATAGTAAGCTGGACTACATCATAAGAACAGCCAATAAATAGGGAATAAACAATTAGTAGATATTTGGTAAACGACAAAGGAGATAAGAATGGAATCAATTTATGTAAGTCAAAAAGATATGTTGGAAATCTGTCAAGATGGTGATAAGTATTTCTTGCGTTATCCAACTTTTAATATTACCTGCCCAGAAGTGATTAGAGAAATCTCCAAAGAAGCTGCAGATAGTTATATGTCTGGAGAACATACTGGTAAAGAGTTGATGAATTATGCAGATTATGGTTTTTGGAAATCTAAAAAACAGTATACACAAGATGAGTCTGGTAAGCTCTTCATCGAAAATCATCCTTCCTTTATTTTGAAGAATCCTAAAAATAGCCGTCGTCTTTTCACAGCAGAGGAATTTACACAAATTGTCACCCAAGCCATTGTTTCAGAACTGGAACCTAGCGAGCTTGACGCTATTGGTATAGTTGATAGTCATTTAGAGCTTCTTCTGGTGGATTCAGTTGGCTGGGAGGAAGAAATAGAAGCAGTCCATCTGGAAATTCTGCAGGAAAAAATTAACAATTATATCTACTTCCTCGAAAGCAAGCAGTATGTAGAACGATACGGCGATAACTTTGATAAAAAAGTCATTCATATCACATTCCAGTATTCTCCATCAGACAATGGTTTAGCCTTCCTAGCAGCTGTACAGAAGACATTACAGAATACAGATATGAGTTTGAAGATAGAACTACCTAATTGATCTAAAGAAAGTGATTTTTCCCCTTCTTTTTAGAGACTTCCGAACAAAACTTCCTGTTTTCGCTCGTTTTTATCCTGTTATTTTTAAGAAAACAAAATTTTTCACCCCATATCTATCCCTCGCAGCTTATGCTATAATAGTCTATAGAAAGTCGAGGGAATGATGAAGAAAATATTATTGGTGGCTCTGGTGCAGAGTTTGGCTATCTTTGTGATTACTGGTCTGCTTTGTTTATTTATGCGAGGAGATTTCTTCTTTCGTGCTTTGGCGCCGATTTTTGGTCTGGCAGCGGGAGGTTTTCGCTTCGTGACGGCCATGGTGACAAAAGCGTTTGCGCCCAGTCTCTATGAGGATAGCAAGAAAAAGGACTAATAAATAGAGCACACAGTGCACAGTAGGTCTGAGGTCGTTTGCCTCAGGCCTTTCTTTTTCTCCTCCCTTTCCCACCCTATCTCTTATATGGTATAATGGAACAAGGACATTTTCCTTTTAGTACTTTGAAAACTCTATATTTTTTGAATCCTTTATCTGCTCTGCTATTTCCAAAAAAATAAAATGACTGACCTAGGCTGCTCACTAATTTTCGTACAGGATGTGATGAGCTCGCTGTCTGAGAATATCAAGACGGTTGTCAATATCAAGGACCGCAACACTGGTCAGTTAGTCATGGAAGAGGGAATCCTTAGAGAGATTGACTTCCGCTTGGATCATTTCCCATTTAGCTATGCTGGAAGACAGGTGTTTGGCTTTGGTATTGGTAAATATGCGGATCATCTAAAAATGAAGCGGACAAATGCGGAACTGGATATTGATATTCCTTCAGGTAGCAAAAATAGCTCTGTCAATCTAGAACTATCGAATGGCTTTAACAAGGGACTCAAGGTTGATACAGATGGTCTTAACCTTAATAGCAAGATTAAGCCAAACGTTAATGCCGGAAGTGGTGTGGCAGATGTGGATATTACACTTGCGAAGAAATCTGCAGACTTAGAACTTCCTGTTAAGACTAACTTGACAGAGGCTGGTACTTTAAATGGAATTGCTGGAGCCAAAGCTGCGGACATGGACGTGCCGAAGGTCAAGCAAGTATCAGGCGACAGCGCATTCAAGGCTGTTAGCGGAGTCAAGCCAGGTGATGTGGACGTGCCGAAGGTAAAGGCTGTATCGGATGTTGAAGCACCGAAGGTTAACAAAGAACAAATTCTAAGAAATATAGAAGAAAGCAGGCTTGCGAGGTAATCCAGTAACTTTGACCAATATCTGGCGAAGGAGAAATTCCAGAAAACCTTGATGGGTATGGAACCGATGGACCGTCAGAGATATCTTCAATGGCATAAGTATGCGGAGGCAGGTATCGAACCATCCGATAGAGTCAAATTAAGAAATTGGTCATATCCACCTGAGCCAGAATTTTACCTTAAAAATAAAAATGTATATGATAATCCAGATTATTTTAATCAGTTAACAGGGGATACAATTTATCCAGGAAGTCCCGAGAGTTCCATGGGTAGAGTTGATGGAAGTATACATAAAAATGGATTTTTGAATGGCGAATATGTAGAGGATATAATAGAACCAGGAACTGTTTTAGATCGCTATGGTGATAATGATTCTGGCCGTTATTTTCTCCTTCAGGCGCTAGTTTTGGAGAAAGAGCGCTACCACCTTTCATGAAAAACAAGCCTAAGATAACTTATATTGCAACTAAACCAATCCCTAATAAAAAAGGATTAATTGCTCCATGGTTTGATGAGTCTGGAATGGGCATTCAACACTTTACAGATATGGAAGTGGGGTATTTGATGAATAATGGCTATCTAAAAATAATTGAATGAGGTAAAAATAATGCAGTTAAAGCAAGAATTAATGGAATTGCTATTAAAAATAGGGGAGACAAATCTTAATCAGTCGGATTTATTTACAGAAGAAAAACCATCTCTATTCTTACCGGAAGGACGTACTATTTATTTAGAGGGCGATCATTACTACATTGTTGGTGTCGAACGTGGCAAAATAAATTCTGAGAAAAAATTTGATAATAAGGAAGATATTCTTTATTATCTTTTGCAATCATATGTTACTAGAATAGCATCAAAGAATGCATGGACTAATGCTAATGGAGATTTTGAACGTTATAATAGCCTTCTTCAAGAAGAACAAATTCGTTTATTTAGTATAATTAATCCTAAGTATGGAGAGAGAAGAAGGAAGGAAATAGACATAAATTAAATTGAAGGGAAAAATAAAGAATTTTAGAGTATATAAAAGTAGGAGATGTTCTATGTGGGGATAAAATACGGAACAATGGATAGAGGAAGCTTTAATGGAAAGCATGTTTATAATACATTCCAAGAAGCAAAAACAAAATTTTTAGATTTTTTAGCAGACATAGTTATTATTAATCGATACTATGCCAAGGAAGGAATGCCCGTTAACTATCTATCCCCCCTCTGGGATGATACCACAGAATAACAAATAGTTCCTTCTTATGATAGAATAAATGAAGCAAGAGTTTATGTATCCCCACTTAAGTAGAAAATGCCTGTCATGTGTTGAATACATGGAGGGATGATGGATAAATTATACATAGTGGTTAATGGAATTGAACACCAATACTTTGATCGTGATAGTACAGGATATTATTTGATTTCCTATGATCCTTTATCAGAGAATAATGGCTATAAATTATTTGATTCAGAGTTGAAACAATATAGAAAATACTTGACAGAAAAACAGGTTGAAAAAAAATATAAAATTATAGATCATATTTGGTTTAATGAACAAAAATGGGATATTTTTCAACGAAGTGATGATAATTTAGATAAGCCTAATTCATGGGTAACGATTGTTTCTGACGATATAGAATTTTTAAATAGAAATGGACTATGGAAGAAGGAGAATTTAGTTGAAAGTAGGTATGGACATTTGTATTATTGTTCTTTACCAATCGAGGCAGAAAAGTTTTCTCTAATTCGAACTCGAAAAAATCTCCCTATATAGTCAAGATAGTAAGAAAGTAGTTTATTATGAAATCAGTTATTTTTACAATTAAAAGCAATCAGTCACTAAGGATTGGTGAGCTACTTCAAGCTGAAACTTTTGAATGTTACAGCGTTTCCGCTAAGGATGCGGGCTTAAAACCCTCTGCAGACTCTCTTATTTCAGATTTCCATTCGGTCCAGTTTGGAGTCAAAGAGAAGTCTAGTTTAGGTTTCCGTCTATCCTTTGATGGTCAAGTATATCAGGTAACTATTCCAGATTTGGCGACAGCTTCTGACTGGACTGGGGCCTTGATGTTCTTGAAAACCTTGCTCATTCTCTTAGATGTAAATGTTTGCGAACACGATGGCTTGGAGTATGATAAAGAATCCATTCTTGATTTTCATTTCACGGATATTTTCTTATCAGCTCTTTCAGAATTGACCAAGGAAGTAAAAGTCCATCCTATAGTAGAAGTTATGGGAGTGAAACGTCCCATTTACATCAATGAACTCTACCTAGGGCAGATTATCCATGTTCCGGACGAGCAACTTTTGAATAGCTATGACCAGCGTTTGCGCTTTACCCAACAGCTGAATGCTTATTACTCTGAGCAGCAAGTTTTTAAAGTAGAGCAGGATGGTGAGGATATCATCATTCCTGTCAACTATCTAAATAGTGAAGGACGAACAATCTTACCATCTCAACCAGAGTTAGAACCTCAATATTTGCAACAGTATATAGGAAGTAAGGTTGCAGTTGCACGACTATTTATCATGACAGCCGATGGGGAAAAACTAGCCGAAGTTCCTTATCGTCAGTACTTAGAGTCGTTGACCGAGGGCATCTATATGTTGGATGCCAAATATGTTCTTGTAGACCCAATTTCTCCTGAAACTTTACAACATATACTAGCCAGAATTTAAAAAGTCGGATAAAAATATCTTTTGAGAAGTCTTCTTTGATATGATTATACATTCCAACAAATATGTTCTATCAGGCTGAAAAATCAGACAAGTTTAGAGATTTTTAGAATTAACCAATGGAGTAAATAAATGAAGAAATTTGAAATACCAGAGCCTAAAGATTATCAAAATTTTGTCAAACATTACTTAGAAGTGATGAGGGAAGGAAAAGAAGCTCAGGCTTTTCTAGGAACAGAAGTTAAGTATCGTTTTCGACAACGAGATTCTTATGAACTTGATAGTACAGATATTGGGGTATTAATGGAATATTGCTTATATCCTTTGTATGTGGAAGGTGATAGGGATATAGCGCGCAGAACCTTTGCTATCTTGAAAGATTTTAGCTTATCGGTTGACTTAGTCAAATTAGATAAGGTAACTGATTATATTTTTATTCAAAATAGGCGTTTAAGAAGATATACTAGTCTTCCCTTTATCATTGAAACAGATGAATTAGTTAAAAATATTATAGAAAGCATTTCAAAATTATCAGATGGACAGAAGAAAGATTGGTTATACCAAGGGCTGTGTAATGCATTGGAGTGTGATCCAGTATACAGGAAGTGTGATGAAGAAAAGGTGGAGAAAATTCTCAAGGAATTCAAGGAAAAATACTACAATCCGCCAAAGGTAGTAAAAACCATTAAAACAGTTGAGAAAATTGAACTAGACGTTACAAGTATCGATGCGATGGGTGTTGCAGATGACCATCTAGAGTTGTTGTTGATTGATGAAAACAAATGGATAGAGTCATTAGAAGAGGAGCATCTCTTGAAACTTCAAGAAAAACTCAATAACTATATCTACTTCCTAGAAAGTAAGCAGTATGTAGAACGATATGGCGATAAGTTTGATAAAAAAGTCATCCATATCACATTCCAGTATTCTCCATCTGATAACGGTCTAGCCTTTTTAGCAGTTGTACAGAAGACATTACAGAATACAGATATGAGTTTGAAGGTAGAATTGCCGGAGTAATAAAGAGAGCGAATTCGCTCTCTTTTTTGTGGTATAATTGGACTAGGTTATTAAGACTTTTTTAAACAGGTAAAAATAGCGAACTGCATGTGCCGTCATTGACACAACAGGACATTCATACGACAAATTTTTATCTGCGATTGAACGTCAAGGCTATTATGAAATCAAAAATCCACGTGTCTATAAGCCTGGCACTAATGAAATTGTTCAAGTTGAGGGGATTTTCAGAATAAATCAATGGGGTAAATAAATGCAGACTTATAAATTGAAAAATAAAGAAAATTATAAACACTTTGCCAAACATTATCTAGAAGTGATGAGGGAAGGAAAAGAAGCCGAAGCTTTTCTTGGAAAGGATATTAGGTATCGTTTTCAACAACGAAACTCAATGATAACAGAATACACTGATATTCAGGTGTTGCTGGAATATTGTTTATTCCCTCTATATGTAGGAGGTGATAAGGATATCGAGAGAAGGACCTTTGAGATATTAAAAGAGCTTTCTTTAAGTATTGATGAAAAGAAAATATGGCAAGTTACAGAATATTTATTGCTTCAAGATTTCATTCTGGCGGAATATAAACCCCTTCCTTTTGAAATTGATACAAGAAAATTAGTTCCTCTTATACTCGATACAATAGAAAAACTTCCTAACGAGTTAAAAACTAGTGGATATTATAGTCGATTAATTGGAAATATTAAATCAATTCCTTCTTTCAAGTCTTATGATATGAAAAAGGTAAAGAAGATTCTTAAGGAATTCAAGGAAAAATACTACAATCCACCTAAAGTAATAGAACAATAGCAAGCGTCATGGTGGATGTGAGAGTTGTAGAGAATTTTAAATGACTAAACAAGAACTAATAAATTTTATTAATAAACATAAAGATAAAATAGGGGCATTTCATATTGCGCTTGATGAACGATTTGAAGGTCAATTTACTTTGGGATACTATTATGATGATAAGTCTAGGAAGTATAAAGTTTATGAAGTTAATGAACGTCAATGTATCTGGATTAGAGATGAATTTAAAAATGAAAATGATGCAATAGAGCGACTTTTTCGTTTGATAAAAACAACTTTTTGGATAAAAGAAACTCCAATTCTGTCAGACGTTTCAGAAAATGATTGATTAGAAACAGTGATATATTTTTCATTGGGCATACTTATATGAAGGGGAAAAGGTGTATTACCAAATGAATCAAATAAAAGCAAATGGTTTTATCATAACAGAAGAAAATGGGAATTATATAATGTCCTGGATGACAGGAGGTTTTCAAGATAGAGAAGTTAGTTATCCAGTAAGCAAAGAATTAGTAGATAAAGCTTTAAAGTCCGAACAGGATGCTTATGAAGTTGAACTGTTCTTAGAAACCGGAGAATGGGTGACTAAGGAAAGCAACGAAGCGGCTAGACAGAATTATTTTAGGGATTCACCTATTCGTATTTTAGTAAATCCGTCGTCTATTAAACGGCTGTTTTCTGAACGAGAATTTATTGAGTTGCTACAAGAAGCCATTTCTTCTGAATTAAAGCCAACAGAGCTTGATTCTATTGGAATAATTGATAATCATTTGGAGCTTCTCCTAGTGGATCCAGTTGACTGGCAGGAAGAAATAGAGGCAGTCCATCTAGAAATTCTTCAAGAAAAACTCAATAATTATATCTACTTCCTCGAAAGCAAGCAGTATGTGGCACGATACGGCGATAGCTTTGATAAAAAAGTCATTCATATCACATTCCAGTATTCCCCATCTGACAACGGTTTGGCCTTTCTCGCAGCTGTTCAGAAAGTGTTACAACCTACAGA
Organism: Streptococcus sp. DTU_2020_1000888_1_SI_GRL_NUU_041A; assembly: GCF_032387735.1. Taxonomy (NCBI): domain Bacteria; kingdom Bacillati; phylum Bacillota; class Bacilli; order Lactobacillales; family Streptococcaceae; genus Streptococcus; species Streptococcus sp. DTU_2020_1000888_1_SI_GRL_NUU_041A. The sequence continues at coordinate 1,444,864 of NZ_CP135591.1, read as the reverse complement.
TATGAGCTTGAAGGTAGAATTGCCAGAGTGAGAAAAAACCACAGAAATCCCTCGTGATCTTCTGTGGTTTCGTTTTTAATCTTGATAGGAAACAATGCCGATGATGGTATCGACAGCGCGTTCCATGGTTTCTAGGCTGACATACTCAAAGCGTCCGTGCATGTTCTCGCCGCCGGCAAAGAGGTTGGGAGTCGGGATGCCCATAAAGGAAATTTTAGAGCCGTCAGTTCCGCCACGGATAGGCTCGATGATAGGCTCAATGTCCAGACTTTCCATGACTGCTTTGGCGATATGGATAGGTGTCATGTCCTTTTCAATGACCTGCTTCATGTTGTAATACTGGTCTTTGAGGGTTAGGATAACTCGCTCGCTGCCCAACTCTTGGTTCATCTTGTCAGCAATAGCCTGCATAGCAGCTTTGCGATTTTCAAAAGCCTCTGTCTCAAAGTCGCGGATAATGTAGCTAGCTTGAGCTTCTTCGACAGTACCGGTCAGGTTCATCAGGTGGTAGAAGCCTTGGTAGCCTTCAGTCTTCTCTGGTCGGTCGGCTTCTGGCAGCTGGTTGTGGAAGTCAATAGCCAGCTGGAGAGCATTGACCATCTGGTCTTTAGCAGTTCCTGGATGGACATTGCGGCCTTGGAAGGTCAGTTCTGCTCCAGCAGCGCTAAAGGTTTCGTACTGGAGTTCTCCTAGAGGGCCGCCGTCTACTGTGTAGGCAAAGTCCACATCGAAGTCTTCAGCGTCAAACTTATCAGCCCCGATACCGATTTCCTCGTCTGGTCCAAAGCCAACTCGGATTTCTCCGTGCTTGATTTCTGGATGGGCAGACAGGTATTCGATAGCAGTCATGATTTCAGCAATACCTGACTTGTCGTCTGCTCCCAAAAGAGTGGTTCCGTCAGTCGTAATTAAGGTTTGGCCCTTGTATTTATGGAGACTGGCAAAGTCCGCAGGATTTAAGTTAAAGCCAGATTGCCCCAGCGGAATCACACCGCCGTCATAATTCTCGATGACCTGTGGCTGGATGTTTTCTGCGTTGAAGTCCGCCGTATCCATGTGGGAAATAAAGCCAATCTTGCGGGTAAAGCTTGGGTCATTGGCTGGCAGAGTTCCAATCGCAAAGCCGTTGGGCAGGTAGTAGACATTTTCCAAGCCAACCCGCTTCATTTCAGGAATGAGGACATTGTTGGCAAAGTCCACCTGACTCTGGGTGCTGGGTGTAGTTGTAGATGTCTCGTCTGAGCGCGTGTTGACCTTGACATACGTCAGGAAACGATCTAAAAGATTAGGATATTTCATAAATGCTCCTTTTTCATTTCATTTAAATCTATTTTAGCATATTCAGGGGAGAGTGAGAAATGTTTTTCGTTTCTTGAGGGCAAAGGTAAAATCTAGCAATTAGTTTTATATCTTGTCAAAATCTGGTAAACTATATCTATGCAAATTGAAAAAACAATCAACAAAGCTGTGATTTTGGGGGCTTCGGGAGGTATAGGTCGTCAGCTGGCTAGAGAACTGGCTACAAGGACAAACCAGCTTGTTTTGGTTGGCAGAGATAAAGCAAAACTCACTCAACTGCAAGAGGACTTGTCTGGAGTCAAGGCCAAGCTTTCCTACAGAGTATTGGATTTGCTGGATACGGCTGCGGTAGACGATTTTGCTCAGCAGCTAGAGGCAGATTTACTGATTAATTGCTGCGGTGTGGCGAATTTTGGTTCAGCGCTATCTCTTTCGGAAGCTGCTGAAAATGCCCTCTGGCAGGTCAATTACCAAGCACCGATTCAACTGATCAAGCAAGTTGCGGAGCGCAATTGCAAGATAAGACTTGTCCAGCTTTCATCACTAGCGGCACTTTGTCCTCATCCTTATCTGGCAGCTTACAGCGCCAGTAAGGCCGCTTTGCAGACTTACTGTCTAGCCTTGCAAGAAGAGCTGCGCCTCAAAGGCTCTGAAATGAGAGTTTGTCTTTATATACTGGGACCGGTTCGGACTGCCATCTTTCCTCCAGAGTTACAGAATGCTTTGGGTGGAAGTCAGTTGCAAATGAGCCCGGAGATAGCAGCACGACGCATCATCGGACTGCTCCAGCAAGGCCGTTCCTATGCTATAGTGGGCAAGAGATATCGACTACTGGCTTGGCTCATGAAGCTACTTCCACAAAGATGGATTATCCGTTTGATTGGCGCTTATCTACGAAAGGGGCTTTGATCATGAAACTTATTTTTTTCTTGCTGGCTGCTGCCTATTTGCTTCTCTTTATCTTGCGTTGGCTCTTGTCTTTGACTTATTTGAAAAAAAGGCAGAGCTCTTCATCAGACTTTCAAGAGGAGCTTTATACGGTGGTCCAGCCCATCCTATCTGGTGACCCTCGTTTGGAAAATGACTTATTAGCCAATCTCCAGCAGACAGAAGCGGTTGAGTTTTACTGGTTGATTGATCAGTCTGACCCAGAGGCGCAGCGAGTGGCTGACAAGATTTGTCAAAATCTCTCTTATGCCCAGCGTATTCGCGTTTTTCTCATGGAGGATGTCCCCCAGGGGATTAATCCTAAGAGTTATAAGATTGAGCAGATTATAGACGAGCTGACTCGACCATATCTGATTGTTCTCGACGACGACAGCGTCATTGATTTTTCAAAAATGGGAGAATTGACAGCTCATCTAGGTGAGAATGTTATTTTGACCGGTATTCCCTATAATCAAGAGCGAAGTAATTTCTGGTCCAAGCTAGTGGCAGCTTTTGTCAATGGGAATTCTTTCATTACCTATTTCACCATGGCTGAAGTCAAAGCCAACCACTCGATTAATGGAATGTTCTACATTCTGCCACTTGAACTGGCTAGCGAGCAGAAGCTCTTCAGTGCTATAAAAGACTACCTATGTGATGATTTGGCTGTAGCTGATTTTCTGCGCAGCAAGGGAGTGGAGATTATCCAGACGCGGGTGACTTGTAATGTCCGGACTACTATCAAGGATGCCAAGCAATATCTGCTGCAAATGAAGCGATGGCTGCTTTTTAGCTCTATCTATCTGAAAGAGCACTTGGACTGGAAGGTTATTATTTTAATTGTTCTTCCTAGTTTTCTGCCGCTTCCTGCCTTGCTCATTAGTTTCTTTCTTGGCTGGCCTTTTGTGCTGCTGGCTTTGATTTTGCTCTTGGTCAAGGCGGTTTGGATGCTGGCTTATCGTCGTCACATTCTATCCGGTCGGCCGCATCCTGATGAGGTGTTCTACGAAGTCCTGAATGATTTACTCTTGCCTTGGCTTTTCCTCTATGTCTTGCTTAGTCCGCGGGTGATTAACTGGCGAGGAAGGAAGATTCGAGTGACGGATGGGAAAATCCGCTATGAGTAAGATGCAGCAGTACTTGGATAAGTTGGATGCTCTGTCGCCAGACCAAACCATGTTGAAATCTAGTAAGGTCTTGCTTTTTCTCAGTGGCAGTAGCCATTTGGACTGCGCTAGTCTAACTGAAGGACAGCTTGAGTTTCTTGAGCAGATTTGTCCATCGGATTTTTCAGTAGTGCCCAGTAATTTTCCGTTTAATCAGGGATTTGAGCATGAGCGACAAACCCAAGTTTCCTTGTTGACAGCTTCCATTTCCAATATCCGTTACTATTGGCATACTCTCTACAATTCTCGCTTTAAGGAGGCTTTGCAGCAGCATTTATCTCCTTTACTGGATGCTGAGGAGGCTGTTATTATTTGCAAGAGCTCGGGACTCAATATGCTGACTCAATGGCTGGAGGGCTTGGCTGAGGAAAATCTGCCGATTGGACTGAGAGTGATTACGCTGGGGCCTGTTTCACGGAGACTCCTAAATCGCAAGGATATTGACTTGCTGGTCATCAAGGGCAGGAAGGATATTTACAGCAGATTTTTAGATGGCCATCCAGCCGATGTGATGGTGGATAGCAACCATTTTGATTATGAATACAGGGAAGATGTGAAAGGATTAGTTTATGAATGGATTAGAAAAAGTGATAAAGATTGATGTGATTAGTGTGCCATTTAGTGGCCACCTGCTGCCTACTTTGACCTTAGTCAAGCCTCTGCTAGCGGATCCACGTTTTCGCATTCGGGTCATCACTGGCTGCCAAAAGAAAGAGCTAGTAGAGGAAATTGGTTTTGACTGTCTAGCCCTCTTTCCAGAAAGGCCGACAGTGATGGAAGACATCGCCAATACTCCGCAGCAAAGCAATCTTCTGATTGCCTATCAGCAGTTTCGGGCCAATTCCAGACTAATTCCAGAAGTTATAGACGAATTAAATCGAATTTGGCAAGAGGATGGTAAACCGGATTTGGTCATAGCGGATTTTGTTGCTTCGCCAGCAGGCCTGATTTCTGATCGCTTTGGCATCCCATGGATAACCACGATTCCGAGTCCGGTTGCGATTGAGTGCCGGACGACAACTCCGACCTATTTAGGGGGCTGGAAACCTCATCAGGGTGCCCTGTACCAATTCAGAGATGCCTTAGGCAGGCAAGCTATTCGCTGTGGAAAGAAAATGGCCTTTGCTTTGGTCCAGAAGAGTTTGGGAGACTATCAAGATTTTAAACTCTATCGGGAAGATGGTACAGAAGCCATTTATTCGCCGTACTCTATCTTGGCTTTGGGCATGAAAGAGCTGGAGTTTCGAGATGATTTTCCTAAGCATCTTCGCTGGGTTGGCTACAAATGCCTGTCCTTTGATCGTCTGCCTGAAGCACATGAGTCTTATTTTGAGACCGATAAGAAGCGGGTTTTAGTGACTTGCGGTACGCATTTGAAATGGGAGAAGGAGCGCATGGTGGAGCGAGCGAAAAAGCTGAGTCAGCTCTACCCAGATTACCTCTTTTACATCACCTTGGGAGAAGCTAGCGGCTTGGAAAATGCTCCGAAGAGACTGGCGGAAAACCTGCTGCTCTTTGACTATCTGCCCTATACCGATATTCTGGATAAGATAGATTTTGCCATTCACCACGCAGGGACGGGTATTATGATGGCCTGTATTGAGCAGGAGATTCCCAGTCTCATTTTGCCGCAGGATTATGACCAGTTTGACAATGCCGTTCGTGCTGAGCTGGCTCAGGTGGGGCTGGTTTCTCGCAGAAAGACTGATGCAGAAGTGCTGCGGCTTTTTAAGGAATTGATAGATCGCACAGACTGGTCTCAGTTGAAAACTCTTGCCCAGCAAAGTAAAGAATATCAGCCTACAGAGATTCTCTATCAAGAGCTGGGGCGCCTGCTTAAGCTTGATTTATAACTGGAAAACTCAACAAACTATTAAAGCATACTTCCAATATTAAAGTGTCTGAATTATTAAATTTCCCTATTCTTTTCAAGGAATAGGTTTTTTGGTCTATTCAAGTCTTTTTTAAGATGTTAAAATGAAAGTGATTACAAGAAAGTCATTGGAAGGTCAACTTGGCTTTCTCAGAGTGACTGAAGAGGAAAGATGATGAAGAAAGCAATTCTAATGATGACTTTTGGCTCGCCAGAGGAGATTAGCTTTGAGGGAGTGGCTGAATTTTTTACCAATATTCGCCGCGGTGTCAGGCCGCAAGACCATGAGATTCAGACCCTCTATGATAACTATGTCCTCATCGGTGGAACGCCTCTGCAGCGTATCAGTCTAGAAGAGGTGGAAAAGGTCCGTCAGCGTTTGTCTAGTGAGTATGCGGTTTATTTTGCCAATAAATTCTCACGACCTTTTATCCCAGATGTGATTGAGCAGATGGAAGAGGATGGTATTGAGGAATGTATCTGTTTGATCCTGGAACCTCATTTTTCTTACTATTCTGTCATGGGTTATGAGAAGTTTATCCAGAGTGATTGCATCCGTTTTAATATCATTAAAGAATGGTATCAGGAAGAAGCTATTCTTGATTATTGGGCAGAGGAGCTGAGAAAGATTCTTAGAGAAGAGGTTGGAGAAGAGACCTTCAAGATTTTCTTCTCAGCCCACAGTGTGCCTATTCTGGCATTGGATTTCGGAGATCCTTACATTGATCAGATCTATGACAATGCCCGCTTGATTGCTGAAAGGTTAGGTCTGACAGAAGAGGATTATCTCAATGTGTGGCAAAGTGAGAGTGACATCGGACTCCCTTGGATCAAACCTGACGTGCTGGACTACATGCGCCAGCAAGAAACGCATCCGAAGCATTATATTTTTGTGCCGATTAGCTTTATCAGTGAGCATATAGAGGTCCTTTTTGACAATGACGTGGAGTGCAAGGAACTTTGCGATGAACTGGGTGTTGCCTATCATAGACCGCCTATGCCCAATGCAGATGACCGTCTAATTGATGCCCTGATTCAAACTATCCGCCGCCATGAGCATGAACCCTTCAAAGAATGCTTTCCAGAAGAAGAAACCTTCGATGAATTACAGCCGTCGGAGGAGAGCAGCCAGATTCTTGCAGAGGATGAAGAGCTGAAAATGCCAGATTTCGTCAAGAAGCTGATTGAGAAAAAAGGGCGCGAGAATGTTAAGATGCCATATTTTGTCAAGAAAATGCTGGAGAAAGCAGGAAAGCTGCCCAAGAGCTGATTGTTCATATTCGTTGATGAGTTTATAGGATCATTCTAGAAGGAGAAAACCGTGAGACTTTGGCACCAAGATTTGATTGAAAAACTTCCGCGCCAGCAGCTTTTAGGCCAGCACCGAGAGTGCGCAGCCTTACGTGGACGAGGGTGGGGTAAGCCGCATGCAACGGTCAACTATGTTTTTGAGCACAGTCCTTATTACCTCTATGCTTATCATCTCTTGATTATGGAGGAGATGCAACGACGGGGCTATCAGCCGGATAGCCTTTGGCTGGATAAGGACTACCGTGGCAAGACCTGCCCGCCTTACCAGAAGTTGCCGGCTGAGGAGCTCGAACATCCCATTTATCCGGAGCATGACACAACCTATCTGCAAGAATGCTTGGAAAATCTGAAAGAGAAAGGAATAGAAATTTTCTGATTTCCAATAGCCAAGACCATAGCACAAAAAAGGAAGATACAGCACTCTTCCTTTTTTGTTTCAAGTCCATGTTTTCAAAACTGCCGAATGTCTTGGTAAGTGACTGTTTCATTCTCGAAAAATGGGAAGCAATTCAAGGGCTGCTAAACTCTAAAATATGTTTGCTCCCTAAACATAGTTAGTCTAGATATTATGACTAGCTTTTTTGTATGTTATTTTGGAAAAAATACTAGTGACTTTTAGGAGCTCGAAATTTTTTTAAATTTCCAGAGTTGTAATCATTGACATTACAATTCTATGTGTTATAATTTTAGATGTAACAAAAAACATTACAATAAAAATTTGTAACTTAAAAGGAGGAACATATTATGGCAAACATTACAATTTTTGGACAAGGAAATATGGGGCAAGCAATCGCAAGTGTATTCACTTCAGGTGGACATGAAGTTGATTTTGTAGGGAAAGAAGGTCTTACAAAACGTGCGGGTGATATTGTTGTATTGGCTGTTCCATACGCTGCAATTGCAAGCATTCTTGAAGCTAATAAAGCAGCGCTCGCTGGAAAAATCTTAGTAGATATTTCTAACCCTGTAAACTTTGAGAATATGGATGAATTGCTTACACCAGCTGGGAGTTCGGCAGCAGAAGAAATTGCTAAATTAATTCCTGAAGCTCGAGTGGTCAAAGCTTTTAACACAAATTTTGCGGCGACAATAGCTGCGAAACAAGTCGCTGGTAAAGAAAATACAATTGTTCAATTGGCATCGGATAACCAAGAAGCAAAGCAGATTCTTGCTGGACATATCCAAGAAGGTGGTTTAGATACGATTGATGCGGGCGAGCTCAAACGTGCCCGTGAGTTAGAGGCAATGGGTTTCTTGCAAATAACACTTGCCGTACGTGAGAAAATCAACTGGACAGCTGGTTTTGCTGTTATTAAATAAAGAAAAAAATTAGCCTCAAAGCAGGCTAATTCTTAGACTGAAAACAAAATCCTCAGAAGTTTTACTTCTGGGGATTTATACTTTTACGAATTCAAAATATACTTCTCGATAGCTGTAGCGACCCCATTTTCCTCGCAGCTGTCTGTGACGGCATCGGCTAGGCTTTTGACATGGTCTGAAGCATTGCCCATAGCTACACCGAGACCTGCATATTCCAGCATCTCGATGTCGTTGTTGGCATCACCGATTGCCATGATTTCCTGAGGATTGACGTCCAATTGTTTAGCCAATCGCTCTAGGGCAAAGGCTTTGGTCACACCAGATGGCATGGCCTCGTAAATGACTGGCTGAGAGCGAACGCCGCTGAAACGTTGGCAGATTTCTTGGCCAAAGTCGGCTTCAAAAGCATCTACCTGCTCTTGGCTGCCTAAAAACATAGCTTGAAACATTCTGTGTTGAGCGCTGCAAGCCTCTTCCAGGCTAATCTCGGTTGGAGTGGTGAAGACTAAGCTAGCATCATTCACGACATAGGAACTGGCTTTTTCTCCGACGAAGAAATAATGCTCCTCATCAAAGAGAGTCAGCTGGACAGGGCTATTTTCAGACAGGCTGTAGAGATAGCGAATATCCTGACCGCTCAGCTCTTGCCAGTCCACAAGACTCCAGTCGTTGGTCTGGTGTGTAGCGCAGCCATTGTCTACGATGACATATTCGTTTTCTTGTGCAAGGCCTAGCTTGCCATAATAAGGTTTGACGCCGACCAAGGGGCGACCTGTGCAAAGAACCAATTTGACTCCTTTTTCAATCGCTCGGTGCAGAGCTTCAATGTTAGCTTGGGGGATTTCTTTTTTGCTGTTGAGCAAGGTGCCGTCCATATCAAGTGCAAGAATTTTAATCATAAAGTGTCTCCAAAATTATTCTGTGATAAGTATAGCATAATTTACAGAGAAAGTCTGAGTCTATAGGAAAAATCACTGGTCTTGTGTTATAATAAATAGAATACCCTAAAAGGATGAGACAAATGAATTTAGAAGATTTGAAAAAACGTCAGGAGAAGATTCGCAATTTCTCCATCATTGCCCACATTGACCATGGGAAATCAACCTTGGCTGACCGGATTTTGGAGGCGACGGAGACAGTTTCCAGCCGGGAAATGCAGGCCCAACTTTTAGACAGCATGGACTTAGAGCGGGAGCGCGGCATTACCATTAAGCTCAATGCTATCGAGCTCAATTATACTGCCAAGGACGGTGAAACCTATATCTTCCACTTGATTGACACGCCTGGACATGTGGATTTTACCTATGAGGTATCGCGGTCATTAGCTGCCTGTGAAGGGGCTATTTTGGTCGTGGATGCGGCTCAGGGGATTGAAGCTCAGACCTTGGCAAATGTCTATCTAGCGCTGGACAATGACTTGGAAATCCTGCCTGTTATCAATAAGATTGACCTGCCAGCTGCGGATCCAGAGCGGGTGCGGGCAGAGATTGAAGATGTGATTGGACTGGATGCTAGCGAAGCCGTATTGGCTTCTGCCAAGGCTGGCATCGGAATTGAGGAAATTTTAGAGCAGATTGTGGAAAAAGTTCCAGCTCCGACTGGAAATGTAGAAGCACCGCTCAAAGCCTTGATCTTTGACTCGGTCTATGACGCCTATCGTGGGGTAATTCTGCAAGTGCGGGTGATGGACGGCGTGGTCAAGCCGGGGGATACCATTCAGCTCATGAGCAATGGCAAGACCTTTGACGTGACTGAGGTCGGTATCTTTACGCCCAAGGCCATTGGTCGTGATTTCCTAGCGACAGGGGATGTTGGATATATCGCAGCCTCTATCAAGACGGTACAGGATACGCGGGTCGGAGATACAGTGACCTTGGCGGACAATCCAGCTGCAGAGCCACTAGCTGGCTACAAGCAGATGAACCCGATGGTCTTCGCTGGTCTCTATCCGATTGAGTCCAATAAATACAATGACTTGCGCGAGGCGCTTGAAAAGCTCCAGCTAAACGATGCCAGTCTGCAGTTTGAGCCAGAAACATCGCAGGCGTTAGGATTTGGTTTCCGTTGTGGCTTCTTGGGCTTGCTGCACATGGATGTTATTCAGGAGCGCTTGGAGCGTGAGTTCAATATTGATCTGATTATGACGGCGCCGTCCGTTATCTATAAGGTTAATCTGACAGATGGTGAAGCTATTGATGTCTCTAATCCAAGCGAGTTTCCGGATCCGACTAAGATTGACTCCATTGAAGAGCCCTATGTTAAGGCCCAGATTATGGTGCCCCAGGAATTTGTCGGAGCAGTGATGGAGTTGGCTCAGCGCAAGCGTGGTGACTTTGTGACCATGGACTATATCGATGATAATCGAGTCAATGTCATCTATCAGATTCCGCTTGCTGAAATCGTCTTTGACTTCTTTGATAAGCTCAAGTCCTCTACTCGTGGCTATGCTAGCTTTGACTATGAAATCTCTGAGTATCGCTCGTCCAAGCTGGTGAAGATGGATATTCTCCTCAATGGCGACAAGGTTGATGCTCTTAGCTTTATCGTTCACAAGGAATTTGCCTATGAGCGTGGTAAGCTGATTGTAGACAAGCTCAAGAAAATCATTCCTCGTCAGCAGTTTGAAGTACCCATTCAGGCAGCCATCGGACAGAAAATCGTGGCTCGTACAGACATCAAGGCCTTGCGTAAAAATGTTTTGGCCAAGTGTTATGGTGGTGACGTTTCTCGTAAGCGCAAACTCCTAGAAAAACAAAAAGCCGGTAAAAAACGGATGAAAGCTATCGGCTCTGTCGAAGTCCCACAAGAAGCCTTCCTCAGTGTCCTGAGTATGGATGAGGAATAAAACCTTATCTCTCTAGGTAATATATCCCAAAAGGAGAAAAACATGAAACAATCGTATCTGCTTGGAGCAGTTCTAGTATTAACTTCACTTACTCTTGTATCGTGTGCCAAGTCTGGACAAAAGCCTGATCAATCTAGTTCTTCGACTAGTTCCAGTGCACAAGTGAAAAAGAATTCTTCAAATTCTTCTAAAAGAAGCAAGAACAAAACCAATCAAGAAACAAAACGTGTTGGTTCTCCAGAGTTTGGTTATATCGATATCCCAAGTAAATGGATTAAATTTTTTGATGCAGAGGTTGAGGGACTTATCCAATATACCGACGGTTCTGCTTATAATATCGTTACCATGAATGCTGTTTCTAAGGCAGAAGCTGAAGTAGCAGATGGTGAGACTTTCAATGCAGAAACAATTGCTCAACATGTAGCCTATAATTGGAGTCAAAAAGATAATATTGAGAAGATGTGGGGCTCTAAAAGTACTGTCTCAGGAATAGAAGCCTTTCAAATAAATATCATTCTGAAATCGGGACAACTTGCTAATACATTGGTTTTCCAAAAAGATGACAAAGTCTATATACTATCCTTTGAAGGCGACGAAGAAACTCTTGATGATTTCATTACAAACATGAAAGATACTTGGAGTCTTGATAGCAAGGGAGCAGTCAGCGAATAATAGTTTAAAAAAACAAGAGGCCTATTTATTAAGTCTCTTGTTTTTTCAGTGTAGAAGCTAATTATGTTTCACAAAAAGATTGTAACTAATCAAAAAACGTTCGACTACTATCAAATCTAAGTAAAAAGACTTACAAAAATTTGTAGGTTTTTTCTTGAAATCCGAACATTAGGAAATCTTTTTTGGATTTTACTTGACATTTTTTGAAATAGGAATATGATAAAATGTGAACACTGTATAAGACAGACCTTATGCGTGTTCGAAAATAATAGAGCGTTGCATCCGTAAGTCAATTTGACACGGCTCTTAAAAAACAAAAGGAGAAAGAATGAATACTTATATCCAAAAGAAAATCGCAAACATGAAGCTGACGCTTTCTGAAATGTCTGGTGGCTATAAACGAATGGTAACTAGTATGAAGAAGCTCGGCTTTTCTGGTACCTTGAAGCTTATCTGGGACGATTTGTTTGCTCATCGCAGTCTAGGTCAATGGTTTTATCTCTTGATTCTAGGGAGTTTTCCGCTCTGGCTGGAGCTGATATATGAACATCGCATCGTGGATTGGACGGGGATGATTTGCAGTCTGACTGGGATTATCTGTGTGATCTTTGTTTCTGAAGGACGGGCTAGCAATTACCTCTTTGGTTTGATCAATTCTGTGATTTACTTGATTTTGGCTTTGCAGAAAGGCTTCTATGGCGAGGTCCTGACGACTCTTTACTTTACCATCATGCAGCCAATTGGACTCTTGGTGTGGATTTATCAAGGTCAGTTTAAGAAAGAAAAGCAAGAGTTTGTTGCTCGTAAGCTAGATGCCAAAGGATGGACAAAATATCTATCACTCAGTGTGCTTTGGTGGTTGGTCTTTGGTTTGATTTATCAGTCTGTGGGGGCTAATCGTCCTTATCGTGATTCAATCACAGATGCGACAAATGGAGTAGGGCAAATCTTGATGACGGCTGTTTATCGCGAACAGTGGATTTTCTGGGCAGCGACCAATATTTTTTCTATTTACCTCTGGTGGGGTGAAAGTCTTCAGATTCAAGGGAAATATCTGATCTATTTAATCAACAGTTTGGTAGGATGGTACCAGTGGAATAAGGCTGCTAAAAAAGCATAGTCCTATAAACAGAAAAGAAATCGGATGCGACAATGTCTCTCTTTCCTTTCGTCCTAAAAATATGGTAAACTAGTATTAGTAAAATTTATTAGATTTAGGAAGGAATGACCATGAAAAAGAAGTACTTTCTGCTCTCCCTGATAATCTTAGCCGGCCTCTCCCTGTCCTCTTGTAGCCTTATTAAGAGCTATAGCAGTCGGAATGCATCTGATTCTTCCAGTCGAGTTTCCCTGAGAGATGACAGTGATACAAGTAGTAGCAGTCGTAGAGACAAAGATTCGTCAAAGACTACTGGTACACAGCGGGTTGGCTCTGATGATTATGGCTATATTAGTATTCCTGATAATTGGATTAAGTTTACAGACGTAGATGGTGGCGATAGTGTCCAATATACGGATGGAAGTGGCTATAACATTGTCACGATGAATGCCTATACAAAAGAAAAAGCCAATATTGGAGAAGGTGAAGAATTCAGCGCTGAAACCATTGCCCAACGGATTGCCTACCACTGGAAGGATAATAAGGAAGTTGATGATTTTTGGGGAGCAAAGAGTACCGTAGCTGGAAATGAAGCCTTTCAGATTAATGTTGTTTTAAAATCCACTCAAAATTTAACGGTTTGGGTCTTCAAACAAGGCGATAAGGTCTATATGATGTCCTTTGAAGGCGATGAAGATACTCTGTATGAGTTTATCCCCTATATCGAAGAAACTTGGAGCGTCAGCAAGGACGGTGGAAAAAGCATTTAGCAACCGCATGTGATGATTGCTCTCTAAGTTCATAAAAAGCAAATCTGGGACTCGTTCTCAGATTTTTTTATGGGGTGGAATATGTCATATTTTTGGGGTTTGACAACATTTAAGAGCGCTCATTTTATGATATAATAAAAAGAATTTGAATACAGAAAGAAAAATATATGACTCAAGAAATCGACCTTGAAAAGTACCACCAGCTAGCCCTGCAAAAGCAGAAAGAGCACCGAAAATTTTTAGCCAGTCTCAAGAAAAAGCCACCAAAAAATCTAGATAAGATTGCCCAGCAAATGCATGATGAGGTTTTTGAAGAGATTGACTGTACGGCCTGCGCCAATTGCTGTAAGACTTTAGGACCAGATTTTAAGGAAGCCGATATTGTCCGTATTGCTAAGTATTTCAAGATGAAGCTGCCGGCTTTTGAAGAGGAATTTCTGCAAGTGGACGAAGACGGTGACAAGGTCTTCAAGGCCATGCCTTGTCCTTTTTTAGGTGGAGACAATCTCTGCTCAATCTACGATGTCCGTCCCAAGGCTTGCCGCGAGTTCCCTCATACAGACCGCAAGAAGATTCATCAGATTAATCATCTGACAATCAAAAATACCCTGACCTGTCCAGCGGCTTATCTCTTTGTGGAGAAGCTGCGGGATAGGTTGTAAAATCCCCCTCTAAATCTTGTACAAAAATTCTAGGGCGGAAGTATCTTAGATCTGTTAGACTATAGTTAGAATTGAACATGGCCTAGAAGCTGTGTGAAAAAGACAAAATTTTCTCGGAGCAGGAGCCCCTCCGTCATTTTCCTATTTTCACTTTGCTTTTAAGGGCCTTAGTATCTTTTGTGAGGTAAAAAAGAATATGATGCATCAATTCAATCAAACCATGGAATATCTGGAAAGTAAGTTGGACGCAGAAGTAGATTTGCAGAAATTTCAGCAGCTATCGGGCTATTCTTATGCTCTCTTCAGCAGGCTCTTTTCTATCCTGGCAGATATGACTTTAGCAGAATACTTGCGCAATCGCAGGCTATCAGAAGCTGTGACGGACTTGCGGGAAAGCTCTGATAAGGTTATTGACATAGCGATGAAATACGGCTATGAGTCTGCCGATGCCTTTAGCGCAGCCTTTAAGAAATTCCATGGTGCGACTCCCTCAGAAGTTCGAAATGGAAAACCTTATCGCGTCTTTCCTAGACTTCAATTATCCTTAAAGATTACAGGAGGAAAGAACATGGATATCAAGATTCAAAAGAAACCTGCTTTTACCGTGGCAGGCGTCCTATTGGAAGCTATTGACAATAGCCAGTGCCCGTCTGCATGGGAGCAGCTCTATGCAAATCACAGCTTTGAAAGCCTAGAAAGTCTGGGCAGTGGCCATTCCTTTGGTGTCTGCTCGGATGTCAAAGAAGGCGAAATCATCAACTATATGGCCGCTTATGATGTGACGGATAAAGCTAAAGCAGAAGCACTAGGTCTGTCAATTAAAGAAATCGCAGAAGCCGAGTATGCCATCGTACCGGTCAAAGGGGCTATACCAGCCAGTATCCACCATGCTTGGAAATATGTCTTGGAAGTCTTTTTTCCAGAAACTGGCTATCGCCACACAGGAGCACCAGACTTTGAAGTTTACACCGAGGGAGACATGTCCTCGCCAGACTATCAAATGGAACTCTGGATACCAGTGGTGAAATAAAATGGTGATTGCAAGTCATTTTTTAGGCGTTGATTACAGAGGAGGATGATGCTATGCAGATGTATTTTGGGGACGTTTCTCTTTGTTATACATATTCACTTGCGATGGCGCTGCATTCGTATGGTTATGATGTTCGCCCTGAGTTTTTGGAAGCCATTATGGTGATGGGAAATGGCGCTAGTATTGTAAAGGAAGATGAAAAACACCCGCTAGTCTTCTTTGATAATGGGATGCCAGATAGTTCTATCAGCCATTCTTTAAACATTTTGGGCTTTACATACGATGAATACTATATAAAGGATTCAAACGATTTGAATCTTCCCTCTATCAGAGAGATCTTAAGTAAGTTCTTGCTAAGCGGCCCTGTTGTTCTTGGCCCTTTAGACATGGGTTATCTGACTTATAACCCCAATCATATCCATTTGTATGGGGTGGACCATTTTGTTTCAGTTTATGATCTAGATGATGAGTTTATCTATTTCCATGATCCAGCAGGCTTTGCTTGTATGAAAATGAGTTTCTCAGAATTTTCGAAAGCCTGGGAAGCTAAAAATATCGACTATAAAAGAGGTTCTTTCTCCATGTGGGGAAATTTTAGGAAGGTCAAGAGTCCTAGTCAGTGTGAAATCTATCAAGAAACAGCAAAGATTATGAGGGCCAGATATCTGGATGGACAAAGTAATGTTTTGGAATGTTATGCAAAAGCAGTTGCTGAAAACGGCTTAAATACGGAGCAAAAACAATTGCATCAGTATTTCAGCTTTAAACTTGCTGCTGTTCGAAATCTCTATCTCAGTAAATTCTTAAAAGACCATGAACCCAAAGGGGCAAGATTAAAAGAGGAATTGGCTACTCTATTTGGTCAAGCCCACCTTTCGTGTTTAAAAGAAGATTACCAAGAACTATCCCGCTTGCTCTATCAGATAGCAGAAGTGGACCGACGCTTTAGAGATTTATATGTAAATTAACAAGACTAACGATGCTCCTAAACTTTAAAAATTAACCAGTAAAAGCAGTTGTTCAAAAATGAATAACTGCTTTTTGATTATGGTATAATGAAGTAAGAAAACACCTCAAACGTCTTTAGAAGAAGCGACTAGACTACTTGAGCAAACGTATAAAGAGCTTGTAGGCTTAGCTGAAAGATTTACCAATGACGAATTGTTTACAAAAGGTGTTTATAAGTGGACGGGTGGGACAAGTTTAGGCTCCTGCTTTGTCAGTAGAACCTCCAGTCAATATGATTGGGCTAGCAAAAAACTCAAAGCTCATCAGAAAAACTGTGAGCGCCATTAGCTAAAGTGCGTATGAAGTTTAGAAAATGTTCTTCTAAGCTTCGCATAATTTCATTCTCGTGATTTTTAAGCTATTCTAGCTTTAGAATCCTTCAAAAATTAAAATTTAAGGCTGTCATAGACTTAGAATTGCACTAAAACATTTATTTTGATGTGATTCTAAGTTTAGAGTACATTTATATTAAAGCTATTGATCTGTTCGATGCTTAGAATGTTTTGATTCTGAGAAGTGTTGACTATAAACTGGTTCGAATGGTTTTTTTCTGATTTAGGATGATAGATAGATGGGTGAGATGATGAAAATACAAAAAGAGAAAGTTAGAAAAGAGTTGGTGTCCCTCTGTTTGGGAGAGTTACAGCCGGCCTATCCTTTTGAAAAATCTGCTTGCTGATTTGAATAGTCTAGTAACCATTCTCTATCCTTTGTCTTTACTGATATTTATTTTGCTTCAAGGTTCATTTTATTGGGCAATTTTGATTAGAAGACTGTCGAATCCCCAGTTTGGAAGTGGAAGTGTCCCCAAACTTTATGGTGGTTTCAGAATACTAGACCTTGTTTTACTTATTTCAGTTTTTCCTTTTATTGTCTGGAATACACAGAGTTTCCAAGTGGCTATCTTAGCTACACTGATTCGTTTTGTAATATGATATAATTAATCTATCGAATTTTATGAATAACTACTAGAAGTGAGATAGATATGCAAATAAACTACGATAGAAAACAGAAATCAGATATTGTTATTTCTAGACCGTCAGCTATTGAAGTTGAAAAATACTTGAAATCGTGGAATAATCTTAAAAATTATAAGTTGCAAGAAGATGCTTTAGATAAATTGTTTTTTGAGCTATTACCAAGGAACGAAGAAATTTCTGATATTTTATTAAAGGTTGCTACATTAAATGATTTTTATAGCACAAATATTTTTTCAGTTTATCCAGTTGCAGAGCATATACTGAGTCTTAAAATTGATGAGAGGTTGAGACAAGGTGATGCAACTTTAGTCAATGAAATTCAAAATGTTGCTATTAATGGAGTAACTAGAAAGTTCTATTCTTTTTCTACCAAATACTGTTCTCATCATAATCCTAAAGAATACCCTATTTATGATAGCTATGTAGAAAAGGTATTAAAATATTTTAGAAAAACAGATAAATTTTCCAAATTTAAGAATGCAGATCTAAAAGATTATCAAAAATTCAAAAATATAATTATTGCTTTTAGAGAATACTACGATTTAGAAGAATTTAATCTAAAAGAGATTGATCAGTATTTATGGCAGTTGGGAAAAGAATATTTCCCAAATAAATATTAGCGACTTTTTCTCACTTAGAAAGGAAATTTAATGTCATACAAATTTCTACTTTTCGACCTTGATCATACGCTGCTGGATTTTGATACTGCTGAGGATTTTGCTCTGACTGCTTTTTTGCAAGAGCAAGGTATAACAGACATTCAGACCTACAGAGACTATTATATTCCCATGAACAAGGGGCTTTGGCGGGAACTGGAGCAGGGTAAAATTACCAAGCCAGAGCTGGTCAATACTCGCTTTTCTAGACTTTTTGCACATTTTGGTATTGAGAAGGATGGAGCAGAGCTGGCCTTTCTTTATCAGCAGCATATTGCTCAGCAAGGACAAACTTACGCTGGTGCTAGCGAGCTTTTGGACAACTTGACAGCTGCTGATTATGAGATTTACGGAGCGACCAATGGCATCACGGCTATTCAGACTGGCCGCATGGCCCATTCCGACATTTCTCCTTATTTTAATCATATTTTTATCTCGGAAAAGATGGGGACTCAGAAGCCTGAAGCTTTGTTTTATGAAAAAATAGCAGAACAGATACCAGATTTTGACCTGTCCCAGACTTTGATGATTGGAGATTCCTTGACAGCAGATATTGCTGGCGCTAATAATGCTGGACTGGACTCTCTCTGGTACAATCCCAAGCAGCTAGAAAATAAAGGTCTTTTTCAGCCGACCTATACCGCTTATTCTTATGACGACATTATCAGACTCTTGGTTCCATACGGAGACTGCAAATGAAAAAAATCCTTGCCTTGTTTTCTCTTCTTGCCAGTTTGTTGCTACTGACAGCCTGTTATGCTAAGAAAGAGGAAGTCGACGAAAGCATACGAACGACGAAGGCCCTTTTTAAAAAGCTCCCTTTTCAGCCCGTCAAGATTAGTTCTGATGGCAGTTATCATTACGAGGGAGGCGGTGCGACAATTGATTTGTATTTCACCGAGGAAGATATTCAAAAGTACCCTATTCTAAAATACCACCCAGATCGAAAAGGCAGTAAAATCGAATTTTATGAGATATTTTACGGAGAGCGAACAGCAGATCAGTTGCTGGATTGTTTGGTAGACCAAGAAATAACTAGCTTAATCGATGAGATTGAGGGCGAAATGGAAGATGACATGACAGCTGAATACCAGCAAAAATCAGGATTTGACAGAGCTCAATTTCAGACTATAAGCGTGTCGTCCTCTAAAAAGGTTGATGATTCAGACAGCCTAAATAAATATCTCATGCTATATAGTAAGTTTTTAGTCGAATTCAGGAACAATCCAGAAAATCATGATAAGCTAAAAGAGATTGTCCAAAAAATGGATAAAGCTGACCTATTAAAATGGTCTTTCGAATTTCATTCAGACCAAGTACTGGATGAGAAAAATATATCAGAAGACGAGGTAAAAAGCAGGTCCTATAATAGTCGTAGTGGAGACACAGAGTATTATGCACCAGAGACCATTAATAAGTATATTGATTTAGCTGCTTTTCCTAAAGACGCTTCAGTCAAATTGTTTTTTAAAAAATATGAAAACCTTTCTGAACAGATAGTTTTAAACAACCAAAAAGACTAATCTAAAAAAATTTCAACTCTGTCAAGAAAAAAACTTGACAGCTTTTTTTAATCTGCTATAATAGAACATGTGCTTAATAGCTCTGCTATTTCACCAAAAGAAAAAAATAAAGAAAAGAGACCTTAATAATGGCAGTAAAAATCCGTTTGACTCGTATGGGTTCTAAGAAAAAACCTTTCTACCGTATCAATGTTGCAGATTCACGTTCACCTCGTGACGGACGTTTCATCGAAACAGTTGGTACTTACAACCCACTTGTAGCTGAAAACCAAGTGACTTTGAAGGAAGACCGTATCCTTGAGTGGTTGGGCAATGGTGCACAACCTTCTGATACTGTACGCAACATCCTTTCAAAAGAAGGCGTATTGAAGAAATTCCACGATTCAAAATACTCTAAATAATAGAAGCGTAGGTTGACATATGGACACGATTGAAAATCTAATTATTGCGATAGTGAAACCTTTGATTTCACAGCCAGATGCCTTAACTATCAAGATTGAGGATACACCTGAATTTTTAGAATATCACCTGGATCTTGATCAGAGTGATGTTGGACGTGTAATCGGTCGTAAAGGTCGTACTATCTCCGCTATAAGGACGATTGTTTACTCTGTCCCAACCGAGTACAAAAAAGTTCGCATCGTCATTGATGAGAAATAAGAAGAACGGGACCAGTATGTCCCGTTTTTTTCTATTTCTCTTAGCGAACTGAGTGCACAGCACTCAAGTGAGCTTAGAGAAATTGATGCCCAGCAAAGCGTGGGTACAAGCCCCTTAATGAAATAAGCCGTTAGGCGCAGTTGAATTTAGGGGAATTGATGCAGTTCGAGCGTATGTGAGAACTAGACACTTCATTTAAGAGAAGAACGAAATGCAGGGGCGAGTTTAGAAAAATTCGAAACTGGAGGACATATGAAGCCAGAAGATTATGCTTGGAACGCTCATGAGCGCAAGTGTTATGAGAATAGCCAAGTGATTTTACCGAGTCCATACAAGCTGAAAATCCTGGATGATGGTGAGGAGAGATTGGAATTGGAGCTTGTTTTGGAACAGCTTCCTCAGGGGCAACTGGCTCGATGGGCTATGAAAATGGCGTCAAGCTTTATAGCTCTGATAGATGCGGAAGATGAGTCTGAAAAGCAGAAGATTTTGACTCAGGTAAGAGCAATTTTTCAGGCTCGACTTGATGGTAGGGCATCTGCCTATGAACTAAGGCAGGCTGGTTTCTTGGCTAACAAACTGTCGCAGCAAGCCCAATCACAAATCGGTAAATATGCTGCGCGTGTTTTTGCCCAAACAGTCGCAACAGGCCACATGCGGGGCCATGCTATTGTCGCAGCGGATTATGCCATCAAAGTCAGAAATTTGCAGAGTCCAGATGATATGCAGCGGGCTGTCAAGGAAAGAGAAAGACAGATAGAGCTGGCCTCTGCTTTTATTAGATCAGGAAAGGAAACTTTATGAAGCATTTATTTTCACGCTTGTCACCAGCGCAAAAGATTATCTTGTCTTTTCTTCTGGTGATATTCTGTGGCTCCTTGCTACTCAGTCTGCCTTGGGTGCAGACGGAAAGTTCCCAAGCGGGCTATCTGGATCATCTTTTTACAGCTGTCTCGATGGTCTGTGTGACAGGGCTTTTTACTCGATCGGTTGTGGATACATATAATGTCTGGGGACAGCTCCTTTGTATGCTGCTGATTCAGATTGGTGGTTTGGGAATCCTTACTTTTATCGGATTTTTTACCATGGAAAGTCGGAAAAAGCTCAGCCTCAAAGATCGCCGTATTCTGCGGGATAGTTTTAATTATGGTCACAATCGTACCTTAGGTCAATTTGTCCGTTCGATTTTTATCACGACTTTTACTATCGAAGGACTGGGTGCGCTTCTTCTCATGATTCGCTTCATTCCCAAGTTTGGTCTGAGAAAAGGGATTTTTAATTCTATCTTTTTAGCCGTTTCTGCATTTTGTAATGCGGGCTTTGATAATTTTGGCAATGATAGCCTACTAGGCTTGCAGACAGATGTTTTGGTCAATATCACCTTGGCTCTCCTCATTATTACTGGAGGACTTGGCTTCATGGTTTGGTTTGACTTGGCGACTAAATTGGGAGGAAAACAGAAGGGGCTGCACTTTCATACTAAGGTAGTCTTGCTGCTGACTGCTGGTCTCCTCGTTTTTGGGACGGTCACGAGTCTCTGGACGGAGTACAATAATCCTGGAACGATTGGCAATCTTTCCTTTGGCGATAAGCTACTGGTCAGCTTTTTTCAGACAGTCAGTATGAGGACAGCTGGCTTTGCTTCCATTGATTATACAGCTGCTCGTCCAGTAACCCTGTTTATCTATCTGCTCCAGATGTTTCTGGGAGGGGCTCCGGGTGGTACAGCGGGCGGTCTGAAAATTACGACCTTCCTAGTTCTTTTGCTTTTTGCTCGAAAGGAAATCCTGGGCTTGCCTCATACCAATATGGGACGGAGAACGCTGTCTCCTCAGCTAGTGCAGAAGGCTTTTGGTGTGACAGTGATTTTTCAGCTGACATTTCTGCTTGGTCTTTTGGCTCTTGGGCTAGTGACCGATAGCAGTCATCGTTTTATTTACCTGATATTTGAGACTGTGTCGGCATTGGCTACAGTTGGTGTCACGGCCAATATCACTACCAGCCTCAATACAGCTGGTATGATTGTGATTATGTTGCTAATGTTTATTGGACGGGTGGGGCCGCTGACTCTTATGGTCAGTCTCAACCATTATCAACCGAAGAAGGCTGCAACCTTGCATTACAGCAAGGCGGACATTATGATTGGATAGGAGAAAAGAAATGGCAAATCAAACAGTTGGAATCCTCGGCTTGGGGATTTTTGGACAGAGTATCATTGAGGCCTTGATTTCTCAAGATGTAGAAATCATTGCGATTGATAATCACGAAGAGACAATCAATCAGTATGAAGACATGATTGCCGTTGGTGTGATCGGGGACATTACTGATATGGAGCTTTTAGAGGCGGCAGACGTTGGGTCCTGTGATACGGTCATCGTAGCGACGGGAGAAAGTCTGGAATCCAGCGTCCTAGCGGTCATGCACTGCAAGGCATTGGGCGTTAAAAATGTCATTGCCAAGGTCAAAGATGAAGTAACTCAGCAGGTGCTGGAAAAGGTGGGAGCTGATCTAGTTATTCTGCCTGAAGTGGAGGCTGGTATTTCATTGGCTAAGACTATTCTCTTGAACCATTCGATTGAGGTCTTCCAGCTGGATGACGATGTAGTAGTGGCTGAGTTTGAACTGCCTGCTAGCTGGGTCGGGAAAACGGTCCGTGAAGTAGATGCTCGCAGGCTTTATCATCTTAATATTATCGGATACCGTCTGACAAAAAATCAGCCTTTGGAAAGCAAGTTTACTCCAGACTTTGTTTGGCCAGAAGGCGTTAGCATTATGGCTGTGACTGATAACCAGCATTTGGATAATTTACGTGAAATAGTGAGTAGCAGCTAGGATAATTCCTCTTCGGTGGGGGGCCAACCGATTCTATCTAGGCATTCGGCACCTTTCTATTATATGAAGAAAAAATGGATACATAGGAGCTCTTTCAGGGCTCTTTTTTGAAACCAGTTGCAAAATTTATTATACTATCACTAGAAAAGGAGTGATTTTATGAGCTTAACCAGCCAGATCATTACAGCAGATTTTCCAGATTTGGATAAGGTAGAAGCCTTGAATAATGAAGCTTTTCCAGAAGAGGAAAGGATACCGCTCAGTGAATTTTTGCGATATGAGGAACAGGAAGATGCTAATTTTTTCGCCTTTTATCATGAAAAGGAATTTGTTGGTTTTGCCTTTGCCATCTCCAACGCGCAAGCCTTTTATGTTAGTTTCTTTGCGATTATGCCCCACCTGCGCAGCCATGGCTATGGCGGTGAAATCATCGAAAAGCTGGTCAATTTCTATCAGCGAACCATGATTTTAGAAATCGAGCGCTTAGATGAGCCGTGTGATAATATTGAACAGCGTCAAGCTCGCTGGGATTTCTATCACAGCAAGGGTTTCCGCTCGTCGAATGCATTTCTAGAATATGACGATCTTAGTTTTGAAATTCTTTATCGAGGGGATTCTTTTGACGAAGAAGCTTTTTCGATACAAAGTCCTTGCCAGCCTTCCTCGCACTCATCCCAGTAGAAAAAGCGCTCCAGATTTTTAGGTCTGCCAAATAGTTTAGCTATGATTTTGGCTATTACAGGAATGCCCGTATTTTCCAGTAGCTCAATATAGGGGCCTTGACTAAAGTATATTAAGGCATTGTTGGGTTTTTTCCTTCTGCCGTATTCGACGACAAAACCCTTTTCTTCCCATTCCTTGACCGCTTGCCGTAAGCCTTTTACCTTGTAAATCAGATGGCCGCTTCTTATCATAGTAGCCCCTCCTTTTCGTATTCTGCCTTTACCTTAGCATAGATTTTTAGGAAAAACAAGCCTTGAGATTAGCCTTCATTCACAGTGCAAGCAACTGCCTCTTCTAACACGAATCTTGGTTGAATATGAAAAAAATTTGGTATATAATTTTGGGTATTGGGATGTCCTTATTCTGCTAGTAAAATAGCTAGCTCTCAGATACTAGTGTGTGCCCAGATAATATTTTTAAGAATTGATTGGAGACATTATGAAAGAAAAAATCATCAAAACGAAAGTAGGACAGTTATTTGTATCTTATCAACCTGCGGAAAAGATTGCTGTATTTTTAAGCGGTGCAGGGAGTCTGCCGACCTATGAAAATTTTTTGCCAGTTATTCGGAAGTTACCTGAAAATTGGGGCTATTTAACAATAGATTACCCTAATGCTGGCCAAAGCCTACTGGAAAATCAAGAAAATTTTGTTTTGGATGATTTGGTTCAATCTATTATAGAGGTTTTATCGCATTTTAAAGTCATTCAGTATGCTATTTGCGCGCACAGTATTAGTGGCCTTGTGGCAGTTAAAATTGCTGAGTCAGAGTCGTTTTGTCAGGGATTAATCTTGATTGAACCGACCACTTATTCTGTTCTATATGGCGAATTAGCTCAGAATCCTTATCCCGAATTTTTATACTTACAGGAGAAAGTTCAGACGCTTGGTGGAGGATATGAATATCTGAAAAAAATAGGGCAAGAGAGTTTTTCAGCAGCTGATTTTAAAATCTTATGGGAGAAGGCAGAAAGGGGGTTAGATAGATTAAAATCTGTACAAGAAGGATTTCAATATTACTGCAGTATCGCAGAAAGCGATTTTCAGAACTTAGATATCTTTTTTCAATTCCCGATTTTTATCCTTAGTCAGGCCTATCGAGAACAAGAATATAAAGATTCCGAATTTGCTTCACAAAATACCCAGATTATTTTAGGAGGCAACCATCATTATTTACATTGGAGTCAGTCAGAAAAGATAGTTGAGCTTCTTTTAGAAATGTGATGAAAAGTTGTATGCAAACTCTAATTAGTATATCGAAAGCGGGAGTAAATATACATGCAAAATAGCTGAGATTTTTATCTCAGCTATTTAGTACGTATTTATGAGAGTATTACCCTAGTATCTCAGCAATAGCATCTCGAATCTCCTGAACGGTTGCGGATTTGCTATGGTCACTGGTATCAAACTCAATGTATTTGCCATCAGCATCAACAGTTCCACCTACAGGCCCTTCGGATCCGTCCACAGATGTTCCGATGGCTGGTGGCAAACTTTTATCCGCATCATCAGTATCAATAACTATGATGCGAGTATTGGACTCGAGATCATCTATCATTGGAAGAGACGATGCGGAGGTCATGTTCTGACTAGCGTAGTATTCTAGAAAAGCCTTGATGGTTCGATTGTCAATTTGAGCAATTTTTTCATCAAGGGCTGAGAGATTTCTAGTTTCCCTCGTTTCATTTTCCATTGCTTGGCCTTTTTTGACCTGTGTCAAAGCAGTCAGACTGGCGGCTGTTGTGGCTAGAATAGCAGTAGAGAGCAGGAGTTTACTTAACTTTTTTCCCATAGTCGTCACCAACTTCTTTCTAGTTTTGCGTAAACACACTTGAGTGTTTATAGTGTTGTGGCTCTATATGTATAATTATACGTTAAACAGCAATTTTAATCAAATAAATATAGGCAAGGAAAATCCCTCTTATCTCCCTTGTACATTCCCCTATATCATGATAAAATACTAGGCAGAGTATAATATGTTGGAGTCGAGATGAATTATTTTAATGTTGGAAAAATTGTCAATACGCAAGGTTTGCAAGGTGAGATGCGGGTTTTGTCAGTGACGGATTTTGCAGAAGAGCGTTTTAAAAAAGGCAATACCCTTGCCCTGTTTGACAAGAAAGATCAGTTTGTCATGGATGTGGAGATTTCTAGCTATCGCAAGGTCAAGAACTTTGATATTATCAAGTTTAAGGGGATGTACCACATCAATGACATCGAGAAATTCCGTGATTTCACTCTGAAGGTCCGAGAGGAGGATTTGACGGACTTGGGAGACGGGGAATTTTACTACCATGAAATCATCGGCCTTGAAGTCTATGAAAATGACATTCTTCTTGGTACGATTAAGGAAATTCTGCAGCCAGGAGCCAATGATGTCTGGGTGGTCAAGCGTAAAGGCAAGCGCGACTTGCTTCTGCCCTACATTCCGCCAGTGGTGCTGGGGATTGACATTGAGCAAGGTCGGGTTGATGTTGAGATACCGGAAGGACTGGACGATGAAAATTGATATTTTGACTCTCTTTCCGGAGATGTTTGCGCCCTTGGAACACTCTATCGTCGGTAAAGCTCGGGAAAAAGGCCTCTTAGAAATCAACTACCACAATTTTCGAGAGAAGGCTGAAAAATCCCGGCATGTAGACGACGAGCCATACGGCGGAGGCCAGGGTATGCTGCTACGGGCCCAACCTATTTTTGATGCCTATGATGCCATTGAAAAGAAGCAACCGCGTGTGATTTTGCTGGATCCTGCTGGTCGGACTTTTGACCAAGCCTATGCTGAGGAATTGTCTAAGGAAAAGGAACTCATTTTCATTTGTGGCCATTATGAAGGCTATGATGAGCGGATCAAGACTTTAGTGACAGATGAAATCTCGCTTGGGGACTATGTCCTTACTGGGGGAGAATTGGCAGCTATGACTATGATTGATGCTACAGTTCGCTTGATTCCAGAGGTTATTGGAAAGGAAGCCAGTCATACAGATGACAGTTTTTCGTCTGGACTCTTGGAATATCCTCAGTACACTCGGCCTTATGACTATCGGGGTATGGTTGTTCCTGAAGTCCTTATGAGTGGCCATCATGAAAACATCCGCAAGTGGCGTCTCTATGAAAGTCTGAAAAAGACCTATCTAAGACGTCCTGACTTGCTGGAACGCTATCAAATGACGGCCGAAGAAGAAGCGATGTTAGAGGAAATTCGACAAGCTCAAACGGACTGACAAGCAAAGTTAACTCTTAGAAAGGATCTAGGAGTTTTTGCTTTATTTAATACAGAAATGCTCATTTTTGTTGGAAAAACCATCTTATTTTTCTAATACAACTTTTTTGTAACTAAATTGTAATAAAAAAACTATTAAAAGGAGACGTTTGCTACTAGTTAATACTAGAGTTTTGTGATAGTATATTACTATGCGGGCTGCTATACCCAGGTTAATTATAGTATGTGAGATTATAAAAAGGAGATTGATTATGGAAAAGAAAATAGGCAAGTCTGTTGTAGCGACTGGTATCGCGGCTACAACTATTATTTCTGGTGGACTGACCCATCAAGTGCACGCGGATGAGTTGGTTGAATCAACTGTAACAGCTCCACAAGCGACTGAAGTAACTGGAAAACCAGTGACAGCAGCAGATGTAGCTGTTGCCCAAGAAAATGCTGAAGCTGCCAAAGCTAAACTCGATGAGCAAAGATCGATAGTAGATACTGCTAAAACAGAAGCTGAAGATGCAAAAGCTAGCGTGAAAGTGGCTGAAGCCGCTGTTGAGACTGCTAAAGAAATACAGGCAGAAGCAACAGAAGAAAATGTTGCTAAGGCGGAGACAGAAGCAAAAACAGCAGAGCAAGAGGTTGGCGCGAAAGACGTTGCTGTTCGAGAAGCAGAGGCTAAGGCTGCCAAGGCAGACCAAGCTGTTAAAGATCAAGCGAATACTATTAAGGCGAGCCAATCTCTGGTAGACATTGCCGAGACTGAATTGAAACAAGCTAAAACACCGCTTAACTCAGAAGAGCAAGCTGTAGCAACTGCTAAGAGCCAGCAAAGTCAAGCACAGACCGCTTTAGACAATGCAAAGACTGAGTTGACAAAGGCGGAACAAGCAGCGTCTTCTGCTCCACAAGTGCAGGCTGAAATCCAGAATAAAATCAATCAGACAAAGGCATCTTTGAGCCAAACCAATCAAGCTATCAGCTCTCTTGAAGCGCAAATTCCTGCTGCTGAGAAAGCAGCAGCAACAGCTCCTGTTGACCTTCGCAATACGACTTATTCTCAATTTTTAGAAAATGTTCGTAACAATGCGGCTAATCAAGAAATTCGTGATGCTGCTAACAATGCACTTGCTGTTTACCAACGCGGACAAAATGAATTTGGTATCTCAGTTAATTCTGACCCAACTAGTCCAGCTAATCTGGAAAATAACCTGCAAGCTTTAGAGTTGGTCAAGGCTATTAATGCTTACCGTCGTAATGCCGGCTTACAAGAGTTGTTGGTTGATCCATATGCGAATGTGGCTAGCCAGATTCAGACTATCTACTTTGAGCGCAATAACTGGCACATGGGCAAGCTGATTGGTAACGAAAATGTAGCGATTAGCTTTGACCCACAAGGAGCTGTCAATTTCTGGCATAGTGAAAAAGAACTCTATCAACGGATTGCGGCGCAATATGGACTGCCTACTGATGAAACTCAGATTGATGCTAATGCTATCTATATGAGAGTTGGTGCTGATGTATTTGCTAAAATTGGCCACTATGTGCAGATGATGGACAATAAAGCCAATGCTATCTCGGCGGCTTATGATAAACATCCAAACCAATGGGGCACTCCTCATGGTACATCCGAGGTTGGTTTCCATCACATTAGCAACTTTAACCAGCGTGTTAATAACGGTACTCTATTGACTGTTGCTGCTATGGAGCAGTTGTTGCGTGCTGGTGGTGGTCGTTCTGCAGGTTCTAACGCTAATGTTACAGCACTTAAGAATCAATTAGCTGAACTTAAGGCTCAAAAAGTTGGTCAGGAATCAGCTATCAATATCCTAAATGCTCAATTAGCTGATGCTCAAAAGACAGCGGCAGCTCAAATTGCAGCAGTTGAAGCAGCTCGTCAGAAGGTAGCAACTGCTGAAAATAATCTAGCTTTGACTAAGCAGAATGTTGCTCTCAAGCAAGAAGCTCTTGACAGAGCAACAGCTAAGATTGCAGCAAGCTTGGCTCCTTACCAAACTAACTTGAGCAATGCTCAGGCAGTTCTAGCGGCAGCTAAGGATAAGTTGGCAGAACTTCAGTCTGCTCAAGAAGCTGCGAAAGCTAATTTGACAACTGCTCAAGAGGACTTGCTGTCTGCTCAAAAAACATTAGCTGCAGCTAAAAAGAAAGTTATTGACCTTCAAAATGCTCCTCAGTTACTTGCAGAAGCAGAGCGGGAGTTGGCAGAAGCGCAGCTTGATTTTGAAGCTAAACAAGCAATCTTAAATCAAGAGACTGCAACTTTAGCTGTCCTTGAGGAATCCTACAACAGTCTTCAAGCCAATTATGAAACTCTCTTGAATATCTTGAATCAAGCAGCTCTCCTGTATGGAAATGCTCTGAATAGTAACTATCGCTCAGGTGAAGATAAACAGACTCTAACTGCTGTAAAAGGCGGAGCTGCTGGTCCAGGTGCAAAGGATGAATCTAAGAAAGATTCAGATGCTAAGACTGCAGAAGTTCATGCGAACACTCGTGAAGTCAAAGGAGCTACTACGGGTGCCGTTCAAGCGGCAGGTGGTGGTGCGTTTACTGATTTTGTTGTAAATCCTGCAGCTCAACTTGCTAGCGTGGCTACGACAGCTGATAAGGCTCCAACAGTTCCTGCTATTCTGCCAAATACTGGCTCAGAAGCAGAACGCCTTGCAATTTTTGGTATGGCACTTGGTGCAGCTGCCTTTTTGGGAACGAACAAGCGCCGTCGCAGAGACGAAGATTATAATTAATGAAATAAAAAATGAGATTGGAACGATTTCCAGACTCATTTTTTTTGTCCAAGTTAATAAGCAATCTCATATAAAAGGGATGAGGAGTTAAGTTCCACATTTTCTAAGAAAGATAAAAACTTCCGATATTAATTGTCGGAAGTTTTTGATATACATAATAGATTCTATTTGACTGCTCCGCCTGTTACACCTTCTACGTAGTATTTCTGCATGAAGATGAAGAGAAGAGTGATTGGGATAGCGATGATAATTGCTCCAGATGTGAAAGGCAAGAACCATTTATTGATGGCGTCCTTATTAAGCATTTGGAAAAGTCCCAAAGCCACTGTATATTTTTCCTTGACATCGCCTAGAATCACAGAGGCAAAGATGAAGTCAACCCAAGGTCCCATGAAAGCCATAAGCGCTGTATAAACGATAATCGGTTTTGACAGCGGTAATGTAATAGTCCGGAAGATTTGGAAGCGAGTTGCTCCGTCAATCATAGCGGATTCGTCCAAGGAATATGGGATTGTATCAAAGAAACCTTTAGCAATATAGAAGCCTAGAGCCGCTCCAGCTGAATAAACCAGAATCAGTGATGTAAGGGTTTGTGTCAAATTGAGTGCTTTCAAGATGTAGTAAACCGCAATCATAGACATGAAGCCTGGGAACATGTTAAGTACCAGAGCCAGCTTGAGGAAACGATTTTTATGCTTGAATTTGATACGGCTGAGTGAGTAAGCCATACCCACAGTAATCAAAGTAGACAGGATACAGGTCGCTGTTGCAACAATCAGGGTATTCATAAACCACTGAACAAAAGGATATGTGTTGTTATTAAACAGTCTGATATAGTTGTCAAGAGTATAAGTCTTAGGGAAGAAGTAAGGGACTGCATTAGAGCCTTCACCACGGAAGCTGGTCAGAAAAATCCAGATAATCGGTGTAAGCCAGATAAATGCTAGAACAGCCAGTAAGACATAAATCCCTAATAAACTGAGTTTTTTTCTATTTTTCATTATTTAGCAGTTCCTTCCTTGAATGAAGCGGATCTAGTATAGGCTAAGAGACTGAAGGCTGCAGAGATTGCAAAGATCAGGATACCGATAACAGATGCCAGATTGTAGTCCTTGGCTGAAACGGTCAGTTTATAGAGCCAGGTAACCAAGAGGTCAGTTGAGCCTGCCTGATAGTAGGAAGAGTTAGTAGGTCCACCGCCTGTCAGGAAGTAGATAACGTTGAAGTTGTTAATGTTTCCGATAAACTGCTGAATGAGTGATGGCGCCATAATCAAGAGAATTTGAGGGAAAGTAATGCTCTTGAAGATTTGAAGCTTGCTAGCTCCATCAATCTCAGCAGCTTCGATTTGCTCGCTAGGTAGGTTCATGATAATCCCAGTTGCTACCAGCATGGTAAATGGAATACCAATCCACATATTGACAAGGATGATTGAGAACTTAGCCCAAACAGGGTCACTCAAGAATGGAATTGGATGCTGAATGAGATGAAGGCTTTGCAATAATCCGTTCAAAGGTCCATTGTCATTCAGGAAATTACGCATCAAGAGCAGAGATACGAATTGGGGTACAGCAATAGTGATAACGAAGAGTGTGCGCCAAACTTTCTTGTACTTGAGGCCTTTGGTATTGAGTAAGAGAGCGAGAACAATACCGAAGAAGAAAGTAGTAGCTGTCGCAGCAACCGCCCAAATCAAGGTCCAGCCTAAAAGTGGGAAGAAGGTGCTAGCCATGCGACCTGAGAAAACATCACCGAAGCTAGAGAAGCCAACCCAGTCAAAGAGTGATTTAGGAGCTGGATGGTTATGGTCAAAGTTAGTAAAGGCCAAACAGATCATATAGATCAGAGGCAGGATGGTAAAGAGCAGTACTCCGATAAGAGGGATGCTCATTAGGCCCATGTGAAATCGGCCGTCAGCCAGCGTCTTGAAGTCCTCAACGAAGTTAGGAATCTTCTGACCGGACTGCTTGAGAGCCATCAAGTGACGAGCACTTTTCAGGTTACACCAGTAGATGTAGGCGAAGACTGCACAGAAGATAAGAGAAGCAAGTCCAAAAATCAGCATCAGCATAGAGTTGTCACCCGCTACTTGAACGGTGATTTCCAAACCGTTAACTTTTTTGATAGCCTCTCCCTGCTCTTGAGTCCCCAATGTAATCATGCCACCAATAGCTGGTATGATTTGGACTGCAAAAGCAATCAGGAAAGCAATTTCTGAGAAGAGGAAGAGCAGCCCCTTAATAAATTGTTTGTTTACAAGGTTGCTCAGTCCCATTACCAGAAAAGAGAGTTTGACATCCCAAGTTCCCTCTTTAAAGACCTGAACCATGGATGCATTGTCATAAGATGACTGAGTCATAGTATTCTCCTTATATTTACAAAGAAAGAAGTGAGGAGGCCGCCCTCCTCACTTCAATGCTTATTTTTATTCGTTTGAGGATTATTTAGCTGCTGCTAAATCTTTATCAAACTGTTGTAATTTTGCGAGGTATTGATCTTCACCAAATTTACCGTTGTAAGCATCGCTGAGGATTGCAGCACTTTCAGTCCAGAAGACAGACATTTGGCTAAGTTTAGGCATAACTGTTGTGTAAGTATCAGAAGATCCCATTGTGATAACAGCTTGTGCCAATGCATCTTTCTTCACATCGTCAGACTCTTGTACTTCTTTGTTAGCTGGGATGATGTGACGTCCTTCAAACTTGAATTGGTTTTCTTGGCTATCTTTGCTAGTAAGAGCTTGAGCCAGTTTGTAGCTTGCTGCGATACGCTCAGTGTCACCGTTTGATGGTGTTTGGTTAACTGCGTAAAGTTTTACACCGAGGAAAGCTTTTTGTTGAACGTCTTGTCCACCAATGTTAACTGTTGGGTAAACAGAGATACCAAGGTTGTCTTTGCCGACAGCTTTTTCAGCAGCTGCGTAGTCCCATGGGCCTGATTGGAAAGCGTCAACTGAACCATCTTCAAATTTAGCAAGAAGGTTAGAAGCATCTACGTTTACAAAACCGCTGTTATTCTTTTGAGCTGCGATGAACTTCAGAACGTTCACACCAGCTTCGTTACCCCAGTTTGTTCCGTCTACTTGCTCACCATCTTTACCAAAGAGAGTGTCGCCAACAGAAAGGAAGAGTGGAGCAGTAGCGTAGGCATTAACTTCTTTCAAGTTTCCGCCGAATTTAGCTTTAGAAGTGATGGTTTCATAAGACTTAACATCGTCAGCAGAAAGTTTTGACTTGTTATAGTAGGTAACTTGTGATTCGATACCGAATGGGAAAGCATAAGTTTTACCTTTATACTGAGCACCAATCGCTGCTTGTTCAGTATCGTTCTTCTTGATTTCTTCTGCCATATTAGAAGGAACTTCTTGGATAGCTCCGGCTTCAACTAATTTACCAAGTTGGTCATGTGGCAGAGAGAAAACATCGGCAGCAGTACTAGCATCTTTTGTCAGATTTTCCTGAGCGTTTGGATCTTCCATTTCGACTACGTCAACCTTGTAGCCTGATTCTTTCTCGAACTTGCTAACTGTATCAGAGTAAGAATCTTTAGCACCGGTTGGTACCCAAAGTTTCAAGGTCTTGCTATCGGCTTTAGAAGAAGAGTTCTCCTTGCTGCTATTCGAGCTACAAGCTGCTAACAGCGTTCCTGCAGCTAGCAAGCTGACACTGCCTAATACCACTTTTTTCCATGTTTTCATTCCTATTTCCTCCCGGAATTTTTATTTACAATTCTATTATGCAACCGTTTGCAATTTTTGTCAAGTCTTTTTTTGAAATTTTTTTAAAAATATATTAATTTTTCTAAAATTTTTCTATTTTATTTCTGTTTATATAATAAAAGCCTATTAAAATGGCTGTGCAATCGCTTGCTTGATTTTTACCTAGAAAACGCTTTATTATGAAAAAAATCATGTTTCTTTTGAGATAGATTTTTGGTACATGCAAGAAGATATAAAGACAAGTTATAGTTCAGTATTACCAAAGAAAGGAATAAAACTTTTGATCTTCTAACATTCTAACGTCTTTCTGTTGTATGCTATTCTTTTCTGCTATAATAGACCTATGAATAAGCTAATCCAATCAAAGCTGGAACTGTTGCCGACCAGTCCCGGCTGTTACATTCACAAAGACAAAAACGGTACCATTATTTATGTCGGCAAAGCCAAGAATCTTCGCAATCGGGTCCGTTCTTATTTCCGCGGCAGTCATGACACCAAGACGGAGGCTCTGGTTTCCGAGATTGAGGATTTTGAGTTTATTGTCACCGAGTCTAATA
Source organism: Streptococcus sp. DTU_2020_1000888_1_SI_GRL_NUU_041A (assembly GCF_032387735.1). Lineage (NCBI taxonomy): Bacteria > Bacillati > Bacillota > Bacilli > Lactobacillales > Streptococcaceae > Streptococcus > Streptococcus sp. DTU_2020_1000888_1_SI_GRL_NUU_041A. The sequence goes on along the minus strand of NZ_CP135591.1, from coordinate 1,411,260 downwards.
TTGAGGCTTTGCTTCTGGAGATTAATCTAATCAAGGAAAACAAGCCTAAGTACAATATCATGCTCAAGGACGATAAGTCCTATCCTTTTATTAAGATTACCAATGAGACCTATCCGCGCCTGATTATCACGCGCCAAGTCAAAAAGGATGGCGGACTTTATTTTGGTCCATATCCGGATGTTGGTGCTGCCAATGAAATCAAGCGACTTTTAGATCGGCTCTTTCCTTTTCGTAAGTGTACCAATCCACCTGAGAAGGTTTGTTTTTACTACCATCTGGGGCAGTGCAAGGCCCACAGTATTTGCCAGGTAGACAGCCAGTATTTCAAAGAGCTGGCTCAGGAGGTTGCGGCTTTTCTCAAGGGCCAGGATGACCAGATTATTGAGGATTTACGGGGGAAAATGGCTGGCGCAGCGCAAGCTACGGAGTTTGAAAAGGCAGCGGAGTACCGCGACTTGATTCAGTCCATTGGCACCTTGCGAACCAAGCAGCGGGTTATGGCCAAGGATTTACAGAATCGGGATGTCTTTGGCTACTATGTAGATAAGGGCTGGATGTGCGTACAGGTTTTCTTTGTCCGCCAGGGCAAGCTAATCGAGCGTGACGTTAATCTCTTTCCTTATTACAATGATCCTGATGAGGATTTTTTGACCTATATCGGCCAGTTCTATCAGGAAAAATCCCACCTCAAGCCCAATGAAATTTTGATTCCGGCAGATATTGACGAAGAAGCTGTCCGAGCCATAGTGGATACCAAGGTGCTTAAGCCCCAGCGAGGCGAGAAGAAGCAGTTGGTCAATCTGGCTATCAAAAACGCCCGAGTCAGTCTCCAGCAGAAGTTTGACCTCTTGGAGAGATCTATTGAAAAGACTCAAGGTGCTATTGAGAATCTAGGGCAGCTCCTTAACATTCCGACACCTGTTCGTATTGAGTCTTTTGATAACTCCAATATTATGGGGACCAGTCCTGTATCAGCTATGGTAGTCTTTGTCAATGGTAAACCTAGCAAGAAGGATTATCGCAAATATAAGATCAAGACTGTCATAGGACCGGATGATTACGCTAGTATGCGTGAGGTCATCAAGCGGCGCTATAGTCGGGTGATTCGGGATGGACTGACTCCGCCTGATCTGATTGTCATTGACGGTGGACAGGGCCAGGTCAATGTCGCTAAAGAAGTGATTCAGGAGCAGTTGGGATTGGATATTCCCATCGCTGGACTGCAAAAAAATGACAAGCACCAGACCCATGAATTGCTTTTTGGTGACCCTCTGCAGGTTGTGGAATTATCTCGTAATTCGCAGGAATTTTTCCTGCTTCAACGTATTCAAGATGAAGTCCACCGCTTTGCTATTACCTTCCATCGCCAGCTCCGGTCTAAGAATTCCTTCTCATCACAGCTAGATGGCATTGAAGGCTTGGGACCAAAACGCAAGCAAAATCTCATGAAACACTTCAAATCTTTAACCAAGATTAAAGAAGCCAGTGTCGACCAAATCGTCGAAGTCGGCGTACCACGAGCTGTGGCAGAAGCGGTGCGGGAGAAGTTAAATCCGAAAACTCAGGAGCGGGAACAGGCACAGTTGCGAGAGGTGGCGGAGCCAATTTTAGATATAGATTGAAAGATTAGTTTGTCGGATTTTAGCGAGTCTTATAAAATAAACTTAAATGAAAGCTTTGCAAAAATTGGGAAAATTATAACTATTATAATGGAGTTGTCTTTGGGAATGGATAATCATCAGTTGCAAAAAATATCTGATATCTTGTATGCTGAAAGCAATGCTAAAGCTGTATCGTATATTAAGAGTCTTCAAACCGAAGATGAACTGTTTGTTTTACTTGATAATTTTAACTGGGATAATGGTTTTGAAGTGCCCCAAGCAGTTATTGAACATTCTAAGTGTACTCTTTCAATTGCTTTATTAGCCTTTTATCGCGCAGATGGCATCAGGTATTTATTAGATTCAGAAGCAGCCTTTGTAAATTTTTCATCTAAGGAGTGGGAAGAATTTATAAAAGATGTCTATGATAAAATTATCAGAAGGAGATTTCCGAATGGGAATATCTCTTTTCAACCCGAAATAATGAGAATTCAAAAATTCAAACTTAAAAAATTAAAATCGGCATTAAATCCAATTTTCATTGATGGAGTTTCTGGGAAAGATTTGAATATAGTAATTTAATTAAATAAGTAGAATAACCACCCAGACATTTTGGATGGTTTTCGTGTTATGTCCTAAAGCCATAATAAAAGGATTGGCGAGCGCCAATCCTTTTATTATTTCAACTCAGAGGAATCTGGTAGATAAGAACCACCAAGGTAGGTATTGCTGAGTTTTTCAAGGCTTCCGTCTTGATAGAGTTCTCTTAATGCATTATCAAATTGTTCCTTGAATGCTTTTTCTTCGCTAGAAAATATAATATAGTTGTTAGGACTGTCAGTGGAAGGAAGATCAACAACAGATAGATCCAAGCCGCGTTCTTTAATAATTTTTTGAACGGAAACTTTGTCAAAGATTAGGAAATCAAAGTCACCATTAGAAAGGTCAAAGATACGTTTTCCTATATCTTCTCCTGAGTACTGGATAGTGGCTGGATTTTCAGTGTGTTTTTGATTCCAATTGTTGATGAATTGGGCGTTCGATGTTCCGATATCCTCTTGAGTTGTTTTACCAGCTATTTGCTCAAGAGAAGTTAAAGGATTCTTCTTATTACTAACGAGTACTAAAGGATTTTTTGAGATGGGGAGTGAGTAGAGGTATTTATCTGCTCTCTCTTTTGTGTAACTCAAGTTATTGGCTGCAGCTTGATAGTGACCGGAATCAAGTCCTGGGAAGATACTTTCCCAAGCAGTTCTTTGAAAGTGAATTTCGTAATCACTGAGCTTCTCATCAATTGCTTTAAGTACTTCAATATCGTAGCCAGTCAGGTTGCCGTTTTCCTCATAGGCGAATGGTGGGACATCGCCAGCTGTTGCAACAGTAATTGTTTTTGGGGACGAATTTTTTTGAGGATTGCTCTGGTGACTGCAGGCGGCTAACAGTGGAAGGATGATTAGTAACAGGACGATTTTTCTCATGTTTTACTCCATTCAAATTGGTATTATTTTATAGCTTATCAGAAACTATCTTGATTAGCCAATATATATTATTTATAGCTGCGATAAGAAACCTTAATAATGAAAAACTTCTGCAAACTCTTACAAAATATGATAAAATGAAGCTAGTATATTTAGAAAAGGATACGACTTATGAAATTTCTAGAACTCAATAAAAAGCGTCATGCTACCAAGCATTTCAATGATAAAACTGTGGATCCAAAGGATGTCCGTACAGCGATTGAAATTGCGACTTTGGCACCTAGTGCCCACAATAGCCAGCCATGGAAATTTGTAGTAGTACGAGAGCGCAATCAAGACTTAGCAGAAATTGCTTTTGGCTCTAACCAAGATCAGATTAAAGAAGCACCAGTGACTATTACCCTCTTTACTGATACTGATTTAACCAAGCGGGCTCGCAAGATTGCGCGTGTGGCTGGAGTTAAGAATTTCTCTGACGAACAGCTCCAATTCTACATGCAGAATCTGCCTGCTGAGTTTGCTCGCTATAGTGAACAGCAAAAGAGCGATTATTTATCTCTCAATGCTGGTCTGGTGGCCATGAATCTTGTTCTGGCTCTGACTGACCAAGGGATAGGCTCTAATATCATCTTAGGTTTCGATAAATCTAAGGTTAATGAGGTTTTGGAAATTGATGAACGTTTCCGTCCGGAACTCTTAATTACGGTTGGTTATACTAATGAAAAACTAGAACCTAGTTATCGTTTGCCGGTTGATGAAATCATTGAGAAACGTTGATATAGTTATGTTTTTGATTTAATTCGTATGTACATTGATTTAAATCGAATTAGAGATTGGGGTAAAATAATGACAATTGATTTTAAAGCAGAAGTTGAAAAACGAAGAGAAGATCTCTTAGCTGACTTGTTCAGTCTTTTAGAAATCAACTCAGAACGGGACGATTCCAAGGCAGACAAGGAACATCCTTTTGGACCTGGTCCTGTTCAAGCTCTGCATAAGTTTTTAGAAATTGCTGAACGAGATGGTTATGAAACCAAGAATGTGGACAATTATGCTGGCCACTTTACTTTTGGTGAGGGTGAGGAAGAATTGGGAATCTTTGCCCACATGGATGTAGTCCCTGCTGGAAGTGGCTGGAATACAGATCCTTACAAACCTGAAATTATTGATGGTAAGCTTTATGCGCGTGGTTCATCTGATGATAAAGGTCCAACTATGGCTTGTTACTATGGTTTGAAAATCATCAAAGACTTGGGCTTGCCAGTATCTAAGCGCGTGCGCTTTGTGGTGGGGACAGACGAGGAATCCGGTTGGCAAGACATGGATTATTATTTCAAACATGTTGGTCTACCTGAGCCAGACTTTGGTTTCTCACCAGATGCTGAGTTCCCAATCATTAACGGTGAAAAAGGGAATATCACAGAATATCTCCACTTTGGTAACAGTAATGATGGCAGCTTTAAACTCAAGAGCTTCACTGGCGGACTTCGTGAGAATATGGTGCCAGAATCAGCGACAGCTATTTTTACAGCAGCAGTTGATGCAGCGGAATTGGATGTCAAATTACAAGACTTTGCTGCTACGCACAAGGTTTCAGCTAGTCTGAAAGCAAGTGGCGACGCTCTTGAAGTGACAGTCATTGGGAAATCAGCTCATGGTTCTACACCAGAGGATGGTATCAACGGAGCAACTTATTTAGCTCTCTTCCTCAACCAATTTGACTTTGCTGGTGACGCCAAGGCTTATCTGGAAGTTGCGGCTCAAGTTCTGCATGAGGACTTTACAGGTGAGAAGTTAGGAATTGCTTATACAGATGCTAAAATGGGTGCTCTCAGCATGAATGCTGGTGTTTTCCATTTTGACAATGCCAAGGCTGACAATACCATTGCTCTGAACATCCGTTACCCTCAAGGTACTGATCCGAAAACAATTCAGGCCGGTCTTGAAAAAGTTACTGGTGTTGTGTCTGTGAGCTTGTCTGAACATGGACATACTCCGCACTATGTCCCAGCAGATGATGAGTTGGTAGCAACTCTTTTGAGTGTTTACGAAAAACAAACGGGTCTCAAAGGACACGAGCAAGTCATTGGTGGCGGAACCTTTGGCCGTCTTTTGAAGCGAGGTGTGGCTTTTGGAGCTATGTTCCCAGACTATGTCAATACCATGCACCAAGCCAATGAATTTACAGATGTAGAAGACCTTTTCCGTGCTGCGGCCATTTACGCGGAAGCTATCTACGAACTAATCAAATAAAAAAGAAGAACTCGTTTGGTCTTGCCAAATGAGTTTCTTTGCAAGGAGTTGCTATGCATACTTTAGAAGATATTACAAAGGCCATCATGGCTGATCCAGAAAATCAGAAATTTACGGAGCAGGGAATCAAGCCACTCTTTGCGGCACCAAAGAATGCTCGGATTAACATTGTTGGTCAAGCGCCAGGGTTGAAAACTCAAGAGGCAGGGCTTTACTGGAAAGATAAGAGTGGTGACCGACTGAGGGAATGGCTGGGGGTTGATGAAGACACGTTTTATAATTCTGGCTACTTTGCAGTTTTGCCCATGGATTTTTATTTTCCAGGACATGGGAAATCTGGTGATTTACCGCCTCGTAAGGACTTTGCGGACAAATGGCATCAGCCGATTTTAGAGCTTTTGCCAGATATTGAGCTGACTATTTTGATTGGTCAGTATGCACAGAAATACTATCTGCATCAAAAAGGAAATATCAAGCTGACCGAGACGGTTCAGCATTATCAAGACTACCTGCCTGACTTTTTTCCTTTGGTTCACCCATCGCCCCGCAACCAAATCTGGATGGCTAAAAATCCTTGGTTTGCAGAGCAGGTTGTGCCAGACTTGCAAGCGTTGGTGCAAAAGATTATTCATCAATAAAGGAGAAAAACTATGGATGCTTATCAACAAGTGGCTAATAAGTTGCAAGAGTTGGGGATCACCTTTGATGTGGTGGAGCACCCGCCTGCATTTACGACAGAGCAAGCAGATAGCTATATTGAAGACATGGAGGGTGTTCGGACTAAGACTATGTTTTTAACCAATAAGAAGAAAACCCAGTATTATCTTCTAATTATGGATGACAAGAAACGATTGGATATGGATAACTTTAAAGTTCAAGTGGGAGCCGATCGGATTCGCATGGCCTCATTGGACTCCTTGGCTGAGAAAATGAGCCTACCAGCAGGAACGGTATCGCCTTTTGGTCTGCTTAACAATGAGGAGAAGGACGTTCAAGTTTATTTTGATAAAGAAATTATCGGCGAAGAACGCATGACTTTCCATCCTAATACCAATGAAAAGACTATCTTTGTCTCTACAAGAGATTTGTTTAAATTCTTGCAAGATTTGGGCTACTCTTACCAAGTGCTGGAGTTTTAACTAACTGTTTTGCTGAGATAGAGTAGTACTATCCAGCTGTTCTCTCAGGTTGTCAAACCGAGCAGATTGGTATTACTCATTTGCTAGAGAATAGTCCCTCTATCTTGATCTTGGATGAAGGACGTAGCTAGCAACTTGGTTCCCCTCAGGAGATTCTCCAACAGCCGGCCAATGATTTTGCCAAAGTTCGGTTTGATTTTCAGGAGTAGCTGACTGACTTTTTGATAAGTCTAAGCTTAGAATGCTAAACTTTGTAGAAAGCGAGGTGATTCTATGGAAACGATGAAAGCTATAGTCATTTACGAAGCAGGTGGTCCAGAAAAGCTTCTGCTGGAAGAAAGACCGATTCCAGAACTTCAAGAAGGCTGGACCTTGGTCAAGGTCAGAGGGTTTGGGATTAACCGATCGGAGATTTTTACTCGTGAGGGTTTATCGCCTAGTGTCACCTTCCCTCGGATTTTAGGCATTGAGTGCGTTGGTCAAGTGGCCGAGACGACTCGGCCTGATTTAGAGATTGGTCAGAAAGTAGTTTCCATCATGGGAGAAATGGGGCGAGCTTTTGACGGCTCTTATGCCGAGTATGTTCTCCTGCCGAACGACCAAATTTATACAGTCGAGACCAATCTGACCTGGACAGAGCTGGCAGCAGTGCCAGAGACCTATTATACTGCCCTAGGCTCTATGAAAAATCTACGCATCGAGCCTAATGATAAGATTTTGGTTCGGGCTGCCACTAGCGGTGTCGGTTTGGCCTTTGCTCGTCTGGTCAAGGCACAGTTTCCAGACACACATATCGTGGGCTCGGTCAATAGCGGTTCCAAACAGTTTCTGCTCAAGCACCAAGCCTACGACGATATCATCATAGACCAGGATGGTCGACTGGAAACAGAGGAGAAGTTTGGTAAAATCCTTGAGTTGGTCGGCCCAGCAACTGTCAAGGATTCATTTGACCATATCGCTGAGGGGGGGATTATCTGTGTGACCGGACTCTTGGGAGGTCAGTGGGAGCTGGATGATTTCAACCCAATTGAAGAAATTAAAAACAACAGTTTTTTGACAAGTTTTCACTCAGCTCATGTGAGTCAAGACTTGATGGACGAATTATTTGACTATATTGACCGCTATCAGGTCAATGTTACACCAAGGCGTGTCTTTTCCCTAGAGCAAGTGCCCAAAGCTCATTCTTTTATAGAGGGAACGGCAGGTTTTGGAAAAATTGTGATTATGAATGAATAGGAGAAAAAGAATGCAAAAAATTAGCGCGAAAGATTTATATGACAAATTGCAGCTAGAAGAACTGCAGTTGATTGATGTTCGCGAGGTGGACGAATTTACAGCTGGACATGTCTCTGGAGCTCAGAATCTGCCTCTCAGCAGCTTGGCGGAGAATTATGGACAATTGGATAAACAAATCCCTTACCATATCATCTGTCAAAAAGGCGGACGCTCAGCGCGTGCCTGCGAATTTTTGGAAGCTAAGGGTTACCAAGTAACCAATGTTGAAGGAGGAGTGGAAGCTTTTCCTGATAAATTGACGATATGACAAGCGATTAAGAAGAGCAAATGCCGGAATAGATTGAATTTCCGGCCCTTTTTTTGTATACTATAGTAGTATAATAATTTATAGATAGGAGATATTTTATGTCAAAACAAGATTGGCTTGAATATTTTGAGGCCGTTAATGGACGCTCGGCTACAGAGGAAGAAATTGCCCAAGCTTTGGCTGCCGGGGAATTTGTTGAAGCTGAACAGGTAAGTGCGGAGCAAGCCTCTAGTGAAGCTAGTCCGGCTTCATCAAGCTTTGAACAGCCGCAAAACTTCCAACAGCCTTTTGCTCAGCAGGCTTCTCAACAATATCAAGAAGTTCCTCAGCAACAAGCAAATCCAAATCAATTTGCAAATCAGGGACAAGCTTATCAGCAACAAGGATTTCAGCAAGCAAGTCCCTTTGCTGGACAGCCTCAGTCTTCTGGTCCGCAAGCTTATCAGAACAACCAGCAGCAAGGACAGTTCAATTCACAAATACCTCAACAAGGACCACAGGCTTATTACAGTCAGCAACCTCCTCAACCCAGCGAGTTTTCTAAAACAATGAAAGGTTTCTGGGCTTGGCTCGTTTCAGCTTGGAAATCACCGACATCTGAAGTTGAGAGCAGTAAGGTGAATGGTTACCTTTCTCTAGGTTTGACAGCGTTCTTTTTTGCTATTGTTGCAAACTACAATATTTTCAGTACCATTGGTATCATGAGTTTTGGTATGTATAATGGACCGACTTTTAATTTCAAAGTCTTCTTTGTTTCTCTGATAGCAGCGGCTCTCTTCCTTTTCTCTATTATATTAGGTGGTTTTGTTGTGAAGCGTTTGGTCTACCAAGATAGAAGTTTTACCTTTAATAAGGCTTTTGATTGGTATGGTCGACTTTATGCCATTGTTCTTCCATTTATTGCTGCTTCAGCTCTGTTTGCTCTGTTGGGTATTATTCATTTATCTCTGTTTTTCACATGGATTGTTCTTTTGTTAGTCGGAGTTGGAGCGACCTTTGCTTTGATTTATTCCAAGACAAACAACTCTATGGATCCTTTTTATAAATATCTATTGGCCATTATTATCAATGGTGTGATTACAATTATCTTCTCTTTCATCGCTTTTTCTCTACTAGCTAGTATCATAATGATGTAATAATTGGAGGAGATTTATGGCAACAAAAGAAAAATGGGTTGATCTCTTTGAAAAAGTAATTGGTCGAAAACCAACTGCAAGTGAGTTCCAAGCCGGCAAACAATCTAACTTTGATCCAAAAAAGATTAAGGAGATTGCAGGCGAAGCAGGGGAAGCAACCACAGATACTTCGTCAGTAGAAAATACTACTGATGAAGCTTCTGATAATCAAGATATTGTTCAGGAGACACCTTCTGAAGATTCTGTCACAGAAGAATCGATTCAACCAACTTCCCAAGATGAGAAGCAAGGCGAGTTTGAATCTAGCCAATATGAAGAACTTCGCCAGAATTGGCTGCAAGCTTTTGAAAATAATATTGGTCGAAAACCTACCAAAGAAGAATTTGCAGAAGCTAAGAGTCAAGGATTCTCTAACTTGCCTATTCGGTCTGAACTGCTCGACTCGCAATTACCACAGAAACCGGTAAAAAAGGCTAAAAAGAGAATATCAAAGAAGCAAGCAATCATGATTGGGGCTCCAACCGTTTTAGTTGCCGCTTTGATTGGAGTTTTCTTCTATTTAAACTCTATAACTGGAGTTAAAGTGGTCACAGACCATTTTGCAAAAGCCGTCTCTAGTAAAGACTTCGATGAAGTGGCAAGTCTTCTTTCTACTCAATCCGATAAGTGGACACGCGCGGAAGCAAGAGCTTTAGTTGAGCACCTAGAGAGCCAGGAGATTAATCTCGAAACTGAGCTAGATAACATTGTTGAGTCAAATGGCAAATCTGCTTATATTGATGACAACAATAATAAGATTTTAGGTGTTACTGAAAAGAGTAAGAAATTTGGTATTTTCCAGGAATATCAAATGGTTTCCTATCCAGTCAAAGTTAAAGTCAATACAAATTTGGATAATGCTACCATTAAACCTGGTGAGAAAAAAACTATTACTCTTAAGAAAAATACAGACACTGAATTGGGTGAATATCACTTCATCAAACAAGATTTTACACTCAAAGGAAAGACAGATGTTGGAGATGTAGAGAGTAAGGTTCAGCTTGATTTAGCTACGGCTAAAGATAATGAAATCAAACTGGATCTCAAGTCTGAAAAGAAACAGCTAAAAATTACTATGCCTTCTGAAACTTCAAAAGCAACAGATATTAAAATCGTTGTTAATGGCAAAGAAAGTGGTAGCAGTTTGACCCCTGAGCTGCAGCTTGTTCCTTATCAAGAACTTGAAATTTATGCCAAGTTTACTATCTCTGATACTACCTTTACTACCAATAAAGAAACAGTAATTGTGGAAGATGATACTACTAATGTGAAATTATCGCTTCCTAAGGAAGTGGTTTCTAAGATTAGAGAAAAGAACGAAGAAGCGAAAAAGGTTGAGGCTCAAAAGGCAAAAGTCTCTACTTTCCTTAATGACTACCGCAGTGCTGTTTTCAGCTCTGTTTCTAACAGAAGCAACAACTATTCTCAATACTACGATACCTCTAGTGCTGTATATCGAGAAATGGTTGAGTGGACCACTGGTGGTGGTGTTAAGAAAGCAAAAATTAACTATTATGAGCCAGGAGCTTTGGATATCCGCGAAATCAAGGAAGAAAATGGTTCCTATATCGTGACAACATATGAGGACTACACAGTCCACTATGTCGATAGCACTCCAAATAGTGTAAATCGTAAAAATAAGACTTATTACTTGAAACCTAGCGGGGATTCTTTTGTAATCTATAATCTTGAAGTTTCAGAAGGTTGATATTATGACAATGAAATACAGTAAACTAATTCTTCTTGCAGCATCTGTTCTTGTTCTAGGCGCGTGTTCGTCTGGTAAAGACACTACTGGAGATAGCTCTGATAAACAAGCGGCTAGCTCAACTAGTACAGTTAAGAAACAAGATGCTGAAAAAGACAAAAATTCTAGCCAAGATACGACAACATCTTCAGACAGCACTGATACTAAAAAGAAGCAAAATCACGAAGCCAAAACTCTTGATCAAAATGTTTCCTATAACGGTAGCTACTACAGTGTCAAAGGGAAATATGATGAGATTCTTCTTGTCAACAAACACTACCCTTTGTCTCCTTCCTATAACCCAGGTGAGAATGCGACTGCTAAAGCAGAATTGCTCAAACTGATTGCAGACATGCAGGCACAAGGCTATGCCATTAGCGACCAATACAGTGGTTTCCGCAGCTATGATACTCAGACCGAGCTCTATCAAAATTATGTCAATCAGGATGGTAAGGCAGCTGCAGACCGCTATTCAGCTCGACCAGGCTACAGCGAGCACCAGACTGGTTTGGCATTTGACTTGATTGACAAGAATGGCAATCTCGTACAAGAAGCTGGAGCAAGTCAGTGGCTTCTAAATAATGCCTATAAATACGGTTTTATCGTTCGCTATCTAGAGGGTAAGGAAGGTTCAACTGGCTATATGCCTGAAAGCTGGCATCTGCGCTATATTGGTCAAGAAGCCAAGGAAATTGCTCAATCAGGCAAATCTTTAGAAGAATATTTCGGCATTACTGGTGGAGGCTATGAAGATCAGTAGTCACATCATCCATTAGAAGGAGGAAGAAAATGAAATTTTTTGTTACCAATCCCAATAATGATTTTGCAGAAACACCTGTGCAAGAAGAAGGCAGAATCATCCATCATCTGCATCTTGCTAAAGGAAAAGAAGTACCAGAGCATAGTGCTGATGCGCTAGTAACAGTTGTTTGTTTGTCGGGAGATGTAAGCTTTTCTGCTGGAGAACAAACTGTGCGGCTAGTGGCAGGTTCCTTTTTGACGATGGAGCCCAATGAGCCACACAGCTTGGTCGGAGAGGAAGATAGCCACCTCTTAGTTATCAAACAACTCAAATATTAATAAATTCAAAATACTAGAAGCTGGAATAAATGCTTCTAGTATTTTTTACTACTTTTTAATTTATATTCATTTATATAGATAAAAACCCATAAGCAAGAAAAATTCAAACAGATTCTTTGATTCTTAAAACAAACTTAAGTTTAGCTTAAAAAAGGCTTAATATAAGCTTAAAATAAACTTAAACAAAAAATTGGAATGATAGGGTGAGGAGTTTTTATAAATAAGCAATAAAAATAATTTACACAGTGTAAACCAAATTATAAACATTTTTCTATTGTTTTGGTTCGTTAAAAAGAAGATTTTATAGATTTTCAAAGATAAAAAACAGAAAAATAAACAAAAAGACGAACTATAAAAAATTACCCATAAAAATAATTTACACCCTGTTAACTAAAATGCTTGCATTCAAAAATTTCTTGTGCTATAATTCGTCTTGAGGGTGAGATATGCATAAAAAAGTATTTTCAAGCATATTGACTTCTTTATTTCTAAATCAAATGTTATAAAAACATTTATGTGCAACCTTTAATCAGGTGGATTCACTAACTAGTGATTCGTTTTTTTGCGTTTGATAATGATGGAGCAGTCAACTGTCAGCTGGCAGTATTTTCGTGAAATTCTTTTTTATGAAGTTGTGCACAAAAAATAAATTCCCCCCACAAAAAAATAAAGTGATGTTGGTCACTTTGGAGGTTTAATTAATATGAACAATCGTTTCAGACTCTTATCAAGATCTGTTGTGGCTGCTGCGGCTATTATTCCAGCATTTGCTCTTGCGAATAATGCTCAGGCTCAAGATTATGGTTATAACTACTATCAACCAGGTTATAATTACTGGAATGGTGGTTACAACAATTATAACTATGGTTATAACAACTATAATTACCGTAACAACCGCAACTACCGTTACAACAATTACAACTATGGTTACAATAACTACAATTATGGCTATAACAACTATAACTACGGATATAACTACGGTTACAATGGCTATAATTACGACTATGGTTATAATAACTATTATCCAGGCTATAACAACTGGAATTATAACTATAGCAACAATTATGGCTATAATGGTTGGAATAATTACAACAATCTTGCAAACGATGAAAACTACATTTACTGGAATGGTAACCATTACTACCGTATGACAGATGGTTCTTACCGTATCTATCGTGATGGTGAGTGGAAACCATTGACAAATACTAACAATAACAGCACATCCAATAACAACTTGGAAAACGATCCGCATTATCGTTATGAAAATGGTTATCATTACTATGTATTGGATAATGGCGACTATTACTACTATCAAAATGGTAAGTGGGTGTTTGTTAAGGATTCCGCTGATAACTCAACTAATCCAACAACTCCAAGCCAGCCGGAGGAGCCAAAACCAGAAGTTCCAACTCCGACACCAGCAGAACCAGAGCAACCAACTCCAGCTCCAAATGATAGACCGGAACAACCAACAACTCCAGCAGAACCAAAACCTGAGGTACCAAGTGTTGATTTGCCAGAAAATCCTCCGATTAACGGTGCAGAAGGTGATCTCAATCCATTTGCTCCGAAACCAGAGCAACCAGCAGAACCAAAACCAGAAACTCCAACAAGACCTGCTGTGCCAGAGACTCCTGGTTTGGTAACAACTGATAAACCAAGTGAAGATCAAATTCCTCCATATGTTGAAAAACCAGCAGAAGGTCTTGAACACTTGACATGGGCACCAAATGGACGAGCTCCGAAAATTATCTACCCAACTGGAAAACCAGGTGACAAGGCTCTTGAGTCAGATCCTAACTATTACTTTGATGGATCTACTCATTATTACCGTATACCATCTGACTCAGAAGCTAATGGATACTCTCCATATTGGAAATGGTTTGGTGACAAATGGAAACTTCAAGGTATGACTGATCCAAACGATCCAGCTCTTGATCCAAAACTTCACGAAAACACTGCAGATGATGAATACATGTACAGTGATAAAGACTCTAGCGTGAAATTGTACTCAACTAACCTAGTGACAACTGCTAAAGCTGGTCAACCGCTGCCATTCAAGAACGTTGAAGAGTTCAAAAACTACGTTATCGAAAAGATGAATCCTAAGTTCCTTGATAACGCAGGATGGGATGCCAAGGTTGAGTGGGAAATCGAAGATCCAGAAATCTTTGAGAAAACCAAAGAAAACCCATATGCTAAGGATTATGTCTTGATTGCAAACCTTAAGAGTGGTGTTGAGGATAAGAAATACAGTGATGTAGAATTTGGTTATGTTAAGTTTGTTTACCGTGTTGAAGCAACAAACGATACAAACTATGACTATGTTTCAAAAGCTAAAGAAGCTTTCGCTAAAATCAATGAAGAGCGTAAAGCTCAAGGTTTGAAAGAGTTGACTTGGTCAGAAGACATTTATCAAAATCAAGCACTTCCAAAAGTAAATGAAATCTCACGTCAATACGATAGCTCAGGCTTTGTTGGACGTCGTGATGAAGATCCATCTGTTGTCGTTAAGAAATGGGCTAACAGCGGTCTGAGAGAATTGCTTCTTGATCCTAACGTAACTGAAGGGGCAGTAGCGACAGTTGTAGACGGAAACGGTGTTTACTACTGGGCATACAGCTATAAATAATAAGGAATTTTATTCTTAAACATCTGTGTTCTTAATCTTTGGTTGCATATAAACCACACTCCAAAAGTTAGATTTTAATTGTCTGACTTTTGGAGTTTTTTTGTTGAATTAACTAGGAAGCAAAAGTAGCGGTTGTGGATAGATTTTAAAGTTTAAAAAGGCGAAAAGAAATTTTGAGTACAAAAAAAGCACCGATTGGTGCTTATGATTATTTGAGACCGTATTTTTTGTTGAAACGATCCACACGTCCATCTGCTTGAGTGAACTTTTGACGTCCAGTGTAGAATGGGTGTGAGTCTGATGAAATTTCTACACGGATCAATGGGTAAGTTTCCCCTTCGAATTCAACTGTTTCGTTTGAACGCTTAGTTGAACCGCTAAGGAACTGGTAGCCGGTAGAAGTGTCCATGAAGACAACTGGGCGGTATTCTGGATGAATATCTTTTCTCATTTTACAAAAATTTCCTTTCTGCCATGGTCTCTTTGCGAGCCATAGATTAGTTACTTTGATAGTTTATCAAATTCTGATTGATTTGACAAGACTTTTAGACTAATTTCTTACTTTTTTGCCAATTCTTTCATCTCGGTGTAGATTTGCTCTATTTCTGCCTTTGAAAATGCATTGGCTCCGCTGGCTAAGGGGTGTCCACCGCCGTGATGATTTTTAGCAATACCGTTGATAGGAATAACCTTGCTGCGCATGCGGACACGGTAGTGACCATCTGGCTGCTCAACAAAGATAGCCCACAGACTGACATCTTCAATTCGTCCAGGTGCCCCGACGATGGCTGCTGTATCAGCATCGGTTAGTTGATAGGCTTGTAAAACTTCCTGAGGCAGAATGACCCGCGCAGTCCCATTTTCATCTATTTCCAATTGCTCATAGACATAGCCCTGCAGTTTAGCTACCTGGCGGCTGATAGAGTCCATTTTACGAGACAAGGCTGATAAGTCGAAATCGTACTGGCGCAGCTTGGCAGCTACTTCGAATGTGCGGGCGCTAGTGGAAGGATAAAGGAAGCGGCCAGTGTCGCCGATGATACCAGCATAGAGGAGTTCAGCAGCTTCCTTGCTCAAGTCTAAGTTATTTTCAAAGGCAAAGAGAGCGATCATCTCACTGGCACTGCTGGAGCTTGTATCAACTAGAGAAATATCTCCGTAAACCTCATCATCAGGATGATGATCGATTTTGATGAGGAAGTCGCCTGTCGTGTAGCGTTGGTCGTCAATGCGGGCTGTATTAGCAGTGTCACAGACGATGACTAGAGCCTCTCGGTAATCTTCGTCTGCGACTTGGTCCATTTGTGCTAGCCACATGAGATTTGGCTCATCGTAGCCTGTTACTTTTATTGTCTTTTCTGGGAAGTGGTACTGAAGCAGCTTTTGTAGTCCGACCTGACTGCCAAGAGCATCAGGATCTGGCCGCATATGGCGGTGGATGATAATAGTATCGTATTCTTTGATCTTACTTAAAATATCATGATAAAGAGTCATAAATAACCTCGTCAACTTTCTTTACCCATTGTAGCATAAGAGTTTTTATTTTTAAAATAAAAAAGATATGATATAATGAGAGCAGATTAGAATTTGGAGGAAGATATGACCTTAGCGAAAATTGTATTTGCCAGCATGACTGGAAACACCGAGGAAATTGCTGATATTGTGGCGGATAAGCTAAGAGACCTGGATGTAGAAGTTGAAGTGGACGAGTGCACCACTGTCGATGCAGAAGATTTCTTGGAAGCAGATATTACGATTGTAGCAACCTACACCTATGGTGACGGTGAGCTGCCTGATGAGATGATGGACTTCTACGAAGACTTGTCTAGTTTGGATTTGTCTGGCAAGGTCTATGGGGTGGTCGGTTCAGGCGATACTTTCTATGACGAATTCTGCAAGGCTGTTGATGACTTCGATGCTGCCTTTGCTGCTACAGGAGCGACGAAGGGTGCAGAAAGTGTTAAAGTAGACCTATCTGCGGAAGATGATGATATTGCACGTTTGGAAGCTTTTGCAGAAGGCTTGGTTAATAAAGTTTAAAGTGATAAATAGAGGAAACGGCTGCGGCCGTTTTTTTGTGCGAAAATGTTATTTTCTGACAATTCTCATGATTAGGAGTATAATATAGGTAAGCGCTATCCATCAGATAAAGGAGGAGTTCCTATGAAAGAACGTGACTATGCCTTTGGCTTTCATGATGATGTCAAACCGCTCTTTTCGACTGGGAGAGGCTTGACCGAAGAAGTAGTTCGAGAAATCTCAGAAATCAAGAATGAGCCCCAGTGGATGCTGGACTATCGTCTGCGCTCCTTGGAGCTCTTTCATAAGTTACCTATGCCCGACTTTGGCCCTGATTTGTCAGGGATTCGCTTTGATGATGTTATCTATTATCAGAAGCTAAGCGGAGATCGGGCTCGCAGTTGGGATGAGGTTCCAGAAGAGATTAAGAAAACCTTTGACCGCTTGGGAATTCCAGAAGCTGAGAAGCAGTACCTATCTGGAGCTGTGGCTCAGTATGAATCTGAAGTGGTTTACCACAATATGAAGGAAGAGTTTGCCAAGCTGGGGATTATCTTCACCGATACGGATACGGCTGTTCAGGAATATCCGGACTTGGTCAAGCAGTATTTTGGTACTGTGATTTCAAACGCTGAGCATAAATTTTCTGCGCTTAATAGCGCAGTTTGGTCTGGCGGAACCTTTATCTATGTGCCCAAGAACGTCCAGTGCCAAGTTCCTGTTCAGACCTATTTTCGAATTAATGGTGAAAATGCCGGCCAGTTTGAGCGCTCCTTGATGATTATCGAGGAAGGCGGCTCTATCCAGTATATCGAGGGCTGCACAGCACCGACCTATACGAGCAATAGTCTTCATGCGGCAAATGTCGAAATCATTGTCAAAAAGGATGCCTTTTTCCGCTACACAACCATTCAAAACTGGTCGGACAATGTCTATAACCTCGTAACGGAGCGGGGGATTGTTGATGAAGGCGGCACCTTAGAGTGGATTGATGGTAACTTAGGCAGCAAGGTCAATATGAAATATCCGTGTAGTATTCTTAATGGCCGCAATGCACGGACTTCTGTTTTATCTATGTCTTTTGCCAACTATGGTCAGCACTTAGATGCGGGTTGTAAGGTCTTTCATAATGCTCCTAAGACATCCAGTACCTTAATTTCTAAATCAGTGGCCAAGGATGGTGGAAAGACAGACTATCGTGGTCAGGTCCGCTTTGGTAAGAATAGTGCTGGTTCCAAATCTCATATCGAGTGCGATACCATTCTCATGGATGGTGAATCCAGTTCTGACACCATTCCTTTTAATGAAATCCATAATTCAAATGTCGCGCTAGAGCATGAAGCCAAGGTTTCCAAAGTATCTGAGGACCAGCTCTACTACCTAATGAGCCGAGGCATCAGCGAAGAAGAAGCCACAGCTATGATTATCAACGGATTTATGGAACCCATTACCAAAGAACTACCAATGGAATACGCCGTCGAACTCAACCAACTCATCAACATGAGTATGGAAGGCTCAGTTGGCTAAAACAGTCCAGAGGACTGTTTTAGGTTGCAGATAAAAACTCGCTTTTGCGAGTTATCCTTAATCCAAGATCCGGGGGACTGTTTTAGCCTGCAGATGAAAACTCGCATAAGCGAGTTTTCTTTTAATCACGGGACTTGGACCTTTTTATTTAGAATTAAACTAGAAAATTTTACTATTTTTTGATATGATAGATAGAATATAAGGAGGAAGTAGATGACGTTAGAAGAAATCAGACAGGAAATCGATCAAGTGGATGATGCAATCGTTGCCTTGCTGGAGCAACGCATGAATCTAGTCGACCAAGTCGTGGCTTTAAAAAAATTAACGGGTACGGCTGTATTGGATAGTAAGAGAGAAGATGTGATTTTCGCCAGAGTGGCGGATAAGGTTGAAAACAAAGACTACAAGGAAACTGTTGTAGCGACCTTTTCTGACATTTTAAAACGTTCGCGTGAATTTCAGAATAAAAATATCTAATGAAAGAAGTACAGAACTCTATTGCTGTGGCTTTATCTGCAATGGCAGGCGGTTGGCTACGTTACCAAGTAGCGCTCTTATCAGTTTTTTCTGATACATTTCCTTTGGGTACCTTGCTGGTCAATTATTTGGGAACTTTTTTGCTGGTCTATATTATCAAGGGCTATCTTAGCAGTAAAGTTAAGTCTCAGCGCCTAATTCTAGCGCTTTCGACCGGTTTTTGCGGAGGTTTGACGACTTTTTCTGGTCTTCTGCTAGACAGTATCAAACTAGCAGATTCAGGGCGCTATACGGAGCTTCTTATCTATCTAGTTTTAAGTGTAGGTGGTGGCCTTGCAATCGCCCTATGGGCTGGAAAGCAGGTGAAGTCATGATGTGGGCGATGTTAATCTGCTGCGGTGCTGGTGCTCTCGTTCGTTATGTTTTCTCCAAGGTTAATAGCAGAGCATCTCTGCCGATTGGGACTTTATTGGCAAACTTGCTAGGTGCTTTTCTCATTGGTTATTTTTATAATCATATAGAAGACAAGCAGCTTTATGTCATTTTAGCAACAGGTTTCTGTGGTGGTTTGACGACCTTTTCGACCTTGAATGCTGAGTTGGCAGAGCTCTTTTCGGAGCGAAAGAAATTTGTTCTCTATTTGGCTTCGACATACATACTCGGGTTTTTAGCGATTCTTTTGGGAATTTTTATTTAAACATCTTTACATTTTTAGAAATTTTGATATAATATACTTTGTGCCTAATGGAAGCACAAAAAACGGCTAATCCGCTGCGGTCTTGAACCTTAAGATTAGTAAGATAGGAGTAGAAAAAATGAATCCATTAATCCAAAGTTTGACTGAAGGTCAACTTCGTACTGACATCCCTGCATTCCGTCCTGGTGACACTGTCCGCGTTCACGCGAAAGTTGTCGAAGGAAGTCGCGAACGTATCCAGATTTTTGAAGGTGTGGTTATCGCTCGTAAAGGTGCTGGTATCTCAGAAACTTACACCGTTCGTAAAATCTCTAACGGTATCGGTGTTGAACGTACTTTCCCAATCCACACTCCACGTGTTGACAAGATTGAAGTCGTTCGTTACGGTAAAGTCCGTCGTGCTAAATTGTACTACCTTCGTGCATTGCAAGGTAAGGCAGCGCGTATCAAAGAAATTCGCCGTTAATCTTAGAAAGACTCTGTCGTTGGGCAGAGTTTTTCTCTAAGTCCCCTTAGTTCAATGGATATAACAACTCCCTCCTAAGGAGTAGTTGCTGGTTCGATTCCGGCAGGGGACAGTCTTAAAGCCTGTCTAAGGCTTTTTTAAATACTCTCAGGAGGAAAAGAGATGGCTTATTACTTTATTGGCGGTTGAGACGGTAAGGTTTATTTTGGACTGAGGTTTTAAAATGCCGTTCTTGATTTAAAAGCTAATCAATTAGTATAAGTAATAAATTACTGCATTCGAAAAGAGACCTAAATTTTAGGTCTCTTGTTTTTTTCTATTCCCCTAAGCAAAGTTGGTTAGGTATGCTTTATTTTTACTCTAGTTGTTTGATGATTTTGCTTTTTCTATAATCGCGTCAATATCAGCAGTTCCAGAAACTCCAAATTTTGCATAGACGTCATTAACTGGACTAGGATCAACATCAATGCTATTGATATTTCTACCTTCTGATGTGATAGACATATATTGTCCATCAGTTCTAATCATTACCCAAAGGCCTTGCGAAGCGAATAGATAGCCATCATCTTTCTTCACGACTTTACCGATTTCAGGAAAAGTGATAAAAGCACCTTCGGAAGTAATAGAAACTTCCTTGCCATCTACTATAGTAGAGCTTGAGCTACTGTTAGTGCTTGGAATGCTGCTGGAGTCAGAAGATGAACTGGATGACGAAGAGCTATCAGATTTACTAGATGATTTAGAACTGACCTTACTGCTAGAGGATGATTTTTTGGAAGTTTTAGCCTTATCACTTGATTGAGCTGGCTTCTTTGATTGAGATTGAACACAGGCGGCCAAACTTAATAGACTAGCTGCAAGTAAGAATGCTTGGAAGGTTTTTTTCATGGAGAATCTCCTTTTTGATATGATAGGATTATTTTATATGAATTTGAAGGCTTTAGCAATAGTTTTAATTAGAGTGCAATGGAACTTGATGGAATGAGGGACAGTAGTTCAAGTGTAAGTTTGGAAATGACAGGTATTTATCGTTTCTCTATTTCCCCAAGCAGAATTGGCTGAAGAGTTGGGTGATAAGCTCGTCTGGTGCGGCGTCACCAGTGATTTCGCCGAGGATTTCCCAGGTGCGGGTCATGTCGACTTGAAGAAGATCTACAGGCATACCCATTTCCAAGCCTTGGTTGACGGCTTGCAGGCTTTCTAGGGCTTTTTCAATCAAGGAAATGTGGCGGGCGTTGGACAGGTAGGTGGCGTCTTGCTCGACGATACCAGCATTTTCAAAGAAGAGCTGATTGATGCGTTCTTCAATTTTATCGATATTTTGATTGTGGAGGACAGAAATCTTGATGACATCAGTTGGCAGCTGATCCAGCTCAATCTTTTCCTCAAGGTCAGTCTTGTTAAGCAGGACGATACGATTACTGTCCTGGCTGATTTCCAGCAATTGTCTGTCTTGGTCTGTCAGAGGCTCGCTGGCATTGAGAACTAAGAGGACCAAGTCGGCTTCATGCAGGGCTTTTTTAGAGCGCTCAACTCCAATCTGTTCTACAAGGTCATCGGTTTCTCGAATTCCTGCAGTATCGATGAGCTTGAGCGGCACGCCCTTGATATTGACATACTCCTCGATCACATCACGGGTCGTCCCCTCAATGTCAGTCACAATGGCCTTGTCCTCGCGCAGAAGATTGTTGAGGAGGCTTGATTTGCCGACATTAGGCCGGCCGATGATAGCAGTGGAAATACCTTCGCGCAAAATCTTGCCTCGTCGCGCAGTATTGAGGAGATTGCTCAGCAGATCCTCAAACTCAGCTGTTTTTTCTCGCATAAGCTGGGTCGTCATCTCTTCCACGTCGTCGTACTCTGGATAGTCAATATTGACCTCGACCTGAGCTAAAGTGTTGAGAATTTCCTGACGAGTATTGTTGATAAGGTTGGAGAGGGAGCCATCTAGCTGCTTGACAGCATTGTTCATGGCTTTATCAGTTTTGGCTCGGATGATGTCCATAACGGCCTCAGCCTGAGTCAAATCTACGCGCCCATTGAGAAAGGCTCGCTTGGTAAACTCACCAGGCTCAGCCATTCTAGCGCCCTCGCGGATAGCCAGCTGCAGGATTTCATTCGTAACCGCAATTCCGCCGTGGGTGTTAATCTCAATGATATCTTCGCGCGTGAAGGTCTTGGGAGAGCGCATAGCGC
Source organism: Streptococcus sp. DTU_2020_1000888_1_SI_GRL_NUU_041A (assembly GCF_032387735.1). NCBI lineage: Bacteria > Bacillati > Bacillota > Bacilli > Lactobacillales > Streptococcaceae > Streptococcus > Streptococcus sp. DTU_2020_1000888_1_SI_GRL_NUU_041A. The sequence goes on along the minus strand of NZ_CP135591.1, from coordinate 1,389,230 downwards.
CAAGCATAACCTCGTCCAGAATTTCCTGATTTTGAGGGTCAACGATATGGCCGTAGTTGAGCGTGTGGCTTTCCACTTTGCTTAGATTTTTCCCTTTGAAGATTTTTTGGGCAATAGCAAAGCTGTCAGTCCCGCTTAGTCTGACGATACCGATAGCCCCTTCGCCAAGAGGCGTAGAAATCGCAGCGATTGTATCAAATTCTCTGGTAATCATACTGTATTTTTCCTTGTGTTTAAAATCAATTACCTTAATTGTAACGCAAAAATCAAGGAGGAGCAAGGCTTTCGATTATCAAGCCAAAGGAATGAAATTTAAGTCTGGTAAAGAAAACACTTTCATGTTAGTGAGAATCATGATATAATAAAAGTAGTGTGATTCGAGGAGGTGCTATGGAAAATCTAAAGAAACTGGCAGGAATCAAGGCTGCTGAATTTGTCCAAGGCGGGATGATTGTTGGTCTCGGGACGGGTTCGACCGCTTATTATTTTGTTGAAGAGATTGGTCGGCGTATAAAAGAGGAAGGACTACAGGTTACAGCTGTTACGACTTCCAGTGTCACTAGCAAACAGGCAGAAGGTTTAGGTATTCCGCTCAAATCCATTGATGAAGTTGACTTGGTTGATGTGACAGTTGATGGTGCTGATGAGGTTGACGCAGCCTTTAACGGTATTAAGGGCGGTGGCGGCGCACTTCTCATGGAGAAAGTCGTGGCTGTTCCTACAAAGCACTATATCTGGGTAGTCGATGAGAGCAAGATGGTCGAGAAGCTAGGTGCCTTCAAGCTACCAGTAGAAGTTGTTCAGTACGGTGCTGAACAGCTCTTTCGTCGCTTTGAGCGTGCTGGATATAAGCCAGCCTTTCGTGAGAAAGATGACCAACGTTTTGTCACGGACATGCAGAATTTCATTATTGACTTAGATTTAGGTGTGATTGAAAATCCAGTTGAGTTTGCACAAGAACTTGATCATGTTGTGGGAGTAGTGGAGCATGGATTGTTTAATCAAATGGTAGACAAGGTCATTGTTGCTGGAAAATCGGGTCTTCAAGTTTTAGAGGCCAATAAATAGAAAGAGGTGTTTTATGCCAAAATTTAATCGTATTCACTTGGTAGTCATGGACTCAGTTGGTATCGGTGCTGCGCCAGATGCTAATAACTTTGTCAATGCAGGGGTACCAGATGGTGCTTCAGATACTCTGGGACATATTTCCAAAACGGTAGGACTGAATGTGCCAAACATGGCTAAAATCGGCCTGGGAAATATCGAGCGTCCTGCTCCTTTGAAGACAGTTCCTCAAGAAGAAAATCCTAGCGGTTACTATACCAAGCTGGAAGAAGTATCTCTTGGAAAAGACACGATGACAGGACACTGGGAAATCATGGGTCTCAATATTACTGAGCCTTTTGATACTTTCTGGAATGGCTTCCCAGAAGAAATCCTGACTCAGATTGAAGAATTTTCTGGTCGCAAGGTCATTCGTGAGGCTAACAAGCCATACTCTGGTACAGCAGTTATTGATGACTTTGGTCCTCGTCAGATGGAAACAGGCGAGCTGATTATCTATACCTCTGCTGACCCAGTATTGCAAATTGCAGCACACGAAGAAGTGATTCCTTTGGAAGAGCTCTATCGTATCTGTGAATTCGCCCGCTCTATTACCTTGGAACGGCCTGCGCTTCTGGGGCGTATTATCGCTCGTCCTTATGTAGGTGAGCCAGGCAACTTCACTCGTACAGCCAACCGTCACGACTATGCCGTATCTCCGTTCAATCCAACTGTGCTTGATAAGCTCAATGAAGCTGGAATTGCTACCTATTCAGTTGGGAAGATTAACGACATCTTCAACGGCGCTGGAATCAATCATGACATGGGACATAATAAGTCTAACAATCATGGTGTAGATACTTTGGTCAAAGCCCTCAAAGACGAAAACTTCAAAGAAGGTTTCTCATTTACTAACCTAGTAGACTTTGATGCTCTTTATGGTCACCGCCGTGATCCACATGGCTACCGTGACTGCTTGGAAGAGTTTGATGCTCGCATCCCAGAAATCATTGAAAATATGCGTGAAGATGATTTGCTCATGATTACTGCTGACCATGGTAATGACCCGACCTATGCCGGAACCGACCACACTCGTGAGTACATTCCGCTCTTGGTCTTCGGAAAATCGCTGAGCAGTCATGGTCATATTCCTGTCGGACACTTTGCGGATATCTCAGCTACCGTTGCTGAAAACTTCGGAGTGGATAAGGCGATGATTGGTCAAAGCTTCTTGGACAAATTGGTATAAGCATAATAAGAGAGTGAGGGAAATATTTTATGACAAGCTTATCAGAAAAAATCAAAGCAACAGCGGCTTTTTTGAAAGAAAAAGGTATGACAGAGCCTGAATTTGGTCTGATTTTGGGATCTGGTTTGGGAGAATTGGCTTCTGAAATCGAAAATGCCGTTAGTCTTGACTATGCGGATATTCCAAACTGGGGTCGTTCAACTGTTGTTGGCCACGCTGGTAAATTAGTTTATGGAGACTTGGCAGGACGGAAAGTCTTGGCGCTGCAAGGCCGTTTCCATTTCTATGAAGGAAATCCTTTAGACATCGTTACTTTCCCAGTGCGTGTGATGAAGGCTCTTGGTGCGACAGGTGTTATTGTGACCAATGCTGCCGGTGGTATCGGCTATGGTCCTGGTACACTGATGGCCATTACGGACCACATCAATATGACTGGTCAAAATCCTTTGATTGGTGAAAATTTGGATGAATTTGGTCCACGTTTCCCTGATATGTCTAAATCTTACACTCCAGAATACCGTGCCGTCGCTCATAAAGTTGCTGATAAGCTTGGTATCAAGCTAGATGAGGGTGTCTATATCGGTGTCACTGGACCAACTTATGAAACACCTGCAGAAATCCGCGCATATAAGACGCTTGGAGCGGATGCAGTCGGCATGTCTACTGTTCCTGAAGTGATTGTAGCAGCACATTCTGGTTTGAAAGTCCTTGGAATTTCATGCATTACAAATTTTGCTGCTGGGTTCCAAGAAGAGCTTAATCATGAGGAAGTGGTTGAGGTAACAGAGCGTGTCAAGGGTGATTTCAAACGACTGCTTAAAGAAACACTTGCTGAATTGTAAAAAAATGTTGAAAGGCGGAGTGTCTGTGTTGGTAATTAAACCCGGAACAGCCTTTCTATCTAGCCGATAAAATCATTAAACTCAAGAAAGGTAGAGTGAGTTGTTCAGATTTGAACACGAGAGGAAAACTATCTTTCAAATAAACACAGAAAGGAAGGGCGTCTGAGTTTGAATTGAACTCGGGCTAGAGGCGGTGCAAAAAAGATAAATCTACCTAGATGCAGTCGCATCTTCGTTCGATTTCCTATTTTTGCTTTGCCTCTTTTAAGCCCTTAGTATCTTAATTATGTCTATTCATATTGCTGCTAAACAAGGCGAGATTGCTGATAAAATCCTTCTTCCAGGAGATCCGCTTCGGGCTAAGTTTATTGCGGAGAATTTCCTTGAGGACGCTGTTTGCTTCAATGAAGTCCGCAATATGTTCGGTTACACTGGTACTTATAAAGGACATCGTGTTTCTGTTATGGGGACTGGAATGGGAATGCCCTCAATCTCTATCTACGCGCGTGAGCTGATTGTTGATTACGGTGTGAAAAAGCTAATTCGTGTCGGAACAGCGGGCTCGCTGAATGCTGATGTGCATGTCCGTGAATTAGTTTTGGCTCAGTCGGCTGCAACTAACTCCAATATCATCCGCAATGACTGGCCACAGTATGATTTTCCGCAAATCGCTAGCTTTGATTTACTAGATAAGGCCTACCATATCGCCAAAGATCTTGGTATGACAACTCATGTTGGGAATGTCTTATCGTCGGATGTCTTTTATTCAAACTACTTTGAAAAGAACATCGAACTTGGTAAGTGGGGGGTTAAGGCAGTGGAAATGGAAGCTGCGGCACTTTACTACTTGGCTGCTCAATACCATGTGGATGCTCTTGCTATCATGACTATTTCTGACAGCTTGGTCAATCCTGAAGAGGATACGACAGCAGAAGAGCGCCAAAATACCTTCACCGATATGATGAAGGTTGGTTTGGAAACCTTGATTGCAGAAGCATGAAATTAGATGTCAAAGAAGCTATTCTCTTTGCTATTTCCCGCTATGACTATGCTTATGCTCATAAACTAGCTGAGCGAGCAGGAAGCAGTGTCCAGTCTGACTTGGTCCTTCTTCTTGAGGCTTTAGCGGAGCGAAGAGAGCTCAACATCCAATCTATGATGAATCTAAAGTTGGAAATCATTGGGTCTAACCTAGCTGATTTTCAGCTTTTTTGCCATGAAAATGAAGCGGATGAGCAGCTAGTCAATTACCTTTATGATCTGGAAGCCAAGCTAAGAAATGAGCAGCTGACTGATTTTATCCGAGCTGTCAGTCCGGCTATTTATCGGATTTTTATGCGGCTGATTCGAAAGCAAATACCGGATATTGATTGCTATATTCATAATTCGCGAGGGGCTAGTTACGACCGTTGGAAGTTTGAAAAGATGCGACATTCTGATAATCCTGTCCTGCAAAATTTTCATGCGGAAAGCACGGTTAATTCTTCTAGTTTGACGGAGCTGATTTTGCAGTTGCATTTGCCCGAATCTGTCAAAGAATCAGCACGGCAACTAAGAGAGTTAGAAAAGTCAGTCCGCAATCCGTTGGCTCATCTTATCAAGCCTTTTGATGAGGAAGAATTGCACAGGACGACAGGTTTCTCATCTCAGCACTTTATGGAGCTTCTGATTGATTTGGCGCAGGAGACGGGCATAGTTTTTCAGAGGGAACCTTTTTACTTTGACCGAGCGAATGCGGTCATAGAAAGTCTCTTATAAGGAGTAGCAGGATGGATAAGATTGCAAGGCTGCAAGAATTAATAGACCAAAGTCAGAATATCGTCTTTTTTGGTGGCGCGGGGGTTTCGACGGAGTCCAATATTCCAGACTTTCGCAGTTCAGATGGGATATATAGCGTCAAGCTAGGACAGCATTTTACAGCAGAGCAGTTGGTTTCTCACACTATGTTTGAGCGCTATCCGCAGGAGTTTTTTGACTTTTACAAGAAGTACCTGCTCTATCCGGATGCTAAGCCCAATGCTGCTCATGTCTACTTGGCAGACTTGGAGAAGACGGGCAAGCTCAAGGCTGTGGTAACTCAAAACATCGATAGTTTGCATGAAATGGCCGGTTCGAAAAAGATGCTCAAGCTACATGGCAGTGCGGATAGAAATTACTGTCTGAATTGTCAGCGATTCTATGATTTGGATGGCTTTCTGGCTCTGCAGGGTACCATTCCTCACTGCCTTGACTGTGGCGGTATTGTCAAGCCAGATGTGACCCTCTATGAAGAACCTCTAGATATGGAAGTTTTCCAGCAGGCAGCTCAAGCTATCCATCAAGCAGACCTACTGATAATCGGCGGCACGTCCTTAGTCGTCTATCCCGCAGCCAGCCTCATCCAGTATTTTGCAGGTAAGCATTTGGTTGTCATCAACAAGACCAGCATCCCTCAAGACAGCCAGGCAGATCTAGTCATTGAGGGTAAGATAGGAGAAGTATTGGGGAAGTTGAAACATTAGAAAAAACACCTGAGATAGCTTTTTCAGGTGTTTTTTGCTTTCGTTCAGGAGGAATCTTCTATAGAAAATCTTGTGACTATGCTATAATAAAATAAAGAACTCAGGAGGTCTCTATGAAGAAATTAAACAGGAATAAGAAGCTGATTTTAGCTGGAATTATTGTCGTAGTGATTGGATATATTGGATTGCGCTACTACCTTAAGCCAGAGTGGTTTGATTCAGAGAATATTTACTATACGGTATATAACTATAAAGTAACCGATATTAAACCTAAGAAAAAAATAGTTAAAGACTTAAATATTGAATTTGTGCATGACAAGTCTGAAGAAGCACCTCAAAATAAAGAGTGGACAGAGAAAACTATATCAAATTGGAACGAATATAATGAAAAACAAATTTTGCATGTTACTTTTACTGATGGTAGCAAGTCAGATATTCCGATAGGAGCGACTTCTGAAATTGGTCCGGCTTTTAGCAATAGGTTATTAAGTGATTCTATTTATCAAAAATTGAGTTGGCGTTTTCCAGAATATAAGTTACCTGATAAGGATGAGCATCCTAGGGACTTGGTAGACATATTACTTTTTCTTTATGTAGGCGACACACTTTATCAAGTTCCAGAAGCCACTAGCATGATTTCTTATCAGTTGAAAAATCCTAAAACTGGGAAAATGCAGACATATTATGAATATGGAAGTAAACCTGGCTTTAACTGGACCCCAATTTTCTTTATTAGATCGAAAAAACTTTTAGATAACCAAATGGATTTTTTTGATGATTATCAAAATCAGTACAGAGGGAACTATTGGGAAAGGAGGGATGAAATTTATAATAATAGACTATCTCATACACTAAGTTATTATTACTACAGAATATTTTACTCAGACGAACTGACTAACTTACCTTTAAGCGTTAGCACAACGGGGAGTCGGTTTAAAATGACCATTACCCATTCTTATATTGTGGAACGTCTTAACGATGACGATTATAAGGTTAAATCAACCTCCAAAACTTACACAGATGAAAATAAGGATGAGTATATAACAGAAGTTTTAAATCAAAAATAAGAAAGAATCCAGATAGCTTGAACTAAGCATCTGGTTTTTTAAGTATTAAGGATATAATTTCGTGAGAGACTCTTGGAATACATTAGATAACTCTGATATATCATTGTTTCCGGTACCTTTATTAAGTGCTTCTATATCCTCTCTATCTACTGAAAAACTTATAGATTTTTCTTCTGGTTCTTTCTGCGAGGTATTTCTAATCATAGTTGGTATTTCAGCAATAACCTTCTTGAAAATTTTTTTGTAATCATTACCCAGCTCTTTTTTTAATTGATTTTCTCTCTCATTTATTCTTTTATTTAACTCTTCCATATCTGGCTCTCCCCAATTATACGTAACAGTAAATGAATATTTTTCATCGTTAGCTTCAGTCATTTCTATACTATAGTTCGTCCAGTTTTTTATATAAGCTTCCCAATATGCTTGAACAATAGCTTTGTTTTCCTTATTTGATGGAGTATAATATAGTGAGATATTAGCATATATCCTATCAGATTCATGTTTAATGATATTTTCAGTCAATTCATCTTTTATACCAGTCTTTAGATAGTTTCTAATATAAGTCTTAACAATCTTATCATCTTTTTTTATATCTGCTTTTTTTGAAGGAGTATCAAAGTTAGCACTGTACTCTGCGTCCTTGACACCATTATATACAACTCTATACTTAGTGTTCGCTTTTCCTGAAAACCAAATTTGAATATCATCGCTTGAATATTCGGCAGAAGTAGAGTTAAAATCTATAACGGGTACTTGTGTTCCTTTATCATCATATATATAAAAATCTGATTCAGAAACATAATCTACTTCTTTTATATTGAATTTTACATAAAAGTTGTTTTCGGCTTCTTCTAGGCTTTTAACAGGATTTTCAGTATCAAAAAAACCACTGCCACTATTTTTTATTGTGATAGTCGGGACAGGCTTAATCAAAGTAGGGATAGGGTGTATGTTGAAGTAAGTAATTATTCCGAGAAGAATAAGAATAATACATCCCCAAAATAATTTAGCGTGACGTTTTGACTTCATTCAGTCTCCTTATGAATTTTATTAAGAATCTAAAGTAATGATTAATCTATTTATCAAACTGTACTTCCTCAATCAGATACTCAATGAATCGTTCTCCCATTTTGGATAGGCTAGCTTTTTCGTGCTGGATGTAAACCAGTTCAATCGGATCATCAATGTCCAGTGGGATTGACACGATATTATCTCCGTTGAGGTTGCTGTTGAGGATACCGGTTGCAATCGTGTAGCCATCCAGACCGATCAAAAGGTTAAAGAGGGTCGCACGGTCGCTGACTACGATAGATTTTTTATGGTGTTCCTGAGAGAGAATTTCCTCAGAAAAGTAGAAGGAGTTGTGAGTCCCTTGGTCATAGCTGAGGTAGGGGAAGTTTTCTAAGTCAGATAATTGAACCAGCTTTTTCTTGGCCAGCGGATTGGACTTGCTGACAAAGATATGGGGCTGAGCTGTAAAGAGATGAGTGGCAATCAGGTGATTGTCATCCAGCATCTTGGATAGGACATCGCGGTTGTAGCTATTGAGAAAGAGGACGCCGATTTCACTGCGGAAGTTTTTTACGTCGTCAATAATTTCCCAAGTCCGAGTTTCCCGCAAAAAGAGCTCGTATTTCTCCATATCGCTTTTTTTAAGCAGGGAGACAAAGGCATTGACCACAAAAGCATAGTGCTGGGCAGAAACGCTGAAAAGCTCGCGGTGGGCGACAGGGTTTTTGTATCGCTCCTCTAGAAGCTGAGTCTGCTCAACTACCTGCCGAGCATAAGAAAGAAACTCCATGCCGTCCTTGGTCAAGGTAATTCCTTTTGGATTGCGAATGAAAATCTCGATACCCATTTCATTTTCCAAATCCCGCACAGCATTAGACAAACTAGGCTGAGTAATGAAAAGCTGCTTGGCAGCTTCGTTCATACTGCCAGTCTCGACAATTTTGATAATATAGTGTAACTGTTGAATTCTCATAGGACTATTTTATCACAAACTGGGGATTTTTTCCCGATAAATCAGAAGATTAGAAAATGTTTGCTTGTTAAAGTTTCCTGTGCTAAAATGAAGGAAATTAGGAGGACGATATGACCAAAGATAATGACTATAAAAATCGTTCGGTAGTTCTACCCATTGCCATTACTATTTTTATTGTATGTATTATGTTTTGTATGATGGTGCTGATTGGAAAGGCGATGATCATGTGGGGGATTAAATCTGCTTATGAAGAACTCGGGCGAAACAGTATGTCCTCATCTGTTCAGCAGAAATCATCCGAGGAGATTCAGCTAGAAGAGAGAGTCTTAGATAGAGGAAACTATAGCTTTAGCTGGACAACAGACGAGATCATCAATCTGCAAATTAAGGATACTGTTGCTGGTCAAACTGGAGCCTCTTTAGACGAAGTACTGGAAAAACACGGCAAGGCTACAAGTTTTTATTATAGTGAAATAAATGATAATATCGAATTAATCTATTCAAGCGAGGCTAACCAAGACTATCATAGAAGTAATTTAAAGTTAACATTTGAAAAAAACGGAACAAGCTATCATTTAATTAGAAAGAGCGCGAATATTCTTGATGAGGGTTATCCAACTTTGCCACAGGGGAATAGTCCTCATCTTTGGACAAAGGATGAAATTGCTAGTTTACAAGTTCGTGGCGAGGGCACTGGTAATCCTGGTACATCCTATGAAGAAATCATTCAATTATTTGGGTTACCAGAAGAATCAGAAATTGTTGTTTCGCGCTTGGATGCAGCAGATAGTCAACAAGTTGTCTTGGACCTTAAATACTTAACTTCAGATGAAGTCTATGATAATGAATGGGTTCATTTAACTTTACATCTTCAAGAAGATAGTGTCTTTCGGTTGACGATAGCCAACAGCCATATTGAGAGAACAGAAAGATAGGGCTGTAAGAGTGATAATCTATTATTATAGAATTTTTCAATATGTAGAACAAAAGCATAATTCAGCTCCTTGTCTAGCAGATGCAAGAAGTGAATTTGACAAGAGCTGGTAAGGCTGTAGTAAGTCGGAGACATGAAAATTCTAATATTTTTATGCCTTGACAATCCATATCTCTAACGATATAATGTTTACAATTTAACCTTTAATCAAGTCCAGTGAGGCTGCAAGGTGGGAAAAACGGTATAAGAGGCAATTGGCTGTCTTGTTTTTTTGCGAAACCTTGCTGCGGCGAGGTTTTTCTTGTAGAAAGTGAGGTTGTCATGGTTAGTGACAGTTGTAAAAAGAGATTTGGCAAGATTATGCTGGAGCAGATGGAGCTACTGGAGCAAGTAGAAATTGCGCCTAATATTTTTTCCATGATTCTAAAGGGGCAAATGGTCAGCCAGATGCAGGCTGGGCAGTTTTTACATATTCGGGTACCAGATGACAGCAAGCTTTTGCGCCGGCCTATCTCGATTGCAGAGATTGACCGAGACAATCTGACTTGTCGCATCATCTATCGGATAGAAGGCGGCGGGACGGCTATTTTTTCTCAACTTCCATTTGGGGCTTTTCTTGATGTTATGGGGCCTCAGGGCAATGGCTTTGATTTGAGTCCTGTAAGGGCAGGTGACCACGCTTTGATTATCGGTGGTGGGATTGGAGTCCCTCCCCTGCTTGAGGTTGCTAAAGAATTGCATGCCAAGGGAGCTCGAGTGACAGCTGTTCTGGGATATGCTGACAAGTCTGCTGTCATTTTGGAAGCAGAAATGAAAAAATATGCCGAAGTCATTGTCACGACGGATAACGGTTCTTACGGTCGTCAGGGCTATGTATCAGCCGTTGTAGATGAGTTGTCTCAAGATTATGTGGCTGTCTATTCCTGTGGAGCGCCAGCTATGCTCCAGTATGTGGATCATAAGTTTCAGGACCATCCGCATGCTTATCTTTCTATGGAGTCTCGTATGGCTTGTGGCATGGGCGCCTGCTATGCCTGCGTCGTTCATGTGGCAGGTCAGGATGAGTCAGTCAATAAGCGCGTTTGTGAAGACGGTCCGGTCTTTGAAACGGGCACGATTATTGTCTAGGAGGGGAAAGAATGAGTGACAAACGTTTAAGAGTTTCCTTGCCAGGCTTAGACCTGAAAAATCCAATTATTCCAGCATCTGGATGCTTTGGCTTCGGTCAAGAATATGCCAAGTACTATGACCTAGACTTGCTAGGCTCCATCATGATAAAGGCTACGACTTTGGATCCCCGTTTTGGCAATCCCACTCCTCGGGTGGCAGAAACGCCAGCTGGCATGCTCAATGCCATTGGCCTGCAAAATCCAGGTGTTGAGGTTGTTCTAGCTGAAAAACTGCCCTGGTTGGAAAAACATTATCCCGACCTTCCAATCATCGCTAATGTAGCGGGATTTTCCAATCAAGAATATGCCACAGTGGCTGGGAAAATTTCCCAAGCCCCCAATGTCAAGGCTATTGAGCTCAATATCTCCTGCCCTAATGTTGACCATGGAAATGCTGGCCTTTTGATTGGCCAAGTTCCAGAATTAGCCTACGAAGCAACCAAGGCAGCAGTAGATGCTTCTGCAGTACCTGTCTATGTCAAATTAACTCCGAGTGTGGCTGATATCACTCAGGTAGCTAAGGCTGTTGAAGACGCTGGTGCTGCTGGTTTTACCATGATTAACACCTTGGTAGGTATGCGATTTGACTTGACGACGTGCAAGCCTATTATTGCTAATGGCACAGGCGGTATGTCGGGTCCAGCTGTCTTTCCGGTAGCACTCAAGCTGATCCGTCAAGTGGCGCAGGCAAGCAAACTTCCCATTATTGGTATGGGGGGAGTTGATTCGGCGGAGGCTGCTCTGGAGATGTTTATAGCGGGCGCTTCAGCTATTGGAGTGGGAACTGCCAATTTCACGGATCCTTATGCCTGTCCGACCATCATTGAAGATTTGCCTAAGGTTATGGATAAATACGGCATCGAAAATCTTGAAACTTTACGAAAAGAAGTTCGAGAGAATTTGCTTTAAAGTTACATTTTTACTTGACAATCCTGCTGTGAAATTATAGAATGAACTAAATATAACCTTTAAAGAAGTCCAGAGAGGCTACTAAGGTACATACGTTTGAATGGCAGATATTGCCACATTTTCGTGTAACCTTGCTCTCGGGCAAGGTTTTTCTATGTCTCTGAGCCTAATGTGAAGGTTGTTTTTGAGATATAAATGCCTAATGGACTTTTTTGAAGATAATAATTTAAAAGGAGATTTTCCCCTCATGCGTGAAGAACGGCCTATTATCGCCCTCGACTTTCCATCTTTTGACGATGTCAAAGATTTCTTGGAGCATTTTCCGGAAGATGAAAAACTCTATGTCAAAATCGGCATGGAATTCTTCTATGCCATCGGTCCAGAAATCGTTCATTATCTGAAAGGTCTTGGACACAGCATTTTCTTGGATCTGAAACTGCACGACATTCCCAATACGGTGCGCTCAGCTATGTCTGTCTTAGGAACATTTGGCATCGACATGGTGACGGTTCATGCAGCAGGCGGTGTGGAGATGATGAGCGAAGCCAAGAAGGTCTTGGGTGATAAGACTAAGTTGGTTGCTGTGACCCAGCTGACCTCGACCAGCGAGGAAGATATGCGTGATTGCCAAAATATCCAGACTACGGTTCAGGAGTCAGTTGTCAATTACGCTCGGAAGGCCAAAGAAGCTGGTTTAGATGGCGTAGTTTGCTCAGCTCAAGAAGTTGAACTGATTAAGGCGGCAACTGCCAAAGACTTTCTCTGTGTGACGCCGGGTATTCGGCCAGCTGGATCAGAAATCGGTGACCAAAAGCGGGTCATGACTCCGCAGGAAGCCCATCAAATAGGCAGTGATTATATTGTAGTCGGCCGTCCGATTATCCAAGCTGAAAATCCTTGGGATGCCTACCACGAGATTAAGAAGCAGTGGAATAGCTAGACAATAACAAGAAATTCGAATTAAGTCGTTTATCGAATTAACAGCATCAAAAACATTCAAATTTATAAGGAGCAACAAATGACTTTAGCAAAAGAGATTGCGCGTGATTTATTGAAAATCAAAGCTGTGTATTTGAAGCCAGAAGAGCCTTTTACGTGGGCATCAGGTATCAAATCACCTATTTATACGGACAACCGTGTGACCTTGGCTTATCCAGAGACTCGGACCTTGATTGAGGATGGTTTCGTTGAAAAGATTCGGGCGGAATTTCCCGATGTAGAAGTCATTGCTGGAACTGCGACAGCGGGCATTCCTCACGGAGCCATTATTGCAGATAAGATGAACCTGCCATTTGCCTATATCCGCAGCAAACCAAAAGATTACGGAGCGGGCAATCAAATCGAAGGTCGCGTAGCGCCTGGGCAGAAGATGGTTGTCATTGAAGACTTAATCTCGACTGGCGGTTCGGTCTTGGATGCTATCGCTGCCGCTAAACGTGAAGGTGCTGATGTGATTGGCGCAGCAGCTATCTTTACCTATGAGCTGCCAAAGGCAGAAAAGAACTTTAATGAAGCGGGTGTGAAATTAATAACGCTTTCTAACTACACTGAGCTAATCACTCTAGCTGAAGCAGAAGGGTATGTCAGTCCTGAGGGCTTGGCCTTGCTTGAGAAATTTAAGCATGATCAAGAGAATTGGCAGGCCTAGACCGAAGAAATAAAATGATCTGACTCTTATTCAGGTCATTTTTCAGTAAAACGTCCTTATCTTGCCTTTTAAAATGGCTTAAAGTCTCTGTGTTTGGTATAATAGAGCTATGTCTAAGATTTATCATCTATCCTTTTCGATATTACAGAAAGTTATGCTGATTACAGCGGTTCATTGGTTTCTGATTGCCATCTGGCATGTTTCAGAGCTGAATAGTATAGCTATTATTGCTTTTGCTGGCTTGACTTATATGGCCTATCGCTATCGGCATTTGCTAGAAAAAGCTTATCATTGGTTGATGAAGCATAAATTTCTTATTATGCTAGCTGTCTTTATTTTTCAGCTGATTATGCTCTTTTCGGCAGAGCTTTTGATTAGACGGGATGCAGCAGTTGTCTTTACAGGTGCTTTCAAAACTCTGAAAGAAAGCTCCATTTCCAGCTATCTGACCCGGAATCCTAACAATGTCTCTCTCTTTCTCTACGAGCGTTTTTTCTTTAATGTATTTGGGGAATCTGGTCTATGGGTCATGCAGGCCTTGAATATTGTTTATACTAACGTAACGGCCTTGATTCTCTACAAGGGCTGCCAAAAGTATTTTTCCCAAAAGGCTGCAGATGCTGTCTTTAGTCTTTATGTGCTTTTACTGGGCTTTTCTCCTTATTTCTTTTCAATGTATACCGATATTCCGCCCCTTCCTTTCATCAGTCTGCAGATTTTCCTAGTTCTGGGATTGCTGAAGGGAGAGGAAACCAGTCGACAGCTGATTTGGCGTAGTATTTTGCTTGGGCTGATGACTAGTCTGGCTTTCTTCTTTAGACCAACAGTAATGATTCTGCTGATAGCCGTCTTTGGAGTCCTCTTTTTCAAAAAGAACTGGAGGAAGTTCTTTCTGACACTAGTCGTTTTTGCTTGCAGTTTTGCGATTAGCTATGCCCCGCTGCATTACTGGTCCAAGCATCAGACAGAGGTGCCAATTATGAAAGGAGAGGGACTATCAAAGGGTCCCCTGCTCTTTATCAATTTGGGTCTGACCTTCAATGGCCACAATCAGGAAGATATGAAAGAAGGGCTCTTGCAGTATATCGAGCCCGATAAGCAATATGACTATAACAATGGCATGTTTGCCAAGGAATATGTTGTTAAGGAAATCAAGCGTCGCTTAAGTGAATATAATCCTTTGACTTTAGCTCATCATCTCTTCCACAAGCAGTCTCTGACTGTAGCAGAAGGAGATTTGGGCTGGCTCTACCGCAGTGTTGAAAATGAAAAGACGCCTTATATATCGCCTTTTTACCAAGATACGAAAGATAATCCTTTAACTCAGTTTGTCCGTGACTTCTTCCTGAACACTGACAAGTCAGAATTTGTCTATTTCTCGCTGTCCAAGCAGGTGGTTTGGATTGTTATGGCAGCAGGACTTATCTTTGCCCTTTGGAAATATCGCTCCAGTGATGAGCTGAATTTTCTAACTTTAGCTGTTTTTGGTGGCCTGCTCTTTTTGCAGATTTTCGAAGGAGGCAAGACGCGTTATCTGATTCAGTTTTTGCCACAGATTTTGGTTCTGTCTGCCTTAGGATTGGCCCAGTACCCACAAGCTCTAGGGAAGTTTCGCTTTTGGATTAGAAAGAAGGACTCTTTGAAATGAAAAAACCTGTTCCTACCTATGAACCGCTTTATACCTTGAAACCTATTGCCGAGAATATCTGGATTGTCGACGGTGATTTGATTGAGATGGATGCGGTTCTGACACAGTTGCCCTTTTCCACCCGCATGACTGTCATCAAGTTAGCAAATGGCCAGCTCTGGTGTCATTCACCAATCCAACCAAATCAAGCCTTGTTTGACCAGTTGGACGCTTTGGGACCAGTTGCGCATCTTGTTTCACCTAATAAGATTCACTATGCCTATATAGCTGACTGGAAGAAGCGTTATCCTGAGGCAATTGCTTGGTCTAGCCCAGGAGTGGAAGAGAGAGCAGCCAAGCAGAAAATACCAGTCTCTTTTGATGAAAAGCTGACAGATGAGGCTCCAGAAGCTTGGGCAGGTCAGATAGATCAGTTGGTTTTCAAGGGAAGTACTTATATTGAGGAAGTTGTCTTTTTTCATAAGGACAGTCAAACCTTGATTTTGACAGATTTGATTGAGAATTTTGAAACAGAGCATTTTCCAAGTCAGATTCGCGGCAAGGCTTATAAATTAGTTCGTGTTGCAGCTCCGGATGGCCAGACGCCTATTGACTACCGTATGACCTTTATCGGTCATCAAAAAGAAGCCAAAGAATGTCTAGAGCAGATGCTAGCTTGGCAACCGGAAAAAATCATCCTAGCCCACGGTTCTTGTTTTCTGGAAAATGGCAGAGCAGAACTCAAAAGAGCACTTAGGTGGATAAGATAAGAGAATTTTATCGTAGGAAATGAGAGGAGACATATATGCAACATTCAGCTTGGCACGCTTTGATTAAGGAGCAGCTGCCGGAAGGTTATTTTGCAAAAATCAATCATTTTTTAGACGAAGTGTATGCTTCAGGGACCATTTACCCACCTCGGGAAAAGGTTTTTAATGCGATTCAGACGACAGATTTAGCGGATGTTAAGGTGGTTATTTTAGGGCAGGATCCCTACCATGGACCGAGACAGGCACAGGGCTTGAGTTTTTCTGTACCCGATGACATTCCGGCTCCGCCTTCTTTGCAGAATATTCTCAAAGAACTGGCTGATGATATCGGAGTGAAAGAGTCGCATGATTTGACTTCCTGGGCTCAGCAGGGTGTTCTCTTGCTCAATGCTGGTCTGACAGTGCCTGCTGGCCAGGCCAATGCGCATGCCGGCTTAATCTGGGAGCCTTTTACAGATGCTATTATCAAGGTAGTTAATGAGAAGACCGATCCAGTTGTCTTTATCCTATGGGGGTCTTACGCCCGCAAGAAAAAAGCCTTGATTAGTAATTCCCAACATTTGATTATCGAGTCAGCTCACCCAAGTCCACTGTCTGCTTACCGTGGTTTCTTTGGTAGTAAACCTTTTTCTCGGACCAATGATTTCTTAGTGGCTAAGGGATTGGAGCCTATCAATTGGTTAGCATAGGAGGTAGTATGGTTCAGTTAGCAACGATTTGTTATATCGATAATGGCCGGGAGTTTCTCATGCTACACCGTAACAAAAAGCCCAATGATGTCCATGCTGGGAAGTGGATTGGTGTCGGTGGCAAGCTAGAGCGAGGAGAAACCCCGCAGGAATGCGCTGCACGTGAGATTTTAGAGGAAACAGGTCTAAAGGCCAAGCCTGTTCTTAAAGGCGTTATCACTTTTCCGGAGTTTACTCCCAACTTGGACTGGTACACCTACGTCTTCAAGGTGACGGAGTTTGAGGGGGAATTGATTGACTGCAACGAAGGTACTCTGGAATGGGTGCCCTATAATCAGGTTTTATCTAAACCAACCTGGGAAGGCGATCATACCTTTGTTGAGTGGCTTCTAGAAGACAAGCCTTTCTTTTCTGCAAAGTTTGTTTATGATGGGGATAAGCTGTTGGATACGCAGGTGGACTTTTACGAATAAGGAGATGAGACGATGCTATTAATCAAAAACGGACGAGTTATGGATCCTAAGACTGGTTTTGACCAAATTTCCGACCTCTTGGTTGAGGGGAAGAAAATTGTCAAAGTTGGTCAAGATTTGCAGGCAGAAGGAGCAAAAGTTATTGATGCCAGTGGTTTGGTTGTGGCTCCAGGTTTGGTGGATATACATGTGCATTTCCGGGAGCCGGGCCAGACTCATAAGGAAGACATTCATACGGGGGCCTTGGCAGCAGCAGCAGGTGGTTTTACGACCGTTGTAATGATGGCCAATACCAATCCGACCATCTCTACAGTTGAAACTCTGAAGGAAGTGCTGGACTCGGCTAGTCGTGAAAATATCCATATCAAGTCGGTTGCAACAATTACAGAGAATTTTGATGGACAGCATCTGACAGATTTCCAAGGTCTCTTGGCAGCTGGTGCAGTAGGTTTTTCTGATGACGGTATTCCACTGACCAACGCTGGCATTGTCCGCAAGGCTCTGGTAGAAGCGCGTAAAAATAACACTTTTATCAGCTTGCATGAGGAAGATCCTAATCTTAACGGCATACTTGGTTTCAATGAACATATTGCTAAAGAGCATTTTCATATCTGTGGCGCGACAGGTGTGGCAGAGTACAGCATGGTTGCCCGCGATGTTATGATTGCTTATGATGCAAAGGCCCATGTGCATATTCAGCATTTGTCCAAGGCTGAGAGTGTAAAGGTGGTGGAATTCGCTCAGAAGCTAGGCGCTCAAGTCACCGCTGAAGCAGCACCTCAACACTTCTCTAAAACAGAAGCTCTGCTATTGACCAAGGGCAGCAATGCTAAGATGAATCCGCCTCTGCGCTTAGAATCGGACCGTCTGGCGGTTATCGAGGGGCTCAAGTCTGGTGTCATTTCTGTCATTGCGACAGACCATGCTCCACATCATGCTGACGAAAAAAATGTAGCGGATATCACGCAGGCGCCTTCTGGTATGACTGGTCTTGAGACTTCGCTTTCTCTAGGTCTGACCTACCTTGTTGAGGCTGGTCATCTGAGTTTGATGGAACTTTTGGAAAAAATGACAGTCAATCCAGCTCAGTTGTATGGCTTTGATGCTGGCTTCATCGCTCAGGATGGTCCAGCCGATTTGACAATATTTGACCCAAAAGCAGATAGACTTGTGACTGATCACTTTGCCTCCAAGGCGGGCAATTCACCTTTCGTTGGTGAAAAGCTGAAAGGCCAAGTGAAGTTTACCATCTGTGATGGGGAAGTTGTCTTTGAGGGATAATATAGTTCAGACTCTGATGAATTTCAGAGTCTTTTTAACATAGAAAATTTTCTAGTAATTTTCTGAAAAACCGAATTTTTGTTGAAATAGTAGTGGTTTAGTTCCTTTTTGAGCCAAAAAGATGTATAATATAACAAAATACTAAAGAGGAGTGTTCGTTATATGAAGAAGAAATTTTTCATCTTACCTGTTCTATCGACAGTGCTTTTGGCACCTGCTTTTTTGGCTCATCAAGTCTCTGCAGAAGAGGCACAGGCTAGTCCAGAGCCGGCAACGACTGAGTTGACCAATCAGCCAGCTGCTGAGACAGCTTCTGCAGCGCAACCAACTGCTCCAGCAGCTTCAGCAGAAGAAAAGCCAGCAGATAGTCAGAATGCAGCTGCTCTGGCTGCTCCAGCTGCGACAGAAGCCGCTGCAGCTCCAGCCCAGTCTGAAAACTTGCCAGAGGCTACAATTCTCCATACCAACGATGTGCATGGCCGCATCGTAGAGGAAAAAGGCGTTATCGGTGATGCTAAGCTGGCTACTGTTATCAAGGAAGAGCGCGCTAAAAATCCTAAAGTGCTAGTTGTGGATGCGGGTGATGCCTTCCAGGGGCTGCCAATTTCCAATAGCTCAAAAGGTGAAGAACGTGCTAAAATCCTCAATGAAATTGGCTACGATGCTATGGCAGTCGGTAACCATGAGTTTGACTTTGGTCTGGATGAGGCAAAGAAATACAAGGAAATTCTTAAATTCCCACTCCTAAGTTCCAATACCTACGCTAATAATGCTCGAGTTTTCCAAGCATCTACCATTGTAGACAAGGATCCAGCGGTTGAGGGAGATGAGTTTGTGGTAATCGGTGTAACAACACCAGAAACTGCTACAAAAACTCACCCTAAAAACATCCAAGGTGTGACCTTCACTGATCCAATCACAGAGGTTAATCGAGTTATTGACGAAATTGAAGCACGCGCAGCGGCAGAAGGAAAGAACTACAAAAACTATGTTGTTCTGGCTCATTTGGGTGTTGACACGACCACACCGACTGAGTGGCGCGGTTCAACCTTGGCTGAAGCTCTTTCTAAAAATCCTAAGCTCAAGGGCAAGCGCGTAACCGTTATTGACGGCCACTCCCATACAGTAGAGTCTACGACTTATGGCGATAATGTCACCTACAACCAGACCGGTAGTTACCTCCATAATATCGGAAAAGTAACTTTCAAAGCTAATCAACTTCTGGGAAATCCTCAGCAAATTCCTGCTGAAATAGCTAAAAAAGTCACTCCAGACCCAGTTGTAGCAGACATGGTCAGCAAGATTAAAGCTAGGTACGACGCAGATAATGCCAAGGTTATCGTAGCAAACAGTCCTGTAGAGCTTAATGGCGACCGTGAAAATGTCCGCGTTCGCGAAACCAATCTGGGTAATGTCGTAGCCGATGCTCTCTACGATTATGGTCAAACTGGCTTTGCCAATAAAACAGACTTGGCTGTTACTAACGGTGGCGGCCTGCGCGAAACTATTGCCAAAGACAAGCCCATCACCAAGGGAGATGTCATCGCCGTATTGCCTTTTGGGAACACTATTTCTCAAATCAAGGTGACTGGTCAAAATATCGCAGATATGTTTGCCAAATCTCTGGGCTCTATTCTTCAGGAGAAAGATGGCAAGCCTGTGCTGGATGAGAACGGACAACCCTTGCTAGAACCAAGCGGTGGCTACCTGCAAATCTCTGGAGCTAAAGTCTACTACGACACCACTCTGCCAGCTAATCAACGTGTCCTCCACATTGAGATTAAGAACAAAGAAACGGGTGTTTATGAGCCTCTTGATCCAAATAAGACCTACTATCTGACGACCAATGACTTCTTGGCTGCTGGTGGGGATGGCTATACCATGCTGGGTGGCCCTCGCGAGGAAGGACCATCTATGGATGTGGCCTTCGCAGACTATCTGGCAAAAGCTGATTTGACAGCCTATGCGGTTATCAATCCAAACTCACGCGCTATCTCTATTTCATCTACTAAGGATACAGATGGTGATGGCTACAAAGATATTGAAGAAATCAAGCAAGGAACAGATCCGGCCAATGCAGCTTCCTACCCAGCTGGTGCCAAAGCAGCTGATCCTGGAAAAGAGGCAGCGCCACTGGTTAATACTCCAAAACAAACTAAGCAAGTACCTGTCCATGTTGCCAAGACCTTCACTAAGGAACCTGCAGCTAAAGAACTGCCACAGACAGGCAGCGAATCAGCAGTTGCCCTGAGCTTAGTTGGTATGGTTTTAGGATTCTTTGGATTGGCAGGAATTAAGAAAAGTCATAAAGAAGACTAGATAGAAGACACAATAAAACGGAAGTTGTTCACTTCCGTTTTATTTCTTAGCCTCAGGATTTTGATGTGTGATATTCAAGCCCCAAGGAATTAAGTTTTCTTTTTTCTGTTTGATACGTTGGATATTGTCCTTGTGCCGGAGGATAATAATCAAAGCCAGCGCAATGATAATCAGAGTGAAGAAGAGATCATAGTTGGGCAGTATAAAGCCAGCTAGAGGAAAGAGCAGCGCCGACAGGATAGCGATGACTGCTGAGAGCACACTTGCCAGAGAAATCATACTTCCTAGATAGAGGATGCTGGCAAAGATGACAATCAGATAGACAAAAAAGGCAGGTGAGAAGCCCAGAACAACCCCTGCACTGGTTGCCACGGCCTTGCCGCCCTTAAAGCCAGCAAAGATGGGAAAAGTATGACCGATTACGGCCAAGAGGCCAAAGACAAGCGGCGAAACTCCCTCAATATGCAAAAAGAAAGGCAGCAGGGTCGCTGCAGTTCCTTTGAGAAAGTCGATAGCAAAAGTAGCCGTCCCCGCCGTCTTTCCCAAAATACGGAAAGTATTGGTCGTTCCGGTATTGCCGCTGCCGTATTCTCTCAGGTTCTTTTTAAAGAAAATTTGCCCAATCCAAAGTCCGGTCGGAATAGAGCCCAGTAAGTATGCGAGTATTAATCCAATTATCGTGTTCATCATGATTTTATTATACCATTATTTCGCTTTCTTACAATAGAAAAGGATAGAATTTATAGCAGGAAATGTCTACTCGGATATTGGATTGTTCTTCGTGTAAAATCCGCTCTCATCAGCAGTTTTTTCAAAAAAATCTTTGCAATATTTGCCAAAAACTTGTAAGATAGAAAAGATGAATCATTAGGAGGTTCTTGTGGCAAAAAAGGAAATCAATATTAACAATTATAATGACGATGCCATTCAGGTATTAGAAGGGTTGGATGCCGTCCGCAAGCGTCCAGGGATGTATATCGGATCGACCGACGGAGCTGGACTCCACCATCTGGTCTGGGAGATTGTGGACAATGCTGTTGATGAGGCCCTGTCAGGCTTCGGCGACCGGATCGATGTGACGATAAACAAAGACGGAAGTCTGACGGTCGCAGACCACGGACGCGGGATGCCAGTCGGCAAGCACGCTATGGGGATTCCTACGGTTGAAGTCATCTTCACCGTTCTCCACGCCGGCGGTAAGTTTGGTCAAGGTGGCTATAAAACCTCGGGCGGTCTCCACGGTGTAGGGTCCTCTGTTGTCAATGCCCTGTCTAGCTGGCTGGAAGTGGAAATCACACGCGATGGCACTGTTTACAAGCAGCGCTTTGAAAATGGTGGGAAACCTGTCACCACACTCAAGAAAATCGGCACTGCACCTAAGTCCAAGTCTGGGACCAAAGTGACCTTCATGCCGGATGACACGATTTTTTCAACGACAGACTTCAAGTACAACACCATTGCGGAACGACTTAAGGAATCTGCCTTCCTGCTTAAGAATGTCCGTCTGTCGCTGACTGATGCGAGGACTGGCGAAGAAGTAGAGTTCCACTATGAGAATGGGGTTGAAGACTTTGTCAGCTATCTCAATGAAGACAAGGAAACCTTGACTCCTGTCCTCTATTTCGAGGGCGAGGAGAGCGGCTTTCAAGTTCAGGTGGCTCTCCAGTACAACGACGGTTATGCCGATAATATCCTGTCTTTTGTCAATAACGTCCGCACCAAGGACGGCGGTACCCATGAGACAGGGCTCAAGACCGCTATCACAAAGGCTATGAACGACTATGCCAGAAAGACGGGCCTGCTCAAGGAAAAGGACAAGAATCTGGAAGGCTCAGACTACCGCGAGGGTCTGGCTGCTGTCCTGTCCATTCTGGTCCCTGAGGCTCACCTGCAGTTTGAAGGCCAGACCAAGGACAAGCTAGGCAGTCCTTTGGCTCGTCCGGCCGTGGACTCCATCGTCTCTGACAAGCTGACTTTCTTCCTCTTGGAAAATGGTGAGCTGGCATCTAACCTCATCCGCAAGGCCATCAAGGCTAGAGATGCCAGGGAAGCGGCCCGCAAGGCGCGTGACGAAAGCCGGAATGGCAAGAAAAATAAAAAAGACAAGGGCTTGCTCTCTGGTAAGCTGACTCCAGCTCAGTCCAAGAACCCAGCCAAGAACGAACTCTATCTGGTCGAGGGAGACTCTGCCGGTGGCTCTGCTAAGCAAGGCCGTGACCGTAAGTTCCAAGCCATCCTGCCCCTGCGTGGGAAGGTTATCAATACCGCCAAGGCTAAGATGGCTGATATTCTCAAGAACGAAGAAATCAACACCATGATCTACACGATTGGAGCGGGTGTTGGGTCAGACTTTACCCTTGAGGATGCCAACTATGACAAGATTATCATCATGACCGACGCGGACACCGACGGTGCCCATATCCAGACCTTGCTGCTGACCTTTTTCTATCGCTATATGCGCCCGCTGGTCGAGGCTGGCCGCGTCTATATCGCCCTGCCGCCTCTCTACAAGATGTCCAAGGGCAAGGGCAAGAGCGAAGTTGTTGAGTATGCCTGGACCGATGGCGAGCTGGATGACCTGCGCCGCAAGTTTGGCAAGGGAGCCATGCTTCAGCGCTACAAGGGGCTCGGTGAAATGAACGCCGACCAGCTCTGGGAGACGACCATGAATCCTGACACCCGCACCCTCATCCGTGTCACCATTGAAGACCTAGCCCGAGCCGAACGCCGTGTCAATGTCCTCATGGGCGACAAGGTCGAACCACGGCGCAAGTGGATCGAGGATAATGTCAAGTTTACGCTGGAAGAAGCGACTGTGTTTTAGTATAGTATAGGAAATATTATGGTGAGACAGAATTATTTTGAGTTTATTAAAAGTATGCGCTTTGATGCTAAGAAAGAAATAGACATAGTAAAAAAAATACTGCAAGAAGATATCTATATAAAAAATTATAAAACTAATCTTCAGAAATTTTTTTCTAATGGATATAAAAAGTATTATCCAGTGGAGAAGAAAGGACAGCATGTTACATTTGAAGAAAAATTTACAGTCATTTATCAACATTTTACCAGTGTTGATTGCCTTTATACTGTTTTTGAATTTATTTCAGATTTATATTCAGAAATAATAAATAAAGATAAATTTGTAAAAAACTATGTGACGTCTAAGGAATTTGAAAAAATATATCATTATGCAGGTTATATTCCTGAAACTGATGATGAAAGGGAAATCTGGGCAGAAGTTATAAATTATACTCCTCTAATGGATCAATACGAAAAATTATGTGAAAGATTAGAGTATTCTTTAGATAAAACAAATCATGAATTGATTACTTTAGATAATGGTAATAGAATCATTGTTGAAAAGAATGTTTATGCTTCGGAAGTTTCTCAGATTTTATCTGAATCGAATATGCAAGATGCGATAAAGGTTTTAGAATATAATCATTTTGCAAATAAGGGAAATATTCAGCGTAAGAAAGAAATACTTATTACTTTAGCGAACTACCTTGAGCCATTGAGAAAAGAACTGAATAATTCTGAGGAATTAAAGGAGGTGTTCAAAGTTAATAATCAAAAGATTATTGCGTTTGAAAAGCTTTTTGAAATGTATAATAATTTTGGTCTAAGACACAACAATGCTAAACAATATCATCTTGATATGACTAATGATAAACTAGAACAATGGTACGATGATATCTACACCTCATCCTTGTTTGTTATTCTAAGCTTGGATGAAGCTAGAATTTTATCAGAATTAACGTTTTTAAGAGAAGGATGACTCAATCCCACATTTGAAATTACCTTCCCTAGCTCTAAAACAAGAAATCCCACATGAAGAATTTCTTATCTAGCAGCAAAAAACCAAATCCTACATGTGTAATTTGAGTTTTTAGAGCAAAAGCCGAACGTTTACATGTGTTCCGAGCGGTTTTGGAGCAAAAGATTAAAAAACACATGAAGAAAGAGGAGTTTTATGAAAAAAGAATATGGAATCACTAGTTTAACTGTACGTAATTTAGAAAACAACGGATTTTTCCAGCTCATGTCCGAGAGTCGGAGCGAGGTTGCGGCATTTATCAAGGAAAATAAGGTGGATGGCATTTACACGACCAAGCTGGATGAGATGGACAAACTTCTGGAACAGCTGCAGGGCGGGCTTCATCAGACCAAGTCCAGCAAGCTGGTGGCTAGTCTGGATCAGGCTGACCGCGAGCGCGATGATGCCTTGGGCACACTCCAGTCTTTGGTTCGGGCCTTTGCAAGAGTTAAGGATGCAGCGACCAAGGAAGCTTACGAAACCCTGTCTCAGCTCCTGAAAAACTACACCGGTCTAGCTGCAACTAGCTTGGAAAAGGAGACCGAGGGCATCAACCACCTACTCCAAGAGCTGAAAAAACCAGCCTACCAGACAGCGCTGGCTAAGCTTCATCTGGAAGCCCATGTCGACAGTCTGGCTGCTGCTCAGAAGGCCTTTGAAAAAGTCTACAAGGAGCGACTGACTGAGCTCAAGGGCAAGACACTGAGCCAGAATAAGAACGTCCGCCTCAAACTGCAAGAAATCTATGATTTTCTAGTGGATTTCACTGCAATCATTGCCTACGCTTATCCTGAAAGAACTCACGTGGTTAATCTCCGCGACCACCTCAACACCATTCGCAGCCGCTATAAAAAACGCAAACCAGCTAAGAAGGTGAAAGAAGAAGTGGCGGAGCGTTAATTAAGTCTAACAGATTTGGAGGAATAGAAGATGATTATCAGACCTGCAAGCAGAAAAGATTGTCAAGCTATTTATAGCCTTTATCAAAGTGAAAAATGGCTTTCTTTTACAGAGGAAAAAGTGACATCTCTATTTTCAACAAATCTGTCTCATTACTTGGTGCTTGAAGAGGACCAGAAAATCCTTGGCTTTGCCCGTTATCTGACGGATGAAGTACTAACGACCTTTTTAGCTGAAATGATCATTGATAAGTCCTACCGCAGAAAAGGACTGGGACAGCAGCTGATTGAGGAGATCCGCAAAAAATATCCCTTGACACGGATTGAATTAATATCTGAAGCAGATGGATTTTATCGGGCAATAAGTTTTAAGCCTGTTGGTACAGGATTTAGAAAATCTGAATGAAAGGAGACAGCCAATGACTCTTGACAATAAACTGTGCCTGACGGATTCGCTTGAACTAGCCAAGATGGAAGAAAAAATCAGCAAGACCCGAGCTAAAGAGCTTTTTGAAGAGCAGCTTTTGGACGATAAAGCAGCTGGCACCTATGCCACTCTGGCCTTTATCCACGGGTTCTTGTTTGAAGAAATATATGACTTCGCTGGTCAGATTCGGACAGTCAATCTCTCTAAAGGGAATGTTCGTTTTGCGCCTGTCATGTATCTGGTAGCTTCCTTGGAAAATGCTGATCGCATGCCTCAGCAGACCTTTGATCAGATTGTCGAAAAGTATGTGGAGCTAAATATTGCCCATCCTTTCCGCGAGGGAAATGGCCGAAGCATGAGGCTTTGGCTGGATCACCTACTCAAGGCTGAGCTGGGGCAAGTCGTGGACTGGTCTCAAGTGGACAAGGAAGATTACCTCCTAGCTATGGAGCGCAGCCCCATTCGAGATACAGAAATCAAGCATGTCCTCAAGCAAGCCCTCACAAAGGACATTCATAACCGCAACCTCTACATGAAGGGCGTTGACCATAGTTACTACTATGAAGGTTATAGCCTATATAAAGCTGAGGACTTGTGAGATAAGAAAGTTTGTGGAGGAGTGATTAGATGACTATTCTTGAAACAGACCGTCTCATTTTACGGGATTTGCAGGAATCTGATTTGCAAGCTTTGATTGCTCTGAATCAGGATCCAGAGGTCATGCAGTATTTCCCAAAGCCATATAGTCAAGCAGAGTCCTTGCGTCTTTATCAGGGCATTCAAGATGAAGTTGAGGCTTATGGCTACAGTCTTTGGGCTGTTGAAGAAAAGTCCAGTCAGGAGTTCATCGGCTTGGTAGGTCTGCACCATTCGGGTTTACAGATTTTTGCTGGAAAAGAAGCTGTAGAAATAGGCTGGCGTCTGCGAAAAGAGTTTTGGAATCGTGGTTATGCGACGGAGGCTGCCCAAGCCTGTCTAGACTTTGCTTTTCAGCAAGCTGGCTTGTCAGAAGTATACTCTTTTACATCCTTACTCAATCTCCCTTCGCAAAAAGTCATGCAAAAGCTAGGCATGGAATTTGTCAAAGAATTTGATAATGAAAAAGTTCTAGCAGACAGTCCGCTTTATAGGCATGTCCTCTACAGAATCGAGAGTTTCCACTAAAAAGGCAGGTATTCCCATGAGAACTGAATCCGAAATGTTTGATGTGATTTTGCAAACCGCAAAAGCGCTACTGGTCGAGGCTGTTGCTATGTCCGGCTCGCGGACAAATCCAAATGCTCCCAGGGATGAGTTCCAAGACTATGATGTGGTCTACATTGTGGAGGATTTGGATGCTCTGGTGGCTGACCTTGCTTGGTTGGAAAAGTTTGGCAAGCGCATGATTGAGCAGCATGTCCTACTAGACCATCGCCGCCTCTATCTCATGCTCTTTGAAGATGGCAATCGGATAGATTTGACCCTTTGTCCTAAGGTGCACATCAAAGAGTGGGTGGATAGCGAAGCAGATTTCACTGTGCTGGATGACGTGCAGGGGCTGTTTGCTCCTTATGCACCGACACCCAAGCGCTATTGGACTGCACCAGCCAGTGCGACTGACTTTGACAAATCCTGCAATGAATTCTGGTGGGTGTCAGCTTATGTAGTCAAGGGCATTCATCGAAACCACCTTGTCTATGCGACGGATCATCTGTATGGAATCTGTCAACAAGAATTGCTCAAGCTTTTAGCTTGGCAAGTGGCAGCAGATAAGGGGACGGTTGATGTTGGCAAGAACTACAAGTACCTCTTTCAGTATTTGCCTGCTGAGAAAGAGAAAGAATTTGCAGCCTTGCTTGACTTTTCCGAACAGAAAAAAATCACCAGGTCTCTCTTTGCTACCATGGAATTTTTCCACAAAGAAGCACAAGCTTTCTCTCTCAAAACTGGCTTCCACTATGACAAAGAAAGCGCAGAGAAGATGATTGAGTATGCTGAGGCAAGACTTCCCAATCACTGACTATATAAAGAACGTAATTTAAAACATTAAACTACAGAAAGGATAGTTTGGTTACTTATAGTAACTGAACACGGGACTAATTTCCGTAAAATATCCTTTATTTTATAAAAAAATACTCTACATTCTTTGAAAGGAGTTGAACACGCCCTAAATACTGTGTGAAAAAGATAAATTCTCTTGTGAGCATCGCTCACAGCAAGAATTGCCTATTTTCACTTTGTATTTTACGGGCTCTGTATCCTATGAGTAACATTCAAAACATGTCCCTCGAGGACATCATGGGAGAGCGCTTTGGTCGCTACTCCAAATACATCATTCAGGAGCGGGCCTTGCCGGACATTCGCGATGGCTTGAAGCCTGTTCAGCGCCGTATTCTTTATTCCATGAACAAGGACGGCAATACCTTTGACAAGGGCTACCGCAAGTCTGCCAAGTCTGTCGGGAACATCATGGGGAATTTCCACCCTCACGGTGACAGCTCCATCTACGATGCCATGGTCCGCATGTCTCAGGACTGGAAAAACCGTGAGATTCTCGTTGAGATGCATGGCAACAACGGTTCTATGGACGGTGATCCGCCGGCGGCTATGCGTTATACTGAGGCGCGGCTGTCTGAGATGGCTGGCTATCTTTTGCAGGATATCGAGAAAGATACTGTTCCTTTTGCTTGGAACTTTGACGATACCGAGAAGGAGCCGACTGTTCTGCCGGCAGCCTTTCCTAATCTTTTGGTCAATGGAGCAACTGGGATTTCCGCTGGTTATGCGACCGACATTCCACCTCATAATCTAGCCGAAGTCATTGATGCGGTCATCTATATGATTGACCATCCGTCGGCCAAGGTGGACAAACTCATGGAGTTTCTACCTGGTCCAGACTTCCCGACAGGAGCCATTGTCCAAGGCAGAGATGAGATTAAGAAAGCTTACGAGACTGGTAAAGGTCGCGTCGTGGTGCGCTCCAGAACTGAGATTGAAAAGCTAAAGGGCGGAAAAGAACAAATCGTCATCACCGAGATTCCTTACGAGATTAATAAAGCGGTCTTGGTCAAGAAAATCGACGATGTGCGGGTCAATAACAAGGTGGCCGGCATAGCTGAGGTACGGGACGAATCCGACCGTGACGGTCTTCGCATTGCCATTGAGCTCAAGAAAGACGCTAATACCGAGCTGATTCTCAACTACCTTTTCAAGTACACTGATTTGCAAGTCAATTATAACTTCAACATGGTGGCAATCGACAACTTCACGCCTCGTTTGGTGGGGATTGTACCAATCTTGACCAGTTATATTGCCCACCGCAAGGAGATTATTCTGGCTCGCAGCCGTTTTGACAAGGCCAAGGCTGAGAAACGGCTCCATATTGTGGAAGGTTTGATTCGGGTTATTTCCATCTTGGACGAAGTGATTGCCCTGATTCGTGCTTCAGAAAACAAAGCAGACGCCAAGGAAAATCTTAAGGTCAGCTATGATTTCACAGAGGAGCAGGCTGAGGCTATCGTCTCTCTCCAACTCTACCGTTTGACCAATACAGACGTAGTGGTTCTGGAAGAGGAGGAAGCAGAGCTGCGCGAGAAGATTGCCATGCTGGCAGCCATTATCGGCGATGAGCGCACCATGTATAATCTTATGAAGCGAGAGCTCCGCGATGTCAAGAAGAAGTTTGGCAATCCGCGTCTCAGCGAGCTGCAGGATACAGCAAACACCATTGAAATTGATACAGCTAGTCTGATTGTTGAGGAAGAGACCTATGTCAGCGTGACACGTTCTGGCTATATCAAGCGAACCAGTCCGCGTTCTTTCTCGGCTTCGACCCTAGAGGAGATGGGCAAGCGTGACGATGACAGACTGATTTTCGTTAGCTCGGCCAAGACGACTCAGCATTTATTGATTTTCACCAGCCTGGGAAATGTCATTTACCGGCCTGTTCATGAGCTGTCAGACATCCGCTGGAAAGAAATCGGAGAACACCTCAGCCAGACCATTAGCAACTTTGATACCAAAGAAGAGGTTATTTATGCAGAGTTGTTGGATAGCTTTGAGGAAGGGACTTACTTTGCAGCGACTAAGTTAGGTCAAATCAAGCGAGTGGAGCGCAAGGAATTCAGCCCTTGGCGGACCTATAAGTCTAAGTCACTCAAGTTTGCTAAACTGAAAAATGAAGACGACCAGGTCATTGCTCTGGCGCCGATTAAGCTGGATGATGTTATGCTCGTGACCAAGAATGGCTATGCCCTTCGCTTCAATATTGAGGAAGTTCCTGTCATCGGAGCTAAGGCAGCTGGGGTTAAAGCCATCAATCTCAAGAAAGACGATGTCCTAGCAGCAGCCTTTATCGCCAATACAGACTCGCTCTACCTCCTAACTCAGCGCGGTTCGCTCAAGCGTATGGCAGTCGCAGATATTCCTGTTACCAGTCGAGCAAATCGCGGTCTTCAAGTTCTTAGAGAGCTTAAGACCAAGCCGCATCGTGTCTTTGCATCCGGACCAGTCTTTGGCGAAACAGTGGACTTTGATCTCTTCACAACAGAAGCAGAAGCCAGAGAGGAGCAGATTTTGCAGGTGCTTTCTAATAAAGGAACGGCCTATGAAATCAATCTGGCCGACCTCAGCCTGTCTGAGAGAACTAGTAATGGCAGCTTCATTTCTGATACCATTTCAGACGAAGAAGTCTTCTCAGCTTATATCAAGTAATCATCAAACCAGTTCACAGGAGCTGGTTTTTTTCCAATTTCTATGAGTTTGATAGCGGAACAAAAGACTGAATAACAAAATTTTCTGAAAATTGAAAATAATACTTGAAAATATCTCAAAAAGGTGTAAAATAGGGAGTATCTAAAAATGAAGTTTGGAAGAAGAGGAGAAAGACCATGACTGTAAATCTTGACTGGGAAAATCTAGGATTCTCATATATGAAACTGCCTTATCGCTACATAGCATACTATCGCAACGGCCAGTGGGAAGAAGGAACGTTAACAGAGGACGCTACGCTCCATATCTCTGAGTCGTCTCCTAGCCTTCACTACGGCCAGCAGGCTTTTGAGGGGCTTAAGGCTTATCGAACTAAGGATGACAGTATTCAGCTTTTCCGTCCAGATAAAAATGCGGAACGTTTACAGCAGACAGCTGATCGCTTGCTCATGCCGCAAGTTCCTACAGAAATGTTTGTGGATGCAGTTAAGCAGGTTGTCCGAGCTAATGAAGAATATGTACCACCATACGGAACAGGCGGAACCCTTTATATTCGGCCTCTCTTGATTGGAGTTGGCGATATTATTGGCGTGAAACCAGCTGAAGAATATATTTTTACGATCTTCGTAATGCCGGTTGGAAATTACTTCAAAGGTGGTCTGACTCCAACTAACTTCATTGTGTCAGATGACTATGACCGCGCGGCACCGCACGGAACTGGTGCGGCAAAAGTGGGTGGTAATTACGCTGCTAGCTTATTACCAGGAAAGATTGCTAAGGATAAGCATTTCTCTGATGTGATTTATCTGGATCCAGCAACCCATACCAAGATTGAAGAAGTAGGTTCTGCCAATTTCTTTGGTATCACCAAGGATAATGAGTTTGTAACGCCTCTCAGTCCGTCTATCTTGCCATCCATCACCAAGTACTCTTTGCTTTATCTGGCCGAGCATAGACTAGGGCTCAAACCGATCGAAGGAGACGTTCCTCTGGCAGACTTGGGTAAATTTACTGAAGCTGGCGCTTGTGGAACAGCTGCAGTCATCTCTCCTATCGGTGGTATCCAGCATGGAGATGATTTCCATGTCTTTTATAGCGAGACTGAAGTCGGTCCAGTCACTCGCAAGCTGTATGACGAATTGACTGGTATCCAATTCGGTGATGTTGAAGCGCCAGAAGGTTGGATTGTAAAAGTATAATCTAAAAACTGTCCTTGATTGGGCAGTTTTTTCTGTGATTCTAGCCTAAGATAGCTTGCGTACTCAGCTATTTTCGTGTACAATAGAAATTTGAAAGAGGTAAGTTATGAGTAAAAAAGACAAAAAAATTGAAATTCAAATCACAGACAGCAAAGTGAAAGTCGGAGCAGACCAATTTGACGGTTATAGTCTTGCTATTGGCAAGAAGGTTATCGGAGAGATTGCCGAACTAGATGGCCAGTTTGCAATCATCAAAAATGGAAATGCTGAAAGTTTTTATAAAAAACTTGAAAGAGCCGTGGAAACTTTGATTGAAACCTATAATTTAAGCAAATAGGGCTTGCATTTTCATTGTATCAATGTTATAATAGATAGCGTTGATTGTCGGAGAGATAGCGAAGAGGCTAAACGCGGCGGACTGTAAATCCGCTCCTTCGGGTTCGGGGGTTCGAATCCCTCTCTCTCCATTAGCGTTCATTGTGACGATGATAAAGTGACTTTTGTCAGCGCTCTTTTTGGGGTATAGCCAAGCGGTAAGGCAAGGGACTTTGACTCCCTCATGCGTTGGTTCGAATCCAGCTACCCCAGTTCTTAGGTAATAGATCTGATAAAATAATAAAATGTCTTTAGGTGTTTTATTTCTTTATAGGATGGAAATCGTTAACGATAGATCAATGTCATTTGCGGGTGCTTAGGAAAATAAATAAGTAGTATGTCAAGCGAAAGCTTGATTGTTGGAGGATTTTTTTAGATGAATGAATTTGAAGATTTGCTAAACAGTGTTAGCCAAGTTGAGCCAGGTGACGTCGTTACTGCTGAAGTATTGACTGTTGACGCTAACCAAGCTAATGTTGCAATCGCTGGAACTGGTGTTGAAGGTGTTTTGACTCTTCGTGAGTTGACAAATGACCGCGACGCTGATATCAACGACCTTGTAAAACCAGGTGAAACACTTGAATTGCTTGTTCTTCGTCAAGTAGTGGGTAAAGATACAGACACAGTAACTTACCTGGTATCTAAAAAACGTTTGGAAGCTCGCAAAGCTTGGGACAAATTGGTTGGTCGTGAAGAAGAAGTTGTCACTGTTAAGGGCACTCGTGCTGTTAAAGGTGGACTTTCAGTTGAGTTTGAAGGACTTCGTGGATTTATCCCTGCTTCAATGCTTGATACTCGTTTCGTTCGTAACACTGAGCGTTTTGTAGGTCAAGAGTTTGATGCTAAGATTAAAGAAGTAGATCCAAAAGAAAACCGCTTCATCCTTTCACGTCGTGAAGTTGTAGAAGCTGAAGCTGCAGCAGCACGTGCTGAAGTCTTTGGTAAGTTGAATGTTGGTGATATTGTAACTGGTAAAGTTGCTCGCATCACTAGCTTCGGTGCTTTCATTGACCTTGGCGGAGTTGACGGACTGGTTCACTTGACTGAATTGTCACATGAGCGCAACGTATCACCTAAATCTGTTGTATCAGTTGGTGATGAAATTGAAGTGAAAGTTCTTGACTTGAACGAAGAAGAAGGACGCGTATCCCTCTCTCTTAAAGCAACAACACCTGGACCATGGGATGGCGTTGAGCAAAAACTTGCTGCAGGCGATGTGATCGAAGGAACTGTAAAACGTTTGACTGATTTCGGTGCTTTCGTTGAAGTATTGCCAGGTATCGATGGATTGGTTCACATCTCACAAATTTCTCACAAACGTGTTGAAAGCCCTAAGGATGCCCTTAAGGTTGGTCAAGAAGTGACTGTTAAGGTTCTTGAAGTGAATGCTGCTGATGAGCGTGTATCACTTTCTATCAAGGCTCTTGAAGAACGTCCAGCTCAAGAAGAAGGACAAAAAGATGAGAAACGCCAATCACGTCCTCGTCGTCCAAAACGTCAAGAAAAACGTGACTTTGAACTTCCAGAAACTCAAACTGGATTCTCAATGGCTGATTTGTTTGGCGATATTGAATTGTGATTAGTTAAAAGAAGTTGAGAAATCTCAACTTCTTTTTCTGATTTTCACTTGTATTTTCAGAGAAAATCAGTTATAATGAATTAGTTGCCACCCTTAGTGTAATGGATATCACGTAAGATTCCGGTTCTTGAGATGGGAGTTCGATTCTCTCAGGGTGGATGACTTAAAATTGGACTCTTCGGAGTCTTTTTTGCTCTTTCTTGGAGGAATATGCAATGACAGTAAAATTAATCGCCCATACCTTGATTGAGAAGGAGGGGAAGTATTTGCATATCAAACGCTCTAAGATAAAGCGAGGTCTTCCTAATGTCTATCCATCTTATTGGGATATTCCAGGCGGAAGTGTAGAAGAGAATGAGCTGCCCAGAGAGGCAGCACTACGTGAAGCTATGGAGGAGGTTAATCAAAAGCTTCGGATTAATAAGATTATCCATGAAGATAGTCAGTTTGATGCTAGCAAAGATACTGTTTTTACACGTTTAGTTTATGCGGGTAGAATTACGGAGCAGCGTGATATTATATTAGATCCAGAAGAGCATTCAGACTTTGTCTGGATTACTTCTTTAAAAGACCTAGAGAAGAAGCTCATCGTACCTTATTTGATTGATATTTTTGCTGACAAATCTGTATAAAGCAACAAAAAAACATCCCCTTTTATTAGGAGATGTTTTTAAAATTAGTTTTTAGATGCTTCTTGGAATTCTGGATTCTTCCATGCTTCATCAATAATTGCTTGCAATTCTTTAGCAGAAGCTTGCATTTTTTGAGTCTCAGCATCGTTAAGTGGGATGTTTACTGGACGTACGATACCGTGAGCACCAACGATAGCTGGTTGACCAATGAAGACATTTTCAACGCCATATTGGCCTTCTTGGAAGACTGACAATGGCAATACTGCATTTTCATCGTCAAGGATAGCTTTTGTGATACGAGCCAAAGCAACCGCGATTCCGTAGTAAGTTGCTCCTTTTTTGTTAATGATTGAGTATGCTGCGTCACGAACGGAGATGAAAAGATCAACCAAGTCTTGTTCGTTCAAGTCGCGGTTAGCTTGCAACCATTGCTCCAATTTCACACCTGCAACGTTAGCGTGTGACCAAACGGCAAACTCAGAGTCACCGTGCTCACCCATGATGTAGGCATGGACAGAACGAGCATCGATGCCAATCTTTTCAGCAAGAGCTTGACGGAAGCGAGCTGAGTCAAGTGAAGTACCTGAACCAATAACGCGCTCTTTAGGGAAACCAGAGAATTTCCATGTAGAGTATGTCAAAACGTCAACTGGGTTAGCAGCAACGAGGAAGATACCGTTGAAGCCTGATTCAACAACTTGAGTAACGATAGATTTGTTGATAGCCAAGTTTTTACCAACAAGGTCAAGACGAGTTTCACCTGGTTTTTGAGGTGCACCTGCAGTGATAACAACGAGGTCAGCATCCGCACAGTCTGCATAAGTAGCTGCATAGATTTTTTTAGGTGAAGTGAAGGCAAGGGCGTGGCTAAGGTCTTCAGCATCACCGACAGCCTTTTCAAATAATTGAGGAATTTCAATGATACCAAGTTCTTGAGCAATACCTTGGTTTACAAGAGCAAATGCGTAAGATGAACCTACAGCACCGTCACCGACAAGGATGACTTTTTTATGTTGTTTAGTAGCAGTCATTTCTAAACATCTCCTTATTTTTTTAGGGAATATTTCCCGTACACATTCATTCTACCACTTTTGCCATATTTTGTCACGGTCAACTTGTATATCTAGCGATGTAAACGTTTTTACAAACGGTTCAAAATACTGAAAAATTAAAGAAAATGTGGTATAATAAAGGGTAGTTTAATATGAAAGAAAGGCATTTTTTAATGCAAGACAGAAACTTAGTAAATGTTAATCTGACTAGTGAAATGAAGACTAGTTTCATTGATTACGCTATGAGTGTTATCGTGGCTCGGGCACTTCCTGATGTTCGTGATGGTCTCAAGCCAGTTCACCGTCGGATTCTCTATGGTATGAATGAGCTTGGCGTGACGCCTGAAAAGCCTCACAAGAAATCGGCTCGTATTACAGGGGATGTCATGGGTAAATATCACCCGCACGGAGACTCCTCTATTTATGAAGCGATGGTACGGATGGCTCAATGGTGGAGCTATCGCTATATGCTTGTAGATGGCCATGGAAACTTCGGTTCTATGGACGGAGACGGAGCCGCTGCTCAGCGTTATACAGAAGCACGTATGAGCAAGATTGCTCTGGAGATGCTTCGCGATATTAATAAAAACACTGTTGATTATATTGACAACTATGATGCCAGCGAGAGAGAACCTGTAGTTCTTCCTGCTCGCTTCCCTAACTTGCTTGTAAACGGTGCGACAGGGATTGCCGTCGGGATGGCGACCAATATCCCACCTCATAATCTTGGTGAGTCTATTGATGCGGTTAAGCTTGTCATGGATAATCCGGAAGCAACGACTCGTGATATCATGGAAGTCCTTCCTGGACCAGATTTTCCGACAGGAGCACTGGTTATGGGCAAGTCTGGTATTCACCGGGCTTATGAAACAGGGAAGGGTTCGATTGTGCTTCGTTCTCGCACTGAAATCGAAGAGATGAAAAACGGCCGAGAGCGAATTGTCGTAACCGAGTTTCCGTACATGGTTAATAAGACTAAGGTCCATGAGCATATTGTTCGTCTGGTGCAGGAAAAACGCATTGACGGTATCACAGCTGTTCGTGATGAGTCCAACCGTGAAGGAGTTCGTTTTGTCATTGAGGTTCGTCGTGATGCCTCTGCTCATGTCATTCTAAACAACCTTTTCAAGCTGACTCAGATGCAGACCAATTTCAGCTTCAATATGTTGGCTATTCAAAATGGTGTGCCGAAGATTCTGTCTCTTCGTGAGATTTTGTTGGCTTATATTGAGCACCAAAAGGAAGTGGTGACTCGACGGACGGTCTTCGATAAAGAAAAGGCAGAAGCTCGAGCTCATATCTTGGCTGGTTTGCTGATTGCGCTGGATCACATTGATGAAGTGATTCGGATTATCCGTAATAGCGAAACGGACGCAGAAGCACAGGCTGAATTGATGGCTAAGTTTGAGCTATCTGAACGCCAGAGTCAGGCTATCCTCGATATGCGTCTGCGCCGTCTGACTGGTTTGGAACGTGATAAGATTCAGTCAGAGTATGACGAGCTGATTGCCTTGATTGCAGACTTGGCTGATATTTTGGCTAAGCCAGAGCGCGTTATCGCTATTATCAAGGAAGAATTAGACGAGGTCAAACGTAAATTTGCGGATGATCGCCGAACTGAGCTGATGGTGGGAGAAGTTCTTTCTCTTGAAGATGAAGATTTGATTGAGGAAGCGGATGTTTTGATTACCCTGTCTAATAAAGGCTATATTAAACGTCTGAACCAGGCTGAATTTACCGCTCAGAAACGCGGAGGCCGCGGTGTTCAAGGAACTGGTGTCAAAGACGATGACTTCGTCAAAGAGCTTGTTTCAACGAGTACCCACGATGGACTGCTCTTCTTTACTAACAAGGGCCGAGTCTATCGTCTCAAAGGATATGAAATCCCTGAGTACGGCCGGACAGCCAAGGGCTTGCCTGTTGTTAATCTTTTGAAACTGGATGAAGGAGAGACTATTCAGACTATTATTAATGTCCAGCAAGACCGAAGTGATGATTCCTATCTCTTCTTTACTACCCGTCATGGGGTGGTCAAACGGACCAGTGTGACAGAATTTGCTAATATTCGTCAGAACGGTCTTAAGGCTTTGAATTTGAAAGATGAAGACGAGTTAATCAATGTCTTTCTGACAGACGGTGCTGCAGATGTTATCATTGGTACGAAGTTTGGTTATTCTGTCCGCTTCAATGAGACAGCTGTCCGGAGCATGAGCCGTATAGCGACTGGTGTTCGCGGAGTTAATCTTCGAGATGGTGACCAGGTCGTTGGAGCTGGAGTGATTGCTGAAGGAGACGAAGTGCTTGTCATTACCGAAAAAGGCTATGGTAAGCGAACTCTTGCTAGTGAGTACCCAACCAAGGGACGTGGTGGTAAAGGGATTAAAACAGCCAATATCACTGATAAGAACGGACCTCTTGCTGGTCTGATGACTGTTACTGGCGAGGAAGATTTGATGATTATCACTAATACTGGTGTCATCATCCGGACCAGTGTGGCGAATATTTCTCAGACTGGCCGCTCAACTATGGGAGTTAAGGTCATGCGTCTGGACCAAAATGCACAGATTGTCACCTTTACAAGCGTCGAAGCAGACGATAAAGAAGATGTAGCAGAGGAAGAAAACGAATCGTAAAAGAGGACCTCTATATGGTACAAGGAAAAAGAAGTCGAAAAAGAAAACAAAGAAGTAAAAGAAATATTTTCATCAATATTGTTGCGACATTATTAATTTTTGTGGCCCTTGGCTTGATCTTTAATGCGCAAATCCGAAACATGATTATGGTTTGGCATACAAACCAATATCAGGTCAGCAAGGTTTCCAAAGACTCTATTAATAAAAATAAAAATGCTGAGACTAGCTTTGACTTTAATAAGGTAGAGTCGCTTTCTACAGAGGCGGTCATCAATGCTCAGTGGAAAGCGCAGCAATTGCCTGTTATCGGAGGCATCTCTATTCCGGAAGTTTCCATGAATTTGCCGATCTTCAAAGGACTGGATAATGCTGGATTGTATTATGGTGCTGGTACGATGAAAGAGACTCAGCAGATGGGGCAGGGGAATTATGCCTTGGCTAGCCACCATGTCTTTGGCATCACAGGGGCTAGCAACATGCTCTTTTCCCCACTGGATCGTGCTAAGGCTGGCATGAAGATCTATATCACTGATAAAGAGCATGTCTATACTTATGTAATCACTAGTGTTGAAACGGTAACTCCAGATCGAACGGATTTGATTGAGGATACCGAAGGCGTTACAGAGATTACTTTGGTTACTTGTGAGGATGCTGCGGCAACCAATCGAACGATTGTCAAGGGAACGTTAGAAGGCTCTGTCGAGTATGACAAGGCTCCTAAGGAAGTTCTTGAATCTTTTAGTAAGTCCTATAATCAAATGCAGATTTAAAGGTAAAAAACATTTCACTCCAAAGGTTAGGAAGAACTCTACTTTTGGAGTGTTTTTTTATCTAAAATTTGTTCTGGACGAAAGATTTTTTGTATCTATTCTTGCTGATTTTGACTCTTTTTCCGAATAATAAGGTAAGGAGGTTTCTATGTATAGCATTTCATTTCAAGATGATATTAGCATGATGCCGCGGGAGCGATTGATGAGAGAAGGCGCTGAAAAACTCAGTAACCAGGAGCTTCTATCAATCTTTCTCAGGACAGGCAACAAAAAAGAAAGTGTTTTTCAAGTTTCTCAAAGAATTTTATCATCAATTTCCAGTTTGAACGATCTCAAGTATTTAACTTTGCAGGAATTGCAAACTATTTCTGGAATCGGTCCGATTAAGGCTGTGGAGCTGCAGGCCATTATCGAATTGGGGCGTCGGATTAACCGAGCAGAGGTTTTGCAAAAAGAGCAGATTATGGGCAGTCAAAAATTAGCCCAGAAGATGCAGCAGGAATTGGGAGATATGAGGCAGGAGTGCTTGGTTGCTATTTATCTTAATAGTCAAAATCAAATTTTGCACCAGCAGACTATTTTTATGGGGACGGTCAGCAGAAGCATTGCTGAGCCAAGAGAGATTCTCCACTACGCTCTCAAGCATCTAGCGACATCTATCATACTGGTACACAATCATCCATCAGGCTCAGTCGTTCCCAGCAGAAATGACGATGAGGTGACCCAGCATATGAAAGAAGCATGTGAGATGATGGGCTTGGTTCTTTTGGATCATTTGATTGTATCCAAGTCCAACTACTATAGCTATCGAGAGGAGACAGATATGATATAATTTGATTTACTTGAATATAAAAAACTTCTATTCGTGTTGAAAAGAAGTTTATCTAGGAGTAGAGGTTTTTAAAGAATATTGACAACATAATCAAACAGAGCTAAGTCTCCTTCTCTGGAGCCAAATAAGAACTCTGGGTGCCATTGGACGCCAAGGAAAGGACTACCGTCAGTAGAAGTGATGGCTTCAATAATCTTATCCCGA
The DNA here is from genome assembly GCF_032387735.1 of Streptococcus sp. DTU_2020_1000888_1_SI_GRL_NUU_041A. Taxonomy (NCBI): domain Bacteria; kingdom Bacillati; phylum Bacillota; class Bacilli; order Lactobacillales; family Streptococcaceae; genus Streptococcus; species Streptococcus sp. DTU_2020_1000888_1_SI_GRL_NUU_041A. The sequence continues at coordinate 1,349,613 of NZ_CP135591.1, read as the reverse complement.
GGATCATAGGCGGTGACTTCTAGGCCGGCCGCCAAATCCTTGATACTTTGGTGGTGGAAGGAGTTGATTTCAGATGCTGGTCCATAGATTTCGTGCAGAATAGAACCGTTCTTGGTCACCATGCTTTGAGTCGTGTATTCAGCAGAGCTATCTTGCCAATGATCTTCAATATCTTGATGAAGAGTACCACCTAGGGCTACATTATAAAGTTGGGTTCCGCGGCAGACAGTGAAGATTGGTTTATTTTGGCGGCGAGCTTCCTTGATTAAAGCTAACTCAAAAATGTCTCGCTTGAGTAAATAATCATCGCTGTCAATGGTTTTCTCTTCACCATAGAATTGAGGGCATACATTTTGACCTCCTGTGATGATTAATTTATCGACAATGGAAACATACTGTTTAGCCATTTCTTCATCACCGATTGGCAAAATCATTGGAATTCCGCCAACTTCTTTGACACCCTCAACGAATCCTGTCGCTGTATAGCTCATATGGATGAAGTGATCGTCTGGGATTTCTCTTTCATTTCCGGTTATTCCAATAATAGGTTTACTCATAGAGTGTTTAATACCTCTTTCAAATTAATAATCATTTTTTCTCATGAAGTAGAGCAAAGTCTGCAGTTCGCTAGTCAGGTCAACATACTGGACGACCACATCCTTAGGTAGGGATAGGTTTACAGGTGAGAAACAGAGAATGCCCTTGACACCAGCCTGAACTAAGATAGATGCGACTTCTTGAGCTTTTACGCTAGGTACAGTTAGGATGGCAGTTTGCACATTTCCTGACTGTATTTTTTCTTTGATTTGGGAAATTCCATAGATAGGAATCTCATCGCTGGTTGTGCTGCCAACTTCTGGATGATCATCTGTGTCAAAAGCCATTACAACCTTCATTTTATTGCGCTCATGAAAACGATAGTGCAGCAGAGCCCGCCCCATATTACCAACACCAACAATCATGACATTGGTAATAGCATTGTCGTTTAAGAGGTCAGCAAAAAAGTTCATCAATTTCTTGACATCATAACCAAATCCTCTGCGGCCAAGCTCACCGAAATAAGAAAAATCTCGTCTGACAGTAGCAGAGTCAATACCAATGGCTTCAGCGATTTGCTTGGAGTTGGCTTTTTCGATCTTCTCAGCATTAAAACGTTTAAAAATACGATAGTAGAGCGATAGCCTTTTAGCAGTTGCTCGAGGAATTGTAGTATTTTTTTCAGTTTTCACAAAATCACAACCTTTCTAATTCTATTTTATAGGAAGTTTGTGAAAAAATCAACTAATTAAAGATGTTTAATGCACTAAAAAAGAAAAGAGTGAAAGTTTAAGTTATGTTGCAGTTGCGAAGAGATTAGTCCTGATAGGGAGTTAAGTCTAACTGGTACATCTGGCGGTACAAGTCTCCAATTAGCCCTGCAAAAGGCAGCTGGTGTCCCTTATACGTAACAGAAAGCACCTTGAGCGAGTCAGGAACTGTGACACAGCCAGAGAAGGCGAGAAGAAATTCGTCGAAGTCTTCATAGGTAAGTGTTCGTTTTACCTTATATGAGTCCAAATAGGTCAGTTCAACCATTGTTAATCCTTTCTTTGGGTTCGGTTAGTCTTTTCTTCAAGTGTTCTAAGTAGAAGTCAAGCTCGTTTTTTTAAGAGCCTAAAGCAAAAAAGCAAAATTGCTAGAATCTTGCTTATTGTGGTATCTTTTCAAAAATATTTCTTTCAACCAAGCTATCCATCAAGAAATAGAATTTTTGCTGGATAATGTGATGGTCTTCTGATTTGAAAATATTGACCAAGCGCAGGCCTGATTTGTCAGTGATGTTAATTTTAAAACCATTTAAATCTTTATTGACGATGATTTTCAGCAGAAAACCATTTCCGCTGTTGGGAACAGATTCCAGCAGACGAGAGAGTTCATAGTTTCCAACCTTGCTTTCCGCGAAAGTATTGTCGCGCAAGGTAAATTTCTTGACATTTGGGTGAAGTGAATAGGTATATTCACAGTTTGCTAAGCTAACAGATGTTTGAAAGGCCATCTTATCCTCCTAAAATTTCTTTTAATTTCTTTGTAAATGATTGAATCTCTTGCAGAGTCGTCTGGTCCGAAGTACTGATCCGAATGGACTCGTGCAAGCGGTTGGAATCTTTGCCATACATAGCCTGCAGGACATGACTAGGTTGTATAGCTCCGGCCGTGCAGGCTGATCCTGTTGAAATGGAAAAGCCATTTAAATCCATTTGAAGCAGAAGCAGGTCATTTTTTTGATTGGGAAATCCCAAATTGATGACGTAAGGCAAGCTGGGCTGACTTTCATTTAAGTAAAAGTCAATGTCCGATAAGTCAGCAAGTAAGCTGTCTTTTAAGTCTTGAGCATGCTCTAGATTTTCCTCAAGATTTTCCGTGCTATCTGACAGAGCCGCCGCCATACCTGTGATAGAGATTAGATTTTCAGTTCCGGCCCGGTGTTTTTCTTCCTGGTCGCCACCGTGCATGAAATTGTCAAAATCCATCTTCTTGGCATAAAGGAAGCCAACGCCTTTGGGACCATGAAACTTATGCGCTGAAGCAGAGAGGAAGTCAATCCTTAGCTCGTCAGGGTAGATGGGAAGTTTACCAATTGCTTGGACAGCATCAACGTGAAAAGCAGCAGGATGTTCGTGCAGTAATTCACCAATTTCCTTAATGGGGAGCATGGCACCCGTCTCGTTATTAACCGCCATGACGGACACAAGAATAGTGTCAGGTCTAAGTGCCTTTTTAATATCCGCCGCTCGAATCTGACCATCCACCGGCTGAACAAAAGTAGCTTCAAAGCCGAATTTGTCTACTAAGTACTCCACCACTTCTAAGACAGCATGGTGTTCAATAGCAGTGGTAACAATATGTTTTCCTCGGTTCTGGTGACGAAGGGCATAGCTTTTGATAGCAGTATTGTTGCTTTCAGTGCCACCTGAAGTAAAAAGAATCTTATTGCTTTGAGTATGCAGAGCTTGAGCAATATCCTCACGCGCCTGTCTGAGGAGTTTACTAGCTTCTCGGCCATGACTATGCGTACTGGATGGATTTCCAAAGACGGTCATAGTTTTGGTCATTGCTTGGATTGCAGCAGGCGACAAAGCAGTTGTAGCGGCATTATCTAAATAAATCACTCCGGTTACCTTATTTCTTTTGATAGGCAAAGAGTGGGCTGACTGGTTTTCTCTCTTGAATGCGGACAATAGCATCACCAATCAGTTCACTAGCTGTAATGTAGTGGAGATTCTTAGGTGTTTTTTCTTTGGTATCAACAGAGTCGGTCACAAGAATTTCCCTGATAGGAGAATTATCCAGCAATTCCGCAGCTTTATCCGCGAAGAGACCATGACTGGATACAGCATAGATTTCGACTGCGCCTTCGCGACAGACAATTTTAGCTGCTTCAGAGAAAGTCCGACCGGTATTTAAAATGTCGTCAATAAGAATAGCTTTCTTGCCCTCGACATCTCCAATGATATATCCCTCAGAGCGACCCGCCTCATCTTCGCCATAATCAATGATAGCGATAGGGGCATCCAGATATTCAGCCAAATTGCGGGCGCGTTTTACACCAGAGTTTTTAGGGCTGACGACAACGACATCATCTCCCGTTAACCCCATATTACAATAATGTTTGGCAAAGAGTGGGATAGTGAAGAGGTTATCAACTGGGATATCAAAGAAACCTTGGACCTGCACGGCATGAAGATCCAGAGAAATCACGCGATCTACTCCAGCGCCGACAAGCATGTTGGCAACCAGTTTAGCTGTAATTGGCTCGCGAGGAGCAGCAGTCCGATCCTGACGTGCATAACCAAAATAAGGCATGACAACATTAATCGTATTAGCACTGGCACGCTTGCAGGCATCCACCATAATCAAGAGCTCCATCAAGTGATTATTGACAGGGAAGCTAGTAGACTGAATGATGTAAATGTCATAGCCACGAACACTTTCTTCGATGTTAATCTGAATTTCGCCGTCTGAGAATTGGCGGGAGGAAAGTTTCCCCAATGGAACCCCAGCAGCTTCAGCGATTTTTTCAGCTATGGAATGATTGGAGTTGAGGGAAAAAAGCTTCATATTTTTTTTATCTGACATGAGTTGGACCGTCCTCTTTTTGTCTCATTTCTATAATCTAATGCTCCATGAAATTTATATTTCAATAGTCTTTAGATTGCTACCTTTTATTTTACCAAAAAAATTAGAATATTTCAGCTATTTTGTGGTCGTTGATTTACAAGTTTTCAGAAAATCTTGCTATCTTGCTCTTACTAGGTTTGTAGTCGATGCAGTGCTGTTTTAGGAAGTTGAGGAAATTTTCTTTTCCTTTTTCGAAATCTTCAACTTCGACTTCGAGTTCGAAGTCTGTTTTGCCCAAGTAGTGACTCTCATCCAGAGCAAGCAGACCGATTTCGTCTTCTTTTTCATAGCGGATAGTCTCTAGAGAGCCTAAAACTTTAAAGTCTTGAACGGGAAGTCCTTTTTGAAGCAGCGTCTCTAAAAGCTCTCCTGTAGGAAATTCATTGTTCTGCAAAATATTTTCAGTTTCTTCTGGTGTCAAGTTCTGATTGAGTTCCAAGGCTCCGACTTCTTGAGGAATCTTGAGCGTCAGCTCTGCTTCGCGATGGTTAAAAGTCCGTACTCGAAAAGCCATGTGAGCGTGTCGGATACTCTGCTGATCTGAATCGATGTAGTGGTTGGTTTGGCTAATAGGCGAAATATCAACAAATAACTGAAGCAGACGGTCGTGCTCTTCTTTGGTCAGCATGGTTTTGAATTCAATTTCTAAGTGATTCATTTTCATATCCTTTTCTTTTTTTTGAAAGCGATTTATGTTATAATAACAGTTGTGTTTATTTTATACAAAAAATAATGATATGACAAGGTAAGTGTATGACAATAGAATGGGAAGAGTTTCTAGACCCCTATATTCAAGCGGTTGGAGAGCTGAAAATTAAGTTGCGTGGGGTGCGAAAGCAATACCGCAAGCAGCAGCGTCATTCCCCGATTGAGTTTGTGACCGGGCGTGTCAAGCCGATTGAGAGCATTAAAGAAAAGATGGTTCTGCGAGGCATTCGAGAGGAAAATATCGAGCAGGAGATGCAGGATATCGCTGGCTTACGGGTCATGGTACAGTTTGTCGATGATGTGGATGAAGTTTTAGAAGTCCTGCGAAACCGGACTGATATGCGTATTGTCCAGGAACGGGATTACATCAAAAACAAAAAAGCCAGTGGCTATCGGAGTTACCATGTGATTGTAGAATATCCAGTTGATACGATTAATGGTCATAGGCTTATTCTGGCTGAGATTCAGATTCGCACCCTTTCGATGAATTTTTGGGCTACGATTGAGCATTCTTTGAATTACAAGTATAAAGGAGAATTTCCCGAGGAAATCAAATGCCGCTTGGAAACGACAGCTAATCTTGCCTATCAGCTGGATGAGGAGATGGGAGAAATCCGTGATGCTATCCAGGAGGCGCAGGCTCTCTTTGATCCTCTTCACCGCAAGTTAAATGACGGTGTGGGAAATAGTGATGATACAGATGAAGAATACAGATAAAAAAATAGCGATTATCCGCAATCGGAAAAGACAGAGTGAACAAGTCTATCAGGATTTGAAGCAGAAGCTGAAACAGAACGGCTTTATTTTAACTCCTAAGAATCCCGACATTGTGATTTCGGTGGGTGGTGACGGCATGTTGCTGTCGGCTTTTCATATGTATGAAGAACAGCTGGATCGGGTCCGCTTTGTCGGTGTGCATACAGGGCATCTCGGCTTTTATACAGACTACCGTGATTTTGAACTAGATAAGCTGGTAGAAAATCTCAAATTAGATACTGGTGCTCAGGTTTCTTATCCAATTTTAAATGTGAAAATCACTTTTGAAAATGGTGATACACGCACTATTCGTGCTTTGAACGAAGCAACAATCAAGCGTTCGGATCGGACTATGGTAGCTGATGTCATTATCAATCGGGTTCATTTCGAGCGTTTCCGAGGAGATGGGATTTCTGTTTCTACTCCGACAGGCAGTACAGCCTATAACAAATCTCTGGGTGGAGCGGTATTGCATCCGACAATCGAAGCCTTGCAGGTGACAGAAATTGCCAGTCTCAACAATCGGGTTTATCGGACATTGGGTTCGTCTGTCATTGTTCCCAAAAAGGATAAGATTGAACTGGTGCCGACCCGCAGCGACTATCACACTATTGCGGTTGATAACCAGACTTTCTCTTTCAAAAACATTGTCCGCATTGAGTACCAGATTGACAATCATAAGATACATTTTGTGGCTTCACCAAGCCATACCAGCTTTTGGAATCGTGTCAGAGACTCCTTTATTGGAGAGTGCCAGGAATGAGGTTTGAGTTTATTGCTGATGAACATGTCAAGGTAAAGACCTTTTTGAAGCGACATGAAATTTCCAAAGGCCTCTTGGCTAAGATAAAATTTTCCGGCGGAAACATTCTTGTCAACCATCAGCCTCAGAACGCTATTTATCTCTTGGATATTGGCGATAAAGTGACGATTGACATTCCTTCTGAAAAAGGATTTGAGAGTCTGAAAGCTGTTGATAAGGACTTGTATGTCGTCTACGAGGATGAGCATTTCTTGGTTTTGGATAAGCCGGCAGGAGTGGCCAGTATTCCCAGTGTTAACCACACCAACACCATGGCAAACTTTGTCAAGGCTTACTATATTGGTCAGGGCTATGAAAACCAACAGGTGCATATCGTGACGCGTCTGGATAAGGATACAAGTGGACTCATGCTCTTTGCCAAACATGGCTATGCTCATGCCAGATTGGATAAGCAGCTACAGAAGAAGCTGATAGAAAAGCGCTATTACGCTCTGGTTCGGGGGACTGGTGACTTAGAAGAGCAAGGTGAGATTATTGCTCCGATTGGACGCAACCCTGAGAGTATCATTACGAGGCGCGTGACAGAGGATGGTAAGTACGCCCATACCAGTTACAAGGTCATAGAGCAGTTCGGAGATGTCTATCTGGTGGATATCCGTCTTCATACTGGGAGGACTCATCAAATCCGCGTTCATTTTTCACATATTGGCTTTCCGCTTTTGGGTGACGATCTTTATGGAGGGAGTTTGGAACACGGAATAGAGCGCCAAGCTTTACATTGTCATTCTTTGAAATTTTATAACCCTTTTAGCGGACAGGAAGTTGAGCGTGCCAGTCCTTTGCCAGAAGATTTTAAACAAGTTATTGAGAAATTAAAAGATTAAGAGATAAAGGAGTTTTAAGAAACATGAAAATTTTTGATTCAATTCGTGAAGCCTTGAAAGATAAGGAAGTAAAAATTGTCTTGCCGGAGGGTGAAGAGCCACGGATTTTGCAAGCAACTAAACGTTTGGTGAAAGAAACCGATATTACACCAGTTCTATTGGGTAATCCTGATAAAATCCGTATTTATCTAGAAATTGAGGGAGTAAAAGAAGGATATCAGGTTATTGATCCTTCAAACTGTTCCTGCTTTGAGGAATTGGTAGAAGCATTCGTTGAGCGTCGTAAAGGGAAAATCACTGCGGATGAAGCACGTCAGTTGCTCAAGGAAGACGTCAACTACTTTGGGGTTATGTTGGTTTACCTTGGTAAGGTTCAAGGGATGGTGTCTGGAGCGATTCATTCCACAGCAGCGACTGTTCGGCCGGCTCTTCAAATCATCAAGACCCTGCCTTGGGTTTCTCGTACTTCAGGAGCCTTCCTCATGGTGCGTGATGACGAACGCTACATTTTCAGTGACTGTGCCATCAATATCGATCCAGATGCCAATGTTTTGGCGGAGATTGCTGTTAACTCAGCTTTGACAGCACAAATTTTCGGTATTGATCCAAAAGTTGCTATGCTCAGTTATTCGACCAAGGGCTCTGGTTTCGGTGAAAAGGTTGATAAGGTAGTGGAGGCGACTAAGTTGGCTCAGGAAATGCGTCCAGACTTGGTTATCGATGGTGAATTGCAGTTTGATGCAGCTTTCGTTCCTGCAACAGCAGAGCTGAAAGCACCTGGCAGCCCTGTGGCCGGTCAAGCGACTGTCTTTGTCTTCCCAAGTATCGAAGCTGGGAATATCAGTTACAAAATGGCAGAGCGTTTAGGTGGCTTTTCAGCAGTAGGTCCTATCTTGCAGGGTCTTAACCATCCAGTTAATGACCTTTCTCGAGGATGTAATGCGGATGACGTATACAAGCTGACTTTGATTACAGCCAGTCAGGCTGTTGGTCATTATTAAACGATAAGAAACAATTGGAGGGCATAAGCTCTTCAATTTTTCTTGCCTTATGCTATACTAGATTTATGTTAGATTTGAAAGAATACGGAATTGAGATGTGGGGGGCAGATAAAATCGCCTCTTTTCGAGAGAAATTATTAACTTGGTATGATGAAAACAAACGTGACCTGCCTTGGCGCAGAACAAATAATCCTTATCATATCTGGGTTTCTGAGATTATGCTGCAGCAGACTCGGGTGGATACGGTGATTCCTTACTATGAGCGCTTTCTTGACTGGTTCCCGACAGTAGCTGATTTAGCTCAGACACCAGAGGATAGACTGCTCAAGGCTTGGGAAGGGTTGGGCTATTATTCGCGGGTGCGAAATATGCAAAAAGCAGCCCAGCAGATAATGACAGATTTCGCTGGAAAATTTCCTGATAGCTATGAAGGAATTGCTAGCCTCAAAGGAATTGGACCTTATACGGCTGGTGCTATTGCTAGTATTGCCTTTGGACTAGCTGAGCCTGCGGTAGATGGCAATGTCATGCGGGTGCTGAGTCGATTATTTGAAGTTGATTTAGATATTGGCCAACCCAGCAATCGTAAGGTCTTTCAGGCTATGATGGAGATTCTGATTGATCCAGACAGACCCGGAGATTTCAATCAGGCGCTGATGGATTTGGGGTCAGATATTGAAGCTCCTGTTAATCCTCATCCAGAAGACAGTCCTGTAAAGGAGTTCAGCACAGCTTATTTGAATGGAACAATGGATAAATATCCAATCAAAGCACCTAAAAAGAAGCCAGTTCCGGTCTATCTGCAAGGCTTGATTATCGAAAACGAACAGGGACAATTCTTACTTGAAAAGAATGAGGCTGCTGGCTTGTTATCAGGTTTTTGGCATTTTCCCTTGATTGAAGTCGAGGAATTTCAAACTGAAAATCAGATGTCCCTCTTTGAGGTGGCTGAAAATCAGTCAAGTCTGGACTTGTCTCCTCAAGAAAGCTTTGAGCAGGATTATGATTTGATTGTTGATTGGCAGCAGCAGTCCTTTTCAAAAGTGCAACATGTTTTCAGCCATCGCAAGTGGCATATCCAGCTCGCTTATGGCCGAGTTAAAGATAGCCAGCACGCAGCTGATGGAGAGGTCTTGTGGCTTCATCCAGATGACTTTGGAAACTACCCCTTCGCCAAGCCCCAGCAGAAGATGTGGGAGGCTTTTAGGAACGTAAAAGATGGAAACTAAAGTCAAATAGTCTGTTGAACTTGATTAAATTTACGAAGAATAGGAAATCATTAAAATTTGTCCCATACCCCTAGTCCTCCAGATAAAACTTCTATTGGACGTCGTAGCAGACTTGCTGGTGTCATTTATTTTATATTAGGCGCTTTGAATTTCTTACATTGCCTTCTTTATTTTCAGTGGATATTTTCCCCAACTGCGAGAACTGACTTCATCATTATTCTAATTTTTATAGGTTTAAATATTTATTTTTTGACTCGCGAGTTCATCTATAAATGCTTCCATTGGTGTGGCTATCATGCCTTACCTGAGTTAGCTAAGTTCGGGAGCGGACGCTATTCCTTTCACTTGCCTGTCTTCGAAAGACATACCGAAAACTATAAAGTCTATTACAGTAAAAGATCAAAGAAACATCAATTTCTCTTCTTTGTGAGCTATATTTTATATGTGAATTTAATTTTAGTAGTTCTTTTGCTCTTCTCATATGCATACTGGAATATGTTCATTGAGAGTTCCTCGAAATTTCAAGATTGGCACGCTTTTCTATTTATCTTTTTAATAATCATCCTGTATATCTGTATTGAAGCTCTATTTAAAAAATATAAACATTGGTTTAAAAATTATTTTAAACTAGATGATAGAATAGTAGAACACGGCCTTCCGATATATACTTTGAAAGAAAAATAAAAGACAAACAATATAGTTTGTCTTTTTTGCTTTTAAAATAACTTATAGTCCTTCTCGCTCTGTAAGGAGAGAAGCTAATAAACTAGCCTTTAGATGGAGATTTGTGCTTAAATCCCGGCAAAAGCTTTAATTTCATCTGCAGTCATAGAAGAATCGCAACGAACAGATACTTGGCCATCTTGAACATGAACAAAACCAGGAACCGTCGGAATACTATATTCAGAGCGGAAGGCTTGCAGTTTCTCTAATTCGCTGGCTTCTTCGCTATTGATAAAGAAAATATGCGCCCTGGTATCAGCGACAACGCCAGCAAGAGTAGTAGCGAATTTACGGCAGTAAGGGCAAGTTTTGCGACCGACGAAGAAAGTTGCTGTCTCTTTGTCAGCAATCGCTTGACGAGCGCGATCAATAGTTGTGACTTCAAGGTCTTTAATATTTTGAGCAAATTGTTCCATAAATAATCCTCATTTCTTTTGATAAAACTAGTATGCCATAAAAAACAGAAAAATGCTTGATTTGGAAACGAAAAACCAGAGAATGTGAAATTCATTCTCTGGTTGATTGGTTGATAGTGGTGTTTTACTTGATAAAGGTATTGATCTCTGCTTCAATAGCAGTAATTTTTGCTTGGGCATCTTCATTGCTATCACCGACAACGGCAATATAGAACTTGATTTTTGGTTCTGTTCCAGATGGGCGGACAGCAATCCATGAACCATCAGCCAAAGTATATTTCAGCACATCGCTTGGAGGAGTTGTCAGAGCTGTAACAGTACTGTCTGCGGCGGTAGAAGTCTGCGCCTTAAAGTCTTCAGTAACAGAAATAGCAGTAGCGTTGAATTCTTTCGGACCATTGTCACGGAACTTAGCCATGATAGCCTTGATTTGCTCAGCTCCATCAACACCAGACAGGGTTACAGAGATAGTCTTTTCAGCAAAGTAACCGTACTCTTTGTAGATTTCTTCAATACCGTCAGCCAGAGTCAAGCCACGTGAGCGGTAGTAGGCAGCAAGCTCAGCCACGACCAAAACAGCTTGGATAGCGTCTTTATCACGTACAAATGGCTTGATCAGATAGCCGAAGCTTTCTTCAAATCCCATCATGTAGGTGTGGTTGTGTTTTTCTTCGAATTCTTGAATCTTTTCAGCGATAAATTTGAAACCAGTCAAGACATTGAACATGGTTGCACCATAGCTTTCAGCAATCTTAGTCACTAGGTCAGTAGAAACGATAGACTTGCAGAGAGCAGCGTTAGCTGGCAGAGTTCCAGCGCTCTTATGAGCTTCCAAGATGTATTTAGCCATGATAGCCCCGATTTGGTTACCTGAAAGGTTGAGGTAGCTGCCGTCTTTTTGCAGAACTTCTACACCGACACGGTCAGCATCTGGGTCAGTTGCGACCAAGACATCTGCACCAACTTTACGGCCTAATTCCTCAGCTAAAGCAAAGGCTGCTTGGCTTTCAGGGTTTGGAGACTTAACAGTAGAGAAGTCTGGATCAGCTACAGCTTGAGCTTCAACAACTTCAACAGAATCAAATCCTGCTTGAGCCAAAGCGCGACGAGCCAACATTTCACCAGTGCCGTGCAGAGGAGTATAGACAATCTTCATGTCCTTGCCGTATTCATCAATCAGTTTTTGGTTGATATTGACATCTTTAACTTCCTTGAGGTATTCAGCATCAATAGCATCGCCAATCACTTCAATCAAGCCAGAAGCTTTTTCAGCTTCAACATCAGCGACCTCGATAGCAAAAGGATTTTCAATGGCACGGATGTAGTCAGTCAATGCATCTGCATCATGTGGAGGCATTTGTCCGCCGTCTTCACCATATACCTTGTAGCCGTTAAATGGAGCAGGGTTGTGGCTGGCCGTAATCATGATACCAGCAAAAGTTCCTAAATGACGTACCGCAAATGAAAGTTCTGGAGTTGGGCGCAGACTTTCAAAGACATAGGACTTGATGCCGTGCTTAGCTAAAACAGCAGCAGATTCAAAGGCAAATTCTGGTGAGAAATGACGGGAGTCGTAAGCAATTGCAACACCGCGTTTTTTGAACTCATCACCTTTTTCTTCAATCAAGCGAGCCAAACCTTCGGTTGCCTGACGGACAACATAAATATTAATACGGTTGGTACCAGCGCCAATCAAACCACGCATACCAGCAGTACCAAACTCAAGATTGGTGTAAAAGGCATCTTCCTTAGTTTTTTCGTCCATACTGTTCAAGTCTTGGCGAAGATAGTCAGGAAGTTCAGCATAATCAAGCCATTTTTTGAAGTTATCTTGATAAGTCATAGGTGGAGTCTCCTTTATTTTTGAAATGAAGAGTTGGAAATTTTAGTAAAAAATCCTGCTCTTAAATTTTCTTAATCGCTTACATTGTAGCATATTTTCATTAATTTTGAAAGAGGTTACCTAGAAAACGATGAAATACTTTTCAAGGCATTGTTTCAAGGATTTCAAGATGGTATAGCGCTATCAAAAAAGACCAAAGCATTGCTTGGTCCGAAAACTAACTCATCATCATTTTTGGGCTTTTTCAAGTGCAGGAATAATAGTTGCTGTCAAAACCGCAGAAATGATTAACTCGGCAATAGAGTTTGCTGAAAGAATCACAGCCAGAAGTGCTTTGATATCTCCTTGGTATACATTTGAAAAGAGAAAGAAAATACCTCCCAAGACAAAAATGGTATTGGTGGCAGAACCGACGGAACCAGCTACAATCAAGCCGACCTTATTTTTCATAGCTTTGTATACGAAATAAGGAGTGATCCCGATGAGAATGCGAGGCACCATGGCAACAAGAAGCGAAGAAAGGCTTCCATTTGGCACAAAGGGGCTAAAGAGATAGCTGGTTGGCAATAAAACTAAGGTATTAGTGATAACGCTGATACATCCCATGAGGCCACCTAGAACAGCTCCGACTTTAGGGCCATAGAGGATACTGGCGATGATAACAGGAATGTGAATAATTGTAGGCTTAATCGGTACTGGAAGCAGGTTGAAAATGACTGAGCTGAGCAAATGAAGTACCAACATAATGGCAAAGAAAATAGCAATTTGAGCAATTTTAGATTGTTTTCTCATAAATAAGTTCCTTTACTGTATCAATAATCGTATCAATCTCAGCTAGAGCACCTGTCCCCTGATCGCCACAAGCTAGCACTGCTTCACGTGGCTGAATAATCTTCCATCCAAAACGTTGCAGACGCTCCAAGTTGTGATGAGTTAGTGGATTTTCATACATCTTGGTGTTCATAGCTGGTGCCAAAACTTTCTTCGTATGAGGCGGCAGAGCCAGGGCAGTAGCTGTCACCATATTATCAGCTAAACCGTTGGATAATTTAGCGATAGTATTGGCTGTAGCTGGGGCTAGCAAAAAAAGGTCAGACTCTTTAGCGATGTCAATGTGATTGACCTTGCTCGGGTCAGGTTCTTGCATAATATCAATTGCAACTTGTCTTTGCGACAAGACTTGCAGGGTCAGTGGTGTGATAAATTCTGTCGCTGCCTCTGTCATGAGGACAGCTATTTCAAAGTTCTCTTTCTTTAGACGGCTGGTGATGTCAGCAGCTTTGTAAGCTGATATGCTGCCACTGACGGCTAAGGTAATCTGAGTCATCTTAATCCTCCTTATGTATTGCGGATATGCTGGTAGAGGAGCTGAGCAATTTCTTCTTTGGATTGAGCTTGAGTTACAGTATCTTTTCTGACAAGATAGGCTCTGTGTCCATGGTTAGAAATCTCTGTCAAATCATTGGCGACGATAATTTCTGCTTGATTTTTTATGAGACTGTCTCGTGCTGTCTTGATTAACTCCTCATCAGAAATATCGACCAAGAGTTTGAAGCCAATCAAGCGAATGTCTGGATTCCATTTTTTTACCAGGCTGATAATTTTTGGTGTCTTTTTGAGAAAAAGAACTTGAACATCATCCTGAGAAGAAATCTTGCTTTCTGAGTTAGTTTTATTCAGAAATTCAGTCATATCAGGGCTAGCAGCTACAGCTTCAAAACCAGTCATATAGACGGGGGTGTAGTCTGAGACAGCCATTGCATGAATCAGTACATTATGTGTGTGAACGAGCGGCTTCAAGCTTTCAAGCAGTTCTGCAACATTTTCAATCTGGACAATGGTAAGATTGGGATGAGCTGCCGGGCGAACAGACTTGGGAGTCGTCACCAGAGTCACCTGATAGCCCTTGTCTAGGAAAGTTTCAGCTATGATTTTCCCTAGCCTGCCCGTCGAATGATTGGTAATAGAGCGGACACGGTCGATTTTCTCGCTGGTTCCGCCAGAAGTAATCAATATGTTCATAGCACTATTTTACAAGAAAAAAGAAATTTAGTAAAATAATTCTAATTGCAGAGTGTCACAGCGGAAAAGTGACTAATCCAAAAGTGAACTGCAGTGTTTATTGAAACTGAAATTTAGATATGGAGAAAAATAATGAATAAAGATGATTATGAATTTGCATTTTTTGCTGGTGAAAAATATTATATATCATCAGTCGTTGGGATTATAGTGTCGATAATTTTCCCTTTGTTTTTAATAGCAAGTATACAAGGTCATGACAGTGAACACAATTTGGGGTCTTCGTCAAGTTATAGCTATTCGAGCGCTTCTGCAGAAAAAGGGAGCGTTGAAGGTTTTTTAATATTCTTTGCAATTATTGCGTCTGTGATTATTATCACACTAATTGTAAGAAGTATGAATGCAGAAAAAGATAGTAAATACCCTATTTTAGCGGGGACAGCTGAAGAAATGGTTTTTCGATTAAGCAATGGGAATGTTCATTTTTTGGAATGGGAAATAATTGACAGTATTTCTCACAAGCAAGTCGTCGACTATGATGAGGATGGTGGTAGTAGTACATCTCACTATATATGTCCTAAAACTAAGAAAGGAGAAGTATTTGAGATCTCCATTTCAAAATTAGATGAGAATTACAGTGATATCCAACAAGTTTTGCACAAGTATCATTCAGAAATTTCTTTGATAGACTTCTAGAATAAAAACAAAATAAGTTTTTCGTAGTGATAAGTAGATGGATTATTTTTAAATCAACTTAGAGGAACATCATGCAATTGATTACAAAGTTGACATTTAAAAACCGAACATTAAAATCTATTTAGAGCTTAATCATGTAGATTTTGCTCTTTTTTGTTATAATTTTTATATTAATTGATAGAGGAGTTCTTGATGAAAACAGATATTGAAATTGCTCAAAGTGTTGAATTGCAGCCTATTGTTGATGTAGTGAAAAAAGTTGGCATCGACTATGACGACTTGGAACTATATGGTAAATACAAGGCCAAGCTCAGCTTTGATAAAATTCGTGAGGTTGAAAAAAATCCTGTTGGCAAACTGATTTTGGTAACAGCGATTAATCCGACACCTGCCGGGGAAGGTAAGTCTACCATTACCATTGGACTAGCTGATGCGCTCAATAAAATTGACAAGAAAACTATGATTGCCATTCGCGAACCATCTTTGGGGCCTGTGATGGGTATCAAGGGAGGAGCTGCTGGCGGTGGTCATGCACAGGTCCTACCCATGGAAGATATCAACTTGCATTTTACTGGTGATATGCACGCCATCACGACTGCTAATAATGCCCTGTCAGCTCTCATTGATAATCATCTTCATCAGGGAAATGCTCTGGGAATCGATCAGCGCCGCATTATCTGGAAACGGGTGGTTGACCTGAATGACCGGGCTCTTCGCCATGTGACTGTTGGCTTAGGAAGTCCAGTTAACGGTATTCCACGCGAAGATGGCTTTGATATTACCGTTGCTTCTGAAATTATGGCGATACTTTGCCTAGCTACGGATATTGAAGATTTGAAAAAGCGCTTGGCTAACATCGTTATTGGTTATCGCTATGACCGTACACCAGTCTATGTTCGTAACCTTGAGGTAGAAGGAGCCTTGGCATTAGTCTTGAAAGATGCGATTAAACCAAATCTGGTTCAGACTATTTACGGGACACCAGCCTTTGTTCATGGCGGGCCTTTTGCCAATATCGCTCATGGCTGTAACTCTGTTTTGGCGACCAGCACAGCGCTGCGTTTGGCTGATTATACAGTGACTGAGGCAGGGTTTGGAGCGGACCTTGGAGCTGAAAAATTCTTGGATATTAAAACTCCAAACTTACCAACCTCTCCTGATGCAGTAGTCATTGTCGCAACCCTTCGTGCTCTTAAGATGAATGGCGGCGTTGCGAAAGATGCTCTGACAGAAGAAAATGTTGAGGCGGTACGAGCTGGCTTTGCCAATCTCAAACGTCACGTTGAAAATATCCGCAAGTTCGGTATTCCAGCGGTAGTAGCCATCAATGAATTTGTTTCAGATACAGAGGCTGAAATTGCTACGCTTAAGGAACTTTGTGCAGAAATCGGGGTACCGGTTGAGCTTGCTAGTGTATGGGCTGATGGCGCCAAAGGTGGTGTTGCTCTGGCTGAGACTGTAGTCAAAACCATTGCTGAAGAGCCTGCTCATTACATTCGCCTCTATGACAATGATCTCTCTATTGAAGAAAAAATTGAAAAAATTGTCACAGAAATCTATCGTGGTTCGAAGGTGAACTTTGAGAAAAAAGCGCAGACTCAGATTCGCGAAATTGTCAAAAACGGCTGGGACAAGCTACCAATCTGTATGGCCAAAACACAGTATAGCTTCTCTGACAATCCTGCTGCTCTGGGGGCGCCAGAAAACTTTGAAATTACCATTCGTGAACTGGTACCAAAACTTGGAGCGGGCTTTATCGTGGCTTTGACAGGAGATGTCATGACCATGCCAGGATTGCCAAAACGTCCTGCGGCACTCAATATGGATGTGGCGGCAGACGGCACAGCGATTGGTCTATTTTGATCTTGGTTTAAAAGGCTCTTTACGAGTCCTTTTTGGTATAATAGTGAAAATAATGAGAATAGAATATGGAGTCAACATGAACATCAGATTAGCAAAACCATCAGATGCTGCGACCTTACTTGCTATTTATGCGCCTTATGTAGAAAATACAGCCATCACTTTTGAATATGAAGTGCCTACTATTGAGGATTTTGCAAATAGGATTGAGAAACATTGGAAAAATATCCTTATCTAGTAGCGGAAGAAGACGGTTTAATTTTAGGTTATGCCTATGCTTCGACCTATTATGCGCGTGCCGCCTATGATTGGGCGGTGGAATTGTCCGTCTATGTCAGTCAAGATGCTAGAGAAAAAGGAGTCGGCAGTAAACTTTATGATAAGCTTGAAGACCTGTTAGATCAGATGGGATATATGCATTTTCTAGCCTGTATTTCTCTGCCAAATGAAGCTAGCCTGGCTTTGCATCGAAAAAGAGGCTACCAGCAGGTGGCGCATTTCCCTAAAATTGGCTATAAATTTGAGCGTTGGCATGACATTGTTTGGCTGCAAAAGTCCTTAGACAAGCAAGCTGGACCAATTAAACTTTTAAAAGAAATGGAGTGGAAATGATGAAAAAGAAACATCTATTAATAACTCTTCTAAGCATTACCCTTTTGACCTTGAGCGGTTGTCAGTCCGTTGAAAATTGGTTCAAAAATGCCAAAGAGGAATGGTTGGGGTTGGAGATGACGGTTCGCACCTATGATGAGAATTCCCAACTCATAGACCAGATGTCGGGGAAGTCCCTGTCCATCTCGCGTAACGAGGAATTTGATTCAGTTGATGAAGAAGGAAATTCTAAAGAAGACTCTTCTGTGCTCAAAATCACCTTGGGTAAGTATGAGATTGACCATGTGGGCTCTTCCTTGATTGCAGAAGAAAAGGGATTGAAAGATGTGTTTGCCCAGTATCAAAAGACTGCAGATGTTGAGGAGAACAGTCATGCAGTTCCCGTTTTAAATCGCATGATTTCAGCCTTTAAAAACGACTTTACCGGAAAGAAAAAGGTCATTTTGATTCGCTCTCAAAACGGCACTCCGTTGGCTGCCTATGCTGGAGACCGTGTTTCTCTAGATAAATCCGATGCTCCTAAAACCTCTGAGTTGCTGATTGACGGCAAACGTCTCGTGATTTACCGCTGCGACTACACTATTTATGACCGTGAATTGCTGGAGTAAGATATGAATGTAGAGGAATTGGTAAAAGAGTTAAAAGCTTTAGCTAACCCAGATGATGTGGTGGCTATGAAAGCCTATATGAAAAATAAATTTGAGTTTCTAGGAGTCAAGACTCCAGCCAGAAGGAAGCTCGCAAAGGCTTTTTTCAAACAGCAGACTGACTCCGTTATTGACTGGAATTTTATAAATGAAGCTTGGAATAATCCCTATCGAGAATTACAGTACGCTGCACTAGACTATCTGGAAAGTCGCAAGAAATTATTGACTCCATTTGACTTGCCACGTTTGAAAAAGCTGGCCCAAACGAAATCTTGGTGGGATACCATAGACTTTTTGGACCGCTTGGTCGGATTCATTATTGCCAGATTTCCAGAAACCAAAGAGATTATTTTATCCTGGAGTTGTGATGGGGATATCTGGCTACGGCGCTTAGCTATCGATCATCAGCTATTGCGAAAAGAGAAAACAGACACGGAGCTCTTGGAGAATATTTTAGTAAATAATCTGGGCCAAACTGAATTCTTTATTAACAAGGCCATCGGCTGGGCGCTGAGAGATTATTCCAAAACCAATCCAGACTGGGTCAGAGATTTTATCGAGCGACATCAGGCGGAAATGGCTGGACTTAGTATTCGAGAGGGAAGAAAGTATTTATGAAACATATTTATTTAAAATATCTGGAAGAGAAGGATTACTCGGTTTGGCTTGAAGGATTTTCCAATAGACTTCCTTCCCAATCACCTTTTGATGATGGGCTTTTAGATATGACAATTTGTACAGAAAGTTGGTTTGCGGATTTGGTGGCTAAGCACCGCGATTTCCGAGAGAAAGACCAGCAGTATATTTGGGGTATTTATGATGCAAAAAGCGGAAATCATGTAGGTATGGTTAATTTATTTGTGCTAGCTAGAGACGATTTTCAATGGGCGGAAATAGGTTATACGATACATAATCAATTTTGGCGTCAGGGCTACGCCAGAGCTATGCTAGAAGAACTCAAGAAAGTCAGTCGCGAACTAGGATTTCATCGTTTAGAAGCACATGTTGATCTACAGAATATCCCTTCGCAAAAATTACTAGAGCAATCTGATTTCTATCTTGAAGGAGTACGGAAACAATTCCAAAAAGAAGGTCAGGAGTGGAAAGATAGACAAGTTTTTGTTTATATTTTAGATTAAATACCTTGACAAAACGGAAAAAGATAAGGTAAACTATGTTTCGTGCGATGAGTCGATATGCAGTTTTTCTGCAAATTGAAGCATGGGAGGTCATAACGCAGGAGCGGACTTTGATCAGTTGTGTGAACCTGCTGATCACACGAAAGTGCCCTTATCCCCAGTCTACGGATTGGGGATTTTTCTATGTCTCTTAGAGTGGCAAGACCATTAGTCGCAGCCGAGCTTAGAGACATTGATACTGAGACGGTCGACGTCGTGAGTGCTATTGCTCTTGACGAAACGAGTCCGCAGGAGGAAATTGAGTCATAGAGCAGTGGATACAGTTTTGTTCGTGAGAACAAAAACTGTAAACCTTGAAAGTTCTCATAGAGAGGCATGAGTGTTAGTGTGTTTTATCAAAATATCGCACTTATATTCTTCAGAAATATTTGCATTTTCCCTTAAAAATAGTATAATACTAACAATAAAAATTTTTTGAAAATTTAGAGAGGTTATCGCATGGGATATACAGTTGCTGTAGTAGGTGCCACTGGTGCCGTTGGATCTCAAATGATTAAAATGCTGGAAGAATCTAGCCTTCCAATTGATAAAATACGCTATCTGGCGTCTGCTCGTTCAGCTGGTAAAGTTCTCCAGTTCAAAGGACAAGACATTACCATCGAAGAGACGACTGAGACGGCTTTTGAAGGTGTAGATATTGCTCTCTTTTCAGCTGGTGGTTCTACCTCAGCAAAATTCGCTCCTTACGCAGTCAAAGCTGGAGCAGTAGTGGTCGATAACACCTCTTATTTCCGTCAAAATCCTGATGTTCCTCTGGTTGTTCCAGAAGTCAACGCCCATGCCTTAGATCAGCACAAGGGAATTATCGCTTGCCCTAACTGCTCGACAATTCAGATGATGGTGGCTTTAGAGCCTATTCGTCAGCAATGGGGGTTGGAGCGTATCATCGTGTCTACCTATCAAGCTGTTTCTGGTGCAGGTATGGGAGCCATTCTTGAAACCCAAGCTCAATTGCGCTCTGTTCTCAATGATGGTGTAAATCCTAAGGACGCAGAAGCCAATATCCTGCCATGTAGTGGTGATAAGAAGCATTATCCTATTGCCTTTAATGCCTTACCTCAGATTGATGTCTTTACAGATAACGACTATACTTACGAAGAGATGAAGATGACCAAGGAAACTAAGAAAATCATGGAAGATGATTCTATTGCTGTTTCTGCGACATGTGTCCGCCTTCCAATCTTGTCTGCCCACTCAGAGTCTGTCTACATAGAGACTAAGGAAGTTGCACCTATTGATCAGGTAAAAGCAGCAATCGCAGACTTTCCTGGTGCTGTTCTGGAAGATGATGTAGCTCATCAGGTTTATCCGCAAGCGATCAATGCGGTTGGTAAGAAAGAAACCTTTGTTGGCCGGATTCGTAAGGATCTTGATGCGGAAAAAGGAATCCATATGTGGGTGGTTTCAGACAATCTTCTTAAAGGAGCAGCTTGGAATTCTGTTCAAATCGCAGAGACACTGCATGAGCGTGGTTTAGTTCGTCCAACAGCAGAAGTTGTTTTTGAATTAAAATAAAGTGACCAAGGAAACTTGACAGCACAGGGTTGAATAATCGTTCTTTCAACCCTCTTTTCGTATAATAAAGAGAGGTAAGTTTATGGCGTATGCGGATCTGAAAAACTGTAAAATCATCACAGCTTTTATTACTCCTTTTCATGAAGATGGTTCCATCAATTTTGAAGCTATTCCAGACTTGATTGAGCACCTTTTGGCGCATCATACGGATGGGATTTTGCTGGCTGGAACGACTGCTGAAAGTCCAACACTGACACACGATGAAGAGTTGGAGCTATTTGCGGCAGTTCAAAAGGTTGTCAAGGGGCGCGTTCCTTTGATAGCTGGTGTTGGTACCAATGAAACGCGCGACTCTATCGAATTCGTCAAAGAAGTAGATGAATTTGGTGGTTTTGCTGCTGGCCTTGCCATTGTTCCCTATTACAACAAACCTTCTCAAGAAGGGATGTATCAGCACTTTAAAGCTATTGCGGATGCTTCAAACCTGCCTATCATTATCTATAATATACCTGGACGGGTAGTTGTTGAGATGACACCTGAGACTATGCTAAGGTTGGCAGAACATCCAAATATTATCGGCGTTAAAGAATGTACCAGTCTGGCGAATATGGCCTATCTGATTGAGCATCGTCCAGAGGAGTTTCTAATTTATACTGGTGAGGATGGCGATGCCTTTCATGCTATGAATCTGGGGGCTGATGGAGTTATTTCAGTTGCTTCTCACACAAATGGAGATGAAATGTTTGAAATGCTGGATGCCATTGAGCACAATGACATCAAAAAAGCAGCAGCTATCCAACGGAAATTTATCCCTAAAGTCAATGCACTGTTCTCTTATCCAAGTCCAGCCCCTGTCAAGGCAGTCCTTAATTACTTAGGATTTGCAGCTGGTCCAACCCGCTTACCTCTTGTGCCTGCACCCGAAGAAGATGCCAAACGCATTATTAAGGTCGTGGTTGATGGCGATTACCAAGCAACCAAAGAGACTGTTAAAGGTGTTCTGAGACCGGATTATTGATTTATAGAAGTAGTTTTAGGATTGACATAATAAAAATAATAAAGAAAGAATTGAAAATTGTGACAGAAAAACATAGTGAACGAATTGAGGAGTATAAGGATAAGCATAGACTGGAAAAACTTGAGGGCAAAAAAGTTTATGATAAGCCAGTTATCCGAACTGGTGATAAGGCAGGTTGCTATGGTTCAGGATTGATTTTACTTGGATCTGTTTTAGGAATTATTTATTTACTTCTAATACTGATAACGGACTGGGATTTGAAACTTTTCTCTTTCATCTGGGAAACACTTGCTGCGTTAGGGATAGTTTTCAGTCTCTTTGGAGCTTTTAAAATCGGTCAGTTGGAGCTGCACAGTTTGTCAATGGTGGCTGACAAAGAGAAAAATTTTGAAATTGATAAAGCTTTCAATCTTTATAACATCATTCACAAACCAACAAAGAAAATTTTACTTCAATATGATAGTGAGGATGATAGTTTAATTTCTCTGAATGCTGGAGGAGAGTTATTAGTTGAGCTCTTAAAGAGAGTTGAAGAAGAAAAATTGTCCTTTAAGGCTATTAACAAAACATTGAGTTTAGAAGAAGTATCTGAAAATCATTGGAAAATGCACTATCGTTATAAAAGACAGGACATAACATTAGAGAAATCCGATACATAGTGTTTGGCTTGTTATTTTAGTTGTATTGACTTAAACTGAAAAGTGAATTCAGAATCTGATAGTTTTTGAAGAGCATATAAAAAAGGAAGCATCCTTTGAAAAATATTGGAAAAAATTATATAATGTTAAGGTGTGGTCTAGCTTTCAGAATTCTTTTTGAGCAGACTATAGACGACTGGACTGGCAGCAGTCATGTTAGAGTTTTACATTAGATTAGAAATATATAATATAAAAGGAGTTTTTATGCAAGTTATTAAACGGAGCGGTGAGGTTGTAGAATTTGACCCAGATAAAATCTATCAAGCAGTTTTAAAGGCAGCACAGACTGTCTATGTGTTGACAGATGATTTGCGTCAGAATTTAGCGCAGGTTACAAAGAAAGTGGTTCTGGATTTGGAAGAAGCTAAGGTTGAACGTGCGACGATTAGCATGATTCAGTCCATGGTTGAAAGTCGCCTCTTGGGTGCAGGTTATATTACTATTGCTGAGCATTATATCTCCTATCGCTTGCAGCGCGATTTAGAGCGCAATGGCTATGGAGATCATATAGCTGTGCATCTGCATTTTGAACAGGTAAGATAAAGTTAGAAAGCCCGCTGGGGCTTTTTTTGCTCTTGAGGTGGAGAGTATCACTTTAGAATTCACCCGCTTAAATCCTAGAAATATGTTAAAATAGTTAAAGATATAAAATTTTATCAATGATATTCGTTGAAAGGATAAATTATGGCAACGATTCAATGGTTTCCGGGGCATATGTCTAAGGCACGGAGACAGGTACAGGAAAATATTAAGTTTGTTGATTTTGTGACAATACTGGTTGATGCGAGACTTCCTTTATCCAGTCAGAATCCTATGTTGACTAAGATTGTGGGCGATAAACCTAAGCTTCTGATTTTAAACAAGACTGATTTGGCAGACCCTGTTCGTATTAAGGAATGGCAGAGTTATTTTGAAAGTCAGGGGATTCCGACTTTATCTATTAATTCCAAAGAGCAATCTGCTGTTAAAAAAGTTACAGACGCTGCTAAGAAGCTTATGGCTGATAAATTGGCGCGTCAGAAAGAAAGAGGAATTCGCATCGAAACCCTGCGTACCATGATAATCGGTATTCCCAATGCCGGAAAATCAACCCTCATGAATCGCTTGGCAGGTAAGAAAATTGCCGTTGTAGGGAATAAGCCAGGTGTGACCAAGGGGCAGCAATGGCTCAAGTCAAATAAAGACTTGGAAATCTTGGATACACCAGGGATTCTCTGGCCTAAGTTTGAAGATGAGACGGTTGCTCTCAAGCTTGCCCTGACTGGTGCTATCAAGGATAATCTGCTGCCTATGGATGAGGTGACGATTTTTGGCCTCAATTATTTCAAGGAGCATTATCCTGAGGAGCTGATAGCACGCTTCAAGCAGCTGGATCTTAGCCAGGAAGCGCCTGACATGATTATGGATATGACCCAAAAACTTGGCTTCCGCGACGACTATGACCGTTTTTACAGCCTTTTTGTCAAAGAAGTCCGCGATGGCAAGTTAGGTCGTTATTGCTTGGACACGGTTGGAGAACTAGATGGCAACGATTAAAGAAATCCAGCAACGTTTAGAGTTAGTGACTGATTTGGCTGATCCTTTTCTTGCAGAAGCAGCTAATGACCAGCGGAGCGGAGTTCAAAAGGCGATTGAAAAGCGTAAAAGAGCCATTCAGGCGGAGTTAGATGAGGATTGTCGTCTGGAGCAGATGTTACGATATGAAAAAGAGCTTTATCAAGCCGGCTATCGGGCGATCGCTGGGATTGATGAGGTCGGTCGTGGTCCTCTAGCTGGACCAGTTGTCGCTGCAGCTGTTATCTTACCTCCAGGATGTAAGATTAAGGGGCTCAACGACAGTAAGAAGATACCTAAGAAAAAGCATCAAGATATCTATCAAGCAGTCATGGATAAAGCTTTGGCAGTGGGAGTTGGCCTGATAGACAATGAGATTATTGATCAAGTCAATATCTACGAAGCGACCAAGCTTGCTATGAAAGAGGCTTTGTCTAAGCTTTGTCTCAAGCCAGATTATCTGCTGATTGATGCTATGAAGTTAGATATCGATATTCCGCAAGAGTCTATCATCAAAGGAGATGCCAATTCTCTGTCTATCGCAGCAGCCAGTATTGTGGCTAAGGTTACTCGGGATAAGCTGATGACAGACTATGACAAGGAATTTCCTGGCTATGATTTTACGCAAAATGCCGGTTATGGCACTAAGAGCCATTTGCAGGGATTGGAACGAAACGGCGTAACTCCTATTCATCGCAAGACATTTGAACCAATAAAATCCATGTATGAATAGGCACGAAGAGGTGAGGCATGCTTATCAGTAAAATCTTAAACAATAATGTGGTGATTTCTGAAGAAAACCAAGAAGAAGTTATTCTAATGGGACGAGGACTGGCCTTTGGTCGAAAAGTTGGCCAGGAGATTCCAGATGAGCTGATTGAGAAAAAGTATGTCTTGTCAGAAAATAGACGCCAGCTTCTGATGGAGTTGCCAGTAGAGGTCATGGAAATGTCGGATAAGATTATTTCTTTCGCAAGGGAGAAACTGCAGAAGAAGCTCAAAGACAGTGCTTTTCTGGCGATGGCAGATCATATCCACGGAGTCTTGCTGCGCTTGGAAGATGATATTTATCTCAAGAATTTCCTCATGTGGGATATTAAACGCTTTTTTCCTATCGAGTTTGAGGTTGGTCAGTATGCCAAACAGCTTTTGAGTGCTTATGTCAACAAGGAACTTCCAGATGATGAAGCAGCTTTTATAGCGCTGACCTTGGTCAATGCAGAGCTGGAAAATGGCGACGGAACTGCGCGTGATTTGACTATGATGATGGAGGAAATCATGACCATTGTCAAGTACAGTTTGGAAATTTCTTTAGACGAGGAAGACATATACCTTGAGCGCTTCATGACCCATCTAAAATTTTTCTGTGAGCGAGTCCTGACTAATAGCGGCAATCGTGACTTGGAGGACAATGAAATGTTTGACTTACTTAAATGTAAGTATCCCTTGGTCTATGAAACCACTAGGAAGATTGCTGAATTTTTAAAGCAAACCAGAAATTACCAAACATCAGAGGATGAACAACTTTACCTGACCATCCATTTGTCACGCATGAAAAGGAGGATGCCATGCAAAGCGAATACGAAAAAATGATTGCTGGAGAGATTTACCGACCACAAGACGAAGATTTAAGAAAAATTAGAGCCCGATCCAAAGAATTTCAATATCGTTTTAACCAAGAGCAAGACAGCGACAAGAGAAGTGCTATTATCAAAGAATGGTTTGGCTGCACAGGAGAGAATCTTGCTATGAAGCCTGATTTGGTCTGTGATTATGGAATCAATATTCATCTAGGCGAGAATTTTTATTCTAACTGGAATCTGACTATGCTGGACGTTTGCCCGATTCGCATCGGAGACAATGCCCTGCTCGGTCCTAATTGCCAGTTTCTGACGCCTCTTCATCCGCTTGATCCAGTGGAAAGAAATTCCGGAATTGAGTACGGAGCCCCAATCACTATTGGTGATAATTTCTGGGCTGGCGGCGGTGTGACGATTCTGCCAGGCGTGACACTAGGAGATAATGTGGTAGTCGGAGCAGGTGCGGTTGTTACCAAGTCTTTTGGCGACAATGTAGTCTTGGCTGGTAATCCAGCGCGAATTATTAAGGAAATTCCTGTTCATAAAGAGTGTTAAAGGCAATGGGCAAGGGAACCGGCTATTGACAACATCATATTAAATAAAATCGTAAAGAAGGAACTGTACTGCAGTTCTTTTTTTGAACTTTTTACGAATAAGAAAGTGAGGTGAAAAAATGAATAATTTTGAGATTTATAAAATGAAAAAAGCTGGTTTGACTAATCATCAGGTTTTAAATGTTTTGAGATATGCTGAGAGTAGAGATGGCAAGCTTTCTCTGCGAGATAAGGCTGTCGTATCTGAGTGCCGCAATCCTGCACTCTTTATAGAGAAATACAAGAGGCTTGATTTACCAGCTTTGAAGGAAGAATTTGAACTTTTTCCGTCCTTTTCTATCTTGGATGATATTTATCCTTGGGATTTATGTGAAATTTACGATGCCCCGACTTTGTTATTTTATCAGGGAAATCTAGATCTACTAGAATTGCCAAAAGCCGCGGTCGTTGGTAGTCGAGACAGCAGTAAGCAAGGAAATGCCTCTGTACAAAAGATTGTCAAAGAGCTAAATAATGAACTGGTTATCGTCAGTGGCCTGGCTCGTGGGATTGATACAGCGGCTCACATGGCTGCCCTGCAAAACGGAGGTCAGACCATTGCTGTCATTGGTACTGGATTAGACGTCTTTTATCCTAAGGCCAACAAAAAACTACAAGCTTACATTGGAAAAAATCATTTATTGCTGACAGAGTATGGTCCAGGTGAACAGCCTTTGAAATTTCATTTTCCAGAGCGGAATCGTATCATCGCCGGTCTCTGTCGAGGCGTCATCGTGGCAGAAGCTAAGATGCGCTCAGGCAGCCTGATTACCTGTGAGCGAGCCATGGAAGAAGGGCGGGATGTCTTTGCTATTCCGGGGTCAATTTTAGATGGAAAATCTGACGGTTGCCATCATTTGATCCAAGAGGGTGCAAAGTGCATCACATCAGGCTCTGACGTCCTTTCAGAGTTTGATTTTTAAAACAAGTTTTCCTATAAGAAAAGTTAGCAGTTGACATCTATCAAAAAATAGTTTAAACTCTATGAGATTTATTTCTTATAGAAGGTGTCTAAATTGGTAACAAAAACAAAGAAAAAGTCTACGACCCAAAAAAATCTTGTCATCGTAGAGTCGCCTGCTAAGGCAAAAACAATAGAAAAATATCTGGGACGAAACTACAAGGTTCTGGCCAGTGTCGGGCATATTCGTGACCTGAAAAAGTCTACTATGTCCATTGATTTTGAAAACAACTATGAGCCGCAATACATCAATATTCGTGGCAAAGGTCCGTTGATTAATGACTTGAAAAAAGAAGCTAAGAAAGCTAAGCAAGTCTTTCTGGCAAGTGACCCGGACCGCGAAGGAGAAGCTATTTCTTGGCATCTGGCCCACATTCTGAATCTGGATGAGAAAGAGAAAAACCGCGTAGTCTTTAATGAAATCACCAAAGATGCAGTCAAGAACGCTTTTAAAGAGCCGCGCCAGATTGATATGGATCTAGTCGATGCGCAGCAGGCTCGTCGAGTTTTGGACCGCTTGGTGGGTTATTCCATTTCTCCTATTCTTTGGAAGAAAGTCAAAAAAGGCTTATCAGCTGGTCGGGTGCAGTCTGTCGCGCTCAAGCTGATTATCGACCGTGAAAATGAAATCAATGCCTTCAAACCAGAAGAATACTGGACAATTGACGGAACCTTCAAGAAAGGAACTCGTCAGTTTCAGGCCAGCTTCTATGGTATGAATGGTAAAAAGATGAAGCTGACTAACAACGATGAGGTCAAAGAAGTCCTGTCTCACCTCAAGGGTGATGACTTTACAGTCGACAGTGTCGAAAAGAAAGAGCGTCGACGCAATGCTCCGCTGCCCTACACGACTTCCTCTATGCAGCAGGATGCCGCTAATAAGATTAATTTTCGGACTCGTAAGACCATGATGGTGGCTCAGCAGCTCTATGAAGGGATTAATATCGGTTCTGGCGTACAAGGTCTGATTACGTATATGCGTACCGACTCGACTCGTATCAGCCCTGTGGCGCAAAATGAAGCAGCAAGCTTTATCACGGATAAATTTGGCGCCAAATATTCCAAACATGGCAGCAAGGCCAAGAACGCTTCTGGCGCTCAAGATGCCCATGAGGCCATTCGTCCTTCCAGCGTTTTCAATACTCCAGAAAGCATCGCAAAGTATCTGGACAAGGATCAGCTTAAGCTCTATACGCTGATTTGGAACCGTTTTGTAGCCAGTCAAATGACAGCAGCAGTCTTTGATACTATGAATGTTAAGTTGGGGCAAAATGGTGTCCAATTTGCCGCCAATGGCAGTCAGGTCAAGTTTGATGGCTATCTGGCTATTTACAATGACTCAGACAAGAATAAAATGCTGCCAGATATGGAAAAGGGTGATACAGTCAAGCGAGTCAATACCAATCCAGAACAGCACTTTACCCAGCCACCTGCTCGTTATTCTGAAGCGACTCTCATCAAGACTTTAGAAGAAAATGGTGTTGGTCGGCCATCTACCTATGCACCGACCATTGAAACTATTCAGAAACGATATTACGTTAAGCTGGTTTCCAAGCGCTTTGAGCCGACCGAACTAGGGGAGATTGTCAATTCATTAATTGTCGAATTCTTCCCAGGCATCGTAAATGTGAAATTCACAGCTGAGATGGAAGCAAAACTGGATGATGTCGAAGTTGGAAAAGAGCAGTGGCAGAAGGTTATTGACGAGTTTTATCGACCTTTTGAAAAAGAAGTGACTAAAGCCGAGACCGAAATGGAGAAAATCCAAATTAAGGATGAGCCAGCCGGTTTTGACTGTGAGGTCTGTGGTAGTCCCATGGTCATTAAGTTAGGTCGATTTGGCAAGTTCTACGCCTGCAGTAATTTCCCAGACTGCCGTCACACTCAGGCTATCGTCAAGGAAATCGGCGTGACCTGTCCACAGTGCCAAAAAGGTCAAGTTATCGAGCGTAAGACTAAGCGAAATCGCATTTTTTATGGATGTGATCGTTATCCAGACTGTGATTTCACATCTTGGGACAAGCCGGTTGGACGTAACTGTCCAAAATGTGACCATTATCTGATTGAAAAGAAAGTTCGTGGTGGCGGCAAGCAAGTGGTCTGCAGCAATGGCGATTATGAAGAAGAAAAAGTGAAGTAGACAATTTTACATAATTTATATTACGTAAAATATTTTCTCTTGGAGAAGAGGTGCAGCTTTATGACAGATAAATTTGCAGAATTTCTAAAAATCGCGTCTCAACTGAACAAGATGGGAATTGTTCCACTGCTGATGGGCTCCTTGGGGCTGGAGCAGGTTACTGGTCAGGACTGGCAGGCGCGGGATATTGATATTCATGTTCATGGTGATGAGCGTGGCTGGGAAGCACCAGACGAAGAGCGTATTTATGATATGGATAAGATTGAACCAATGATGGACCGCTTGGGCTATCGTTTTGTTGATTTGCACGAGCATGAATTTCAAAAAGAAGATCTATCTATTGAGTTTGGTGTCATAGAAACCTTGGAGGCTTTTTCAGGTGTGCCGTTAGAGAAGCTGACTCGAAAAGAAGTTGGAGGTGTTGAATTTCTACTGCCGACTGCGGAGCAGTTTTTGGCTATCTACCGTGCTTCTTCACAAGATTCTTACCGAAATGATAATAACAATCATAAGGATTTTGCTAAGATTGCTTACTTGGAGGAGATGTTAAAAGCAAAGTGATTAAGAAAATAATTAGTGTACTGTTTTCTATTCTCGCATTATTTATTTTGTCAGCATGCAACAACAGTGTAGATCATGATTTAAGTAGTACGGCTATATCAAATATTAGTTCCGTAATAGAAGCTGCAGGACTAGAAGCAGAAGGATACTCGACTGCTGATACTTTTGGCTATCAGGGATTTCCGTTTTACATTGAAGGAAACAAAAAATTTGTTGATGTCTATGTGGATTTTGAAAAAGATTATGTTCAGAAAACTCCAGTCCTCAGATACAACTCGAGACTTAAAGAAGTTGAGAAGAAAATTTTCTTTGGTTTGGCCAAGAAAAAAGTCTATCGTTTAGAAATGGAGTATGTTTCTGGCGATGACAATTATGATAGACTTGAAGAAGCTTACAATAAGTTGCTTCAAAGTGATAGCTTGGCTTCTACATTTTTGAGTGAAGATATGATTAGACAGCTTTATTTAAAAAACTCAATTGAATTGCACTCCTTTGACTCGGGATATTCTTTGGTGCCAAAAGAAGAATATAGTGGCAACCCAGAAACTCATCTTGAAGAGCAAGAGAAAAGGGAAGCAATTTTGAAGAGGGATGTCAAAGAACTAACTCCGTTAATCAAGGACTTAGACCTAAGTAGGGAAAAAAATCTAGTTGAAGATGTGATTGTTCGTAATCGCGATATACTCTTAAAAAGAGTTGCTGACAATCATTCGACTTTTAGTATTCATATAAGCGTTGATATAGAACAAGTACGAAAACAAAACCTACAACTAGCTAATGAAGATATTGACAATTGGACAGACTCTGATTTTGAATACTTACTTGCTCAAATACTTCAAATCGATAAACTACCTAGGAATACAGAAGTGGGCTTTGGCATAAGTTACGAAGACAATAAGCATCTGTATGCTTATAAGTCATACAGCTTCAATAAACAATGATTTTCGAAAGACATTCAGGAATCCTCCTGTCTGTCTTTTTTACTTTGTTTTTGTTATAATGGTCAGAGTGAAAATCTAGAAATATCCAAGGGAGAGTATCATGTCATCATCCTATATCAATGTTATCGGTGCTGGTCTGGCTGGCAGTGAAGCAGCTTACCAGATTGCCAAGCGTGGCATCCCAGTCAAACTCTATGAAATGCGGGGTGTCAAATCAACTCCGCAACACAAAACATCGGACTTCGCAGAACTGGTCTGCTCCAACTCTCTGCGAGGCGATGCGCTGACCAATGCAGTTGGCCTACTAAAAGAAGAAATGCGACGGTTGGACTCGGTCATTTTAAAGTCAGCAGAGGCGACTCGGGTACCAGCAGGTGGTGCCCTAGCAGTTGATAGAGAAGGCTTTTCGCAGCTGGTGACGGAGCTAGTGACTAACCATCCATTGATTGAGGTCATTCGCGAAGAAATCACTGAAATTCCAGAGGATGCTATTACAGTCATTGCAACTGGCCCCTTGACTAGCGATACTTTAGCAGAAAAAATCCACACGCTCAATGGAGGCGACGGTTTTTATTTCTACGACGCAGCAGCGCCAATCATTGATGTCAATACCATTGATATGACCAAGGTCTATCTCAAATCCCGCTATGATAAGGGCGAAGCTGCCTATCTCAACGCGCCCATGACCAAGCAAGAATTTATGGATTTCCATGATGCTTTGGTCAATGCCGAAGAAGCACCGCTTAATTCCTTTGAAAAAGAAAAATACTTTGAAGGCTGCATGCCTATTGAAGTTATGGCCAAGCGAGGCATTAAAACCATGCTTTACGGTCCGATGAAGCCGGTAGGTTTAGAATATCCAGATGACTTCCAAGGGCCTCGAGATGGTGAATATAAGACGCCATACGCTGTAGTGCAGCTTCGTCAGGACAATGCAGCAGGTAGTCTTTACAATATCGTTGGCTTCCAAACTCATCTCAAGTGGGGCGAGCAAAAGCGGGTCTTTCAGATGATTCCTGGTCTGGAGAATGCAGAATTTGTCCGCTATGGAGTCATGCACCGAAACTCTTATATGGACTCTCCAAATCTGCTTGAACAGACTTTCCGCTCTAAGAAACAGCCAAATCTTTTCTTTGCAGGTCAAATGACTGGAGTTGAAGGCTATGTCGAGTCAGCAGCTTCTGGCCTAGTTGCTGGTATCAATGCCGCTCGACTCTTCAAGGGAGAAGAAGCACTTGTTTTTCTAGAAACAACAGCTATCGGCAGCCTACCACATTATGTTACCCATGCTGACAGCAAGCACTTCCAACCCATGAATGTCAATTTTGGCATTATCAAAGAGCTGGACGGCCCTCGGATTCGTGATAAGAAGGAGCGCTATGAGAAAATCGCTGAGCGAGCCTTGCAGGATTTACAGCCTTATTTGGATAAATAATCTATTTTCTATCATTATCTAATAAAAATCATCAAAAAGTTAGGGAATTCCTAACTTTTTTGTTTAATTTGTGATATAATAAATAAAAATTTTGAAAATAGAAAGTTTTCTGAAAATGAATAAATCCTATTTTTACCTTGAAATGAAAACACATGAGTTGGTCGTTCCTTATACCAAACAGAAACGTCGTGTTCGCGTCTTGCTTCCAAAGAACTATAGTCAGGACACAAATAAGTCGTATCCCGTCGTTTATTTTCACGACGGTCAAAATGTTCTCTATAGCAAGGAGTCTTTCAGTGGCCATTCGTGGAAAGTTATTCCGACAATCAAGCGTAATCCAGATATTGAAAAAATGATTGTCGTGGCTATTGACAACGATGGCCAACGGCGCATGAATGAGTATTCAGCTTGGAAGTTCCAAGAGTCCAATATTCCCGGTATTCAGTTTGGTGGTAAGGGAACGGAGTATGCGGAGTTTGTCATGGAAGTCGTCAAGCCTTTCATTGACCAGCATTATCGGACCAAGTCGGATCGGCTGCATACAGCTATGATTGGTTCCTCTCTTGGGGGAAATATCAGTCAGTTTATCGGTGTTGAATACCAAGATCAGATTGGCTGTCTGGGAATCTTTTCATCAGCAAATTGGCTGCATCAGGAAGCCTTTGACCGTTATATTGAGAGAAAAAAACTTCAGGCTGACCAGCGAGTTTTCATTTATGTTGGGACAGAAGAGGCTGATGATACAGATAAGACATTAATGGCTGGCAACATCAAGCAGGCCTATATTGATTCATCGCTCAGCTATTTCCGACAGTTGCTCGTGTCTGGGGTAGATTTGTCCAATATTCAGATTAAGATCCAGTCTGGAGCTATTCATAATGAAATCGCTTGGGCAGAGCACTTGCCAGACTGTTTCCGTTTTATCAGCGAGAAATGGTAATCTAGTCAAACAGTGAGAAAGAGGTAAAAACTATGCATGTAGAATTTTTAAGTCATTGGAGCGGCAATCTAGGCCGAGAAATGTATATCAATCGCTATGGCCATGCTGGGCTCCCGATTATAGTCTTTGCATCATCAGGCGGCAGCCATAATGAATATGCTGACTTTGGTATGATTGAGGCCTGTGCAGGTTTTATTGAGGCTGGTAAGGTCCAATTTTTCACTCTCAGCAGCATTGATAGCGAGAGCTGGTTGGCGGACTGGAAGCACCCACACGATCGAGCAGAAATGCATCGTGCCTATGAGCGTTATGTCATCGAGGAAGCTATTCCTTTCGTCAAGCATAAGACAGGCTGGTTTGACCCTATGATGACGACAGGCTGCTCCATGGGAGCTTATCATGCTGTTAATTTCTTCCTGCAGCATCCAGATGTTTTCAATAAAGTGATTGCCCTCAGTGGTGTCTATGATGCACGTTTCTTTGTTGGTGACAATTTGAATGACGAAGTCATTTATCAAAACTCTCCAGCAGACTATATCTGGAACCAAAATGATGGCTGGTTTATTGACCGCTATCGACAGGCCGATATTATCGTTTGTACTGGCTTGGGTGACTGGGAGCAGGATGGCCTGCCTTCCTTCTACACGCTGAAAGAGGTTTTTGAGCATAAGAATATTCCAGCTTGGTTTGCTGAATGGGGCCATGATGTTTCCCACGACTGGATTTGGTGGCGTAAGCAAATGCCGTATTTCCTTAATGAACTCAATCTTTAAAGGAGGTTTCCTATGAATTATATCGTTATTTCTCCCTACTATCCGCAAAATTTTCAGCAGTTTACCGCGGAACTGGCTAACAAAGGAATTACTGTTCTGGGAATCGGTCAGGAGCCTTATGACCAGCTAGACCAGCCTTTGAAGGATTCATTGACTGAATACTTCAGAGTAGAAAATCTTGAAAATCTTGACGAAGTGAAAAGAGCTGTTGCCTTTCTCTTCTACAAGCATGGACCTATCGATCGGATTGAGTCTCATAATGAATACTGGCTGGAACTGGACGCTGAGTTGCGTGAGCAATTTAATGTCTTTGGAGCAAAACCAAAAGACTTGAAAAAGACCAAGTTCAAATCAGAGATGAAGAAGCTCTTTAAAAAAGCAGGTGTTCCAGTCGTTCCAGGTCAGATTGTCAACACAGAAGCTGGGGCAGATTTGGCTGTCAAGAAACTTGGTCTGCCTTTGATTGCCAAGCCTGATAATGGAGTGGGAGCAGCTGCGACCTTCAAGCTGGAAACAGCAGAAGATGTCGAACGATTCAAGCAAGAATGGGATCACCAGACAGCTTATTTCTTTGAAAAGTTTGTCCAGTCTGGCGAGATTTGTACCTTTGACGGTTTGGTAGATAAGGATGGTCAGATCGTCTTTGCAACCACCTTTGATTATGCTCATACACCGCTGGATTTGATGATCTATAAGATGGATAATTCCTACTACGTCCTCAAGGATATGGATCCAAAACTGCGTGCTTATGGAGAAGCGATTGTCAAAATCTTCGGTATGAAAGAACGCTTTTTCCATATTGAGTTCTTCCGCGAAGACAATGATTATGTAGCCATTGAGTACAATAACCGTCCAGCAGGCGGCTTTACCATTGATGTCTATAATTTCGCTCACTCAATCGATCTTTACAGAGGGTATGCAGCGATTGTAGCAGGAGAGCCTTTCCCAGCTGCCCACATGGAGCCTTTGTTCTGTCTGGCAACCTCGCGCCGTGCATCGACAAACTATGCTTACCCTGAGGCTGACTTGCTGGAGAAATACAGAGATAACTTCAAGGTTAAAAAAGACATGCCAGCTGCATTTGCGGAGCTGCAAGGTGACTACCTCTATATGCTGACAACACCAAG
This sequence comes from Streptococcus sp. DTU_2020_1000888_1_SI_GRL_NUU_041A, assembly GCF_032387735.1. Classification (NCBI taxonomy): domain Bacteria; kingdom Bacillati; phylum Bacillota; class Bacilli; order Lactobacillales; family Streptococcaceae; genus Streptococcus; species Streptococcus sp. DTU_2020_1000888_1_SI_GRL_NUU_041A. Next base: position 1,314,263 of record NZ_CP135591.1, on the reverse strand, counting down.
CCGTGAGCAAATGGAGCAGATGATTGCAGATTTTGCTAAACAGGCAGATTAATCAGAAGCTTGCTCTGCAATTATTTTCGTATAACAGTTTCAAAATAGTAAAAACTACTCTAGCACAAAAAGTTTGTGAAATTTCTATTTTGAGCTCTGGAACCAGTTTATCCAATGGATTGACTGGTTTTTCTTTGTGAAATATAAGTGAGCAAAAGTTTTGACAGTGCTTACAGCTTTAGATAGAATTAAATAGAAGAATTATGCTTAGAAAGGCAAAAAAATGGCAACTTTAGATAAAGATCTTTTGTTAGAGATGTTCCGTAAGATGGAAGAAATCCGTCGTATGGACTTAAAAATTGCTCAACTTGTAAAAAAAGGAAAGGTTCCTGGGATGACTCACTTCTCAGTAGGTGAGGAAGCAGCTAATGTCGGTGCTATGCTGGCCTTGAATGAGGATGATTTGCTGACTTCTAACCACCGGGGACACGGTCAAGCTATCGCCAAAGGAATCAATCTAAATGAAATGATGGCTGAAATCCTAGGGAAATACACCGGTACCTGTAAAGGAAAAGGTGGTTCTATGCACATTGCTGACCTAGATGCTGGAAATCTTGGTGCTAATGGTATCGTTGGCGGCGGCATGGGAATCGCTGTCGGAGCAGCTCTGACCCAGCAAATGCAAAAGACAGGTAAGATTGTTGTCTGCTTCTTTGGTGATGGTGCTACCAATGAGGGCGTCTTCCACGAAGCAGTCAACATGGCTTCTATCTGGAATCTACCAGTTATTTTCTATTGTATCAATAACGGCTATGGTATTTCTGCTGACATCAAGAAAATGACCAATGTAGAGCACATCCACGAGCGCAGCGCAGCTTATGGCATTCCAGGTATGTTCATCGAAGATGGCAATAATGTTCTGGATGTTTACGAAGGCTTCCAAAAGGCTGTCGAACATGTTCGCAGTGGTAAAGGACCTGTCTTGATTGAGAGTGTGACTTATCGTTGGTTGGGACACTCGTCTTCTGACCCAGGTAAATACCGTACTCGTGAAGAAGTAGAAGAATGGAAGAAGAAAGATCCAATCGAAAATCTTCGTAAATACTTGCTGGAAAACAAGATTGCAAGCGAGGAAGAGCTGGAAGCTATCCAAGCTGGAGTCAAAGAAGCAGTAGAAGCGTCTGTAAAATTCGCAGAAGAAAGCCCATTCCCACCGCTTGAATCTGCCTTTGAAGATATTTACGCAGACTAAAGAGAGGAGAAAAAGAAAATGGAAACTAAAACTATGTCTTTTCGTGACACCATTATCCTCGCTATGTCTGAGGAAATGCGTCGCGATGAAAATGTACTCTTGATGGGAGAAGATGTCGGAGTCTTTGGTGGAGATTTCGGAACATCTGTTGGTATGCTGGAAGAGTTCGGTCCAGAGCGTGTACGTGACTGTCCAATTTCGGAAGCAGCTATTTCTGGAGCAGCAGCTGGAGCAGCTATGACAGGGCTGCGTCCAATCGTAGACATGACCTTTATGGACTTCTCTGTAATTGCCATGGATGCTATTGTAAACCAAGCCGCTAAAACGCGCTATATGTTTGGCGGAAAAGGTCAAGTGCCAATGACTGTCCGTTGTGCAGCTGGTAATGGAGTTGGCTCTGCTGCTCAGCACTCGCAGTCTCTAGAGTCTTGGTTTACCCACATTCCAGGGCTTAAAGTAGTTGCTCCAGGAACTCCGGCTGATATGAAGGGGCTTCTCAAGGCTTCTATCCGAGACAACAACCCGGTCATTATCCTGGAATACAAGTCTGAATTTAACCAAAAAGGCGAAGTACCACTAGATCCTGAGTATGTAATCCCACTCGGTGTAGGTGAAATCAAAAAAGAAGGTACCGATGTAACAGTTGTTACCTACGGAAAAATGCTTCGCCGTGTCATGCAGGCAGCGGAAGAATTGTCAGAAGAAGGCATCTCTGTAGAAGTGGTCGACCCACGTACATTGGTGCCGCTTGATAAGGATATTATCATCAATTCTGTTAAGAAGACTGGTAAGGTTGTTCTGGTTAATGATGCCCACAAAACAAGTGGCTATATCGGAGAGATTTCAGCGATTATTTCTGAGTCTGAAGCATTTGACTATCTAGATGCGCCAATCCGCCGCTGTGCAGGTGAAGATGTGCCAATGCCTTATGCACAAAACTTGGAAAACACGATGATTCCGACCGTTGAAAGCATCAAAGACGCTATTCGGAAGACATATCATAAAGAATAAGGTATAATAAAGAAAAGGCTTTCTTATGAATTAGATTACATAAATTATTTTATGTAATCTAATCTTGTGTAGAGGGTCAAAGTAGCTAAAATTTTATTAATTGCAGATAATCGTTATTCGGACCGATTTTATCCGATGAGCGAATTAGTAAGTCTACTAGGTTGGTCGCAGATAGCGGCAACCCAAGCAACTTGAGATACGTTTCGTATCCAAGTTGCTTGTAGAGTTGAACACGGGCTAGAGTCTGTGTGAAAAATAAACTTTTCTGGAAACTAAAATTTCTTCGTTAAGTTTTCTATTTTCACTTTGATTTTTTTACGCCCTTAGTATCATGTAATTGAATTCGGACGGAGGGCTGCGAAAAAAAGATAGATTTCCTTGTGTTCATCGAACACAGCATCAATCTCCTATTTTTTCGTTGCCCTCTGCGTCCTTAGTATCTTATATTCGAACTCGGGCTAAAAGCTCGGAAAAAAGATAAATCTCCTTGGCTTCATCGAAGCCTGCGTCGATTTCCTATTTTTCAGTCGCTTTTTACGCCCTTAGTATCATAATTAGAATTGGAGAGGTCATGGCTGATGATAAGCTAAGAGCGACTCCTGCAGCTAGAAAGTTAGCGGATGATTTGGGAATCAACCTCTATGATGTTTCTGGCTCAGGCGCAAACGGTCGTGTCCACAAAGAAGACGTGGAAACTTATAAAGATACAAACGTGGTGCGCATTTCACCACTGGCAAAACGAATTGCCCAAGAACACAATATTGCTTGGCAAGAGATTCAAGGAACTGGCCATCGTGGCAAGATTATGAAGAAAGACGTTCTAGCTTTCTTGCCTGAGAATGTTGAGAGCGATACAATCAAATCTCCTGCTCAAATTGAAAAAGTGGAAGAAATACCTGATAATGTCACTCCTTACGGTGAAATTGAGCGTATTCCAATGACGCCGATGCGGAAAGTTATCGCTCAGCGGATGGTAGAATCTTACCTGACGGCGCCAACATTCACCCTCAACTATGATGTTGATATGACAGAAATGCTGGCCTTGCGTAAAAAAGTGCTGGATCCAATCATGGAAGCAACTGGCAAGAAAGTAACTGTCACAGACCTGCTTTCGCTGGCTGTTGTGAAGACGTTGATGAAACATCCTTACCTTAATTCGACCTTGACAGAGGACGGCAAGACCATTATCACACACAACTATGTCAACCTTTCAATGGCAGTCGGTATGGATAATGGCCTGATGACACCAGTTGTCTATAACGCAGAAAAAATGAGCCTATCAGAGCTTGTGGTAGCCTTTAAAGATGTGATCGGACGTACCTTGGAAGGCAAGTTAGCTCCAAGCGAGCTGCAAAACTCAACTTTCACAATCAGTAACTTAGGTATGTTTGGCGTTCAGTCTTTTGGGCCAATCATCAATCAACCAAACTCTGCTATCTTAGGTGTGAGCTCGACAGTGGAAAAACCTGTCGTTGTTAATGGCGAAATTGTTATCCGTCCAATTATGAGCCTAGGCTTGACCATTGACCACCGTGTAGTTGACGGAATGGCTGGAGCTAAGTTTATGAAGGACTTGAAGGCTTTGATTGAAGATCCAATTTCAATGTTGGTATAAGATTTTCTTTGCTAGTTTAAAAAGTAAAGAAACGAAACACTCAGCAAGTGAAAAATTAAATTAGAAAAGGAAAGAAAAATGGCTTTAGAAGTAATTATGCCAAAAGCCGGCGTGGATATGACCGAAGGGCAAATTGTCCAATGGAATAAGAAAGTCGGCGAATTTGTCAAAGAAGGGGAAATCCTTCTGGAAATCATGACTGACAAGGTCAGCATGGAATTGGAAGCTGAAGAAGACGGCTACCTGATTGCCATACTCAAAGGTGACGGAGAAACTGTTCCGGTAACGGAAGTCATCGGTTACTTGGGAGAAGAAGGGGAAAATATCCCAACTGCTGGCGGTTCTGCACCTGCGGAAGCACTAGCTCCTACAGCCGCGGCAGCAAGCACAGATGATGATAAGAGTGATGATGCTTACGATATCGTTGTTATCGGTGGCGGACCTGCAGGTTATGTAGCGGCTATCAAAGCAGCCCAGCTGGGTGGCAAGATTGCCTTGGTTGAGAAGTCTGAGCTCGGCGGAACCTGCTTGAATCGTGGCTGTATCCCTACTAAGACTTACCTGCACAATGCTGAAATCATTGAAAGCCTTGGCCACGCTGCTAACCGCGGTATCATTATCGAAAATCCAAGCTTCTCAGTGGACATGGACAAGGTTCTGGAAACCAAGAACAAGGTTGTCAATACGCTTGTTGGCGGTGTTGCTGGACTTCTACGTAGCTATGGCGTAGATGTTCATAAGGGAATTGGTACCATTACTAAAGACAAGAATGTTCTTGTAAACGGCAGCGAGCTGCTAGAAACGAAGAAGATTATCTTAGCTGGTGGTTCCAAAGTCAGCAAGATTAATGTCCCTGGTATGGAATCATCTCTTGTTATGACCAGTGATGACATTCTGGAAATGAACGAAGTGCCAGAAAATCTGGTTATTATCGGCGGTGGTGTTGTCGGTATTGAGCTTGGACAAGCCTTCATGACTTTTGGTAGCAAGGTAACCGTTATCGAAATGATGGATCGTATCGTCCCAGCTATGGATGCGGAAGTTTCTAAAAACCTTCGCCTCATCTTGGAGCGCAAGGGGATGAAAATTCTGACTGAAACTAAGTTGGAAGAAATCATCGAAGAAAATGGTAAATTTCGTATCAAGGTTGAAGGAAAGGATGATATCCTCGCAGATAAGGCTCTGCTTTCTATCGGACGCGTGCCAGACTTAGAAGGTATCGGTGAGGTTGAGTTCGAACTGGATCGCGGCCGTATCAAGGTCAATGAGTACATGGAAACTTCTGTTCCAGGTATTTACGCACCTGGTGATATCAATGGTACTAAGATGCTGGCTCATGCAGCCTTCCGAATGGGTGAAGTTGCTGCTGAAAATGCTCTGAAGGGTAACCACCATGTTGCCAAACTCAATCTGACACCTGCAGCCATCTACACCCTGCCAGAAGTAGCAGCAGTTGGTTTGACAGAAGAGCAAGCTCGTGAGAAATATGATGTAGCAATTGGTAAGTTCAACTTCGCTGCTAACGGCCGTGCTATCGCTTCAGATGCAGCTCAAGGCTTCGTTAAAGTCATCGCTGACAAGAAGTATGGTGAAGTCCTCGGTGTTCATATCATTGGTCCTGCAGCGGCAGAATTAATCAATGAAGCATCAACCATCATCGAAATGGAAATCACCGTAGAAGAAATGCTTAAGACCATTCACGGTCATCCAACCTTCTCAGAAGTTATGTACGAAGCATTTGCAGATGTACTGGGATTAGCAGTCCACTCACCTAAGAAAAAATAATTTAAAAGATAGATTAGACTGGACATAAATCATTGTTCCAGTCTCTATCGTATAAAGAGGTAGCTTATGAAATACATTGTTAACTACTCAAATGACACAGCTTTTAATATTGCTCTGGAAGAATATGCTTTCAAACACCTCTTAGATGAGGATGAAATTTTCCTGCTCTGGATTAACAAACCTTCTATCATCGTAGGGCGTCACCAAAATACCATCGAAGAAATCAACCGTGACTACGTTCGTGAGCATGGCATTGAAGTTGTGCGTCGTATCAGCGGCGGCGGAGCTGTTTATCATGATCTAAACAACCTTAACTACACCATTATCTCTAAGGAAAGTGAAGATAGAGCTTTTGACTTCAAGAGTTTCTCTACGCCAGTTATCAACACCTTGGCAGAACTTGGGGTAAAGGCTGAATTCACTGGCCGTAATGACCTGGAAATTGACGGTAAGAAGTTCTGCGGCAATGCGCAGGCCTATATTAACGGCCGTATCATGCACCATGGTTGCCTGCTCTTTGATGTTGATTTGTCTGTCTTGGCCAATGCGCTTAAGGTTTCTAAAGACAAGTTCGAATCAAAAGGTGTTAAATCCGTTCGTGCACGCGTGACAAATATTGTCAATGAATTGCCAGAAAAGATTACTGTCGAAGAATTCCGTGACCTGCTTCTGGACTATATGAAGAAAGAGTATCCAGAAATGACAGAATATGTCTTCTCTGAGAAAGAACTGGAAGAAATCAAGCAAATCAGAGATAGCAAGTTTGGAACTTGGGACTGGAACTACGGTAAATCACCTGAATACAACGTGCGCCGTGGCACCAAGTTTACCAGTGGTAAGGTAGAAATCTTTGCCAATGTTGTTGAATCCAAGATTCAGGATATTAAAATCTATGGAGACTTCTTTGGCATTGAGGACGTAGCAGCAGTAGAAGATGTGCTTCGCGGTGTTAAATACGAACGCGAAGATGTCCTGAAAGCTCTTGAAACGATTGATATTAGCCGTTACTTTGCTGGAATCAGCAGAGAAGAGATTGCTGAAGCTATCGTCGGTTAAAATATGACATAAAGAAAAGCTAAACTCTCGAAGAGTTTAGCTTTTCATGTAAAGAGTTTATTTCAAATCAGCAACATTCTTACGTTTCCTTAACTAGCTAGTTTTCTCTAGGCTTTATCTGCTAGATATGATAAAATGATAGGGAATCAGAGAAAGGGGTGTCTTGATGCGGAAAGTCCCAGTAGAAAGCCTTGGTCTGTTTGAGCAGTTGGACCGTACAGTTGTAGCTTTTCTGAAGAAAAAACCATCTCCTAATCCAGACAATTTTTATGTTAGCATATCTGCAGAAGATTATGAGAAAAAGAAAGAAGAATTTGAAAAATCTGGCTATCAATCTGTGGAATTGCCGCTTGGCATGGCGTTAGATAATGTTATCCAGCAACCTTCTTTCCAAAACCTAGTCATTGGTGGGCTCTACATGGTAGATATCTTCGTTCCCAAGGAAGATCTGCTGCCCTTAAAGGATCTTGTTGACAGCTTTTGCATCATGTTTGCAGCAGCTAATAATCGAATAGAAAATATCAAGGCTTACGATCTGATGAAGAGTAAAACGGTCTATTTTATCGGAAAACTCTTCACGGATAATCCTCAGCCAGGCGATGAAGTTAGCTTTGAAGGGCTAAATAGAGAGACCGCAGAAGGCTCCTACGAAGCGGTCAAATGCTTCCTAACTAGAGAAAGTGCTGAAAAGTACAACACCAAAAATCGACCAGTCACAGCAGCGAATCTGGAGCATCTCAAGCACTTCTGGGGCAAACCACTGATTGTCGAGCCGCATCGAAACTATTGGATTGAATTTTTATAAGAAAAAGAGCGAAGCATCTAAACTAGATTTTCGCTCTTTTGTTGTTATTTCGCGATTTACATACTTTAAATTATGTAATATTATAATTTGTCCAAAGCATTCTTTTGCTCGTCATTGACAATATGGGTGTAGAGGTCCGTCACCTGAGTGCTAGCATGCCCTAGCTGATGGCTGACGAGAACTTGAGATTTGGTTGCATCGTATAAACGTGTAGCAAGTGTGTGGCGGAGTTTGTGAGGCGTCACTCGCACCTTGAAGTCCTCAGAATACTTAGCTACCATTTTTTCGACACTGGAAGCATCGATTCGATTAGGAGTGCCGCGGTATTCAGTCAAAAAGAAGGCTGTATCAGTCTTTTCGGCCTTGTATCGTTTGCTCCGAATGCTCAGATACTCTTCTAAATAGGGCTTGGCAAAAGCAGCAACATTGACAGAGTCTCTTTTTCCGCCTTTTCTAGTTACTTCAATGACCATCATCTTTAGATTGATGTCTTTTAGGTCCAGATTAACAGCTTCAGACAGACGAACACCAGAGGCTAACAGCAAGGCAATGATAGCTAAATCTCGTTCTTTGTTCTTGTTAAAAGAAGATAGAGCGCGATTAGAGAGCTTCTTAGGGTACTCTGTATCAATATACTGGAGGAATTCTTCTGTCTCATCCCCTAAAAAGAGCTTCTGCTTAATATTCTCTGCACGAGCTGCCAGAGTTTCCTTTTTCTTCTTAGTAGCAACTTTTTTCATCACATTTCGATAGAAGTAGGGCTCACCCTGCTCGTTTTCGACTTCCTCAGTCAAATATTTGTAGAGGCTGGACAAAGCTGATAGAGTTCGGTTAATGGTTGTCTGGGAAACACCGTTTTGGGTTGTATTGGCATTGAGAAGCGGTCGCTCGCGCAGATAAAGAATAAAGGCCTCCATGTCTTTCTTGGTCATGTTTTCCAAGACCGAGAGAGGAATCTCGGCAATTTGAGAAGCATCCGTGATACCAGATTCTAGCACCCAGTTAAAAAAGCGATCATATTCTTTGAGATATTCGTATAAGGTTGTAAAACTATAAGGCACCGCCAGCTTAGACTGGTAATATTCCAAAATGTACCAGGGCATGGTAGCCTTAAGTTTATCAATTCTTTCTAATAACAGTTCACGTCTCATCATATTTCTCCGTTTTTTCTATAACAGTAGTATAGCATATCTAGGTATATTTTTCAAGAAAATTATAGTTTTTCGGAAAGATGATAGAGGGAAGCAAGCAAGCTCTTTACAATATCCCGAATAACCAAAAAAATTTTTTAAGCCAATTATATTCAATTTTGTACTTTATTTAAGTGAACACTGGAAATTTTTAAAGCTGCTCATCATCTGTAAAATGTACTTTATTTAAGTGAAAACTAAAAATTTTTCAAATGTACATTTTATTATATAGAAAAAAACACTTTTTATTTAAAGTGTTTTTATTTATCTATATCTTTTTAAACTGTACAAAGTGTTCTTGCTTTCTTCTGTAGCCTTTGCAAATGGAACACGCCCTTTTATTTCGTTTTTTGTATGCCATTCTTTCTTTTACTTGAATTTTGTAACGGTGATTAAGGTTTTCTTGACATATCCACCATACAGACATATTACTTAACTCTGTAATTTCAGTTGGACTTGCTATCAAGAAATTATTTAGATAATCCCACTCATTCATTAGGCGTTGTTGCTAGATCGTTAAACCCTTTTAATACTTTTTGATTCCTACAGTATGGACAAGAATTTTCTCTGTAAAATTTTTCTTTAATAACTTGCTGATATTCTCCATTGCATACAGGGCATTTCCACCATGCGTTATATGTTGAATTTGCCCTTACAGAAGACATTTCTTGTTTATTTAATGATGACCATTCTTTAATTAACCAAGGATGTGTTGTTTCAAGATCATTATAACCTTTTGCAGTCTTTTTAAAAGAACAATATGGACAACATTGGTCGTTTTCGTGACGTTCAGAAATTTTTGCTTTAAAACTTCTGTGGCATTTTCGACAAATCCAATCAGCTAAAGTATTTGAATTATAAAAGAAGGCATCGATATCACCATTAAGTTCTTTTACCCATTCATTGTTTAAGTACGGTTTAACATAGCTCAGTGTTTCATTTGGTTTAGGAATTTTTTTATTACAGTAAGGACATATTGAGTTAAGTTTATTAGAATTATTGTTGGTAAATACATCTAGAACAGTCCCTAATCTCTCCTGAAATTCTAAGTCACAACAATCACAAATCCAATTAAATATTTTATTCTCGGATTCTACCGATTTCGTCACCTCATCAGATTTTTCTAAATTCTTGCTACTCCAAAGGTCACACAACTCAGGATAAGTATCTGCAATTCTCGAAACAACGACCTTGAGAATGTTGATGCAACAGCACTTGAGATTATTATGGAACATTTCAAACAAATTGGCTATGACATTCAATATAATGTACTAGATGCAGCGGATTATGGCGTCCCCCAATCAAGACGACGTGTAATTATAGTTGGAATCCGAAATGATATAGGTGATAATGAGAAAATCTATTACCCAGAACCTACTCATGTTGGAAATCCAAGAACCGCATTTGATGCGTTAGAAGATATTTGGGAACTATTTAATACCAATCAAATTGCTAATCATAATAGGAATAGCGTATCCCATGCAAAATTTTATGGAGACGATATAAAAAGACAGGGTAATAACCAAATCCCAAAAAATGCTCCTGCTTCTACAATTCGTGCAGAACATCATGGAAATATCGAGGCACACTACAACACCGATCCTAACTATGTCAATAACCCAAATGATCATGAAGACAAGAAAGGTTGGAGAAGATTAACTGTAAGAGAATGTGCTCGATTACAATCTTTTCCAGATAACTTTATATTTAATACAAGCGCTTCCTCAGCTTATAAAGCAATCGGAAATGCAGTACCTCCTATTCTTGCATGGCATATAGCTCAGGCGGTAATATATTCGCTTCATTTAATTGAAAATTAACTAACACTTCTATTTTATGCTGTTTTTAATAAATTATCAATACTGAATTAAAAAAATGGATGTATATTAGCATCCATTTTTTACATTCAATTGTTTGTAAGTTTTCTCATCAAGATAAATTGCTATCTTCATCCCATAATTTAGCATCATCTGGAAAAATGAAATCATGTGTCTTGAAATACTCTTCTCTTACCACATCTACCCACTTATTTATCATGTTTGTTGCTACTAGAGCATCACCAGATGAATATACGGTTAAAAGCAAACTTGTAAGTTGTGCTAAAGTAATTGCGGAGTGCTCACATGGAGTAGTTAATCCATAATCAGTATGTTCAACAGTTCGAATATGTCGTATTTTTTTTGATAAATATAAAATCCAGCGTTCCATTTTAATCTTATTAATTTTCATACCTTACAAAGCAACGACCATATTTTTACTAGTTCGATTTTTGAAATTTTTCACAATAAATAAACTCTGAATTATTTTATCCTGTTTCGGTTTGTTATATGTGATATAATATAGATAGAGAGAGTGCTGATTTATGAAGCACCTTTCAGGAAATGTAAAATATGTTAAGGAAAAATAATATCCAAAAATGAAAAATAAGCTTTTTAAAGACATTCCTGATCAAAGAAAAATTCAATCTCAAAGAGGACTTAAACGCATCAATGAGTCAATATTTGATGAGTATATAAAACAGAATAATTATTTTAATGCTATTAATGGTTTTGAAACACTTTTTTTGAGTGATAAAGAATCTAAAATTTACCATAAAAATATTTCTTTTAATGATTTTAGACGAGTGTATAATCTAGATAAGCAAATTTCTAAGGAATTATATAAGCAACTAGCTTTAGTTGAATTAGCACTTAGTTCTAGTATTTCTTATCATTTAAGTAAGTCTTATTTTGGTAATTTTAGTACAATTACTTCAAATTTAAACACTTTCTACCTTGATATTAGTCATTATTCTATTCCTAATCAAAATTCTGGTCCAGCACATTTAATTAATTATTTTTATAACTATGATATTCAAAAAAATGAAGTATACAATAGCCATAAATTTTTTAAAAAATATGTCCAGAAAGACGTTTTTGCGCATAATGTCGATTTCACTGGTACTTGTACTTATCATAGTAGATTAGGTAATCAGATATTATTTTTTGATGGAGAATTTAGAGGAAAATTTAGAGGTGTCGAAAAAAACAGATTCAAAGGAAAATTTGTAGTTGATTCAGCACAGTCTTCAGCTTTGCAAAACTTGTCTAATAATCAACAATTAACAAATTTTAGAATGAACGGATGCACTGGAGACTTTATTAGCTTAAGTTACAGCGATTACTGCAAATTTAAGTACCCATATGTAGCAAAATATGAATATCCACCTATATGGGTAGTTATTAACACTTTGATGCTAAATGATTTGATTGTACTATTTTTAGGTCTAGACTCTACTATTCAAAATAATATTATGAAAGATTTAGGTTTTGTAGGGAGTCCATCTTCTAAGAAAGAAGAGTTTATAAATTATCTTGAAATAATGAGAGAAGCTAGAAATTGTGTTGCACACTATGGTCTAATTTCTCGAATTCGAACTCCTGAAAATTTGATTCTAAATACTAATTTAGTTCGTCGCCTAAAACTGAAACCTAAAATTAATAATTCTAATGATTTAAAGAAAATTGCTTTATTTGATATATTGAAAGTACTAAACGAGGTTACCTTATTCGATGTTAGAAGAATCAGAAAAATATTTTTAATATATTTTTTGAAAAATATTATTCAGTTAAAATGGAAAATTAACAAAAATTTTCTAAAAAGAGTGCAATAAAAGTGTTGACAATAGTATACGATACTGATATAATGTTCACATAATTGAATTGCCGAGACGGCGTGAGTGCCTTAGTGATGGGTACTCTAAATGAAGCTCCAAATTTATTGGAGCTTTTTTATATTCAACCAGCGTATATACTGGGAGATCTGATTGAGGGCTGTTAATTATTATTAACTGCATTGCTTAGATATTTAATTCGTAAAGTGAACGCCACCTCGAATACGCACCATCAGTAAAACCGTTCTTCATTAGAAAAAATTGTTGGAGACCTCTTCCGTGTATATATTTCAAGGCTGTGTATTTATGAATAGATTTTTCTCTCTCCTTATTATCAATTTTATTTACATAATCAGAGTAATCCTTTATAGCTTCAAAAACCATCATATACATTGTCTCTGAGGCTGCGAAGGCTTTGAACCATTCTTGATTTATTCTTGCGACTATTTCAGCTTCCTCACATCTGAACAAAAGTGTATTTTCGTACATTACACTCTTGGCATTGGCTACTAATTGATTTGAAGTATCGTTAATCATCTCTAGTAATAATTCCGAAAAATCTGCCTTCTAATTATACCATCAATAAAATATAAATATAAAGCATGCTCTTACACAAGATACGTTCATATTTTTAAAATGTACAATTGAACCACCACTTCTTCTGCTGTTACTAGAGTAAAAAATGTACAAATCAATTTCTCAGATTATAGGATATTATGTACTAGAAAACATACAAAATACCACTCCGAAATAATGTACAAAACAAAAATAAAGTACACTTTTTAAAGAATGTACTTTATACTTCTAATTCAGTTATATCAATGGTTTAGTTCATGTTAAGTCAATTGTACATAAATTTTTAGTTTATCTAAAAATTTTTTTCGGACAAAAATAGTCCAAAAATGTACTTTATTTAAGTGAACACTGGAAATTTTTTCAAGTGTCCATAATCAAAAAATGTACTTTTTAAAATAAATTTTTTGACAAATAAAAGAACTTTACTACAAAATAGATAATAAAAACAAGACAAAATTGCGAAATTAAACTCTATCTTGTTTTACCTAAAACTTATTCTTCTAATTCGATTTTTTGAAAATAATCCAATTGCCATTTTTGTGTTGCCTGAGCTGTTTTATTTAAATTGCTGCACCAGGATGGATAAAACCGCATAGCCATCTTTCCTTTACAATCCTTTGTAGAAAGAATTTTTTTACTGATAGCCACCTCTTTGGGAATGATAAATATACCGCAATGATGGTCGTCGATGACGACAATAACCAGTTCATCACCTAAGTCTTTATCAGTATAAGGGATATTCTTGTTGTCTTGGTCCTTTTTCCAAAAGACTGTAAAGTAGCCTTCTTTTTTAGGTGTTTTCTTTGCCAAACGACATCTTTTATATTCTTGATCATCCTTTGGCTTAATCAAAATGCTTTCATAGTCTTCATTCCATTTTTCATTTATCAGATCAAAGTCACCATAATACCTATGAAGAATGTCTATCATTTTCATTGTTTTATCGCCTTTCTATTTTTTATCAAAATTAAATTATGTAAAATAATTACTAGAATAAAAACCCTTTAATCAAATCAACTACTTGCTCATTTTGCGGCAAGGAAGAATGGTGTGCATCCTTGCCTACGATGACGACCTCTCTGTGTGAAGAGATTTTTCCTTTGTAAATCAAACTCCCAGCCTCTACGCTGCTTTTATGAACAATTCCGTCGCCATCTCGGAAAAAAATTCCCAAAATTGACAAATGCTGCAGCTTCTTAGGCAGTTTTTCCTGATTGGCTACAAAGTCATCCAACATTTGAACTCGATGATTAAGATTTTTCTTGTTTAGATTATAAGGACTGCCGATAGTCAGGAGCTTTTCCATCTCTAACCCAGAATGGTTTGCTAGGTATTGCTGCAAGAATACTGTATAAACCAGACCACCGTTAGAATGCCCCAGCGCTTTAAAACTGTTAAAAGAGTACTTCTCTCGCAAAACAGTCAAGGCGGCGTCAAACATGGCCGCCTGCTGCTTGATGTTTTCATAACCATCGCGATTATTTTGAAAGCCAACCACAAAAATGGGATTTCTATCCTTCCGCTTCAAATGCCCTCGATAAATCATATGTCCGTCATTCCAGACTTTAATACGGACTAGGCTATGACGCGAATGCTGATTGCGGTTGAGTTTTTTAACCATTCGATTAAAACGATTCTCTGTCGCTGAACTACCTGGAATCATGATAATAGGATGTATTTCGACCTTGCTGGCAGGTAGATGAGAAATAGGGTGGCTAGGCAGCTTATTCAATAATTTTTGAAAGGTTTTAGCAAGTCGATGAATCAATTGAGTCAAAAAAGGCTTCATTCTAGTCTCCGTATCTGAATCTGAGATTTTCAAAAACAAGCCACATAACGGATTTATGCAGCTTATTGATTATCATTTATATTCTTTATCTACAACCTTGATATCTCTATACCAAATTTCAATTTTTTTTGTATATCTTTTTGCAATTTTTTCATCGTAAATCGATTTCAACCAATCAACAAAATTTTTATCAAATTTTTCTCTATTAATAATTTGATTTGGTGTTCCTTTATTATTAGAATTACTAGATGTTTGATCATCAAGTTGAGAAGATAGTGAGGGAATTTCTATTTTAATTTTTTTATAAGGCTTACTTTCAAAATAATTTGTTTCTTCAGTAGATATTTCTACACCTTTTACATTAATAAAAATACCATCTAGATTTAAGTCTTGCTTCAACAATTGTCTTTCTGAATATTTATTATAACCCAGAAAAATTGAAATAAATAAAGCAGTAACAATCAGAGGAAAGCAAAATTTCTTAACTAATATCATTTTACTTCCTCCACTTTCAAACTTTTATCTACTAAAACAGGTGTATCATCGTCTTTCAAATCATACTCAACATATAATTTATATTTTTTCTTACCAACGCCAAAGAACCAACCACCTTCATCCAGAAATTTTCCTATAATCTTAACTCGGTTGGAAGAAGGTTTGAAATCAAAATCAACATTATCTTGATCCCCAATTTTTTCCCATTCATTAAATTTTACGTTTGATTTATTCCAAATTTTCTTTTGTAAATCAGCTAGTATCTCTTTCTTTTGAACCTTGGATAAATCTTTGAAACTGCTAATCTTTTCCCCATCTTTCCAGCCAACAACTAATTCTCCGTCATAGAATATTTTATAAGTGCCAGCAGATTGGAAACTTGTATCTTTGTTAAACGATGATTCAAAAGCAGTTTTTAACTGACTTCTATTTGAATCATCATCAAACAGAGGAGAATAATTAATTAGCTTTGGTATCGAAATATCAATTTCTTTCGCTTCTTTGCTACTAAACCAACTAATAAAACCATTTTGAGAGATAATACCTACGTTACTCCCTATAATGAAGAATAGGCATCTCTCACATTATTTTTTGCACTTATTTCTTGTTTTTGTTGATTCCAAGGAGATAATGAATTAAATAAACTTCCCAAAGATGGAATCCCTATATAAATAACAGCAAAAATTAAAACTATAACAAATATAAATAGAGAAATAAAATTTGTAATTGCAGTTTTTATTTGATTTATTCCTAATTCAGCAAATTGAGATATAAACCTTGAGATAAGATTTTTTAACTTTGTTTGACTCCTATTTTTTATTTCCATAATTTTCCCTTTAAACTTTTCCTAAATATATACTTATAAGCAAGTTGTTTGATGAAGTTCTCCCTGATTACTTCCGCTTCTTCTTGTTTTTCTTCATTTGCTTGGCCATTTTGTTCATGCTGCGGCGCATCAGGAACTCTCCAGCCTTGCCCTTGAGACCACCACCAAACATTTGGCTCATATCCGGCATGCCGGCTCCTCCTAAGCCTGACATATCTGGCATACCGCCTTGGCCCATCATGCCTTCTAGAGCTGACATGTCGGGCATTCCTCCGCCACCAGGCATATTCTTAGGCATATTGTTTGGATTGAGCCCCATTTGCTTCATCATCTTGCTCATATCGCCTGACAGAACGCCCTGCATCATCTGTTTAGCTTGATTGAAGTCTTTGATAAATTTATTGACATCAACGAAGCTGTTACCCGAACCATTGGCAATACGACGGCGACGGCTAGGACTCAACAAGTCTGGATTTTCACGCTCAGCCGGTGTCATAGAGGATACAATGGCACGCTTGCGGGCAATTTCTTTCTCATCCACTTTGATATTTTTGAGGGCAGGATTATTAGCCATACCTGGGATCAGCTTGAGCAAATCTTCCATAGGCCCCATGCCTTGTACCTGATCCAGCTGATCAATGAAGTCATTGAAATCAAAGGTGTTTTCCCGCATCTTTTCAGCCATTTCAAGCGATTTTTTCTCATCGTATTCCTGAGAGGCTTTTTCGATCAGAGTCAGCATGTCCCCCATGCCCAGAATCCGGCTGGACATGCGGTCTGGGTGGAAGGTTTCGATATCAGTGATTTTTTCACCGGTACCAGTAAATTTAATAGGCTTACCAGTAATCTGACGGACAGATAAGGCTGCACCACCACGGGTATCGCCATCAATCTTGGTCAGGATAATCCCAGTCACTTCCAATTGGCTGTTAAATTCTCGAGCGACATTAGCCGCTTCCTGACCAATCATAGCATCGACAACCAAGAGGATTTCATTCGGATTAGCCAGCGCTTTGACATCTGACAGCTCCTGCATGAGCTTTTCGTCAATCTGAAGGCGACCAGCCGTATCAATCAGGACATAGTCATTGTGGTTGGCTTTCGCTTGCTCCAAACCTTGACGGACAATCTCAACAGCTGGAACTTCCGTACCTAAAGCAAAAACAGGTACATCAATTTGCTGTCCAAGTGTTTTCAGTTGATCAATAGCCGCAGGACGGTAAATATCCGCCGCAATCATGAGCGGACGAGCATTTTCTTCCTTCTTGAGCTTATTAGCAAGCTTTCCAGCGAAGGTGGTTTTACCAGCCCCTTGCAGACCAACCATCATGATAATAGTCGGAATCTTTGGTGACTTGATAATCTCAGCAGTATCAGATCCCAGGATAGTTGTCAGCTCTTCGTCAACAATCTTGATAATCTGTTGCGCTGGATTGAGGGTATCGATAACCTCATGACCGACAGCGCGCTCACGGACTTTCTTGATAAAGTCTTTGACAACTGGCAGGGCAACGTCGGCTTCTAAAAGGGCCAGACGAATCTCTTTGGTTGCTTCCTGAACATCGTTCTCTGAGATTTTTCCTTTTCTGCGCAGATTTTTAAAGACGTTCTGCAAACGTTCCGTTAAACTTTCAAATGCCATTTTTATTCTCCTAGTTTCTATTTCAATCAATTCAGTGGAAATTTTCCAAAACGTGTTAAACAAGCGTATTCTTCAGCAGAGACTTCTTTCATAATCTCATTTGGATAGCCCCAGCAACCGAAGCCTTCTTGCATTGCCTTAGAAAGATCGTCAGGGGAGATGATTTGTACCCTGGCAGGAAAAGATTCTTCCAACTCTAACAACCAGCAAGACATTCCCTTGTAGATAACTTGTTTAGCCATGTTCACTCTCGGTTGTCAATACCAGACAGAATCCCAATCTGCTCCTGCAGATAGCTGTCGTCAGGGTATTTCTCCGTAATCTGGTCAAATATCTGACTTCTGACAATGTAGTCCGAGTACATGTGCAGCTTTTTCTCATAGTCTTCCAGAATCTTCTCCGTCCGCTTGATATTATCATAAACGGCCTGACGGCTGACACCAAACTCCTCAGCAATCTCAGCCAGACTGTAGTCGTCCGCATAATAGAGCTCAATATAGTTCATCTGCTTGTCAGTCAAAAGCGCCGCATAAAACTCAAAGAGAGCATTCATTCGGTTTGTTTTTTCAATTTCCATAAGAAACATTATACCAGAAAAGCATGATAAACTCTAGTCTGACAAGGGAAATAAACACTCGAAATATGAGATTGCAAAAGGTCAATCAGCATTTTCTGTCGAGTGAAATACAAGATAAAAACCCTTGGTGATAACCAAGAGTTTTGCAATAATTAATTGTTTTCTAAATAAAATTCAAAACGATCGCCGACATACTGGCTTTTTACATATTCAAAAGCTGTACCGTCATCAAAGTAAGAAATCTGAGTCAGTCCTAATATAGCATGGCCGCGGGGAATATCGAGGTAATTGGCGATTTTTTCCTTAGCCAGCCGAGCATAAATCGTCTGCTGGGACTTGCCAATCTTATAGCCATGTTCCTGCAAGGTCTGGAAGAAATGACTGGTCACCTCTTCTTTTTTGAAATTCTTAATGAACTTCTCTGGAATTGAAGCCACTTCGTAGACCACCGGCAAATCATCAGCGTAGCGAACCCGCTCCATCCGAATGACATTTTCCGTCTTGTGGATACCTAGTTTCTCCACTTCCTGCTCACTCGGCAGGGTACGCCGATAAGAAATAAGCTGGCTGGATGGCGTTTTGCCTTGCGCCTTCATGATTTCCGTGAAGCTGGTGGTGCCGCGCATTTTCTCCTGAACACGTGTGCTGGCTACGAAGGTACCACTGCCGACCCGACGCTCCAGCACCCCCTCATCAACCAAGAGCGTAATGGCCTGACGCAGGGTCATACGGCTGACCTTAAAGGTTTCGGCTAGATCTCGCTCACTGGGCAGGCGCTCTCCAATCTCCCAAACGGCATCGTCGATGTCTTTCTTAATCTGATCATGAATTTTGATATATGCGGGCAACATGTTGACTCTTCTTTCTTATTTGGTACCTTCCTTTATTTTAGTACCAAATACTTCAAATGTCAAACTAAATGATAAGTATTAGCTCTCAAATGCTTGCTTTTCTCACGATTCTAGCTGTTTAGCCAAATAAAGACTCATATTCTTTTTTTCAGCACTCTTGCTCCTTATTGCCTTGGAAAAATTCCTTTTTTGTGATAAAATGAGGGGAAAAGATTACTTCTTTTAAGAAAGGGAACAGATGACAACTAGAACTGAATTGCAAGATGTCGAAAAGATCATCGTGCTTGATTACGGCAGCCAGTACAACCAGCTGATTTCACGCCGCATTCGTGAAATCGGTGTTTTTTCTGAGCTCAAGAGCCACAAGATTACTGCAGACGAGGTCCGTGCTATCCAGCCTGTCGGGATTATCCTTTCCGGTGGTCCGAATTCTGTATATGAAGACGGCTCCTTTGATATTGATTCAGAAATTTTTGAGTTGGGAATCCCGATTTTGGGGATTTGCTATGGTATGCAGCTGTTAACTCACAAGCTGGGCGGCAAGGTTGTTCCTGCTGGTCATGCTGGAAATCGTGAATACGGTCAGTCAAATCTGTCACATACTGCTAATTCCAGCCTTTTCAACGGTACGCCTGAAAGCCAGTTAGTTCTTATGAGCCACGGAGATGCAGTAACAGAAATTCCCACTGACTTTGTCCGTACTGGTACTTCTGCTGACTGTCCTTTTGCAGCTATTGAAAATCCAACTAAGAAAATCTACGGCATTCAGTTCCACCCTGAGGTTCGTCATTCAGAGTTTGGTTATGATATCCTGCGCAACTTTGCTCTGAATATTTGTGGAGCTAAAGGCGACTGGTCTATGGATAACTTCATTGACATGGAAATTCAAAAAATCCGCCAAACCGTTGGTGACAAGAAGGTTCTGTTGGGACTTTCTGGTGGTGTAGACTCTTCTGTTGTCGGTGTTCTCTTACAGAAAGCAATCGGCGATCAACTAATCTGTATCTTTGTGGATCATGGTCTTTTGCGTAAAGGCGAAGCAGATCAGGTCATGGATATGCTGGGCGGCAAATTTGGTTTAAATATCATTAAAGCTGACGCAGCTAAACGTTTCCTTGATAAACTAGCTGGTGTCTCAGATCCAGAACAAAAACGTAAAATCATCGGAAACGAGTTTGTCTATGTCTTTGATGATGAAGCCAGCAAACTGAAAGATGTAAAATTCTTGGCTCAAGGAACACTCTATACAGACGTTATCGAATCTGGTACCGACACTGCTCAGACTATTAAATCTCACCATAACGTTGGTGGTCTTCCGGAGGACATGCAGTTTGAGCTGATTGAGCCGTTGAACACACTTTATAAGGATGAAGTTCGTGCTTTGGGTACCGAGCTTGGTATGCCTGATGAAATTGTCTGGCGCCAACCGTTCCCAGGCCCAGGACTTGCTATTCGCGTTATGGGAGAAATCACTGAGGAAAAATTAGAAACTGTCCGCGAATCTGATGCTATTCTACGCGAAGAAATCGCCAAAGCTGGGCTTGACCGCGACATCTGGCAATACTTTACTGTTAATACAGGTGTCCGTTCTGTTGGGGTCATGGGCGACGGCCGAACTTACGACTACACAATTGCGATTCGCGCTATCACTTCTATTGATGGTATGACAGCTGACTTTGCCAAGATTCCTTGGGATGTTCTGCAAAAAATATCTGTTCGTATCGTCAACGAAGTAGACCATGTCAACCGCATCGTCTACGATATCACCAGCAAACCACCTGCAACTGTTGAGTGGGAGTAACAAGTAAATCATATTTTAAAAATCCTTCACAGGAAGACTTCTGATGGAGGATTTAACGTATAAAAAACAAACAAGGCTAGGACTAAAATGTCCCAGCCTTGTTTTACATAGTCTTGAAATTAACCGCCGAACAATCCTTTAAAGAAGTTGACAATGGCATTCCAGATATTAGAAAAGAAATTACCGCCTTCTTGAAGGAGGCCGTTTGCATCAAAGTTAAGGTTAATATTGTTAAAGGTATCCCCTGCCTTTGAAACAATGCTGTCCTTCAAGTCACTAAGTGTCTTTGTAAAGTCAGAATCTGTAATGACTCCACTGTTTGAAAGATTGATAGCGAAATTCACGATGAGGTTGATTTGGTCACTGGTCACTGACTGAGTCAGACCGTAGTTTTTCAAGGTTTCTTCAACAATCTTACGGACATCATCTGCTGTCAGATTGCTGTTGTTCTTCTTAGCATTGGCAATAGCCGCTTTGATATCAGCCAGAGCCACGTTGAGCTTGTCTGCGTCATAGCCTTCCTTACCTGTGTTTTCAGCATTGATACCAGAAAGGGCAGCCAGTTCTTCCTGCGCTAGATTTTTATTTTCCTGAGGAATGGTCGCGCCATTATCCTCTAGAGAGTAGTAAATCCCTGCCAAGGCGCTCTCACCTGTTACCGGAATTGGTGCTGCAACGGTAATCTGCGCGTGCTGAACACCCAGAGTAACAGCTGCATTGCGATACATATCTTCTGTAACCTTAGTGATGTTTTGCGGAGTGACAATTTTGACCTCTAATGGCTTATTGCTGCCTAACTTCTGGATTTTCACAGAAGAATAAAGCTGCAGGCTAGAGTCATTAGCAACATCCATGATTTTAGAGTAGACTTCTGGAGTCATGGTCTTGAGAGGCTTGCTGTCGCTGGATGAATTGTAGCCCAACATCTGCAAGGTCTGCTGTTTCTGGCTTTCATCCAAGGAATAACCCAGCACATACTCAGGTTGCACGTAAGTCTCATCAATGACTTTCTGAACATTTGAATCGGCAGCTGCGGTCGATACAGTAAACAGAGTAGCCAGCAAGGCTCCTGCTGTCATTAAAGTTTTTTTGAATTTCATATTTTTTCCTCTTTTCCTCCTGCTATAGTTTCCCAAATTCTATAGCTTTTTTCGCAGCAAACTTACTATCTGACTGCCTCGAATTTCTGTTTCTCGAGCTTGCGATTTCTGCTCCTTTTGATATTCAGAGTGCTCCAGTTAAGTTGCTGCAATGATGGAGTTATTATTATCTCATCCGTTGAGGGCTTGAGATAATAGATACATTTTACAACATTTCTCAAAGAAGTTCAAAGAAAAAACAGTCACTGGATTTGCTTGCCAGTAACTGCTCTTTTCTACTTTTTCCAAAGGAAGTCAATCAGTAATTCGTCTACTTCTGGATTCTCATGCAATTGGCTGTGCTGAGCCAACTGACCTGTGATTTTCTTTTCCTGGTAAGATTTGGCATTCTCAACCAGGAGATATTTAAGGCTGCGAGAAGAAATATTGAGTACAGAACCGTCGGATTCATTTTTGAAATCGCCGTAGATATTAAGGACATCTACCTGCTCTTGTGGATATACTTCTCGTAATCCCAGTAGTTTTTGATAAGTCTGGCTCATAGCACTAGGCTGGCCAGTTTGGTCGTCTAGGATTCTCAAATCTTCAGGCAAGTCCCTTCCTTGCAGACCATTAACATGGTTGGCAATATTGACCTGCTTTTGCAGCTCGGGCAGCTTTTCATCCTGACCGTTCTCCAGCATATAAAAGAGGATGGACATATTTCCCATCGAATGGCCTACCAGATTCATCTTCTTAAAACCATAAGTTTCTTCTAGCTTGCGAATCACAGCTGCTGCATATTTGCCATCTTGAGCGTAGTCGGCATTGCGGTTATCTTCATAGTTTACCTTGATAATAGGATTGATAGCACCTTTTGGTATCTCGCCTAATAAGCTTACTTGCCCGTTTTTACTGACATTTGCTGTGATAATTGTCTGAGTGACTCCAGCCTTTTTGGCTGCCTCTGTCATATGGTTTTCAGCATTAGAGCTGGATCCAAAACCGTGGAAAAACAAGGTCGGTGTTGTTGACTGTACATATTGTTTTGTATTGAGTCCACTGGCTTCTTTATGGTTGTAAAAAGCTGTTAGACCGGCAATTGTCACTAAAACCAGAATAAGGAGCTTAAAAGCAAGTTTCTTGTTCATTTTTCATTCCTTTTTATGATAGATGTACAAAATTATATCATGTATCCATCGTGGTTACAAATATCCGGATTATTACTTCGCAATCAAAAAAGAAAGAAGCTTGATTACTTCTTTCTAAAACCATTTTAAGAGGCGCATGATGTGCATGTTCATCTTGACCTGACGGGAATAATAATAATTACCGCCGTTGATATAGAGCTCTGGGCCGTGGAAAATAGAAATCAGGTTATAGTAGCCGTAGGTCTTGCCAGTTACATTTCCTAAACTTGGCGCTACTACATCTTTTGAATATTTCTTAGCCAGCTCCAGCGTATTTTCACCACCGTTTTTAGCGACGTAGTCGATATAGGCCTGACCAAAATTATAGGCTTGTACTGCTGTCCAAACATCTACCTTTTTCTCGCTGGCTAACTCTAGGTTATCAGACAAAGTCTGAACTCCTTGGCGAATACTTTCTTTGTTGTCCGTGATAGCATTGGTCTGACCAGTCGCGCTTTCACTGGACTGCATGACATCAGTATCTTTCCCCTTGGTTTCTGTATAAATCATGGCTAGTACCAATTCTTCATTGGCCGCTGTGTCCTGCTCGTCCAGCACTTCTCTGACCAAAGTCTGATACCTCATGACCTGCTTGACATCATGATGAACCTGATAAATCTTGTAGCCAGCAAAGAGTACAAAAAGGACTAAAATCAGTCTTCTTAGAAATTTAAACATTATTTATTTTGGATATCCTCGATGTTCTTAATCAAAATAGAATAGGTCCCGTTATCGTTCTGGATAAATTCTACCGACTCTGCGTCCTGATAGACATTATTAGGAACGATGAGCTCAATTCCGTTTGAAAGGGAGAGTTTCTGATTTTCGAACTTTTTCTTCTGGCGGCTGCTGTCAATCTCATCAAACTTGACTGGCTCAGGAATAGCTTCCTTGACTTGGTCAATAAAGGTAAGTCGGGCAGTCAGATTGCTGTCAAAAAGATCATCGGCCAACTTCTCAGGCGACAGTTCGTCATTTTCTTCCAGATTTTTGAAAATACTGGATTTGACCTTGGACTGGAACTGAAAATCGTCTTTGTTAAAACTTTCGGCAACTTTTTGAGCAGTCTTCTCAAGTGCTTTGATTGATTTCTTAGCTGAGATTGTCGGATTGACCTGCAAGAGATTATCTGACATATAATTGAGAAAGGCACCGTTATACTTGATGCGCTTTTCAATCAGATGGTACTTGCGAGATTTGAGATTGATGACCAAAGCCTCGTCCGCACCTGTACCAAAGCCAGGCAGATTGTTTTGCGTCAGCTTGATAGGATTGTCCACCTCGCCACCTAAGTGGGTCAGAGTTTCCCGCAGAGCAATCCGCAGAAAAGCAAAGTGCTCCACACCCTCTTTGTCAAACTGGACAAAAATCAGATCATTGGTTTTCTGGTTTTCACTGACAGAAAACTCCTCCTGCCAAAGCTTGGCCACTGTCACTGATGTTTCCAGTAAGTCGTCTGAAAACTGGGCTAAAAAGACGTTTTCGGGATCGAAAACACCTGTTTTAGCATCGTCAGAATAGACCCGTTCAATCTTCTTGCGCAGGTACTCTTCAATCTTAGGAGTGATGTTGAGAAACTTATCCGCCAGCAGTAGTTCGGTATCAGCTGGGCTGAATTGATGAATAATCGCTTTTTTAACGTAAATATCCATCTTAGTTCAAGCCCTCATAGAGTGGAAAAGCGTCCGTCAATTCGCGCACTTCCGCCCGTACATGATTCAGTACTGCTTCATTTTCAGCGTTTTCCAGAGCCTTAATAATAAGCTCGGCTACCTTGATACTTTCTGTTACACCAAAGCCTCGAGCTGCAATGGCTGCAGTACCGATACGAATTCCGCTAGTCTTAAATGGTGACAAAGTCTCGTAAGGAATGGAGTTTTTATTAAGGGTAATATTGACTTCATCCAAGAGATTTTGTGCTACTTTTCCATTTTCTACAACCTTAGTGACATCAACTAAGAAAAGGTGATTTTCAGTACCGTCAGAAATCACACGGAACTTGTCATGCTGACGGAAGACTTGGGCCATGGCTTGGGCATTGTCCAAAATCTGCTGAGCATAAGCCTTGAAAGCTGGATCCAGCACTTCTTTAAAGGCAACTGCTTTGGCTGCAATGACATGCTCCAATGGCCCGCCTTGAATGCCTGGGAAGATAGCTGAGTTAATTTTCTTAGCCAAGTCTTCATCATTTGTCAAAATCAAGCCGCCGCGAGGACCACGCAAGGTCTTGTGGGTTGTCGTGGTTGTGATATCTGCATAAGGAACAGGGCTAGGATGGAGACCTGCAGCAACCAAGCCAGCGATGTGAGCCATATCTACCATAAGCTTGGCACCTACTGCATCAGCGATTTCACGGAATTTTGAGAAGTCAATGATATGAGAGTAGGCTGAAGCCCCAGCCACAATCAGCTTAGGCTGAACCTCTTTGGCTTGCTGGAGGATGGCATCAAAGTCCAGCAATTCTGTTTCTGGATCTACGCTATAAGATACAAAATTATAGGTTTGACCAGAGAAGCTGACTGATGCACCATGAGTCAAGTGGCCGCCGGCAGACAAATCCATGCCCATAACTGTATCACCTGGCTCAATCAAAGCCATATAAGCTGCACAATTAGCCTGACTGCCTGAGTGAGGCTGAACATTAGCAAACTTGGCACCAAAAATTTCCTTGGCGCGTTCAATTGCCAGACTCTCAATCACATCCACTACATCTGTCCCACCATAGTAACGGCGACCTGGGTAGCCTTCAGCGTACTTATTGGTTAAAATAGAACCTTGAGCAGCCATGACAGCTTTAGAAACGACATTTTCTGAAGCAATCAGCTCAATATTATGCTGTTGACGTTCTTCTTCTTTAGCAACTGCTTCCCAAATCTCTGGGTCAAATGCTTTGTAGTCTTCTTGGTCAAAAATCATAAGGTGTCTCCCTTCTTTTGCGAAAATAGGACCTTAGGTCCTAAAAGTTAAAATTTTATATTATTTACTTGGGCGAGAATATCCTCGCGAGTAATCGCTCCCTGGCGTAAAATAAGAGCCTTTTCTCCAGACAAGTCTAGAATAGTTGAATCCTGACCGGTCAAAGAGTCATCATCTTCTACACCTGAGACCTCCTCTTGAAAATCCATCATAATCTGCTGGAAAGAAGTTCCACTAGCTTTTCCAGAAAGATTGGCGGATGGACCAATCAAGGGACCGTACTTCCGAATCAAGTCCAGGGTAACTGGATGTTTAGGAATCCGAAAACCCACAGTTTCCATACCTG
Source organism: Streptococcus sp. DTU_2020_1000888_1_SI_GRL_NUU_041A (assembly GCF_032387735.1). Taxonomy (NCBI): domain Bacteria; kingdom Bacillati; phylum Bacillota; class Bacilli; order Lactobacillales; family Streptococcaceae; genus Streptococcus; species Streptococcus sp. DTU_2020_1000888_1_SI_GRL_NUU_041A. Next base: position 1,287,818 of record NZ_CP135591.1, on the reverse strand, counting down.
AGTTTATCCAAGCAGGCACTCGGTCATTGGCTTGAAGGATAATAGTCAGCGGCCCAGGCAGAAAGGTTTTATAGAGTTGCTCCAGATAACTGGGCTGATTCTTGGAAAAGGCATAAATCTCTTCCAAGCTAGCCACATTGAGATTAAGAGCCTTGTCACGAGCTCTTCGTTTTAATTCGTAGACTCGTTCAACCGCCTCTTGATTCAAAGCTTGGGCAAAGACGCCATAAACAGTTTCTGTCGGCAGGACAACTGCTCCACCTGTTGCCAGAGTTTTTTCTATCTTATCCATTGTCCATTGCCACCATTCTATCTTTGCCGAATTGATCTTTCAGAACTCGGATTCGTTTTTGAGGGAAGGACTTTTTTAGCAACTCCGCGACACCTTCTCCTTGCTTGTATCCAATTTCCAGATAGATTTTTCCTTTTTCTGTCAGATAACCCCCTGCCTGCTCTGCTATTTTCCGATAGACGGCATAGCCATCTTCCTCAGCAAAGAGGGCTATGTGAGGCTCTGAGGTCAGAACGTTAAGTCCAACTTCGTCCTTATCCGCTTCTGAAATATAGGGCGGGTTAGAGACGATGATGTCAAATTTTCCTTGAATTGTATCCAAGCAGTCAGATTGAACAAAAGTTGGATTAAGTCTACAATTTTGAGCATTATCCGCTGCCAAGGAAAGAGCATCTCTTGACAGATCAGAAGCAGTAATCTGCCAATCTGGACGGCTATTTGCCAATGCCAGAGCAATAGCTCCACTACCCGTTCCGATATCCAAGACAGACAGAGAACTTTCGGGATTTTCTGACAAAATCAGCTCCACTAGCTCCTCCGTCTCAGGTCTTGGAATCAGAACCCGCTCATCAACCTTGAGAGTCAGGCCGTGAAAGTCACTGCTGCCAATGATATACTGGGCTGGCTTGTGAGCAAGCAGCTGCTCTTGAATTGCTTTTAGCTGTTCACGGTCTTCCTGGCTGACTTCTGTTCTAAGCTTAAGAACAAAGTCGGTAAAGGAAAGCTTATTGAGAGCCCGATAAACGAAAGACAGGCTTTCTGCTTCTTCTCCCGCTGCTACTAGCTCTTGCTCTAGCACAGCCAAATATTGAGCAAACATCATTATTTATTCAGCTCTTCTAGCTTTTGCGTTTGGTCATAGAGAACCAGAGCGTCAACGACTTCATCCAGTTTGCCAGCTAAAATCGTGTCCAGCTTTTGCAAGGTCAAGCCGATACGGTGGTCTGTCACCCGGTTTTGCGGGAAATTATAGGTGCGAATCCTCTCTGAGCGATCGCCTGTACCAATTGTGGACTTGCGCTCTGCATCCTGCTCATCTTGAGCAATTTGAGCAAAGTGGTCTGCTACGCGTGCTCGGATAATTTTCATAGCCTTATCCCGGTTCTTCTGCTGGGTTCGTTCTTCCTGCATTTCGACCTTGATATTGGTTGGTAGATGGACAATACGAACCGCAGTCGCAACCTTATTGACGTTCTGTCCGCCGGCACCTGAAGCGTGGTAGATGTCAACACGCAAATCTTTAGGATCAATGTCGTATTCGACTTCTTCGATTTCTGGCATCACCAAGACAGTTGCCGTCGAGGTGTGAACGCGGCCTTGGCTTTCGGTTACAGGAACCCGCTGTACGCGGTGAGCGCCAGATTCATACTTAAGCTTTGAGTAGACCGACTGACCTGAGACCATAGCGACCACTTCCTTGATCCCACCTACACCATTGTAAGAAGCTTCCATAACTTCAAAGCGCCAGCCCTGGCTTTCAGCATATTTTTGATACATCTGCAAGAGGTCTCCTGCAAACAACTGAGCCTCATCTCCTCCTGCAGCACCGCGGATTTCCAAAATGATATTCTTATCATCGTTTGGATCTTTCGGTAAAAGGAGGATTTTTAGTTTTTCCTCGTATTCTTCTTTTTCAGCCTTGGCATCTTTTAGTTCTTGCTTGGCCATTTCCTCCAAGTCCGCATCACCAGAGGCGTCTTTTATCATTTCTTCAGCGTCTGTGATGTTTTGCAGGACTTTTTTATACTCACGGTATGCCGTCACTGTATCTCGGGTGCTGGCTTCTTCCTTAGAAAGCTCCATAAAACGCTTGGTATCACTAACTACATCAGGGTCGCTTAGGAGTTCACCAAGTTCTTCGTAGCGATCTTCCACCGCTTGTAACTGTTCATAGATGTTCATAGATGTTCATCATCTCCTTTATTTCTATCGCTGGATTACTTAATATCGGGGTTAAAATAGTGCTTGCGGCAGACTGAGATATAGGTCTCGTGGCCGCCAATTTTAATCTGCTCTCCGTCATAAACCGGCTTTCCGTTATCAGTCCGTAAAACCATGGTAGCCTTATGAGAGCAATATTGGCAAATGGTTTTAATCTCCTCAATCTTGTCAGCTAAGAGCAAGAGGTGTTTGGAGCCTTCAAAGAGTTCATTGCGAAAATCATTTTTTAGACCAAAAGCCATAACCGGAACATCCAGCTCATCCACAACTCTAGCCAAATCATAGACATGATGACGTTTCAAGAACTGAGCCTCATCAATCAAAACGCAATAAGGCTTTTCAGACAACTGCTGGATATAGCCAAAAATATCCGTCTGATCTTCAATAGCCATAGCATTCCGCTTCATACCGATACGACTAGAAACGACACCAAAGCCGTCGCGGGTATCAAGAGCCGAGGTCATGATAACGACGCTCTTGCCTTGTTCTTCATAATTGTGGGCCACTTTCAAAATTTCAATGGTCTTGCCCGAATTCATCGTGCCATATTTGTAGTATAACTGAGCCATAATTTAAATCTTTGCTAATTCACTATCTCCATTTTTACTTCACATTATTTTACCATAATTCATTACTCTTTAAAACCTCATTTGTGATAAAATAATAATAACGAAATAAAGGAGGCAGAAAATATGCCATTTGTTAGAATTGATTTATTTGAAGGTCGTACTCTGGAGCAGAAAAAAGCTCTTGCCAAGGAAGTAACTGAAGCCGTTGTCAGAAATACAGGCGCACCTCAGTCTGCTGTCCATGTCATTATTAACGACATGCCAGAAGGAACCTACTTCCCACAAGGTCAAATGCGAGAAAAATAAAAAAGAAAAGCCGGCAGTGTATAGGGATATAAACTGCTGGCTTTTTTCTATGAATGGCTTCTACTGTTTTCTCTTTTGTTCTCAAATCCTTTAATTAATTTTTGATACCAATAAAAACTATCTTTTCGAATCCGCTCTAGACTACCACCTTCTTCCTCATCACGGTCTATATAAACAAATCCATAGCGCTTGCCATAACCGTTTAGCCATGAAAGTAGATCTGTGAAAGACCACGTACAATAGCCGATGACTTGGCAACCATCTTCGATGGCATTTTGTACAGCTGTAATATGATTATCAAGATACTCAATCCGATATGGGTCGTGGATCTTTCTATCTTCTGTTAAGGCGTCATACTCTCCTAGCCCATTTTCAGTTATCATAATCGGAATGTCATATCTGCTGGTAATCCGTCGCAAAGCTATCCGCAAACCAATTGGATCTATTTCCCATCCCCAGCTAGTACGCTCTAAGTGTTCGTTTGGCACATGCTTAAACTGGTCCGGCTCACCAGCTTCAGCATTCGGTACATTAGTAGCAAAAGTATGAGATTGGTAATAGTTGACGCCTACGAAATCTGGACGGCCTGCTTTTAAAATATCTAAATCTCCTTCTCGGATATCTAATTCTATACCGAATTGATTTTTCAAATAAGCTAGAGCTGTCTTTGGATAACGTCCCAATAGATAAGCATCCATCCAGTACCAAACATTGACATCCAAGGATTTCTCCATGGCTAGAACATTTTCTGGCTGATTATCTAGAGCATAAAGGACAGGAAAGGCGAAACTTGGACCGATTTGACCTTTTATTTTTAAATCATGGAATCGTTTGATAATCGTCGCATTAGCCAAGTTGACAATGTGATTTACCTGGTGCATTAACTGAATATTTTTGATTCCTGGTGGAAAACGACCATCCCGATAGCCTAGTCCAACAAAGACATTTTGCTCATTGAGTCCAATCCAATATTTCACTCGATCTCCAAAGTTTTTGAAGAGAATCTCTGCATAATACAGGAAATCGTCGATTATCTTTCTGGACTCCCAGCCTCCATACTCATCTTGAAGTGTCTGAGGCAAATCCCAGTGATAGATTGTGATAATGGGTTCGATATTATATTTGAGAAGTTCATCAATCAGATTTGAATAAAACTCAATCCCTTTCTGGTTAACCTCTCCTCGGCCATCAGGCAAAATACGGGTCCAAGCAATAGAAAATCGATAAGCTTTTAAGCCCATTTCGGCCATCAGTTTAACATCTTCTTTATAGCGATGATAATGGTCCACTGCTACATCGCCTGTCGTATTTTTAAAGGTCCTATTAGGCTGGCGAACAAAGACGTCCCAGATAGACAGACTCTTACCATCTTCATCCCAAGCTCCTTCAACTTGATAGGCTGCTGAAGCCGATCCCCAGAGAAAGCCTCTAGAAAATTTTGTTACATCAATCAAGCTGCTGCACCTCCTTTGGCTTCTATTGCTTCCGCTTCAGCTTCTTGCTTAACCAATTGTTCTTCGTATTTTTTGAAGAATGGATAGTAGATTAACATAGCTGGTAAAATCAAGATATAGTCCCAAACAAAGTTTTGCCAACGAAGGGTGGTCAGATAGTTACTAAAGCCCATTGGCAACTGAGCGCTGACAACAATCCAAGCTGGAATGATAAAGCCTGTTTTGTAAGCAAAATAAGTCAAAATCATCATAATAGGCACATTGAGTACATAAGGAATACAAAGAATTGGGTTGAACATAATTGGCATACCAAATGTTACTGGCTCGTTGATACCAAACCATCCAGGAATGAGAGAAATCTTAGACACGGCACTAATTTGTTTGGATTTTGAACGTAAGCCCATCAAGACCAGGGCCCAGGTATTTCCTGTACCACCAACCAAGGCCATGGAAGTGTAGAGTAAGACTGGGAAGAATTGCATTGGCTGACCGTTCGCATGAAGAGCAGCATTGGTTGTTGCCGCTTGAATCCCAAGCGGAGAAATGATTGGAATAATGATGAGGGTACCATGAATACCGAAGCACCAAAGAATCAGCGCTAACATACAAAGCATCACAATACCTGGAACAGATGATACAGCGCCAAGCGGTGCACGCAAGAGAGCCATAAAACCAGACGGAACATTATAAGCTCCTGCTGTCAATGCTCCAATTCCAACATTCAGCAAGAGGAAGAGAGTGATGGAGAAGAATACCGGCAGAATAGAGCCGAAACTATCTTGCAGGAACTGCGGCACAACATCGGGCATCTTTATTTTAATATCTTTTTCATAACAGAATTTTTCAATCTGTACAACGACAAAGACAATAAAGAAGCTGATAAACATACCTTGTGAGCCAAGGTAGTCTAATTGCAGGCCGGAGAATTCTTCAGTATCAACAAAAGCTCCTGCCACAAGCATGAAAGTAACTGCTGTATCAACAGCTGCCATAATAGGGGATTTCAATTTCAAATTCTTAGCATAATGATAAGCAAAGAAGATAGCAACCCAGATAGAAATAAAATCCATTGAATAACGGAAAGGCAAGGTTAATGTATTATACACTGCATCCCCTGTTTTGAACCAACCTAGAGCTGTTTCATTTCCAATCGCAGCTAAGACTTGAAATAAGGAACCCACGGTAATCAATCCCAAGAGAGAGCCTAATCCAGCTTGTAAAGACTGTATAAACACATTGTTGGCCAGTTTATAACCAATTTCCTGGAGCTTGGTCATGAACTTACTGTTAAAGAATTTTTCCATCAGAAAAACCTCCTTAAGATATTGCTTTAATTAATTGAAAGATATTCTTACAATCTCCCATTGCATAATCCATAGCTGGTATGGTGGCAACAGGTTTTGACACTGTCTCTTTGACAGAATCAAGTTTATAAGAAACCTGAGGGCCTAATAAAATTACGTCATAATCCTGAGCATAATCTTGATAGTCCATCAATCCGACCGCTTTGATATCGAGGTCAATACCTTGGTCATTTGCATATTGCTCCATTTTTTTCATCAGGATACTCGTGGACATACCCGCTGCACATATTAATAAGATTTTCATTGTCTTTCTCCTTCTCTATTGGAATACAGCTCAATCATCTCGGTGATAAGGTCAATGGCCAATAGACTCGTCATAAAATGATCTTGTGCATGAACAAGCAATATACTCAACTGATGTCCGTTTCCTTGTGCTTCTTCCTGCAATAAATCCGTTTGGGAATGATGGGCTTTTAAAATAACACTATTTGCCTCATCCATTAATTCCTTAGCTACATCAAATTCGGCTAGTTTTGCTTTTTTTAGTGCTTCAAAAGCTAAGGATCGGGCTGCACCAGAATTGGCAATTAAGGACATGGCAATAATCTCCGCTGAACTATTCCATTCTTCCATACAAACTCCTCCTTTCAATTTGACTTCTTACCCAAAGTTTACTATAGCTCTATTCTACTGTCAAAAGCGTTTATATTGTCTTAATATACAGTTTTCTAGCTTAGTGTATCCATTTTCAAATGCCATTCATACTCAATTTATTATAAAAAATTTAAAGCAACAGTTTCTTGCGTGCTTTACCTCTGGTACTCTGCTATTTTTAAATAGTTCCTTTAATATATTTTAGAACCTATCGTAAAATTAGTGTATAAAAATTAATCGTTTTTTATGATAATGTATAACACAAAGCGAAAGAGTATAAAAATTCATTAAAATCCGTCTCTTTTTCCTCAGGGGGTTACTTTCCACAAGGGCTTATTATATACTTAATTTATGAAGATTATTAGAGAACTCCAAGTCACTTCAGATGAATTTTATGACTTCTTGGAGAACGAGTTTCTGAATCAAATCAATCAAACTGACAATCAAACAAAAAAGATAGATAGGTTAAAGAAAGGACTTCGTTACTCAAAATTGTCAGACAATGTCTATACCAAGACTGATTATGAGATTCTGGACTATCGTCGCCATGAAACCTACGTCATTCAAATCTCGTCCCACAGTGAAAAAACGATTACTTCCTACAAAACCAAGTCTTGCTCAAAAGGGCTTGAGGTTACGCTAGAACAAGAACAAAATAAATTGACAAAAAATTCAAAAAGCAAGCTCATCAAGTGGATGGGAGAGCTTCTCTACTTTGGCCGCCTTTCGGAAAATCTTTATAAGATTCAAGGGGAAATTGAGAAGGCTAGAAAAGTGAAAACTCAGTAAAAAGCAAATCCGATCCATACCTTCTTTTCTGCGCCCAGATTTTTTATGACTCGCAGATATCCAGATAGTTCAAGGAGTAGATTATGAAACAAGGCATCACACCTCAATATTGGAAACAAGAAAATAACGGTCGCTATTTCACTAAAGAAACTCAAATATTTAGTCCACTTCCTATTTTGACTGACACCTTACGGGCTCATCCAAGAGAAAGAAATCATAAACAGCTGGCTTTCCCTGCCATTCACTTCATAGAAGGGATTTCCCGAGAAGTCGGGCAAGAGGTCATGCAGTCCTTTTCACTTCCCTATCCATCCAATACTGAAGCGCACATCGTAAAGATTACTGAAGACGGTATTTTCGTTTATGCCTTGTCCCAACGCGGCTTATTTTATGGGGCAATTTCGATTATCCAAATGTTGCAGGATGGCTACTTGCCTTATGGCTTGGCCTACGACGAACCTGTCTGTTCCGAGCGTGGCCTCAAAGTCTTTTTACCGTCTCGTAAGAATATGGATTTCTTCAAGCAATTTGTGGATATGCTTGCTTTCTTCAAGTACAATACCCTCATGATTGAAATCGGCGGTGCTATGGAATATAAAAAACACCCTGAAATTAATCAAGAGTGGATCAAATATTGTTCTGAAATGGCTGAATACTCTGGCAAGACCAAAGAAATCCAAGACTATACCTTCCCTTGGTACAAGAATGCCATTCACATGGAGAATGGTGATGGGGAGTTTCTAAGTCAAAATGATGTTAAAGATCTGGTCCTCTACTGCAAGGAACGATTTTTTGAAGTGATTCCTGAGGTACCCTCTCTTGGCCACTGTGACTACCTGATGCTTGGCCACCCAGAAATTGCAGAAATCCCTGAAGATCCTTATCCAGACACTTACTGCCCATCAAATCCTGCCTCTTATGAACTCCTCTTTGATGTTCTGGATGAAATCATTGAGGTCTTTGAACCTGAAGTTATCAATATCGGGCATGATGAATACTATTCAATTGCAATGTGTGAGCGTTGCAAAGGGAAGGCTGGAGCTGATATCTTTGCAGAGGACATTATTAAGATTTATGACCACCTCAAGCAGAAAAATGTCCGAACCATGATTTGGGGAGACAAGTTACTGAAAAACGCTATCGTTCCTGATGCAGGGCCTTTTGGTGGAGCAGAAATCATCATGTACACTCCCCAGTTCAAAAAAGATACAGGCACAAAAGTTGGCATTATGCCGGCAACCTGGCAGGCTATTCACCAGATTCCCAAAGATGTCGAAATTCTCCATTGGCTCTGGAGTTTGGATGAAAAACTGGAAGATGAAGTTTTAGAAGAAGGCTTTAGCATCCGTTATGGTAATTTTGAAGGCTATCTCTTTCCGCATTGGGCTGAGCATTTGAAGAAGGGGAGCAAGGGAGCTATCATCTCCAACTGGAGCACTTTAAATGAGGTAATCCTGCAGAGAAATGTCATTTTCTTCGGCTTGGCCTATGCTTACGAGATGTTTTGGAATCATGACTATCGCGATGAAGACTATGCGACTATCCGTGATAAAACCTTATCATATCTCTTCCATTACCACTATCCTGACCTGCAAAACCACTCGCGCAGCCTTGAAACACTCGCGCATCCTAGCTGGATTGAAATTGGCTATGCTACTGACTATTTTGTGGAATACCAATGGTTTGTGGACGGTGTCTTCCCCGAAATGGAAACCTATCAAATCGGAAATATCCTACTAACCTATACTGATCAAACCGAGTTTACTCTTCCCATTATCTTTGGAGAAAACATTGGCAAAACAAGTGTTGAATGGGATCGGACTACCAATACCAACCCTCTACCTGGCGAACCCATCTATAAGGTAGATGAGCAATTATTTGAAGTCTCGCTTAGCACCAAACCTTATCAAAAAGAGCAACAAACTTTCTTCGCATTTCCTATTCAAAACCCTTATCCTGAAAAGGAATTGAAGAATGTAGAGGTTCAAACAGAAGCTGACAAAGATTGTCAAATTTTTGTTGATCAAATTGCCTATTATCACTAAACTTGAGGCTTAGTTCAAGCTATCAGGTAGAAAGAACGAAGTTTATGAGGAATCAGAATCATCCAATTCAAAAAGAACATCAAATTTCTAGACATCAGGTTACTGAACATACTGATTGCTTATCCTATTTGAAACGAAAGGAGGTGGGAGAGTGAGTGAAAAGAAAACATTTCTGAAACAATTCTTACGTCTCAGTCTACCGTTTTCTCTTCAATTTCTACTGGCTAGCGCTGTCAATCTAGCTGATGTTGTCATGATTGGACAGCTAGGGGAAAAACAAATCGCAGCTGCTGGTGCTGCCAACCAGATTTTCTTTCTCTTGACTATTGTACAGTTTGGTATCGGTAGCGGAGCTTCTGTCTTCATGGCCCAATACTGGGGAGCCCAGCGAATTGCTGATATGAGAAAAACCTTGGGATTAGTCTATATGCTGAGCGGGCTCATCTCCGCTTCCTTTACTTTAGTCGCTTTACTTTTTCCCAAGCAACTGATTGGTTTTTATATTCATGATACCGAAGCTATTCAGTTGGGCGCCCAGTACTTATCTATCGTCTCCTGGACCTACCTGATGACAGCTATTACAACTTCTCTGGCTACTATGTGTCGCTGCAGTAACGAAGTTTTCTTACCAACTCTTGCAAGTCTCCTATCCATGGCGACCAATATCCTTGGTAATGCCGTCCTTATTTTTGGACTGATTGGGTTTCCTAAACTTGGACTGGTTGGTGCCGCTATTGCTACCTTTATGGCTCGATTGCTAGAGCTTTGCTGGTTAGTCTTTGGTGTCTATCGAACTAGAATGGCTGGAGCCGCTAGCATAGCTGATCTCTTTGCCTTCCACAAAGACTTCGTTTGTCAATTTTTGAAAAAAACCTTGCCAGTCGTCTTCAATGAAGGAGCCTGGTCTTTTGGAACATCAATTGGCTTGGCTATTATCGGATTATTAGGTACTGAAGTGGTGGCCTCCACTCAGATTGCTAGCGCCATTGCCCAAATTGGTTTTGTCTTTGTACGCGGTGCGGGAAATGCTGTAGCTGTTATGCTAGGCAATACCATCGGAGAGAATCAAATAGAAAAAGCCTTACAAGATGCCAAGCGCTTCTTACTTCTACTACCTCTCATCGGACTCACTGTCAGCATCCTACTCATCTGGGCCATGCCTTTAGCCTTGAAACTCTACAACTTAAGCAATCAGACAGAGCAGCTAACCATCTTGATGATTCAGTTAAATGCCCTGTTGTTTATCCCAAAAGCTTTTAGTGTTGTTTTAATCGTTGGGATTTTACGTAGCGGAGGCGATACCAACTATGCCTGCCTGCTAGATATTTTACCTGTCTGGCTCTTCAGCATTCCACTTGGCTATGTCCTGGTTAGTCTGCAGGCTCCCACTTGGCTAATCTTTCTTGTGATAAATGGCGAAGACATTCTCAAGCCAATCTGGGGAATCCCTCGTGTTTTCTCAGGAAAATGGCTGCATAACCTTGTGCAAGAGCGCATGTAAAAAAGTATCTAAATCACAACATTACCACAAAAATCGGAAGTGTAAATCCTGACTAAAAAGGGTAATGAGAGTTAGGTGCTTTTTTATTGGTTTGCTACTCTAACATACAATTTTATAACTTGCGCAGCATCTGAATTAAAACACTAATCTCTGCGTCATCTATAAGAATCTTAAAGCTTCGCTCCACTGTTCGGATTATTTTCCTAACATGCTTATAGTCATCAGGGAATTTTTCGATAACACCAGCAATTTCTCTACTGCCCTTTTTCAGATATTCTCCTGAAAGGGTTCTCTCCACCAGACAGGCAATATGGACAAACAAGCCTATTGTTTGCTCCTCTATCAGCTGATAATAAAAATCAAATTCATCTAAAATAGCAGGAAGAATCTTTTTAATCTTAGCTAAGGAAGTATAGACAAATTGCTCTTCTAAAAATTGGTAAACTTTCTCATAATCGTAGCTATTGACAGAGTTTGGTACAAACATCAATAATTTATCTAGGTGCTCCTTGGGCTGCTCAAAGACATCTTTAATGGAAATGAAAGGGATGCCCATAATTTGAGGGTCGAAAGTTCCAACAAAAGCATGGACTTGATAGGTCTTTCTTAAAGCCATCACTTCCTCAATCAACATCTCCTTATTGGCAACTGACAAAGCAATGACACGGTAACCTAACTTTGAATACTGATCAAGATAGTGCTTTAGCTGAAGAGAACCGCCCTCGCTAGTATAACAGAGTGTAATGATGATTTTTTCCTGGTCCCTATTTTTATACAGCTGATTCATTTCCATATGAAAAGCGTGAAAGACACTGTCAATATCATTTTCTATCAAACAACGCCGTGCAATCCCCATGCCAATCATAGTAATGGGAATTTCAAATTCTCTGATCTTAATCAGAGTTTCTTCTCGAATTTTATCCAGCATTTCTTTAATCGATCCCATATCATAGAGGACAATGACCCCTAAACCTTGGTCTAGTTCCTCAATTTGCTCTTTTAATTTTCGATAGCTTTCCTCTAGAGATTCTTCTAATAGAATATCAAAACCATACACTTGGCTATTTTTAGTCAGCATCTTGGTTGACTCTGCCAAGGACTTGGCAACCCCTTTACCATGCAGAACGTAGAGCAAGATAGGTCGTAGACTATCTTGTTTCTTTTCGGATTCAATAATAAACATAGTTAGGATGACGATTTCATCTATCGGAACAGCTAGTTGAAATCTTGTTTCTAGTTGCCTAGCAAATTTAGAACATTGTGCATACTCTATTGGATAATCCCGAATCACTTTCACAATAGCATCATTATCCAACTGCCGATTTAAAGACCCTTTCTGCTTAAGCATCGCATTGACATGAAGGCTGATGCCGTAATATGCCGTCGAATTAAGCTCTATATTGAGTTCTTTTTGAACAGATAGAACAAAGGCTTGTACCAACTGGATTACTTCAGCAGAAACAATCGTCTCAAGCTGATTAAGATTTTCCAACTCATCCTCTTTCTCGACAAAAGGTTTGTATTCAATATAACTTTGAATATAGTTTCTCACTGCCTCAAAAACATCATCCTGCTCAATGCCTCTTTCTGATAACTGAGTATATTCTGATTTAATTTTGTTATATAAATCATCTGACTCTTGCTCTGGAAAATCCAGCAATCCCAACTCCTTATCATAAATTAGCACCTTACGTTTGCCAATCAATTCATCGATTTTAACTACATTATGACTTCCTAAATGCCGAATCCCTTGATAAGGAATGGGCAAATCGTCATTACTAAGTGTTAAATCTTTTAGCTCTGACCTCAGGCTTCTTACAAAAGCATTGGCGCAAGCTGTTCGAACTGCATATTCTAATTCTTTTATATTGCTAATATTCGCTGATAGGATGAAGGAATGAATGACATCACGCGGCACTTGAATATCATGCGCAGAATTCTTTGATTCGATAGCTAAAAAGTAATTTAGTAACTCTAGCTTTTCACTAATCGGTCTATTCGAATAAGAAGGCAGCTGGATTACAACAGGAAGTTTATTGGATAAATGTTCAGATAGCTTAGCGCTACTTCCGATAATTACCAAACCTTTCTTCTGACGTCTCTTTTGTTCTCCTTCTCTGTGATTCAGCCAGGAAATCAATCTATTCTGATCCGCCGAAGATAGAACTTGTATGTTATCTATAAATAAAATTCCTTCTGCCACTTTCTCAAATACAGACTTCGTCGCCTCTGAGCCAAATAACAACTTCAGCAAATCATCCAGAACATCAATATAGTCTAAGCAGTTAATTTTTTCAAACAACTGAGGCTTACTAATCGCTTGATTTTGAATGGCAAACTCCATCATTTTATTCACGAAGTGAGTTCTACCAGCACCGACCTCGGATAAAATAAGTACAGGAAGGGCATAATTTGGGTATAGAATAGCTGCCTGTGCTAACTGGATGGCTGTTCGCAAACTGCCATTTTCACCTATAATGCTTGGAAAATCCAAAGGATTTTCTACAAATATCTCTTTTAACTTGTATTGAACTGGCCTTGTATTTCCTTTAACAAGCATCCCTTCTTTTACCAATTGATTCAAAATGGTACTCACATTTGAGCGTTGCATTCCTAAAGCAGCAGCAATCACTTTTGTTTCAAGGCCTTGCTTATTATTCTTTAGTAATTCTTGCTCTAGATATTCTAAGACTAGTGTTTTGGCAACCTTCATATTCTACCTCACTGATATTTTTCTCCCATTATCGTCATTCAATTTATCTTATACTGCAGCTTGATTCACCTACTTAGAGCCTTAGAATTTACTCCCTATCATCCTGTCATTTCCTTATCTAAACATTATAAATTGAAGCAAGAGAATGATAGAATATATAAAAGCCAACTGTTAATGAGTGATATAAACAGCTGGCCTCTTTCTTTATCATTCAGGAATGAAATTCTTTATTCATTCTTTTATCAGAAAACCAAGTCGTAAGGAGATTCCAACTTGTCCGCTAAACTGGCTAGAAACTCCGCTGCAGGCTGACCATCTACGACTTGATGGTCAAAAGTCAGGCTGAGCGGCAGGAATTTCTGCTCATAGACCTGTCCTTGGCTGTCAAGAGCCAGCGCCGTTTGCAGGGCACCAACTCCTAAAATGGCCACTTCTGGAGTATTTAGGATAGGAGTGAAATATTCAACCCCTGCTGCCCCGAGATTGGTAATACTGAAGGTTGAACCTGAGTAAAGAGCTGGATCTAAAGTGCCTTTACGAGCTTGGGTGGCCTCTGTTTTGATAGCTAAGCCCAAGTCAGCCAGCGTTAGCTTATCCACGTGACGAATGACTGGCACCACCAGACCATCACTCAGCGCCGTCGCAATACCGATATGAATATCTTCTACTTCCTGATACTGACCATTGAAATACCAAGCGTTGAGCTGAGGGTGATCTTTCAATGCCTTGGCAACTGCCTTTGTCAGCAAAGTCGTGATGCTGATTTCTCCGTTTTCTAGTGGAGAAGCCACCTTATCCTTCATATCCTGTCTAAAGGCCATCAGCTGACTGATATCCACCTTACGGTGCAAGGTCACTTGAGCCGATGTCTGGAGACTGGTCATCATCCGCTCCGCAATAGTCTTGCGCATGCCTGTCAATCCTGCGCCATAGTCAGCCTGACTAGCCGGCTGAAGGATCGCAGAGCTATTTTCAGGTGTTTGGTTTGGAAGCGCCTCTGGTTTATAGTTTTCCACATCCCGTCGGGTAATACGGCCATTGCCTCCCGTTCCTGAAATCATGGAAATATCATATCCTTTTTCCTTAGCAATCTTGCGGGCCAGCGGAGTGATAAAAATACGTCCCTGTTCACTTTTTCCAACAGTGTTGGAACTTGCTGCCACAGTTTTTTCAGCTAGCTGTGGCTCTGAATCAACTGCTCCCTTATCACTTTCTGATTTATTCGCAGAGACTTCTTCCGTCTCCATACCTGGAATAGATTCTCCTGCTTCACCAATCCATGCAATTACTTTCTTGCACGGGACAGTATCGCCCGCCTGACTGATAATTTTTAAAATCACTCCTGCGCTTGGCGCCTCTACATCGCTGGTCAATTTTTCAGAACTGATTTCCAAGACAGGCTGACCAGCAGCTACGGTGTCGCCTTCCTTGACCAGCCAGTTATTTATCAGACCTTCGGTCATTGTTAAGCCTAGCTTAGGCATTACAATTTCTGTAGCCATACTTGCCTCCCTTCTATCTCTTCAGATCATCAATCAATTCTGCAGCAACAGTCAAAACCTTATCAGCATTAGGGATATAGAGCTGTTCCAAATTCACAGCAAATGGCACTGGCACATTTGGTGCGCAGACGCATTTTACTGGACCATCAAGATAATCAAAGCATTTATCAGTCACTACAGCTGCGATATCCGTCGCTGTGTTATTGTGAGGGTTGGATTCATCAACGATAATCAGTCGTCCAGTTTTCTTGACTGATTCAAAGACAGTCTCCTCATCCCAAGGAGCTACTGTTCTCAGGTCAATTACTTCAACCGAAATACCATCTTTTTCCAAGCGATCCGCCACCTCATAAGCGACGTAAAGCATTTTACCAATAGTAACGATAGTGAGGTCTGTTCCTTCACGGCGGACAGCAGCCTTTCCAATTGGAACTGTATAATATTCTTCTGGTACCTCTCCCTTGATACCATAGAGAGTCTTATCTTCTGAATAAATCACGATATTGTCGTCTTCAATGGAAGCCAGCAGTAACCCTTTAGCATCATACGGAGTTGCTGGAACAACCACCTTAATACCAGGAATGGAACCAAAGAGACCGTAATAAGAACCCGAGTGCTGAGCTGCAGCCGAAGCTCCTGCCCCATGCATGGTCCGCATTGTCATCGGAACCTTGGCCTTACCGCCAAACATATAGCGCATTTTTGAGCCTTGCCCCAGAATGGCGTCAAAGCAGAAACCGATAAAGTCATTGAACATCAGCTCCGGTACTGGTCGTAAGCCAGTCAGAGCCATTCCAACAGAAGCTGACACGTATCCGTGCTCAGAAATCGGAGTATCAATCACCCGCTCTCGGCCGTATTTTGGCATGAGTCCCTTAGTTACACCCATTACGCCGCCCCAAGCATCTTCGTTTTCCTCTTCCAAGTGCTTGACTGTTACACCGCCAGCAATATCTTCTCCTAGAAGGATTACGGTGTCATCTTTTGCCATTGCCTGATCCAGCGCTTCATTGATTGCTTTCATAAATAACAGTTGTCTAGCCATTTGATCAACCTCCTTCTATCAATCAGCAAATACATCTTCTAGCAGAGACTCGGAACGAGGAATTGGACTATCTTGAGCAAATTTGATAGCTTCTTCCACATCCTTTCGAGACTCCTCTAATATGGCATCAAGTTCCTCTTCAGTCAAGAGGCCATGCTCGATAGCGTAGTCACGGAAGACATCTAGAGCATCCACATCAGCCCAGTCTTTTTCTTCACCTTCCAAAGCCTTATACTTCTGCTCATCCCCTTCAAAGTGACCATGGTCGCGATATGTTACAGCTTCAATTAAGGTAGGTCCTTCCCCTCTACGAGCCCGCTCTACAGCTTCCTTGGCTACTTGATAGACAGCGAATAAATCCTTACCATTAACCCGAACGCCGGGCATATTATAAGCAGCCGCTCTCTCAGCAATGGTGCCAGACGCTGAAGAATACCATTGCGGTGTCGATTCTGCAAAGAGGTTGTTTTCATTGACAAAGATAACTGGCAGTTTCCAAATTGACGCCATATTGAGACATTCGTGGAAATTTCCTTCATTGGCCGCACCGTCACCGAAGAAGCAGACGGCTACACTGTCTGTTTTCAAGTACTTGTTGCGCATAGCAGCACCGGTAGCTAGACCAAAGCCTCCACCAACCATACCATTGGCACCAAGGATTCCCTTGTCCAAATCGGCGATGTGCATAGATCCGCCTTTCCCTTTTCCAAGCCCAGTCTCCTTGCCAAAAATTTCTGCCATCATTCCCTTTAAATCACCGCCCTTAGCAACACAGTGACCGTGTCCCCGGTGAGTACTGGTAATATAGTCCTTGTCTGTCAGATTGGCACAGACGCCAGTAGCAATCGCTTCCTCTCCAGCATAAAGGTGAACAAAACCAGGAATCTGTCCTGCAGCAAAGAAACGCCGAGTATTTTCCTCAAAATTACGGATATCCCACATGGTTTTATACATGGTCTTGGCTTTTTCTTTGGAAACCTGCTCTACTTCAACTTCAGTAGCATCATAGACTTTTAAATCTACTAGCTCTGATACAGCACTTTGGTTTCTTGTTTTGCTTAATTGTTGTGGTAAATCTTTATAATTTGACATATTTTTACCTCCTCATTAATCGTCCTGAACGAGTCTTTTAGCGACCTCTTGTATTAGTTCCGATGTGGTAGGATGGGCAAAAACTGTTTCAAGAACTTGATCCAGCGTTGCTTCAGCCTGCCTCAGCAAAATCAAATTCTGCAGAAGATCTGTACCGTTCGGACCAACGATGACTGCACCTAGTAGAAGATGGTATTTCTTTTCTGAGATTAGCTTGACATAGCCCTCTGTCTCACCTATAGCGATAGCCCGCCCATTATAAGAGAAAGGCAGCTGTTGGACCTGAACATCATATCCAGCCTCCTCAGCCTCATCCTTGCTGAAACCAAAAGAAGCTACTTCAGGATTGGTGTAGAGTGAACGTGGAACACCCAGCGGATCAACTGCTTCTTCAGCTCTCCGGCAGATAGCTCTCACAGCTTTTATTCCTTCTGCACTAGCTACGTGGGCCAGCATATAAGATTCCAAGAGATCACCAATAGCATACACATGCTCTTTTGATGTCTCGTAGTATTGATCCACCTGGACAAAATTACGATCTGTCAAGGCTAATCCCATATCCTTCGCTAGCTCTAGGTTTGGTTTGCGGCCAGTAGCGACTAAAAGATGGTCGAAAGCAACTTGCTCGTTCTCAAGCAAGACTGAACCAGCAGTTACTTCCTTTATCTGCGCTCCCTGATAAATCATCACCCCCATTTTCTTTAGTTTCTTTTGAATCACATGCCGCGCTTCTGCTTCTTCGGTCAAAAGAATTTCTGGCGCAACCTCGATAACAGTAACAGCAACACCCAGAGGAGCCATAGCAAAAGCTAGCTCAATTGCGATAACGCCACCTCCGATAATGACTAACTTCTTAGGAAGCTCCCTCAAGTCAAAAAACGTATCCGTCGTTAGATAGTCAACCTGTTCCAATCCCTTGATAGGTGGCACAAAAGGATAGCTGCCAGTAGCCAAAATAACATCTTTGCCACTGATTTCTTTGCCATTGACGGTGAATGTTCGGTCTTTGACAAACTTGGCCTGACCTTCTATATACTCAATGCCTAAAGACTTAAAGCTAGCATGAATTCCAGATTGCAAACTGGCAACAACCTGATTCTTTCGGTCTACCAATTTCTCAAAATCAATCCTTTCAAGCTTGCTCTCAATGCCATAACGCCTAGCTTCCTCCAATGTCAGCAGCCAATGACCGTGTTGGAGATAGGCCTTAGACGGTATACATCCTACATTCAGGCAGGTTCCGCCGATAGACTTCTTTTCTACCACAGCCACTTTCTTACCCAAACGAGCTGCTTCTTCAGCAGCCACATAACCGCCCGGTCCAGCACCGATAATCAAAACATCATAAACAGACAAAACAGGCCTCCTTTCATAAAATGCAAAGAGTGCTCCAACAATCAAAATGATTGCTGTCGGCTATAGATACAAAAAGTATCTCATTATTTATTCATATATCTAAGACTCATCTCGAAATCTTAAGATACAGTCTGCTCTAAAAAAGATAAACCTCCTTTCTTCATTTTTCTTTATCTATATATGGTAAGCGCTTACTTTTCGAAAGAATCTTATACCAAATAATTAAAATCCAGTTGCCCATCTTTCAAACTGACATGAACTGTCATTTCAGTTGTTTCCTTATTTTCGACCAAATAACGAGCCAAAGGCGTTTCTAGATAGCGCAGAATGCTTCTTTGAATAGGACGAGCACCAAATTCTGGTTGGTAGCCTTTCTGGGCTAAAAAAGCATAGACTTCTTCGCTCAGATGAAGCTGAATCTTCTGTTGTTTCAGCCTTTCCTGAAGTTGCCGAACCATAATTTTTACGATATTGACCATATCTTCTGACCTTAGAGGGTTGAAAATAACCGTCTCGTCAATCCGATTTAAAAACTCTGGCCTAAAGCTATGTTGCAGCAGGGCCAGAACTTCATCCTGCGTTTCAGAAGTCAGTCCCTGTTTACTTTTTAGACTTTCCAAAATCTGCTGGGAGCCAATATTGCTTGTCATAATCAAAATAGTATTTTTAAAGTCAATAGTACGGCCTTTAGAGTCTGTCAATCGCCCTTCGTCCAAGACTTGCAGCAGAGAGTTGAATACATCTGGATGGGCTTTTTCAATCTCATCCAGCAAAACAATCGAATAAAGTCTCCTACGGACAGCTTCTGTCAGCTGTCCTCCCTCTTCAAATCCTACGTAGCCTGGTGGCGGACCAACTAAACGAGCTACGGCATGTTTTTCCATGTACTCAGACATATCCAGCCGGACCATTTCCAGCTCATTACCAAACAGCCGCTCAGCAAGGGATTTTGCCAGAGCAGTCTTCCCGACTCCAGTCGGCCCCAGAAAGAGAAAGGACCCAATAGGACGCTTTGGATTTTGAATTCCTGCTCTCGAGCGCAAAATGGCCTCCGAAACCTTTCGAACAGCTTGGTCTTGCCCTACAATTCTCTGGCGTAGGAGCTTGTCTAGATTTAGCAGGTGTTCGCGTTCATTGTCCATGATTCCCTGCACTTTGATTCCTGTTATACGCTCTACGATACTAGCTATATCTTCACGACTGACGTCTGGTCGTTCAGTTTGCGCTTGACCTAGCTGAATTTTCTTAACAGCACACGCCTCATCAATCAAGTCCAGTGCCTTATCAGGCAAATAACGATCTGACAGATAACGAATTGAAAGACTGATTGCTGCCTGCAAAGCTTCGTCCGTCAGCCTAACTCCGTGAAAGTCCTGATAATTCTCTCGCAGTCCTTGCAGAATTGTCAATGCTTTATCTTGATCAGGCTCCTCAATGCGAATCCGCTGGAAACGCCCCTCCAAAGCTTGATCTAGCTCGAAGCTTTCTCGATAAGCAGCAAAAGTTGTGGTTCCGATGATATTAATCTGTCCCTGAGCCAAGATTGGCTTTAAAAGATTGCCTGCATCAAGAGAGCCCTCTGTCCTACCTGCTGTCACGATTTGGTGGATATCCTCAATATAAAGAATAATCTTCCCCTTAGCAGCCAGCACCTCATCCAAAACAGCCTTGAAGCGCTCTTCAAACTCTCCTCTATATTTAGTTCCAGCAATCAATCCGCCTAGATTTAATTTAAAAACTTCCTTGCCCAATAAATGTTCTGGAACATCATCTGCAAGTAATCTACCAACAAACCCCTCTATCACTTTGGATTTTCCAACGCCTGGAAAACCTAGGAGAATGGCATTGCTTTTCTCTTTCCTACATAGCACACGGATAATATCGTCAATTTCGTCTTTTCGACCAATTACCTGTCTATCGGTCTTGTCAGCCAGCCATTGATTAAAGTTAGTCGCATATTTGCTCAGGGCTTGATAGCGACTCTCCTGACTTGGAGAGATTGCTCGTTTGCCTTGGCGAAACTTATTCAACTTTGCCGCAACTAACTCCTTATCAATCCCTGCCTGCTTCAAAAAGACAGTTATCGGATTTCGCTGCTGGTGAAATAGACTGAGAATCAGGTGCTCTACTGTTACCACCTCGTCCCTCAGTTCCGCCCTTTCAGCCTCTGCATCATCCAAAAGATTCTTGAGACGTTGACTATACTGACGTCCGTAGCGGTTCGTATCCGTATGTGAAAATACAGGAATCTTGGCTAGTTCCTGATTGATGACGCTGATAAATTCATTAATATCAAGGTCCAGACCGGTATAGAATTCCAAGGCAAAGGCCTGAGGCTGAGTCAGCACTGTCCAAACATGCGGAATGTCCACTTGATAATTGTGTTTTTGAATAGCTAATTCCTTTGCAGCATTTAGTACTTCTTGCAAAAGATGGGTATAGTGTTCGGTCATATAGTTTCCTCGCTTTTCTACTGAAAACCAAAGTCAACTGCAAACAATATTTTAAAAATTAACCTATTTTAACAAAAACTTAACTTGATAATCTTATGTTTATTATATCATTTTCACAATCAATATACTAGAAAAAATGTAAGCGCTTTTCATATTTTAATCTAATTTTAACAAAAGATTGTGAAAAAAAGAGCACTAATTTATCCTAAAGGGACAAACCAACACTCTTTAATTTGTAATATTTTTAGCCAAACGATTAAGCCGCCACTGAAAGAGAATGCCACTCGTCACCAAGCTGGCAATGAGACCAATCCAGTATCCATAAGGGCCTAAACTAGTATAGTAATCTAAGAAGAGCCCCAGAGGCAGCGAAACTCCCCAATAAGCAATCAAACCTAAGTAAAATGGCACCTGAGTATCCTTGTAGCCCCGAAGAATGCCCTGCAAAGGAGCCGCAAAAGTATCTGCTAATTGGAAAAAGAGGCTGTAGGTCAGAAAAACAGATGTCATACGGATAAACTCGGTATCCGACCCATAGAGAGCAGCCACACGGTCGCGTAAGATATAGAGAAAGAGGAAGGTAAATCCAGCAATTCCCAAGGCCGTCAGCCGCCCAAGTTTACAGAATTTCTTAACATCGTCAGGACGATTGGCTCCAATTTCATAAGAAACGATAATAGACATTGAGGTTGAAATACTCATAGGAAAGGCATACATTAAGTTTGAAAAATTCATGGCCGCCTGATGACTGGCAATGATTAATGACGAAAACTTAGCCATGACTAAGCCAACAACCGAGAAAATCACAACTTCAGCAAAAAAGGTTCCGCCGATAGGCAGTCCAAGCCGAATGCCATCAATTAAGCCCTTTTTATCTAGCGGTCGAATCTTCCATAGCTCATAGGCTCGGATTTTTGGATGTTTGACTGCTACTAACAAGGATATGAGAAGCAAAACCCAATAAGCCAAAGAGGTCCCAAGTCCGGCTCCGGCTCCGCCCATTTCTGGAAAACCAAATGCTCCGTAGATTAGGGCATAATTAAAAGAGCCGTTCAAGGGCAAGAGTAAGAGCATGAGATACATGGAAAGCTTGGTCAACCCCAGAGCATCAAACAGAGAACGAATGGTGCTAAAGAGCAAAAGAGGAATAATACCAAGCGCCAGATACCAAAGATAGTTCTTAGCCACTTCTTCTACCAAAGGCTCTAGGCCAAGGTGAGACAAAACTAGAGGAGCGCCCACAAATACCAAGGCAAATAAAATTAGCGATAGCCCCAAAGAAAGATAAATAAACTGATAAAAATCAGAAGCAATCTTTTCTTTTTTCCCCTGCCCTAAATGATGCCCGATTATGGGTACCAAGGCCGAAACAATCCCTATCAGCAGGTCGAAAAATGGAATCCAAAGACTAGTTGCCATAGAAACACCAGCCAGATGCAAGGTGTCATACTGACCAGTCATAGTCGTATCAACAAATGAAGCAGAAAAATTGGCCAGTTGGTAGATCAAAATTGGCAAAAAAATAGAAATAAAGAGCCGCATCCGCTGATTTAAATTATGAGTTTGGTGCATAGAAATCCCTCAAAAACTTTTTCTACCCAAGTAAAATCAATGAGCTTAGATTTTAGAATATCAACTATCTTTACTATACTATAAGCCAGACAGATAGTCAAAAGGAAAAGGAAATTATATATCTGCCTCAGTAAAGACAATCTGCCCCTTCTCAAATCCTGAGATTCGCGCCAAAGAAAGGACACGATAGCCAGCTGTTTCCAAAAGTTGACGGCCATCCTGAAAGGATTTTTCAATGACAATACCAACCGCTTCAACCTGAGCGCCCGCTTGCTCAATAATGGTAATTAAGCCCTTGGCTGCCTGACCATTAGCCAAGAAATCGTCAATAATCAGTACCTTATCGTCAGAGTTGAGAAATTTCCCAGCAATCGAAACGGTCGAAGTCATTTGCTTGGTATAAGAATAAACATCAGCCGTCAAAATCCCTTCTGTCATCGTGATGTTTTTGGCCTTCTTAGCGAAAATCATTGGTAGTCCTAGCGCTTCTGCTACGTATACAGCCGGAGCAATACCAGAAGCTTCAATAGTCACTACCTTGGTAATTCCTGCGTCCTTTACCGCCTCCGCAAAGACCTGGCCAATCTCTTTCATCAGAGAAAAATCAACCTGATGGGTCAGAAAAGAGTCAACTTTCAGGATATTTTCACCTAACACTTGTCCATCTCTGAGAATCCGTTCTTCTAATTTTTTCATTCGTCTTCCTTCCTTTCCAAAATCCATCTTGATTCTAGCAGAAAAAGCACAGATATCCGTGCTTTTCCTTTACTCTTTTTCGTTTTTATTCTCGGTCTTTTCTTCTTCTCCAGCATGATTGACTGCTTTTTTGAATTCTGAAAACATTTTACCGATAGATTGCCCTAATTCGGGCAGGCGTTTTGGTCCGAAAATGAGCAGAGCTCCCAGAACAATAATGATTACTCCAGGTACTCCTATGTCTTTTAAAAGTCCCATTAATTTCTCCTCGTTGATTTTCTTTGATAAATGATGCGACTGAGCAAGATGCTGACTTCATAGAGCAAAATCAGAGGCACTGTCATAGACAAGTCGCTGATAAAGTCAGCCGGTGTCAGGACAACAGCTAAAACCAGCAAAATGAAGTAAGCGTATCGTCTATATTTTACCAAAAATTTCGGATTGAGCAAACCGATAGAAGTCAGAAAGGACACCAGAACCGGCAACTCAAAAAGGCAGGCAATCGGAATAGTGGTATGAAAGACGAAACTAAGATAATTCTGCGCTGTCAGTCGTGTCTCAAAAAGGCCCTCACCCAGCGAAAGCAAAACCTGCAAAATAGTTGGAGTCACAAAATAAAAGCCGAAAGCCAGCCCCAGAACAAAACAGAGAAAGGTAGCTGGGATATAAGCGAAAACGGCTCGCGCTTCATTGGCTCGCAAAGCTGGCCGAACAAACTCCCAGACCTGATAAACAAGAAATGGCAAGGTCAGGGAAAAAGCAACCAGGCTAGCCAGACTGATATAAATCCAAAGGATATCATCCGGCCCCAGCACCAGCAGCTTCTGCTCAAAATTACTGGTCAGCCATCGATAAATATCGGCTGAAAAGAGCAAGCCAACCAGAAAAACCAGGAAGAAGCAAGCTAATACCGCTAGAAAACGCTGTCTGAACTCAATCAAATGCTCAATAATAGTCTGCTCTTTTTTATCCATGCTGCTGCTCGCTTTTCTGATTTTTAAAGCTAACATAAACGACTAGCAGGATAAAGAACGCCTGACTGATGACCACTTCTAGGCTTGGATAAATCCCCATCCAGTCTACTGTCACAAAGCCATTGATTAAGTGAGTCGGTAGAATATTGGTCAGCTGAAGGGCATGGATGCTGACGCCCAGCATTTTAAAGGCCAGAGCATAGATTAGCCAAGTCAGCCAGAAGAAAATGCTGTGCGGCTTGAGAAGACCTGAAGCCTTGCTCATGATAAAGGCCAGCAAGACCAAGACCATAACAGCCAAGCCGATTCCCAAAAGGAAATCAGTCATAGTGATGCGCGGCAGAATTCCCGCATAAAAAAGGATGGTTTCAGCCCCTTCACGGAAAACTGCCAGAAAGCTAAGAGCAAACATGGAAAGAAAACTGCCTGTGGCTGTTACAGCCTTCATTTGGCTTTCCATAAAGTCATTCCATTTCTCAATAGATGCCTTGCTGTGTAGCCAGATACCAACTAATATCATCATGGCGACAGCGAAAATTCCCACTGCACCTTCAATAATTTCACGATTGGATCCGGAAGCAACTGATGGGAAAAGAAACTGCAACAAAGCCGCAATCACAGCGCTGGCTAGAACTCCACTTGCTGCGCCGGCATAAACCCATTTGAGTCCTTTTTTCATCTTGGAGGCTTTCAGAGTCGTTATCAAAGCCATGACGATTAAGAGCGCTTCTACACCCTCACGTAGCAAAATCAGCATAGCATCAAAGAAATGATAGGAAGCTGTCGTGTCAATCTGGGACAGCTCACTAATCAAGGATTCTAGCTGCTTTTGATACTTCTCTTCGCTCCCCTTGACCATAATAACAGGCGTCTGACTCTCAACCTTGGTATAAAGTGAAGGATTATTGACACTGACATCTCCTTCAATCGTTGGCCAAATGGTGATGAACTCTTTCATCTTGGCAGCAGCCTTTTTATCATCTCCGCTTTGAAAGAGACTCAAGGCTTCCTCTAGGAGCTTAATTCCATCTTTCAGCGTCAGATTACCAGCAGTTTCTTGGACTTTCTCGCCTTTGACAAAATTATCAATGGCGGTTTTTAAATCATCAAAAGAAGACTGAATCATATCAAAGTCAGTAGGCTCCGTCTCAATGGCACTGCGCAGGAATGAAATGGCTGTTTCTACCTTGCCATAATGAGCTGTGCTGTTGTCTCGCACCACGCTTTCATTGGTAGTCCAGGTGCTATTCATCTTCTTGTATGCTTCTCGTGTCGCTTCTAAATCCTTAGCACTAATAGCCTTTTGTAGATTTTCAAATTTTGGCTCTAACTTACCGAGAAGCTTCTTTTTCTCAGCCTCTAAGTCGACTGGATTCTGCTCTTTTTCAAATTTCAATAGGGCAGAAGAGATTTGTGTCAGCTTCTCCTCCGTCACCTGACCCGATAAGTCTAGTGCCTTACTTACCTCTTGTCCCGCTGCTGAGTCATGATTAGTCACCTTTTCAAAGTCAGTCTTGATTTCTCCGACTAGCTGCTTGGCTTTTTCCTGGTCCTTTTGCTTGACTGCAGTGCTGGCATCAGTGATTTTGACAAATAAACTGCTGTAACTCTCGTCCGCCAAAACCGGCTTAGCCAAAAAGATTAGCAAGAGCCCCAAGACAAGTAAGCTTTTATTCAAATAATTTTTGACCAAGGTATTCTCCTTTTTTCACTCCACCAAAGCAGGCAAACAAGCCACTGCCAATATGTGTGACATATTCATTCATCTTATCTTGAGCGCCTAGATTAGTCAGAACTTTGACAAAGCTATCTGGATCTTTCTGGAAGGAAAGAAAGAGTAAGCCTGTGTCGAACTGGCCAGTACTTTCATCAATCCCATCCGAGTAAGAATAAGACCGGCGATATATAGGCTTATCAACCTCCTTAGCCAGACGAACGTGTGAATCCTCTGGCAGCAATTTCAAGTCAACCTCGTCAAACTCGTCTTTCTTGCCAAAAGGCGCTCCGCTATCTTTATAGCGGCCAAAAGTATTTTCCTGCTCCTGGAGATTGGTTCGGTCCCAGGTCTCAAGGAACATCTGAATCCTGCGGACAGCCATGTAAGAGCCGCCCTGCATCCAGTCCTTGCTATCGCACCAAATGACCTTGTCAAAGTCTTTTTCCTTGGTCACATTGGCTGTGCCATCCTTAAATCCAAAGAGATTACGAGGCGTTGACATCCGGTCTCCGATAGCAGCAAAACCTGACTGACTCCACTTCATGGTGATGGCATTTCTGCCCTTGCGGATTAGATTTCGGACCGCATGAAAGGCCACCTGCTCATCATCTGCACAGGCCTGGATGACAATATCGCCACCCGTATATTTTTCTTTAAGCTGCTCCTTTGGAAATGGCGGCAAATCCCGAAAAGCCTTAGGTCGTTTGTCTGACAAGCCCATTTTTTTCAGAAAAGAGGCTGAGACACCAAAGGTCAAGGTCAGTCGATAAGGGTTGAGACCAACAGTTTCTCCAGTATCCGTTGGCGGCAAAAGAGCATTAGAATTATCTTTTTTGACCAATTCTCCATCTACCAGCTTCTCACTATAGGCTGTCCAGTCCTTGAAAAGCTGAATAATGGTCTCCCTATCTGTCGTATGCAAATCCAACACAACAAAGTAGATATTCTTCTGCATCGGAGTTGTGATACCCGCCTGATGTTCCCCGTAAAATCTGATTTCTTCCTCACCGTCAGCGAATTTCTTATCTTCTTTCCCCTGATTAGCGAAAAAAGCAGATGCACCAGAGACACCCAGTGCAAGACCAGCGCCTCCAATCCCTGCTTTTTTAAGAAATTCACGACGATCCATCTTTTTATTAAACCATTTTTCGTCGTTTGTCATATGATTACTCCCCGTTTAGAATGACTCCCATTTGTGAAAGAGGCTCACCCAGTTTGGTCACAGCTTCTGCCAGCTCCTTGGTGTCTTCTTTTGTCAATTCTGTATAGAGCTTGTAGTTTTCAGAGTCAGTCATGTGCTTGTCTAGGAGACCGTTGACGTTTTTAAACTCAAGTTCCAAGGTCTTGACGAGTTTCTCGTCCTTATCCTTAATCAATGGCTTAAAGAGCTCAAAAATCTTTTCTGCTCCTTCAATATTCGCACGGAAATCATAGAGATCTGTATGAGAGAAAACTTCTTCCTCACCTGTAATCTTGCTGGTTGCTACTTCATTGAGCAAGTCAACAGCACCTGTCAGCATCATATCTGGCGTCACTTCAACCGTTGCGATTTTTGCTTTTAGCTCCTTGATATCGTTGACCAGCTGATCAGCATAGCTTTCAGTGCCCTTGGTTGTGTTTTGCTCCCACATGATTTTTTCGATGCGGTGGAAACCAGACCAGCCTTCTTCGGTCTTGTTTTCATCCACATAGTCGACTAAGCGGAAGTCAATTTTAACATCTGATTCACCAAAGCTCTCAGCAATCGGCTCCGAGCGCTCGTAGGCCATACGGATAAGCGGATATTGCTTTTTAGCCTCATCAAGCTTGCCTTCTTTAAGGGTGTCACGAAACTTCTCCGTATCTGTCAGGAGCTGATCAATTTGTCCTTGGACAAACGTTTTGTAATCCGCTGTCGCCTTGTCCAATTCTTTCTGATTGACAGCTGTTTGGCTGCTGGATGCTTGACTGCTTGAGCCAGTCTTGTTTGAAGTGTTGTTGGCTGCACAGCCAGTCAGTAAAATTGCCGTTGAAAATAGGACGATGCCAAGTTTTTTCATGGTTACTCCTTTGTTTTCTCTCCTAGATAGAGATTATTCCTGTAAATTATACCAGTTTTTTTTTCATATTTCAAGAAATTGTCTGACAATTTAATCAAAAACTATATATTAAGACCATTAAAGCAGCTCTTCTTTGATTTTTCCGATTTCCGTCTTTTTCAGCACCAAGTAAATCGTATCTCCCAGATAGAGGCGCGTGCTGCCATTGACCGTTTGAGTCTTTCCCTTGTGGACATTCATGGTAATCAAGACCCCATCAGGCAAGTTTAGCTCATGCACCTGCCGACCAGCAATCTTTTCAGAAACAGGGATTTCAATTAAAGTAGTATCTCCTTGATCCTCGATACTGTCTGGCAACATTTTTTCCAGCATGGCTTCATAGACTGGTGCTCCTTTTAGCAGATCCATGATAATGTAAGCAGTCAGAGTGACCAGTCCCAGCGGCATGAGATTACGGATGTCACCGACCATCTCTGTGACCAGAATCATGGCTGTCAGTGGAGCCTTAGAAATGGCACCGAAGTAGCCACTCATACCCAGAATAATGAAAATCGGAAATTGCTCCTGAGAAATCAAACCTAGCTGCAGACAGACCGCCCCCATTGCTCCGCCCAGAAGTGAACCCAGAGCAAGGATAGGCAGAAAAATGCCACCTGGCAAGCCGCTTCCATAACTTAACATACTCCAAAAAAATCTCAGAATAAAAAACAAGAGCAAGGTTCCCACAGTGTAATGACCAGCAGTCAAAGATAAAATCAACTGATTGCCCCCGCCCAGCAAGTGAGGCAGGAAATAACCAATCGGAAGAATCAAGGCAAAGGCCAGAATAGGATAATAGGCTTCTGAAATTCGAAACAAGCGCCCAAAAAACTGGTAAACCAGCTGAATGTTCAAAATGACTTTCTCATAAATAAAGCCTGACAAGCCCAGCATCACCCCCATGACTAGGTAAATCCAATACTGCTCCAGTCTCATAACTGGAATATTATCCGGCATGTCCAGCACTGGTGTTAAGCCAAACATGGAGAGAGAGACAAAGTTAGCGACTAGACTGGCCGCCAGCGTAGAGACCCAGAAAAAGCGTGAAAAATGACGGTAAACTTCTTCTACTACGAAAAGCAGTCCTGCGATTGGTGCATTAAAAGCTGCTGCTAAGCCTGCCGCCGCACCACTAGCAATAAGCGCTCTCTCCTCAACGGCACTCAAATTCAGAAATTTAGAGACGCCTTTGCCGCTCATAGCACCCAGCTGAATACTTGGTCCTTCTCGCCCCAACATCAGACCGCTAGAAATGGCTAAAATCCCCAATACAAACTTCTTCCAGAGAACACTCCACCAAGAAAGCGACATCAGACCTTTCAGCTCTGCTTCGACCTGCGGAATACCTGATCCCTTGATATTTTTCTCCGACTTTACCCAGCGAGCATTGAGCAAGATGATGAAAGCATAAAGGAACACCAAGGCCAGCAACCAAAGCATAGACTGCTGACTCCTTTGGTAGACATCCTGCACTAAATGAAAGATTTTTTCAATCAGAAAGCGGAAAATCCCGACTACCAGTCCAGCAAAAATCCCAACTAAGACACCTCGCAAAACCTGGGAAATAATCGAATGAGTTGTGAAATTAAATTCTCTCTTGATGTCGTCCTCACGTGAGCTAGCATCTTTTGCCATTCCCAATCTCCTCTAAATAGTTACTTTACCACTATTCTAGCACAAAGCAGGACTGATAAACAGATGAAATATAAATTTCTTCTTTCAGTTTTCTTCTTACAGGCTCTACAAAAAAGTCTGGAAATTTATTCCAGACTCATTTTCTTATTTTGCTTTCAAAGCTGCTTGAGTAATGTAGTTGTACGGTTTGTTGAAGTGTGGCAAGAAGAAGAGGTCCAGCAAGGCCAATTTATCAATTGTAACCTTTTCCTGAATAGCCAATGAGAACATGTGAATACCCATAGACATATCTTCTCTAGAAACCATCTGAGCTCCAAGAACTACACGTGTATCCTTATCATAGACAATCTTAATTGTAACATCATGGTGCTCAACCTTTTCAAGGAAAGTTGGTTTTTGAGTATCTTTAAACTCAACCACAGCTGGGCTGTAACCAAAGCGTTTAGCTTTTTCTTCTGTCAGACCAGTTGAAACCATCTTCAAACCAAAGATTTCGATACCGTTAGAACCTTGAACACCGTTAGACTCCAATTCATGACCGCAAGCATTATGAGCTGCTACGATACCAGAGCGTAGGGCATTAGAAGCCAAGGCGATGTAGTTTGTATCGTTGATAGAATTATCGTAGACAGTCGCACAGTCACCGATTGCATAAACATCTTTGATGCTAGTTTCTTGTTTCTTATCCACCAAAAAAGCACCATTGCGGAATGTTTCCAACTTGCCAGCGCCAAGACCAGTGTTTGGACGGAAACCAACCGCCAGAACAACCATATCTACATCATAGCTAGCCTTATCTGTTACAATGCGTTCTACCTTGCTTTCACCTTCAATAGCCTGAACAGTTTGACCAAAGGCTAATTGAACACCATTATCTTCAAGATTTTGACGCATCATTTCAGACAAGTCGTGGTCATAGTAACCCGCCAAGCAAGTATCCACAACGTCGATCAGAATCACTTCTTTACCAAGGCGTTTGAAGGCTTCTGCCAACTCAACCCCAATGTAGCCAGCACCTACTACTGCCACACGTTCGATATGTTTGCTCTTGTCTTGCAATTTTTCAATAACATCTGCAGCATTTTGATACAATTTAACAAACTGCAGATTTTCCAAGGTTGACTTAAATTCGCGACTGTTAGAATCCATCTCAGCACCTTTAATCGGAGGCAGAATTGGCTGAGAACCTGTTGCCAAAATCAATTTGTCATAAGACTCTACATGCTCTTTACCGTCTACAATAGCTGTAACTTTTTTTGCATCATAATCAATTGACTCAACTGGTGAATTCATATAAACTTTTGCGCCTTTTGCTTCAAAAGTTTCTTTATCTGCATAAAAAAGTCCATCTGGCTTGCTGATTTGCTGTCCAATCCAAAGGGCCATTCCGCATGCCAAGAATGAAATGTTTGAGTTTTGGTCAAAAATAACTACTTCGTTTTCTGCACCATAATTGTCCAACATTGTATTAATACACGCTGTACCTGCGTGGTTTGCACCAACTACAACGATTTTACTCATAAGAATAGTCCTACCTTAATTTATAATTTACTAGAACAGTATATCATCTCCTGTGAGCGTTTACAAGAAATTTGCTCGAGATTTTCAAAAATTCTTATACCGCCTAAAAAGCTGTACTACTGCTGCCTAATCGCTTCGAAAATACTGCTTTTTATAAAAGTTAATTTTCTGAAAATATAACAATTTTAAGATTGTGAAACCGGTATCTTTTTGATATAATAAGGTTAGAGAGGTTAATTTTAGAAAGGTTGTGATAATGTGGACTTTGCTTCTTGCTCACTTCATTTGATGGGGAGTTCGATTTGCATATCTCTCTGTCATGAGCGAGCGGAAATACTCTTAGATGAGGCGGTCCAACTGCTTCATCTCTATAAAAATCGCTTCAGTGCCAATGATGAAGACTCTGAACTTATGAGTATCAATCATCTGGCAGGAATTGAAAGCATCTCAGTTCATCCAGAGCTTTTTGAGCTGATTGAGCTGGGGAAATATCACAGCCAAGCAGAAGGCAGCCACTTAAATATCACGATTGGCCCTCTCGTCCAGACCTGGCGGATAGGATTTTCAGACGCCCGTCTCCCAAGTAGGGAGGAGATTCAGCAAGCTCTAAGTCTGACCGACCCAAACTTGCTTGAGTTGAATCCAGAAGATTGTAGTGTCTTTTTGACTAAGAAAGGCATGAAGCTGGATTTAGGTGCCTTGGCTAAAGGCTATATCGCTGATAAGATTAAAGACTATTTGCTGAGTCAGGGAGTGACCTCTGCTCTTATCAATCTTGGTGGCAATGTCCTGACAATTGGGCATAATGCAGTCAGCCAGCGTGCCTGGCGAATTGGTATCCAAAATCCCAAGCAGCCTCGCGGCAATCACTCAGCTATACTAGCGGTCACCAATCAGTCAGTGGTCACATCAGGAATCTACGAGCGAACCCTTACAGTTGAAGGGCAGAACTACCATCACATTCTGGATCGCAAAACAGGTTATCCTATCGAAAATCAATTGGCTAGTCTGACCATTGTTTCAGACAAGTCGGTAGATGGCGAAATTTGGACAACTCGCCTATTTGGTGAAAGTCCGACATCAATTCTGTCCCAGATTGAACAGCAGACAGGGATCGAAGCATTGATTATCACCCAAGACGATCAGATCTTCTGTAGCTCAGGACTTTTAGAGCAGATAATTCCTGCTTCTTAATTATTTGCTACCTCACTATGCGGTAACTCTGTCGCTCTAGCTTTTATAACTAATGCCCATTTAAAAACGCCCTCTCTTTCTTCTGGTTTTTACCTGCCTCAAGAAAAATAAATGTACACATGAGGGCTCTGTATCTTAATTTCAGAAAGGAAATTTTATGTTAAAACTTATTGCAATTGTTGGAACAAATTCTAAACGTTCTACAAACCGGCAACTTCTTCAATATATGTCTAAGCACTTTGCTGATAAGGCTGAAATCGAGCTGGTAGAGATTAAAGATATCCCAATGTTTAATAAACCTGCTGACAGAAACGTGCCTGAGTTGGTATCAGAAATTGCCCAAAAAATCGATGCAGCAGACGGAGTACTCATTGGAACACCTGAGTACGACCACTCAATCCCGGCTGTGCTCATGAACGCCCTAGCTTGGCTTTCTTATGGTATTTATCCACTGCTGAACAAGCCAGTCATGATCACTGGTGCTTCTTATGGTACACTTGGCTCCTCTCGTGCCCAGTTGCAGCTCCGTCAAATTTTGAACGCTCCAGAAATCAAGGCAACTGTTCTTCCAGATGAGTTCTTGCTTTCGCATTCTCTTCAAGCTTTTGACCAAAGCGGAGACTTGGTAGATCTTGACGTTGTCAAAAAGTTAGATGCTATCTTTGATGACTTCCGTATCTTTGTCAAAATCACTGAAAAATTGCGCAACGCACAAGAATTGCTTCGCAAAGATGCTGAAGAATTTAACTGGGAAAAATTGTAAGATAGGAGACCGAAAGAATGAAATTTGTTGGAATTGTAGGATCAAACTACGAACAGTCATACAACCGAAAATTATTGGAATTCATCCGCCGTCAATTCAAAATTAAATTTGAATTGGAAGTCTTAGAAATCGATGAAGTCCCAATGTTTAACCAAGATGAAAAATGGGATGAAAGCTTCCAATTGCGTTATTTGTATAACAAAATCACACGTGCAGACGGTGTCATTATCGCAACCCCTGAGCACAATCATACTATCAGTGCTCCTTTGAAGAGTGTCTTAGAATGGCTCTCTTATGAGGTTCATCCTTTCGAAAACAAGCCTGTCATGATTGTCGGTGCATCATACTACGATCAAGGAACTTCTCGTGCTCAAGTTCACCTGCGTAAAATCCTAGACGCTCCTGGTGTCAATGCTTACACCCTTCCAGGCAACGAGTTCTTGCTGGGCAAAGCCAAGGAAGCTTTTGACAATGATGGCAATATCACCAACGAAGGAACTGTGAATTTCCTTGAAACATGCTTAGATAACTTTATCAAATATGTAGAGGTCGTTTCAAAATTGAAAAAACCAAAACCAATTGAACCTGAAGATTTAGACTGCGGAAAACCAATCGCTACGACAATTACAGAAGTTGATCCAGATGATCCAGAATGGGTAGAAAAGGTCGCTGAAATCACTGGCGCTGTTTCAGGCGATACTTATGTCAAACTTGACCATGGTATCTTGACAGTTAACCAGATTGACATGTTCTTGAAGGCTATGCCGTTTGAATTGACATACGCTGACGATAACAACCAATTCCTTTACTACAACAACGCCCACCAAGACCCAGACACCATGTTTGCCAAACGTGTGCCACCTCAATCAGGTAGCCGCATGTCAACTGTTCACGGCTCTCTTCCACCAGCTCGGATGAAGAATGTAGAGTGGGTTATCGGAACACTTCGCAACGGAAACCAAGAATACGTACGTACAATCGTCCCAGGTTCACCTGCAGGCGTTATCAATACCCACAACTACCAAGCTATGTACTATCCTGACGGATCATACGCAGGAATCAATGAAATCGTCTTTAATTTCCAACCATGGCTTGACTGGTACTTAAAAGAAACTGGTCAACGTTTGGTTGGAGGCAGCGGACAATTTGCTCCTGCCGGAGGTCATGGAGACGCAGACGCTACTTCTGGTGCTTCTGATGCTGGAGGCGATGGAGGTCATGGAGACGGAGGAGCCGATGCGACATCAGGTGCTAGCGCTTAATTACCTTTCAAACTAAAAAGAATGGATGATAAGTCCATTCTTTTTTGCTTTATTTCATTTCTTTGAAAGCTGCTTCTGCATCAGCATTACTGATAGCGCCAAACTGGATTTTCCCGATTTTCCCTTGACTGTCAATGAGGATTTCAGTTGGGATGCTACGAATCTGATAGGCTTGGAAAATTTCTCCCGAAGTGTCAAATAGAACTGGTACATCTTTATAACCTTGTTCTTGAAACCATTTTGGGAATTCCTCGGCAGATTTCTCTCCTTGGAGACCTGGTGCTACAACTGTCAAGATTTCGAAATCACGGTCCGTTTTACCAGCTAACTCGACCAATTCTGGCATACTCTTCTTACAAGGTCCGCACCAAGAAGCCCAGAATTTTAGATAAACCTTCTTGCCTTTATAGTCAGAAAGTTTGACAGTTTTTCCATCCATAGACTGCAAAGTAAAGTCGGGAGCCTTTTGACCGACAGCTGCTTGGGTGACTGTACTTGTCTGAACAGCCTCACTAGACGAGCTGCTGGTTGTGGGCATAGTCATAGGCTTATCCTCCTGCTCCGAGCAGGCCGCCAAAAAGGCTACAGCTGACACAGTTGCTAATAACGTAACGAATTTTTTCATATTTCTTTCTCCTTTTATCCAAAAAGTCCAGACAGGGCGTTGAGCTGTCCTAGCATCAGCAGAATTCCCATCAGAATAATCAGGGCTCCACCGATTTTCTTCATCAGGCCCATATAAGGCTTGATTTTATTAAAATACTGCATAACAAAGCTAGACGCCAAAGCTAAGATTAGGAAAGGTAGGGCCATTCCTAAGGTGTAAATCAAGGTCAAAATTGCTCCCTGAAATGCACCATTCCCACCCGAAGCTGCTAAGGCTAAAACTGAGCTGAGAATCGGACCGATGCAAGGAGTCCAACCAAAACTAAAGGTAATCCCTAGTAAGAAAGCAGACCAAAAATGATGCTTCTGACCGTTCTTTTTGAAAGTCAAACTCTTTTGAATCTGTAATTGGCGAATGTTAATAAGCTCCATTTGATGCAGACCCAGCAAAATGATGAGGCCGCCCATCACATAACGAAAGGTCGAACTGTAAATAATAGTTCCTAAAAATCCAGCCCCAAAACCTAGCAAAAAAAAGACTGTTGAGATACCCGCAATGAAAAAGAGTGTTCTAACCATTCCCTGCCAAGCAAGCTCTCGGCCGAATACTTTCAGGGTCTTGACCTCCTTGTCATCCAATAAAATGCCAATATAAACCGGCAATAAGGGAAAAATACAAGGGGAAAAGAAGGACAAAATACCCGCTAAAAAAACTGAAACAAAAAATAAAGGTGACTCCATTTACTCTCCTCTAACTCCTTACCTAGGATATTCATTCATTTATCATTATAAATGAATCTTATGGATTTTTCACAAATCCGCTACGGTAATTTTCTGGTAAACATAATGTGACTAGGAAAATAGAAAAATTCGCTTGATGAACAGCAAAACTAGTGCATTTTTTTCAAACAGTAAAAAGCCGGAGAAAATTCTACCGGCTTGAATATTTTAAAACTTAATAGACCTAATCATCTGTAACTAGCGGTAAATAAAGACTAATCCGAGTGAATTTATCTGGTTCAGAATCGATTTCCATATGGTAGTCGTCTCCGAACTGCAATCTTAAGCGTTGATCAACATTTTTCAGACCGACACCACCTAAGCGAGGGAGAGTCATATCCGTAGAGTCGCGGAGTTCAAAACCACGGCCGTTATCATGGATAGACAATATCAGCTGCTCCTCTTTTGCTGCCGCAGTAACACGAATCATGCCCTGTCTGTTAATTTCCTTGATTCCATGGTAGATGGCATTTTCAACCAAAGGCTGAAGTACCAGCTTGGGCAGTTTATAATCAGCTAGAGATTCATCCTCTTCAATCTCATATTGGAGCTTGTCACCATAGCGCTGCTTCTGGATAAAAAGATACTGACGAACGTGGTCAATCTCATCTTTGAGAGAAATCTGTTCATGCCCTTGATTGAGTGCCAAGCGGAAATATTGAGCGAGTGATTTTGTTACCTCAACAACACGTTTGCTGTCATTAAACTCAGCCATCCAGACAATCGTATCCAAGGTATTATAAAGGAAATGGGGGTTGATTTGAGCTGAGAGAGCTCGGAGCTCATAGCGGCGGACATTTTGTTCTTCAGTCTTAACAGCTTCCATTAGCTGTTCGATTTGATCCAGCATTTTATTGAACTGCTGAGCCAAGTCAACCAACTCTGGAGAACCCTTAGCTTCTGCACGCAGATTTGAGTCACCTGCCCCAATCTTCAGAATGACAGCCTGCAGATTCTGAAGAGGCTTAATCCACAAACGTAAGACAAACCAAATACCAGTCAAGCACAGCAGGAGTGCTAAAACGCCCATTCCCACAAATGAATAAAGCATCTGTGACTGAAGCATCTGCAATTGCTCTAAAGAGGCAACGCCAATTAAAGTCCAGTCGCTGTCTGCGATATCAATCTGATAGACAAAAGCCTCTTTCTGGTCTGCGTAACCATCCTTGACCGAGATATAGGGCTGCATAGCTTTCATTTCTTGACTGGAGGAGTAAACACTTTTCTTAGGATGATAGACAAATTCATGCTGGCTATTGACAATAAAACTAAAGCCTTTCTTCCCTAGCTGAAGCCGATCCAGATAGGCTTTGAGACTCTTATAGCCAATATCCAGACGCAAAACACCGAGATTCTGCCCTGCTTCATCCACCACTTCCTGAGTGACAGAAACAACCCACTTCTCCTTCTCTGATGACAGAGATTCCTTGCGAGCAGGAGTCAAGACAGGCATGGCTTTGGTATGAACAGCTTCCTGATACCAATTTTCATTCATCATATCAGAGGATGTCTGCATGCTGATTTGAGAATCTGTCGAGACCACGCGCCCGTCCTTGGTAACCAATACTGCCGACACCAAATCAGGATCTGTCTCAATAATGGTTTTCATCAAAGCCTGAACTGACGTTTCGCTACTTTCTTGATTCTGAGCAAATTTACGAATCGTTTCTTCCTTGCTCAGTGTGGAGGTAGTTTGTTTTAATTTCTGCAAATAGGAAGCTATGAACTGCCCGCTTTGCTCCATACTATTACGCGTCGTCCGCTCTGTCAGCTGCCTAATAGTCCCCGAGCTAGTCTGATAGTAGAGACTTCCAACAAACCCCAAGAGTAAAAGAACCAGCAGAAAAATATAGACAATCAACTGGATAAGAAGCGGATATCGTTTCATTTCTCCTCTCCTTTTTTAAACTGCCGAGGTGTCAGCCCGACCACCTGCTTGAAGCGCTGAGAAAAATAGTTCATATCTTCAAAACCTACCTGCTCTGCTATTTCATAAATCTTCAAATCTGTAGTTAAGAGTAAGAGTTTTGCTTTTTTCATCCGCTCTTGGATCAGATAATCTTGAAAGGGCAAGCCTAATTCCTTTTTGATAAGAACGCTGAGATAGGACGGACTAAACCCCAATTGGAAAGCCAAACTTTTCAGGCTTAATTCTGAATCAGCTAGACGCGCGTGAATAGCCTCTTCCAACTCAGAGCGCTGTCCCTGATCAACCAAGTTTTGAATCTGGGCTTTTTTTCGTTCCTTATCAAGCTTAGTCTGCACCTTGGCCAACATTTCCTCAACATCATCTTTGGAAAATGGCTTGAGAAGATAGTCATCTGCGCCTAGTTTAATGGCGGTCCGAGCATAGTCAAAATCATCATAGCCCGTCAGAAAAACGATATGGCACTTAGGAGCCTGGTCCCTGACTAGCTTGGCCAGTTCGAGGCCGTTCATCTGTGGCATGTTGATATCGGTCAGCAGGATATCAGCAGGATTTTCCTGAAATTTCTGCCAAGCTTCTCTTCCATTTTCAGCCTGGGCAATGACTTGCATGCCAAACTGTTCATAGTCTACCAAGGACGCAATCCCCTGTCTTACCAGATACTCATCCTCTACAATCATAATTGAATACACCAGATTCAACTCCTTATTTTTATTGGATTTATTATAGCAAATTTTCAATCAAAATGCTCTTAAACATAATCCAAAAGATAACCGTAGCCCTTCTCCTCCATTTCAGCTTTTGGAATGAACTTAATGGACAGACTATTGATGCAGTAGCGCAAGCCGCCCTTGTCCTTAGGACCGTCCGTGAAAACATGGCCCAGATGGGAATTTCCAACCCGACTGCGAACTTCCGTCCGAGTCATGTTGAAACTCTTGTCTTCCTTGTAAGTCGCTACATCTGGACTGATAGGACGGGTGAAACTTGGCCAACCGCAGCCAGAGTCAAACTTATCCTTTGATGAAAAGAGAGGCTCTCCCGTCACCACATCCACGTAGATACCAGCATCGAACTTATCCCAATAGCGATTAGAAAAAGCTCGCTCTGTGTCATTCTTTTGTGTGACAGCATATTCTTCTGGCGAGAGCTTGGACTTAATCTCTTCATCGCTAGGTTTAGGATAGCGACTAGCTTCGATAACTGGGTAAGCAGCTTGATTGACATCAATATGGCAATATCCATTAGGATTCTTTTTTAGGTAATCCTGGTGATAATCTTCTGCCTTGATAAAGTTTTTCAGAGCTTCTTTTTCGACGGCCAAAGGCTTATCATATTTCTTAGCAACCTCATCAAAGACCTGATTAATAGTCTCAAGATCAGCTTCGTCCTTATAATAAACACCTGTTCGATATTGAGTACCCTGATCATTTCCCTGCTTGTTTTTAGAAGTTGGATCAATAATGCGGAAATAGTGAAGCAGAATTTCTTTTAGCGAAATTTTCTTTACATTGTAAGTAATGTGAACAGTCTCAGCGTGACCAGTTTGCGAGACCAATTCATACTTGGTCGTGTCTCCATTACCATTTGCATATCCTGATACTGCATCAAGTACACCTGGCACGCGAGAAAAGTACTCTTCTACTCCCCAGAAACAGCCGCCAGCCAGATAAATCTCCCGCTTATCTTCTTCCTTGACATCTTCTTGCTTTTGTTGGGATACAGTTTCTGTCTTGCTCATAGAGGCTTTCTTAATCTGTTCAGGAGATGATTGCTTACCATTACCCACAATCACATAGACCAGTCCAAAGCAGACAAGCGAGCCAAGCAGAACCAGAAGAATTTTCCATTTGCCTTCCATGTTCATTACTCCTTTCTACTTGATTTCTTTCAGTGTTTTCTCAATATCTTCCTTGCTCATATAGCCAATATGTGTCTTGGCAAGAGAGCCGTCGCTGCCTACGAAAAGAGCAGATGGATAAGAGCGAATACCGTATTCTTTCAGCAATTCTCCCTTAGTATCCATGAGAACTGGGAAGTCTTTGTAATCCAAAGATTTGTACCATTCCTTGAAATCATCAGCAGACTTTTCTCCATTAAAAGTCGGAGACACCACCGTCAGCACAACATAATCTTTTCCTGACTGCTCCTTAGCCAAATCATTAGTATCACCAAGTGTAGATAGACAGATAGAGCACCAAGAAGCCCAAAACTTTAAATACACTTTCTTGCCTTTGAAATCAGACAGCTTGTAGGTCTTGCCATCTACTCCTTGCAGACTAAAGTCTTTGGCCATCTTGGTAGATTGCTCAGAATCAGCTTTTGTTTGCATATTGCTTTTATCACTTTTAGAAATTTCCGAGTTCATTTTCTGATTTGAACAGGCTCCTAAAAAGCCGACACAAAGCAGACTGACAGTCAATATCGATAACTTCTTCATCGTTTTCTTTCCTTTCAAAATAAGGAGAAAGCCGACAAAACTGACGACTTTCTTTCCTATGGTGGAATTCTTATTTGTCAGATGACATTTCGGATGAATCTTTCATATCCTCCTTCTTCATGTCGTCTTTTTTCATATCATCTTTCTTCATCATGCTGCTGTCATCCGTCTTCTTCATATTAGAATCTGATTTTTGATTAGAGCAGGCAGCTAGGACAAAGATACTAAGTGCAGCAATTGTAAGTGTAGTGATTTTTTTCATGATGTGTCTCCTTTAATTATAT
Organism: Streptococcus sp. DTU_2020_1000888_1_SI_GRL_NUU_041A; assembly: GCF_032387735.1. Lineage (NCBI taxonomy): Bacteria > Bacillati > Bacillota > Bacilli > Lactobacillales > Streptococcaceae > Streptococcus > Streptococcus sp. DTU_2020_1000888_1_SI_GRL_NUU_041A. The sequence goes on along the minus strand of NZ_CP135591.1, from coordinate 1,247,353 downwards.
AATTTTTATCCAAATAATGATGCTAAAGCGTTTAGATTTCCAAGCATCAGCAAAATTCCCATGAGAATGATGAGTGCACCGCCGATTTTCTTAAGCATTCCCATATAAGGTTTGAGTTTCGCAAAGCGCTGTAATACCCAGCCGGAAGCCAAAGCCATGGCTAAAAAAGGAAGGGCTAATCCAAGTGTATAAACCAACATAAGCAAGCCTCCCTGAAGAGCGCTGTTGCCTCCTGAAGCTGCAATAGCTAAGACAGAACTCAGAACAGGTCCAACACAGGGCGTCCAACCAAAGCTAAAGGTAATCCCTAAGAGAAAAGCGTTTAGAAAATCACTTCTTTTACTATTCTTTTTAAGTTGGATGCTCTTTTGCTTTTGCAGCTGCTGGATATTGATGATCCCCATCTGGTGGATTCCCAGTAGAATGACAATCACTCCCAGAACATAGCGAAACCAAGGGGCATAGAGGACTTGCCCCAAAGCACCAGCTCCATAACCTAAAACCAAAAACACAGTTGATAAGCCAGCTATAAAGCTGAGAGTCTTAACTAGACCGTACCAAGAAAAATCCCTTCCCATAAACCGAATCGTTTTCGGCTGACCCGAATCCAGGAGAATCCCCACATAGACTGGCATAAGCGGTAAAATACAGGGCGAGAAAAAAGATAGAATTCCCGCCAGAAAAACAGAAATAAAGAACAAAAAACTTGTTGCCATTTCAAAAACCTCTCTATCAATTTCTGACTCTAGTATAAAATAAAAATCCCCCTAAAAATAGGGAGATAGATTTGAAAAAACTTGAATTTGATGTTATCTTTGCTAAATCAGGCGTTAAAAATGTTTATCACTTATTGTGGATTTATGTTAAGTTGAGAGTAAATGTAAAAGTGCTTCCTAGGCCATACTGGCTTTCGACCGTTATTTCCCCACCCAGCTGATGAGCCAACTCACGTGCAATAGCAAGGCCCAGACCATGCCCACCTGTCTTCATATTTCGAGAAGTTTCCACACGGTAAAGGCGTTTAAAAATCTTATCCAAATTCTCAGGAGAAATACCCCGTCCTTCATCCTTCACACTGATTGTCAAGATTTGATCAGTTAATTGAGCCACTATCTCGATTTTAGTTCCAGGATCGGAGTACTTAAAGGCATTATTTATCAAGTTGACCAAGATACGGGAAAGTTTATCGTAATGGCTCTTAATTTTCGCTGACTCGGGAGACACTTGAATGTAGATGTCCCGCTCCTCCCGCTCAATCAATAGTTGAAATTCACTCATGACCTCAATCAATAGCTGGTCTAGAAAGACTATTTCAGCTTCTCCATCTGATTCTATTCGAGGTTGGGCATTAAGAGTCAAAACACCCAATTCTTCCACCAATTTATTCAAACGCTCTGTCTGACGGCTAATCGTGGTCAAGTAATGAATCTGCTCCTCTTCTTCGATCACTCCATCTAAAATCCCCTCCACAGTCGCCTGAATAGAGGTAATGGGAGTTTTAATATCGTGAGAAAGCTGGGCAATCATCATTCCTTTTTCTCGTTCACTTTCATCAAGCGACTCAAACGTTTCTTGCAAATTATGCGACATATCGTTAAAAGCCTGACCCAACTCTTGAAATTCGATAGGGCCCTTGGCGTCAATCTCTGTACTAAAATCCTTGTCAGCAATATTCTGAGCCTGTTTTTTCAGATGCCGAAGGGAAGAAAATACTGGCGATAAAAGAAAGAGACTGACTGCCGCTCCTATAAAACTAGCAATCAATGTCATTCCAACTAGGAAATATATCTCGCTTTTTACAATCAACATTCGCTGGACTGCCCAGAAAACGAGTAAAATCGTTAGTAGGCTAGAAATTAGGTACCCTACTAGAATGTAACTTTTTAATTTCATTTTCCACCTCGTGATCTTTCCATTTTATACCCAAGACCCCAGACAGTTTTGATGGCAGGAGTGTTTGAACTGGCATACTTGGTCAATTCCTGTCTCAGAGCATGGATATGAACATTAAGTGTATTGGTATCATCTACGAAGTCTTCCTGCCACACCTTCTCGTAAAGCTCCGTCTTTGAAAAAACTCTCTCAGGATTACTAGCTAAAATCCAAAGCAGTTCAAAGGACTTCACTGTTAATTCCAAAAAACACTCCCCGATACGAGCCTCATGAACCACATGATTCATCATCAAGTCACCGAGCTCAATTTGTTCGATCTCACCTCCACGATGAAGTCGGCGCAAAATATTATTGACTCTTAGAACTAGCTCGCGTGGACTAAAAGGTTTGGCTATAAAATCATCTGCTCCTAAGCTCAACCCATAAATTTTGTCTTGCTCGCTGGTCTTAGCCGTTGTAAAAAGAAAAGGTTGATCAGGTACTATATACTGAACCTCACTGATAAAGTCATAACCGTCCATATTTGGCATCATAATATCCGTGATGATCAGGTCAATAGATTTCTTTCTGAAAAGATCTAATCCCTCCACGCCATCTCGAGCCACTAAAACTTGGTAGCCAGCCTGCACAAGATAGCGCTTTTTGATATCCAGAATATCCATCTCATCATCAACAAGTAAAATTGTCTTTCCCATTGCCAATCTCCTCATAAAAACAGTGTTATACTGGCTTTAGTATAACACTATTTTTAGTAATTTTTAAATGATTTGAACCTTACTTAATCTTTTTGTCTTTCTTTCAAACCTAGAAAGCCAAGAATTCCTGCCAAGGCTAGCCCAAAGAAACCAATTGTTGCTGTAGAAGTCTGGGCTTCACCAGTTTTTGGTAACGAAGGCTTATCATTTTTTTCACCATACCTGCCATCGGATTAGAAGTGGGATGTTTCTTCTTCAGATCAGTTATACGGTGATCCACTTCTTTCATACCCTTAGCTGTACTCATAGAATCTGTTGTAGAAGGTTTCACATTCATTTGTTCTTGTTGATATGGTTGTGCAGACATTTCTTTTCCATACAGCCGAATTATTACTTGGCGAGTTGCGATAAGATTAGTCAAATCTGGTTTACCATCTTTAGCGCCATAGACTTTGACAGTCGCTTGGTAAGCATGAGTGCCATTAATGCGAAGTTGGTCAAGAAGGGCTTGTCCGTCTTTACCTGTAGTATTGCCGTTCAAATCCACTTCGTAGAAGTATTGACCTTTCGCCAAGCCTTCAAGTGGCAAGAGGGTTGGATTGTTCGCTTTGCCATTGTCTGACCAAGGAGCCTTGTCAGAAGATTTGAGTAAGAGACGCGTCAACATGCCGTCTCCACCGAAAGCTTCATACGGAATAACTTGATTAACACCTGCCAAGAATGGACCAGGAACGTTTGCTTTTTCTAAATAGCTAGCTGGAACATCAATATGGTCTTTAATATTTTTGGTGACTGAGTCTTTGACTGATTCTTTTGAAACAAGGCCATTTAAACTAACAGTTACATTTTTTGTTGCTACAAGATTGGTCGAATCTGGTTTACCATCTTTAGCACCATAGACTTTGACAGTCGCTTGGTAATCATGAGTGCCATTAATACGAAGTTGGTCAAGAAGGGCTTGCCCGTCTTTACCTGTAGTATTGCCGTTCAAATCCACTTCGTAGAAGTATTGACCTTTCGCCAAGCCTTCAAGTGGCAAGAGGGCTGGATTGTTCGCTTTGCCATTGTCTGACCAAGGAGCTTTGTCTGAGGCTTTTAACAAGAGGCGAGTCAACATACCATCTCCACCGAAAGCTTCATACGGAATAACTTGATTAACACCTGCCAAGAATGGACCAGGAACGTTTGCATTTTCTAAATAGCTAGCTGGAACATCAATATGGTCTTTAATATTTTTGGTGACTGAGTCTTTGACTGATTCTTTTGAAACAAGGCCATTTAAACTAACAGTTACATTTTTGGTCGCTACAAGATTGGTCAAATCTGGTTTACCATCTTTAGCACCATAGACTTTGACAGTCGCTTGGTAATCATGAGTGCCATTAATACGAAGTTGGTCAAGAAGAGCTTGTCCGTCTTTACCTGTAGTATTGCCGTTCAAATCCACTTCGTAGAAGTATTGACCTTTCGCCAAGCCTTCAAGTGGCAAGAGGGCTGGATTGTTCGCTTTGCCATTGTCTGACCAAGGAGCTTTGTCTGAGGCTTTTAACAAGAGGCGAGTCAACATACCATCTCCACCGAAAGCTTCATACGGAATAACTTGATTAACACCTGCCAAGAATGGACCAGGAACGTTTGCCTTTTCTAAATAGCTAGCTGGAACGTCTACTGAGTCCTTAGTATTTTCTTCAACTCCTTTTCTAACTTCATCTGGAGTCGTTACCGATTGAGAAGTAGTCGCTTCACGATCTTGGTTTGAAACTTCAACAAGAGTTGCCACCGGTTTAGCTTCTTCTTTTTGATTGCTAACTTCTGCCATAGTCTGTTCTTCTTTTGGTTTTACCATTTCTTCCTTAGGAGCTAGGCTAGACTTATCTAGAGAAATAGTTTCATCAACCTCTTCCTTAGGAGTTGACTGATTTGCAGGTAGAGCCGAATCCATTTCTTCTTTTAAAGCTGTCTCTGGCAACTTATTCTTTTCTAATAATGACGAATCTTCTTGAAGAACTTTAGTAGGAGTTGAGGTGAGATCATCTGCATGTACGGTATTTGGTTGACCAACTAGCAAAAAGAAACCACTGGCAACAACAACGGAAGCCACACCCACGCTTAAACGACGAATTGACCAGCGGGTATATTTTTGATTTGAATTGAATTTCATAAGATTCTCCTTTAGGTTTGTTTTTTTATGACTTTAGTATAATCTCCTAAGATTAAAAATGGTTAAGAAAAAGTTAAAATTTTTCTTAAATCTATCTTATAAAAGGATTATATTGTCATATTGCTCATAAAAAAACAGCTTAAATTCCTTCGCCATAAATTCCCTACTATAATTGACAATGAGTCAAAAAAATCCACCACATTGTGGCGGATGTTATCTATTAGCTCTCCATCTCAAAACGCTCACTCTTCTGCTTGTTTGGCAAAAAGAGAGAAAGTAGGATTCCAACTAGAGCTGGCACCAACCAAGGCAATGAAGCCTGAGCAAATGGAAGAGAATTTATAATACCACTTATCCTAGTGATATGGAACTGCTGTCCGAGAATACCCGCAAAGGAAATCAGAGTCACTGCTGCCACCGTCATTTGCATACCGATTTTGGACAGTGGTAAGAATTTATTGACAATGACAATCAGAACGATAACAATGGTAATTGGATAGAGAATTTGCAAGACTGGAACAGAATATTGAATGATGGCATTGAGGCCAAGATTAGCAATCGCAAAACCAATCAATGTAAAGACCGTGGCGTACACTTTATAGGATACTTTAGGGAAAGTTTTATGGAAAAATTCCCCAGTCGATACAATAAGTCCTGCTGTTGTTGTGAAGCAAGTCACAGTAACCATAGCTGCAAGGAAAATCTGTGCTGTAGGTCCAAAGATAGCCTGTGTCGCCTGCGACAGGACATAAACACCAGGATTGCCTTTGGCAATTATCTCAGCTGGAACTGGGAAATGATTGCCTAGAAAAGCCAAACCGATATACATGGCGCTAAAGCCCAACGCTACCATCAAACCAACAACCCAGATGGTTGAAACATATTCCTTTTTATTCTTGAAACCAAGCTGGTTAAGAGTTGTTACCGCAATGACGCTGAAAGCCACGGAAGCCAAGGCGTCCAAAGTATTATAACCTTCCAAGAAGCCCTTTCCAAAAGCTGACGCTAAATAAGCTTCCGAAGCCTGCTGAGGAGCAGTTGAGCCGTATTTCAAAGCTCCTAGAATGACTAAGATAATAATCAAAACTGCAAAGACTGGCGTCAGAATACGTCCAATCCGATCCAAAATCTTAGATGGATTCAAAGAAATCAGGTAAGCAGCCGCAAAGTAAAGTGTCGTGAAAACAATCAATCCGATACCTGTCATATTTTTAGACAGCATAGGAGCGATACCAACTTCATAGGCTACTGTCTCAGTCCGCGGGATAGCAAAGAATGGCCCGATTGACAGATACAAGGCTACAAGATAGACAATAGCAAACCAAGGCGCAATCTTCTGAGAAATCTCGCGGATATAGCCCTTAGGATTGAGTGTCCCGATAATCAAAGTCAGAACAGCAAGTCCAACCCCAGACAGGACAAATCCTGCAATAGCTGGCCAAAAATGCTGACCAGATAATGTTCCAAGCGAAGGCGGAAAGATCAAGTTTCCAGCACCGAAAAATATTCCAAACAGGAGCAAACCTGTCAAAGCACCTTTTTTAATCACGAGAATCTCCTTTAAATTTTTCATGCTTTATCATTATATACGTAAATAGCCCGCTCCGCAAGATTTTTAACTTTTCACGGTAAGTTGATTTAAAAAACGAAATAAATCGAAAAATCTTTGAAGATTTTTAGCAAATTCCTCACTTATCCACAGATTTAAGGCTTATTTTAAAGTAATATAAATAATTTTGTTTTAAATCGTACGATTCACCAACCTCTCTCTATCTTTTTTGATGGTTTACTTTCTTTAAACAGACATGCTCTACTGTTGCTGAATGCGAGAAAAATACAATATTGTCCTTCCTGATCCAAAACAAAATAAAAGAGATTTTTCATAGTAAAAAGGTTGAGACATCCTATCTCAACCTTTTAAAAATGGCTATAAATCATTTAGCAGTCTTTATACATCGCTAAATCTTCTGTACTTAATTTCGAATTCAAAGAAGTTCTTCTCTTGCAGCATATGGAAAATATCTCGATAAGCCTCCTCATCAAAATGATGTCCCAAATACAAGATTTCAAAGCTTAACCCTTCATATTCCAGAAAGGCATTGGTTGTTCGAAAGCCGTTACGCTTATAGAAGTCCATACGTGCTTGACGTTGCTCTAGATTGTCACATTCTTCATCGACACGTTCTACCTCTAGAACCATGGTTTTTTGATAAAACTCTGTCAGTTTATGAATAATTTCTCCCCCATAGCCATGGCTGCGGAGGTGCGGCATAATCGCAAAAAAGCTGACATAGAACATTTTTTCGTTATAAACTGCAAAAGCAAAACCAACAAATTCTTCCTCATTATAGAAGGCAAAGAAATGGGACTGCTCATCATTGGTATAGCGGAGAAATTCACTAATAGGAACTCTCTCTTCTTCAGGAAAAGCTTCTCGATTAAGAGCTTCTACCTTATCCAAATCGGGAAATTCTGCTGTAATAATTTGACTCGTTAAAGACATTGCTACCTCACTTTGCTTATATTCTAGCAGTTATCAAATGATTTAGCAAACCTTTTAAACTTCTTTCGCTTTTTTAGAAAATTGACTCTGGTAAAGGTCATAATAGAAGCCTTTATCTGCCAAGAGACTCTCATGATTGCCTTGCTCTATAATCTGACCATCCTTGAGTACCAAAATCTTATCCGCTTCCTGAATGGTCGACAGTCGGTGAGCAATGACAAAACTAGTCCTGCCCTGCATGAGTGTCTTCATAGCCTTTTGAATCAAGAGCTCCAGTCGTGTATCGACAGATGAGGTCGCTTCATCCAAAATCAAAATCTTAGGATTGGCCAGAAGAGCCCTAGCAATCGTAAGCAACTGCTTCTGACCTAGCGAGATATTGCTGGATTCTTGGTTCATTTCCATGTTGTAGCCGCCTGGCAAGGTCCGGATAAAGTGATCCACATTAGCCGCCTTGGCTGCCTCTACAATTTCTTCATCAGTGGCTTGCAGATTGCCAAAGCGAAGGTTTTCCTTGATAGTCCCTTCGTAAAGCCAAGCATCCTGCAGCACCATACCGAACTGTTTACGGTAGTCTTGACGGGATAAATGGCGAATGTCATGCCCATCCACAGTAATCGCGCCTTTAGACACATCGTAGAAACGCATGAGCAAATTAATCAACGTGGTCTTACCAGCACCAGTCGGACCTACAATAGCCACCATTTCTCCAGGTTTGACTTCCAGATTGAAATTCCGAATGAGCGGCTTATCTGCCACATACTGGAAGTCTACATCCTTGAAGCTAACCTGACCTGTCAGATCTTGATCCAGCTTTTCTGTCCTATCATTGACTTCGTCCGCTTCGTCCAGCACTTGGAAAATCCGGTCTAAAGAAGACTTGGCACTCTGCAGCTGACCAGCCAGCTGAGTCAGGTTTTGAATGGGCTGGTTAATCTGCCAGACATATTGAACAAAAGCCTGCATATTTCCGACTGTTAGGCGCCCAGCGATAACCTGAAGGCCGCCCAGCAGAGCCAGCAAGAGGTATGTCAGATCTGAAATAACATTCAAAACAGGCATCATTAAACCAGAGATAAAGCTAGCTTTAAAACCTACTTTCTGCAGTTTTTGCGTAATTTGTCGAAAATCCTCCTGCGAACTTTCTTCTCTGACATAGAGCTTCAAAATATTAAAACCTGTCAAATTTTCCTGAACAAAGCCATTCATAGCCCCCAGTACATCTGCCTGCTGTTTAAAGTAAGGCTGGGATTTCTTCACGATAAAGCGGGCACTAAGGTAGGTAATCGGAATCGAAACTACCACAATGATACCCAACTGCAGATTGAGCACCAATACCATGACGATAACCAAGATCAGAGTAAAGACTGCATTGATAACCTGCAGAAAGGACTGCTGCAAGGCGTTTGAAACAGCTTCGACATCGCTGGTAAAACGCCCCAGCAAATCACCAAACTGATGCTTATCAAAGTAAGAAACGGGGATACGATTAATCTTATGGCTAAGTTCATTGCGCAAGTCACGAATGGTAGCCTGCACTGCATTGGTCATAAAGTAATTAGAATAGTAAGAACCGATTTCATAAATAATCGCCCGTACAAAATACAAGACCATGACCCAGCCAACATAGGACACATTAATCTGGGCACCAGCCACACCTTTAGCCATATCCAGCAAATTATTTGTCAGTTCAGTAATGGCTAGACCTAAGACAAAGGGCTCGACAACACTCATAACGACGCTGAGAATTTTGAGGAAGATCGCAAAGGCGACTGCAAATTTATAAACTTTTAGATAGCTCCACAGGCGAGCAAAACTAAATGTGTTTTTCATATCAGTCTCCTTTCTATTCCTCAGTCAAAGCTTGATTTTTCAGCTGCGAATCCGCAATTTCACGATAGATATCATTGGTTTCCATCAGCTCTTCATGCTTCCCACGTCCGACGATTTCGCCCTGATCCAGAACGATAATCTGGTCAGCGTCCATGATAGTTCCCACCCGTTGAGCTACAATCAGCACTGTTGCCTGACCTGTCACTTCCTTGAGACGACGACGAAGCACTGCATCCGTCTTGTAATCCAGAGCAGAAAAAGAGTCATCAAAGATATAAATATCCGGCTTTTTAACCACTGCACGGGCGATAGAGAGCCGCTGCTTCTGCCCACCAGATAGATTGCTGCCTCCCTCAGCCAGATGAGTCTCAAAACGCTCTTCCCGGCTCTCGATAAAGTCCCTGGCTTGAGCAACCTCAGCCGCCTGACTCAGCTCCTCTTGGCTAGCTTCTTCCTTTCCGTAGCGTAGGTTCGCTGCGATGGTTCCGGTAAATAGCAGAGCCTTCTGCGGAATAAAGCCAATCTTCTGACGCAGAGCTTTCAGATTGTACTCGCGGACGTCCACACCGTCCACTAAAATCTTGCCCAGTGTTACATCGTAAAAGCGTGGAATCAGCTGCACCAGTGTAGACTTACCCGAACCAGTAGAACCGATAAAAGCAACAGTCTCACCCGGCTTAGCCTTGAAGGAAATATTATGCAGTACAGGACTCTCTGTCTCACCCGGATAAGCAAAGGTTACATTGTCGAACTCCAAATACCCCTTCGTCTCTGTCTCGGTTATACCATCTTCATTAGGATTGATTGTGATGGGCATGTCCATGACTTCCTTGAGCCGCTGGCTCGATACCGCAGTCCGTGGATACATGGTAAAGAGATTGGCCAAGAAGAGGAAGGACAGTAGGGCGTGAAAGCTGTATTCGATAAAGGCAACGAGATTTCCGATTTCAAGACTGCCGTCCCGCAAGGGGGCTAGGGCAAACCAGACAATGGCCACAATCATGGCAATAATAATCTGTACAAAGAGCGGTTCAGTCAGACCGGTCAGCTTAAAGAGCTTATTGGAGTTTTGCGCATAGACCTCATTTTCATCAGAAAAACGCTTCTCTTGAAATTCCTCACGCGCAAAAGCTCGAATAACGCGTAGACCAGTCAGATTTTCCCTCACGTACTGATTAATCTTATCAAGAGTCTTCTGCTGCTTTTCAGACAGGGGCTTGGTTTTAACCGCTACATAAATGACCACGACTGCCAAGAAAGGCACTGAAACAGCTACAATCCAGGCCAAAGACGGACTAGTCAGAAAAATCATGAGAATACTGGACAGCATCATCATGGGAGTAATGACGCCCATTTTCAGGGTTTGCTCCGCAAACTGCATGAGTACAAAAGCATCCGAAGTCAAGCGCGTGACCAAAGAGGATACACCGATTTGCTCATACTCATGATGAGAATACTCTTGCAACTTGGCATAGAGATCATTGCGCATGTCCTGCACCATGGTCGTCGTTAGCTTTCCAGCCGCATAAGCCAGAACGATTCGCCCCAGCACTCCTAAGATAATAACGCCAAACATGACCCAAGCCCAGAAAAAGAGCCGGTCTGTCTGCTTAGGATTGATTCCCTCATCAATCATCCGAGCCAGCACAGTTGGCAGACCTAGATTGACGATTACAAAAAAGATTGCCGCCACAAAGTCCAAGACCAGCCACTTAGGATATCTCTTTAAATAAGACCAAATGTATAACATAACTCCTCCTTCACCATCTATTCAAAAATAACTCACTCTAAAGCACTCAATGCCTTTAAAACACAGAAAAGAGCGCGCAAATGCACGCTTTAATATGAATATTATAACAAAAATATGAAGTAGGGTAAAGGTCATTCAGACTTTTTTCTGCTTATCATCAGCCTCATAAATGACTGTCAGCAGCAAACTGCCCGAAAGCAGACTGGCTACAGTTTTAATTGCATGACTTATATAGAAAAACAAACCTAGTTTTCACTAGGTTTGCAATTTCTTATCTGCAAGAAGGTCTGAAATAAAGAGTAATTCAAGCTCTGCCCTAACATTTCATACTTGCAACTTTGCAGACTAGTTGACATACTCAAACCAATCACTTCTGGTTTTCAAAGATTGATTTTCTGAAATCATCGGTTTGATCAAGGTATGCCTTGAAGACTGCTTTTTTAAGCTTATGGACAGCACTGTCATGTTCTGGTTTATAGCCGCTCCAAGAGTACCAATTATCATTTGCATCTTTGAGAACTGCTTCATCCATTAATGCCTGCAACTCCTCAACAGTACTTATAGTCTTAGTAGCATAACTTGTCCATGGTTGTCTTGTATCATCAAATGTGACCTTGTTCAGGCTGTCGAACTTGTTTTTACGTTCTTCATACATAGCCTTCTTAAACTCAGTCCAATTATGAAATTGACCATTGAAGACCTTGCGTAAAACCAAGTCATCTGTTACCAGACCTCTGGTCTTACCATAGATACTGATTGTTTTCCCGTTTTGCTTGGCGTCATCTTCATACTGGTTAGAAATATAAGGAACCATACCATCTTTAAAGCCTTTAGCTGCCAAAAGCTCATAAGCCATACGCCGTCCCATAAGATCTCCAGGCGTTCCTTTTTCACTGCTTAATGCAGAATAAATTGGAGAGAAGAGTTTAATCGTATGGTAGCCGTTTCTTTCTACATCACCATTTTTGTACTCACGCGCTGAAACAATATCATTTTCAATGAGACTGTCGAATGAGTTTAATTTTTGCGCATCCGCCATTGTAATATTTTTTATCACATTCGTTGCGTAAACATCATTTCCATCAGCATCTCGAACATATTTATTCTCGACTTTTCTCAGAGCGTTCACTTTCTGCACATCGGACAGACGGTTCACGACTGACATCCCTTCTAGGTACTCCAACATATAAATGACATCAAACATGTTATGAACATAATTTTTTAAATCATCCGCATTTTGGAAACGTTTAGTTGGATCCAGGACTTGCAAACGAGATTTTTCAGATGCATCATTCTTGTCATATTTGAGAATTGAGTTGACCGTGATTGTCGCATCATCTGGATGATCCGGCGCTTGCAACAAGCCCTTAGCGAAGAATTCAGGACCAAGTCCGCTTCTTCTTCCATATCCACCCAAATAGATCTCGTTATCAGAATCATGCGTCATCTCATGGGTATAGGTAATGGCTCCGTCCTTGTCCAGCATCCGATAGCCCATGTAGTAAACACTATCCCCAGTAGCGTAAGCTCCGTGCTTATTGTGCACGACCTTGTTTCCAACCGGTCCGAAGAAATACTTCATAGCTGGATTAGAACTGTCAAATTGTGCCTCCGCTGTAGCCTTGCCGACAGTAGCATCATCACCAAACTTATAGGCATCATAGAGCAAGATGTTTCGATAGAGCTTTTCACGGCTCTGCTCGTCTAATATTCTATACCAATAATCATAATGATCGCGTTGGCGTTTTGCGGTTTCCTGAGCATTATCCTCAACAAACTTATTGAGTTCTGCCCCTGCTCTGTGCTCATTATTTCTATATCTGTCATAGGCACCAAAGCCAAGACTGGATATAGTCGATATGACAAAGACCGATCTTTCAGGCATTGTCAGCAAAGGTAGAACCATATTTCGGTATTTCCAAGTGTCGCTGGTAATTCGATCATACACCCCGATAGAGTATTTGCTGCCAGCCTGCTCTTGTTTGACCCTCACCTCATCAATAGCTGATTTTTCTTCAACGATATAAGCCTTGGTTTGCTCTTTAAACCATTGATTATTTGTTTTGTTTGGTAAAAATACTTCCCGGTAATTGGCAAGCGTACTAAACAAATCTTTTGTTGCATTATTGTTTGCAAGGCTGATGCTATAAGCATCTACGTTGTTCTTGGCCAGAAGATTGTTAAAGCCAGATTTACCTAATTCAATGATCGTGTCTAGCGGTGATACGTTGCCCTTACCAAAGAAATCCATGTGGTACATGACTAAGTCTTTGATATTCACGTCACCATAGTTAAAGTTGTACCAGCGTTCTAAATAAGTCAGACCTAGAAGCAAGGCTTCCTTGTTGCGTTTGATTTTATCAACGACGTAACCATTAATCGTTTGATTTTCACCGGCAATGACTGCATCAGCAAACAAAAGTTTTTCCAGTGTATTTGCTAGATTTTCCTTGGTTTTGGCAAACTGCTCTTCTAAGTATAATTCCGTCAGTGAAACGCCTGAAGAAATACCTAGGGTATTTCTGATAGACTCTGACTGATAATCGACTGCTCTCAAATCAGGCAAAACTTCATTGACGATTGAACTATGATTTTGTAAGAATTGATTTGGTGTATAGATGAGACCTGTATCGCCCACACGGTATTCCGCTAATTTACTAAAATCAGATTGGTAGATGAGATCTAGCTTTTCAGATGAATGATCCTTATAGTGCAGCAAGAGCTTATTAGCCACCTCTTTATGTGAAGCAACATCTGTAATCACTTCATTATCTTTCATCATGACTGCAGATAAGACTTCTTTTTCATACAAAGCGCTATCTTCTTTTACCAGATTACCGTATTTGACAATGGTTGCCTTATTATAAAACGGCAGTAATTTTTCAATATTCTTATATGCTAAAGCTCGACTGGCTTGATAGTCTTCAATCTTAGAAAAATCACTTTCTTTATTGCTGCTAGTCAGCAAATTTTCAACAGCCGGTACAGAAAGAGAGTTAATTTCAGATTTCTTACTTGCGATTTGAGAGACATCAAGGATTGTTCCCCTCTCTTCGAGAGATTCCTTGGTGACAACCTCATCCTTTTCAAGAGTCACTTTGTAGACTCTGTTATCTTTGTTGCTATATGAGTCAGTTATCCTCATACCTCGATAGTGATAGCCACTAATCGCATTCCCGTTCATAACATTGACATCACTAAGAACATTATGCAATCTTCCAGCACGACTCTCTTCGTTAGAGTCTTTATCCCACAAGTAGCCAGCCACACCAGCAACACTTCCAAATCTCTTCACGTTATTAATGTCGCCCTCGGCGTAACTATTGCTGATAAGCGCATCTTTCTCAACGAGACCTGCAAGACCGCCGACAGTTTGGTTTGTACTATCCGCATTTGATGAGATGGCAATCGTAGCTTTTGACTTATCAACCAATGCATTGATGCCAGTCAGTTGACCTACTAATCCACCGATATTGTATGGTGCCTTCGTTTCATAGGAGTTGATAATTCTTCCCTTGAAACTGCTGTTCGTAATCTTGGAATTATCAGCCTTCCATACCAAGCCACCAATGCCACGTTCGCCAGCCAGAACACCGTCTACATGGACATTATTAATCCTTGTTGCGTTATTTGCTTCATTTGCAAGGGCCCCAATGTCAGATTTCCCTGAGATATTCACATCTTTAAGAGTCAGATTTTCTACAGTAGCAGCGCTCAATGTGTTAAATAAAGGCTTCTTCAAGTTATAGATAGCATAATTTTTTCCGTCTTTGCTGCCAATCAGCTTACCAGTGAATGTTCCATTGATATAACTGCTAGCACCATTTTCTAGTTCAATCTCGTTGGCATTCAGACTAGCACCTAAATAATAGGTTCCATTGAGATCGTTATTTATCGCTTGAACTAGGTTACTAAAGGACGTAAAGTTTGTAACTTCTTTCTCTGCCTTTTTGGCAAGGTAAAAAGTATAGTTGTCCTCGTATTTATTGTCAATGTCCTGTTTTAATTTTTCAGCACTTGCTGTAATTTTATAAACTGGCTGGCCATCTTTCGTGCTATCGACTATTGAAGAAATCGGCAAGAAAACATCTTTAAACTTAGAAGATTTGACCTTCACGAAATAATTGTCTTGATTGCTCGGAATTGTATCCAGAGAAACGTGCTGCTTGTATTTTCCGTCAGTTAGACTATACAACTCCAGTTCAGATACATTTCTCAATTCAACATGCTTTTCAGGTTCTTGCTTCTGCTCTTTCGGCTCTTGAGCTTTTTCAGCAGGATTTTCTGCTTCTGGCGCTGCTGGTTCGATGTTTCCAGTATATTCTTGCGGAGGCTCTACCTGCTCGGGCTCAACTATGGCGCCTGCTTGAACACCAGTGTATTCAGGCAACGGGGTGACTTGTTCGGGTTCTACTATCGCACCTGATTGAGTTCCCGTATACTCAGGTAATGGAGCGACCTGCTCAGGTTCGACTACCGCACCTGCTTGAACCTCTGTATATTCTGGTAATGGTGTCACTTGTTCAGGTGACACTACTGCACCTGCCTGAGTCCCCGTATACTCTGGTAATGAAGTAACTTGTTCTGGCGCCACTACTGCACCTGATTGAACACCAGTGTATTCTGGTAACGATGTAACTTGCTCGGGTTCAACGATGGCGCCTGATTGGACACCACCGATTTCAGGTTCAATTTGTTCAGGCTCAACTATAGCTCCAGATAATGCACCTGTATACTCAGGTAATGAAGGCACCTGCTCAGGATCAACGATTGCACCGGCTTGGACGCCTGTGTACTCTGGTAAGGGAGCAACTTGCTCGGGTTGAACCAAGTTAGAAGCTACTGGTTTTTCGTTAGGCGATTCAAGCTTTTTAGTGCCTTTTTCCACTATTTGAGGAGTCGCTTCCTCTATTTTAGTTGAAAGAACCTCTCTTGAAACTTCCGCATTATCTACAGTAAAAATTCGAACGACTTCGATTTTACGGCCTGTTTTGCCTTCTTGTTTTACTTTTACAGTACCTTCGGCTAAATCAGGATTTTCTTGTATTTGTTCTCCAAAGGCTATCTCAGTTTCAACGGTCTCTTCTTTGTATAATAGTTCAGGCTTAGCTACTCGGCCAGACAAGACTTCATCTTGAGGCTCAATTGTATTGACGCCAAGAGTGTGATTTTTCAGTGCATTCTTGTCAAAAGAAAGAGAATAATCTAGCTTCTTATTTTGGTTTAAAGTTTCTTTATCTAGATTAGCATTCTGCTGATTATCAAGAATCTTATTACCTAATAATTTTTTAATCGATTCATCTTTTATGTAGCCGACATAGGTATAGCCCGAGATCTCACTTGGTGACGGCAGACTTTCCCCAGCCGACACTTGATATTCGGCATTATACTGTAGCAAGATCCCATTTTCCAGTGCATCGACAGATAGTATCAAACCTCCTCCAACACCAGCACCCACCAAAACAGTCAATAGGAACTTGCTTTGAACCTTTCTTTTTGACACAGAAAAAACAACCAATCCTATCGTCGTTAACAGACCAGCCGTCATCATAGTATTGGAATTGTTATTGTCGCCTGTATTCGGTAACGTTTTTGCTCCAGCATTTGAGTTTAACCTGTAGACAAGATAGTAAGCCTCCTCATTGCCTTCTGACATTTTAGGAAATCCACTTACAATCAAATCCTTTTCTTGCGGAGTTATTTCAGTATCTGTCACGTATTTATAGTGTACATTCAACTTTTCCTGCGCTTGAACAGAGTCAACCCCAACGATAGAAACAAAAAACAAACTAGAAATAGCAGCCGAAACAAGCCCGACAGCTAATTTCCTAAAAGCAAAACGAGTTTGCTTCTCCCCAAAAAACTTTTTCATAAAATCCCTTTCAAATTATTCTAAAAAGAATAACAAATCCTTTAACCAGAGAATGAGCAACAGTAAGCCATTGCATTCATTCATCTGAATCCCCCTAACAAAAATCTCCTAATCTACAATCTCATATAACTTTTATTTTATTCATAATATCTCCTAAATCGCAATAATCTGTCTAAATTATATCATACAATCCTATTTTTTGTTAGCGTTTTAACATAAAAATGATTTTCGGATACAAAAAAACCAAGTCTTTCGACTTGGTTGATTTCTATGATTGGAAAGGTTAATAGATTGCTAACATTGAATTTCTTTTGGCTTATGGCCAAACTACTAAACTTACTTTTTAATATTGGCTTTTTTATCTAAGTACATTTTAAAGTCAGCTTTAATAAGTTTTCGAGAGTCAGCAATAACAATACCATTATTATCAAAACCTTTTATTGTTTGTTCTAAAAATTTGATTGTATTAGGAATTTTCCTTCTTTTAGAATTTTTTAACAAATAAATTATATAAAATGCTTTTTGATCTGAATAAACATATTTGTCAGACAACTCATTATAATTCTTTTTAATATCTAGGAATAACTTAAATAACTCTAAAGATTGTTCTAAAATATTTTCGACTGAAAATATTTTCTCATATTCCGTTCCGAAGATTTTACTCCGAGTATTTGAAGCCATGTGTGGATAGCCATTTTTAGAAAAGAGCAACTGTCCAAGTTTTACCATCTCTAATGTTTCAGGATAATCAGTATAAGAAGCATCTAAATCTCCAACTTTTCTATTATATCCATAATTATTTTGATTAAAGAAAGTTTCTAACCTAATTTGAACATTATCATTGCTTCTTAAATCTATATTGGATATTGGATTTTGGCTATTTGTATATTCTGCAATTTTCTCAGACCTAACTTTATCATTATCAACTTTAACAAGTTTAATTAATACCTTAGCATTTTTTAAACTCTCAAACCAATTAGTAGTTTGTGATTTTATAAAATCATAGACCGCACGAACCGTTTGGCCTCCATTTACAATTTGTAAATTTTTCAAATTATAACGTTTAGAATCTGAAAATTCTTCAATAATTTCTGTATCATCAACAATTATAGTAATGCCATTGTTATATAGAAAGAAAAGCTCAGGTTCTGTTTGTAACGTCTTGACTATACTTTCATTGTACTTCGATTTTTTTCTCCCTAGATATCTTCGAACATTTTTCTCTATAATTTGATCATTAAATTTAGGATCCCATTCGCTATCTTTTCTCTTATAATTATCGCGGTTAGTTTCTTCCTCATCTGTAATTCCTACTAAATCAATGATTGATATCGGAAAAATATATGTATTCTGTAGTTTATTAATTTTATAACTTATCATTTCTGAATTATCAATGATTATTTGCGCATTAAACTCTGGTTTACCAAACCATTCAGTATAAATAGTGGGTAAGGTAAATTCAGAAACATTATTTACTCCACACTTTGACAAATATTTTTTTCATCACTTTTAACTGACAACTGTTTCATATTATTGGAAACAAAAACCAAGTAAATTTTAAACGTAGCTCCTATTTCAGCAAGTATGCCAGCTAATTCCTCTAAAACACCAGCGGTTTTCCTAGAGTATTTTTGTAAGTCATATTTTGATAGTTTGTGTTCCCTATTTTTCTCCTTTAGTATCTTTAATGCACCTAGAAAACTAGAAACATCCGATAATACTTTTGGGTTCATTTGGCTATTAATATTGAATTCATGTCTATATTTAAAATTATAAAGATATATTATTCCATTCTCCTCGTCTACATAGTAAGCATCAATTCCAAGATCGTCATTATTCTCTCCTAAGATTTCGCGATTAAAATCGCCATCAATAATGTAGTCGGGAATATCTTTTAACGATATATCATGCTGAGATCTAAAAATGTTAAAATAGAAGCCAAGCTCTGCTTTCTTTTTTTCTGGAAAACTCTTATCATTTCCAGAAACACTTAAATATTCATCAAAAATTCGCTTATTTTTGTCACCTAATATACCAAATTCTGCTTGTGTTATATTCACGATCAATACTCCTAAGCTTTATTATAACTCAAGTATAACAAATATAATAAAATTAATAAACCCAAAATAAAAACCAAGTCTTTCGACTTGGTTGATTTCTATGATTGGAAACTCTATTATTTAAGAGTAACAATAACATACGTTACTCTGTGGGCGGTATAATTGGCTTTTTAGCCTTTACTCAGAGTTTGGCAGGAATTTTGGCATAAAATGGAATCTAGTCCTGCACTAATTACATTTTGGGTGATTTCTTCTGATACTGTTTTATCTAATGCATTAAACCAGTGACTATATGTATTTAAGGTTGTAGACTTATCAGCATGTCCCATTCGTCTTGCAACATATAATATATCTTTCTGCAAAACATTTATAAGATAGGAAGCATGGCTGTGTCGCAAACCTTTTCCTGTTATCACTGGTACTCCAACTTCTTTGGCTTTTCTCTTGATAATTCGACAAATTGTTGATTTACAAAATGGTTCACCAAATCGTGAAATGATGTAATCTGTATCTTGATTGGAAATTTGATTTTTTCGCCAGTTTTCCAATACTGATATTGTCACATCATCTAATTCAATAAGGCGTTCTCCAGCTGGTGTCTTGGTTTGGTCTTTACGGTACCAATTTCCATTTTCATCCTTTTCCAAGGTTGTATGAACCTTCAAGAATTTATGCTCAAAATCGACATCTTCCCACCATAACGATAAACCTTCACTCACACGAACACCTGTCATGTAATATAACCAAATAGTCGTGAATCTTTGTAACTCTTCGTAATCTTGTAAATCAAATGATTTAATAAAGTTCTGAAACTCAATATAAGTCCAAAATTGTGTATCAGGGTGCTTGCCTCTAGGATTATCTAACGCCTTGCATGGCATTGATGAAATATATCCTAATCTCTCAGCATAACCCATGCATGCCTTAAATCGTGACCATAAATTCTTCGCATAGTTTTCAGAGTAATGTTCAATAATATGTAATCTAAAAGATTCACAATCTCTAGCTGTTATCCCTTTTAAAGGTTTGGAGCCAAAATACTGAATAAATATCTTGTGATGTGGCAAAGCAGTTTTATATGTTACAGACTGAACCTTTTGCTTATAGGCTCTTAGATAAATGCTATTCATGTAACTTTCAAATGTTATATTGTAATTTTCAATACTAAGATTATTATTAAACTCATATCTGATTCGGACCAATTCATCATAAGCTTCTTTCATTGTGCTAAATGGCTTACCATACTGATTCTTTCTAGCTTTCTTTTGAACACGTTTACCTGTTACAGGGTCAACACCAAGATCAGCTTGATAAAATATTTTACCATTCTTATCACAATAAACACCTTTGTACTTTTTTTGATTTTTTGTAGCCATCTTTAATTCTCACTTTCTAAACTTTCTTCAGAGAGTGAAATTCCGATTAGCTCTTCTACAATATCTTTAGGAGCAATACCAAGTCTTCTATTGTCAAAGGGCGATTTACTTAATTGTACCGCATTATGGTCAACTTTGCGAGCTTCTTCAAACTTTTTTACTGCTATTCTTTTTGCTTCTCTAATGATATTTCTTGCCGTATGCTCAGGAAAACCAATATTCATCAGGTTTTTATATGTTACTGTTTTCATACCTCCACTCCTATCAAAAAAATTTTTTCCTCCGTGGGTATGATTGGTTAAATCATTCATGGGCATTTCACCCGCTGTCCTTTTACGATGGCAGCCTGAACGGTCAGAAGTATCATTATAATTATTTGATTTCATGGCAAATAGGTTACCATCCTATTTTCTGTTTAAAATTTTATCGCTCATTTCATCGCGTAATAAACAGCTTGCTCCACAAATAAGAAAGTCCCACCTTGGTATATTCAATTGTCAATGGACATAATAAGGAGAAACTATTTTTTTATGATACGGTCAGGAAAATCAGATAACCCGAGCAAATAATCAATACTAACGCTATATAGATTTGAAAGTTTAATAAGAATTTCAGCAGATAAAATTCTTTCACCACGTTCTATTTTTGCATAGGCAGAATGTGTAAATGAAAGATATTCAGCCACTTGTTTTTGTGTGAGATCCCGATCTTCCCTTAAATCTCTTAAACGTTTATACATCTAGTTAACTCCTAAAAATAGTATATTTCACTTTTAGGAGATCTTTCTTTAATTGTCCTAATTGGACAATTATTTACAAAAATTCTAGATTTAAAATTTTTGAGACATTGTCAAGTCATGTGCAACAAGTTTGCAGATATCTTAGTATTCCATTGTTTAAGTTTTTTGGCTAACCCAAACTGAAATGTTGCTGTATTGTAATGATGAAGTCGTCTAGGTCTGTTATTGATAGCTGAAACATAACGAGTAAACTCTTCATCAGTTATTGGTTTAAGCGACTGTCTTTTTGGAAAAAATTCTCTGAGTAGACCATTGAAATTCTCATTTGTTCCACTTTCATGGGAAGAATATGGATGAGCAAAATTTATGTCGACACTTACTAAGTCGACCAAGAGACTAAACTCGGATTCGATATCTGATGTCATAGAAGTAATCGGGTACTGAAACAATAGTTATTTGACAGATTCATTAATCGTATCAGCTTGTTTATTAGGTAGCTTACACGCCAAGGCAAACGTGTTTGATGTTCAACTAGAATCAAGACAACAGCATCCCCTTTATTCTTCTTACCGAGAACCAAATCAATTTCCCAGTGTCCAAATTCAAAGCGATTGTTAACCATTTCTGGACGCTCCTCGATGGAATTTCCAAGGGACTTTTTATATGCCGTGGATTTAGACCGCTTTCTGATGATCACCATCTTTGGCAAATCGATTGGCTTAATGACAATAAGAACCAGCGCCAATTTAGCGATTGAATGTCGTTGTTGAAGGAATAGTTTATGTTGGATATTTCTCTTTGTATACGTGAATAAATGTATCCACACTATGACAACGAACAGTAGCTTTAACACCTTTTTCAAGCTCATCAAAGTGCGTGATGAACACTGGTCTAACTTCAGATACACACTATTTAATGTCTTAGGACTCATTCGACAACATTACAAGTCTGGATCTGTGAGACAAATTGGGGTTCGATATGGTGGTTTGATTGACGAGAGCTATGATCTGTCTTCACTCTTCGATGACTTTGACCAAATGTAAACTAAAGATGATAGTATTCATGAAGTGCTTGATCAGATACGTGACAAATTTGATTTTATTGCCATTCAAAAGCAACTGTTCTCTTAGAGGGATCACGTAATATTGCCCGCAGCAAACTCATAGGCGGACACTCAGCAGGAGGTTTAGACGGATTACAATTATAGATAGATCATACTTACCCTTTCCCATTGTGCAATATTATCAGGATAAGGGAATGGAAAAAATGGATGGGCTTCTATCTCTCAGAACACACTTCTTTAATAAATGAAGCGAAAGATACACAATCTATTGATGACGGATTTTCACAGGAACAAATCGACCTCCTATTAAGTTAATCCTATTCTCAGCAACTTCCTATAATCATCACTTACAGAGAGAATAAAGTTACAACGAAAGAAACTGGACTTATTACGTCTCTTCAAGATGACAGCATCATACTAAAAATCGACAATGGACATATTAAAATATCTATCTTTTCAATTCTCTCAATCCATCTAGAAATAACATCGGAGGTAACTAATGAATCAATTGGAAGTTAATAAGAATTAATTACAAAAGGACTACTTTTCAGATAGTTATCGGCAGTTTGAATCTGACTTCTACCGCTTTTCCGAGATGTCCATCCCTTTAACATTTATCACAGATGATATACTCCTATCAGTGGCAACATCTCATAAATGTTATTTCAAACTTAATCGAGAAAAAGCCAAAGATGGACAAGCTCATTATATTTTTTTCACCATTGAAACAATTAATGAAAATCAAAAAATATATTTAT
Source organism: Streptococcus sp. DTU_2020_1000888_1_SI_GRL_NUU_041A (assembly GCF_032387735.1). NCBI lineage: Bacteria > Bacillati > Bacillota > Bacilli > Lactobacillales > Streptococcaceae > Streptococcus > Streptococcus sp. DTU_2020_1000888_1_SI_GRL_NUU_041A. The sequence continues at coordinate 1,224,650 of NZ_CP135591.1, read as the reverse complement.
CATAGTACTGTTTTATCAATTTGAAATTATATATCCTAAATGACAAATGAAAAAGACTATCAATGTAGTAAATCAATAAAAACCCCCGATTACAACAGCATTAATCGGGGTAAAACTTTTTAGAAAACATTAACTAATCGTAAATATTTTTATTTTAAAGGGAATATGCAATCGTAAAAATAAATTAACATTTTCTAACATAAGTTTTAAATTTAGGTATTAAGGTATGGAAATAATGCCTAAAAATCAATAGGGTTTAATTAATCTTCTTTACGACGACGTTTTGATACTAAACCAAACGCTCCTAAGATTGTTGCTATTCCTGTAACCGCAGCAAATGCAGATTCAGAATCACCTGTATTAGGTAATACTTCTGAATTACGCGCTACTCGACTGTAAGTCGGTGGCATTGTTTCTTCCGGTGTTTCATTTTCAGGTGTCTCTGGTGTTGGTGCTTCTGGCGTATTAGGCACTTCACTTGCCGGTGGAATTGGTAATTCTAATTCCGGTTTCTCATTTTTCGGTGCTTCGTTTGGTACGATACCAATCTCCAATCTTGGCTTTTCTGGAACTGTTGGAGGGAATTCTCCTGGTAGGTTCGGTACACCTATGTTCAGTTCTGGTTTTGGCGGAAGCATTGGCGGATTATTTGGTATATCTGTTACCGGTGTTGGTATTTCTAGTTTCGGTAGGTCGAATGTTGGATAGTCTTCTGGTACTTTTGTTTCTATCTCTATCTCTGGCAAGTTGAACATTGGTGGAGTAGTCGGTTTGTCTTATCCAATAACATGGCTGAGCGAGCGATCAAGAGCTTAGTTATGGGACGCAAAAATTGGCTGTTCTTCCAAAGTTTTGAGGGTGCTAAGGCGACAGCTATTATTATGTCTCTTTTAGAAACGGCTAGGAGACATGACTTAGACAGCGAAAAATATATGACCTACCTACTAGAAAAGCTTCCTAATGAGGAAACCCTCACAAATAAGGAGGTTCTAGAGGCTTATTTGCCATGGGCAGAGCAGATACAGAAGAATTGCAAGTAATAAAAAAATCCAGAGTCATCGTAAGACTTTGGATTTTTTCAATATACCTCGTTATTGGGCGCTTACGTTTGTCTAACTTTTGGAGTGCAGTTTAGATTATCGCTTTTTAGTTTAGACAAACTGGCTATTATAGAGACTAGCATATTTGCCATCTAGAGCCATGAGCTCATCATGGTTGCCGACCTCCTTGATATCACCTTTTTCCATGTAGAGAATGACGTGAGCATCCTTAATGGTCGACAAACGGTGGGCGATGACAAAGCTGGTGCGCCCTTCCATGAGTTTGGCCATGGCTTTTTGAATGAGCTGCTCAGTATAGGTATCAACGTTAGATGTCGCCTCGTCCAAAATCAGCATTTTAGGATTGGCAGCAATGGCACGGGCAATTGTCAAAAGCTGACGCTCACCTTGAGAGATGTTCTCTCCGTTATTTTCCAAAACCATATCGTAACTGCCTGGCTGGGTTTTGATAAAGCTGTGTGCTGATGCCATTTTGGCAGCAGAGATAGCTTGGTCATGGGAGATATTCTCTCGACCATACTGGAGATTTTCCATGATAGAGCCTTCAAAGAGCCAAGTATCTTGGAGCACCATGCCAAACTGGCTACGGAGCTGTTCACGACTCATCTGACGTGTGTCTACACCGTCCACTAAAATTTGACCGTCATTGATTTCATAGAAACGCATGAGGAGGTTGATGAGGGTGGTTTTACCTGCCCCAGTAGGTCCCACAATGGCTACTTTTTGACCAGGTTCAACGGTAACATTAACATCTTGCATCAGCAGATTATCAGGTGTGTAGCCAAACTTGACATGCTTGAATTCGACACGTCCTGCTTGTTTGGACAGGTCTTGGCTTGTGGCTTGGTCAGCTACTTCTTCAGTCTCGTCAAGCAGTTCAAAGATACGCTGACTACCTGCCATGGCTGAGCTATAAGCCCCGACCATACCAGCGATAGAGCTAAATGGCTCATTGAACTGCTGGGTGTATTGAAGCATGGCTTGGACATTACCAACTGTCATGGTGCCTTGTAGTGCCATAAAACTTCCCCAGACGGCACTGATGACATAGCCTGCATTATTGACAATCTTAATCAGTGGCATGACATAGCTGGCATAAGTTTCTGCCTTTTCTGCGGTGCTCTGCAATTCTTTATTAAGACTATCGAATTTTGCCTTGGCACGGTCTTGGTAGTTAAAAGCCTGCACGACATTATGACCGTTATAAATTTCTTCAATGTAGCCATTGACCTGCCCAATCAAGTTCTGCTGCTTTTCATACATCTTTTGTCCAAAGCTAGCTGAACTCGCTGCTGTCAGGAGGGAGATAGGAACCATGATGACAGCAACCAAGGTTAACCAACCATTGATAGAGAGCATGATGGAGAAAATGCCCACAATGGTCACAGTCTGAACAATAATTTCCTGCAAGTTCTGGCTGAGGAAGTTATTGAGGATGTCAATATCATTGGTGATGACACTGAGGATTTCACCATTACCACGGGTATCATAATAATTAATAGGTAGACGGTGAATTTTACTACTAACCTCATTTCTCAAACGCTCGACTGACTTAGCGATAACTTTGGCTAAGGTGAAGGAAGCCAAGAAAACCAGACTTTGCCCAACTAGATAGAGACCTGCAACAATAACACTCAATTGGAAAATAGCTTTCCAATCAAAAGAGCCTTGACTAATGCCATTGTAGAGCTGAGTCGTGATTTGCCCCGTGTAGCTTGGCGCTAGGACGGTAAGTCCAGTACCAGCAGCAACAAGGAAAAGTGCTGTGAAGAAACCAAGACGATTGGGTTTGATATAGGTGTATAAACGTTTAAGCATTGTCAAGTTCATAGGCAACCGCCTCCTCTCCCAGTTGTAAAATAGCTAGTTCACGATAGATGTCGTTGTTTTTCAGTAATTCTTTATGGGTGCCTTTACCTGCAATTTTTCCTTCACTAATGAGGATAATTTGCTCAGCGTCCATGATAGAACTGATACGTTGCGCCACCATAATCATGGTGGCTTGGTCAAGGTTGGCACGCAGATTGGTACGAACTTGTTTATCCGTCTTCATATCAAGTGCTGACAGACTATCATCAAGGAGATAAACCTGCGGACGTTTCATCATGGCACGGGCAATGGCCATACGCTGGCGTTGTCCACCTGATAGATTGGTCCCACCTTGGGCAATTTCTGATTGATAATTCCCTGGCTTATCTGCGATAAATTCTGAGGCTGAGGCAATGTCTGCTGCACGTTTCCAGTCCGCCTCTGTTCCGTCTTCCTGACCAAAGTTGAGGTTACTTGCGATATCACCTGAGAAGAGGACGTTTTTCTGAGGGACATAGCCGATAATGTCTCGAAGTTCCTGTAATTTATAATCTTTGACATTACGACCGTTGACCTTGATTTCACCAAAAGTGATGTCGTAAAGACGTGGAATAAGCTTAAGGACTGAAGATTTTCCTGACCCAGTAGCACCGATAATGGCGGTCACTTGACCAGGTTTTGAGGTGAAACTGATGTCTTTTAGGACTGGTTCTGCTGCGTCAGCATAGGAGAAGGTCACATCCTTAAAGGTCACTGTTCCCTGAGCTTCCGTCATAGCTTGCTCATCATCACCGTCAGTAATTTTGACCTCGATCCCCAAAACCTCACCGATACGTGACATACTGGCAAAAGCCGTCGGGAAGAAACTGATGATAAAGGCTGCTATGACGATGGCACCAAGGATGAGAGCAACATACTGACTATTAGCGACAAGGGCACTAACCGTGATTTTCCCCTTAGCCACAGCCTCAGCGCCGACAGCCATGACACCAATCGTAGTCAGACCAAAAATCACTTGGATAAAAGGCATCATCCCACCCATGAGACGGTTGTTTTTAAGAGAAATATCAGCATATTGGCTATTGGTTTGACCAAAACGGGCTTTCTCTGTTTCCTGTTTATTAAAGGCACGGATAACACGGACACCTTGTAATATTTCTAGGAAAATACGGTTAATCTTGTCCAAGGTCAAACGCAGGGCTTTGGAATAGCGAGTAGCTAAAACCAAAACCACAGTCATCGCAATCAAGAGGATAGGCAGAGTGAAAACAAGTACACTACTGGTCTCACCACCAGTAACAGCAACTAGGACTACACCTGCTGCCATCATAAGTGGCGCCAGCATACCAATCTGCAAGCCTGCCGATAAGAATGACTGAAGATTGGTCACATCTGAAGTGGTCCGCGTAATGAGACTGGCTGTCCCAAACTTATCCAACTCCTGTCCAGAAAATGACTGAACCTTGTCAAAGAGTGCCTTGCGCACATCACGAGCAAAGAGTGTCGCAATCCGTGAGGAAATCTTTGCGACTAGCATATTGCCCACAAAGGCCATGAGCACGACCAGTACCATTCCCCCTGCTAAGAGCCAAATACTGTTGGTTGCTTGGTTGACAACGCCCTGCTCAATCATCTCAGCCATAAGGGTAGGTAGGGCTGTCTCACCAGCGATAGCAATAATGAGAAAAGTAAATAGCCAAACAAAGTATTTTTTCTTGAATTTAACCCTTGAAAATATTTGGTTCATTTTTCGTCCTTTCTAGCTTTTAAGCGTTTTTTCCAACGACGGTTTAAAGCTCTAGTCATGAATGTGAGGGTTGCACTTAGAAAACTCTTTTGCCCCCACTTCATCAACCCCTGATAACGCTCTGTTTCGACATAGGCTCTTAGATAAAAAAGTAAGGTATAGAGCCACATGCGTTCTCTGTCATCTTCGGTAATAACTAGGAGTTCTTGACTCACTTGGTTATAGCCCTGAATAAAGTGGGGCTCCTTTTCAACATTATCATATAGAAAGAGAGCTGAGACAAAGGAAGCCATGGGGTCACCGAAAAAGCTGCGTTCAAAATCAATCAAGCCTTAAATCTGCCAATCTGAGCCTTTTTCCAGAAAGACATTACCTGCCCAGAGGTCAAAATTGACCAGTCGAGGTGTCTTGACCTCATCAAGAAGGTCTTTTCTAAGCGCAATCTGATGACGGATTTCTGCAATAGGAAGCGTACTTCCTCTTGCCTCCACCTCTTTCAACAAGGTTTCAATTTTATGCTGAAAGGCCTGTGACCAAGTGTCAAACCGCTCATCTGTCTCATCATTGATGGTTCCAAACCAGCTACCTTTGGTCTTGTGCATCTCAGCCGTTTGCCGTCCTAGTTCATACATGAGCTGGGGCGTCTTCTTAGGGCTAATCTCATACCAGGTCTTTCCTGATATTTTTTCCATGAAGAAAAAATCGTGGGGGATAATGCTATGACTAAAATCATGGGCATAAATTCTAGGTACTTGTATATTCTGATTTTCTAGTAGTTGATAGGTATAAATTTCTGTCTTGAGATTATCCGCCTCATGCTTGGGTACTTCAACATCACGATGAGGTCCGGTCTTTAGCATGATACTGGCATCAGGCAAACCACTACCTTCTAGCAAGTAAACCGTATTAAAGGTCCCACCAACAATCCGTTCAATCTTGCTCAATATGGCTTGGGGAAAGTGAGACTTGACTAGACACCTGATGGTCTGGTCTGAAAAATTATTTTTAGTGGCTGTCTTCATGGGCAACTCCTCTCCTTTCTTTATGGCTGGCTACTGTCTCTTGAACAATACGACTGTAGGTCATCATGTCTCGGATAAAATGAGCTGGCAATTCAGCCTTTACTCGCTTCAACACCTCTCTCTCCACCTCTGACATCAAGGAGAGGACTTCATCGGTGTAAGTTTGACCAGCCTCTGTCAGACTAATCTGCAATTCTCGTTTACGACCTGAAATGGCTATCAGTTCCAAGTAGCCTTGACCTTCTAATTTCTTCACCAAGCTGTTAACAGTTGTCTTGGGCAGACCCCAAGTCTCATGAATTTCTTTCTGGGTGTGAAAACCCTTATCACTCAAACCAGCCAGTAACCAGAAAAGATTTTCAGGCACATCAGATAACTTGGCAATCTTAAAATAAGTTTCGACTATAGCAACTAAGGCATTGATTAATTGGTAGCTTTCTTCTTTAAATGTCATATTGGATACCTCTTTTTCAAAATTCGATTTCGGACATTAAAAGCATTATAGTACGATTTAGGATTTTAGTCAAGAGAAAAGATTTACAGCGATCCAAATTATTTATCAGACATCAGTACAATCGAGTAGAAGATAGTTTCTAACCTCTCTCACCACCGTACGTGCTGTTAGGTATACGGTGGTTCAATTAAACTTTGGCATGTAAAAATTTCCTCCACATCTATCTTTTTCGATTTCGTTCTGTTTGTGTCGTCCTATATTTGTAAATAGCCTCTTTCATCATACGTTAGGCGAGTACTGCTGTTTCAGACCATGTGTTAGGGCAGACAAAACTGCATGGATAGATACTAACTTAATTATTCAGCCCTTAGCTACACTTCCATTACAGAAACGTCATCACTACTATGTCTTCGACTGACTTCTAATGGTCCATTGTTACTACGCTAGTTAACACCCATGAGTCCCCACAGGATAATCCGCACGCAAAAAAAGGGGTGCAAATCTATTCCCAGAGACACTTTTCTGTAAATAGATTTTGCACCCCCACTGCGTATGTGGGATTAGATTTCTAAGATAATCACTAGCAGTGCTACTAGCTCACTTCAGACTATCAAACTGATACTTCTCCCCAAAAAGCAAGAAAGGTTTGATTTCAAGTCTTTTGTAAACCCTGAAACGGTTGGGTTTATCCCTCTTTCACCAGCAGTCCTACAACCTCCACATGTGCTGAGAGCTTTCTTCTATACTAATAGACGAAAGGGTGTGAAAATGATTTTTAAATGATACTGTGGAACGGAACAGTAGCCCTAGTATTGACTACTGTCGTTTCTATTCATATTGGCTATTCTAGGACTGAGATGAAAAAATCTATAAATGCTCAGAATAAAATTGAACCCGCAAATCTCCCCAAAACAATGGTGAGTCATGTACTTGTATTATTCCGAAAAAATACACCTCTGGTGCAGTGAGACAAATTGGTGTATCTTATAGTGGCTTCGTAGATGAAAGCTATACTCTACTATCACTCTTTGATGATGTAGAACAAATTGAAAAAGATAATAGACTTCAGACAGCTATTGATGTTGTCAGAGAACAGTTTGGTTTTTTAGCCATACAAAAAGGAACCGTCCTAACTGAAGGTTCCAGAAATATTGAACGCAGTAAACTTATCGGTGGTCATTCCGCGGGTGGATTGGAGGGATTAAAATGAAACAAGAAAAAAATACAGTACAATTTTCAGAAATCCGTAGCAAAGGATGTAATGATATTGAAATGCTTGAAAGATTTTTACATGGAATCGTTGAAACAGCAACTTCAAAACTTCGTCAGAGAAAACTCAAAACAACTGAAATATCGATACGACTAGTACATGCTAAATCTGAAAACCGATTACCATTGGAATTTACATTTAGCATTAAGCCAACAAGCTCATCTGTGATAATCTATACTGAGGTAATCAATCGCTTTAAAGAATGTTACACAGGTGGGGGAATTCAAGGTTTTACGATTCAATTTGATAAAAATACCCTTGCCTCTGCATAGAAAGGATTTGATATGATTGACCGTTCATATTTACCATTTCAATCAGCAAGAGAGTACCAGGATACAAAGATGCAAAAATGGATGGGCTTTTTCCTATCTGAACATGCATCAGCACTCTCTGATGATACAAACAAAGTAACGTACATGTCTGACTTATCACTAGAGAAGAAATTATTACTCCTCAGTCAAGTATACGCCGGGCAGCTACGCACACGCATTCAAGTGATTGAAAAAAACAAGCGTGTTTCCTACACTGGAACAATACCAAGTCTGACCAAAGATTTCATTTTGATAAAAACTACAACAGGTCACATCAATTTGAAATTAAAAGACATTATTAGTATTGAACTTGTCGAGGAGGTGCTCTATGAATCAGCTTGAGTTTCAGCGTAATCACCTACAAATGGACTATTATAGCGAGAGCTACCAAGATTTTGAACGTGACTTCTACCGCTACTCTAACATGAATATTCCATTGACCTTCCTAACTGATGATATCCTAAAAACAATGGCGACTTCACGTAAGAATTACTTTGTCCTCAATAAGGAAAAGTCCAGAGATAACCGCGATCACTTCTTCATATTTGAAGTAAGTACCGTAGATGAGAATCCGCTAATCTATCATTATACATATAAGAAAACTACAATATATTTAGCAGAAAAATAGGAGCAGTTCAATTGACTGTTCCTATTTTTAATATTCATAAAATCTAAAGTCTTTATACTCTTTAACAATGGAGTCGCCAACCAGAACAGACTATACTGACCAGCGACTACCTTAAATTTAATGTTTCAGATTTATTTTCTTATCTCTAATTTCATAAACTACATCTGCTACATTTTCGAGTAATCGTTTATCGTGGGTGATAAACACGATAGTTCCGGTGTACTCCTTCATTAGTATTTCCAAAGCCTCTAAACTTGGTATGTCAAGGAAGTTACTGGGTTCATCCATTATTAGGATGTTATATCTACCCATGAGCATTTTAGCAAGCAACAATTTTATAATTTCTCCACCGCTTAAAACAGATAAACTTTTTCCAATATCGTTCTGTTTGAACCCCATAGATGCTAGCACTGAACGAATTTCTGATATATTGTAGTCACAATCCTTCTGCATAAACTCCATAACATTCTGATTACTGTTGTACTTGTAACCATTCTGTGCAAAGTAACCTATTTTTGCCTTAGGCGAAATAGAAATTCCTTCTTCATGGTTTAAGATCATTTGGATTAAAGTTGTTTTTCCGATTCCATTACCACCAGTTAACGCCACTTTTGCTCCTAACGGAATTTGAAAAGATGCATTTTCAAACAGAGCCTTATCCCCAAATACTTTATTAATTTCTGCACCGACTATAGGGTATGGATTATGGAGCTCCAATGCTTTACTTTGCCTGAAACGAATTCTGCGAATGCCTTCCGGAGCTTCTACTTTTCCTAAGGCCGCAATCCTGTGCTCTAGGGTTTTAGCAGCATTATACATCTTTTTTTCCTTACTTCCTATTGATTTTTGATGAGCTAAACGCCCTCCGTCTTCAGTACTTTTTTTCTTTGAAGAACCTTTTGCCTTCTGTTCTATTTTACGAGCCTGTTTTCGCTTTTCCTCCGCAGCCCTTTCCAATCGGGCACGTTCCGCAATAAATTGTTCGTATTCTGCAGCTTGGCTCTTACGTTCTTCCTCTTTCTGACGAAGATAATCAGAATAGTTTCCCCAATACTCAGTGATTTTGCCATCTTTCAGTTCCCATATTTTATCTACTATTTCATCAAGAAAATAGCGGTCATGGCTAATAACTAACAGTGCACCTGTAAAATATTTTAGCTGTCCTATTAGAAAATCAATTCCTTCACGGTCTAAATGGCTCGTAGGTTCATCCGCTAAAATACCATGAACCTGTGCCGATAAGGCCTGTGCTATTTTAAGCCTTGTTTCTTCACCACCGCTCATAGTCTGTATATTTAATTGCTCAACACCTAGCTTGCCTACAAGTGCAAAATCTTTTTCCTCCTGCAGAGTTACTTCGTCCAACTGGGGAATATAGGCAAGTTCACCCAGACGATTCATTTTACATCCTGGGGGAGTTAATTCTCCTAAAAGTACCCTGAGTAAAGTGCTTTTTCCAGCACCATTTGCTCCTACTAAACCAATACGGTCATAATCATATACTTCTAATTCATTTATATCTAAAACATCGCGTCCTTTGAATTCCACACGAATGTCTTTTGCTTTTAATATTAATTCCATAACATTTCCTCCTGTCTATAATCGCATGCTTTCATTTGCTTGTATGCAGGGAAAACCCTGCGATTTTAGCAGGAAGAGTTACATGAAAATAAGATACATAAATATTCCTCCAATATTGTTTATTTTAAATCTAATTTTCTAACCTCAGTTATCATTTGGCAAACTATAGCAATGCCAATAATTAAAATACCTGATAGTAAAAACCAATGATTTACACCGATTTTATCAGCAAAGAATCCAGAAAGAATTAACCCAATTGGCATAGCAAGTGACATGATACTTCCGATCAAAGAAAATACACGTCCTAAATATTCAGGCTTAATTTTCTCCTGAAAAAGAGCTGTTTGCACACCGCTATAAAATGGCACCGAAAGCCCCATTATTGCACAGCAAACTACGAATATTACAAATCCATTTGGAGGAAGTATTCCCGAAACGGCTAAACTGGTCCCCATTATAAAAAATGAACTTGTTATTAGTAATACATGCTTTTCGAAGCCCCCTAATCTTCCTAATAATAAGCCTCCTGCTAGCATCCCAAATGCAAAGGAAATTTCCGTAATAGAAATATGCACAGGCGTTCCATTAAAGTGTTCCATGCTTATTAAAGGAAATAGTGCATTGATTGGCATATAAACAAAAGTATATAGTGTTCCTAAGAGTAATAAGGCAAACAATCCTTTGTTTTGTCTCAGAACCACAACTCCTTCTTTCATCTCCCTTATGAAATTTGGTTCTAAACTTTGCACTTGATTACCCAGCTTAGGTATACGTACAATTGCTACCGTAATAGATGCAATCACAGCACCCAATACGTCGATGGCAATAATAGCATTTAAATCCCAAACGGAGTATAAGAGTGCTGCAACTGCCGGACTAACAATATAGCTTATAGACTGCAAAGACTGACTATAGCCTGCGCATTTCGTTAGCTGTTCTTCTGGTACTAAAAGTGGTGTAACCGCATTGAGTGCTGGGGTATGAAAAGCTGTTCCAATGCTACGGATAAACAATACTATCATAATCATCCAGACAGGTAGCTCCATACAGAATGCAACAATAGCAAGCACTGCACCAGCTGCTGCGATAATTAAATCGGCACCAATCATTATCTTCTTCCTATCATGACGATCCACTAGCACACCAATGGCAGGTCCCAAAATCGCATAGGGTAAAAAACCTACTAATGAAGCCATAGACAAGACCATCGCAGATCCTGTTTTTTCTGTAAGGTAAAAAATAATCGCCATTTGCAGGATGGCACTAGTGATTAATGATACTGCTTGCCCTGCCCATATTGCATAAAATTTTCGTTTCCAATTGTTGTATTTTTCCATTTATATTATCTCCTGCATATTATTTTGCTTGAATTTCTATTTTGAATAGCATTCTAGGCAATAAAAAATGCAGGCCAAACCCCACAATGTGGCTTTTGGTCTGCATACATACAATTTGGAAACATTCATATTAAAGACATAGTTAAATAAAGGTATAGTTAAATAACCAATATCCTCACCGTAACTAATGAATGCTCAATATCGTATAAATAAGCACAACAAAAAAGCCTATCATCGGGTATAGATTCTGCTTTTTTTATTGCCAGCTTATCTTAAACGCATTGAGGCTGTCATAGTTTCGGTTCCTCCTACATCTTTGTTTATATCAATTTATAGTATAACACAACAAGATGATATGTTCAATATAAAAGTTATGGAATGAGACTCATACTTCCAATTCGATGCCAGATTTAAAGGATATGACGAAGTTTTCTTCATAGACTGTAACGCTCTGGATTATCTTCCTTAGTAGCAAGCGATTAGCTTTCACAAAATCTTCTGTTTGTAGTTTTAAAAATTCATCAGGATTTTCTAACTCAACCTCAAAATATTTCATTTTACATTCCCTCATTTCATTTATTGATAAATTGAGTTTGCAAAAAAGAGTGGACAATTTTTGTCTACTCTTAACCTTTAAAATAGTTTTTTTTAATCGATTTGAAGTTGCCTAAATTATTACTTATTCGGTAAAATGAAGTATTGCTTTCAACAGATTTCCTTCAACTACACTTCACTTGATTCAAACAAGGTGGGTACATTTCTATTCCCACAAACTCCTTGTCAATGGAAACAAACACGTACCCACAGGGTAAATGGAAATAGAAACTGATAATTTCTAGCTATCACTTCTACTCATTCCAAAAATTTTCTCACTCTGATACTTACCCACCATAAAGCAAAAAGCCTTGCAATCAAGGCTTTCATTATCCCTTTCGTTCAAAGGTTTCTAAGCTTTTACGAGCAGAGCGACACACTCAGCGGTTCGCTATCTCCGTTCTGTCTGCGTGCTAGCACTTGTCAATCACGGACAGCTATCGCATGGGCGGAAGTAAATGCTAATCTTCGTCGTTTTACTCCTTGACTAGCAAACTTACCGCCTCAACATGATGTGTCTTTGGAAAACAAAGAATTAATCTCATCTAAAAAAATAACGGTATTGTGTCAAATGGTTGAGGTATTTCTTCTACTTCTTCTTTCGTTTCTAACACAACTTCACCCGATTTCACTCCAATTACTTTAGTCGTTTTAATAACTGTATCAGTAATTAGTATCTTTGCATCAATAAATCCCTTATATATCAAGTTTTTCTATTAGTCGTAATATGTACTCAAATCCTTTAAAATTCAATTTCAATTTTATCTCTAGAAATTCGATGTTTATTTATATCAAATTGTTTTAAATAAATTTCCAGTTTTCTAACTGATTTTTCATATAGATCAATTTGCTGAATTAGTTGTTTATTTAATTTTGCAACCTCATATTCTATATTCTTTAAAGTTACATTCTCGGGAATATTTAGTTTTGATAATTCATATCTTACTAACTTCCTACTACTCTTATCTATACTTTTATGATTAATAAACACTTCCGCCATCTTGTTTAAGGTGGCGATTTTTTCATTTATTTGAGTCAGTTTGATGTCTATCTCTGCTATTTCTGCGACCAGTTCGTCTTTGATGACCTGGTATTTTTTGTCTGTCTCTGTTAACTCAATCAAGAGGTTAATCTCAGAAATCTTTTCTTGAAGTCTTTCAACAGTCGGTCGTCTGTATGGTATTGCTCGACTATCGTTGGTTAGCTGTCTAATCAAGGTTCGTCCTTTTATATACTGATTCTTATCCGAATGTTCTTTGTTATAGATAAAGTATGAGGTTGTCTCACGGATATAGACTTTATATTTTGTCTGATTCTCTTCTTCAAGAATATCTAATTGATAGTTAGGAATGAAAATAAAACCGCTCTGCTTTACACCAAAAGACACCTTGATATAAACGCCCTCATCAACTAACTTCTCTATTTGGTGTCCTGCAAGTTCCACTTCAAATTCGTGAACGGCATCTCGCTTCTTCTTAAATTCCTCAAAGGCTTCCTCAATTTCTTCAGTGGCTACCTTCTCCTTATCACGTTCTTCTTGAAAAGCATGGTACTGCTCCTGTAAATTCTCTAAGCCTTCTGAATCACCGACTTCCTTATTTTTAAAATAATCTTGAAAAAAATTGACATCATATAATTTCTTATCACTTATTTTTTTATGACTCAGACTGAATTGCTTTCCATTTTCTTCAAGTATAAAGATTACATTTTTTTGTTTTAAGTCAATGGTTAGATTCAATTCTTTTGCTTTTGTTAGTAACTCTTCTAAAGAATTGACACGGTTCAACAAAAATTCTAAACGACTTTCAATCTCTTGCTTGGCAAAATGTGTACGAAAAAATTCTTCATCATATAAATCTCGTTTGCTGAGTTGGCGTCCTCGAATTGGTTTTGTCATTGCTCTATCCGTCATCATGAATCGACTATGCTTCTGACTAAAATCAATATGAACATGTAACTGCACCGCTTTTTCTAAAAAATCATCAAAGGACTTTGAGTGCTGCATCAAAAAATAAAGGCGTTGCTTCAATTCAAATTTATGACTAGACTGCCTATATTTTTGATAGTCACGGTAGGAGAAACGTTTTTCAATAATTTTCGCTCCAGCCACTTTAGAAATACGATCTGAAATCATACGAAGGTTTCGTTCCAAGGCATAATTCCATATCAACTTTTTATCTGAATTACGGTCAATGGCGTTGATTAGGATGTGATTATGAACATGATCATTGTCTGTATGAGTTGCCACGATGAAACGAAAACGGCCCCCTGTTAATTCCATCATGGTCTCATAACCAATGCGGTTAATTTCTTCAGGTGTCAGATTATCTTCAGGAGAAAATGATTGAATGAGGTGATGGGCATGGATATTTTGTTGATGTTTTTCTTGTCGGTCATTTCTGGATTCGTACAACTTGTCGTTATTGGTAAAGTTGACATTGTACATTTCTACCATTTCTTCATAGCTAGGGAAGTCTAAATAATTGCTCATGCCAAAATCAGATACCAATTTCAAATTGTCCGTTTTATCAGGATTGAGAATATACTTAATTAAACGCCTACGATATTTTTTTCCGTGTGTCGCAAAGTGTTTAGTGACTACCATAGAGCTCCTTCAATCTTTTCACTTCCACTTGAAATTCTTTCTCTACGCCAGTAATTAACTCACTAACTCCCTTACTCAATTCTTGTAACTGTTCCTGAGAAATCAAATGGCTTTGATTGATTGCACGCGCAATTTGATTAATGTTATTTCCAATCCGTCTCAATTCAAATACTAACTGGTCATAGGTATCCGTGTTAATGGTGACAAATGACATATTGGGATTCAACAACACTTTTCTGGCATAGACTGAAAAATTTTGACAGTGACTCTTGTCGATTCGCTCATTCAATTGATGTAACTCTGAATCTGTTAGAAATACTTTTTTGAGATTGGTACGATAACGATAAACCATAGTAGCCTCCTATCTCATGTATTTTTCACGAAATCCACGACTGAGCGGCTGTACTTGATTGACTTCCGCAATCAATTCTTGAACGCATGTCAGTAAGATTGAAACGTGTTCTTGAGTCACTTGGTGATTTTCTCTTGCGACAACTAGAACTTCATGCACATCTCGACTAATTTGTTCAAACTTTTGAGATTGCCAAAGGGAAAACCAACTTTCAAAAATTCTATCCTGATAATTCTTTTTCAACAAATTTTGACGAAGAAATTCTGAGAAACTATCCAGTTTTTGTTCCCTCATCATTTCTTTTATCTGTTTTTCTTCTTGTCTCGTGATCCTAAATTGCTTACGGATTAACTTAATTTCTTGTCCCATCCTACTATCCTTTCAACATTATACTTGTCTGACAGTGTCAGGCTGCCTCACATTGTCAGTACGCTTCCTAAAGACCTCACTCTCTTCTTGTTCGGTC
This sequence comes from Streptococcus sp. DTU_2020_1000888_1_SI_GRL_NUU_041A, assembly GCF_032387735.1. Taxonomy (NCBI): domain Bacteria; kingdom Bacillati; phylum Bacillota; class Bacilli; order Lactobacillales; family Streptococcaceae; genus Streptococcus; species Streptococcus sp. DTU_2020_1000888_1_SI_GRL_NUU_041A. The sequence continues at coordinate 1,209,413 of NZ_CP135591.1, read as the reverse complement.
TTTGCGAGCTCAGGCATTGTGGTCACAATACCCAAAAAATCATATCGCCAGCCGACCAAAACCTTTCTGTTTTGACAGCCAACGATAAGATAACTTGGTGGCTTCGCCCCCCAAACCCCCAGTAGAAAATCAAAGTTTGATTTTCTTAGGATTGATATAAGGATAACAAGGATAATTTGGAAAAGTTATCACATTACAAAAAGAATGGTAAAAACTCGATTGTTAAAATTTCTCTAACAAAATTGAATAATATAAAATGACTTAGAAGCAACATTTCTTAACAACGTAACTCTAAGCCATTTCCTAATTCCTCCGTTATGTCTATTCAGAAAGTACAGTCTCGTATATAGACATCTTATGTTTAAATGATTCTTTTCCTCCCTCTAGCTGATTGATGATGTGATTCTTTATAAATCTTTCGCTTACGTATCCTCTCGCTTCAATCCAAGCATGTGTTCCATCTGACTCCATAATTACTACTTGATCTGTCATAGAATTTGTCACAATTGTAGCATTATGCGTTGCTAAAATAATTTGCCTTTGAATTTTAGCTTTTCTAAATTGTTGAACTAGGTGACTGTATATATAACGGTTATCTAAGTTATCCTCAGGCTGATCAATAATTAATGGTCTGAAATCTTTAGAATAATCACTATATGCTAATATAAAATCAAGCATCGCTACTACTTTTTGCCCTAAACTTAGTACACTGACTTCTTTGTAAAGAATATTAAGTTGTTTTGAGCTTTCCTTTGAATTAATGTTAAACTCTAAAAATAATTTTTCATTTGCTACATGTTCGTGTAAAACTCTTTTTAACTCAGATAATAAACGATTATTCTTAATCAAAGAATACATACTTGATTTTAAATATTTGATATTGCTATCATTAATTTCTTTAAAATTTTCCCATTGATTAGTTCTTTGCAAGAAATTATCGTTTGATATCGTTTTTAAAAGATTAAAATATTTTTGACCAAGGCTTTCTTTTATTATACATTCAACAAAATTCTTTATTCCTAATTCTTTATAAGCAAGATAGAAAATATCAACTACATCTTGTTTACTTATTCTAAAATTATTGATGTTATCCTTAAATCTTAGAGTCACTATTGTATAATTTAGACAAAGGACAAAAACATGCAAAAACGCTACTCAAAAGAATTTAAAGAAACCCTTATCGCCTTCTATCATTCTGGTCAATCCGTCACCCAGCTGTCTAAAGAATACGACGTGGCCCCTGCAACAATTTATAAATGGATAGACCTCTACTCTACATCTAATGAAAGCTCCGTCTCTAAAGCTGATTTTCTAGAATTAAAAAGACAACTGGCTAAAGTTAAGGAAGAACGAGACATCTTAAAAAAAGTATTGACCATATTCGCCGAGAAAAAGAAGTGAGTGCTGCGGATATGGCTCAAACCATACAAACTTTAGCACTCAATGTCAGACTAAGCTGTCAACTCCTTGATGTTCCTGAATCAAGTTATTATGAACGGATTAACCGACATCCATCTAAAACTCAATTAAGGAGACAATACCTGTCACTCAAAATTTCTCAACTCTTCAATGCTAACCGAGGAATCTATGGTGCTCCTAAAATTCATCATCTTCTACTTAAACAAGGGGAAAAAGTCGGGTTAAAACTGGTACAGAAGCTAATGAAGCAACTTCAACTCAAGTCTGCAGTCATTAAGAAATTTAAGCCTGGATACTCACTAAGTGATCACATCAATCGAAAAAATCTCATACAGACTGAACCTACAAAGAAAAATAAGGTTTGGTCAACCGACATTACTTATATTCCTACTCAACAAGGATGGGCTTATCTCTCAACCATTATGGATCGTTATACTAAAAAAGTCATTGCTTGGGATTTGGGCAAGCGAATGACTGTAGAATTAGTGCAAAGAACTTTAAATAAGGCCATTAAATCACAAGACTATCCAGAAGCTGTTATTCTTCATTCTGACCAAGGAACCCAGTATACGAGTCTAGAGTATGAAGAGTTGCTTAAGTATTATGGGATGACTCACTCTTTCAGTCGAAGGGGATACCCTTATCATAATGCCAGTCTTGAATCTTGGCATGGACATTTAAAAAGAGAGTGGGTGTATCAATTTAAATATAAGAACTTTGAAGAAGCCTATCAGAGTATTTTCTGGTACATCGAAGCCTTTTATAATTCAAAACGAATCCATCAAAGTTTAGGGTATCTTACACCTAATCAATTTGAAAAGGTAAGTGCTTAAAATAAATAGATTAAAATTCTACGTTAGTTACTCTAAAAACTTGACTTAACGTCATATCAAATGAAGAACTTAGAAGAGAATCACTATCAAATAACACACTCTCCAAGCGTAGCTCTTCCCAACTATCAACTTGTTCATAACAAATTCTTAGCTTTCCAACTTGAGTCTTATTAAAATCATCTATTATTTCAAGTATCGATTCTTTTCGTTGTTTTCTATATTCATCAAGTTCATTCAATTTGGCTACAAATGATTCTAGTTTCTGAGTTCGTAGCCCATAATTAGGATTTGGTAAATTTTTATTTTTCAGCATCAAATCAGAAATAAATTCTGTAATTTTCTCTCCATCCGCTGTTCGAACTAATTCATTAACTGAATACCTTCTATCAAACATTTTATCTAAAACTTTGTTTTTATCGATTGATTTGAATTTCCCACTTTCTACTTTATAAACATTAGTATATTGCGATCTTGTCCACTCTCTGATTGAGAGAGAATTATAAATATAATGATACGAAAATTTATCTTCGAGATTTTGACCATAATATTGTAAAATATTATCCTTATTCTCTTGAAGTACTTCTGGTAAACTTACCTCGATAATATATTCCACATTATCCAAAACGTATAAGATAAAAATATTTGCATGGTTACACATAAATTCCAACTTACTTTGTTTATCACAATATTGAGATAAAGCAAATTGAAGTATATCAATTAATGTGCTCTTACCTGTACCTCTACCTCCAATCAAACAATTCAATGACGGAGAAAAGGAAATATAAAAATCTTTTTCCTTTGATTTATCTAGTAAGAAACTTCTGTTCCCTCTTCTTTTTTCTACATAGACTCCTTTAATATAAGAGTTTCCCTCAATTTTTGGCTGTTCTAAACTAACAGATACTTCATAATCTAGTAATGCTTCCTCAAACATTTGAAAAGATAGTTTCCCACCTTTGAACCACATAATATTTTTATCTAATCCGTCAATATCATGTGAATCATTATCTAATATAAAATTTGGTCTACAAGAAAAGTCTCGTAATAGTTTATTAAATAAGCCAGGAATTACTTCAGCTTTATTTACACCCATAAATTTAATTTGTGTTGGAGAAAATAAAGACTTTTTATAAGCACCTGACAATTGAGCCTTTTTAGTAAAAATATTAGAAGTATTAAAATGAGCGATATAATTTAAGATTTTATTTTCATTAAAAAAATTCATTATAGTTAAAGAATGTTGATAGCTTCCTTCCTCTGTACTGAGTAAGTTTTCATCCAACCATTTATTAACTACCTCTTTTTTATTATCATCAAATATTCCAACTATATGGAGCTTATCAGCAGCGCTAATCTCAACACCATACAAAATATGGGGGTGATATTTATAATTTCTATTATTTGCCTTAAGTATTGATACTGCTTTCTGCAGTTTTTCTACGCCTTTAGTAGTATTATGATCTGTCACAACTACTATTTCTAACTCATTCTGTAGAATGCTTTCAGCTAAAAACAAATAACTTATGTATTCTTTAAAATCTACAAAGAAAGAATCATCTACAGAACTAGCTAATTCATCCATAGGAAATCTTTTCTTTAATTCAATTTTGTTATTAAAAAAAAGTTCATATAACTGCTCATTTGTTGCAGCTTTATATTCATCCTCATGATGTTATCCTTAAATCTTAGAGTCACTATTGTATAATTTAGACAAAGGACAAAAACATGCAAAAACGCTACTCAAAAGAATTTAAAGAAACCCTTATCGCCTTCTATCATTCTGGTCAATCCGTCACCCAGCTGTCTAAAGAATACGACGTGGCCCCTGCAACAATTTATAAATGGATAGACCTCTACTCTACATCTAATGAAAGCTCCGTCTCTAAAGCTGATTTTCTAGAATTAAAAAGACAACTGGCTAAAGTTAAGGAAGAACGAGACATCTTAAAAAAAGTATTGACCATATTCGCCGAGAAAAAGAAGTGAGTGCTGCGGATATGGCTCAAACCATACAAACTTTAGCACTCAATGTCAGACTAAGCTGTCAACTCCTTGATGTTCCTGAATCAAGTTATTATGAACGGATTAACCGACATCCATCTAAAACTCAATTAAGGAGACAATACCTGTCACTCAAAATTTCTCAACTCTTCAATGCTAACCGAGGAATCTATGGTGCTCCTAAAATTCATCATCTTCTACTTAAACAAGGGGAAAAAGTCGGGTTAAAACTGGTACAGAAGCTAATGAAGCAACTTCAACTCAAGTCTGCAGTCATTAAGAAATTTAAGCCTGGATACTCACTAAGTGATCACATCAATCGAAAAAATCTCATACAGACTGAACCTACAAAGAAAAATAAGGTTTGGTCAACCGACATTACTTATATTCCTACTCAACAAGGATGGGCTTATCTCTCAACCATTATGGATCGTTATACTAAAAAAGTCATTGCTTGGGATTTGGGCAAGCGAATGACTGTAGAATTAGTGCAAAGAACTTTAAATAAGGCCATTAAATCACAAGACTATCCAGAAGCTGTTATTCTTCATTCTGACCAAGGAACCCAGTATACGAGTCTAGAGTATGAAGAGTTGCTTAAGTATTATGGGATGACTCACTCTTTCAGTCGAAGGGGATACCCTTATCATAATGCCAGTCTTGAATCTTGGCATGGACATTTAAAAAGAGAGTGGGTGTATCAATTTAAATATAAGAACTTTGAAGAAGCCTATCAGAGTATTTTCTGGTACATCGAAGCCTTTTATAATTCAAAACGAATCCATCAAAGTTTAGGGTATCTTACACCTAATCAATTTGAAAAGGTAAGTGCTTAAAATAAATAGATTAAAATTCTACGTTAGTTACTCTAAAAACTTGACTTAACGTCATCAGTCCAATTAGAAAAAAGCTTATAGTCATGCGAAGCTGGAGTATGTAAATGAATTAATGTTTTATGAAACACTCCAAAAGAGACTTTCTCTTCCGAGAATACTCTATATACAGTTTCAATTTTTTTATTAAATTTCTTTACCATTATTGGATAACCTGCACCTTCTCACTTTATTTTTCATTATAACATAAACAATTTATTATTTTAGTTATCATTCTAAATCAACTTCGCACGAATTACTGATAACTTCAAAAATCTGTATCAGATATTACCCAAAATATTCTTAACTATTTTTCTTGCATCTTAAAAAATTTTTGATATAATTGTTGCATAATAAAGCAACAGGAGTTTTAGCTTATGTTTTCTGGTAGCCGTCTTAAAGAATGTAGAATGGAAAAGCACTATTCCCAATCTGAGCTAGCTAATCTATTAAAAATCAATAGGGCGTCATACAACAAATGGGAGACTGGTAAATCTGTTCCTAATCAAAAAAATCTTTCTGCCCTTGCAAGAATACTTGATGTTCCAACAACCTATTTTGAATCGGAATACAAGATTGTGAATACCTATCTCCAACTATCTACGGAAAATCAAGGAAAGGTTGATGAGTATGCGGAAGGACTACTTCAGGCACAACAATCACATGATAAGGTTGTTCCACTATTTGCTGTAGAAGTGTTATCTGATATCGCTCTTTCTGCTGGTCTTGGAGAATCGCTCTTTGACGAATACGATACAGAGACCGTCTATGCTGAGGAAGAACAGTATGGTTATGATATTGCTGCTTGGATTAAAGGAGACTCTATGGAACCCATCTATCTTGATGGTGAAGTAGCCCTTATTCGTGCTAGTGGTTTTGATTACGATGGTGCAGTCTACGCCCTATCTTGGAATGATTCTGTCTATATCAAAAAACTTTATCGAGAAGAACATGGCTTTAGAATGGTATCCCTCAACGATAACTACCCTGATAAATGGATTCCTTATGAAGACAATCCTCGTATCGTGGGACTTGTCGTAAGTCACTTTATGCCTGTTATAGGAGCTTAAATATGTCAGTCAATATTAAAGAAATGATTTATCTCAGAGACAACCGTATCTATTTTACACCCTATCTCAAAGAGTATGACATTACTGATCATATTCAGGAACTGATGGAAGAATTAGAAATGCTTAAAAGAGGATAAGATGATGGGCTATATCGATTACTCAAGAGAACCTCAGTCTGATATAGCTTTCGTTGATATGAAATCATTCTATGCTTCGGTTGAATGTGTGGATAGAGGATTGAATCCCCTCCATACCTCTCTCTGTGTCATGAGTCGTGCTGATAACGCTGGAGGCTTAATTTTAGCCTCTTCTCCCATGTTCAAAAAGGTCTTTGGTAAAAATAATGTTGGACGTGCCTACGATTTACCTTTTGACATCAGCACAAGAAAATTTGACCACTATAATGCCAAACGTCAATGCTTAGACATATCACCACGCTATATTTCCTATATTGAACATTGGGCTAAGCGAACGCTTATTGTCCCTCCTCGAATGGATAGATATATTGAAAAGAATATTGATATTCAGCACATTTTCCAAGATTATGCTGCCCCTGAAGATATTCTCCCCTACTCCATCGATGAAGGGTTTATTGATTTAACCTCCTCGCTCAATTACTTTGTAAGTGATAAACAGATGGATAGAAAGGCAAAATTAGATGTAGTCTCTGCCAAACTACAACATGACATCTGGCAAAAGACTGGTATCTATTCTACCATTGGTATGAGTAACGCTAACCCATTATTGGCCAAACTTGCTCTAGACAATGAAGCCAAACGAACACCTACTATGCGTGCCAATTGGTCCTACGAAGATGTAGAAACCAAAGTCTGGTCAATCCCTCATCTAACTGATTTTTGGGGTATTGGTTCTAGAACAGAAAAACGCCTTCACAAACTAGGAATTGCCTCTATCAAGGAACTAGCCAATAGCAATCCAGACCTATTGAAAAAAGAATTTGGGAAGGTTGGAGTCCAGTTGTGGTTTCATGCCAATGGTGTTGACGAGAGTAATGTTCATCAACCCTATAAACCAAAGTCACACGGGCTTGGCAACTCTCAGGTGCTACCTCGTGACTATGTCAAGCAGCGTGATATTGAGATTGTCCTTAGTGAAATGGCTGAACAAGTTGCCATCCGAATGAGGAGAGAACATCAGAAAGCTACTATTGTTTCCATCTTTGTGACCTACTCTAAAACAGAAATGAAACAGCCAATTAACGCTCAAATGAAGATAGAACCCACTAATCATACACGACTGCTTACCGATACCGTATTAACGCTTTTTCGTAAAAAATACACGTCAGGAGCCGTTCGGGGTATTGCAGTCAATTACTCAGGATTTGTCGATGAAAGCTATACCTTAATCTCATTATTTGATGATATCGAAGCAACCGAAAAAGAAGAAAAGTTACAACAAACTATTGACCATATTAGAGACCAATTCGGTTTTTTAGCGGTTCAAAAAGGAACTGCCCTCCTAGACAGTTCCAGGAATATTGCAAGAAGTAAACTAATAGGAGGCCACTCAGCAGGTGGCTTGGAGGGATTACAATGATTGACCGATCATACTTACCATTTCAATCCGCAAGAGACTATCAAGACGTTAACATGCAAAAGTGGATGGGGTTCTTTTTATCGGAACACACCTCCGCCTTATCAGATGATGTTAAGCAAGTCAGCTACCTTTCTGACCTATCGCTGAATCAAAAATTAATGTTACTCAGTCAGAGTTACGCTAATCAATTGACCATACAGGTGACTAGAAAACAGAAAAATGATTTACAAAATATTATCGGAACCATTCCGACCCTATCAACAAATGAGGTCATTCTAAAAACCAATGACGGACATATCGCGATCGCTTTAGAAGATATTATAACTATCACATTAGTTGAGGAGGTCTACCATGAATCAGCTTGACTTTTATAAAAACGAATTACAGATGGACTACTTCAGTGAAAATTACCGTAAATTTGAAAGTGACTTCTATCGCTACTCAGCACTTGATACACCACTGACTTTTCTAACAGATGATATCATGTTGGCAATGGCGAAATCTGCTAAAAACTATTTCAAGCTCAATAAAGAAAATGCTAAAGATAATCGCGATCATTATTTCATTTTTGACATAGAAAACCTAAATGATAGTAAATTGACAAAAAAATATGTGTATCAGCGAACAACAAGCATCAGACAAAAAGATTAGGCCTTCATCACAATGCCTAATCTTTTTTACTCATTTTTAGGTTTCTTTGCCTGCCTAAATTGCTCTATCCGCTTTTCAAGTTGCTCAGTCTTCAATTTATTCTTAGCTTCAGTTATGGTCTCATCTAATATAGGCTCCTTTAGCAATATTTCAGGAGACTTTTTTTCATCTTCGATAGTTTGACGTGTAGCGTCAAAAACGACATCTAATAATTGGTTGACCTTATGTAAGTCAGCTTCAGACATTCCTGATAAGCGATGAATGAGTTGTTTAAAACTATCTTGGTTGTGTCTTTGTTTTTTGAATAACCTCATCTTATCTCCTTATAAAAAGCAGCCCTTGTAAGGACTGCCTCACTTACAAGTCATCAATAGCTGCTGAAATGGCTTGTAATTTCTTATTTTGCTTATTTTTGTCATCAATCAACTGGTGCAACTCTTCGATTTTCTTCTGACTTTGAAGAATGTCTTCATTATTCTGAGCCATCACATCAGCTAGATGTTGCTTGTAGTCGTTTGTAATGTTAGAGGAGGACACCACTTTTGGTGTGGATTGCTCTTGAGTTTTTGGTTGTGAAACGGATTTCTCCTTAGCTTTTTGTTGTTCCATTTCAAAGGCTGCCACATAATCAACGTCTTCAGCGCCCTCTTGGTTTTCTTTATGAAATAGTGCCGCAATCTTCGCACGTTCTTCTGTGGAAGATGTCTGTGTGTTATCATCTAGTGGTTGGTCAAAGGTCCAATCTTTTGTCATATGTTATTCCTCATTTCAATTATCTGATGGTATTGGTTTTTGTTCATCTTGGCCAAAGGCTTGCGTCAATGCTTCATCAAATGTCCAAGGACTGTTTTGTTGGCGTTTGATAAAGGCTTGATACATCGCTGTTTGTAATTGACTGCGATAAGTTTCTAGTTTTTCCGTTTCTTTCGCAACTTTTTCCTCTTGCCTAGCCACTCTTTCAGCTAGGCGTTCAATCACACTCATAGGGTGTCCTCCTTATCACTTTCTAGATTAAACTAAGAAACTTGATTTTGTTATCACAACTCTAAAGCGGTATTTTTTCTAGGCGGAGGATTGCTTCGGATAACTTGTAACTTGGCCGATTGTATCACATCTTTTAGAGAATAATTATTTTGATATTTTACAATATCATTCCAATCTGCTTTAGTTTCCAGTTCCTGTAATGGTGGACAGTCTGTTTCAGTGGGAAGTCCTTTCTCAGATAATTTCTGACAAAAATCTCTCCCTGCTTCATCATTGTCAACAGCCAAGGTTAATAAGCCTGGGTGCGTCTGAAAGAAGGTAGTCGTCTCTTGTATAGCATGAAGGTAATGCGTTAATCGACTTGGTTTGACAGTATCTAAAAACTCAAGTTTGCCTTGTTCCTCAGCTGCTAATCGTAAAGTCTGATACGCAATCACAGAGAGTTTTAAGCCTTCCATAGAAACTAAACGCACATCTGATAACTGCTTCTGATGGAGTTGATAATAACTCATCATATCAATCACCGATTCACAAAAGATAAGGCGTTTCGGTTTTCCAATATCAAAGCTCATCCCTATATAGCCATGAGAGTCTTTCATGATTTTCTTGAGGTAACCTCGATCATGTCTCTGATTATCTTTGACAAGCCCTTGAAGACTTGCTCCCTCTAGTTGGCCAAGATGATTGTAACTCTTAAAGACAAGAACTGATTCCTGAAAGGTCTTTGTCTGGTAATGAGCCTGTGCTAATAGACCTTGTCTGCCAAAAGCATTGATAGTGTCATCACTTAAACCACGAATGTCATTCAGATATATCCGTGCTTGGTCAAATGGTTCTTCTCTTAGATAATAACGAAAGGGTTGGTAAGTCTCTTCGACGATTTTAGCTTGTTCAAAGTCTCCAGTTTCAAGGTAAGACAGGGCTTTTTTAAAAGACACTCCCGTCATTAACTGAACAAAATCAATCACATCTCCCTGTACGTCACGTGAAAACCATTTAAAGGTATTGGTGTCCGCAAAAATCCTAAAGGAATCGTGTTCTGGATGTTCATAGACTTGCCCTGATAGTCGTTTAAAAGAATAACCTAGACTTTCTGCCACCTCTAAAATCGCCTTTTGTTTCACTTTTTCAATTCTTGTCATGCCATCTCCTTATCAAAAAAAGCAGAAGATATACTCCTGCTAGTTGGTCTCACTTGTAGTAGTGCCTTGAATCTTTGGAATGCTTGAATTTACTCCATCAGAAGACTCTTTCAAGTCCCCTAGCTTCCCATTCCAAATGGTTACCTGATTGACAAGGAGTTTATCTGACAATTTGGCATAAGATAGTTTAAGAGAGGTCGTTTCTGTCTGTGTACTTTTCTGAGCCTTATCACTGACATCAGACACATAGATAACTTGATAAGACACTTCCGCAAGGGCTTCATTTGCTTCTGAATTGACATAGATATTGGCAGACTCAAAGCGATAATCCAACATATAGTCTTTATAGACTTGGTTGATAGAATCTTCTTGACGAGCTACTTCTTCCTTAAAGGCAGAATCTGTCATATAGGGCTTGATACGGTTGTTGTTCTCGCCCAGCTTTTCCTTGGTGTAGTATTGCGTGAGAAATTCTTTAACCAACTCATCAGAGAGAACACTCGCCTTTTCCTTTTCTTTCACTTTTGTCAATAATTTATGAGCTTCAGATTGGATTTGTTTCTGCGTGTGACTGGTCACAGACTGAGAACCAATGGTATAACCCATCATCACCATAAAGCTGGTGACTGCTAGACCACCAAAACCAATCAAAAATCTAGCCTTCATTTTATTTAACATCACTAGTGCCATCTCCTTTTTCCATAAGATAGCACTATGATAACAAGATGAACTTGAAAAAGTTATCACAATAAAGAAAAGGACTACCAAACTTAGGTAATCCCATTACGTCATGCCATCCGACTTCTAACAACTTTTCTAACAAGTCCAAAGACAAGTAAAAGATTAAAAATAATATAGAAAGTGGTAAAGCTCAAAATACCATTGGTGGCTAAATCTTCCAAATAGAGGTATCGTTCTGTAAAAAAGAGGTAAATCCCATAGACTTCTGTGAAAGCTAAAAATCCGATTAATCCAATGATAAATAAGCTTCCAAGCATCTTCGCAATCTGGTAAAGGACAAGTAAAATTAGTCCTGTTGCTGCGATAATGAAAAGACTTTGAATAATTTGTTCAATCATATCTGTACATCTTTCTACGCTAATTGCTTACGATAATAATCTGCCTGTCCCTTGTCCAGATTATCAAGTTGTTCAACCAGGTCTAGATACTCTCCTTTAGTCACTTCATCTAAGTCTGGAAAGTCATTCTCACGAGTCGTGATAATCACCTCTAATTGACCAATGATTTCTCGCTTTGAAAAGCTGTAATCAAGGGTTTCATCTTCATATTGTTCCTTTAAGGCTTGATAGTTAGCTCTATCTTCGGAGCTTGTAAAACCTTGTGCTAACCATTCTTCTAATTGGTAACGTATATCTTCTACTGTCTGGGTCATAATCAATTCTCCTTTGATGATTTCTTAATGTCATTTTACCGCGTTCATTATTTTTTGTCAGCCTTTTTCTTAAAAATCAAGCGAAAGTTGTTGGTCCTGTTGTGGTTGGATCGTTTCATTGAACTTAGCTAGGGCTGCATCAATTTCCTCAACCTCTGCTTCTTGTTCAACCAAGGGGGCAAGAAGGTCATACTTAGCTTTAAACAGCTGATAATCCTCTTCTTTAGGAAAGACCTTTTCCACTTCAACCCTTGCGACAGATAGCTTATCTTTCAAATTGTTAGCCATTTCTTCTGTCTTTTCTTGGTCTTCTAAGATATGGTCAATGGCATTGGTAATGCGTTGAATCGTTCCCACGTCTGATTTCAAGTCTAAAGAGACAGAATACTGGTTGCTGCCTGAAATGGTTAAAGACACCATATCTGGCAAGGGCTCACTAAGACTTCTGGTTGCCATTTTAAGCTCAAACCCTCTAAAGGTCGCAAGCGTTCTTACTTCTTTGGTTTCCGAACGGTTGTAGGTAATGAGTTTTCGTAGATAGTCTCCAGCTTCTGCACGGTTATCCATCATTTGATTGTCAAACCGCATGATAAAATCTTGTGACTTAGTTGCCAAAGATTGGGCAATATCACGGTCATATTGGCTAAGGCGTTTCTCTAAGACAGGGAGGTTCTGCTCACAGTAAGAAATGGTATGGCGATACTCATCTTTGGAGCGATTAAAGGCACGCTTTTGATTGTCCAATACCGTCAACTCATTCTCTAGTTCCATTTTTAGTTTGAGATAAGGATTACCTGTCGCTAAAGCCTTAAAGTCTGAAGCAGTCATGGTTTGTTCATCAATGTCTTCTGCCGATCGTACTGGGTCTTTAGAGGTCATGATTTGCGTGATGTATTTGAGTTTATTCTCCTGTGTTTGCCAGAGGTAGTTATCGAAGCTCCCTTTCGTAATGTAATGGTAAATATCTACCTCTTGGTGCATATTGCCTTGACGAATTAACCTGCCATTACGTTGGACAATATCACTTGGTCTCCAGGGAACGTCCAAATGGTGGACTGCTTTCATACGTGACTGGACGTTTAGACCTGTTCCACCTTTTTCCGTAGAAGCCATGAGAATCCGTACTTCTCCACTATTGACCTTGCGTGACAGAGAGTTCTTTTTCTCATCCGTATTAGCGTCATGGACAAAGGCTATTTCTTCTTTGGGAATCCCTCGATCAACAAGTAGATCTTTAAGTTCATTGTAAACATCAAAGCCCACTTCCTTACTTTTAGGTGTTCCAATATCAGAGAAAATCATCTGGGTAGCTTTCAAATTTTCTCCCTCACGGTAAATACGTTCCACATTATCCACCACTTGCATAATCTTCTGATTGTCCGATAGGGTATAGGCTGAGTCAATGAGGCGCATGTCAATGGCTAATTTTCTAGCTTCCCCAGTGATTTTTAACATGTTATCATCACTAGGGTCAACACTGCCTGACTTGATAGCGTCTGAACGGTCAACCAACTCTTCAAGGTAGTATTTCTGAGCTTCTGTGAGTTCACTCTCTACCGCAATGACTTTAGCTTCAGGAACAGGTAAATCAAGCATATCTGAGGTCTGAATATCAGCTGTTTCCTTATAAATCCGCATGAGTTCAGGCAGGTTCACAAATTTCTTAAAGCGTTTCTTGGGTTGGTATTTATCCCCTGTCGGTGCTAGTTCCATAGAATTTTCGATATTCCCAAAAGCCCCTACCCATGAATCAAAATTAGATACCTGGTATCGTTCTAAGACATCTGGTTGGATATAACTCATCATGGTATAGAGTTCACTAATAGAGTTAGAGACTGGTGTTCCTGTCGCAAAGACCACATTACGATAGTCATGTTCTCCTTGAACCTGTCTCACTTTCATCTCCATATCTACGTTCTTCTTAGAAGTCGTGTTGGTAATTCCTGCGACATTACCAAGTCCTGTAATGGGTCTGATATTCTTAAAATGGTGAGCCTCGTCCACAAAGAGAAAGTCAATCCCAAGATTTTCAAATTCAATAAAGGTATCACGTTCCAGTTTTTGGAGTTCTTCTAATTGGTGTTCCAAACCTTTGATGGAACGCTCTGCTTCTTTAACGGTATAATCACTATCACTGCCTTGCTTGATGTCACGAAGTTGTTGTAACTTATCTTGAATATAGGTCACTTGCTTTTCCTGACTCATGGGAATTTTCTCAAACTGGGAATCCCCAATGACAATGGCATCGTAGTCCCCTGTGATGATCCGTGACACAAACTGTTTACGTTTGGCTTTCGCAAAATCTTTCTTGGTCGTCACGTAGACATTCTTGGTTGGGAAGAACTTCATGATTTCTTGTCCAAACTGAGCGGTCAGACTTGATGGCACCACATAAAGAGGTTTATGAACCATTCCCAGTTCTTTCAGTTTGAAACCTGCTCCAAGCATGGTTAAGGTCTTACCTGAACCGACTTCATGAGCTAGAAGCGCTCGTTTTTCTTCCACAATCCGTTGAATAGCATTCTTCTGATGAGGTCGTAAGGAAATATTCTGGGCAAGCCCATCAATGGTTAAATGGCTACCATCATAGACTTTGGAGACCGTACGATTATAGAGACTATTATAAGTCTCTTCAATCATCTGTTGCACCTCAGGGTAACTTGCCACAAAGTCTTGGAAGAGTTCTTGAAGCTCAGTTTCCTTAGCACGAAGAACCGTTGTCTTCTCAACGTCTGTCACATGCTTTTTCTTATCCCCATCTTCCACTTGTTTGGTAATGGTTGGTTGATTGGAATTAAGCAGGTTTTCAAAGATTTTTCGGCCACTATCATAGCGTGAACCAGACACACCTAGACTTCTATCCGTTGCGGTAGAATACCTAAAGGCAAACTTGGATTGGTAGGACATCGTCCCATCAATCGGACTGACTTCAAGGACAGTTGCTACTTCTTGGTCTGTGAGATCAAAGGTTTGTCCCATAAAGGTTTCTTGGGCAAATTTCCCATAAACGGCTAGAGGAATCCAACGTGAGCCAATCCGATAATCAATATCAGCTAAGGTCACACGTGGTGGTTTCACGTCTTCTAAGAGACCTTGATAATAGACCCAAGGAAAATCAGAGTTGTCTGCTTTAATGAGTAAGTCCACAACCTCTAACTTAGTCACCACATCTCCTGATAAGAAGTCCTGCCGAGACACATAGACCACTTCCCTATCGTTTAGATAGCGTTCTGGGTCTGGAATAATAGCGTCTCCTAATTCCTCAATCAAAGTCGCTTTAGAATCCGTCTGATAAATAGACATCATGTAATCCAAATCTACACCACGACCATCTGCTAGACTAGAATTGAGAGCGTCAAGGGCAGAAGAAACTGCCGTCACTTCCTTTTCAGGACGAACCAAGGCTTTTTCAAAGGCAAGCGACTTGGTATAACTAACAGTCTTACCACTTGAGTCAAGACTTTCATCTTCCAAACTCGCAAGGAGCGAATACTTATCATCACTATCAAAGAGGTTACGGTTCACAGCACTATTGACATAGCCAAAGCGTTTCACAAAACTATCATAGGTCCGATTGAGATGTCCTAACAAGTGATTAAACTCATCTCTGTCGTAATCATAGTAGCGTTGAATGGCAATCACCTCTTGGTAAGCATTACGAATATCGACCATCCCTTTAATCCGTGCAACTTCTTTCTCAGACAAAGGTGCTTCATAGAAAACCGTCTTTTTGAAATAGCCCTTAAATTGCCCACGTTTAGCGGCTTCTTCTGTCACATACACATCAAGAGCGGTGCTATCGGTCACTTCTAAAGCATTAAAACGGTCAATCTGTTTTTGAGAATGCTTGGTATCCCAATCCTTAAAGTTACCCTCTTCGTCCACATAGTAGCTAATCTCCTCAGTTTTTGTCCCTACACGAATGCCCTTATGATCACGGTAGTAAACCGTAGAATCTTTATAGCCAAAGCTATACTGGTCTAAGCTTTCTCTGATGTCAGAAGGAATCGAGGTATCAATGACTTGTCTTCTCATCACATCAGGAGTGATAAGAATGTCAGAAGGGTCAACACTTCTAGGCGCTTTAACCTGTTTAATAGCTGTCTGTACAGCTTCTATTAGGTTATCAGAAGTGCCTTTCACAGAAAGTGTCCCACCGTTAAAGTTTCTAACCTCATAGGTCCCAAGAACCTGACTGTTGTAATCCCCGTCAAAATATGGATTGAGCCAAATACGGTCATCCTTGTCATAGCGAATAGAACCTGAAAAAGCTAAATCATCTGCCACATATCCCTTATCCATATGTTTTTGGAAGAACAACATATCTGTTGTGACATTGGTACCTGCAATGGCCTTAAAGGCGCTATCTGGTAAACGCACACCACCTAGAAAATCAGTCGTCTCACGAATATCCTGGAGAATGTTTTCTGTCCGTTTATCCATGGTTCCTGTGGAGGAAATAATGGCTACTTGCCCACCGTCATGCACCAAGTCAAGAGATTTTTTAACAAAGTAATCATGAATCATATAGGGCTTGTCATAGCGACTATCCACAATCCTGATATTAGCAAACGGCACATTTGAGAGAATCAAATCAAAGCTATTGTCATTAAAGGCAATGGTCTCAAAGCCCTTTACTTCAATGTGACTATTCGGATGAAGGTATTTGGCAATAACCCCTGTAATCGTGTCTAGCTCTACACCATACAACTCACTATTTTCTCTCAGATGTTTAGGCATTGCCGCAAAGAAATTTCCCGTTCCCATAGACGGGTCTAGGATTTTACCACCAGTAAAGCCATCACGTTCTAACTTCTCCCACATCTGACGAATCAAGTGAGGGTCTGTGTAGTAAGCGGTCAGAGAGGACTGTTTCATGTCTGTATACTCTTTATCGGTGACTAACGTTTTTAATGCCTCACGTTCCTTAGAAAATTTGGGATTATACTCGTCAAAGAACTCGTTAGCTAAGCCTCCCCAGCCCACGTATTTGGCAAGCAGTTCTTGTTCACTTGGTGTGGCTTGACGGTATTCAGATTCAAGCCTTTTCACCAAACGAATAGCAGCCACATTCATTTCAACCTTATCCCTTGTTGTCTTAGGGTAGAAGTCTGTCAGATCTTCTGGGAAGTGAAAATCTGTGACTGGGAGCGTCTCAGTGACTTCTGGTTCCAACTCATCTTCTGACAATGCTTCTTCTTGTTTAGCCTCTTTCTTATTTGATGATAGAGATGTTGTCACTTGAGAAACCGGCTCTTGAGATTCTTCCATATCCATAAAAGAAAAGAGGTCTAATTCTAGGCTAGGTTCTTCCACTTCCTCTTTTTCTTCGACAGAAGGAACATGAAGAGCTTGAGTGATATCTTCTAATGTCCGTAAGAAAAGAACTGGATTTTGTTCAATCATATCTGTGAAATCATTTTGTAATTCAATCCGAATCAGGTTATTAACGCCTGAGTCCTCAATGGCCATTACCTGAAACTCTTGCCCCTTATAAGTCACAATCGAAGCAATCGGATAGCGTTTAAGGGCTTCCTCTACGATAGGATTTTGAGGGAGTGATTGAGTCATGATTTCAGGTTTTGTTTGTGAGATGTGTTCTCGCCATTCCCTAAAGGATAGGTCAGGTTGGGACAGTTTGTCCCTTTCAAAGGTTCTAGCTTCTTCAAGAGTAAGGTCTTCATGCAAGAAGGCGTAGGCAATGGGTCTTGCTTCTTCTAAGTCTAGCTGACTGGTCAAGAAAAATTCTGCCTTGTCATGCGTTAATCCCATCTGAAGCAATTCTGTCACAAGGGCTAATTGAGTGACGGTTGCCTTAGGATAGCCCCCTAATATGGCTAGGTCGGCATTAATCAAATGAAAACGCCCTGCAGCATCTATCAGTATCCCACGTTGCTGCTCATCAACGTCAGCTAAGTCTATCCCTAAACGAGTCAGTTTTTCGGTATTTTCAGCCAAAATGGTTTGACCCATTTCAGCTAAGATTACTTCTTCTTGAGGTGTTAGAGGACGTTGTAAGTCATAGGCTGTCCCATCTGCTTCTAAATAGGTTAATAGCTCATTGTCCTCATAGATTGGCGTCATTTCCATTTCATGGTCAAACTCCCCACGTCTCAGGTTTGGTAGCTTTGGACGGCTATTTCGCACTTGGTCAAAGTGACTTAATATCTCAAATTTTTGAGACAAGTTTAGATGTTCATAAGCTGGTAAATGTTCTGTTTGCCCTGTTCGTAAATCTAGTTGTGATAACTCTTCCTCATCAAGACTTGCGATTATGACAAGTCCTTCTTCACGAAAGGTGATGTCCTGAGAAGGTTCTGGAACTACTTTTTCTTCAACTACCTCTTCTCTTTCCTTTACCGTTTCCTGGGTGCTTATTAGTTCAGGTTCATAAGTGAGAAGAAACTGTTCAATATCACGGCTAATACGGTCAGACAAATTATTGGCCACTCGATAGACATTGACCAAATTAGCAGCTTTGCCTTTATCCAAAAGAGAAGCTACCGAAATGGACTGATAGGCGCCTTCTTGATCTAAGAGATGAAAGCGAGTGGCTAGGTTAAAGAGGGCTACCTCAATCACCAAGGCTTTCTCATCACTGTTTAACTGAGGTAACTTCTTTAAGCCAGCCTGACCAAAGGTCTGTGTGTAGCTGCTTAGGTCTGTTGCCTCGTCAAAGGGGCTCGCCTCTACAAAAGCAGAAACTTCTGTTTCAAAGCGAACCACTTGAACAGGTGAGGTGACTACTCCTCTTTGGGTTGTAAAATTTTGGATAAGGCTATCCCAATCCTCATCAAAATGGACTGCTTGATAGCGTAAAAAGGATTCCAAAAGAATCTGGTCACGTGGCAATCTTGCCCGCAACATTTCAAGTAATTGTTCTTGAGTCATATGTTCCTCCAATTAAAAAGGGGCTGAGAGGTATTCTCAGCCCATTGCTTTAGTCTAGGACCAAGGCGCTTTGGTCTTTTTCTTGTGGTAACTTATCCATTAAAGTTGTCACATACTGTTGTAAGAAATGGCTTTTCTGGTCTAACAAATCTTTCTGCAGGGCGAGATAGGTCACATCTCCAAAATAATCTTGACTCGTTAAAGACAACTCCTTTTGGATAATGTCCTGCAAGGTCTCTAAGGTGAGAGGCGAATAATCCTCCTCATTCAAAACCTCATACTGAGCAAGGGACTCAGAAATATTGTTGGACACAATCACTTCCATAATGAAACTAGCTCCCTCACCTGTTCGATAGAGTTTATCCAAGAGGTCCGTCACTTCTTCTTGAAGCTGTTCCTGATAACCGTCTGCTCTTAGGCGCAGGTCATCACTAACTAAAGACAAGTCATCAATGCCCATAAAGTCTTGATAGAGCGTATCAAGAAGTGACTTGTTTTTGATACTCAATTCCATGGCTAAAAAGGCTTTAACCATGTCTTTATAGTTTTCTCGTGCCATCTCAGAAAGAGTTCTAGAAATTGTGTCATAATTCCAAGCCATAGCTTCTCTCCTTACGCTGTTGAATTGGATTCAAGCCTTGTTGGACTTCTTCAAGGTCTGTCAGTCCGTCACTATCCGTATCACTGCTAAAAGGATTAGTCCCTAAAGCTAACTCTTGAGCATCCGTTAGGCCATCTTGGTCTGAATCCATTGTGTAAATGCTTTTAGGTTCCATCTAGTTGTCCTCCATTTTGCGTTTAGAAAGTCCGTAAGCTAGGCCAAAAAGAAGTCCTCCACCGACAAGCGCTAAGAGTGATTGACTCTCTCCTGTATTTGGTAAGACACTTGCTGGAACTGGTGCTTCTTGTGTTGGAATAGGTGGTTGAGGTGGTGTTGGTTGATTCGGAGTTGGTGGCCCTGGTTCAGGAGTAGTTGTTTTAACCGTGTTTGAACTGATGGTGTAGCCATTGACAGTATGTAATACGGTATTTTCTACTACACCTGAAGCGATTCGTTTCATTTGCACGTAAACATCTGCCTGAAACTCGGATTCTTCTGCTAGTTTTTCAAGGAATTCCTGATCAAAACTGATGGTAACCGTTCCTTTTGACGTGTCGACCTGTTGTAGCGTGTACTTGGTCACTTCTGTCCCTTTTGGTAAAACCGTTCCATCTTTAAGAGTGACATCCACCACAGTGTAAGCCTTGTAAACACCATTATAGTCGTCATGGATTTCATCGTAATCATCGTCAAAGCGGTATTCGATGAGTGGTGTCGCACGATTGCCTGGAATGAGTGCTCCCACCAAACGGTAGTTAAAGACCTGATTCAAGGCAACTTCTTTTCCATCAAGGCTTTTCTCCTTTTGTGATAAATCAATCACCACATCTTTTTGTGGGTCTAGTTTTGGCACATTATTGACCACTGTCTCTGTCACATAAGCCAAACCAAAGTCAATCTGATAAGCGGTGTTTTCATACTTCCCACCAGTCTTTGTCAGCTCATTCTTAATGGTCATTGGAAGGGTCACCACTAAGGTTTGACCAGTTTTAACATAAGCCTCGTAGAACGCTTTGGGATCTTCAGCACTTAAAACTTGAATGGCTCCTTTTGGTGTGAACTGACGTTTGGCCATAGCATCTTGAACCACTTTAGGCGCTTCTGACAATGAGGCATAGGCTTTCACCGAAATCCCTTTGACAAGATTTCCTGCCTTATCCATCACTTGAACACCATCTGCGTTTAGGATAAGCGCTTCTTCAGGGTAATCATCCACCATGTAAAAACCTTTGGCAAGAACATCATCGGTTACGACCAAGTCCTTGTACTGACTGTAATCAAGAACAATCTTATAATAATTGACGGTATTTGGAAGAACGGTCTTGCCATCAATAGACACGCCTTCTTTATTGGTATTAGTTTTATGTGGTGTTACTTTTGGCACGTGATTCGTTACCGTATTGGTTTCATAGGCTTGCCCAAAGTCTACTTGATAAGCCACATTGGCATAAGACTTGCCTGTATTTGCCATCTCCTCACGGACAGTCATAGGGGTGATGATGGTGATGTTTTGACCTTTCGTTACATAAGAATCATAGAAGGCTTGTGGATTTTCTGCCATAAAGACTTGGAAGGCTCCTTTAGGCGCAATCTTGCGTTTTGAAAGAGCTACTTGTAGTTTTTTAGGAGCTTCTGATAAGCTCGTATAAGTTTTTACCGTCACGCCTGTGACAGCTTTGCCATCAGTTGTCACAAGTTGAATAGCTGTGTCATCTGGTAATAGAGCTTCTTCGGGATAATCATCCACAAAGTAGAACCCTTGTGTAATCTGAGTCTTATCAGCCTTAATGCCACGGTATTGGTCCAAGTCCCATGACAGGGTATAGTGGTTTTGTGAACCGACTACCATCGGTTTGCCATTGATATCCACCTTATCCTTATTAAGGTTTTGTTTTTTAGGTGTTGGGCTAACAAGGGTATTCGTCACCTCATCGGTTTCATAGCCATTCCCAAAATCCACTTGGTAAGCCTTGTTTCGATAGGTTGCCGTTTTCCCATAGAAGTCATCTTTCACTGTCATTTTAGTGACAAGGTTCAAGGAAGTGCCTGTTTTGACATACTGGTCATAAAAAGCCTGATTGTCATTAGGCATAAAGACTTGGAAAGCCCCTTTAGGAGAAATCTTAGCATGAGCGAGTTTATCTTGAAGGTCTTTTGGAGCTTCTGACAGCGACGCATAATCCTTGACAGTAATCCCTGATACGGCTTTGCCATCAGGAGTGGTGATACTTGTTCCCTGGTCTACTAAGTCCAACACTTCTTCTGGGTAGTCATCTACAAAGAAAAAACCACGAGCAATTGTCTCTTTAGAAGACCTATCGCCTTTATATTGATCTAAATCCCAGGTCAAACGGTAATGATTAGTTGTTCCTAAAGCCACTACTGTATCGTTAATGACCATACCATCTTCATTTTCATTTTTCTTCTGCGGATTAATACGGCTAGTGGTCGTTCCATCACCAGGCGTACGCACTGTCACAACATTAGAAGTCACTGTATAGGCATTTGGGGTTCCCTTATTGATGAGGAGCTTATAACTGTTGGAATAGGTTGCTCCATCATTTTGAAGGCTACCGTAAAGTTTCGGAGCCACCAGTTGGTAAGACTTGGTGAGGTCTTTGTTGACCTCTTGGAGCAAGGCTTCCTTGGCGGTCAAGGTCACAAAGTTCTTAGCAGCATCAAAGCTGAGGGTATAATTTCCGTTTTCTGCCTGCGTTTTTTCCTTGTCAAAAGCATAGCCTGCTGGAAGGTAATCTTCAAAGGTGAGGCTAGTGATTTGGGCTCGATTTGGAGAAAAAGCGTCTACGGTTAAAGGGTAAATGACCGTTGAATCTTTTGCGACCGTTTTGTCATGAAGGTTCACTTGGTCGGTATTGATAACTTCCTTAACAATTTCAGGAGTCGTTGTCAGACGATAGTCGTGGTAATGAACCGTTGGCACGTGTGGTGCTTTTGGTAACGGCTCTGGCGTAGGGTATTTAGGCAAGGTGACCTTGGTAAGTGTTAGACTAGGCTGAGTAACTTTCTCTAGTGGTTTTTCCTTAAAGCTCACAGGTGGCTCTGGCGTAAAGGTCTTTGGGGTAAAGGTTTTTGGCACAACCTTAATCGGTTCTGGAATTGGCTCTAACTTTGGTGTCACATGAGGTTTTAGACTATAAGGTTTGACCGTCCGTGCAACTGGAAGGGTATTTAAGGCAAACCAATAAGAGAGACCAACATTTTGGGGCATATCCCCTTGACCAAAGGTCACTGTATAGGTGTTGCCTGATGTAACCGTTGAGACAATCGCTCCCTTATAGGCATACTTACTATATGACGTATCCCATTCTTCAGGAAGCTGCAAATCACTGGCACGGTTTGACCCAAGTGAACGAGCTAGACCTTCGTTAGTCACTTGAATGGTTGAGCCATTGATAGGAACGAACTTACCTGATGTGTCTTTTACATACTCTAAACCGATATCATTGTGGTTGAGTGAGGAATGAGTAAAGACACCTGGTTTTTCCTTGGTGAAGCTGACTTGTGAGCCATCTGCTAAGAAGTACTTGGCTTTGACACGAAACTCCATCTTGTCTGTTCGCCAATTGCCTGTCCCATCATTACGGTAGGCAATAAAGCCTTCTGTTGGGTCATTTGGTACAACCAACTGAACGGCATTAGTTCCAGCTGGAGAAACAAGGTTTGTAATGTCATAGGCTACTTTTGTGATTTTCTTGCCATCAAAGCGAGCATTTTGAAGATTTTGATAGGTAAAGGAAAGGGTTTCTCCCGTTTTGAAAGTATCATAGACAAAGAAACCAGTAGAATCTAGGATTTTAGAATACCCACCAAGCATAGCGTCACCCTTAGCAACGATACGATTAGGATTTCTGGTATCAGCTGAATGACGTGCTTGCGGTTCTCCATTATTCAAGTTGAGTGCCTGAGCAAGAGCTTGAGAGATATAGCCTTCTTCTCCTTTTGAAATCTCAGCTAAATCACGTTTATAGCGCTCCATTTCCTTGGCGTTGTAGGTATCAATCGCTTCATTTTCTTTCTTGGCAGCTTCTTCTTTTTCCTTATTGCTTTTCGTGATTTCCGTAATCTCAGCTTCACGGTCTGTGACTAATTTCTGTTGGTCTTTATTGTGGGCATCCACAGCAGCTTGAGAGGCCTTGTTTTCATCATCCACTGCTTTTTGTCCAGCTTGATTGCGTTTGTCAATTGCTTCATTATCAGCCTTTGCCTTAGCAAGACCTGCTTCATTTTCCTTTTGAGTCACTAAGTTCTTTGCGACAATGGCGTCTGCGACTTTCTTCTTTGATTCGTATTCAGATAGATTGTCCTTATTTTGCTTATCAATAGCAGCTACCGCAGAAGTATAATCCTGATAGCCTGAAACCGTTGAGCCATCTCCTGCCGGAACGGTTTGAGTGGTAACCGTCACATTAGCTGACTGATCTTGTCCTCTGATTTTTGAAACTGTGCTATCCACTGAATGATTCAAGGCCTTTCCTGCTTGAGTGGCTTCTTTATGACTAGCAGCCAACGCAGCATTCCCTTGTTCAACACGAGTTTTATCTTGTTCATAGGTGGCTTTATCTGCTTTATAGGTATTGGTCACCTGAGTGATGGCTTCAGCCTGCTTAGCAGCATCCACTTCCGCCTTATCTAATTGCTTACTGGTATCACTCGCAGAGGTTGTGTTCCCTAAATCCATAGGTTTATCCTGAATGGTCGTAACCCCTTCAGCAGTTGCTTGATTGACAGCCTGTGTCACAACATCGTGAGGAACGGTGACTGTAATAGCCCCATCTGATTGACCAGTTGACGCAAGGCTATCCGTCTGTTCAGCAACTGGTGTAGGTTGCGCTTCTGGTAAGTTGGTCGCAGGATTTTCTGTCAACTGAACGGTTTTATCTTGCGAGGGTGTTACCACTTCGTCAGCTTGTGCTACTTGGCCACCCCAAGCGACAACAGCTGTCACCATAGTTCCAAGAGCTACCGAACAAAGCGTACGGTACTTCTTACTTTTACGGAAGACGTGTTTTTCTGCTTTTTCCTGATTGACTAAAAAGTGATGATGACATTGTTTGGTCATAAAAAGTCCTTCTTTTCTTTTGATAAGTAGCAACAATCTGTCACTCTCTCCCCATCATAAAAAAGACGACTTGATTTTGGTATCACATCAAAGAAGGATAAAGAAAAAAGCTATCGTAGCACTACCGATAACCTCTGAAAATTGCTTATAAAAAAAAGGGGGACCTGACGCATCAGACCCTCCCAGACGTGACTAGCACGCCCCAATTCGATAACAACATGATATTATATATAACTAAGAGAACTACATTCTAGTGAAAAGAACCTCTACATTTCCTGACACGATATTTGTTTCATAAACTGAAAGTATTGTAAACTTTGTTTGATTCACAGTATAATCTTTTTCAGATTTTTCAAAAATACTGACACCAATAAATTCATTAGAATGACCACTTCGATAGTTATCAATAAAAAACTCACCTAGACGGATGTCATCAATGTAAAATTCCACCAAATAACTCCATCTTAATTTACTACCTTTGATGGGGAAATTCTTTGCTTTTCTAACGACAAGATTAGGCTTTGTAAAGCCATCATATAAATACGACAAAATTTCTAAACGTGACCTAACCCCTTTTTTATCATAATACAACGAAGATTCTAATAAGTCAGAGTTAATCCGGTCGTCTAAAATATCATCAAAAACTAGAGAAGATTTTTTATGGCTAAAATGTATATCATTTAGTTTATGAAGTCCAGCTAAGTGAAAGAAATGGTCTTTTGAAAACAGAATGTCTAAAACCGTTTTCTGTCCTTTTCTACCAAGTTCAATTGTAATTTTCTTATTTAATAAAGGTTCAAAATTTTTTGCTGCTAATTTTAATAAGTCACCATTCATAGTAATCTTTCTACGAAAAAAGGATTCATACGAATCCTTTCATCGAGTGTTTTCATTGTTGGCTCGAGGTGTTCACACACAACCCTACTAAAGCAAACACTACCAGTCAAACCAACCGACCAATAATGCTTAACGCTTAGTAAATACTCTTGTTATCTACACATATAGTATAACCTAACTACTTCCTAATGTCAATTAAAACATCATATAAAGATTTATCTAAAGATGTATTCTTCCAAAAAATTTATTTCGTTGTATAAGCAAAGCTAATCGTACTATCGACTCCTGATAACTTACGGAAGGTATAGTTAGGATTGCCATTATAGTTGGTTTCTGAGATAAGGAAAGATCCATCTGGGTAAACTTTCTCGACAAAGGCGACATGCCCGTATTCTGTCGGCGATCCATGACCTCCTCCCGCAAAGGAAATAATCGCTCCTGCTTTTGGTAGCTTACCTGTTTCTCCACCAAGACGTGCTGCTGTCGCCACCCAATCTTGACCATTCCCCATGGTACTGATAATTGGGATTTTCTCACCGTTTCGGCCTTTGAGTTTCAAGCCCAATTGGTTAATCCGAGCGGCAACTCCCCACGTACATTGCCCATAGGCATAACCCATACCGTCACCTCCACCTGGAACGGAGTTGTCATAAAGGTCTCCTCGAACCGCTTCTAGCGCTTTTGGATCACTTTGGGCGGTCCCACCATTTGGTTGGCTAAAGCCTTTCTCAATTTGGTAATACCACTCCGTTGCTCTCGTTTGACGTTCTAGGAGTTTGTCACCACTATTTCCCTCCCAATAAATGAGAAAGAGTTGGGCAAGACTGGCTGGACTTCCTGAGTTTTTGAAGAAATCTTTTAACCAGTTGGTATAGTAAGGATTATCCCCATGGAGCATAAAATCCAATTGTAAGCCTAAGTCATACCACTTCTGATTTTTCCCTTTGGCATACTCTAATAATAAAGTATGTCTGCGTGACCCATCAGCTGTATCTGTCCACTGCCCTAAGCCTAAGCCACGTCTTAGAATATTGGGGTACCTGCCATTATAGATAGCTGGACCATTTAGAGACAACCAGCCCTCATCGTCCCAAGAACTATCCGTTGCACCAACAGGAGGCGATAAGTAATCACCTTCAGCTCGTTTAGGATTGATAGAGGATTCTACTGACCAGTTTCCTAAAATAGCCGCAATCGCTTGATTAGTCGCTCCTTGACTCTTCAAATACTCATAGATAGCTTTGGCTCTCGCAAACTCATCGCCTCCAAATTGACCAATGGTAGGTAGAATGGTCGTTTGGAGTTGAATGACTTTAGGAAAGTAAAAGGCTGGATTGACGTAAACCAGTTTCTCTGAATCATCGTCAACCTTTTGATAGGTCACTTTAAGACCAGCACCATCCTTAGTTTTACCAATCACCTCTCCTGCTTGTACCTTTTGGCCATCGCTCACTCGACCAGTATGGATATTAAACAAGGTCAATTGAGACTTGTTTAGTCCCTTACCTGACGTGATGATAATGTTCTCGCCATCTAGGGAAACCTTACCATCCATGGGAGCCACAATCACTTGATTTTCTTTTGCTTCTAGAATGATATGATGATGAAGCGTTGGCTTGTCATCAATCACCTCATAACCATAACGAACTGTCATGGTAAGCGCATCATCTTCAGTCTGTCCCTGAAATGGATTATCCAATTCTTGGAGGGCAAGGTATGTGCCTTCCTCACTTAATTCCTTTAAGTCTTCTCTATCGTCATCAGAGAGTTTGTAGGCAGGCTCCTTGGTCAACTCAAGCATGGATTTTAAAGAATCCCCACCGTTTAAGTCCTGCCAAAGTTGACTGAGATAGGCGTGATAAGTCTTATCACCATTTTCCATGATTTCTTCTAAAGCATAATCTTGATACTTGAGATTCATAAAGCCCATAACGTCATCAATCTTGGTGTAGTAGGTAATGCCAGTGGGATTGGTTCGGGTGTTTTCCGCATCTTCCCACGTCATGTGAGTATAGGCTTTTGTCAGTTCACTCTCATCCTGTTGAATGAGAGTAGTTCCTGAAATTCCTATAACAAAACTCATCATCAAAAGCAAGAAAAACAAGAGGCCTGACACGACCCAAGTCATAGGATTAAGGGCAATCGATGAAAAGAAGGTCAGGCTATTCTTAATCGCTTGAATAACCTTTGTTATTCCTGACACACTCTGTTTTCTAGCTTGTTTGAGAAAAGTCTGGTAACGTCTTCTTGGTTTTAAGGGCTTCTGACGGGTGAACCCTTTCCCCTTTTTAAAGTTCTGATACCGCTCCTTACTATGAGCAGCTTTCGTCTTAGTAAACCGAAGACCAGTCTGCCCACTTTTGACAAGGAGTTTTCCTGACTGATAAGTAAATCTCCCATAGCGTCTTCCTTTGATCACAGACTCTTTTAGGGTTCTGATTCCCTCTAAGTCATCATCTTGAGCGACTAGATCAAGTGATTCTGAAGCGACATAGCGTAACCCTCGTTTGACCTTAGTCGAGGGGGTCTTAAACTGATGTGCTTTTTTCAGTTGTTTCACGTCCCGCTTCGCTGATTTCACCCCATTTTCTGCCTGAAGGCGTTCAAGAGGTTTCTCTTTTTGAAACTGAAACCGTGACGTTTTTGATTCTGTTGGCTTTTTCTGATAGGTAAACTTAGAAGTGGCTTTCTCCTCTTTTTCGGCCATCTTGACCTCTGCCAAGTGTTTTCTCGCTACTGCTAGGCGCTGTCTGGCTTGAGGAAGCCGATACTTCTTAATTTCCTTACGCTTTAGCCATCTGGGTGACACATAGGCAATCGCTTCCTTAAAGGTATCTGTCGCTAGGTCTTTTTCCTCTTGATAGGTTTGCTTCAGAGCCTGACGTTGTTCCCTTGTTTCAGCTTTCTCAGCTCGGCGCATGATAAAGCGTCGCTTAGGAAGTGAGCGTTTTAACCCCTTCTTCTCCCTACGGTAATGGATACGGCTGGCCTTTAAACTACTCTGAAAGGTTTTACGGGCTACCTTGACCTTCTGTTGCTCTCTTGTCATGATTCACTCCTCATCTTTTCTGGATCGGTACTCATGATGTCAAAGAGTTGGGTTTGAAGTGGGATTTTATTTCTAAAGGGAACAACCGTTGAACCAGCCTTAATCAATCCAGCTCCCTTATCTGGGTTAACCAAGTATTTCTCAAGCTCCTTAGATAGGCCCAAAAGATGAACCAACTCTTCTCTGTCATTTTTAGCTTGTTTTAGAAGTATCATGAACTCGCTATTAGCGATAATACGTCTCCCGTTGGCATCAAGTAGTAAGGTTTCTACGTTTTGAGTAATGCCTGTTGGAATGGCTCCATACTTACGGACACGGCTCCATAATTTAAAGAAGAAATCTGAAGCGTACTTATCCAGCAACAACAGCTGCATTTCATCAAAGTAAATCCAGGTCTTCTTGCCAAGTTTTTGGTTTTTAACCACACGATTCCAAATCTGGTCAAAAATCACCATGAGGGCAATCTGCTTCAACTCATCCCCTAACTTTTTAACATTGTAAATGAGGAAATGGCTATCCGTTTTAATATTAGTGCGGTGTGAGAAAATATCGAGTGACCCTTCCACATAAAGCTCCATATCAAGGGCTAAGTCTTTGGCTTCTTGTTCAGGTTGTTTAGAGAGGACAAAGACCCATTCCACGAGAGATGGTGTGGCAAAATGCTTGTAGGTCAACCGTGTCACACGGTCAATCAAGGACTTTTCTCGACCATCCATTTTTCGGTCCAAGAGCTTCCCAATCCAAGAGAGAAGAAATTCAGATTTGACCTTAATAGGGTCTTCATCCATATTATCATCGGATAAGTCTAAAACATTTAAGAAAGTGGTAGAGTCAGGCGCAATATCAATGCTCTCCCCACCAAAGGCTTGACCAATGATACTGTACTCATTTTCTGGGTCTACAATGATGATTTCGGTATCACTCTCTTCTTCTTTTAACTTGGTTGAGATGATTTCATGCTTAGTCGCCATCCCTTTACCAGCACCTGATGTCCCTAGAATCAATCCTGATGGGGTATTGAGTTTCCCACGGTCAATGGTGATGATATTACTTGAAATCTGGTTTATCCCATAAAATTTCCCTCCCTTATCTTGTAGGTCAACAGAGGTCCATGGGGAATTCACGGCAATGTTTGAGGTCAAAAGAGACCGAGACACACCCTCAAGGTAGTTCATGCCAAATGGCAATAAGCTATTAAAGGCAGCTTCCTGCATATAGGTCAGATTATCAATCACAAGGTCATTAGAACCTGCAACTTGTTTGATAGTATCAAGGGAGTGTTTCAACTGGTCTTCGTTATCCGCAAAGACCCCAATCACAAAAAGGGTGTCAAAGAGCTTGTCGCCTGTTTGCGTCATGGTTTTAATCAGCTCATCGGCTTCATCGATGTTACTTTCTAGAACCTGACTAACCTTTTCAAGATAAACGCCAGATCGTGCCATCTTTTGTTGTTCCCCAATTTTTTGCGATTCCATCAAAGTCTTCTTGGTGCGGAGCTTGGTCATGGCTTCTGACTTGGCTGACCCTTTGGCATGAAGACTAATCATCACTTCTAAATCCGACTGCATGAGTTCTCGTAAGAACTTATCCCCCAACTCCATCCCATAGTCACGAACATAGACAATCTGAAGCACTCTATCGTCAATCTCTACATAATTCTTATGTTTGAAAGATATACTGGTTGGGGCAATAAAGTGCTTGGTTGTTTGACCTGAACGCACCAGGTCTTGATAAGTAAAGGGCAAATGATTTTCCCCTCGCAACATATCAGCCAAGTGGTTCACACGGCTTTCTCCACTGAGGAGAGTAAAATTCGCATCTATTTCAGAAAAACCACTCTTAAAGTATTCCCCAATCTGAGACAGGGAGCGATAAGCGAGTTTCGGATTTTGGTCTGACTTCCCAAAAGAAATGAGCTTAACCGCTGAAAAGTTATTTTCTCCAGCTTCTAAGTTATTCTCCATGATACGATTGAGTTCTTCACGATAGGTATCATACCCATCCTCATGAAGAGGATACAAGACACCCTTTCTAAATTTATCCAAGTTGACCCTCTGGTTAAAAATAGTAAGTTGGAAATTGGTCTTGTCATCCAAACTGTTAATCAAGTCTGAATAGGTTTCCATAATCGCTCCCTTATCCTCCAAACCAACCGTTTGGTAATTGACATCTCCTAAAAGATAGGACTGAGAAAAATAATCTGGGGTGACTTGCAAGAGACCATTAGGAAAAAGGCCTTGGTAAAGAAGCGTATTAACAGTTGTTGGTAGCACTTCTTCTTTTGGTTTACGTGTCTTCTTGTGCTTAGAAGAGGTCTTTGGTTTCATTGAGTGGTTTGTTTTTTTCATTGCGTATTCCTTTCTGTCCAGTTAGTGTACGATCTGGTATGGTCATTTCATAATGCCATCTATAATTAAGATACGTTTCAAATGGTAAGTCATTAGGGCGATAAACCCCAAATAACATGAGGGGAATGGTAAAGGTAAAGATAAGACCATAGACAAACCAATCCCCAAATTGCCAATAAAAGAGGTTTAACCCTAAAATCAGGATGGTAATGGCAATGGCTGGCAAGACAAAGATAACTTGTCGTGTGGTAAAGCCTAGCCAAGCCCTATGTTGGACTTTTGTGATGTCCTTAAAAACACGTGTATTCATAAGACTCCAATCTAAGATGAATATGAAAAAAGATTGGGAGGAACGTCCTTCCCAATCCTCCTTACATGCCTAGGATACTTCTGGCAGTCCGTTGACTGCCCACCAAGGCAATGATCAATAAAATAGCCTGAACTAAACCACCAAAGGCAGTCGCTAGCGTCTCCGTCACTCCTGCACCATTTGAGAGAGCCAATTTCCCAGCTGATTCAAAGAGGGGAACAAGGGAGATGATTAAGAAAATCAAGACCCCTTGAAGGGCATAGACCATGATGTTTTTCAGGTAGCCAATCCCAATACTTCGCCAGTCATCACTGAGGAAGGTCGGAATCGTTAGAGGCGCAAATGGAATCATGAGATAAAGTTGGATAAAGCGAATAGTAATAAGGAGATTCACCACCATCACGCTAACCAATCGCACTAACCATATCAGAATGGCAAAGAAACCAACAATCAGTTTTCCAATAATTCCTGACCCTTTAAGTCCTGAAATGGTCTCATAAGTCGTTCCCCCATGAGAAACGACACCAGCTACGCCTTCAATGATGTGAGAAGCAACGGCTAAAATGGCTTCTACAATAACAGTGGTGTTTGTAATGACCACAGCCACCATAATATAAGAGACAATCATAGGAGCAATAGCTTCAAAGGTCATGGCACCACCTGAGTTGGCGATTTTCTTAGCCATCTTAGAAAACTCAAGGACTAACACAACGGCTAAAATAGCCACTCCCAAGGGCTGCATCACTCCTTTTGTGATAGCTGACAGATAAGACCACACGGTTGGGTTATAATCCGCAAGGGATTTTACCAAGTTGGCCGTCGATTCCAAGTCCACGTTAAAGCCTTCAAAAAGGCTATCGCTTGAAATTTTCTCCGAGGCTAGAAAGACAAAAGCTGAAGGTAATGTGTTGTTCATGTCATATCTTGCCCTCCTAAATGGTAATTTGGGTGATGAAGGCACCTGCGGCACCTACCATAACACCACCCACAATTTCTAAGATGGCATTGCGGACACCAGGTCCACCATCTTTGATATTGGTTGATAGGTTTATAATACCCATGACGACAAGAAAGGCACCTGTCGCAACCATTCCTTTTTGTAAGAGCGCCATGGCTTGGGCAAACATGGAACTAGCGTCCACGCCATAAACAAAGCCTGTTAATTTTTGGTTCATACGATTCCTCTTTTCTATTAGTGTAGTGTGGTTTCTTTGCTTAAATCCCTAACCTTGTGGTCTGAGGGTTCAAACGGAACTTCCTCTGTTTTGAGGGGGTCAATGTGGAAATGCCACCAACGTTCATCTGACTCCTTATCCGCCAGGTATTGCCAGTTCTTGTGTTTCAAGGGGAAGAACTTTTTCTCCTTAAAAACAGGAACCCCTGCTATTCTCACCAAGCATTCATCACGTTTCATGTTTCCGACTTCATCAGGGGTCATGAGATCCCTTGCGATTTTTTGATGAGACGTTGACCCAGACCCTGTTTGGCCATACGACCGACTGGTACTTCTCACATCAATGGTTTGTTTGCCTAAGAGACCACTCATAAACTTAAAGGTCTCTTCATCATTGCCTCCAAGATAAAGCAAGCTATCACAGTTTCCTAGAATAGTTTTCCAAGCCTCCTTCTCCTTATAGAGCCCTTGAAGTTGGGCAATGTTTTGAAGAATGGGTACGAGACTCATGTTCCGTGAGCGAACTGTTGAGGTTTGTTCCGCAAAGTCTGGAATCTCGCCGACATTGGCAAATTCATCTAAATAACTTCTCACGTGGATAGGTAGTTGTCCCTTAAAGTCCACATCAGCTTGTCTCGTTAAAGTTGAAAAGACGGTGGAGAAAAAGAGGGCTGAGAGAAAGCGAAAGGTGGTGTCATTATCTGGAATAACGAGATAAACCATGGTTTTCTGCGTTCCCCATGTTTTTAAGTCCAAGGTGTCACGTTTGGTTAAATCAATGACAGATTGGATATTAAAGAGGGCAAACTTAGCTGTTGTGACGGCAATCACCGAATCTAAGGTCTTATCCTTGTAGTTTTGGAAGTCTGCCCAGTTACGCATGGTGAAGTTTTCTGTCCCATATGTCTTGGCATAGGTCTCAAACATCACTTCTAAGACACT
The DNA here is from genome assembly GCF_032387735.1 of Streptococcus sp. DTU_2020_1000888_1_SI_GRL_NUU_041A. Lineage (NCBI taxonomy): Bacteria > Bacillati > Bacillota > Bacilli > Lactobacillales > Streptococcaceae > Streptococcus > Streptococcus sp. DTU_2020_1000888_1_SI_GRL_NUU_041A. The sequence continues at coordinate 1,176,259 of NZ_CP135591.1, read as the reverse complement.
CTTATCTTGATTATCTCCTTTGGATAAGAGCTTGATGAGTTTTCCAATTTCAGAAAAAGAGGGGTAACGCCCACGCTTACGACGACTATCGGCTTCTTCCTTTTTACTACCTGGAGGATTGTAAAAATCCATCAAGTAAGAGGAAATGGCTCTGACTAAGGTCATGGAAGCTTCATCCCAAAAGGGATCACTGCGACTGCCATTGCCTTTGGTATTATTGAAATAGACCGTAAGCATACGGTTCAAATCATTCTCCGTTTCCACATAGCGAAAAGGATTAAAACCATCTGAGTTGGTCATATTTACAAGATCTAAGATCTTAATCTGATAGCCATGCTCTAAAAAAAGCTTACCTGTCTTTTCAGCTAAGTGATCCTTAGGGTCAACGACAATATTGGAACAGTTTAGCTGAATCAGATTGGGTTTCACAAACCGAAAGGTCTTCCCGCTACCAGACCCACCAATGACCACAAGGTTCTTATTTCGGTCAAATTGTGGGGCTTTCTTTTCTAACAGGGTTAGCCTAACATTTCGTGACAAGATGGTGTCATTAAAGGGATTCTTACTGAGAAAGGCTTTACGCTCACGATTGTTTCCAAAGCGAGCAGAACCATACTCCGCCCCTTCTCGGTAAACCTTTTGACCAGTTGAGACATAAAGATAGACTAGGCCCATCGTCACAAATCCAAAGCAAAAGCCCAAAATTGATTTACCTGTAAAGTTGCCATTCCACAAGGGATTTAAGACCTGATTCTGTCCTTCGCCTAAGAGATAGGCAAGGCGTTCCAAGGGCGGTTGATTAGGTAGGCTATCGTAAAGCAAGACTAGCCTATGGCAGAAATAGCCAAGAGCAAGCCCTAAAATACCAAAGAAAAAAACTTTTTTCCCTGAGACCATTAGAGAATGACCTCCTTTGTTTTCACAGCAGAGGGTTCTGACATCACAATCTGTTCCTTGGCTTGTGCGATTTCCTCATCAAGAGTTTTATCCATAGTTAGCCCTTTCAGTTTTTCTGGATTGGAAACCAACTTCTGAAGCAACTCATCTAAGTGCTTGTCTAAGAGCGACTTATCCTTAGCATAGAAATGCAGGTAGTCTCCTTGCCAACTAATGGCAATAGGAAGGTTTTCTGATTCCACCAATTCCTTGAATTTCTCGACATCAACTGGTTTATCCAAAATGTCTTTTGAGATATTCAGCGACTCAATGGCATATGGACTTTGAAGGAGTTCTTCTAACTTTTGAACCCCAACTTTATAAGCCGAGTCTTGTGCTAGGGCGTGTCTGGCTGACCACTCTAAGAGTTTGAGAAGGACCTTCACCGTAAACATAGCACTCCGTTCCGCATATTGAATCGCTTGGCGTTCCTGTTGTTCGGATGACATCATTTCCTCCTTTATATGATTCCCCATCAAAACAATAGGGTGCTTTCATGATACGAAAGCACCCTTGATTTTGGTATCACAATAAAGATAGGAAAAAGACGATTCCATTCCAAGACAGGTGAACGAGAGTTGAGCTCAAGCAGTCTGTTTGCCCTCTAACCACACCAAGTGTGAGACCTAAACTCCCATAAAGCACCCAAGTGAATAGACTGGATGGGTGATGAGCTAAAGCAAAAAGGAAACTCGTTAACAAAACTTGAACCACTGGTTGAGACAAGACTCCCCACAACACCTCTCTATAAAAGACTTCTTCCACAACACTGGCATTAAGGAGAAAAAGAATAAAGGACAGAACAGGAATCCGGTCTTGAACAGTCACTAACGTTTCTTGGTTTGGTTCGCTTCCTGAAAATAGAGCACTCATAATAAGAGCCATACTTACCATGACACCTAGACTACCACACACCCAAAGCCCTCTCTCCTTCAAGGATAGGTTTCTTTTCGGTATCTTAAACCTTTTCCAACCCCACAATAGCAGGGCTAAAAATGTCACTTGTAAAACAGGTAACCATGTCCCATTTAGCCAACCAATCAGGTACAAACTCACTAGGAGTACATTGACATGAATGGCTCCGTACATGACTAATAAACGTTTCATCTCTACCTCCTAAACAAATCTTCATAGTCAATCTCTAAGACAGTCACTATTTTCTCCACCCATTTACCTTGTGGCATGAGACGATGAGATTTGTAGTGGCGAAAGGTTTGGTAGAGGCGGTTAAACTCACTAGGGTAGACGTATTGTCCCTTAAACATCTGTCGAGCAAGGTCAGCCCATGACAGCTCTCTTTCCATAACGATAATTTCCAAATTTTCCCAAAAACGGTCGTTCATAGCTCCTCCTTATGTCGTCATATCCTTAAAAAGATGTTCACGAAAGGAAACCACTTTTTGACTTCTCGGAAGAAAGGTTCTCGCTTCTTCTAAACTCATATCGGGATACACGTTATCCTCACAAACCACAATTGGGAGACGAAGATTCTGGTCAGGTTTCCGTAGAACCACCGTCACTAACTCACTCAATTTCATCTCTCTATGACCTTTAAATCGTTGTAGCGAAGGGGATAAGAGCGTAAAACAATCACTGCTTTTGGTAAACAACCTCAGTAATTCCTCACGTGATAGATAACTCACTTCTTTACAGGAGTAAGAAATACCATGCGAGTCACAAAAAGACAGGAGTTTTTGATTCCGACTGGTATTTCGACTTAAATAGATTTCTAACATCGCTTCCTCCTACACAGATAGCTCCTTCTCTAATGCTTGAGTTGGTGGCGTAAACACCTTACTCATATCGATGGGTGACCTGCCTTCACCAAAGCACTTCACTGTTATTAATGTGGTGACGACATCATTCTTATCATTCCAAGAATAGCCTTGCCCATATGCCCTAAAGGCGAGATCGTTCTCATCCGTTAGATAAGTATCAACACCATTTTTGATGTCTTGGGTTTCAATAAACTCAAAAATACGGTGTAAGTTGGACTCATAAGCTAACGGATAATTCATTTCTTTGTGGTAGTCATCTTCAAAAGTGACATCAATGTCACAATCATAATTGGGTAAAGAAGCAATCATTTCCGAAAATCTCTCCACTTCTGCTTGATGTATGGCTTCTTCTAGCTCCGTGCAGTTCCTAATACTTTTACTATGTAATAATTTCATGTTCTTCTTCCTCTTCAATCTTTCTAAATTCTCTAGCAATGGCCTCGATAACGGTGACGGTCACGCTATTGCCTGCTTGTTTATACAACTGACTTTTACTTGAAACACTTTCTGCCCTCTCAAAAGCCCAGTCAGGAAATCCTTGTAACCTAAAACACTCTCTTGGGGTTAGGCGTCTGATTCTCAAACGATACAGTTTTCCATCTAGGATTATTCCAGTCACTTCATACCACTTGTCCTTACGGTATTCCAAAGCAGCAACTACCACTCCCATATTGTCAGAAGTGGTTAGGGTATTTGAAATCCCCTTTCCCACTCGACCTCTGCGTTTGGTAGACTCTGGGTAAGCAAGGTTGACAGAATCTCCCACTATTGCCTTGGCATAGCCTAGTTTGGTCGCTTCCCTAATTTTCAAATGTGGCGCTTCTTCACGACAAAGAATCTTAGGAACTTTATCCCCTCCTTGCATCGTGGTCAGTGTTGGAGAAAGCCCTGAAAGGTCATAAACTCGCCCAGTTTGGATAAAAGAAGTTGGTAAAGTTCCTGCGACAACTACACCATGCCGATCTTGGCTAGTTAAAGTAAACATCGGATCATCGTTCCCTTTAAAGCGTCTCCCATGTTGGCGTTTTTCTAGCCTATCAGGAGTTAAAACAGGAATGGCAATTTTAGTTCCCTCACCTTTTCCTCTGGTTAAGGTTGGTGCTATGCCACGTGATAAATAGACTTCTCCATTCATCCCTTTGCCTGACGGATTAACATTACCTAATCGTTCAAGACTAACTGAGCTGATTTCTCCTCTGAGAGGAAATAGGAATCGGGGACGGTATCTTCTAGAATGTCCGATAATAAAAATTCTTTCACGGTTTTGCGGCACTTGGAAATCTTTACTGTTAAGCACCTGCCATTCAACATCATACCCCAACTCATCCAATGAGGTGAGGATTGTTCGAAATGTCTCTCCCTTGCCGTGACTGAGTAAGCCCTTGACATTTTCGAGAAATAAAAAACGTGGTTGGATCTGTTTGGCCGCTCGAGCAATTTCGAAGAACAAAGTTCCCCTAGTATCCTCAAATCCCAATCGTCTGCCTGCGAGTGAAAATGCCTGGCAAGGGAATCCCCCACAGATGATGTCCACTTGCCCTCTAAGTTGTCTAAAGTCTTGGTCTGTGACTTGTCTAATATCATGTAATTCTATTTCTCCTTCCGTGACGTAGATGGCTTGGTAGGATTTTCTTGCGAACTTGTCAATTTCACAATAACCAATGCACTCATGGCCTTGGCTTTCTAATCCCATCCTAAAGCCTCCAATTCCTGCAAACAAATCTAAAAACTTCATGTCTCTCATTCCTTTCTGACAAAATAAAAAAGGACCTTACTTCTTGCGTAACGTCCTTTCTTAACAATGATCTTCCATTTCTGGGGCAGTGATAAGTTCAAAAATGAACCAAATCATTCCTAATCCCCAAATACCTAATAATATCCACCAAAACATCTTACTCACCCCCTTTTAGTTCTTTTAAGCGTTGGACCTTGGTCCATTCGGATAAGACGCCATTAAAGACATATTCCGCTATCGTTTCTGCCCTATCTGCAAACCTCATATACTCTAAAGCGTACTGATACCGATGATCAAAATAAATCATGGCATAATCACTAGCAGCCTGTGATAGACCAACTTGTCTCAACTGATCATGTACCAAGCCCCAAATGTAATCTCTGTCGTATCTTGTGACTCGGTCTACTTTACGTTGAAAATTGTCATTGTCACATTTCTTACTTGTTAGACTTTCTTTCTCCTCCTCGTCTTCAATGACTGACTCACTCTCTTTAGTTTCACTCATATCAGTCTCACTAACTTCAGTCTCACTAGTGGCTGAATTTAAGACTGGCCCCGGCTGATTTTGATACCCCCCTAGTGTTTTTTTAACACCACCCCCGTCTGAATTTGAGACAGGGGTAGGTTCATGTTCCAACTCCCCCAAATAAATCTTATTGGCCAAACGTCCTTTTTCACTGGAAGATTGTTGTACTTCATCTATCAAACCATACTCTCGTAAGGTTTTCTTAATCGACAATAATTTTGACTTGGAACAGCCAAGTAGTGCCATGAGCTTGGAGTTGGAATAGACCAAATAAATAGCTCCATCTTCATCTATCCATCCTCTACTTAATGACAATTCCAAACGGTCTTTTAGAACAGCATAAGCAACCTTAACCTCAAGTTTCATGTCCTTGTAGCGCTCACTCTCAAATAAGAGTTTTGGGAGTTTATAGTAACGCTCTGACGTTAGATAGTGATTTGCGGTGATACGTTTCATGATTGTCCCTCCAACACTAACAAACCAACATTCCCCATATCATCAAACTGGATTAAGCCAAACTCTTCCATTTCAACAACAATCCTCTTTGCTTTCTCGATATCAATTCTCATGATAGCCATGAGATGACACATCACAATTTGTCGTGATGACTGTTCATTCTTTTGCATGATTTTCCTCCTGAAAATAAAAAAAGCGAGAACACTTATTGAAATGTTCTCGCTCACATAAAAATATATTTTTACAAATACAAATGTTGAAGAATAGCAATTCTGCACAGTATATTTATATAAAAACAAAAATCCTGCCAAAGATTTTTTGGCAGGATTTTTGGCAGGAAACCAAATCAAATTATCAGTTTCTTTAAATCGCTATAAGCTCTAAAAGACTGGTAAATCGGGCTTCCGCTCTCAAATTGCTATGTGCTTCTTATTTAAGAGTAACTGAAGCTCCAGCTTCTTCCAATTTAGCTTTAAGTTCTTCAGCTTCTGCTGCAGCAACGCCTTCTTTGATAACGTTTGGAGCACCATCAACGAGTTCTTTAGCTTCTTTAAGGCCAAGACCAGTGATTTCACGTACAACTTTGATAACGCCGACTTTCTTGTCGCCAGCAGCAGTCAATTCGATATCGAATGAATCTTTAGCAGCGGCAGCTTCACCAGCACCAGCAGCAGCTACAGCTACAGGAGCAGCCGCAGTTACACCAAATTCTTCTTCGATAGCTTTTACAAGGTCGTTCAATTCAAGGATTGAAGCTTCTTTAATTTCAGCAATAATGTTTTCAATGTTCAATGCCATTGTTATTTCCTCCAAATAATTTTTAAATTTATAATATTTTGTTCGTAGCTAGGCTACGCTGCGTAGCTTAAGATTAAGCTGCGTCTTCTTTGTTTTCTGCAACTGCTTTGACAGCAAGTGCAACGTTGCGAACTGGCGCTTGAAGTACAGAAAGGAGCATAGAAAGAAGTCCTTCGCGGTTTGGAAGAGTTGCAAGCGCAAGAATCTCTTCTTTTGATGCGACAGCGCCTTCGATTGCACCACCTTTGATTTCAAGTGCATCAGCGTTCTTAGCAAAGTCGTTCAAGATTTTCGCTGGAGCAACAACATCTTCGTTAGAAAATGCTACTGCAGATGGTCCAACAAAAACAGATGCCAGGTCTTCAAGTCCAGCTTTTTCAGCTGCACGACGCAAGATTGAGTTTTTGATAACTTTGTACTCAACTTCGCTTCCACGAAGCTCACGACGAAGAACGGTATCTTGCTCAACAGTCAAACCACGAGCGTCAACAACGACGATAGATGCAGCAGCTTTCATTTTCTCAGCAACTGCGTCAACCAGTTCCGCTTTTTTAGCAATAATAGCTTCACTCATTTAGTGTTTCACCTCCGTAATTATTTTGCTTGGGAATTTTCCAAAAGAAAAACGCGCCCAAACCTAGACACGAAAGTACAATACGCTTCTTTTTACATGATACGTTTTGTCCTCGGTAGGATCTTTATGAGTCGAGCTCCCCTACTGTCTTAGGCAGTTTTTTCAAACCATTGATAATTATAGCAAAAGAAAAAAAAGATTGCAAGCTTTTTATACAATCTTTTTAAATTTAGTCATTATTTTCTGCAAATTTCTTACTTGACTAATATCTACTTCTTTCCCTTAGTCGTATGTTTCGAGTTCAATATAATCAAAGTTCTCTCTTATATAATCAAATAAGGCGTCTTTATGAGCTTTCTGATTCATTCCAATAAACTTTCGCAACTCATCTGTCCGGAGTTCAGATTCACTGCCGTCAAGGTACCATGCAGAAAAATGAACTCGTCTTACCTCACGAAAACGGGAAAGACGAAAAACAGACGCCTTCATAAATGCACCTATCTTAGAACATTCTGGTAGGTAGACAATATCAAATGTCCTGTAACAAATGAGATGATCGCCATAAACCAAAACTTGCAAATCTTTGTCAAGGTAGTCCGCATCGTTGAGATAGTCCCAGCTATCTTCAAGCTCAGGGTAACAACCTCTCAATTCCTGAATATTGCTGTTTAACAGAAGATTATTTTTTATCATTCTATAGATAGACTCGACTAAACTCATATGGATCCAAATAAAGAAAAGAATAAACATAAAATTATCACGAATCATATCTAGCCAAAATGATAATCCTTCTTTTAATGTATAATAAATAAAACTACACGAATATAAACCAAAGAAGATAGCACTTATTACTGGACCAATCATCATCAAAATTCTAGCTCTAAGCGGCGAAAACTCAAATCTTTTTCCCACTTCCCACAGTTCCTCCTAAACTCAATTCTTTATCTCCTTTTATATCGCATTCCCCCTCTTGTGTATGTAACTTTGTTTCCATCTGGCGACTGAACAGTGTTCTTATTCATAACATTTGCTTTTGATTGCGTAATATACCAAATTAATTTAACAAACTTAAGCATTTTCTACTGGGTAGGTTAAGTACAACACATACGCTGTCAATTCACTACTTATTATCATTCACCTCTCTATATTCATTTATTATAGTTTCTGATTTTAGGGAACGCGAAGTAGACATATTAACTTGAACATATTTTCTACCATCACTGATATTTCTGGTAAACGAAAGAACAAAATTTTCATTTTGATTTCTCCAAGATGAATCCAAGTGATTCTTTTTTGCTAATTCCTCATCCAAGTAATATGCCAAATGATAAGCAGGAATTTCAGGGTTATATCGACTATTAATTAATTTATAGCCGGCCAATATTTTTTCAGAAAAAACATTGGATTGAAAGAGAAAAGTGATGTTTTTCGCTTCTTCCTCCATAACATAATCTGAATCTAAACTCTCCCACCCTTGAGCAGAATATTGAATATTGTGTTTGTACTCAATCTCACTAGTTGTATCATCTTCAAAAAACCTTCCAGTCTTTTTTTCAATAAATCCTTTAATGGATTTATCAATAGGATTCCCTGAAACATTTATAGAATATTGAACATCTTTCCCAGTCTCGTCAAAATTTGAAACTGTATAAATAATTTCAAATCCTTTTGGATAAAATTTAAACAAGTCCGAAACATTTGCAGTAGAATAAATCTTTTCTAAATCCACAAACTGACTTTCCACATGAGCTCGGCTATTTTTATCACAACCGAACAAATTTGTCATAATTACTAAACCTCCTAAAATTATAATGAATATTTTTAAAAATTTCTTCATAACCTTCTCCTTTTCCTTACCCATCATCCTATTGTTTGAAAAACCATGGTTTATCCTTGTGATTTTCTTTTATTGTCTCCTCCTTCATCTTGGTCATTTCCTTAAGCATTTCTTGAACTTGATGCAGGGAAAGACTGTTAGAATTCTGACCAGCAGGTCTTTTACTACGTTTTATACATTTATAAATCGCCTGATTAGCGATGCCATACTCTTTGACTAATTCTGAGACTAGATTACATGAATCATGTAAACGAACAAAGGGTTCCTTGAATTCTTGGCTGTACTTTTGTGATATGTAAACATCTCCCTTGGTTAGCTACTATTCTACAAAATGTGTCCGTGCAACCATGCTAACATCATCAGTATAAACATCATTATCTGATACAAAATAACTACTTAATTATATATAGTAACGGATATGAAATCTATCTCCCAAATCTTTATACTCTTTACATAAATATCCTTTTATAACATATTAACCTACACTCTATTATAGATTACTTTGATTGTTTTGTAAATCAATTTTAAAGATAAATACGAACTTTTAATTATATTATAATTTTATAGTTCGTGTTTAGAAAGTTTTACCAATGTCAAATAAAAAACTAGAGGAATTTCATCTCATTCCTCTAGCTATTTGATTAACTTCCAACAAACTGCTCTGTAAAGAGATTTATGATTGTAAAGTAGCTTATCACAAACAAATAACAATGGGTTATCAAATTTGTCCACAAGGTTCTATTTATTTAAGGAGACATCAAAAAAAGGATTCGAAAATCCTTTTTTGTCAGTCCACATAATTACTTTCTTCCTTATTAAACCAAGCGTATGGCAAACCTATGAGTAGGCCACCACCAATGAGGTTGCCGATAAAGGTTACGCCCCAATGGCGAAGGATATTTCCAATACTAAAATTTTGCACTTCCGCTGCTGCTGAGCTGAATTTCACGATAGCAAAGGAAGCAAAGTTGGCTGCCAAGTGTTCGTTAGTCAGGAATACAAACATATAAATGGCTGATATAACTAAGAAGAGCTTAGCTGTACTATCCTTGACCAAGACGAAGGAAAGAATAGCAATATTAACAAAGATATTGGCTAACACTCCCTCGAGCAGAATCAACTCATTAGATCGAGCAAGCTTCATCTGAACAACACCAGAAATGAAACTATCTTTGCTAAGCCCTGCATAAGCAGCCGAGTTAGCAAAGAGCCAGCCGGCAATCAAAGCGCCAATCAGATTGAAAAAGGTACAATAAAGCAAAATCATCAAGGCTTTTTTCCAGTCAATCTTCTTCAAAAAGGTACCAGCAGTCAGAAACATCATGTTGGAAGTCACCAATTCTGCATTTAGAAAGACAATGTAAGCCAATCCCCAAGCAAAGATGAAAGGAAAGAGAAAGCGCCCAGTTCCTGGAACAATCTTATTCGTCAAATCTGCCGCAATGGCTCCAGCCCCAGTACTAAAGGTTAGGAAAGCTCCAGCAAAAATGGAACGAACGGCATACTTGGCCTTGCTTGTATCAAACAAAGCTTCTTTTTTGCGGCAAGCTGCTTCAATTTTAGGGATAAATGTCGATTCAGGCATAAAAAATTCTCCTATTAATGTAAACTATGTATAGTATATCACAAAGTTCTTGCTTTTGATAGCGTTTTCGAGAACCTTTTTAAATTTTCTAAAAAAGATTTGAAAATCTATTTTCAAACCTTAAATCCTTTTGCTAACTGAGCAATATCTTCTGGCCGTGTTCGACAGCAACCGCCAAAAAGCCGCACTCCTTGATTTTTCCAAAGTTTACTATTTTCCAGCAAACTCCGCTCCTGCTCTGGATCATCATGCCAAGTCTTGGTCAAGCCATTATAAGTTTCGCCAGAGTTTGGATAGGTCAGAAAAGGTTTGTTGCACACTTGTCCAAGCCCATCTAATAAAGGAGCAATTAAATGTGGAGCTGTACAATTAAAACCAACTGCCAAGACTTGTGGGCTTTCTTGAGCCAAATTCCCTAATTCCTCAATCTTAGTGCCATCTGATATGGCATTCTCCGACTGGGCGACAAAGGACAAATAAGCCTCAGCCTGCGGAAATTCCTCAGCTAAAAGTCGGAGGATTGCTGTCGCTTCTGCCCCATTTGGAATCGTTTCAATAGCCAGCAAGTCACTCCCAGCTTCTAGTAAAGCTTGGATACGTGGACGGTGAAAATCTCGATATTCTTCCTCACTCAGCTGGTATTTTCCCGTATACTCCGAACCATCAGCTAAATAGGCAGCATAAGGCCCTACTGAGCCTGCAACCAGAGGACAAGGTCGCTGCTTCTGCTCTTCTGGAGATAATCCCGTCCAGACATTTTCGATTGCCTTTTGTGCTAAGAAGACTGTCTCTTTTAAAAGATTATAAGCCTTTTCAGGAGTTAGTCCTGCCTCTATAAATGCTGGAATGCTGGCCTGATAACTGGACGTAGTGATGATATCACTGCCAGCTCTCACATAGCTTTCATGCACATCTTGAATAATCTGAGGCTGGTCTAATAGGTATTGAGCGGACCAAAGCTTACCAGATACATCATAACCCAGGCTTTCCAACTCTGTACCCAAGGCACCATCTAAAATAATAATTTCTTGCTTGTCAAGTAAATCTTTAAATTTTCCCATAAAATACTCCTAAAAATCTACGATTAAACATAAAAAGAGGTCTCCCTCTTTTTTGTTTTCTAAATTAAAATCTATTCGCCCAGGCAGTATCGACATCCAAGATATCTTGAGTAGTGTATTGCTGACGATAGGGATTGTAAACGATATAGCCAGCACCAGACTCATAGAGTGGTGAATCAAAGCGAGTCAAATCATATTTTTCAATAATATAATTTAATTTAGCATTATAGCTAGTATCTGTCGCATAGACACCAGTCAGGGCAGCTGTTGCATCCTGATAGGTTGGCGCATTACTCTTCCATGCACCTGCAAAATGCCCCTGCTTGAGAACCGCAACATAGTCTTGCAGAGACTCTACATAGCTAGGATATGAACGGAAACTGTCGTTGATGGTATAAGCATTTCCCTCTCCGTCATCTTCCCAAGTCTCCATATTAGCAGACTGACCATCATAGTTACCTTTGATACCGAAAAGGTTATAATGAGGCTCACCAGACAGACCAGACTGTCCTGAACCACTTTCCAAAATAGCCTGTGCAATCATAACAGAGGCATAAAGATCATTGTCCTGTCCCAACTGACGCGCTGGCTCACCGATTTGTGAGATGAAATAGTCTGTTTGATTCATAGGCTGCTGGTCGCTATTATTGGCACTAGCAGGATTAATATGCTTTGCCAAGACAAAACCAACAGCAATCGTTGTTGTCATGATGAATAAAGCTGAAAGGATTCTCTTACCTTTTTTTGAAATTCTCTTTTTCACAGCACTTCTCCTGAATAAGATGTTAATGATACCATTGTAACATACTAAAGATTAAAAAAACACTATTGATAATTTACAAGTATATGACATTTTTCGTTTTATTTCAAAAAATCCAACTCAAAAACGAGTTGGATTTAATTCGTATCATTAAATTTTTGACAAAATCGCATCCCAAGCAGCATCTAAGCCATCCTTGGTGACTGAGGAAAAAAGAATGAAATCATCATTTTTATCAAAGTCAAGCTTTTTCTTAATAGCTGACTCGTGCTTATTCCATTTTCCGCGAGGGATTTTATCAGCTTTGGTCGCTACTAGAATAACTGGAATGTCATAATATTTCAGAAATTCATACATTTGCACATCATCTGCGCTCGGATCATGACGAAGATCAACAAGGCTGACAACCGCTCTGAGATTTTCACGACTGGTCAGATATTCCTCAATCATCCGGCCCCATTTTTCACGCTCTTTTTTAGAAACACGGGCATAGCCATAACCTGGCACATCGACAAAACGCAGCTTATCATCAATGTTGAAAAAGTTTAACAGCTGAGTTTTTCCAGGTTTTCCAGAAGTTCGCGCTAAATTCTTGCGATTAAGCAGTGTATTGATGAAGCTGGACTTTCCGACGTTTGATCGGCCAGCCAAGGCAATTTCTGGAATATCATCTTGAGGGTAATGCGATTTATTGGCTGCACTCAGCAAAATCTCTGCGTTGTGGGTATTGATTTCCATAAGCACCTCGTTAGGCAGTTTCTAGAATAGGCTTATCTGTTCCATCTACTGCTTCTTTGGTAATGCGGACAAGTTTGACATTTTCCTGACTCGGAACTTCAAACATGACATCCATCATAGTTTCTTCAATGATAGAGCGAAGACCGCGAGCACCTGTTTTACGTTCAATCGCTTTATTGGCAATCTCCTGCAGAGCATCCTCGTCAAATTCAAGTTTAACATCATCATAAGATAGAAGTGCCTGATATTGCTTGATAAGTGCATTTCTAGGCTCTTTCAGAATCCGGACCAAATCATCAACTGTCAGCTGCTCCAGAGCAGCAAAAACAGGCAAACGGCCAATCAACTCAGGAATAATCCCAAACTTTTGAACGTCTTCTGAGATAATTTCCTGCATGTAGGAACTATCTTCGTCGATTGCTCGGTTGTTCTGACCGAAACCAATGATTTTCTCACCCAGACGCTGTTTTACGATTTCTTCGATACCGTCAAAAGCACCGCCAACGATGAAGAGAATGTTCTTAGTATCAACTTGAATCATTTCCTGCTGCGGATGCTTGCGTCCACCTTGCGGCGGTACACTAGCTACTGTTCCTTCGATAATCTTCAGCAGAGCTTGCTGAACTCCTTCACCCGAAACATCACGGGTGATCGAGACGTTTTCGCCTTTTTTAGCGATCTTGTCAATCTCATCGACATAGATAATGCCGCGTTCTGCGCGCTCAATATTAAAGTCAGCCGCCTGCAAAAGCTTGAGGAGGATATTTTCCACATCTTCTCCGACATAACCAGCTTCAGTCAGAGCAGTTGCGTCCGCAATGGCGAAAGGCACATTGAGGCTGCGAGCCAGAGTCTGCGCCAGAAAGGTCTTACCCGACCCAGTCGGGCCGATCATCAAAATATTTGACTTTTGCAGTTCCACATCTTCTTCTTCACGGCTGTCGTGGTAGTTAATACGCTTGTAGTGATTATAGACCGCTACTGCTAAGGCACGCTTTGCTCGGTCTTGCCCGATAACATAGTGGTTCAAGATGTTCAGCAGCTCCTGAGGTTTTGGTACCTCAGACAGATCTGCCAGCACTTCCTCGGCTAACTCTTCACGGATGATTTCCTGCGCCAGTTCCACACATTCATTACAGATGAAGGCATTATTTCCAGCAATAATCTTCTGAACCTCATCTTGGTTCTTCCCACAGAAAGAACAAAAAACCATCATATCATCATTACGACTTGTAGGCATTGTTTACTCCAATTCTAAAATTCTAAATCTATTTATTTTCTTTCGTACATGTTAAAAAAGTGTCATATAAAAAGCATGAATGGAATTTACCAAGTTTGTAAAAGCATTCAGCAAAAATAAAGCTGCCAGTCCAAACCGCTTTTTCCGAAAGGTTTGAACGGCACAAATAAGACAAATGACACATAAAAAGGCCGTAAAAAAACCAAAAATACTACGTTCCATTCTTACGAGTCCTTCCTTTGGTATCTTTTTATAGTAAAATCATAAGGATTCTTTTCATCTTTGGCATGAAATTCACTGCTAACTTCCTGATAAGGAGCCCAGTCAAATGTCTCAGGAAAATAGGTATCTCCTTCCAACTTAGCAGCAATCTGAGTCTGAATCAATTCTTCCAAATACGGTTCAAAAGCCTTGATAATCTGCGCACCGCCGATAATATACAAGTTTCTATCTTGCTTGTGGTACCAATCCAAGACATCTTCCACATTGCTGAACAGTAAGACATTTTCATTGTCAACTTGATAGTTCTTGTCCCTGCTCAAAATCAGACTAATCCGATTTGGCAAAACCCGACGCTGCAAACCATCAAAGGTCACACGGCCCATCAAAATAGCATGTCCAGTAGTTGTAGCCTTAAAATGCTGCAATTCTGCTGGTAGATGCCAGGGCATGACCTTGTCTTTTCCAATCAGACCACCCTCTGCCTGAGCCCAAATGGCAATAATCTTCTTTGTCATCCTTTTATCCTTTGTATTAGTAACTCTATTCTATCAAATTTGCTGTAAAAAGGCATGTTTAAAGTATGATTCAAGCAGAACTTTTGCAGAGGTTGGACGTTTTCGCATACACTTATCAAAATCGTTAAATAGCCAAATCAAACTTCAGCTGAGGTTTAACGGGATTATAGTCCAGCAACTCAAAATCTTCTGCTTTGATATCAAAGAAATTGGTTCCATCCGGAACATTTAACACGAGCCTAGGGTGACAGTCGCTAGGTTCCCGACGCAATAGCTCCTCCGCCTGCTCGAACTGATTGTCATAGATGTGCAAGTTATTGATAAAGTAAAAGAACTTACCGACCTTCCAGCCAAAATGCTTGGCAATCATCATCTGCAAAGCCACATACTGCATAGCATTGATATGGTGCGCAACCAACATATCATTTGAGCGCTGAGTCAGAGTTGCATCCAGATAAATGTCTCCATCTACACGCCGAACGTCAAACATGGTTTGAAAAGCGCATGGAAGCAGGCCGTCTGTTTCTTCAAAAGCTTCATAATCCCAGAGAGAGATGATATTGCGGCGATTCCAAGGATTAGCCTCCAGCTGTTGAAGGATTTTATTGATAATATCGTGCTTCTTAACAACGGCTCCGTAGCGTTGGCCAATAGTTCCCGTATCGCCAACTTCCCAATCATTCCAGTAGTGAACATTATACTTGTCATTGAGCAATTCCAGGCTATTGGACTGGTCTTGATAGATCCAAAGGACTTCCTTGATGGCAGACTTGATGGCAATAGGGCGCAGAGTCGTGATTGGGAATTCTCCCTTGCTCAAATCATATTCCGTAAAAGAACCAGTGATATATTTAGAATTGGCCACATTTCCATTCTTGTAGCGCGGACGGGCATTTTCAGAAAAAACACCCTGCTCCATAATTTTTTTAATATTCTCTTTGAAAATCGTATCTGCTAGCGTCATGATTTCTCCTTCGTTCAGTGAGCTTTTTCTAGTATAGCAAATTTTCCATAAAAATTCTCCTACAGACCTTTCTGCAGGAGAACAAATGAAGCATACTTGTTGAATTATTGTAAGACCAATGAAGCTGCCCCGATAACACCGGCATCATTTCCAAGAGTAGCCAAGGCCAACTTGGTTGAAGTACGAACCTGCGGGAAGCTATTTTCTTCATAAACCTTGCGCACGCCATCAAGTAAGAAATCACCCGCAGCTGATACGCCACCTCCGATAACAATTGTAGATGGGTTGAGAATAGAGCCGATATTAGCACAGGCAATTCCCAGATAGCGCGCGAAATTGCGATAGACAATCAGAGCCAGCTCATCGCCCTCTTTCGCCAAGTCGAAGACAACCTTTGCATTGACATCTTCACCATTGTCGATCAGTTTTTTCAGCTCAGCATCACCAGCATACTCATCAGCATAGCGACGAGTCAGATTGACAATACCAGTCGCGGATGCAACTGTCTCTAGGCAACCTTTCTTGCCACAGGTACACAGAATTGGCTGATCAAAGTCAACAGTGATGTGGCCCAACTCTCCTGCTGCTCCAGCAAGTCCATGCAAGAGCTTACCTTCGGCAACAATTCCTCCGCCAACACCTGTACCTAGTGTCATGAAGACTACATCAGGCTGGTTTTCTCCAGCGCCCATCCAGCGTTCGCCCAAAGCAGCAACGTTAGCATCGTTGTCAATATAGAAAGGAATCCCAGTCGCTTTTTCAATCTTATCCTTGACTGGCTGCAGCGTCTTCCAATTGAGGTTGTAAGCACCAATAACAGTGCCCTTTTCTCGGTCAACAACTCCTGGCGATCCCATACCAATTCCGATAAAATCCTCTGCTGAAAGCTGAAGCAAGTCCAAACGATGCAGGATTGACTCAATCATATCCTCTACGATGTGGCTTCCTTCGTCCAAAATATTGGTTTTAATGGACCATTTTTCTTGAATTTCGCCCTCTGAAGTCAAAATAGCAAACTTAATAGATGTTCCACCAAGGTCAATTCCGATTATTTTTTTCGACATGATATTCTCCTCTGTGTTTTATTTATCATCATTATATCAGATTTTTTCAGTAAGGAAAAGGTTTGCATAAAGAAAAGTGAAAATCGAATTCTTCTTTATTCCTAAAGTAAACTCACAAGTCTTTTGTATAATAATATCTTTCACCAGTATAGGGATATTCTTTCAACGCGAACACTTCTGTATAGCCGTGCTTTTTATAAAAATCTGGGGCTTGAAACTGATATGTGTCTACAAATGAATATTTGCATTTCCTTTCTCTGGCTTCCTGTTCAGCCCTACACAGTATTTTTGAGCCTATGCCTTGCCCTCGTAAATCTTCGCTCACATACAAATACTCAATCTCCAGCCAATTACCAAAAGTTTCGGCCGCCATACCAGCCAGCAGATTTCCTTGTTCGTCTTCTACATAGATGTTAAGAGGTTCACTTTTGGAGGGCTCTCTCTTTGATTGATTGTAGGATCTGATTAAATTTCCTAGTTCTTGAGTTTTCTTTGAGTCGGTATTTTCCAATCTTAGTTTCATAGATGCCTCCGTTCCATCTCTAAAGGTTTTAGATTCACAGTTTATGAAACTGTTCGGACTATACCTTCACCTTAAATATCCTTCTGACTTGCTTGCCATTGATTATGGTAATCCATCATCGTTTCATAAATATATTTTGGTTTCTCTTTTTTTCAATAACATAAGAGTAATTTCTAACGGTTCAGGAATACCAAACTTATATCTTTTGCTCTTTCTAGAAGCAAGCCTACTTCTCTTCAAAACCGCAGGATCCACTGAATGAAAACAAATCGTCAAAATATGACTCTTATTGAATAATTGATATTTTGCATAATGTCGAATACGTTCAATTCTATAGTCTATCCTCTGGATTTCTTCCCAACTATAAAACGAAACTTCTCTAAAAAGAAGGGGTTTAAAGTAAAAACCCTGTTCCGTTAGACGAAGAAAACGTTTATCCCTAAACAAACAAATCCATACCAAAATAGAAAGAAAATCAAAAACAATTGTACCTATCACTAAAAACATTTTTTCAATCACAGAAATATTGGAGTCGAATAATAGGTATCCATTTTTAGATGGTAATACAAGAACTGTAGTCATAAAGACAGCAAGAGCGCTCGCCGATATAGCTAAGATGATTATCTTCAACCAGCTCTGCCTAAACACTACTTCTTTCATCCGTCTAACCCACTTAGGTATTCATAGCGCTCGTATTTTTCCAGCAGTTTCTCGTTCTGCTCATCCAGTTCTTGCTGGAGTTGAGACAGGCGAGCAAAGTCAGAGCCATTCTCCTGCATGGCCGTTTCATTCTCAGAAATCCGCTCCTCCAGCGCCTCGATATCGGCCTCAATGGACTCCCACTCCTGCTTTTCAAAGTAGCTCATACGCTTTTTCTCCTCGCGCACTTTGGCCGATTTTTCCTTTTCCGACTTTTGAGAAATAGCAGAGCTTTCTGCAAGAAAAGCTTTTTCATCTAAGTAATCTGTGTAATTTCCGAAAAACTCTCTGATACTTCCATCTTCAAAAGCCAAAATCTTGCTGGCTACCTTGTCTAGGAAATAGCGGTCGTGGCTGACTGTAATGACTGGCCCGGCAAAGCCTTGCAGAAAATTCTCCAAGACCGTCAGAGTCGCAATATCCAAATCATTGGTCGGCTCATCAAGAAGCAAGACATTCGGCTTTTCCAAGAGAAGCTTGAGCAGATAAAGTCGCTTTTTCTCTCCACCAGAAAGCTTTTCGATTAAAGTCCCATGAGTAGAACGAGGAAAGAGAAATTGCTCCAAGAGTTCTGCAATGGAAGTCGTTCCACTGCCTATCTTGACTTCCTCAGCCACTTCTTGCAGATAATTAATGACCCGCTTAGACTCATCCAAGCCCTCAATCTGCTGAGAGAAATAGGCCACTCGGACTGTCTCTCCGATAATGAGCTGGCCAACCTGAGGCTGGAGTTTACCGGCAATCAGATTGAGCAAGGTTGACTTGCCGACACCGTTATCTCCGACAATCCCAATGCGGTCCTTGTTCTGGATCAAAAGACTGAACTGATAGAGAATAGGCTTCTGATCATAAGCAAAGTCTACATTTTGAAACTCGATGACCTTCTTACCGATACGGCTGGTTTCAAAGTTCATTTCCAGATTGCTCTCAGTCGTCTGGCCTGCCAAATCTTTCTTGAGGTCATGGAAACGATTGATACGAGCCTGTTGCTTGGTTGCCCGAGCCTGAGGCTGCCGTCGCATCCAAGAAAGCTCCTGCTTGTATAACTGCTGCTTCTTATGAAGCAAGGCCGCATCCCGCTCATCCTGCTCTGCTTTAAGACGGACATAGTCTTGATAATTTCCCTGGTATTCAATCAAGCGACCGCCATCCAGCTCAAAAATCCGTGTCGAAATATTATCCAAGAAATAGCGGTCGTGGGTGATGAAAAGCACGGTCTTCTTTGAATTTTTCAAGAAATGCGTCAGCCATTCAATGGTATCAATATCTAGGTGGTTGGTCGGCTCGTCCAGTAAGAGCAAATCTGCATCACCTAAGAGAACCTGAGCCAGCTGAACTCGGCGACGAAGGCCTCCTGATAGCTGACCAACCTTAAGTGACAGATTTGTCAGACCAAGCTTGAACAGAACCGTCTTGACCTGGCTTTCGATTTCCCAAGCATGCAGCGAGTCCATCTCGGCCATAACCGCTTCTAGCCTAGACTGCTGACTTTCATCATAAGCCGTCAGGAGTAGCTCGTACTCTCGAATCAACTGCATTTCCCGTAAATCACTTGATAGAACAGTGTCAAGCACTGACTGCTCTTCATCAAAATCAGGCTCCTGAGTCAGATAAGCAATTTTATAGCCTGTCTTAGCAGAAAAAGGGCTGACATCTCCGTCAAAGCCTGACTTGCCCGACAAGACATCCAGCAGCGTTGTCTTTCCTGTTCCATTGACACCAATCAGACCAATCCGGTCTAGATCATGAATGATAAAGGAAATATCCCGAAAAACAGTCTTATCTCCTACTGATTTAGTTAGCTTATCAACGATAAAATCGCTCATTTCTTCTCCTCGATATAAGCATAAATGGCCTCTAAGTCATTAGGTAAATGGCCATCTACAATAGCATATTCCAACTCTTTCAGAATTTGACCCAGTTTTGGTCCTGGCTCAAAGCCGAACTCCCGCATCAGCATGCCGCCATTGACCACCATTTCCTGCTTGCTGTGAATAGTCATACTGGCATCAAGATTCTGAATCGCAGAGAAATCAACTGCCAAACCTTGCGCCTGCCGAAGCTCTTCTGCTTGTAGCAATAAGTCAATATCATAGTCATAGCAGTCGCGCTTGGTCAAGTCTCGTTCTGAGCGGATGGCCGCAATCTCAACCAAATCTTCTACTTTCTTGGCAAATTCACGAGAGGTCTTCCATTTTTTTAGAAAGCCTTTGACATTTTGCACATCCAAGGCCAGTAAAAGAGCTGCCCAAGCCTGCTCAGATGCTGAAAAGCGAAAATCTGAAGCCAAGTCAAAGAGCCTTTCTAACTTAGCTCTGCTTTCCTTCAAATCTGGCAAAAATTCTATGGCACCGCTTGTCAAGAGTGCCTCTAAGCCTTTGCGCCAAAACGGAGCCAACAAGAGCTTGTCAAACTCGATAAAAATTCGTTCAACCGAAATCTTTTCAAGCAAGGGAGCACAATCCTTCATAGCCGCAAAAGTATCTTGCTCCAGGTCAAAATCCAAGGCAGCTTGAAAACGAAAGCCCCGCATGATGCGGAGAGCATCTTCATTAAAACGCTCAGCAGCCGTCCCAACAGCCCGCAAAATCCGATTTTCCAAGTCATCCAAGCCTTGAAAAAGATCGATGACCTGGCCGTTTTCATCCAAAGCTAGAGCATTGATGGTGAAATCGCGCCGCTTAAGATCTTCTTCCAATGAGCGCACAAAAGAAACCTTGCTGGGCCTGCGGTAATCCACATAGACATCCTCGGTCCGGAAAGTAGTCACTTCGTATTCACGGTTATTTTCCAGAACTAAGACAGTTCCATGCTCAATCCCCACATCAACTGTCCGTTCAAAGATACGCTTGGTTTCCTCAGGATAGCTGGAGCTAGCGATATCCACATCGTGAATAGGTCGCTGCAAAAGGGCATCTCGAACAGAACCCCCAACGAAATAAGCTTCAAAGCCAGCCGCTTTTATCTTCTCTAATACTGGCAAAGCCTCCTGAAATTCAGAAGGCAGAGTTTCTAATCTCATAGTAAATGTTCCAATCCATAGACTAATTCTGAGCGTTTGACAACTTCTTTAATAGCGAGATTAACTCCTGTCATAAAAGAAGCGCGGTCATAGGAATCATGCCGCAGTGTCAATCCCTCTCCTTGGCTGCCGAAGATTACTTCTTGGTGGGCAACCAGACCAGGCAAGCGAACTGAATGGATACGCATGCCATCGAAATCAGCTCCGCGAGCGCCAGCTATAGACTCTTCCTCATCAGCAGCTCCCTGCTGCTTGCTTGGTCTGACTTGGCTGATGAGCTCGGCTGTCTTGATAGCTGTCCCACTCGGTGCATCCTTTTTCTGGTCATGATGCAGTTCGATAATTTCTACATTAGGGAAATACTTGGCTGCCTGAGCCGCAAACTGCATCAGCAGAACGGCTCCCAAGGCAAAGTTTGGTGCAATCAATCCGCCCAGCTCCTTTTCCCTAGACAATGTGATTAACTCTTCCAACTGCTCAGGAGTAAAACCTGTCGTTCCAACCACTGGGCAAAATCCCTGTTCCAGAGCGAAGTGAGTATTGTCATAAGCTACTTTAGGGGTTGTAAAATCAACCCAGACATGGGCTTCCATTTCAGCCAATTCTTCCTTGGCATTGAAGACAGGAATACCTGCTACTTCTTTTTCATCCGTAAAAAGATCCAGAAGTCCAACTAATTCTAGTTCTGGATCTTCTGTTACCATTGTATAGGCTGCTTGGCCCATTTTCCCTTTAAAACCAGCAATAATAACTTTGATACTCATGTTTCTCCTCCTTACAGAGACAGGCTCAGATATTCAGACAATCAAATCACAGGAATATAAGCAAGTGCAACGCTGCCCTCACCCAAGTGTGTCCCGATGACGCTACCAAAGGTTGCGATAGGAACTTCACCAGTAATACCACTGTCTAGCAGATTCTGCTGAAGCTCAGCTGCTTTTTCTGGCGCATTGCCATGGATAACCATAATCTGATAAGCACTGCCTGCTGTTCTTTCTTGGACAAGTTCCAGCATACGCTTGGTTGCCTTCTTCTCCGTCCGAATCTTTTCAAAAACCTCTATCACACCATGATCGTTAAAATACAGAATAGGCTTGATGCTGAGCAGATTTCCCAGAATAGCTGCGCCGTTAGACAGGCGTCCTCCTTTGACCAAGTGGTCCAAGTCGTCCACCATGATAAAGGCGCCGGTGCCATCAATCTGCTTCTGGACATTAGCTAAAATTGTTTCAAAATCTAGGCCTTCTTCTGCCCATTCTAGAGCTGATTGGGCCATGATACCGAGCGGAGCGCTGGTAATCTTAGAATCCGGAAAGGCGATTTTCAAACCGTGAAATTCATCTTTCAGATACTGAATATTTTGATAGAAACCAGAAATTCCGCTAGATAGAAAGAGCCCCAGAACATGGGTATAATCTTTGCCATCTAGAATGGTGAGAATCTCTTCTAACTCAGCAATGCTAGGCTGACTGGTCTTGGGCAGTTCATCTGACCGAGCCATCTTTTCATAAAATTCACTAGCTGTTAAGTTTCTGCCTTCGACATAAGACTCACCGTCAATCACGACCGGGATGTCCAAAATAAAAAGATTTTCGTTCTCTAGCAGGGAATCCGGCAGATAGGCCGATGAATCTGTGATAACCGCTAACTTCATGATTAAAACTCCAAATTAATGCCCGGCAAATCTAGAGCAATTTCTGTCACTTCATAAGTCAAGCGATTGAGCATGGTTAAGCAAGGCCGAGCCAGCTCTTCTACTTCATCGTGGTCAAATTCGCTCGGTTCCTCAATAAGACGACCGTGAATGTGGTTGGCTTGCGAAATAGTTCCGCTGATAACAAAATTTTCAAAAACAATCATAAAGGTCAAAATCACAATCAACGAAGTTGTGTGGGCTTCGACATCTCTTTTGACCAATTGGAAATTCACATCAACCTTGGTTTCAGGTGTTCCATTTTCTTTTTCCCACTCAAAATTTCGGGCGTCAAAATGGTACTGACTAACAAATTCTTTTTCGCGCTGTATATTCATTTTTATTCTCCTAAAAATATGCGATAGGCTCATTATACCATATATCGAGTGAAGTTTCCATGCTAAAATTTGCAGGCCAGAAAACACAAAAAAGAATCTCACTGACAAGCGAGATTCTTTAAATATTATTTTTTAAGTGGTTTGCGCAGGTAACCAAAGATAATACCGCTGACTACTGCACCAATCAATACATATACCAAGTAAAGGATTGGATTGTTTGTCAATCCGATAACGAAGATTCCTCCATGAGGAGCCATGAGCTTGATACCAGACAAGCCTACAAGAGCACCTGTAAGAGCTGAGCCTACGATAAAGCTTGGAATAGCACGAGCTGGGTCAGCAGCTCCAAAAGGAATCGCTCCTTCTGTGATGAAAGATAGTCCCATGACGATGTTTGTCAAACCTGAATCACGTTCTTCTTCAGTGAATTTATGTTTGAACAAAAGAGTTGCAATAAATACTGCCAAAGGCGGAACCATACCAGCTGCCATAACCGCTGCCATAACAGGAGAACCACCAGTTGAAACAGTGCTTGCAAGTGTACTAGTACCAAATACGTAAGCAGCCTTATTAACCGGTCCACCCATATCGACAGCCATCATACCACCGACTAAGAGACCAAGAAGAACCGCAGAGCTTCCGCTCAGACTTGCCAAGAAATCGTTCAAGGCCGTATTGATTGCTGACATTGGAATATTGACCGCCAACATCACAAATCCAGTCACAAGAACACCCAGAAGAGGCAAGAGCAAGATTGAACGGATACCTTCAAGTGAACGAGGCAGGCCTGCAAGAAGCTTGCGAAGAAGCAGGATAATACCACCGGCTAAGAATCCTCCTACCAAAGCTCCAAGGAAACCAGATGATACACCAACTAAATCAAGAGTTTTCTGACCGCCTTCAGCATAGGCAACAGCACCAAATGATGCACCGCTGCTCGCAATTGCACCAGCTACGAAACCAGAAAACCAGACCTGGCTTTTCAGCGATTGAATAAGCGATATAACCAGCTAATACCGGCAACATGAAACCAAATGCTGCTCCACCAATTGCTTTAAACTGCGCTGCAATCTCATGATAACTTCCTAGATTAGAAAGCTGATCTTTTGGCACACCCAAAATCTGATCCAGCAAGAATGCAATGGCAATCATAATACCGCCACCAATAACGAATGGCAACATTTGGGAAACACCGCTCATCAAGTGCTTGTAGAAAGCACCACCCAGGCTAAGCTTTTCATTGCTTGATTCCGCAGCACCACCACCGTTAGCCGCCTTGTAAACCTCTGCATTTCCAGAAAGGGCTAGTTTGATGAGTTCTTCTGTCTTACGAATACCATCAGCAACCGGACGATTGATCAACGGCTTGCCGTCAAAGCGATTCATTTCTACCGCTTTATCAGCAGCAATGATAACAGCTTTGGCATTTTTGATATCTTCTGCTGTCAGCTTATTCCCAACACCACTAGCACCGTTGGTTTCAACCTTGATGCCGACACCCATTTCAGCTGCAACCTTCTGTAAAGCCTCTTGAGCCATGTAGGTGTGTGCAATCCCTGTCGTACAAGCTGTTACAGCTACAAGGAAGTCTCCCCCCTCATTGGCAGGTTCGACAACAGCAGGTTCTTCCGCTTTTTCCGAAGCTTGGTCAAAGAGCTCAATCACCTGATCAGGCGAAGTCACTTGACGCAATTTATCCGCAAAACCATCCTTCATCAAGTATTGAGACAATTCAGCCAAGGCCGCCAAGTGAGTGTCGTTAGCACCTTCTGGAGCTGCAATCATGAAGAAAAGGTCAGTTGGCTGGCCATCCAAACTTTCATAATCGACGCCTTTATTTGACTTGGCAAAAAGGACAGTCGCTTCTTTCACTGCAGTATTTTTGCTGTGAGGCATAGCGATTCCATCACCCAGGCCTGTAGAAGTCAAGGCTTCACGAGCCAAAATCCCTTCTTTGAAAGTCTCGAAGTCTGTCACATAACCATGATCCACTAGGCTCTGAATCATTTCTTCGATAACAGCTTTTTTCTCTGTTGCCTGCAAGTCTAGCAACATCACATCTTTTCTTAGTAAGTCTTGAATTTTCATATTTTTTCTACCTCTACTTTTTCATAGATTTCTTTTATATAATCAGCTGTCGCCAAATCATCTGAGAAGGTGGTTGCTGTTCCGCAGGCCACTCCCCATTTGAAGGCTTGAATAACATCGCCAGAGCGGACAAACTCTCCAGTAAATCCAGCCACCATAGAGTCGCCAGCACCAACAGAATTTTTCACATTGCCCTTGATAGGTTTAGCGAAGTAAGTACCCTCCTGAGTTACAAGCAAGGCACCGTCGCCAGCCATGGAAATGATGACATGCTGGGCACCCTTGGCTAAAATTTGACGAGCATAACTCTCAATCTGATCCAAGCTTTCGAGCCTGACTCCGAAAATATCACCTAGTTCGTGATTATTAGGTTTGACCAAAAGCGGCTCAAACTCTAAAGAATCCAGTAGCGTCTGACCTTCAAAGTCACATACAACTTGTGCTCCCGTCTTTCTGGTTAAGCCAATCAGCTCCTTGTAGACAATATTACCTAAATTTTTAGGACTGCTACCTGCGAAGACTACCGTATCTTCCGAGGTCAGAGAAGAAAGGAATTTCTCCAGTTCTTCTAGTTTCTGACTGGAAATTTCTGGACCAGGTCCGTTAATTTCTGTCTCAGCATCTGCTTTAATCTTGACATTGATACGAGTATCCTGCTCAACTTCTACAAAATGGCTGGAGATTCCTTCCTCTTTCAGAGTATCTGTGATGAACTTGCCAGTAAAACCACCGATAAATCCAGTCGCTGTATTCTCAATACCTAGACGTTTGAGAACTCGGCTAACATTGATACCCTTTCCGCCAGCGAATTTGTCGTCACTGTCCATCCGATTGACGCTTCCTATAAGGACCTTGTCCAGACGGACAATATAGTCGATGGAAGGGTTTAGTGTGACAGTATAAATCATACTTCAATCACCTCCGTTTTTTCTTTGAGCGCTTGAATCACTTCTGATTCATTTTGATTAGTAATAATGCTTGCTTTGGCAAGAGGAGCAACCTTGACAAAGGACGTCTGTCCTAGTTTAGAAAGATCAGCCAAGACATAAGTCTTCTTAGCGTTCTCTAAAATCGCTCTTTTGACAGCTCCTTCTTCCATATCTGGAGTGGTAAAGAAGCCATCGTCAATGCCATTCATTCCAATAAAGGCTTTATCGAAATTCAACTGACCGATTTGATTTAGGGCAACACCGCCAATGCTGGCATCTGTTGAGCGCTTGACCTTTCCGCCGATAATGACTGTCGGGATATTGCGCTCCACCAACTTGGTCGCATGGTGAATGGAGTTGGTGACAACAGTCACTCTAGGGTCATGCAGCTCATTGACTAAGAGCTCATTGGTTGTCCCAGCATCAATAAAAATCACATCATATTCTTGAATCAAACTTGCTGCCATCTTGGCAATAGCTGTCTTTTCTTGAATGCTTTTGATAGATTTTTCCTGATTACTCTCCTCTTCTTGTAGAAAATGAAGGCTCTCGGCTCCACCATGAACTCGTCGCAGTTTATGCTCGCTCTCCAACTCATCCAAATCTCTTCTAATAGTTGATTCTGAAGTGTTTAAAGCATGTACTAGATAGTCTAAGGAAACAAATTTTTCTCTTATGACTGTCTCTAGAATAACCTGCTTTCTTTCCGACTTCAGCATAAAGCACCTCCTTTGAAATCGTTTACGATTATTATTATACCTCTTTAATTTTCAATGTCAAGCATTTTCTATCAAAAACTTTCAATTTCTATCTTTTTACCGAACAAAAAAAGAGCTGGACTATATCCAACTCCTTACATATCGTTGCATAACTGCCAAATAAAAGGCAATTAGCTATTATTAATCAATGATACAAGATAGGCTGCCATGACAGGCAGAAAAGTTCCAAGAAAAGTAAACACAACCAGAACCCAGAACCAGACTGACTTAAAAGCCTGTCGGTAGGTCCCTGGGAGCGAACGATTGGCGTCAATGTATTCCTTAAATTTTGGCCATTTCAAAATTAAAAGCAAAAGAAATACTGTGCTGCCAGCGATTAATAGGCCGTAAAAAACGATGTTAACAATAGGCTCTGGAGCTTTTTTTGAAAGAAAAGCTATACCTTCTGCTATGACAAAGTTATTGAGAGCATGAAAAATGATAGACCAGATAATCGAATACTCAAAAGCGATATAACCAAAGCCCAAACCAATCAAACTAGCAAAATAAAACTGATAAAGATTTTCGTGAAAGAGACCAAACAAAATCGCAGTCAGAAGAATGGCAAAAATCTTTCCATGCTTCTCTAACGCTCGCAATCCAGCACCTCTAAAAATAATTTCCTCCGTAACTGGAGCCATCAAGGATGAATAAATCAGCATGGTCAGTGTTTCAGAACCGCCGCCTCCTGATTCCATACTAGAAAGATCTAGATTGAAGAGTTGCATGATTGCCTGCATCATCTGATTGACAACAGCTGTAAACATTTGGGCAAATAAAAGGAAGCAAATCATATAAAAGAAAACTTTAGGAGTCATCTTCCGCCCCTTGCGACGAAGGTCGTATTTAAAGAGCTGCTTGCCCCGAGACACCGTAAAAGTAAGAACACCGAGACAGGAAGCTAGAATATAGGCTCCTCCGTCCTTTTCCATGAATTTGGTAACAATGTCTTGCGTCTTTTGAATGTCCATACCTTGTCCTGGCATGATGACAAAAAAGGCAACAAATACGTAAATGAAGACAGCAGCAATCATGACCCATAAATAAGTAAAGCAAGTCGCTGAAAATCGTCCTAGATCTTTTTTAGGATTTAAAGGTTCTGGTATATAATACATAAAATCTCCTATATTAAGTTTGCTCTTTACTCTTTCTGCTCAGGAAATACAAGGTCAAAAAGATTCCCTCATAAAGCAAAGCAAAAAGAATAAAGGCGTGCATGAAAAATTCTTCTGGCAGAATCCAAATGACTGGATCCTTGGCTGGATCAAACATCCAGGTATTATCTCCTACAAAGAGAACTTGATGAAAGAGTGTAAAAAAACTGTTAAAGCCAATCAGAAAAGCCAGTACACCTAAGGCAAGCGGCAAAAGACTAATCACTAGAAAAGCCCGTCTGTAGAGACCTAAAAATCCCTTTTTGACCACTTTTTTGATAAAGAAGATCAAAGCCGGCAAAGTTATTAGAAAAATAGCTTGCGCCAAGTGAAAAAGATACTTGACCGCCTGAAAATGATGCAACCCTGCTGCTGACGAACGAAAATCTGGCATCGCCAGCTTTTGACTAAAAGGATTGGTCAGGTAATTCATCAAAATATTAAAATTATACTGAATGGTCTCTGCTTTCAAATACACCTTATCTGGCAAGTTGAAATAAGAAATCTCCATCGGATATAAGAGCCAAGCCAGATAAATGGTTAGTAATATCGCTGCTGCCAGCAAGCACAAGACGCTGGCTAAAAATCTCAACTTATCACGCATCGAAGTCCCACTCCGCTAGACTGGACAAGACATGCGTCGGTTGGATCGGCAGATTTGGCACTTCTTCTGGTAGGGTAAAACCTGTCGTAACCAGAAGGGTCGGAATCCCATTGTCGATTCCCGCTCGAATATCTGTCAGATAGTTATCACCCACCATGACCACTTCTTCACGCGCCAACCCTAGATGCTCTATGGCTTTTTCCATGATGATGGCATTGGGCTTGCCGATAAAGGTCGGTTCAACCCGAGTGGCTGCTTCCAAGAGGGCATTGATAGCACCCGCTCCTGGCTGCAGACCTCGCTCAGTCGGAATATTAAGATCTGGATTGGTCCCGATAAAGTGAGCACCTTTTTGAATGACCAGAGTCGCTATTGTCAGCTTCTCATAGTCCACTTCCCAGTCCAGACCCACTACTACATAGTCAGGATTTTCTGTATCCTCTATATATCCAGCTTCTTCAATGGCATGTTTAAGCCCGACATCACCGATAACGTAGACTTTCTTGCCCAGATTTTTCTCCTCCATATAGTCAATGGTAGCTAAAGTAGCTGTGTAAATAGTCTCTAGTGGCGTCTCAATATTGAAATTTTCAGTCAGCATGGTCTGCACTGCTTCTGGCGTGCGAGTAGTATTATTGGTCACGAAAAGATAAGGAATCTTGCGCTTCTGCAACTCATGCACAAAAGCTTCACCAGCCGGAATCCGACTCTTGCCCTTATAAATCGTCCCGTCTAAATCAATCAAATATCCTTTATAAGTCATTTCTGCTCTTCCTCATTCTCATGTTTAAACTCTTGCCAGGTAACCAAAGCCTGGGCATTGACTTCGCCATCACTGGAAATCTGGTGATTGCTCTGCAGACCTTCTAGGTCATAGCTAGAAGCAATCATGCCGCCTGGTCGGACTTCCTTGACATACTTAAGGTGGACTTTCTTGGGAAGGTGCTGGGTGAGGAAATCTGCACCCATGACCTCAAAGATCCAGTCCAGATACTTGCTATTATTGACATGTCCGTTCATATCCAAGTCGTAAAAGCGCACATGGTAGTCCTTGCTGACAGGATTTTTCAAGTCTGGATATTTGGGACCGCGCAGTAATTTCTTGGAAAACTCTGATTGATATGGCGCTACAATCTCCGGATCAACGGCACGAACCTTGCGGCTATCTCGATCCATAAGAACAAAGGTTGCCTTCATCTGTATAATGGCTTCACCCGCTTCATCAAAAATCGTAAAGCGACGGTAGCAAAAGAGCCGATTATAAGTTAAGGCTTCTGTTTCGATAGTAATCTCCTCTGCAAATCGTGGCAGACGTGTCACATCAATATCATAGTCCGTGATAATCCAGACTAGGTTATACCGCTCCAGCATATCCTTGTCACTGACGCCAAGCTCGATTGACTGCATCCCCGATACCTGCAAGGACAGCAAGATGACATCCGGCAGCTTGATATGGCCATTCATATCTGCCATATCAAAAGGAATTTTCATTTTCATTTGATAAGTTAAGCCCATGATTTACTCCAATATAAATTTCTCAGCAACCGTATCGCCCAAAAAGAGACCTTGTTTGGTCATACGCACAATGTTTCTGTCAGGCACTAGCAAACCCTGCTCAGTCAGTTCAGCCACAATAGCTCCATACTGTTCTTCAAAGGATATACCAAATTTTTCCTCGAAGCGTTTTTTTGAAACACCTGACTTCTTACGCAAGCCCAGAAACATCTCTTCTTCCATCTGTTCTTTCAGCGTCAGCACTTCTTCCTGCACACGGGCATTGCCCGCTTCCACCGCCTGCAGATAATGGCGAATTGGCCCGTGGTTTTTATAGCGGACACCATTGACATAGCCAGACGCTCCCGCTCCGATACCATAATACTCCGCATTGTTCCAATACATGAGGTTGTGGCGGCTCTCAAAGCCTGGCTTGGAAAAGTTTGAAATCTCATAATGCTCGAAGCCGGCCTTTTCCAGCTCAGCTATAATGTAGTCAAACATCTCCGCTTCCAAATCTTCTTTAGGCAGAGGCAGCTTCCCTCGTCGCATTCGATTCATGAAGACCGTATGATTTTCCAAAATCAAGCTATACAAACTCATGTGAGGAATGTCTAGGGCAATAGCCTTGGCTACGTTGATTTTCACATCTTCCATTGTCTGCTTGGGCAGGGCATAAATCAGATCAATCGAAATATTGTCAAAACCCGCTTTTTTGAGATTGGCAATATTCTCATAGATGTCCTTTTCCAAGTGACTGCGACCAATCTGCTTGAGCATGCGGTCATTGAAAGTCTGTACGCCCAGCGAAACCCGATTGACAGGTGAGTCTTTGAGTACAGCAATCTTCCCCTGGTCCAAATCCCCAGGATTGGCTTCAATAGTCAGCTCTTCTAGATAAGACAAGTCCAGCTTGTCTGTCAGCTTTTCCAGCAAAAAAGCCAACTGACACGCCGATAGAGCGGTCGGAGTCCCACCACCGATATAGAGGGTACGGAGCTTTTTGATGTCGTAAGAATTATACTCCTCAATCAAATGCTCCAGATAACTATCTACCGGCTGATTTTTGATAAAAACCTTGGAAAAATCGCAGTAATAACAAATCTGAGTACAAAAAGGAATGTGCACATAAGCAGAAGTCGGTTTGGTTTGCATAGTACTTATTATACCACAGTTTTAAAGAGAGGACTTATTTGATTATCAAACAAAGAAAAAAAGAGTGATCCTGTAAAGACAAAAATTGTCCTCGCATGTCACACCCTTTCTATAATCTAAAAAAATTGAAGATCTAAATCAATTATTCCCCAACTCCTGCGTCCTCTTGTAGGCAGCTTGAACGGCATCCATGACCGTTCCTCGAAAGGCATTTTCTTCCAGACTAGCTACCCCGGCGATGGTCGAACCGGCCGGACTGCAGACTTGGTCTTTGAGCTGGGCAGGATGTTGCCCACTCACTTGGCTAAGTTTGGCAGCGCCTAAGAGAGTTTGATTGGCCAGTTCAAGCGATATATCACGACTAAGTCCTGCTCGCACACCAGCATCCGCTAAAGCCTCTATAAAGAGATAGACGAAGGCTGGTCCACAGCCAGCAAGAGCAGTCGCTGCATCCAACTGTTTTTCCTCTAGTTTGATCAAAAGTCCAGCCGAAGACAGAAGCTCATGCAACAAATCTTCGTCCGCTTGATTCGCTTCTGGGGATAAAGCATAGGTAATAACACCCTCGGCAACAGCTACTGGTGTATTAGGCATGATTCGAATCCAACGATGCTGGCTAGATGTCAATTTTTCTAATAGCTCTAAGCTCAGACCAGCAGCCATCGAAACCAGCAGAAGAGACTCGCGTTTTTCTAGAATTTCCTGATAATCAGCCAGCAAGTCAGCAAATTGAGCTGGTTTGATTCCCAGAAAAATAATTTCTGCCTGAGCAAAAACTTCTGCATTACTAACCGGTTGTTCACCAACTTCCGCAGCAATCTTTTCAGCCTTGTTTCTACTTCGGTTGGCTAATAATAATTCACTTCTAAATCTTTCCTCTTGGGCAACTAGGCGGGCGAGACTGCCACCCATATTTCCCAGACCGATAAATCCAATTTTCATCTTTATTTCCTCACTTGACCATCCCCTTGAATGACATACTTATAGCTGGTCAACTCTTTCAGTCCCATAGGACCTCTGGCATGCAGTTTCTGAGTAGAAATCCCCATTTCGCAGCCGAGTCCAAATTGACCGCCATCTGTAAAACGGGTTGAAGCATTGACATAAACGGCCGCACTATCGACCTGCTCTGTGAAATAAGCTGCCGCTGAATCGTTCTCCGTCACAATGGCATCCGAGTGATGGGTGCTGTGAGCCTCAATATGCTCCACCGCTTCTTCCAGCGAAGAAACCAGCTTGACCGCCAAGATATAGTCTAAGAATTCGGTATTAAAATCTTCTGGTCTAGCTTGCGAGCCCGAGATATACTGAGCTGCTTTCTCATCCAAACGTAATTCAACAACTTTTTCTTGCGCAACATCACAATCTGTCACCAAAGTCTTCTGCAAACGTGGCAAAAATGCTGCTGCAATCTCTTCATGAACCAGCAGTACCTCCATGGCATTGCAGACAGAAGGGCGACTGGTCTTGGCATTCTCAATAATCGCCAAAGCCTTGTCTTGATCAGCATCCTTATCTACATAGACATGGACAATTCCAGTACCTGTCTCAATAACTGGCACTGTCGCATTTTCCACGACCGCCTGAATCAGTCCAGCACCTCCGCGAGGAATGAGTAAATCAAGATAGCCCTTGGCCTTCATCATAGCCTGAGCAGAAGCCCGACTGGTATCAGAAACCAACTGGATACAATCCGGCGAAATCTCCGTCTGAACCAAGCCTTCTTTCAAGGCTGTGACAATAGCTAGCGCTGTCTGATAGGCATCCTTGCCGCTTCTGAGGACGACTGCACTACCACTCTTTAGAGCCAGAGCCGCAGCGTCAGAGGTGACATTAGGCCGACTTTCGTAGATAATCCCAATCACGCCCATGGCCACCCGCTTCTTACTGATGACAAGGCCGTTATCAAGCTCGGTTCTTTCCAAGACTTGCCCTACGGGATCCTCTAAGTTAATCAGCTGACGAATACCCTCTGCCATGGCAGCAATGCGATCCTCGTCCAGATAGAGGCGATCCAGCATCACATCTGAAATCTTACCTTTAGCCGCTTCCATATCCAATTCATTGGCTGCTAAAATATCCGCACGAGAAAGCCAGAGCTGCTTTGCCATTTCTTCTAGAGCATGGTTTTTCTCAGCTGTTGTGGCCGTATTAATTGTCTTCTTGACCTTCTGAACCTTTTCAAAAATCGCTTGTGTTGAGGTCATCGCTTCTCCTTTCCTCGTCTTCTAAAATTCTGCAAATAAATCATTCAACTCCGGCGTCAAAGAGATCCAGTCATCCCGATGAATGACAACACCCTTAGGCTTATTGGACTTGAGCATATCTTTAAGAGCAGACTTGCCAAAACGCACGCGCCCTTTACCAAGAATAGCTCCACTGCCTTCTTCATAAACCGTCACCGTATCTTGATAGGCAAAGCTACCCGATACAGATACAAGACCAGACACCAACAAACTTTTTCCCTTATTTCTGAGAGCATCAGCTGCTCCTTGGTCTACATAGATTTCCCCTTGACTTTTAGCATAGAAAGCAAGCCATTGCTTCTGCGTTTTTAGACCCTTTTCCTGGGCTAAAAAGAGACTGCCATCCTTGGTTTCCTCCGCAGCTTCCTGCAGAGCATCGGTCTTGAGCGAGGAGCAGATATAGACCGGAACACCAGACATGGTTGCCAACGTTGCTGCCTTAATCTTTGTCAGCATGCCACCAGTTCCGTTGCTCGTTCCTGCACCGCCAGCCATATCAATCAGCTCAGAGCTGATCTTCTCAATCTTTTCAAGCCGGCGGGCATCTGGATTGTTAGAGGGATTGGCTGTGTAGAGTCCATCTACATCAGTCAAAAGCACCAAGAGGTCCGCCTGAACCATGGCTGCTACTTGCGCACTCAGTGTATCATTATCTCCGACCTTGAGCTCCTCGATGGCCACCGAGTCATTTTCATTGATGATAGGAATAGCGCCGCGATTCAGTAAGACAGATAAGGCTTGATGGGCATTCTTGTAACGCCGCTTATCTGCAAAATCATCCTGGGTCAAAAGAATCTGAGCAGAAATGATTTGCTTCAAAAGAAGATTAGTTGTATATTCCTCGAGGAGCAAGCCTTGTCCAACCGCAGCTGAAGCCTGTTTATCCGCCACCTTGGTCGGTCGCTTTTTAAAGCCCAGAGAAGAAAAACCTGCCGCAATAGCTCCTGATGAGACCAAGATTAACTCATGCCCCGCCTCA
The DNA here is from genome assembly GCF_032387735.1 of Streptococcus sp. DTU_2020_1000888_1_SI_GRL_NUU_041A. Classification (NCBI taxonomy): domain Bacteria; kingdom Bacillati; phylum Bacillota; class Bacilli; order Lactobacillales; family Streptococcaceae; genus Streptococcus; species Streptococcus sp. DTU_2020_1000888_1_SI_GRL_NUU_041A. Next base: position 1,141,788 of record NZ_CP135591.1, on the reverse strand, counting down.
TGGAGGAGTGCCAACTGCCGAGTAATTTCCTTTACCTTGGCGCGTGACAGACTGCCATCTGCGTTGGTCAATGACGAAGTCCCCACCTTAAATACGATTCGCTTTGCTTTCATTTCCTTTTCCTTCACTGCTAGATTGTCTTATTATACCACGATTTACAGAAAATAAAAACGACCGCGATTGAAGCGGTCAAAGGAAAATTTGTATTTTAATAATAAATGAACTTGCTATCTTTGTCGCAGCTTTTCCAAGGTTTCTTGGAAAATATCTGGTACTTCAGCTGTAAATTCCAGAACTTCACCAGTTCGAGGATGGGTGAAGCCCAGCGTTCGTGCGTGAAGAAACTGGCCGTGTCCTTTTAGGGTCTTGCGCGGTCCATAAACCTCATCTCCAGCCACAGGGTGTTCGATGTAGGCCATATGGACGCGAATCTGATGGGTTCGGCCTGTTTCCAGCTGAAGCTCAACCAAGCTATAGTCACCAAAACGTTCCAAGACTTGGAAACGCGTCAGAGCAGGCTTGCCTTTGGCTGTCACGGCCTGTTTCTTGCGGTCTTTTTCACTGCGCCCAATCGGTGCTTCAATCACTCCACGGTCATTAGACAGATTTCCATGAACAATAGCCCAATACTTGCGTAGGGATTTCTTATCCTTGAGCTCATCAGCCAGAGCCACATGGGCTTGGTCATTCTTAGCAATCATGAGAAGCCCAGAAGTGTCCTTGTCAATCCGATGGACAATCCCTGGTCTTAGGACTCCATTGATGCCAGACAGGTCTTTGATGTGATACATGAGCGCGTTGACTAGCGTACCGCTGGTATGACCCGCAGAAGGATGGACCACCATTCCTTGAGGTTTATTGACGACTGCCACGTCCTCATCTTGATAGACGATTTCTAGCGGAATATCCTCTGCCACATACTCAACCACTTCCGGCTCAGGCAGCTCATAGGAGATGACATCGCCTTCTTTGACAGCGTATTTGGCTTTTTTGGCTTGTCCATTGACCAAAATCCGGCCGTCCTTGATCTGCTCATTAGCCAAACTCCGCGATAAGTCTGTCAGCTCGGCAACCGCCTTGTCCAATCGCTGACCAGCTACCGAAGCCTCAATTCTTACTTCCATCTTTTTCTTCCTTCAAAATCATCAACAGTAAAATAGCTACACCAAAGGTTAGATACATATCCGCCACATTGAAAATAGCAAAATTGATAAAATCTAACTGAAACATATCCACAACAAAACCTTGACGTATCCGGTCGATAAAGTTCCCCAAACCGCCAGCAATCACCAAGGTCAGCCCAGCCAGCATCCACTTTGAGGCATGGAGGTGCTTGATGAGGTAGTAAACAGCTCCGCCGATAACCAGAAATGTCACCAATGTAAAGAGCCATTGTTGATTTTCTAGCATGGAGAAGGCTGCACCAGTATTCTGGAGATGGGTTAGGCTCACCAGACGAGGAATGAAACTCTTGACCTGCCCTAGCTTAAAATCGCTGACGATATACAACTTAACCAGCTGGTCCACAGCAATAAGAACCAAGACTGCAAAAGGAATAATAATTTTTCTTTTCATACTTTATTTTTTCTGTGCAAAATACTCTTTCATAACCGATACAAAGTCTTCCCCGACCTGAGTCAGCTCCACATCTTCACGCTTGACATAGACCATATGGTTGTCCAAGTTGTCACGAAGCTTGATGACAGTAATACCATTTACACTATTGCTGTCCAAAAAGCCAGACCCCGTCGCATAAGCATCGGTACGCTCCAAAATCCCATTCAAAGTCGCTCGGTCCGTCACATTAAACATCTGTGAGCTGGCACTGGTATCGACAAAATTCTCTGAATAATAGAGATACTCGTCCTTTTCCTGAGTGAAACGAACAGTTGGCAAGGCAGCTAAATCTTCCATGACCAGCTCATTCTTCTGAGTCAGAGGATGATCTTCCCGCAGGTAAATGTGGGTCTGAAAAGGAATCAACTCAATTACTTCCAAGCCTAGCTTTTCCACCCGCTGCATAATCCCCTTGGTATTTTGATTATTGAGGTAGATAATGCCAATTTCACTATGGCCCTGCGCTACTTCGTCCAAAATCTGCACGGTTGTTGACTCAAAAATTCGGAAATTCTTATACTCTGGATAGGTCTGAGAAAATTGTGTAATCAAAGGTGGCAGAAAATCATAGTGCTGGCTGGCAATAGAAAACTCATCCCGCTCCTCTTCAGGATTAGCATATTGATTTTGAAAAACATCAAAACCCTTGACCAAGTCTTGAGCCTTTTCATAAAACTCCATTCCTCGGCGTGTCAGAAAAGTCCCGCTGCTGGTCCGACGAAAAATCTTGAAACCCAGCTCTTTTTCCAGATCACGGACAGAGATAGACAGACTAGGCTGACTGACATACATTTTTTCCGCAGCTTCTCGAAAAGTCCCACTGTTAGCAATGGCGACCACATAACGCAATTGTTGAATATTCATAATATTTTCCTTCTTTACATATCGTCTCATTATACCATAAACCAAGGCAGAACAAAAGAAACCAACTGTAAGAAGCCAGTTTCTCCTTTTAAGTTAATGAGTAATCTGAGACAAATTTGCTATTTTTCTTTTAGATAGACAACCTCTGTCATCTCTTTGAAGCCTAGCTTTTTATAAAGTTTCAAAGCTCGGGTATTCTGCTTTTCTACGACAATCTGAAACTCCTGTCCATTGAGTTTATTCAAATCCTGCATACTTGCAAGCAAGAGATAACTTCCTAACCCCTGCCCTTGAAAATCTTGATTAACCGCCAAGCCAAAGAAATAATTAGTGCCAAAATCCGTATCAACCGACACAGAAGCTACAACTCTACCATCTTTCTTCAAGATGTAAAGCAGACTGGAACCACTGCTAACGGCTTCTCTGGCGTATTTCAAGGCAACATCTAGCGGTGTCTCAAAGACTTGGGACTGAAAGGCTGCAATCTCTTCAGCCAAGTCCAAACTCCCCTGCAAAACCTCAATCCCTTCTCTTTCTTCCAGAGGAAAAGCTTGAGCAGGCTGTGCCAGCCAAATTTCCGCTTCATCTGTTTGGTAATCAAATCTCCTAGCAAAATCGGGATGACCATTCAAAAAGACCAGCTCCGCTACATACTCAATCTCGGTCAAATCATACTGATCAGCTACTTTTGCAAAAGCAGCCAGAAGCAGATTAGCCACACCCTGACGGCGATACATCGGCAGAACATAGAGAGAAACCTCAGCTTGGCCAGGTTCATCCGCGTAGACTGATAAAAAGCCGATGGTCTGGCCATCCATCTCAGCCAAGAAGAAGGCTGGCATTTCAGGATCTGCATTATAATTATTATCCAGGTAGGGCAGTCTATATCCTCCGTCCACCTTATTACACTCTTGAACTAATTCAAACAATACTTGCTTTTCTTTCTCAGGCAATGCACTATAAATTCCTATTTGCATCCGTCTCACTTCCTTCCAGTATTTCTTTCTATTTTACTACAAAAACCTCGGTCAAGCCATTCAAAAAGGGGCTGGAAAAATCCAGCCCCAATGTCGCTAAGTGAATCGTTTTTTATTTTTCAACGTGGTCAGCAAGTTCTTCCTGGGCTTTTTTATTTGCCGCAGTAGCTTCTTCTTTCCATTTTTTCTTAGCAGCTTCATATTCTTTGGTCGTTACAACATCCTTCTGAAGCTGAGTCAGCTTGAAGTTGTAAGCTGAACCTTTGACACCAACTGGTGAGTAGGCCTTTGTAAATGGCACTGATTTAGTAACCGACGGCGTTGCCCCTTGTGAAACAGTCGGGATAATTAAGCCACTATCTAGCAACCAAGCTTCCGCTTCTGCATACTTTTCGTAACGCAGCTGCACATCGTTGGTTTCAGCATTGGCTTCTTCCAGCATCTTAGTATATGTATCCAAGCCTAGCTCTTTAATCTTATCATTGTCTTGACCAGGTTCAAAACCAAAGTTTTGCAAGCTTCCACCGTTCTTGATATTAAGAGTGTCAAGGTAGGTAGATGGGTCTTGGTAGTCACCAGTCCAGCCACCAGTAGACATATCATAGTCTTTCTGAGCAGCAGAATTAGCAAAATAGGTGATATTATTAAGATCGTCTGTGCTCATCTTTTGCAGGTCAATCACGACATTTTCTGCTCCAAGAGCCGATTCGATAGACTGCTTAGTTGAGCTAGCCCATTGAACGCCAATCGTGCTAGACTGATCCACAGGCATATCTAAGTGAATTGGGAATTCAACTCCTTTAGCCTGCAAGGCTTGCTTAGCTTCTGCAAATTTCGCCTTAGCTTTTTCAGGATTGTAGTAAGGATCTTGAGCGTCAGAAAGATCAATTCCTTGCCATTGGCTACCATAGTTGACTAATTTTTCCCCAACAACGGTTCCAAAGTCCTTGTCGCCAATTTGAACAAAAGTAGGCGGCACTAAGGTGTTTCTCAAGACCTTAGTCGCTCCGTCTTCACCATTTCCTTGCGCACCATAAGATGTACGGTCAAAGGCAAAGTTAATAGCCTGACGGAAGTCCTTGTTCATGATTGCTTCGTTAGTAGCAGATTTTTGAGCGTCTGTTGTTTTAGAAGTATGATTGTAAGACTGACGGTTGTAGTTGAAATTATAGTAATAAGAAGTAGAATCCTGCGGGCTGTATACGATATTGTCCGCATATTTCTTCTTGACTGAAGCAAAGCCAGAGCTATTCGGATAGAGACGAGCCGTGCTGTAAACGCCATCGCTGAAGTTGCGAATCAGCGCTTCCTGATCATTTCCATCATAGTAGGTCAGTTTGATACTATCCAGAGTAACATTGTCTTTGTCATAGTAGTTTTGGTTCTTGACAAATTCCATCACAGACTTGGAAGTCAGAGACTTAAGCAAGTAAGGACCATTGTAGAGGATGCTAGATGGCTTGACTGAGCCAAAATTGCTTCCTTCTGCTTTCAGAAACTCTTCATTGACTGGAAAAAGAATCGTGCTGGTCGTTTTAGAGTTCCAATATGGCTCAGGGCGAGCCAGAGTGTATTGCAGAGTATGGTCGTCAATAGCCTTGACACCAACATTGTCAAAATTCTTATCTTCACCCTTGATATAAGCATCCAAGCCCTTCACAGAGTCCTGAACGAGATAAATAGCTTCAGAATTTTCATCCGCTGCATACTTCAAGCCAGTCACAAAGTCCTGAGCTTTTACTTCTGCATATTCTTCACCATCGGATGTGTACCATTTAGCATCATCACGCAGCTTATAAGTATAGGTCAGACCGTCCTTAGAAACTGTCCATGACTTCGCGATAGAGGGAACCAGATTTCCGTACTCGTCATTTTCAAAAAGTCCATCGACCAGGTTGGAAATGACATCATTTGTCGTTGCACGGTTTGTAGCAAGATAGTTCAAGCTGTCAGGGTCTGAACTATAAACGTAAGTATAATTATTTGTGCTAGATGAAGACTGGCTACAAGCCGTAAGCAATAGCCCGGCACTCAGTGCAACTCCAGTCGCAATCAGCCATTTAGATGCTTTCATGGATAGAACCTCCTTTGATGTTACATTTTATAACATGAACTATTATACCAAAAAGCGTATAAAAAGTAAATAGTAAACTGATGACAGACGAGTAAAATATTCAAGCCTACGTATTTTTAGAAAACTCGCAAAGCTCTCTGCTGCAGCATTCCTACAAATCTCCAAATAAAAAAGGAAGAATCCGCTTTTACTGCAAAGTTACTTTGGATTCTTCCTTTTTGTTATTTTATCAAGAATAAGTAAAACTGTGAGCTCTTCAACACTGCTCGCTCGTTCTTTTATTGCTTATAGTCTGCGAGAGGACAAGTCATACAGATAGACAGCCCCAAACAAGAACAAGGCACCCAACAAGACTAAGAACAAACTGCTGCTATCTCCTGTTTTAGGAAGCTGGCTAGCCTGTGTAGCCTGCTGACTTAGTTGCTGACGAGAACTTACAGGTTCAACAGAACGCAAACTCAGCTGCGGAGGATTTTGTTGACCTGGAACCATGCTCTGCCTAGCTGCAGTAATCTGAACAAGCTCCTTGTAATAACCTTCTCCCATGCTGAATGCTCTGTCTTGACTGTCAATCAAGGTTAGGGAAAGTACTGGACTGAACTGACCTTCTACTAAGCCTTTCAAGCCTATCTCAACTGGATTGGTATCATTGGTTTTTTTAGAAATCAGAACAGTATCACCAGAGATGGTATAATCTGGACTAGGGAGAATGCTGAAGTGCTGAGTATCCATCTTAAGAGCAAGACGGTAGTCCTCTTTTTCTAGACCGTTTAGTCCACTCAGGGTAACGGTAGCTGTAAAAGGCTGATCTAGCTGAGCAGATGCAGTGACATTGACTTTGATATCCTTAACTGGATCGGTGTAAAAGAGACCATGCCCGATAGGATAGGCCACCTCTGTCTCTGATATGATACCATCCTTGATGCGCGGCACATTTACCGGTAACTTCCCAACATGATTTTGACCATTGAAAATGACTTCCACACCAGCTGGGATATTAGGTCCGAAGGCATTGTCAGGCTTCAGAGACTCGGTTGGATCCATTCCCTTGTTTCCATAAACTGCTACAATAGCCTTGGCATTAGGATAATTCGCTACATCATAAGGTTTAGAAATGCTCATGATAGCTGCTTGTTTTCCAGTTTCATTTGCATAGCCCACAACTTCTGTCGGAACTCTTGTCAGCCAGAAATCGCTGGCTAGTTGAGATTGTCGACCAATTTCAGAAATCAAGACTAGGTGAGTTGCTTGGTCAATCTTCCCTTTCAAATCTTCTAACTTGGTTGTTTTGCTGTAGTTTAGCGCTTCATATGTGACACCTGCTGGAATCACTCCGTCCGCTATCAGACGCTTGACACCCAGCTCTAGTCCAGGTACTTCATCGTCATAAGCCGCTAGCATCAAAATTCTGTCGCCAGATTTGACCTTAAAGGGCAGAACAGTATCATCGTTTTTAACTACGGTCACTGCACTAGCAGCGATTTTTCGTTCAGTATCTCTGTTTAACTCTGAGCCAACAGTTGCTTCAGCCTTAGCTTGGGTACGTTCAGATGGGTCAAAGTCTAAAATACCTCGTTTTTCTTTTAGATTCAAGATGCGAGTCACTGACTCATCCAATCTGCTGACTGGAATATCACCTCTCTGAACCGCCTGTTCAATATCGTTGATAATCTTATCAATCTTGGCCAAATCACTCTTGCTTCGTAAGACAGTTGGCATCAGCACCACATCTACACCTGATTTGATTGCCATGATAGCCGCTTCGGATTCTCCAAAGTTTTTGGCAATCGCATCCATCCCCATAGCATCAGACACTACCACACCCTTGTAGCCAAATTTCTTGCGAACAATGCCGGTAATAATGTCATCAGACAAGGTGGCAGGGATATAGATGGTTTCCCCAGTTTGTTTAGATATAATCGAGTCTTTTTCAATCTGAGGATACTGAATATGGGCAGTCATCAGCATGTCAGCGTTTTTGTCAATGGCAGCCTTGAAGGGCAGCAACTCCAGCGCTTCCAACTCCGCATAGGACTTATCTACCAGAGGCAGACCAGTGTGAGAATCTACTGCCGTATCGCCATGCCCAGGGAAATGCTTAGCCGCTACTGCGACATTGTATTTCTGAATCCCCTCCATCATAGCCGTTCCCAAACGGGCAACCACCTTAGGATCTGAAGAGAAGGAACGCAAACCAATAACGGGATTCTGCGGATTGTTATTTGTGTCAAAAACTGGTGCAAAGTTGACATTCAAACCTAGAGCCGATAGCTCCCGTCCGATGATTTGACCTGCTTGATTAGCCAATTCCGGATCACGCGTCGCGCCAACTGCCATGTTGCCGGGAAGAGCTGTCCCGCTGCCCAAACGATAGACAATACCACCTTCTTGGTCAATAGCGAGCAAGAGCGGCAACTTACCATTATTAGCTTGGTTACCGATAGCTGCTTGCTGCAGGGCCTGCGTCAAGGCTAAGGTTTGAGCAGTTCCTTTCACATTCTCAGCAAAAAGAATAACTCCGCCAAAGTCGTATTTATCAACCGCTTCTGCCACTTCTTTATTAAGCTCCGTCATATCGGACTGGGCGGCTTGACCCTCTTGCTGCCATTTTCTGAAGTCTGGCATCAGCATCTGGGTAATCTTCTGACGAAGCGTCATATCCGCCACAAGCTCCCGCACTCTCTTAGAAGCAGACGGTGCATCAGTCTCAGCCTGACCTTGATCTTGATTAGCTTTCGAGGAAACTTCCGCAGCCTGAGCAGTCGCTGGTTTGGCAGAATCTTCTACTAAATTACCAGTATTGCCTTCTTTGGTTGAAGCAGCAGTTTCATTAGCTGCAACTGACGGAGCATCAGAGACTGGCAAGGCTTTTTCGGCAATCTGACTATCCTGACTTGGTGTGCCCCTAGCCCCTGCACCACTATCAGAAGAGTCCGTTACAACTGCAGCACTTGCTTGTTCAGACTGGTTAGCAGATTCCGGTGGCTGATTAACCGTATCTGCCTTTATAGCTCCCAATGGCCAAAAAACCAGCAATGATAAGGCAAGTGCCAATAGCAATTTATACCTTTTCATCATAGGCATTCTCCTTTCATCCCTATAATAGCACAAAAAACGATGTTTGTAAACGTTTACATATTATCTAATTGTTGTTTGTTTTTATCACCAATTAGTAATATAATCTCTATAAAAATGAAATAGTATTACAATATTATAGAAATGTTACAGAGGTATAATTTTATAGAAATAACATAACCTAACTGTTAAAAATGAGATTCTTTAATCTTATAGTAACAGTTGCATAGAAAGGATTTGCTATGAGACAAGAAAAGAACACCAAAGCAATGTTCAACCGCCGCTATTGGCTGGGCCTCTCTCTCGCTTCTGCTGCGACTTTGGCCTCTGCTTTGATTTCCACCGGAACAGTTCGAGCGGAGAACAAGTCAATCCCTGACTGGGCTTCTAGACGTGAAGTTGGTATTTACGATCCTAGTGTACCAGATATTGAGGACGACCCTACTATCTTTGATGATCCAGGACCTATCAAGGTTCCGGAGGCTCCTAAGCGTGAGTTCCCTGCTGCTTTTTATGATGAGTCTGGGGAAATAATTAAAAATAGAATCGTACTTCACGAGGGTAAATACTATCTCGCAAACCAATATGGAGATACATACAAAATTCAAGATGACCCAGCAGAACAAATTCCGACAAATCTAAAAAACTCCTTCTATACCAGCCCAACAGGTAAGGTCTATTATTTTGACGAAAAAGGACGAAGGGTCATCAATCTTTACAGTGTTGATGGCAAACAATACTTCTTTGATTCTTACGGAGAAATGGCTAAAAACAAATTTATTAGTTACTCTGAATACACTTATTACTTTGGAGAAGATGGAACACCTTATAAAAACGGACTTTATAAGATTGGCAAGTACTATTATTACTTTGGTGAGTACGGTGAACTTTATAGGGAAACTATTGTCAACTACAATGGAAAGACCTATTATGCAAATTGGTATGGCGTTGTTAATATAAAAGATGAAGAAGTTACACCATAACGAAAAATACCAGAAATGAGGACGTATGTCTTCGTTTCTGGTATTTATTTTATTCAAAATCACTCAAATAGAAAATTCATTTTTTATAAGCAGATGGTTATTGTTCTTTTGATTTTCTTACACTAATACCTAGTCCCAATCCAGCCAGAAGCAAACCAAGCCCCTCAACACTATAGACTGCCTTTTCGCTACTTCCTGTTTTAGGAAGAGACTGTTCTGATTTAGCCAAAAGTGTTGGTGCCTGAACATGGTAGACGGTAGATGTAGGCATTGTAGTACGACGCTCAAGATAGAATTGATAACTATCTTTTATGATTTTATAGTAACGAGCTTCATTGACACTTTCAACAATCCATGAAGTGGTTCCCTTTATCAGAGCATCAGCCAAGTTATTTTCGATATCAAGCACTCTGCCTTCTGTTGCAAAATTTTTGTAAATTCCCTCAATCGCTTTTACCGTCGCTACGGTTCTTTCTATACCAGCAGCTTTTAGAGCAGCAAGTGTATCAGCAACCGTTGGAATTGAAGGATCTTCTTTCATTTCAGCATCTGTCAATAAAACGACGAATTTCTTATTTTTAGATGACTTAGACCAATCATAGGTCGAAATAATCTGGTTCAGGGCAGGAGTTGGTGTTTCTGGAGTATCTCCTCCACTCGCTATACGAATCGCAGCCAATGCCTTTTCGAGCTCAGCCGGATCAGTTGTAAAATAAGATGAACCAAACCGTGTTAGAACCGTATCTTCATCTTTGCTGCCAGAATTACGGCCGTAGACTTCATCACTAAATGTTGCCAAGCCAAAACGGGCTGTAATCCCCTCTTTAGTAATATTTCGCACAAATTCATTAATATTTGTACGAACAATATCAATTGTGCTGCCCATGGATCCTGAACGGTCAACAACAAATACAATATCAGCTGAACCAGCTTTTGTCACAGTTGGTGGCGTTGAGGTGTAGGTAATAGTTGTAGTCTTATCTACTCGCTCATACTGCGTATAGGGATTTCCATTTTCATCTGTGCCAGATAAAGTATTTTCAGTACGTCTAGTTATTGGCTCTGGCGCCTTATCAACCTTTGCCGGAGCCACTTCTGTCTTTGTAACATCAACAGTCGACGTTTCTACACGGACTGTTTGATTGCCTTCTTGACTTTCTTTGACATCAACAGGTGAAACATTTTTTGAGACATCGATCAAATCTCCTGGTTTCGCTGTAGATTCTTCAACAACAGGTTTCGTCGTATCAGCAGCAATTTCAGTACCAGCAGCTTCAATCGGAGAGCTTACTGCTTCAGTTTTTGCAATACCACTTGAAACTGGTGTGCCAACCTGGTCTGCAAAAACATGCGAAGCTTGTGAAAAGGCAAATAGAAGAGTTGCTGATGCTAATCCAACTTTCAATTTGTACAATGAAAAGCCTGGAAGTTTAAATGATTCTTTTTCCATAATTTCTCCTTATCTTTTTAGATTTAGAAACATGATTGCATTTATTTTATATAGAATAACATAAAAAATAGGAATTGCAAGCGATTTCAGATATTTATTATTCTAAAAATTAAAATTTTAGAATATTATCAGAGTTTCTATGCTAAAATTGATGAGCATCATCATGAATCATTAAACAAATGCTTTATCGTGCCGTCTCTAATAAGAAATCCCCATGCTCAATTATCCGAGCATGGGGATTTCTTATTAATTATTTAGCGATTGGGTAAACAGAAACTTGTTTCTTATCGCGTCCTTTGCGTTCAAAGCGTACTACGCCTTCAACCTTTGCGAACAAAGTATCATCTCCGCCGCGTCCAACATTGACACCTGCATGGATATGAGTGCCGCGTTGACGGTAAAGGATAGAGCCGCCTGTTACGGTTTGACCGTCAGCTGCTTTAGCTCCCAGACGTTTCGCTTGTGAATCACGTCCGTTAGATGTGGAACCTCCACCTTTTTTGTGGGCGAATAATTGCAAGTTAGCAAGATTCATTTTTAACATAATGTTTTTCCTCCGTGTTAGTTTTCTGTGATAACTCTGGTTTGGACGAACTCAGATGAGTCCTCCGATAAGTTTGCCATTCCTAAGAAAAATGATTCAAAGAAAAGCTGAGTCATTTCTCTTTGGTGCGACGGTATATCCTGAGGAATTTCAACCTTCAGATAACCGCCTTCTATTTCGTTTAATTCTAAGTTTGGTTCGTAGCCTGCGAATTTCTCAACTGAATTGACAAAATTAATGGCGAGCGTCGAAACGGACGCACACACGACATCAAAGCCGTATTCACCACTCGCGGCGTGACCTGTGATTTCTGCACGCCTCAGTTCGCCATCTTCGGCTCTTTCAAAGACTGCTTGTATCATTTAATCTCCTTAAAATTAAGCGTTGATAGCGTTGATGACAACTTTTGTATATGGTTGACGGTGACCTTGTTTACGATGGCTGCCTTTTTTAGGTTTGTACTTGTAAGTAACAACCTTCTTTTGCTTGCCTTGTTTTTCAACAGTTCCGACAACAGAAGCTCCAGCAACAAGCGGAGTTCCGACAACAGTGTTTTCACCACCAACAAGAACAACTTCGTCAAAAGTAACGTCTTGACCAGCTTCAGCGTTCAACTTTTCAACGTAGATTGCTTGACCAACTTCAACTTTAACTTGTTTTCCGCCAGTTTTAATGATTGCGTATGTGCTCATTATGCACCTCCTATGATTTTTAGGGTTTCCCCGGATTTTGTGAAGACTCGCCTAGCATCGTGGGACGAACCACTTAAGAGAAGAGCTCTAAGTATAACAAAGAATAAACTAGGAATTGAGCCGAAGGCATAACTTGTGTTAGGCAAGGCGACAATGATGAAGTTTAAATTTGTTATACGACGAGCAACGATGTTCGTGCGGTTGCACAGGAATGTGCATAGTCAACTCTATAAGTATAGCACTTCTACAGTTCTTTAGCAAGCTTTTTCATCTTATGAAAACGGATTTTCAAGGATTATCTTTAGATTTTATCCGCTGATGCACAAAGACAACTTCATTCTCGCTTTTACAACAGCCCCTCAATCAGCTCGTCAACTTCATCAGCCACTGCTTGTGGTGTGATTTCTGTAATCATGATGCCTGCAACAGCGCGCTCAACCAAGCCTTCAACATCTAGGTAAGTTTCGTACTTCTCAGCATTCTTGATTTTCGGATTGGTCTTAGGACGGTCTGGAGCAAAAATAGTACAGCAGTCTTCAAATGGCTGGATAGAGATTTGGAAAGTATCAATTTTCTCTGCAATCTCAATGATTTCCAGCTTGTCCATCGTCACGACAGGACGGATAACCGGTGTATTGGTCACTGCGTTGATAGCCTGCATACTTTCGATGGTTTGACTTGCCACCTGACCAAGACTTTCTCCATTGATAATGACTTGAGCGCCCCGCTCCTCCCGAATCCGGTCTGTAATGCGCATCATAAAGCGACGAGTCAGTGTCATCAGGTAGGCTTCTGGAGCTTTAGCCTTGATTTCCTCCTGAATCTCTGTAAAAGGGACTTCGATAAACTGAATATTGCCACCAAACTTGGTCAGTTTGCGAGTCAAATCTTGAGCCTTTTTCAACGAACCTGGACTGGTATAAGGCGAACTGGCAAAGTGAACCGCCTCGATATCTACACCGCGCTTGAGAGCTAGATAACCAGCCACCGGTGAGTCGATCCCACCAGACAGCATGAGCATGCCCTTGCCTGAAGTCCCGACTGGCAGACCTCCAGCACCACGAATTGTCTCGTAAGAGATATAGGCCGCTTCTTCACGGATCTCGACACGTAGCTCAATATCCGGCGCTTTCATCTTGACCTGAACATTTGGAATGGCTTCAAAAACAGCATCACCAAGCGTCTGGTTAAGCTCGCGGCTATCCAATTCAAAGCTGTGGTCACTGCGCTTGCTGGTAATCTTAAAGGTCATACCCTCTTGATAGACTTCTTTCATGATGGATTGGACAGCTTCGATTAGGGCTGGAACAGATTTTTCAATTTTATAAGACGGTGAAAAATTCTGAATTCCAAAAATCTGCTTGAGCGACTCAGCGACCGGCTGATAGTCTGTTCCGTGCAGATAGACATGAGTTCGGTCACGGTCAGCCTTGACATGGACTTTGGGATAGACTGACAAAACAGCCTGGATATTGCGTTTGAGTTTGTTGATAAAGCGCATGCGGTTCTTGCCCTTAGTAGACAGCTCACCGTAGCGCACCATAATTTCTGAATATTGCATTGTTTACCTTACTTTTCTGGTTTTTTCGTAAATGATTTTAAAGGTTGTCAAAAACTGCTCCATCTGGCTCATATCACTGTCAAGATCCAAACTGATACGAACAGCAGTCTGAGCGAGAGATTTCTCAACGCCCATAGCGATTAGGGTTCCTGCTGGCTTACCGGCCTTAGAAGAGCAAGCACTAGTAGTCGAGATATAGATCTCGTAGTCTTCAAATGCATGAACGACGACTTCACCCCGCACTCCCTTGATACCAAAGGTTAGTATATGAGGCGCAAAATTTTCCATGCCTGAGAAAATCACCACATCTGGATACTTCTGCAGCTCTTCAAGGAGAATCTTCTTCATCTGAGCCGTCCGCTGGGCAAATGCTTCTTGCTTTTCCATGGACAAACGCAGAGCCTTGGCTGTCGCTGCAATACCAGCTAAATTTTCTGTTGTAGAGCGCTTATCCGACTCCTGGCCGCCACCAGTCAAGAGGGGACTGATTTTCTTGCCAGACTTGATATAGACAAAGCCTACCCCCCGAAGACCGTGAAATTTATGACTGGAAAATGTCGCAAAATCCACACGATCCGTCAGATAAGCAGCCGTCGGAATCTTCGTAATAGCCTGTACAGCATCCACATGAAAGGAAATGGTCGGCTTATCTGCTAGCAGTTCGGATATTTTCTGAATGAGCTGAATACTGCCGATTTCATTATTGACAGCCATGATGGAGATCAGAGTGGTGTCTGGTCGAATCAGCTCCGCTAGCTTGTCTACATCAACAAAACCTGCCTTATCAACTGGGGCAAAATCTATTTCAAAACCTTGACTCTGCAACCAGAGGGCTGATTCTTTAACCGCGGGATGCTCAATGTTGGATACGATGATGTGTTTGCCAAAGGGAACTTTTTCAAAAGCAACTCCTTTAACCACCCAGTTGTCCCCTTCTGTCCCTCCTGACGTAAAAAAAATCTCCGACGAAGACTTGCCTAAAAGCTCTGCTATTTGCCGGCGTGAAGCTTCTAAGAGACGGGTTGCCTGATTGCCTAAACTGTGCAGACTGGATGGATTTCCCCAGATTTTAGAAGCAACTTCCGTGTAAGCGGCCAAAGCCTCGGGATAAGGCTTGGTTGTCGCTGAATTATCTAAATAAATCATGTTCTTTCCTCAAAATTTCAATACTCCTATTGTAACACGAAAGAGAAACTGGAACAAGAAAGAAAAAGCCCTAAATTCTGCTAAAACTTAGGGCTAAACTTCACCGGTCATAAAACTCATGTAATAAGCCAAAGAGTTCCTGTTGTTGAGCTAACAAGCTCTGACCGATGGTAGTAGATTTGATGAGGGTTCGTTCCTCTACATTTTCAATTACCTTTTTCAGGGAGGTTTGAGCAAACGGCGATTCAACGACTTTTTGAGCGTTTTGGAAAGGCTGATGGGTCACCAACTGGAAGCCATAGGAATTATTGAGCAGTGAATAGCCAGCCGTTCCAGTCTTCTTCTGATAGGCCTTGCAGAGGCCACCATCAATGACAAAGAGCAAGCCACCACCACGGATAGGCGACTCTCCCTTGCCCGTCTTAACCGGAGTATGACCATTGACCATCCTAGACTCTTGAGAAAAGAGGCCAAATTCTTCCAAAATCAGCTGGCAGACTTTCTCAGAATTACGATAAGAAAAATAAGAATTTTCCACTTCCTTGTGGGTGCCCTTATCTTCAATGAAATAGCGCTCCAAGGTAGTCATCTTTTCTTTGCCAAACAGAGGAGACAACTTGCCTTTCCAGCAATACCAAATCAAATCAGTCGACAAATCATCACCCACCTCCTTGTTCTTGGCCGACTGTCGAATATGATACTCAAAAAAATCCAGCAATTCCTTGCCCGCATAATGGGCTTGATTAAGAATGAAAGGCTGGAATTCTCCTGACGGCTCCAGCGGGATGCAGCCGTGAAAAAGCAAGTGCTGGTTGTAAATCTTATACATAGAGCCCTTGTTCATCAGAAGACTCATATGCTCAGCCATCTTTAGAGAACTTTGGAATGAGGCCAGCATACTGTCTACAGCTTGATTTTCTTCTGGTGTCAAAGCTGATGGATTTTCCGGATTGATAGTTTGGAAGCAGGTATTAACCAGGGCATGTTTAGTATCGTCAATCGTAATGCTTTCTTCCCAATAGTCAATCTTGTCCAACATGACATGGTCCTGCATCTGGAATTCAGGCCGTCGTTTGATGAGTTGATTTTCCAGCTTGAACTGGATAATCGCTAAGGCTTGGTGAACCTTTTCCAGCTGCAGAATTTCCTCATCTGAAAATTCCTGCTCTCTGCCTCCAAGAATGGGTCTAAACTTAGGATTAGACTGGTAAGTCTTATCCGCAAAAAGAGTCAAGGAGCGTAGGTTTAAACCATAATCTTTCTCGATATCCCAGAGATAGCCGTAGCGAGCTGCGATGCGCAGCACATTGAGCAAGCAGGCCTTAGAGCCAAAAAAGGCTCCCATCCAGATAATGTCGTGATTGCCCCACTGAATATCAAGCGAGTGAAAATGCTGCAGTTCATCCATGACCTGAGCACTGCCAGCTCCTCTGTCAAAAATATCTCCAACCACATGCAGATGGTCAATCAACAACTGCCGAATACTTCGGGCCAAGCCTAGAATAAAAGGCACCGCTTCCCGCAATTCAATCACATAAGTCAGGATATTCTCAAAATAGGATTTTTTATCAGCTAAAGCCCGGTCACTATAGAGCAACTCCTCGATAATATAGGCATATTGTGGCGGCAAGGCCTTTCTGACCTTGGACCGACTGTATTTGGCACCTGCAAAAGCCAGCAAGTTCAAGAGCTGGGGAATGGTTTCCTGATACCAGTCTTTGCCTTTAGTTTCTTCCCCCAGCACAAGCTCAGGATAGGAAACCAGCGCTGACAGGCGGTCTTTGTGATCTTCTGACAAGCTGTCTCCAAAACAGTCCTTAATCTTCTCATTGAGGATACCTGCACAGCTTCTCAAAATATAGTCAAATGCAGCAAACTCCCCGTGAATGTCACTGATATACAGCTCCGTTCCTTTGGGCAGATTCAAAATTGCCTCTAGGTTGGTCAGCTCTGTAATGACCTTCTGCCGACTGTCAAATTCTTTCAGTAAAATACGCTTATATTGCTCCATCATATGCCCTCACTCTATAACCGCTTTTTGCAATCTTCTCTCTTATCTCAATTTCTTCAAATGATCTTCAATCAAGAAAGCCGTCTCCTCGATTGACTTATCGGTGATATTGATGACATGAGCCCGATACTTTTTAAAGACTTCTTTTGAGTAGTCTAGTTCTTCGTATATCTTTTCCAGATCCGTGTAGCTGGTCGACTGGGTTAATCCCAGAGAATTCAAGCGATTACTGCGTATCTTAGACAGTTTTTCTGGCTCACATAAAAGGCCGATAATCCGCTCCGGATCAACCTTATCCAAAACTTGAGGCAGAGGGACTTCTGGAATCAAAGGCAGGTTAGAAACCTTATAGCCTTTATTAGCCAGATAAATACTGAGTGGCGTTTTAGAAGTACGTGAGACACCCAAGAGGACCAAGTCTGAATCTAAAAATCCTTGTGGTGCCTTGCCATCGTCGTATTTGACTGCAAACTCAATAGCAGAGATTTTATTAAAATACTCAGTGTCTAGCCGGTGCAGAGTACCCGGCACCTCTATAGGACTGGTGCCCGTCTTTTCTCTGATAATCTCAAAAAATGGATGCATCAAATCCAGATAAGCAAGGCCATTGGACTTACTGAACTCCCTAGCAGCTGCTGCCAAGTTGCCATCAACCAGTGTACTGATGACAAGGGCATCATCCTTGATGGCATCACGTAGAATTTCCAGCAATTCTTCTTCCTTGTTGATAAATGGGAAACGATAGCTGTTATTAAAAATAATATCTGGGTACTGGGCTGTCACTGCAGACAACAGCTTCTGCGAAGTCCCCCCCAAAGAATCCGAAATGCTGTAAACAATAATTTCTTTCTTCATATTTATTCCTCTTATCTATTAACCTCAGCGCTTCTGGCCTCTTGAATAATATAGTCCAGCAGAGCTGACTTGGTCACAGTTCCTAAAATTTTACGCTCATTATCCTTATCCACTACCGGCAGTGAATCAATCGCAAAATCCTGCAAAACCGCTGCCGCTTCCAAAATATTCATATCCTTGTAGCAAGTTTTTATATGGGGCATTCGGGTCATGCAGACCGCTACGGGAGTGCTATCAATGTTAGTATTGAGCGAAGCCCGCAGCAAGTCCTTACGCGACAAAATCCCCAAGAGCAGCTTATGCTCATCAATGACATAGAGAACATCCGCATCATACATAAATAAGGTAATAATGGCATCTTGAATAAAGGAATCATGAGATACCAAAACAGGCGAAGTCATAATCTCTGCCACTTCCTTTCGAAAGGTATCGAAAAAGAAAAGCGTCTCTAAATCCGAGCCTGAGTATGTGTAACCAACTTTAGGCGTAGCCTTCAAAATCCCAACCAAGGTCAGAAAAGACAGATCCGAACGCAGAGTCGCTCGAGAAATATCGAGTAATTCTGAAATTTTCTCGCCGCTGAGTGGCTGGTGTTCTTTAACAATTTCTACAATTTTCTTTTGCCGTTCACTTAATTTCAAATAGGTCTGACTCCTTCGTTCTTTATAATAGATGATTAGCCTGATTTCGATTAAAATTTAGGAATTATTGCTCATATTTCATTTTCAGACGTTTAAATAATCATCATTTTGTAACACATTATAGCAAAAAAAGAAAAAATGTCAATAAAACAGGATGCTTTTTTCTGTTGACAAATATATGTGATGTATATTACAATGTAGTTGTCCTACAATATGACACATATTTCATAATTTTGGAGGTAAATATGGCGAAATGGATTTACTCCTTCGAGGAAGGATGTGCAGATGACAAGGCTTTGCTTGGCGGAAAAGGAGCCAATCTAGCTGAAATGACCAATTTGGGACTGCCTGTCCCTCCAGGTTTTACTATTACCACAGAAAGCTGTATCGAATATTTAGAAAGTCCTTATTTCTTTGAATCTTCTTTAAAAGAAGATGTTTTGAAAGCGGTTACTGAATTAGAAGAAAAAACAGGTAAATATTTCAGTGGCAACGACTCAGCCTTGCTCTTAGTGTCTGTTCGAAGCGGAGCCAAGTTTTCCATGCCCGGCATGATGGACACTATTCTCAATCTAGGTCTAAACGATTTAAGAACCCAGACTCTGGCTGAGCAGACCAATGCTGACTTTGCCTACAACTGCTACCGACGTCTGCTGCAAATGTTTGCTGATGTGGTTTATGGCATTTCCAAAGACGAGTTCGATGACCTCTTGGGATATTTTGAAAGGAATGCTGGCAAACAGGCTAAGGATTTTACATTGGAAGAACATCAAGCATTAATCGACCAGTACAAGCAGCTTTATCGTGAGCATCATCAAACCTTCCCGCAAAGCTCTAAAGAGCAACTCTATGCTGCTATCAAGGCAGTCTTCAAGTCTTGGAATAATCCCCGAGCTCAGGTCTACCGCAACTTGAATGATATTCCTCATGACTTAGGAACAGCGGTAAATGTCCAAGCCATGGTTTTCGGAAATAGCGACCAAGCCAGTGGTACAGGAGTCGTCTTTACTAGAAACCCTGCCAGTGGTGAGCATCAGCTATTTGGCGAATTTTTGCTCAATGCACAAGGAGAGGATGTCGTAGCCGGCATTCGAACCCCTGAGCCTATTGCTGCACTTGAGACAGCTCTCCCTAAGGCCTATGCAGCCTTCCAAGATTATGCTAAGATTCTCGAAAACCACTACAAGGACATGCAAGATATTGAATTTACCATCGAAAAGGGTAAACTCTATATTCTCCAAACTAGAAACGGTAAACGGACTGCCAAGGCATCTTTGAAAATCGCCTTAGATCTGGTAGACGAGGGCATTATCAGCAAAAAAGAAGCTCTCCAGCGCGTATCTCCTGCTACGATTAGCCAACTCATCCATCCTGTATTTGAAGAAAAAGCTCTGCAAGATGCTCCTTTCTTGGCTCAAGGACTGCCAGCCAGCCCTGGTGCTGCAACTGGCGAGATTGTCTTTACAGCTGAGCGCGCCAAAGACTACCACTCCTTGGGTAAAAAGGTCATTCTAGTACGACAGGAAACTTCACCTGAAGACATTGAGGGTATGGTCGTCAGCCAAGCCATCGTGACCAGTCAGGGCGGTATGACCTCTCACGCAGCTGTCGTAGCTCGGGGAATGGGAACCTGCTGTGTGGCTGGCTGCAGTGAGCTGACCATCAGCGAGGATAGCAAAACCGTTTCCTGCGGAAATCTTGTCTTGACCGAAGGTGACGTCATTTCAGTTGATGGCAGCTCTGGGCGCATTTATAGCGGTGAGATTCCGACCGTCCTAGTCGAAAATGACCAAGAACTCCAACGACTGCTTTCATGGGCAGACGAAGTCGCACAGCTCAAAGTCCGTGCCAACGCAGAGACCGTTCAAGATCTAAAAACAGCTATTAAGTTTGGGGCAAAGGGTATTGGTCTGGCTCGTACCGAACACATGTTCTTTGGCCAGGAACGGATTCTAGAAATGCGGCGCCTAATTCTAGCCGACAACGAATTGGAAACCAGATCCGCCCTCAAAAAACTGCTGGAGTTCCAAGAAGAAGACTTCTATCAAATGTTCAAAGCAGTTCAAGACAAACCTATGATTATCCGTCTTTTGGATCCGCCTATGCATGAATTTCTACCTAAAGATTCACAGGAAATCAAGGCTTTAGCTGACAAGCTGCACAAGTCACCAGAAAAACTGACTCGCCACATTGAGCAGCTGCAAGAAAGCAATCCTATGCTAGGCCACCGCGGCTGTCGTCTGGGGATTACGCAACCAGAGATTTACAAGATGCAGGTCGAAGCCCTCTTCAAGAGTGCTATCAAGCTGAGTCAGGAAGGATTGACTGTCAAGCCAGAAATCATGATTCCGCTGATTGCAGACAAAGCCGAGCTGGACTCTGTCAAAGCCGTTCTCAACCAACATATCAACAAATTCTTTAGGCATCAAGGTCTGGAGCCTTTCCCTTATGAAATTGGCACCATGATTGAACTTCCGCGCGCCTGTCTGGTTGCAGACCAGCTGGCTCAGGAAGCAGACTTCTTCAGCTTTGGTACTAACGATCTGACCCAGATGACCTACGGTTTCTCACGGGACGATATTGGAAAATTCATCGGCCACTACAAAGAGAAAGAAATCCTTCCTTTTGATCCTTTCCAAACTGTCGATCAAGACGGCGTTGGTGAATTGATGCGGATAGCTATCCGCAAAGGGCGTCAAGTCAAGCCTGAACTTCCTATCGGCATTTGTGGCGAGGTCGGTGGCGATCCTGCTTCCATCCCCTTCTTCCAAGAAATTGGCGTCACCTATGTCTCCTGCTCTCCTTATCGAGTTCCAGCAGCTAGGCTAGCTGTCGCTCAAGCGGCACTCCAAGATGAGAAGGCGTGATTACTTTGCTATTCTAGCTCAAGAAGCTGCTCAACCAAAATTTGAGCAGCTTCTTTTCTTAACAGCAATATTCTGTGTGCGTTTTCATAGATAAAAATTTGATTTTTTTAAGACATTTTCAGATAAAAAACGTATAATGAGAGATAAGAAATCATTGAAATTTTAAAAGGAGATTCTTTCGAGCATGGAAAACTATTCTCGCAGCAATAAAAATAAGACAAAATCATCTAAAAAACCTACTAAACAGCATATTAAAACTGGACTTTCAGCCTTCCAAAAGACTATTGCAACGGTTGCCAGTATCTTGTCCATCATCATTGCCAGCATCACGATCATGAATCTGACTGGCCATAAGGATGAAAAATCAAAAACTGATACCAGTAGCTCTACTGCAACGACTACTATTATCAAGGAAATCGAAAAAGAAACAAGCAGCCCTGCTTCAACAACTGCAACTGATACAGCTGCTTCCAGCAGTGATGCAACAGCAGTTGAGACTAGTGCGTCTAGCTCTACGGCTGATACAGCAGCAGGCGACACTACTGCCTCTAGCTCTGCTGCAGATACAGCAACCAACACTCAGACTGAAGCTTCAAACTAAGCAAGCAGCAAACGCCCAGCTCATTGAGCCAGGCGTTTTTTTTGTATTCATCAAGCAACCTTACTTGACTATCACTTCCGATACATCTTGACTTGAAGATAGAGGTCATTGTAGGTTCCCAACCATTTAGGGCCCAACTGCTCATAAACTTCCAGATGTTTCATCGTTTCCTCAGTCGGATAAAAAGCCTCATCTTCCTGAGTTTCCTTAGGCAACATGGCCTTGGCAGGAAGATTTGGTGTCGCATAACCAACATAAAGGGCATTTTTATAAGCATTTTCCGGTCTCAGCATAAAGTTAATAAACTGATAGGCTGCTTTTTTATTTTTGACCGTTTTAGGAATGACAATATTGTCAAACCAAAGGTTGCTGGCTTCTGTAGGCACGACATAGCGTAGGTCTTCATTAGCCTCCAGCATCTGACGAGCCTCGCCAGAAAAGGTCACACCGATAGCTGCATTGTTCTGAATCATGTATCCCTTCATCTCATCAGCTACAATAGCCTTGATATTTGGCGTCAGAGTATAGAGCTTGTCGACAGCTTCCTGCAGCTGATTAGCATCTTTGGAGTTGAGACTATGACCGTCTGAGTTCAGACCAATTCCCATGACTTCACGAGCTCCATCAATTATCATGATGGAGTTTTTGTATTCAGGACGCCAGAGGTCATTCCAATGCTCCGGAGCTTTATCAACCATTTTTTCATTGTAGACAATACCCAGCGTTCCCCAAAAATAAGGAATCGAGTACTGATTTCCTGGATCGAAAGGCTGGTCTAAAAAGTCAGATCCGATATTTTCCAAACCTTTAATCTGGCTATGATCTAGCTTCTCCACCAAGCCTTCCTTCATCATCTTGGCAATCATATATTCACTAGGAATGGCAATGTCGTAGGTTGTGCCGCCCTGCTTCACTTTTGTATACATAGCTTCATTGGAGTCAAAGGTATCGTACTGGATTTGGACACCAGTTTCTTTAGTAAACTCAGTCAGCAGCTCAGGATCGATATAGTCACCCCAGTTGTAAATGACCAGCTTATCGCTTTCCTTACTCTGCGTCCGACTTTCAATCTGGTAGCTGACACCCCACAAGACTAAGATAATCAGCAGAATTCCCGCTAAAAATGAATAGAGTTTTCTCATACAGTCTCCTCCTTCTCACGGGTGATAAAGTAATACCCAATTACCAAAGCAATGCTGAAGAGAAAGACCAAGGCTGACAGGGCATTGATTTCCAGAGAAATTCCCTGACGAGCGCGGGAGTATATCTCAACAGACAGAGTTGAGAAGCCATTGCCTGTAACGAAGAAGGTCACTGCAAAGTCATCTAGTGAATAGGTAAAGGCCATGAAGTAGCCAGCGATGATGGCTGGAGTCAGATAAGGCAGCATGATTTCTTTTAGCATTTGCAATTGGCTGGCGCCTAAGTCATAAGCAGCCTTAATCATATCATCATTCATTTCCTTCAGACGCGGAAGAATCATCAACACCACAATCGGAATGGAAAAGGCCACATGACTAGCCAGCACAGAAAGGAAGCCCAGCTGGAATTTAGCAGTAGTAAAGAGAATCAGAAAACTGGCTCCAATCATGACATCCGGAGCTACCATGAGGATATTGTTGATAGACAGAAAGGCATCCTGATATTTCTTGCGGGCTTGATAAATATAGATGGCTCCAAAAGTCCCAATCAGAGTCGCAATCAATGAAGACAGGAAAGCCAGAAAGAAGGTCTGAACCAAAATCAGAATCAGACGTGAATCCTCAAAGAGATTCTGGAAATGGCTGAGACTGAATCCTGTAAAACGATTCATGTCTTCCCCAGCATTAAAGGCATAAGCAATCAGATAGAAAATTGGAATGTAGAGCACCAAAAAGACAAAGGCCAAATAGAGATTCGCAATTTTTTTCATCGCCCTCTCCTTTCCTTGGTTGCCCACATGGTAAAGAGCATAGCAACAATCAGCACCACTCCGATAGTAGAGCCCATGCCCCAGTTTTGAGTAGTCAGGAAGTGCTGCTCAATAGCAGTTCCCAGAGTAATCACTCGATTACCGCCGATTAAGCGGGTCAGCATGAAGAGACTGAGACTAGGGATAAAGACTGACTGCACCCCACTTCTGACACCATTCAAGGACAAAGGGAAAACAACCCGACGGAAAGTCTCCCAGCGATTAGCTCCCAAGTCATAGCTGGCATTGATAAGATTTGGATCCAAATCATCCAGAACATTGAAAATGGGCAGAATCATAAAAGGCAGCTCGATGTAGCTGGCTACAAAGATAAATGAAAAGTCCGTAAAGAGAATCTGCTGCGGTCCTACTCCGATAAAAGTCAAAAATTGGTTAATTGAGCCATTCTGACCAAAAATACCGATGAAAGCATAAGCTTTGAGCAGAAGATTGATCCAGGTCGGCAGGACAATCAGCATGAGCCAGAGCTGCTTGTGCTTGAGCTGAGTCAAAAAGAATGCGGTCGGATAGGAAATCAGCAGGGTTACGACAGTAATAATTCCTGCATAAAGAACCGAATTCAGACTCATCTTGAGATAGGTCCAGTTCTGCGATGTGAAGTAGGTCTGGTAATTTTCCAGCGTAAACTGGCCCTCAATGTTGAAGAAGGACTTCCAGATAATCATGACAACAGGTGCCAAGACAAAGAGGAAAATCCAGAGCAGGTAGGGCAAGAGAAAAAGATTAGAGGTTGTTTTCTTCATCGCGTTCCTCCTCAATAGCATTGATCAGCCCCGCTTCCTGCTCTTCTACTTCTACATATTCTTCGATACGGGCATCGAATTCTTCTTCAGTTTCATTGAGACGCATGATATGGATATCTTCAGGCTCGAAATGTAGACCAATTTCTTCACCAACAATGGCCTTGCGAGTCGAGTGAATCATCCATTCATTGCCCAGTTCATCATAAGCGATAATCTCATAGTGAACGCCACGGAAAAGCTGGGTATCAACTTTAACCTGCAGCTTGCCTTCTTCTGGCAGAGTAATCCGCAAGTCCTCCGGCCGAATCACCACTTCAACAGATTCATTTGGGCGCATCCCACCATCCACTGCTTCAAAGCGCTTGCCGTTAAACTCAACCAGATAGTCCTCAATCATCTTACCTGGCAGAATATTGGACTCGCCAATGAAGGTTGCAACAAAGTGGTTGATGGGCTCGTCATAAATATCAACAGGCGTCCCCGACTGAACAATCTCGCCGTCATTCATAACGAAAATCCAGTCGCTCATAGCCAGAGCTTCCTCTTGGTCGTGCGTGACAAAGACAAAGGTAATGCCGAGACGCTGCTGCAATTCCCGCAACTCATACTGCATATCTGTACGCAGCTTCAAATCCAGAGCAGACAGCGGCTCATCCAGTAAAACAACCCGCGGCTGATTAATGATTGCCCGCGCGATGGCTACACGCTGGCGCTGACCGCCCGACAGTTTGCGAATAGAACGGCGCTCAAAACCTTCTAGCTGAACCATTTTCAGCACTTCAGCAACCCGCTCTTGAATTTCTTTTTTATCAACCTTGCGCAGACGCAGCGGAAAGGCAACATTTTCAAAAACATTCATATGCGGAAACAGTGCATAGGACTGAAAAACCGTGTGGACGTCTCTTTTATTAGTGGGAATATCATTGATGCGGACGCCATCAAGAAAAATATCCCCGTCTGTCGCGTCTAAAAGACCAGCAATGATGTTCAGAATCGTTGATTTACCAGAGCCGGAAGAGCCTAGCAAAGTATAGAACTTTCCTTCTTCCAGCTCGAAATTAATATCTTTCAGAACGACAGTATTATTATCTTCAAAAACTTTTGAAACGTTTTTAAACTCGATGATTGGTTTTTTCAATTGTCATAAATTCCTTCTTTCTCGTATTAACAGATTAAGGGTTCTGTCAGACCGCTGCTACCTCGTGAGGGCTGTAAAGGCCCTTTATAAATTCCGTGTCGATAGGCTTTCACCCCCTTACTAAGTTGCAGCCAGCTGCAGTTCCTTATCCAGCATACTTCTACTGGAAATCATATCTGTCTTACAGAGATTCACCAATGATGCGGACTTCGCGCTCCAGAGTAATACCTGAATTTTCCCGCACCCTTTCAATCACATGAGCGATAAGATTTTCGTAATCTTGAGCCGTTCCTTTATCGACGTTAATCATAAAGCCGGCATGCTTCTCAGATACCTCTACACCACCGATACGATGCCCCTTAAGGCCTGCCTCACTAATCAGCTGACCAGCAAAGTGACCCAAAGGACGCTTGAAAACAGAGCCACAGGATGGATATTCCAAAGGCTGCTTGAGCTCCCGCAGATGGGTTAAGCGCTCCATTTCCTGACGAATCGTTCTGTGAACACCAGGCGAAAGAGCAAACTTAGCAGAAATAACAATGTCGCCTGTTTCCTGAACAAGTGAGTGACGATAGCCGAACTTCATATCCCGAACGTCCAACGTTTTGACTTGGCCCTGAGGAGTCAGTACCTTGCAAGATACCAAGACATGAGCAATCTCGCCGCCATAAGCCCCGGCGTTCATAAAGACAGCTCCGCCAACGCTGCCTGGAATACCACAAGCGAACTCAAAGCCAGTCAGACTATTCTGCAGAGCGATATGGGTTGTCTGAATCAGATTAGCTCCGGCCTCTGCCTCAATCATATAGCCATCCACCGCTACATTGTTGAGCTTGTCAAACATAATCACGAAACCTCGGATACCGCCGTCTCGCACAATGATATTACTGGCATTTCCCAGCACCATCCAAGGAATGTCTTCTTGATTGGCAAAATTAACAATACGAGCCAGCTCATAACGATTGCGGGGAAAAACTAAGAAATCGGCTGCGCCCCCGACCTTTGTGTAGGTGTATTGACTCAAAGGCTCATTGAAGCGAATGTCGATTCCTTCTAATTCGGTTTTTAATTTCTCTAGTTTTTGCATGATTTTCTCTCTTTTATGTAAACAAAATACACTCTATTATATCAAAAATCTATGGCATTTACGATAGATTACAAAGAAAAAGCTGAGAAAGGTCAGCTTTTTAACGCTTATAATTGTCTAGTAGTAAAACGCTGTGTTTGAGTAGAAAGAGCATTCCTGATGGCACCGAAAGCTAACTCACTCGCCAGAGCCTGTAATTCTAAATAATCCATAAAGTGAATTATCCTCCTTTAAGCTAGACCCATTATAGCACAGTTAGGTATAAAAAGATAGGGATATCCACTCCTTCTATTGTATACGTGTTCCTAGAAAAGAAAAAAGAGGCTCATGGAAAACCTCTTGATGATTTATTTTTCTACCTGGACACCCTCAGTATCCACCTGAAGCCGGAAGATTTGCCCCTTGAAATTCTGTTTTTGCAGAAGCTGATAAATCGTCTCCGTCTTGTGCTTAGGCGATAAGACCATAACAGTCGGTCCCGCTCCTGAGATATAGGTTGCGTAAGAGCCGTTTTTTCTGGCTAAGAACTTAATATCTGAAAATTCCTTGATTAAAGGTTGACGGTATTTTTCGTGGAACAAATCTGACTCGATAGCCCGACCAGCGATTTTCATATCACCTTTTAAAAGAGCTGCAATCGCAACATTGGCAATGGAACTAGCCGCAACAGCTTCCTTGTAAGAAAGCCGATTTGGTAAGACTTGGCGGCTCTCAACCGTCCGAAGCTCATAGTCTGGGATATAGGCGATGAAGTCTGCATCCGGAAAGTCCGCTACCACAGCAGATACCTGATTTCTAGATGAGCTAGATACGACCAAATTACCATAAATCGCTGGCGCAACATTGTCAGGATGACCTTCAATCTTTGTAGCAATTTTTAGCTTCTGATAATCCGACAAATTAAGATGAGCCAGCTGGTTGGCCAATTCAATCCCAGCCACAATGACCGAACTAGAAGACCCAAGTCCACGAGCCAATGGAATATCACTGGTCATTTTCAAACGGCGTGGCTGAATATCTGGAGCCAACTGCAGGGCAATCTTAACCAGTAAATTGCGTCGGTCCTTAGGAATTCTCGGATTGAGGTCATGCTCAATCACCCACTCCTGACTTTCTTCCAAGACTTCAATTTCCAGATATTTTGACAGGGCTACCCCAACGGAGTCAAAGCCAGGACCGATATTGGCACTGGTCGCTGGTACAATAATTTTCATCTTAATCTCCTAATACTTTGAAGGTATTGAGCAAGTCAAACTCAGCAACTTCTTTGAGCTTAGCAGTGACATTTTCCAGCTGTGTCTTACTGACAGCATGGGTAATAATCACCACGCGAGCCTTCTCACCATCTGTACCTTCCTGCAGAATCTGCTTAAAGGAAATATCCTCAGCATTGAAAATCTCAGCCAAATGCAGAACTTGGCCTTTAGAATCAGGTGCCAAGATAGAGAAGTAATAGCTACTCTTCACATCTTCTGGCTTAGCTAGCACAAGCTCACGGCTGAATTCATTAAAGGCCTTGCCAACTGTTCCTTCATTCAAACGGCGGCTGATACGGACAATATCTGCCACAACACTAGTTGCAGTTGGTTTTTGACCTGCTCCTGGTCCGTAGTACATGGATTCTCCGATGCCGATGGATTCGACAAAGACGGCGTTCATCACCCCATTAACACTAGCCAGGGGATGAGCTTTTGGCAGAAAAGTTGGAGCCACTTCTGCTGCAATACCTGATGCTGTTTCTTCGATAGAACCAACCAGCTTGACTACATAGCCCAGATCTTGAGCAACAGCCACATCTTCTGGTGTGATATGACGAATTCCCTGATGACCCACATCTTCAAACTTAACATTCATACCAAAAGCGAACTGACTAAGAATGACCATCTTGTAAGCCGCATCAATCCCATCTACGTCATTGGTTGGGTCGCTTTCAGCAAAGCCAAGGCGTTGTGCTTCAGCAAGAGCGTCTTCATAAGACCAACCCTCTTCCACCATCTTGGTCATCATAAAGTTAGAGGTTCCATTGACCACACCCAAGATACGGGTAATTTTGTCAGAAGCTAATGAATTAACCAAGGTACGCAGGATCGGAATCCCACCGGCAACAGCTGCTTCATAATAGAGAGCTACATTTTGCTTTTGAGCAATTTCCAGCAACTCTGCTCCGTGAACAGCCAGCAAGTCCTTATTGGCCGTTACCACATGTTTGCCAGCTTCAAGAGCACTAGTGATGAACGTTTTCGCTGGCTCGATTCGTCCCATCAATTCTACAACGATAGTAATCTCAGGATCCTTCAGAATTTCTTCAACATTTGTGACAAAGTTAAAGTCATTTCCAGCTGCTAAAAGACGATCTTTTTCAGCATCATCTTTGACCAAGACTTTAGCAACCTCAATCTCTGAATGAGCCGCTTGAACGATTTTTTCTCCGTTTTCTTTCAGTAAAAAAGGCACACCGCTTGCCACTGTTCCAAAACCAAGTAAAGCTATTTTAATAGACATGAAGCACTCCTTGAAAATTTCTTGTATAAAAAATATTATAACAAAATTATAAAAAAATGCCTACAAAACTACTTCTTTATTTGTTATAATAGATGTAAATTTCCGCAAGGAATTGTAATTTTTTAAAAAAAGGAGATATTATGACAGGAAAACACAGAGGAAATCGCATGCAGCAACGCAAAGCTAGGAAAAGAGCTATTTTGCTTTCTTTAACGAGTTTATTACTTTTTCTCGTCCTGATTGTAGGTGGCTTTTCTTTACTAGCTAAGCTGCAAAACTCGCACAACCAAAAAGAAGCTAATAACGTGTCAACGAACCAAGTCAATACTTCATCTAAAACTTCGTCAGCACCGACTCGGGAAAAAAAGACGACTTCGGATGACAGTAGCAAAGACAAGGTCAAATGGGTCAAGCAAGACCAGCCAGTTCAAGTTCCTATCTTGATGTATCATGCCATTCACGTCATGGACCCATCAGAAGCAGCTAATGCTGGTTTGATTGTAGATCCAGCTACATTTGAAAGCCATCTGAAAGCCTTGAAAGACGCAGGCTACTATCCACTAACACCGGCAGAAGCATACAAAGTCCTGACGGAGAATGTCCTGCCAGAAAACAAAAGAGTCGTCTGGCTGACCTTCGATGATAGTTTAAAGGATTTCTATACTAATGCCTTTCCACTTCTCCAGAAATATGACATGAAAGCAACCAATAATGTCATTACCGGATTTGTTCAAGCAGGGCGTGAAGATATGCTGACGCTAGATGAGATAAAGGAAATGAAGGAAAAAGGCATGTCCTTTGAAGACCATACCGTCAACCATCCTGACCTCTCAGCGACTGCAGAAGACCAACAAAAAATTGAGTTAAAAGACTCCAAGTCTTACTTGGACAAAGAACTGTCTCAAACAACTACTACCGTTGCTTATCCATCTGGACGTTACAGCGATGCAACCTTGCAGATTGCTGAAAGCCTTGGCTACAAGATGGGACTGACAACCAATAACGGTCTAGCTTCTCTATCCAATGGCTTGCTCTCACTCAACCGAGTACGCGTAAACCCAACCACCACTGCAGAAGACCTGCTAAATGAAATCGCAACAAACTAATCTTAAAAAAACCTGTTTCAGACGAAGCAGGCTTTTTCTATTCCTATGATTGTATCTTCTTCAAATCACAAAAAACACCAGTTCTTTGGAACTGGTGTAAAGGTTTATTTAGACTTGATATAGTTGATACCATCCGCTTTTGGAGCAACTGATTTACCAAAGAATGCGGCTAAAACAATGATTGTCAAGGCATAAGGCGCGATACGAAGATAAACCGCAGGTATATGAGCAAGGAAAGGAATCTGAGTAGAAACAACAGCTAGGGCTTGGGAAAGTCCAAAGAAAAGACTTGAAAGCATAGCACCTATTGGATTCCATTTGCCAAAAATCATGGCAGCTAAAGCGATAAATCCAGGGCCAACAATCGTCGTAGCAGAGAAATTAACCGAAGCAGATTGAGCATACAAAGCTCCACCTACTCCTCCCAAAAATCCTGAAATCAACACTCCGTAGTAACGCATGAGATAAACGTTAATCCCTAATGTATCAGCAGCTTGAGGATGTTCACCTACTGAGCGTAAGCGAAGCCCAAATTTCGTCTTAAACATGATGAACCAAGCTAAAAATGAGAATCCAACAGCAATGTAACCCATCAAGCTAGTATTCTTAAAGAAAATATCTCCAATAACAGGAATATTAGACAAAATTGGAAAATCAAATTTACCAAAGGACAAATCAATATTATTAGTTTGTCCTTTTCCATAAATAGCTTTCACAAGAAAGACAGCTAAAGCTGGCGCCAGCAAGTTCAGTACAGTACCGCTAACAACATGATCAGCACGAAAATTAATGGTTGCTACTGCATGAATCGCAGAAAAAATAAGACCAACTAAACCACCTGCGAGAAGAGAAAGCCAAATAGTCATTCCTCCTAAGCTTTCAGCGAAAGTCAGGTTAAAAACAACTCCTGTAAAAGCTCCCATGACCATGATGCCTTCCAAGCCAACATTAACTACACCAGCATGCTCAGAATAAGCACCTCCAATACTGGTGAAAATGAGAGGAGCGGCATAGACCAGCATATTTGATACAAGTATTGTTAGAATAGCAACAATATTCATCTTTACTCTACTCCTTTCATTCGTTTTTTAGGTTTGATATATTTTTCAATAATGTAGTGAGCACTTACAAAGAAGATAATGGAAGCTGTTACAATATTGACAAGTTCTGGAGGAATAGTAGCCGTTGTCATACCAGGCGCACCAGTTTGCAATGTCCCAAGTAGAAACGCTGCAAAAATGATTCCGATAGGAGAGTTGCTAGCAAGAAGAGCAACTGCCATACCATTAAATCCAACAGCCAGAGATCCTGCTTGAACATAAACGTTCTGGAAAGTACCTATACCCTCAACTGCTCCTCCAATACCACAAAGAGCTCCAGAAATCACCATTGAAAGAATAATAGTACGTTTCGCCGACATCCCTGCATAATCTGAAGCATTTGGATTGAGACCTACTGAGCGAATTTCAAATCCAAGTGTGGTTTTCTTTATGATAAACCAAATTACAGCAACAGCAATCAAAGCAATGAAAATTCCAATATTCATACGTGACTTAGTAAGCTCTGTAAGAAAGTCTAGACGATAGCTAGCGTTTGCCGAAACAGGAATACTCGATTCGGAATCAACCATTAGTTTTTTAGGAAAATTCCGAATAATTTCATTTCCAGCAAAAAGAACAATATAGTTCATCATAATGGTAACAATAACTTCGCTTGTACCTAAAAATGCTCTTAACAAACCCGGAATTAAACCGATTAAACCACCGGCAACTGCTGCTACAAGGACAGTCAGCGGTAACATTGCAAAACGAGGAATGGTTGGAAAAGATAGGGCAAACCAAACACCTGCAATCCAACCTGCCAAAGCTTGACCAGGTAAACCAACATTGAAAAAACCAGCACGACTAGCCACTGCAAACCCAAGAGCAATCAAAATTAGAGGCCCCATGGTTCGGAAAATTTCTCCAATATTTTTAATGGAACCAAAAGCTGTTTTGAACAACTCTTCATAACCCCACAAGGCATCATAACCAAAAATCCACATGATGATGGCGCCAAGTAAGATTCCTAAAAGAACTGAAATAAAAGGAATAGCAATTTGCTGTGTTTTTTTATCCATTAGAACCCTCCTTGATTTTTCCACCAGCCATGAGAATACCAAGTTCTTGCTTATTAGTTTCAGATGGCTTTACAATTCCTTGAATCTTTCCATCGTGAATAACAGCAATACGGTCTGATAAATTAAGAATTTCGTCTAATTCAAAGCTTACAACAAGAACGGCTTTTCCTTTATCACGTTCAGAAATTAAGCGCTTATGAATATACTCAATCGCACCAACATCCAATCCGCGAGTAGGTTGACTGACAATTAATAGATCTGGATTACGATCAACTTCTCGAGCAATAATAGCTTTTTGTTGATTTCCCCCTGACAAAGCACCTGCTGGAACAAGTTCACTAGCTGCTCTAACGTCAAATTCTTCCATCAATTTACGGGCATATGAATTAATTTGATTATAATTCAAAACACCTTTGTTACTGAGCGGTTCTTTATAGTAAGTCTGGAGAGCAATATTTTCAGAAAGCATCATTTCAAGTACCAAACCATCACGATGACGATCCTCAGGTACATGACTTACTTGCATTTCTGTAATCTTTCGTGGAGAAAGTCCTACAACTTCCCTTCCTTTGATTTTAATACTTCCTGATTTTACTTTTCGAAGTCCTGTAATAGCCTGAATCAACTCACTCTGACCGTTACCGTCAATCCCAGCAACTCCTACGATTTCACCTGCATGAACATCAAGAGAAAGCTCTTTAACAGCTGGTACACCACGATTCTCATTCACTATCAAATCAGAAATTTGAAGTACAACGTCTTTCGGTTTAGCTTCTTCCTTTTCAGTAACAAAAGAAACCGAACGTCCAACCATCATTTCAGCCAAATCTTTATTTGAAACGCCCTCAATGCTAACGGTTTCAATTGATTTTCCACGGCGAATAACTGTGACACGATCCGCTACTGCTCGAATTTCATCTAGTTTATGAGTAATCAGGATAATTGATTTCCCTTCTTTAACAAGAGTTTTCATAATATCCATTAATTCCAAAATTTCAGCAGGGGTCAATACTGCCGTTGGCTCATCAAAGATCAAAATTTCGGCACCACGATAGAGGGTCTTCAGGATTTCTACACGTTGTTGGGCACCAACAGAAATATCTTCAACCTTAGCTGTTGGGTCAACAGCTAAGCCATAGCGTTCTGATAATTCAAGGATATCTGCATTAGCTTTTTTCAAATCTAATACACCTTTATTCGTTATTTCGCTACCAAGAATAATGTTTTCAGCAACAGTAAATGCTTCAACCAACATAAAGTGCTGATGAACCATTCCTATTCCGAGAGCTGCAGCCCTAGAAGGAGAATCCAATTTTTCCGATTTTCCGTTGACAAAAATTTCTCCACTAGTTGGCTCTAAAAGACCAGCCAACATATTCATCAAGGTAGATTTCCCAGCTCCATTTTCACCAAGAAGTGCATGAATCTCACCTTTCCGCAGTTGTAGGTTGATTTTGTCATTTGCGACAAATTCACCAAAAACTTTGGTTATCTCACGCATCTCAATGACATTTTCATGTGCCATTAGAGTATTCCTTTCTAGAAAATTATATTTTATTTCAGTAGAGCCTACTAATCAAGTTAGTAGGCTCTATTGAGACAAAATGTCTCAATACCCTAAAAAAGCAACCCAAGAAGGTTGGGTCGCTTCTGGATCTTTATTATTTTTCAGGTGCTTTTACACTACCATCAATAATCTGTTTCTTAGCATCTTCTACAGCTTTTTTAGCATCTTCAGATAGGTTGGAAGTTGTCAATTCAACTCCACCATCTTTCAAACCAAATGTAATTACTTTCCCACCCGGGAATTTACCATCAGCTGTTTGAGTAGCAATCTCTTGAACAGTTTTGCCAACTTGTTTTAAGCTGGAAGCAAGTACAAAGTTAGATTCCTTGCCATCTTTAGACTTGTATTTACCTTCTTCAGCTTGATCACGATCGACACCGATTACCCAAACTTTTTCATCTTCATTTTTCTTCTCATTCAAGTCTTTTGCTTCTTTAAAGACACCTGCTCCAGTACCACCAGCAGCTTGATAAACCACGTCAGCTCCTGCGGCATATTGGGTTGCAGCAATAGTTCTTCCTTTTTCAGGATTATTAAAGTCTTCAGCATATTGAATATCAACTGAAATATCTTTGTTAACAGACTTCACTCCTGCTTCAAAGCCTTTTTCAAAACGAGTGATAACTTCGCCACGTGCTCCTCCAATAAAACCAACTTTGTTAGTCTTAGTAGTTTTTGCAGCAGCAACACCGGCAAGGTAAGCAGCTTCATTATCAGCAAAAACAGCAGATGCTACATTCTTCTTGTCTTTGATAACAGAATCAATAATAACATAATTAATATCAGCATTTTCATCAGCAGCAGCTGTAACAGCAGGTGCTAATTTATAACCAACGCCATAAACTAATTTATAGCCATTTGTAGCTGCTTGACTGAAGTTATTCGCAAAATCCGCTTCACTTGTAGACTGGTAGTAAGTAAAG
The DNA here is from genome assembly GCF_032387735.1 of Streptococcus sp. DTU_2020_1000888_1_SI_GRL_NUU_041A. NCBI lineage: Bacteria > Bacillati > Bacillota > Bacilli > Lactobacillales > Streptococcaceae > Streptococcus > Streptococcus sp. DTU_2020_1000888_1_SI_GRL_NUU_041A. The sequence goes on along the minus strand of NZ_CP135591.1, from coordinate 1,106,673 downwards.
CCGTTATCTTTAGAAAGACCGTTTTCTTTACCCCAAGCTTGCAAACCTTCCCATGCAGACTGGTTAAATGACTTATCATCAACACCGCCAGTATCAGTTACGATAGCAGCCTTCAGATCAGTTTTCGCGTCTGAAGAATCTGAGCGAGAAGCACGGTTTCCACATGCAGCAAGTCCGAATGCTGCGACAGTTACTAGACCAAGACCTAGCCATTGTTTTTTGTTCATTTCTGAACCTCCTAAATAAGATGTGCAACACAGTTGCAAGTTTGAGTTTGGTCAGATGACCGATAACAGACTTATGTTAAATCTGTAAAAGAATATGGAAGTAATTCCTTGACCGTCATCACGACCGTCGATTTATCTTTAGCGACCAAGGTCACTTTTAGATCCTCAGCAAAAAATTCTGCCATTACTTGGCGGCAGGCACCACAGGGTGATATGGGTTTTTCCGTCTCACCGTAGACAATCAGCTCCTCGAAGTCTAAAGCTCCTTCTGAAACCGCCTTAAAAATAGCTGTCCGCTCTCCACAGTTGGTCAAGCCAAAACTGGCATTTTCAACGTTAACGCCGGTAAATACCTGTCCGTCTTTTGCGACCAAAACCGCTCCAATCGGGAAATGAGAATAGGGGACATAAGCATTTTTGCTGGCTTGGACAGCCAAGTCAATCAACTCAGTAGTCGCCACTAGCTTCTTCTCCCTTCATAATCGCCACTCCAGCCGAAGTTCCGATACGAGTCGCACCTGCTTCAATAAAAGCCAGCGCATCTTCATAAGAACGAGCACCGCCAGAAGCCTTGACGCCCATGTCAGGACCAACTGTTTTTCTCATAAGGGCAACATCTTCGACTGTCGCACCGCCAGTTGAAAATCCTGTAGAGGTCTTAACAAAATCAGCTCCAGCTTTCTGAGCTAATTGGCAGGCCTTAACCTTTTCCTCATCTGTCAGCAGGCAAGTTTCCAGAATTACCTTGACCAAGGTACCGTTTGCAGCTTCTACAACCGCACGAATGTCTCGCTCTACCAAATCATAATCTTTAGATTTCAGAGCACCGACATTGATGACCATATCCACTTCGCCAGCACCCTTTTGGATTGCGTCCTTGGTTTCAAAAGCTTTCACATCGGAAGTGTTGGCTCCTAAAGGAAAACCAATTGGCACACAAACCTTGACATCTGAGCCTTTTAGCTGCTCCGCAGCAAACTCTATCCAGGTTGGATTGACACAGATACTGGCAAAATCATAAACTTTTGCTTCTTCAATTAACTTCAGAATCTGCTCTTCTGACGCTTCTGGTTTTAAAAGCGTATGGTCTATGTATTTGTTTAATTTCATGTTGACTTCTCCTAGAATTAAGCAATAACCTCGATAATTTCGCTTACTGCAACGCTTTCATCACCTATTTTAACATTTTTTTGAAATTCTGTAACTAGTTCTTGAGAAATTTTTTCATTTGAATAAATTTTTGCGAAAACTTCTCCAATTTCAACCTTGTCTCCGACTTTCTTTTCGAAAACAATTCCAGTTTCATAATCCAAGTCGTCAGATTTAACTGCACGTCCTGCTCCAAGTCTCATAGCAAAGAGTCCGAATTCCATAGCAGGCAGTTCAGTGATATAACCTGCCTGTTCTGCTTTCACTTCTATAATATGAGCTGCACTTGATGGACGATAGAGGTCTTCCAAGTCACCGCCTTGAGCAGCAATCATAGCTTCAAATTTCTTCAAAGCAGCACCGTTGGTCAACTGTTCTCTTACTTCTTCCACCGTTTTCTCAACATCTGCCAGTCCGAGCATAATCTGAGCTAATTCACAAATAAAAGTTGTGATGTCTTCACGGCCCTTGCCCTGCAAGATATCCAATGCTTCTAAGATTTCCAAACGATTGCCAATGCTGGTTCCCAAAGGCTGACTCATATCTGTCAGAACAGCTACTGTTTTTCTACCGACAGCCTTGCCCAAATCCACCATAGTGCGTGCTAGTACACGAGCGTCATCAATATTTTTCATAAAGGCGCCTTCACCGACCGTCACATCCAGAAGGATACTGTCTGCACCAGCAGCAATTTTCTTACTCATAACAGAGCTCGCTATCAGCGGAATCGTATCAACAGTTGCGGTTACATCTCGCAAGGCATAGAGTAACTTATCCGCTAGCACCAACTGATCAGACTGACCGATGACGGACAAACCGATTTCCTGCACCTGCTTGATAAAGTCTTCCTGACTGCGCTCTACCTGAAATCCTTTAATGGATTCCAATTTATCAACGGTTCCTCCAGTATGGCCCAACCCACGGCCGCTCATTTTAGCAACGGGCACACCAAAGCTAGCCACCAAAGGTACCAAGACCAGTGTTACTTTATCACCAACACCGCCGGTGGAATGTTTATCTACTTTTATTCCCGCGATTTCCGACAAGTCAAACTGTTCACCGGTTCCAACCATAATCATGGTTAAATCCGAAATTTCCCGAGTTGTCATGCCCTTAAAATAGACAGCCATCGCAAAGGCTGCCATCTGATAGTCTGGCACAGTCCCATCCACATAGCCCTCAATCAGCCACTGGATTTCCTGCCTGGTCAGTTCCAGACCGTCTCTTTTCTTTTGGATAATATCTACAGCACGCATCCTATTTTTCGCTCCTTAGTATATAGTAGCCTTTGTCCTTCTTGACAATCTCACAATTACTGAAGACAGCTTCCATCTTCGACTTGGCACTGGGCGCTCCTTGCTTCTTCTGAATCACAAGGGTCAAATCACCGCCTTCTGTCAAATGCTCATAGCTTCCGCTGATGACTTCGTGCACGACTTGCTTACCAGCACGAATAGGCGGATTACTGATAATATGGTCGAAAATGCCACTGACCTTTTCATAAACATTCGACTGGAAGATATCAGCTGAAATCTGGTTTCTTTCAGCATTCTTCTGAGCCAAGTCCAAGGCTCGCTGGTTGATATCCACCATGGTCGCAGTCACTCCCTGCGCTTTGGCTAAGGTCAAACCTAGAGGCCCATAGCCACAGCCAACATCCAGCACCTGTTCTCCAGCTTCAAAGTCCAAGACAGACAAAAGAACCCGACTGCCATAATCAATCATCTTTTTACTGAAAACACCAGCATCTGTCAAAAAAGTCAGCCGCTGTCCTAAGAGTTCCACATTTAATTCATGAATATCATGTTTGGCATCAGGATTTTCTGCAAAATACATTTTAGTCATACAACCATTTTATCATAATTTTCCTAGATTTGTAAATCGTTTTCATTTCTCCAAAAAGTATGTTATACTAAAGTCCATCATACAGGAGCAACTTATGACTAACGAATTTCTTCATTTTGAAAAAATCAGCCGCCATACATGGCAAAACCTGCATCGTAAAACAACTCCGCCTCTGACCCAGGCCGAGCTTAATTCTATCAAGAGTTTCAATGACAAAATTAGCCTGCAAGACGTGACGGACATTTACCTCCCCTTGACCAATCTCATTCAGATTTATAAACGTTCTAAGGAAGACTTGGCTTTTTCCAAGGGGATTTTTCTACAAAAAGAGAGCCGGAAACAGCCCTTTATCATTGGAGTTTCTGGCAGTGTGGCCGTTGGGAAATCCACCACCAGCCGTTTGCTGCAGATTTTACTTTCTCGGACTTTTTCAAATGCGACAGTCGAGCTGGTTACCACAGACGGCTTCTTGTTTCCTAATCAAATTTTAGAAGCTAACGGCATTTTAAACCGCAAAGGTTTCCCAGAAAGCTATAATATGGAGCTGCTTCTTTCCTTTCTAGACAGCATAAAAAACGGTCAGGATTTCCAAATTCCAGTCTACTCGCATGAGACTTACGATATCGTTCCTCAAGAAATGCAAGAGGTAAAGGCAGCTGACTTTGTTATTGTCGAAGGGATTAATGTTTTCCAGAATCCTCAGAACGAGCGCCTATATATGACAGACTTTTTTGACTTTTCAATTTATGTCGATGCAGAAGTCGAAAATATTGAAAACTGGTATCTGGATCGCTTTAAAAAAATGCTGACGTTGGCTGAAAACGACCCAAAAAACTACTACCACCGCTTCACCACGCAATCAGAAGAGGAAGTAGTAACCTTCGCCCATAATGTTTGGAAAAGCATTAACCTTGTCAACCTGCTAGACTACATTGAGCCAACCCGCAATCGAGCAGAAATTATCCTGCATAAAGCCGGAAATCATGAAATTGATGAAATTTACTTAAAAAAATAAAAAAGCTTGTCAAATCCTAATTTTTCATATATAATTAGATAGTTAGTATTTTCAATGGAGGTGAAACAACTTGGCAAACATTAAGTCAGCTATCAAACGCGCTGAATTGAACGTGAAACATAACGAAAAAAACTCAGCTCAAAAGTCAGCTATGCGTACTGCAATCAAATCATTTGAAGCAAACCCATCTGAAGAACTTTTCCGTGCTGCTAGCTCAGCTATCGATAAAGCAGAAACAAAAGGTTTGATCCACAAAAACAAAGCAAGCCGCGATAAAGCACGCCTTTCAGCTAAACTTGCTAAATAATGCATACAAAGGGAGCTCTCAGGAGCTTTTTTTGTTTCTCACACAAAGGAGGTAGGGATGAAAATAGCAATTATTGGTTATTCCGGTTCTGGCAAATCCACTCTAGCAGCACAACTGTCCAAGCACGGCTCCATTCCCAAACTTCACATGGATACATTGCAGTTCCAACCCGGCTGGAAGGATAGTGATCGTGATTGGATGCGAGAACAGATGGACAATTTTTTGTCAAAAAATACCGACTGGATCATTGATGGCAACTACTCTTGGTGTTTTTATGAACGGCGGATGGCAGAAGCCGACCAAATCATCTTTCTGAACTTCTCTCGCTGGAACTGCCTCTATCGAGCTTTCAAACGCTATCTAAAATACCGAAATCGGACCAGAGAAAGCATGGCTCCCGGCTGCCCCGAAAAGTTTGACTGGGAGTTTATCTGCTGGGTTCTTTGGAAAGGACGACGTCAGCCAGCACTGGCAAGATATAAGAAAATCCGACAAACTTTTCCTCAGAAATTCTACGAATTAAGTAACCAAAAAGAACTGACCAACTTCTTACAGAACCTAAAAACAAGCGAGCCCTAATGACTCACTTGTTTTTATTTGATTTTCTTTTTCTGGGGAAAGAGGGGCAGACCTAAAGAAGCTATTTTTTCAGCTGGAACTTTCATACCGTCCTTAATCCACTTGGAAAGAACGGAAACAACTGCCGAACTCCAGAAGGAATTCATGTAAGAGTTAGTCGTTTTCTTAGCATTGCGATTGCGCTTTTCCAAAAAGTCAAACACGGCCTGAGTCAGCAGCTTTTCAAAATTATAGTCAATGGCTAGACTGATAACCCGAGCTTCTTTCTTGGCTTCCTTAAAAAGAAAAAGCCAAATTTGGTACATCTCAGTTTTAAAGTTAAACTCTTCCAATTTATCCGTAATACCTCGAACAGTGTTTTTAAAAATCTCTTCCAGAATCTGCTCTTTAGAGCTATAATTGCGGTAAAATGCAGCGCGGGAAACCCCTGCTCGCTCAACCAGCTCTGAAATCGTAATTTTTTTGAGTTCTTTCTTCTCCAGCAGCTGCATGAGAGAAATTTCCAGAGACTCTCTCGTGATTTGATTGGATTCCTGATTGTATTTCTTTAAATTCGCGAGTGATTTTTCCGATATTTTCTTTTCCGACATAACAATTTCTTCCCTCTTGTATCAGCTGACAGTTTCCGCTTTCTAGTAAGCATCCTTCATGTTATAATTTTAAAAAAAGACAGGTTTTTTGTCAATTTTTTTATTGTACATACTTGACAAAAAAGGAGAAAAATATGACTTGGAAAATTATAGCTGACTCTGGCTGTGACTTTCGTGAAATGGCAAACTTGGCCAAAGACACTCAATTTGAAAGTGTTCCCTTGACCATTCAAGTGGAAAATGAAATCTTTGTAGATGATAAGCAACTTGAAATTGACCTGATAATGGAGAAGATGTATGCTTCTTCTGCTGCTTCAAAGTCTGCCTGCCCTAGTCCAGATGACTATCTCAAAAGCTTTGAGGGAGCTGATAAGATCTTTGTGGTGACTATCACTGGAACTCTATCTGGCAGCAATAATAGTGCACAGGTTGCTAAGAAAATCTTTTTGGAAGAACATCCTGACGCACAGATTCATGTCATTGATAGTCTTTCTGCTGGCGGAGAGGTGGACTTGCTTGTGACTAAACTCAATGAACTCATTCAGCAAGATCTCAGCTTTGATGAAGTCGTTGAAGTCATTAGTCGCTATCAAGAGAAAACCAAGCTTCTCTTCGTTCTGGCAAAGGTAGATAACTTGGTCAAAAACGGTAGGCTTAGCAAACTTCTGGGAACCGTTGTCGGCTTGCTCAATATCCGCATGGTCGGTGAAGCTAGCCAGACCGGCACGTTAGAGCTTCTGCAAAAGGCACGCGGTCCGAAAAAGGCACTTGCTTCTGCAATCGAAGAGCTACTCAAAGCCGGTTACAAGGGTGGCCGACTCATTATCGCTCACCGAAATAACGAAAAATTCTGCCAACAATTTAGTCAACTGGTACAAGAAAAGTATCCTCAAGCTCAAATCGAAATGGTGCCGACTTCAGGTCTCTGCAGCTTCTATGCTGAAGAAGGCGGAATCTTAATGGGCTACGAAATTTAATAAGGTATTTAAAAAAGTAAAGAATTAGGCTAAGATAATTGACCTAATTCTTTACTTTTTCGATTTAATTCGCTATAATAAAACCAAGTAAAGGAGTTGATATTATGGCCAGAGGAAGAGGCGCAGCAAGCCCCCAAGACAAGGAAGCAAGTCTTCTCATTTCTAAAAAACTCAAAGAACTTCTCAAGGAAACAGGTAAGAAACAAGTTGAGCTATCTCGTGAAACAGGCATTCCTGCTAGTACACTCACTGGCTATATCAAAGGAACATCTCTGCCTATCGCAGCCAATCTAGAAAAGATTGCAAGATTTTTCGACGTAGAGGTTGAAGAAATCGACCCTCGTTACCGACTAATTGCAGATATCCCTCAACAATTTCCCGATTTAAATCGTATTTATCAGCAACTTGACCAAGACAGACAGGAGAAAGGATTAAAGCTACTAGAAGCTAGCCTGACTGAGCAAGAAACACAAGCCAGCTTAAAGGATGACTACTTCCCCTACTTGGTCTATGAGAATTACTATCTCTCTCAGCATAAGCCTGAACAAGCTGATTTAGTCTGGCTGGACAGAGAAATTGACTACGATATTGCCCTTTGGGTACGAACTGACTCGTTAGAGCCCAAGTATCCGAGAGATTCCGTAGCCCTAATCAAGCAGACTCATTTCGAACTTGCTGGCGCAATCTATGCTATTGACTATGACGGTCAAACCATTATAAAAAGAGTCTTCAACGATCCATCCGGTATTCGTCTAATTTCCCTTAATAAAAAATACAGTGATAAGTTTATCCCGCATGAGGAAGAACCTAAACTTATCGGTCGAGTTATGGCGACTTTCATGCCACTGGATGTAGAAAAAATAAAGAAAAACAAATAACAGTTCTGCAAATGTACAGAACTGTTATTTTTATGATTATCAGTCAAAAAATCAGAAAGTCTTTCGACTTCCTGATGCTTGTTTAATAAAATACTGCTAACTCTTCATTCAGCTTTTTCATGTAGTATTTGTGGACTATATAAGACAACACAGCTAATCCTACTAGAACTAGAGCCGCTATCATATAAATTACTAGAGGCGCAAGAACATTGGATATAAAGAAGAGAAGAGTAATGACAATCATCATTCCTAAAATAAGAGCGATGGCTAGGAGAGTTTTCACTATATTGTTATCTCGGCTCATCAATTCTGTGACATTGGACCAATTAGTCACCAGATGCTTGTAGTCTCGGTAGTAACCCCAAGAACTCCACATTAAACTAATCAAGACCCAAACAATCACCATGCCCAAGAAAGTGACTGGATGCATACCGGAAACAAGGCTGGTTATGAAAAACAAGGTCAGAGGCAGGATAGACTGGACGGCAAAGAGTTGCCAAAACTTCAGATGAATATATTGCTTCAAATCAAAGGGTAAAACCTTGAGATAATCAAAATTTTCCCTTTCCAGAGAAATCCCAATAGCCGTGAGGTTGCTGCCGCCTGAGTTTAGTGTTGCAATCAAAACAGCCAAGGCCATCATTGGCAAGAGGAAACGTGGTCCCAGATAAGAAGTCAAAGACAGGCCGCCTTGTATCATGCCCATTCCCATACTGAAAATGACAATGTAAGGGAGAAAGGCCGACATAAAGATGGCTTGCATAATGACAGAACCCTCGCTCAAGAGCCTGATATTGTAACGCCAGACAAACTTTTTAAGATTTTTTGCTTCCGCAATATTGATGTCATGCACGCGCTCCCGCTTTCCTACTGAAGAGCCCGTCATCAGGGCTGCCTCATAAAACTCAGGAATCACCTTGGTCTTTACGATGAAAAATAGAAGAGCCGCAACTGCCACCCATCCCAAAAATCCCAGCAGGGAAGCTGTATGAAAAGGATGAAGAATAAAATCATAAAAGGCTTGAACTGGCAGGAAGAAAGCTTTAACCTCTGTACGATTTACAACGCTTCTGCTATTCATTTGATTAATCATAAAATAGAGGAAAAAGGATCCGACGGAAACAAGAGCCAAAATGACATTGGACAGGATGGTCTTGTACTTTCTGAAAAATGCTGTCTTGGTAATAAAGTGGACGGCAATCAAAATCAGAAAGGTGATAACTGAACTTAAAATCAGAATAGCAAGCAGAGCCAAGGGCAGGCCCAAGAAAGGATTGCCACCTTGAAAAGCCAGAACCAAGAAATAACTGAACATAGGCAGAATGGCAATCAGCAAGGTCAGGATAACTGAAATGCTTTTGCCGACGATGATTTCTGCTTCGCTAAAAGCGTAGGGACGGTAAGATTGCAAGTCTTTGCTTTCATAAAAGACATTGTAAAAAACCAGGAAGCCCTGAGACATTGAAAAGAGTGCAAAAGCGGAAACCAAATTGGCAAAGAGACCAGGATTGCCAACCAGTTGGTTCAGGGAGCCCATCAAACCGAAAAGAAAGAGATAGACCAGTCCTAAGATCAGATACATGCGGATAGCCTTCAGCGATACATTGACCTTACGCTCAGGATTCTTAGCTTGCATCTTGCGGTACTGCTGCAGCTGAGACGGCTGAATGGCGTATAGGATATTGATATCGACTAGTTTTTTTATAGCTTTAATACGCATCAGGACTCACCTCTTCTCTGCGGCCCGCTAGGCCAAGATAAATGGTTTCAAGAGACTGTTCTGGATGTTGGCCTTTTAGTTCTTCAATCGTTCCATAGAAAATCAATTTCCCTTTTTTGAGAATGGCCACCTTATCACAGAGCTGCTCTGCCACTTCCAAGACGTGGGTTGAAAAGAGAACTGTATTTCCTTTATCTGCATGTTGGCGCATCATCTGCTTGAGGTCAAAAGCTGCCTGCGGATCAAGACCCGTCAGCGGCTCATCCAGCACCCAAATATCCGGGTCAGACAAAAGCGCAGCTATGACAAAAACTTTTTGCCGCATCCCATGAGAGAATGAATCAATGACCTCATACCGATGAGAGCCAAAGTCGAAAAGATGGAGCAGATTTCCCAATCGCTCTTCTACTTCAGCATTTGTCATATCGTAAGAAGTCGCTACCAGTTCCCAAAACTCATTGGCAGTTAGACGCAAAAATAGATCTGGTGAATCAGCTACATAGCCAATTTTTTTCTTGATTTCCAAGCGATTAGCGGATAATTCTTTCCCATCCACAAAAATCTGACCACTGCTAGGATTGATAACACTGACCAATGACTTAATGGTAGTAGATTTTCCGGCGCCATTGTGACCAATCAGACCGACGATTTCTCCGCTTTGCAAGGTCAGATTCAGCTGATTGAGAGCTACCGTTCCTTCATAAACTTTAGTGACATCTTTAAATTCAATCATAAGAGAGCTCCTTTACCGATTTCTATACAGATTAGTATACTCTTTTTGCGGCTTTTTGTCTCGTCTCTGCCTAAGGTCAGATACAAGATAAAGCTAAAAGCAGCTGAACTTCATCTAACTATGAAATTCTAGCTGCTTTTTTAAACAGAACCTCTAACGTTGTGAGTATTTCTTTGCTAAACTAGATAAACCTAGTGTGCTGACCAGCAGAGCCAGGCCAAGATGCAGAATTCCCTTATCTGAATTACTGCCGGTTTCAGGTAAGGTAGCTGGAGCTTGCTGCTTGCTTATCTTCTGAACTTTTCCTACTGCCTGATCATAATGTTCTGCATAGTGAACCGCCAACTGAACTGACGGAACTTCTCCGCCTTCCTCGCTATCTAAGATATACTCAGGAACTTCTAAAATTGCTGGTGCGACTAATTTTGCACCAATAATCTCTGGTAGAGCTGCATAAACTGTATCAAGAGCATTCGGTATATAGTTTGCCTTTTGCAGGCGACTAGCTTCCAAAGTAGGTATTAGGGCACTGATAGAGTCCGTCTTGAAAGTCACTTCATATTGACGATCAATCGTGAGATCGCTTGGGTCGTACGTGTTGAAAACCAGAGCCAGCTTATGGCCTTTTTTCATCGTATAGAGATTAGGCTGCAAATAGACTGTATAGTCATGGAATTGACCAATTTGAGGATCAATACTATTTTGCGAGCTAGACGGCACATAGCCCGATTCTGGATTAGCCAGATTGACCCATCCTTTGGCAATGACTTTGTATTTGGTTTTGACAGTCGCAAAATTTTTGATATCCATATTGTTGAGATTGCTGCCCATCCAGAAGCCATCTTTCTGACTTTCATCGCTGGCTGCGCCGTGTCCAACCACATCAAACTCTTGGTCTGATACATCTACTAGGAGAGCATTGACCTGCAGATTACTGCCACCCCCCTTTGCTAGAGCCGCCTTGAAATGGACTGGGATATGTCCTTTAATTGTCATATTCTCTTTGACATCTGTCATAAAGGTCAAATTAGCCTTAGAAGAAGCTTTGCTAACCGCTTCATCACGCTTGCTAGTATCAATTCCCGCTCCTGAGTAGTCACTGGAAATCGTTTCTTCTAAGCGCTTGGACTGAGCTGTCAGAATCAAGCGATTACTGCTTTTCCAATCATCATAACTGGTCCATTTATTTGGATCATAGTTATTTTGCGCCAAAACAGCAGGCAGTTTGCTGACATCATTTTCTACATCATAAAGGTAATGAGAGAACCAAGTATTGAGCAGGTCATAAAAATCTTGCTTGTTAGCTGTAATACCAAAGCCTCTAGATATGGCAGCTGGATTGATATGATTTCCTTGGTGAAGATAAAGTTTCACATCTTGGCCGGCTTTTTTTAGCGCATCATACATGAGCTCAAAGTGCTTGGTTTTGACATTGTCATCATTCAAACCATGAACTAGCAGGGCACTGGTCTTTATCTTTTCTGGATGTAGCGTGTAATCCCGCTCCTGCCAGACCGGACTGTAATTGCGGCCGTGGGCATTCTGGTCCTTATTTAACTGATTAATGTAGTCAGCATACTTGTTACTGATAGCAGCCCAATCCTTTTGATCCAGCAACCGTGTAGCAACATAGAGCGACAGCCAAGATAAATCACTGTAGGGCGGATTGGTGTAAGCCGACCCTTGACTATTGAAATAATCATACCAGCTGGCAATTCCAGCTGCTGGAACAATGGTTTTCAAGCCTTCAACGCCAGTCGTTGCCACACCGAAAGTTGTCGTACCAGCCCAAGACAGACCAGTCATACCGACCTTGCCATTAGCCCAGTCGGCCTTGATTTCGATATTGTTAGTTCTGTCTGTGTAGGCCGTTCGTTTACCATTGACCCATTCGACAATATTTTTAAATGCTTCAATTTCTAAATCAGAGCCAGTTGTATTAAAACCTTCAGAACCTTTGGTTCCTAGACCAGCGCTAGAAACAAAGGCATAACCTCGGACGAGGAAATAATCATACCAGTTCAAGTTTTCATAGTCATAAATCCCCTCATATGGACTGTAATAATACCAATCCGATGACATTGCTCTTTTTGCTGCATCAATACTGCTCATGCTAGAAACTGGCTGGCGCTTAGCTGGCTGATTGCGCAGGCTCTTCATGTCATAAGAACCGTTTGTCGGCAGATTGAGACTTTCTAGCGTCACATGGTCTTCGTCCAAGGTTCCAGCGACATAGGGACGAGCTTCCAAGATTGTCGCAGCCTTATAATCACCCTTAGCAGCTGCTTTAGGAAGCTGCACAATAGCCTTGACTAAATCTCGCTTACCGTCACCATCCGTATCGTAGTCAGTCTCTACATAGACTGGGAAACGAACAATCTCACTGCCTTCATAAGTATACTCCTCATATCTGTCTTCACCACTACTATATGGAAAAATTGGCTGTGAACGACCATTCAAAAAAAGGGGCTCTTTCTTTTCGGAGCGATAAGCATCATGCAGTCGCTTGGCAACCGAATACATAGATTGCAGATTAGCACCCTGGACACTGGCTGTCAAATCAGCCTCTTTTTCAATCATCCCCAGACTCTTTGCTAGATTTGCTCTATCCTCGGCACTGCTACCCAACTGAGAATCACTGACTGCTGCCCACTTGAGCAATTCATCTACAGCCTCCTGCAGGGTTAGTTCCTTATCTGAGAGTGAAGGATTTGAAAGACCGCCGGTATAGGCAGATAAATCTTGACCTTTCACAGCAGTTGAGGCAGCGGAAGGTGCTGAGCTGACATCTTTAGCCAAAGCAAGAAGCTCCTGCTCCTGCGCTGGGCTAAGGCTAGGTACCGTTCCCTCAGCCGCAAGCGGTGCCTTGTCTTGCTTTTCCTGCACCGAATCTTCTGAAGAAGTCTGATTTGAAGTTTCTACTGCCGTTGACTCTTGGTCCTTGGAGCCAGTTTCAGAAGCCTTTACAACTGTTTCTGTCTTGAGATTGTCCGTGCGCTCGCTGCTAGCTTGAGTCGCCTCATCCGCCTGAACAGCTTGCGCCAATACCAAAGGTGCAAGTAACAAACTTGGCAGGAGTAATGTAACTAGTCTTTTCTTTCTCATAAAGACACCTTTCTTTAGATAAAATCTTTTATAACAAGTCCATTATACTATGTAAGCGCTTTTGTTTCAATCTATTCTATCTTTTATCTATGAAAGATGTCAAAACATCTATAGAAGCAGAAAGACGCAAACGATTGCGCCTTTCCCCTTCTTTTGGTACAATAAAGCCAATCAGTAAGAATTAGAGGAATCACAGTATGGAAAATCAAACCTTAATGCAGTATTTTGAATGGTATCTGCCAGATGACGGTCAGCATTGGAATCGCTTAGCGGAAGACGCACCAAACTTAGCAGCGAAAGGAATTCGCAAAGTCTGGATGCCGCCAGCTTTCAAAGGAACAGGATCTAATGACGTCGGCTATGGTGTATACGACCTTTTTGATTTGGGCGAATTTGATCAAAAAGGGACCGTCCGCACAAAGTATGGATTGAAAGAAGAATACCTCCGAGCGATTGAAGCACTTAGCCAGAACGGTATCGAAGCTATTGCTGATGTGGTCCTCAATCACAAGGCCGCAGCTGACTACAAAGAGCGTTTTACTGTCGTTGAAGTTGATCCAAATGACCGAAATGTAGAAATCTCAGAACCATTTGAAATAGAAGCGTGGATGCATTTTGCATTCCCAGGCCGCAAAAAAGCCTATAATGACTTTGAATGGCACTGGTACCACTTCACTGGCACTGACTACGATGCCAAAAACAACAAGTCAGGCATTTTCCTCATTCAAGGCGACAATAAAGGTTGGGCAGATGATGAGCTGGTGGATAACGAGAACGGCAACTACGACTATCTGATGTATGCGGATATTGATTTCAAGCACCCCGAAGTCATCCAAAATCTCTATGACTGGGCTCATTGGTTCATTGAAAGCACTGGTGTACATGGCTTTCGCTTAGATGCTGTTAAGCACATCGATTCCTTCTTTATGAAAAATTTCATCCGCGATATTACTGAGAAATACGGCGATGATTTCTATGTCTTTGGGGAATTTTGGAATAGCGATGAGAAGGCCAATAATGATTATTTAGAAAATATTGACTACCGCTTTGACCTAGTCGATGTTAAACTTCATCATAATTTATTTGATGCCAGCAAATCTGGAGCAGACTATGACCTGCGAACTATTTTTGACCAGACACTTGCAAAGAATCATCCTGAATCAGCTGTAACCTTTGTGGACAACCACGATACTCAGAGAGGGCAGGCCCTGGAGTCTACAGTTGAAGAATGGTTCAAGCCTGCGGCCTATGCTCTCATACTTCTAAGAGAAGCCGGATTGCCTTGCGTCTTTTACGGAGACTACTATGGCATTAGCGGAGAATTTGCCCAAGAGAGCTTTCAAGAGCTACTGGATAAACTCCTAGACATCCGTCTCAATCTAGCCTATGGTGAGCAGATTGACTACTTGGACGATGCCAATTGTATCGGCTGGACTCGCCAAGGCAAGGACGATGGTCAACCAATCGCTGTTCTTATCAATAATGACCAAGCAACCAGCAAATCTATGCTGGTCGGTACGGAATGGGCTGGCAGAGAATTCAGCGACTATCTAGGCAACAGCTCCCAAATCGTAACTATTGACGACCAAGGCTGGGGAGAATTTCCTGTGGAGGAAAAATCAGTTAGTGTCTGGAGTGTCAGATAAGTCACAGCAAAAATATGGAAAAAGAAAAATAAGACCAAATTGGCCTTATTTTTTTCGTTCTTTCTTGGAATGTAGTAAGCCAACGGAAGCCAAAAGGCTGATAATTGCTGCTCCCAAGAATGATGAATTTGTGTTTCCAGTATTTGGTAATTGATGTTTGGACACTCGAGACAGAACAGGAGTAGTCTCAGAGTTTTCAACCTTTACAGGACTCTTCTGCTCAGAAGTTTCTGTTCCCAAAGCTATTTGAGTATTCGTTTTTGGCACGTATACATAAGTTCGAACGCCATTTGCTTCCGTTACAGAAACAAAACCATATTTTTCAAAATTCTTAGCATCTAGCAAACCAAATTCTGCTGCTGCCAATGGCCGTCCATCTACATCTAGGAAAAGAGTGATTTCAATAGCCGGCTTGTCCACAATCGGAGCGTCTGTCGGTAATTCATGAACACTTGCTCGGTAGACATGGGTGCGAATGCCATCCTCATCACTGCTGGATTGGAAATCATAACCAGCGATGGTCTTAGACGCCACCAAACCACGCTCTGGGTCTGATAACTCTTGACCTGATTCATCTACAAAGCGAGTCATCGACATGACTGGGCGCTCTTCACTTGGTGCATCTGTCGGTACTTCGTGCACACTTGCTCGATAGACATGCGTACGAATGCCGTCCTCATCACTGCTGGATTGGAAATCATAGCCGGCAATAGTCTTAGACGCCACCAAACCACGCTCTGGGGCTGATAACTCTTGACCTGTTTCATCTACAAAGCGAGTCATCGACATGACTGGGCGCTCTTCACTTGGTGCGTTTGTCGGTACTTCATGCACACTAGCACGATAGACGTGGGTGCGAATACCGTCCTCGTCACTGCTGGACTGGAAGTCATAGCCAGCGATAGTCTTAGAAGCTACTAAACCTCGCTCTGGATCTGATAGCTCTTGACCTGATTCATCTACAAAGCGGGTCATTTCCAAGACAGGCTTGTCCTCGCTTGGAGCGTCATTTGGAAGCTGGTGCTGGCTGAGTTCATACTCATAGACGATTTCTTTGGTTCTTCCTGCTTCATACTCTCCCGATTCAGCATCATAGGCAGTTAGCCGAGATTTATAAGTATAGAGCTTGTTATTATAGGAAATTAGAGGTTTAGGACTGACTGTATATCTAGTCTTACCTGGTTGCTCATCCGTAATAGGGTTAGCAATAGCATGCCCCTGCTCGTCTTGGTACCGGACAAGAACCTTGCCCGGTTCGGTCTCTCCTTCCCCAACCTTCTTAACATCCGAAACTTTAAAGACGAAACCTTCAGCTTTGACCGTTCTGAAAAGTTTATCTAGCTCTCCTTGATCAGGTTCATAACCACCTGTTGTCTGTCCACCACCAGGGATAGTATCTTCTATAAACTTGAAGCCACCATCTGGTGTTTCAGCAATATTAGGAACTCCTGCGATATCAATCGTATAGTCTCGATCAAAATAATAACGAGTCTTATCATTAGGTTTCATCAGATATAGTTTATAGTGGAAGGTCTTAATATTATCCTTACCAAACCAGGGTCTCTCTAGAGAAGGATTTTTACCCAGCCAATCAATATGTACAAAGGGCTTTTCATATAGATTATATTTTCTCAAAATATTATCTGCAACATCATCAATGGCACCATTATTTAAACCTCTATAAAACCCCCAAAATTGATTGCCTATAGGATATAGAGTGTTATAATCAAAAGAATCAAAATAGATGTGATTTGTAGCGAAATTATCCCTTGAATCTACAAGTGAATAATTTTTTCCTTTCCAGTAAGTGTATTCATCTCCAGCTTCCTTTCCACTGATAAGCAATTTTTGAAAGAAAGGGTTCATATAATAACTAAATTCTTCAGAACTTGCTTGAATTTGGAATAAATTAGGATTAGTAAGAATAATCTGCTTAATCTCTTCCATAGACAATACTCTATTATCTGACTCAGGTAAATACTTTCTAGAAAATGCCTCTTCAAATGTTAAACCTGAGTGTTCCCATACCTTCATCTGCAAAAATCTCTTTGTAGGAAAGGTTTCCTCGACAGTCAAATCCAACTCAGAACGCGGAATGATGGCTTTTGGTATCTTCGCTACTTCTTCTGGACTTGGATTTGGATTGAATATAGCCTCCCACTTATTCAAAAAGAAGAGGGCAGTATTATTTTGAATTAGCGATTGACCATAATAAACTTCTCCTGAAGGAACTTCTTGAAAGTGTTCATCTCTGACTAGATTTAAATCTTTTACTTGCTTTAAATCAATGTATTTAAAGACACCATCCATCTTACGGATCGCATAAGCATGATCATACTTTTTAGCTGCTTCTTCTATTTGCTCCACCGACTGTATCTCAGGCATGACAGATGTCATGGTTGCAGCCTTAGTTATTTCATCTCTCTCTCCCTTGGTATGATAGTCATAAAATTCTTGAGCTAATTGTTTGATTTCAGGCGTGACTTGGGCCGCACCCTTCTCTCCTTCTTCTGAGATGGTCAGACCGGAAGCTTCCTCTGCTGGTGTATTTTTGATTGTCCCATCATTTGGCAGTTCTTGATTGACAGGAGGTGTCGCCTGGTTATTCTGGACTTGATTCCCCTCTGTTTCACTACTTACCTCCTCTGCTTGTACAGTAACTGCCATTGTTCCAGCAAGCAGCAAGGACAGAGGAATTGGGACTAATTTCATTCCCAGTTCTAATTTTTTCCCTAAAGTCTTTTTCATCTTCTTCTCCTTTTAATCTCCTATTTTAGACATTTTAAAAACTTTTTCCCATAAATTGACTAGTAGCTCTCTGTTATAGCGATTGGCAAGTTCTTTGGATCTTGCCGACAATCCCCTCCATTCTTTTTCTCCAAATTGGCTAAATTGCTCCAAATGGACAACATATTGATTAGCGTCATTTTGCGGTATAAGCCATCCATTCTCTCCATGCTTAATATAAGCGCGATTAGCATAGCGCACATCCAGACCAATCAGAGGCAAGCCATTGACCAGAGCCTCATAGAGCGATGTCGCAAAGGCTTCCGATAAGGAAGTGCTAATATAGGCATCATAAGCTTGATAAGGTATTTGAGACTGATAGCCCTTAAAGTGAACCAAGTCTTCCAAATCATTGAGCTCAAGGACATCTTGCAGCATGGCCATGTCAGGACCATCTCCATAGATGTCAAGAGTAAACTGCCTATGACCTTTAAATTTCAATAAAGCCATAATTTTCAACAATAACAGAACATTTTTCTCCTCAGATAAACGACTGACTGTCACCAAGTGAATATCCTTTGAATCAAATACCCTCTCTCTTGGATATTGGACTACTTGTTCTGCATAGGTGGTTGGAATAAAGAGGGCCTTATCCCTCATCTTTTGAGGCAGATAGGCCTCCTGACCTTCGCCAACCAAAATCAAAGAGTCTAATACATCCTGATCAAGCCAGCCCATGACTTTTTTATTTAACTCTTGTCCCAGGGCAATCATGTGATCCTGATGAAGGACGCGTGCTACATGAAAATCTTGCTCACGCCTCAAGAGAATATTTTCTGGAATATCCAGACGCTCCATCATCAGCCAGTCTTCTGGCTCAAGCTCCTCCTCAGCAAACTCCTGAAGACTCCTACCAGCTAATTCTATGCCCAGAAAACGGACTTTACTCCTATCAATTCCCAAGGCTTTATAACTATCCAGCACAAGCTGCCTAGAAGAGGCATTAGCATATATATCTGTATCCGCTTCAGAAACCCACAATTCATAAGGGACTTTCATTTCTTCAAAAAGCTCAAAACGATTGCGGAGGGCAATATCAATCCCAAACGCCCTAGAGCGGATACAAGCATCCACACAAACTACTTTCATTTTCTCCCTTTTAACCTAAAGTAATTCTATATAATAATATCTCACAACTTACAATTTTATGCAAGCGTTTCAGATGATTTTTTCTAAAATTTGATTGCTCACTCCACCAAGCCACTCCTTAGATAAGCATCCACCATGCGCTCTGTCGCAACAACTGAATCAATATGGGTACGCTCATAAGAGTGGCTGGATTCGATGCCGGCACCTAGCAGAGCATGCTTGACTTCTGCTCCTGCACTCATAGCTGCAGAGGCGTCTGATCCGTAAAACGGATAGATGTCCAGTTTGTAAGAAATGTCCTGCTCCTTGGCTAAATTTACCAAATGCTGGCGGAAGCCATAGTGATAAGGTCCTGATGCGTCCTTGACACAGATGGAAACCGTATACTCATCTGTCTGCTGGTCGTCACCCATAGCGCCCATATCAACAGCCAGATACTCCACAGCTTGCTCCGGCAAGCTGGAGTTAGCCCCATGACCAACCTCTTCAAAAACACTGAAAGCAAAATGAGTCGTCACCGGAAGCTGAATATTTTCCTCTTTATAAACTCGCAAAAGATTGAGCAAAATAGCTGCGCTGACCTTGTCATCCAAAAAGCGAGACTTGATAAAGCCAGACTCGGTAACTGTGGTACGAGGATCAAAGGAAATAAAATCACCGACTTCGATTCCTAAATCGCGAGTTTCTTTCTCACTTGTCACCTTTTCATCCAAACGAACTTCCATATTGTCCTGAGTACGTTCAACCGTCCCAGCATCCTTATAGACATGGCAGGAAGTCTGGTGAACTAAGATAGTCCCATTGATAGTCTTGCCACTGCTGGCCACATGGACTAGGCAGTTTTCTCCTTCAATCATGTTCCAAGGGAAACCACCAATCCGATCCAGCTTGAGACGACCGTCAGACTTAATAGCCCGAACAATAGCCCCCAGAGTATCCACATGGGCAGTCACTACCCGATGCTGGGCATCATTTTCACCCTTAACCACAACATGGACGCCGCCTTTATTGGTCCGGACAGGCTCATAGCCCATTTCCCCCAGCGTTTTCACCAGATAGTCTGCCACCTCAGCCGTAAAGCCTGTTGGCGAAGGGATAGCCGTTAATTCTTGTAAATATTGAACAGTTTGATTCATGAATGTCTCCTCATCGTTTTTCTTTATTATAGCACAAAGAAAGCCTGAGCAAATAGATTTTCAGCAGGCTTTTAATGATCAAATGCAAGAAAAACTCCTCAATTACTATCGCTGTACTGCTGCTCTTTATCCTCCTGGACTTAATTCTTTTTCAACTCCCAAAAGAATAGATTGCCCAACAATCCTAAGAGAAAAAGCAAGATAGGAATGGCATAAGCTGCTAGGGGATTATAAGCTTCTCCAGCACTAATTTTCATCTGAGAGCCATATGGAGCTATCAACTGATAATAATTAAGACCGCAAAACAAAATCGAAAAGAAAAAGATAGAAAAATAAAGCCGATAGAGATGCCCTAGCAGCTGTCCTTTGAATAAATAAGTAACTTCCCCCATCAGTGTTGCAAAATTCATAACAGCAATTACAAAATAAACAATGACAACAGGAACTAAAAATAGAAAAAGGTAAAGATAACCATAAACAACCCCCGGCTCTGGCTCAATTCCCCAATAACCGTACTGAAAAACCAGTAGATACAAAAATAGGGGCAAAAAAGGAATCACCCTAAACTTCTTATTTTTCATCCACATCTCCCTTTAAATAAAGAAACTTTTTCTTATTTTATTATAACAAACCTTCTTTATAAAACAAGAATTCTCTTTTATTTTAAAGTATTCATTGACTGTGAAATCAAGCTTAGCAAATTTCAGCCACCGTAAAAAACAGCCATTCAAATGCCTGCTTACTTTAGAGTTTATATGTTTAAGCGTCAGTACATTATCAAGGATAGATGGTGACAAAGACAAAAAAATCATCTCAGCTAGCTGAGATGATTTGTCTGGCTAAAATTAATTAGCTTTTTTGAAACGATAGACAAGAGCTGATAAAAGAATCAGTGCAAATCCTGCTGCTATCGCAAAGATAGATGTTTCACTGCCAGTTTTCGGCAAAACTTTTTTGCCAGTTGCTGATCCACGAACATCTTTTCCATCTTTATCTGACGAATTACCTGGGGTTCCATCCGTCGAACCGCTTGGTTTATCACCAGATGATGACGGTGGTGGTGTCGAATCTGAAGAAGATGGTGGTGGTGTTGGTCCTTGTGGACGTCTAGCTTCAAATGTCCATGTGCCTGTAAATTTGACATCTGAGCCTGCAATAGTTTTACTATCCGCGTCATATTTAAGGAATTTCCAAGTACCTCCAGTTACTTCAATAGAATCCTTAGCTGGCTGAACCGCTTGAACTGCAGTACCATCTGTGTATTCATTGGCATCGGTCGGCAGCAATTCTGTTACCTCTGCAGGTAAGGCGCGATTCGGATCTTCGCTTACAAATTCATACGTCACCTTATATTTCGGCGCTGGAATGAAATTCCATTTACCAGTAAATTTAAGGTCCTTATCCGCAACAGTCTGTGCATTCGTTTCTGCATAGCCTTCGAAAGTCCATGTGCCTTCAGTAACTGTAACACTTGTTTTAGCAGGCTGCTTAGCGTCTACATTAGTACCACTAGTGTAGCGATTAGTATCTGCTGGAAGCAAATCAGTTACTTCTTTTGGCAGGTTTGGATAGGCTGGGTTAGAGCTGAGAAACTCATAGCTGACACCATAGTCTTTATAACTGTTGGTGAATGTTGGATTGTTACCTGCGACAGCAGCTTCCAATTTAGCATTGTTTTCAGTCACTGTGACAGTCACAGTATGTTCTTTACTGTCATACGTTACTCCAGCTTCATTTCCAGCCACTTCTTTCAGCTTGTAGGTATAAGTCCCTTCTTTATCATAGTTGATCTCAGGAAACTTGATATTACCATTGGCGTCATTTATTGCTTGAAGTTCCACGTTATTTCCGCCAACCTCAGTCAGCTTGAAAGTGTACTTACCAGCTTCAAGTGCTTTACCATCCAGAACTTTCTTAGCGGTAATCGCTGCAGTTGCTGGCTCTAACTTGTAGGTATTGGTGAAAGCATCACGGTCATAGGTAACCGCTGCTGTCTTGACGCCGTTGTTGTCTGTTACAGTAACAGTAACATTGATGTCTGAATTTGCATCGTTTGTCACACCTGGCAGATTGCTTGCTCGTTCACGAATGACATAGTTAAAGGTTCCCTCATTTTTGAAACGAAGTTTCTTAAAGGTGACGGCACCGTCTTTGTTTGTTACCGTTTGAACAACTTTGTCGTTGTCATCCTTATTGATCAAATCAAAAGTAAATTCACCATCTGCCAAATTGCGGCCAGTCAATTCCTTTTTGACTTTGAAGATAACTTCATCCGAACGGGTACCTTCCCCGACACCATCAAGAGTTGTCAAAGGTGCAAATGGACGTGATACTAAATCTGGCATCTTTTGTCCATTAGACGTAACGGTTACATCGTTAAAGGCTTTTTTGGTCACCTTATCAACTGGCTCTGTCAAACGTGTCCGATAGATAACATAAATACCTCTTCCACTCAAATCCCCAGCATTGACTGTGAAATGATTGGAGTCAGTGATTGTCACAATCTGGCTCGGATTAAAGGATTGACGTGTGCCAGAAGCACCTTCCCACTCAGTAAAGTAGTAACCTGTAATCCCTGAATCTTCATCCAGCTCTTGGCCTTCTGGAATAGCGTCCTCAATGACAACTTGACCAAGATTTTGGACATCACGATTGACACGGATACGCCAGTTGACGTAGTTTGGATCCTTAGAATCCTGAACCCCCCACTTGGAATACCCCTGAGGTTCTTCATCAACCTTGATACGCTTCAGCCTATAGGTTCTAGCACCTGGGAAATTAACTTCTTGCTCTTGGTCATAAGGCATATTATCAGCCCAAACCACTGTGAAAGAAGATTGAATACGCTTGGTATCTGGCATTTTCGCAAAATACTCAGCATTTGTGACTGTAATGGTCGCTGTATTGGTAACAGGATCTGTCACCAACTTGGCAACAACAGTACCATCCGGTGCACTTATGTTTTCCTCCAAAGTTCGCTCAATTTTGAACTGTGATGGAACACGATAAACCATGGTATCACCATTATTTAATACTTTGCTATCCTCAAATGTATAGGTCGGAGCAATGTAAAATTTACCTTCACCGTAGCCTGTATCCTTTAAAGGATTAGTATTAATGGTAACATCTGTAGTTAGCTGATAATCACTTTCACCTAACTCTGCAGCAGAAACCCTAGGACTTGAGCTTAACAAGGGAAGAAAGGTTGATACCAAAAGCAGCAAAGTCATCAGAGCATGAGACACTTTATGATAAGTTTGTTTCACCTTGAATGCGGTCCTCCTTCTTTTTATATTTTATTTTAGACAAATGCTGGCAGGCACACCATCACCTGTCTACCCCCTCATTTTCAGCCGGTTCTAAATCAAGATTTATTACCAAACTAAAAATGATAGTACTCGTATATGATAAGCAAATATGACATATACATATCAATTATAACATAAAAATTATAATTTACGCCTTGTAAACTATAATTTTTATTAGCATTTTTCTATTCTTTGTCTACTTTCGTTACAAAAAAGTTACAAATTGGTTTTTAATCTAACTCGGATGGATTATTATTGTTTTATTAGAAATAAATGGCAAAAAATACCTAGACTTTTTATAGTCTAGATATTTTTAGTATTTCTGAAAAACATTTTGCCGCTTACTTATTAAAGATTGACTGTCTGAAGTCGTCTGTCTCACGAAGATAAGCATTGTAAATCTTCTTCTTGAGCAGGTTGACCCAGCTAGCATCAACACGGCTGGTAGCATTAGTAATGTTGCGTACATCCTCTGCCACTGCTTCGTCCATTAGCTTCTGCATCTCTTCATAAGAATGAATGGTTACTTTCTTAGTACTGTTTGGATTTTTAAGCTCGTACTCAATAGTGATTGGCTTGAGCTTAGTCAGCTGATCAATCCGCTCCTTATACATAGCTTTCTTGAAGGCTACCCAGGAATCATATTCACCCTTGAATACATTTTCCAAGACTTTCTGGTCAGTTACGAGACCAACATCTCTTCCGGACCATCCATCCCACGTTTTCTTACCTTCATCAAAGGCTTCCTTAGAGTACTTACCAGAAACATACGGGATAAATCCTTCATGGTAACCCTTAGCTGCTAGTAACTCATAGGCTGTACGGCGGAACATGACATCACCCGGAGCTCCATTTGGATTGCTCAAGGCTGAGTAGATTGGTGAGAAGAGGCTGAGACTGAGGTAGCCATTTCGACCGTATTTCCCACTATCCTTATTCTCCCGACGAGTGATGACATCATTTTCAATCAGAGAGTCAAAAGTCTTCAGATGCTTGATTTCCTCAGCAGTAAAGCTTCGCGTCTGGTTACCTGCATGGGTCTCCTTACCATACTTATCTGTAATATAGTAATTCTCCATCTTTCTGAACCACTGAAGTTTAGCATCATCGCTCTGCTTCAGCATAGAAGTACCTTCTAGGTAATCTAGGGTGTAGATCATGTCAAACATACCATGGACATAGTGCTGCAGGTCTTCTGCATTTTGAACGCGTTCCTTGAAGTTATATGTGTGTAGACGCGTCTTAGAATCCTTGTCCACCTTGAAGAGGGTATTGAGAGTAATGGTAGCTTCGTCTGCACTTGGAGTGGACTGCAAGAGACCGCGAGCATAAAGCTCAGCTCCCAGACCTTCGCGGCGGCCATTGCCCTCAAAGTAAATGCCACCGTCAGAATTATGGGTCATTTCATGCGTGTAGACAGAGTTACCATAGTCTTCTAACAATTTAGCTGCATCAAAGTGGGTTACACTTCCTGTAGCATAGGCATTATAGCCCTTGCTAGGATACCACTTGCCGGCTGGTCCAAAGAATTCCTGCATAGCCAGTGATTTTTTGTCATTAGCTGGAGCCCAATATTTTTGACCATTCTTGTCAACCAATGAGAATCCATCGTAAACCAGAACAGAACGGAAGAGCTTGTCCTTGCTTTCATCGCTTAGAATCTTATACCAGAAGTCATAGTGATCGCGCTGGTATTCAGCAGTTTTTCTCACTCTGTCTTCGACAAATTCAGCTAGCTCTGCATCTGTCCGAACCCTGCCATTGGCATCAAGGCGATAACGGTCATAAGCCCCCATGGAGATGGTAGACATATTGGAGATAGCATAGACACCCTTCTCAGTCATGGTCAAGAGTGGCAAGAGCATGCCCTTGTGTTCCCAGTTATCAGCAGTAATCTTGTCGTAAACGCCGACAGAATACTTACTCTTGTCCTCAGCTGCATCCTGAAGCTGTCTCGCTTCTGCTACATCCGACTTAGCCTCAACGATGTAGGCTTTTGTATTGGTCTTGAGCCATTCATTATTGCTCTTGTCCGGCAGGAAGAGCTGACGATAGCCT
This sequence comes from Streptococcus sp. DTU_2020_1000888_1_SI_GRL_NUU_041A, assembly GCF_032387735.1. NCBI lineage: Bacteria > Bacillati > Bacillota > Bacilli > Lactobacillales > Streptococcaceae > Streptococcus > Streptococcus sp. DTU_2020_1000888_1_SI_GRL_NUU_041A. The sequence continues at coordinate 1,081,524 of NZ_CP135591.1, read as the reverse complement.
TCTAAGTAGTTAAAGAGCCCTCGCTTACCAGTCGCTTCAGAGAGAGAGGTATCATAAGCCATATAGTTGTTCTTGGCTTTAAGATTATTAAAGCCTGACTGACCTAGTGAAATGATGGTATCCAGCGTTGAAGCATTATGATTTCCAAAGAAGTCAAACTTATAGGCCGACAAATCCTTAACATTGATATTGTCATAGTTGATATTATACCAACGGTTGAGATAGGTCAGACCCAACAGGAAGGCTTCCTTATTGGCTGTAATCTTCTGAGTTACATAGTCAGCCACGACATCGCCTTCAGTATTGATGGACTTGTCCATAGCCAGAACCTTGCGTAACTCTTCTGACAGCTTGGTCTTGACTTGGTCAAAGGCCGTATCTAGATAGAGATCATCCAGAGAAGTGTCAGCATTCACGCCTAAAACAGTTCGCATAGCCGGTGAGTCCAGGACAACCTGGTTCAACTCCGGCAGCACTTGATTGAGAACCCTGCTATAGTCTGATAGGAAGGCTTCTGGTGTATAAAGGAGGTCTAAGCCATTTACACTGTACTCTGCAATTGCCTTATATTTGAAATCTCCCTTATAGGTCAGATCCAGGTAGTCAACTGTATTATCCTCAAAGTGCAGCATCAAGCGGTTAATTCCGGTCTTATTGCTATTGATATCAGTGATAATCTGGTCGCCCTTCATCGGAACAACGTCCAGCAAGTACTCTGTATTGAGCTTGTGATTATCTGGAAGTTTATTTCCATAGGCAACAATGGTCTCCTTATTGTAGAATGGAAGGAGTTTTTCCATGTTAGCATAAGCTATTAAACGGTCTTCTCGAGCATTCTTTTCCAGAGCATAGTTGACAGAATAAAGGTTGAGATTCGTGTCTTCCAGCGTGGTCGTAATGTCTAGGTTAGTCAGCTTTTCTTCTGCCTCGTTCAGAGTCAGTGTCGAAGTGACAAACTTGTCATTTTCCAGTGTTTTATTTCCTTCAACAGCATAAGCTTCTGTGATACGGTTATTCTCATATCCCTGATCGCCAGAAATACTGTAAACATTTGTACCACTGACGTTACTGATAACATTATCAATCAAGCCATTGAAGTAATTGGAACCTACTACGCCACCAATCTGACCGTTCTTAGTAGAATTTTGAATCTTTCCAGCTACATAAGAACGGCTGATGCGGGCATTGTTTTCTAAACGGCCAACCAGACCGCCGAAGCGTTGGTTGTTGGCTCTAGCGCCTGCTAGAATAGTCACATCTGCCCTGCTTTGGCTAATCAAGGAGTTTCCTCCCTTAAGATTGGCAACCAAACCACCGACATTGTATTCTTTGCCCTGCTTATCATTTGATACGATAGTTCCAGTAAAGGAACTATTGGTGATTTGGGTATTGTTAGCAATAACGACCAAACCTGCCACCTGCGAAGCATTTTCTTTTACTTCTACTCTACCTTGGACAGAAACAGCTGTGATTCGAGCATTTTCTGCATTGCGGGCCAGGGCAGCTGAGTCATAAGTACCAACAATATTGACCTCTTTCAGGTCCAGATTAGAAATAGAGGAACCACTCTTGAGGTTTTCAAATAAAGGCTTGGCTAGATTATAAATCGCGTACTGCTTGCCATTATGACTACCAGTCAGACTGCCTGTGAAGTTTCCTTTGAGGTAGACATAATCCGCAGGTGCCAGACTAACCTCGCTAGCATCCAAATCAGCTCCCAGAACGTAGTTGCCAGCCATATTTTGTTTCATAGCGTCTACCAAACTAGCAAAGCTAGTGTAGATATTTTGCTGACTAGGAACAGCTGCCTTACTGATATAGAAGTCATAGCCAGACTTATAGCCTGTCTCACCTTCTTGGACCAGCTCAGGCAGAGAGACTGTCACCTTATAGACATCCCTGCCATCCTTATGACTTTCCGCTATGCTGTAAACCGGCAGGAGCATTTCCTTAGATTCACTTGATTTGACTTTGACGAAGTAGGTAGACAGATCCGTAGGCATAGAGCTCATGGACACGACGCGCTTAAACTGGTCGTTTTCTTTTCTGTAAAACTCTGCCGAATCAATATCTCGGAAGGCAATCTTCTTGTATTCCAATTCAAAATTGCGGCTGTCCGTTTCAAGTTCTGTGAAGCTGCCATTATCCAGTTCATAAGTCAGCTTGGTTTTCAGGGTATAGCCTGTGTAGTAGTCTAAGTCGCCAATCTTCAGACTTCCTGCGAAATTGGTAATCGGAAGAGTGCGAACAAGCTGATCCCCCTGGTATAATTCAGCAGTCGCTGAACGGAAGGACTGGGACTGGTCTTCTAATCTATATTGGACTGTAACCGACTTGTCATCTGCATTTTCTGTCAGACTTAGAATGGAAACCGTTGGCTTGACTTTAGGCACTCCATTTAGAGCATCTTTGGCTGCTGTCAGGCTAGCAAAAGCTTGATTGACCTGCACTTGTGTGGCAGTTTGATTGTTCAGAACTACTTCTGCCTTGGCTAATTCGTCAGTATAAGATGTCTGCTTCTCTGAGTCAGCATTTTTATATTTTGGAGCTGCTTTGATAGTTGGATTTAAATCGTATTCATTTTGAAGAGCCGTTTTGACAACCTCAAGACCGCTTAACTGAGTCTTGGCTTGATTGATTTGTTCCACCAGTTGGTTGACTTCTTCTTGGCTAGCATGTGATCGGTTCAGGATTGCTTGACCTGCTGTCAAAGCAGTATCATAGCTAGATTGATGGCTCTGACTATCGTTGAAATAACGTGCCTGAGCTTTAATCTGATCCGCTTCTGCTAATAGATTGTGAAGTGGAATTAAATCGAATTCTTCTAAAGTTTCTACTTTTGGCGCATCGTTCGGTACCATGCTTGGCTTAGCCGTACCAACTTTAACAACTTGCGTTACTGGAGCTAGAGTTTCCTCGTTGGACAACTCCTGGCGGTCAACTTCTTGGCCGTTGGAGCTGTAAACTCGGGTCTTGATAGTTCGCTCGCCCTCAACACCTGGAGTGGCAATTTGACGGGCATCACGAACCAATTCGTCCGTTTCTTCTTCTCGAATGCTGAAGTTGATTTTTTCTACGCGGGTTTCGTCTGTGTAAGTCAGCGGATACTCTGGCAAAACATCTGCTTTTGGCGCATCGTTCGGTATCATATGCGGCTTAGCTGTTCCGACTTTGACAACTTGCGTCACTGGAGCGAGAGTTTCCTCATTGGACAACTCTTGGCGGTCAATTTCTTGACCATTGGAACTATAGATGCGGGTCTTGATAGTCCGCTCGCCCTGAACGCCCGGTGTTGCGATTTGGCGAGCATCTCGAACAAGTTCGTCCGTTTCTTCTTCTCGAATTGTGAAGTTGATTTTTTCTACTCGAGTTTCGTCCGTGTAAGTCAGCGGGTACTCTGGCAAAGCGTCTGCTTTTGGCGCATCACCTGGTACCATGGTTGGCTTAGCAGTTCCGACTTTAACAACTTGTGTTACTGGAGCCAAGGTTTCTTCATTGGACAACTCTTGGCGGTCGATCTCCTGACCATTGGATCTGTAAACACGGGTCTTGATTGTTCGCTCGCCTTGCACACCTGGAGTCGCGATTTGACGGGCATTTTGTGGCAATTCATCCGTATATTGTTCCTCTATGTTGAAAGCAATTTTCTCAACACGCGTCTCATCCGTATAAGTCAAAGGGTATTCTAGAAGAGCCTCTGCTTTTGGTGCATCATTCGGTACCATATTTGGCTTAGCTGTTCCGACTTTGACAACTTGTGTTACTGGAGTTAGAGTTTCCTCATTGGAAAGTTCTTGGCGGTCAATTTCTTGACCGTTGGAACTATAGACGCGAGTCTTGATGGTTCGCTCACCTTGAACTCCCGGAGTTGCAATTTGACGAGCATCACGAACAAGCTCGTCTGTCTCTTCCTCACGAATAGTGAAGTTGATTTTTTCAACTCTAGTTTCGTCGGTGTAAGTCAGTGGATACTCTGGCAAGGCGTCTGCTTTCGGAGCTTCACTTGGTACCATGGTTGGCTTAGCCGTACCAACTTTGACAACTTGCGTTACTGGAGCCAGAGTTTCTTCATTGGACAGCTCTTGGCGGTCAACTTCTTGACCGTTGGAGCTGTAGACACGAGTCTTAATCGTCCGCTCACCCCGAACACCTGGAGTAGCAATTTGACGAGCGTCCTGTGGCAATTCATCAGTGTATTGTTCTTCAATATTGAAAGCAATTTTCTCTACGCGCGTTTCGTCGGTGTAAGTTAGCAGGTATTCTGGTAGTTCTTCAACCTTTGGTGCGTCAGCCGGAATCAGGCTTGACTTACTTGTACCGACCTTAATAATCTGAGTGACTGCTGCAAGTATTTCTTCATCTGATAAAACTTGGCGGTCAACCTCTTGGCCATTAGAGGTATAGATACGAGTGGTAATAGCCCGCTCACCCTGGACACCTGGTGTGACAATTTGGCGACTGCCTTCTGGAATCTCATCAGTATACTGTTCTTCAACGGAAAAATCTATCTTTTCTCTTCTTGTTTCATCCGTCGCAGTCAGCTCTAATTCTGGGGCTTGATGCACGGGTGCTTCATCTGGTGCGGTACCATAAGTGGTTAGTTCCGGAACTTCTTGTACTGGCGCTGTATCTGGTGCAGTGCCATACGTTATCAATTCTGGAACTTCATTCACAGGTGCGGTATCTGGCGCAGTGCCATAAGTTGTCAATTCGGGAACTTCATTTACGGGTGCTTCATCTGGTGAGGTACCATAAGTTGTTAGCTCTGGGACTTCTTGAACCGGTGCTGTATCTAGCGTTGTGCCATAAGTCGTCAATTCGGGAACTTCTTGCACGGGTGCTTCATCTGGTGAGGTACCATAAGTTGTTAGCTCTGGAACTTCTTGCACTGGCGCTGTATCGGGCGTCGTTCCATAGGTCGTCAATTCGGGAACTTCATTTACGGGTGCGGTATCTGGTGCAGTGCCATAGCTGGTAAGCTCTGGGACTTCTTGAACTGGCGCTTCTTTTGGTACAGATTTGACTGCAGCAGTTCCAACCAACACAATTTCCGAAACTGGCTCTGCAGTTACCTGGTCTGAAACCACTTCGCTTTTTACAATTTCTTTACCTGCAATATAATTGCGAGTGACGACAGTACGTGTACCAGCGACACCTGCTCGAATGACCTGAGATTGCCCCTCTGTGAGTTCATTTGAATATTGGTATTCTGTTTGATAAGGCAGGACTTGGGTTTGGCTGCTTTCTTGGCTCTTGAATTCCAGTTCTGGTACTTCAGTGACTGGAGAAAGCCGAGCAAATTCGCGCTCTTTGGCAGCAATGATTTCTCTTTCTTGCTCGGTTAGTTTCTCTGTCTCAGTAGATACCGGCTTGTTGGCAGCACTCGGATTCCCAGAAAGGCTAGCAGATTTGCCCGCCTGCTGATCGACTTCAACAGCTGACAAGTCCTTTTGTGCCGTAGGAAGCTGATGACTTTCTGCTGCGTTCTCCTTGCCCTGTTCACTGCTTTTAAGATAGCCGACATACTCAAAACCAGCAATCTCTAAAGGTTCCGGCAGCTTATCTCCCACTGTCAAATTCAGCCTTTGATTGTAGGCGGCTAATTCAATATTGGTCACTGCAAATACAGAAGGAGCTAGGAGAATAGATCCTAGACCCGTCACCAGCAAAATAGAAGACAGGTATCGCTTACCATTTCTACCTCGTGCAATTACTAAGACTGCTAAAGTCAGTCCAGCAGCTGCAAAAGTTGCTTCCCACAGACTTGAGTAGCCCGTCTTTGGCAAACTTTTTGCCGAAATCCCCTGGGTCTTAGGACGGTAAACCAAGTAATAAGCATCAGAGTTTTCTTCCACAAACTTTGGAAGCTCCTTAACAACTGCATTCTTCTCAGCTTCAGTCAGTTCAGACTCAACTACATAGTGATACTGGACTGGAACGGTTTTGCCGGCTGAGACTTCTGCAGCCTCAACCGTACTTATATTTCCCCCTATGGCGGTACTCAAAAAGAAGCTTCCGATAGTGGCGGAAACCAATCCTACTGATAACTTTCTAAAAGAATAACGCTGGAGCGTATCGCCAGTGATTCTTTTTTCCATAATAATTCCCTTTTCTCCATATAATAATCTCTTAAAATTTTACAGAATTTCCTACAAAAATTCAATGCTTTTGCTTAAAAATATATCTTTGAAGGCTAAAATCTTTTGATTTTTGAACAACCTGAAAATAGTGTTCATTTTTAACTAAAAAAACAAATCTTCGGTTAGAAAATTTGCTTTTTAATCTATGTTTTAATTTGTTAATCAAGAGCTTAAATTCAACTCAAAGAGGCCATACTCATGCTTGTCTCCCTGCAATTCCGCTGCATAGTGACGCGTGACGGTTTTTTGATGAATCAAGGCTCCAATAGCTGAAGCTTGACGCTTCTGCGCTTCTTTAAAAATCGGATAGGCCAAGGCAGAGCCTAATCCCAAGAATTCCTCATCTACTCCCAGATACATAATCATATAGCGTTTTGGAAAACGCTTGATCCAAAAAAGCTTGGCCAGGTTGAGAGGAGTCAGCTTTTGATAAACCAGAGAACCGTAGTCTGGCATAGCAATTAGAAAACCAGCTAGCTTGTCCACCTTATAAGCCAGCTTAACCATAGAAAAATCAAGAATATACTGGTATTTCTGAAAAATCTGACTGAACTGTTGACTGGAAATAGACCGATAAATCGGAAAATCTTGATAGAGGCGATTGAGAAGCTCAAAAACCTGCAGCGAGGCTTGATCCCACTCCTGCTTCATTGGAGAACAAATGGTAAAACCTGCTTCTTCAAAAGACTCAAAACGATGAGCTAGCTTGTCCTGATGAATTTGATTGCTGACCTTGGGATAAAAATTAGATAGATAGCGCTCCTTGAGCTCAAAACCAGCAGCCTTCCATAACTCAGGATAATAGTCTGGATTATGAGGTTCCCCTGTAAAAGGAAGCTCCTCTGTTCCAGTCAGCTGCATTCGATAACCCAGCCAAAAACTTGCCTGTACGGGACCGATTATCTTAATCGCTCCGAGACTGCGAGCAAAACCTGCTAAATGGTCGATAAAAGCAGATGCAATCTGTTGATCATTGATCGACTCGAAAAATCCCAAGTAAGCAGCCTCATCATCTGGATAGAAGGTCAGAAGCCCTCGAATACAAGGCCGACTGTCCACATAGCCAATAAAAGCATAGGTTTCTAAGTCAGAACTCAGCGGGTGACTGCCCTCAATCAAAGCCACCTCTTCCTCCTCCGACTGCATGAGGTGGTCTGGCTGGTAAATCTGCTTAGGCAGGGCTAGAAAATCGGCCAGCTCTGCAGTATTGGGTTTGACTGGTTTAATTTCCAGCATAGTCTTCCTCCTTGATCAGTCGAATTTTGCCAGTAAGGCCATCCATCTCAATCCAATCACCGTTTTGTAGCTGGCTGCAGGCACCTCTGACATTGACAATCGAAGGAATACCTAACTCGCGGGAAATAATAGCTGTGTGAGAGAGCAAAGACCCCTGCTCTGCAATGACACCCTTGGCTTGGGTCAGAAGATAGACCCAGCCCGGATCGGTCATCTTTGTCACGATAATCCGGTCCTGAGCAGACTCAATCTCCTGCACATCTTCCACGACCAAAACCTGAGCCTTAACGCAGCCAGGTGAGCAGCCAATCCCTTGTAAAGCTTGATTGCCCGTATTATGACTGCTGGTACGGTTTTGCGGTTTCAGGTATTTCTCAAAGACTTGTCCAGCAAAAACATAGCGACTAAAGGTTGGCAGTTCCTTATCAGCCTCCAATTTCTCCTGACGCTCGGCTATCAAGCCGCTAACATCTCTGGGCTTTCTGGTCAGCTCAAACAACTCTTCCTTTGTCAGGTAAAAAACTTCGTCAGGGTTAGCCAGCAGCCCTTGCTCAGCTAATTGCTGCCCAAGTGTTCGGAAAATCTGCCGCATCATGCCGTAGATTCGTGTGCGGTTTAAGCGGGAGCTTTCCCGATATTTAACACCAGTCATGGCTCGCTTGCGAAGATAATTCGTCCACCAGCCTGATTTTTGCTCCTCTTCTTCAAGTTTCTGAGGTGCCAACTTCTTCTCCTCTTGCTGGCACATTTGCAGCAGGAGCTTGAGCAGACGCTCTGGGTGCGTTCGAAAAGTTGAAGTTTCTAACTTCAACTCTTCTGGAGCCCGATCACCAAATTCATGGATAAAATGAGTAATTTCTTGGACCAAAGGATGATGGCGACTTAGAAAAACTGCTGGACTTTCACTTGCCATAGCCTGTCTAATCTCTGCATTTTCTTCTGCTTTCAGCTGAGCTGTTAAAGCCTGCAGAGCCAAAGCCGGCCGCATGCTTTCAATCTGCTCAATTCCTGCAATTTCAGCTTGAACAGCTCCGCCTCGACGCGACTTCTTCAGGAGTCCGGTATAGACAAAAGCATAGAGGTCATTGACCAGCGTAATGTCCCAGTGAGCCAGAATATCATCTTTTAGCTTACTGACCAAGGCAATCAAGGTCTCTGCATCTGCGTCGGGAGAAAAGCTCGCTTCGTATTCGCGCTGAATCTGGACAAACTGCTCTTCCAATCGTCTCATTTGCTTGGGTGCCGTCCAAAACTCTCGGATGATTCGAAGCATGATTTGCAGGCGTTTGAAAGCAGACAGGTGCACCGGCATCTGAGGTACCTCTGTCTCTCGCACTCCCAGCATATCCTGCCAGATAGGAATGATTTTCTTCGAAAAAGGCAGAAGCTGCAGTAGCTGATACCAGCTCTGAATCTGATAATAGACTCGGCTATTAATCGGCTGCAGCATATTTTGAAAGGTGGCTTCATAGGCAGCCAACTCAGGGGCATCTTTGCCAACCAAGCGTTGGGCCAGACTGCGAAAAATACTGGCATAAGCCTCTTGAATAAAGCTAATAGTCAGAGGACTGGAAACGCCCGGATAGCTTTCTACAATGTTGCTATTATCCAGAATAATCTGCCGGCCTTCTGGCAAGGTAGTAATAGGTCGTGCTTGCAAAAGATAGAGCTGGCCATTTGCGAAGGTAAATTCCATATCCATATAAGGTCCGAAAAGCTGACTTACCTGACTAGCCAAAGCTTGTAGCTCCTCGAGTTGTTCCTGTGATACGTCTGGTGATTCCTCCGTCTGCTCTGTATAAAAGAGCTGGTCCTTAGGATGGAGGGTCACCATGGTTGTAGGAATCTTATCCTCGACAACCTTGTTGCCCAAGCCTCGACCGATAACGATAATATGCTCATTCAGAATGCCCTTGGGATTAGCTGTGAAGTAAATCCCAGACAAGTCTCCCTCCTGCATGACCTGCACAAGGCAAATCATCTGTGCCTGCTTCAAAGATAGGCCTTGCTCAAACAGATAACTAAGAGCCGACTCCTGATAAAGAGAGAGCAAGGTCGCTTGAATAGCTTCTTTAAGCTCTTCTGACTTCACATTGAGCTGGCTCTCAAACTGACCGGCAAAGGATGAAGACTTCCCATCCTCAATGGTAGCAGATGAGCGGACTGCAAAGCGACAGTCTTTCTGAGAAAACTCCTTCTGAACCCAACTTTCTGCTGCTGTCAAATCTTCTTGACCAAACTGTTCTCTGGCCCAGTCCTGGAGCTGTTTACTGAGTTGGGACAAGTCCAACTCTCCAGACCGATAGGTTGCTTCCATCCGCTCCAAGTCAGCAGAGCCGGCAGATTTTTGAAAAAAGTCAAAAGCAAACACTGCAAAGTCAGGAACCGGCAAACCAGCAGCCTGCATTTTTAGCAAATGATAGGCCTTGCCTCCGACCTGGTCAAGCCCTGTCTGCTTGATCCTTTTCATCAAAGTACCCCCATCAAGAGATAGACAGCAACGGACAGAACCATGGTCGTTTCCGTGATATAGGTATAACGCTCTACCCGCTCCCGGATATTAAAGCGAGTCGGATCCTTGATAAACTGCTCAAACTGTACAGTCATCCAGATAACATTCAGCATCAAGACTACCACTCCGACATGGGAAATATTCCAGAGAAGGGCAAAATTGGTCAAGATATCCAGCAGAGTCACCACCTCGATAAAGCGAGTAGCTTTTTTGTAGCCAAAAAGCTTAGAATAGGTCACATACTCTGTCTCGTCTTTTGGCGCTCGAATCTTGCGGCAGACTTCCCAGATCAGACTTGGGAAATACATGGTAAAGGCCAGCAAGACAGTCGGCAGGGACAAGAGAGGCAGATTGTACTTGTAGCAGACAAAGGAAATAGTATAAAGATTCAAAATCATCATGACCGGATTATGGGTTACTAGAGCCAGTGGCAGAGAATTTTGAATCTTATCACGCTTAAAGAACCAGAAGGACATGAGAGTTCCGTAGATGTAGAGAAAGAGGAACCAGCCGATATTGTTCATAAAGAGGATATTGAGAAGTACAGATACAGCTACGATAAAGCTGAGGGCAATAGCCAGGTCCTTCTTTTTCACCCGGCCAGATGGCAGAGCCCGATGAGGAAAGAGGCGTCTGTCGGTCTCATAGTCCTTGAAATCATCCGCGATCCGCAGAATCATCAGAAAGACGAAAATGGTAAAAATTCCGATCAACTCCTGATGGTCAAAGCGAAACTTGGTCACTCCGTCATTAAGCAGAAGGACAAAATAAATCTCAAAAAACATGATGGCAGCCACAAAAAAGCGTGGCAGCAAAGGAAACATTTCCTTATAGTAAACAGCTAATCGTTTAAACATAGCTTTTCTCCAATCTTTTCACCCATTTGAATCTGGGTTTCTATTCCAAGGTCTGAGTAAGTCAGGATATCCTGATCCGAGCGAATCGTGCCTGCTGGATAGAGGACAAGAATGGTTGAGCCACCCAGACCAAAGCAGCCCTTCTCCTGTCCCCTGACCAAACTGTCCTGACTGTGATTGTATATTCTTCCGACCAAGAGAGCCCCTACTTCCATCTGCAGGACAGGTCCTAGGTCGGTATCTAAAAGACAGTATTCTCTTTTATTTTCTTTGTAAATCAAGCGCCGCTTTTGGGCTACCTGCCTGACCGTATGCAAGCGGCCTTTGATTTTTCGTCTTCGGGTAATTCTGCCGGATTCAGCAGCCAGATAGTGGTGCAGGTCTTCCACTCCCAAACGATAAACAAGAGCTGTTCCGCCAGTGAACAGCTGAGCTAACTCTTCATCCAGCAGTAAGTCAGCTAACCTGTATGTCTGCCCCTTAATTGTCAGCTGCAAGTCCTGACTGATGGTAAAAACCTCTAACTTAGCATCCGCCACAGCCAGTACTTGACTGTCAGGACAGACTGGACGCAGAGCGGACTTGATTTTTCGCTGGAAGAAAGCCGCAAAGCTAGAATAGGGGCCACCTTCATAGTCAGCTAGATCCAGCTGATAATTTTCCACAAAAGCTGCTATTTTCTTGCGAGAAAATGCAGTGTAGTCTTTCAAAGTCAGAAGATAAGACAGGCTAGGTCGGGTCAAGATAGGCAATAAGAAGCGACCCCAAGCAGTACCATAAAGCTTATCTAACAGCCCCGCCTTATATTCTGTCGGTTCCACTACTTGGCCAGTCCTTCTCTGATAGACCTTAACCATGGGGCAGGACCCCCAGACCAATCAAGCTAGCAACAGCTAAAATCGCAAAAACCAAATAGGCCAACTTATTAGGCTTGGGAATCCGGCAGTTGTAGACAAATAAGAAGGTCAACAAAAGAGACAAGCCCAGCCACACCCAAGCAAAGAAACCAGGCGCCAGCCATTGACAGACCAGATAGGTCAGAGGAAAAAATAGGGCGCTGTAAGTCACGGGCAAGCCGATAAAATACGAGCCAGATCCTTCATCATGCTTGGCCAAGCGATTAAAATGAGCCAAGCGCGTAACTGCAGCTAAGACATAGAGGACAGCCAAGACGATATTGGCCGCTCCCAAGGGCAGCTGAGTCATGAGGAGCACAGCCGGAAGAGTCGCAAAGCTAATCATGTCGCAGAGCGAATCAATCTCAATGCCGAAGCGCTTCTGACTTTCAGTCCGCTTCATCCTTCTCGCCACCACACCATCAAAAAGGTCACAGATACCGCTAACGATAAAGGCCATCATAGCTAGCCGCAGCTGGGATTGAATGACGGCATAGACTGCCAACAGTGCAAAAGCAGCGCCCATATAGGTCAGGATAACAGATTTGTCGTATTCACCAATAAACAAAGGTTCATTCTTCTTCATGAATTTTTATTTCTCCTCTTCTTCCATCTAAAGTAACCAGCATGCCAGTTTCTAGCAGCTGAGTTGCATTCTTGGCGCAAACCAGAGCTGGAACCCCGCATTCCCTAGCGACAATGGAGGCATGGCAGAGAACCCCGCCATACTCTGTCACAAGACCGCCCAGAATACCGAAAACATAACTCCAACCCGTATCTGTATAGCGAGTGACAAGAATTTCTCCCGGTTCAATCATCTCAATATCAGCCAAATCCAAGAGAACTCGAACCCGACCGGTCACCTGACCGCTGCTGGCTGGCATTCCCGTCAGCAGAGCCTGACTCTCAGGGGCCACCTCTTCCAGTCCCATCTCTTTGTCGGTCAAATCCCCCACTAGCTCAAAATTCCGATAGGCCTGGCAATAATGCCGATTATCAGCCACTTCTTCTTGGAGCTGGTCAACAGTCTTTTGTCCTTCCATAAAGGCAGTCAGGCTTTCTTTCTTAATGTAAAAAATATCTTGAGAACCTTTTAGAAAACCTCGCTTTTTATAGGCTCGGCCGAGTTTGAGACTAAGCTGACGAATGAGGTGGTAATAGCGCGTGGAAATATCTTTGAACTCCTCCCGCCACCAGAGCAAGTTCCTCAAGTCTTCGCTGATTTTTTCTATCTTTTTCTGCTTGGTTCGAGATAGATGAGCAAGATCCAGCTCAAACCCTGAGACAGGACTGAGCGAAGCTTTGGCCGCTTGGTAGTAAGCAGGATCAGCAATCAACTGCTGGACCGCTGTCATAACTTGATGAGCATCTTCTTCATAGCTAGCCACTCGCAAGTCCAGCTCCCGTGCCGAGTGATAGCCAAAATCCTTTTGGAAATCCTGAATCTTGATGAAATCTGCTCGCTCAGGGTATTGTGCAGCCAGTTCCTGCAATTCTTCCACCGATGGCTTCAACCAATCGTCTATCAGTTTCTCATCTGCCAAAACAAGATCCGCAACTTCCAGCATCCTAGCCAAAGGCTTGGTATGCGAAACATTTCCCAACTTAGCTATTAGTTGGAAAAATTCATCAACCGTCAGCCATTTGAGGAGACTGGTCTTTTTCATGGACAGCTGAACCGTATTGATGTAGGCCTGCCAAAAATAAGTTCCCTCACTGTCTAAATAAACCTGATTTAGCACTAACTGCCAAAGACTCTCGACTTGTTGCAACGGGCTTTGGTGGTTCAGTTCTCCTATTTCTTGATGAAGACGGTTAAATTGCTGGCGCAGATCTTGCAGCTTGTCTGGAGCCTGATACAGAAAAGCCTTAGTTACTTTTTGCGTTTTCCAAGCCACCCGCAGGAAATTCAAGAGCAAGGCTGGACTTAATTTGCTGGTAAAACCTTGACCTTGGTAGTCTTTATTAACTCCCAGCTCATCATCAAAGTCTCGCTCAATATAGCCCGGAATCTGCTCCATACCTTGCTTGACCACGCCTAAGTTCCAGAAAGGCCGAGCATAATGGAGACGCATTAGCGGCGGCATCATACCTTCAGGCTCTAGGCCAATTGCCAGCAAAAAGCTGGAGAGTGCCTCTTGCCAAGAATGGCGATAAAGGCTCCACATCAGGTTGGGACAGGGCTGAGCCGCTACCCCTCCATCCCGAAAATTTGCTGTCGTCCAGCGACCACTGTCGATTTTTGTTGGTACTGTCGTGATGGGCCGAGCCTGCAGCAGATAGACTTGCTCTTGGACAGCGCACCACTCAATATCCATCGGCCGACCAAAATACGCCACAATCTGCAAAACTTGCTCGTGCAGCTTCTGCAAGACTGCCAGAGGGATTTCAGTCTTTTCAAACTGGAGCCAGTCCGGCTTGTACCAAGCAAGAGTCAGCTGCTCAGGATTGACTTGACCGCTAACCAAGCTCTCAGCCGAGCCTTTTACATACTCAAGCAGCATAGACTGGTCCTGATTAGTCGCCACATCTAGGGAAAAGCAGACACCGCTGAAGTCGGGCTCTATCTGCTCCTGAATCAGCACTGCCATGGCAAAATTCTGCTCCGCCAGACCCTGACGCTGCCAGTAGGCCAAGGCTTCTGGATTAAAAAGAGAAAGCAGACAGGAACGAATGCCCTGCTCAATTTCTGACAGTGTCCGGCAGTCACCAATCGAGTCATATTGACCAGCAAATGACATGGTCTGTCCGTCTTCTAAGATGGCACTGCTGCGAACGATATAAGCTTGATTTTTCTGACAAAAAGCTGCTAACTCCTGTAGCCAAGCTGGCTCCAAGGGATATTGCTGCAAACGCTCGGCAATTTCCTCCTTGCCCAGTTCGATTAATTCTTTAAGTCCCTCTTTTGAGTATTCTGGCAGAGCTACTTTTATCCAAGCCATGACTTGGTCTGCCGGCAATATTAGAGCCCTAGGCACCGAAAGCCCCAGCTGACAGAGGTTGATTAACTGATTGATTTTACCGCCATAGACGACCGAAGGCTCTTTTTCCAGCCATAGTTTTTTCATCAAATACTCCCATCTCACATACGATTTTTTCTAAGCTTAGCCCAGTAGAGCAGACAATTGACTCCTAGATGCGTGCCCGCCCCTAGGATGAGTATGCCCAGCATCTGCTGCCAGGACAGAGGGATATAGAAAAGCAAGAAAATAATACAGCCAATCAAGGAATCAATCTGGTCTATCCAGATAAAAGTCCATTTCCAGCCATTCTCCGCCGTCTTGCCCTCTCTGATTTCCAAACGGCGCTTGATAAAACTATTGGGCAGCTCAAACAAAACATAAGCCAGCCCCAAAAGAGCGCCAAGCATCAGATTAAACAGCACGGTATTTTCGTAGAAAGCATAGACCAAGTGCAGCGTCTCTAGGGTAGGAATACTCTTCAAGAGCAATCCCCAGAGAATCTGAGCCAAAGCTCCCCAGAGAATCATGCCAAGGAAACCTTTCCAGGTCTTGTTAGCCCCAAAAAGCCTCTTCCCATCCTTTAAAATCAGCCCAGCATCCATTGGTCGATAAGCCGCCTCTAGCAGTGAAGACTTGCAAAAGATCATATTCAGAACTCCAGCCAGAATGACCGGCATCAGGGTGATATATAAGGCAAGAATCGAACGCATACTTATTTCCTATTCTTTTTATGAAAATCAGTTTGAAAAGATTAAGAGACTTCTCAAACTTTTATGACTTCATTATATCATAAGTCACTAAAGCCCTTACACAACAAACTGTCAACATCTGTCTCATCTGATAGTGGTGCAAAAAAATCGCTATTCTACATTCTTATTTCTCCTTGCATCTGTAGCAGCCATGATTTTTCAAGACATACTAATAATTAGTAACAACTAAACAAGATTACAGATAATATGTCAATCAATCTTCCTTTTATTATAAAAGGCTTTTAAAAATTTGTAAAGAAAGGTTTTATAATTCAAAGTAAAAAACCAGCCTTTCTAGCTGGTTTGTCAGTTTATCCTCTATCATCATAGCCATTTGGATGACTGGAATGCCATTTCCAAGCAGTTTCGATAATGGTTTCGATATTGTCAAATTTTGGCTGCCAGCCCAGAATTTTTCTTGCTTTCTCAGAGGAAGCAATCAGCGTATCAGGATCCCCTGGGCGTCGCTCTGCTATTTCCAAAGGAATAGGATGTCCGGTCACTTTGCGTGCTGCTTCTACAATCTGCAGGTTGGAAAAACCAGTCGAAGAGCCAAGGTTAAAGGCATCTGAAGGTTGACCAGCACGCAGATGCTCAACAGCCAAAATATGGGCATCAGCCAAGTCAAAAGGATGAACATAATCGCGGACATTGGTGCCATCTGGAGTATCGTAATCGTCACCAAAGACGGCAATCTTCTCACGTTTGCCCTGAGCCACTTGAAGCACAATGGGTAGGAGATGGGTTTCAGGTCCGTGGTCCTCACCGATAGAGCCGTCGGGCTTGGCACCGGCCACATTGAAATAACGCAGAGCTACAAACTTGATGCCATAGGCCTGATCTGCCCAGCGCATAATGGTCTCCATCATAAGCTTGCTCTCACCATAAGGATTAATCGGCTTTTGCGGGGTCGTTTCCAGAATCGGCACTTCCTCAGGAATGCCATAAGTCGCAGCAGTTGAAGAAAAAACAATATTTTTAACACTGCATTCCTGCATGACCCCCAAAAGAGAAATCATGCCGGCTGTGTTATTGTCAAAATACTTGAGCGGGTCCGCCATAGACTCTGCCACCAGTGAAAAAGCAGCAAAGTGAATGACTGCATCGATAGATGGATGTTTGGCAAAGACATCACGCATAAAGTCCTTATCCGCCAAATCCCCCTCATAAAAGACCGCTTTCGGATGGACGGCTGCCCGATGGCCAGTCACCAAATTATCAACGACGACTACCTCTTCCTTACCTGCTGCTATCAATCGGTCTACCATGTGCGAACCGATATAGCCAGCTCCGCCTAATACTAAAATTGCCATAAAACTTCCTTTCCCTGTTACGCTTGATTCATTATAACACATTTCCTAGGGCTGGATGCCGACGGATTGGACAAAGCGCAAGAAAGCTTCCTGCCCTTCCTCTGTTCGCTTGTAAACTCCAGCATCTTCCAGTACTCGGCTGAAAATTTGTCCAACCGATGCCTGAACTACTCCTTCCACCGTCTCAGCAGTAACATCTGGATTCTGGTCTTTGAGTTGATTAGCCCACTCCTGATGATAGGCAGCAACCTGACAGTCTTCTCCCAGCAAGAAAAGTTCCACCTGCTTGAGTTCTTCCTTGAGCCGAGGCGGCAGAATAGCCAGTCCCATCACCTCAATCAGGCCGATATTTTCTTTCTTAATATGCTGCACATCTGCATGAGGGTGGTAAATTCCGTCCGGATGTTCTTGTGAAGTTTGATTGTCCCGCAAAACCAAGTCCAGCTCAAAACATCCATCTTTCCTGCGAGCAATCGGTGTGATGGTATGGTGCGGCTCCCCCTTAGACTCTGCCAACACCTGCACACTTAGGTCAGAATAAGTCCGCCAAGCTTGCAAGATCTTGTCAGCCAACTCAATCAACTGTTCCTTCTTCTCAGACCTTAGACGAATAACGGACATAGGCCACTTGACAATACCTGCCTCTACCTCTTCAAATCCGCTAAAAGTAAAGCTGCAATCCAGCTCTGCCATTTCCATAGGGAAGGTATGACGTCCGCCCTGATAATGGTCGTGGGTCAGGATAGAGCCGCCGACAATAGGGAGGTCGGCGTTGGATCCTGCGAAATAGCCTGGAAAGGTCTCAACGATGTCCAGCAGGCGCTCAAAGGTCAGCCGGCTAATCGCCATTGGAAGGTGCTGACTGTGCAGAAAGATGCAATGTTCATTAAAGTAGGCATAGGGCGAATACTGGAAGCCCCACTCCTGTCCAGCCAATTCAAAGCGAATAATCCGATGATTGGCGCGGGCTGGGTGGTCCAAGCGACCTTGGTAACCTTCATTTTCCATGCAAAGCTGGCAGGCCGGATAATGGCTGTTCTTGGCCTTTTTAGCTGCCGCAATTTCCTTGGGATCCTTTTCTGGCTTAGAGAGATTGATGGTGATTTCCAAATCTCCATAGGCAGTCGGTGCTTTGAAAGCAATGTTTTTAGCAATAGCCTTGACCTTGATATAGTCATTCTTTTGACTAAGCTGGTAAAAATCAGACACAGCTTGCTCAGGATTGGAGGCATAAGAAGTCCAGAAGTCCTGATTGAGCTGGCTAGGGGCTGGCGTGATTAAGTTCATGAGCTCAGCTCCCAGTATATCCTGCTCAGCCAGAGTATCACCAATCTTCCCATTCTTCACAGCCACAGCTACCAAGTCATCCTTCAGGTCAATTAGCTGCTCAGCCTCAGTCTCCTGCTCTGCCACTGTCTCTCCAACTAGAGCCATGACACGATTGCTCAGATAGATGGTGTCCATTTCTTCAAAAGTACTATTGTCAATCACTGCAGATACAAAAGCAGTCAGTAACTTCTTGGACATAGATCTTCCTTTCTTTTGCTAGTAAAGAGAGTGGGACAGAAATCGGTAATTCGTTAGAATTCGATTTCGTCGTCCCACCTCCGCACAGTTGATTAGGGCTGTAAAAGCTGATGAAATCAGCGTAATAGAGCCCACTCAACCACTGCGTCTTGCTCGACAATCCAAAGACAATTGAGAGGCTAGGACTTTTGTCCCAGACCCAAGTTTCTTTTCTGTGAATTAGTCCAGCACTCGGCTTCCGCCAGCTACTTCTGCAATGTAAAAGCTAGGGGCATAGCCGACAACTTCTTGATACTTGCGGCCGACATTTTCTTTGAAAGATTCCACCGCATCCTTAGCAACTAAAGCAATGGCGCAGCCACCGAAGCCTGCTCCAGTCATACGAGCCCCCAGAACACCTTCTTGCTCCCAGGCTGTGTGAACCAAGGTGTCCAGCTCTAGACCAGTCACTTCATAGTCATGCTCTAAAGAAACATGGGACGCATTCATGAGACGGCCGAATTTGTCAAGATCGCCTGCCTGCAAAGCTGCCCGCGCTTGCAAAGTCCGTTGATTTTCCAAAACAGCATGGCGAGCCCGTTTGAGACGATTTTCGTCCTCTATCAGATAGCTATACTCATCAAAGGCCCACTCGTCCAACTCACCCAAGGTAGCGATAGACAGCTTGCGATTGAGCTCTTCAACAGCTTTTTCGCACTCCGCCCGACGCTCATTGTATTTAGAGTCAGCTAACTCACGACGCTTGTTGGTATTCATAATCACTACGACATTATCCTTAAGATCAAGCGGCACCAAATCATATTCGAGAGTATTGGTGTCTAAGTAAATAGCCCGCTGGTCAGCACCCATTCCGATAGCAAACTGGTCCATAATGCCAGAATTAACCCCGATAAACTCATTTTCAGTTAATTTACCGATTTTCACTAAGTCCAGACGTTCTAACTGCAAGTCAAAGAGTTTCTCAGCAATGACACCCGTCAAAAGCTCTAGCGATGCAGAAGATGATAAGCCAGAACCATTTGGAATATTTCCATAAACATAGACATCCATACCTCGGTCAATTGTATGGCCTGCCTCCTGCAGAAAATGCAGAACTCCTTTCGGATAGTTGGTCCAATTATGCTCAGGCTCAAAGTGCAGGTTTTCCAGCGACACTTCAATAATCCCTTTTTCTTCAAAATTCCCTGAGAAGAATCTCAAGAGCTGATCGTCCCGCTTGCGAGCCGCTCCATAAGTTCCTAGAGAAATCGCAGCAGGAAAAACATGGCCGCCGTTATAGTCCGTATGCTCACCAATCAGATTGATCCGACCGGGTGAAAAGAAAGTGTGGTCCGCTTCTACTCCAAAAACCTTGGCAAAATCTGCGCGGACTTGCTCCGCTGAAATTAGGTTTGACATAAGCTAAACTCCTTTAAAATGAATGATCGACATTGTAATCGTTTTCTTATATTTATTATAACTGTTTCCGAGTAAAACTTCAATAAATTTAGTAAAATTTTACTAATTTTATAGATAGATTTTTTGTAAAAATCCAAACAGTAATCTGTCTGGATTATTTTATAAGGAGCAATAGATTAGAAAATATTGTCTTCCGTCTCAGCATCAAAGTAATGCGCCTTGTTTAGGTCGAAGCCAAGTTTAATACTGCTTCCCGTATTCATATGATCACGTGCATCAACTTTGGCAACAAACTCACTGCCACCAACCGCACAGTATAGGTGAGACTCCGCTCCAAGCAACTCAGAAACAGAAATCTTCGCAGTTAGAACCGACTCAGGGAAGGTTTCCAGAAAGGCTGGTTCCATGTTGATATCTTCCGGACGAATACCAAAAATCAACTTATTTCCTTCATAGCCCTTCTCCCGCAACCCCTTAAGATTGCCCTCTGGGACTTGGAGACTGAAGTCTCTGTTGGGGCCGACAAGACGGCCATCTTCCAGTGTCACTTCAAAGAAGTTCATAGCTGGGCTGCCAATGAAGCCGGCAACAAACTTATTTGCCGGATGTTTATAGACTTCCTGAGGAGTACCAATCTGCTCCACTCGACCAATCGTTCCAGTTCCAGCAGGATTCTTGGTCGCTGACATGATAACGATACGATCCGCCAAGGTCATAGCTTCAGTCTGGTCGTGGGTAACATAAATAGTTGTTGCCCCGATACGGCGGTGAATCTTGGCAATCTCCGCCCGCATAGAAACACGCAGCTTAGCATCCAAGTTAGACAGAGGTTCATCCATAAGGAAAACCTTTGCATCCCGAACGATTGCACGTCCCATTGCTACCCGCTGACGCTGACCACCAGATAAATCAGCTGGCTTACGCTGCAAGAATTCCTTCAAGCCTAGGATTTCTGCTGCTTCATTGACCCGTTTGTCAATATCTTCCTTGCTGTACTTGCGCAGCTTGAGGCCAAAAGCCATGTTGTCGTAGACAGTCATGTGCGGATAAAGGGCATAGTTCTGGAAGACCATAGCGATGTCACGGTCTTTTGGTGCCACATCATTAACCACTGTACCGTCAATAGAGGCAGTTCCTTCGGTGATATCCTCTAAACCTGCAATCATACGCAGCGTAGTTGATTTTCCGCAACCAGACGGACCAACAAAGACGATAAATTCCTTGTCCTTGATATCTAGATTGAAGTCTTCCACTGAATAGTGGTCGCTGTTGGGATATTTTTTATAGATATTTTTCAGATTTAATTCTACCATTCTTCTTCTCTTTTCTTATCTCTATTCAAAAGTGATAGCTTGGCCATTTTCACTAGCGCTATATGTCAATTCTTTGAGGTTGATAACTACTTGAGCAGTGACTGACTTATCTGCATTGCTACGGACAATCCGGAGGCTATTTTCATCCAATAGATTGACTTCAATAGTGCCATCTAGGTCAAAGGCAGCAGACTGGTTTCGGTAACGGAAAAGCTTGAGCAAGGCTTGCACAACTGGACGCTTGACTTCTTCAGCAATCTCCTCATTACTGTAATAATGACGGTTGATATTGCGGCCTTCCTTAGTGTTTTCTAGCAGTTCAAGGTCATTTTTCCCAGCTAAGAAACCAACATAATAGACCTGTGGAATCCCTGGAGCAAAAGCCTGAATCAGACGGCTAATGAAGTACTTCTTGTCGTCATCGCCCAAGGCTGAGTAGTAAGTCGAGTTAATCTGGTAAATGTCCAGATTATTGTACTCAGCCGAGGAATACTTACGCTTGACATTAGCTCCTACCTTATATAGTTCATTGGTCGCAAAGTCAATTTCTTCATCAGTCAGAATATCCTTAACATCAACAACCCCAATACCATCGTGAGTATCCAGTGTTGTGAATTGCTTCATAGGACTCATTTCAAGCCACTCGACTAGACGCTCTGCTTTACCACTGTATAGAGAATAAAGAGTTACCATCGGCAGCGCAAAATCATAGACAAAGTAGCCATGCTCTGCAATCTTGAACTGGATAGAATAATGCTCATGAATTTCTGGTAAAATATCCGTCCCAAACTCAGCCGCTTGCTGCTGGACTTTTTCTAAGAGATCCCAGATTTCTGGCTCAACAAAGAAATCATTGGTATCTAACTTTTTGACCGCATAGGCAAATGCATCTAAACGAATCAGATCACAGCCATGCTCTGACAGTTGACGCAATGTTTTCTTGATGAAATCATTAGTTACCTGACTGCGAACATCTAGATCAATCTGCTCTTCACCAAAGGTGTTCCACAGATACTCAGTGCTTCCATCTGCAAAGACGATTTCCTGCTTAGGTGCCCGATCCTTACGCTTATAAATCAAATCAACATCAGCTTGCGTCGGACGATTTTCTGGCCAAAACTTATCCCAGCTGAGAAAGAGGTCACGATACTCACTCTGATCCTTCTTTTCCTGAAAATCCTTATAATACTTGGACTGGCGTGAGATGTGGTTGATCATAAAGTCAAACATGAGATAATATTTCTCGCCCAGCTTTTCTACATCCTCCCAGTCACCAAAGGCTGAATCAACCTCCTCATAGTCTACAGGGGCGAATCCCCGGTCACCAGTTGATGGGAAGAAAGGGAGCAAATGCACTCCTCCAACCGCATCGCCAAAATGCTTTTCTAAATTGTCATATAAATCTTTTAAATTCTCCCCCAGGCTGTCTGAGTAAGTAATCAGCATGGTCTTATTTTGAATAGCCATAGTCTTCTCCTCTAAAATCTTGTCTTATATACTCTTTCCCGTGCGCTGAATGGAAAACGCCCTAAGCTCTGTATGAAAAAGCTGAAGCTTCTTTTTCCAATTCCCTATTTTTCCACAGGCGTTACAAATTCAATAGTTTACGGATGTGGTTGCCTTTGTATGCACTGTGAGCTTTTTACAGTCTTTGTATCTTGAGCTTACTTCACTGCCCCGTTGCTCATTCCAGCAATAATATTGCGCTGGAAGATGAGATAGACGATAGTAATGGTAATAATCCCAACAACATAAGAAGCAAAGCTCGGTCCATAATCATTAAAGTATTGACCTGTGTAGTTATATTGGAAGAGTGGCAGAGTCCACATCTTGGAGTCTTTATTGAGTACCAAGAGAGGAAGCATGAAATCATTCCAGAACCAGAGGGCATTGATAATCATGGTTGTAGCATGCATGGGTTTCATCATAGGAAAGATAATCTTGAAATAAGTTGTAAACTTTCCAGCACCGTCAATTTCTGCTGCCTCATCCAGACTGTCTGGAATGGAAATCTTAATGTAGCCTACATAGAGAAAGAGAGTCTGTGGAACAGCGTAAGCCAGATAGAGGATAATTAATCCCCAAGTGTTGGCTAGTCCTAGCTTACTCATCATAACTGTAATAGGAATCATGATAACTTGAAAAGGAACGAAAATCCCTAAAATCAAAAGCGTATACATAATACCAAAAGCTTTTCTCTTAGACATATTACGAGCGATAGAGTAAGCAGCCATGGGAATAAAAATCATGACAACAGCCAAAGATAGAACCGTGATTACAATTGAATTCCAATAGTAGCCTCCGATACCATCAGCCAAAAGGCGTTGAAAATTTTCTAAAGTCGGTTGAGTCGGAAATCCGAAAAAATTATTAACGATGTCTTTGGTAGACTTAAAGGAACTGAATATTGTTGCTAAGAGTGGAATTAAAATGATAATTGACCCCAGTGTTAGCAAGATATATTTACTAAAATTAGCTTTTCTTTCTGCATTTTTCATCGGGCTTCTCCTCTTAGATTTCAAATTTCTTAGATACTCTCAACTGGATAATAGAAATAACCGCAATCAAGAGAAACAAGATAACAGCAATGGCATTGGCATAACCAAATTGATTGCTCTTAAAAGCATAGTTGTATACCAGAAGTCCTAGAGAGGTGGTCGCATTATTCGGACCGCCGCCTGTCATGGCAAAGACCTGGTCAAACGCTGTCAAACCACCTTTTAGAGCCAAGATAAAGACCATGGAAACGCTTGGTAGGAGATAAGGAAGTTCCACCTTCCAAAAAATTTGTTTGCTGCTAGCTCCATCAATTCGAGCTGCTTCTGTAATCTCAGTCGGGATAGACTGAAGGCCAGCTAAGAAGATGATAATAGGCATGGCTACCCCTTGCCAAAGCAAGACGAAGATTGCTGCAAAGATTGCGCCACCATTTGTTCCTAGTAGGCTGGTTTTAAGAAATTCAATTCCTAAGGCATTCCCTATAGCTGGCAACCCGTAGTTAAAAAGTTGCTTAAAGATAAGAGCCACAGTCAATCCAGATAGGACAGCGGGGAAGAAAAACCAAGCTCGGAAGAAAGTTTTCACCTTTATCTTCGAGTTGAGAGCTCGCGCTATCCAGATTCCCAGCATAATCTCACCAACCACCATACAAATAGTAATGATCAATGTAAATCCTATCGCGTTCATAAACTTAGGATCGCTCATGAGTAGCATAAAGTTATTGAGTCCGACAAACTTATAATTATAGGTCAAACCAGTCCAGTTTGTCAGGCTGTAGAAGGCACCTTGAAACATGGGCACATAGAAGAATACAGTCTGTAGTACAAGGGGAACTAGGACAAAGAGCCAGCCCCAATATTTCTCAATCAATTTTTTCATAGTAGATCTACTCCTACTCTACGTCTGCTTTCATCGGATTGAAGAAGGCATTTAGTGCTTTCGCCATATCCTCTTTGTCTCCAGTTGTAATATAGTTCCCAGTCAAGGTATAAAAATCACTTTCACTGGTCCAGTCTTGAGCTAGCCAAACGAGGTGTCGGTCTGTAAATGCTAGTTCAGCAAGACCGGCTAGCGGTGCATCTGACCCAGCTTCCTTGACACCTTCAATAGCTGTTGGTGAGCCGTCCACATCATAATATTTCTGCATAACTTCTGGACGTGACATATATTCAACAAAAGCATTGGCTTCTTTCTTGTGCTTACTACTTGAAGAGATAGACCAAGCTAGGTCTCCTGCTCCAATGGTCAAGCTTTGTCCTTTTTGCTTTCCAGGGAAAGGGAAAGTTCCAACATTAAACTTAGGATCTTGCGCATTGATTGCTGTGATAGCCCAAGAACCATTTGGAGTCATCAGGGCATCGCCTCTAGCGAAGGCACCGACAACATCAGTATAACCTGCTCCCTGCCAGTTGGTTTGCATGGCACCTTTTTTGCGGAATAAATCTAACAGCCTGAAATCATCTTTAAGTACTGAATCTGAAGACTTGATGGCATTTGGCTTGGAAAAACGTAGGTAATCATTCGCTTCCTTACCGCCACCTGTAGAAGTGGCAAGAGCCAACTGATGATAACCATTCAAGGTCCAAGTATCTGCTCCTGCAATGGCAAAAGGTGTTTCCCCTTTTGCTATAATCGTATCAACTAATTCCTCAAATTCCTCCCAAGTCTCTGGAACTTTCAATCCCAGTTCTTTAAATTTATCTTTGTTGTAATAGATACCATAAGCATTAGCAGTATAAGGAATATTGTAAATTTTCTCGTTAATCGCATATTTATCTGCGTAATGATTCTTAACTCGCTTGAGATAATCTTTATTAGATAAATCTTCAAAGTACCCAGCTTTAGCCCATTCTTGCAATTCAATAGACTGGGGATAGATATTGACAACATCAGGAACATCTCCAGCCAGAACGCGCGTTTTGAGTACTTCCCCAGCGTTAGGGACATTCACCACTTTCACATGCACATTCGGATTTTCTTTTTCAAAGTCTTTTGCAATCTCACGAAGGGTATCAACCATTTCGCCCTTCTGATTGAAATACTCAATCGTTACCTTACCATCTGTCGATTCCCCTTGGCTGCTGCAAGCTGACAGCCCCAAAAGGGACAGTCCTGTAATAGCAGCTAAGCTCATCTTTTTATACCATTTCATGGTCTAGCCTCCTTATTTTTTAATAAAATGCAACTGTCTGCTAAGATAATCTCCTTGCGGAAGATTCATAGTGATACCAGCATACATGAGTTCTGCACCTGAGTAAACTGCGCCATTTTCCTGCAGCTCATAAAGTCCTTCTTCCTCTAAGTCTTTTAGTTTCAAGGTTGTTTCCATCGTTTCCACAACTGATAAGACTCGGACATAGGTTACAATCGTTTGATTTCCATAGTTAAATTGAACCGCTGCTTCATTGGAGCCAACATCTGGATTGATTAGCCTATACTGACGCCCTAACTGGACCACTGACCGTAATTCTTTATACAACTTCACCTGGTCAGCAATCGCAGCTTTCTCTTCATCTGATAGACTAGTCAAATCAAGCTCATACCCCAGATTTCCCATCATAGCCACATGACCCCGAGTTGCCAGCGGAGTAATTCGTCCCATCTGATGATTAGGCACTGCCGACACATGGGCACCCATTGAAATAGTCGGATAAAGATAAGAAGACCCATATTGGATTGGCAAACGAGCTATGGCATCGGTATTGTCACTAGCCCAGACTTGAGGGAAATACCTCATCATACCAAGATCATTTCGTCCACCACCACCTGAGCAGGACTCAAATAAAATATTCTCATATTTCTCTGTCAAATATTTTACAATTTCATAAAGCCCCAAGATATACTTATGCGACTGCATTTTGGTCGCCAGATAGTTAGTGCCATTCCCAAGATTGGTAATATTGCGATTCATATCCCATTTTATGTAGTCAATATCGTGCTGACTTAACAGCTGATCCAGTGTTTCTTTGATATAGGCTACCACATCTGGATTAGCATAATCCAATACGAGTTGATTGCGAGAGTAGGTATGGTCCCGATCAGGCGCTTGAATAGCCCAGTCTGGATGTGCCCGATAAAGCTGACTGTCTACGGAAATCATTTCTGGCTCAACCCATAAACCAAATTGCAATCCTCTGCTATGAACTTCTGCTATGAGCTCTGTCAAACTGCCACCTAGCTTATCTTCATTGACAAACCAGTCACCCAGAGCCCGATTGTCATCAAAACGGTTGCCAAACCAGCCATCATCGAGAACAAAGAGCTCAATACCAACTTTCTGCGCCTCATCTGCTAACTCTAGCAACTTCTCTTTTTTGAAATCAAAGTAAGTTGCTTCCCAGTTATTGATTAAAATTGGTCGCTCTCGATTCGCAAAAGCTTTAGGAATGATATGCTCTTGAACAAAAGCTTGGCTCTCATGACTAAGACCAGTCAAACCCTGAGCCGAATAATTCAACAGAGCAACAGGACTATAGAAAGTCTGCCCCGCTTCCAGTTTCCAAGCAAAGTTATCTTCATTGATACCAATACCTAGCCGAACTTCATTCAACTGATTTTGCTGAATCCAGGCTTCAAAGTTTCCGCTATAAAGGAGCTGAATTGCCCAAACTTGACCAGCCTCTTCCGTCGTTTCACTATCACAAAGGATAAGGCTTGGAGTCTGCGCGTGACCAGAAGCTCCTCGGTTGGAAGCCATTTTGAAAATTCCCTGTTCTAGCTTGTGACGACGAACTGTTTTCTCCCTAGCATAAGCTCCCTGTAAACTAATCACATCATAAGTACCTGCCGGCAAATCTGCCATTAAGCTCAAGTTCTTCTGTATGACTGCTGTCTCTCTACCGATATTTTCCAGCTTAGTAAAGGTTGCAATAGTATTGCTATCTTCAAAAGCTGTGTAATAGAGAGTGAGGCGTAAGTGAGCTACTGTATCCTCTAAAATAAAGGCCAGTGTTTCTGCATCTTCTGTACTGTGAGGGCTAGGCAGTCCTGGAACTTCCAAACCTCCCTTAGTCAGCTGACTCTCAACAAACCGAAAATCTGTTACTTCATTATTAGCATGTTGGACTTGCAGAGAAGGTTGCCGAAAGTCTCCTAAACCATGCTGACCCAAGACCTGCCGCTGAGTATCTAAGCTAAAACTCCTCTCATTCGACTTCGGATTACCAGAAAATGCATGATCTCGCTCAAATACTGTATTGGAAAAATGATAGGATTCGATTTTTCTGCCTAAGTGTTTAAGTAAAAGATAGCCATCCCTTTCCTCAATGATAAGACTGGAATTTTTTGTATTAATGTAGAATAGATGTTTGTCTATTTTGATAGCCATTTCTGAACCTCCATATTTACTAATATTTTACCTTATGAAATCGCTTCCCAAAATAGAATTATGTTAGGGAAATATGGTAAAATGTTAGGTAGGAGGCAAAATATGCTTGTTTTTTCAGAATACCAAACAGGAACAATTGATCTTGCACTTAGCTTCTACGGATACGAAGAGTGCACTCCTAACTACTCTTTTGGGCCAGCAATTAGAGATACCTATGTACTTCATTACGTTAACAAGGGGAAAGGTCAATTTCATTACAAAGGAAAAATTGTCGATTTAAGAGCTGGAGATCTCTTTCTGCTCAAGCCAAATGAACTTACCTTTTATCAGGCTGACAAAGAAGAACCTTGGTCTTACTACTGGCTGGGAGTGACTGGCGGTAGGGTTTATGACTACTTCAATCACTCTCAGATTGCCGAAGACTGCTACCTACTTGCTAACCAGGAACGAAAAACAGATAGGATTGGGAAAATTGTTGAGAACTTGGTTTACTTCGCCGAGCAGACCAAATCTAACCAACTAGCTCAACTCCACATTATGGGCCAACTTTATGAACTCATCTTTCACTTGGGCAGCGTTGCCTATAAGCCCCAAGCAAATACCCTATCTGCAAGCCAGCAACTCTATCTAGCCTGCAAGCAGATAATTGACACTCAATATCCCAATCCTAACCTCAGCATTCAAGCTATGGCAATTAAGTTGTCCGTTCATCGCAGCTATCTAACAACCATTTTCAAGGAGGAGCACCAAAGCTCACCTAAAGAATATCTGGAATATGTCCGAATGCATCGAGCTAAACAACTCCTCAAAAGCACCCGTGAGCCTGTCCAATTTATCGCCTATTCTGTCGGTTTCTCAGACCCCCTTTACTTTTCAAAGGCTTTTAAAAAATATTTTGGCTTTTCACCCAGTTCATTTCGAGAACAAAGTTAAATTTTACTAAACATATCTTTGTTATTTACTAATTTTTGAGTTATAATTTATGTAGACAGTAAATTAAAAAGGATCAAATCAAATGGCTACTATCAAAGATATCGCCCAGACTGCTGGTGTTTCTCCCGCAACTGTTTCGAGGGTTTTGAACTATGACAAGTCCATGTCTGTCAGCGATGAGACGCGTAAGAAGATTTTCGATATCGCTGAACAGCTCAATTACCAAAAAAGCAAAAGGCAGAAAAAGACTTCACCTCAGACCCACCGCATTGCCATCGTTGAATGGTACACTGAGCTGGAAGAGCTGGATGATCTTTACTACTACTCCATCCGCTTAGGCATTGAAAAGAAAGCCCAGGAACTGGGCTATGATATCGTGCGGATTTTCAACAACGACTCTCTGAGCCAGCTAGAGCAGATTGACGGCATCATTGCCATCGGAAAATTCAGCAGCAAGCAAGTCAAGGACCTGGAGCAATACAGTCCTGCCTTGGTTTTCGTGGATAGCGATACGATCGACCAAGGCCACAGCTGTGTAACAACGGACTTTGAGCATGCCGTTACTCATGTTCTCGACCATTTTCTTCAGCAGGGTATTGGAGAAATCGGTATGATTGCTGGACGTGAAGAAACAGCAGATGGAACGACAAGTCTTGACGATCCGCGCTTGGCCTGCTTCTGCCGTTACCTTAGTGACAAAGGTCTTTATCAGCCGACTTATGTCAAGACAGGCAAGTTCTCCTCAGAGTCGGGCTACCAGCTGATGAAAGACATGATTGACGAACAAAAAGAACAGATGCCCAAAGCATTTTTCATAGCCAGCGATGCTCTGGCAGTCGGTGCTCTCCGTGCTCTTCAGGAAGCGAGAATAGCTGTTCCCCAAGATGTCCAGATTATTTCCTTTAATGATACATCCATTGCCAAATACGTCTATCCGCCTCTCAGCACTGTGACAGTCTTTACAGAGGAAATGGGTAAGCAAGCTCTGCAGATGCTGGACCAGATGATTAAAACTGACGAAAGCCCCATCCCCTATATGATCAAGCTCTCTACCAAGCTGACACTAAGAGCAAGCAGCCTTTAAGCTAGAAAGACCGCCTATGAAAACCTACGAAAAAATCTTTGACATCCTCAGCCAGGCTGACGACTATGTCAACGGTGAAAAAATAGCCCAAGAATTGGGCATTTCACGAACTTCCATTTGGAAAGCCATCCAAAAACTGGAAAAAGAAGGCATCCAAATCGAATCCGTCAAGAACCGGGGCTATCGATTGACAGCGGGTGACTTGCTGATTCCTGATTGGATTGAGGAACACTCACCTGTTCAGGTCTCCTTTAATCCTGACTGCCAGTCCACTCAGATGGACGCCAAGGCTGGCATGGAGGCCGGACGCCCGGCCAACACTCTTTATCTGGCCGCTGCCCAATCTGCTGGCCGTGGCCGTTTCGGTCGTGCCTTCTTCTGCCCCAGCCAGGGCGGCTTTTACATGTCTCTCCACCTCAAGCCCAACCTCCCCTTCGACCAGCTCCCTTCCTATACTATCTTGACTGCAGGAGCTATCTACAAGGCAGTGAAAAATCTAACCCTCATGGAAGTTGATATCAAGTGGGTCAATGACATTTACTATCGAAACAAGAAAATTTCCGGCATCCTGACCGAGGCTACAACTTCTATTGAGACAGGGCTCGTCACTGATGTTATCATTGGTGTTGGCTTTAATTTTTTCATTAAAGACTTTCCAGCTGAGATTAAAGAAAAGGCTGGCTCCCTCTTTGAAGAGAAACCAGCCATTAGTCGCAATGAGCTCATTGCCGAGATTTGGAAATGCTTCTACGAAAGTGCCCCAGAAGAGCTCATCTACCTCTACAAGGAGCGCTCCTTGGTGCTAGGACGGCAAGTAAGCTTCAGCCAAAAAGGCGCAGACTACCAAGGTTTGGCCAAGGATATCTCAGACAGCGGGCAACTCTTAGTCCAGCTGACAAATGGTCAGGAAATCTGGCTCAACAGCGGCGAAGTCTCGCTAACCAATTGGTAATCAAAAATTTCATTTCAAAAGGACTGAGTCTCATAGCTCAGTCCTGTTTTCATTATTTCGGTCCTAAATGTTTATCGATTTCATCCACAATCCGCCCCATGACATAGGAAATCTGCAGATTACGCAGCACTAAAACTGCCCAGAAAGCAGCCATGAAATAGCGCCCCGCCATGATAGATTCATTGAAAAAATAGGTTTCTAAGGCCGTAAAAACAGCCATTACAATAAATTGTCGTCTGTTCATAGTTTTATTATAACACGAAAGCCTAGAAAAATCTTTTTTAATCCTCTTGAATGGTAATTTTTTCTGCTAAAAAGTCAAATCCCTCTGGAATCAGGCTTTCCTCTTCCTTCTCTTCAGCCTCTGTCTTGCCATTGCGGCTGCGAGCTGAAAAGTCCGCCCGAATCTTGGTCCACTCTTCCAAGGAAATAGCCAAAATCTCTGGTGAAAAGCCTGCTGCATTGCTGAGGATATTGCCAAACATGGTATTGAGATTGTCCCGCTTCATGGTCTGCTCAGCGTTGAAATTAGACTCAAAAGCTAAGATAGCATGACTTTCATTGGCCGCTACCGGCTGCGATCCTGCCAGCAAGGCCTTATCAGCTCCAGCCAGACTTTCGATAATCTCACCCCAAGCATTCTGCAGCTTAGTCAGATTGCTGCGAGCCAGACTAGGATTCTCAACAGCCTCTTCTAAGATGGCATTGACCTTATTGCGGTCTGCTCGGTAGCCCTTAGACTTCTGCGGTCGAATATCCGAAGTTTTGACAGCCGCTACAGGTTTCCCATTGCCATTAGCCAGCTGCTGTTTAAGACTATCTATCTCTTGTCTCAGACCCTTGAGCTCATCAGCTAGATTATCTGGAATGACTGCCGCTGCAGGATGACTGACAGTATCTGCCAGTCGAATGGTCATCATTTCTGTATAAATCTTGGGCTGCAGGCTGTTCTTGATATCTGCCAAACTCTTGGTCGCCATATCGATCATGGCAAAGAGAGTGTCCTGCGGTGTCTTGAGATTTTCCAGAAAGAGCTCACTGGCATGATGATTTTCTCCGCCAGTTTTGACAATGATCAAGTCACGCAGATATTGCAGGAGGTCCGTCACAA
This sequence comes from Streptococcus sp. DTU_2020_1000888_1_SI_GRL_NUU_041A, assembly GCF_032387735.1. Taxonomy (NCBI): domain Bacteria; kingdom Bacillati; phylum Bacillota; class Bacilli; order Lactobacillales; family Streptococcaceae; genus Streptococcus; species Streptococcus sp. DTU_2020_1000888_1_SI_GRL_NUU_041A. The sequence goes on along the minus strand of NZ_CP135591.1, from coordinate 1,049,714 downwards.
AACGGGCCATGTTTTTACCGCTATCAAAAATCAGATTGAGATTATCCAAGGCTGCTACTGCATCATGAGCAATCAAGGCTGCTACATAGGCATCCAAGGCTCCTAAGCTGATAGAGCCAGTGATTTCTTCGGCAATATCTGTTGTCAAACGATTTTCCTGAGTTAAGCTAAGAGCCTGGTCAAGTATAGACAAGGCATCCCGCATACCGCCCTCAGCTCGACGGGCAATAATCTGCACACCTTCTTGCTCAAAATCAATACCTTCCTGCTCCAAAATCCACTCGATATGACCAATAATATCCTGCGTCTTGATAGACTTAAACTCAAAACGCTGGACGCGGGAAAGAATGGTCGCTGGAATCTTATGTAGCTCTGTCGTCGCTAGAATAAAGACCACATTTTCTGTCGGCTCTTCCAAGGTCTTGAGCAAGGCGTTAAATGCCCCAGTTGAGAGCATGTGCACCTCGTCAATGATATAGACCTTGTGCTTAGCGAGACTAGGCGCATAGGTGGACTTGTCCCGAATGTCACGAATCTCATCTACGCCATTATTAGAAGCCGCGTCAATTTCAATAACATCTTCAAGGCTTCCCTCCGTGATAGCCTGACAGATATAGCAGTCATTACAAGGCTCGCCATCCTTTTGATTCGGACAGTTCATAGCCTTGGCAAAAATCTTAGCAACACTGGTCTTCCCTGTTCCACGAGGACCAGAAAAGAGATAAGCATGGCTGATTTTCCCTTGCTCAACAGCCTGCCGCAGAGTAGTAGCCACTACCTGCTGACCCACCAGCTGACCAAAGGTCTGACTGCGGTACTTCCGATATAAAGCTTGATACATTAGGCTTTTTCTCCAAACATTTCAAAAATCCAAGTCGTTTTTTCAAGCAAAATCTGGACGAACTTTTCCAGATATTCCTGATCTATCTTATCATAATCCCCCGTCAAAGCCGAGTCTAAATCCAATACTCCAAGCAGTCGATCGTCTTTTACCATGGGCACCACAATTTCGCTCTTAGCCCGGCTATCACAGGAGATATAGTTGGCATGCTGGGTCACATCATCTACGATAATCGTCTGCTCTTTCTCCGCAGACTCCCCACAGACACCCTTGCCTAGCGTAATATGGACACAGGAAACACCACCCTGAAAGGGCCCCAGAATCAGCTCGCTCCCATCAAAAAGATAGAAACCAGTAAAAACAGAATTAGGCAAGGCTTGATTGAGCAAGGCGCTAGCATTGGACAGATTGGCCAAAGCATTGGTCTCACCCTCCAACAAGGCTTCCAACTGAGCCAATAAAAGTTGATAATTTGAAATTTTTTCTTTTGTGTTCATAGAGTCTATTATATCAAAAAAACAGTCTGATGGCTGTTTTTGAAATAAAAATAAGAAGCACAACTAAAATAGACTTTAAACTTTTCGTCAAGTGAAAATCCCAATAGATCAAGTAAAATAATCTCTCACCTTTAAGATTCTATTTACACCTTTTTTGTAAATCATCAATCGCCCGAATAAAAATCTCAGGTTTTTCAGCATGAATATCATGCCCACTCTTGATATTATCTATTAGATGATTGTTCAACAAAAGTTTGTCTACTCGCTTAGCATCTTTGTCATCCATAGCACTCAAGAGAATCCCATTTTTATCATAGTAATTTTTCTGATTCAAAGGCCGAGCCACATGAAGCAATATAGATGGACATTGAACTTTTTTCAAGATTTCTTCCTGTTCAAATCCCTTGAACCAAGAAAAATCATAAAATGTTGAGCCAAAACGAAGATCGTAATCTCCTGTTCCATCCTGTAAATTAGCTGTTAAGTCATAGATGAGATTCACTTGTAATTCTGGCGGATAGTACCAAATTCTAGGAATCTTTCCTGGATGATTTTTCATATAGTTCAGAGCTGGTTTTTTGACAATTTTATTAAAATTTTCCTCACCAAAAAGTTTTTTTAAATAAGTATGTTCTAAAAAATAGGCAGTATAATTTTTTTTACCGCTTTTTAAGAAATCATACATATCTTTAAATCCTAACCAAGAAAAAGTAGAAAGTGCTCGACTAGGCTCTGTTGAAAAGAACGGTGCATCTTCTATCAATAGTCCTCTAACAGTATCAGGAGCTAGTGCAGCTACCATTGTTGCCAGAATCCCACCTGATGAATGTCCTGAAATGAACACAGGAGCTTTTATAATATTATGAATAAACCAAATGAAATCCTGACTATTTTCTAGTGCTGAATATTTAGCAGGATTTTTACTAGACCCACCATGTCCATAACAATCTACTGCATATACATGATATCGCTTAGACAATTCTCCAAAAACCTTGGCGTAGTCCTCCCAAGATACTTGCTGGCCATGGATCAGGAGTAAAGGGGGACCATTTTTTGGACCTTCGCCATAATTAATAAGAGATCCATCTGGTAAAGTCACTTGCTTTTCTATCATCCCAGCTTGTCGGATATATTCAAGATTAGCCTTATCATAGTGAAGATTACGATAAGCAAACCATCCTGCACTTACCAATATAACAGCTATCAATATCAAAATAACTAACATCATTTTCCTTTTCATTCATTGCCTCCTACTTTTCTGAAAAATACTTAGGAGCTTCTAGAAAAAAATTCGGATCTAATAACGCCAATCCTTGATTTTCATCTCCTAGTAAAAGAAGCTGATCTCCCGCTTTTATTTGAAAAATATTTCGTGCCCGAGGGGGTAAGTGGATTTCACCACGCTCACCCACCGTTACTGTTCCAAAAATATATTTCCCTTTGATACTAGGAGTTGTCAATAAATTGCTCTCTAAATGTACTAGTTCATCCAAACTCACATCAAAAAAATCAGCTAATTGAGAGGAATAAATCACATCTGGAACGCTTTCTCCTGCTTCCCATTTTGCTATAGTCTGTCTTGATACACCTATTTCCTCGGCCAGTTTTTCCTGAGAAATATTCTCTCTTTTTCTTAAAATAGCAATATTTTTAGAAATCATTTTTTAATCTCCTTTTTATGATTACACTGTTAGTATAGCAAAAAAGCTGGTTGCTTCAACCAAGCTTTTCTTACTTTTTATAGACCTTTTGTTAAAATTCGTGGCAAAAATATTTTATTCCACCTCCAAAACCTTCACTTCTTCACCCTCCACAAGCACAGCTTGGTGATTATTGAGGGAAAGCAGATTTAGCTGGGCGCTAGCATTGGAAAGATTGGCTAAAGCATTGGTCTCACCCTCCAACAAGGCTTCCAACTGTGCTAATAAAAGTTGATAATTTGAAATTTTTTCTTTTATGTTCATAGAGTCTATTATATCAAAAAGCAGGTCTTTCAACCAAGCTTTTCTTTAATTTTGTTATTCAAAAATTCATCAATCAGTCTATTTACAGTATCGGGTTGGTCGGTATTAGAATTATGCCCCGCCTTATCAATCCATTGAACAGACTTCCCAGTATTTCTTTCATAGGCCTTCAAATATCGTATACAAGACCCTGCACGATCTTCTTTTCCACATATAACCAATTGTGGACATTTCACTTCATAAGGAAGCTTTTTCTCTACTGCTTCTGAAAAAATCTTATATCCGTATCCTGTAAGACAAGCATATCTTTCTTGATTTCCGTCATAAACCATCATCATATCATACATCAGTTTTCTTCCATAGTCTGTTGTTGATACGCTTTTAGGGCCTGATTTCAAAATAAATTTCCATGGATAGATTCTATAAATTGCCTCCATATTTTTTAAGAGCCACAATTCCATAGCTGTATAATACTTCCTTTGCAGGGAAGGTGAATCAATCGTAACAAGGCCTTTTAATTTCTCAGGAAAAAGTTGAGCATAAACCTGTCCTACATATCCTCCCATTGACTGACCAATTAGTATTGGATTCTCTATTCTCTCTTTGACAAATATTCTATCTAGCCATTTCGCCATATCAAACAAGCTAAAATTGAGCTTAAAAGGATAAGATGAAGCGTGTCCAGGTGCATCCCAAACCAAGACTCTATATGTATCTTTAAAATATTCTATTTGTTTTTCAAATAACCTATGGTCAGCAGTTAGCCCAGGTAAAAAGATAAGAGCAGTTTGGGATGATTCAACAGCATCATTCATCCAATAATGAATTATTCCACTTGGTGTTTCATATATTTTTTCAATCAAAGTTCAACACTCACATTCTAATTTGTTTAATCTAGTTTATCGTAATTACACTCATTCCTCTTATTTGAGTTTCTCAAGTAGGTCCACTAGAAAATATATTCAGCTTACTTATCCTCCAAAACCTTCACTTCTTCACCCTCCACAAGCACAGCTTGGCGATTATTGAGGGAAAGCAGATTCAGCTGGTCGCTGTATGTATCCAGAGTGTCCTGGGCACTTTCGACAAAGGGTTCTTCGCCAAGATGAGGCAGGACATAAAAATCCACCTCGTTTAGTCCCTCTGTATTGCTCAGTTCTTCTGCAACGGACTTATCATCCATAAGCTTGTTATAGTCAATGTCCTTAGCTGTGATGATAGCACCAGCAGATTCGCCCACATAAACCATGCCATCCGCAATCTGCTCTTTTATCAAGGATAGAAGCTGCTTTTTCTTTAGCTCTTGCAGAAGATAAAAAGTATTGCCGCCAGAGACATAGAGGAGTTTGCTTTGGAAAATTTTGGCCTGAGCCGTTTCTATATCACAAGCTGAAATATCTAAAATTTCTACCTGAAATCCCAAATCTGCAAAGGTCTGCAGGGCTTCGTCAATATAACCTCTGTACTCTTCTACATTTCCAGCCGTCGGGATAAAAAGCACATGTTTGCCCAATTGCTTTTTAGATGCATATTGTTTAAATAAGTTCTTAACTCCCGCAAAATATGAACATAAAAATAATTGTTTCATAGGATACCTCCTTATTTTTTAACAATCTTATAAAGAATCCATTGATCCTTTCTTTGACTATCGATGAGATGCAGGTCCAAATCTGTCAAATAGTTTTCCAGTTTTTCTTGCTTTGTAAAGTCTGGTTGGTAATAAGCTAATTTGCTCCATTCACATGCCAGTAAGATGATTCCATCTGGCTTAAGTATCCGCTTAAGTTCTAGGAACGCTTGAGTTAAATCTGACCAATGAAAATGAGTCTGAAAGGCTGTAATCAAATCAAATTCCTCAACAGGAAGATTTGTATTCTCAACATTTTTCACCTCAAAAGATAGGCCAGGCTCAGCCAATTTTTCAGCTGCTCTGATGGCAGTAGAAGAAATATCAATCCCCAGAACTCGACTATTAGGAAAATGTTTTTTCAAATATTTCGAGGATGCTCCATTTCCAACTCCAACATCCAAAATGGCATGAAATCGTTTCTTATGATTCAGCTGACTGACCGCCCAAACAACCATGGGCATATAAACACGATTCCACAATTTCATCATCCATAAGCCGACAAAACCTGATGGTTTCTTAGATTGGTAAATTAAGTAAGGAAAAGCCAGAATAATCATAAGGCCAATCATTGCTATATAAATCATCTGTCTTCCCTCTCATATCTTCTGCCATAAAGCTTTTTAGCTTTCTCTGTATAGTTCTTGATAAAATCCGTTTTCGCCTCTGTATAGGCATCACGGTTGTGCTCATATTGCTTCCACAAGGATAGCTTGAGCTTTTCATAGTCTTTAGCTACAGCAGGGTGCTCCTGTAAATAGTCTCTAAAGTAAAGTTCATCATGATCACCCTCATAGCGCAGATGCAGATGGAAAACCCGCTCCGCAAAACCACTCGGTGTGTAGCCTTTATTGAATGACATCTGCCCTTGGCTTTCTGACATAAGCAGATAGCCATTTTTCAGAAACAAGTCTCTCATCACTGCCATATCTGTTTCTTTGGGAATTTCCAGCAAGATATCCACTATAGGCTTGGCCCAGATGGTCTCAAGGGATGTAGAGCCAATATGACTAATCCGAACCAGCTGATTTGCAGGCAAAAAAATCAAAAGCCGAAGCCGTTCCTCATCATACCATTCTTTCCACTCATCCTGATGCTCTCTCAGAAAAATCGGAAAAAGCTGCCACAGCTCCTCTAGTGACATTTTCTCTAAAGATGGACTCATAAGCACCTCCTTAGGTAATATATACAAGCGTTTTCTCTAGTTATAATTATAGAAAAAATACACATCCTAGTCAAACCTTGCACTTATTGAACAGATATTTATTTTTGTAATATTTTTGAAAAGTTTTAGTTGTCAAACAATCTATTTTTTAGTAGAATGATGTCGGAGATATATTATTTAAAAGGAGTTCTTTATGAAAAAGTTTAGGTTTGGCACTTGGCTTGTCCTGTCAGCCGGCTCTTTGTTGTTACTTTCACAGGCTCTTTCTGCAGAGAATGTCGCTGCTAATCAGAAGAACCAGATCAAGGTCCAGCTGCTTAACCATAGCGATGAAACAGCTATCGGCACTCTGGAGTTGAATGGGGAGTATCAGCTAAAGCTTGGGAAAAAGGACAAATACGGTCGGGCTACTGCTGCTCATGTTCAAATGCAGGAGCAACACAAAGCCAAAAAGAAAAAGGAGACCAAGGTCACTTACAATCCCATCGGTTGGCACAATTACAAATTCTACTACGGAAATGGAGATGATCGGGCTTGGCTCATGAATCGCGCTCATCTGATTGGCTTCACTTTCAGCGGCCTCAATAACGAAGGGAAAAACCTCGTTCCAATGACCGCTTGGCTCAACTCTGGTAGTTTCCAAGGACTGGACGACAATAACCCAGATAGCATGCTCTATTATGAACATCGCTTGGAGCGCTGGTTAGAGGAAAATCCAGATTATTGGCTGGATTACAAGGTTACTCCGATTTACACGGACAATGAGCTTCTTCCTCGCAAGATTGAGCTCCAGTATGTCGGGCTTGACGCAGAAGGCAATGTTGTCAGCATCCAGCTAGGGGGCAAGGAAAATATAGATGAAGACGGAATGTCTCATGTCCTCTTGGACAATGTTTCTCCAAATGCAGAGATTGACTACCAGACAGGCACTGCTGTCAATACCATGATTGAGTAGAGTTATAGATCAGAACATACAAACAGACCATCGCTATGATGATCTGTTTTTTTATTTTTTTACCAATACAGACAGCCATAAACCAACAAGACTGCAATCATACTGAAAAGCGAGCCAATTAGGTAGTATTCAGCAAAGGACTGGCTTTCTGAAATCTTATTATAGCGGGCGATAGACTTAGCTGTAAAAACTAGCCCAATCGCAGTAAACTGCCCGAAAATAAGGGAAAGTCCCATAATCAAGCGCTCCAAAATCCCAATCATGGCACCAGCCCCCGCAATAGTCTCTCCGCTATCTTCCCCCGCCTGATACTTGCTGAAGAAGAGTTTAAAAAGGATATTGACCGGCTTACCAGTCAGGGCGAAGAAAAAGAGAGCCTGCAGCATGAGGTAGCGGTCAGACAGCCAATTAGGAACTGGAATTTGCTGCTGCCCTAAGAGAAAATAAAGAGCAAAAATACTAATCAGATGCAAGACCTGATCCAGTATAAAGGCAAGCTTTTGAGCATGATGCCGGACAATCGATGAATTCAGCCTATACTTCAAGAAGTCAATAAGTACATGACTGAGCCAGACCAAGCCGAAATATAGCAGATACTTAGGTAGGACTAGCCCCAAGAGCAATAAGGGCAGCAGAACAATTCCCAAGTGGAGAATCAAAAAATTCAACCGCTGGCTTTTAAGGTCGGCCAATTTCTGACTTTGAAGCTGAAAATCAGCTAGTACATGAGCCAGCAAAGTCAACACAAGAATCGGATTCTGCATGAAAAATTCTGAAAATCCCATAAAATTTGTCATTGTTCAGCCTCCTCTGCTGCCTGTAGAATCATTTTCATAGCTAAACGGCGATTTCTCAGATAAATCTTCAGTCCAGAAGACTTGAGCCGCTTACTAAGCGCACTGGGACTAATCTGCAACAGCTCTGCTATTTCTCCATGAGAAAAATTCTCGTCATAGATATATTCCATTAGTATTCGCTCCAGAACTTCTCTCTGACTGTTATTCCACTTGCTCTGAATAAATGAAGTAGCTGCCAGCACCGTATTGACCGCCTGACTGAGCTCTTCATCTCCCAAGGATACAGCTATACGGCTGCTGCCGTAATCATTCTTCTCATGAATAACATCAATGGCCGCGCGTGCCCTCCAGTAGGCCGGACCGTCCGCACCAATACTCTGCTCCCGATTGATATCCGTCACAATCTCCCCCAGACCAAGTCCAAAGCGAATCGGATGAGGAAAGCCCAAGGCAATCTGATCAAGGAGCTGCATGATCTCTGGATTAGGCCGTAGCAAAGCTTGGAACTCATCTCCAGTCGTTACCGTGAAAGGTGACACCAGACAATCCCGATAATCCTGATTTAGCACCGCCATCATGTCCTGCAGGTCCTTCTGCGCCTGCTTACGATTTTTCAGCTGTTTGGATTCTATTAAATCTCCAATAAGAGCAATATAAAGCATACCAAACCTCCTTTAAGTCCATTATAAAGGAAAATTTTAAAAATGTCTATTTAAACGGCAACTTTTTAGAATATCCATTGAAAAGGAAAGGCTATTTTTTCTTTTTTGGTGCTGGTAAGGTAGGATAGGCAGCGTCAATCAAACTGCAGAGAAAGGAAGCGTCTTCTACTTCTTTTATACGAAGCATTGGCTTTGCGCCTGGATAAGGGGACTCATAAACTGGATTTTCCAAAAGATCGATAGCTGGCTGGACTGACTTGAGCAGCAAGCGATTGTCATAAATCCCGCCAAATAAGCGACCTCGATAATAGAGCAGATATTCCCCCATCATCTTGCGAAAGCTAATTTCTTGCCCTAAGCCCTGCAGCTGCTTCAGAATAAAATCCAAATATTCTTGACTAGATGCCATCGGAATACCTCCATGAATTGATACTTTATTATACCAAAAATGGATGAAGATTTCCTGACTAAGAGATAAACTCATCTCCTTCAATCCATAGTCTGTCTATCCTCAAGTAAGTAAAAAAGCTAGACCTTACAAGTCTAACTTTTTTACTTCTTATTTTTTTAGAAGTCCTTCCTTGACCAGATAGTCACGCGCAACAGCTTCCGCTTTTTTGCCTTCAATGCCAACTTGATAATTCATCTGGCTCATCTGGCTTTCCGTAATTTTACCAGCCAGCTTATTGAGAACACCTTCCAAGTCAGGGTGTTTTTCTAAAAATTCAGCCTTCAGGAGAGGTGCCCCTTGATAAGGCGGGAAAAGGTGTTTATCGTCTTCTAAAACTTGTAAATCATAACGCGCAAGTTCTGCGTCAGTCGAATAGGCATCCATGATTTGAATATCACCCGACTGGATAGCTTGGTAGCGGAGGGCTGGCTCCATAGTTGACACATTGAGGTTCAGTCCATAAACAGATTGAAGTCCCTTGTTTCCATCTTCACGGTCGTTAAATTCCAAGGTAAACCCCGCCTTGAGCTTATCTTGGACTGCTTTAAGATCAGAGATGGTTTTAAGATTGTATTCTTTGGCGACACTCTTAGGTACTGCGATGGCATATGTATTTTGATAAGCCATGTGATTGAGCAAGACTAGATTGTCCTGTTTTTTGATTCCATCACGTGCTGCTTCAAAAACTTCTTCAGCATCATTGCTGACCTTTGGAGCAGGCTGCAAGAGAGTTCCAGTAATCGTACCGGTAAACTCAGGATAGATATCAATATCACCTTTTTTAAGAGCTTGATAAAGGAAGTCGGTTTTACCAAAGTTTGGTTTGACCGTCACAGTCATATCCGTATTTTCCTCGATAAGGAGTTTATACATATTCATGAGAATTTCTGGCTCTGGACCCAATTTCCCAGCTATAACCAGATGATCCTTCTCCTGTTTCGGTAGAAAACTTGGCGTGTAAGAAGCACCTAGTCCGAGGATTAAGACCGCAAAAGCTGTAAATACAGTCCGAAGCTTAGCCTTTTCCATCCATTTAAGGAGACTATTGAAAAGAATTGCCAAAACTGCGGATGAAATTGCTCCAATCAAGATCAGACTGGCATTGCGACGATCAATTCCTAGAAGGATAAAGGAACCTAGTCCACCAGCTCCGACAAGGGCTGCTAGAGTTGCTGTCCCGATAATCATAACCGTTGCCGTCCGAATTCCAGAAACGATGACGGGCATAGCTAGAGGCAGTTCAAACTTCTTGAGTCGCTCCCACTTGGTCATCCCAAAGGCGACTCCGGCTTCTTCTAAACTAGGATCAATCCCATTCAAAGCCGTGACAGTATTTTCTAAAATCGGGAAAATAGCGTAAATCACCAGAGCAGTCAGTGCTGGTAGTGTACCAATCCCCATAAGGGGGATAAAGAGTCCCAGCAAGGCCATTGAAGGAATGGTTTGAAAGATTCCTGCAATTTGCAGCACCCAATTGGCTGTCTTTTTGTGACTATGAAGATAGATAGCGAGCGGAATGGTCAAGAAGATCGCCACTAATAAGGTCAGAAGAGACAGCTGGAGATGTTGCCCTAAGGCTGCCAACCATTCGCCAAAGCGCTCCTGAAAGGTAGAAAACAAATTAGCCATGTTGAACACCTCCAAATAAATCTGCTACGAAGTTAGTCGCAGGTGAAGATAAGATTTCCTCAGGTGTCGCCACTTGACGAATTTCTCCGTCCTGCAAAACAGCAATCCGATTCCCCAACTTTAAAGCCTCGTCCGTATCATGGGTTACAAAGATTGTTGTCATCCCAAACTGGTCATGGATACTCTTGGTCAAGCTCTGCAATTGCTTACGCGAGATGGCATCAAGAGCTGAAAAAGGTTCATCCATCAGCAGGATTTTGGGTTGGGCGATAATGGCACGGACAATGCCCACCCGCTGCTGCTCACCACCAGACAGCTCACTCGGCATACGCTGAGCATAGTCTTCAGCAGGCAAGCCCACTAGCTCCAACAATTCATCAGTCTTCTGCTGAATATCTGCCTTGCTCCATCCTTTCATTTCAGGAATAAGAGCAATATTTTCTGCCACTGTTAGGTTTGGAAAGAGGGCAATTGCTTGTAAGACATAGCCTGTAGAAAGACGCAACTCACGCTCATCATAGTCCTTAATCCGTTTATCATCCATATAGATGTTTCCATCTGTTGGCTCTAAAAGACGGTTGATCATCTTGAGCATGGTTGTCTTACCGGACCCAGAAGGACCCACTAAAACCATGAACTCACCATCCTCAATCCGTAAGTTGACATCTCTCAAGACATCCTTTTCTGTGTAGCTTAGCGCTACATTTTTGTATTCAATCATTGTTTGTCCTCACTTTAAAACTTCCCTCTGTTCATCAAGTCTTCTACCTTAGGCATGACTTCTTTATTATCCCAATGCTCCACAATCAATCCATTATCATTCAAAACGAACGGTTCCATTGTAACACTTGTAATTTCAACTATCAAGAATTTTGTTCTATTTTGATACAACTTAAAAATAGGTATAGAAAAAAGCAGGTTCAACCTGCTTTAAAATCTAAAATTTATTGTTTCCGATTGATGTATCTGTTGAACAAAATGGTCATAACTTTCAGCTTCTTGAGGAATAAGAATGGACCACTTTTTCAAGAGTGCCCCGTAACCTGCTAATGTACCTATGTCGTTATCAACAACCTTCTCCACGCTTGGAAAAATAAGACCGGCTGTTTTAGCTTCTAAAATGTATGTATAGGAAATCAGTTGATATAAATCCTCACGATTGATTCCTTTTTCAGTAAATTCTAGCTTTTTATATTTGGCATCTAGTACGATTTTTAAATCTTTATGATAGAAGTCTGGATAAACCTTTCGAACATGACTGCTAAATACAGAAATCCCTTCCGTCTTTTCTTTATTTCGTGGATGGATAAAACCTTCTGGCAATAATGTCTGGACATACTCTTCCCAAAGCCAAGCAACATCAAAGAGAACACCGTGTATTTTTTGCTCTTGAAGTCCTAAACCGTGCTTTTCTCTACTTAGAATCAACAGACAGAGTTCCTGTAATTTTCTATATTCTCGAAAATAGGCATGGCGGACGGGTTTAGTTTGATTTAGTCTGATAATCTTAACACGATCAGCTAGTTTATAAGACGGAGTCACGCGGATAATTTCTGTTACATTTTCACGATTAACATCAAACACTCCACTTCCAATTGTTTTCTGATTCTTAGTATACTCAATGGTGTGTCGAATCAGCTGCATCAATGGATTATCATAAGCAAACTCTCTAGTAGTGTAGGAAATATTTCCTATAAAAGGAACATTTTTCTTAAGATGATTTCCTACATCAATCGCTCCCTTTACATGGCTATCATTATGGAAAAACCTCTGGTATTCCTTATAAAGCCCTTTTCTCAAAGCCACTTGCAGATATTTTGGAAAGAGGTAAACCAATAGTTGATAGAGTTTATCTTCGCTAGATAAACCAACATCCAAATTAGTGAGATTGATATTGAGAACCTTTTGTAAGAGATAATGTAAAAAATAGTCGTTATTAGCATTTGAAAAACGAGAGGAAATCGTTAATCTTTCCTGACCGTAACCCAGAAAACCAATCACATTTCCTGTCTTAATGTTCTGATTTACAGTTTCAAAAATTTTATGGTCCTTGTCCAAGTCAGAAATATTTTTCAAGTCATTTGGGAAAATGAAAATACTATCCTCTTGAGAAAGGCTTTCTAAAGTTCTATCTAAAAGTACCTGACTAATTTTTGGATAGATTTCAACAAAATCCTCTTTTTTTATAAGTTGCTGATTATCTGTTATCCGTATCGTCATTTCCATCGCTTTCATTGTCACCAGTTATTGACTGATTGGTTCGCTCGTTGCTTGTCTTATCAAATGCTTTTTTCAAAGTTTCCAAAGTTTCAACCTCATCATAAGAACCTCGCAAGTAATCTTCTAGGAGCGGCTTAATATAATCGGACCAGAGCAATTCATAGTCAAAGTCTACTTCCTGCAACTTAAGGAAATAACTTGGTCCAACATGGTAATGACTATTGAGCTCTTCTACTTTTTCTATGGCAGCATTCAAGTTTCTTAGACGCATTTTCGCTTCTTCAGCTCCATCTCCAAGAGGTTCATCAAGCATTCCAAGCTGACTTTCAGCTGTGATTTCTACAAAACGAAAACGACGGCGCATAGCAAAATCAAAGGTATCCACCGAACGGTCAATATCATTCATCGTTCCGATGATGTAGACATTTTCAGGAATATAAAACTTCTCATTAGTTTCATGTAAATTAGCATATTGGGTCGAAACCTCTCCATCCTTACCACGATAGCCCGGATCAATGGAGAAAAAAAGTTCGCCAAAAATCTTAGAAATCTCACCACGATTGATTTCATCGATGATGAATACGAAGTTTTTAATACTTGGTATTTCAGCTGCTTCTTTATAAGTTTTTAATGCAAACCTTTCTTTCAAGACTTTTAGAACTGTTTTTCCGCCACCCTTATAATATCTTTGTTTATCATAATTCTTATTTTTATATAATTCATAAACATAATGTCGAGGCAATGTCCATCCAGATGCTCCACTATCATAATTGACAGATAAATTTTGCCTACTATTAACTGACAAGTAAGATGTCTTTGTTAAATACTCCTTCTCTTCAGTGGTATTTATAAACTCCAAATAAGATTCCCAGGCTTCCTCAAAATTATCCTGACCGCCTGTCTTTTGCGCTAATTTAGCTCTTTCGCAAAATTTCTTAAAAATTCCATCCTTCAAGCCGAAGCTAATCTGCTCATCATCACTTGGAAGCGGCCGCAATCCCTCTACAAAATCTGTATAGTCATAAGAGGGATGGAATTGAACAAAATCAATTTGTTCCTCATTTCCTCCAGTCAACTCCCTTGCAATTTGTCTAGCAAGATAGGTTTTTCCCGTACCAGGAGCACCACGGAGGATGAGGTTTTTGGATTTTTCTAGTTTTTCTATGTAATTATTTATATTTTTATTCATAACAGATGTTTCTTTCTTTTTTTCATACGTGCCATTCAAAATAGATTTATATAAATTAATACGCTCGGTAGATCTATCCCAATTTACAGTCTGCCTAGCTCCTTTTTTATTTTGATATCTCCACTCACCATCTGCTTTTAACCAATCAACTCCAATACAATGTCTAAATTTTTGCTTTCTATCATCATAATAATAAGTTTCTACACATCGCCCAATACCAAAAATTCTATCAAATCCAGAAGTTGCAATAATATAATCATTTACCTTTATATCATGAGCAAATTGCCAGATGAACTGATTTTGTCTAGTTCCTTGATTTAAATCTTCTGGACTCGTATAGTCTAAAAGATTTCCTAGATCTGAACTAAAATCAATGCACGCAATCTTCTCTTTTTTAAAAAGCTCCCATAAGCTTCCACCACTTCCGGCTACTATCATCCAGTAATCTACTTTATTTTCCATAAAAATCCTCCAACTTTTTAACCTAACCTTTAAAATCTTATATTCATTTTCTAATCCTTTGAGTTGCTGCGAAAACAATACAGATAGCGCTCTACATTATGATATAAGAATTAAAAAACCTAATTTTAAAAGGATAATATAGCTTTTCTTTATCATAGCATAATTATAGGAAAAAGAAAAGAATTTATAAACAAAAAGCGCTCAGTGCGGAAGAAGATCTTCTCTCCCACACTGAGCTTCTTTTTATCTTAGTAATATTCACCCTGACGGTAATCCCATGAGTTGAAAGTATCGGACAGGTGCATCATGATTTTGTCGATGTCCAAGCCTTTGCGGATAACCACTGGTGCTGGTGAGATGGAACGTTGGCCACCTTGTTCTGGAATCAGTTTTCCATCCTTGTCCACCATGGAGACCATAACGCCCTGCTCGTAGCGCGTTTCAATGGTCTTGTTTGGCTGGATAGAAGCTACATAGTCATCTGCTTCAATAACTAGGTCAACAGCATTTTCGATGCGCTCGCCAATTCCTTCAACCTTGCCACGGTTTCCTTTACCGGATGGGTTAGCTGAGGATGCATAGACCATCTTGCCTTCTTCCCAAAGCTTAGCTGCCAGCTGCTCGCCCGCCTTACCAAACTTAATAACAAAACAGCTAGTGCCACGAACATCTGTCATCAGCTCTTCCCGACCGTCGCCAAATGCCTTGAGCTTTTCAAATGCTTCTGGCTTCCATGGTAGGATACAGCCCAAGAGGATGTCTTCATCCCAATGCTTTTGATAAAAAGCTTCAATTTCCGGATTCAGCTGAGCTAAAGCACGGAGCTCATCCATACTGCCACAGAGGACAACACCTGGCTTATTACGGTTACGAGCCTTAGCTTCGAACTTACGCTCCAAACCAGCTTTATCGCTGGTCATGATAATGTAACCCACCTTGGTCGGGCAAACGATACAGCCGCCGTCGCCTTTCAAGATGTCATAACCTTCTTTTGAAAGCTGTCCGTTCCATTGAATGTGTTTTGTCATAAGTTTCTTCCTTTTCTATTAAATTAAGATTTATTTTACCATATATTTTTATCGGAGACAAGGTTTTTTCAGAATTTTCTCAATATAGCAAAAATAAGGTTACTGCCAATAAGATGGACGATTTTTTTCATATTCTGCAATCAAATCCTCGTACTGCAGCGTAATGCCGATGTCATCAAGACCGTTGAGGAGCTTGTGCTTCCATTCACCATCAATGTCAAAGGAGAATTCTCCCACCGGAGAAAAAATCTTCTGCTGCTCCAAATCCACCGTCACTTCATCCGTTGGCTTCAGATTAGCCAAGGCTTGCCGCACTTCAAGAGGCTGGACGATAGGCAGCATACCGTTATTAAGCTCGTTATTGTAGTGAATATCCCCGAAAGATCCGGCAATAACTACCTTGAAGCCATAGTCAGCCAAGGCCCAGGCAGCGTGCTCCCGAGAGGAACCCGCTCCGAAATTGTCCCCTGTAATTAGAATAGTCGCCTTGCGGTACTCCGGTCTATTAAAGACGAAATCAGGATCTTCGGTGTACTGATTGTCCAGATAGCGCCATGCGTACATGAGGTACTTGCCAAAGCCTTTTTTATCAATCAACTTGAGAAACTGCTTGGGCAAAATTTGGTCCGTATCGATATTATCGTTCATGAGGGGAACCGTTGTCCCCGTGTAGATTTTAAATTTTTCCATAAAACTTCCTTACTGGACCTCCGGTAGCTGGCGGACGTCTACGAAGTGCCCGGCAATAGCTGCTGCTGCTGCCATAGCTGGACTGCAAAGATGGGTCTTAGCGCCAAATCCCTGACGATCCTCAAAGTTCCGATTGCTGGTTGAGGCACAGTGGACTCCGTCTGGCACCTTGTCTGGATTCATTCCCAGACACATGGAGCAACCCGGATCACGCCACTCAAAGCCTGCATCCATGAAAATTTTATCCAGTCCCATCTTTTCAGCAGCCCGCTTGACCGGACGAGAGCCTGGTACGACGATAGCTGTCAGATTGGGAGCAATGTGCTTACCAGCGACGAACTTAGCTGCCAGCTGCAAATCGCTGAGTCTGGCATTGGTGCAGGAGCCGATAAAGATATAACCTAGGTCAATATCTTCTGCTTTCTTACCCGGTGAGAGGTCCATGTAATTGTAAGCCCGCTCGTCGTTCATATCGCGAATTTCTGGGAAAGCCGCGCCAAACTCTACTCCCATAGAAGGATTGGTTCCCCAAGTCACCATAGGTGCCAACTGGGAAACATCAACCTCAATGACCTTATCATAGACAGCATCAGGATCACTGACTAGAGTCTTCCAATCAGCTACCGCCGCCTCAAAGTCCTTTGGAGCGTCCGGCCGCCCTTTAACGTAATCATAAGTCTTCTGGTCAGGGTTCATAATGCCCATCTTAGAGCCAAACTCAATGGACATATTGCAGATAGTCATGCGCTCTTCCATGGTCAGATACTCAATCGCATCACCAGCATACTCGACCACATGACCGACACCTGCAGCTACACCATATCGAGCAATCAGAGCTAGGATAAAGTCCTTAGAATACACACCTTTCGGTGGCACTCCGGTAAATTTGACCAACATTTTCTTAGGCTTGACCTGCCAAATGGTCTGCGTGGCAAAAACGTGCTCTACCTCCGAAGTACCAATTCCAAAAGCAATAGCTCCAAAAGCTCCGTGAGTAGCCGTATGACTGTCACCGCAGACAATGAATTTGCCCGGCTGAGTCTTGCCCGTTTCTGGTCCAACCATATGGACAATACCTTGCAACTCCGATCCGTGAGCCGCGTGTTCAATGCCAAAATCCTTGACATTCTCAGAAAGTTTATCAATCTGAGCCTTGGAAATCACATCCCGAATATCATAGATATTGACCGTAGGAACATTATGGTCAAAGGTTCCAAAGGTTAAATCCGGCCGTCTAACTTTGCGCCCTGCATCTCGAAGACCTTGAAAAGCCTGAGGGCTGGTTACTTCATGAATATAATGCTGATCCACATACATAAGCTGGGGCTGGCCTTCTTCACCTGTTATCAGATGCCTTTCCCACAGCTTATCAAAAATCGATTTTCCAGCCATACTAGCTTCTCCATATGTAATATAAAATTCCAATTTCCACTATTATTCCGCAAATCCAAGCCAGCCAGAAATACCATTTTCTGGTCTTGTGATGAAAGAGTCGACCGCCTAATAAAGCGCCCAAACCTCCGGCTGCCAATGCTGACAAGAGCAAAGTCTTCTCTGGAATGCGATAGTGATTTTTCTTAGCCTTTCGCTTATCCCAGCCATACAGCAGGAAAACGACAAGGTTCCATAGCAGGCAAATACCTGTTAATATCCATTTCATAAGTTATTGATAATGGCCTCCATCATTTGAGCTGTCCCTGCCTGACCACCCAAATCTCGGGTTAAGGTACCCTGAGCCAAAGTCTTTTCCACCGCTGCTTCAATCGCTTCTGCAGCTTCAAGCTCTGCAAAACTATCCCGCAGCATCATGGCTACTGAAAGAATCATACTGATAGGATTGGCAATGCCTTGCCCTGCAATATCTGGAGCTGAACCATGGATAGGCTCGTAAAGACTGGGTCCTGCAGCCGAATGACTGGCCGATGGCATAACTCCCAGCGTCCCTGACAAGACACTGGACTCATCTGAGAGAATATCCCCAAAGAGATTTTCCGTTACAACAACGTCAAACTTAGCAGGATTAGTAATCATGAGCATCGCAGCGCTGTCCACCAATTGGTGCTCCAAGGTCACATCTGGATAATCCTTGGCCACCTCATCTGCTACTCTGCGCCAGAGTTTGGATGTCGCTAGCACATTTTGCTTGTCAATACTGGTCACGCGCTTTCTGCGACCACGCGCAATGTCAAAGGCCTTACGAACAATCCGCTCCACCTCTTCATAGCTGTAGTCGTTGATATCCCGCGCAGATTTGTCCTTCAAAATATGCTCACCAAAGTAAATCCCACCAGTCAGCTCACGCACGACCACGAAGTCCACACCAGCAATACGCTCTGCCTTCAAAGGCGACAAATGCTTAAGAGCATCAAAAATCTTAACCGGCCGAATATTAGCATAAAGTTCAAGCTCCTTACGCAGAGAGAGCAAGCCTTGCTCCGGCCGAACTGGGGCATTATCATACTGGGGACTGCCGATAGCTGCTAGGAGAATAGCATCCGCCTCCTTGGCCGCTTCTAGAGTTGACTGAGGCAGAGGATGACCTTCCGCATCAATACCAGCACCCCCAAAAGCTTTCTCCGTGATATGATAAGTAAAACCGAACTTGCCCGCAACAGCAGCCAGCACTTGGAGACCGGCTTCCATGATTTCTGGGCCAATACCATCACCCGCCAGAGCTACAATTTCTTTTGTCATAGTCGCTTCCTTCTAATTATTTGCAGGCAGATCGCGGTAAGATACCTGATGGCCGATTTCACCAGCATTTTCCTTTTGTACAAAGGTATTGGCATGGATATAGGCAATGGCGCTGGCCTTAAGAACATCAAAGTCAATACCAGAGGAGTTGAAAATTGTATCTGTATCCGTATTTTCAACAGCTACCAAGACGCGAGCCTGAGAGTCAATACCGTCCGTTACCGCTTCGATGTTATAAGACAAAAGCTGGACAGACTGGTTAAAGAATTGGTCAATGGCATTAAAGATAGCTTCAACACTTCCTTTACCTTCTGCCACACAGCTGACCGTCTCTCCGTCGCCATTAACCAGCTGCACATCTGCTGTGATGGTATGGTCGTCATTGGTAGTGAGCTGCAGATCATCAAAGTGGAAGCCTTCAGGATTTTCGACGGTCGTTCCGGCAATCAGAGCCCGAATATCAGCGTCTGTGACTTCATTTTTCTTATCAGCCAAGACCTTAAACTTAGCAAAGAGATCATTGATTTCAGATTCCGCAAAGTCCAGAGCCAGTTCTTTGAGTTTTTCGACAAAGGCATGGCGGCCAGACAGTTTGCCAAGCGGCAGTGAATTGCTCTTGACTCCAACCAACTCTGGTGTGATGATTTCATAGGTCAGTGGATTCTTAAGAACACCATCCTGATGGATACCGGACTCATGAGAGAAGGCATTGCCACCAACAACCGCCTTGTTCTTAGGCACTGGAATACCTGAGAAGCGGGATACCAGCTCTGAAGTGTTGATGGTTTCATTAAGGACAATGTCTGTCTCAACCTGGTAATAGTCCTGGCGAATCTCTAAGGCAACTGCTACTTCTTCCAATGCTACATTTCCAGCGCGCTCACCGATTCCATTGATAGTTCCCTGAACACGACCAGCACCGTGCTTGATAGCCGTCAAAGTATTGGCCGTTGCCATACCAAGGTCATCATGACAATGAACACCAAATACCACCTTATGATCAGAAGTCACATTTGCCACTAGGTAGTCGAAAATATTTGCAAACTCTTCCGGAGTAGTAAAGCCGACTGTATCTGGAATATTGATATAAGTCGCACCTGCATCAACCGCTGTTTGTACCACCTGAAAAAGGAAATCCAGCTCTGTTCGTGTCGCATCCTCTGGTGAAAACTCGACTATATCGAACTTGGAGCGCGCGTAGGAGACATGCTCTTTCACCGCTTCTAAAATCTCTTCCTTGGTCTTTTTCAGCTTAAACTCTCTGTGAATAGGACTGGTCGCAATGAAGACATGAATCTGTGGATGCTTGGCATCCTTGAGTGCCTCGTAGCAGGCGTCAATATCAGACTTGACCGAACGCGCCAGACCAGTAACAGAAGCTTTTGTGATGGCTTTAGCAATCTCCTGCACCGCCGCAAATGAATCTGGACTCGCAGCTGGAAAACCGGCTTCAACGACTGAAATCCCCCACTTCTCTAACTGCTTGGCAATAGCAACCTTTTCCTTGATAGAGAAATTCACTCCTGGTGTCTGCTCACCATCCCGGAGGCTGGTATCAAAAAACTCAACTTTGCGTGTCATAGACAACTCCTTTTCTAAGATACATAGACCATTTAGGAAAAACTATTTCCCAACTTCTAGGTCATGTTCAATGACTGAGACAGTATGGGACAAATTGATTTCAGAAAAATCAAGATGTACTCCCACTCCCGTCGCTCCTTTAGAAACCATTTCTTCCTCATCAGAGTTTGAGGTAAGATAGGTGAAATAAAAAACATCTCACTTGAGGAACAAGCGAGATGTTGATTTACTCCCGCTTGGTAAGCCAAACAGGACTAATGCTTTTGCACTAGCCCGAGTAACGCAACAACAAAGCAAAGTTTGAAGATTGGGTTGACTTCATGTTTGACTAACTCCTTTTTGAGATGGTTTCTTATTGTTTAGTATTTTAACACAGTATCATAAACCTGTCAAGAAAAAGTCGATATTTTCTGAAAATTTTTAATATGCTGGATTATTTTGGGGGATTTAAAACTGTAAATACGAGAAAAAAGAAGTAAGGTAAGTCTCACTTCTTCTATTTTTTCAGCAATCGTAGCATAGTTTATTTACTCACTTCATCCAGCTTATTCTGAAAGCGTCTGTTCTCCTGATAGCGAGCTTCTAGAACATCGTCTATGCGCTTTTTGTATTGCTGATGGTATTGTTCCAGATTATCCTCTATTTGAAAAATATAAAGTTGAGCCGCTGTCAAAGGAACCTCTCTACATGCATAAGAAATTGCCTCTAAGAGTTTGTTCGTCTCTCTGTCAAACTTATAGTAGTATGTATCTAAGTCTGTCTCTACTCGCTCAAACTCACGCATTTTTAGAGCATGTTCATCTTCCAGTTCCTGAAGCTTCTTTTTATCCAGCATTGCCTCACCTCCTATCCCTTAATCGGGCTATCCAAAGAAGGCATCTGCATCGTCTGAGTTAGATGAGTTTCAGCAGCTTGCGCTGCCTTCCCTTCAAATCCACCCTTAATATCATTGACATAGTTAGTAGAAGCATAATTTTTCATATCCAAAGCCGCCGCCTGTAGCTGAGCTGCCAGATCTAATCCTTTTGCAAGGATAAGCAGCTCTTTGGCCACTATCAAAGCCTTGATAGCCTGCCTCTCCTGCTCCTTCATCTTTTCTTTAAACTGTCTCTCTAACTCCACTCTAGTTACGAGCGCATCATCATTTGGTATAAGCATTTTCAATAACCCTCCATGATCCTTTCACATCTGCTAAGAGATTATTGAAATCCTCAGCTTGCTGAGTATCGACTGCTGCAAAATCTCCACTAGCTCTGACCAAAGTCGTTCCCAACTGTTCAATCTCTGTCAGGAATCCTTTTGCGGATGTGTTTGTATTTGTTTCAACCGAATCGTCCCAGTAGTGCTTTATATCGAAATCAATCAATAAACTCTCCACTTCTGAGTCGCTCAAATAAGTAGCAAGACCGAATGCCTCTGTTCTTGCGTCATTAATTATCTTTTGGACAGATTCCTTGGCATCCGACAATAAGGTTTTGACATGCTTAACTTTATCTTCTATTTCAAAGATAGCCAACTGAGCTGCAGTCTGAAGGAGACGAGCACGGACTAAAATTCTCTCTTCACCTGTAAGATTGCCATTTCCAAGCTGTTTCTGATAGCTTGGAATCATCTTCTTGTCCCACTTAATCGACTCTCTACGCGCTTCATCAATGATTGCTTGATAATCCCGCTTAAATTCATAGAAAGCAGATGTAGAAATACCTGCACGCGCAAAATTTGCTGTTCCAAAAGAAGAAACGTCAACAACAGCATTCATGAATTTTATCGCCTCATCATCAGTCAAACCTTGCATACGAAGCAAATCTAAAAATTTCGCTTCTAATCGCGCAAGCTTCTCCCCTGCTCTCAGAAGTTCTGGATGAAAATCTTCTGAAGCGACTAAAAATCCCCCCTTGCCGTCTGCCTGAAAAACACCAAAATCATGAGCACTATCAGACATAAAGTCAAAGCGAGTATAATGAAGAGGCACAACTATATGAGCTGTTCCCAATTCCTTACGAGTTGGCTTTTCTCCAGGTTTCTCTAAATTATAGATTGTATTCTCACGATTGAGCATACTAACAATATCAAAAGGATTGACATAGTATTCAAGTTTTTCGCTAATTGCTTGAATCCTATCATCATCAACTCCCATTTTTTTCAAACTATCGGTAGTATCCGGTCCATCGAAAAGAACGACCTTTCCAATTTTATCAAATTCTTGTTGGCTCAGATTAGCTATTCCTTGAACTGTCACCATAGTCCCCAGCGAGTGGGCTGTAAGATCCATCGTAGCATTGGGAGCTTTCTCGCTCATTTCTGCAATGGTGGCTTTCATTCCCTCCGTTGCTAGTCTAGCCTGAGGTATATGCGAATCAAATAAAGCAAAATTAGCATCATTAACAAGCCAGTCATTCAGATTTAAAGGCTTAATTCCTTCTTTCTTAAATCTCTCAATATTGAAACCATCACTACCTCGAATAGCCATATAAGTATGCTTTGTATCCTTGCCCAAAGTTGGTGTATCTGTTAGAAAATATGCATTAAAGCCAACTCTCTCATTAGTTAAACGACCTTTCTGGTAAGGTCCTAAACCGGCTTTCTCTTTATAATCAGCAATTTTCTTATCATTATCATCCATAAAGGGTAAATCCAATCCCTTTTCAACATGCAAATCTGGATCTGGCTGCAAGTAAACTTTCCCATCATTATCGAGTTTCTTACCTCCAGGGGTGATTTCTTTCCCATACACAACATCTTGGGAAAAATCAAAAGGAATGGAATATCCACTATCTAATTTTTTTTGCCTATCCCGTGTAAGTGAATTATATGGGAATTTTATAGGTCTTCCTGTATAAGCAGACTGTGCTAAATCTGCATAAAAATTATCAAATGTTTTTAAATTGCTATTACTCAAAAAGCTCACCTCTTAGACTTAATCCATTACTTAGTCCCATATAGTGTAAATCGGCTTTCCCATCCTTTATGGGAATTGTAACATTCCAACCAGATTCTTCAATATTATTAAATGTTCCATAAACATCAATAATATCACCTCCGCCTTGCGGTGTTCCATTTCCTATCTGATCCCATTGTGTTTGTTCCCAATCAATTTGAACTGATTCTATCTTTGAATTTTGAGATTTAACAAACTCCTTAATCTCTTCTTCATGCTTTTTAAGATAAGCTAGCTGTTGTTCACGCGGATCTTGCTCTTCCTTTTTCCCCTGCTTGGTTCCATGTGTAAACAAATTTTTATTTTGAAGTGTCATAATTGTCCCTCCTATGACCAGAGAAGCTATTACTGCTGCCACAGATAGAATCGCTATTTGTTTTTGTCTCATCTTCTAGCCTCCTTGTGCATAATAATAAGTTACTATTATTATATCATGAATACAGTAAAAAAATACTTTTGAAAAGTATTCTGTGAAGTATGAAATTTACAAACTGCGCTAAATCTGCATAGAGATTATCAAAGTTTTTAAAATACTGTTACTCATAAATTCTACCACCTACTCGCAATGGGCTTCCTTGCGTCATAGTATCAAAAATAATTTTTTCATTTTTAATTCTAAACATAACCTGCCATGTCGATCCTTCTATGTTATTGAATCCTCCTCCAACTATCACAACCTCACCTCCTCCTTGAGGCGTTCCATTTCCAACTTCTTCCCACATGGTTTCATTCCAATCTATTTGAACCGATTCTATCTTTGAATTTTGAGATTTTACAAACTCCTTAATCTCTTCTTCATGTTTCTTAAGATAAGCAAGCTGTTTTTCATGCGGATCTTGCTCTTCCTTTTTCTCCTGCTTGCTTTCGTCTGTAAACAAATTTTTATTTTGAACTGTCATAATTGTCCCTCCTATGACCAGAGAAGCTATTACTGCTGCCACAGATAGAATCGCTATTTGTTTTTGTTTCATCTTCTAGCCTCCTTGTGCATAATAATAAGTTACTATTATTATATCATGAATGCATTAAAAAAATACTTTTGAAAAGTATTCCGTAAAATATGAAATTTATAAACTGCACTAAATTTGCGTAGATATGAAAGTTTTTTAAATTACTCTTCGTCAAATCCTCTTCCTCCTACACGGAGCGGACTCCCACTTCCAATTCCTTCAATAAAATCTTCTTCATTGTTCTTTCCATCTTTTATGTAGACCAAAACACTCCAACTTGAATCTTTGATATGATTAAAACCACCAAAAACTCGAATAACATTACCTCCACCCTGCGGTGTTCCATTTCCTATTTCTTCCCAACGTGTTTCTTCCCAAGCAATTTGAACAGAATCCACTTTAGGATTTAAAGACTTCACAAAATCTGCTAAGTCTTTTTCGTGTTTTTTTAAGTAAGTCAACTGTTTTTCTCTTGGACTCTGAAAACCAAAAATATCATCTGTGAACAAACTTTTGTTTTGAACTGTCATAATCGTCCCTCCTATGACCAGAGTGGTTGCTATCGCAAGAATAGCTAATCTATTTTTTTTCATTATTTATCCTCCAAAGTAAAGAGAAGTTACTATTGTTATATCATGAAAGCATAAAAATACTTTTGAAAAGCATTCTGTGAAGTATGAAATTTACTGACTGCGCTAAATCTCCATAAAAATTATCAAATGGTTTTAAATTGCTGTTACTCATATAAGAACCAACCTCCATCTCTTAAAATTCTTATCGGCTGCATTTCATAAATAACTAGCTTATCAGGAACTTCATTTGAATCGTATTTCAGTGGAACTCCCAGCGTAAATTCAGTGTTCTCATTATTATTTATTCTACCATCCAATGTCAGAATATGTCCTCCACCTTGAGGGGTGCCATTCCCTATGTCTTCGACTTTCATACTGTCCCAATTAAACTGAACACTTTCAACCTTAGGATTCAAAGCTTTAGCAAAGTCGGTCAACTCTTCTTTATGCCTTTTGAGATAAGCAAGTTGTTTTTTACGCGGATCTTGCTCTTTCTTTTTCTCCCGCTCAACTCCGTCTGTAAACAAATTTTGATTTTGAACTGTCATAACTATTCCTCCAATAATCAGAGTAACAATTAGCGCTATAATTAATAGAGTCGCTATTTTGCTTTTTTTCATCATTTTCTCTTATATTTCTACTACTTTCTATGAATTTCACAATATCACTTCTTAAGGCACTTCGTTTCTAAGAAGAATATACACCCTCATCTCCTCATATACTGAATTCCTCGGAAAAGGAGAAAGGCTGTTAAAATCAGGGAAACAAGCCAGATGGTCTTCAGGAGGTAAAATTGAATTAGATAGGTAGAAATAATGGCTCCAACTACAAAGCTTGCTAATAGGGCAACAAAGAAAAGGCCTTCTTTCAAATCTTTCCCTTTCTTATTTCGAGCATAGTTGCCAAAAGCTACCATGGTTTTCTTAATATTCCCCGTCATAAAGGAATTGTTATAGACAATGCCATCCACCTCGCCAAAAGCCGTCGCAACCAGTCCCATGCAGAAAGCCAGTGGCGGCACAATATAGAGATGGGGTACATTTGCTGGCAAAAATCCTGCGACAGTTGTCGTCAATATCAAGGGAAAAACGCTGGACAGTCTGCGCCAAGAATGCTCAAAGTGATACTGAAAAACGGTCATCAGAAAAATCCCCAGCATAAAGGCCAGCATAGTTGCCAATTTAACTTCAATTCCTCTTGTCTCCTGATTGATGAGCTCAACCGAAAGGAAAACGACATTTCCCGTCTGACCTGCCACCAGGGTCCCTCCCCTCTCAATGAAGGTATAGGCGTCGATAAATCCTGCACAAAAGGTCAAGAGGCAGGCAAAAAATTTTGAACGAGAGTGAAACTCTCTTTTTACAAATTGTTTCATAAACCACCTACAAAATAAGGGAGTGACCAGACTCCGAAAATCCTAGATTTCAGTCCGTCCACTTCCCCTTGCTAGATTATATTTCAAAATCTTGTAGCTACTGCGATTCACCAGATTCACAGACTTTATTTCCTCAAATGACAGAGCTAGAAAGCTGCCTGTCCTAGCCTTCTCTGGCTTCCTTAAGGATTTTTTCAATCTTGGTCGTAATCAGGTCAATAGCCACCTTATTAGAAGCTCCCTCTGGAATGATGACATCCGCATAGCGCTTGGTCGGCTCGATGAACTGATGGTACATAGGCTTAACGACACCCAAATACTGTTCGATAACGCTATCCAAACTGCGGCCGCGCTCTTCCATGTCCCGCTTAATACGACGAATAATCCGAACATCATCATCTGTGTCCACAAAGATTTTAATATCCATCAAATCCCGCAGGCGCTGATCCTCTAAGACCAAAATCCCCTCAACGATGAACACATCCTGAGGATCCTGACGATAGGTCTTTTTACTGCGGGTATGCTCTGTATAGTCATAAGTGGGAATATCCACTGGTCGACCAGCCAAGAGCTCTTTGATTTGCTCAATCATCAAGTCCGTATCAAAGGCAAAAGGATGGTCATAGTTGGTCTTCACCCGCTCCTCAAAAGTCAGATGCGTCTGATCCTTATAGTAGGAGTCATGCTCAATCATGGCAATTTTTTCGTTTGGAAAATTAGCCAAAATTGCTCGAGAAACACTAGTCTTTCCGCCTCCAGAACCACCAGTCACACCAATAATAATAGGTCTATTTTGCATTATAAGCTCCATCTCTTGTTATCTTATCTATTTTACCGCAATTCATGTTATAATGAAAGAGCTAAAATAAAAAAAGTACATGCTTAAAAATAGAAAAAAGGAGGTTTTTATGCTCAAACTTGGAATTATCGGAACAGGTTCTATTTCTCATGAGTTCATCAAGGCCGCTCACTCAACAGGCAACTATCAGCTGGCAGCAGTCTACTCTCGGACTTTGGCTTCTGCTGAGCGCTTTGTGCAAAACTATGAAAATACAGCCGTCTATACTGAAATGCTGGACTTTCTGTCATCTGATATCGATGTCGTTTATATCGCCAGTCCCAACAGCCTGCATTTCAATCATGCCAAGGTAGCTATTCTGGCTCGTAAACATGTTATTGTCGAAAAGCCGGCGGTCTCTCGACCCAAAGAATGGCGGGAATTGGTCAAGCTGGCTGACGAGCATCAAGTCTATCTCTTTGAAGCTGCCCGCAACTATCATGAGCAGGCCTTTGATACGATCAGTGATTTTCTCAAGGACAAGACCGTCTTGGGAGCCAACTTCACCTATGCCAAGTATTCTTCTAAAATGCAAGCTCTGCTTGCAGGAGAGCAACCCAACGTTTTCTCAGCTAAGTTTTCCGGCGGCGCTTTGATGGACTTGGGTGTCTATCCAGTCTATGCGGCTATCAGACTTTTTAGCCATCCCCGCTTCGCTCGCTACAGCGCCCAGCAGCTAGCTAATACGATTGATTTAAATGGAGCTGGCTGTCTCATCTATCCAGATTTTCAAGTTCAGATTCAGGCCGGTAAAAATATAAACAGCAATCTGCCTGCAGAGATTTACACAGATCAGGGAACTCTGACTTTAGACGGGATTGAATTTATCAGCTCTGCTATTTTCCAAAATCTGGACGGCCAAGAGGAGGTGCTACCTATCAAGCGTGCTCCCCACACCATGCTGGAAGAGGCTCAAGCTTTCGCGCGAGTGCTCAAGGGCGGACAGGATGCGGCTTACGAGAAATGGTTGGATGCGGCGGCGGCTGTTCATGAAAGCTTATTTGGCATGCGCAAGGACGCTGGCATTAGATTTGAGGTTGATGATGATTAAGGAACAATTTCCCCCGAGCTGGCAAAATCAGCTGGCTAAACTGGGCTTTGAAGATTTGACGGCTATTCAAGAGAAGATGTTTGAGCCTATTTCTGCAGGCGATACGGTGCTGGGAATCAGTCCGACTGGTACTGGTAAAACTCTGGCCTATCTCTTTCCCAGTCTGCTCAGGCTGACACCTAAAAAAGCCCAACAGCTCTTGATTTTAGCTCCTAACACCGAGTTGTCTGGACAAATATTTGAGGTCTGTAAGACTTGGGCGGAGCCTTTAGGGCTGACAGCCCAGCTTCTGCTCTCCGGCTCCAGCCAGAAGCGACAGATTGAGCGTCTTAAGAAAGGCCCAGAAATTATCATCGGAACGCCTGGACGAATTTTCGAATTAATCAAGCTCAAGAAAATCAAGATGATGAATGTCGAAACCATCATTTTGGACGAATTTGACCAGCTGCTCAGCGATTCTCAGTATCACTTTGTAGATAAAATCACCCACTATGCGCCTCGTAACCACCAGCTGATATATATGAGCGCCACCGCTAAGTTCGACCACGATAAGATTACTGAAAATACTCTAGAAATCAGCATTGACGACCAAGTTTTGGACAACATCCAGCACTTTTACATGCAAGTCGAAAAACGTGATAAGGTGGACTTGCTCCGCAAATTATCCAATGTTGAAGATTTCCGCGGACTAGTCTTTTTCAACGCTCTGTCAGACTTAGGAAGCGCTGAGGAAAAACTCCAGTATCGTGAAGCCAACGCGGTTTCTCTGGCCAGCGATGTCAACGTTAAGTTCCGCAAGGTGATTTTGGATAAGTTCAAAGAGCACCAGATTACTCTCCTGCTAGCCACTGACCTAGTTGCTCGCGGCATTGATATTGACTCCCTAGAATGCGTCGTCAATTATGAGCTTCCGCGCGATTTAGAAACCTATACCCACCGCTCTGGACGAACCGGCCGCATGGGCAAGGAAGGCTATGTCATCACCCTCATCAGCCATCCTGAAGAGCTGAAAACATTGAAAAAATACGCTTCCGTTCGTGAAATTCTATTAAAAAATCAAGAACTTTATGTAACGAGTTAAACTAAAAAAGCTTTGGAAACATTAGATTTCCAAAGCTTTTTTTGCTTTTACTCATTACCAACAATGATTTCCAAAATCTAAACCCAAGGACCGTCTTAGTCTCTGCCGTAATAAATACGATGGGGCTCTAGCTGACCTTCCAGAAGCTCATCGACCGTTACCAAAGTATAGCCGTTACTCTTCAGATACTCGAGGACACTTGGTAGGGCGTCAATACTGGTCTGGTGAATATCATGCATGAGGATAATCGAACCTGGCTGAGTTTTAGCAATCTCTTGCATAATAGCTTTAGTATTGCGTGTCTTCCAGTCTAGGCTGTCCACATTCCACATGATAAAGGACTGGTCAACCGAATTTTGGATTGTAGTATTAATAGCTCCATAAGGAGGCCGCGTAATCATTGGCTTGATGCCTATGACATTGTTAATAGCGGTCTGGGTATCAAGGATTTCTTTTTTGGCTGACTCCAGAGGTAGTTTGGTTAAGACTGGATGGTCCCATGTATGAATCCCAATCTGATGACCTTCATTGTGCACTCGCTTGACAATCGCTTCATTACCAGCAATGTTTTGCCCAACCATAAAGAAGGTCGCCTTGGCACCGTATTTCTTAAGGATATCCAGAGCCTGCGGTGTTGTCTTAGGATCTGGACCGTCATCAAAGGTCAGAGCAACCATCTTCACATGCTTCTTAGCCTCGAAACTCTGATAAGCCGCCAAGTCATCTCCGGTCAGATAGTCCGCATTGATCTGGTCATAAAAGCTAGATAAAGGAACGTCAATGCTGGTTAAGCCTTGCACTTCCTTACTCAGCTTAATAGAAAAATGGCTGTACTCATAACGGAAGGACCACTGACCCAACTCCGTTCCATTGAGGGTGTTGAGAATTTCCGTCTGCACCGCCTCATCGGCCTGTCTAAAGGTCAGCTGGCTGGATATTTCGTTGATGAAGATTTCCTTAGCT
Organism: Streptococcus sp. DTU_2020_1000888_1_SI_GRL_NUU_041A; assembly: GCF_032387735.1. Lineage (NCBI taxonomy): Bacteria > Bacillati > Bacillota > Bacilli > Lactobacillales > Streptococcaceae > Streptococcus > Streptococcus sp. DTU_2020_1000888_1_SI_GRL_NUU_041A. The sequence goes on along the minus strand of NZ_CP135591.1, from coordinate 1,019,494 downwards.
GCATCAGGATCCTGAAAGAGCTTATCCAGAGTGAAAGGGCTGTCGTCTGGACCGAGATAGCTGTCAGCAACTTCCCGCTCTTCTCCTTTACTGATTTTCATCTCTTTAACATGATAGTCCTTGCGATGCACCAGTACTTCTTTGACATCCTTCAGGCTCGTTTCTTTTTCCTCAGCATAGTAGAAGGTCAATTCCTCAATCTTATCGTCCTTCTTCTGATTATCCTTAATCGTCTGGCTATCAGCGTCCATCTGCTCCTTGACGCTTGCCATAACCTGACCATCTAGCAGAGGATAGAAGGACTCCACATAGTGGCTGCCAATCATCTTGCTCTGCTTTTCAGTTTTTTCAGCGTGGTAGGTCTCTTCTTGAGCAATCAACACACTAACTTTCTCTTGCAGTTCCTTTTCTTGGAAAATAGCGTAAATTTTTACAGCACCCAGAAATAGAGCAGCAACAAAAGTCAAACCTAGTAAGCTAAGAACAATGAGTGTTTTCTTACCGTGTTTCTTGTTATTTTGTCTTTTCATACACCTGTCCTAAATGAATAAAAATCATCATTTATCTTGCAAAATTAACTGCAGCTAGATGTTAGAGACTCTTCTCACGAATGACTTCCACCTTGTAGCCATCAGGATCTTTTACAAAATAATAATTAGGCGGGTTACCAGGAAGACCCTTTGGATCTGTCACTTCATAGCCTTTAGCCTTGTGCTCAGCGTGCAGACCTTCCAAGTCTGGCGTGCTAAGTGCCACGTGAGCAAAACCGTCCCCAATCACATAAGGACCATGGTCATAGTTATAGGTCAGTTCCAGCTCATAATCATCACCTTCCAAACCTAGATAAACGATAGTAAACTGATAATCCGGAAAATCCTTGCGACGAAGCTCCTTAAAACCAAAAGCCTCTGCATAAAAAGCGATAGACGCTTCCAAATTCTCCACACGCAAACAAGTATGTAACATTTTTGATGCCATAATTTCACCTCATTCTTTCTTGTTTATTATTATACCCTATTTTGGGCAAAACTTATATTAAATTTTTAAAAAAGTAAATAAAAGCAGATAAAAAGCAAGCCTCAAGGCCTGCTAAGAATTGTTTTTCAAAAAATGTTCAATGAAGTCGCTATACGAATTCCATTGAGGCATGGGAATGCTTTCTTTCTCAGCACTTCTTTTGATTTCAAAATATTGATCAACCCATTCGGCATAGCCTGAATGCATGTGATTTGTGACCATTTCGGTAACCAAAGACTGACTCAACATGAACTTCATTACTGGAACCAAGAGAAATAGGGGCAGGGATAGATATTTAGTAGGTTTATAACGATGTTTAGGAATGCCATATCGCTGACAGAGTTCTAAACCTTCTCGCCAAGCGCAAATCATTTTTCGAATTGCTTTTTTATCTTTCAAGAGTGCTTCAAAAGTCCCCGCTTCTGCAACTGCACCTGCCATTATCGCCTCCTGAAGGCAGTGAACCTTCATCCAAGAAGCCAAGTCAGGCATAGCATCAATGCCTATACCACTAGCTGTGAAGATAGGAGACAACTCTGATGTGTAAGAATCATCATCAAGTAACGTAGCTTCTTTGAAAATGATAGCTTGGATCCGACCATCACTCTTTCGCCCTCCTCCAACAGAAGAAGGAAAAGCTAACGACACCTGCTTTCTGTCCAAATAAGAAGGAATCTTGGAGTTGATATTCCAGTTATTCTGTAAAATAAGTAAATGAGCTTTTTCCTTTATAGCCGCCAAATGATCCAATGCCTGCTCTAGTTGCAAACTATTTACCGTTAAGAGAATCAGGTCATAGTCTTGAGCAATACTCGTCACCAGAGGCGGCTGGAAGTGATGTTCTTTATAGACCTGATCATCTTTTCTTAAATCTTTAATAGAAAGTGTGAAGCCTTGCTCTAAAGTCGACAGCTTATGCTCTCTAACTAAGACAGTAACTTGATGTTGATTAGACAGTAACCAAGCGTATGTCAAACCAATTGTGCCAGCACCATAAACCAAAATGTTCATATTAGGCCTCTCCCGCTATTTTACAGAACGCTTTTTCGTTTCTTTCAGTAGCAGTTTAACTTCAAAGACCGTACCTTTTGGTTTGTTGTCCTTGACATAAATAGAGCCCTTGAAAGCATCGACAATCTGCTTGGCTAGAGAAAGTCCCAGACCAAAGCCACCTTTCTGACGGGTCCGAGCCTTATCCACCCGATAAAAGCGATCAAAAATCTTCTTCTTATCTTCATCGCTGATACCAGGACCATTGTCCGCCACTCGGAAAATAAGGTAGCGATCTGTCGAAGTAGCCATGACACTGATTACGCCATCATCATCTGTATACTTTATAGCGTTGTCAAATAGAATGGTCATCAGCTGTTTGAGAAAAATTTGATCGGTCACAATAGGGTGCTTGATCATATTTTCTGAATGAAAGGCTTTTTTATTCTCCCTTGCGATAATGCAGTAATTAGCAAAGGTCGTATCAAAAAATTCTGGTTCAACTTCACCATATTGAGGCTTGATGCCATCATCGCGACGGGCCAGATTGAGCAGATTGGTCGTCAGCAAGCGCATATTCCGTACTTCATCCAAGCTAGAAGCAATATTTTCACTGCTCTGCATAATTGTAGCTTCAGGCTTACGAAAGAGCGTCTCTAAGCGGCTCTGCAATACTGCCAGAGGAGTCCGTAGCTCGTGACTGGCATTTTCCACGAAAGCCTTCTGCTTCTGGATACTTTCCAGCAGAGGCTTGACACTCATCCGAGCCAGATAAATACTGGCAATCAGGGAAATTCCCCAAAAGCTGACCATAACCATGGCAATCAGTTGCTCATGCTTGCTGCTGGTCTGCTCCAGCTGGCTGATACTAGTCATGACCACAGCGTACTTGATATCAGGGTACTCATTTTTAGGATCAATATCAAAGAGATAAGCCCGATAGCTTTCTGTCTGACCAAAGCTGTTGCCAATCACAATCTCCTTGATTTGATTCAGATAGGACTTGTTAAACTCTAATGAATTAAAGTCCAGAAAACCATCGCTCTTGCTGGTGGAAATATTTTTATAATCATCATCCAAAAGCAGGGCAAAGGTATTAGAGCTGACATTTGGCGTAGTTAGATTGTTAGGCTTAGGCTCTTCATCTGAATCACCATCTGGCTCTTTACTGCTTTTAGGACTTTTAGTGTTGACCTTATTGCTCGGATCAGACTGCTGACCTGTCGTCCGATAGGCCAAATCAGCTACCGAACTAGGATCATTACTCAGATTCCTCAGATTTTCATCAACTGACGTATAAAGGCTGGAGCGCATAACCTGAATAATAATCAAGGTCATGGCTGAGAAGATTAATGTAAACAACCCAAAATAGCGAATGAAATAAGAGAAATCATCCGCATAAAAGGTCTTCTTGATTTTATTCAGCATCTTTTAAAATGTAGCCGACACTACGAAGAGTATGTAGGTTTTTCGCAAATGCCGTTCCTTTCAGTTTTTTACGAATCTTTGAAACGTACACTTCGACAACGGAAACAGTGGTATCACTGTCAAAGCCCCACAGACGGTCAAAAATTTGAGTCTTAGGCAAGATTACATTTTGATTTTGCAGGAAATAAACCAAGAGGTCGAACTCTTTACCAAGCAACTCTACATCTTTACCCGCCTTCGTAGTCGAATTTGTAGATAGGTTGACAGTTACATCACCATAAGAAAGAGTATTCTCGTTGAATTTACCAGCGCGTTTCAAGAGCGCTTGGATCCGCATTTTCAGTTCTTCCAAATAGAAAGGTTTTGTCAGATAGTCGTCAGCGCCTAGCTCAAAGCCATGTCCTTTGTCATCCAAGCTTTCCTTAGCTGTCATGATGAGGACAGGGGTTGTGACTCCTTTTGCTCGGAGATCTTTCAGCACTTGGAAACCATCCTTTTCAGGCAGCATGAGATCCAGTAAGATGAGGTCATAAACACCGCTTTCTGCTTCATATAGACCTTCTTCACCATCAAAAACCTGCGTTACATCTGCAAAATCATCTAAAAAATCAAAAACTGAGTTTGACAGTCCAAGGTCATCTTCTACCAATAGAATTTTAATCATTTTTCTTTCCTCCAATAAAACTTTCCAAGATTATGTCTTTTGGTTTTTGTTTTATTTGCTATTCTTATTATATCATGACTTGGGTCAAAATCAGTAAGTTTTTTCTACGACTGCGACGTTTTATTTTCTTTTGTCGACTTATTATTGTTCTTGTCCGATTGTTCATTTATGTTCGTTGAAGACTTTTTCTTGTTTTTCTTCCCGTTGTCATTTTGCTGAGCAGAAGAATTCTTGCTCTTGTCATTGTCAGACTGCTGGCCGTCTTGAGGCGGCATTCCTTGGTCTTGACCGTTCTGTCCTGGACCACCATCCTGCGGCGGCATTCCATTACCTAGTCCACCATTTTGACCATTCTGACCAACTTGTGGCGGCATTCCATTTCCTGCATCCTGACCATTCTGACCCTGCTCCGGTGCTCCAGGCATAGTAGCTGGCTGTTGAATAGCTGATTGCTGATTGTTTGTACCGTGAATAGCTGTCGCAAGACCATAACCGCCCAGAAGTCCGACTGCTAGAGCACCACCCGTCGCAACCGTCAGCCACCATTTGGTACTTTTTTTACAACAATCATTTTTTCCATATCCATTAAATCTATTACCTTCTTTCTTTTTAATTTTTCTGACTCTTTCTATCAAGCAAGAAGCTAATGCAGCTTACAAGTCATCCTATACACATCCTTTCACTTGAATAGCATTATCATATAGTTTTTTACTTAAAAAGGACTGAATTTTTTCTTAAAAAAGGCTGAAAGATAGGGAAAATGGATTATGAAAAGTGCTTTTTCAATATACGGCTATATTTATCTAATAAAAGAAAATCGGCTAATCTTGAAGACAGAAGATTGAGTTTAGTAAACAAAGATGCCCCTCGCCCCATTAGGATGACTCTTTGATGAGACTTAATACCTTTTAGCAAAGCTAGGCAAACTTCATCTGTAGTTGAAATCTTAATCCCCATTTCCTTCCAAACAGGATGGTAAGGCTTTTCTGAGGGTGTGTCTGCAGCATTGGGACAAAAATAGGTTAAATACACCTTTTTCTGCTCCTGCTTTAATTCGCGATTCATTGATTCAATAAAAGAAAAAATCCCTGCACGACTAGCCACATCTACGCTATAGTAAGGGAAAGCGAGCCGCCCATCTGCAAAACCGCCAGAATGCACAATTGTAGCACCTTTTTCATTTGCTAATAAGGGCAGAAAAATCTTGCTAATCAGAATGGCGCCAGATAAATTGATCAATAGTGTCTGATCTATGTCCTCAAGGGAATGCGCTGACAAAGATTTTCTTACATCAAAACCAGTTGCATTGATAACAATATCTATACATTCCGACCACTCTTGTATCTCTGATACTACATTTTTTAGAGACTCTTCACTTGTAATATCCACTGAGCTTATTGGAATAAAAGACGAAAATTCTTGCACAAACATCTTTAACTTCTCTATATCTCTTCCTAATAGATATAACCTAGCACCTGCTTGATGAAAAGCCCGTGTATAGACTCTTCCCAAACTACCACTTGCACCAATAATTACAACCTTTTTATTTTTAAAATAATTATCAAACATATAATTCTCCATTCTCTAGTGAGTCTTTTGTGATAAGTTCAATAAAACAAGTCCGACAATAACTAGACTTATCCCTAAAAGGCTTACAGCTGTTACTTTTTCGTGCCAAAGCAGAATAGATAATATCGTTGTCCCTACTAGACCTATTGCAGACCAAATAGCGTAAGCTAGATTTAACTGAATGCCCTTTAAAGATAGAGATAAAAAGAAAAAGCACAAGCCATAAAACATCAAAGCAAGGCAACCGAAAAATAGTTTCGAAAAACCTTGAGATAGTTTTAAAAGACTTGTGGCGGCAATTTCAAATAGAATTGCGAGAGATAAATAAAAATAGTAAAACATTGTTTTCCTCCTAATATTCTAAATAACTAAAAAGTTAGCAGGAAAATCAATAGAGCTATCCGAGAGAGGAAACAAAGCAAGTCCAAAGTGTACAGGCATTTGTCAAAATCATTGATTTTATGCTCGAATCTTTGGAGATAGATAAAGCTTTTCGACCACATAGCTCATCTAATGAAATCTGGTAAAAATCGGCTAGACGAATAAGACTTGCACTATCTAGAATCGTCTTATCATTTTCCCAGTTCGAGATGGTCTGCCGAGTCGTCCCTAGTGATTCTGCAATCTGAGCTTGGCTATAGCCTTTTTGCTCCCGTATAAACTTCAATTGTTTACCTAACATTATCTTTTCCTCCTCATCATACTTATTTTTTAGTTATTTGGCTAGATGAAATTCTTTAGCATTAGTGATTATTGTAGGTAAAAATTCTTTGACATGGCTATTATAACATGATTTACGTTCATCTTAAAATACTTGCCTATCTAAAATACTTGATACATCTATCAACCATTTGCTCAAAAAATCCTCAGTAAAAAAGACTGGGACAAAATTGTCTCAGTCTAAATTTATCATGTTCAAAAGCTCTGGATGCAGGAGCTGCTTATCTTTTTATGACTCTTTCTTAGAAGAACGGAAGCCAGCTGAAGCTAGCAAGACCGCAAAGCCAAGATAAGTAAGAAGAGAGCTCGTATTGCTTCCAGTTTTAGGCAGTTGACCTTGAGAAGCTCTTTCTTTGGTTTGGTAGCTGACAGATAGCTGCAAGTTGCTTGCTTGTTTACTTGCAGATCTTTGATGCTGCCAAGTCTGGTTTGACAGAGGCTCAAATTTCTGTGCTGTTTGAATAGTAATTTCTGCAGGAGGTGTTGAAACACTAACCTGATTGGACTCTATCCGGTATTGATTATTAATCAGCAAGCTGAAATGATTGGTATAAGTTCTGCCTGGATACAAGAGTCGACCGACTGCTGCTAGAGCTAGGGTCTCGGTCGCAGAATTCAAGTCAGCATTGTAGCGTTCAAGCAGACCTGGTGCAGCAACAAAAGTCAAGACTCTGGTGCTTGGGTCATAAGAAACCTCGTAACCAGGACTTTTCGCTCTGGTTGCTTCTAGATCCAATTCAAAACCTTCTGGCAGGCGATCTTCCAATACGAAAGAATGAATTGGCAGGCGATAAGCAGGCAAAGCATCCGTTACCAGATTAAGGACAGCAAAACTTCCCTGGCTAACCTCTTGTTGATGAATATTCTTCTTGGACTCATTCTCCACCTCTTCTCTGACTTTTAACTGGATAAAGAGCTGGTTAAAGTGATAAGTTTGAGTCGGCGCTTGCGGACGGCTTGGCAAAGCTTGATAGCTAGGCTCAGCCGGCTTTTGAGGAAGCTCCTTATAGTTTGGTTTGTCAGGCTCCTCTATCAGAGGCAGGTCACTTTCTCTGACAGGTGCCTGAGGCTCAGGCTGAAGAACTGGTTCTTGTGGGAGCTGGGGTTCCTGTAGATAGCGTGGCTCCTGAGGCAGATCCTCTAAAGCAATTTCTTCTTCATAAGCAGGCGATTTCGGACCTTCTCCCGTGCTTGCTTCAGGATCTTTTTGAGGTTTTCCTGGTTCTTTCAAATAAGATGGTCGTTGTGGTTCCTGTGACAGTGGTTTTTCAACCGATTCTTGCGGAAGGCTCAGCAAGGGCTGCTCCTTCTCATAGGTTGGCTCTTCAACTGCAGTCGGCTCTGTCAATAGAGAAGGGGAGCTAGGTTCTTCTGGCACTTCCTGATAAACTGGCTTTTGAGGTTGTAGAGGCTCAGCCAGATAAGTTGGCTCTTTCGGTAGAATTTCCAGATCTCTTTCTGGTAGAACTGCTGGCTCCTCAGGCCGATTTGGAAGAGGAAGAGGCTGAGTTTCTGTCGGCTGGTTAGGAAGTTCTTGATAGGCCGGCTGGGCTGGCTCCTCTGGCAAAGGTTGATAGACTGGCTGACTTGGAAGAGGCTGCAAGGCCTTGACATCATCATAAGCCGGTTCCTGAGGTTGAGCAACTTCTGTCGGAGCAACAGGCTTCATTGGAACACCTTTGGCTTTAATATCAGAGTTAAATAGAAACCAAGCAGAACCCCGGTTTCGTGAACCAATGTCAAAGGAAATGACATCGCCTTGCGCCTTACCGACAATAGCGCCATACCAGTTATAAGGACTAGTAGGTGTATCCCACTTGTTGTGCTCAAAGCGAGAACCTTCCCGCTCAAAGTTAATTGAAATATCAGCGTGAACACTAGTATCTGGGTGAATATTAATGGCAGAACCTGTAATAGGAATATATTCACCATTAAAATTCTTAATGTACTCAATTGCAACTTTATTCGTATTTAAAGATGAGAAGCTGACAAGCGAGCCTGTCATATCAAGCCTTTCTCCAGCCTCATCGAAAAACTCCGCTTGGACATTGACCCGAGAATGGCCATAAAAATCCAAGGTCCAGACAGTCAAGGTCGGATCCTTAACTAAGAAAACTGGAAGCTTATCCTGACTCTTCGTTGATTCTTTCAGAGTATAAGTGTAGACAACTTTAGCGATTTTCTTGCCCTGAATACTGGAATTTTTGATATTAGTATAAGTAGCTACCAGAGGCACATCTTTTTGTAAAATGACTTTAGTCTGATGTTCTTTCCCTTTTAAAACACTGGTCAAAGCAGTTATTCCTTGTTGATCCATTCCCCAAGAACGAACCTCATCAGTCAGCTCATCATTCGTATAGGTTCTAATAGAGGGATCAAGCGTCAAGACAGCCTGGGGCTCAGATTTGAAAACAAAAGGCTGGCTTTCAACCTTGCTGAGATAGCCTTCTTCATTTTTCTTAACCTCCGCTTCCTGCAACTCTCTCTCAAAAGTTACAAGAGCTGCATCATACTTAGTTTTGGCAGTATCATAGGCAGCTTTTGCCTTCTTATATTCTTCAAACAGCTTATCATAGTCGGCTTTCAATCGGGCATTTTTTTCTTTAATGCTTGCATTTTCCTGCTCAATCACTGCGTTCTGTGCTGAAATAGAAGCAAGGTTTGCCTCATAATCTTCTTTTAGCCTTTGATTTTCTGCTTCAATCCTTGCAAGATTTGCTTGGTATGTCGCTAAGTCTGCCTGATAAGCAGCTAGTTTATTCTTGTTTTCTGTCTCAATCCGAGCAGTCGCCTCCTGGTAGGTAAGCAAGGCTTTCTCATATGCTTCTCGACTTTTCTGATTGCTTTCGGTGATTCGAGCCACATCCTGCTCATATTGAGCTAATTGATTTTTATAAAGCTCTTGTTTTTCCTGATTTTGCTGACGAATCTGGGCGTTTTCAGCTTCAATGGCAGCATTACGGGCTATTACTTCTGCTTTTTCTGTCTCATAGGCAGTTTGCCGCTTCTTATTTTCAGCTTGGACACGCTCAAGTTCAGATTGATAGGCAGTCAAAGCTGCTTGATGATCTCTCGCTTTGGCATCATTGGCCGCCTCGATTTCAGAGCGATTCTTTTGATAAGCAGCTAATTTGCTCTCATAGTCTTTCTCTGCCGCTTGATTTTTTTGACGAATCTCAGCCAATCGCTCTTGATAAGCAGCTAAATCAGCCTGATACTGCTCCTTTAAGGCTATATTTTTCTTCTGAACAGCTAGATTTTGGGCCTCAATCTCTTTGTTCTGCTCTTGGATTTTAGCCAAGGATGTCTCATAAGATTGTTTTGCAGCTTGATTGTCTCTTTGAATGCGTTCTACTTCCTGCTTGTAAGCCCTTAAATCTGACTGATACTGCTGTTCTAGCTCGGCATTGTCTTTCTGAACTCTAGCCAACTCTTTCTCATAATCAGCCATGGCTGCTTGATAAACAGCTTCTTTTTCTGCCTTAACCTGAGCCAATATGGAAACCTCAGTTTCATACCGTTTGACTGCTTCCTGATAGGCCTTTTCAGCGGCCTGATTTCGTTCTGCAATGGCTGCATTTTCAGCTTGGGCTGCTTTGTTGTGAGCTGAGACCTGAGCAAGCTTTTCTTCATAGCGACGCTTTGCTTCTGCATTCTTCTCCTGAGTAGCTTTCAGCTCTGTAGCATAGCTCTCCATAGCATTTTGGTAGTCTGCTTTCGCTTGAGCATTTTCCTGTAAAATCCGTGAACGCTCCTCTAGATAGGCTGCTAAAGCTGCTTGATAGGAGGCTTCTTTCTCTTGATTGATTTTTACTATACGGTTCAATTCTGCTTGATAAGCAGCCCGTTTCTGTTCATAGTCTGCCTGAAGCTGAGCATTTTCAGCTTGAATACGACTGGACTCTTGTTCATAGGAAGCTAAAGCCTTGTCATATTGGTTTTTCAAGACTTGATTGTCAGACTCTTTCTGACTGAGTTCTTTCTCATAAGTCTTCAGTTGCTCTTGATAAGCTGCTGTGGTTTCACGTATTTCCTTGACTTGGGTCGCATAATCTGCTAGCGCTGTCTCCCGTTTACTAGCAGCTTCTTCTGGATTTCTAGCTGTTCCTAAATCAACAGTCGGCTCCTGCTTTAGCTGAACTCCTGCTTTCTCGGCCTCTGCCAAAGCTTGGTCCATTTCTGCATGAGAAACCTCCAAGGGAAGCTTGTCTTGATTAACTGGCTCTGACTGAGCAGGCGCAACAGTTGGCTGGGACGCTTCGGTTGGCGAAAGAGTAGCTTCAGAAAGGGCAGACTGTCCTGCTGCTGAAGATACCTTTTCCTCTGCTTGAACTGATCCGGCAGCTACCAACAAAGCCGCACCCAAAACAGCTCCGCACAAGCCCTTAGAAAGGCGGCTCTTGCGGAAGCCATAGACTATTTTCTTTTCCATTATAAACTCCATTTCTCCTTTAAACAGTTTCCTGTTTATTTCACATACTTTTCTATTTTATCAAAGCAAAGGCATATTAGCAATGTTTAAATACTCAAAATGATAAAGAAAAAGCCTGAGATAGGCTACTATCTCAGACTTTCTAGTCAATTTAATTAAATCCATCAGATCGCAGCTCGAATTGCTTTTTCCACTGCTTCTTTCTCACGCTTAACCAGTTCAACACGCGCAGCGATTTCCTTGATTCCCATGCTGATGTTTCGGCTAATCGCCATATCGTCCAACTGCGGTTCAAAGAAGGCTTTGTACTCTGCCAATCTCTTCTCTGTCTTGAAGACCACTGCTGGGCTAATGACAAAGCTATCAAAGCTCATGTCGCCACCTAGTGCTGCCTTGATCCAGTCCCAATTTTCACGCGCCCAAGTCCACACTGCTTCTTGAGTAAAATCTTGGCTGAGGAAACGGGCATACCAAGCTGACAAATCCTGCGGTTTCACAGTAAATTTATCCTTCCAAGTCGCTAAAAGTTCATCCAAGGTTTCCTTGTTCTTCGTATAAGAAAGGGCTGTAGAAAGAGCATTTTTGAAGCTTCCATCATTTGAAGCGACATAGAGGTCCAGATAAAGCTTAGTCAGCTCCTTGCTTTCATGATGCTTGATTTGGTTGACCAATACCTGCAAACGAATAGCAGCAGGGAGTTTTTCCAAATTATCACGATAGCGGTCAAAAATCTGGCTTGCTTGAGCTTTAGCTGTCTCATCGTCAGCCTTAATCATATTACCCACAATTAGCTGACGAACCATCTCATCTTCATCGCTCTCTCCCTCCTGTTTTTCAAAACCAAGACGGTCGAAATTGCTTTGACTAAGTACTTTCAGCAGGGCTTTGTAATCTTCTTCAGTCTGACTGCCCTCATCCACAAAGCGGTTCAATCCTTCTAGCACTTGGGAAACAGCTGAAACCACCATATAAGAAGTTTCGTTTGCCAACTTGCTGATAACTGGCAGCAGATCCGCATAGGAAATCATACCTGACTCTGCCAGAAGTCGGCGCTCTTGCACGATTTGCAGCTTGCTGATATTGTCCAAAGAGCTAAGATTATTCAGAAGAGCATCCAGCAACTCACCCTGATAATCTGTAATATAGTGGGCAGTGTTTTCTGTATTGAGACGCAGGGCCCCGTCATTTTGCGCTGCCAGGGCTGCATAATTAGGAATTTCCAGTCTTTCTGTCGTCAGAGTATCAGGAAGTCCTTGCCAGTTACTGTTAAGAGGCACTGGCCAGAGACGACCTTTGTCTTCGTGCTCCCCAATGAAGAACTGCTTCTGGGTCAAAATCAAGCAGTCATTTTCGACCTTAGCAGTGACAACTGGATAACCCGGCTGCTCCAGCCAAGCATCCATAAAGGCAGCTACATCACGGCCAGAAGCTTGAGAAAGAGCGTCCCAAAGATCACGACCGATGGTATTGCCATACTGGTGCTTCTCAAAGTAGGCACCTAGCCCCTTACGGAAGGCATCATCTCCCAGCCAACGGCGCAGCATGTGCATAAGACGACTACCCTTGGCATAGACAATCGCTCCATCAAAAAGAGTATTGATTTCATCAGGATGCTTGACCTCTACATGGACCGACTGGACGCCATCTGTCGCGTCACGCTTGAGGGCATAAGGAGCTCCACTGGTCTGGAAATCTTCAAAAATCTTCCAGCTAGGCTCAATCGCATCAACTGAGACATACTCCATCATATTGGCAAAGCTTTCATTGAGCCAGAGGTCGTCCCACCACTTCATGGTCACTAGATTTCCGAACCATTGGTGGGCTAGTTCGTGTGCAACAACCAAGGCAACTGTCTGACGGCTCAGAGCTGTTGAATTTTCATCCACCAGCAGATAAATTTCCCGATAGGTCACCAAACCCCAATTTTCCATAGCACCAGCAGAAAAGTCTGGCAGGGCCACATGAAGTGACTGAGGAATAGGATACTTGACTCCATAGTATTCTTCATAAAATTCGATACAGCGAACCGCAATGTCCAAAGCAAACTCTAGATTGCTGGCTGGGTGGGCCTTGGTCGCATAGACTCCTACCAAGGTTCCATTCTTGGTTTTAGCAGTAATTCCTTGCATATCACCTGCAGCAAAAGCCAAGAGATAGGAAGACATACGTGGAGTCGTTTCAAACTTCCAAACGCCAGTCGCTTTGCGGTTTTCAACATCAATTTCTGGCATATTAGACAGAGCCAACTCACCCTCTTCTTGGTCAAATTTCAAAGCCAAATCAAAAGTTGCCTTAGCCTCTGGCTCATCCACACTCGGAAAGGCTTCGCGGGCAAAATGGCTCTCAAACTGCGTAGAAATAATCTCTTTTTTCACACCATCTACCGTGTAGTAGGATGGGTAAATTCCCGTCATATTATCCGTAATCTTACCAGTATAAGTTATTGTCATCACTACAGGCCCAGCTGCTTCCAGCTCGATATAAAGAGCTTCATTGTCCTTATCAAGAGTGAAAGGACGAGCTTGGCCAGCCACCTCTACAGCTTCAACTGTTAAATCTTTTTGATGTAGGGAAATCTTACTCGTCTTAGCTTCCCCAGTAATGGTCACCTTGCCTGAAAAAGTCTTGTCGGCACGATTCAGATCCAAAAAGAGATCATAGTGCTCAGGAACAAATGTTTCAATAAAATGTTTAACTGCTTGCATCAGCTTCTCCTCATCTAGCGAACAACGAAGCAAGATTACTCTGCTATCCTTATCCGCTTATAATCTGTTATTATTGTATCATATTTAAAAGATTTCGTTGCAGAATAAATGCAAACAAAAAGACAGAGGAATAACCTGTCTATGTAGTTTATGAAAATGGAAGAAAGGTCAAGAGTTCTTCTTTTCTTTCTCAAGTTCCTCTAATTTTTTATTATAGATTCGATTTTCTTCGTGATAAGTTTTGTTTAGCCGTTCTTCATAACGCTGAATTTTTCTCTCAAAAATTTCTCTATTTTCTTCTATTTGTCTTAATTCATATGAGGGCACGGTATCAGGACTATTACGACAAAAAGATAATATCCATCCGCTCATTTGCTCTGAAACATTTTTAGCCTCTCGTCTCATATCTTGGTAATCCCACTCATACTCACTAACTTTCTTACGAAAGGCTATGTGATCATCATCAAGACGATCGATCTTTTTCTGAATATCCATAAAGCCTCCTATAAGATAGGGCTGGTCAAACTAGGCTTAGGAACAGCGCCTAGTACCTCCTTGATTGAATCTGCTGCTCCACCTGTGAAAGCTCCAGATAAGTCAGCAGGTACTTGAGTAGAGGCAAAAGTTTTCATAGCCTCAGCTTGACTATCTAGCCAACTCTGCAATGCTTGACTTTCTTCAAGTAGGACAGCTCTTTTAGCTGAAATCAAGCCGCGAATGGCAATTCGTTCCTGAATCTTTAAATATTCTTTTTTTATGCGTTCGGCTTCAGCTCGATCTTCTGTATTTGGTTCAATCATGCGTTTTCTCCTATTTTTTTGTGAAAATCTGGGCGCCTTTTTGATCAATCGCTACGATATTATCAGCGGCCTTGTTTAAATTACCAGCGATTTCCGTCATTTTAGTCGTATATGCACTTGCTGATGCGAGAGTTGAGGCTTCTGCCCCCCATTCCAAACTTTGGATAAGGTCAGTTCAGACAAGAGATCTTCCACTTCACCAGATGAAAGGTTGTGAGCAAGGGTATGAGCTGCATCTCTCAGTTCTTTGATATGATTTTCAACACTAGATTTAGCACTTTTTATCTTATCTTTAATTTCTTGCTCATATACTTCAGCCTGAAGCTGAGCTGTTTGCGCGCTTGTACGAACAAGCTCCTCTCTCAAACTAATTGTTTTTTTGTCAGAACTGGTTCTTAACGAGGCATGCAATTCATCAATGTATTCTCTATTTATAGCGATTAAATCCTGCTTAGAAGGCTCAGGAGCGAAGTCTCCATATTCCTTTAAATACTCAAGGACATAATGATCAGGATTTTTTTTTGCATAGTCTAATCCATAATTTGCGGTTGCGGCATTTATTTCGTACATTTTTGCTTTAAGTTTTGCAATCTTTTTGACTTGCTTTTCGGTCATGCCAGAGCAGAAAAGACCATTTTTTTCATACCATTCAAAATCTGGCCTATTACCTTTAATCTTTGGTAACCCAGCATTATGATGTTTTCCCTCTACAGTAAATACTTTTCCATACGGAATGATCCCTCCATGACCATCCCAACTTGTTAAATCTTTCCCTTGATCACTGTATGAATGTAAGTGTTTATTAATATATGCTAATTCTTCATCACTAATACCTCTATAGTCGGCTGTATTTTTTATCAACGAATTCCACGCACCCCAGTCCATGAAATTTGTAATCTTTTGGACTTTCATTTCCGCAGCTACTTTAGCAACTGCTGGTCCCGCTTGACTAAATCCCGACATATTACTGATATCAACTTCTTGTCCTTTGCCAGCCATTTTTTTAGCACTAGCTAATGATTGATTATAAAATTCTCGAACGTCCTTTGTCTGTTCTGTTAATTGATTTCTTGCCAGTACCGCATTAAATCCAGATTCTATAACATGGTTATTATTTTCGTTATTAGGTGATTGAGTACCAGCAACAACAATAGTAGTTTGACTGAAATCTGGATTCCCTTCCTTATCAAGAGGCGCAAAAGCAATAGCTTGGGTGGTTTCATTGATTTCGTTGATTAACCTATACTTATAATTAGTTCTGGGGATTGTATAGTCTTTTCCAGCATCGCTTTCTTTTATTATATCAAGCACATTGACTTGTAGCTCTTGTATTTTTTCATCTGTCAACGCCATTCCAAATGGTCTCCTTTCCTAATTTCTGTATTATAGAGAATTTCCGCTTTTTGACTACCTTTTTCACTTTTTACCACATCTTTTAGGTGACCAGCATTGACAAGCGCTTCAATATTTTCATCAATTTCTTTAACAGAATTAAGTTTTGCATTTTCAGGTAAACATTTACTATCAGATATATCAATAAATTCACTACCAACTCTTATTTCAATGATTTCTTCATCCCAGCCATTAAAATCGAGTCTAATACTACTAAAATCATCATAATGAGCAAATGTTTGATTTCCAATTTTTTTACCTAAATACGCCTTATCTCCATATTCATCATAAACTATAGGAACAATATTGGCATGAAACATATATCGTCCGTCACCTCCTCGAACTAGTATAGGTGAAAATTCTATTTTAGTGACTCCTGAATAGTGTTCTTTGATGTAAGTCGCCAGTTGTTCTTCCAACAAACGAAATCCGCGTTTGTAAAGTTTTACTCCTTTATCGTCTAAAACATCACTAACATTATAGGGTGAGTTTTGGTGTTCAATCCACTTTCTCACACCAAAGATTCCACCTGGAATGAGAAGTACCAGAACTGCCAAGGTGAAAATGATCTTTTTCTTCATAAACATTCTCCATTATGTACTCATATAAAAATATATAAACTTTAACTCTACTCTCGTAGTATAACATAGTTAGTTGTAAGTTAAAACACAAAATAGAATGCTAACTATACTTGAGATTATACAAAAAAGACACGAAATAAATCGTACCTTTTTTATCGTCACAACTCAATAATTTTACCTGTCTCAAAGTAAACAACCCATTCACAGATATTCTTGGCATAGTCGCCGATTCGTTCCAAGTAAGAGATAACTTGGAAGTAGTCACGGCCAGTCACAATCAGTTCTGGATTTTGTTTGATTTCCTCTGTAGCAAGATCGCGAATATCATCAAAGTATTGGTTGATTTTCTCATCCATAGCTGCTACAGCATAGGCTTGGTCTACATTTCCATTGAGGTAGACGTTCAGGGTTTCTTCGACGAAATTCTTAACATCGCGCCCCATCTTGCTGATGGCATCTTCTACGGACTCAATGCGAACTTCTCCCTTCATCCGAACAGTAGCTTTGGCGATAGATACGGCGTGGTCACCCATGCGTTCCAAATCACTGCTGGCTTTCAACACGGTAATAACGGTCCGCAAATCCTGAGACACAGGCTGCTGCAGGGCTATGATTTCTAGAGATTTCTTCTCCAGTTTCACCTCGTATTCATTGACTTCAGCATCGTCTTCAATGACCTGACGAGCCAGTTCACGGTCATGCGTGACAAAGGCACGAACCGTTCGGTTAATCTGCGATAGTACTTCGTTTCCCATCGCGTAGAATTGATTATGAAGTTTTTCTAAATCTTCTTCAAATTGTACTCTAAGCATAAGATTCCTTTCTGTTATCCGAATTTACCAGTAATGTAGTCTTCGGTCTCTTTGTGGGCTGGATTAAGGAACATCTTCTTGGTTTCATTAAATTCAATCAAGTCTCCACCAAGGAAGAAGCCTGTTTTTTCAGAAATCCGAGACGCCTGCTGCATGGAGCGAGTGACCAAAAGCATGGTATATTTGTCTTTTAGACTGTAGAGGGTTTCCTCGATTTTCCCAGCTGAGATTGGATCCAAGGCTGATGTCGGCTCGTCCAAGAGAATGATCTTAGGACTAGTAGCTAGCACGCGTGCCACACAAACCCGTTGCTGCTGACCACCGGAAAGACCGATAGCGGAATCATGCAGACGGTCCTTGACCTCGTCCCAGATAGAAGCACCAATAAGGGAACGCTCTACTGCTTCGTCTAAAACTGCCTTGTCCTTAACACCATTAATCCGAAGTCCATAGACCACATTTTCATAGATAGTCATAGGGAAAGGATTGGGCTGCTGGAAGACCATTCCGATTTCCTTGCGAAGCTCCACTGTATCTGTCCTCGGACCATAGATATTGTGACTGTTATAAATGACCGTTCCTGTAGTTGTTACTTCTGGATTCAGGTCGCCCATTCGGTTGATGGCCTTGAGCAAGGTTGACTTACCTGAGCCTGACGGTCCAATCAAAGCCGTAATCTCATTTGGCATGAAATCAAGTGAAACGCTATTAAGGGCTTTCTTTTTATTATAATAAACCGACAAGTCCTTGACTTGCAAAATAGGTTCTGTCATACGTTTTTCCTTCATTTTATTTTACATTCAACCAAAGACTAAGCTTGTTGAATCGTGATGAATACGGACAGCTGCTTAACCAAAATGACCTGAAACATAGTCATTAGTGGACTGAAGCTTGGCATTTTGGAAAATATTGGCCGTCTTATCGTACTCAATCAAGTCGCCCAGATAGAAGAATCCAGTGTAGTCACTAGCACGGGCAGCCTGCTGCATATTGTGGGTCACAATGATAATGGTATAGTTATTCTTAAGTTCAAACATGGTTTCTTCCAGCTGCATGGTCGCAATCGGATCCAAGGCTGACGCTGGCTCATCCATGAGAAGGATATTTGGCTTGACCGAGATAGCACGGGCAATGCAGAGCCGCTGCTGCTGACCGCCAGAGAGAGTCAGGGCTGACTTGTGCAAGTCATCTTTGACCTGATCCCAAAGAGCTGCTTGCTTAAGTGAGGTCTCAACAATCTCATCCAGAACCTTTCTATCTCTGACACCAGCCCGTTCATGGGCAAAGGTGATATTTCGATAGATAGACTTGGCAAAAGGATTTGGTCTCTGGAAAACCATGCCGATATACTTGCGCATTTCATAAACATTGATTTCAGGGCGGTTGACATCAATCCCCTCATAGAGAATCTCTCCAGTCACATTGGCAATATCAATGGTATCGTTCATGCGGTTGAGGCTGCGAAGATAGGTAGATTTCCCTGATCCAGACGGGCCAATCAAAGCAGTGATTTTATTCTTTTCAAACTGCATATCAATGCCCTTGATGGATTCCTTTTTACCGTAGTAAATATGCAAATCCTTGGTCGACAAGGCTACCTTTTCTTCAGGAAAAGTAATGATATGTTTTTCATTCCAATTATATTCTGTCATTTCTTCTCCTTTAAGCAGAGGTTAATTTCTTATGCAGATAGCTGCCCAGTTTGCGAGCTCCCAGATTGAAAATCAAAATGAAGATCAGGAGAACCGCTGCTGAACCAGCAGAAACAGCCGTTCCATCAGGAATTGTACCCTCACTATTAACCTTCCAGATATGGACGGCCAAGGTTTCAGCCTGACGGAAGATAGAGATAGGGCTCGAAACACTGAAAATATTCCAGTTGGACCAGTCAAGAGCCGGAGCTGACTGACCTGCTGTATAAATCAAGGCTGCTGCCTCACCAAAGATACGTCCAGAAGCCAAGACAATCCCTGTCACAATACTAGGTAAAGCTTCCGGGATGACCACATGCAGGACCGTTTCCCAGCGGGAAATTCCCAAGGCCAAACCAGCTTCACGTTGGGTGTGGTGGACATGGCGAAGACTATCTTCGACGTTACGCGTCATCTGAGGCAGATTAAAGACTGTCAGAGCCAAGGCCCCAGAAATGATTGAGAAACCATACTCAAACTGGACAACAAAAATCAAATAACCAAAGAGCCCTACTACTACCGAAGGCAGCGAAGACAGAATTTCAATACAGGTGCGGACAAAGTTGGTCACTGGACCTTTCTTAGCATACTCTGACAAATAAACCCCAGCTCCCATAGAAAGCGGAACAGAGATTATCAGAGTAATCACTAGCAGGAAGAAGGAATTGTATAGCTGTATCCCAATACCACCGCCAGCTTGGTAAGAAGAGGATTTCCCTGTCAAGAAGGACCAAGAAACATGTGGCAAGCCTCTAACTAAGATATAGAGGATAAGAGAGGCAAGGATGGCAACAATGATACTCGCTATTGTGTAGAGAACGCCAGTCGCCAATTTATCTAATTTCTTAGCGTGCATAGTTTTTCTTACCTCTTTCTTTTGTAATTAGTTTAATCGCACTGTTAAAGGCTAAGCTCATCATCAAGAGCACCAGAGCCAGAGACCAGAGAACGTTATTATCCACTGTTCCCATAACGGTATTTCCAATTCCCATAGTCAAGACAGAGGTCAGTGTAGCTGCGGGTGTTGTCAAAGAGGTTGGAATCACCGCAGAGTTGCCAACGACCATCTGGATAGCCAGTGCTTCACCGAAGGCACGCGCCATTCCAAAGACCACAGCAGTAAAAATACCTGAGCGAGCAGCCTTAAGTGTTACCCGCCAAATAGTCTGCCAGCGCGTTGCCCCCATAGCCAGACTTGCTTCACGGTAGTGACGCGGCACAGCACGCAGACTGTCCGTCGTCATAAAGGTTACTGTCGGCAAAATCATAACAAAGAGCACAAAAATACCAGACAAAATACCAAAACCAGTACCTCCAAAGACTGTACGGACAAAAGGAACCACGATTTGCAGACCGATAAATCCATAAACAACAGACGGAATACCAACTAAAAGTTCAATCGCCGGTTGCAGTATTTTCGCTCCTTTTGGAGAAACCTCTGTCATAAAGACAGCTGCACCAATCGCAAAGGGAGTTGCTATCAGGGCTGACAGAATGGTAACAATAAAGGAGCCTAAAATCATTGGCAGAGCACCGAATTCCTTACCTGAAGGATTCCAGACACCACCAAAAAGAAAATCAAAAACATTAACGCCGTTGACAAAGAAAGTAGATAGACCTTTCTGAGCAACGAAAATTAGAATCATAGCCACAATCACCACAATCAGTGACAGACAGGCAAAAGTCAGATAGCGGCCAAACTTCTCCAAGCGAGAATTTTTAGAAGGCGATAACAACTTTTTGGTTAATTCCTCATTTTTCATTTTGAATCTCCTTCTATTGCTGTGACATTCCCATCAGCATCCTTGCTGACTTTCATATCGTTGATTGAGATATAGCCCATGCTGGTAACTACCCCTTTTTGAACATCGTCTGACAGCATGTATTCAAGAAACTCAGCAGCCAGACCAGTCGGCTTGCCCAGTGTATACATATGCTCATAAGACCAGAGCGACCAATTATTGGTAGCAACATTTTCTGCTGTTGGCTCATAGTTATTGAGTTTCAAGGTTTTTACAGACTCGTCAACATAGGCAAAGGCTAGGTAAGAAATCGCACCAGGAGTTTGCGAAACGATATTTTTGACCATACCGTTGGAATCCTGTTCCTGACTCTGCACAGCTGATTTCCCATCCATGATGACACTGTCAAAGGTTGCGCGGGACCCAGAGCTAGCCGCACGATTGATAATTGAAATCTCCAAGTCCTTACCGCCCAGCTCTTTCCAGTTGGTGATTTCACCAGTGAAAATTTTCTGCAGCTGCTCGGACGTTAGATTATCCACATCAACTTCTTTATTGACAATCACAGCAATACCGGCCACAGCGACCTTATGGTCCACCAAGTCAGACGCTTTGATTCCTTCCTTCTCTTCAGCGAAAACATCAGAGTTCCCGATTTCAACAGCTCCTGACTGCACTTGAGACAGACCTGTACCAGATCCCCCCCCTTGTACATTAACCGTTTTACCGATGTTGTTTGAGCCAAAGTCATCAGCTGCCGCTTCAACTAAAGGCTGCAGGGCAGTTGACCCTACTGCTGTCATAGATTCACCACGGTCAATCCATGATGAACAAGCTGATAAGGTGAGTCCTAAGCCCAGAGCTGTCAGCGCTAAAGCAAATTTTTTCAATTTGTTCAAAAGATTTCTCCTTTAATAAAATCAAGAGGATGGGAAGTATCTTTAGTATTTCTTACTTAGCAGAAAGAAGCTTTTTTCAATACATTCACATCTTCAACTATATCATATAATACCAGCTTTTCCTAATATTTTATCTAAATCTCAGGCCTTTTGGGAAATAATTTTTCAGGGTTTTTCCAGTGACTTTTGCAAAGCCCAGACCGTTCCCGCCAAGGACTAGTTGGTACCAGCCGTTTGGCTGCGGTTCTGCCAGTTCAATCGTCTCACCTGCCGCATATTTCTTGAAGTCCTGATTACTGATTTCAACTCGATTCAGAACTTCGCTGGGCTTCATAGCCAATCCTAGGGCAAAGCTAGGCTCAAAGCGATTCTTCTTAAACGTTCCTAGATGCAAACCGTTACGGGCAATCTTTAGCTTGGACAGGTCTGGCAGTCCAGCTGGCAATAAATAAAGATTGTCCCCAAAGGTCTGCAGCTCTCCAGTCAAGACTGTTTTTAGATGCTTTGTCTCGAAATCCTGCCAGAGT
The DNA here is from genome assembly GCF_032387735.1 of Streptococcus sp. DTU_2020_1000888_1_SI_GRL_NUU_041A. NCBI lineage: Bacteria > Bacillati > Bacillota > Bacilli > Lactobacillales > Streptococcaceae > Streptococcus > Streptococcus sp. DTU_2020_1000888_1_SI_GRL_NUU_041A. The sequence goes on along the minus strand of NZ_CP135591.1, from coordinate 997,525 downwards.
TTTCTTTGCTCGCTCGTCAAACGATTCTTACCTGATTTAATTTTCTTGCAGCTATTCTCACCAGTAAAGCGAAAATGGGCTGCAAACTGACCTTCACCTTTGAAGCGATGCGGATACATCCGAGCTGTCTCAGGAAAGCCAATTCCTTCAGTCATCCCGTTTATCTTAGGAATATCAATCAGTTCAAGTGGAAATTCTTCCAGTAACCAAGCAACGATGTTTTCATTTTCCTCAGGAGCCCAAGTACAGGTCGAATAAACCAGACGACCATCCTTGGCAAGCATGCTCATAGCAGCTGTTAAAATCTCTCGCTGGAGCTGGGCGCATTGGGCTGGATAATTCGGAGTCCAATACTGAGTAGCATCCGGCTGCTTGCGAAACATACCCTCGCCCGAACAAGGGGCATCTAAAACAATCAGATCAAAATATCCCTCGAAAACCTGAGCCAACCGCTCAGCTGATTCATTGGTAACCACCACATTTCTGGCACCATAGCGCTCAATGTTCTCCACTAAGATTTTAGAGCGCTTGCTATTGATTTCATTGGAGACCAGTAAGCCCATATTGTCCAGAAAAGACAAGAGGTGAGTTGACTTGCCACCTGGAGCCGCCGCCAAATCTAAGACTTTCATCCCCTTAGATGGTGCTGCTATCTGAGCCACCATCTGAGCTGCTGGCTCCTGCGAATAAACCAGACCAGTCACATGCTCAGCAGACTTGCCAGACACCTTGCCATAAAAGCCCCAGTCTGTCTGAGGAATGGCATCTGAGAAATTCTGCTGGCCTTCTTTTAGAGGATTGCTGCGAAAGGCCGAAATCGGCTCCTCGTCAAAGGTCGCAAAAAAGTCCGCCGCTTCTGCACCTAAAATCTGCTCATATTTTTCTTTAAAACCTTTAGGAAAGTCCATCTACTGCTTCCCCTTTTCTAAATAAGGCTTCAGAGCCAATATTTTGCACTTAGGCGCCATCATGACAGGCTGCCGAGTCTGGAAATTTAGCTGACTGCCATCCAAGGTCTGGACGATAAAGCCTAGTTTCTTCGCCATAATCGAAGCCGCCGCATAATCCCAAGGCCAGTTGTAGGAGAAATAAGCTAGGAGGCCACCAGACAGTACCTTGCTAAAGCTAATTCCAGCACTGCCATAAACCCGAACCCCTAAACACTCTCGGGCCAAGTCTGCCAAGCCCCAATCATTGGCTTGCAGCATACCAGCATTGGAAGCCATGAGAAAATCTTGAAAAGGCCGGTCCTCAAAAGCAGGAAGTTTCCGGTCATTACAATAGACGTCAAAGTCTCCGCCACCATGATAGAGCTGGTCTCTAGTCACATCATAGATCAAGCCAAAACGACCAATGCCCTTTTCAAAATAGGCAATCATAACGGCAAAATCAGCCTTCTGAGTGATAAAGTTGGTGGTCCCGTCTATCGGATCAATCACCCAGACATTGCCATCAGTAATATTATGTCGGAGTCCATTTTCCTCCGCTAAAATAGCATCCTGCGGATAGCGGGCTAGAATCTTAGCCACCAAATCATCCTGAACCTTCCGGTCCATCTGGGTGACCAAGTCAGTGGCACTAGTCTTTTGACTCACATCCAAATCATCATAGAGATGTTCTCTCAAAAAAGCACCAGCTTGGTAGATGATTTCTTTAGCAAAATGAAATTTATTTTCCAAGAGAAATGCTTCCTTTACCTTTACTTTTTGCCTCTTGAACAGCACGATAAAGCGAATAACCGCTGACATTTTCAAACTCACGGCCGATTCGCTTCTCTTGGCCCTTGCTAGGAACAACTTGCTTGAAAGCCGCATAGGACTTCAAGAGCTTTTCCGCTTGGACTTTCTGCTCATAAGCTGCTTCTACATCATTAAAAAAAGAGAGCACCGAAGCAAGCTCTTCAGTGCTCCACGATAAATCTAGTGGGTAACTATAATTTTTGTTCATCTTTACTGAATATCTGCCCGCATGGTTGCGGATCTTAACTCTTCCTTACGATAACTACGAGGCAGGAAAGCACGAATTTCATCCTCGTTAAAGCCGATTTGCATCCGTTTGCCGTCTAAAATAATTGGGCGTCGCAAAAGACTGGGATTTTCCTCAATCAACTGAATCAAGGTTGAAATGGACAAATCCTCTACATCTAAATCTAATTTCTGAAAAATTTTTGAACGAGTTGAAATAATGTCGTCTGTACCGTTCTCTGTCAGAGAAAGAATGTGTTGCAATTCGGGAGCTGACAGAGGGCTCGTCATGATATTATGTTCCTGAAAGGGCACTTCATGATTTAGCAGCCAAGCACGCGCCTTACGGCAAGAAGTACAACTCGGCGATAAAAATAATGTAATCATGCGTTTCTCTTCTAATTCTGTATAATAACTACCTCTATTATACTAAATTTTATTTGGCTTGACTATATTTTTTTGAAAATTACTGCCGAATGTCATGAAAATATAAATTTTTCAACTATTTCGATAACCAGTCCAACTTCTAGCGATCCGTTCATCGCTCTGCAGCTGAGCAACCAAACTGTCAATACCTTCAAACTTAACCATCTCGCGAATCTTATCCAGCCAGAAAATCCGAATGGTATCTCCATAAATATCCTGAGAAAAATCAAAGATATTAACCTCAAAACGGAGTTCATCACCGTCAAAAGTTACATTTTTCCCAACACTAGCCATACCACGATAGCGCTGACCATTGTGCTCAACATCCGCGACATAGACGCCATCTCCTGGGAGATGGACTCGATCCAAAGGAGCTAGATTGGCTGTTGGATAGCCAATCGTCCGTCCTCTGGCATTGCCATGAACCACAATGCCACGCGTAGATAGAGGATAGCCTAGTAATTCTTGAGTTTTTAGCATATCTCCGGCAGCAATCGTCTCTCGAATCCGAGTGGAAGAAATCTTCCGATTATCCAGATTAACCGAGGGAACGATAACAATCTTGCCATTAAAATAATCTCTCAGCTCATGTGACTCTTTGCGGTCTGAGCCAAAATGATAGTCAAAGCCAGCTACCACGGCTTTGGCACGCAGACGAGATATATACTTCTCAAAAAAGTCCCGAGCTGTATTGCCCGCAAAATGGCTAGTAAAATCAATCAGGTAAAGATAGTCAACACCCAGACTTTCCAGCTGTGCCATCCGGTCTTCAGGACTAGCCAGATGCAGCATGAGTTCAGGCTGATAGCGGACAAAGGCCAGTTTAGGAGACTCTGGGAAGGTCATCACGGCAATCTTGAGACCTTGCTCCGCAGCAATCTCTCTCGCTTTCTCAAAGAGTGCCTGATGGCCCTTATGCAGCCCATCGAAATAGCCTAGAACAAGGACCGTATCTTCTGTCTGATCAATCCCTTTTTCATCTATAATTCTCTTGGTTATCATCATTCCTCTATTTTACTACGCATTTGCTATTTTTACAATATCCGTTCCGTGCTAAACTGCAAAATATTCAAAAAGATTTGACTGCTCTAGTCAGGGCGTTTGTCAAAATCGAAAAAAAGCAAAACAAAAGGACAGCAGTTGTGCAGTTGCTGTCCTTTTGTGAGGTTTAATGAAATTATTATAACATGCAAGCGCACATTTCATATTACAAAAGAGTAACAATCTTTTGACAATTCTACTGCGGATATTAAAGGAAGACCTTGCGGGGCTTGTAGGCTGCTTCCCGCTTTTCCAAAATGGCTACTAACTTCTCCTTATAAAAGCCAGCTAGCTCCGCTTCTTCTGACATCAAGCTGATAAAACGGCCGTTCCTCACATCCTCAACCTGCTCGTCTGAGAGCTCAACTTTCAGTAGATCTCCGATTCCTAACTCGAGTGGTTGGAGGAAGGAAAAATCATCTACTGCTACTCGCTCTGCTATTTCATCCAATGTCAAGGCATCATCTAAGCTCATACCTGCTGAGGAAGTCCGTGTCAGCTGGGACATGTGACTGGCAAAGCCAAGCTTGGCTCCCAAATCAACAGACAGGGTTCGGACATAGGTCCCCTTGCTACACTTGACTCGAAAACGAAAGCGGGCTTGCTCATCTTCATAGGCAATCGGACTGGTGCGCTCGAAACTATAGATGGTCACCTGCCGCTCTGGCCGCTCCACTTCTTGACCCGCTCTTGCATACTCATAAAGCTTGCGGCCATTGACCTTGACTGCAGAGTACATGGGCGGAATCTGGCGAATCTCACCAGTCATGGACTCCATCGCTTCATCGATAAGGGCTTCTTCTAAAAGCTCTGTCACTGGCGTCCGCTCTAAGATGTCTCCGCTGGCATCCTCTGTCGTCGTTGAGCAGCCTAGAGTAATCTCCCCCTCGTAGACCTTGCCTTCCTCCTGCATAAACTCGACCAAGCGCGTCGCCTTGCCCACAGCAATCGGAAGCACCCCGATCACATCTGGATCCAAGGTTCCCCCATGACCAATTTTCTTGGTTTTTAAAATCTTTCGCAGCTTAAATACCGCATCATGCGAGGTCATGCCCGCTTCTTTTCTTAGGTTGATAATTCCGTTCATTGGTTAACTTTCTAAAAATAGTAAAACTCTCTTTTGGAAATCCTTGTCTGCTCTTGCATCATATTCTTGACAGGTCTGAGTCTGAATTAACAGTCACTTTTTGTTCTTGATTTTCTCCAAAAATTTCATCAGTTTATATGGATGTTAATGATTGACTTCAAAAACTTAACGAAACCGTCACACTTCTATCCGACTTTCAAAAATCTGATAAAGCTGTTCAAGGCGGCAGTCCTCAGTAGTCGTTATTTCTTCCTCCGATAGGAGAACATTTTCCAATATTGGAAAAAAACCTTGAGCCAGTTCCCGACTGTTCAGCCAATCTGTCATCTGCTGGTTAAAGGCAGGATTGTCCGAAAAAATATAGTCAAAGTGAGCATAATTCTTGGTGTAATTGTAGTAAATCTCCTCCAGAGCAAGTAGTGCCTTGATGGGATCAGCTTCCTCCAGCCAAAGACACCTATCTAGCAGATGGCTGGTTTCGAGGCCAGCCAGATCAAACATAACCAAATAAACCGCCACACCATCAGCTTGATTGGGTCTAAAATTAATCGTATCAAGGATAAACTGACGTGAGAAGCGCCGCATAAAATCTAACTCCTGTGGCTTCCAACTGTCACTTTCAAAGTGACACCGATCCAGATTAAGAGAATCATCGACTCTGATTTCAATGTAGTGAGCAATCATCTCTAAAATCCGAGGAAGAAAATGCCTGATTTGATAGTCGTCATCACTCTTATTAACCACCGCGTTGAGGTATTCATAGATTAACACCTCACTCAGTTCCCTGACAGGAATGGTTTGTAAAGCTCTGAGATTCTCTTCGGAGATGCAGACGGGGCAGTTACAAAGGGTCAGAGGAAAGTGTAAATCGCAATTAAACAGGGTGTAGGCCTCTTCTAAAAGGGCTTGCATAGCAGGGCTGAGGTCGGGCTCCTTCGGTATTTCCGATCTAGTCTTAGCTTTTTTCTTTCCCATGCTCATTCTCCTCTACGTTCCTCGCAAAAGCTAGGCTAGTCTGACGAAAGCCATAATTTTGGGCATACGCAGCCAACCGTTCATCATTGGCACCATCTTGACTAGCTATCTTCTTGACCTTGTCCATCAGAGCTGTTGCAATTCCTTGCCGCCTGGCATTTCGACTGACCGCCAGAGCTAAAATTCGATAGTAGAAACCTGTGGCCTCGAAAAAGTAACGTTTAGCATAGCCGATAAAGCCAAGAATCTGAGATTCTTTCTCAGCAACTAAACAACCGTAAGCTGGATTAGCAAGAATATACCTGAGTCTACTTTGCAATTCATCTTTTTCTACTGAATAGCTCAATACTTTATACAGGGGTGGCAGAACTTCTGCGTCTTCTTTCTCATATTCTTGAACAGTCAATTGAGCTATCATTTTTCTATTTTTCTTTCAAAATACTGTTTATAAATAGCTACTGCTATCTGACGTCTTTTCTTAATAACTAAGTCAGTCACCTCTTCATCGTCCATAAATCCAATCCCTGAAAAAACTAACAAACCTAGTCCAAGATAAGGTAAATCCTTAACAGATAAGGGCATCCCTTGAAAAAAGACTAAATAGCAAAGTAGTAAAAAATAAACTACATTAGCTAACAGTACTTGTTTGCCACGTTCAATCCAAATTTCTTTACGTAATTCCGAAGAAGCAGCCTGCCATTGCTGATAAAAAGTTTCCTTCCCTTCTTGTGGCAGTCTTTCTATAATTCGATCAATCTCAGCAAATTTGGTTGATTGTATCCAACGGGTTGTTAAGTCCATTTTTCTCATTCCTTCAAAGCTTCAAACTTAGCTTTCATGGTAGGATTTTTGCGTGTCAGTTTTTTGACAGAGACATCGTCCAGTTTGTTATTAGCCAAGCGCAGCTGGTTTTCAGAGGTTGTCAGGAACTTCTTGATTTCTTCCATCCGGCGGATGGCTTTGTCAATCTCCTCGATGGCCTTGCCAAAGTTGGTCGAAGCAGACTGATAGTTCTTGGCGAAAGCTACTTTAAAGGCATCCAAATCTTCCTCAAAATGCGTAATATCAATATTCTGCTCCCGCACCAAGGCCAGTTCCTGCTTGTACTGGAGCGAGTTAAGCGCAGCATTACGCAGGAGTGTAATCATGGGGAGGAAGAATTGAGGCCGGATAACATACATCTTCTCATAGGCATAGGACACATCGACAATACCCGAATTGTAGAGCTCGCTATCAGCCTCAAGAAGTGTCACCAGAATAGCATACTCACAGCCTTTCTCCCGCCGATCCTTATCCAGCTCTTTGAAGAAATGCTCGTTTTTCTTCTTGGTCGCCGTCTCATCGCCTTCATTTTTCATCTCAAACATGATAGAGAGGATTTCTACACCATTTTCATCCACCTCACGGTAAATGTAGTCACCCTTGCTGCCGGTTCTGGCATCATTGTCCTTGCCAAACTCCGCTCGTGGAAACATCCCCATACGGTTCTTGTTAAACTCGTACTCGCAGTGCTGCTCTAGGCTTTCACCAATCATCTTAGTAGACTGCTTGGCCTTAAAATCCTTGTAGAACTCTATGGTCTCATCTTTCTGCCGCAGCTCTACCTCATAGCGCTCTTTGAGCGAGGTCTGAGCCAGCGCTGCTTCCTTTTCTTGCAAAACTAGCTGATTCTTAACCTCGTCGCGCTCTTTTTCCAGCGCAGACAAGGTCTTTTGCAATTGATTTTCATGCTCCAAGCGCAGCGTTGTCAGCTGACTTTCCAATTGCTGAACTTCCTTATCCTTCTCCAGCAATTGAAGACTAGCTGCCTGCTCCGCCTCTTTCTTTGCCAATTCCTGCTGGGTTTCAAACTGAGCAATTTGACTTTGAAGATTGCTAATTTCCTGCTCTTTCTGCGATAGGAGAGCTTGTTGGGCATTCTGGGATTTTTGCTCTGCTAAAGCCAGTTCCTGCTCAATCCGAGCATGAATCTCCTTGTCAAACTCTGCAGTCCGAACCTGCGACAAAAGCTCACTGTACTGGCTCTCATTGACAGTAAAAACCTCCCCGCAGTTGGGGCATTTGATTTCATTCATGGGGTACCTCTTCATCTAAAATTAAACATTTTATTCTTTTTTTCCAAGTTGATAGATTATATCGCTATCATTTATTATTTCTAACTCTATTTTTCATCATTCTCCCAAATTCACTAATCTACTTCTCACGACTATCCACTATTATACCATTCCTGCCAATAAATGAAAAACAGCAAGCCAAACGGCTTGCTCGATTTTCACGGAATTAAAATGCTATGTCCATGATCCTCTGGGAGGTAATAAGATATGTCCCCTGCACTGCTTCCTAGTCTACTCTTGCTAAAAATGGAATATAGCTTTGAATCATTCTCAGAATCAATAACAAAACGTCCATTCTCAAAACTTATAGATGCAGATGCTGAAGAATCTTGAAAGATAGATTGTTCACTTTGAGAACGAACCACTCCTTTCATGGTTGCAACTTCTTCAGGATATTTTTCAAAGGATATATCAAAACTAAGTTCTCTAGAAGAAGATGGAAAATAGGACTGATGTTCACTCAGACGAATACTTTGAATCTTTCCCAATGATTGTTCGAGTTCTGGAAGTTCCCTATACAGTTCTGATTGAATCGCTGATTTGAAATTTTCCTGATGTACTTGCAGCCATTCATTAAAGAAACGAGTCGCCCTTTCTTTTTGAACTCTATACACGATATTCTCTCCTGAATCAGCAAGAGCATTCGAAAAATTATACAAGGCTTCCTTTGCATCATCCTGCTCTCGCTTCCAATCCCAAGAAGAATCTTCCGATATTTCAATCTCGCCCATATACCAGGTACTCATATCCTGACTTTTGTCTTTATAAGGGTTAGGATGGATAAAAGTAAAGGGTGCAATGCCAGCATCTGGAAAAGACAATTCAGTTCTTAATGATTGTTCTTTATTATCATTGACATAGGCTGAAAAATAGATATGATAATTCCCACTCACGTCACCGCCATTGTCATACTCTCCGCTAGCAGAACCTGGCAAAAGTGTCACAGATTTTATGCGTTTCTTTTCGAAATCCAAGTTTTCAATTATCTTTTTTTTAATAGAATCTTGATGCTCAAGAATAAACTTACCATCGTTACTATATTGAGGCTTAGTCAAAAATGGTAGATTTATAATAAGAATCGGAAGGGCAATAACAATGAAAAGAATAAAAATCCACTTTTTCGATTTAAACATGAGACTCCCTCTTATTTTAATTAACAAAGATAGTTTTATTATACCATTTTTCTCAGATGAAAAACAGCAAGCCAAATAGCCTGCTGTTTCAGTTTATCAATCCGCCAGCTGGCGGCTGTTTTTCTTTCTTGGATAAACTTACTGTAAATACCTTGTTTGGCTAGTAAGTCTTGGTGTTTGCCTTGTTCGGCAATGCGGCCTTGATCCAGCACCAAAATCTGATCTGCATGCTCAACTGTCTTGAGTCGGTGGGCAATCATGATAATGGTCTTATCGCTAGTCAGAGCCTGAATAGCCTGCATGAGAGCTTCTTCGTTTTCTGGATCAACATTGGCTGTTGCTTCATCCAGAATGATGATAGGCGCATCCTTGATAATTGCCCGAGCAATGGAAATGCGCTGGCGCTCACCTCCAGAAAGACTGGCACCTCCTTCACCTATCTTGGTATCATAGCCATCAGGCAGCGAGAGAATAAAGTCATGACAGGCCGCTTTCTTGGCAGCCTCTATTACTTCTTCCTGACTGGCCTCCAGCTTGCCAAAACGAATGTTATTAGCAATGGTATCCTCAAAGAGATAGACGCTTTGAAAGACAAAGCTGAAATTACGAATCAGGCTGTCATAGCTGTAATCCCTGACATCATGCCCGTCTAGACTGATACTTCCTTGGTCCACATCCCAGAAGCGGGCAATGAGGTTGCAGAGCGTTGTTTTGCCTGATCCAGAAGGTCCGACCAAGGCAGTTGTCGTTTTTTCTGGAATGGTGAGGGAAACTCGGTCAATGATTTTCTTATTTCCATAAGAGAAGCTAACGTCTCTCAGCTCAATCCGACTGCTCTTAGGCTCAATATCCTGACCGCTGATGTCCATCGGCTGGATAGCCAAGACTTGATTGACCATATCAACCGACAGATCAACAATGCGCAGGAGAGAAGAGAAAGAGCCAACGCCGTCTAGATTTTCATAAATCATAAAACCACTGACAATCATCATAATGGTTACCAGCAGCTCCATACTGCCATTGAGATAAAAGTAGATAGAGAAAAGCCCCATAAAGTGAACCGCACCCCAAAAGTTAGACAGAAAAAATCTAACTTTTGGGGTGCGGTTCATAACAAGCTCCTCTAGAATTTTAATTTTTATTAGGTGCATAAATCATGCCAGTACAGTCGAAATCTTCCTGTCGGCGAAAGCCGAGCTCTCGATAAAAAGCTAGATTTTTATCTGACTGCTCCGTTGCCAACTGGATTTGGTAAACATTCTTAAATCTTTCCAACGTCTGCTGAAGAAGGCTCAGGCCAATCCCCTGACGCTGGTACTGCGGATATACCAACAAATCCTGAATAAAGACAATGGTAAGCCCATCTCCGACCACTCGGATCAAACCAACCAACCTGTCTTCGTCATAGGCCGCCATCACAAACAAGGACTGATGGAAGGCCTTCTCTAACTGCTGAGGTCGATTAGTGTAATTGCTCCAACCAACCGAAGCGTAGAGGTCTAGCACTGCCGCAAAATCTAGCTGAGGATTTATTTTATAATGAATCATGGCTATCTCCTTGTTTTTTCTCTGTTTGATTGCCTAAAGCTTCTAACGCTTTATCGAACTTGAGTCAGTACTCCGTCCTGCATCTCATAAACCTTGTCAACCTCGTCCAGCAAGCGGGTATCATGAGTAATCATGACCACGCTCTTATGGAATTTCTGGGTCACCTCTTTGAGTAGATGGACCACGCGCTTAGCCCGCTCTGTATCCAGACTAGCTGTCGGCTCATCAGCCAAGATAATATCAGGGCTATTGTAAAGTGCTCGGGCGATAGCAGCTCGCTGCCGTTCTCCGCCGGACAACTCTTTCGGATACTGCTTGAGTGTTCCTTTAAGATCCAGCAGCTCAATCAGACTGTCTAGATCTGTTCTCTCCTTTTTAGATAAGCGGTCAATCAGCTGGAACTGGTCTTCGATTTTCAAAAAAGGAATGAGATTGGAAGCCTGCAAAATAAAGCCGAAATCATTGAAGCGTAGAGCAGCCCGTTCCTTTTCCTTGAGCTGGGAGGTATCTTTCCCATGCAGGAAAATCTGTCCTTTTGACGGAGTTTGCAAATGCCCCAGCAAGGTCAGAAGGGTTGTTTTACCCGAACCTGACGGCCCAATAATAGCTACAAACTGCCCCGCTTCCAATCGGAAATCAGTTGGTTTCAGGGCTTGGACCAGCGTATGCCCCTGACCATATTCTTTTGTAACCCCTTTTAGTTCTATGATTGACATTTACTCACCTCCGATTGCTGTGATAGGGTCAATTTTCAGAACCCGATGAATGGACAAGAGTCCGCCAGCCAGTGACATGAAAATAATGAGGACAATCAATCCAGCATAAGCTCTCCAGTCACTGTAAAAAGGCATAGAAGCCGGCAAGACTAGCTGGGTTCCCAAAAGAGCCAAGACAGCTAAGCTGATTCCCAGAGTGGACAGGATGAAAATCTGCCAAAAAATAGAAGCAATAATCTTCCCACTGGCAATTCCTTGGGCGCGCATAATACCGTAAAGATGCGTCTTTTGGATGGTAATGATGTACATGAAAATTCCCAATACCAAAAATGTAATCAGAACCATGGCCCCAATCATAAAGGAAAAAGTCAGTACCTGAGGCTGATAGCCAGGGATATTTTCTATAAAATCATTCATAGAGAGCTGACTAAGTCCAGCTTCTTCAATCTTCTGACCATCCTTGACCACAAGTGCACTGATATTCTTAACCTGACTAGAGCCGTACTTTAATTCCCTGAAATCATCTAGATCCATAAAAATTACAGGTTGCGTAAAGAAGCTGTTATCCTCTGTGAAACCAACAACCTGATAGAGGCGCTCACTTCCATTAAGCTGAAGCTGGTCGCCTAGTTTCACACCTTTTTGCTGCAGACGCTTATCCGCAATGACTTCATAAGCAGTTTCAGCAGGACGTCCTTCAATAATGTCAGGCGCTAGAAAACTATCCCAAGAGAGACCAAAAACCTGAGCATTGAGTTTATCAGTCCCATCTTCATAATTGGCCACTGCTGACGTCTGACCTAAAGCCGCAATTGAGTCCCCTTGAAGCAGACGGCTGTATTCCTCTTCCTTGAGAGTCGAAGCTATTAGATTCTTATTTGCGTACTCCGACAAAACGATCGACTCAGCCTGCCATTGGTCCAAAGCCAAGCGATTGAGCCTAGCCAAACCAACGGAAAGACTGGATAAAAAGAAAACCATATAGGTAATGAGAAAGACCACAGCAACCACTAAACGATAGCGTCCGCGACTGTAGACAATCTCTTTAAAAGCTAAAAACAAAGCTGTCCTCCTTTGAGATATTCCAGACTATTATACCATAAAGAAGCAAGCTGGAAAAACTATCCTGTCAATCCCCCTCCATATGCTCTCTGACAAAGCCCGCCAGACCGACAGAGGTCACCCTAGCATGAAAATCACTCATTTGCTGAGCCTTATAGCGAGGATGAGCCAGCCAGTAAGTCAGGGTTCCCATAAAGGATGCGGCTTGATGATTCAGGAGCAAGTCCACCTCAACCTCCTCTAAATGTGGATCAGCCAAGGAAATACTCTGCCAGAAAATCTCCCTCAAAGCTTCCTGCAACCGCAGCAAACTAGTTGGACTGCCATTTGGTCCCAAAAGAATGGCTAAGTCTTCCAAGTAAGGCTCAAAAAAATGAAAAAGATTTTGTTTCTCATGGATATAGTCAGCCACCTTAAAATCCTTTTCTAACTTGAACAAGCAAGCAGATTCTAGAGACTCTTGATAATAAGTCTGCAAATCACCTAGCAAGCGGTCTTCTATCTTCTCCAACAGATCATATTTATCCAGATAATGCCGATAAAAAGTACTGCGATTCACCTCTGCCAAATCAATCAATTGGCGAATACTGATCGTCTCAAAAGTATGCTCTTTCATCAGCTGCAACAAGCTAGTCTCTATCTGCTTTTCTGTCTTTCTTCTTTTTTTCTCATACATGCCATTCACCTCAAAATGCAACAGTCTCTCTAAAATTGATGCTTGTCTACCATCCAGCTCCCACTATATAATAAATATAAGCAGAAGACAAGAACAAGAGGATTAAAAATGAAGATTATGATCAATCAAAAGGAAGTCAGTCAAGAAAGAATTGAGCAATGGCGGAAGAAGAGAATCCATAAAGCAGCTAAGATACTTAATCTGCAGCTGCCGAATACTGACAACATGGAGATTTTAGACCAAGCCCTACTGGAAGCAAAAATGAAGCTGACACACGAAGAGTTAATCCAGCAAATCGGAACCAAACTCAAATGGAGCCAATATTTAATGAAATGGGCGGCCAAATGGTCCAAGAAACCACGAAAAAGAGCTGTTGTAACGATTTTTGCAAGTGGACTGACTGCCGCTTCTTTCAGTAAATGGCTAGAAAAGTTGATGTTAGAAAAGACAAATGTTCATAAACGAGTCAATCTTGGTGCCTGTCCAGACCATTATGCCATGCAGTCGCACGGGGACAAACTTGAAGTCATTGAGACTGCAGGAAATAGCCCGCTGCCGACACAGTTTTTTCTTAAGCTTGGTGGTGAAGCTGAGATAGAGGAGCCTCGTGATGCGTCTTATCCCTTCCAAACTGCTGGTGCTGCCAGTCTAGCGAATGGTTGCAATATCGGTGGTATTCGCCATCAGTTTCGCGACACAGAAAAAGGTCTAGAAGCCCGATTCTGCGTCGAATTCCCCAGCCTTTGTCCAGACAGCCTTATCAAAGAACACCAGCTCCACCTGGCCGCCGAATGGTCAAGGTGGATAGCTTGGTGTAGAGAACATAAAGAATGAATTCCCTTTCCTAAAAAATACCTATCAAGCCATACAAAAACAGCCTACTGCCATCTTAAAGAGACCGCAGCAAGACTGTTTTCTTCTTTACCTAATCAAAGACAATCATGGACTTAATGGTCTTGCGTTCATCCATATCTTTATAAGCTTGATCAATCTCATCCAGCCTGTACTCACTTGTAAAGACCTTGCCTGGATTAATATCACCATCAAGAACTGCCTTGAGCAAGATTTGCTTGTCGTAAGTCGTGACAGAGGCTGCTCCGCCTGCCACTGTAATATTTTGAGCAAAGGTAGAACCGAGAGCTCGGTTATTATAGTGAGGCACACCGACAAAGCCTAAGCGGCCACCGTTGTGAAGGACTCCCAGAGCTTGATCAACAGCTGCTTCTGTCCCGACACATTCCAGAGCTGCATCTGCACCACCACCAAGGATTTCACGGACCTTGGCAATTCCCTCTTCGCCACGTTCAGCCACAACAGCTGTCGCACCTGATTCCAAGGCCATCTTTTGTCGATCTTCGTGACGGCTCATGAGAACGATTTGGGAAGCACCACGCATTTTAGCAGCAATCACAGCGCATTGTCCAACAGCTCCGTCACCAATCACGACCACCTTATCACCAGACTTAACATCTGCAACTCGCGCAGCATGGTAACCCGTCGGCATAACATCAGCCAGTGTCAAGAGTGATTTGAGCATGCCTTCCGTATAATCAGAGGGCTGACCCGGAATTTTGATTAGAGCCCAGTTAGCAAATTCGAAGCGCATATATTCTGCCTGCACCCCATTTGACCAGTTATTCCCAATATGAGAATCACAGGTGCCGTCAAATCCTGAACGGCAGGCATCACATTGCCCGCATCCATGAGTGAAAGGTGCAATAACGAAGTCACCAGGTTTAACAGTCGTTACTGCATCCCCGATTTCTTCGACAATTCCAATTGCTTCGTGCCCACTATTTTGATGGCCTGCTTCAATATCTGGACTGCGGTAGCGCCATAGGTCAGAGCCACAGACACAGGTCCGAACAATCCGAATAATGGCATCATCTGCCTCAATAATTTGCGGACGATCAATCTCAGTCAGTCCAACTTGACTTGCTTTTGAATAAACTGCCAATTTCATCGTTTCTTCTCCTTTGATATCTTTATAGTAACTATTATACAACTAATAACACACTTCAAGTCAAATTTTTGATATCATTTAAGAAAAATTCTTATAAAAAAGGAAACTCCTTTCTCAGAGTTTCCTAGTTTGATTCCCTCACTGCTCATCCTGTTGTCCTGAGCAGTTCGAGAAGCGCTTTACTGCTTGGTAAAGGTCAGAGTGTCTGTATCATCATCCAATTCGTCCACAATCAGCTGATTGCCATTTTGGCGGTAACTTTTGACATCATCACCGACAATCAGTCTTTGATTAGCAGCGTCTACTTGTACCTGCTTGATTTCCTTACTACCATCAACCTCGGTCTCAGTCCAAGTACCAGTCGTACCATTGATTTCTAGGACATGTTGGTCGCCATCATGGTCGGTTGCTTGGTAGCGCCCGTCTAGATTTGTTGCCTGCCCTGCATTTGATGATGACGAAGGCTGATTAGAGGATGATGCAGCTGATGACTGCGAAGGCTGATTTTGTGCAGATTGTGATGTTTGGCCTTGAGTATTCTGTGATGAACTAGTATCCCCTCCTTGGTTGGTATTGCCTGAGCAGGCAGCTAATAGGACTGCTGCTGTCAGAGATAGAATTCCGATAAAGGCTTTTTTTGTAATAGTCATATCGCTTTCTCCTTTTTCTACATTTGTAGTTTATACTTATATTCTACACTTGTCTGTTTCATTTGTCAAGAAAAAGCAGTTTTTATTATAAGGAAAATACACATTAAGCGCTAGCAATAGTTTTCGGATATACCCTACCAGCAGAATTAACTATTTTATTTGCCGAGAAATTTTCGATACAATAGACCATAATCCCTAATGAAAGTGAGAAATCTTATGACAAAATCAAAATTTCAACTGGTTGGATCACTTCTGCGCCCAGAAAATCTCCGCCAGTATAAGACAGAAATTGAGCACCGCGATGATATTCAATACCCCTTCTACGACAGCTTCCCAGGCTACCATGAGACGGAGACAGCTGACATCAAGGAGATTGTTGCTGAGCAAAAGGCAACGGGAATTGACATCCTGACGGATGGAGAATACTCCAAGTCCATGTGGCATCTGGACTTTGTCTGGGGATTTAAGGGAATCGAGCGCTACATTGCTGACCACGGCTATACCTTCAAGGACCACGACGGTGGGCAATATGAGACTCGGAAAGATATTGGTATCCGCATCACAGCACCACTCTCTGGTAAAAACCATCACTTTATCGAGATTTATAAGCTAGTCAAGGAAGAAGCTGCTGGTGAAGATACCAAGCTGACTGTCTGGGGACCTGCCCATGCTTATACTGAGTTAGCTGTCTTTGACCGCTTGGCGGGACCAGGACAAGTTTATGAGACCAATGAAGATTTGAAAAAAGGCTTGATTCAGGCCTACAAGGAATTTTTGGACGACTATAAGGCTGCTGGCGGACAGATTATCCAGTTTGACGACTGTCTCTGGGAGCTTTTTGACGAGTCCAATCCTGCCAGCTTCTTTGCGGAGGGCAATGCTAGTCTAGCTGACTTAGCAGACGAGTTTGTCGCTATTAATAACGAAGTCGTAGACTACGCCCATGAGCTAGGACTGACTGTCTGGACCCACAACTGCCGTGGTAACTACGAAAGCCGCTCTGCTGCCGAGGGTACCTACGAAGCTATCGCGGAAAAATTCCTGCGCAACCAACACTATGACCGCTACTTCCTAGAGTGGGACAGCGATGTAGCTGGTGATGTATCAGCCCTAGCAGCTTTGAAGGACAAGGATGCGGAAGTTGTTTTAGGACTGCTTTCCAGTAAGACGACAGGCTTGGATGATGAAAAGCGTGTCTTAGACCTGCTCGAGAAAGCAGCAACCGTTCTACCGAAAGAGCGTCTCCTGCTCTCCCACCAATGCGGCTTCGCCTCTTGTGACTCTGGAAATGAACTCACCATTGAGCAACAATGGGTCAAAATCAAACAAGGTCAAGAAATCGCCCAGAAATTCTGGGGAGAATAAGCAAAAAAAGCGGTGTGACCGCTTTTTTCAATGCTTTTAAGATCAATTGTGGTCTCTTTGATAATAGCTAGCATTATCCTCAAAGCTACTAGACGAGCAAACTTATTCTTTTCCCTTGATTTCAGAGCTTCATGCCTCATCCCCAAATAACAAGGTCGACTGCTGCAGATAAGGATTAGGGTACTTGACTAGCAGATCCCTTACAGCTCTTACCAAGTCTTTCTGCTCAGCCTGACCGGATTGGTAACGAAGCAAAAGATGCATAAAATCTTCTTTTTCAATCGTACTGGCTTTTTTCTTAAAATAACCCCAAACATGCTGAAAGGCATTGCTGACCTGACCTCGGTTTTCTGGTAGGGCTACCGCCTGGTCAATTAAGTCTTGGACATGTGCTGCTTCCACCGAGTCACTTTTCAAATACTGGCGAATTTCCAGATAGATCTTACTGGAATGACTGAGAACCAGATACTTATTTCTAGCCCAAAGAGTCTGACATTGGGAGATTTGGTTTGAATTTTCCATGATTACTTTTCCTACTGATTTTCAATTTCGAATAATTCTCGTGTCGTCTACATCATTACTCGTATCCCAGTAATAAGCTTACCAAGACAGAAAGCTAAGCGAACCTGTAAATCAACTATGATTGGAAAAAGATTTCGAAAAGTATTAATCAAAATCCCCAATCACATGACTGGGGAATCGTTCATTAACGTACCTCTGCACCAAGTTTTTCGGTCAGAGATTTTTCGATTTTTTCCATATATTTAGCCACTTCTTCGTCGGTCAGGCTAGCTTCTGGATTTTGGAAAGTCAGGCTGTAGGCCATAGATTTGAGGCCGACACCCAACTTGTCACCAGAGAAGATATCAAAGAGCTTAATATCGGTCAAGCGTTTAACACCAGCCGCTAGGATTGCATCAAGGATCTCTTGGTGAGTGATTTCAGCCTTGAGCAAGAGGGCCACATCACGGCTGACAGCTGGGAATTTAGTGATTTCTGTAAATGGCTGTTCTGGCTGGATCTGCTCTTCGATAGCAGACAGATTGAGCTCAGCAACATAAGTTTCAGGAATATCGTAAGCCTTAGCTGTCGCAGGATGGACTTGACCGACAAAGCCGACAGGCTGGCCATTGATAGAGATTAAAGCAGTCCGACCAGGATGCAAACTCTTAATCTGGTTGCTAGCCGCGTATTCAGCTGTTAAGCCTAACTTAGCAAAGAGTGCTTCCACAACACCCTTAGCATAGAAGAAATCAACTGCTACTGGCTTGGTCTGGAAGTCTTTTTCATTAACCAGACCTGTCAAAGCAAAGGCAAAGCTATTGATTTCATTTGGCAGTTCTTCCTTAGGATTGCCAGTCTGCTCAAAGATTTTTCCAATCTCATAGAGAGCTAGATTCTTATTCTTACGAGCTACATTGTAGGCTAGGGAGTCCAAAATGCCGGAAACCATGTTCTGACGAAGAACAGAGCGCTCCACTGTCATTGGCCACATGAGCTCAGTCAAGTTGCTAGGATTGAGAGTGAACTCAATCGCCTTTTCTGGCGTCGTCAAAGCATAGGTGATGATTTCTGTCAGTCCAGCTCCCTCTGCTAAGGTCCGTACTTGACGGCGCAGTTGCTGCGTTGCAGTCAATTCACCAGCAGTCCCGTCATCTTTTGGCAGACTAGCTGGCAATTTGTCATAGCCGTAAATACGGGCAATTTCTTCATAGAGGTCTGCTTCGATTGAAATATCCCAGCGACGGCGAGGCACGCTGACAGTGAACTGTTCAGCACTTCCTGACAGGCCAAAGCCAAGTCTGCGGAAGACATCCACGATATCTGTATAAAGTAAATCTGTTCCCAGCACACGGTTGACATCCGCGAGACTAGACACTACTTCTACATCGCTAGTGTCTAAGCTACCAGCTGATACGATACCAGCCTCAACAGTCGCTCCTGCCAAATCCGCAATCATACTTGCTGCTGCGTCCAAAGCTTCATTGACAGTTGCCACATTGATGCCTTTTTCAAAGCGGGAAGATGATTCTGAGCGCAGGTTAAGGCGACCGCTGGTCTTGCGGATTGATTTTCCATCAAAGACAGCTGCTTCCAAGACGACACGACTAGATTTCTCAGAGATTTCTGTCGCTTGACCACCCATAACACCAGCCAGAGCAACTGGCTTATCTGCGACAGTAATGACTAGGTCGCTAACTTCAAGCTCCCGCTCTTCACCGTCCAGCGTCACCAGCTTTTCACCAGCACGCGCTTCCCGCACGACAATCTGGTCACCCTCAAACGTATCCAAATCAAAGGCATGCATGGGCTGACCAAAGTAGATCAGGATGTAGTTGGTCACGTCCACTACATTGTTAATCGGACGGATTCCTTCGTTCATGAGGAGATTTTGCAGCCACTGAGGACTTGGGGCAATAGTGACATTTTCCAAAATACGAGCCGCATAGTAAGGGGCTCTCTCTGTCTCAAGGGCTACTGAAAGACTGTCAGCTGCCTGCTTTTCATTTTCCACCAGCGGAAAATCTTTGAAATGTACTGACTTGTCATAGATGGCAGCCACTTCATGAGCCACCCCACGCATAGACAGAGCATCAGCCCGGTTTGGTGTGATGGAAAGCTCGATAATCTCATCGTCCAAGTCCAGATAAGAGAAGACTTCCTCACCTGGCACTGCTTCTTCAGGCAGGATTTGAATACCATCCGCAAATTCCTTTGGCACGACAGAATCAGAAATGCCCAGCTCACCGAGAGAGCAGATCATGCCCAGTGACTCCAAGCCACGGATTTTCCCTTTTTTAATCTTATAATTATCCGCAATGCGAGCACCCGGCAGAGCCACCATGACCTTGATGTCTACGCCAATATTTGGAGCACCACAGACAATCTGACGGTTCTCCTCTTCTCCGACATTGACTTGACAGACATGCAGGTGGGTATCTGGAACATCCTCACACGATACCACCTCACCAACAACAATTTTGGACAGGCCAGCAGCTGGTGAAGTCACACCTTCCACTTCAATTCCTGTCGTTGACATTTTCTCAGCCAGCTCAGCGCTCGCCACATCAATGTCTACTAACTCTTTTAACCACTTATAACTTACTAGCATATTTAAGATATTAAGACCGGCCAATTGCCACGGCAATTGGTAAAAGCGACCAAATTTTAGGGATTTGTCTGAAATCCTGATTTCAGAAACAAATCTTCTAAATTTAACTCTTTTAGGTCGTATCATTTCCTCTCTTTAAATTTTCTTGTTTATTTCAATTTCTTGCGCAGCAGCCAGTCTGTGTCCACCGTCTCACCAGTGATATAGTCGTGCTGGCTGAACTTTTCAAAGCCGTATTTGAAGTAAAAATCTTGAGCTCTAAAATTCTTCTCCCAGACGCCCAGCCAGACCCAGTCAAAGCCTCGTTTCTCGGCTTCTTCTAAGGCAAATTCAAACATTTCCTTGCCCAAACCTTGACCATGATAGACTTTCAAGACATAGATTCGCTGAACCTCAAAGGCCTGTGGCAGTTCTTGCTCCGTTTGAGCTTGTCCCCAGTTAAACTTGAGAAAACCAGCAATTTCACCCTCTTTGACAACGAAATAGGTCTCTGACTCAGGATCTGCCAGCTCCTTTTCGATAGTTGCAAGCGACAGCTCATTGTCAAAATAATGAGCCATATCAGCTTCCTTGATAAAAGGACCAAAGGTTTCTTGATAGGTCGCGACCTCCAATTCTCGCAGGAGGTTCGCTTCTTCTTTTTTGACTCTGACTAGCATACTGCACTCCTTTCTCAGAAAAGCTGCATCTATGAATACAGGTTTCTACTTAAACTGCTGAGAAAAACGAATATCTCCTTGGTAGAAGCCACGAATATCGTTGATACCGTAGCGGAGCATAGCTACCCGCTCTTGACCGAGACCAAAGGCAAATCCAGAGTATTTCTCTGCATCAATGCCGCTCATTTCCAGTACTCGCGGATGCACCATACCAGCTCCCATAATCTCAATCCAGCCGGTCTTCTTGCAGACATTACAGCCTGCACCGCCACACTTAAAGCAGGAAACATCCACTTCAACAGACGGCTCTGTGAATGGGAAGTATGACGGACGCAGACGGATACTGCGGTCTTCGCCGAACATCTTCTGGACAATCAGCTGCAGCGTTCCTTGCAGATTTGCCATAGAAATATTTTCTCCAACCACCAAGCCTTCAATCTGATGGAACTGGTGGGAGTGAGTCGCATCATCAGTATCCCGACGGAAGACACGTCCTGGTGAAATCATCTTGAGTGGCCCTTTAGAAAAGTCATGATCATCCATAGCTCGCGCCTGTACCGGACTAGTGTGGGTTCTGAGCAGGATCTCCTCTGTAATGTAGAAAGTGTCTTGCATATCCCGTGCCGGGTGATCCTTAGGCAGATTCATCCGCTCAAAGTTGTAATAGTCCTTTTCCACTTCAAAGCCGTCCACGACCTGATAGCCCATCCCGATGAAAATATCTTCAATTTCTTCACTAGTCTGGCTAAGAATATGACGGTTCCCTACTGGAATTTGACGGCCTGGCAGGGTCACATCCAAGGATTCCTCAGCTAGTTTCAGAGCTACTAATTGCTCTTCCATCTCTTGAGCAGTCTTTTCAAAGGCTGCTGTCAGAATATCACGCGCTTCATTGACGTGCTTCCCGATAATCGGCCGCATTTCAGCTGAAATATCCTTCATCCCTTTCAGGACTTCAGTCAGCGAACCTTTCTTACCCAAGACAGCTACACGCAAGTCCTGCAGTTCCTTTTGATTCTCAGCCTTGAGCTGCTTGAGAGAAGCCAGAGTCTCTTCGCGCAGGCTTTTTAGTTGTTCTTCAATCGTTTTCTTCATTTTCCCTCCAAAATAAAAAGCGCGCCAATCTCCATAAGCGGAGCGTTGACACGCGGTACCATCCGTTTTTTATCTGGCAAGCCAGACCTTACTTATCAATCCTAGAGCAAGTGAATTCGCCTAGCTTTCATCTAGAGAGCTTTCAGTCGCTGGCTCCCCTCCCTGTTAAACTTCCCCTAGGTTACTGGTCTTGCAGATTGCTATTCAGTTATATTTCATTCTAACAGATTTCTAAACATTTCGCAAGCTCAGTTAAAGAATTTACAAGAAGAGACAATCGAGAAAAAGAAGTCTGTCAAACAACAGACTCCCTTTCTTTCTATTTAATCACTTGTCCTGCTTCTTTCAAAACATCTTCTGGCACAGTAATGCCAAGTTCTTTGGCATTTTTGGTATTGATAACAGATTTACCAGTATCAAAAATATCTACTGCAGTATCAGCAGGTTTAGCACCTTTAAGGATTTTAGCTGCCATTTTACCAGTCGCAACACCTAGGTCATACTGGTCTACAACGACAGAGGCAAGACCTCCTTCTTCTACCATGGCCGTCGCACTTGGATAAATTGGTTTCTTAGCTTCTTTATTGCTGGACACAACTGTCGCAAAAGCTGAAGCAATGGTATTGTCAATTGGAATCCATATAGCATCAACCTTGCCAGTCATGACATTCATGGTTGAAGCAATTTCATTGGTCGAAGGAACAGAGTATTCCTCTACCTTGTAGCCTGCCTCTTCAGCCAATTTTTTGAATTCTTCTACCTGAGCTTTGGAGTTATCTTCACTGCTAGAGTATAGCGCACCGATAGTTTTGACATCTGGAGTCAATTTTTTAATCAGATCTAACTGTTGCTTAGCTGGATTGCGGTCAGAGACACCCGTGATATTGCCACCTGGCTTGTCCAGATTTTTCACTAGATTTGCTCCGACCGGATCTGTGATAGCTCCCATGACGATAGGCTTGTCCTTAGTAGCTGCAGCCAGTCCTTGTGCAGACGGAGTCGCAATCCCAATCAGCACATCATTGTCATTGGAGACTAGCTGCTTGCTCATAGTAGAGACCTTACTCTGATCGCCCTCAGCATTCATAAAGTCAATCTTAATCTTGTCCCCCTTATAGCCTTCCTCAGCCAGACCATCCTGAATCCCTTTGTAAATCAAATCCAGCGAAGGGTGGCTGACATACTGCAGCACACCTACCTTGACTGTCTGACTGTCACTACTAGTCTTAGTAGTGTTGCCTTTGCTGTTCAAGCTGGAATAGACAATCCCACCGATTGCCAAAACGGCCAAAAGGCCTAAGATAGTTACTAATCGTTTGTTTTTCATGTTCTTTCTCCATTTCTATGTTTTATATTTTTTCTGTTTAATCCCTAGGGACGCCATCGTTTAAACATAGGTAACTCTCCTTATTTTTTATAATAAGCAACAAAAAACCTCACACAGGTATTCTGTGTGAGGGCGTAAATCGCGGTGCCACCTCAATTATGGAAAATAGCTAGTATTCCCATATCTCTGTCTTGTCATCAAACAAGCTGCACTGTAAGGTGTGCCTACCGAATTCTTATTGTTTCAAATTCATTTTATCCATTAGCCCAATTTCGTAAAGATTTGTTGCTCATTTCCACCAACCACAAGCTCGCTAAAAACAAATACATCTACTACTTTTCTAATTTCCTATATTTTAAGTTTTTCCTGAAAAGATGTCAAGACCTTTTTGAAAATTTTTATAAAATGTTCGGATTTGGTTTATAGAGGCAATTATAGGCAAAAATTAAATTGCTTTTTAACGAGACTTTAGAAGCTTTTAGCTTGGTTTTTTGTTATAATTTTCTGTAGCAACTTTCAAGGAGAAAAACATGTCTTTCGACGGATTTTTTTTACACCACATGACAGAGGAGCTCCGCCACGAATTGCTGGGCGGCCGCATTCAGAAGATTAACCAGCCCTTTGAACAGGAGCTGGTTTTACAAATTCGGAGCAACCGCCAAAGCCACAAGCTGCTCCTATCAGCTCATTCGGTCTTTGGGCGCGTCCAGTTGACTGAGACCACTTTTGAAAATCCAGCTGTTCCCAATACCTTTATCATGGTGATGCGCAAATACCTGCAGGGTGCTGTTATTGAAGCAATCCAGCAGGTGGAGAATGACCGGATTTTGGAAATCAGCGTCTCCAATAAGAACGAAATCGGAGATAGCGTGGCTGTGACTCTGGTCATCGAAATCATGGGCAAGCACAGCAATATCATTCTCTTGGACAAGGCTAGCGGTAAGATTATTGAAGCCATCAAACATGTCGGATTTTCGCAAAATAGCTATCGAACCATCCTGCCGGGCTCAACCTATGTCGCACCGCCTCAGACAGGCAGTCTCAATCCTTTCACTGTGGGCGATGAAAAGCTCTTTGAAATCTTACATACTGAAGACTTAGAGCCCAAACGCTTGCAGCAAATTTTTCAGGGATTGGGTCGGGATACGGCTACTGAGCTCAGTGGTCGTCTGACCGCTGACAAGCTCAAAACTTTCCGAGCCTTCTTTGCCAGTCCGACTCAGCCAAGCCTGACCGAAAAATCCTTCTCTGCTCTGCTATTTTCCGATAGTAAGACCCAAATGTCCACGCTATCCGAGCTTTTGGACACTTTCTACAAGGACAAGGCTGAGCGCGATCGGGTCAATCAGCAAGCCAGCGAGCTCATCCGCCGAGTAGAAAATGAGTTGGAAAAGAACCGAAAAAAACTAGGCAAGCAAGAGGAAGAGCTCCTAGCAACGGAGAATGCAGAAGAATTCCGCCAAAAAGGGGAACTCTTGACCACCTTTCTCCATCAGGTACCCAATGACCAGGAACAGGTGGAATTGGACAATTACTACACAGGTGAGAAGATTAGCATCTCGCTTGACAAGGCCCTAACCCCCAACCAAAATGCCCAGCGCTATTTTAAACGCTACCAGAAGCTCAAGGAAGCTGTCAAACACCTGACCAGCTTAATTGAGGAGACGCAGGCTACGATACTCTATCTTGAGAGCGTGGAAACAGCCCTTGCTCAAGCCAGCCTGACTGAGATTGCGGAAATTCGGGAGGAACTAATCCAGACTGGCTTTATCCGCCGGCGCCAGAGAGAGAAAATCCAGAAAAGGCAGAAACCGGAGAAATATTTGGCAACAGATGGCCAAACCATTATCCTAGTTGGCCGCAACAATCTACAAAATGATGAGCTGACGTTTAAGATGGCCAAGAAGGACGAGCTTTGGTTTCACGCTAAGGATATTCCAGGCAGTCATGTGGTCATCACAGGCAATCTTCAGCCCAGCGATGAAGTCAAGACTGACGCTGCCGAGCTAGCAGCCTACTTTTCCAAGGCCAGACTCTCTAATCTGGTCCAAGTAGATATGATTGAGACTAGGAAGCTCAACAAACCAACCGGTGGCAAGCCAGGATTTGTCACCTATACAGGCCAGAAAACCTTGCGCGTCACACCAGATGAAGAAAAGATTAAGAGTATGAAGATGTAAAGTCACACTCTATAACTATGAAACAGACTTAGGAACAGGACAGTTATTAGCCAGCTGAAGCTTTCTATTCTTTCTATTAATTCCAACAATTTTTTGATAACAAAAACAGGTAGAACATAAGTTCTACCTGTTTTTGCGCTCTCCCGAAATTCTTATAGTTCATTAATAGAATTTCTTCAAGCCTATGTTAGTCCTCAGACTTTTTCTTTCTCTTGTCTAAGCCAATCAGTCCAAAACCTGATACTCCCGCAAGTAAGCTTGCTGCCAAGTATGAGGTTTCTTCTGTACCGGTCTTAGGAAGAGCTTTTGCTCCCTCACTCTTAGAAAGAGACGGTGGTGCAGGCGTAATCGTCCGCTCCGGCTGAACAAGATTTTCTGTCACAGTTGGAACATAAACTGCTGAAATCGTCTGACCATTGCGGTCTTTGCGAATCACTGTCACACCGTCAGCTTGGCCGACAAAGCCAGCTTCCGGTACAAAGGTCACTGTGCCATCTGGCGCAATCGTGTAAGTTCCTTGGCCTGGAACAACCTTTTCAGTACTACCATCCTCGAAAGTTGGAGGAACGGTTGGATCCACGTCTCCTTCAAAGATTGGTTTACCAGTCTGCGGCTGGCCTTTGAGACCGGTGCTGCCGGTATCTTCTGTGGCAGTACTTCCCAAAACAGTTGGTGTGTAGGTAGCCGTTACGGCATTGCCATAAATATCTGAACGCTTCACGACGACTCCACTAGCAGTTCCGACAAAGTCAGCTTCCGGTACAAAGGTCACTGCCCCCAGCATATTGAACCGATAAGTTCCCTCACCTGGGACAACCATTTCTGTGCTACCGTCCGCAAAGGTCGGTGCTACTGCATGGTCAATCGCCCCTTCAAAGGTTGGCGTGCCCGTTTGAGCTTGGCCCTTGCGGCCGCTAGATATACTGTCCTGACTGGTTGATGGTTCAACCACGGTCGGAATATAGCGAGCCGTCACTGAGGTACCGTTCTTATCACGACGGACAAGGGTCACACCGCTTCCCTGACCAAGGAAATCAGCTTCTGGAGTGAAGGTGACTGTCCCATCTGACGTGATGGTATAAGTCCCCTCACCCGGAATAGTCTTTTCCTTGCTTCCGTCTTCGAAGGTTGGTGCAATCGTCTCATCAATTGGAACCAATGGATTACCTGACTCAAATACAGGTTTGCCGGTTTGAACATGACCTTTGATATTCGTAGAGGTCGCATCTTTACCAGTTGGAGTAACCTTGGCAAACTCTGGACTATAGGTAGCCGTTACTGGAGTGCCGTTTTTATCAACACGTTTTACAGTCACTGAATCTGGCTTGCCTACAAACTGCTTGTCTGGGGTGAAAGTCACTGCTCCATCTGGAGTGATGGTGTATGTTCCCTGGCCTGGAATGGTCTTCTCTTTGCTTCCATCTTCGAAGCTTGGTTCAACGGTTTCATCGATTGGAACTAGTGGATCACCGCCAGCAAAAGTCGGAGTGCCCGTTTGCGCAATACCTTGAGGACCAGTGCTGGTTGCGTTGGTAACTGTAGGAATTACTTCTTTTACTACCGCTTTGTACTTGACGGTGATAGGAGTACCATTCGCATCAGTCCGAGTTAATTCAAGTTCCGGTGTCTCCCCCTTAAACTGCTTGTCTGGGGTGAAGGTGACTGTCCCATCTGCATCCACTTCGAACTTACCAACATTCAGTACTTCTTTAACTGCTGAACCATTATCGAATAATGGAGTTGAACCAGCTAGGAATGGAACAGAGGTATGGCCTGGGGTGAAGGTGACTTGGCCTTCTTGAACTTGGCCTTGCAAGCCTTCTGTCTTAGTGCCAGTACCAGTTGGAGTTACCTTGACAAACTCTGGACTGTAAGTCGCAGTCACTGGTGTGCCATTCTTATCAACACGTTTCACAGTAATTGGATCTGGTTTACCCACAAATTGCTTGTCTGGACTGAAGGTCACTGCACCATCTGGTGCAATAGTGTATGTTCCCTGACCTAGAATGGTCTTCTTCTTGCTGCCATCTTCGAAGGTTGGCTCCACTGTTTCATCAATCGGAACTAGTGGATCACCACCCGCAAAAGTTGGAGTGCCAGTTTGAGGAAGACCTTGAGGTCCTGTGCTTGTTGCATTGGTGCTGGTTGGAATCACTTCTTTCACTGCTGCTTGATATTTGACGGTTACTGGAGTTCCATTCGCATCAGTCCGAGTCAATTCCAGTTCTGGCGTTTCCCCCTTGAATTGCTTGTCTGGTGTGAAAGTTACCTTACCGTCTGCGTCCACTTCGAACTTACCGACATTTAGCACTTCTTTAACTGCTGAGCCATTATCAAACAGTGGAGTTGAGCCCGCTGGGAATGGAACGGAATCATGGCCTGGAGTGAAGATAACATGACCTTCTTGAACCTGACCTTGCAAGCCTTCTGTCTTATCACCAGTACCAGTTGGAGTTACTTTAGTGAACTCTGGACTGTATGTTACAGTTACTGGCGTGCCATTCTTATCGACGCGTTTTACAGAGATTGGATTCGGTTTACCTACAAATTGCTTGTCTGGCGTGAAAGTCACTGCGCCATCTGGAGCAATCGTGTATGTTCCTTGACCTGGAATAGTCTTCTCCTTACTTCCATCTCCGAAAGTTGGCTCAACTGTTTCATCAATTGGAACTAGTGGATCACCACCCGCAAAGGTTGGAATGCCAGTTTGAGGGACACCTTGAGGACCTGTGCTAGTCGCATTGGTGCTGATTGGAGTTACTTTGGTAACGGTCGGTGTATAAGTAGCAGTAACTTCAGTACCATTCTTATCCACACGTTTCACAGTGACTGGTGTTGGTGTACCAATATACTGTTTCTCTGGAGTAAAGGTGACAGAACCATCTGAGTTGATAGTGTATTCCCCTGCTCCCTGAACAGTCTTCTTAGACTGACCATCTTCGAAGGTCATTGGACTATCCATGTCAATCGGAACAGCTGAGTTGCCAGGAGTGAAACTAGGTGTGCCTGATTGCGGCTGACCTTGAATGCCAGTTGATTCAGCATTGGTGCTAGTTGGTGTCACCTTGGTAACGGTCGGTGTATAAGTCGCAGTTATTTCTGTACCGTTAGCATCGACTCGTTTAACCGTAACAGGTGTCGCTTTGCCAGTGAATTGCTTATCTGGGGTAAAGGTAATGGAACCATCTGAATTAACAGTATAAGTTCCTTGATTAGCCACTACCAGAGTATCAGTCCCATTTTCAAAGGTCATTGGTCTGGTCATATCGATTGGAACAGCTTGGTCACCTGGGCTGAAAGTTGGCTTGCCACTTTGCGGTTGACCTTGGAGACCGGTTGATTCAGCATTGGTACTAGTTGGCGTTACCCGTGTTACCGTTGGCGTATAGGTGGCAGTCACTTCCGTGCCGTTCTTATCCACACGTTTTACTGTGACTGGTGTTGGTGTACCAACATACTGTTTTTCTGGAGTAAAGGTGATAGTACCATCTGAGTTGATAGTATATTCTCCTACCCCTTGAACCGTCTTCTTAGGTTGACCATCGTCAAAGGTCATTGGAGAATCCATATCAATCGGAACAAGTGGATCACCACCTTGGAAGCTTGGACTACCTATTTGCGGAACCCCTTGAGGACCTGTGCTAGTCGCGTCGGTTCCTCTTGGAACCACTTCTTTCACTACTGCTTGGTATTTGACTGTAACAGGAGTGCCATTGGCATCAGTGCGTGTCAATTCAAGCTCTGGTGTTTCACCCTTGAATTGTTTGTCTGGAGTAAAGGTCACCTTACCGTCCGCATCCACTTCGAACTTACCGACATTCGGCACTTCTTTCACTGTTGAATTATTATCAAACAGCGGAGTCGAACCAGCCGGGAATGGAACAGAGTCATGGCCTGGCGTGAAGGTGACTTGGCCTTCTTGAACTTGGCCTTGCAAGCCTTCTGTCTTGTTTCCAACACCAGTTGGCTTTACAGCTGTCACTGTTGCTTGATATTTTGCCTTAGCGATGATACCGTTGACATCTGCACGACTGACTTCAATTTCTGGTGTTTTACCTACAAATGTCTTGACCGGTGTAAAGGTAATATTACCATCAATATCCACTTCAAACTTGCCAACATTTTCAATTTCTTTCACATTAGTACCAGTGTCAAAAACTGGGGTACTGTCTGCTGAAAAACCAACTTCTGGTCTTCCGGCTTCAAAAGTAATCTTACCATTCTGAACCAATCCTTGTAGACCTTCAGTCTGATCACCAGTTGCGTTTGGAACAACTTCTTCAACAGTAGGAGTATATTTAGCTGTCACTTCGGTTCCATTCGCATCTATACGTTTGACCGTGACTGGTGTTGCCTTACCAGTAAATTTCTTCTCTGGCTTAAAGGTGATGGAACCATCTGAATTAATCGTATAAATTCCTTGATCAGCTACTACTAATGTGTCAGTCCCATTTTCAAAGGTCATGGGTTTGTTCATGTCGATTGGAACTGCTTGGTCACCTGGGGTGAAAGTCGGCTTACCACTTTGTGGTTGTCCTTGCAGGCCTGTTGACTCAGCATTTGTGCTTCTTGGTGTTACTTGCGTCACAGTTGGCGTATAGGTTGCTCTTACTTCGGTTCCATTTGTATCTACTCGTTTGACCGTCACTGGAGCTGGCGTGCCCACATATTGCTTTTCTGGAGTGAAAGTAATCGAGCCATCTGACTCAATGACATAAGTGCCGACCTTGTCTACCTTCTTAGTTGTTTGATTATCTTCAAAGGTCATGGGTTGAGCTATATCAATAGGCACAGCTTTGTCACCTGGTGTGAAAGTAGGTGTACCTGATTGTGGTAGACCTTGAAGACCAGTGCTAGTCGCATTGGTACCTGTAGGAACCACTTCTTTCACCACTGCTTGGTATTTGACTGTAACAGGAGTGCCATTCACATCTGCTCGAATCAATGTCAGCTCAGGAGTGGTTCCCTTAAACTGCTTGTCTGGCGTGAAAGTCACCTTGCCATTGGCATCCACTTCAAACTTTCCGACATTTGGCAATTCTTTAACAGTTAAACCATTGTCAAAGAGTGGAGTTGTTTCAGCTGGAAACGGGACAGAATCATGACCTGGTGTGAAAGTAACATAGCCTTCTTGAACCTGACCTTGCAATCCTTCTGTCTTATCACCAGTACCAGTAGGGGTTACCTTGGTAACGGTTGGCGTATAAGTCGCCGTCACTTCGGTACCATTTTCGTCAACTCGTTTGACCGTCACCGCGGCTGGGGTTCCAACATATTTCTTATCTGGAGTAAAGGTAATAGATCCATCTGAATTGATAGTGTATTCTCCCACGCCCGCAACAATCTTCTTAAGTTGATCATCATCAAAGGTCATTGGCTTGTTATAGTAGATTGGGACCGCTGGATCGCCTTCCTTGAAGACTGGCGTGCCTGTTTGTGGAACCCCTTGAGGACCTGATGAATTAGCAGGTGTGCTGGTTGGTGTAACCTTGGTCACGTTAGGTGTATAGGTTGCAGTCACTTCGGTACCATTGGCATCAACACGTTTGACCGTCACTGGAGTCGCCTTACCAGTGAATTGCTTAAGCGGCTTGAAGGTAATGGTATCATCTGAATTGATAGTATAAGTTCCTTCATTAGCTACTTCCATGGTGTTCGTCCCATTTTCAAAAGTCATGGCTTTGCTCATGTCAATTGGGATTTGTTGGTCACCTGGGGTGAAGGTCGGCTTACCACTTTGTGCTTGACCTTGGAGGCCAGTTGATTCAACATTGGTGCTTCTTGGTGTTACTTGGGTCACATTAGGTTGGTAGCGTGCTCGGTGTGCTTTACCATCGGTATCACTGACTTGAACTACCACTGGGTCTGGCGTACCATAAAAAGTTTTGATAGGCTTGAAGGTCACTTGGCCGGTATTTGGATCCAATTCATAGGTTCCCACTTGCTGGCCATTGGCCATGGCAGGCACCGTATTTTCTGTTACCAGTCGTCCACTCGCATCCACAAAGCTAGCCGGATGAGTAGCGTCTGGTGTGACAGGAGTTGAGCTGGTATCATCATCGTTAAAGACTAGCGTTTTGTTTTGTTCCAGTCCCTGAAGACCACTTGATTCGTAGTTTGGAATCTTACGAACTGTCGGTACATAACGGCCATCCATTGTAGTCAATTGATCATTTTTATTAGGGTCAGAAGCATCCGTTGAAGTCCATCCAGTTGATGTACCATTGCTGTCAGTCCAACGGATGTTAATTCCATCAGCAATTCCAGAAAATTCCGCATTTGGTGTGAAGACTACTTGAACATCATTGCCATTGACGGTCAAGCGATAGGTCCCTTCTGGACGAATATAGTTGCCATCAACAGGCGTCAGAGCATTGCCTTGTTTATCCAGAACCTGAGGCGCTTGGGTACTCATAACTGCATTGACACTGTCGTCTGAGCGATCCGTTCCTTTAGGTGTGAAGTGAAGGACAGCAGTTTGAGTCTCGCCTGTAAAGCCATCCGTAGTCTGCTTCTCCCCCTTAGGAGGATAAATGCGATGCAAGAGCATATCTTCTACTTCACCACTAAAGGCAATACCGGTTGGTTGTTCAATATCACCTTTATTAGTCGCAATTCGGAAACGCATACCCAATTTGTCTACTTGACCGCCAGTAATATTTGGGTTGGCATTGAAGGTCAAGGTATAGTCACCAGCAGCTGTAATCTCTTGTAGGTTGCTACCTTCGCTTTCATTGAAGACTCCATCATTGTTGAAGTCTATCCATGCCTTGACATAGGATTTAGCATTGCCATTTGGATTAGCTTTGATTTTAATTGTGTAAGTTCCATTTTTTGCTTTGTCTAAATCAAGCAAATCATTAGAATTACTTAATTGATCGTCCGCTAGTAATTGGCTGGCCCCTTCGTCCTTATGCTCCTTTTTATCATCCAGAACCCAATTATTAGCTGTATCAACATCAATGTCTGCTGGAGTAGTCCCTAAGTAAGGCTGATTAATTAGCTTACCAGTCACCGAATCACGTCCTGAAATGGTATGGAAGGCTTCGCCATAAGTCGCTGGCGCATCACTTCCATCCACCACTAAAAATCCCATCATCATAGCCTGTTGCCCAGATGATGCTACATAAAATCCTACTTCAGAAGCTCCGCGTGTCATCACCACAGGAACCGTCCGTTCGTTAGAACGGTTTGGTCCAAAGACCTGAGTCCCCAGACCACCTGTCACAGTATCCGGACTGAGGTACTTATACCAGTCTACGCTTGTATCTCTTAAGATTAAGAGACCTCTTCTCTTTACATTTTCATCATCCAGCATTTGCTTGGTAATAACGGTGTAGGCTTCTTTGGCAGTACTCTTATTCTTCCATTCACCGAGATATTCCCATCCTTCTCCGTTAGTAGTGAAGATAGCAAATTCACCTGGGTTGGCGTCTTCACCATCGGCCATAACCACCGTAGGGGCCACGCGCTTACCGAGATAGGTTGCCTCAATATTGAATTTCACTCCCCAGTTGGTAGAGTTCTCTGGATAGACAAGCTGCGTCTTTCGCCCTTGCGTATTAAAACCTTGATCACGGATAGAAGTCCATTGGTTCTGGATTGCCCCCGTCACTGTAGGAGGTGTTTTCCCATATTGTGGAGCAGACTTTAGATATCCATTCTGAGCATTTGGGTCATAAGTATTTGCTGTCGGTGTTCCTTCAACCCGTTTTCTATAAGTTTCAGTCGAGTTAAAAGGTTTAAGCTCAGTGACCGTCAGGGTTACTTCATAGCCCGGTGAAATTTCCTTCTTGAAGGTCGTTCCTACTTGGAGTCCGCCTCGTGAATCCAATCCTTTCCAACTTGCAGTATCCGAAAAATCAAGCCAAGTAATCTGTTTGGCTAATTGGGTACTATCTTTCTTGACAGATTCCTCCAAGCTTGGTTTAGGTACTCGTGGCGTAGAGGTAGCATCATCTGCCCCAGCTGGTCCAGTACCTATCGGAACTCCTGTTGTTACGCTGTTCTGTTGTCCAGTAGGTGTAGCATCCCGTCTCACACGACGAGACCGATTAGGCTGAGCTAGATCTGCGGTTGCTTCTGACTTTTCAGCCACGACAGCCGCGTTGGATGTTTCTGGTTGAACAGTGATTGGTTGAGTATTCTCAACTGGTTTAGTTGTTGTAGATTCAGTAGGTTCTTCAACTTTCTCAGAATCTGAGCTTCTTGGACTAGGATTATCATCTGATTGAGGGGTATCAGTAGCAAAAGGAAGTGCTGAACTTTCTTTTGCATGTAAATGTTCAGAAGCCACAGTTTCAGCAGAATTCACTGATGATTCGGCTATTCCTGTTTGCGAAACTTCGTTTTGGGCACCAGAATCACTAGCTTCATCAGCACTAACTTGTGCCGCTGCTCCCAAAAGAAGCAGGGTTGACAAGAGCACAGAACAAACACCGACGTTTAGTTTTCGAATCGAAAACTTACGCAGGTGAGGATTAAATAAATCTTTTCCCATAATAATCTCCTAAATAATCATCTAGTTACAATAGTTTTATTATACAACATTCCATTTTAGTTAGCTATATATATAACTATAATTATATAAAAAATTTTTAAAAAAATTGACACAAAGCATTTTATAGTCTATTTTTGAAAACAAAAGAAAAAATAGACCATAGAAAAATCCTTATAAATTAAATAAATCTGAGAGTATCTCAGATTCTACTTTAATGTTTAACATTTTAGAAATGCTATCATGAAGTTTTTAAGATCTATTTCTTTGAATATAAAGAAAAAAGATTCACTAATGAATCTTTCCTCTTTTAATTCAGGTGTTAGAACCTAAGTTCTCACATCTTAGTCTTCAGACTTTTTCTTTCTCTTCGCTAAGCCAAGCAGTCCTAAACCAGATACTCCCGCAAGTAAGCTTGCTGCCAAGTATGAAGTTTCTTCTGTACCTGTCTTAGGAAGGGATTTTGCACCCTCGCTTTTGGAAAGTGATAGAGGTGCAGGCGTAATCGTCCGCTCTGGCTGAACAGGATTTTCTGTCACAGTCGGAATGTAGACTGCTGAAATCGTCTGACCATTGCGGTCTTTGCGAATCACTGTCACGCCGTCAGCTTGACCGACAAAGCCAGCTTCCGGTACAAAGGTCACGGTGCCATCTGGCGCAATCGTGTAAGTACCTTGACCCGGAACAACCTTTTCAGTACTGCCATCCTCGAAAGTTGGCGGAACGGTTGGATCCACATCACCTTCAAAGATAGGCTTGCCGGTTTGAGGTTTGCCTTTAAGACCCGTGCTGCCAGTATCTTCTGTGGCAGTGCTTCCCAAGACAGTTGGGGTATAGGTAGCTGTCACGGCATTGCCATAAATATCGATACGTTTCACGACGACGCCACTAGCAGTTCCGACAAAGTCGGCTTCCGGCACAAAGGTCACTGCCCCCAGCATATTGAACCGATAAGTTCCCTCACCTGGGACAACCATTTCTGTGCTACCGTCCGCAAAGGTCGGTGCTACTGCATGGTCAATCGCCCCTTCAAAGGTTGGCGTGCCCGTTTGAGCTTGGCCCTTGCGACCGCTGGATACACTATCCTTGCTAGTTGATGGTTCAACCACGGTCGGAATATAGCGAGCCGTCACTGAGGTACCGTTCTTATCACGACGGACAAGAGTCACACCGGTACCCTGACCAAGGAAATTTGCTTCTGGAATGAAGGTGACTGTACCGTCTGGTGTGATGGTATAGCTTCCCTGACCCGGAATGGTCTTTTCCTTACTTCCATCTTCGAAGCTTGGCTCAACAGTTTCATCAATTGGAACCAATGGATCACCTGCTTTGAAGACAGGTTTCCCAGTCTGAACATGTCCCTTGATATTTGTAGAGGAAGCATTTTTACCAGTTGGAATCACTTTCGTAAACTCTGGACTATAGGTAGCAGTCACTTCCGTTCCGTTTTTATCAACACGTTTTACAGTGATTGAATCTGGTTTACCTACAAACTGCTTTTCTGGTGTGAAAGTCACTGCTCCATCTGGAGCAATAGTGTAAGTTCCCTGACCTGGAATTACTTTTTCCTTGGCACCATCTTCGAAGCTTGGCTCTACTGTTTCATCAATCGGAACCAATGGATCACCACCTGCAAAGGTCGGTGTGCCGGTTTGTGGGACACCTTGTGGACCGGTGCTAGTCGCATTGGTGCTGGTTGGCGTAACCTTAGTAAACTCTGGACTGTATGTCGCAGTAACTGGTGTGCCGTTCTTATCAACACGTTTCACAGTAATTGGATCTGGTTTACCCACAAATTGCTTGTCTGGAGTGAAGGTCACTGCACCATCTGGTGCAATAGTGTATGTTCCCTGACCTGGAATCTTCTTCTCCTTGCTGTCATCTTCGAAGCTTGGTGTAACGGTTTCATCGATTGGAACTAGTGGATCACCGCCTTGGAAAGTTGGAGTGCCGGTTTGCGAAAGACCTTGAGGACCTGTGCTAGTAACGTTAGCACCTGTTGGAGTTACCTTGGTAAACTCTGGGCTGTAAGTCGCAGTAACTGGTGTGCCGTTCTTATCCACACGTTTCACAGTAACTGGATCTGGCTTCCCTACAAACTGCTTCTCTGGGGTGAAGGTCACTGCCCCATCTGGAGCAATCGTGTAAGTTCCTTGGCCTGGAATGTTCTTCTCTTTACTTCCATCTTCAAAGGTCGGTTCAACTGTTTCATCAATCGGAACAAGTGGATTACCACCTGTGAAGGTTGGGGTACCGGTTTGTGAAACGCCCTGAGGACCAGTGCTAGTTGCGTTAGTGCCAGTTGGCGTTACCTTAGTAAACTCTGGACTGTAAGTCGCAGTCACTGGTGTGCCATTCTTATCGATACGTTTCACAGTAACTGAATACGGCTTGCCTACAAACTGCTTCTCTGGGGTGAAGGTCACTGCCCCATCTGGAGTGATGGTGTAAGTGCCTTGGCCTGGAATGTTCTTCTCTTTACTTCCATCTTCAAAGGTCGGTTCAACTGTTTCATCAATCGGAACTAGTGGGTCACCGCCCGCAAAGGTTGGAGTGCCCGTTTGTGGAAGACCTTGAGGGCCAGTGCCAGTCGCATTAGTACCTACCGGCGTTACCTTAGTCACAGTTGGCGTGTAAGTTGCAGTCACTTCCGTGCCATTTTTATCAACACGTTTTACTGTAACCGGTGTTGGTGTGCCCACATACTGTTTCTCAGGTGTAAAGGTGATGGAACCATCTGAGTTAATAGTGTATACCCCTACTCCTGGAACACTCTTCTTAGACTGACCGTCTTTGAAGGTCATTGGAGAATCCATATCAATTGGAACTAGTGAATCACCACCTTGGAAGCTTGGGGTGCCAGTTTGTGGCACACCTTGAGGACCAGTGCTAGTCGCATCAGTGCTAGTTGGAGTTACTTGCGTAACGTTTGGCCAATAAACTGCATCTGCAGTAGAACCGTTCTTATCCCTTACACGAAGATGTGCAGGAGTAGGCGTTCCGTAGAAATCAGGAGCAGGTTGGAAGCTAATATCTCCATTAGCTTGAACAGTGTAAGTTCCTTGTAGCTTGCCACTTGCGTCGCTAACTGCCAAGGTATTACCCTGTTGAACCTGCCCATCCACAACGAATTGTGGTCCTGCTGGGTTTAATGGGACTGTTTGTGTTTGGTTATTAACAGTTGCTTGACCTGGAGTAAAGTTAAGCTGGCTAGTTTGAAGTTGTCCTTGAAGCCCAACAGTCTGTGTATCTTGACCTGTTGGAGTTGCGGCCTTAACTTCAGCTTGATAAGCAGCGGTTACTTCTGTCCCGTTCATATCAACACGTTTAACAGATTCGGTACTTGGACGGCCAGTGTAGCTAGGAACTGGTTGGAAGGTTACACGACCTGCGTTATCAACCATATAAGTTCCAACATTCGGAACAACCTTAGTTGTTTGACCGTTATCAAAAGTTGGAGCAACTGCCTCATTAATTGGCACACGATTATCACCTGGCGTAAAAATCAAATTACCAGATTGCTCAGCACCTTGAATACCCTCAGAGTTTGCTCCTTGTGCTGTCGGAACAACACGTGTTACTGTTGGTTGATAGGTTGCACGGTGCTCTGTTCCATCGGTATCATGCAATTGTAGGTTAACAGGGTCAACCGTCCCCACAAATGATTTATTTGGAGTGAAAGTCACACGACCAGTAGCTGGATCTAATTCAAAGGTTCCCACTTCTTGGCCTTTCGAGGTTGCCTTAGCACTTGTTCCAGCAATACGATTGCCATCAGCATCCAAGAAAGAGACAGGATTCGTTGCAGATGGTTGAGCAGGTGTCTTAGCAGGATTTCCATCATTAAAGACAATATCTTGCACTTGAGGCAAACCTTGAGCATCCGTCGAACGATGTTCCGTGAAATTCAAAACAGTCGGAATATAGCGGGCATCCATGTTATTCAACTTATCGTTGATAACAGGTTCTCCATTATTCTTCGCAATCCAATCTGTACTTGCGCCATTAGTATCAACACGGCGGATATTAATTCCTTGAGTAGTACCGATATAGCCAGTGCTAGGTTCAAATATCACATCCACATTTGCTCCCTTGGCTGTTACTTTATATCGTCCCTCAGCAGTATTGTACCAACCATCGCCATCTGCTGTTAATGTATGACCTGCATTGTCCAAAACAACAGGTGCTACAGTTGTATCAATAGCCGCTTTCTTGCTTTCATCATTTTGATCAATACCTTGAGGTGTAAACTGAAGAGTAGCTTTCTGAGGCTGGCCGATTATTCCTGAACTTTCCTTCTTTTCACCTTTTGGCGGATAGGTCAAGATGACTTCTAAGTCTTCAACTTCCCCACTAAAGGCTGTTCCAGTAGGTTTTTCAATATCTCCCTTATTCAGGGCAATACGGACCCGCATTCCCAACTTGCTAACTTCAGGATTGGTCATCGCTGGATTATTCTTGAAATTAACAGTATAGTCACCAGCCGTTGTTACTTCAGTAAATTCGCTGGCCTCATTTTCATCAAAAACACCGTTTTGATTGAAATCAATCCAAG
Organism: Streptococcus sp. DTU_2020_1000888_1_SI_GRL_NUU_041A; assembly: GCF_032387735.1. Lineage (NCBI taxonomy): Bacteria > Bacillati > Bacillota > Bacilli > Lactobacillales > Streptococcaceae > Streptococcus > Streptococcus sp. DTU_2020_1000888_1_SI_GRL_NUU_041A. The sequence continues at coordinate 959,380 of NZ_CP135591.1, read as the reverse complement.
CACGGACATAGGCCTTGCTATTGCCATTGGCTGAGGCTTGGAGACGAACTGAGTAGTCACCATTTTGAAGACGATTAACTCGGAAGAGGTTATTTGTCTTACCAGTCAAATCTGAAGGCAAGAGCTGATTAACCCCTTCGTCTGCGTGATCAGTATTGTCATCATGCATCCAGTCATTACCTGAAGTAGTATCAATATCAGCTTCGACTCGACCCAAGAATGGCTGAGGAGTTCTTGCACCTGTATTGGCATCATAACCAGAAATAGCATGAACAGCATTTCCATAAGAAGCCGGTGCATCCCCTTCATCAACTACCATAAAACCAATCATAGCAGCTTGCTGACCAGAAGAAGCAATATAAATCCCAACTTCTGAAGCGCCACGTGTCATCACAAGCGGAACTGTGCGGTCTTTAGAAGTATTAGGACCAAAGACCTGAGAGCCCAAGCCTCCTGTTTTTTGATCTGGATTAGTAAAAGCAGTCCAGTCGATTACAGGTATAGTCGCATTATCCCCTATGTATTGACCATATCTATTAGGGTTCATCGGTGCATAAGTGTCGGTAATTACAGACCCATCTGGCAAGACACGTTTCCATTCTGCCAAGTGTTCCCATCCTTGGCCGTTGGTCGTGAAGATAGCATACTCCCCTGGGTTGGCTTCTTCTCCATCTGACATGATAACCGTCGCTTTTACAGGTTTTCCAAGGTAAGTCGCTTCTACCTTAAATTTTATACCGTAGCTAGCACCATTTTTAGGAACTTGTAATTGAGTCTTTCGACCATTGGTGTTAATCCCTTGGTCTCGGACGGCTGTCCATTGATTCTGTTCCGCTCCTATAATTTTTGGTCTAGCTGAATCTCCCTCGGCTTCTTGCTTCCTATAGTCTTCGTTTACATATCTGAACCAAGTGTTTTTCGCATTCGGATCATAGCTGTTTTCATACGCAGTACCCTTGACGCGGTCACGATAAATCTCTGTTGAGTGGAAAGGTTTTAATTCCGTCACTGTCAGTTTGATACGATAGCCTGGAGAAATTTCTTTCTCATAGACAGTACCAACTTTAAAGGAATCATCCGTATCTAAGTTACTAATGGCAGTTTTATCGCCAAGATCCAGCCAGTTAATCTGCTTCATCAAGTCTGTCGGGTTCTTTTTTTCAGAATCAGCCAAAGTAGGCTTCTCAATGGTGTTGTTAGGGTCACCATCTCGCAGACCAGTAGGTGCCGCATCCCGTCTTACGCGACGAGAGCGACTAGGCTGAGCAGTCTCTGTAGTTCCTGCCGGTTGAGCAGGAGCTGGTTGGGCATTATCTTCAGTCTTAACCTCTGCAGGAACAACAGCTGGTGCAGAGGTAGTTTCTGTCGCCGGCTGCTCACTTGTTGACTTGCCATCTGAATCAGGCCTTGCAGTCGTTACAGCAGACGCATCTTCTGCCTGATCTGAAATAGTGGCAGGCCTGCTTTCCTCAGCTGGTGAATTTAGCGGCTCTGCAGTATTTACTGAGGAATCAGCTATGCCTGCTTGAGAAACCTCGTTTTGAGTCCCAGAAGAAACAGTCTCATCAGCACTAACCTGCGTTGCCGCTCCCAAAAGAAGCAAGGTTGACAAGAGCACAGAACAAACACCGACGTTTAGTTTCCGAATCGAAAACTTACGCAGGTGAGGATTAAATAAATCTTTTCCCATAATAATCTCCTAAATAATCATTTAAATTGCAGATTTTATTATACACTATTCTATTTTAGTTATCCATATATATAACTATAATTGTAAGAAACTAACATTATAATTAGACACTTTGTTGAAAACAGTCTATTTTTAACAAAAAAAGAGGAAAGATCCATAAACGAATCTTTCCTCTTTTAATTTAGTATCTGAAACCTAAATTCTTAATTTTTAGTCTTCAGACTTTTTCTTTCTCTTCTCTAAACCAATCAGTCCTAAACCTGATACTCCCGCAAGTAAGCTTGCTGCCAAGTATGAGGTTTCTTCTGTACCAGTCTTAGGAAGGGATTTTGCACCCGCACTCTTAGAAAGTGATGGCGGTGCAGGTGTAATCGTCCGCTCTGGCTGAACAGGATTTTCTGTCACAGTCGGAATGTAAACCGCTGAAATCGTCTGACCATTACGGTCTTTGCGAATCACTGTCACGCCGTCAGCTTGACCGACAAAGCCCGTTTCCGGTACAAAGGTCACTGTGCCATCTGGCGCAATCGTGTAAGTACCTTGACCTAGAACAACCTTTTTGGTACTGCCATCCTCAAAGGTTGGCGGAACAGTTGGATCAATATCCCCTTCAAAGATTGGTTTACCAGTCTGCGGCTGGCCTTTGAGACCCGTGCTGCCGGTATCTTCTGTGGCAGTACTTCCCAAAACAGTTGGGGTATAGGTAGCTGTCACGGCATTGCCATAAATATCGATACGCTTCACGACGACTCCGCGAGCAGTTCCGACAAAGTCTGCTTCCGGTACGAAAGTCACTGCCCCCAGCATATTGAACCGATAAGTTCCTTCTCCTGGGACAACCATCTCTGTGCTGCCATCCGCAAAGGTAGGTGCTACTGCCTGGTCAATCGCCCCTTCAAAGGTTGGCGTGCCCGTTTGAGCTTGACCCTTGCGACCACTAGATACACTATCCTTGCTAGTTGATGGTTCAACTACGGTAGGAACATAACGAGCTGTCACTGAGCTGCCATTCTTATCACGACGGACAAGGGTCACACCAGTTCCCTTACCAAGGAAATCAGCTTCTGGAGTGAAGGTGACTGTACCGTCTGGTGCGATGGTGTATGTTCCCTGACCTGGAATAGTCTTTTCCTTGCTGCCGTCTTCAAAGGTTGGCGCAATCGTTTCATCAATTGGAACCAATGGATCACCTGCTTCGAAGACAGGTTTTCCAGTTTGAACATGGCCTTTGATATTTGTAGAGGAAGCATCTTTACCCGTTGGGACTACTGCTTTCACTATTGCTTGATATTTGACAATAACAGGAGTTCCGTTAGCGTCTAAACGAATTAACCCCTGTTCTGATGTTTCACCCTTGAATTGTTTTATTGGGGTGAAGGTCACCTTGTTATCCGCATCTACTTCGAACTTACCAACATTTGGCACTTCTTTAATATTCTTTCCGTTACCAAAGAGTGGAGTCGAACCAGCTGGGAATGGAACTAATTTATGTCCTGGCGTAAAAGTCACTTGACCTTTTTGAACCTGACCTTGCAGACCTTCTGTCTTGGTACCAGTACCTGTCGGAGTTACCTTGGTGAACTCTGGACTGTAGGTCGCAGTCACTGGTGTACCATTTTTATCTACTCGTTTCACAGTGATTGGGTCCGGTGTGCCTACAAATTGTTTGTCTGGGGTGAAGGTCACTGCTCCATCCGGAGTGATGGTATACGTTCCTTGACCTGGAATGGTCTTCTTCTTGCTTCCATCTGCAAAGGTTGGCTCAACTGTCTCATCGATCGGAACTAGTGGGTCTGCACCTTTGAAAGTTGGAGTGCCGGTTTGCGGAAGACCTTGTGGGCCAGTGCTCGTTGCGGTGGTGCCTGTTGGAGTTACCTCTTTGACTACCGCTTGGTACTTAACTGTAACAGAGGTACCATTGACATCAGTGCGAGTCAATTCAAGTTCTGGCGTTTCACCCTTGAATTGTTTGTCTGGAGTGAAAGTAACCTTGCCGTCTGCGTCCACTTCAAACTTTCCAATATTTGGTACTTCTTTAACTGTGGAACCATTGTCAAATAACGGAGTCGAACCTGCTGGGAATGGAACAGAATCATGGCCTGGAGTGAAGGTAACTTTGCCTTCTTGAACTTGGCCTTGCAAGCCTTCTGTTTTAGTGCCGGTACCTGTTGGAGTTACCTTGGTGAACTCTGGACTGTAGGTCGCAGTCACTGGTGTACCATTTTTATCTACTCGTTTCACAGTGATTGGGTCCGGTGTGCCTACAAACTGCTTGTCTGGAGTAAAGGTCACTGAGCCATCTGGAGTAATGGTGTAAGTTCCCTGACCTGGAATGGTCTTTTCCTTGCTACCATCGTCGAAGCTTGGCTCAACTGTTTCGTCAATCGGAACCAATGGATCACCACCTGCAAAGGTTGGGGTGCCAGTTTGAGGAAGGCCTTGTGGGCCAGTGCTAGTTGCGGTAGTTCCTATTGGGGTCACTTTCTCAACAGTAGGCGTGTACTTAGCCGTCACTGGGGTACCATTCTTATCTACTCGCTTAACAACAACTGGGTCTGGTGTTCCAACAAATTGCTTGTCCGGTGTGAAAGTGACAGATCCATCTGGTGTTACTTCGAAGATTCCGACATTTGGAACTTCCTTGCGTTTGCTTCCATCATCGAAAGTCGCTGGAGTATCATTATCCAGTGGTACATTCGGGTCGCCACCAACAAAGTTTGGTTTACCAGTTTGTGGACGGCCTTGTGGGCCAGTGCTAGTTGAGGTGGTACCTATTGGAGTTACCTCTTTCACTACCGCTTGGTACTTGACGGTTACTGATGTTCCATTGGCATCCACACGAGTCAATTCGAGTTCAGGTGTTTCACCCTTGAATTGTTTGTCTGGAGTGAAAGTTACCTTACCATCTGCGTCCACTTCAAACTTACCAACATTTGGCATTTCCTTCACAGTTTTACCATTGTCAAATAGTGGAGTTGAATCAGCTGGGAATGGAACAGAGTCATGACCTGGGGTGAAGCTTACTTTACCTTCTTGAACTTGGCCTTGCAGTCCTTCTGTCTTGGCACCTGTACCGGTCGGAATAACAGCAGTCACAGTCGCTTGGTAGTTAGCCTTAGCCACTGTACCATTGACATCGGCACGGCTGAGTTCGATTTCTGGAGTTTTGCCTACAAAGGTTTTGACTGGAGTAAAGGTAACATTACCCTCCATATCAACCTCCAACTTACCGACTTTGGCAATTTCTTTCACATTCGTGCCAGTGTCAAAGACTGGGCTGCTGTTCTCTGGGAAACCAACTTGAGGACTTCCTGGTTCAAAAGTAACTTTTCCTTTTTGAACTTGGCCTTGAAGCCCCTCTGTCTGATCACCTTTCGCCGTCGGAGTCACTTTCTCAACAGTTGGTGTGTACTTAGCCGTCACTGGTGTACCATTCTTATCTACTCGCTTAACAACAACTGGGTCTGGTGTCCCAACAAATTGCTTGTCAGGTGTGAAAGTGACAGATCCATCTGGTGCTACTTCAAAGGTACCGACATTTGGAACTTCCTTGCGTTTGCTTCCATCATCGAAAGTCGCTGGAGTATCATTATCCAGTGGTACATTCGGGTCGCCACCGACAAAGTTTGGTTTACCCGTTTGTGGTCGGCCTTGTGGACCAGTGCTAGTTGACGTAGTAGCTGTTGGAGTTACCTCTCTCACTACCGCTTGGTACTTAACTGTAACAGGGGTGCCGTTGGCATCTACACGAGTCAATTCAAGTTCTGGCGTTTCACCCTTGAATGGCTTGTCTGGAGTGAAAGTCACCTTACCATCCGCATCCACTTCGAACTTACCAACATTTGGCACTTCTTTAACTGCGGTACCATTATCGAATAATGGAGTTGAACCTGCCGGGAATGGAACTGAATCATGGCCTGGAGTGAAGCTAACATGACCTTCTTGAACCTGACCTTGCAAGCCTTCTGTCTTAGTACCGGTGCCTGTTGGAGTTACCTTGGTAAACTCTGGACTGTAGGTCGCTGTCACTGGTGTACCATTCTTATCCATCCGCTTAACGGTGACTGGATCTGGTTTACCTACAAATTGCTTGTCTGGCGTGAAAGTCACTGCGCCATCCGGAGTGATGGTATAAGTTCCTTGACCTGGAATATTCTTTTCCTTGCTGCCATCTGCAAAGGTTGGCTCTACTGTGTCATCGATTGGAACCAGTGGATCTCCACCCTCAAAGGTTGGGGTACCAGTTTGTGGACGGCCTTGTGGACCGGTGCTAGTCGCGTCGGTTCCTGTTGGAGTTACTTTAGTGAACTCTGGACTGTAAGTTGCCGTCACTGGAGTGCCGTTCTTGTCCACTCGCTTCACTGTGATTGGGTCCGGTGTGCCTACAAACTGCTTCTCTGGCGTGAAAGTCACTACGTCATCTGGAGTGATGGTGTAAGTTCCCTGACCTGGAATGGTCTTCTCCTTACTTCCATCTGCAAAGGTTGGCTCAACTGTTTCATCAATCGGAACTAGTGGGTCCGCAGCTTTGAAGATTGGAGTTCCTGTTTGCGGGATACCTTGTGGACCGGTGCTCGTAACGGTGGTAGCTGTTGGAGTTACTTCTTTCACTACCGCTTGGTATTTAACTGTTACTGGAGTTCCGTTGGCATCCACACGAATAATTCCTAATTCTGGTGTTTCACCCTTAAACTGTTTGTCTGGAGTGAAGGTCACAGTGCCATCAGCATCTACTTCAAACTTACCGATATTTGGTACTTCTTTAATATTTTTTCCGTTACCAAATAGCGGAGTCGAGCCTGCTGGGAATGGAACTAATTCATGGCCTGGCGTGAAGGCGACATGACCTTTTTGAACCTGACCTTGTAATCCTTCTGTCTTATCACCAGTACCTGTCGGAGTAACAGCTGTCACAGTTGCTTGGTAGTTGGCTTTTGCTGCTGTACCATTGACATCTGTACGGCTAAGTTCAACTTCTGGTGTCTTACCAACAAACGATTTGACTGGTGTGAAGGTAACATTACCATCCGCATCAACCTCGAACTTACCGACCTTGGAAATTTCTTTGACGTTCGTGCCAGTATCAAATACCGGTGTGCTGTCGGTTGGGAAGCCTACTTGCGGACTTCCTGCTTCAAAAGTAACCTTGCCTTTTTGAACTTGACCTTGTGGCCCTTTTGTCTGAGCACCTGTTGCTCTTGGAGTCACTTTTTCAACTGTTGGAGTGTACTTGGCTGTCACCGGAGTACCATTCTTGTCCACTCGCTTAACAACGACTGGGTCTGGTGTTCCAACATATTGCTTATCTGGGGTAAAGGTAACAGAACCGTCTGGTGCCACTTCAAAGATACCGACATTTGGAACAACCTTGCGCTTGCTTCCGTCGTCGAAAGTAGCCGGAGTATCATTATCCAGTGGAACTCCCGGAGTGCCGCTCACGAAGTTTGGCTTGCCTGTTTGTGGACGGCCTTGCTCACCAGTGCTGGTGATATTTGTTCCCGTTGGAACCACTTCTTTCACTACAGCTTGGTATTTGACGGTGACAGGAGTGCCATTAACATCAGCTCGAACCAATGTCAGCTCAGGAGTGGTTCCCTTAAACTGCTTGTCTGGCGTGAAAGTCACCTTGCCATTGGCATCCACTTCAAATTTACCAACGGTTGGAATCTCTTTAACAGTCAAACCATTGTCAAAGAGTGGAGTTGTTTCAGCTGGGAATGGTACAGAGGCATGACCAGGCGTGAAGGTGACATGACCTTCTTGAATCTGACCTTGCAAGCCTTCTGTCTTATCACCAGTACCAGTTGGAGTCACCTTAGTAAACTCTGGACTGTAAGTCGCAGTGACTGGTGTACCATTCTTATCGACACGTTTTACGGTAATTGAATCTGGCTTGCCTACAAACTGCTTCTCTGGCATGAAGGTCACTGCACCCTCTAGAGTGATGGTGTAAGTTCCCTGACCTGGAATATCCTTCTTCTTGCTGCCATCTTCGAAAGTTGGCTCTACTGCTTCATCAATCGGAACCAGTGGATCACCACCTTGGAAAGTTGGGGTACCAGTTTGCGGGATCCCCTGAGGACCGGTGCTAGTTACATTAGTGCCCATTGGAGTTACTGATGTGACCGTCGCGATATAAGTTACTTTCGCGGCAATACCATTTTCATCTTTGCGAGAAATGCTAATTTCTGGTGTTTCACCCTTGAACTGTTTGTCTGGCGTGAAGGTGACATTCCCCTCCGCATCTACTTCAAACCTACCGACTTTGGCAATTTCTTTGACATTCGTACCTGTGTCAAAGACTGGGGTGCTGTTGGCTGGGAAGCCTACTTTTGGATCGCCAGCTTTAAAAGTTACACGGCCCTTTTGAACTTGGCCTTGCGGACCTTCTGTCTGATCTCCAGTTCCTGTCGGAGTCACAGCGGTCACAGTCGCTCGATATTTGGCCTTAGCTACTGTACCGTTGACATCTGTACGGCTGAGTTCGACTTCTGGAGTTTTGCCGACAAATGTATTGATTGGCGTGAAGGTGACATTGCCTTCCGCATCTACTTCGAACTTACCGACTTTGGCAATTTCTTTGACATTCGTGCCGGTATCAAAGACTGGTGTGCTGTCGGTTGGGAAGCCTACTTGCGGACTTCCTGCTTCAAAAGTAACCTTGCCTTTCTGAACTTGGCCTTGAGGGCCTTTCGTCTGAGCGCCTATTGCTCTTGGGGTTACTTTCTCAACAGTAGGCGTATATTTAGCTGTCACAGGAGTGCCATTTTTGTCCACTCGCTTAACAACAACTGGATCTGGTGTGCCAACAAATTGCTTGTCTGGTGTGAAAGTGACAGATCCATCTGGTGCCACTTCAAAGATTCCGACATTTGGAACCACCTTGCGCTTACTTCCATCGTCGAAAGTCGCTGGAGTATCATTATCCAGTGGTACATCTGGGTTGCCACTGAAAAAGGTTGGCTTACCTGTCTGTGGACGGCCTTGTTTACCAGTGCTGGTGATGTTTGTCCCTGTTGGAGTAACAGCAGTGACTGTCGCCTTGTAGATAGCTGTAGCTGTGCTACCATTCCTATCTGTACGAGTAATCCTGATGTCTGGCGTAAGGCCTTTAAATTGTTTCTCTGGAGTAAAGGTTACATTTCCATCCTCATCCACTTCAAACTTACCAACAGTAGGCACTTCTTTAACAGTCGAACCATTGTCGAAGAGCGGAGTTGAGCCAGCTGGAAAGGCCACCGTTTGTTTTTGACCGTTGACTTGCGCAGAACCTTCTGTGAAGCTGACTTTTCCTCGCTGAACTTGACCTTGTACACCACTTGTTTCAGCATTCGTTGCACTTGGTGCTGCTGCTTTCACATCAGCCTGATAGGTAGCTGTTACTTCTGTTCCATTGACATCTACTCGCTTGATAATCTCTGCCGCTGGCCGTCCAGTATAAGTCGGTAGTGGAGTGAAGGTAACTAAGCCTTGATTATCCACCTGATAGGTACCAACACCAGCAACTGTTTTAGTCTGGCTGCCATTATCAAATGTTGGAAACTTCTTGCTATCAATAGGCACACGATTATTGCCTGGATTGAAGGTCAATTGCCCTGTCTGAACTGCACCTTGAATGCCCTCGCTGCTGGCACCTTGAGCAGATGGTCTAACAGGAGTCACCTTTGGCTGATAAACAGCTTGGTGCGGAATACCTTTGCCATCAGTCAGCTGAACGGAAATAGGGTCTACAGTCCCAACAAAGTTTTTGTTTGGTTTGAAAGTAATCTTACCTGTTGCAGGTTGGACTTCAAAACGACCGACTTCCCGACCATTTGATAAAGCTGGAACTCTAGTATCATCTGTAGTCGTTCCATCCGCTTTCACAAATTTTACTGGATTTGCTGCAGTCGGATTTGCCGGAGTTTTGCCAGCATCACCATCATTAAAGACAGGCGTCTTTTCTTGCGTTAGTCCTTGAGCATCTTTTGTTTCATACTTAGGAACATTGAGCACAGTTGGTACATAGCGTCCATCCATGGTGTTGAGCTGGTCATTGATGACTGCTTCAGCCTGATTCTTGGCAATCCAATCTGTACTTGCGCCGTTAGTATCAAAACGACGGATGTTAATTCCCTGGGCTGTGCCGATAAAGCCCGCCTTAGGCTCATATACCACATCTACATCAGCAACGTTTGCAGTTACTTTATAACGGCCTTCAGCAGTGTTATACCAGCCTGCTGCATCAGCAGTCAGGGCATTTCCTCTCGCATCCAATACAATCGGAGCTTTAGTAGTATCAATCGCTACTCTCTTATTTTCAGTATTTTGAGCAATCCCCTGCGGAGTGAAATGAAGAGTGGCTGTCTGTCTCTGATCACGGATTCCAGTACTTTCCTTCTTCTCGCCTTTTGGTGGATAGGTCAGTTCAACTTCTAGGTCTTCCACCTCACCACTAAATGAAGTTCCGGTAGGTTTTTCAATATCTCCCTTGTTCAAGGCAATACGAACCCGCATTCCCAGCTTGCTAAGTTCAGGATTGGTCATGGCTGGATTCTTCTTAAAGTTGACAGTATAATCTCCCGCAGTTGTTACTTCGGGAAATTCACTGGCTTCGTCTTCGTCAAAGACACCATTATTATTGAAGTCAATCCAGGCACGAACATAGGCTTTTTCATATCCGTTAGCCGAAGCATGGATGCGGAGAGAATAATCTCCGTCACGCAGACGGTTGACTGGAAAGAGACCATTGGTTTTCCCGACTAAATCATCAGACAAGAGCTGATTAATACCTTCATCGGCTAAATCATTCTGATCGTCATGCTTCCAGTTGTTTCCAGATGTGGTATCAATATCAGCCGCAACACGGCCCAAGAATGGCTGTGGATTTTGACCGCCAGTTTCTGCATTGTATCTTGAAATAGCATGGATAGCTTTTCCATAAGAATCCGGTGCATCACCTTCATCGATTGCCATAAAACCAATCATCGCAGCTTGCTGACCAGAAGAAGCTATGTAAATACCAACCTCTGATGCACCACGTGTCATGACAAGCGGAATTGTATTGTTTCTAGAAACGTTCGGTCCAAATACTTGACTTCCCAGTCCGCCAGTCTTTTGGTCCGGACTGACATAGGCCTGCCAATGAACCCCAGTACCGTCATTTCCAATAAATTGGCCTTCTGTAGTAGGCTTCATTGGCTTGTAGGTTTCTGTAATCTCAGTAGTCACACCATTTGCGTCTGTAACTGTACGCTTCCACTCGGCCAAATGTTCCCAACCCTTACCATTGGTTGTAAAGATAGCATACTCACCAGGGTTTGCCTCTTCTCCATCAGCCATGACAACGGTTGCTTTAACTGGCTTCCCACGATATCTAGCTTCAACTTTGAACTTCACACCATAGTTGGCTTCATCTTTAGGAACCTGCAGTTGGGTCTTACGCCCTTTAGTATCAATTCCTTCTGACTTAATAGCTGAATATTGATTCTGAGCAGCACCAGTAATTTTAGGACGGTAATCATCACCATACCAATACTGATAAGCATAATTATTACTATTGTTATATTGAAGCCAAGTATTTTTTGCATTGGGATCATAGCTGTTTTCGTACTCAGTTCCCTTTACTCGATCACGATAGATCTCTGTCGCATAGAAAGGTTTCAATTCCGTTACGGTCAGTTTGACCACATAGCCCGGCGAAATTTCCTTTTCATATACTGTTCCAACTTTAAAGGAGCCGTCTTTATCTAGATTTCTCAGTGATTTAGTATCACCAAAATCTAGCCAGTTCACCTGCTTCATCAACTCATCAGAGCGTTTCCTCACTGATTCTTCCAGTGTTGGTTTAGAAACTGTAGGATTAGGTGTTGCATCTTGTATAGCAGAGCTAGCTTGACCAGCAGGACTGGCTGTACGGAATGATGTTCCTGCCTCCATTGGCTGGCCATTACGATCAGACCTTGGCATAGCCGCAGAACTTGGTTTTGGCGTATATTGCACTGAATAAGAGCGCGTCCGACTAGCTTCAGCTGGTCTGGCTTCATTAGAGGTCTCAGCTGTTTGATTAGCTTCTTGTGCCTTTTCAGGTGTCGCTTGCTCTGGGGCAGCATCTGGACTTACCAGCTGATTTTGATCAGCACTTGCTTCTGAGTTAGCTGTTTCAGAAACAGCAGATGTTGCTGTATTCTCAAGAGCAGGCTGACTAACTGGCTGACTCATAGCAGAGTCCGTCGGTTTTTCTGGCAGTGAGATATTATCATCTACAGATCCGCTGGCAGTTTCATCTGCATTGACCGTAGCCGCAGTACCTAAAAGGAAAACGGTAGATAATAATACCGAGCAAACTCCGACATTTAATTTTCGAATCGAAAACTTGTTTAAATGGGGGTTAAATAATTCTTTTCCCATAGAATCTCCTATATTAATATTTAATAGCAATTGGTATTATACAACATTTATATTTAGTTAGCCATGGATATGACTGTAGTTGAGGGGCATAGTGTCCAAAAATAGACACATAAAAAAAAGACTCCATTTTTATAGTAAAAAAAGAAGACTCGCAAACGAATCTTCTCACTTTTAACCTTCTGATAAAACCTTATCTAATTTTTCCTGCAGGACTGCTAATTCCCAACCATCAATTTCTTTTAGCTTATGATTGGTCACTGCCAGCCCCTCATATTCGAGTCCGCAGTTCTGGCAAAAGCGGCTCATCACGTAGTCCAGCATTTCAATTTCTTTGCTGGGCTGAGAACCTTGCAGGAGGAAAAACACCTTTTTGCCCTTGAGTGCTTCCTGCGGCTCATGCACATCAGCCAATCGGTCCAACAGGGTTTTTAGCAGACCCGAAAAAGACCACCAATAAATAGGACTGGTAAAGACCAGTACATCAGCCTGACTCAGCTGCTCATAGACTTGAAAGAACTGGTCGTTTTCTGCTGACTGGCCATATTGCTCAATGTGGTAGTCCACTAATTGAAGGGCCTCATAATCTCTATCCCGCAGAAAAAAGTGCCCCAACTTAAAACTATTACCATTCCTATTTGGGCTGGCGTTTACCAAATAAATCATAGCTTCACTTCTCCTCTATTCTTTTTCCAATTATATCAAAAAAAGAGGCAGCAAACAATGCTAGCCCCTGCTATTTATTCCGACTTTTCCATATCTTCTTTCATCTCATCCATATTAAACTTAGCAAAGAGATACTTGCGATCTTGTACTGGGAAACGCTGATCCAGCTGGTCTACAGCGCCCAACTCGACGACACCTTCTTTGATAACAAAATCCATAACATGTCCGCCAAAAGTCAGATCATCCGATACAAAATGCAGATGATAACCTGCCAGACTGACTCCGTGGAAAATCTCTGGCGTCCAGATACCAACGATGGTGCCTGTGATATTTTCCTTACAGTACTCAGGCTGATTGACCGCTACTTCTGCAAACTTACGCTCCGTCGTAGACTTGGGAATCATCCGAACATGCATGCGGGCGAAATCACCGTGAATCTTGATAGAGCGGAAAAGATTTTCTCCATCATAGTAAGACTCAATCCGCTTTTCCAGCTCCTTGTCATCCATCTCAAAGCGCTGACGGAAAATGACCTCGGCCTGATGGGGAACAACAGCCGCGTAAGGCACTGTCATATCCGGTGACACCTCAACGACTTCTGGCACTTCTCCAGAGCCCTTTGCCTGATAAGCCTTACCATCGAGAATAATGAGCTCACCATCAATAGAGTCCAGCGTTCCCAAGCCCAAATCTCCATACTGCAGCAGCTCCCCAACAGTCATACTGCCGTCGTAAAGACCAGCCATCAAAGCTCCCAAAGTATTATATTGAAATAATTTGATTGGTTCTGCCATTCTTTTTCCTTAATCTTTCTCTTCCTAAAAATATTATTGCCCATCCAGCTAAGCTTTTTTCATCCTTATTACATGTGCTTACTGAATTTCTACGCCAATCATTATACCATAAATCTCGGGAAAGGGCTGAGCGAGTGCCTCTTCAGCTCTTATAAACTTTCATAAAGTTCCTGCATACTAGCATCATCAGGTACCAATTTCAAGTAAGAATCCGCAGCCCTTTTAGCTTCTTCGAATCTGCCTAGTTCTCGCAAAAGATAGACATACTGTTCCAGAAACTCTGGATTATCTTGCAGTTCATGAGCCAGTTGATTATAGAGTTCCTCTGCTTTTTCCAGATTTTCCAAAGCCTGATAAGCACGCGCCAGATTCCAGCGGGTCAAGGCATTATCGACTTCTTGCTCTGCAAATTCTAAAATATCCTCATAGCGCTCCTGTTCCAAGTAAAGAGTGGTCAGCCGCAAGACAATCTCTTCCATATCATCCGCATCTTCCTGAGCCTGCAAGAGATAATGTTCAGCCGCTTTCTCATCATGAAGTTCATAAGAAAGCCGCGAGGCTAAAAGCAAGAGCCGAGTCTCAAAAGGATTCTTAGCCAAGCCCTGCTGGGCAAGAGTCAGAGCTTCAGCCGTCCGATGCTCCGCATGAAGAGACAGGGCATAGCCATATTCGTAGCCTTCAAAATCCGGCGACAGAGTATCCAGCTGCTTGAAATAAAGATTGGCCTTCTGGTATTCTTCCTGATCCGCTAATATAGTTGCCAGCTCATAAACCGCTGCATCGTCATACTCCAGCTCAACAGCTTTCTCCAAAAACTCAATGGCCGCTGCAAATTTTCCAAGACTGGCATAGCAGACCCCAATCCGCTGATAGGTTGAGACGCCTGTCTGCTCAAAGATTGAGCGATTGTCTAGCTGGGCGTATTCCTTAATCGCCTGAGAAAAATCCCCCAGCTCCAAATCTATCTCAGCCAGGCCAAAGGTTACCAAAGGCTCATCAGTCAGCTCTGCTGCCTGAGCCAGTTTTTCTCGAGCTACATCAGGCAGCCCTTCTAGTTGATAGAGGTCAGCCTTAGCCAAGAGAGCAGCGACATACCAGTCACTGCCTGGCTGAATCTCCTCCAGATAGGTAAAGGCCTGCTCCAAGTCCCCATCATCGCTGGCAATAGCCGCCAGACTGATATAAGAAGCTGGATAGTCAGGGGCCAATTTTTCAAAAATACGCTTGGCCTGAGGGAAAAAGCCGATACTCTCTAAGTAATCGGCCAAATCCAATAATTCTTCTTCGCTGTCTGTAGTCAGGGCTTGCTCGAAATAGCGATCAGCTAGAGATAGGTCCTGCTCCTGTAAAGCTGCCAACATTTGCTCACTCTTGCTCACTGATTTCTCCTTCTTGTTCAAAATCGGCTTCATAGAGGCCACTTACTTTCTGATACCACTTAAAGATGGCTGCAATAGCTACCTTGGCCGAAGCATAGGCAGGAATTCCCAGAAAAACGCCCCAAATGCCAAACATGGTACCAGAAGTCAATAATACGAATAAAATCGTAATTGGATGAATGCTGAGCTGACTGCCCAAGACCAAAGGAGAAACAAAACGCCCCTCGATTGTCTGCTCAACGATGAAAACGACAATGACTTTAGCCAGCATCACTGGACCGCCAGCAATCAAACCGATGGCCAGAGCCGGAAGCATAGCCAAAAAGCTACCCAGATAAGGTACCAGATTGAGAACACCGGCAATTACGCCAAGAGTGACACCATAGCGCAGACCAATAATCTTGAAGAAAACAATAAACATCAGAGCTACAATGATAGCGACCGTCACCTGACCGCGCACATAGTTGGCCAGCTGGCTGTTGATATCCGTCATCACTTGACCAAAGGAAGCGCGGAATTTAGTTGGCAGAAACTGGGTCACATAGCCTTTCAGGTTTTTCCCGTCTCTCAACAGGTAAAAAAGGATAAAAGGCATGATGATAATTGCCACGATGATCTGCGAAGTTGTACTGATTAAGTTCCCCGCCCAATTGACTGCCCGCGATGAAAAATTGCTGGCCCAATCGGTAATCTGGCTAGACAGATTGCTAGTGTATTCCTCAATCTGCGGCTTGAAATCTGCCGAAATATACTTAGTCACGACATCGTCGATGAACTTGTCAGCCTGCTTCAGATAAGCAGGAACATTTCTGACAAAGGCCATGACCTGATGCTGCAAGCTAGGAATAGCAACAGCCAAGCCCCAGATAATCAAAAAAGCAATTAAAACAAAGACAATGGTAATAGCAACCAGTCGATTAATCTTGTGCTTTTCCATCCAGTCGACGATGGGATTTAACAGATAATAAAGCAGACCGGCTAAAATAACCGGCAGCATGATTACTCCCAAAAATTCAATGACTGGACTAAAAATAAAACTGATTTTACTAAGTATAAAAATATTCAGTCCCATCAAAAGGGTCACTAAAAATACTGTAATGGCCTTGTTATCTAAAAACCATTTAAAAAACCAGGATAGGCTAAAATCTTTCTCTTTGTGCTCCATATTCTCCTCCTTTAACTCGTCATTTCATTGTAACATTTTTCAGAGAAAAATTCTCTGCTCAGCTATAGGGAAAAGCAAAAAAGAGAGGAGACAGAAGACTTGTATTTTTCGCAAAATACAGCTTCTGACTTCTCTCTTCGGTTCCTGCAAGGCCAGCTAGAATGCAAGGTTATTTCTCGACAGTTGGCAGATAAATGCTAAAGCGCATCTTCAGCCCATCAACGGCTTCAAACTGGTAACGCAGACCATGCTTGTCCAAAATCTGCTGAACGATAAAGAGTCCCAGACCTGTTCCGCCATCCTTGCGATTGCGACTGTAGTCTGGCCGGTAGAAAGGCTGAAAAATCTGCTGAATTTGGTCTTTGTTTAAGACTCGTTCTGCTTCATTTTCGATGACTAGCTTACGCTCTTCCAGCCTAAGTAGAATCTGTCCACCTTCTACTGTATAATGAAAGGCATTGTCCAGCAAATTTTTGATAGCCTTGAGCAGATAGGTGCGGTTCCCCTTGACCTTCGCTTCTGCCAGCTCGACCTGAAAATGGTAGTGTCTGACATCTGCTAAAACTCGATAGGTGCTCAGATTTTCCTCCAAGACCTGCTTGAGTGAAAAGACTTCCTGTTCGGTTTCAGTCTTCATCTCCAGTTTAGAAATGGCTAAGATAGACTGGACTAACTCAGACTGCTCCTCTAGGATTTCTCGGCACTTCTGCAAGTACTTGTCTCGATCCTTGAACTCTCCTACTCCATAGATCATGCCATCAACCATCCCCATCATGCTGGTAATGGGTGTCTTGAGCTCATGCGATGTCATCCGTAAGAACTCAGCCTTTTCCCGCTCGCTTTCTGCAACCTTTTCATTTTCTAGGCGCAGAGCCTCAATACTGGTCAGTAGATTGGCATAGAGATGATTGATGTCTTGGGCCAGTTCGGCAATCTCATCGCGCCCCTTGACCTGACAGGTCACATCTGGAGCCAGACTCGTCATTTGACGGGTGCTTTTAGAGATGGCTTTAATCCGCTGACTAGAAGTCCGGCTATAGAGATAGGCAGCCAGACCACCCAAACTCAGAGATACAAGCAAGACAAATGGATAGAGATTAAGCAAAATCCGACTAGCATCAGAAACCGGCTGTAAGGAATATTCCCCTCTCAGGACAACTTCTTTACCATCTGAAGTTCGAAAGCTTTCTGATAAACTCTTGCTCTCATAGTCGCTGTTGGCAATCGTTGGAACGATGGTCAACTGCAAAGAGCTTTCATCGCCAGCTTCGAGTGAGGGATAGAGAATAGTATTATCTTTCGCCAGCAAGGTAAACCAAATCAGATTGCTCTTTTTACTATAATCACTCAACAGCTCGCCGATTTGCTGACTGGACTTTCCCTTAACCTGCTTGGAAACTTGGTCAAATTCTCTCTTAGCTTCTCCACTCTTAACCTGCTGATAATACACCGGCATGGCAAAGTAAAGACTGGCTAGAACGATAGTCACCACCACGAAAATGATAGACGAGGTCAAGAGAAAGTTCTTTTTGACAATTTTCACTTGTCTTCTCCTCCAAGCTGATAGCCCATACCTGTAATAGTTTTCAGCGGCACACCCGGAATCTTTTTGCGGATATTCTTTATATGATTATCCAGTACCCGACTATCCAGCTCACTGTAACCCCAAATGGTATTCATCAGCTGATCTCGGGTCACCAAATGCCCCTTCCTCTTAGCCAGAGTCTGCAAGATTTCATATTCTTTCTTGGTCAGAGGCATCTTCTCACCCTGCCAGTAAACCGTGCAGTCATCAATAGAAACCGTCAAATCTCCAACAGCAATCTCTGAAGCAACTGTATTTCTGCGCAAAATATTCTCAATCCGTTTGACCAAGATTAGCGGTGAAAAAGGCTTGGTGACATAATCACTGATGAGGTGATTAAAGCTGACCAGCTGGGTATACTCGTCATCCAGAGCTGTCAGAATCATGACCGGAATCTGAGAAGTCTTGCGGATTTCCTTCAACACTTCCAGACCGCTCTTGGTCGGTAGCATCATATCTAAGATGACCAGATCGAAGGGCTCTTCTTCAAAAGCCTGTAAGGCCTCGCCTCCGTCAAATACTGGCCTCACCTCATACTGACTTTCCTTTAAAAACTCGCAAATAACTTGATTAATCGTCGTATCATCTTCCACCACTAGAATCTTGTGCATACTTAGATTTTTCTCCTTTACCTATTCAAATCGCAGGGCTTCGATCGGATCCAGCTTAGATGCTTTCACAGCTGGCAGGAGCCCAAATACTACTCCTATTATACAACAAAAGAGCAAACTTACAAAGACAGAAAAGAGGGATAAAATATACGGATAGGCCAGAGACTGGGTGATTGCAAAGCCAGAGGCGATACCAGCCACCACGCCAATAATTCCTCCCATCAGAGTCAGGATAACTGCCTCAATCAGGAACTGCTTGAGAATGATCTTCCGCCTAGCTCCCAAAGCCTTTTTAATCCCGATTTCACGAGTCCGCTCTGTCACTGAAACCAGCATGATATTCATAACACCGATACCTCCGACTAGAAGGGAGATGCTGGCAATACCTGCTAGCAAGACGAAGTTTGACTTGTTGAGATTATCCAGCTGCCGTTCAAATTCCTGCAGGTTGAGCACACCAAACATATAGTCTGACGGTGGCATTTGCTGATTGAGATAATCACTGACCTTCTTGGCCACCTTCTTCAAATCATCAGCCTTGTGGGTTTGGACAGTCACTTCAGGACTGACATTAATGGTATCAAAAATCCGATGCCACTGCTGCAGGGGAATATAGGCCACCTTTTCCGCACCAGCTGTTAAGCCACTCTGCTCTGTGGACTCAAACACGCCAATAACCTTAAAGGGATTGCCCAAGACTTCCACATACTTGCCGATACCATCACCCTTTGGAAAAAGACTGTCATAAAGGGACTTTTCCAGATAGGTCACCTGCTCTTGATTTTTAAAGGCTTCTGAGTCAAATCCTTCACCTTCTAGCAGACGTTGCTGCTTGATATCAGCGGCTGTCTGAGAAACAGCCTGAATCTTCCCAGATGACTTTTGGCTCAGATAGTAAATCTTCTCATCCGTACCATAGGTCAGCAGAGCATTCTTGACCCCAGAGATTTCCTTAATCTTACTCAGCACATCCTCTCCCATAAAGGGAATATAAGAAGGCTTCTGAGCTTGAGATTTCTCTGGAATGGTCGGATCGATGGCGCTTTTCTTATCATAAACGACCTTGATTGTGTTATTGTTCCCGCCAATGAGCTGACGCTTGGTATTCTCCGTATTTCCCTCAATGATAGAAAAGATAGCGATAATAGCGCCTATCCCGATGATAATCCCCAACATGGTCAGCATAGAGCGCATTTTATGCGACAAGATTGAATTCAGAGCTACAAAAATATCTTCCATACAGCTTCCTTTCTATCCTATCGCTTTGCTCTCTATATTACCGTCCCGCAGGATAACCGTCTGCTTGCAGAGTTGGGCTACTTCCGGCTCATGGGTAATGATGACAATGGTCTTGCCCTCATCATTAAACTGCTTGAAAAGGTCCATAATCTGCACACTGGTCTTGGTATCCAGGGCCCCCGTTGGTTCGTCACCAAGGATGAAGCTGGGATTGGTTACCAAGGCTCGCGCAATGGCTACCCGCTGCTTCTGACCACCGGACAGCTCCATAGGCTTGAAATCACTTCTTTCTTCCAGCCCGACCAATCGCAACATTTCCAGAGCTCGCTCCCGTCTCTCTTTTTTAGGAATTTTCATGTAAGTCAGAGGCAGTTCCACATTTTGGCAGGCCGTCAGCTTGGGCATGAGGTTAAAATTTTGAAAAACAAAGCCAATCTTCTGATTACGCAAATCGGACAGCTGATTGTCGGACAGTTCAGACACATCGGTTCCTTCAATATGATAAGTCCCAGAACTTGCCTTATCCAGACAGCCGATAATGTTCATCAGAGTGGACTTACCAGATCCAGACGGTCCCATGATAGCTAGAAAATCCCCCTCTTTCACATGCAGATCAATTCCTTTTAAAATTGGAAATTCCTGACTGCCCTGCTGATAAGATTTGTGGATATCCTTAAGCTTTAACATGCTGTCCTACCTCCATCCCTTCTTCCATCCCTGCTCTCGGTGTTGAAATGGTATCCTGCATAGTCAGACCTTCTGTAATCTCTACTAAACGGTCAGAAACTTTCTTGGTCTTGACTTCCTGCAACTTCAGAGTCTTGCCTTCTACCTTCCAGACATAGGTCTTGCCATTTTTATTGAAAGTATAAGCCTTATTGACGACTACCTTTCCTGCCTCGGGAGCATTCTCCACAATGTTGACATAGGAATGGGAGCCCACTAGCGGCATTTCGCCACCCTGATCCAGCTCAACTGTATAAGGATACTTACCTTGGTTGGGATTTTCCTGTTGCTTATTCCCACCATTATTATTGGAAGTATTTTCTGCTGTCAGGCTGCCGACCTGAGTTACCGTACCACTCCAGCGTTTCTTAGGATCCTTGCGATCCACCACTTCCACTTTCTGACCGACACTCAGCTTTTCACGGTCAAATTCACTGACAGTACCTTTGACCAGAGTTTTGGACTTGTCCATAATCTCGATAAAGTTTTCTTCTTCCTTTTTGGCCTTGGACTGATTGGGCAAATCTTCATTCATAGAGGTAATTGTTCCTGCTGTATCGGCAGTCACAGTATCATACTTCATCCGGTCTGATTCTGTCTGAGCTGTCACCTGAGCCTTTTCAGCCTCAATCTGAGCTGTCGTTACTTCATTATCCGCCGTTTTAGCATCACTCAGCGCTTGAGCCAGCTCGTCTTCAGCAGACTTAATCTGCTCTAGCAGTGACTCATCCTGACTGGAATTGTATTTGTCTTTGAGAGCATTGAGACTGGCCAACTTGCGGTTATAAGTTTCCCATTTAATCGCAGCGCTATTTTGAGCGGCTGTAATGCCATTAGCCTTGGACTGGGCATCATATTGAGCCGACTGGGCTGTCAATTGCTGCTCTGTCGCATAGGAAAAGAGCGGCTGTCCTTGTGTAACGGTATCACCATTTTTGACAAATACTTCCTTGACTTCCCCTTTAGACGGGTCAATCTTGACCTTACTGCTATTGTTGGCAACTACTTCCCCAGATAAAACCAGGCTTGTTTTTTTGCTGTTATTGACAGCTTCTTGGACTGTCAGAGAATCAATCGCCTTATCTGCCATTTTCATGGCCTGTTGTTGATTGATCTGTCTAAAATACAGATAGCCTCCCAGCCCAGCACAAGCAAGAATGACCGTGCTGCCCAATAGAATGGTCTTACGATTCATTTTTTTTCTTCGAAACATATTGCCTCCAACCTACATGTTTTAACCTTTATTCTGCTTCTGAGCTAGATCCTGATCCATCTTCTGGAATTTCCTCGCCATCTGCTGGGATTTGGATAACGTTCCCATCAGGCATCGTGTATTCAGTCACTTCTTTGCCATCGACTGTCTTGGTCTTCTTATCAACAGCATCCTTCTGGAAGTCCACTTGTTTCCCGTCCTTAATTTCTGAGTTATCTGCTTCTTTATTTCCGCATGCGGCTAAAAAGAATCCTGACATTCCGATAAGAGCAACTAGCATAGCAATTTTTTTTACGTTCATTTGATTTCTCCTTTGTTTGACAAGCAGGAAGTTTGTTGCTTCCTGACAGTAATTGTTTTTTTGAACAATTCTATTCTAACAAAGCCATCTATCCCCTTCCTACCCGCTATCTGTTTTTTATCTGTTTTTTTTAAACCAATACTATTCTTTTGAAAATCGGGCAAATTCTACGCTCTAAGCCCTATCATCTGCTTTTATGATATAATAGTAGCAAGCAATCTAAATATATACGAGGTAATATCATGACACAAACGGTTTACTTTGGAACCTATACTCGCAGAGATTCCAAAGGAATTTACAAAGCAGATTTTAATTCTAACAAAGGAACTTTAGAAAACTTGACCTTGGTTGCTGAAGAGCCCAGTCCAACCTACCTAGCCTTTGATAAGGCTGGACATCTCTATTCTGTCGGAGCAAAGGACGAACAGGGAGGAATTGCAGCCTTTGACAAGTCAGGCCAGCTCCTCAACCATGTCGTTGAAGAAGGAGCTCCGCTCTGCTATGTGTCAGTTGACGAAGAACGCGACTTGGTTTACGGTGCCAATTATCATAAAGGACAAGTCTTGGTCTACAGACGCCTAGCTGATGGCAAACTGGAACTGGCTGACTCAGCTAGCCATCAAGGTCAAGGACCACACGCCAATCAGGCCTCTGCTCATGTCCACTACGCTGATCTTACACCAGATCAATACCTGATCACCTGCGACTTGGGAACTGACGAAGTAACCACCTATGATGTTGCTGAAGATGGAAAGATCGCTCCTCTGGATACCTACAAGTGTGCCGCTGGAGCTGGTGCCCGCCATATCGTTTTCCACCATCATTACAAAATCGCCTATTTGATTTGTGAGCTTAATTCTACTATTGAAGTCCTAATTTACGATGGAGTCGGCCATTTTGAACACCTGCAAACTGTCTCCACCTTACCAGAGGACTTTGAAGGAGCTAATGGAACAGCTGCTATCCGTCTGTCTGCTGATGGCAAGTTTCTCTACGGTTCCAACCGCGGCCATGACTCTCTTGCCGTTTACAAAATCTTAGCTGATGGCAGCTTGGAGTTAATCCAGATTGCACCTACCAATGGCCAAAATCCGCGGGATTTCAACATCACACCAGACCAAAACCATATCATTGCTGTCCATCAAGACTCTGATAATGCAACTATCTTCAAACGCGATGCGGAGAGTGGAAAATTAACAGAAATCTCCCACGATTTCTACGTTCCCGAAGCTGTTTGTGTGACCTTTAAATAAGCAGAATTCTTGTCTTTCTATTAGAAATTTGATTAAATAATATAAAAAATTACTAAGGAGTAACAACTATGAATCCAGTAGATTTATTTAACCAAGTAAAAGAAATGATTGAAAAGAAAGACTTTGATGGCGCCAAAAAGTTTATCGAAGAAAACAAAGACAAACTCGGTGAATACCTAGAACAAGCTAAAAAATTAGTAGCTGGAAATGAAATGGCCAGCGGTGCTATTGATAAAGTTAAAGGTTTGTTCGACAACTAAGAAAACAAAAAACGCTTGATTTTTCAAGCGTTTTTTGTGTATCATTTTTTATACAATCAATGGTAAGAAAATTTGTGCTAAGCCTAGAAAAGCTAGATAACCTAACACATCTGTTGCCGTGGTAATGAAAATGGTTGAGGCTAGAGCCGGATCCTGATGCAGGGTCTTGATAATCAACGGTACAAAGTAACCAAATAGAGCACCACATGCTAGATTGATCATCATAGCCAATACCACAATAACAGACAGATAGAAATTTTGATAGAAGACAAACATGACAATCGCTGCAATCAAGCCAGTAAAGAAACCATTAACCAAAGCTAGCACGATTTCTTTGAATACTAAATTCCGATCTTCTTTCAGATCCAGTTTCCCCAAGGCAATTCCCTGGATAACCAAAGCAAGTGTCTGAGAGGCAGAATTTCCTCCCATTCCCGTAATAATAGGACTAATCGCTGCTAATGCTACAACTTTTGAAATCGTATCATCAAAAAGTGCTACTGTCGCAGAAGCTAGAAAGGCTGTTACTAGGTTAATCATCAACCAAGGTAAGCGTTTCTTGAGTGATTCTTTGAAAGGTCCTCCAATTTCTTCACTTTCTTGGACACCACCCATCCGCAAGATATCTTCTTGATACTCTTCTTGCAAAACATCGACGATATCGTCAATAGTGATGATTCCTAACAATACCTGCCGATGATTGACGACCGGTACGACAGATAAATTATATTTGGCAGAAAGCTGTGCCACTTCCTCTTGGTCAACCTCTGGCGTTACACTCACTATCTGAGTATTCATAAATTCACTGAGTTTCATCTCCGCATCATGAATAAACAAATCACGGATATCAATCCAGCCAACTAGCGAATGATGCACATTTCTAATAAATAAGGTATCAATAACTTCCGTATTGGGCGAAATCTCCCTCAATTTATTGAGAGTTGCTGAGACGGTCAGATTTTCATTTAAGGTAATGAATTCTGTCGTCATCAGACCACCAGCTGTCTGAGGATCGTAAGCCAACATAGCTTTCAAATTCTCTTGACTGGTATTTTTCATCATACTTAAGTATTGCTTACGCAAGTCCACACTCAAGTACCCCAAAATATCTACCACATCATCATCTGGCATAAGATGAAAAAGAGTGCTGGTACGTTTGAAAGAAATCGATTGGATAATCTTTCGTTGCAACTCTGGCTCGGCTTCTTTTAAAATCTCTACTAATTGATCATCACTAGCCATTTCCGTAAAGGTTTTGAGGAGATTCCCTTCCTCATCCTCCAAAGCCTCCAAAGAAAGAGCAATATCAATGGGATAGTAATCATCAAATATCTGATTGAAAACTTCACTATCCTGTGATAGTAAGACCTGATTTAATAATTCTTCCATTGTACTCCTCCTTCCACTTTGCTAGTATACCATAAAAGACTGATTTTGATACAAGAAAGCTATAAAATCTTCAGTAAATCGCTCACTTTTTCAAGCATGTAGTCACAAGGAAACGCAGGGATCTCTTGATTATATTTTCCGAAAGAAAAACTGTCATCTTGTCCTCAATTTTTTCAAGGGAAAGAGCATGACC
Source organism: Streptococcus sp. DTU_2020_1000888_1_SI_GRL_NUU_041A (assembly GCF_032387735.1). Classification (NCBI taxonomy): domain Bacteria; kingdom Bacillati; phylum Bacillota; class Bacilli; order Lactobacillales; family Streptococcaceae; genus Streptococcus; species Streptococcus sp. DTU_2020_1000888_1_SI_GRL_NUU_041A. Next base: position 934,530 of record NZ_CP135591.1, on the reverse strand, counting down.
AGCCCTACACACTACTTCTAAGCAATATTCTCGGAAAAGATGATAAATCACCCTCTCATCAACTAGGGTGGTTCCTAAATCAAAAAATATCCATTGTTATATCTTTACACATCAAAAAAGCTAGGACTAAGTCCTAGCTCCTCTTAAAGGTTGTTAGATTATTTTTTCAAGTTATAGAAAGCTTGAAGACCTTTGTATTGAGCAACTTCACCAAGTTGATCTTCGATACGAAGCAATTGGTTGTATTTAGCAATACGGTCTGTACGTGAAAGTGAACCAGTCTTGATTTGACCTGCGTTAGTTGCAACTGCGATGTCAGCGATTGTTGAATCTTCAGTTTCACCAGAACGGTGTGATACAACTGCAGTGTAACCAGCTTCTTTAGCCATTTCAATCGCTTCAAAAGTTTCAGTAAGAGTACCGATTTGGTTAACTTTGATAAGGATTGAGTTAGCAGCACCTTCTTTGATACCACGTGCAAGGTAGTCAGTGTTTGTTACGAAGAAGTCGTCACCAACAAGTTGTACTTTCTTACCAAGACGTTCAGTAAGAGCTTTCCAACCATCCCAGTCATTTTCATCCATACCATCTTCGATAGTGATGATTGGGTATTTGTTAACCAACTCTTCAAGATAGTCGATTTGCTCTGCAGATGTACGAACAGCAGCGCCTTCACCTTCAAATTTAGTGTAGTCGTATACTTTACGTTCTTTATCGTAGAATTCTGATGATGCACAGTCAAATCCGATAAATACATCTTTACCTGGAACATAGCCAGCAGCTTCGATAGCAGCGATGATAGTTTCTACACCATCTTCAGTTCCTTCAAAGCGAGGAGCGAATCCACCTTCATCACCAACGGCAGTTTCCAAACCACGAGATTTAAGGATTTTCTTAAGAGCGTGGAAGATTTCAGCACCGTAACGAAGAGCTTCTTTGAATGTTGGAGCACCAACTGGCAAAATCATGAACTCTTGGAATGCGATTGGAGCATCTGAGTGAGATCCACCGTTGATGATGTTCATCATTGGAGTTGGAAGAACTTTAGTGTTGAATCCGCCAAGGTAGCTGTAAAGTGGCACTTCAAGGTAGTCAGCAGCAGCACGAGCTACAGCGATAGACACACCAAGGATTGCGTTCGCACCCAATTTACCTTTGTTAGGAGTACCGTCCAAGGCGATCATTGCACGGTCGATGGCTTGTTGGTCACGAACATCGTAACCGATAATAGCTTCAGCGATAACGTTGTTTACATTATCAACTGCTTTTTGTGTACCAAGACCACCGTAACGAGATTTGTCGCCATCACGAAGTTCAACTGCTTCGTGCTCACCTGTAGAAGCTCCTGAAGGAACCATACCACGTCCGAAAGCACCTGATTCAGTATAAACTTCTACTTCAAGTGTTGGGTTACCGCGTGAGTCTAGGACTTCGCGAGCGTAAACATCAGTAATAATTGACATTTCTTACTCTCCTTATTATTTAAAATTATTTACTAGTCTATGATACCTCAAAAACGCTTTTTTTTCAAGGAAAAATAGAGAATCTAAGCAAATTTGAGAATTTTTGCACAAGAAAACGATTCCAAACTTACTATATAAATGTTTTTCCAGCGAGCCAGAACGAATATTCAACCTTTTAGAATTTCACCTTTTATGGTACAATTTTATTATGACTGATATTAATAAAGTAATCATGGAAAAAGCCCAGGGCGGAGTCAAGCTCAATCCTGATGAACAGCGTAGATTTTTAGGGACTTTTGAGGAGCGAGTGCTGGCTTCCTGCTCTATTGAGCAAGCTAACGAGACTCTCATTCGCAGTCATTTCAAGGAAATGCTCAGCAGCATCATGAAAAACTGCCAACCTGTAATTGTTAAAATTTCCCCAGAAGTCGAGTCTGGCAATCAAATCTTTTATCTAAAAACCTCCAAGGAACTGGGCTGCGAGGCTACTATCGTCTCAAGTGATTACCAGTCTTCTCCATTTGGCCTGATTGTCCATAGCGACCATCTTGTCCAAGTAGATGACAATGACATGAGCCAACAGTTTGCAAGCCTCCTTCAGCCAGCAGAAAAACCAGCAAAAGAAAAGCGCTCTCTCTGGAAAAAATGGTTTGGGTAAGATGACAAATTTAGAAAAACTTTTCGCCTTCTTTGAAGCAGAAAATCAGCGATATTGGCAAACCTATCAGACCTTTCTTTCTGATCATGTTAGCTGGGAATTAGAAGGTGACACAATTGAAATCATCAAAGGTAAAGCGGACTACCTGACTAAAATTCAAAAAGTCTACCATAAGAACCCCGTCCAATTTTCTTGCACTTATTATCAGCTTAGTCCCGACCAGAATCGGATTGTGACCATTTTAGAAAATGACTTTGGTGACCTGTCTTGTGACATCTTCTTCTTTGAAAAGGGCATGATTGTCAAAGAAATTGAATATCTACTAAAAAAAGCGGACTAACCGCTTTTTTTCATTTTTAGTACATTGCCAATATTTCTGGCTGTGCGAATCAAATTTTGCTCCGCCTGCTCTAGCATCCTATCTAAACTATCTGCTCGCGCAATAATCGGAAAAGCTGCCTGGATATTCTCAACTGGGAAATCCGGTAAATCATCTGCCAGACTGCCGCAAATCGCCAGTACAGGGATGCCTTCTGGTGTTCGTCTTGCGACCCCGATTGGTGCCTTACCCGCCAAAGACTGACGGTCCATCCGTCCTTCGCCAACGACGACCAAGTCCGCTTTTTTAACTCTGTCATCAAAATCCAGTAAATCTAAACAGGTTTCGATACCCGAAACGATTTTTCCTCCAGCAAAAGCGACCAGTCCTGCAGCCATTCCGCCTCCAGCCCCAGCTCCCTCCATATCAATCACCTGAGGAGCGACCAACTGATAGAAATCTGCCATGGCTTGATCCACTTGAGAGAATAATAAGGGTGCTAGACCTTTCTGACCTCCGAAAACAGTTGTCGCACCACGCTCACCGCATAGAGGATTGTCTACATCCGTCAAAATCTCAATCTCAACTTCTTTCAAGAAAGCAGGAACCTGCTCAGCTGATATTCGGGCAACCTTTCCCAAAGACGAGCCAATGGGGCGCAGTCTATGATTGTCCGCATCGAAAAATTCATAGCCCAGACCGGCAGCTAATCCAATTCCACCGTCGTTGCTGGCTGAACCCCCAACACCAACTAAAATCTTTCTGACACCGTCTTCAGCCAGGTGCAAAATTAATTCCCCTAGTCCTTTGGTCTCTATGGCCAAGGGATTCCGTTTTTCCCTAGGAATAGATGCGAGTCCAACCAAATCAGCCATTTCAAAAAGCGCTTGCTGACCATTTCTGGCGTAGGGCATTTTTATAGGCTGGCCAAAAGGTCCAGTCACAGTGTGGTAAAATTCAGCCCAGCCCAAGGCTGCTGTCAGCGCAGCCATTGTCCCCTCGCCGCCGTCACCGACCGGCAGCAAGTCAAAGCTGGCATCTGGCAAGGCCTGAGAAAATCCTGTCTGCAGAGCTTGAGCAACCTGAGCAGCTGACAAACTTTCCTTGAATGAATCCGGTGCAATTAGAATATGCATGCTTCTCTCCTACTCTTTTCTATTGTCTAAAAGATCAATGACCCGATAGAGATTGCATTCTTGAATCTGATAAGGAGCCTGCTCGCGCACGATCGGCTTGGCCATAAAGGCAATTCCCATCCCAGCTGCCTGAATCATAGGCAGATCATTGGCACCATCCCCCATAGCAATTGTTTGATTTAATTCCAACTTGTTTTCAGCTGCCCATGCTTTTAACATGGCAAGCTTTGTATCCTTAGTGACAATTTCTCCTAAGACTTGGCCTGTTAAAAAGCCCTGCTGGATTTCCAAACGATTGGCCTTGACGTAGTCAATTCCAAGCTGCTCAGCCAGTCTGTCCACCGTCTCATGAAAACCACCTGACACCAAGCCTACTTTATAGCCACGTTTATGCAGCTCATCGACCAAGTCCTCGGCTCCTGGCGTGAAGTTTATCCTTTCAGCAATTCGAGCAAAAATATCCTCTGGCAGGCCTTTTAAAAGAGCAACACGCTCACGTAAAGCAGCTTCAAAGTCCAACTCTCCTCGCATAGCACGCTCGGTAATAACCGCAACCTGAGCTCCTACCCCCGCCTCCTCTCCTAGCAGGTCAATCCCCTCTTCCATGATTAAGGTGCTGTCTACATCCATGACTAACAAACCTTTGACAGTTTTCATCTCTTACTCCTTCCCAATTATTGATTATCCATCTTATTGTTTAAATATCGTTAAATCTATTTGAACAGTCTTAACCTTCGACTTCATTTGTATTGTAAGACTATAAATAGTTCCGCTGGAGTGATCTATACTTATTGTGCATTTTGCATCATCCGATAAATCATACTTATTTTTTAAAGTTTTATAGAGTTCAGAGTGATTTTCTGGCTGGTAGATAATATCACGAAGCTCTGTTTCCGCACTCTTAAAAGTCTCTTTCACATCTAAGGATTCAAAATAATTTCTTTGAACAACTAAGTTAAGAATCTCTTCATCAAATAAAGGACTTATCTCTGAGCTGTAAGTTAGTTTGCCGTTAGAATAAGTAACAGGAACAGTCTCTTCTTTATCACCGATTGTTATTGTGTAATCACCCTTAATATCAGCTTGAGTAATATCTAAATCCACTGAATATTTTTTGACTTCGTCTCCATGCTCTATATAAACATGACTTATGTAACCCTTTAATCCAGTAAAATCCTTTTTCTCTTGCTCTAAAAACTTAAACATTGGCTCAAAAGTGCCTTCAAAATCATACTGTTCTCTTGTTCTGTTTTTTGGAATAGTATAATCATCTAAACGCCAGCCATTTATCAATGTTATTGATAAAACGGCTACACCTCCAAGAATAATGAAAGTAATATATTTTTTAATCTTTTTCATTTCTTTTATAGACTTTCCGCTTTCATTTATCCCTCTATTATAACATAAGAGCCTTTTTGCTGAGAATGAAAAAAAGTTCCCGAAGGAACTTCTTTTAAAAGCGAATATTCTCGCGTGTTTTTTCGTAGGATGTCACAAAACGCTCTGTCACGCCTGGCTCGACAAGATCCAAAGCTTTTGAAATGATTTCCAAAGATTGAGCGTAGTCGTAGTCATGTTCAAAGATATACAAGGACTTGTTGAAGGCTGCTTGTACGTTATCATCAAAGGAACGATAGCGGTTTGAATACTGCAACAGCTGCTCAGTCAAGGTAGCATCTTGGACGATACGATAGGTTTCTTCTTCCAATTGCTCCATATCATTTCCTAGAATTTCCAGCCAACGGTTAACTGATTCGATATTGACTCGTGTAGCTTCCAATTCCTTAACCAACTCTTCAATATTATTGCTAGTTGAAAAGAAAATTTCTAAGAAAGAGTCTGGAATACCTGGCAAATTGCGTTTTTCCATATATCTCTTAATGGTATGCAATTTGTTAGCATAGATATTGACTTTTTGGCGAGCGTTGGCATCATCTTTTTCAATCTCTGCCAGTGCTTCACCAAGAGAAATCTGCTCATCTTCGATTTCTTTCAAACGCTCTTGGATAGCTTCCAACTCTTCCTGAACCACAGAATAAGCTTGCTTGGTTTCAGAAGAATCTTCTACCGCGCTAAGCACCACATCTTCCTGTGCAGAAAGCTCAGCCTGCAACTCCTTGACATGAGAAGTTTCTGTATCAGAGAGAAGGAAGGTTTGAGATAAACGTTCTATCTCTTTTTGGAGTTGCTGGTTGTTTTCCTTTGTATGAGCCAGATAGCTAGGCAAGTTTTTAATCAGCTTCTCCACTACTTTGTGAGCTTCAATTTCCCGCGTAAAAATTTCATAGAGAGCGTTAATCTCTTCTTGCGCTTGCTCATTTTCATACTCAGCATTATCCAGCTCTAGGGCTGAAATATTGGCTTCATTGCGTTTGAGACTCGCATGAAGCTGTTGGAAACGAGACTCTATATCTGTTTCGATAAAGTGATAACCAGATTCCAAGAGCTTACGATGACCAGATTCTAAGTCTTCCAACTGATCTGGCAGCTTCACAGTCAACTCTTCAACAATGGCAGGAACTTTCTCAACGATATGTGTCAGAGCAAGGATATGATCCTCAGCTTTATCCAAGATTTCAGCTGCCTCAACCGGGTCACCTGAAGAATTAAGAGTCACAAACTGAGAAAACTCTGACTGGATATTTTCCAGCTGTTTTTCAATCTCAGCTAGGGCTTGCCCATACGAGTCTGCATTCTCCGCAACCTGGGTTTGCAGTTTTTCAAACAAATCCAAGGCATGGAGCACTCGGCCACTGTTCTTAGACTCTTGCTCTTTAAGATCTTCCAAGGCTGCACGAATCATCTTGATATCTTCTTCAATCAAATCAATCTGACTCTCAATATTGCCGATGGCATGCTTGGCTTTTATGAAACGGAAAGAATTATTGTAACCTTCTGCTTCAAATAGATTATTTTCGATATCAGCAAATGAATTTAAGGACAAGTCTACCCATTTTTGATTCCATTCACGGAAGGCTACCTGACTCTGTCCAATCAAATGCATATTTTTTACTTCTTCAACTTCATCATTTACAGGGAGATTATAGAGTGCTTCTTTTCTCTCCTCCAAATTTTGAAGTAAAGCTTCATTTCTCTTTCTCATCAGAACTGCAGTACCATAGCCGACAACCAAAAGCAGAGCTACCACAGCAACGAGAATAACTAGTCCAATAGACATATAGAACTCCTTCACATTGTTACTATAAAGCAAACATAATGATTATATCATATTTTTGCCCATAATGGTTGATTTTTCTGATTTTTTTAGACGTCGAGCGTACTGTATACAGCATTTTCTTCGATAAATTCACGACGAGGTTCAACGCGATCCCCCATCAGCATGTCAAAAATCTTGTCAGCTTCCGCTGCATCATCCACTGAAACCCGTGCCATCAAGCGATGTTCAGGATTCATAGTTGTCTCCCACAGCTGATGGTCATCCATCTCTCCAAGACCTTTATAGCGTTGAATGGTTGGCTTGGAGCGACCTTCACTGTAGCGAGCCAAAGCAGCTTGAAGCTCTTCTTCTTGGTTGGCACCTGGCTGGATGTATTCTTTGACTTCACTTCCGACCTTGACACCATAGATTGGCGGCTGAGCGATATAGACAAATCCAGCTTCCAGCACCGGCTTCATATAGCGGTAAATCAAAGTCAAGAGCAGGGTCCGAATGTGAGCACCGTCTACATCGGCATCGGTCATGATGACTAGTTTTTGGTAGCGGGCCTTGCTGACATCAAAGTCAGCACCGAAACCAGTTCCCATAGCAGTAAAGAGACTGCGGATTTCTTCATTGGCCAAAATCTTATCCATGCTGGCTTTTTCAACGTTGAGAATCTTACCACGAATTGGCAAAATGGCCTGAAATTCACGGTTACGGCCGGACTTAGCTGAACCACCCGCTGAATCCCCCTCCACGATGAAAAGTTCAGTTTCCTGCGGGTCGTTGGACGAGCAGTCAGCCAATTTACCGGGCAGATTGGAAATTTCCAAGCCAGACTTCTTGCGGGTTACTTCCCGAGCTCGCTTGGCAGCAATTCTAGCCTTAGAAGCCAAAATTCCTTTTTCAACGATTTTTCGAGCTACCGCAGGATTTTCCAAAAGAAAATCTGAGAAGGCTTCGCTAAAGAGACGATTAGTAATCTTGACCACTTCGCTATTGCCTAGCTTGGTCTTAGTCTGACCTTCAAACTGAGGGTTGGGGTGCTTGACAGAGATGACCGCTGTCAGTCCCTCACGAACATCTTCCCCAGTCAGATTGTCTTCGTTTTCTTTGAGAAGCTTGTTTTTCTTGGCGTAGTCATTGATAACCCTTGTCAGGGCAGTCCGGAAACCTTGCTCGTGCGTTCCTCCCTCGTGGGTGTGGATGTTATTAGCAAAGCTCATGACTGTTTCATGGTAGCCAGTCGTATACTGCATAGCTACTTCAACCGTAATGTCGTCCATTTCGCCATCGGTATAAATCGGCGTTTCAAAGATTACATCCTTGTTTTCATTGATGTATTGGACATAGCTGGCAATCCCACCCTCATAGTGGTAATCCTTGGCCTGCTCCATTCCATCCCGCTTATCAGTGATAGAAATTCTGAGACCACGATTGAGGAAGGCCAGTTCTTGCACCCGCTTATTGAGCTTTTCAAAGTCAAATTCTACTGTTTCAGTGAAAATCTCTGGATCCGGTGTAAAGTGAACTGTCGTACCTGTACGATCTGTCTCACCGATGATTTCTAAATCAGCGACTACTTGACCGCGACTGTATTCTTGGTAATGAATCTGACCGTTCTTATAAACGCGGACATCCAGCTGAGTGGACAGGGCATTTACAACGGAAGAACCCACACCGTGCAGACCTCCTGATACCTTGTATCCGCCACCGCCAAATTTTCCTCCAGCATGGAGAACAGTAAAGACGGTTTCCACGGCCGGACGGCCTGTTTTCTCCTGAATATCAACGGGAATTCCCCGACCGTTATCCACTACTGTGATGGAATTGTCTTTTTCGATAAAGACTTGAATGTGGCTGGCAAAACCAGCTAGAGCTTCATCAATCGAGTTGTCAACAATTTCCCATACTAAATGGTGCAGACCTTCCTTGGAGGTCGAACCGATATACATCCCTGGACGCATACGAACGGCTTCTAAGCCTTCTAAGACCTGAATCTGACTGGCATCATATTCTTGGGCCTGTATATCTTGTTGCTTTTCTTCTGTCATAGTGTTCCTTTTCTAATCAATATCTATAAATTCTTCAAGATGCTGCATATTATCAAAGAGATAGGTGTCAAAGCCAGCTGCCTGCCCTGCTTCAATATCCAGCGGACGGTCACCAATGACCAAGCCAGAGACAATCTGATACTTGTCTTTTAGATAGAGCATGGAGTCTGGTGAGGGTTTCCTTGGAAAACCATTCGCCGATGTCACCACTTCTGTAAATGCTGATGCAATGGCAGTTTTCTCCAAGATTTCCAGCACTTGGTTGTCCCGGTGGGAGACCAGAAAGTTCCGACCACCCTTGGCCACAATTCGCCTAAGCAAGTCTGCCGCTCCGTCAAATAAGACAGGGTGAGTCAACTCTTCTGCTTCATTGGCCTTATAAAACTTCAAAAAGTCTTTTTCTTGGGGAGCAAACTGCTGGATAGCATAGTCTGTAGACACCTTGAGGGCCTTATAAACTTCATCGTGACCAGCTTGCAGACCGTATTCTTTCAAAGTCTGAACAAAAGCTGCAGTCGAAGTTTCATAATTATCCAAGAGTGTTCCACCTAAATCCCAGATGTAATCTTGATAATTCATACCTTTCATTATACCATAATTTTCATGAAAAAGGGGCTAATATTTGCCCGAATCCAGCACTTTTCCGACTTTTTCAGCCCTTTTTCTAAACAAAATATCTCAAAAAATCCAAAATTTAAAAATGGCTGCTGGTTTCGTCCTTTTCAACAGCTCTATCCCCCTACCAAATAGAGGACGGCAAAGATGCATAGTGGTTCAAAAAAGCTGGGAAACATTATGAATCCCAGCCTATTTTTAGTTTCCAAATACATCTGTATAAAGCATGGCATCAGCCAACTGGTCAGCGTCTCCTCCCAGCTGACGAACCAGCTCATAGGCGAAAGCCAAGGCAGTCGATGGACCACGGCTAGTAATCAGCTTCCCATCAACAAGAACTGTTTCTTTACGGTAAGTTCCATTTTTAATATTGTCTTGCGCACCATCATAGCAGGTGAAATACTTACCAGTCAAGATACCTGCGCGGTCAAGAGCAATGGGAGCGGCACAAATGGCAGCGATACATTTATCCGCCTGCCGAAAATCCTGCAAAAGCTGCATCAGGCGGTCATCGTCACGAAGATTGGCCGATCCTGGCATCCCCCCTGGCAAAATGACCATATCGTAGTCATCCAGTCTGCCCTTCCAGACCTGATCTGCTTTAACAGTGATGGCATGAGAGCCAGTCACTGATTCATCAAAACCAATCATATCACAGACAAGACCGGCACGGCGCAAGACATCCACAACTGTCAAGGCCTCGATTTCTTCAAAGCCTGGAGCTAAGAGTAAAGCTGCTTTTTTCATAAAAATATCCTTTCTGAGATAAGCCAGTCACAAAATCGCATCTGATTTGTGAGTCAAAAACTTACTTTATCTTTATTTTAATTTCTTCAGTACGACTTTTTTTCGGACAGCAGGAATTCGCTCCTTCTTTTCATCCGTCAGGCTGTTCTGATAGGAGACGGACAGCAGGAGACCGACACCAATAAGATTACTGATGATGGAAGAACCACCCTGTGAAATAAAGGGCAGCGGAATCCCTGTCAGAGGCAGAATTCCTGTCACCGCTCCAATATTTTCAAAGATATGGAAGAGTAGCATCATGATAAAGCCAGTTGAGATATAGGTATAAAACTGGTTGTTGGATTTAATCGTAATCTTGAGCATGCGGTAAATCAGCAATAAATAGAGCATGATAACCAAGGTTGAGCCCAAAAAGCCAAAATCTTCTGCAATGACGGTGAAAATCATATCGCTTTCCCGAACAGGCACCAAGAGATTCGAAACATTAAAGCCTTGACCAGTCAGACCGCCGCTTCCGACAGCGATTTGTCCCTGTGCTTGCTGGAAGGTGGTCGTCTGAGCGTAGTCAAAGGGATGAAGCCAAGCCAAAATCCGATTGATTTGGTAGGTTGGCATGCCTAGATTATGCAGAAAAGCACGGCCGCCATCGGAAATAAAGATAAAGAGAAATCCTCCCAACAGCAGGACTCCCGTCAGAAAGACTGGCAGGATAATCTTCCAAGAAACACCTGACAGTAGAACGATGCCGCCGTATATAGCAACAAAAACCAGAGCCGTCCCCAAATCACTCTGAAGGGTTAACAGAACCAGAACAGGCACGGTGTAGAGCCCAAGCTTCAGAATCAGAAAAAAGTCTAAAGCCAGGGTTCGCTCATCCTGCTTGTGCTGCTGGAGAAAATGGACAACCAGCCGCGACAGCATGAGAATATATGAAATCTTCATAAACTCCGAGGGCTGAAAGAGGGTCGCCCCACGAATAGCAATCCAGTTTTTAGCACCAGTGGAGGCTACCAGCGATTGGCTGTAAAAAAAAAGAGGCAAGACCATGAGGCCAAGACCAAAAACATAGAGATAAGGGGTGATTTTCCAGAGAAACTTGGTGTTAAAAAACATGAGGATAAAGCTGAGCAGGAAGCCCACCGCAATCCAGGCAATCTGCTGACCAACCATAGGCCAGGCATTGTCAGGATAATCATGACTAACAGCAATGTAAATAGCTACAACTCCGATTGAAAGCAGCATCAAAACGGGCAAAATTAAACTATAATCAATCCGAGACTCAAAGGTCCGTCTTTGATAGGGCATAGTCCCTCCTTTTTAGAAAAAATACTGGATAATCAAGCTAGAAACAGCAATGCAAAACCAAGCGAAGGCACCAGTCAGCAAAGGCGCTGCTCCTGCTTGCTTAAACTGCTTAAAGGAAACCTTTGCGCCAATAGCTGCCAAGGCCATAGCCATCAGCCACTGAGAAATGAATTTTGTATAGGGGATGACAGCAGCCGGCAGAAATCCAAGACTGCTGATAAGTGAAGCTAGGACAAACCAAGCTATAAACCAAGGAAAAATCTGTTTCAAGTTTGTCTTTTGCGACGACTTCTTAGACTTGATATAGCGATAAGCTGCGAAGATCAGGCAGGCCGGTACAATCATCAGAGCCCGACTAAGCTTGACAATGGTCGCCAAGTCGCCAGCTGACGGACTATATGTATAGCCTGCTGCCACTACTGACGAAGTATCATTGATGGCCGTTCCAGCCCAAGTCCCGAAAAATGCATCCGACATCTGCAGCAAATGCCCTAAAAAAGGGAAAATGAATACTGCTAAAATATTGAAAAAGAAAATAGTGGAGATGGACAAGGCAATATCCTCTTCATCAGCATCCAAGATTGGTGAAGCAGCCGCAATGGCAGAACCGCCGCAGATGGCTGTTCCAAAACCAATTAAAATAGTCAAAACGCGGTTCATTTTAAAGAAACGGCCAGCCAAATAGGCAGCCAGAAAGGCTATCAGAATGGTGATAAGACTGATACGAAGAGAAGAAAGCCCCGTCTCAGAAACCTGACCTATGGACATGGAAAATCCTAAAAAAATAATGGAATACTGCAGCAATTTCTTCCCCGAATAGCTGAGTCCTTCCTGAAAAGCAGCCGGCAGCTTCATACTGTTGTTCAAAACAATCCCAAAGACAATAGCCAAAACACTAGAGCCTATCAAGGGAAGCAAACCGCCTAAAAAGATAGAAACAGCTGCTATGCCAAAGGATAACAAAATTCCTGGTAAATATTTTTTCATGAACACCCCTTCTTTGCTATGCCTCTCATTATAACAAATTTTATCCTAAATAACAAATTTTATCCTAAATAACAAATTTTATCCTAAAAATCTGAATGAATTTAAAAAATCAGCCGATAAAACTCAGCTGATTTCAGATAGTTTCAGTCAAAAAAGTCTCGTAACTCCTGCATAATGGCTGCCTCCGGCAGAATATCCAAAGAAGCCAATTGTGACAGATGATGCTGAATCTGCTTGCCATAGCGTTTGCTAGAGATTCGGTTGTCCAAAAAAATAACAGCTGACTTCTGATGTTCATTACGTCGGGTCCGGCCAATGGCCTGCTTAAGCCGTAAGATAGCAAGAGGCAGTTGATAATCATAAAAGGCATTCTTACCTTCCGCTTTCAGGCGACTGTTAATCTTCTGCACAAAGAAATCCTTGGGATTGTCAAATGGAATCCGCGTAATCAGCAGAATAATCTGGTCTTGCTCAGCAAAATCCGCCCCCTCCCAGAAGCTGCCAGATCCCAAAAGGATACCTGCCTCTCCTCTATCAAAACGCCGCTTGATATTGCCAGCATCGCCATTTTTATATTGGGCCAAATGCGGCAGAGCCAGCAAGTCCGAAACAGCCAAAAGCAAGTCTTTAGAGGTGAAGAGGACGACGATAGGCAGACCAAGTTCTGCTACTTCTTGCAGGCAAGCAACAATCTCTCGAGCAAAATCTTCAGTTGACAAATCCACTACTGCTGGAAAACTTTCATCTAAAAAGAGCTTCTGCAGTGGCTTCTTCTTGCTTTTCAGCTTGTAAAAGTGATAACTTTCAAAGCCTAGCAACTGCGCCAGATTGACCTTAGAGCTGATTTCCAGAGTAGACGAAACCAAGATAACCTTAGCACTTTCAGGTAAAAAGTCGGTAAAATGCAGTAATTCTGAACGTCCAGCATGCAGAGTCATCAAGCGATGATCTGCCAAAACTTCATCAACCAACCAATAATACTGGTATTTGCCACTGAACAAGTGCTGCAGCTCAGGCAGTGCGCTAGTCTTTAACTCGGACACATCCTGAAGCAGTCGGGCAATCTTTTCCGGACTTAGCTCAGATGCTTTCCTGCGATGCTTCTCCGCGGCATCAGCCAGCTCAAACTGAATGCTTTGCAAGAGCCTCTGCTGCAGAAGCTCCCCTTCTTCCTGAAGGAGATGATTTATCTGCTGCAGCGTTTTAGTTAGATTTATACTGGCTTGAGAGAAACTTTCCAAGGCAAAAAACATCTTCTGAGCTTCATCAACTACCAGAACACGATTGTCCAGCAAAGACTGGTCATCCTCTAAACGCGTCAGCAGGTAAGCATGATTGGTAATCACGACTCGACTGGTAGCCGCCTTGACCTGTCCCAGCCGCCAAAAATCTTCCTCATAAAAAAGAGAATGCTTGCTTAGCTTGCCATCATGACGGATTTCATTAAAGTAGCTTGAGAAGCGATGAGCTTGCCCGATTTCATTCAAATCACCCGTTTTGGTTTCTGTCAGCCAAACCAAGAGTTGCAGCTTGCAGCGATTAACCAAACGGTTGTCATATTCCCTGTCCAATGACTGATAGAAATAGTCTAGCTTGAGATAATTCTCCGGACTCTTGAGACTGTGAAAGGAAATACCAAAGACTTCCTCCAATAATCGCCCTTCCTTTTGCAGCAGCTGGTCCTGCAGGATCTTAGTCGGAACCGTCACTAATACTTTTTCCTGGCCTCTAGACAGAATAGGTAGCAAATAGCCAAAGGTTTTACCCAAGCCTGTCTGAGCCTCTAGAAAACTAGCCTCCTGCTGGTCCAAAGCTTCCTCCATAAAATGAGCAAATTTGAGCTGTTCCGGCCGCTCTTCTAAGCCCAGCAGGTATAGATTGGTGAGGAAATCCTGCGACAGTTTCTTTTCCGAAGTCAGCTTTTGGGGACGTCGCAGGAAAATACCATGGCAGGATTGCAGTTCCTTATCTTGCTGATCTGGCATCGTCTGATAAACTTCCTCGATAGCCAGACGCGACTCATAGATAATGCTGTCCGCCAAAGTTAGCATTTTCTCAACCAAGGCCTTGGGTAGGTTCTTGATTTTGTCTTGTATTTTTAAAAATAGCTGAGCCGTTGCTTGAGCATCTGCCAGCGCAGTATGGGCGTTTTCTAAAGAAATATCCAGCAAATTGCAAAGATTGCCCAAGGAGTATTTATCAAAAGTCGGGTAGAAGACCTGAGCCAACTCCACCGTGTCCACACGCGGTGTCAGCAAGTCAAAACCTTCCCAGAAAAGGGCCTCTGCTAGTAGATTAGCGTCAAACTTGACATTATGAGCGACAAAAATCGCATCCTGAATCAACTCATATACCTCAGCTGCTACCTGAGAAAACTCCGGTGCTCGGCCAAGCCGTTCATCATCCAAACCTGTCAGCTCTTTGATATGCTCATCCAGTTCCTCATGAGGATTGACATCTGTTTCATAAGTCTTGGTAATAATTCCATTCTCAATCAGAACAATGCCAATCTGGATAATCTTTGCATTGCTGCCCGTTCCTGTAGCCTCCAAGTCCACAACGGCATACTTATAATCATTTTGTGTCATACTGCTATGATTATATCATAAAAGCCATTCAGAGACATCTGAAAATTTTTAGCCATAGCCTATGAAGCAATTCTGTGCAAAAAATCCGCTCTTCTGTTACACTCAATAGCAGAATACATTTTCCGAGGAAATCAGATGAAAATTCATAAAATTATCAACCTTGTTGCTTTTGAAAATACCTATATCTTAGAGAACGATCAGGGTCTCCTAGTCATCGATCCTGGCAGTGACTGGAAAAAGATTGAGCGCAAGCTGGAGGAACTCGCCAAGCCTGTGATTGCTATACTCTTGACCCATACCCATTATGACCACATTATGAGTTTAGAAAAGGTCCGGGAGCACTATGCTGCCCCACCTGTCTATGTGGCTGAGAGTGAAAGCAGCTGGCTCTACACACCGACAGATAACCTATCTGGTCTGGCGCGCCATGCTGATCTGGATGATATTATCTGTCGACCAGCAGAAGAGTTTTTCTCCTACGAAACAGACTATGATATTGGAGGCTTTCACTTCTATGTGCTTGCAACACCTGGCCACTCCATCGGAGGTGTCTCTCTAGTCTTTCCTAATGACTGCCTTGTTTTGACGGGCGATGCCCTCTTTCGAGAAAGCATCGGACGAACGGATCTGCCGACAGGAAACATGGAGCAATTGCTGACATCCATTCGCGAGAAACTTCTGGTATTACCTAAAGACTACGCTGTTTATCCTGGGCATGGTCATGATACCACTATTTCACATGAAAAAATCTTTAATCCATTTTTAGCTCAGTAGCCATTAAAGCAATTAACTATAACAAAAATAGAGTTTGAAATTCTTCAAACTCTGTTTTTTTATGATTTGTTAAATCTTCAAGAAGCGTCTCATAGAGATGATAGATCCCAATGATCCGATAAGAATTCCCAACACAAAGAGTGCTGCTATCATAATCGGACTAAAGAGTTTTGGATCAATCATAGAAAGTCCTTGACCTACCAAGCTCTTATTCATAGTCTGGTAGGCTATACCATATGTCAAATACACTACAAGTGACGGAACTGTCGCTCCTAGCAAGCCAATCCATGCTCCTTCAAACAGGAATGGTCCGCGGATATAGCTATTCTTAGCACCAACCAAGCGCATGATTTGAATCTCGCGACTTCGGGAAATAATGGTAATCCGGATAGTATTGGAAATGAGAAGGATAGCAATGAGAATCAGAAGCGCTGTCCCAATCAATCCCCATGTTTGGATGAAATTAGAAAACGCAAAGAGATTTTTGGTATTGGTACCCCCATTTTGAACCTCTGATACACCATCAATCTTACGAGCATCTTTTGTAACAGATTCTACATACTTAGGTGCCTTGGTCTCAACAATATAAGCATCGTAAAGAGGATTATTTTCTTCATCAAAAACATCCCACTCACTACCCATGGTCTCTGTTAGCTTATTATACTGCTCTTGCTTGCTAGAAAAAGTAACCTTCTCTACATTTTTCATAGAAGTCAGAGCATCGTAGACCTTGTGGTAGTCCTCATTCTGAACTGTTTGGCCTTCTTTTACAATCGTTTCGCTATTATCGAAAACATCCTTACGCATGTATACCATGACGCGGACATTATTGGAAATATCATTTGCCAGCTTGGCTGTATTTAAAATTACTGAAGCAAAAACAGCTACTAAGCTCAGGGTAATCATAACCGAGCTGACAGCCGCTACAGTCATCCAACCATTCCGCGTAAGACTCTTAAGCGACTCAATCAAATGACGAAAAAATCTTCTAATCATCGTATCCGTATTCTCCTTCCGCTTCATCACGTACCACACGGCCATTTTCAATAGCAATAACGCGGTGACGCAGAGTATTTACAATCTGGCTGTTGTGGGTTGCCATCAGGACAGTTGTTCCCTGAAGGTTAATCCGCTCCAGCAGGTTCATAATCTCCCATGAATTATCTGGGTCCAAGTTTCCTGTCGGCTCATCCGCAATCAGGACTTTAGGGTTGTTAGCAATAGCACGCGCAATGGCAATCCGCTGCTGCTCACCACCGGAAAGCTCGTTAGGGAATGAGCGAACCTTATGCTTAAGGCCAACTAGGTCCAGCACTTCCATAACCCGCTTTTTAATATTGCGGCGGCGCTCACCGATAACTTCCATGGCATAAGCAATATTCTCATACACTGTCTTTTTAGGAAGAAGTTTATAGTCTTGAAAGACGACTCCAACCTGACGGCGCAGCATTGGAACATCACGCTTCTTAATCTTAGCTAAGTCAAAATCAGCTACTTTCAGACTTCCCTTATCCAGCTTTATCTCCCGGTAAAGCAAACGAATAAAGGTTGACTTTCCCGCTCCTGAAGGGCCTACAATATAGGCAAACTCCCCAGGTTCTACGTTAATAGACACACTACGCAGGGCAGTGGTCCCGTTGCCATACTTCTTGACAACATCTTTCATTTCAATTATTGACATCTATTGAAATTTCCTTTCAATCTAATTCTAATCTCTTACACTTCCTAGTTCAAACGCCATTTCAAATAAGCGTCGATGAAACCATCCAAATCTCCATCCATCACCTTGTCCACCTGTGCTACTTCGTAACTGGTCCGATGGTCTTTGACCATAGTATAAGGCGTAAAGACATAAGAGCGGATTTGGCTGCCCCAGGAAATCTCCTTCTTATCTCCCTTGAGTGAATCAACTTCGGCTGCTTGTTTCTCTTGCTCTAGCTGATAAAGCTTAGCCTGCAGCATCTTCATCGCCCGATCACGGTTTCCATACTGGGTCCGGTCAACGGTAGACTGCACCACAATTCCCGTAGGAATATGGGTCAGTCGCACACCGGTAGAGACTTTATTGACGTTCTGCCCGCCGGCTCCTCCCGAGCGGAAAGTGTCCATCTTAATATCGTCATCGCGAATTTCCACCTCAATGGTGTCATCCAGCTCTGGCATGACCTCTACTGAGGTAAAGGAAGTATGGCGACGCTTAGCTGAGTCAAATGGCGAAATCCGGACCAAACGGTGGACTCCCATTTCTGACTTGAGCAAGCCATAAGCGTGCGGCCCTTCAAATGAAAGAGTCACTGACTTGATGCCTGCTTCATCACCAGCTTGATAGTCCAAGACCTCTACTTTGAAGCCCTTGGCATTGCCAAAGCGTGTATACATACGCAGCAGCATATCTCCCCAATCCTGGGCCTCTGTACCACCAGAGCCCGGGTGAATTTCAAGGATAGCATTGTTATTGTCATAAGGCTCAGATAGGAGCAGGGTCATTTCATAGCTGGTCATCATTTTCTCGAGTTCGGCCAGCTTTTCTTCTAACTCACCCTGAACCGACTCATCTTCAGCCAGAAAATCAAGCAAGATTTCCGATTCATCAAAAAGCTCGGTCATCTGATGGAAATTTTCATAGGTTTGCTTGAGTCCATTCAGATCTTGAGATGTCTTTTGGGCTGCAATGTTGTCATCCCAAAAGTCGGGTTCTGTCATCTTATTTTCTAAGATGGCAATTTCTTCTTCCAGACCTTCTAAGTCAAAGAGACCCCCTGAAAGAAGCTAATTTTTCACGATTTGCGTCAATCTTTTGACGAATTTCTGAAATGTCCATAAATACCTCTTTTCACATATCGTTTAATTATAACATAAATTAAACAGTTTGCCTAATCTCACATTCAGCAGCTTACATTTTATCGGATTTTCCCTAGCTAGGCAAGACAAGCGACTCCTTGTCACCCAATTGTTAGAAAAGTAATATAATGACATGGGGTTAGAAGAATTATTTCAAGCCTTCCTAGACTTCGACCATGAATAAACGAAATACATGGTTACGAACATTTATGAGGTATTCAGATAAAAGGGAGGCTCTCCATGGGTGCTTAAGCATTTCCAAGTTTTGAAAAATATGCTAGACTAAAACCATGACAAGAATCGGATTTATGAGCGACCTCCATCTGGACTCCAACCAGTTTGGAGATTTTGAGCGGCAAGTTCTTCGCCAGCTTTTAAAAGAGGAAGGGATTGACCACCTACACATTGCAGGAGATTTGTCCAACGACCTGACCAAGATCAGTTTGCCCTTTATTGAAACTTTGAAGCAAGAGATTCCCCTTTCTTTTAATCTGGGAAATCACGATATGCTGGGACTTTCTGAGCAAGAAATTTCAAACTATGATTTTCAGATCCAGCAATTTGGCCAGACCAAGCTCATCAGCTTTTCTGGCTGGTACGACTACAGCTTTGGTCCAGAAAAAAGCAAGGAAGAGCATCTGAGAACCAAGACTAATTTCTGGTTTGACCGCAGATTGGAGCGTCAACTCGACGACCCTAGCATTACAGCTCAGACACTGCAAGAGTTAGAAAAACTGCTGATGACTTTAGATGGTCCCATTATTGTTGCTCTGCATTTTGTCCCCCATCAAGACTTTCTATACGACCATCCCTACTTCCAGCGCTTCAACGCCTTCCTAGGAAGCCAAGCTTTTCATCGGCTCTTTGTCAAATACAGGGTGAAAGAAGTGATTTTTGGTCATCTCCATCACCGCCACCAAAGCCGTGTTATCGAAGGTGTCCGCTACCATATGCGTCCTCTGGGCTATATCCGCGAATGGGAACTGACTCGAAACTTTTTTAATGACTTTCCTCAGTATAAAATTCCCCAGATGTACCGCCTGCACAAGCGTTATAATGCTGTTAAAGATTTAGCCGAATTTCGAGACTATAAGAAAAAACACCTAGCAGACGAACTGCGAGATGCTTTAATGGTGATTGAAGTTCAGTAATGGAAATGTTGAATTGCAGCTCTCAGCTCATCTGAGAGCTGTTTTTGCTGTCCAACTGCACATAGACTTCTAATAAACAGGAACGAAAATTGGAAAAAGCAATGAAATCTTGGTTGCTATAAAAAAAGCCATCCGTAGATGACTTTTTGCTGTTAAATAGCATTCTTATCCATACCTAATTTACGTTGGATGAACTTAACAATTTCAACAATGACAATCATGGCAAAGCTACCAACCAAAACAACTGCCCATTGTGACAAGTCCAGCTTAGTCACATGGAAAATCTTTTCCAGTGGATCAATTACAATGGTTGAAATCAATAGGATGAAAGAAACCAGGATAGACCAGTTAAAGGTCTTAGACTTGAATGGCCCAACTGTAAAGATAGATTGATAAACAGATTTTACATTGTAAGCATGGAAGAGCTGGATGAGGCCAAGAGTTGCAAAGGCCATTGTCAGAGCATCCGCATGAATAGCCTTGACATCACCGACATGGACGGGATTAGAGATAGCATAACCATAAACCGCCAGAACCAAAGCTCCTTGCAGGACACCCTGATAGATGATAGAGCTCATCACTCCGCCTGAGAAGAAACTTGACTTACGACCACGAGGTTTATGATTCATAGCACCAGGCTCAGCTGGTTCAACTCCCAGAGCAATAGCTGGGAAGGTATCTGTTACTAGGTTAATCCAAAGTAGGTGAACTGGCTGCAACACATCCCAACCAAATAACGTTGCAAAAAATATCGTTAATACTTCTGCTATATTAGCTGAAAGTAGGTATTGAATAGTCTTTTGAATATTAGAAAATATTTTCCTTCCCTCTTCAACAGCTACGATTATTGTCGCAAAATTATCATCCGCTAAAATGATATCTGAGGCACCCTTAGATACTTCTGTACCTGTAATACCCATACCAATACCGATATCAGCTGTCTTCAAAGCTGGTGCGTCATTGACACCATCACCTGTCATGGCTACGACCTTACCTTGGTTTTGCCATGCTTTGACAATCCGAACCTTATGCTCAGGCGAAACTCGGGCATAGACAGAGTATTGGCCAACAACCTTTTCGAATTCTTCATCAGAAAGCTCATTGAGCTCTGCACCAGTCAGGACATGGTCTTCAGTATCTCCCTCTTCGATGATACCCAAGCGCTTGGCAATAGCTTCTGCTGTATCCTGATGGTCACCGGTAATCATAATCGGACGAATACCAGCTTCCTTGGCTACGCGAACAGCTTCTGCTGCTTCTGCACGTTCTGGGTCAATCATACCGATTAAACCAGTAAAGATTAAATCATTTTCTAGATTTTCAGATGTCAGGTCAGTCGGAACTGCATCAATAATCTTGTAAGCACCAGCCAGCACGCGCAGAGCTTGGTGAGCCATCTCTGAGTTGTTAGACTTAATCAGCTGTGAAGTAGCATCATCAATCGCTGCAACATCTCCAGCCTTATCACGGGCAACACAGCGTTTCAAGAGTTGATCTGGTGCTCCCTTTACTGCCACAAGGAATTTCCCATCTGGCAATGGATGGACGGTAGACATGAGCTTACGATCTGAATCAAAGGGCAGCTCAGCTACTCGAGGATATTTCTCTAAAAAGGCCTTTACATCATAGCCCTTGTCCAGAGCATATTGGATAAAGGCTGTTTCTGTTGGGTCACCAATCAGTTTTCCTTCTTGGTCAATCTTAGTATCATTGGCTAAGACAACTGAACGTAAGAGAGGCAGCTCCAAGCCAAGTTCAATATCTTGTCCAGCTTCATTCAGGACTCCGTCATAAAAGACTTTTTCGACCGTCATCTTATTCATGGTCAGGGTACCAGTCTTATCTGAAGCGATAATCTCAGTTGATCCCAAAGTCTCAACAGCTGGAAGCTTACGGACAATCGAATTCCGCTTAGCCAGAACCTGAGTTCCCAAAGCCAGCACGATGGTAACGATAGCAGGCAGACCTTCTGGAATAGCGGCAACCGCCAAGGCTACAGAGGTCATCAGCTCATCCAGTGGATTTTTCCCTTGAATGAAGACACCGACTACAAAAGTCACTGCAGCAATCACCAAGATAGCATAGGTCAGAACCTTAGACAAGCTATTAAGATTTTGCTTGAGCGGTGTGTCCGTTTCATCCGCATCCTGCAACATACCTGCGATATGGCCGACTTCCGTATACATCCCTGTATTGACAACCAACCCAACCCCACGACCATAGGTCACATTTGAGTTTTGGAAGGCCATATTGACCCGGTCGCCAATACCAGCATCTGCAGCTACCTCAACAGTCAAATCTTTCTCAACCGGCACAGACTCACCTGTCAGAGCCGCTTCTTCGATTTTCAGTGAATTAGCTTCCAAAAGCCGCATATCTGCTGGGACAACATCACCGGCTTCCAATCTAACGATATCACCAGGTACCAACTCCTTAGAATCTACTTCTGTGACATGGCCATCACGCAGGACACGCGCAGCTGGGCTAGACATAGACTTGAGAGCTGCAATTGCTTCTTCAGCCTTGCCTTCCTGATAGACACCGAAAATGGCATTGATGATTACGACCGCTAAGATGATCAAAGCATCTGCGATGTCTTCACCACCTGATGTGACAACAGACAAGACTGCTGCTACCAACAAGATGATAATCATCAAATCCTTAAACTGCTCCAAAAACTTCATTAAGAGAGATTTTTTCTCCCCTTCATCCAGTTCATTGCGGCCATAATCAGCTAAACGCTTGGCTGCTTCTTGACTGGACAAACCTTGCTCTGAAGCGTCCAAAGTTTTGAAAATTTCCTCAGGACTCTGGGTGTAAAAAGCTTGGCGCTTTTGTTCTTTTGACAATGTATTCCTCCTCTTGGCCTCTTTTATTTCTGAACTTTTCTAACCACTACGACTCATCATCTTGAGCCGCATCAGTCATATCCAAAAAGTCAGAAACAAAAAAGAGACCTGTTTATTAACAAGTCTCGCTATTTCATACAAGGCCGGAAATTTCTTTCGTATTGACGACCTTGTAACGGTTATTCCGTTAGCTACTCCCTTGAGTTAGAAACTATTATACCAAATTTTCAAGCTTTTGCAAGGGGAAACATTATGATTTTCAAGAGATTTCTCAGAGAATTGCAGCTAACCCCAGCTAATCTCCATTTCATAGCTGGCAAAAATCTGCTCTCCGTCAACAGTTTTCAGCTGATAATGAAGTTGCAGAACCTGCTTGGTAAAATCAACCTTGTAGAAAGGAGTATCGGTCACAAACTGCTGCAAGCCCACAGGTGTATGGATACCAACCAGCGCCTGCCCTTGACTGATGAAGCGCATGATGGACTTAGGTTCAGAAAAGCGCGTCATAACCAACTCTTTATCGTGGAACTTCAGAACTACTTTCTCTCCTTCTTCATTCTTATATAGCAGATAATGATAGTCTCCTTTTTGCGTCCAGTCCGTATCGTAGACCTGATCGATTAGCTCGGTATGCCCGTCCAGCTGGATGTGATTTTTTATTCTAATTTGCATCTTCATCTCGTTTCTCTTTTTCTTTCCCTATTTTATCAAAAAAAGAACAAAATTGCTCTTCTTTCAGTTGCAGCTTTGATTTTTTTCCTACTCTGATTTGTGGTATAATGATAACATGATTGAAAAAGTATTTCGGGACCCGGTTCATAATTATGTTCATGTGGACCATCAGGTTATCTATGATTTAATCAATACTAAAGAATTTCAACGGCTGCGCCGCATCAAACAGCTGGGTACCTCCGGCTATACTTTCCACGGCGGGGAGCACAGCCGTTTTTCGCATTGTCTGGGAGCTTACGAGATTGCCCGGCGCATCACCAAGATTTTTAATGAAAAATACCAAGCCAACTGGGACAGCCATGAAAGTCTGCTGACCATGACAGCTGCTCTCCTGCATGACTTGGGACACGGAGCTTATTCACATACTTTCGAGCGCCTTTTTGATACCAATCACGAGGATATTACGCGGCAAATCATCACCAGCCCAGAGACAGAGATTCATCAGGTACTGGTTCAGGTTTCACCAGATTTCCCAGAAAAGGTAGCTAGCGTCATCAACCATACCTATCCCAATAAGCAGGTGGTTCAGCTGATTTCCAGCCAAATTGATGTGGATCGAATGGACTATCTCTTACGAGACTCCTTTTTCACCGGCGCTTCCTATGGACAATTTGACTTAACCAGAATTTTACGAGTGATTTGTCCTGTAGAGAACGGCATCGCCTTCAAGCGCAATGGCATGCATGCGGTAGAGGACTATGTAGTCAGCCGCTACCAGATGTACATGCAGGTCTATTTCCACCCGGCCAGCCGTGCTATGGAAGTTCTGCTGCAAAATCTGCTCAAGCGGGCCAAGTATCTCTATCCGGCTCAGAAAGATTATTTTGCGCTGTCATCGCCCAATCTCATTCCATTCTTTGAAAACAGAGTGACCCTGCAGGATTATCTGGCCTTGGATGATGGTGTTATGAATACCTATTTCCAAGTCTGGATGACTAGTCCAGACAAGATTTTATCTGACCTGGCTCAGCGTTTTATCAACCGCAAGGTCTTTAAGTCTATCGTCTTCTCTCAGGAAAACGAAGGGCATTTGGATATCATGCGAGACCTAGTTGGACAGGTTGGTTTTGACCCTGATTACTATACTGCTATCCATCGTAATTTTGATTTACCTTACGATTTCTACCGGCCTGACGTTGAAAAACCTCGGACCCAGATTGAAATCCTACAAAAAGATGGCAGCTTAGCAGAACTGTCCAGCCTGTCTCCTATCGTCCATTCGCTAGCCGGGACCAGACAGGGTGATAATCGCTTCTACTTCCCCAAGGAAATGCTGGCAGAGACCGGACTTTTCAGCGAAAAAAACCAGACCTTTATGCACTATATCAAAAACGACCAATTTACCTACGGAGAATAAAATGTCTATCAAATTAGTTGCCGTTGACATTGACGGTACCCTTTTAAATAACCAAAAAGAAATCACTCCTGAAGTCTTCAGCGCTGTTCAAGATGCCAAGGCTGCTGGTGTAAAAATCGTTATTGCAACCGGCCGTCCTATTGCAGGAGTTCAAAAGCTTCTCGAGGAGCTAGAGCTTAATCAGCCAGACAACTACGTCGTTACCTTCAACGGCGGACTGGTGCAGGATACTGTTACTGGCGAAGAATTAATCAAAGAAACATTGACTTATGAGGACTATCTGGATATCGAACTGCTCGGGCGAAAATTAGGCGTTCACATGCATGCCATCACCAAGGACGGCATTTATACGGCCAATCGAAACATCGGCAAGTACACTGTTTACGAGTCCAATCTGGTCAGCATGCCTATCTTCTACCGCACACCTGAGGAAATGGTCAACAAAGAAATCGTTAAGTGCATGTATATTGATGAGCCGGAAATTTTGGATGTGGCCATTTCTAAGCTGCCACCGGAATTATCTGAAAAATATACACTGGTTAAATCAGCTCCTTTCTATCTGGAAATTGTCAAAAAGACTGTTAATAAAGGGGCTGCTATCCTTCATCTGGCCGAAAAATTGGGCTTAAGCAAGGAGCAGACCATGGCTATCGGTGATGAAGAAAACGACCGCGCCATGCTGGAAGCTGTCGGCTCTCCTGTTGTCATGGAAAATGGCAAGGAAGAACTCAAGAAAATCGCCAAATATATCACCAAATCGAACGACGAATCCGGCGTAGCACACGCCATTAGAGAGTGGGTTTTAAAATAATGTTTAGTTACAAAATTGGTATTTCAGCTCAGGAACACGACGATTTTGTCACGGCTCATCCACAGGCCAATCTTCTGCAGAGTTCAGCCTGGGCTCAGATTAAGGATAACTGGGCCAATGAGCGCTTGGGCTTCTATAAAGACGACCATTTGGTTGCTGCAGCCAGTGTCCTGATTAAACCACTGCCCTTGGGGATGACCATGCTTTATATTCCGCGCGGCCCCATCATGGACTATGGTGACAAGGAGCTGCTGACCTTTGTTTTGGCGTCGCTCAAGAAATTTGCCAAGGAGAAAAAAGCGCTCTTTGTCAAGTTTGACCCTAGCCTCTTTCTAGCAGAAAGCAAGATGGGCGGTGAATTGCAAGACAAGGCAGAGACGATTGAGTTGATTCAAGATTTGCAGCGAGCAGGAGCTGTCTGGGTCGGACGGACTGAGTCTCTGGACGAAACCATCCAACCTCGCTTGCAGGCCAATATTCATAAAGAAGACTTCAGCGAGGATCTGCTTTCTAAGAGTACTCGTCAAGCCATTCGTACAGCCCGTAACAAAGGCATTCAAATCCAATTTGGCGGAGCAGAATTACTGGATGACTTTTCAGACTTGATGAAAAAGACAGAAAACAGAAAAAACATCCACCTGCGTGGAAAAGACTATTACCAAAAACTCTTGGACACTTATCCTGAGCACTCCTACATCACCTTGTCTAATATTGATCTAAAGGCACGATTGGAAGACTTGCAGGCTCAGCTGACCAAGACACTTAAAGAAGCAGAGAAATTTACCGAGAAAACCAAGCCTGGCAAGATTGAGAATAACCAGCAAGAACAGAAACGCCTCCAGGAAGAGATTGACTTCCTACAGGACAAAATCAGCCAAGGTGCTACTGTCGTTCCCCTGTCTGGCACACTGGTCTTGGAATACGGCAAAACCTCTGAAAATATCTATGCCGGAATGGACGAGGAGTACCGTCGTTACCAGCCTGCCATCATCACTTGGTACGAAACGGCCAAACATGCTTTTGAGCGCGGAGCGGATTGGCAAAATATGGGCGGAATCGAAAACGACCTCAAGGGTGGTCTCTATAGCTTTAAATCCAAGTTCAATCCGACCATTGAGGAATTCGCTGGTGAGTTTAACCTGCCAACTAATCCCCTCTACCACCTCTCTAATCTGGCCTACACTCTCAGAAAGAAACTGCGCAGCAAGCATTAAAAGAAAGGAAGCCTATGACCTTTAAACTTCTCAACCAAGAAGAATTCATCCAGCATACCTCAGCTAGCTCCCAACGCTCTTTTATGCAGACCGTAGAAATGGCAGAGCTGCTGAGCAAGCGGGGCTTCAGTACCCAGTATGTCGGCTACACTGACCCGCAGGGACAGGTCGTGGTGTCAGCTGTCCTCTATAGTATGCCTATGACTGGCGGCCTTCATATGGAAATCAACTGCGGTCCTGTCTCTACTGATGCTCAATACCTGACTCCTTTCTATCAAGCTTTGCAAGCCTATGCTAAAAAAGAAGGTGCCCTAGAGCTCATCATCAAGCCCTATGAGACTTATCAGGCCTTTGACAGCAATGGCCAGCCCACATCTGATGAAAAAGTCGAGCTTATCCAGCAACTGACTGATTTGGGCTTTGACTTTGACGGCTTACAGACAGGCTATCCAGGCGGGGAGCCTGATTGGCATTATGTCAAAGATTTAGCTGGTCTGACGGAGAAAGACCTACTCAAATCCTTCAGTAAAAATGGAAAGGCGACCGTCAAAAAGGCGAATACCTTTGGCATCAAGCTAAAAAGGCTAGAACGTGACCAACTCAGCGTTTTCAAAGACATCACAGCTTCTACTTCTGACCGGCGAGAGTACGATGACAAGCCACTAGACTACTATCAAGATTTTTATGATAGCTTTGGTCAGCAGGCGGACTTTATGACAGCCAGTCTCAACTTCAAGGACTATCTTCAGAACTTACAAAAAGACCAAGAGAAACTTGGCCAGAAAATCCAGAAACTGCAGGCGGACTTGGAAAAAAATCCTCAATCTGAAAAGAAGCAAAATCAGCTGCGAGAGCTTTCTAGTCAGTTTGACAGCTTTGAAACCCGCAAAGTAGAGGCCCAAGAGCTGATTGACAAGTATGGCGACCAAGACCAAGTCCTGGCTGCCAGCCTCTTTATCTATACTCCTCAGGAAACAACCTATCTTTTCAGTGGCTCCTATCCTGAGTTCAACAAATTCTACGCGCCAGCCCTGCTGCAGGAATACGTTATGACCGAAAGCATCAAGAGAGGCATTCCATTTTATAATTTCCTCGGCATTATGGGAATTTTCGACGGTTCTGACGGTGTTCTGCGCTTCAAGCAGAACTTCAACGGCTTCATCGTCCGAAAATTGGGGACTTTCCGTTATTATCCTAACCCTCTCAAGTTTAAGCTGCTTCAGCACATAAAGAAAATTCTAAGACGTTAAAAAAACCAAGTTTTCCCTTGGTTTTTTTGTATGTTTATCTATAACGAGGTGTCGCAAAACCACGGATATTTCCATGACCGATGCGGTAAGTATTGCGTTTAACTACGTTATTGCTGTTGCCTTCAATCGTGTGAATGATGCCATTTTCAACTTTTTCGACAATACCGATATGATCAGCCCAACCATCGTTTTGCTGGGTATCTTTGTCCCAGTTAAAGGTGATGATATCACCTGCGCTAGGAGTCGAATTACCATCTTCATTCCAGATACCTAGTCTTTGGAAAATATGAATATGGCGCTCAACACCGCACTCGCGGCCGATAAGATCGCTCAAGCCCTCTCTTTGGAAAATAACCGTCGTGAAAATGTCGCACCAGTCATCTGTGTTTTTTACAGCGTAGCCAACTGGCAGCGGTCTGACACTGTTATAATCGTTGACCAAGCGCTGATGCTCAGCACTACCTCCCCTGACACCTACCATTGCAGCTGCCGCCGCAAGAACACGGTCGCGCTGACTAGCTGACTGAGGACGGTTCACGGAGATAGAGGTCTTTTCTCCACCAGCTCCTTGCAACTGATTTTGATTATTTAAGTAATACAAGTGAACATTGTATTCGCCTGCATTATTCTTATGGTCACGTGCGTAAACATGCTTACGATAAGTACCGTCAGCCTGACGATCAGCCGTGTACCATTGGACATCATCTTGGCCGTTGGCCTCTGACCAAGTCGGCAAGTAAACTGTCTTGAGGCCTTCTGGTGCCACAATGCCTGATACTACAATGTCAAACTCTCCAGTATCATTATTTTTATTTTGAATATTGATTTTACCTTGCGGCTTACTGATAGAAACATTGGTCTTGATGCCACCTGCTCCTACCAGCCTGCCATCATTTTGCACATAGTAGAGATGTACATTATATTCGCCCTGAACGTTGTTATGGTCGCTCGCACGAACTCGCTTACGATAGGTACCATCCGGCTGACGTTCTGCGTTGTACCACTTGATATCATCCTGACCGTTGGCCTCTGACCAAGTTGGCAAGGAAACTCCTTTCAGACCGCCTGGCGATACGATATCTGAAACCACAATATCAAAATCGCCAGTTTCGCTGTTGCGATTTTGGATACTGATTTTGCCCTGTGGTTTAACTGCTGACACATTGGTTGTAGTACCGCCAACACCGACTAACTGCCCGTCGTTACGGACATAGTAAAGATGGATATGATACTTACCAACTGAGTCTTTATGTTTACTAGATTCAACAGTAACTTTATAGGTACCATTAGCCTGTTGAGTAGCCGTATACCAGATAATATCGTCTTGACCGTTAGCATCAGACCAAACCGGAACACTGACAGCAGACACTTCATAAGGGGCAGAAACGTTCGAAATCACAACATCAAAACTGCCGTTGACATTATTCTTATTTTGAATACTGATGTTGCCCTTTGGCTTACCTAGAGAAACATTAGTCTTTATGCCACCAGCACCAACCAGCTTGCCATCATTTTGCACATAGTAGAGATGAATATTGTACTCGCCCTCAACATTTTTGTGATCACTCACACGGACTCGCTTACGATAGGTACCATCCGGCTGACGTTCTGCGTTGTACCACTTGATATCATCTTGACCGTTGGCCTCTGACCAGGTTGGCAGGGAAACTTCCTTCAGACCGCCTGGAGATACGATACCTGAAACTACAATATCAAAATCGCCGGTTTCGCTGTTGCGATTCTGGATGCTGATTTTGCCCTGCGGCTTGCTGATAGAAACGTTGGTCTTGATGCCACCTGCTCCTACTAGCTTGCCATCATTTTGCACATAGTAGAGATGCACATTATATTCGCCTTGGACATTGTTATGATCGCTCAGTCGAACTCGTTTCCGATAAGTACCGTCAGCCTGACGCTCAGCATTGTACCACTTGATATCATCTTGGCCATTGGCCTCTGACCAAGTTGGTAGGGAAACAGTCTTGAGACCGCCTGGCGATACGATATCTGAAACCACAATATCAAAATCGCCAGTTTCGCTGTTGCGATTCTGAATACTGATTTTGCCTTGAACTTTTGGTTTTTCTATAGAAATAGTCGTTTTAGTGCCATTTACACCTACCAAGCTGCCATCATTTTGCACATAGTAGAGATGCACATTGTACTCACCCTCAACATTTTTGTGATCGCTCAGACGGACACGCTTACGATAGGTGCCATCAGCTTGACGCTCAGCGTTGTACCACTTGATATCATCTTGGCCGTTAGCCTCAGACCAAGTTGGCAGGGAAACTTCCTTCAGACCGCCCGGAGATGAAATACCTGAAACCACAATATCAAAATCGCCGGTTTCTTTGTTTCGATTTTGAATACTGATAGTGCCCTTAGGCTTGCCAAGAGAAACGGTCGTTTTAGTTCCGCTTACACCAACCAATCGGCCGTCATTTTGGACATAGTAGAGATGGACGTTGTACTCGCCCTGCACATTATTGTGGTCGCTTATACGTACTCGCTTACGATAGGTGCCGTCCGGCTGACGTTCCGCGTTGTACCACTTGATATCATCCTGACCGTTGGCCTCTGACCAAGTTGGCAGAGAGACAGTCTTAAGACCACCTGGGGATGAGATACCTGAAACTACAATATCGAAATCTCCAGTTTCGCTGTTGCGATTCTGAATGCTGATTTTGCCCTGTGGCTTGATGACAGATACATTGGTTGTAGTACCACCAACACCGACTAATTGACCGTCGTTGCGGACATAGTAGAGATGGACATTGTACTTGCCAACTGAATCCTTATGTCTGCTAGAATCAACAGAAACTTTATAAGTACCATTGGCCTGCTGAGTGGCTGTGTACCAGATAATATCGTCTTGACCATTAGCTTCAGACCACACTGGAACACTAACGACAGACACTCCATAAGGAGCAGAAACGTTCGAAATCACAACATCAAAGCTGCCGTTGACATTATTCTTATTCTGAATACTGATGTTACCCTTCAAAGGCTGCTTAGCAAGAGCGGACTGCTGGGTAAATCTCCCAGTGTAATCAACGCTATGATCAAATACATGCTTACCAGCTAACAGCTGAGCCTGGGCTGTAAACTGCCATGCTCCAGCGCCACTATTGTATTTGAGAGATTTAGCTCCATCAAGATTTAAATTAGAGGACGGATACTGGGCCACCCAGAAGTTGCTATATCCAAATTGCGACGTATTAACCGGTCCCTTGCTGCGAAGATTATTTTGATCCAGCCAGCTGGCACTGGTATAGTACATCAGGTTTGAATAACCCAGTCTGCGCATCTCATCCGCCCAAGCCTGGGTATGCTGGTTAATCCCATTTTGCATTTTAGGATCTTCCATGTCATTGACCATGACTGTGTTTTTAGGCAGGCCTAGTCTATTAGCAAAGGCAACGTAATAACGAGCTTCTGCTCTCGCTTCTTCATCACTGGTATAGTGCGAGAAGGCATAGGTCGATACTTGTAAACCAGCTCCCTGCGCATTTCTCACCTGAGACTCAGCAAATGGATTAGTGTAATGGGTTCCTTCTGTCAGTTTGACAACGACACCTCCAACCCCTTGCTGGGCTAATTTACGATAGTCGTCTACGCTGATATGGCCATTGTGGCTGCTGACATCTACAAAGGAAGTACCTTTAATCTCTGCTTGGGAATTCCCGCGGGCTGCCTGAGCCTTTGACCCCGCATTATAAAATACAGTTTTTCCAGCACTACTAGCTTTTGGTGCTGATGCTACTGCAGGACTAGCCTTGGGCTCTGAGGCAATAGCAGAATCTGCAACAGAAGAACTTTCTTTTGCTGACTGATCAGCTGCAGTTTCATTCTGATTAGAAGCATTTGCATCTGGCTGACTTTGCCCTTCTGGCTTAGCAGAAGCTACCTGAGTTTCTACAGGAACTGATTGAGCTGCTCCTCCAGACTCAATAGCTGTTCCTGTAGCGTTCGTTGCTTCCTCCTCTTGCTTAACAGCTTGAACTGACTGTTCTGCAGATGATACTGCTACAGTCAGCTGATTAGACGTTTGTGATGCGGCCGCATTCACTGTCTGATTCTCGGAACTAACAGACCTTTCTGTTTTTAAAACTCCTGACTCAGCGACAGTATGTTCCTCGGCTTTTGCAACATTGGCAGTCGCTGCCAACAAAATAGCCGTACTCGCTAAATAAACTAATTCTTTCGATTTCAACTTTTCTCTCCAACTTTTAAAAAACTTGTCACCTTTGGGAGGACAAGTCTTTTTTCAACATTTTTTATTTTACAAAATCAAGCAATGCCAAGAAGCTTTCAGCTTCAAGTGATGCACCACCAACAAGAGCACCGTCAACATCTGGACAAGCCATGTAAGACGCGACATTTTCAGGTTTTACAGAACCGCCGTACTGAACACGAACCTTGTCTGCTACTTCTTGACCAAAGTCAGCTGCGACAACATCACGAACTGCTTTACACATCTTTTGAGCGTCGTCTTGAGTTGCTGACTTACCAGTACCGATAGCCCAGATTGGCTCATAAGCGATAACCAATGATGCAACTTGCTCAGCTGTCAAGTCTTTCAAAGCAGCTGATACTTGAGCACCAACGAAATCTACAGCTTTACCAGCTTCGTAAGTTTCAAGCGACTCACCACAGCAGATGATTGGCACCAAACCATTACGGAAGATAGCGTGCGCTTTTTTATTGATGTCTTGGTCTGTTTCATGGAAATAATCGCGGCGTTCTGAGTGACCGATAACAATGTAGTCAACTCCAACTTCTGCAAGAACTTTAGGGCTGTTTTCACCAGTGAAAGCACCTGCATCTTCAAAGTAAGCATTTTGCGCTGCAACCTTAAGATTGCTTCCTTTAGCTGCTGCCAAAACAGTTGTCAAATCAAGTGCTGGAGCAGCGATACCAGCTTCTACTAAATCTGAAGAAGGTAGCTTAGCAGCAACCGCTTCTACAAAAGCCTTTGCTTCTTCAGGATTTTTGTTCATTTTCCAGTTACCAGCAATAAATGGTTTACGTGACATATTCACACACCTCTTCTATTTTATTTATAGTAACATTGTAACATAGTTGAATGAAATAATAAAGGTTATCCACAGAATTTCATCAAATTGAAACATCTTTATTTTAAGGGGATAACATCTGTGGAAAATTCTTCTCATTATCATTTCCCACCCGCATCTTCAAGCCAAATCTTTCTCCAGCAGAGCACGCGCATGAAAATCGTTTCTTTAGTCTGCTAGAAAAAAAACAGAACCTAGTTTGAAACTAAGTTCTGTCGCTATTATTAACGTCAAAGAAAATCACTGTTTCTTCTCTTGCTTGTAAAACTCTTTTAAGGCATCCTGCCAAGTCGGAATGATAAAGCCTGTAGCCTTGGCCTTGGTCAGGCTCATAGTTGAGTTGAAAGGCCGCTTAGCCTTGGCCGGGAATTTGCTGGAATCAACCGGCTGGACTTCCACATCTGTATCTTTGAGAATTTCCACTGCAAAGTCATACCATGTCGTGTCCTCAGCCGCATCATTAGACAGATGGTAGTAACCAAATTCCTTTTGGTTTTCAGTCAGATGAGTCATAAATTCAGCCAGAGTACGAGTCCATGTCGGACGGCCATGCTGGTCATTGACTACAGTCAGAGTTTTGTGCGTCTTAGCAAGATTTTGCATGGTAAAGACAAAGTTTTTACCGTAGTTACCAAAGACCCAAGCAGTACGGATAATATAGAAACGGCTGGAATATTTCTCAACTAGCTCCTCGCCCATGCGCTTGGTACGGCCATACTCAGTCTGTGGGTCTGGTCGGTCATCTACTTCCCACTCCTCTCCGACAGGCTTTTGTCCATCAAAGACATAGTCTGTTGAGATGTAGACCAAGGTCGCTCCGTGTGCTTCTGCAGCTTTTGCCACATTTTCTGTCCCAGTCACATTGATGGCATAGTCTAGCTCTTTTCCTTCGTCTTCAGCAGCATCAACTGCGGTATAGGCTGCGCAGTGATAGACCAAGCTTGGCTTGACTTCCGCAAAGACCTTGTCCACCATTTGGGCATTGGTAATGTCCATTTCCGCCACATCAACAGCCACATACTCCTCATTGCGCTCATCCAAAAGATAGCGAAGCTCTGTACCCAGCTGTCCATTCGCACCTGTAATTAAAATCATTTGTCTTTCCTTTCACATCATAAACATTTAATGAGTTTATTATAACAAAAAAAGCAGAAAAAATCTGCTTGGTCGAATCATACCTCTAATCATTTTTAGGAAAAAAATCTCATACTTTTTACACTCCATATATAAATGATGCAACATTATGCAAGTGATAATCAGAAAACTTAGCATCATTTCAAATTGACAGTATAAACTTTAACAATGCATAATCATATTAAAATGAATCTTTTCTTTATTTCTCTCTTAGGAAGATTCTACTTCATGATAACAAATAATTCATTTTTTTCAAGATAAATATTATATAACTTTGTTTCTTCAAGTAATGTGTAATTTTCACTACTAAAATCTATATTAGCAATATCGATTAATTTGAAATCGACGTTTAAGTTCGTTATGCTATTAAATCTCAATGTCATATCCCAAGAAACATTTGTATTTGGCATAATCAAACTTTTTAACATTGGATAAACAGAAGCTGTATTGCTAAATACTGGCGAATCAGAAAGAAAGCGATTCACATTAATAACTGTTTTTTCGGGTGTAATGTACTTGTTTAGAGAGGAAGCTAGCAATATGCTCTGTGCTTTGAACATTTCATTTTGTTGTTTTAAACTGCTCACATAAGCAAAAGAGAAAGATAAGAAATAAAAAACTAATAATCCCGAGACGAAGGACTTCCCTCTACGTAGAATTTTACTCTTTTCAACGCACTCTAAGCTAACAATTAAGATTATCGCTAAAAAAATTCCGAAACCATATTCATATCTTGGTCTCATAAGATAATAAGGATTAGACAAAATCAAATAGGTTCCATAGCTAAACACACTTCCTAAACTTAGCCAAATCAACATGTAAACAAAGTTTAAAAGGAATTTAGTTCTGGATAAGCGAATCACACTGATAGTTAAGAGAAATATAGCAATTATCGTTAATAAAACCCAGATAGTTGAACTTTGAAAAAATATATTGTTCAAATATCCTGCAGCATTCACCCCGATTATTTTAATCATCTCTAATCCCTTTGGAATATCAGCTTGATCAGCAAAAATAGGTGGCTTTATAAAAATTTGTATACGATATAAAAGCAAACCGATTACATATGACAACATTGAGATGAAAATTTTAGGAATTTTTTCTTTAAAACAACTTCCTTGCAATAATTCTAAAAATACTAGCGTCATGGTTACAATAATGTACACTCCTGAAGAAGCTTGGTATGAATTGCACATTAAGAATATACCAACAACTGACATAACTCCAAATATTTTTTTATTATCCCAGAAAATAAATGGAATGATGGAAACTAATATACTTAAAGTCATAAAAGGATTGTCAAATCTAAAACTTAATGGCTCTAAAAACCACGGATTAATCCCTATAATAGTTGAAACAGATGCTGTTATAAAAGAAATTTTCTTATTGGGATATAAGACAAACAATAAAATTAAGCTCGCTAAAGTTAAAAAACAAGCTGACAGAATATTTGAAGTCAAGCCTAGTTCTGTCAGATGATCCCCACCTTGTATTAAACGAGCGGAATACTCACTTAAATATCTTGAATAATGTTCAGAGAATTTTGAATAGCCTTGTAATTGTCTTCCAATATCATCAATATAGGGATACTCAGCTAAACCGATATTAATATTGACTACTGAATAAATAATAAAAATAACTAGGGCAGACGATTTATTTAAAAGAAGATAGTTTTTAAAATCAGAAAAACGTTTCTGGAAAATCATTTACTCTTCTCCTTAATCACATAAATCGGCCGATGCTTGGTTTCCATAAAGATTTTGCCAATGTATTTACCCAGTATGCCGATGGTCAGCAGCTGGAAGCCGCCGATAAGGAGAATGACAGTCATAAGGGACGGCCAACCCGATGTCGGGTCACCAAAAACCAAGGTGCGAATAATAATCACTGCCATCAGGATGAAGGCTAAAATCCAAGAGAGGATACCTCCTAAAAAGGCGATGTTGAGCGGCGCATCAGAGAAATTGACAATGCCTTCCAAAGAATAGTTGAAAAGAGACCAGAAATTCCAAGAGGTCTTGCCAGCCACTCGTTCGACATTTTTGTATTCCAAATACTCGGTATTGAAGCCAACCCAGGCAAAAATTCCCTTGGAGAAGCGATTGTACTCTGAAACTTCCAGAATAGCTTCTACCATCTGGCGGCGCATCAGTCGAAAGTCACGCGCACCATCCACCATCTCTACCTGACTAATCTTGTTTATCAACTTGTAAAACAAATTGGCAAAAAAGCTTCGGATAGGCGGCTCTCCCTCTCGGGTAGTACGACGGGTCCCCACACAGTCCAGCTCAGGATTCGAGTCCAGCATAGCCTTCATCTCAACCAGGAGCTCTGGCGGATCCTGCAAATCCACATCCATGACCGTCACAAAATCCCCACTCGCCTCTTGCAAACCAGCATATAGAGCTGCTTCTTTTCCGAAATTGCGAGAAAAGGACAGATAGTGTACATCTGGACAGCGACTGCTGAGCTCACGTAAAACAGGCAAAGTCTGATCCGTCGATCCGTCATTGACAAAAATATATTCAAACTGGTCACGGATTTTATATTTGACCGCTTCCATAGCTTCATGAAACAAAGGAATAGATTCTTCTTCATTGAAACACGGAACAATCACCGAAATTGTCATTTTAATCTCCTACTATTTTATATATTTCATCCTATTATAACAAAAAACTAGGCGAAATGCACTGCACCCCAAAAGTTAGACACAAAAAAAATCTAGCTTTTGGGGTGCAGCTTATTTGCAACCTAGTTTTAATCTTATTTGCTCAGTCTAGAGGTCTTGAAAACTAGATAGATTCCAAAGCTAGTTTGAGATCCTCTATCAAGTCATCCACATTTTCCAAGCCGATAGAGAGACGGATTTGATTTGGTGTAATGCCTGCTGCTAGCTGAGCCTCTGGCGACATCTGACCATGAGTCGTCGTAGCTGGATGGACAACCAGAGACTTAGCATCTGCTACATTGGCCAAGTCAGAGAAAATCTCTAGGCTGTCAATAACCTTACGAGCTTCTTTCTCTCCGCCTTTGACATTAAAGGTGAAGATAGAGCCCACTCCTATAGGGAAATATTTTTCTGCCAAAGCATGGTAAGGACTCTCAGCAAGCTTGGGATAATTGACCTGCTCAACCTTAGGATGCCCTGCTAAGAATTCCACAATCTTCTCGGCATTGGACACATGGCGCTCTACACGCAAAGAGAGTGTTTCCAACCCCTGCAGGAAGAGAAAAGCATTGAAGGGAGACATGGCTGCACCCGTATCGCGCAAGAGCTGAGTCCGGACAGCAGTAACAAAGGCTGCCGCTCCGACATCGCGCGTATAACTGATATCGTGATAGCTCGGGTCCGGATCAACAAACTGCGGAAACTTGCCAGAAGCTTCCCAGTCAAAACTACCGCTGTCTACAATCACACCACCGATGCTGGTTCCGTGACCACCGATAAACTTGGTCGCAGAATGCACCGCGATGTCCACTCCATGAGAAAAGACATTGATAAGATAAGGAGTGGCAAAGGTATTGTCGGAAATCAGCGGAATTTTATGAGCATGAACCAGCTCTGCCAAAGCATCAAAGTCAGGAATATTAATCAAAGGATTGCCCAAGCTTTCAATCAGAACCAGCTTGGTATTGTCCTGAATAGCTGCTTCTACTTCAGCCAAGTTTTCGATATCCACAAAAGTCGTGGTAATGCCATAGCGAGGCAGGGTTTCCTTGAGCAGATTAAAGGTACCGCCGTAGATGGTGGAAGCTGCTACTACATGATCGCCAGCATGCGCCAAAGCTAAAATGGTATAGGTAAGGGCCGCCATACCAGAAGCTGTCGCTAGAGCTCCGACTCCACCCTCCAAAGCCGCAATCCGTTCCTCAAAAGCAGACAGGGTCGGATTGGTAATCCGAGTGTAGATATTGCCCGGCTTACGTAGGGCAAAAAGATCTTCTCCCTCCTGAGTATCGTCAAACACATAGGAAGTTGTCTGGTAAATAGGCAGAGCTCGCGACTTGGTTGTCGGATCAACTGTCTGTCCGGCATGAAGCTGCAGAGTTTCAAATTTAAATTCACGTGTCATAAGGTCACCTCACTATAGTTATGTGATAAGTCTACCACTAAACGCCCCGCTTGACTAATAGAATTTCCTTATCAAAAGAAATAAAGAGAAGCTATATCTTATAGCTTCTCAGATATAATCTCAAAAGTCGCCTGATTGCTGGGCCAGTACAACTGCGACGAAACTTTGTCTAAAGCTACCCACTGAGCTCCCACATGCTCATCAGAAATCCGGATTTCTTTCTGCTCTGTCAGAACTAGAAAGAGATTTTTGTGGATGGTCAGATTTTCATCAATCTTTACCGTAAAATCTCCAAGACTAGTCAGATTTGAACAAGCTAAGAGCAAGCCAGTCTCTTCTTTTATTTCACGAAGGCAGGCCTCTTCTGGACTCTCGCCGCTCTCAATCCCACCAGTAATGGGCTGCCAAAAGGAAACTTTCTCAGCTTCCACTTTCAAGAGCAAGATTTCTCCATCCTCTGGATGAAAGAGCCAGGCTTCAATCGACTGCCTCATCATGATTTTTTCTCAATCGGTGCTATGCTGGCCAGCACTTTCTTCAGACCGACTTCTGGGAAATTAATCTTGAGCTCTTGACTGTTGCCGCTGCCAGAGACTGCTAGAACTGTCCCATCGCCCCATTTCTTATGGTGGGCAATATCTCCGATAGCCCAAGCAACTTCCGGCTTAGTTGGCTGGCTTTGACCACTCTTTCCAAAAGGCAGACTGCCTGTAGAAATGGAACTAGGTGCCGCTTGACGTTTCCGCTCTTGTAGAGCCTGGGCCAGGCTCATGCCCTGACCGAATTTGCTTGTATCGCTATTAGTATAACTGACTTTAAAGGAGCTGTTTGCCGGTCGAGCCAGTCCTTGATAGTTTAGCAGGTCTGAGCTGATTTCTCTCAAGAAGCGAGTAGGATGATTATAGTTGGTTTTACCATAAAGCATACGGGAATTAGCATTGGTCAGATAAAGAATCTTCTCTGCTCGAGTGATACCGACATAGGCCAGACGCCGCTCCTCCTCCAGCTCATCCTCATCTTCAGACGCCCGGCTCAGAGGAAACACATTTTCCTCCATACCAATCAGAAAGACGACTGGAAATTCCAATCCCTTGGCTGCGTGGAGGGTCATCAAAGTCACTTCAGAACTCTCCGTATCTCCGTCATCTGTGTCTGCAATCAAGGCTAAATCATTGAGAAAACGGCTAAGCTTATCAAGGCCAGACTCATCACTAGGATTATCTGGACTTTCATCAAAGTTCTTAGTTACAGACAGGAATTCTTCGATATTTTCAATCCGTGCTTGGCTTTCCAAGGTTGCCTGGGCTGCCAAGGATGCAGCATAGCCTGTCTTTTCCAATACAGCCTCTACCAGATCCGTTACTGTATAATCATCCAAGCGCTCCCGCAAATCCAGAAGCATATTGGCAAAATCATAGACCGCCTGAGCCGCCTTACCCTTGACTGGCGACAGCAGGATATTGGCTGACGCATCCAGTAAAGACATTTCCTGACTGGACGCAAAATCCCGAATTTTCTCCACCGTTCCTGGTCCGACACCACGCTTAGGCTCATTGACCACGCGCTCATAGCTAATATTATCGCTAGGATTGGCGATGAGATTGAGATAAGAAATGACATCGCGTATTTCCTTACGGCTGTAGAACTTGGTGCCACCAACCATGGTATAGGGAATATTGGACTTGAGCAAGGCTTCCTCCACCGTACGTGACTGGGCATTGGTCCGGTAAAGGACTGCAAAATCCTTATGACTGTAGCCTTCTCGGCTCAGCTGATCAATAGTTCGGGCGACAAAAAGAGCCTCGTCCTGCTCGTCATTAGCCCGATAGTAGACAATCTCTTCACCGTCTTCATTTTGAGTCCAGAGATTTTTAGGACGGCGGTTGCGGTTGTTTCGGATGACTTCATTAGCTGCCTGAAGAATGGTTTTGGTGGAACGATAGTTTTCCTCAAGCAAGACTACCTTAGCTTCAGGATAATCCTTTTCAAAGTCCAGGATATTCTGCATATCGGCTCCCCGCCAGCCATAGATAGACTGGTCAGCGTCTCCGACCACGCAGATATTCTTAAAGCGAGAAGCCAAGAGCTTGACCAGCTGGTACTGGGCATGGTTGGTATCCTGATACTCGTCCACATGGATATACTGGTAACGTTGCTGGTAGTAGATCAGAACATCAGGATTTTGATCAAAAAGGCGCAGGGTCAGCATGATTAAGTCATCAAAGTCCATAGCTTCGGACTGGCGCAATTCCTTTTGATAAGCTTTGTAGCACTTGGCCACAATCTCTGTATACATATCACCAGCTAGATTCGCATAGGCCACCTCATCAATCAGGTCGTTCTTAGCATTGGAAATAGTACCCAGAATGGCGCGCTCGTTCCACTTTTTAGGATCTAGATTGAGATTTTTAAGAATTCGCTTCATCAGAGTCCGCTGCTCACCTGGATCAACGATGGTGAAGTTACGGTTGTAGCCAATATGATCTGCTTCTCGCCGCAGAATGCGTACACACATGGAGTGGAAGGTAGCGATTAAGCAATCTTGAGCTTCCGTTTTAAGTTTTTCAGCCCGTTCTCTCATCTCCCGCGCCGCCTTATTGGTAAAGGTAATGGCAAGGATATTCCAAGGATTGACCATTTTTTCATCAATCAAATAGGCAATGCGGTGGGTCAGGACACGGGTCTTACCCGATCCAGCTCCCGCCATAATCAGCAAAGGCCCTTCTGTTGTTTGAACCGCCTCAGCCTGACGGTCATTCATACCGTTTAATAAAGGATGCATTTTTCTTCCTCTTTCAAAGTCAATGCTACTATTATAACAAAAATCCTGATGAAGCTAAACCAGAAAGAAGAGGAATTCCTGATTTTAGATTAGATTTTCGACAAAGTCATCTAAGGCACCCTAAGCCCGACGCAAATTGAAAATCAGGCCTATTTTTGCTATAATATGCCCATATGAGACTTAGAGCAACTGTTCAGAGATGACTTTTTCGCAAGTCTCTTTTCCATTCTACTGCCCCGCATAAAAAGAAAGGCTGTCATGAAAAATCCTAGTAACAATCTGAAGCTAGCGGAGAGAGGAGCCATCCTTTCCATCGCTACCTATCTGATTCTCTCCGCGTTCAAGATTATCGCAGGCTCGACCCTCCAGTCCTCCAGTCTGACGGCCGATGGCTTCAACAACGTCTCTGATATCGTGGCTAATATCGCCGTTTTAATTGGCCTGCGTATGGCTAGAAAACCAGCCGACCGTGACCATCGCTTTGGCCACTGGAAGATAGAAGATCTGGCCAGTCTCATCACATCTTTCATCATGTTTTTCGTTGGATTTGATGTCTTGATTGAGACCATTCAGAAGATCATCTCCAATCAAGAAACCAAGCTTGACCCTGTTGGTGCCGTGGTCGGGATTATCTCGTCAATCATTATGTTGGGTGTTTATTTTTACAATAAAACGCTAGCTAAAAAAGCTCACTCCAAGGCTCTGGATGCCGCAGCCAAGGATAACCTATCAGACGCTGTCACTTCTATTGGCACTTCAGTTGCTATCATTGCCAGTGCCTTCAATTTCCCAATCGTTGATAAGCTAGCAGCCATTATCATTACCTTCTTCATTCTCAAGACTGCCTATGATATCTTTATGGAATCTTCCTTCAGCCTGTCCGACGGATTTGATGAAAGCTTGCTGCAGGACTATAAGCAAGCTATACTGGAAATTCCTAAAATCACTCAGGTCAAGTCGCAGCGTGGCCGGACCTATGGCAGTAATATCTATCTGGATATTATCTTGGAAATGAATCCGGATTTGTCTGTTTTTGAAAGCCATGAGATTGCGGACCAGGTTGAGGATATGTTGATGGAGCGCTTCGGAGTCTTTGATATTGACATTCATATTGAGCCTGCTCCCATCCCCGAGGATGAGAGATTGGAAAATCTTTACCCAAACCTACTCATTCGTGAGCAACTCGTAGAGCAAGGCAGCCAACTGGATACACTTCTGTCCGCCGAATTTCTCTACATTTCCCAAGATGGCCGACAACTGAACAAAGCTGAGTTTCAGGCAGAAAGAGCCTCAAAAACACCTATCAAAAACTTTGAACTG
Source organism: Streptococcus sp. DTU_2020_1000888_1_SI_GRL_NUU_041A (assembly GCF_032387735.1). Classification (NCBI taxonomy): domain Bacteria; kingdom Bacillati; phylum Bacillota; class Bacilli; order Lactobacillales; family Streptococcaceae; genus Streptococcus; species Streptococcus sp. DTU_2020_1000888_1_SI_GRL_NUU_041A. The sequence goes on along the minus strand of NZ_CP135591.1, from coordinate 892,132 downwards.
CTCTCTGTCAGCCAGAAAACCAAGCTCATCCGCTATGAAATGGACGGTGTTATCCATACCAGCCTCTGGCGCCGCCACGAAGTATGGCAAAACATCTTTCACCAAGAGACACGAAAAAACCAGTTCGATGATTAAGTCAGTCTGGCTTTTTCATTGCAACACATCCTTCATTTCCCTGTATAATAAATAACAGTAATACTATCTAGACTTTGCAAATTTGTTGGTTTCTCTTTAGCTTTCAGGCCGTCTTTTTCAGGATTGTCAGACAAATAATAGTTGTCATAGCTATCATCTAGGTCGGTATAAATCTTTATCTTATCATTAACAAGTAAAGCAGCATATCTTGCCTGTCCAAAAGGCTTTCTTGAAATCTTTGTAAATTCAATTTTTTCAACATTTTCATAGTGATTCAGTAAAAATAGAGCCATCCCCTCTTCCTGGTTGCGTAACTTTACTTTTTCCTCAGTCGTCAGCCAAGCATTTTCTCCAGAGTAAATAACATCTGTCTCACCCGTATCATTAAAATTTGTGACCTTCTCTTTCTTTTTCAGACGAAAAGTCAATTCTGTAGAATCAGTGCGAGAACTATCATTTATATTATAGTTTTTATCCTTTGAGTCCAAAGAAATATGTGGTATATAGCTGGTGTCATTTACAATCACACTAACAGAACCTGCTTCCCAGAACTTTTTCTTGGAAAATTCATCAAATTCAATTTTTTGAACATCTTCATAATGATTAATGATATAAAGTGCAAGCTTTTTCTCTTTCTTATGAAGCTCAGTCATTTCTGTTTCTGACATCCATATTTTTTCACCATCTCTATTTACTATGCTGCTACATGCAGTCAGAAAACTCAGTGCAAGTATAGCCAAAAATAATAATTTTTTCTTTCTTGACTTCAAGAGCAGTCTTCTTTATCGGTCTTTTGATATTAGTATACCACATTAAGACAAGTATCTTTATGTTTACTTGTAACTTGAAAGTTGATTTTCAAAGAAAAAAACCAAGGCTTGCCCTGCCTTGGTTGAAAATAGACTTCAATTTATTTATTCTTAATAAAACCAAATTCATTAAGCGGTGAAAGTCGGAACTCCACCACTCCCTTGATTTGACTGGCTTTGATGAGCCCAAATTCTCGGCTATCCTTCGTATTTTCACGTCGGTCATTAAGAATCAGATAAGAATCTTTAGTAATTTTATCAGACTTTGAGTCTTTTAAATCCATAATAGAGAAATCATGAGTGTAGTAACCCGAACTTCCTGCTGAAGCCAAATATTTCTCGCGCATTTTCTCGATATATTCTTCCGACATGACCTGACCGTTCAGGTAAAGAAGATCATCCATATAGGTTACCTGATCCTTTTCCTGGGCAATGACCCGGCCGACATAGTCTTTGCCGTCCACTTCATAGAGGACAAAATCCCCACGCTTGATGTCTTGCTTTCTCGTCGCCAAGACCAAGTCATTCTTTGCCAAGTAAGCATTGCCGTCTTGCTCAGTCACCCGATAAGGCGTATAAATAAAAACTCTCAGTCCTATAATAATAGCTGCCAGTACTGAAAAAATAATGATATTTCTTAATAAATCTCTCTTTAACATTCGTCTCTCCCATCTCTTTTATACCATTATATCATTTTTAGATAAAATAGACAAAGGGACAATCTTATTTCAAAAATCAAAACGCTTATGTGTCCTTCTTCCCACATAAGATAATGGTCGTCACTTCGACAAGAGAAAAAACCGATGATTTTTCAATCAACGGTTCTTCTTATTATCTTAGATTAACGTACTGTACGGATGCGCATTGTGTTGGTACGAACTGCTTCACCAAGCGGCACACCAGCAACGATAACGATATCATCACCAGATTCAACCAAGCCTTGCTCAACTGCAATCTTTTCAGCGATTTCAAACATATCATCTGTATTAGATGGAGTTTCAGTAGTCACTGGAATAACACCCCAGTTCAGCATAAGACCGCGTTGAGTCAATTCGTCAAAAGTGATAGCCAAGATATCAGCGTTTGGACGGTATTTAGAAATCAGGCGAGCTGTGTGACCTGTCTTAGTAAGGGTAACTACTAATTTGATATCCATTGAGTTTGTAGCATCTTTAACTGCTGAAGCCATAACTTCAGTCTTAGAGTTGCGCTCAAAGTTATCAGTTGTCAAACGGCCATATTCGTTAAGAAGGGTTTGAGCATTCTTATCGATAGTAGCCATTGTTGTTACTGACTCAAGTGGGTATTTACCATTTGCAGACTCACCTGAAAGCATAGTTGCGTCAGTTCCGTCGATAACAGCGTTAAACACGTCTGATACTTCTGAACGAGTTGCACGTGGTTTTTCTGTCATGGTTTCAAGCATGTTAGTTGCTGTGATAACCACTTTACCAGCTGCATTTACCTTAGTGATAATCATCTTTTGGTAAACTGGAACCATTTCGAATGGCACTTCGATACCCATGTCACCACGGGCAATCATGATACCGTCAGCAGCTTCAATGATTTCGTCCAAGTTATCGATACCTTGTTGGTTTTCGATTTTCGCGAACAGTTGAACGTGTCCATTACCAGTTTCTTCACAGATTGCACGAACTTCGTTGACGTCTTTTGCAGTACGTACAAATGAAATCGCGATGAAGTTGATTCCTTGCTCAAGACCAAAGCGGATATCGTCATTGTCACGCTCAGCAAGTGCTGGGAAAGGAATCTTAGTGTTAGGGATGTTCACACCTTTTTGCTTAGCAATGATACCGTCATTTTCAACTTCTACTTCAAATTCACGAGTAGCATCGTCTTTTGCGACAACACGAAGACCAAGTTTACCATCGTCAACCAATACTTGACGGCCAACTTCAACATCATCATAGATGTCCAATCCACCAGCAACGTTCAAAGCAATTACTTCACGAGTAGATTTGATACCTTGCTTAGTAGCAACACGGATTTTTTCACCAGTTTTGTATGAATACTCTTTTGCATCGCCTTCGAACAATTCTGTACGAATTTCTGGTCCTTTTGTATCAAGAAGGAAACCAACTTTTTGACCAGCAATTTCTTCTGCACGCTTAACAGTTGCCATGCGCTCTCCTTGCTCAGCATGGTCACCGTGTGAGAAGTTGAAACGGAATGTGTTTGCGCCAGCTTCAATCAGCTTAGCAATGTTTTGAGCTGATGCTTCAACATCCAGCTTTTCTCCCCAATATCCGTCATCACCGAATTTTTTTCCACCGCGGATTTCTACCGCAGGACCTAATGTTGCAACGATTTTTACACGTTTATTCATGATTGTATGAAACTCCTTCTTCTATTTGGCCTCTTGGCCTGAATAACAAATAATAATTAAATATTGATGCTGCGGTTCAAATCAGCCAAGTCCAGATCAGCCTTGTGCGGATTATTGACAACAATCTTGCCTTCAGCAGTCAAGCTAAAGAGTGCTCCTTCTTCAGCAGTTCCCAGAATTGGGCTTTCAACCATCTGCTCATTGCGGATTCCAACAGCAACTCCGCCGATACCTTCTTTAAGCAGTTTAACAGCATGTGCTCCCATACGAGATGCAAGAACACGGTCACGCGCAGTCGGTGAGCCCCCACGCTGGATATGTCCGAGCTCTGTGACACGTAAGTCGCTCATATCACCAGCTTCTTTTAGCTTCTCAGCGAATTCATCCGCTGACATGACACCCTCAGCCAAGACGATGATGTTGTGCTTCTTACCCTTGGCATAGCCATTCTTAATGCTTTCAACAACTTCTTCGATCTTGAAACCTTCTTCAGGAACGATGATTTCGTCCGCACCAGATGCAATACCTGCCCAAAGAGCAATATCACCAGCATTACGACCCATTACTTCGATAACGAAAGTACGGCGGTGACTGGATGAGGTATCCCGAATCTTGTCAATCGCATCCATAGCTGTAGTAACAGCAGTATCAAAACCGATAGTGAAGTCTGTTCCGACGATATCATTGTCAATGGTTCCTGGAACACCGACAGCTGGGAAGCCATGCTCTGTCAAGCGCATCGCACCGTGGTAAGATCCATCTCCACCGATAACAACGACACCTTCGATTCCATGTTTTTTAAGCTGCTCAATCCCTTTCAGCTGCCCTTCAACTTGGGCAAACTCAGGGTAACGAGCAGAGTGAAGGAAAGTTCCACCGCGAGAAATAATGTCACCAACTGATGTTGCATCAAGTGGGTAAATCTCGCCAGCTACCATTCCAGCGTAACCATCATAAATACCGTAAACTTCCATTCCTTCGGAAATTGCTTTACGAACAACCGCACGGATGGCAGCATTCATACCAGGGGCATCACCACCACTAGTCAAAACAGCAATACGTTTCATTTCGCTTTTTGCTCCTTTTTCTTTTTAACATTCTTATAGATTATACCACAATCATCATGAAAATTCTCTTATTTTCCATATTTTTTAACGAAAAATCGTTTTCATAGTATAATTCTTTAATTCCTCTTGCAGCTGCTCCGATTTCTCCACTCGAAAATGCGGTGCATACATGGTTCGCTTCTCATCTTCATAACGCAGGACAACCGGAATATTACCGGGGTATTTCTGCAAAATCTGAGATATTTCCCGATCATGTTCATGGCCCGCAAGCTTTATCCAGAAGCGTTCTGTAGTGGTTTCTTCGATATCTGACAAGACCAACTGTAATCGTCCATCCCGTTCCTGCACCTTGCCAGTCAAGTAGTAAATCCCCTTCTCCTTAATACGTTCGGCCAACTGACGATAGGTATCAGGAAAGAGGGTAACATCCAGTTTTTTCTTCGTATCTGAAACCTGCAAGAAGGCCATATTCTCACCCTTTTTAGTCCGGATAGTCTTGATAGTCTGGACTTGAGCTAAAATCTTAGCTCTGCTATTTTCCGTCAGCTCACTAATCCAGCTAAAGGGCTGGTCCGCTTCTTTGGCCAGTTTAACCAAGGGGTGATCGCTAAGCCCCACACCGATAATGCTCTGTTCCAGCTCAAACTTTTCAGCATCGCTAAAATCCTGAGCCTCTGTCCAAGAATAAGTCGTATCCGCAAAGAGACTACCTAGCTCATCCGCAAATACAAATAGATTAGGCAGATTGGCTAAAATTTTTTGGCGATTTTTCTCAAAACTGTCAAAGAGCCCCAGCTGGATTAGAGGAGTCAGCAGTGGAATCTTATGGTAATTCTGAGGTAGGCGCAGAATAAAGTCTTCTACCCCAGTAAAGGCAGCATTTTGTCGCTCTTCGATAATCCAGTATGCCAAATCCCTAGGCAAGCCTTTGATATTTTTCAGACCCAAAAAAATCTTTTTATCCTGAAACTTATCATGGTAGGGAATATTATTGATGCTAAGGGGTGCTGTTTCAAAGTCAAAACTCAGGGCATCGGTGATATAGTCACTGCTAGAATAATTAAGCATGACATCAAAGAAAACATCTGGATAGTGAGCCTTGAAGAAAGCCAACTGAAAGGCCAGAGCTGAGTAGGCATAGGCGTGGCTGCGGTTAAAGCCATAACCAGCAAACTTCTCCATAATAGCAAAGACTTCCTTGGCTTTGGATTCCGAATGCCCTAGCTTGAGAGCACCTGCAACAAAGTCCTCCTGCATGCGATGCATTTCAGCAGCATTTTTCTTACCCATTGCTCTTCGTAAAATATCGGCTTTCCCCAGACTAAAGCCACCAAAACGCTGGGCTACCTGCATAACCTGCTCTTGGTAGAGCATGATACCATAAGTCGGAGCTAAAATATCAGCCAAACTGTCATCAATCAACTCCACCTGCTCCAGTCCATGTTTTCTCTTGACAAAATTGTCAATATAATCACTGGCTCCAGGACGATTGAGAGAGGTTGTGGCCACTACTTCCTCAAAGCAAACTGGCTGAACCCGATTAAGCAGGCTGATTGCACCTGGCTGCTCAAACTGGAAAATCCCCTTGGTCTGGCCAGCCGCAAAGAGTTTCAGAGTTTCTGCATCCTCCAAGTCAATCTCAGCAATCTCAATATCTACCTCATATTTTTTCAGGGTTGCTTCTTTCATCCGCTGGACAAAGGTCAGATTGCGCAAGCCCAGAAAGTCCATCTTGAGAAGACCGTTGCTCTCCACACCGTGGGCATCATATTGGGTGATATACATGTCCTCACCGTATTTGAGCGGTATCTGGTCTGTCAGGTCATTGTCGCTCATCACAACGCCAGCTGCATGGATAGAAGTCTGACGGGGATGACCTTCGATCTTTTTAGCAATATCAAAGGCTTTTTGATATTCCAGCTTACTATTGATAATCTGACGAAAGGCCATATTTTTCTCATAAGCAGTGGTCAGACTATCCCCGAAGCGGATTTTCTTGGTGATATTGGTCAGTTCATACTCTGGCAAACCAAAGCGCTTGAAAACATCGCGAATGGCCTGCTTGGCTCCGAAGGTCGAGTAGGTCACAATCTGAGCTGCATGCATACTGCCATAGCGGTCCCGAACATAGCGGATAAACTCCGGCCGGTAAACATCAGGAATATCGATATCAATATCGGGCATGGTATAGCGCTCTAGATTTAGAAAACGCTCAAAGAGCAGGTTATTCTTGACTGGGTCAATCCCAGTAATCTCCAAAGCGTAGGCCACTAGACTGCCGACAGCTGATCCTCGGCCCATGCCCATATAATAGCCCTGACTGCGACCAAAGCGCAGCAAATCCCAGACAATGAGAAAATAATCATCAAAGCCCATCTGATGAATGACATCCAGCTCCTGGTCCAGCCGCTCCTGATAGAGCTCACCAGTTAAACCGCGTTTCTGCAAGCCAGCTTCGGAGCGCTCCCGCAACTCTTCCACGGCTGGTCGCTCCCGATTAAAGCGCGGCAGTTTCAGCTCCCTATTGATATCATAGTGAACATGACGGACTAGCTTCTCAAGATTAGCCAGACTCTCTGGGAAAGTTTCCTTAAAAGCTCCTGCCAGAGCATCTGGTGCCAGCAAAAACTCATGATTGGGAAGGCTGCCAATCTCCCGCAGGCTGGCATTTTCTCGAATAGCCTGGAGCATCTGCAAGGTTTCCAAATCCCCCGTGTCAAAATATCGGACGGTATGCAGGGGCAGGGTTGGTCGACCAAACTCCTGCTTGGGCGTTGCTGGAAATATTCCAACATAAAAATCCAAACCCAAATCCAGATCTGCTACTCCGTCAAAAGCAGGAACAATTACAGCCAATCCCTTAAAGAGATGCTGGAAATCCTCCCAGTTTTTTTGTCCCATCATCTTGAGAGTCGAGACTTTCATCAGATTGCGATAGCCCTGACTGTCTAAGGCCAGCAGACGGAGATGAAGCTCCTGCTCTGCCTTGATCAGACTCAGCTCCAATCCTAAAAGCGGCTGTAGTCCCGCAGATTCAGCTTCCTCTAAGAAATGATAGGCTCCATAGAGATTGTCCACATCCATCATGCCCAGATGACTGTATCCTAACCCCTTGGCTTTCTGCACATATTTCTTTATCGGGATCAAGCTATCCATAAAACTGTAAACAGTCTTGGTATCAAGTTGTATCACCACATTTTTCTCCTTGAACATGCTTTGCTTCTTCTTATAACTATTATACCGCAATTCACTGAATGAGGGAAATAGGAGTTTGACTGAACAGAAAGATTCCATTCACCCTTTCCGGCTTTCTTTGCCATTTTCCTAAGGAAAAGGTATAATAATTGTAAATTGAAGAAAATAAAGGAGACATGTATGAATCAGTATCCTCTGGTCTATCTTGACCATGTCCATAAAAATTATGGCGACGCACCCGCCCTGTACGATGTGAGCTTAAACATCCAGCCTGGCAGAATCATCGGACTTCTAGGTCCTAATGGCAGCGGCAAGACAACTATTATTAAGCTTATCAATGGTCTCTTGCAGCCTACCTCTGGTCATATCTATCTAAAAGGAGTTAAACCTTCTCCTGATACCAAAAGAATCGTTTCCTATCTACCAGATACGACTTATCTAAGCGACAGCTCTAAAGTAATCGAAGCTGTAAAATATTTCCAAGATTTTTATGATAATTTTGACAGCGCGAAAGCCATGCAGCTTCTAAAGGATCTTCATATCGATCCTCAAGCGCGCATCGGAAGCCTTTCAAAAGGAAACAAAGAAAAAATGCAGCTCATTTTGGTCATGAGCCGCCATGCGGAACTCTATATCCTAGACGAGCCTATAGGTGGTGTGGATCCGGCTGCTCGTGACTATATCCTGCAGACCATCATCCAAAACCGCACGCCTCAGTCTTCTGTCATCATTTCCACCCACTTGATTGCGGATATCGAGCCAATCTTGGATGAAGTAATCCTGATTAACCAAGGTCAGATCTTTTTGCATGAAAATGCTAATCAGCTGCGTCAACAGTACAATCAATCCATTGATAATCTCTTCCGCAGCCAGTTTCGCTTTTATTAGGAGGTCTTCATTATATGTTTGGAAAACTGTTTAAATACGACTTTAAGTCTAATTACAAATGGTATTGTATCACCTTTGCCATTCTTCTGTCTCTCTCTATCTTGATGGGATTTATAACTGGCAGCAGCTTGAGACCTGAGGTTATGGAACGCTATAGTGACTACCCAATGGCTACTAGTGGTGTTATTGTCACTTTATACCTACTCTTCCTCTTGCTTTTTTCTGCATCCTGCGCTGTCTTTCTATCCAATACAATCATTATTATCCGTCGGTTTTATAAAAATGTTTTTGGACGAGAGGGCTACCTGACTTGGACCTTGCCGGTTACGCCGCATCAGATTCTTCTGTCTAAGCTTCTTTCCGCATTTGTTTGGACCCTCTTGTGTATGCTAATCATGTTTATTAGCGGCCTTGTCATTTTTGGCATTGCCCTCCCTATTACCGGCTATTCATTTAATGAGATTTTTAAATATATTGGCGAAATCCCAGATTTATGGCTTTGGATTGTCAAATACGGCTTCCTTAATCTCCTTCAAATCCTTTCTGGTATCCTCTTCTTTTATCTAGCAATCTCAGTCGGACAGCTATTTAAGAAGAATCGGATTATGATGGCTGTGCTTTTCGGATTTTTGATTTGGAGTGTTCTGGCGGTCCTGTCAATCTTCTTACCTAGTTCTTTTGATTCATATGGACTACTTAGTTTATATGATTATAGTTACTCCTCTTCGGACTTTGAACAGATGCTAGATGGCTTCATTATTATCCGAATCGTCTTTGAACTGGTCAAAATTTTCGGTTTCTATTTTACAATCTATGCCATTGTAAAAAACAAACTAAATCTTCAATAGGCAAAACAAGGTTGAAACAAAACATTTCAACCTTGTTTATTTTTACTTCAAAATAATGGCTGCCACGATGGGGCTGACCAGAACATACATAAGGCCGGTCACGCCAATCGCAAGTCCTGCCATAGCTCCTGCGACCTGGCCGTATTTAAAGGCGGTTCCCGTTCCTACCGCATGGCCAGTTCCCCCTAAAGCTAGACCGATAGCTACCGGGTCTGTGATTTTTAAAAGCTTAAGAAGCGTTGGTCCTAAGACACTGGTCAGAATGCCCGTCGCAACCACCACCACTAATGTCACTGTGGCAAGTCCTTGCAGTTTGTCCGTGATACCGACAGCCATGGCCGTTGTGACAGATTTCGGAAAAAGAGAAACAGCCAGAAAGAAATCCATGCCGAAAAACTTAGCCAGCAGAGCCGTAAAGCTGGTATTGACTACAACCGCCGCAAAGGTCCCAATCAAAATACTGCGCGCATGGTGCTTCATCAAATGAAAAGTCTTGTAAAGCGGAATCCCCAAAGCAACCGTAGATGGCACAATTAGGTTGTTTAAATAGGAGCCGCCGACATAGTAATCCTTGTAGGAAATACCGGTTAATTTCAAAAAAGCAATAACCAAAACTGCTGCAATCAGCAAAGGAGTTGTCAAGGGATGAGGAAATCTCCGAAAAATCAATAGGCCGAACAGATAGGCCAAGATAGACAAGGCAAGGCCAAAGAGAGGGTTGCTCCATAAATCAGACATTGCTGGCGTCTCCTTCCTCATAATCTCCTTCAAAACGAGTCTTAATCAGCTGCACCACAACTGCAATCACGCAGACATTGAGCACAATCGCTCCTAAAACAATCAAAATAATCGGCAGCAGATAAGGTGCAATGACCTGAAATTTATCCATGATACCAACTGCTGGAGGCAGAAAAAGGATGGTCATATTTGCCAAGAGAAAATTGCCAACCATACTGATATGGCGTAGGCGCAGGAGCTTGAACTGCAGCGCCAAAAATAGCAAGACTAAACCAATGATACTGCCCGGAACAGGCAGGTGGAAAACACTTGAAATTCCTTCTCCAACGAGGGAAATCATAAAAATAATCATCAACTGAACATATAATTTCATACCAAACCTCCATCACTTGTATATCCAGTTTACTCCTTTTCAGAAAAATATCAAGGTGCTTTCAGAAATTAAAACCTTTACATCCAAAATTTGCTTATAAAAATTCCCTCTATTGTCTGCAATAGAGGGTCTTTCTTATTTAGCAGTCGTCTGAGTAACTTCCTAAACAGATGCTAGATAGATTGAATCATAAAGAAAATCATGAGCACAATCAGGGCAAGGCTTGCTAAAAGAACTAGAATTTTCTTTGCGAGGTGGGTTTCCCAGTAGCCTGACTTGCCGATCGATGTATTGATGTCTCTGTAAAATTGCTGGCTCTCTCTGGGAAGAAGACTAACCAGCAAAATCAAGACAAGGGCTGCTACAATGGTAAGTGTAATCAATATTGTTTGCATTTTATTTCCTCAAGGCTCCGATCAATGTAAAAATCAAGCCAATCAAGATCATCAAGCCCAAGGTGATGACAAAGGCCTTGTTGAGATTTTCACCCAAGCTGGCCTTTTCTTTCTTGGGCTTTCCATGCTTAAGCTCATCTAACCGTCCCTCAATATCCTTATAAAATAAATCTTTTTTAGCCATGCTGACCTCCTAACAAGCTTTGGAGAGTCTCCTGATAAAGACTGACGGGTACATCATTGGCATGTCGGCCTTGAGCTTGCAAGGCTGACCGCATCTGCTCAACACCAGATAAGGCTTCTTCCAAAGTTGATGCCAGTTGAGCTGGCTGACTGCTGTCGAAAATATGCTGCTGGGCAATGTAGTGCCTGTCATGCAGGGTCTGCTCAAAGCCTAGGATCAAGAGATTGTTCTCAAAAGCCTTGCGCACTGCCTGCAGGACCTGACCTCCGTGATTGATGTCCAGATAAATGTCCGATTCCAAGTAGAGCTGCTCAATCTGCTTGAGACTGGCATTTTGATAAAGGACAACATTCTTATAGGACAGCATAGACAAGAGCTTAGGCGACATTTCCGTAAGTGCTGCAATGCGAAAGACTAGCTGCGGCAAGGCCTGAATCAAGGTCTCTAACCCTTCAATCTGATCCGAATGGGTCAGAATTAAGGCATCTTTTCGTAGGTAGTTGTCGCGCTTAAAGTCATAATGATAGCCCAGATGCAGGAACTTCTGCTGCTGGTCAGCTGCAGCCAAACTCTTGGCCTTTTCATAAGTCGCTAAGTCTGGAATGACAATAGTCTGCGCCCGCAGCTGACTATTTTCCAGAATCAGCTGCATATTACCCGGAAGCTCGTCATACAGAGGCTCCTGCCAAAAGAGAATATCCTGCCCTGCTCGACCAGTCAAGCTGTGGGAAACCAGGAAAGAATAAGCCAGCGAATTAAAGAGAATGTGATCCAAGTCAAAGTCTAGCCGCTCTAAAAAGAAACGGATAAAATCCACTCGACTTTTAAAAATCCGCAAGGGCTCTTGGTCCAAAGTCAGGATGATGTCACCAGTGGCATGATTTTCCACGATACGCTCCTGACCATCAGTGCTGTAATAGGTCGTGTTGAAAGCCTCTTGGCCTGATTTATAGGCTGTTTTGGCAAAGCAGCGGCCTTGCTTATTATAGCGCTCACTCAGTCGCAGCTGGCCTTTTTTATCCAGCCAGTCCACCTGTTTGACCAGCCGGCCCTTGGCCTGACTGGCGTAGTGAATCCGTGCTCTTTCTTCTCCCATGTCACTGACACGCGCCGCCTGATGGTCGCCTGTGATTTCCCAGAAAGGGGGCACTGGCACTTGATTGAAAAAGAGCGGGTGATCTGCTCCCTCTTCATCCCCCAGAAAGTAAGTATAGGGGGAAATCATATCATCCGGCAGAAAGCCATTGGCCTCAATGACAATGGTCGGACAGTCATAGCCAGCTGCAAGGAGGGAATCATGCAGATCCTGGGTTTCCTGATTGTAATAATCAAAGAGCTGAATCATCTTTGACCTCCTTTAAAAGCTGGGACCAAGCCGCTTCAACCCGGCTGGTCAAATAATTCTCGGCCACTTGATAAGAGTGTTGGCTCATCTCCTGCTGGCGTCCTTGGCTAAAGAGAGCTATTATTTTCTCCACAAAAGCAGCAATAATCTGATCCTCGACCTGATTGGAACTAACCGGCAGCAGATAACCATTTTTACCATCATCGATAAAAGTCTGATTACCATAGCGGACATCAAAGCCGATGAGAGGCAGACCCGAGCCAACTGCTTCCATGAGCGTTAGACCAAATCCTTCGCTGGTTGAAGCCGTCAGATAAAGCTCATAGCCTGCATAAATCTGACTTAAATCCGCATGCCCTTTGAGCCAAATGTAGCTCTGAGCTCCTGCTTCCTCAATCCTGCAGCGCAGCTTCTCCTCTTCTCCCCCCTTACCGTAAATATCCAGAGTCAGCTCAGGCAGCTGGGCATGGGCTTGGACAGTCGCTGCCACTAGCCAATCGATATGCTTTTCCGTAGCAAGACGCGAAGCCGTAATCATGGAGAAAGGCTTGCGAGGCTCTTTGGGATAAGTCAGCTTGTCAAGACTCCCCACCGGTATGGTGACAATCTTGGGCTGCTTGTCCGAGTAGTGCTGAAACTGCTGCTCTAGAATCCTTTTCTGAGCCTCTGTTGCCACGATGAAAAAGTCCACCTTGTCAGCATTGGTAAACTGGTAGTCATAGAAATTGTTCCAGAGAATGTAGTCGTCACTGCTGGCATTTTCACTGAAATGCTCTGCATGGACCACTACTCCCAGTTTAGCTTTCTGGCTCTCTTCAAAGACAACCTGACCAATCCCTGTCTCTCTATCCAAGATGACCACATCATCTGCCTGCAGCTGCAAACACTGAAGAAAATAACGAACCAGCTCAGCCTTGGAATAGAAAATCCGGTCTGGAAAGCGATAGAGCTCTTCCTGACCATCCTCTATCAGCATGTCATAGGCCACACTGCCGTCTTCGTTGTAGAAACGGCGCTGGTAGAGGGTTGCGGCGTCATTATGGGGTGCAAAGTACTCGCTGGCATAGCGGACATAGGAGAAATAATCCTTGCGAATCAATCTCCCCCGCGAGACATACTCCACATGCTCGACAAAGTCCTGGTCTTCCTGCCGCAGATAGCAAGTGATAAACTGATCATCCTGCGGATAGAAATAGCGGGCAATCTTGCCCTCTCTCTCCGAGCGCTCCGGCTGACCTGCGACTTGAGCCAGCACCTGATCTAGCGTCATCGTCGTCGGTGCAATCTTGATATCAGTAAAGTAATTATAAAGCCAGATAACTTCCTCATCCAGAAAACCAATATTTTCCGTCAAATGCTGAATATTATCCGCTAAAATCATATCCATAAAGATAAACTTAGCCGGCTGCTGGATTCTGCGCAATAGCTGGGCCCGATAAGCTTGGGCGTATTCCACACCGCTGCTGGCCCAGCCGATGCCTAAGTTGATGTTATATACTGTCATATTCTCCTCGTCTTACGGGAAGTACATGATGACTTCTCCTTTAGGGTTGAGTGCCAATTCACTCATCAAAAGATTCTTGACAATCTGCTGCTTCATGCGCTCCTTCATATATTCAAAGCCATCGTAAGCCTCTTGGTAATATTCTACCAGAGGATTTTTCATAGAGAAATGCTGACCGCTCAAGGCTGTCTTGAGCTGCTGCAGATAGTCCACCTGCTCGACCCAGTTCTCATCAATAGCCTTGAGAACGGACACACGCTGAAAATGGGTAAAGAGCTTGTCAGACTTGAGATAGGCTTTCTTTGCCTGCAATTCCTGCTCGGCAATATCCTGCAAGAGCTCTGCAATTTTCTCCGACGAATAAATATCGAAATCATAAGGAATACGCTCAGCATGATAGCTGAAATGGTCTAAGATAAAGCGATAGAGGTCAGCTCGCGTCCCATAGGACTGCTCATAGGCCGCCTGATGAATGACCTGACTGAGGACACGGCTGATTTCTTCATCAATCCGCTCTTCAGCTTGAATCAGACGATTGCGCTCAGCATAGGTAATCTCCCGCTGAATCTTCATACACTGGGCATATTCCAGCGTCATCCGACGGGACATCTTGGCACTGCTTTCGCTAGCTCTCTGGGCCTTAGCTACTAAGCGTCTAAAGCGGCGCTGTCCCAGCTGGACTGGATGCTGCTGAACTTCTTCAGTTGAATAGTCCTTGTAGAGCTTCTTGAGCCAATCTGGCCCCCACTTCCTGAGCAGATCATCCTCTAGCGAGATGAAAAACTTACTAATCCCCGGATCACCTTGGCGGCCTGAACGGCCACGAATCTGTAGGTCAATCCGCTGGTTCTCCATCCGCTCAGTACCAATCACCACGAGACCACCCAAATCAGCGACACCCGGTCCCAACTTTATATCCGTACCGCGACCGGCCATGGATGTAGCCACCGTCACCGCACCTTTCTGCCCAGACTCAGCGATGATTTGTGCCTCACGCGCCGCATTGTTGGCATTGAGCAGATTGTGGGCGATGCCTTCTCTCAGCAGTAGGGAAGAGTAAATCTCTGACATCTCCACTGATCCGGTAAAAATCAAGAGTGGATTGCCTTGGGCATGGTAGTGCTTGACCTCGTCTAGTGAAGCAAAGACTTTTTCTGGCAGAGTCTGATAAAGCTGGTCTGGCAAATCCTGTCGAATCACTGGCTGGTTGGTCGGGATCTTGATGACAGACATGGAGTAAGTCTCCATAAACTCGCTCTCCACCACCTTGCCGGTTCCAGTCATACCAGAGATTTTCCGGAAGAGCCGGAAGAGATTCTGATAGGTGATGGAAGCCATGGCCCGCGTTTCCTCCGTCAGCTTGACATGCTCCTTAGCCTCAATGGCCTGGTGCTGGCCTCCCTGAAGCCGGGTCATTTCCAGCAGACGGCCGGTTGCGCGGTCCAGAAGTACAACTTCTGCTTCTTTGTCACCCTGGCGGACAACATAGTCCTTATCCTTCTTGTAGAGCTTGTGGGCCCGCAAGGCTAGATTGAGGTGGCGGACCAACTCTTGATTTTCCTTGGAAAAAAGATGCTCCAAGTCAAGAAAAGACTCTGCCGCTAAAATACCTTTTGATGTCAGCCAGACTTCATTTTTCTCGTCATCGTAGTGGTAGTCCTCTTCTTCTTTCAAAGTCGTAATGAAGGTATCCATGATACTATAGAAGTTTGACTGAACCCGAGGAGCACCAGAGATAACCAAAGGTACCTGAGCGCTATCCAAGAGAATGGAGTCAATCTCGTCTATGATGACATAGTTGAAAGGACTAAGATATTGGCTATCCTTATTCTCTGCGAGATTCTCAATCAAATAGTCAAAGCCCAAGGCACTATTGGTCGTATAGACAATATCCGCCTGGTAAATCAGCCGCTTCTGCTTGGGCGTCAAATTTTCAGTCTCATCAGCTACCACCGCTGCCTCAATAGTCAACCCCAGAAAACGATAGACCTGCCCCATTTCCTGAGCGTCCCGCAGAGCCAGATAGGTATTGGTGGTCACTAGCATAGCCCCTTGACCAGACAGGGCATTGAGATAGAGCGGCATGGTAGCCGTCAGGGTCTTACCCTCGCCTGTAGCCATCTCAGCGACATTGCCTTCATGGAGAACAATCGCCCCCATAACCTGCACATCGTAGGGAAACGTGCCCAGCACCCGCTTGTCCGCTTCCCGCACCACAGCATAAGCCTCCGGCAGTAAGTCGTCTAAAGTCTCACCTGCGGTCAGTCTCTCCTTAAATTCCTGTGTTTTCTTTCGCAGATCAGCGTCTGACAAGCCAGCCATTTCTGACTCAAAGCTCTTGACTTTGGCTAAGATTTTCTTTAAGCGCTGAATGTGAAAATGATTTTTAATCATCAGACTCCTCTATGATTTGGTCAATGTTTAGGCAATGAAACTCTAAGGACTCAACTCCTGCACTCAGCAGCTGAACCTTATAGCTATAGGCTTCGTTTGGGTAGGTAAAGATCATACTCTCCGAGCGCTCCACTTGATTGCTGATTTCTTTCTCATAACGGTCAAAAAAGATGATTTTCAGAAAGACGCTGGATTCAGGATAGGTGGTCATATCTCTAGACAGGCAATAGCGAGCTCCCTTTTTGAGCAAGGGGAGAGCAGGCACCTGCCGGTCTCGCTGATAATTCCATTTGGAAGACCATTCATGGATGGTCTGGCCGGAGGCCATTAGTTTATTTTCAAAAAATATATGTGAAGGGGAATGAATAATAAGGGTAGTGCCATAGAGATAGGTAAAGTCAGTCATTTTACCAGCTGCCGAAACCCCTCTCAGCTCTCCCCAGTAAATGCCCTTTCTTTTTTGAATGTTCATTTCTTTCTCCCAAATTCCTTTTCCAATATCATTCGATAGTAATTCATGAACCAAGACACAGACACAGCTAAGTCGTCATTATGGCGTCCAGGGACACCTCTGCTAATCAGCTTGGCCTCAGTCAGATGAAGAGCCGCTACCAGGTCCTCATAGGCCGTCGGATCATAGTCCTCTTCTTTCATATAGGCGATACCAAAGGTCGTCCGGCTGAAATCAGCCTTCTCAAACTTACGCCAGTAGCGTTGATTCAGCTCCTCTACATGCTCCTTATCTTTGCCACCCGTGTGACGGTGAAGGACATCTAGAGCCGTCGGAAAGACCTCGGGCAGGCGTAAACGGCCACGTTGGGCAATAGTTCCTAGATTTCCCAAGGGCTTGGACAAAACGATAGCCCGCGGACGAAACTCCGAACCGTAATAAACCGCACCATAGGTCCCCATCGACATGCCCGACAGGATTAGATCCCGCTCGGTAAAGCCCAGAAAGTCCAAATGCTCTTGTATAATCTTATGAATACCGCTCTCTAGCTCCTGACTGCCTAGATAAAACATACCGCCATCCACGCGCGGATCTGAAAACAAGAGAAAAGGACAGCCCAGACTCCGCATCATTCCGAAGCCCTCGAAGCCTTCCGCCCGACGGTAACCAGAAAAATAAACAGCCAAAGGCGGCTTCAAATCTCCCGGATAAAAGAAGTAATTAATCTCCTGACGGTGGCTATCGCGAAAAATCTTCCCACCCAGAACATACTTGCCAAACTCAAAGCGGGTCAGGCGCTGATGCAGAGCACCTACCTGAATCCGTCCCTCGCCTCTAGCCTCCAGACTGACGCCCAGATAGGAAGTAAAGTCATTGTCCAGAACCATGGATTCACGCATGTCCTCTTCTGCGAAAATAGTCTCGCGAGCAATGTCCGCAGTCGATCCTTCTTGGATATTATAGAGGCGCAGCCGCAGCTCACAGCTGCCTGACTTTTCATATTCAAGCCAGAGTTCAACTGGATTGAACTTGTTGGCAATAATATTGTATTTCCATGACAGGATTGGCTGAAAGTCCTGACCAAAGTCACCTTCCAGCTCTAGATTTTCATAGCCATTGTAGCAAATCTTCCCGCGAAATCCGGGGCTAACCACCATATCAAGCGGTGTCATCTTATCCCCATATTGTCCGGAAAAGAGAGCCATGGACAGCTTGCGAACCAGGTCAGCTCGATCGCTCATATCCGTTGGCTGAGCGCAGTGACGCTTGAGGAAGTACTCAATATCCGCTTCCTGGGTTTCCTGTTCCTGATCATAGAAAACCGTATAAGGGATAATCTTGGCCTCAATCATAAACAAATCTGGGATCCGACGCAAATCGTCCACCAGAATCGCATCAAACTTGCTAATCTTATCCATCTCCATGACCTTTTTGATAGCTAGATTGGAGTTAGGAAAGAAATAATACCAGTTCATATTGTCTGGAATGGCAAGCTCCTTGCTCCAGTCGCTTGAGCCAATCTGTAAGATTTTCAGCTTATTTTGCATTCTCAGCCTCCTTGAGCCACTGCTCCCACCGGCCAATCAGCTCCAGACCAGTATTATGATGGATTTTTTCAATGGAATAAATCAGGGCCTGATTCCAATTTTTCAAACCTTCCAAGTAATAGTCTGCAGCAGTCGGAACATCAGAGATAGAGTCCAAGATATAGCCATTTTGCAGATGGGTCACATATTCCGAGCCCACCAGATTGATCTGCGGAATCCCGGCAGAAATCCCAGCAATCTGCGTATAGAGATTGGGCTGCTCACTCAGGTCGATGATTAACCGCGTATCATCCA
The DNA here is from genome assembly GCF_032387735.1 of Streptococcus sp. DTU_2020_1000888_1_SI_GRL_NUU_041A. Classification (NCBI taxonomy): domain Bacteria; kingdom Bacillati; phylum Bacillota; class Bacilli; order Lactobacillales; family Streptococcaceae; genus Streptococcus; species Streptococcus sp. DTU_2020_1000888_1_SI_GRL_NUU_041A. The sequence goes on along the minus strand of NZ_CP135591.1, from coordinate 873,618 downwards.
GCTCCTGAATCAAGCTGAGCTCGTCTGTGATATTTTTAATGGTGAAACGGAGGTCCTGCTCCTGATTTTCCAGCAGGGCATTCTCAGCCTGCTCACTGCGCCGGTAGTTCTTGACAAATTCATATTGATTCAGATACTCATCAATAACCTCCTGCACCTTGGTCTCCACCTTTTGGATTCCTTCCTGCCAAGCATTGTAAACACCGATAGTCAGCTCTGTATCCGGATGCTTGGCCACATAGTGGAGAACCTTGAAGATAGCATAGTCATTAAGCCCTTCTTCCAGATTAATCTGATAAAAAATCTTGGATTCACGACGACGCTGGCTCTTGCCCAGCTGCAGACGGGTATCAAAAGGCGACAGGTAATGCACCTTCTGAGCCTGCCTAGGCAGGTAGCGCTGAATAGCCTTCTTGAAATCCATACGATCAGTCAAGACTAAATCTGCCTGCTGCAAATCTGCTTCTAAAGCTGACCAATCCACTGTATGATTTCGCTCGTGGAAAAAGCTGAGAATGATTTGAACATTCTTGGGCAATAAGCGCAAAATGGCTTGAGTGTATAAGGGATGCGCTGCCAGGACGAACCGGCTGTCCGCTCCTGCATTGCGCTCGATATAGTGGTCCAATTTCTCCAAGATTAAGTCTGGCATCCTCTCATACTCCAGCTTATCAAAGTCCAGTAAGTAAGCAGGGTTGACCTCTACCCGACCGTCGTCAGGCTTGAGATGCTCACGAATCCGCCAGTCACCATCCGGCTGTAGGTAGTCCTGATAAAGGGGCTGCCCCTCTTCATAGTAGGTAATACTGGAGACAAAGCCCCGATCATCAAAGATATAAAACTTCTCCAGTTGGTCATCCTTGAAAAACTTGATGAAGCTGATAAAGCCTTCTACTCCAAACTCGACATGGGCATAGAGCTGTCCCTGCCTGCGGACCATGACTAGAAAGGGCGTATAGACAAACTCGCAGTCTGGCTCCCAGTCCAGATCCTTGATTTGCAAGACCTGCATTTCTTTAGACTGGATTCCCTGAATCTCATCAAAGACCGAGTAATAGTCCGTCTCAAAAATATCCTGCCGATGCAAGAGATAGCGGGCATGTGGCATATAAGCTGGCAAAAGCAGCTGGACTGGCAGATTTTCACTTTGAAAAATCCGAATCTGATGAATCGAGTCATCAAACTCCAGTCGCTGCATAGAGCGGTACCAAGGGATAATATCCCGGTGCCAAATCCGATCCCCACTGCCACTCCATGAAGGAATAAAGTAATACATAGTTTCTCCTACAACAATGAACGATAACGGTCATTAAGCGTCAAGGCATCCACCTCGTCCTTAATAGAAAAGACCATCCCGATAAAAATCATAAAAATCCCCGGAATCATACTGAGCCGCAGATAGCGAATGTCCAGAAGGACCACCATCATAGGCAGACCAGAAATCAGGATAAGATAGAAAGCCCCCACTAGTGCAAAATAGGTCACCAAACCATTGATATACCGGCGTGTTGCTCCTCCCGGATAAACATTTTCAATATACTCTCCACTCTTCTGCATCCGCTCAGCAATCTGGTCGCCACTGATATTGATAAAGGCGAAGGCCAGTGCCAGGATGAAAATAGTCAGCAGATAGAGGATAAACCAAGCTGGACTTCCCATAGACAGTGCTTCTATCCAATGGTCAATCAACTGGTTGTCCGGCTGGAGAAAGTGGATTATCAAAAGGAAATACTGGGGAATGCTGACCAAGGTCATAGCGTACATAATCGGCATCCCACCAGCAGGATTCAGACGAATATCCAGATAAGAGTATTTCTTAAAACGGTTATGGATATTGATCTTATTGACTGGAATTCGGTACTTGGACCGCTCAACTGTAACAGCCAGATAGAGAAAGACTAGGCTGAAAACCAGCATCAAGGTCAGCCACAGAGAAGAAATCTTCAGCTCCTGAATAGAGTTCCAAATATCCTGCGGAATGTAGGCAATCATGCTGGCCATGACAATCATGATGGAGCCTCCAAGTCCCATGGCAGCATTCAAATCCGTCAGCCAGATGAGAAAGTAGGTCCCAGCCATCAAGACCAAGGTATCTAAGACCATAATCGTAGTCATGTCCACCCCAGCTGCTTCTTGCAGAGGCAGGTTTAGGACCAGTGCCACAGACTGTATCAAGGCAATGACCAAGGTCAGGAGCATCCGCCGCCTTTCCTGCACTTCCAGAGGGAGCTTACTCAAGCCTAGGCGCTTAGACACAGCAAACATCTGCCAGATCAGCATAGAGGACATCCAAGGAGACAGGCCGACAGAAAAGAGCGACATACTGCGCAGATTCCCACCCATCAGGGCTGTCGCATAGTTCAAGGTCGTAGAGGTCCCGTCCATGGCAGCTGCCTTACTCATATCGATGAAAGGCATGGTCAGCTTGGTTCCCAAGACATAGATAAATAAGAAAAATAAGGTCCACAGAAACTTTTTGATAATGACCGCTTTAAAAAATGACTTCACACTGACTCCTCATGACGATGGCTGGAAAGGCTCTAAGATAAGACTTCCATCACCGCATCTACTAAGACTTTCTTGCTAAAATAACCTTCCTTGAGCAGGAAAGAGAACTTTCTAACCCGCTCGACCATAGCCTGATACTCCTCAGCAGTCAGATTTTCAACAATCCGACTGGCCTCTTCCAGACTGTCTACGACAAAGCCCAGACCCCGCTCACGGATCAGCTCTGCATTGGACAGGTAAGAAGGGACGATGACCGGAATCCCAGCTGCCAGATAAGTGGCAGACTTATGAGAGATATTGAGACTATAGTATTCCGGCTCGTCTGCTGGATTTTCCTCAACACCCCAGACTAGGCCTAGACCGCCCTTGGACAGCTCCAAGAGCAACTCTGGCCGGCTGACCCAGCCGCGATAGCTGACATTGGCCTCTGGATTTGACTCTTCCTCAGGCGAAAAAATCTCCAGCGGCGTAGCATAAGACCAATTAATCAGATGTGGAAAACGCTCCACACTTCCTGCAAAATACAGCTTAGGCGCAAACTGAGGCTGGTGCAGGGGCAAATCATAGGGATGGTCCCACATGCGCTGGACCAAAATCTTGTCCACAGTCAGCCCCTCTGCCAGCAGCTTGTCCCGCATCTGCTCAGAAGGCACAATGACTACATCTGACTGATTGTACATGTCGATATACTCCGGCATCAGATAGTAGTTTGACGGGAACATCAGCGGCGGTACATCATGGATAAAGGTAATCAGCTTGGCCTGCAAAATCTTCAGCTTGCTGATAAAGGCCTGGTCAAACTCCCGGCCGTTCCAAGTCGGCGACTGATAGATAACCACATCGCCATAGCCAACACTAGCCATGATACCGTCCAGACGACGACTGAGCTCCGACTGGCTGTCGCTGTAAATATCGTAAAAGTAAAAACTCAGTTCATTAAAGCCCAGCTGCTTGGATAGCTTGGTCACATCATTCTGGGCAATCAAGGCCGTACTCTGGCCAGACATACCGTATAGATTGGTAATATTAACTTTCATATTCTTTTTCTAATCTTCATTCCTGAGCCAGATTGGCAACAATCTGACTGTCATAAGCTTGGTCATCTCTAAACTCAATATCCTGATCAAAGTTGTGCTCAGCCGTATGCTTGTGTGACAGCTTGACCTTGTGGCTAGCCCCCATCTGGAACCACTCATACTCTGAGTCAATATGCCCAATATCCAGGGCCCGATAACCTTCCTGAACCAGATCATAGACCAAGACCTTAGCCGTCGGACCTAGCATGGTCAAAATCAGACGATTGTCCGCATGCTCTCGAACAGCCTGCTTAATCGCATCCAGCTTGCTGTAGGCATTGCGAGAAGGACAAATAATCCGTTTGATGGATTTAGCTCCGTCAAAGAGGTCATTGCCCACACCAGAGCGAGAAGTCAAGCCCTCTACGATCAAGAGATCCTTGTCCTGCCAAAGCTGCTTAAGCTTTGCAAAATAGCCCGCAGACGGCGTCTTATCTTCCAAATCGATATAAGGCCGGGAAATAAAAGTTGAGCCATACCAAGGTGCTCGGCAGATATTTTTATATTTTTCAAGAAAATGTGGCAAATGATTTAGACTCCAAAAATTTTGGGCATCAATGGAATAGCGCTCTAGCCCTGTAAAGACATCAGGCAGACAAATCATCAAATGCTCATCGCTCTCCATAGACATCATCTCTCTCAAGCGCGCTGATAGTTCTGGATCAAAGTCCTGATAGACGATACTACGGCCCGCAATAAAATCCATCTCCCCATCTCCAAAGCGAACCACTGAAGCACCTTTCTCTAAGAGATAATCCAGTGATTGGTCGATAGAGAGTACAGAAATCTGCTGCTCCTCAGGATCGGCCAATCTTAGCTTCTCAATAGCCTGCACCATGACTTCAGGGTTATCAGCTGGAAAGACTTCCTGCCCCTGCTGGCCATGGGCTATGCTATCAAAGGCATAGACTGGCTTGCCAGCAGACTTAAAGCGAGCAATAATATCCCCTACCTCATCACCGGCATTGATATCCAGCAGCAGCTGAGACTTGGCTTCCAGCGACTCCAAGAGAGCCGGAATGCCCGCAATATCTGAACTGACGCTGACATTAGGATACTGGAGCAAACGCGTGATTGGCTCTGCTACCACTACCGGTGCAGCGATGTAGAAATGGCAGGCAGACAGGGCTTGAATCAGATAGTTGATATGCATCAGGTCACAAGAGTAGGTGTAGACTAGGCAGGACAGACTTGGTCCATCTTCACCTTCCACCATCTTTTGAGTCAGGGCTCCGACTGGCTCCTGCATATCCGACCAATCCAGCCCCTGATAGAACCACCAGACCTCACGATAGATGGACTGAGTGTACTCTTTCCAAGGCTTGCGCTCGGTCAGATAGTGAATCACAGGCGGATAGAGCCCTTTTTCTGGCTCATAGTCCGAAAAGGTCGTGTGCAGCGTAATGCAGTTATAAGCAAAAGGCAGCTCCATCCAGCGGTTTTCAAAGAGCATATTGAGAATGCTTTGGTCATCCTGAGTAACTTTATCATGTAGGTTATCAGTCATCTCAATCAATTGACCCGCAATATCGTTTTCTCTCCAGTAGTTCACATTAATTAGTAAAACACCTGAATTAAAAATCTGCTCGCCAAAGTATACTTCTCCACCCAGATCTCTTACCGCTCCAAGCGGATAGGAACCTAAATCGACTGCAAAAATTTCCGATAAATCACGTGTTACTACAATATCGCAGTCCAAATAAAGAGCTTGATCTTCCTCTACAAAAGTAGCCGTAAAATATCTCAAAAAAACTGAATAATGGATATTTGTCTTATATTGACTAATATGACTGCCATCCACCCGAGCATTGACAATCTGGCAGTCCAGCTTGGCCAGCTTTTTCCGCATGCTGACAAACCACTCTGTCGGAAAGTCACTATTGATGACATAAAACTTGATAAAGCGATTGTGGCAGACAATAGACTTGATCGTAGTTAAGACCTGCTCACTATAGGCAGCATTAGCCGCCAGCACCACAGCCCGAAAGGCTTGCGGCTTCTCTTTTTTCATCAGACTGCGCAGCTTTCTCAGCATCTCCTGAGGGTACTCATGGGGATAGACCAGTTCTTCCTTTTCATTTTTCTTAGTATTGTCAAAAGCCAGAACTGGCTTGCCAAGTGCCTTGAAACGACTACTCAGTTCATAGTGCTCGTTCCCATGGTGAATATCCAAATAGGCCTGGCACTTATCAATGAGCTCATCCAGCACTGCATGGATAACCTGCGGATAGAGATGGATATTTTCATAGCGATCCAAAGAACGCAGATAATCTCCCATATCTGTGTAGCAGGCGATGTGAAAATCAACCCTAGGCAGAGACTGGGCTAAAAATTCAATCTGCTCCAGCTCCTGTACATCTGTCAGGAGCATGCAGTTCAGAGCGGCCTTCTCCCAACGGTCTTGCATCTCAAACTCTCCCCGATGATGGGCTGAAATCTCCGCCAAGCTCAAGGCCTGAAAGTCCCACCAAAGCTGACGATAGCGATAGCTAACTTCCGAGTTCCAAGGCTTGCGAAAGGTGGTATAGTGGATAATCAGAGGTTCCTGATCCAGCTCAAAATGACCATTCCAGCCGCTGTAAAAGGCCACTAAGTCATGGCCTACCTGCAGATTGTAAATCTTATCCAAGGGCAGCCAATCCTGAGCCAGCACATGATTTAAAACCGTCTGATCGCCGTTAAAATCCTCCATCTGGCCAGACTGGACCAAACCCATGATGCGGTCCGTCTCCTTGATAAAGATCTCCTGCAGCTGCCTTTCTTTCCAAGCTCGATTATCAATTAGCAGAACGCCAGAGTTAAAGCCATAACCGCCGGCATCTCCAACCGCTGCCACAAGCTTACCTTCCAGAGGAATATCAAATAAAGGTTGCAAATCTCTATTGACAACTAGGTCGCTATCCAGATAAAGGACACGCTCCTCTACCACAAACTGCGGAATGAAATAGCGAGCATAGGCTGCTGAGCTGATATGGTCCTGCGTCAGCCACTCTGGACTGATAGTCACTTGGTCCAAGCTGATATTGACTAATTCACTGTCCAGCTGCTCGGCCAGATCATTAAAATCACGGAACCATTCGTCACTCAATCCCTGATTGAAAACATAGATTTTTACATTTTTATTGTAATATAAAATCGACTTAATTGTAGTCGAAATTTGCTCCTGATAGGCCTGATCCCCAACCAAAACAATCGTTTTCATTTCTTCCCTTACTCTTTCATTTCATAAACTCTAAAACATCATTTCTATACTTGATATTATATAAAATATTGTCCAAAAAATCTATATTCTCAGGGACTTTCCTGCAGAATAAAGGATACTTTTTTCTACTAAATTGTCAAAAAAACAGGAAGTTGTCAAAACTTCCTGTTTCTATTGCCTCTCGGTTTCTTTTTGCTAATTCCTAGTCTAGGATTTTAGGAAGCAAGTACCAGAAATTATCAAATTATTTCCTTAAGGCTTACTTTGTCCATCACTTCCACAGCTCACTAACAGAGTGGACTTTTGACGGACTAAAAGATAAACTGATTGGCTCTATTTACTGCTACTCCTCAGAGTCGCTTTTCTTTTTACGTCTCTTGAAGGCCAAGCCCAATGCTCCTAAGCCTAAAGCTAGGATAGAAGCCTTGCTCTCCGTTTCCCCTGTCTGAGGCAGACGACCTCTGGAAATCAGATCCAGCTCAGACTGTCTTGCTGAAGCGGACAGGCTTTCAGATTTGCTCTGACTAGCTGACAGGCTCGTAGACAGGCTTTCCGATACAGACTGACTGACACGAGCAAGCTCGCTGAGACTGACTGCTGCTGACAGTGACTCGCTTGTAGAAAGGCTGAGTGAGTAGAATTCCTTCTCATGAACCAGATCCAGCTGACTATGCAAGACTGAGGTGCTGGTGCTTACTGAGGTTGACTCACTTATTGACTGAGAATCGCTAATCGAAGCACTTTCTGAACCAGATAGACTAGCCGAAGTGCTGGCAGATTCTGAGACACTTACTGAAGCGGATATACTTGCCAACGCTAAAGCAGATGCACTTACTGAAGCGGATTCGCTCGTTGAGGCGGACTCACTTGCTGACGCTGATGCGCTGGCTGATACTGACGCACTCGTCGATGCGGACATGCTTGCTGATACAGATGCACTCGTCGACGCGGATGTACTTGCACTCGTTGAAGCTGAGGTGCTTGCAGACACAGAGGCGCTGGTTGAAGCTGACGTACTTGCACTCACTGTTGCACTGGTTGATGCTGATTCACTTGCACTCACTGACGCGCTCGTTGACGCGGACTCGCTAGCAGATACAGACGCACTCGTCGATGCGGACGTGCTGGCAGACACAGATGCACTCGTTGAAGCTGACGTACTTGCGCTCACTGATGCACTCGTGGAGGCTGACATGCTTGCGGACACTGACGCGCTGGTGGACGCTGACATGCTTGCTGATACTGATGCGCTCGTTGAAGCTGATGTACTTGCGCTCACTGATGCACTTGTCGACGCGGACGTACTTGCGCTCACTGACGCACTCGTGGAAGCTGAGGTGCTTGCACTTACTGACGCACTCGTCGATGCGGACGTGCTTACGCTCACGGACGCGCTCGTGGACGCGGACGTACTTGCGCTTACGGACGCACTCGTCGACGCTGAAGTACTTGCAGATACAGATGCACTTGTCGACGCTGAGGTGCTTGCACTCACTGACGCACTGGTTGAGGCTGAGGTACTTGCACTTACCGACGCGCTCGTGGACGCTGAGGTGCTTGCACTCACTGACGCACTTGTTGATGCGGACGTGCTTGCAGATACAGATGCACTCGTCGATGCGGACGTGCTTGCTGAAACTGATGCACTGGTTGATGCGGATGTGCTTGCAGATACAGATGCGCTCATTGACGCTGAGGTGCTTGCTGATACGGACGCACTCGTCGACGCGGATGTACTTGCACTTACGGATGCACTCGTGGAAGCCGATTCGCTTGCAGATACAGACGCACTCGTTGACGCTGATTCACTTGCACTTACGGATGCGCTCGTGGAAGCTGACGTACTTGCACTTACGGATGCGCTCGTGGAGGCTGATTCACTTGCAGATACAGACGCACTCGTCGAAGCGGACTCACTTGCACTTACGGATGCGCTCGTGGAGGCTGATTCGCTAGCACTTACGGATGCACTCGTGGAAGCTGACGTGCTGGCTGATACGGACGCACTCGTTGACGCGGACGTACTTGCGCTTACTGACGCACTTGTCGATGCTGAGGTACTTGCGCTCACTGACGCGCTTGTTGAGGCCGATGTGCTGGCGCTCACTGAGGCACTCGTCGACGCTGAAGTACTTGCACTTACTGAGGCACTCGTCGACGCTGAAGTACTTGCACTTACTGAGGCACTCGTCGACGCGGATGTACTTGCACTTACTGACGCACTTGTCGATGCTGAAGTGCTTGCACTTACGGATGCGCTTGTAGACGCGGACGTACTTGCGCTCACTGATGCACTTGTGGACGCTGAGGTGCTTGCGCTCACTGACGCGCTCGTCGATGCAGATTCACTTGCAGATACCGACGCACTTGTCGACGCTGAAGTACTTGCACTTACGGAGGCGCTCGTCGATGCAGATTCACTCGCAGACACAGACGCGCTCGTTGATGCAGATGTGCTTGCACTTACTGACGCACTCGTCAACGCGGACATACTTGCACTTACGGAGGCGCTAGTCGAAGCTGATTCACTTGCACTCGTGGAGGCCGATGTACTTGCACTTACTGATGCACTGGTTGAGGCTGAGGTACTTGCGCTTACAGATGCGCTCGTCGAGGCGGACGTGCTGGCACTTACTGACGCACTCGTCGACGCTGAGGTACTTGCGCTTACGGACGCGCTCGTAGATGCCGATGTGCTTGCGCTTACAGATGCGCTCGTCGAGGCGGACGTACTTGCTGATACAGAGGCACTCGTTGAGGCGGACGTGCTTGCTGATACAGATGCACTCGTGGAGGCAGACGTGCTTGCACTTACTGATGCACTTGTAGACGCTGACGTACTTGCGCTCACTGACGCACTCGTTGAGGCTGACGTACTTGCGCTTACAGACGCACTCGTGGACGCTGAGGTACTTGCACTTACTGACGCGCTCGTGGAAGCGGACGTACTTGCACTCACTGATGCGCTCGTGGAGGCAGACGTGCTGGCACTTGTTGACGCGCTCGTGGAAGCGGACGTGCTGGCGCTTACTGATGCGCTGGTTGATGCAGACGTGCTTGCAGATACTGATGCGCTGGTAGACGCTGACGTGCTGGCACTTATGGATGCACTCGTGGAGGCAGACATACTTGCACTTGTAGACGCACTTGTGGATGCTGAGGTACTTGCACTTACAGACGCACTCGTTGAAGCGGATGTGCTTGCAGAAACAGATGCGCTGGTAGATGCGGACGTGCTGGCGCTTACGGACGCACTCGTTGACGCAGACGTACTTGCTGACACAGATGCACTTGTTGAAGCAGACGTACTTGCACTTACAGACGCACTCGTCGATGCGGACGTGCTGGCGCTTACTGATGCGCTGGTTGATGCAGACGTGCTTGCTGAAACTGACGCGCTCGTTGAGGCGGACGTGCTGGCGCTTACGGACGCACTTGTCGACGCTGAAGTACTTGCGCTCACTGACGCACTTGTTGAAGCTGATGTGCTTGCGCTTACTGACGCGCTGGTGGACGCTGACATGCTTGCTGAAACTGATGCACTCGTCGACGCTGACGTGCTTGCAGATACGGATGCGCTAGTTGAAGCGGACGTACTTGCGGATACAGACGCGCTCGTGGAAGCGGATGTACTTGCTGATACTGAAGCGCTTGTCGACGTAGACGTGCTGGCTGACACTGATGCACTCGTGGAAGCGGATGTACTTGCACTTACGGACGCACTCGTGGAGGCTGAAGTACTTGCTGATACGGAGGCACTCGTGGACGCTGACGTACTTGCACTTACTGACGCACTCGTCGATGCGGACGTACTTGCGCTTACAGAGGCACTCGTTGAGGCCGAGGTACTTGCGGATACTGACGCACTCGTTGAAGCGGACGTACTTGCACTTACTGACGCACTTGTCGACGCTGAGGTGCTTGCTGATACTGACGCACTGGTTGAGGCGGACGTACTTGCAGATACGGATGCACTTGTCGACGCTGAGGTACTTGCACTCACTGACGCGCTAGTTGACGCAGACGTACTTGCTGAAACGGACGCACTCGTTGAGGCTGAAGCACTTGCTGAAACGGACGCGCTGGTTGAGGCTGAGGTACTTGCGCTTACGGACGCACTCGTCGACGCGGAGGTACTTGCAGACACTGAGGCACTTGTTGAAGCTGAGGTACTTGCTGAAACTGATGCACTCGTTGATGCGGATGTGCTTGCTGATACTGAAGCACTCGTGGACGCAGACGTACTTGCGCTCACTGAAGCACTTGTCGATGCAGACGTACTTGCTGAAACGGACGCACTCGTGGACGCGGACGTACTTGCGCTTACTGAGGCACTCGTAGACGCGGACGTACTTGCGCTGACTGATGCGCTCGTGGACGCGGACGTACTTGCGCTCACTGAAGCACTGGTTGACGCTGAGGTGCTAGCACTCACTGACGCACTCGTCGACGCGGACGTACTTGTACTCACAGATGCACTCGTGGAGGCAGACGTGCTTGCACTTACTGATGCACTCGTTGAGGCAGACGTGCTTGCTGATACGGACGCACTTGTCGATGCAGACGCACTTGCTGATACGGACGCACTTGTCGATGCAGAGGTACTTGCGCTCACGGACGCACTCGTCGACGCTGACGTACTTGCACTTACGGATGCGCTTGTCGACGCTGACGTACTTGCACTTACTGACGCACTCGTTGAGGCTGAGGTACTTGCTGAGACAGACGCACTCGTCGATGCTGACGTGCTGGCGCTTACTGACGCACTGGTTGAAGCGGACGTACTTGCACTTGTTGAGGCGCTGGTTGAAGCAGAGGTACTTGCTGAGACAGACGCACTCGTCGATGCTGACGTGCTGGCGCTTACTGACGCACTTGTTGACGCGGACGTACTTGCAGACACAGACGCGCTAGTAGACGCGGACGTACTTGCACTTACTGATGCACTCGTCGACGCGGATGTACTTGCGCTTACGGACGCGCTTGTGGATGCGGACGTACTTGCAGATACTGACGCGCTAGTCGACGCGGACGTGCTTGCAGATACTGACGCACTCGTTGAGGCGGACGTACTTGCACTTACGGATGCACTCGTTGAGGCGGACGTACTTGCTGAGACAGAGGCACTTGTCGATGCTGACGTGCTTGCACTTACTGACGCACTCGTTGAAGCGGATGTGCTTGCAGAAACAGATGCGCTAGTCGATGCTGACGTGCTTGCTGAAACAGATGCACTCGTTGAAGCGGACGTGCTTGCTGAGACTGACGCACTCGTCGATGCAGATGTGCTTGCTGAGACTGACGCACTCGTTGACGCGGACGTACTTGCAGATACAGATGCACTTGTGGACGCGGACGTACTTGCACTTACTGATGCGCTCGTTGACGCGGACGTACTTGCACTTACTGACGCACTCAGGGACGCAGAAGTACTTGCCGACACAGAAGCACTCGTCGATGCGGATGTCGAAGCTGACGTTAAAGCTGAACGACTTGATGCAGTATCCTTTACTACTCTATCCGCAGGAATAGTATCTGTAGAGTCATCTGGATAAGTAATGGTAACTGTTCCATTTGCAGAGACAGTAATTCTAGAAGCTTCTGGAATCTGAGGATTGGCTGCTCTTACTGCCGCCTCTACCGCATTTTTTTCAGTTGGAGATAAGTTAGAAAGACTATCAACATAAGTGACAGATGGATCTGTTGGATTATATTTATCAGTCTGTGGTCTAAACTTAATTACAAAAGGAATATTTGAAGAGATATTATTGTTAATATCAAAAGCTCTAATATGTCGAGTATACTGAGCGTTCCTTATATCAGCAGGCATTTGTTCCTTTAGTGGAACTGTACCGGACACTCTCACTCGTAACGGATTATCGGACGTGGCATTACCCGGTTCATTAGAAATAACCTCCGAAAATGTTAACCATGTAAGACCAACTATATTATTTTTATAATCCCTTTTACCAAGATTGCTAAATTCTATTCTTGTAACTTGCCCGCTATCATCAGTTATCTCAATATCAAATTCAAACTTCTCACCACGATAAACCACTATTTCATCGGGAACTGTAATTCTAGGTGGGGTTGTATCTGGAGCATTCGCTACTTCACGACGCGTTCTTCTCCGTCCTGTCTGGTTAGAAGCCTCTGTTGACTGCTGGCTACTTTCGGATCTAGCACTCTCTGATGTAGAGGTGGTAGATGTCTGACTGGCTGAGACTGACTCTGATGCACTAGCGGACGCACTAGTGCTTGCACTAACCGAATCAGATGTACTTGAAGACACTGAAAGAGACTCAGATACACTTAAGGAATCTGAGACTGCTTGAGATGTGCTGGCACTGATAGAGGCAGAGCTAGACTGTGACATTGACTCTGAAGCTGAGATGCTGGCAGAAATAGATGCACTGACAGAAGCACTTGCACTGGCTGAGGATGTATCTGATACAGACTCTGACTCAGTATGTGAGCTTGCCGTTGCGGTTGCTGCCTCAGCAGTACTGCTTTCTTCTCCTAAAACTGTTTCACCACGTGTCGCTAAAACGTCTGTCGTGTCAATGACCTTTTCCAGAGCCTGACCTTCTTCTGCATGGACAGTTGCGCTTGTCACAACAGCTCCACCCAGCACGGCTCCCGTGGCGACAATGCCCCTCAAAAAGTCTATGCCGCTCTTCTTATCGGCAACTTGTTCTTCCGTTACCTTGAGCTCGATCGATGAAAGGCCTCCCCCCTTCATTGATCTAAAAAGGCCGAACTGTGATGTCGCAGCACGCAGCCAATGCTTACCCGATTTAATCAGCTTAAAACGAGTCACACGCTCTACTTCGTGGTACTTACCTTTTTGACGTTTAAAAAACATAATTCTCCCTTTAATTTATATCCTTTTAAAAATCCATTAATCCCATTTTACCACACTATTATATAAAATGAACAATAATTTACTTATTTTTTTGCTGAAATTGTTTTCAAGCATTTCCAAAAAACTCATTTTCAAAAAGAATCACCTTATTTTCATAACCTTTTCAAATAGAAAAAACGCCAAATAGCGTTTCTTGCAACTTATGACGGAAGACATGGGATTCGAACCCACGCACGCTTTTACACGCCTACTGCGTTTCCAACACAGCCTCTTAAGCCTCTTGAGTAATCTTCCAGAAAAGAGAAAGACCAGCTTTCTCAAAACTTTAACCATTATACCACATTACAGCCCCAACCGCCATAGTTTCCGTTAAATTTTTTCACAAATTCAACCAAAGTCCAAACATTCTGGTTCAAATCAAAGATTTCTGTCGTATCCATACGAACCACGTGCAGCTGAAATGGTTTATCCGCATCTTCTATCTTTTCAGCAGATACGAGGCTATAGCCCAACTCTTCAACTTCCTTTAGGAAACCATCTCGATCTTCCTCAGACGCAAAATATGCCCAATGGTCAATCTCGCGCTCCTGACTATGGTCATCGCCGTCCTGCTCCAGCTGGTACCAGACCCGCTGGTTGAGAATGGTCTGATACTCGTATTCATTAGGATAGAGAAAGTCAAAGTACTGATTCCATTCCTCGTCTTCTAAGGTTGCTGAGTCATAGCGGCGGTCTGGAAAGTCGCGCATCACGTTTGCAATCGGCTCTAGATGGCTTTTCTTGTCTTGCAGATAGTAGTAAAACTCAATATTTCCATCTGTCGTAATCACACCAACATGAATGCCACCGACCTGGCCCAAAGCCTCAGAAAGCCGGTCCTCAATCACATTCAGCTCTTTAAACTCATCACTAGATGGAAAACCTGTCTCCCCATCGTACTGGAGGAGCGTTACCTTGAGCCTCATAGCATAGGAATAGAGAGGATAGGGTGCCTCATCAGCAAGAGCTAGATTCAGACGGATACTAGCCAACTTGTCATCAATATAGGTCGAGAAAGATCCCCACTCACTCGGAAAAGGTTCCTCAGCAGGCACATCAAGCACTGATTCTTCCACCTTTTCTACTTTCTCTTCCTCTTGCTCTCGCTTCTTACCAAACAGATTCTTAAAAAAACTCATATCAAACTTCCCTTAATACTTATGAAACCAACCCAATAGAAATACAAATATTTCCTTTGTCATCACTAACATCATTGTATTACTTTTTCAGACAGAAATCAAGATTTCCTGAACATCGCAAAAGCAAAAAACGCTGATTTCTCAACGTTTTAGAAAGACTTTAAAATAATGGAGCCTGAATGACTTCAACCTTTTTCATTAAACCGCTACTTAACCAACTCGATTCATTTTTTGTGTTGTTGGCTCATATATTCTCTTTTCTTTTCGTGGTATAATTAAATAAAAACGAGGTTTTTAATATGTACCGTTTTAATATTCCAGATAGCAATGATTGGCTCTATTTTTACGGCGTTGATGAAAAACCAACTCCTCTAGTAGCGAAGAAGTCAGCTGCAATTGCCGACTTAGTTTTTCCGGATATTTCCAAGGAAAAACTGATCATAGTAAACGGCCCACTATCCGGCGTCCCAATGCTTTTCCCGGAAAATCATATCATTTTTCTATCGACTGGCGGAGATCAATGCCTTGCCCAAACAGTTTTTCAGATAGGTCACGAACTTTGCCATTTCTATATCAAAGCCAATCAAATCAACAATGATATGTTTTGGTTTGAAGAGGTGCTCTGCGAAGTGTCTTCACATTATTTTCTGCATCAATATAATCTTCATACCGTTTGGCCGACTGATAATCAAACAATGCGATACGACGCATACAGTGCTATGATGTTTAAAAACCATAGCGAGGCTTTCGATTACAAAAAATTGATTTTCTATGACTCAGACATTACTCTCTACATGAAGAACAATTCAATCGATCGTGAGAAAAATAGATTTTTAGCTTCGCTGCTTTTCCCTATCTTTCTCAAAAAACCTAATCTTTTCCAAACTTTGCCGAAATTAAGAAATTTATACGGCTTAAAAGACTTTCGTGCCTTTCTGAATGCTTGGAAAGACTCGGTTTTTGAGAATGATAAGGTAGCGGTTCAGGAAGTTATTCACATATTCCTTTAACACACATGTCTTCTAACTCTTCCTCGATTAAATTTCGATCGCTCATTGCTCCAGTAGGTGAGTAAAGCCCCACTTCTACCAATGTCAGGGCTTTTTTGACGGCTTCTACAGCTTCAGCGACTGTTGTTCTTTCTACTCTCTGTGTAGTCTTTTGGCTAGACGAATAATGTTTTGGTCTCATGGACTTTCTCCTTTCTTAATTTAAAAATTAAAGAAATAGAAAATTTTTTTGTTATATCGCTTGACAGTTTTTACACTAAGGCATAAAATGTAAGCATAATTAAAAGACTTGATAAAACAATACATCTATCAATTAAAAGCGCTCGTCAAAGCTATTTAATTTTTAGATAAATTTTTACTAAATCTTAAACTTGCAAAAACTATTTTGCGCTAGAGCATTGTTTTTTAACAGAAAATAATACCTTTTTATAAAATATTTTTTATCATACCCAAGAAAGGGCTTTGCAACAATGTTTTCTACACTTGAAAAAATAAAAGAACTATCCTATAAACGGCACATAAATCTACAAAAAGTTGCCGAAGACTTAGGTTATAGTGTAAATTATTTTTATTCACTAAAAGAAAAAACTTTAAAATCTGACCGTCTTCAAGAAATCGCAGACTATTTCGGAGTATCTACCGACTATCTACTAGGTCGGACAGATAACCCAGCTATCGCAGGAGAAAAAGCTCCAGAGCACGAAATAGAACTCGACGACTTGGACGGCCGCATCATGCTGTTTGACGGCAAGCCTTTGTCTGATGACGACAAGCGAGCCATAAAAGGCATCATAGAGGGTTATCTCAATAGCAAGAAATAAGTTTAGGTAGGGGAGATTATGAATAAAGAAAAAGAACTCTTGGAGCAATACCAGGTATCACTCCAAACTTTTGAGCCTGACCAATGGGCTGGGCGTGGTTTCTATGACGCAGAGACAAGGACTATTTTCTTGAACAGCTCCTTATCGCCTGCAGAGCGCCACAGAGTATTGCTACACGAATTAGGGCACTTAGAGCATATCTGCTCTATCTATCGTCACTCTGCCATGCGCTGCGAGAATGAAGCTAATAGGCACATGATCCATAAGCTATTAGAAGAACTCGCATCATCAGACGACCATCAATCATTTAACTTCTTGCGCTTTATGCAAAAGCATAAGCTAAAAACAGTAACAGATGAAATGATGGTTATTGATGAATATTTGGGTCTGATAGGATAACTACTGCTAATAAAATTTCTATAGAATTAGACATAATTTCAAAAAAAGTTGACAACTTGTAAAAAGTTTTTAAAAAGTGTTGACTTTTAAAAAAAAATAATTTAGAATGATGTTATTAGAGAAAAAAGAGTCGGTATCTCTACGGGGACCGATACGGAGAAGCTCCTTCATTCTAAATAGAATGGGGGAGTTTTTTTGAAGCCGTTTACAAGAATTGAAGAACAGATTAAAATATTAAAACAAAGAGGGTTAATTATTAATGATGAACCAAAGACAGCTAAATATCTGTTAAGCAAAAATTATTACAATATTATCAACGGATACAGTAAATTTTTTCAACACTCTGGCACTGATACTTATTTTGGAGGCGTTACATTTGACGAAATTGCAAGTCTTTATTCGTTCGATAAAAGTGTTAAGCGGGCAATACTGCAAGCTATCCTTGAAGCAGAGCATCACATTAAATCCATTACTGCTCACAGATTCTCCGAAACCTATCCGGATCAAAAATATGCTTATCTAAATACAAATTCTTATGCTGACAACAAAATATTAGATGTTGGGTTTATCGTATCCAAACTATCAAAAATCGTAAATAAAAATAAACGGTTCAAAGGAAATCCTATTTACCACTACTCACATACTCATTCAGATGTACCTATCTGGGTGCTGACTGACTATCTCGATTTTGGAGATTTACGTACGATTATAGAAAACTTACCGCCGCAACTTCAAAATAAAATTGCACGAGACTTGGTGAGTTTTATAAAGACAAACATACCTGACTTTGATGGTGTTTTCCCACCTGAAACATTAATATCCTTTTTGAAAAATATCAATGAGGTTCGAAACAAATGCGCTCACAACAACCGATTACTAAACTTCAAATGTCGTTCCAATAGTACATTGTGGAAAACAATTCATAATGAAACAACTTTAACGGGGGATGACAGCAGAAAAACTGTATATTCAACAATTATCAGTCTCCAATGTTTCATCAGCAAAGCTAGCTTCAATATTTTATGGAATACTCTTAGAAAGAAAGTTATCAAACTAGATAGAAAAATCCCCTCTTTAAACATCAATATTGTCAATCGTTCTTTAGGTTTTCCTGATGACTGGCATAAAACA
Organism: Streptococcus sp. DTU_2020_1000888_1_SI_GRL_NUU_041A; assembly: GCF_032387735.1. Lineage (NCBI taxonomy): Bacteria > Bacillati > Bacillota > Bacilli > Lactobacillales > Streptococcaceae > Streptococcus > Streptococcus sp. DTU_2020_1000888_1_SI_GRL_NUU_041A. The sequence goes on along the minus strand of NZ_CP135591.1, from coordinate 855,428 downwards.
CCGGCAAGAAAATAAAAAATCCCCATGCCCGCTGTCGCTAAACTTAGAGCATGAGGAAAAACTGTATAAGAAACAAGCATTCAAAAGGTCGTTTTCTTGTACCCATTTTATCAAGAAATGAGGTGAAAATCAATGGAAATTAAGTCTTACAAGAAGAAAAATGGCGATACGGCCTATATGATCCTTGTCTATATGGGCAAAGTAAAAGGCACTAGCCGTTATGTAACTCGCAGAGGATTTCCAACCAAAGCTAAACCCAGGGCTGCTATTTTAAACCTACAAGAAGAACTGGAAAAGGCTGAAGAAAGCAAGACTGAAAAAACAGTCTATGAAGTGGCCGAAGAATGGCTAAAAGAATACTATGACACCGTGCAAGAAAGCACCTATATTAAGACTTACAGAAATATCAAGAACCATATATACCCAGAATTAGGAAGCCAAAAGATAATCAGCATAACACCTATACAGATGCAGGAACAAGTCAACGCTTGGTCTAAGAAGTTGGTCTATGGCCGCAAGTTAAAAGGGCTGATGAATAATATTTTTAAGTACGCTGTCCGACATGGCTACACAAGCACCAATCCAATGGATAGTGTAGCTACTGCAGTTAAGAAGCAACATGATAGCACTAGCGACTTTTACGACAAGAACGAGCTAAAAGCATTCCTAGAATTAGTCGACAAGACAGGAGACATCAGAAAGATTGCCTTGTTCCGTCTTTTAGCATTCACAGGCGCTCGAAAAGGTGAGGTTTTAGCCCTTAAATGGGATGACTGGACGATAACACTCTGGACATAAACAAGGCCGTCACAAGAGGTTTTGGAGGGGAAGAAATAGGCGCTACCAAGACAGCTAGCAGCAAGCGATTGATAAGTCTTGATCCAAAAACTCGAAAACTGCTATCTGAGTACAAAAAAAGTTCGACTGGCTCAGATTATATTTTTGGTAACGAATTAAATAAGCCAATTCCTAGCACGCTTCCTAGAAAATGGCTGTTAGATATAGTCAAAGATAGCAAGGTTAGACCAATCAAGATACATGGTTTCAGGCATACGCATGCCAGTCTGTGCTTTGAAGCAGGCATGACCTTGAAGCAAGTACAGCATAGGCTCGGTCACTCCGATTTAAAAACGACCATGAACATCTATACTCACATCACCAAGCAAGCAAAAGACGATATCGGAGAAAGATTTGCAAAATATATAGTCTTTTAGGAGGGATACCTCCTTTTTGTAACTCCTTTTATAACTCCTTTTATAACTCCTTTTTTCAAAAAGGTTTAGAAAACAATAAAAACAATAAAACAAAAACCGTTGAAATATCAACGGTTTAAGAAGTTTTAAGAAATAATAATGGAGCCGGTGGGAGTCGAACCCACGTCCAAACACCTGCTAACACATTTGTCTACAACCATAGGCTATGTATTGATTTAACTTCACTTTGACACATAGCTCAAGCCCAAGTCAAGCGAGTCTATCAATCTCTTGCAAAATCCCTAGACCAGATTTTGCCGTAGCTTGCTCATAATAAGACCTGTCATCAGACACAAGCAATCCGAATCGGGTCACGCTGGCTGGTTTTTAGGCAGCTAAAGCGTAAGAATTGTTATTTTTTGCAGTTATATTTAACTGGCGTTTTACATCCGCTAGATGAGTTGCAAAATGTGCCGCATAATGCCTGTCGAATCCGTAACGACCCCAAGACAATAAGAACATTATAACAGAATCTACTAAAGAAAGCAAAAGCCTGCACGCAGCAGGCCATTACTTACTATTAGTTCTTAGCGAATCCCCAAAGCAATTCGAGCATAACGGCTCATCTTTTCCACCGTCCAAGCTGGGTACCAAACCAACTTAACATCAGTCTTGGTAACCTCCGGAACATCTGACATAGCATCATAGATCTGGTCAGTCAGAAGATCCGCCAGAGGGCATCCCATGGTTGTCAGGGTCATATCGATTTCCGTTTCTCCATTGGTCTCATCAAAACGGATTTCATAGATTAGACCTAGATTGACAATATCAATCCCCAGCTCAGGGTCAATGACTTGCTCCAAGCTCTCTAAAATACGTGTTTTAATCTTTTCAACTTCTTCAGGGCTGTATTTTTGTTCTGACATGCAATATCCTCCTTATAGATATGGAAAAAGTTCAAGTTATCTTGAGGGGGCCTTTGTTTTTCAGCTAGGATTGCCGACTTAACGCTTCCTAATGAAAAATTTCTGCCCCTTCTTGCGCTCTTCACTTCTTAATCTTCGATAAAGTCTCTGAGTGGTTTGCTGCGGCTTGGATGGCGGAGTTTACGTAGGGCTTTGGCTTCAATCTGGCGAATCCGCTCGCGGGTGACATTGAAGACCTTGCCGACATCTTCCAGGGTCCGCATTTTTCCATCGTCCAGACCAAAGCGCAGACGCAAGACGTTTTCCTCACGGTCTGTCAGCGTATCCAAGACCTCATCCAGCTGCTCACGAAGAACGACACGAGTTGTGTAGTCGACTGGATTTTCAATTACTTCATCTTCGATAAAGTCTCCCAGATGACTGTCATCTTCCTCACCGATAGGGGTCTCCAGAGAAACTGGCTCTTGAGCAATCTTGAGAATCTCACGAACCTTGTCCGGTGTCATATCCATCCGCTCAGCAATTTGCTCTGGTGTCGGGTCTTGACCTAATTCCTGCAAGAGATTGCGTTGCTCACGGACTAGCTTGTTAATGGTTTCCACCATGTGGACCGGGATCCGAATAGTCCGAGCTTGGTCAGCAATCGCACGGGTAATGGCTTGACGAATCCACCAAGTCGCATAAGTTGAAAACTTAAATCCTTTGGTGTAGTCAAACTTATCAACTGCTTTCATCAGCCCCATATTTCCTTCCTGAATCAAATCAAGGAACTGCATACCACGGCCGACATAGCGCTTAGCAATGGAAACAACCAGACGAAGATTGGCCTCAGCCAGACGCTGCTTGGCTTCCAAGTCTCCCTGTTCTACCAAGATAGCCAGCTCCTGCTCTTCTTCATTGCTGAGAAGGGGCACAACCCCGATTTCTTTCAGATACATGCGGACTGGGTCATTGACCTTGGCTGAATTGCTGCCCAAGAGCTCTTCATCCGTCAGCTCTGCTTCTTCCTCTTCGTTATTTAAGACGCGCGCGCTGGGATTTCCTTCCTTATCTGTAATTGAGATACCAGCATCCTGGATGCGCTGCAGCAAATCCTCAATCCCATCAGCGTCCAAAGTGAAAGGAATGACCAGTTGGTCATTAATCTCATCATCTGTCGCAACCCCTGTCTGCTTGTGATTGCGGATAAATTCTGCAATTTGAACGTCTAATGTTGTTACTTCTTTTTGTTTTGTAGCCATTCCTACTCCATTCTTCTTTTTTGCTCAATCAAGCGCTCCAGCTCAGACAGGGCTGTATCCGTATCTCCGCTGTGAGAGGCTTCTCGAATCTTCTTACTAATAAACTGATTATGCTTGCGCAAAATCTCCCGCTCTCTGGTTTCTTCCACTTCTTTCAATTCATCTTCCAAAACCTCATCCGGCAAGTCTTCTTCCAAGACGCGGTACCAAGCCTGCTGGGCATGATCCGGCAGCTGGGACAAATCCTGCGGTGTCACCTCGCCATTTGCCAGTAAAATCTCATACAAGGCCTGCAATTCTTCCGAGTCAAAGACAAAATCTTCTCTCAGACGGTATTGGTTCAAAATCAAAGGATGATGTATCATGCGGTGGAAGATATGATTTTCCGCCCTCATGAGCCGACTCAGCCGGTTCGAAGGCGAAAACTGCATGACGGCTGGTTGAGACTGCTGAATCGGCGCCTCCTGACTGCGACTAGAGCGCTCAGCAAGCCGACTGTTATTTACCGTCTGCTCCACCTGCTGATAGTCAAAGTCCGGCAGCAACTCAGCCAGCATGTAAATATAGGAGTTCTGAGCTGTGATGGACTTGGTCTTCGCAATAATCGGCGCCATCTTCTCTACAAACTCAATCTGAGCCTGTAGATTTTCAATATTATCTGGTTTCAGATGATGCAGCAGAAACTCCACATTACTTATTCGCGTTTTGCTCAGCAAATGCTGCAAATCTTCTTCAGAATTTTTAGCTAGAAATTCATCCGGATCCAAATTATCTGGAATCCGAACAATTTCCACCGTCATATCTCTCAGCTCATCTAAAGCCTTAGCAGTCGCTGCTTGCCCTGCCCTATCTCCATCGTAAGACAGGATAATCTTCTTGCAATACTTACTCAGATGCTGAACATGCTCAGGCGTCAGAGCTGTTCCCATCGAGGCAACCGCATTTTCAATCCCGGCCCGATAAGCCGCAATCACATCCATGAAGCCTTCCATCAGATAGACCTCATGGTTCTTCTTGATAACCGGCTTGGCCTTATCCAGATGATAGAGCTCGTAGCTTTTATTGAAAATAGCGGTGCTGCGACTGTTTTTATACTTGGCCTGATGACCATCTGAAGCCGCCTCTTGCCAAATCCGACCGGAAAAGGCCACAACCTGCCCACTATCATTGGTCAAGGGAAACATAATCCGGTTTTGAAAGGCATCATAGACCAAATTATTCTCCGCCAGATTGAAGAGGCCCGAGTTCATGATGGTATTCTCATCAAACTTGCCAACCATACTCTTATGAAGATAATTCCCCTCATTAGGAGCCAGCCCGATTTGAAAATGCTTAAGAACATCATCTGTCAGCCCCCGCTGGTAGAGATAAGCCCGAGCTTCCTCTCCCATCTTGGTCGTCATCAAGACCGCATGATAAAACTTGGCTGCCTCGGTATGGATATCGTAGAGCGCCTGATGCGGATGGCTTTGTCTCGGTCGGTCATTGCCCGCTGTCTCCACAGCCAAAGGAATCCCTGCCCGTTCTGCTACAATCTGCACAGCATCCATAAAGGAAACGCCTCGATAATCCTCAATGAATTTGAAGACATCGCCCGACTTGCCGCAGCCAAAACAGTGATAAAACTGCTTATCCTCTACAACGTTAAAAGAGGGCGTCTTTTCGCCATGAAAGGGACAGAGTCCCAGAAAATTCCGCCCAGCCTTAGTCAAGGCCACTGTTTCTCCTATGACATCGACGATATTGACGCTGTTTTTAATTTCAGAAATGATTTCTTTATCAATCAAGAGACAATACCTCCAATTTATCATAGAATATCATTCTATATTTTATACTAAAATGAAGCAAATGTAAAATATTTGACAAGCAAATATCTTGTAGTTGTCATATAAATAAGCTATAATATAATATCATTAATAAATTCTTGAAAGGAAAGAAAGAATGTTAAAGGATCTTAAAGAATTCTTGTTGCGCGGGAACGTGATTGATTTGGCAGTCGGTGTGATCATCGCCAACGCCTTTGGAGCAATCGTCACTTCTTTGATTACTGACGTAATCACTCCTCTCTTCCTCAATCCAATTTTGAAAGCTGCAAACTTGGAGCAAATTTCTCAATTGAAATGGAACGGGATTGCTTATGGTAACTTCTTGAGCGCCGTGATTAACTTCTTGGTAATCGGTACTGTTCTCTTCTTCATCGTTAAGTCTGCTGAAAAAGCACAGAGCCTTGCTAAGAAGAAGGAGGAAGCTGCCGAAGAAGCTGCTGGACCAACTGAATTGGAAGTCCTGCAAGAAATCAAAGCTTTGTTGGCTGAGAAAAAATAAAGAGAATTCACTGATGAAAATCAGTGTTTTTTTCTTGCCTATTGATCACAATCATCCCCTTCTCTCCAAAGAGTGAAAACAAAAAACAGACCGGAGTCTGCTTTTTTGTTCAATTAGAATTTTTTACGTTTACGAGCTGCTTCTGATTTGCGTTTGCGTTTTACAGAAGGTTTTTCATAGAATTCACGTTTGCGTGTTTCTTGAAGAGTACCAGCTTTAGTAACCGCACGTTTGAAACGACGAAGTGCATCATCAAGTGATTCATTCTTGCGTACTACTGTTTTTGACATTTTTTTCACTCCCTTCAAGTCCAAAATCTATATAATCATACCACATATAGAAAAGAGTGTCAAGTTTTTTCTGTAACTTGGATGTATTTCCACTTCTTTTTAGACTAAGAAGACCAGCTGGCATATTGCAGCTGGTCTTTAGTGCTTTATAATGTTTTACGCTTCTTAGCGGCTTTGGAAAGGGAAATGTCCTGAACCTTATCGTAGAACAGGAACTGCTGAATGAGCTCTCTTTCGCTCATGTCAGGATTCAAGTCAACGACATAGTCTAGCTTGATAGACTTCTTTTCAGCCGACTTGAGAGAGGTCAGTTCAGCTGATTTACAAGCCGTTTCAAAGATAGCATCAAAGAGTACTTCGTAATCAAAGTCAGCTGGAACTTGAACCTGAACATAACGTCTGGTCTGACTGACTGAAGTAAAGCTCATCTTTTCAAAGAGCATCCAAATGCCTGAAATAGCTAGAGTAAAGACAATTCCCAATGCTACAAATCCCATTCCTGTTGTAATCCCAATAGCCGTCGCCATAAAGATAGCTAGGAGCTCCTTGGAGCCACCTGCAGCCGACCGGAAACGAATCAAGCTGAAAGTCCCTGCTACGGCGACACTGGTCCCCAGATTTCCATTAACCAAGAAGATGATAATGGAAATAATAGCTGGCAAAAGGGAGAGGGTGACGACAAATTCCTTGGTATAAATGGTTTGCCGCTTATAGACCTTGGCTAAGATAATTCCCAAAACCACACTAGTTGCTAGTGAAAAAATCAATGCTAAAGGATTAATCTTGACCTCCGTGGAGGAGTAGATACTGTTAAATAACTGATCAAGCATAGACTACCCCCTTAGGCCTTGACTGTTTGAGTCAGCCTTTCTTTAGTTTGCAGGTAGGCTTTGCCGTATTTTGAGAAGGACTGGTCTTCAAGGCCGTATTTGTTCAGAATATCAGCCAGCCACTGAGGATATTGACCAGGAACCTTGATTTCCATAATCACCTTGTCATCTTCCAGCAAGGGCAGTCCATAGCGACCTGAAGCTAAATCTACATCATAATCTCGGTAGCGGATGTTGGAATCAACTGTCACACGTACCTTTTTATCTTCCAAGCCTCTCATAGAGTAGCGGTCATAACTAATCACCATTTTTGGCTTCAAGTCTAGATAGCGCTCCTGTAACTGTTCTACTTCTGCCTTGACCCGGTCATCAGAAATAGTATGGTCTGCCACACCATTCACAATATAGTTGGTCACAGAGAGAGGATTGGAAACTAAACGGTATTTGAAGCCTACTTCATCACGTTTCTTCTTGATTTCCAAGAAAACTTGACTATCATCATTCGGCTGCTCAGCATAAGTGCGCATCCGCATCTTTTCACGACCACCTTTTCTGGCAATGGAATCCTGAATCATCTGGAACTCATCATTATCAAAATACACATTGGAAATGGTTGATGTCGCATAATCATCTGCGGTGAGGTACGGTCTCATGTCAGCTTCAAGACGATTTAACATCGGCCGATCAAGAATATACTTCGTTTCGATTCGTTGGAAGTTTGTTTGGATTTGCTTTTGTTTCATTTGGATTCTCCTTTAATTCTACAAATGTAGTTTGTGCTTTTAAAAGAAATAGAGCTTCCGCTCTACACCTACAAGCGTCTGGATAAGCTTTCTTTCTTCTCCTTTCCAAGCAGTATTTTTCAAAAACATTCTACAAATGTAGTTTATAACTATATTCTACAATTGTCGTTTATAAATGTCAAGAAAAAAGATAAATAATCTTCCAGTTTTTTTAGCATTAGGAAACGAAGTGCAAACTGTAAGCAAAATCGACCTAAAATAAAGGATAAACTGATGACTAACTGCTCTTGGAGGATTGCCAAATCCCCCTTTGAGAAGATAATAAAATTCTACCAGTCTAAGCTTTTAAGAAACTTAAACTGGCAGAATCCTCTATTTAATCGTCATCATGGTCATCATCATCGTCCGGATCATCGGTGTCTGTCGTATGAGAGGAACTGTTCTGAGACGGAGCTTGAACTGTCGCTGTACTAGCTCCAGTATTTGCTCCGGTCGAGCCCGCTGCTCCCGTATTCCCTGCGCTTGCAGTAGCGCTGTTTTCAGCTGGAGTTGATGCAGCTGACGAGGATGGACTGACTTCTTTTTCAACCGTTACTGTCTTTTCGACAATGGTATGCTGCTTGGATTTGACCAGTTTTCCATCCTTAGCATTGACAATGGTTTCATGGGCCGTTTGCCCGTGAGAGAAGCGAATCTTATAAGTGTCTTTCTCACGCGAAATTTGTAAATCTTTAATATCTTTTTCAGAAAGAGACAGCTCTTTTAAGACGGATGCTAGTGCCTGACGCTGACTGAGTCCCTGGGGCTGTTTTTGACCCGCCACAGGTCGGCTTTGTTGAGCAGCTGGGCTTTCTAGAGCAAAGACTGAGCTAGTCAAGAGCAAAAGGAGAGGAACTGCTACTACAAAGGCAGCAGACAGAAACCTCTTAGGTAGGCGGTTATCCATAATGCCGACAATCCGCCGCTTGAGATTAAACTTGTCAGAGTAAAAGCAGGTCGTCAGGGCAATTGGGGTCTTCTTACTGCGATCTATCATGGTCAAAATCGTTTCACCGTAGAAAGTACGATACTCCGTATCTTTGCTGCTTAGAACATCATGGTCACAGTACATCTCTCCTGCTTCCTGGGTTTCACGGCAGGCAAAGCGGACAACCGGATTAAACCAGTGCAGACTCTTGGCAAAAATCCCTAAGAGATTGATTAAAACATCTCGGTGTTTGTAGTGGGTCAGCTCATGCTTGAAAATCAGCTGCAGCTCTTCTTCTGTGTAGTCAAGTTCTGGAAGCACGATTAAAATATCTCTGAAACCTAGCAACATAGGACTTTGGGACATAGGATAGTGGAGCAGACGAATCTGGCCCTTAACTCCCATCTCCTGCTGAACAGCCCGCAGCTGAGCCATCGCTTCTTCGTCCTGAAACTCCGTGCCCCAGCGCTTCAGCATCTTTCTGAAGCGAATATAAGAATAAGCGTATCTTCCTATACTAAAGACAAAGCCAATCAGCCAGATGGCAAAGAGAATTTCAAACCAAGGTAAGCCCAGAAAAGCCTCCCACAGATTTGGCTGGGCAGCTTTTTCAACTGCTGGAGAAGCACCCTGAGCTCCACCTGTCTGGGTAGCAGTCACTGCTGTCTGAACTACCGATCCTGTATTCAGCCGAATCAGGCCTGAGCCAAACTGAGGACGGAACGGAAACAGAAAACTTAGCAATATCAGAAACCAAATAAAATACTTCACTCTGACCGAAATCTTAGTCTTAAAGGCCGTAAAAAGCAGACTAAGCAAAAGCACCAAAATGGATGTCAACAAACTGGTCAGCAGAAAAGAAAGAAGGAACTGTTTCATGCTTATCCCTCCATCCTACTTTCCTTGGTTGAGCAAACTACGCAGCTCATCCAATTCATTTTCCGAAAAGGAGTTAGAAGAAAAGAGTGTTTTGACAAAACCGCCCATTGAACGGCCGCTGTGACGCTTCAAGAAATCCGAAGCCTCAACTTCCAGATACTCATCTTCTGAGATCAAGGCTGTATACTGTCTTTCACGCCCCTTGCGGACACTTTCTAAAAAGCCCTTTTCAGTCAAGCGAGCCAAGACTGTCAGCAAAGTCTGGGGCTTCCAGTGATTGTCTGGTCCCAGCCTTTCCATGATACGGGCAGAGGTCGTCGGGGTAGGCAGCTGCCAAATTACCTTTAAAATAGTAAATTCCCCGTCTGGCAAACGTTTAATAGATCTTTTCATCGTTTCCACGCGCTTTCTAAATTAATGCTATTTCTATTTTAATTCTACACTTGTCTAACAAAAAAGTCAATCATTATATAAAAAAAGAGTGGGAAATCAATTTTCCTCACTCTATTTAGAAAAATAAACTAAGCAGGGTCAGCATAGCCAGCCCTCCCTGCTTGAACAGGATTTTCGGGTCACTGGTCACTGCACCATAAGCTGCTACCAAGATGATATAAACCATAAAAATTCCCAGCCAAACCGGACTAGGCTGTACAAAGGCCGCAATCAAGACCAAAACAGCTATCAGCCCGTTATAAACTCCTTGGTTTTTGAAAAGTGTATTGACCGACTGCTGCTCCAACTCCTCTTGCGACATGCCGAAAACCCGAGCTGTTGCTGCAGAAGTCGTCGCAATGGTCTCCAAGTACAGGATGTAGAAAAATTCCAAGGCAACCAAGCTTGCCAAAATCATTGTAATAATAGACATTTCACCCTCCTAAAATAAATAACGAAACTTAGTATAACACAGACTGAATGGAACTGCGAAAACCTTGCTCAAAAAATGGACAGTTTGTATAAAAAGCATGACTAAAAATACTGAAGAAAAAAAGCGTAGCAGAAATAAGCAATTTCTGACTGGATGTGATACAATCTTTTTGAAAAATGGAGGTAGTTTATGTTAACCTATGATTTAATTGTCATCGGCTTTGGTAAGGCCGGTAAAACATTGGCAGCCAAAATGGCGGCCCAAGGAAAAAAAGTTGCTTTGATTGAGCGAAGCAAGGCTATGTACGGGGGAACCTGTATCAATATCGCCTGCATTCCAACCAAGACCCTGCTTGTCGCAGCTGAAAAAGGCCTGGCTTTCGACCAAGTCATGGCTGAGAAGAATGCTGTAACCAGCCGTCTCAATGGAAAGAACTACGCAGCAATCAGTGGCGCTGGTGTCGACATCATTGATGCGGAAGCTCATTTCCTTTCCAATAAAGTCATCGAAATCACAGTTGGCGATGAGAAAGAGGAACTGACTGCTGAGACTATTGTCATCAATACTGGTGCTGTTTCCAATGTCCTGCCAATTCCAGGACTGACTGAGACCGAACATGTCTATGACTCAACCGGCATCCAAAATTTGAAGGAACTTCCTAAACGCTTAGGAGTTCTGGGTGGCGGTAACATCGGCCTAGAATTCGCTGGACTCTACAATAAAATGGGTAGCCAGGTGACTGTGCTGGATGCTGCTCCTGTCTTTCTCCCTCGAGTAGAGCCTTCTATCGCTGCTCTAGCTAAGCAATACATGGAAGAAGACGGAATCCAGCTCCTGCAAAATGTGCAAACCAAGCAGATTAAAAATGATGGTGATGAAGTTGTGGTTGTGACGGAGGATGGAGAATTCTGCTTTGATGCCCTGCTCTATGCTACCGGTCGCAAGCCGAATGTTGAGCCACTGCAGTTAGAAAATACAGATATCAAGCTGACAGAGCGCGGAGCTATCAAGGTCAACAAGCACTTGGAAACATCTGTACCTGGCGTTTTTGCAGCAGGCGATGTCAATGGCGGCCTGCAGTTCACTTATATCTCACTGGATGACTTCCGTATCCTTTATAGCTATCTGGCTGGCGATGGCAGCTACACACTGGAAGACCGTAAAAACGTCCCTACCAGCATGTTCATCACACCACCTTTGGCTCAAATCGGATTGACTGAAAAGGAAGCCCAAGAGCAAGGCCTGCCGATTGCAGTTAAGGAGATTCCAGTCGCAGCAATGCCTCGTGGACATGTCAATGCTGACTTACGCGGTGCCTTCAAGGCCGTTGTCAACACTGAAACCAAGGAAATCGTCGGAGCAACAATCTTCTCAGCTGGAGCTCAGGAAATTATCAATATCCTGACTGTAGCCATGGATAATAAGATTCCTTACACCTACTTGAGCAAGCAAATCTTCACCCACCCAACGTTGGCTGAAAACCTCAATGATTTATTTGCGATCTAATTTTAAGCCCCATCAGGGGCTTTTAAGATGTCTTTAAAACATTTGCTTACATTTCAACCCCTTTTTGTGGTACAATAATGCTAGTTTATTTTAAAAAGATTGAGGAAGATTATGTCTGAACTGTATGATATTACGATTGTCGGCGGCGGTCCAGTTGGCCTATTCGCAGCTTTTTACGCTCATTTGCGCCAAGCCAAGGTTAAAATCATTGATTCCCTGCCTCAGCTGGGTGGTCAGCCGGCCATTCTCTATCCAGAGAAGAAGATTCTGGATGTACCAGGCTTTACCAATCTAAGTGGCGAAGAGCTGACACAGCGTCTGATTGAGCAGCTGGAAACTTTCCAGACTGAGATTTGCCTCAATGAAACGGTTCTGGATATCGTTAAATCTGATGATGGCTTCACCATCACGACTTCTAAAGGGCTGCATCAGACCAAAACCATTATCATCGCCATGGGAGGTGGTGCTTTCAAACCGAGAGCTTTGGAACTAGACGATGCTGAAAGCTACAATAACCTCCATTATCATGTTTCAAACATCAGCCAGTACGCTGGCAAAAAGGTTGTCGTTCTGGGAGGCGGCGACTCAGCTGTTGACTGGGCACTAGCTTTTGAAAAGATTGCAGAAACCAGTCTGGTTCACCGTCGGGACAACTTCCGGGCTTTAGAACATAGTGTGGAAGAACTCAAGGCTTCTAGTGTTGAGATTAAGACACCATTTGTACCCAGTCGATTGGTTGGCGAAAATGGCAAGATAACCCACTTGGAAATCAGCCAAGTCAAGGGAGAGGAAAGCCAGAACCTGCCTCTAGATCATCTCTTTGTCAACTACGGTTTTAAATCCTCTGTCGGCAATCTCAAAGATTGGGGCTTGGAGCTCAACCGTCACAAGATTTTGGTAAACAGCAAGCAAGAAACTTCTGTGCCAGGTATCTATGCAGCCGGAGACTGCTGCAGCTACGAGGGCAAGATTGATCTGATTGCGACTGGGCTAGGCGAGGCACCTACTGCTGTCAACAATGCCATTAACCATATCTATCCTGAGCAAAAAGTCCAACCCAAACATTCTACAAGCCTATAAAAAACAGCTGCCGAGCTCAAGCTCAGCAGCTTTTATAATTCATCTGCAATTTTATTGATTTTTCTCAAGCGATGATTGACACCGCTCTTAGTTAGTGGCCGGCTCAGACTATCAGCTAGCTGCTGGATGGAGTAGTCCGGATGTTGGATACGAAGCTGGGCTACCTCCTGCAGGTCTACAGGTAAACTCTCAATGCCAATATTATCACTGATTTTGGCTATATTGTTGATAGTTTTCATACTGGCTGTGACCGTACGGGCGATGTTCGCTGTCTCCGCATTATTAGCGCGATTGAGGTCATTGCGCGCTTCCCGCATGAGCTTAAGAGATTCAAATTCAGCCATAGCTTCCATAGCACCGATGACAATGAGAAAATCCATGATATCCTCAGCACGCTGCAGATAAGTAACAGCCCCCTTCTTACGCTCAATGGTCTTGGCATCCAGCAGAAAACGGCGCATCAAGGCAGCTAAATCCTCAGCATGATCCAGATAAACGGACAGGATTTCTAGCTGGTACTTACCTGAGTCTGGCTCCCGCATGCTGCCATTTGAAAGAAAGGCTCCCCGAAGGTAGGCTCGGCTAGCTTCGTCATCTGACAAAATAGCCTGATCAATCCCTGCCTTGATACCAAAAAAGGAGTCAGCTAAGTGCAGGTCAGAAAGGATTTCTTCCACTTTCTGATCCAGAAATACTGTATAAACGCGATTCTTGCGCAAGTTGGTCTTCTGATGGTGGCGGATTTCTGACTTGACCTGATAGAGGTCCGACAGCAACTCATAGAGATGGCGGGCAATTTTGGCATTTTCTGTTGTGACAGACAGGGTCAAACCACTGCTGGCCAATCCCAGACTACCAGACATCTTTATCATGGCTGACAGCTCATTTTTATCTCTGCTTGCCAGACTCAACAGTTCTTCTTTTACTTTTACTGTAAAGCTCATTTGCGTACCTGTATAATCTGCATCAATTCGTCAACGACCAACTCACCATCATGGAAAGCTCCGCCATTTTCCAAACGAAGAAAATTCGAAGAAATAACGCGCGGAACCTGCTCTTGTAATCCTTGAAAATCATGCTCCACCTGTACCAGATATTCGTCAAACTGATTACTGTCCATGTACTCATGAGGGACAGGTTCGATATTAACCAAGACTGTATCTACAAACTTCCTGCCTAAATGACGGTGCAGGACTTGGACGTGATCGCTGTCTGAAAAATGCTCTGTTTCGCCGCGCTGGGTCATGATATTGCAGACATAGGCCACTTCTGCCTTGGTATCCAAAAGAGCTTGACCAATTTCCTCGATAACGAGATTAGGCAAGATTGAGGTAAATAGCGAACCTGGTCCCAGAACCACCATATCGCTTTCCAGAATACTTTCAACCACCTTTTTGCTAGCAGCAGGCTTCTTGTCATCATAGGTATTGGTCACATAGACCCGCTCAATCATTCCGCTCTTACTGGTCAGATTGCTTTCACCGACAACTTCCGTCCCATCTGCAAACACAGCATGCAGAGTTAGGGGAGTGTCGCTAGAAGGGTAAATTTTTCCTGTCGTATGGAAAAACTTGGTCAAAAGCTGCATGGCATTATAGGTTGAGCCCTGCATTTCGGAAATACCGGCAATAATCAGATTGCCCAAAGGATGCCCCGCTAGAACGCCATCTCCTTCCGCAAAGCGATACTGGAAGACCTTCTCATAGAATTTTGGCATGTCAGACATGGCTACCAGAACATTTCGAAGGTCACCTGGCGGAGTCAGCTGCTGGATGTTTTTCCGCAGCTCACCAGAACTGCCTCCATCATCTGCTACTGTGACAATGGCTGTAATTTCTACGTCCTTTTTACGTAGGCTGTCTAAAATAACTGAAATTCCTGTTCCACCGCCGATGACTGTAATTCGTGGCTTTCTCATGAGCGGTTCACCGTTTCTTTCCGACGGTTTTTGTCGCGGTGACTGGCATTGACCGGCCAATTTTTAGCCAAATCATCTGCTAAGCGCTGAGCAAAGGCTACACTGCGGTGCTGACCACCCGTACAGCCCACAGCGATAGTCAGGATAGACTTTCCTTCCTTCTGATAGCCCGGCAAAATAGGCTCAATCAAGCCTAGCAGGTTCTGGTAAAATTCTTCTGACTCGGCGTGGTTCATGACATAGTCAAAGACATCCTTGTCCAAGCCAGTTTGATTGCGTAGCTCAGGCTTATAGTAGGGATTAGGCAGAAAGCGCACATCAAAAACCAAGTCAGCATCCAAAGGCAGACCGTATTTGAAACCAAAACTCATGACCTCAATACGGAAACTATGCATGTCAGCCTGATTTGAAAATTGTTCAGAGATGGTCTTTCTGAGCTCCCGTGGTGTCAAATCTGTTGTGTCCACAACATTCTGACTAAGATTTTTCAGAGGAGCTAAAAGTTCGCGCTCCAATTTAATCCCATCTAAAATCCGCCCATCAGCTGCCAGCGGATGACTGCGTCGCGTTTCCTTATAACGAGCTACTAACTCCTTATCCGCCGCATCTAGGAAAAGAATCTTGAAATCAATGTTCTCGTTTTGTTCTAGATCGTCCAAAACATTCTGGATTTGCAAAAAGAAGGAACGGCTCCGCATATCGACAACCAGAGCCAATTTATCATTGTCAGTGGTCCCTTCGACCAGCTGCAAAAACTTTGGCACCAGAGTTGGCGGCATATTATCAATGGTAAAATAACCTAAGTCTTCAAAGGACTGAATGGCTACGGTTTTCCCCGCACCGCTCATTCCAGTCACAATGACAAGCTGAATTTTCTTCTCAGACATTATAATCCTTTCATCAGACAGAATCTGTCAAAGAGCTGGTTTCCCTGCTCTTTTTTAGAGAATCTCGGCAATAACCTCGATCTCAATCTTCACATCCTTAGGCAGACGAGCCACTTCTACTGCTGAACGAGCTGGAAATGCTTCTGTAAAGGCTGTTTTGTAAACTTCATTAAAGGCCACAAAATCATTGATATCACTCAAGAAGCAAGTAGCCTTGACCACATGGTCAAAGTCTGTTCCAGCAGCTTCCAAAATGGCTGAAACATTTTTCAGTACCTGCTGGGTCTGCTCTTCAATAGTCGTCCCAATGATTTCTCCTGTATCAGGAGACAGGGGAATCTGCCCGCTCGCAAACAAAAGATTGCCAACAATTTTTCCTTGAACATAAGGTCCAATCGCTGCTGGTGCTTTATCTGTATGAATCGTTTTTGCCATAATTATCACTTCTCCTACTTATTTTTTTCATTATACCATAAAAAGATGGGGGTGGCCATGTTAGGCTTACTCCCATTGACTTTTTCCTTATTTTTATTTATGATAGAAAAATGGAGAAATCAAAACCTCGGTTTTGGACTGGTTCGAAAACTTCCCAGAATAAAAAACTAAGTGCCTTTATATTGTATATAAAATGTCTTGCGCATAGTTTTTTTGCTGTCTCCTCGATTAGGCTGACAGTTAAGAGGTTGGGACCGATTGTCTCAACCTCATTTTTATTTAGGCAAAGGAGAACTCATGAAAAGAAAAATCATTATCGACTGTGACCCTGGTATAGATGACAGTCTAGCCCTAATCTATGCCATTCAACATCCCGATCTAGAAGTAGTAGCACTAACCATCGTCGCTGGAAATGTCCCAGTAGATCTTGGTGTTGAAAATGCCTTTAAAATATTAGAAAGACTGAATCGGTTAGATATACCAGTCTATGCAGGGGCAGAAAAACCTCTAGTCCGCGATTTCGTTTCAGCCCAGGATACCCACGGTATGGATGGTTTAGGAGAGAGCAGAATCAATCGGACAAGCAATTGTCAGCCCCAGCCTCAAAAAGCCTCTGAATTTCTGGCTACCTATTTCCAGAAGACTCAGGACACTTCCCTAATCGCCTTGGGACCATTGACTAATCTAGCAATGGCAATAAAGCAAAATCCCCAAATTGGAAAACATATCAAACGCTTTGTCAGCATGGGCGGCAGCTACAAATCTCATGGCAACTGCTCACCTGTAGCCGAGTATAACTACTGGTGTGACCCACACGCCGCTCAATTTGTCTATCAAAAGTTAGGCCGGAAAATCGAGATGGTGGGACTGGATGTCACACGCGCCATCGTCCTCACCCCTAATCTGTTAGAGTACATGCGTTACCTGCAGCCAGAAGTAGCTGAGTTTGTCGGTCGCATCACGCGTTTCTACTGGGACTTTCACTGGGAATATGAACACATCATCGGCTGTGTCATTAACGATCCGCTTGCTATTGCTCATTTTCTGCATGAGGATCTTTGTACGGGCTTTGACTCCTATGTCGAAGTCGTAACCGAAGGCATTGCTCTTGGACAGACTGTGGTTGATGCTTATGACTTCTATCATAAACCAGCCAATGCCTATATTGCAACTCAAGTCAGTCCCTCACTCTTCTTCCAAGACTTCTTGGCCATTCTCCTGAATCAACCTAAGGAAACGATTGCTCGAGACCTATCATCACTTTTATGAGGAAAATTTTATCATGAAAAAATCAACACCCCTTATCCTAAGCTTCTTGTCTATCTGTATCGCTCTTAACTACGTGGGAGCTAATATTGCACTATTTCTGAAATTACCTATCTATCTAGATACCTTTGGAACGATTCTAGCTAGCTTGACCTTAGGGCCTCTTGCTGGGGCTGGCATTGCCTTTCTCAGCGCCCTCATTGGCTGGATGACAACTGATATCTTTTCTCTCTACTACTCGCCAGCCGCTATCATCATTGCTCTTTCAGCAGCTTGCTTTTTTAAAGAAAAAGGAAGCTTAAAGCTCAGTCTTCTCTGGAAAACCCTATTGGTAGCCCTTCCAGGTACCCTAGTAGCCTCTGCAATCACTGTCCTGCTCTTCGGAGGCATAACATCCAGCGGATCCAGCTTCATCGTCCAAGCCCTACGGGGAATGGGAGCCAACCCCGTCCTTAGTATCGTCCTCGTCCAAATACTGACTGATTATGCAGACAAGCTTATCGTTCTAGGTGTCTGCCTAGCTGCTCTCCCTCGAATAAAAGCAGTCAGTCCTAAAATCTTTGCTTAAAACAAAGGTTAATTACCTTAACGAATACATCTTTGGCGCAAAAAAAGCAGCTGAGTAGGATTATTTCCTGCTCAGCTGCTTTTTATCTTATTCATCTTCTGCTTTCGCTAATGCTTCTCTTTCCAGACGCAGCTTACGCTTGGGATTCAGTTTGTTAAAGAGCTCTTCTAGCTTTTCTGCATTCCAGACGTCAGCTGCAGAGACAAAATTTCCATTTTCATCGCGGAAGGATATTGGTTTATCACCCATTGCAAGCCTCCTTAGTCAACGAATTCAAACTCAAACTTGCCGATGCGGACCAGGTCACCATCCTTAGCTCCGCGAGCACGAAGTGCTTCATCAACTCCCATACCGCGAAGTTGACGGGCAAATTTCATGACTGCTTCATCGCGGTCAAAGTTGGTCATATTAAAGAGCTTCTCAAGCTTGTCACCAGACAGTACCCAAGTCGCATCATCATCACGAGAAATTTCAAAGGCTGGCGCTTCTTCATCAAAGCCATAGTAAGCTTCTTCTTCCATTTCAGACTCATCATAGAGAAGAAACTCAGGCGTCTTATCCAGTAATTCTGCGGTCGCATCCAAGAGGGTCGCAAGTCCCTGCTTGGTCAGACTCGAAATTGGGAAGATTTGTGGCAACTCCGCAAATTCATCATAATTAGCCGCTAATTTCTCTTTGAATATCTTAAGATTTTCAGCACTATCTGGCATATCCATCTTGTTAGCAACAATAATCTGCGGGCGCTCCATGAGACGAAGATTGTAGGATTCTAACTCTTTATTGATAGCTAGATAGTCCTCATAAGGGTCACGCCCCTCACTAGCTGATATATCGATGACGTGCAGGATGACACGTGTCCGCTCAATATGACGGAGAAACTGGGTTCCCAGTCCAACCCCATGGCTGGCCCCCTCAATCAAACCTGGTAGATCTGCTACTGCAAAGGACTCTCCAGACTGGGTGCGAACCATGCCTAGATTGGGAACGATGGTCGTGAAATGATAGGCACCAATCTTAGGCTTAGCTGCTGTGATGACACTAAGCAAAGTGGATTTCCCGACAGAAGGGAAGCCAACCAAACCAACGTCTGCTAGGACTTTGAGCTCCAGCAGAAGCTCTCGCTCTTGACCTGGTTCTCCGTTCTCAGAAATCTCTGGAGCAGGATTTTTAGGCGTCGCAAAGCGGATATTTCCACGACCGCCACGGCCACCACGCGCTACGATAAATTCTTGACCATTTTCTACCAAGTCCGTCAGCACCTTGCCAGTCTCAGCATCACGAACCGTCGTCCCCTGCGGCACTCGAACAATCAAGTCCTCAGCACCTCGGCCATGCATGCCCTTGGTCATGCCCTTTTCACCAGATTGAGCCTTGAAATGGCGATTGTAGCGAAAATCCATCAGGGTACGAAGGCCCTCGTCTACGACAAAAACAACATTGCCGCCACGACCGCCATCACCGCCCCAAGGGCCACCATTAGGAACATATTTTTCACGGCGAAAGGCCACCATGCCATCGCCACCATTGCCAGCCTTAACTTGAATCTTGGCCGTATCTAAAAACATACTCATTTTTTCTATTCTCTTTTTCTAGTCTAAAAAAACGCCCTGAAGCGTCTGGATTAAAAGATTGCACTGAGAGCAGAAGCAAAGATTGCTCCAACTGTCACGATGAGCATGATAATCACGACTAGCATCGTCAATTTTTCAAATCCTGTTTTTTTGCGTTGTCCATTGTCACCAAAAGCCACGATAATACCCCTATCCTATAAAAATTTCTAGGTCTATTCTAACATGATTGCGCGGTTTTTTCAAATGGAAAAGCATGTAAAAAGGCTTTAAGAGAAAACTCTTAAAACCTTTGAATATTATCTAGTCTTTTTTTGAAGAAAGACATAGCTTCCAAAGCCAACTAAGATTGCCAAACCTGCAACTGACAGCCAAAGTGTCGTTTCTTGACCAGTCTTAGGCAGAACCTTTTTGTTGCCTCCTGCAGCACCTGGATCATTGGTACCGTTGTTTGAATTATTATTTCCATTCCCTGGATTGTCTGTTCCACCCTTTGGATTGTCGGAACTGTTACCAGGGGTATTGTTACCATTGCCTGGGGTATTATTTGGGTTGTTGTTTGGATTATTATTTGGGTTATTGTTAGGGTTGTTATTTGGATTGTTTGGATTGTTGTTATTTCCAGGGTTAGGTGGCTGAACTGCCTTGCCTGGATCATTACCTCTATAGGTATTTGTAAAGACTGGATCCAAATCATATTTAACAGATCCCAAAAACTCACCATTCACATCTTTAACAGTAACTGTCAGCTGAGCTTCCTTGTCATCATAGATGTAGTTAGCATCATTGCCCGGAATTTCCTTAATGCTGTAGCGGTAGTCCCCAGCTGCATTATAGTTCAAGGCTTTGAAATTGATAGAACCATCAGCTTCATTGGTAGCTGTTTGAAGTAAAACACCGTTTTCGTCAAAGAGACCAAAAGTAAATTGACCCTTCTCTAACACTTTATTAACAAGTTTTTTCTGTGCCTGAATCTTCACATCTTTTGCTAGCACAGCGCTTCCTTTACCAGAGCCCTCTTCCAAGCGGACTGACTTAGTAATGGTGCGTTCTGGGAAGCCTTTAGCTGTCCAAGATAACTTGTTGTTAACCACATCGCCCACTTTTGTACCTTCTGGTACGCGAGTAGAGTACTCGATGTACATTGGCCAGTTATAGTTATCACCAAAGTTGATGGTAAAACCGTTAGCATCGCCATTAGCGTTTTGGGTTAGGACTGCTTTGTTAGTAAAGTTATCAGCAACAGGCAGCGTCAGGATATGAGCTTCATTGCGGATACCACCAGCAACTGGAGCATAACGAACAGCCCGCAGCGTACCAGGAACCAAGGTCAGACCATCACCAAAGGTGTCTGAAATCACCATGTTGCGAAGCATGTCCTGTCTTGCATTCAGGATAATGCGCCATTTAACAATACTCGGATCAGTGCTGTCCTGGTAACCATATTTCATTTCATACTCACCAGCAGTTCCTTCTTCTTTCTGGTATTGGAAAGAAAAGTCTGTCTGACCAAATTTGAAGGAAACAGGACCTGTTTCTTTGACTTTTTCGTTATTGATACGAACATTAAAGCCCAAAGATAGCTCTTTCTTTTGGGTATAGTTTGTAAAGTAGTTACTGAAAGTCACTGTAACTGACTGAGTCGCCGGGTCAGTTTGAGCTGTACCGACTAACTCTCCCGTATGATTAACAACATCATAGACATCGAAGTTTAAGGCCGTAATCAGACTTAATTCTTCCGGAAGTTTAAAAGTCAGGGTATCCCCTTCAGCGATCGTTTGAGCCGCAGGAAATGTGAAGTTGGTTGTTACAGACAAGGTTTCATTAGTCTTAACAGTTGAGTCACTTGTTAATGGCTCACCATCCTTAGTAATGCTGGTTTGCTGACTGTATTCAGTTACTTCAGAAGCCTGAGTTCGAGCAGCAAAACCTAAACCTGTAACAATAGCTGTTAATAAGATAAGAATTTTAAAAATAATTGTATTTTTATTTTTCATCTTTTTCTCCTTTCGTAGCTTATTATACCAAGAGTATTGCAATTTATCAACATTTTTATTCATAGTGTTTAAAAATTCATAACAATGTAAAAAAACCAAGACGTTATGTCTCAGTTTCTTTACATTTATTAGTCTATTCCAATTTCATCTCGAACAACATTGGCAATGGTATCTACATAATAATTTACTTCTTCGTCAGTTGGTGCTTCAGCCATGACCCTCAGCAGAGGCTCAGTTCCACTCGGACGAACCAAAATCCGGCCATTGCCAGCCATTTCGGCTTCCATTCTCTCAATCACCGTCTTGATAGCTGGGACTTCCATCGCCTTATCCTTCATGCTGTTTTCCACACGGATATTGACCAGTTTCTGCGGATAGATGGTTACTTCAGCAGCCAATTCAGATAGTTTCTTACCTGTTTCCTGCATGACCTTGGTCAATTGCACAGCTGAAAGCTGACCGTCACCTGTCGTATTGTAGTCCATGATGATAACATGCCCAGACTGCTCGCCACCTAGATTATAGCCATTCTTGCGCATTTCCTCCACTACATAGCGGTCACCGACTGCTGTCACAGCCTTTTGAATACCTTCACGATCCAAAGCCTTATGGAAGCCAAGGTTGGACATGACAGTCGTAACAATGGTATTCTGCGCCAGCTCGCCTTTTTCAGACAGGTACTTACCGATAATGTACATAATCTTGTCACCATCTACCAGCTCACCATTTTCATCCACAGCAATCAAGCGGTCGCTATCTCCATCAAAGGCCAGACCAATCGCTGCACCAGACTCACGAACAACTTCCTGCAAAGCTTCAGGATGCGTAGACCCGACATTCAGATTGATATTGAGGCCGTCTGGATTTTCTCCGATAATCGTCAACTGTGCGCCGAGATCCGCAAAAATCTGACGGGCGCTGGTAGAAGCCGCACCGTTAGCCGTATCTAAGGCCACATGCATTCCTTCTAGTTCCAAACCAGTTGAAACCAAGTATTGTTGGTACTTGCGCAACCCTTCTGGATAGTCAACCAAGTCACCTAAACCTTCGGCGCTTGGACGTGGCAAGGTATCTTCTGCTGCGTCCAGCAAAGCTTCGATTTCCAATTCACGCTCATCATCCAGTTTATAGCCGTCACCACCAAAGAATTTGATACCATTATCCAAAGCTGGATTGTGGCTGGCAGAAATCATGACTCCAGCGCTGGCCTTCTCTGACTTAACCAGATAAGCTACACCAGGCGTTGCAATGACACCCAGCTTATAAACATGAATCCCAACGGACAAAAGTCCTGCAACCAAGGCGCTTTCCAGCATTTCTCCTGAAATTCGAGTATCACGGCCAACAAAGACCCGAGGAACTTCACTTTCGTGCTGGCTCAGAACATAACCACCAAAGCGGCCGAGTTTAAAGGCCAATTCCGGCGTTAATTCCACATTTGCTTCTCCGCGAACACCATCGGTTCCAAAGTATTTACCCATTATAAATAGTTTCCTTTCATAAGACCTGGATGTAAAGGTTTTGGCTGCAAGCAAGTCAGACCGCTTTAATCCAAGTTTATTTTCAAAATTTTAGTTAGTTTTTATTTGATGAGCTCGTATTTGAGCTACTGTTAGAGGAGGACGAGCCTGAGTTGTCTGCTGTTTTAGTGTTGACACGCATAGTCGTTTCAAATGGTGTCACCACGCTCGGCATGACATTCCCCTGTCCATCAACAGCCTGCAGCGGCGCTGTCCCTCTGTAGTTGCCGGTGATAATGACATTGGTTGGGAGAATAGCTACGACATATTCAATCTTAGATAGGGTCTCCTCGTCACTGGTTACTGTAGCTTCCTTATTTTCCAAGGTTACACCACTGATAGACACATTTTCAGCCACCTGACTGTCTGTGATGAGGTAGCGGACCTCAACCTTCTTGCTGGCTTTTTTACCAATCTTAACAGAAATCTTCTGTGGAGTGACTGCAGCAGTCAGACCGCTCGGTAGGTTTTCCACTTTCAGAGGAATCTCTACTGTGCCTTCTGTAGCTTTGGAAAGATCAGCTACAACTCGAAACTTCCGAGTACTTTCCTGCATTTCACTGGCTAGATTGACTCGGTTGGAGCCTGTCAAGGCAACGGAAACTTCAGAAGTAAAGCCACTGATAAAGTAATTCTCGCTGTCATATTTGATGTCAATTGGCACATTGGAGACCGTATTGGTATAAGTTTCAGATGTGACCTGTCGAACTCCCGTATTGTTTTGATAACTGCTAGAGGTTGCATAGACAAAAAGCACTAGGGCAAAGAAAAACGAAGAGATGATATAAAGAATTTTTTTACGTTTTTTCATTTCTTCCATCCTCCCATGAAGCGTTTTTTCAAACCTGCTGGCTTGTCCTGCTCTGATAAGAAGACCCTTCTCAACTCTGTCTCAAACTCATCCAAAGTCAAATCATGTTTGAAAATCCCATTGTGCGTGGTGGAAATACCGCCTGTTTCTTCTGAAACGACAAAAGTAAAAGCATCGGATACTTCAGACAGGCCAATAGCTGCGCGGTGCCGGGTTCCAAACTCCTTAGAGATGCCACTGCTTTCTGTCAGAGGCAGGTAGGCACAGGAAGCTGCAATCTTATTGTTTTTTATGATGACAGCTCCATCGTGCAATGGCGTATTAGGGATAAAAATGTTGATTAGCAG
Organism: Streptococcus sp. DTU_2020_1000888_1_SI_GRL_NUU_041A; assembly: GCF_032387735.1. Classification (NCBI taxonomy): domain Bacteria; kingdom Bacillati; phylum Bacillota; class Bacilli; order Lactobacillales; family Streptococcaceae; genus Streptococcus; species Streptococcus sp. DTU_2020_1000888_1_SI_GRL_NUU_041A. The sequence continues at coordinate 831,266 of NZ_CP135591.1, read as the reverse complement.
CTCTCCGGACACATCTGCATCCAAGGGAATCCCTGTTGCAATGTACTCCTGCAAGGTGCGGGTTCCCTGAATAGCCACCAAAGCCCCGATTTTCCGCGGACTCATATAGGCAACAGACTTGACAAAGGCCTGAACCATTTTTTCTTCGTTACTGATGGGCGTCGTAGAAAAAATATCCGTTGCTCGGCCCAGCTTTTCCAATCCTGCCCGAATCTCAGGCGAGAAAATCACCACGGTCGCAATGACCCCGTAGGTGATGACCTGATTGATCAACCAAGAAATGGTGGTCAAGCCGATGATATTGGCAAAAAATTGTGCCAAGATAAAGAAGAGCACCCCGCGGACCAAAATCATAATCTTGGTACCAGCAATGGCCTTGATTAGATAATATAAAATCCATGCGACGATAGCGACGTCAATAATATTAATTACAATCCTCCAAGGGTCCGAAAACAAACTGGCCCAATATTGGAGATTGGTTAGTTGTTGAAAATTCATACTTAGACTTCCTACTCCTCTACAAGCAAAGTCAAACAGCTGTAGCAACAAATCGAACTTATTAAATCTAGTCACAGCCTGATTTTATCTTGTAATTAGAGTTTACTCAATTAACTTCTCTCTTTTTATTTTACAGTGGGTCTTAATGCTTAAAGACTTACCAACCCATTATATCACGTTTGTCAATATTTTTCTGTAACCTTCTTTACTTTTTTATGATAAAATATTTCTTATGAAGATAAATACAGCATTGGGCCTCTTGGCAGGCAAGTCCTCCCACTTTGTTCTCAGCAAAATGGGGCGTGGATCAACTCTGCCGGGGAAAGTTGCCCTGACATTTGATAAAAATATTTTACAAAACCTAGCAAAGAACTATGAGGTCGTGGTTATTACCGGAACCAATGGTAAAACTCTGACTACAGCTCTGACAGTAGGCATTCTCAAGGAAGCCTTCGGAGAAGTGGTGACCAATCCCAGCGGTGCCAATATGATCACTGGGATTACGACAACCTTCCTGACTGCTAAAAAAGGCAAATCTGGCAAACATATCGCTGTGCTAGAAATAGATGAAGCCAGCCTATCTCGGATTTGTGATTATATCAAGCCTAGTCTCTTCGTCTTTACCAATATTTTCCGCGACCAGATGGACCGCTATGGTGAGATTTACACGACCTACCAGATGATTCTGGATGCTGCAGCTAAAGTGCCTGAAGCGACTGTACTGATGAATGGTGACAGCCCCCTCTTTAACTCGGTCAGTCTGAAGAATCCTGTCCGCTACTATGGATTTGATACCGAGAAAGGCCCAGCTCAGCTGGCTCACTACAATACAGAGGGCATCCTCTGCCCCAAGTGCGAGCATATCCTCAAGTATGAGCTCAACACCTATGCTAATCTGGGAGCTTATATTTGTGAGGACTGCGGCTTCAAGCGTCCCAAGCTTGACTACAGCCTGACCGCTCTCAAAACACTTGAGCATAACCGCTCGGCCTTTACCATTGATGGACAAGACTATCAGATCAATATCGGAGGCCTTTATAATATCTACAATGCCTTAGCCGCTGTATCAGTAGCTCAGTTCTTTGGTGTCGAGCCGGCTACTATCAAGGCTGGCTTTGACAAGAGCCGAGCTGTCTTTGGCCGTCAGGAAACTTTCAAAATCGGCGATAAGGAATGTACCTTGGTCTTGATTAAAAATCCGGTCGGGGCGACCCAAGCTTTGGATATGATTGGACTTGCGCCCTTTGACTTTAGCTTGTCCGTCCTGCTCAATGCTAACTATGCAGACGGCATTGATACCAGCTGGATCTGGGATGCTGATTTTGAGAGGATTTTAGAGATGGAGATCCCTCATGTCATTGCTGGCGGTGTCCGCCACTCTGAGATTGCTCGTCGACTGCGGGTAACGGGCTATCCAGCAGATCAGATTACTGAAGTCAAAGATTTGGAAGCAGTCTTTAAGGCCATTGAGCAGCAAGAAACCAAACATGCCTATATCTTAGCAACTTATACTGCCATGCTGGAATTCCGCGACTTGCTGGCAGAACGACAAGTGGTCAGAAAGGAGATGAACTAATGGTATACAGATCCCTCACTTCTCCTGAAAACCAGGATTACCGTTACGATATTAAAATTGCTCACCTCTATGGCAATCTCATGAATACCTACGGCGACAACGGCAATGTCCTCATGCTCAAGTATGTAGCTGAAAAGCTAGGCGCTAGAGTTGAAGTCGATATCGTCTCTCTAGAAGATGACTTTGACAAGGACAGCTATGACATCGTCTTCTTTGGCGGAGGTCAAGACTATGAGCAAACGATCGTGGCTCGTGACTTGCCAGCTAAAAAGGAAGCTTTGGAAAATTTTATCAATGACAACGGCGTTGTGCTAGCTATCTGCGGTGGTTTCCAACTCTTAGGCCAATACTATATCGAAGCTTCGGGCCGTCGAATCGAAGGTCTGGGCATCATGGGCCACTACACCCTCAATCAGACCAAAAACCGCTATATCGGTGATATTAAGATTCATAACGAAGAATTCAACGAGACCTACTACGGCTTTGAAAATCACCAAGGGCGCACTTTCCTCTCTGACGACGAGAAACCTCTGGGTAAAGTTGTCTATGGAAATGGCAACAACCAAGAGGATGGTTGCGAGGGTGTTCATTATAAAAATGTCTTTGGCTCCTACTTCCATGGCCCTATCTTGTCTCGCAATGCGAACTTGGCCTACCGTCTGGTGACCACCGCTCTGAAAAACAAGTATGGCTCAGATATTGAACTGGCGGCTTATGAAGATATCCTAGCCCAAGAAATCCCAGAAGAATATGGAGATATCAAGAGCAAGGCTGAGTTTGAATAGATAAACAGGAGAATCATTATGAAGGAAAAATTGCATTATATCCTGCTTTTAATTACCATTCTATTGGTAGCCAGTATTTCCTTGGCCAATATGCAGAGTGTCAATGTTAGCTTTATCTTGTTCAGCTTCAAACTTCCCTTAATCATATTGATTTTGGTCTCAGTGCTCCTAGGCTCTGTCATGACCTTTCTCATCAGCATGGTGAAAAATTTCTCACTGAAAAAAGAGCTTAAAAAAACCAAAGAAGCACTTAAAAATTCCCATACAGAAAACTAGGTTGGAAATTATTCCAGCCTAGTTTGTTTGTATTTTCTTTTGATAAAGGTAGGAAATCAAAGCCAATCCCATCACTCCGAAACCAATCAGAAGAAAGGAAAGGGTATGGACACTCGGCAGAACAGTCATCAGAAAAGTCGCAGGAGGCATGAAAAGAATTGCCAGCGTGTAGATCGTTGAGAAAACGCGGCCTAGATACTGCTTGTCCACCTTGGTCTGAACCTGGCTGAAGAAATGAATGTTGAACACAGTCATAAAGAGCTCGCAGATAAGATTACCAGAATAAGAAAAATAGGGATGAACTGGTAGCAAGGCAGAGACACCCATGACTGCGACTCCGACACCGGTCAATAGCAGGGCTACAAGTAAATTTCCCATACTGGCCTTAACCTTGCTGGCTAGAATGGCTCCAATGATTGATCCTATAGCACCCAAACTCAGAATAGTTGCATAAGAGCCTGTCTTTTCATAGAGCTGATTGGTAAAAGGCAATAGATAATTAAAGGCCGCAAAGAAAAAGTTGACTGCGGAAGCTACTAAAAGCAGAAAGAAGATTTCTTTTTGCTGACGGATATAGACTAGCCCTTCCTTGATATCTCTCAGGATATTTCCAAAATTGATGGGAGACTTCTGCTTGCTTGGCTCATGATTAGGCAGAAAGTAAACCAAGGCAAAAGCCAGAAAGAAACTCAGTGCATCCAGCTGAAGGGTCATGCGCAGATTCGCATACTGCATTACGATAAAAGACAAAACTGGGGCTGAGACACTGATAACCTGCAAGGCCAATTCCAGATGAGAATTGTAGGCCACGATGTCTTCCTTGTCCACAATCTCTGTAATGTAGGATTTATTAGCTGGCCGAGAAAAGGCAAAGGCTATAGCCTGAACCACATTGGCAAAAATCAGCGCTCCAATCATCAGCTGATTATTAGAGATAAAGGAAATCAGCAGACAAAGGCCGGCACAAATCAAGTCCGTTACCATCAGCACCTTACGCCTGGAAAAGCGGTCCGTAATAGCTCCCCCCAAAGGATTGAATAAGATGGAAGTAACTAGCTCCGATATCTGGTAAATGCCCAAGACCCTCTGTCCCAGAGTTCCCAAAGAAGCAAGCCAGATGCTGTTTCCATAGTCATAAAGCATATTCCCGATTTTATTAATAGCAGCCCGTGTAATCAGCTGTGCTGCATGTCGATTCATAAAAATACCTCCTTCCATTTCTGAAACTATTGTATCAGGAAAGGAGGGAAGTCCTTTATTTTTCCCATATTTGGGAAATTATGCTTTTACAAACTTATCGAAATGCTCTTGATAATAGGCGACTTGCTCAGGTAGTTCCAGCACTTCAAAGATATGCATGGCTTCCTGCATTTGCTTGATTCCCTGCTTCTTCTCCCCCTTCTGATAAGCCGCAAAACCCTTGAGATAGAGGAACACATTGCGTTCATAGAGTTTAATGCCCTTGCCAATGATTTTCTCCACATAAGCCTCAAAATAATTAGCCTTATCAAAAGAACGACTTTCCAAACAATGCTGGTAGCAATTGAGCGCTAAAATCAAGACTAGTCTCTTATGGCGACCGATTTCTTTGTAGTAGTCCTCCCGCTCCATGACTTCCTTGCCCAGACGGTAGACGTAGTCCACATCATAAAAGCTATAGAGGTTTCCAAAGAGGATCAGCTCGTACATGGTCCAATCTTCCACTTGGAAAAGATAATCAGCCACCTTATCTAAATCCTCTTGTCTCATGCGAAAATGACTGTCTCGCTGACAAATCAAGCCCTGCATCAAAATCCAATTCAGCTCATAGTAAAGAGGAGCGCTGCTGGCCTTGGCCTTTTCCAACTGCTCCGCTTGCAAGTCCTGAAATCCCTTGATGTCATTTGAGTAGTAAAGTGGGATAATCTGCCCCATCATGGCCACATGTTCATGCTGCCGGAAATTCCGTGCCTTGTCTATAAAATTTTCAAGGGTCACATGAATATTATCCAAGAGATCTAAAAATTTCGAGAGGGTCATGTCCGACTCACCCAGCTCAAAACGAGACAGCTGAGAGGTCGAGCAAACCTGACCCGCCGCTTCCTTCAAAGAATAATGCCCATTTAAACGAAAATCACGAAAAACTTTGCCTAAATCTTCCATTTGTTTACCACTTCAATTCCTTTAATTGCTGTTTCGCTTCCCTAGTCGCTCTTTCAAAACTACCTTCACCGCCCCTTGTTCGGATTTTATTTTCAGACGAGGCTCTTTTCGTCAAAATCTTATCGGCTGAAAATCGGAAAAGGCAAATTCTTCTAAGAATCCTGTCTACTTATTCCTACCACCCATACCAATCGTTCTTTTCATCTGTTTTTTAATAAATCCTTGTGTTTTTTTAAATATTTTTTTCCATACCATTCCTCTACAGACTTGCCTTCCCACTCACGGTATTCTTCGGGATATTTCCATTTGTAGAAAGCTTGTAAATAACTAGGAAATTCGATGTAGATTAGCATAGCAATCACAGCAATATTTAGGATAATCCATGTTATCAAAAGACCTAAGCCTTCCAACGAAGTTGAAAATTTTATGGAAAAACTCTTTATAATAAAGTTTATAATTACTCCAATTCCCAAAAAACTCATTCCATAAATCGCTATCTTATTGGCAATTTTGTTGCGAAGAGAAGAGCCACTTCCATTACCATACATCAGTTTTTTAAGACTTTCAATTTCAAGGCTAAACATAAAATAGGCTAATATAGAAATAAAAACAAAAATAGCAGCAATCATCCAAATAGATAAAGTTGGTAATGATATATCAATAGCTAGCAGGTTAAATCAAAACTAAGCCAAATTAAAAATGTGAGAACATGAAAATGATAACGATAAGGGAATAAATAATTTCTTGTAATAAACTTTCCAACTAAGACAATGAGTAACCATATAAACAGGAATAAAACATATATTTCAGCTGACAATAATGGAGTTTTAGATATAGAAACAGCTAAATCTTTTGGGTTGGAATCATGTAGATAAATCGAAATCACTAAAAGCATAAAATTCAAGCTTATTGGAAATATCAATGTCAGAATAACACTCTGAATTTTTAATCCTATAGAAGGATGGCCTTTTCTATAATACTTTTCTAATTTGCTATAGACATCTTTTTTCTGATACTGTAAAAACCCATCATCTTCCAGATTTAAACTCTCTTCAAAACTAGCATTAAAAATAGATTTTTTATCCATAAGTTTGATTACCAATCTTCTTTTGTAGTAGTTCAGGGTGCTTTTTCAAGTACCTCTTCCCATACCATTCCTCTACGGACTTGCCTTCCCATTCTCGGTATTCTTCTGGATATTTCCACTTGTAATAGGCTTGGAGAAAATATGGTAAACCTATAAAAACAATTATTGCAATCACCATAATATTAGCAAAGACCCATAGAAGTAAAAAACCAAATGCTTTCATGGAATTTGAAATATCTACAGTAAAGCTTCCGAAAATATATTTTATAACAATACCAATCCCTAAAATCCCCATGCCATAAATAGAAATCATTTTAGCAATCTTATCACGAAAAGTCACTTGTCTATCCTCATCATACATAAGCTTTCTTAATCCTGTTAACTCCATACTAAACATCATGTAAGTGAAGATCATTATTACTCCATATATAGCAATAATTTCCCAAAATGCCAAATTTGCTAATAGAATGTCAATAACTATCAGATCTATTTCTAATAAAAACCAAAGCATAAATGTAAAAGTATGAAGCTGATAGCGATATGGTAAAAGATAAGTTCGTTTAGTAAATTTTCCAAGAATGACTAAGAACAGCCAAATAAGAAGTAAAATCAAAAAAACATTTACAGTTAATGACTCGTGCTTAGATATCGGAAGAGTCAGGGTCTTACTCTCATGAAATTCCATAGATACAACAAGCAACATAAAGTTAAATCCAACAGGAAAAATTAAACCTAAAATAAAACTTCTAATTCGAAACCAAAGAGATGCTCTCCCTTTTTTAAAATAGTTAGACGTTTTATCATGCTGCTCTTGCTGCAACTTTCGAAACCCATCATCTTCCAGATTTAAACTCTCTTCAAAACTAGCATTAAAAATAGATCTTTTCTTCATTTTTTTCACCCAAATCCTAGTGCCTTACCTATTCATAGTCAGGATGTGTCCTTATATAGATTGCTGCATATAAAGCATCTATCATAACAGCTGGGAAAGTTAAGTTCATCAAAATTCCAATGAAAACACCAAAAACATTCTCACTGTAACCAGTAAGAATTGCTAGTACTAGCATGGCAGCTAAAAAAGCAACTCCAAAGTTGAACAGCCGTTCTTGCTTTCTACCTTTTTCTTTTCCGCCATATGTCTCCCACCGGTTGAAAGCCCAGATTTTCCCCTGATTTTTAGGAAGGTAATACCAAGAGTAGAGAGTGCATGAAAATAGAAAAATACAAAAGTCTACAAGATTATAAACAAGTGCCAAGCCTGAATATATCCCACCATTACCAACTAGCATGACCAAGCCTATAAAATTGACGTCAACAAGCACAACTAAAACAATTATGGAAACAAATAGATAGATGAAACTTTTAAATTTTAGAATAAAATTATTAAAGAAAGAGATTGGAATTGCAACACCACTAATGGACATACAAATTATGAACAGGATCTTATAGACGCCAACATGGTCTATAAAGGTCGTCCCAAAAAATGCCATAAAGGAGATTGCCAGTGTAATCCAAGGTAGAATCTTAATATAGCCTAAACTAACCCCATTAGTAATTAAAGGTCCATGATATCGTTCTTTATACATGCTTATCCTCTGATTGAAATTGCTTAATACTTTTCTCGTACTGAGCTAAGAGGACCGCTAAGACATTCGAAAAATTTGTCAATAGCGGTACTTGGTGATTGGTGATTTTTGCATTAATTGCTTCCTTCACCTCTCCTTTGAGGCTTTCTAAATGTATCAAATTTATAAAAGAGGTCTTAGCTGTCTCAAGCTAAGCATTGATGGAGGTTTTTGAATTAAACAAGGCTGTCTTTTGTTCATAAACCTCTTTCAATCTACCTTCCCTATGCGGTATAGAAAAACAAAGCCATCTGCTCTTAATTATACCATGAATCTGGAAGCCGATAAATAAAAAATCGCTTTGACTCAAGCGATTCTTCTCATACCATATTAAATAGAACCTTTTAGAACATCTGTTGACTTCATCCAAGTTTCGTAATGCTCTTCAAAAGCCTCTTCGTCTTCATTTCTATATCCTTTAACATTCTCTCTATTGAAAAAGAACAAATTATCTGGTGTTTGCCTCCCATTCGGAATAACTACTGAACCGCAGTCAAAATAGACACTCTTAGTCCCTCCTTGGCCATCTTCCACTTCGATTACACTAGCCTGTGAAACAATCATCACTTCTGTATCATCGCCGTTTTTAAGGGTTACTACCGAACCCAAATGTAAAATTTTATTTGTTTTCTCCTTCTTCCCTAAAACGCACTTTCCCTTGACTGTATAGCTTCATAATCTTTACAAAACGAACTGGATTGTTTTGATTATAAAACAAAAAGGGCGTATAGAACATAAATCCGGCTATCCAAAAACCGTAATTAGTCTCAATAGGCTGACCAAACTTTTGAGTATAGCCGTAAAAAACAAATACTAAATATATATCAGCAGCAATTATTATGTAGCGAGCAATTCGATAGATTGTTGAAGATGCTTTAGCTGGGTCAAAATTCTCGTCACCCACCATCAAATTATGGGAAGCTGCATAATAAAACACCTTCTCTGTTGTCGGCTGAGCCTTGCGAACATTTTTATAAAGCCCTCGCTCAAGAATAGCGACCATTAACAGAAACTCAGCCAACCAAAATAGTAGTATATAGGTCAAACTGGTCCAGTTATAGACACCAATGGACAAGACTGAAAAGAATCCAAAGACAGCAGGTCCACCTGCCATCAATAGAATCACCAATTCAGGAATATAGGCATTGGTCTTACGCGCTCCTTCCGTATTGAGCAGGAAACTTTTGGGAGCTGCTAAAGCCTCTCTAGTCTGCTGGTCATAATAGACCGCCTGACCATCACACTCGCCAATAAATACTCGACGACGTCTAAGAAAAAACATTCTAACCTCTTTCTAATTGCTTATTGAAGTTCTGTTACCAAACTTTATAATCTCTACTGCTTCACTCACTTTTATTTAATTTCAAATCAGCTAAGCTCCAGCTTTATAATCATGTAGCTCTTTTGTCAAAATAGCTCCATCCGGTCCGACGCTCACTTCTAGATAGACATCTGGATCGTCGTCAGATCTACATATCACACTAATTTTCCCCTCCTCAAACCGTTGTGATAATTTCAAGATTCTAACAAAGTAATTTTGATTGAACGCAACAAAAGCAATTCCCAACAAAAGACCTGCAAATATAATCTTAAAAATTTCACCTCCAATCGGTTGCCCCAACAAGTCTTTAAAGCGGGAAATAAAATCATAGACATAGTAGAAACCTACTGCAGGAATAGTAAATAAGAGTGCATTAAAATATAAAAAAGCACCTTTGCTAAATCCTTTTTTCCCCTTCTTTTCTTCTTCGTCTTGATTTTCGTCATCGGGATAAATCATAGTAGTCAGACAAACCGTTTGGGTAGTTACTTGAGCTTTATTGACATTCTATACAAGGCTCGTTCTACGAGGATAGTGATAAAAGCAAACTCTGCTATCCAGATAAGAATAACACTCCAAAAAGTAGTCATGCTATAAGTTCCTTGTAAAAATAGACTAAAGAAGGAAGAAATGCCACTTCCGCTAGCTATAAAGAGAACAACTAAGAGAGGAATATGTCGATTCATCTTATTTGACTTCTCTGTATCTAATAGTTTGCTTTTTGGCGCCTCTAAAACTTCGTGGGTCTTACGATCATAATAAATGGCTTTGTCATAATATTGATTCAAATAAAAACGACGTCTTCTAAAAAACATTCTAGCCTCTTTCTATTTTCTTTATTCTATTTCCTTTTTGACGCGATGATTTCTGTACCGTTCAACTGCCTTCAACCATCGAATCATATTATTTTGCCATAGCAATAGAACTGCGACAGCTGGCAAAATCCCCATCACGCTTAAATTGAATATCTTACTGCCGATGGGTGTTCCCATCATCTTCAAAACGAGCATGGTGAAGATAGAAATCGGGCCCACCAAGCCCATGATAGCCATAAAAACTGTGAAAATCCAAGCGAATCACGAAGAACTATAGATTGTTTCTTCATTGACTCCATCCAATTTAATTACACTATTGATCAATCGGTCTATAATGATTGGCCAGTTAACGGCCACTTTTTTGTACAATCACAACTCTTCATATTCTGGATGCTTTCGGATATAGATGGCTGCGTAAACGACATCCACGATAACCGCAGGAAACGTTAATGTGATTAACATCCCCAAGAAAAGACCGAAGATTCTCTCAACATAGCCTGTCATCACGGCTATGAACAGCAGTATAATTCCAATAACTCCCAAAATGTTGAAAAGCCATTCTTTTTTCTTACTATTCACCTTATAGGTCTCCCATTGGTTAATCTTCCAAATTTTCCCTTGATTTTGAGGGAGGTAATACCAGGCGTAAATCAAGGTCATCCCAAGGAATAAGAGCAAGATGGGAATGAGATAAAACAAGGTGAAACTGGAATCATTGACCGTTCGTGCACTAATAGAATCCTCGCCCGAGGTAAACATCAATAGGCCAATAAAGGTGAAGCTGACGACTATTGTCCAAGCTACCAAGCCGATTAAGATGTAGGTCAGAGATTTAAAGCGATTCACCAAAGAGTTAAAAAGGCCAAAGATAATACTAAATCCATTAATCAGAATACAAGAAAGAAATAAAACCTTGATAATACCAATCCTATCTTCGTAGCTACCCGCAAAATATAAAAATGCCGTAATCGGTAGCATGATCCAAGGAAAAAATTTAATATAGCCTAAACTAACCTCATTTGTAATCAAAGGGCCGTGGTAGCGTTCTTCGATCACTACTTTCTTTTTCTTTGAAGCTTTTGACATGAACTCCCTCTCCTTATCTGGTCAGATTGATTTTATACAAGAAAACTATTTTCCACTCTCTACCTTCTACTTCAAAACTTGGTTTTGATCTTTCTGTAGTTCGGTGATGATAGGTTCTTGATCTGTTCCCATCCTCACTTCTAGATAGACATCTGGATCGTCATCAGCTCTACATATCACATTAAGTTTTCCAGCACGGAATAAATCCAATATATCAAAAATCTTGGTAAGATTGTTCTGATTATATAATACGAAAGAAATACCTAATAAAAGTCCAGTTGCAATAATTTTAAATATTTCTCCTCCAATAGGATTACCTAACAAGTCTTGATAATTAAAAATAAAATCATAGGCATAGAAGAATCCAACCAAGGGTACTAGAAAAATTAAACCTCTTATCAAGCGTGTAGCATTGCGGCTATCTTTTTCACTCATCTCCATCTCTGCCTCCACTTCCTTGGCTTCGTCTGACTTTTCCATAATCACCCTACAAACCGTTTGAGAGGTAACTTCTGCTCTATTGACATTTCGGTACAAGGCGCGTTCTACGAGGATAGTAATAAAGGCAAACTCTGCTATCCAAATAAGAATAACACTCCAAAAAGTTGTCATGGTATATGTTCCATGTAAGAACAATCTAAAGAAAGAAATTAGGCCTCCTCCACTAGACAAAAATAGGACAACTAAAAGAGGTATATGCCGATTCATCCTGCTTGATTTCTCTGTATCTAATAGTTTACTCTTTGGTGCCTCTAAAAGTTCGTGGGTCTTACAATCAAAATAAATAGCTTTATCGCCATATTGATTAAAAAACATACGACGTCTTATAAAAAACATTCTAGCCTCTTTCTACTTAACTATATACTTCCTATTACCAAATCTCTGGATTGAAAACCAGGAAGACTCATTTTGCGTTTGCAATATAAGCCAATTTCTCAATTCTATCATGAAGGTCTTCTACATTCAAATTTTCTCGAAGGTATTCACAGAGCATTCCATTTTCATAAAACATTTGCTCTGAAAGCTGACCTTTAGGTTCATCGGGGCACTGAATCATAACAATGCTGAAAACACCACCGGGACCAGAATTCTCAATTGCATTCCCCTCAAAATGATAGGTGAAAGCCCGAAATTGAGAACCATTGTAGCTACCTGAAATTACATAGGCAACTTTCACCATATTCCCACGACCGAATGGATAATGACTAAAATGAGCATATTTTTCTACATACGGATTCTGGGAAAGTTTTAGTGTGAGGTCGTTACTTGTTTTTTGCTTGGAATAATCTCTGTAATAGTCATTACCTTGCGCTTTGTCAAATTGATAGCCGTGCTCGGAAGAGAAGGCTTGGTATACTTTATTCTTTTTAGCGGAATGACTAATCGCCCAATAAACTATCCAACCTACGAAAGCAAAAATTGCTAGCATTATGACAATAAAAATTATTACAAAATCCATCATTTTCTCCTATTTTTCTTAAATAAAACGATTCAGTCATCAAAATCTTTAGTAATACGATAACTGAACCACATTGAATATCAATTTAATTTTTCCTGTAAGCTCTAAGAAGCTCATTTCTCACAGAAACTAGGCATTCTTACACAGGTTCTTTTTCCTTCTCACACTTTCTCCGCCAGTTCTTCCCATTCTAACATGGCTTCTTCTTGGGCGGCGGTCAGCTGGTCAATTTGCTGCTGGCTCTCCATGAGTTCGGCGGCGTCATTAGTGGCCTCCATGGCTTCCTGAAGCTGACTGATCTGACTATCCAAATCCTCAATTTGCGCTTCCAGTTGTTCTAAGCGGCGGGCCAGCCGGCGCTGTTCTTTCTGGTTTTCCTTTTGAAGCTGATAGTCATTGGCAGGGGCAGGCTTATCTAAATCAACCTGCTCCGTCTCCTCACGCAAGGCTTCCTGCTCTGCCTTTTTCTCCAGATAGTAGTCATAATCACCCAGATAAAGGGTGGAGCCTGTCTCAGAGAGCTCGATGATCTGGGTTGCCACGCGATTGATAAAGTAGCGGTCATGGCTGACAAAGAGCAGGGTTCCGTCAAAGTCAATTAGGGCATTTTCCAGCACTTCCTTGCTGTCAATGTCCAGGTGGTTGGTCGGCTCATCTAGGATGAGGAAGTTCTTGTTTTCCATAGACAGCTTGGCTAGGAGCAGGCGCGCCCGCTCTCCACCCGATAACATGCCGACAGACTTCTTGACATCGTCTCCCGAGAAGAGGAAAGCGCCTAAGCGATTGCGAATCTCGACCTCTGGTGTCAGCTTGAAGTCATTCCATAGCTCATCAAGTACCGTATTGCTGGCAGTCAGTTTACTCTGGGTCTGGTCATAGTAGCCCACTTCCACATTAGCCCCAAGCTGTTCCTTGCCTCTGATGAAGGGTACTTGCCCGATTAGTGATTTAATCAGAGTCGTCTTTCCAATCCCATTTGGTCCGACAATAGCTACCGCATTAAACTTGCGAATATCAAGGTTAATCGGCTCCGACAGGACTTCCTCACCATAGCCAATAGCTGCATCTTCCAAGGTCAGAACAACATTGCCCGAAACCTTATCGGATTGGAAGGTCATATTAGCCGAGCGACTGCCGGTCTCCGGCCTGTCCAAACGCTCCATCTTTTCCAGCTGCTTGCGACGGGACTGAGCCCGCTTGGTTGTGGAAGCCCGGACTAAATTGCGATTGACAAAGTCCTCCAGCGCTGCGATTTCTTTCTGTTGCTTTTCATAGTTCTTGGCTTCGGTGGCCAACTTCTGCTCCTTTTGGATCACAAAGCTAGAGTAATTGCCCACATAGCGATCCAATGAATGCTTAGTCAAATCCAACGTGATGGTCGCAACCTTGTCTAGGAAATAGCGGTCGTGGCTAACGATAATCAAGGCACCGCTGTAGTTGATTAAGTAAGTCTCCAGCCAGGCAATGGTCTCGATATCCAAGTGGTTGGTCGGCTCGTCCAGTACCAGCAGCTCTGGCTTTTCCAAAAGCATCTTAGCCAGCGCCAGACGGGTATTCTGCCCGCCTGAAAGCTCAGAAATCTTCATCTGCCACATGGACTGGTCAAACTTGAAGGCATTCAAAATAGCTCGAATATCGGCCTCGTAGGTAAAACCACCTTTCTGGCGAAAATCCTCTGAAAGCTGGTCGTACTGGGTCATGAGAGCAGTCAGATTTTCCCCTGACAATTCTCCCATTTGCAGCTCCATCTGCCGCAAGCGCTTCTCTTGTTGACGCAGACTATCAAAGACCAGCAGCATCTCGTCGTAGATAGTATTCTCCGACTCAAAGCGGCTATCCTGAGCCAGATAGGACAGAGATAGGTCTCGTTTTTTATTGATCTGACCAGAAGTAGGCTCTTCCTCACCCACCAAAATCTTGAGCAGGGTTGACTTCCCAGCTCCATTTTTACCGACGAGGGCAATCCGGTCACCCTCATCCACCTGCAGGTTAATATTGTCAAAAAGAAGCTCCCCTGCAAAAGAGCGCTCAATCTTGCTTGCTTGTAAAATAATCATAAGACCATTATAGCAGATTTCCAGAAGCACAGCTATCAGAATTCAAGAGAAAGCGAACTCAGCTCCCCAAAAGAAAAAAGACAGCCACATCTGACTGTCTTACATAAAACTATTGAGAATGGATTGATTCTGCAAAATCAGATAAATTCCCAGCAGAATCAGAACCGCAAAGACAACAAATTTAATCATTCCCTTGATCAGACGAATAACCAGAAGGATAATCATGGATCCAACTAGCCACATAAAGGCGGAATTGTGAAAAAATCCCTGAACTGCCTCAATATTCTGGCCGAAGAAGAGCTGAATGGGCGCCGGAATATGATTTTCCCAAGCCGCTGTCACTCCTAGCTGGTTAGCAATCTCATTACCGCTTTTCCATAGCCAGACAAAGATTCCTGAGTTAAAAACAAAGAGAAAAACTTGCTCTGGAAAATGTCGAATCAAATAAAAAATAGATTTTAACATAGGCTTACGATTGATACAAGTCTTTTACAGCCTGGATATCTGTCGGCTGGATACTGTAAAATGAGCCTGCTGACTGCATCACTGATTCCTCCTCATTATGGTCTAATCCGATAGCATGGCCCAATTCGTGCGCCGCTGTATTGACAATCCGCTCATGAGAATAAGCATAGCGACTGTCTAGCAGGTAGTAACTATTAAGGCGAACTGTGACATGGGTAAACCGCTTGGTTAGGAGATTGGTCTGCGACTCAGCTTCACCAGCTGCACTGATGTTGCCATCGTTCATCTCCGTCGCGACAATGTCCGCCTTGTCTTTGTCATTGATGATTTGAAAGGTGAAGGCACCTGTTTGATTCCAAGAATCAATAGCCTCCTTATAGGCTGAACGGAAGGTTTCATTGTTTGTATCGATATAAATCGTGGCGCTTGGCTGATCCCAACGAGCCCCTGTTGTTGCATGCTCATCTGTCAGTTGATCCGTCTGCGTCTCCTCACTGCTGTGAAGCCCCGTGGAAATGCCTTGGTGATTTAAAAATTGATCCACTCTGCCAACAGCTGTCTGAACAGCCTGCGTCAGTCCCTCTGTACCCGGTTTTGTCGAAGTGGTAAAATAGAAAATTCCGACAATAACCATAAAGCTCAGGACAAAGGACCAAGCAAGTCCCCACACCACACGCCCAATCAGACGCATGAGGAACCAGATGCTTTTAAAAATAAGTCCCATCGCAACCTCCTTTACTAGATTGTAAGAGAACGTTGATTTTACCACCGCTTTCTTAAAAAAGACTGAAAAATTCGCCTTCTTTCATCTATTAGTATAAAAGAAAATGACTACAAATCTGCAACCATTTCTTTTCATACTATTGAATACTCTTTGCAAATCCATTTTTGAGTATAAAATTAAGAACCCGTCTCCTGACTGACCTTGCCACTATTATAGTCCAAACGAATCCCTTTTTGCACATTCGGAATAAAGACATTGAATTCCAGACTGCCATCGCTGGACTTGGCCTCTAGATGAGAACCAACTGGCACTAAATCAGTCTCCGTGGCATAAATCAAGGTTACCCGGTAGCGCACTCGCTTGTTCTTATCCAAAGCCTTCCGGATCTTTGTCTCATAGTAATTCTGCCCTGTCGAATCCGCCTCATTGGCTTGGTTGGACCAGGCCGTCTGCACAGCGATATTGGCAGGATTGCTGGTGGAGGCATCAAAGCCCTTCAAACCACCAATCAGTGAATAGGCCAAGAGATGTCCGCGGTCCACAGCATGATTGTACTCACCAGAGAGGTTCTTGAGTTGATGCCAGCCTGCCGGTACCCATGAAGTGTTGGCATTTCCAGTTTCTTCCCGTTTTTTGTACTGGCGGGTAGACTTGGATAAAAAGGCATTCGCCACCGTCGGAATAGCTTGCCCTTGTACAAACTTGGTCTTATTGTCAGCGTAGGGTTTGCTAGAAATCCCCGCATCCAAGTCTGTCCTATTCCCATTCACGATAAAGGCGCCAGCTCCATTCCATTCAATGCTGCCTTTAAGCTGAGCTCGGACAGCATCCGTCAGAACGCTCTCAGCCAGTTCCTGACTAGGGGTGCCCTGATCTTGGACTTGCCCAACTCTGATTTCTGAATTTGGACTCTGAAGTGGCTGCTGACCGTCCTGTCCCCAGAAATAGCCAGCCAGAGCTAAAATCAAAGCCAGAGTCAGCCCAGCCCAGCCTTGCAGGCTCTTAGAATTCCTTTTCTGACTAGTCTTTCTTTTCATCTTTTTTCTTTCAACTTAGCAAACTGGATTCATTTCAGCCAGTCTGTTCGACTAGGAGCTAGTTTCCAGTAAACTTCCCGATTAATTCTTGCCAGGTTTCTGGTGAAAAAACTGATCCCTTACCGTTTCCGATAATGTTATAGCCAATCATCAGAGACACGAAAAAGAGAATCACTGCTATCAGGAGAACCAACAGAACAAGGCCAATTTGCCGACCTAAATATTTTAGATTTTCACTCATCGTCTTCTTCCTTTACACGCTTCACTTTGGCTCCCAAGGCTGCCAATTTCTCATGGAATTTATAGTAGCCTCGGTCTAAGTGTACGAGCTTGCTGACCTTAGTCTCGCCTTCAGCAATCAAGCCCATCAGAATCAAAGTCGCACTGGCCCGAAGGTCAGTTGACATGACTTCAGCTCCCTGAAGACTGCCACCGCCCCAGATACGAGCTGTATCACGCATGATATCAGAGTGCAGCCCCATCCGACGCATTTCCTCCAGATGCTGGAAGCGGTTCTCAAAGACAGTCTCAATCATCGTAGACTCGCCCTTGGCCATGGCCATGAGCGCCGTAAACTGAGCCTGCATGTCGGTAGGGAAGCCCGGATAAGGAAGAGTCTTGACCGCAACCGGTCTAAGTTTCGAAACATCGGAACGAATCCGAATCCCTTCATCTTCCTCTGTCACTTCCACTCCCATTTCCTGCATTTTGGAAAGCAGGGGACGATTGTGCTCCCAAATGGCATCCTCAATCAGCAAGTCACCGCTGGTCATAGCTGCAGCAACCATAAAAGTTCCTGCTTCGATACGGTCTTGAACCACATTATGCTTGGCACCTCGCAGCTGGTCCACTCCGACAATAGTCAGAGTCTCAGTACCTGCCCCTCTGACTTTGGCTCCCATTTCATTCAAAAATAGGGCTAGATCAACGATTTCAGGCTCCCGAGCAGCATTTTCAATCACTGTCGTGCCTTGAGCCAGCGTTGCAGCCATCATGATGTTTTGCGTTGCTCCCACACTAGGAAAGTCCATGTAAATGTGAGCTCCCTTGAGCCGCTCTGCCTTCGCTTCGATATAACCCGCTGTTTGGGTAATCTGAGCGCCCATGGCTTCTAAGCCCTTCAGGTGCAAGTCAATAGGCCGACTGCCAATCGTACAGCCGCCTGGCATGGAAACCTTAGCGTGACCATTACGAGCTAGGACTGGTCCCAAAACAACGATAGACGCCCGCATTTTGCTGACATATTTGTAAGGTGCCTCCTCAGACAAGGGCTGAGTGGCATCCACAACAACTGTATTTTCTTCCTGATTAAAATCCACCTGAGTGTTTAAACCGCGGACCACATTGTTCATGGTAAAGACATCAGACAAGACCGGAACATTTTTCAAAACAGACTGGTCCTCACTAGCCAAGACTGTCGCTGCCAAGAGAGGCAGCACCGCATTTTTTGCTCCTTCAATCTTGACCTTTCCGACCAAGCGATTATCTCCACCTTGAATAATAATTTTTTCCATACCGATTCCTTACTCTAAATTTTTAAAATCATCCATACTATCATACCATAAAATCAAAAATATAACCTTATAAAGTACCGTTAAAAATCGCCCGGCTCATATCGTAAATACCAATGAAGAAAAGGCTGACTAAATAGCCCAAGGCAATGCTGAACAAGAGAATTAAAAAGCGAATCTTCATCGCATTATCGGCATTAACCTTGAAAAACCTCTCCCACTCAACAACCGTTGACAGCAGATGAAAGGCAAAGAAAATAAAGAGCAAATGACTGCATAATTTAAAAATAACTTCTACCATAACTTTTATTATACCACAAGACTCCAGTCAAGGATGAACTAAACAGTCCTTCCTTTTTTCTTTGGAAAAGAAAACTGAGACAGTTCTGCCTCAGTTTTTCGTATTCAGTTTGTATTCAAGAAACCAAATCTCGTCAGATGAAAGATGACTTCCATCAATCTAGACAAAATAGCTTCTTATAATCTTGTGCCGACATTGATCCGGTTGATTGCCCGTTGCAGGGCAATCTTAGCCCGGCGTTCTTGGTCAATCAAATGCTTATCATGTGCTTCTTCGATTTCTTGCTCAGCTCGGAGCTTAGCCCGCTCAGCCCGACTAATGTCGATATCTCGCTCACGCTCAGCTGAGTCCGCCACAATGGTAATGACATTGTCTGCAATTTCAATGATTCCGCCATTAACTGCAATCCAGTCGATATGCTTGTCATCATCAACCCGGCGCACCTTAACCTGATCCACTTCTAAAACAGCGATGGTATTGATGTGGCGGGGCAAAATTCCCAGCTCACCATCAATGGTCTTTACGGAAACAAATGCAGCATGGTGATCATAAATAAGACCATCCGGTGTCACTATTTGTACTGTCATTTGAGCCATCATTCACCTCTTAGAATCCCATTTTCTCAGCCTTGGCCAATACATCCTCGATGGAGCCCACACCACGGAAGGCATCTTCTGGCAGCTTATCGTGCTTACCTTCAAGGATTTCCTTGAATCCACGAACCGTTTCAGCTACTGGTACATAAGAACCTGGCTGGCCGGTAAATTGCTCCGCCACATTGAAGTTCTGTGACAGGAAGAACTGGATCCGCCGCGCACGTGCAACCAAAGTTTTCTCATCATCTGACAACTCGTCCATACCAAGGATAGCAATGATATCCTGCAATTCATGATAACGTTGCAAGACCCGCTTAACCTCTGCTGCCACTGCATAGTGCTCTTCTCCGACAATCTCTGGTGAAAGGGCACGAGAGCTGGAAGCCAGTGGATCCACAGCTGGATAAATCCCCAGCTGAACCAATTTCCGTTCTAGGTTGGTCGTAGAGTCCAAGTGAGCAAAAGCTGTCGCTGGTGCTGGGTCAGTATAGTCATCCGCTGGCACATAGATAGCTTGGATGGAAGTAACGGAACCTTTCTTGGTTGATGTGATACGCTCTTGAAGCTGTCCCATCTCTGTCGCAAGTGTTGGCTGATAACCAACGGCTGATGGCATGCGGCCCAAAAGGGCAGACACTTCCGAACCAGCCTGCGTAAAGCGGAAGATGTTGTCAATAAAGAGCAACACATCCTGACCTTCCACATCACGGAAATATTCCGCGATGGTCAAACCAGTTAGAGCAACACGCATCCGTGCTCCTGGCGGTTCATTCATCTGACCAAAGACCATAGCCGTCTTTTCGATAACGCCAGACTCTTTCATTTCCCAGTAGAGGTCATTCCCTTCACGCGTCCGTTCACCAACACCTGTGAAGACAGAAATCCCCCCGTGTTCTTGGGCAATGTTGTGAATCAATTCCTGAATCAGGACTGTTTTCCCTACTCCGGCACCGCCAAAGAGACCAACTTTCCCACCTTTCAGATAAGGAGCTAGGAGGTCGATAACCTTGATCCCTGTTTCCAGGATTTCTGATGAAGTCGATAGTTCATCAAAGGTCGGTGCCTTTTTATGAATCGGCTGGCGCTCTGCATCAGCAGGAAATGGCGCATCCAAGTCAATAGTGTCTCCTAGGACATTGAACACCCGCCCCAGAGTTTCTTTGCCAACTGGCACAGAAATCGGACGACCAGTATCCAAGACCTCTAAACCACGTGTCAAACCATCGGTCGACTCCATGGCAATGGTCCGCACCACACCGTCACCAAGCTCAAGAGCTACTTCAAGGACGATTTTTGATTTTTTCTCATCATTTTTATAGACTACAAGTGCATTATTTATCTCAGGTAGTTTGTCTCCAGCAGCAAACGCAACGTCTACAACCGGCCCGATAACCTGAGCAATTTTGCCTGAGCTCATGTTTTTTCCCTCGTTTAATTTCTAATTCATTTGTGGCCTTATTCCAGGGCACTTGCACCCGCCACGATTTCAGTAATTTCCTGCGTAATGGCAGCCTGCCGAGCGCGGTTGTACTGAATAGTCAAATCACTAATGACCTTTTTAGCATTGTCTGTCGCTGTCTGCATAGCAGTCATACCGGCTGCATTTTCAGCCGTCTTGGCATCAATAATGGCACCGTAAATCATGCTCTCTGCAAACTGGGGCAGCAGTTGATCCAAGATAGAATCCCGACTGGATTCCAGTTCCAGATTCAGCGTATAATCTTCATCAGCTTCATTGGGATCCAAGTCAATGATTGGCAGCATCTGCTCCACCCGCATCTGACTGGTCAGACTGTTGACATGGTGATTATAGCAGACATAGAGCTCATCGAAGAGTTCATTCTGATACATCTCAATGGTCTTGCTAATGATTTTACGGACCTCATCAAAGCTAGGCTGATCTGCTAGACCACGCAACTCATAAACTGGCTGAATGCCCCGAGCTCGGAAGAAATCAGCACCGACACTTCCGATACAGATGACTTCAAAGTCCTCTCCTGTCGGATGGTACTCAGCTTTCAGCTCCATCAAAGCCTTGAGAATGGTTGCGTTATAACCGCCTACCAGACCGCGGTCAGAAGTAATGACGATATAGGCTGATTTCTTAACTGGCCGACTGATTAACATCGAGTGATGACGGGCATTTTCTGCCTCGTGGCCATGCAGCATATCCGTAACTAACTTACGCACTTTCTGGGCATAGACCTGAAAGTTCTTGGCTGCTTCCTCAGACTTTCCCAGCTTAGCAGCAGAAACCATCTGCATGGCATTGGTGATTTGACTGGTGTTTTTCGTGGATGCAATTTTATTTTTAATATCATTCAATGAAACTGCCATCTGACACCTCTATTCCTATTTGAAGCTAGACTGGTCAATAAACTCAGTAATGGCAGCATCCAAGACTTCCTCACTTGGAAGGTCTTTCGTTGTCCGAATGGTTTCATAAATGCTTTCTTGATGTGCATCAAAGTAGGCAAATAATTCTGACTCAAAGCGCAAAATATCATCTACCGGCACACTGTCTAAGAAACCATGGGTCAAAGCATAGAGAATCACGACCTGCTTCTCAACCGGCAGTGGCTCATGAATCGGCTGCTTCAGGACTTCTACAGTCCTGCGGCCACGATTGAGCTTGGCCTGCGTTGCCGCATCCAAATCACTACCAAACTTAGTAAAGGCCTCAAGCTCCCGATAAGAAGCCAGGTCGATACGCAGGGTTCCAGCTACTTTCTTCATAGCCTTGATTTGGGCAGAGCCCCCAACCCGTGATACAGAAGAACCTGCATCAATGGCTGGACGTACCCCAGCATTGAACAGGCTGTCGCTGAGGAAAATTTGTCCGTCAGTGATTGAAATCACGTTGGTCGCGATATAAGCTGAAATATCTCCTGCCTGCGTTTCAATAAATGGCAGAGCTGTAATCGAACCACCGCCCAGCTCATCAGAAACCTTGGCTGAACGCTCCAAGAGACGGCTATGCAGATAGAAAACATCTCCTGGAAAGGCCTCACGGCCTGGCGGACGACGGAGCAGGAGGGACAGTTCACGGTAGGCTACAGCCTGCTTAGACAAGTCATCATAGACAATCAAAACATGCTTGCCATTATACATAAACTCTTCTGCCATCGCTACACCAGCATAAGGCGCTAGGAAAAGCAAGGGCGACGGCTGTGAAGCAGAGGCTGTCACGACAATCGTATAGTCCAAAGCACCATACTGACGGAGCGTTTCTACCTGCGTACGAACGGTAGATTCTTTCTGACCAATCGCCACATAGATACAAATCATATCCTGACCTTTCTGGTTCAGGATGGCATCAATGGCAATGGTCGTCTTCCCAGTCTGACGGTCCCCGATAATCAGCTCCCGCTGGCCGCGGCCAATCGGAACCAAGGCATCAATAGCCTTGAGACCTGTCTGCAAAGGCTCAGATACTGACTTACGCTGCATAACACCTGGAGCCGGTGTTTCAACCGGACGTGTCTTATCCGTGACAATGTCACCAAGTCCATCAACAGGACGACCCAGCGGATCAACAACCCGTCCAATCAAGGCCTCTCCCACAGGAACTTCCATGATTTTACCAGTCCGGCGGATGGTATCTCCCTCACGAATGTCTGTAAAGTCTCCCAAGATGATAATCCCAACATCGGTCGACTCTAGATTTTGCGCCATACCATAAGAGCCATTTTCAAAGATTAACAACTCTCCGCTCATAGCCTTATCCAGACCATGAGCACGCGCGATTCCATCACCAATATAAGTGACGACCCCTGTTTCCGTGACGTCAAAATTTGGCTGGAAATTTTCAATTTGTTGCTTAATTAAAGCGCTGATTTCTTGTGCGTTAATCGCCAAAATTCACACCACTTTCTATTTCAATTTTTCTTTTACGACTTGCAATTGACGTTTTATGCTTGCATCAATTGTTTTGTTATTGGCAGAGATGACAAAACCGCCAATCAAGCTGCTGTCCAATTCTTCCTTAAGCGAACGGACTTTTAGGCCCATTTTCTGCTCAATAATCGGCCGAATCTTCTCCTTCTGACTGGCTGTCAAAGGCTGAACAGAGCGCAACGTCACCTCAAACTCATTGCTAATCTTTTCAAGCTGGTGCTGACTCTCCAGCACAATCTCATAAAAGAGGTCCTCGCGATGATTGAGAATGACGATTTCAATCAGATTATCAAGCAGCTGGGAGCCTGAGTTTTGAAAGAGCCGCAGACTCTTTTCTTTCTCGTGGTCACTGATGCCGATATGTGACAAAAAGTCAGCAAGGCCGGTCTCCGCGAAAACAGCCTTAATCTGACTCAGTTTTTCAAAAACATCTTCTTGCTGACCTTTTTCAAAGACCGTCTGAACAAAAGGCAAAGCATATTTCTCAATGATTGCATATTGCTTCTTATCCATCAGGCATCTCCTAACTGTTTGATATAGCGGTCGATGAGCTCGCTCTGAGCTTCCTTATCCAGCTCCTGACTCAAAATCTTACTAGCCAGAGTTACTGTCAAGTCGGCTACTTCTCCTTTGATGCTGCTCATAGCCTCTGCCTTGTTTTGGGCAATTTCCTGATTGGCTTTAGCCTTCAAGCGCCCTGCTTCTTCTGCTGCATTAGCTAGTATTCCAGCCTTGTTCTTTTCAGCTGTCTCCTTAGCTGTTTCAACGATAGTAACGGCTTCCGCACGACTTCCTGCCAACTCATGCTCCCGCTTTTGAGCCAGTTCTTCTGCTTTTTGACGCGCAGATTCTGCACTATCAATATCGTCAGAAATTTTCTTTGCTCTTTCTTCAAAAATGCTGGTGATATTGCCCCAAGCAAATTTTTTGATGAGGACAATCAAAAGAAGAAAGGAACCTGCCACAAGGATAAAGTTTCCAATCAATTCACCTATGGTTATATTCATTTATTCGACTCCTTTCTCTTTATTCCTCACCATTAATTTTCTTGCCCAAGTACATGGATGTCAACATAGTGAAAACATAAGCCTGAATGCAAGAAATAAAAACGGAAAAAGCTGTCCATACAAAATTAGCAACAAAAGCTACTGGGTACCAATAAAAAGCCTGATGAGAAAGGGTCACCAGCAAACCAGCTAAAACTTCCCCTGCAAAGATATTCCCGTAAATCCGCAAGGCTAAAGAAGCGAAGTTGGTGAACTCTTCCAAGATATTCATTGGCGTCATAAAGCCCGGTGTCGCAAAAGCTTTCAGATATTTTTTCACGCCTCGGCGACGAATGCCTTCTACATGGCAAATCAAAGTGATCAAGAAAGACATGCTAAGGTCAAAACCGAGGTTAGCCGTTGGTGACGTCCAAAGATTTTCACCGCTGGTCGTTTGCAATTTTGCCATGAGACCAAGGTTATTGGCTATTACCAAAAACAAGAAAAGTGAAAACAAAAACAAAGAATAATTCTTCATATATTTGCTTCCGATATTTCCCTTGGTAAAGTCAATCACAAAATCATAGAGATATTCTAAGGCATTTTGCTTTCCCGACGGCTTAAGGGTCATCTTGCGGCTCGCCCAATAAACAAAGGCAAAGACCATGAGAACAGCTAAAAGAGACATAGCAAGCAGGGTCAAATCAAAGGTCACAGGACCTAACTGAATGGTTGGATTTACACTTTCTTCCAACTAACTCCCCTCCTTTTCTAAAGATGAAAAACTTTCCTGTTCTTACTTGATGATGAATGCCATAACCAATGTTACAAAGAAAGTACCTTCGATAAAGGCAATCCCCATAATCATCAAAGTTCTTAATTGACCGATAATCTCTGGCTGACGAGACGCTGATTTGAAAAGGTTACTCATAAGCATTCCTTCTGCAATCGAAACACCCAAGCAGGCCAAACAAAGTCCTAAATATGTTAAATTCATGATGACTTCTCCTTTATATTTTAAAATTTACTTCCTTAGTTTACTCCTAAAATATCGAATAGTCAATCTTTTGCCACCATTGTAAGCGTTTTTTGTTTCATTCTTTTGATTTATAAATTTTCCTGTCAAAACAATTAAATCATTATTGAGATACAAACTATTCTGCTATATAAATAAGAGAAACTGATTGAAATTTCACTTATTTCATATGTTTTTTAAAGAAAAAAGAGCAAAGTGATTATTTGCTCTTGATTTTTCTATGATTATGGATGGCTAACAATCAACTGCATATCTCCAGACAAGGTCCATTCTGTGACATCGTTAGGCAGGATGAAATGCTCCCCTTTTTCAAGAGGATAAACTGCCCCACCAACTTCTAGCTCACCGACACCTTCCAAGACACTGACCAAGCTATAGTCTGCTGTCTTTTTAAAATTGACTGAACCGGCAATATCCCACTTGTAAACAGCAAAGAAGTCATTGGCCACCAAAAGAGTAGAAGTCAAACTATCTGCCTGAATGGTAACAGGACGGCTATTCGCTGGCTCACCGATAGTCAGAACGTCAATCGACTGCTCCAAATGCAGCTCACGAAGATTGCCAGCATCGTCCTTGCGATCAAAGTCATAGACACGGTAGGTTGTGTCACTGGACTGCTGAGTTTCTAAAATCAGAATCCCCGAGCCAATGGCATGCATGGTGCCACTTGGTACATAGAAGAAATCGCCAGCTTTTACTGGGATTTTGGTCAGAAGATGGTCCCAATCCTTGCTCTCAATCTGCTGGCGCAGCTCTTCCTTGCTCTTGGCATTGTGACCATAAATAATCTCTGCTCCTTCGTCTGCAGCAATGACATACCAGCATTCAGTCTTACCAAGCTCCCCTTCGTGCTCTAGTCCATAGGCATCATCAGGATGGACCTGAACACTGAGCCAGTCATTGGCATCTAAAATCTTCGTCAAAAGCGGAAAGACAGGTTCCGGACGATTGCCAAAAAGCTCACGGTGCTCGGCATAGAGAACATCTAACTTCTGGCCGGCAAAGCGTCCGTTCTTGACGGTTGACACACCATTAGGATGAGCGGAGATAGCCCAGTACTCTCCTACGTGATCGCTGGGAATCTCATAGCCAAAGACATCGCGCAGCTTGGTTCCGCCCCAAATCTTCTCCTGCATCACAGACTGTAGAAATAATGGTTCTGACATGGTATTCTCCTTAAATATTTTTTAGATCCAGCAAGGAATAGCCCTTGGTGTCGAAACGGTTGTTACTGCTTCTATTATAATATAGCTGGAGGTCCTTTGTCTACTCTCTGCCGAAAACAGGTCCTTTATAATAAAAAAAGTAAAGCTCCCCAGCAAATGCCGCAAAGATAGCCGACCAGCACATCCTTTGGATAGTGCACTCCGCCAATCACGCGCACTACGGCTAGCCCTGCTGAAAGCAAGAGGCAGATAAGCCCCGGCAGCCAGAAAAAGTAGAGTAGACACATAGAAATCACTGTCGCCGAAAAAACATGGCGGCTGGGCATGGACTTGCCTGATGTATCCTTGGTCAGCAAGGGCTGAATAGCCCATTTTTCATAAGGGCGTTCTTGATTCAGCCGTTTACGAATGGCCGACAGCAGACCAAATCCGATAGCTGGTAAGAAGAAAAAAGCAAGCAGCCCTTTCCAGCTTTCTGTCAGAAAGGCACTGATTAGAACGAGACCATAAACGATAGGTATGAAGAGGGTCATTCCCCGATTGAAGTAAGCCAACCCTTTCAGCCACTGAGGGCGACTGCGAAAAGGAGTCGTTAATTGTTGATAAAAAATCGTGTAGTCTTTCATGCTTGCTTACCCTGCTTTTCTAAAAGTTGGACTCTCATACTTCCTCTACTATAGCATATTTCTAGACAAGATGGTAGATAGATAGCAAAAGAGACTGAGACCAAAGCCCCAATCTCTTATTGTTCATGTTTTCTGAAGAGTATTATTTCTCCAAGTTCCAGATTTCCTTGGCATATTGCTCAATGGTATCATCTGAGGTAAACTTATCGGAAGTAGCAATGTTAATCAAACTCATGCGTGCCCATTTTTCTTTGTCACGATAGAGAGCATCAATCTTCTCTTGAGCTTCTACATAGGCATGGAAATCTTCCAAGAGGAAATATTCGTCATTGTGGGTAATGAGGGCTTCATAGATTTCAGATCCTTCTTCACGGACGTTTGGAATGGTGCCGTTGACAAAGGTATCGACCACTCGGCGAATATCTGGATTGCTTTCATAGACACCGCGTGAGTAGTAATCGTGGCGGGCATAGTGCTCGTAAACTTGGTCCTTGTCCATCCCAAAGATGACAATATTGTCGTCACCGACCTCGTCCTTGATTTCGATATTGGCTCCGTCCAGTGTAGCTAGGGTAATGGCACCTGTCATCATGAACTTCATGTTGGAAGTACCAGAAGCCTCCTTGGAAGCCAGAGAAATCTGCTCTGATACATCTGCTGCAGGAATGATGAGCTCAGCTAGGCTGACCCGGTAGTTTTCTAGGAAAACAACCTTGAGTTTGCCTTGCAGGCTTTCATCCTTGTTGACCAGATTGGCTACTTCATTGATTAGCTTGATAACCGACTTGGCAAAGTGGTAGCCTGGAGCAGCCTTGGCACCGAAGATAAAGACGCGTGGCACCATATCCTTGTCAGGATCGTCCTTGAGGTCCCAGTAGAGCTTGATGATATGAAGCAGGTTGAGTAGCTGACGCTTGTAGGCGTGGAGGCGTTTCACCTGGACATCAAAGATGGCTTCTGTAGAGACTTCCACTCCTGTTGATTCCTTGATGAAGTCAGCCAGACGAGCCTTGGCTTCCTGCTTCACTCGGTAGAAATCACCCAGCACTTGCTGATTGTCCTTGAATTCCAAAAGCTTACGTAGCTCATGGATATCACTTCTCCAACCTTTACCAATTAGTTTATCAATCTCAGCTGACAGAGGCTGGTCCGCAATTTGCAGCCAGCGGCGCTGGATAATTCCGTTGGTTTTGTTATTAAACTTCTCTGGATAAATGCTGTAGAAATCACGCAAGGTGTCTTCTTTGAGCAGTTCGGTGTGGAGTTTGGCAACACCATTGATTGAATGACCGCCAATGATAGCTAAATGGGCCATGTGGATTTGATTGTCCTTGACGATCCGAGTGTTTTCGATGACTTGCGGATCAAGGCCGCGCCCAGCCATTTCAGCTACATAGCGGTTGTCAATCTCTAGGATAATCTGATAAACCCGCGGCAGGACATTTTTAAAAAGCTCTGCATCCCATTTTTCCAAGGCTTCAGACAGAATGGTATGGTTGGTATAGCTCATGGTTTTAACTGTAGCATTCCAAGCATCTGCCCATTCCAGGTCGTACTCATCCACCAAGAGACGCATAAACTCAGCCGGTGCAACAGCTGGGTGAGTATCGTTAATATGGACAGAGACCTTCTCATGAATATCCTTGAGCGGACGCCCTTGCTTGAGGTAGGATTTGATAATGGTCTGCAGACCTGCACTGGTCATGAAATATTCCTGGATCAAGCGCAGCTCTTTTCCTTCGTAGCTAGAGTCGTCTGGATAGAGAATGGCAGTGATGTCTTGCACCCGGCGACGAGCTTCAATGGTCGGGTAGTCCAGTTCATGCTCCTCTGGAATTTCAACATACCAAAGCCGGAGATTGTTGACAGTGTCATTGCCAAAGCCAATCTGCGGCACATCGTAAGGAACGGCCCGCAAGGTTTTAGAATTCTCATAAAGAGGCACAATCCGACCTTTTTCATTGGCATGGAGGGAAACATTTCCGAAGATTTTAACATCAACAATATCATGGTCCTTACGGGTCTCCCAGACATTGCCTAGACTGCCAAACCAAGCATCAGGAATTTCTACCTGATAGCCATCTACGATGCGTTGCTTAAAGAGGCCATAGCGATAGCGAATCCCATTTCCAAATCCTGGATAGCCAGTGGTTGCCAGCGAGTCCATGAAGGCAGCCGCCAAGCGACCCAGACCGCCATTGCCCAAGGCCATATCATACTCAGCATTCTTGACATCTTCAAAGTCAACGCCCAAATCGGCAAAGCCTTCCTTGACCGTATCGAGGATTCCTAAGTTGAGCAAATTGGTTTCCAGCATACGACCTGGAAGAAACTCGATAGAAAAGTAATAAGCTGTTTTTTGCTGCTGCTCAATCAACTGATTGCGACGCTCCAGCCAAAGGGGCGTGATATACTTGCGGACAGTGCTGGCTAAAGCCTGAAAAAGCTCCACTGAAGTCGCATCGGCAACCTTAATCAGCTGTCTTTCATGTAGAATGTCCTTAAAATCTCTAATAAAACGTTCTTTTGTCAGTTCCATGGTGGGTGGGTATCTCCCTTTCTTAATAGCGGGAAGCAGATTTAAACGTAGAAATACTTTTTTCAATCAAGATGGGAATCGCTCACTTCAGCCACAAGCTAAAAACAGGGCTCCAACATAGTATGATAATATATAAAAATGTAAGTCTCACGGAAATCCTCCCTTGTCCCATGGACAAGAGAGGATTTTTTATACTGATTCCAAAGTAAATGTTATAGAAGTGATTGATATAAATCACTGTAAGCCTTGCTGGCTGTATCCCAAGAGAAGTCTCTTTCCATCGCCTGTTCTTGCAGAGATTTCCAAGCTTCCTTGTCATCGGCATAGAGCTTGAGTGCTTCCTTGAAGGTCCAAGTCAGCCAGTAGCCAGAAAAGTTATTGAAGCTAAAGCCCGTTCCCTGTCCTGTATAGACATTGTAAGGCTCGACGGTATCACGCAGACCGCCCACTTCATGCACCAAAGGCAAGGTTCCGTAGCGCATGGCCATCATTTGTGAAAGGCCACAAGGTTCGAAGCGGCTTGGCATGAGGAAAATATCGCTGGCAGCGTAGATCTCCTGAGCCAAGGTTACATCAAAGAGAATATTAGCTGAAAGCTTATCAGGATAGGCATGACCAAACCAAGCGAAAGCCTGCTCAAAAGCTGGATCCCCTGTTCCCAAGAGGATAATCTGCACATCTTCCTGGAGGAGATTATGCAGCTCTTCCACTACCAAATCAAAGCCTTTCTGACGGGTCAGACGGGAAACAATCCCAACTACCGGCACATCATCACGCACAGGCAGACCAACTCGCTCTTGCAAAGCTCGCTTGTTTTCTAGTTTACCAGATAAGTCAGATTTGTTAAAGTGATGGGCTAATAGCGGATCCGTTTCTGGATTATAGATATCTGTATCTATACCGTTGACAATTCCGACCAGCTTACCAGACTCCATCCGCAGGATTTGATCCAAATTACAGCCAAATTCTGGTGTACGGATTTCACCTGCATAGCTTGGTGATACAGTTGTCACTCGGTCCGCATAGAGAATGCCGGCCTTCATCCAGTTGAGACAGTCATTCCAACGCAGGGTTCCGTCTGCATAGCGCTCGTAGCCCACTCCAAACAGTTCCCAAAGCATGCTGTCAGGGAATTGGCCTTGGAATTCCAGATTATGGATGGTCAAGACAGTCTTGATATTCTGATATGCTTGAATCCAATGGTATTTTTCCTTAACCAAGAAAGGAATCATAGCTGTATGATAATCGTGAACATGCAGAACATCCGGAATGAAATCAATCCGCTCCATCAGCTCTACGGCTGCTAACTGGAAGTAAGCAAAGCGCTCACCATCATCAAAATCCCCGTAAACATGACCGCGGAAGAAATAATGCTGATTGTCAATAAAATAGAAGGACACACCATTCAAGACC
Source organism: Streptococcus sp. DTU_2020_1000888_1_SI_GRL_NUU_041A (assembly GCF_032387735.1). Taxonomy (NCBI): domain Bacteria; kingdom Bacillati; phylum Bacillota; class Bacilli; order Lactobacillales; family Streptococcaceae; genus Streptococcus; species Streptococcus sp. DTU_2020_1000888_1_SI_GRL_NUU_041A. The sequence continues at coordinate 800,242 of NZ_CP135591.1, read as the reverse complement.
AGTCGCTTGACCCCAACGTATTGGCGACGCCAGCCAACGCTGACTTCAAAATAGAAAAGGTCTTCCACTTGGTCGCCAAATTTGGCATGGGTCATGTCATAGTATGGCAGAATGACACCAACTTCATGGCCAGCCTTGACCAGTGATTTGGGGAGAGCGCCAATAACGTCTCCCAAACCACCTGTCTTAGAAAATGGGGCTCCTTCTGCTGCTGCAAATAAAATCTTCATCGAATTATGTCCTCTGTAACTTTTTGGCCCTTCTTGACTACAATTGGGTCTTCTGCAGTTCCGCGAATCACCACTCCTTCGCCAATTTCAACACCCTTGTCCACAATCGCGTACTCGACAGTTGCATTTTCTCCAACTTTCACTCGAGGGAAGAGAACACTGTGTTTGACACTGCTTCCAGTCTTAATCTTGGTATTCCGTGAAATCACAGAATTGATGACTTCACCTTCCACAATGCTTCCTGACGCAAACTGGGAGCGAGATACTTTTGAAGACTCAGCATAGTAAGTCGGCTCTTCATTCTTAACCTTGGTGTAAATCTTTTGGTTCGGACTGAAGAGAGAGTAGAATTTCTTACTTTCAAGCATATCGATATTGGATCTGTAGTAGGTCTCTACAGAATAGATATTAGCCAGATAGCCTGTATATTCGTAGGCAAATGCCCCTTCCTGAGTTGCTAAATCACGCAGGACATAGCGCAGTTTTTGGGGATGCTCTTTCTTAGCTTCTTCTTCTAGCTTTTCAATCAGCCAAGGAGTATCTACCACAAAGATGTCTGTAGACATATTGAAGAGCTCAGCATCTTCTCGGCCATCAAAGAGTTTATGCCCTCTGACATGGTCTGTCTCATCAATATCCAGGACAGCATTCACATCTGAGATATTTTCCTTGTGCAATTTCTTGTAGACAACTGTAATCGGCTGCTCTGTTGTATTGTGCAAATGGAAAACTTGATTGAGGTCAATATTAACCAAGATATCACAGTTAAGTGCAACTGTTTGGTTGGAGCCAGAACGTTTCAGGTAGGTCAAAAGCTGCTTATAGTATTCCTCACCGACTGTAGAGCTTTCTACACGAGTATTGTAGATTCCCAGGTAATAGTGGCTAAGCAAGGTAGACAGACCCCACTCACGACCCGAACGAATATGGTCAAAGACAGAGCTGATATTGTCCTGCTGGAAGATACCAAAGACACTGCGGATACCAGCATTGGCAAGACTTGAAAGCGGGAAGTCAATCAAGCGGTATTTCCCACCGAATGGCAAACTGGCTACTGGACGATGATTTGTCAGAGTTGACATATCATGGAAGCCGACTGTGTTTCCTAAAATTGCTGAGTATTTATCAATCTTCATCTTTTGGTACCCCCACTTTCTCGTTGTATCCGACAACATATACTTCCTCTGTACCATCAATCTCTACACCATCAGAGATGATAGCCCCTTCACCGATAATGGCCCGCTTGATCTTAGCGTCTTTGCCAATAACAGCTCCACTCATGATGACAGAGTCTTCAATGACTGCGCCCTTTTTGACTTGAGCACCAGTAGAAAGAATAGAGTGTTTTACTGTACCGTCAACGAAACAGCCATCAACGACCAGCGAATCTTCTACATGGGAATTTTCACTGATAAAGTTTGGCGGAGAAATCAAGTTGCGAGAATAAATCTTCCAGCGACGATTGCGGCTATCCAGAGCATTTTCTGGGCTGATGTATTCCATGTTGGCTTCCCAGAGAGACTCTACTGTACCAACGTCTTTCCAATAGCCTTCAAAATCATAAGCATAAACGCTTTCGCCAGATTCTAGGTAGTTAGGGATAACATTCTTACCAAAGTCAGACATATCCACATTACTCTTTTCAGCAGCTACCAGCATATTACGCAGACGTTGCCAGTCAAAGATATAAATCCCCATAGAAGCCTTGGTTGACTTAGGATGTTCTGGTTTTTCTTCAAATTCAACAATCCGATTATTAGCATCTGTATTCATAATACCAAATCGGCTGGCTTCTTTGAGAGGCACATCCAGAACGGCTACTGTCAAGCTGGCATTGTTGTCCTTGTGAGACTGAAGCATGTCATCATAATCCATCTTATAGATATGGTCCCCAGACAAAATCAGGACATACTCAGGATTGATGCTGTCGATATAGTCGATATTTTGATAAATCGCATGGCTGGTACCTTCAAACCAGCGATTTCCTTCGCTCGCAGAATAAGGCTGAAGAATGGACACGCCTGAGTTAATACCATCGAGCCCCCAGCTAGAACCATTTCCAATATGACTGTTCAGAGCTAGTGGTTGGTATTGAGTAATGACACCGACATTGTGAATACCGGAGTTGGCACAGTTAGACAAGGCGAAGTCAATAATACGATAGCGGCCGCCAAACTGTACCGCAGGTTTTGCGATACTCTGTGTGAGCTTTCCAAGACGAGTTCCTTGCCCGCCGGCAAGAATCAAAGCTAGCATTTCATTCTTCATAGACTATTACTCCTTTGTGGAATCTTTTTTAACATTTTTACGAGCAATCCGACGCTTGATCTTCCAGATGCTGGCTCCAAGAGCTGGCAGTGTAAAGGTCAAGGTCTGTGGATAATCTTTCCAAAGTCCTTCTTGAGACTGAACTGTTTCGTTATGTTCCTTCCAAACACCTCCCCATTCTTCTAATTCAGTGTTCCATACTTCTTCATAAATGGCTTCCACTGGAACACCGATGGTAAAGTTCTTCCGCTCTACCGGCGCCATATTGAATACACAAACTAACATATCTCCTTTTTCTGTCTTACGGATAAAGGAGAGGACACTTTGATCAGTATTATCCGCATCAATGATTTCGATACCATCATAGCTCAGATCAATTTCCCAAAGCGGACGATTGTCTTTATAAAAGGCATTGAGTGCAGCAGTAAAGCCTTGCATCTTCTTGTTCATCTGATCGTCCAGATTAGACCATTCTAGCTGCTCTTCTGACTTCCATTCTAGGAACTGACCAAATTCTGAGCCCATAAAGAGCAATTTCTTGCCCGGATGGCAGATTTGATAAGTCAGCAAGTTGCGGAGACCTGCAAATTGATTGTAACGGTCCCCCCACATCTTGTGCATGAGACTCTTCTTGCCATGAACCACTTCATCATGAGAGAATGGCAGGAGAAAGTTTTCAGAGAAAGCGTACATAAAGCTAAAGGTCACCAGATTAAAATCGTACTTACGATAAATCGGATCTTCTTCGTAGAAGCGAAGGATATCATTCATCCAGCCCATATTCCACTTGTAGTCAAAACCTAGACCACCCAGCTCTCTCATGCCAGTAATCTTGGTCTCTGAGGAGCTTTCCTCTGCAATCATCATGACATCAGGATGGGCTAACTTGATAACCGTATTGAGGCGCTGCAGGAAGTAATAGCCTTCATAATTGCGATTACCGCCATCTTTATTTGGCTGCCAAGGACCGCTGTCATAGTCCAGATAGAGCATATTGCTGACAGCATCAACCCGAATTCCGTCCAGATGATAAAAATCAATCCAGAATTTAATGCTAGAAATCAAGAAAGACTGAACCTGATTCTTGCCCAAATCAAAGTTGAGAGCACCCCAGCCATAGTTATGAGCCCGGTCGTGATCCTGATACTCGAAAGTCGGTGTCCCATCATAGTAGGCCAAAGCATCATCATTAATAGTGAAATGACCTGGGACCCAGTCCACAATGACACCGATATTGTTTAAGTGACATTCTTCGACGAAGTCTTGAAATTCCTCAGGCGTGCCATAGGTATGCTCAAAGGCGAAGTAGCCCATGAGCTGATAGCCCCAGCTAAGTCCCAGCGGATGAGCCATAAGCGGCATGAATTCCACATGCGTGTAGTTCATCTCCACCAGATACGGAATCAAGTCTTCTTTTAACTGGGCAAAGCTATAAGGACTACCGTCTTCATTGCGTTTCCAAGATCCGGCATGCACTTCATAGATATTGACTGGCCGAGAGAAGAAGCCCCAACGCTTCCGGCGTGCCAGCCAAAGGCCGTCTTTCCACTTCTTCTCAGGAATAGTGCGAATAACTGCTCCAGTACCCGGACGCTCTTCCAGATAGATAGCCAGCGGATCAATTTTCAAAATTTCCTGACCACTGCTGCGCTTGATATTGTACTTGTATATATCACCTTCCTTAGGTAGCTCTGTGAAGACTTCCCAAACGCCCGCTTCATTTCGGACCATTGGAATCTGCTCTTCATACCAATTGGTGAAATCTCCAATCAGATGGACACTCTGAGCATTAGGCGCCCAAACGCGGAAAGAGTAGCCAGACTTGCCGTCCACTTCATCTTGATGCGCCCCTAGATAATGCTGCAAATGAAAGTTTTCACCTGTTGTAAAGGTTCTTAATGCTTCGTTCTTATCCATGCAATCACCTTTCTATTTGTAAGCGTTTTCTATAATACTATTCTACATTATTTTTATCTCTTTTTCAAGTAAATTTCAAATATCCTTACGGAAAATTACTAAAACCGAACATTAGCTGAAATTAGTAATAAATGAGAGAGAAAACACTGCATTTTGTGTCTCTCGATATCCTTTAATTCCTTTTTTACTAAATATAGGAGCTATCCAAAACAAGAAAAAGATGAAAATTTTCATAAAGATATAGACCAATATGTAAATTTACATTTTAAAATAATAAGCAATTAAACATATAAATGATTAATTCTTTTCAAATCATGAGGTAATCATATTAGATTTACAAGTTCATCAAGGTAAGAAAAAAGGCCGCACAAAGCCGCCTTTCTCATTATTTCACATCAAACACGATAGATTTCACTTGTGTCATCGCTTCGATACTGTAACGAATCCCTTGCACTCCTGCTCCAGATCCCTTAACACCAAGGAATGGGAAGTTATCTGGACCACGTTGGGTCTTATTATTGATGTGTACAGTACCCACTTCCAGTTTCTCAGCAATTTCAAATGCTTTCGGGAAATCATTTGTAAAGACTGAAGATTGAAGACCAAACTCTGACTGGTTACAGATCTGAATAGCCTCTTCAACGGAAGTCACACGAATAATCGGAAGAACAGGACCAAATGGCTCTTCCCAAGCTAATTTCATATCCAGTGTCACATGGTCAAACAAGGCAGGCCAGATGAGATTTGCTTCACGTTTGATTTCCGTCAAGGCTGACGCTCCCTTTTCTTGAGCATCTTCAATCAAGCCCCAGATGAAATCTGCTGATGCATTATCAATGACTGGTGTGATATCCGCATTATCAAAGGGATCCCCAACCGTCAGTTTCTCTACCTCTGCCTTAATCAGCGCCGCTAATTTATCTGCCACGCTCTCCATGACAATGACACGTTTAATAGCCGTACAGCGCTGACCGGAATAACTGTATGCCCCGCCAACAATCTGCTTAGCCGCATGCTCCAAGTCAGCATCTTCCAGCACAACTGCAGCATCCTTACCACCCAATTCTAACATAATTGGACGCATACCAGCTAACTTACCGATGCGTTCACCGATTGGAGTGGAGCCAGTAAAGTTAATGTAGTTTACTTCCTTATGCTCAATGATGTAATCCCCGATTTCTGAACCACGTCCTGTGATGGTATTGAAAACACCAGCAGGCAGACCAACCTCAGCAAAAGCCTGAGCCAAGAGCAGACCAGAAATTGAACCTTGGGTAGGTGGCTTAAACATCACAACATTTCCACCGATAAGGGCAGGAGCAATCTTAGAACCAGACAGATTGACTGGGTAGTTAAATGGCGCAATGGCCAGTACAACTCCTACAGGCTCACGACGAACCACAGCCAATTTCTTCTTGCTGGCAGCTTCAAAGCCGCCACCTTCCATAACCTGACCGTGAATACGAATGCCTTCTTCAGCCGCATAGCGAATCAAGTCTGCTGTCCGGACTACCTCTCCGACTGCCGCTTTGATCCCCTTGGCAACTTCTTTTGCAAGAATTTCGCCAATCTTCTCCTGATCGCGTTCCAAAATATCCGCAACCTTATGCAAATAAGCTGCACGTTCAACTGCTGAAAGAGCTCGCCAAGCTGGCAAAGCCGCACGAGCGCTTGCCATCGCATAGTCAACCTCTGCCTGAGTCATGGCAGGCACAGTTCCTAAAATCTCATTGTTGATAGGAGATGAGATGGTAATTTCATTTTCAGAAACTTTCCACTCTCCATTTATATAGTTTTTATATTGTGTCACGTGTCCCCTCCAAAATGTTATTAAATATTATTTTACCAAATTTTCTGAAAATTTCAACCAAAAGTTATAAATTTAAAGAATTTTTTCACAATTAAGATAGATTATCTAATTTTGTTCATATTAGATCTGCTTATTTTCTGTTTTCTTTGATTTCAACTTTCTGCACAATCTTCACTATGCCCCTGAAGAAAACTAAAAAGACCAGGAAAATCTCCCTGATCTTAATTTTTCAGATTAATCGAAGTCCAGATATTCTTTTTCAAGTTCAAGAACTTCTTCCATCGTTGCACATTCAGTCAGTGCACGCTGAGCCAGTTCTTCCATCTTCTTCGTATCCAGTTTCTTCATGAGGCTACGAGTCCGAAGAACAGAAGTCGCACTCATAGAGAATTCATCCAAGCCCATACCTACGAGCAATGGCACCGCAGTTTGGTCGCCGGCCATTTCTCCACACATACCTGCCCACTTACCTTCAGCATGAGCTGCCTTGATAACATTGTTGATCAAGCGAAGGATAGATGGGTTGTATGGTTGATAGAGGTAAGAGACTTGCTCATTCATCCGGTCAGCTGCCATAGTGTACTGGATCAAGTCGTTGGTACCGATAGAGAAGAAGTCTACTTCCTTGGCAAATTGATCCGCGAGCATAGCTGCTGCTGGGATTTCAATCATAATCCCCACTTGGATATTGTCTGCTACTGCAACGCCTTCAGCTTGCAGCTTAGCTTTCTCTTCGTCATAAACCGCTTTAGCTTTGCGGAATTCTGTCAGAAGGGCTACCATTGGGAACATGATGCGCAATTGTCCATGTACAGAAGCACGCAAGAGAGCGCGGATTTGTGTACGGAACATAGCATCACCAGTTTCCGAGATAGAGATACGCAAAGCACGGAAACCAAGGAATGGGTTCATTTCGTGTGGCATATCAAAGTAAGGAAGTTCCTTATCTCCACCAATGTCCATTGTACGAACAACAACTGGTTTTCCATTCATTCCTTCAAGCACAGCCTTGTATGCTTCATACTGCTCATCTTCTGTCGGGAAGTCTTGAGAATCCATGTAAAGGAACTCAGTCCGGTAAAGACCAACTGCTTCTGCACCGTTAGCATTGACACCTTCAACGTCTTTTGGCGTACCGATATTGGCTGCCAATTCGAAGTGCTTGCCATCTGCAGTCACAGTCTGAGCATCTTTAAGCAATTCCCATTCAGCTTTTTGCTTAGCATAAGCCTCACCAGCTGCTTTAAATGCTGCGATTTGCTCTTCAGTTGGGTTGATAATCACTTCACCAGTGATACCGTTAGCTGCAATCACATCGCCGTCTTTTACAAGCTCAGTAATGTTATTAGTTCCCAATACTGCTGCGATTTCAAGCGTACGTGCCATGATAGCAGAGTGGCTTGTCCGGCCGCCGATATTGGTTACAAAAGCTTTAACAAATTTCTTATCCAGCTGTGCTGTATCAGAAGGAGTCAAGTCATGAGCAATCACAACTGATTCTTCATTGATAGACGCTGGGTTTGGCAATTTCTTGCCCAAAAGGTTAGCAAGAACACGTTTTGTCACGTCGCGGATATCTGCTGCACGTTCCTGCATATATGGATTGTCGTCCATGTTTTCAAAGAGAGTGATAAACATGTCCGTTACTTCTTTCAGACCAGCTTCTGCATTGGTCTTTTTCGCACGGATTGTTTCTTTGATTTGCCCAACCATTTCAGGGTCAGCAAGTACCATTAAGTGAGCGTCAAATACCTGAGCGGCTTCCTCACCAAGGCTATCTACTGCTTTCTCACGGATAACAGAAAGCTCGTTCTGTGAAGCTTCAAGAGCTGCATCCAAACGAGCCTCTTCTGCATTCGTATCTTCGACTGAAACAGTCTCAAATGATAAATCCGGTTGAACTAATAGATATGCCTTAGCAACGGCAACACCGTCAGATGCTGCAATTCCTTTAAGCATTTCTGTCATATTAAGCCAATCCTTCTTTTTCCATTGTTTCAGAGATTGCAGCGATAGCATCGTCTGCATCTGCACCTTCAGCTGAGATCTTAACATCAGCTCCTTGGCCAACACCGAGACTCATAACACCCATGATAGATTTCAAGTTTACTGATTTACCTTTGTATTCAAGCGTGATGTCTGAAGCGAATTTGCTAGCAGTTTGAACCAACAAAGTTGCTGGACGTGCGTGAATACCTGTTTCTGCTACAATGTGGAAATCTTTAGAAGCCATAGTTAGACTCTCCTTTTAAATAATTCTTTTTGAGTTATTGTGATAACCCTTACAAGTTGATATTATATCACCTTTTGAAATCTTTTTCAAGAATTTTATAGCCCGCTTACAAAATATTTCTTAGGAAATGAAAACTCTTCTTATTATATTGAAGGTGGAATTTTCAAGCAAAAGCCCCCATCTTTCAGCTTTTATTCAAACATTTCTTCCAGCAAGTTTTCAATCATAAATTTCTTATTTTTATAGTAGTTAATTTCCATAAATTAAGAATATAAACTCCTCCCTCCACTCCTCCTAGTGATTCCCAAAATTCTGTAACACAAGATATTGGATTTTCGTTTTTAGGAGAAAAAGCTACCAGTCATTTTTCTAAAGCTTTAAGAATTGTTTAAGCATTGCCGCAACAGCATTTTGCTCCTTTTCTGCAATTTTTCACTTCTTTTCACCGCTTATATAAACACTATATATTGTATTGCAATCTATCCTATAACAAAATATCACACAATATTTAGTTCAAAACTATTGACATTCTATTTTCTTTTAGATATACTAGTTTCGTATTATTTAAAAGAAAAAACGAAAGTTTAGAGGAATTTTTAATGGTAACTATTTACTCAAAAAACAACTGCGTTCAGTGCAAAATGACCAAGCGCTTCTTAGATACTAATCATGTAGAATACCGCGAAATCAACTTGGATGAACAGCCAGAATTCATTGACCATGTCAAAGATCTTGGTTTCAACGCTGCTCCTGTGATTCAGACAGCAACTGAGGCATTTTCTGGTTTCCAACCTGGTAAATTGAAAAAACTGTCTTAATGTAGTTTATTTTGAGGGCAGCGCGCCTTGATTGGGAGATAAACTAAAAGACATATTATCAGGGCAAACTGCAGCTCCTATGCTCATAGGAGCCATTTCTTTTGTAAGGCGGATATTTTCCGCTAGTTAAATTATCTTTATTTATATAGAAAAGGGAAAACATGGGACTCAAACATTTAGAGGATGTGACATACTTCCGACTCAACAACGAAATCAACCGTCCAATCAATGGACAAATTATGCTCCACAAGGACAAAGAAGCTCTGGAGGCTTTCTTTAAGGAAAATGTTGAGCCGAACACCAAGCAATTTTCTTCTATTACAGAAAAGATTGAGTATTTAATAGAAGAAAACTATTTGGAAAAGGAATTTATCCAGCTCTACTCTCCAGAATACATCGAGGAGCTGACTGCTTTTATCCATGCTCAAGATTTCAAGTTTAAATCTTTCATGGCTGCTTATAAGTTCTACAACCAGTATGCCCTGAAGACAAATGATGGTGAATACTATCTGGAAAGCATGGAAGATCGGGTACTCTTCAACGCCCTCTACTTTGCCAACGGAGATGAAGCCATTGCCAAGGATATTGCCAATGAAATTATCCACCAGCGCTACCAACCGGCGACACCAAGCTTCCTCAACGCTGGTCGGGCTCGTCGTGGTGAATTGGTTTCCTGCTTCCTCATCCAAGTAACAGATGATATGAACTCTATCGGCCGCTCCATCAACTCTGCCCTGCAATTGTCTCGTATCGGAGGCGGGGTCGGGATTTCCCTCAGCAATCTGCGGGAAGCTGGAGCACCTATTAAGGGTTATGAAGGAGCTGCGTCTGGCGTTGTGCCTGTTATGAAACTCTTTGAGGACAGTTTCTCCTATTCTAACCAGCTGGGGCAACGTCAGGGAGCTGGGGTTGTTTACCTCAACGTCTTCCACCCAGATATCATCGCCTTCCTTTCTACTAAGAAAGAAAATGCTGACGAAAAAGTTCGGGTTAAAACCCTCTCACTTGGTGTCGTCATTCCGGATAAGTTCTACGAATTGGCACGTAAGAATGAAGAAATGTACCTCTTCAGCCCCTATTCTGTTGAACGCGAGTACGGAGTACCATTTGCCTACCTTGACATCACTGAAAAATACGATGAGTTGGTCGCAAATCCAAATATCACTAAGACCAAGATTAAGGCCCGAGATTTGGAAACAGAAATTTCTAAACTCCAACAAGAATCTGGCTATCCTTATGTCGTAAACATTGATACGGCCAACCGTTCAAATCCAATCGACGGTAAAATCGTCATGAGTAACCTTTGCTCTGAAATCCTGCAGGTGCAAGAGCCTAGCCTTTTGAATGATGCGCAAGAGTATCTTCACCTAGGAACAGATGTGTCATGTAACTTAGGTTCTACCAACGTTGTCAACATGATGACTTCGCCTGACTTTGGAAAATCCATCCGGACCATGACACGCGCCCTGACCTTTGTCACAGACAGCTCGCACATCACAGCTGTGCCATCTATCGACAACGGTAATAGTCTGGCGCACACCTTTGGTCTGGGAGCTATGGGACTGCACAGCTACTTGGCTCAGCAGTTGATCGATTATGGATCAGCGGAAGCTGTAGAGTTCACCAGCATCTACTTCATGCTCATGAACTACTGGACCTTGGTTGAGTCTAACAATATCGCTCGCGAGCGTGGCGTGACCTTCCATAACTTTGAAAAATCTGACTATGCTAACGGTACTTACTTTGACAAATATCTGACGGGTGAATTTGTACCTAAGTCTAACCGTGTTAAAGAACTCTTCGCAGGTATCTTTATCCCGTCTGCAGAAGATTGGGCAGAGTTGCGCGACAAGGTCAAGGCTGATGGTCTCTACCACCAAAACCGCCTAGCCGTTGCGCCAAATGGCTCTATCAGCTATATCAATGATGTTTCTGCTTCAATTCACCCAATTACTCAACGGATCGAAGAACGTCAAGAAAAGAAAATCGGTAAGATCTACTATCCTGCTGCTGGTCTGTCAACTGAGACTATTCCTTACTATACCAGTGCTTATGATATGGACATGCGTAAGGTTATTGATGTCTATGCAGCCGCAACTGAGCACGTGGACCAAGGTCTTTCCCTGACTCTCTTTATGCGCAGTGATATTCCTAAAGGCCTCTACGAGTGGAAAAAAGAAAGCAAGCAAACAACCCGCGACCTTTCTATCCTGCGCAACTATGCCTTCAACAAGGGTATCAAGTCCATCTACTACGTCCGTACCTTCACTGATGATGGCGGCGAAGTAGGTGCCAACCAATGTGAAAGCTGTGTGATCTAACAAGAGATTTTAGAAAAGAAAAGGAAATTCGACCATGTCACAATTTTACCTTCCTCATCATTGTCAGGAAGGTAAAATCGTGAAGCATTAGGACAGTATCCAAGAAGTGATAGCTGATACCCCATCAGGTCGTACCATCTACTAAAGGAGAAAGAATGCAAACTTACTACAAAGCCATTAACTGGAACGCTATCGAAGATGTGATCGATAAGTCCACCTGGGAAAAACTGACTGAGCAATTCTGGCTGGATACGCGGATTCCCCTATCCAATGACCTGGATGACTGGAGAAAGCTGTCTCACAAGGAAAAAGACCTGGTTGGCAAGGTCTTCGGTGGCCTGACCCTGCTGGATACCCTTCAGTCTGAGTCTGGTGTGGATGCCCTGCGCAAGGATGTACGCACTGCTCACGAAGAAGCTGTCTTCAACAACATTCAATTCATGGAATCTGTTCACGCCAAGTCTTACTCTTCTATCTTTTCTACGCTTAACACCAAGTCAGAAATCGATGAAATCTTTGCTTGGACCAACACCAATCCATACCTGCAAAAGAAAGCTGAGATTATCAACGAAATTTACCTAAATGGTACAGCTCTGGAAAAGAAAATAGCCAGCGTTTTCTTGGAAACCTTCCTCTTCTACTCCGGTTTCTTCACTCCGCTCTACTATCTGGGTAATAACAAGCTGGCTAACGTTGCTGAGATCATCAAGCTGATTATCCGTGACGAGTCTGTCCATGGAACCTATATCGGCTATAAGTTCCAGCTAGCTTTTAACGAACTGCCAGAAGACGAGCAAGAAAAACTCAAAGAATGGATGTACGACCTGCTCTACACCCTCTATGAAAATGAAGAAGGCTACACCGAAAGCCTGTATGACACAGTCGGATGGACCGAAGAGGTCAAGACCTTCCTGCGCTACAATGCCAACAAGGCTCTGATGAATCTGGGACAGGATCCCCTCTTCCCAGACTCAGCGGACGATGTCAATCCTATCGTCATGAACGGTATCTCAACCGGTACTTCCAACCACGACTTCTTCTCCCAAGTAGGTAACGGCTACCTGCTAGGCGAAGTTGAAGCCATGCAGGATGACGACTATAATTACGGTTTATAAGACAAAGAATCCCTCTTTCCAAAATACGGAAAGAGGGGTTCTTTGTCTGTCTATTAATCTATTGATTATCGTAGATATATTCTTCCAGATGTTCTGCGACTGTAATCTCAACTCCAGCCTCAGATGTTAGATAAATCACGGTACAATCATGAGCTGGGACAATAGGAAATAAAAAGGGCTTCATATTTTGATAAATTCTATACATCCGCCTTTGACTCGTTGGATTTTCAAGATAAAGCTTGCTGTCACCACCAGAAAAGTCAGCCGGCAGAAGGGCATAGTAAGCCACCAAAGCTCCATTTTCATCCAATACTCTAATCTTATTTAAGTCCTCAGCTATTTTTTTCATCATTAAGGTGGCCATTTTTTACTCCCTTCATGTCTTTATCCAAATAAAGGTGGAGCTGGAAACACCATCCCTAACCCCACCTATACAGTCACTAATTAGATACGCGATAATACGGATGCTGTGAAGCAGTGATAGCATCGCTGCCTAGTTGCAATTGTTCTTTTGGAGCAGGATTACCTGTCAAGGGCAATGCAGCACCTTCTGGAATAAAGAACAAGGGATCACTGCTACCAGAGCTATAGTACCCAAAAGATACGACATATTTATTATTATCAACTCTACCATTGTAAAAGGTATTATTGTCAATCACTTCACCTGAACTTCGTTTGAGCACTGTTGAACCATTGACATCAATAACAAATTGATCTCCTAAATCATTTTGCCAAGTGCCAGCCACAGTAGAAAAATCTCCTGCTGCCAAAGCATTGACGTCGATACCTTCTGCTGGAGTAGCTGGGGCTTTCGTGTCAGACTTTGTTTCGTTTTTAGGCTGAGCTTCAGAAGATGCTGACGCTACATCAGTTTCATCTTGGCTAGCTGATTGAATAGCTTTTGATTCAGACTTGACATCCGATTTAGAAGTTTGAACTGTTTGGCTAGAGCTGCTACTTTGAGATGTTTGCTTCTCTTGCTGTTTACCACAAGAAATAAGCAAGAAAACGGACGCAACAAGTGTTGTACTAGTAAGCAGAAATTTCGCATTTTTCATAAAGGGAACCTCCTCTAAGTTTCAAACATATAATAATCAAATAAAATTAGTTAATCAGCTACTCGATAATACGGATGCTGGGAAGCAGTGATAGCATCTTGTCCAACTCGAATCTGTGCTTTAGGATTTTCGTTTCCAATATCAGGCAAAACAGCTCCTTCAGGAATCACTAAAAAGGTTGCGCTGCTACTACCAGCAGTATAAGCAAGAGTAGATACATAACTACCATCGCTTACTTGACCTTTTAGTAAAGTATAATCACTGGATTCTTTTCCATTCAGAGTATGAGAAACAACCCCTTGATTATTCAATACTATCACATCCCCCAAATCATTTTGCCAAGTACCGGCTACAGTCGAAAAATCTCCTGCTGCCAAAGCATTGACGTCAATACTCGTTGCTGGAGTAGCTGGGGCTTTCGTGTCAGACTTTGTTTCATTTTTAGGCTGAGCTTCAGAAGATACTGACGCTACATTAGTTTCATCTTGGCTAGCTGATTGAACAGCTTTCGCTTCAGACTTAGAATCTGATTTAGAAGTTTGAACTGTTTGGCTAGAGCTGCTATTTTGAGATGTTTGCTTCTCCTGCTGTTTACTGCAAGCACCAAGCAAGATAATAGAAGAAACGAGCGCAGTCGCAAGAAACATTAATTTTGCATTTTTCATAAAAGGACCTCCTTTAGGTTTGCCTAATTATAACACGAAAGATTTTGCCAAAACAGGACATAGATGTCCTGTTAGCCTTGATGATAGATCTGAAGTTCTTTATTCCACTCCTCAGACATTTTTTTAGATAGAAAAGTATGACCTAACAATTTCGCCAGCGTCAGTCCCTCTTCGTAGTATTGTTGAGCCTTTTTCTCGTCCTTGTGTACGAAAAGCTCATATTCTCCCTCTAACATTCTTATCAGCGGTTTCTTTTGATAGTCCTCTGTCAATTCCATGATTATATTAAGTTTGTTGAGTGTATCTTTTGTATAAATGAACTCTTTTCGCTCGCACTCAATACCTGGGATTGTTAGTAGAGCATCTCGCATGAGAAAGAGATATTCATTTGGAATATAGTCAACTGACTGCAGTAATCGCCGAGCGATTCTTGTATATAATTCCTTATCAAACTTAGCTGACCGAATCTCCTCTTCATCTCCCACATAGATCTGATAGAGCTGGATGTAGAGTAAGTCATTCACGTCATAATGCTTTTTACTTTGCAAATCATCCAAATGCTGGGAAAAGAGAGTCATTCCATACTTCTGGAATTTCTCAGAAGTATAAGTATAAATCTTTGATTGCAAGATATCCATTACATTCTGCTCAGCTTCTGGCAAATCATCATAATAAACTTCAAAAATTTCATCTATGATATGCTCCAATTCGGACAAGACTTCAGTGTTGCCATAAGTGGTCGTGCGAATCAGCTTATACTTCAATCGCTGGTAATCAGCAGGTAGAGCTGCATTTTCTTTTTTACTTCCTGTCAAGGTTGCCAAATCGACCTCTAGACAGGAAGCAAGATATTCTAAAGTAGAGAGAGTCGGCTGGGAAACGCCGGACTCCAAACGCGTTAACTGCCGTATAGAAAGCTTTGACTCATCACCACACAATTGCTCCTTGGTCCAGCCCCTATTTAATCGAAGCTGTTTCAAATGCTGTCCAAATTCTTTTTCTTGCATCGTCAATTCCCCTCCCAAATAAATCAGGAAACTTTTGCTTATGTTATCATGTTATTCTAGATTTATTATAGCATAACTGGAAAGATTTTACCAATGAAATTCTAAAAAGATTACTTCCTTTTCTCAGTGATGAAATCTACCTAACTGTTGCAACAGTTAGGTAGAGCGGAGATATTGAGACCTTAGGCTCAATAGCTAGTCATGGAACTCTGCAGGAGGTCGCTGACGTCCGCCATCACTTGAGAAAAGTATGTAAATCTAAAAATTAGTATATTACAAGTATTAAAGGACCCCAAACTTAAAAGTTTGGAGTCCTTCTACCATATTCTTTTTTAAGCCTAAACACAAAAAACTAGCAATACACATTCAAGTGAGATGGCAAGACACGAATCGTCACTGGCAGTTGGTCGCCCTCATCTCCGTCAACGTTGACGCTGAGCTCTGCCTTATCATCAGCCAACTCAACTGTGATTTCCTTAAAGGTCAGATACTCGATATTATTACTTTCTTCGCCATTGCCTGAAATCAAATCTGGAACAGAAACCAAAGTGTCTAAGAGATTTTTATCCTTAAGGTACAAAAGGTGGAGCAAGCCGTCATTGACAGTGGCTTCAGGGAGAATGCTCTCAAAACCTCCGATTGAGTTGGTCGAGCCAATCAAGAGTGTGCTGCTCTTTATCGTGCGCTCTTCTCCATCAATCTTCAAGTGAAATTCGTAAAAACTAGTATCCATCAACTGCTTGAAGCCAGAGATAAAGTAGGCAAACTTGCCCCATTTGGTCTTGTCTTCAGAATCTACATTGTTGATCGATTCAGGAATAGTTCCAATGGCAACCACATTCATAAAGTACTGGTCATTAATCTTGCCGATATCAAGCGGCTTGACTTTGTTGATATCCAGATTTTGGATGGCTTCTTCAGCGTCTAGGGGAATGCCAAGAGCACGCGCCAAGTCGTTGACCGTACCAAGTGGAAAGAAACCAAAGGTCGGACGATAGTCTAGTTCAGCCAGACCGCTGATTCCTTCATTGACAGTTCCATCGCCACCCATGACAAAGACGCTATCATAATGGTCTTCTGCGGCTTGCTTAGCAAAAGCTGCTGCGTCTCCGCCTTTTTCAGTATGCTTGACCACTACCTCATCGAAACATTCTGCCAGCTTTTCTCTTGCCAAGTCTTCATAGGACTTGGCTTTTTCGCCTCCCGAGCTAGGGTTGACAATTAATAGGACTTTAGACATAAGGAAACCTCTTTTCATTTGATAGCTCATTATACCATCTAGAAAACACTTTCACAAGAATTTGAAACTGCTGGCTTTCGAAAGACCAGAAAAGCAGTTTAGTATTTAAACTCCATTCCACAGAAAAACACTTCTGCCGTTAGACTTTACTGCCTAACTTTAGAAGTGCTGTCTTATATTTAGTTTTTCTCTTAAAAGAAGACAATGAGAACAAAGGCAATTAGGTTATTGAGCAGATGTAGCCCCATTGAGTAGCGCAGGTCCTTCTTAACTAGATAGCCTAAACCAAAGATAGCTCCCAAGATGAAGTAAACCAGAAACTGGACTAGATTGCCCGGCATGTGCAGAAGAGAGAAAAAGCTGGCAGATACAGTTAAATAGAGCAGAATTTTCGCCAAGCTATTTTGGTCGGGAAAGAGAAACTTAGCCAAAAATCCTCGTGTCAGCAACTCCTCAAGAATAGGAGCAAAGATTACCATGTATAGGAAGGCAAAGGCTGGCTGCTGCTGAATCAACTCTACAGCAGTGTTCTGATTGGCAGAAGATTCAATAGGAACGAGCTGCTGGAAGATGATAAAAGCAAGCAAGAGGGCGCTGGGAAGCCAGATAGAACTGGTCAGCTTGGTATTTTTGATTTCCAGTTTCAAATCTTTCTGGTACCATTTCCACATGGCAAAAGAATAGAGACTGGCAAGTATAACAAAAATCGGCAAAATCAATAGTTGAGAAGTTCCTCCTGTCAGAGAACCCATAGTGAAGAGAACTATAGCCGAAAATATATAGAAATAGGCCAAGAGGACAAGTATATAAAGGCCAAAATTAGTAAAGAAAGTTTTTAATTTCATAGTGATTCCTTATAGATTGATTTACTTAAACATAGCTAGCAGCAGTATTATAGCCATAGGGAGATTGTTCAGGATATGAACCAACATGGAATCTTTTATATTCCCCCGACGAGCATAGGATAAATAAAGAACCAGTCCAAGTGCAAAATAAATTGGAAACTCTGTCAATTGAGTGATATGAGGCAGGGTGAAGACCACAGAAGTCACAATAGCAGGCAAAACTTTTTGATTATTCTTGAAAAAGAAGGCAGTACCAAAACCGCGGAAAATTAGTTCTTCCATGATAGGAGCGATAAAGGCAATCGTTGCAACAAAGAGCAAGGCAAAGAAGATATGCTGCGAAGACATCATTCCCCCTAGCCCTTGTATGGCGCTGTCATTACTGGTCTGGGAATTGCCGCTCAGGATGAGATTGAGATAAACACCGACAATAGCAGCCACTCTGGCAAGGAAAAAGAATAGAAAAGCAAAACCGATGTCCTTGCCAGACTGTTTGAATTTTTTCTTTTCTTCAGGCACATGCTTCTGATATCGCCGCCATAAGCTACGAAAAATCAGGAAAACTAAAATCAGATACAAGGCTACCAATAAGATTTCTGCATAAATAGGTAAATTCTTCCCGAGCCTTAAGAATAGCATTGGAGCAACATTTATAAGGAGGCTAAGAGCAATTAAGCCTATCCATTTTCCAAGTCCTAAAGCAGTTGATTTGAAGTTGTTCATTTTGTATTCTCCTTTTGATAAATATTGATACCGACTTCCGTATCCTCAACAGCGATATCACCCTTCTGCCGAAGAATAGCGACAGCGAGGAAAAAATCTCCTGCACAGCCGGCTGCATGGAAGCTAGCAAGTACGATATAAGAAGCTGCAGTTAAAATATGCAAGGCATAGATTAAGGTCAGGGCTAGGCTAATCAGAAAGAAAGGTGCCAGGATAATGACGAGCATCCTTTTCCGACTGTAACGACTCCCTGGGCTGGTCGCATAGGCCATGCCGCTCTTAAAACCAAACTTGACCTTGGTATTTTCATCTCCCAAGACCTTGAAGAAAAAGCCGTGAATCAGCTCATGGATGACCATTAGAACAAGGAGGTAGAGTAAGTCAAAAAAATGAAAAACTTCGCTACCCTTGCCATACATCAGAATAGCAATCCAAGTAAAGAGGGCTAGAAAAGGGAAGATCAGCAATACAGCCGTTATATTCAGAGTCAGATTGACCTTTTTATTATGGATAAAATCAAGTTCTTTCAGTAGTTTCATAATTTCCGCCTTTCATCGGGAAATAAGCTTATTTGAAATATTTTCTTACCATTGGATAATACATAAGATTGATATAGATATGGATCACCACTAGGACGACAAAACCGGAAACGACATTGAGGGGGGTGAAAGTTCCCACTATCCCTAAAACAATATAGAGGATTGGCAGAAGTCTCTGATTTACATTGAAGAGAATAAGATAGCACTGTTCATAATTGGCTTGCAGCTCTGACTCATCATAAGAGAGCACAAATTCTTTTATTTCCTCAGTAGTCGGAAAGGCTGATAGCTTATAGTGCCGCACCTTCTGAACTGTCTTTAAAAAGACAACTTGCAAAATAATATAAAGAAAGGCAATCGCATAATCTATAAAACTCCACTGAAGAGGGCTCTTATGATTAGTAATATTTCCAATAAAAACAACTCCAACTAAAATCGTAAAAAGAACGATAGCACTGCTGATATTAAAGACAATAGTCGCATATTCCAGATTTTTAAAGGTTAGCCGGTACCATTCATAATTCTTATCCTCATCTGCTTCTTTTTCATAGGCTTCATTGTATTTACGAGTCCGATAAATCAAGAAAAAGACCAAGGGATAGAGGATGATAAGGCTGGCCCTACCTAGCTGGCGCAGCAGTTGAACAGAAAAAATAGTCGACCAACTGATGTTTTTTAGCAGACCAGTTTCAGAAAACAAAATAGACAGACCACCTATTAAAGCTCCAGCTAGAAATATAAGGACATTATATAAAACTCTTTTCTGTGTAGATATACGTTTTTGCTCTTTCACGACTTCTTCTCCTTTATTTTTTTACAATAGATGATACAAGAATGCTGAGGCTGAAGGACTGTTTTAGCTCCTGTTGAAATGAATCTTAATTGGTTCTTCATTCTGCTTCCTCCACCAGCCGAAAGACATTCTCAACATTTTCGTTGAAAATATGGGCAATCTTAAGGGCAATCACAATCGATGGGGTATATTCGCCTCTCTCTATAAGGCTGATTGTCTGCCTGGAAACACCGGCCAGCTTAGCCAGTTCTGTCTGGTTGAGACCGTCACGCGCCCTCAACTCCTTGAGTCGATTTCTAAGCTGCATCATAAACTCCTTATTTATTATTCTCCCTTGGATAAAATTATTGTAACAGATTTTTTTCTTTTTGACAAGTATATTTGTCAAAAAAATAATAATAGTTGTCAAATTTGCTATTATCATAGACAAAAAAGAATCCAGCTCAAACTGAATCCTTTTCCTTTATTCATCTAATTCTGAAAATACTTCTTTTAAAATAGCAATCCCTTGCTGAATTTCCTCCCTGTTGATAGTCAAAGGCGGCAGGAGACGGATAACATTCTCTCCGGCTGTCAGGATAATCAAGCCCTTCTGACGAGCGGCTTCAACAATCTTTGACAGACTGGCACTTGTTTCAATCCCAATCATCATGCCCAGGCCTCGAACAGCAGAAATCTTTGGATGGTCCTGAAAAGCAAACTGCAGCTGCTCCAGTAAGATGGCACTCTTAGACCTGACTTCTTCCATAAAGCCCGCCTCTTTCATTATATGCAAGGTCTCCAAGGCGGCTGCCATGGCTAATTTATTGCCACCAAAGGTAGAACCATGACTGCCAGGTCCAAAAGCAGGAGCCAAGCTTGATTTTCCTAATAGAGCGCCAGAGGGTAGGCCATTGGCCAGACCCTTAGCCAGTGTTACAATATCCGGTATAATCCCATAGTACTCAAAGGAATAAAGCTGACCCGTGCGCCCCATACCTGTCTGGACCTCATCAACAATCAGCAAAATCTCCTCTCGTCGGCAAAAATCAGCCAAGTCTTTGACAAAAGCTGCTTCTGCTGGACGAACTCCTGATTCTCCTTGGACCAATTCCAACATGACAGCTGCCGTATCCTGATTGACCAACTTTTCTACGCTGGCAAGATCATTGTAAATCGCATAGCTGAAATGGGGCACCCCATCACCAAATCCTTCCTTAATCTTATCCTGTCCTGTTGCGGCCATAGCGCCAAAGGTCCGACCGTGAAAGGATTGCTGAAAAGTGATAATGCCTTGCTTGCCAGTAGCTTTGCGGGCTAGCTTAATAGCTGCTTCATTGGCTTCCGCTCCGCTATTGCAGAAAAATGCCAAATAATCATAAGAACCAGCCAGTTCCTGAGCCACCTGCTCTTGCAGAGAGCTAAGATAGAGATTGGGACTGTGCCAGATGCGCCCGGCCTGCTGGATCAAAGCCTGCTGGACCTGCGGTTGAAAGCCAAGATTGGTTACGCCAATCCCCGATGAAAAGTCCAAATAAGTCTTTCCCTCACTGTCAATCAGATAGGAACTCTCTGCTTTAACAAACTCAATAGGTGCCCTCTTGTAGTTTTCAAATAAATAAGTCATCGTTACCCCTCTGCTATCAAGGTGCCCGTCAAAAGATTGTCACCAATCAGAACCTGCCCGACACCGGAAAGCACGGTCTGAACAGCACTCTCAATCTTAGGAATCATGCCGCCCTTGATGACACCTGTCTGAATCTTCTTGGACACCTGACTGGTCAGAAGCTGGGGCAGGACTTTTTTGTCCT
The DNA here is from genome assembly GCF_032387735.1 of Streptococcus sp. DTU_2020_1000888_1_SI_GRL_NUU_041A. Classification (NCBI taxonomy): domain Bacteria; kingdom Bacillati; phylum Bacillota; class Bacilli; order Lactobacillales; family Streptococcaceae; genus Streptococcus; species Streptococcus sp. DTU_2020_1000888_1_SI_GRL_NUU_041A. The sequence continues at coordinate 778,870 of NZ_CP135591.1, read as the reverse complement.
CTAGAACCCCTTCTATATCTGTCATCAAGATCAGCTTCTCTACCTGCAAGCTACTGGCAACTGCCGCTGCTAGATAGTCTGCATTGATATTTAAGAGTTCGCCAGCATCATTTTCCCCCAGCGAAGCCAGCACTGGGACGATGTCCGCAGCTAGCAGCTGCTCTAAATAAGCAGTTTGAATGGCCGTCACCTGACCGACATAGCCATAGAGGTCTTTATCGATAAAGTCCGCCGAAACTGTCTTTCCCAAATGAGAAACCAACTGAAGGCTTTCAATATCTGAGTCGTTCAGTTCTTGTGTCAGTATTCGGCCGACTTGACCTAGCAAGGCCTGCTCAATAATGGGTAAGTCAGACTTAGCTGTCACCCGCAATCCCTTAACCTTGCTAGTAGGCAGCTGGCGCTCTTTCATAAGCTGGTTAATGACCAGACCGCCCCCGTGAACGACAACGATTTTCTTACCAGCTGCTATCCATGCTTGCATTTGCTTGATAAACTTATCAGACAGCTTTTGCGCAGCAACACCGCCAATTTTTATAACAATCACATCTTTCATTGCATTTCTCCTTAGGTTCTATAGAGGGCGTTGATTTTCACATAATCATAGGATAAATCGCAGCCCCAGGCCTGAGCTTCAGTGTCCCCATCGTGCAGGTCAATGGTCAAGGTCAGCAGCTCCCCAGCCATGGCATCACTCGTCTCCTCGGGGTCAAAAGCCACAGGGCTAGAAGCCTGCATAACTGGAATCCCCTCAATCCAAATATCAATATTGTCTACTGAGACATCTGCTCCCGCATAGCCGATAGCTGCTAAGATTCGGCCCCAATTGGGATCTTGACCAAAAATAGCTGTTTTGACCAAGCTAGAGCCAACGACACTCTTGGCAATCATACGCCCGCTCTGTTCATCCTTAGCGTGCTGCACATTAACTTCAATCAGCTTGGTTGCTCCCTCGCCATCCTTGGCAATTTTTTTAGCTAAGTCAGCCATAAGATAGCGGAGCATCTTAGAAAACTTTTCAAATTCTTCCGTATCTGGCAGAATTTCTTCATTTTGTCGGCAGCCATTAGCCATGACAAGCACCATGTCATTGGTAGATGTATCTCCATCCACCGTGATTTGGTTGAAAGTCGACTCTACATGCTGACTGAGAGCCTTTTGCAAGGTAGCACTGGAAATATTGGCATCACAGGTGATAAAGGCCAGCATGGTCGCCATATTCGGATGAATCATGCCCGATCCCTTAGCCACTCCTGCCATCGTCACTAGGTCTGAGCCAAACTCTTCTGTGACTACACAGGTCTTTGTACAAGTATCTGTCGTCAAGATAGCCTCAGCAAAATCTTCTGCCTTACCACTCACCAGAATCTGTGACAGACCATTTTTCAGAGCATCCATTGGAAGCTGCTCACCGATGACTCCTGTAGAAGCCAGACCTACCAAGTCGGGCTCAATCTTCAGCTTTTGAGCAGCCAATCGCTGCATTTCATAGGCAGCGTCCAGTCCCTGCTGTCCTGTGCAGGAATTAGCAATACCAGAATTAACCACTATTGCCTGCAATTTCTGGCTCTTTTGGATTGATGCTTTGGTCACTAGAAGTGGAGCAGCAATGACCTTATTGGTCGTATAGACTCCTGCCACACTGGCTGGTACTTCAGATACAATCCAGCCAAAATCCAACTTCTTTTTCTTAAAGCCAGCGTGTAAACCGTCAGCTGAAAAGCCTAGCGGACTGGCAATCGTTCCATCAATAATCTTCATATCTAACCCTTTCTCATCTAGACATAGGACGGTTGACTGAGCAGGCCATCTGTTTCAGGGAAGCCCAGCATCAGATTCATATTTTGAACCGCCTGACCAGCAGCCCCCTTAATTAGGTTATCCAGCACAGCCACTACAGTTAAAATATTTGTCACAGGATTATAGTCAAAACCAATATCTGTATAATTAGTACCGATAACCTGATGCAGATTCGGAAGAGCTGCCTGAATACGGACAAAAGGCTTATCCTGATAGCATTCCTGGTAAATAGCAGTCAGTTCTTCCCGAGTCAAAGGTTCTTTTAACTTGCTATAAACCGTCGCTACGATGCCACGATTGAGCGGAATAAGGGAAGTTGAAAACTGAATCTGCTGCAATTTCTCATCAAAACGCTGCAACTGCTGCACAATCTCCGGAATATGCTGATGCTGATTCAGCTTGTAAGTCACATAATTGTCATGCACATGAACAAAATGGCTGGATGCAGCTGGATTTTTCCCTGCTCCAGTCAAGCCGCTCTTGGCATCGACAATAATGGAGTCCAGCTCAATAGCCCGAGCCTTCAGCAAGGGAATCAAGGCCAACTCTGTAGCCGTCGCATAGCAGCCGGGATTAGCAATAAATCGCTTCCCTCTGATATCTGTAAACTCAGACAGCCCATAAATAAACGCTTTTTGAACATAGTCTTCAGCCGGCTCTTTCTGATACCATTTTTTATAAATATTCTCTGGCAAACGATGATCACCAGATAGGTCAATGACTGGAAATCCTGCTTCTACAAAGTCTTTTGACAAATCTTTAGCCACTCCACTTGACGTTGCAAAGAAAACAATATCTGCTCGTCGCATTATTTCCTGACTGTCAAAAGCTTCTATTTTCAGGTCGCAAATCCCCTTCAAATGAGGATAAAGCTCTGACACAGGAGCCTCCATATCTTGACTGGCATGAAGGGAAACGACTTCTGCCTGCGGATGTTGCAACAAAATACGGAGGAGTTCCATTCCTGAATAACCAGTTATTCCTACAATCGAAATTCGCATATTTTTAAAACACCTCCGTATAAATATGCGTTTTATTTTACTCGCATATTTTCCCTTTGTCAAGTATTTTCTGTATTTTTATGCAATATTTTTGAAAATATCATTATTTATTCTAAAACAATTCATAATTTCTTGCCTTAAAGCGGCCTATTTGCTTCTCATATAGAGAAGTAAGGGAGCCGAGAGCACAGAAAAAAGTCTGCCCAAAGAGCAGACCTTTTCATCTATCTGTTATCTAATATTACAACTTCTCAGCAACTGCTGCTAGCAGGTCTGGAATAGCTGATTGCTTGCTGCCGCCGGCCATAGCCATGTCTGGCTTACCGCCGCCTCGACCATCTACAATCGGCGCCAATTCCTTAATCAGATTACCAGCATGGATGTCCTTGGTCTTGCTGGCTGCAAGAACATTGACCTTGTCACCAATTGCTGCAACCAGTACAAGAACATCTGAATAGTCCTTCTGCTTCCATGTGTCCGCAAAGGTACGCAGGGCACCTGCATCAGAAACAGAGACCTGACTAGCGATAAAGCTATGTCCATTTGCCTCTTGAACATTCTTGAAGACTTCACCAGAGGCCGCTGCTGCTGCCTTTTCCTTGAGTTCTGCATTCTCTTTTTGGAGTTGACGCAGCTGCTCCTGCAGCGCTTCAACCTTGTGAGGCACTTCCTTGATTTGCGGTGCTTTGAGGGTCGCTGCGATAGCCTTGAGTGCCTCTTCTTCCTCACGGTAGGCTTCAAAAGCTTCCTTGCTGGTGACCGCCAAGATACGACGAGTTCCAGATCCGATCCCCTCTTCTTTGACAATCTTGAAAATACCGATTTCAGAAGTATTGCCTACGTGGGTTCCTCCGCAAAGCTCGACAGAGTAGTCGCCGATGGTTACGACACGAACTTCTTTACCATATTTTTCTCCAAAGAGCGCCATGGCACCCATTTCCTTAGCTTTGTCAATATCTGTCTCTACTGTCTCGATAGCAAGGGCTTCCCAGATTTTCTCATTGACTTCTTGCTCAATAGCGCGCAGCTCTTCTGCTGTCACCGCTTGGAAATGCGTAAAGTCAAAGCGCAGGAATTCTACTTCGTTCAGAGAGCCTGCTTGGGTTGCATGGTTACCAAGAACATTATGCAGGGCTGCATGTAAAAGGTGAGTTGCCGTATGATTTTTCATCACACGATGGCGACGGCTGTGGTCAATTTCCAGTTTATAGCTTTGACCGAGAGCCAGAGGAGCCAAAACTTCTACAGTATGCAAAGGCTGACCATTTGGTGCTTTTTGCACATCCGTAACTTGCGCTACCAGATTGCCTGCTCCATCAAAGATTTGACCGTGGTCGGCCACCTGACCACCCATTTCTGCATAGAATGGCGTTTCTGCAAAGATGAGGGCAGCTGTCCCTGACTCAACAGACTCGACTGCGGCATCATCCGCCACGATAGCAAGAAGTTCAGCAGTCAGCTCTTCTTTTTCGTAGTTAAAGACACTCTCTACAGTGATGGCCTGCAGGGTTTCATTTTGCATGCCCATTGAGCCGCCCTTAACGACAGAAGCACGCGCCCGATCCTGCTGCTCTTTCATAGCCGCTTCAAAGCCAGCACGATCCACAGTCATGCCTGCTTCTTCAGCGATTTCTTCGGTCAACTCCAGCGGAAAACCGTAAGTATCGTAGAGTTTAAAGGCATCTTGACCAGCAATAACAGTTTGTCCCTTAGCTTTCAAATTTGCCACAATTGTTTCTGCAAAGTGTTGACCAGAGTGCAGAGTACGAGCAAAAGATTCTTCCTCACTCTTGATAATCTTTTCGATAAAGTCTTGCTTTTCAAGAACTTCTGGGTAGTAGCTTTCCATAATCTTGCCCACAGTTGGAACCAGTTTGTAAAGGAAAGGCTCATTGATACCCAATTTTTGACCATGCATTGAAGCACGACGAAGCAGACGACGAAGGACATAGCCACGGCCTTCATTTCCAGGAAGAGCCCCATCACCAATGGCAAAGGAAAGCGAGCGGATATGGTCTGCGATAACCTTGAAACTCATATTGTCGCCATCCTGGTCATAGACCTTGCCAGACAGTTTCTCTACTTCACGAATGATTGGCATAAAGAGGTCGGTCTCGAAGTTGGTCTTAGCCCCTTGGATAACAGCCACCAAACGCTCCAAACCTGCGCCCGTATCAATGTTCTTATGTGGCAATTCCTTATACTCACTACGAGGTACAGCAGGGTCAGCGTTGAATTGTGACAAAACGATATTCCAGATTTCGATATAACGGTCGTTTTCAATATCTTCTTCTAAGAGACGGACTCCGATATTTTCTGGATCAAAAGCCTCACCCCGGTCAAAGAAAATCTCTGTATCCGGTCCAGAAGGTCCCGCACCGATTTCCCAGAAGTTGTCCTCAATCGGAATCAAATGACTAGGCTCAACGCCCATAGCAATCCAGCGGTTGTAAGAATCCTTGTCGTCTGGATAGTAGGTCATGTAGAGCTTGTCTTTGGGGAAATCAAACCATTCAGGGCTAGTCAAAAGCTCGTAAGCCCACTCGATTGCTTCATCACGGAAATAATCACCGATAGAGAAGTTGCCCAGCATTTCAAACATAGTATGGTGGCGGGCAGTTTTTCCAACATTTTCAATATCGTTGGTCCGGATGGCCTTTTGAGCGTTGGTAATCCGAGGATTCTCTGGAATAATGGTTCCGTCAAAGTATTTCTTGAGTGTTGCCACACCAGAGTTAATCCAGAGCAAGGTTGGATCGTTGACCGGCACCAAGCTGACAGATGGTTCTACTGCATGACCTTTAGTTGCCCAAAAATCCAGCCACATTTGACGAACCTGAGTACTTGACATTTGTTTCATTTATTTTTCTCCTTAAATTTTTTCTAAAATAATTGCATTATGAGGACGAACTTTCCAGCATTTCGACATAATCAATAGCGACACAGAGGGAAATCACCAAATCTGAATAAGTCACATCATAGATACTCACCTGATAAGTAGAGGTTAGATGGAAGAGCTCCTTGGTAATCTCTGCAACGACTTGATTGCTGTCATCCAGCAGACGAAAGTTTAAATCCCAGATGTTCCCTTCAACTCGTAGACCCAAATTATCAAATTTATACTTATCACGCAAAAAAGAGAATTTCTTACGGATATAAAAGCTATGCCCGCTGCTGAGTTTAATTTCAAACTGGGGCAGGAGGGTTATAAGGGTCTTGGTAATCTGACTGACGATTTGACCCTGACTATCATAGATAGTAAAGGTCTTAGGAATCTGGAAGAAAGAGCCTTCCACTTGGTAATCCACATTTCCTCGATCGTCCTTGATATCAAAGCGTTCGCCGCCTAAGCGAAATTTCTGTTTGACAAGATAGGTTTTCATTATATTACCTCCACAGTCAACATAAAAGACAAGTTCCTTGTCCGAAGGGCGAAAAACCGCGGTACCACCTTCATTCAATGAACTTGTCATTCTCATTTCGTATTCTATTTTGTTAGATGAGTAGCATGATTCTCCGTCTCAGATGGCTCGCAGCACCGCCAATTCTCTGAACTAAGAACTTGAAAAATCAATTCTCACCAGTCTTATTATACTTGCTTATTCTCTTTTCGTCAACCTTATTCTGCGGCTGATGATGAAGCTTCTGTTGAACTGCTTTCAGCTGCTGAGCTAGACTCAGATGTCTTTGAGCTGCTGGCAGCACTTGATGAAGAAGTTGAAGAACCTGTGGTTTCGATATACTGAGCAAAGATAGATTGGAAAGCACTGTCCTTAACCTTGATGTTGGCATCTTTCAACTCTTTCGCCACAACACTTTGGATGAAGCTAGTATCTTTTTCTTTTTGCGCAATGATAATTTTTTTCAGCTTATCTTTGTAGTCTTTCCAGTTAGAAGATTTCTCTGACTTCTTGACCAGCTTGACAATATAGTAGCTTGCTGAGTATTGTGAATCTGGCACAGTCACAAGGTCTGAAACGCCATTTTCTTCCAAAGCAAAAGCAGCTTTTTTGACAGCATCTGGAACATCAGTAGAGCCAGAGTCAAACTTGATTTCTCCGCCTTTTTCCTTAGTGGCAGCATCGGTAGAGTTTTCCTTAGCGATTTGGCTGAAGTCTGCTCCTTCTGCTTTAGCTTTTTCGAGAACTTCCTTACCTTTGTCTTCGCTGTCAACCTTGATGATTTGAGCCGTTACTTCTGGCGTGTAGTTTTCAAAGGCAGCCTTGTAGTTTTCGTCAGTCAGCTCTTTTTCAGCAGCCTTCTTAACGGCATGCTCTACCAGCATATTGGTGCGGATTTGCTCCTTGTAGGCATCTTCGGTCAATCCGTTTTGAGCCAAGACTTGGGCAAAAGCTGTACCGTAAGCAGTTTTAGACTTTTCGAAAGCATCCTTAACATCCTTGTCTTTGACGTCTTTACCGTATTTTTCTTCAAAGATATCTTTGATAGCCATCTGCAGCAAGACCTGCTGAGCTGCACCATTGTTTTTCACTTGATCGTAGAACTCATTGACAGTAATCGTGTTTCCCTTCATGGTCACGATGTCCTTGCCTTCTGAGTTAGAGCATGCTGCTAATACAGCGACTGACAAGAGTGTCACAGCTCCTGCAAATATTTTTTTCTTCATTTTATATTGACTCCTTATTCTTAAAAGTTCATGTTTTCTATTGTAGCACAAATTTGAATTGATATCTTAAATTTTACTAAAAATTTTTGGAAATTAGGAAAAAATCATAAATGTCATTTTTTTCTAATCATAAGCAGCCCATCTCCTAAGGGAAGCAGACTCGTAGTTAAATCTGGACTGTCCAAAGTCGCGTCAAAAAGACTATGCAATCCTCGGTAAATAGCCCGTTGACCACGCTTAATATCCTCAAAAGCCTTGGCAACATCGCCGCCTTGAAAGACATCATCAATGAGAATCAGCCCACCAGGATTGAGGCGCTTGAGGACCTGAGGCAAAAACACCACATACTTAGACTTAGCAGAGTCCATAAAGACAAGGTCGTAGGAATCCTCTAACGTCTCAAGTAAATCCACCGCATCGCCTTCCAGAAGGGTAATCTGCTGACGGCTGTCATACTTAGCAAAATTAGCCTTGGCCAGCTCAACCATCTCTGGATTGCGGTCAATAGTTGTAATCTGAGCCTGAGGAGCATGCTCCGCCATCAAAAGAGCCGAAAATCCAATAGCCGTCCCGATTTCTAAAATCTTCTTTGGTTGGAAACTTTCGACTAGCAGGCGGAAGTAAGCCACTGTCTCATGGGGAATCACAGGTACATTTTCGGCTCTGGCAAAATCCTCTAGTTCCTTGAGTCCACCAGTGACTGGCTGGAGACGCTGTCTCATAAAGTCTACGACTTCCTCTTTGACCACTGGCCGGCGCATATTGGGATTAGAGTTTTGATTATAAGTTTCGACCATCTTATGCCAGTCCCAACTTTTCTACCAAGGCTTCAAATTCGTCCAAGCGACGCTCAAAGACAGCAAAAGCAGCATTTAGGTAGTCTTCCTTTTCCATATCCACACCTGCTTTTTTGATGACATTGAGCGGATAGTCAGAGTTCCCAGCTTTCAGATAGTCCAGATACTTATCCTTGTCTTCCTGACTGCCATGGACAATCTTTTCAGCCAGGGCAGAAGCCGCTGAAAATCCTGTCGAATATTGGAAAACATAGTAATCATAGTAGAAATGAGGAATCCGAGCCCATTCGTACTGAATCTGTGGATTGTCTTCTTTTTTCAGTCCATAGTATTTTTCGTTCAAGTCAGCGTAGAGCTCATTGAGAAACTCGCCGGTCAAGACTTGACCTTCTTGGTCAGCCTTGTGGATAGCATGTTCAAACTCAGCAAACTGGGTTTGACGGAAGACCGTACCTCTAAAGCCATCCAAGAAGTGATTGAGGATAGCAAAGCGGGTAGCATCATCTTCTACTTCTTCCAAGAGCTTTTCTGTCAGGATGTTTTCATTGGTCGTCGAAGCAATCTCAGCTAGGAAGATAGAATAGTCTCCATAGACATAAGGCTGGGTCTCACGGGTGTAGCTGGAGTGCATACTGTGGCCTGTCTCGTGCACCAAGGTAAAGAGATTATCCAGCGTGTCCTGCCAGTTGAGCAACATAAAGGCGTTGGTGTCATAAGAACCGCCAGAGTATGCCCCTGAGCGCTTGCCTTGATTTTCATGAACATCAATCCAGCGCTCTGAAAAAGCTGTCTTCACTCGGCTCAGATAATCCTCACCCAGAATTGCCAGGACTTCCTCAGACTTAGCCAAGGCTTCCTCATAAGTGAACTTGTAGTCTGTCTCTGACAAAGGTGTGTACATATCATACATCTTCAAATCAGAAATGCCTAAAATCTTTGCTCGTAAAGCAATATAACGCTGCAAAAGAGGCAAATGCTTATTGACAGCTGAAACTAAGCTGTCATAAACACTTTCTGGAATGAAGTCCGCTGACAAGGCTGCTTCACGGGCAGATGAAAACTTGCGGACTTTCGCATTGTAATTGTGAACCTTGACATTGGTCTGCAGAGTCTTAGCATAGGTATGCTGATACTGCTCGTATACTCTGTAGAGAGCCTCGTAAGCTTCCTTACGGACTTCTCGGTTCTTAGACTCGACCAGGGTGATATAGTTACCGTGGCTGAGCTGAACTTCATTTCCATCTTCATCATGCACTATAGGAAAGACGATATCTGCATTATCCAAAATAGAAAAGGTTTCGCCCGCTGCCCCAAAAATTTCACCAGCACCGGCCAATAGCTCCTCTTCGCGCTGTGTCAGGATGTGGGCTTTCTTTTTCAAAAGCTTGTCAAAATAATGCTGGTACAGCTGCAGGGCTGGCTTCTCAGCTAGGAAAGCTTGGTACTGTTCTTCTGTAATCGCCATAAATTCGGGCTCGTAGAAGGCAAAGCTTTGACCAAAATCGCTGTAAAGAGTCATGCCTTTAGCCTGATACTCTTGGTACTTAGCCACACGTGTATCCTGGTCATTCTTCATATGAGCATAAGAATAAAGCTTTTCAATACGACGCATCAAGTTCAGTTGCACTTCAGTCGTTGTTAAGAGACTATCCGCTGAATCCAGCAAATGCCCAGCCAGACTAGCTGCTTTCTTCACTTCTTCTGAAACCTGCGCCAATTCCGCTTCAAAGGCTTCATCTGTTGGGAAAATAGTACTCAAATCCCAGGTATATTTTTCTTCAATTTCATTTCTTTGTTTTGCCATAAAAAAATCCTCCGACTCCCCTATTCTATCACAAAATTCTACTTTTTATAAAACTCAAGTACCAAAATCACATAGTAGCTAGGCAGACAGACTTAATTAATAAAAAAACTCTTTGAACCTAATTCCTGACCAAACAAAAATTAGATTCCAAAGAGTTCATTTTTCCTATCACTAAACGCTTTATCATTTGTCATGTCATTCTCCCCTCAACTTCTTTGCGAGTTCACCAGAGATTACATAACCTGTATGTTCTAGCTTCCCATCTGACTCTTCCACCAATGTTGTGGTAATTGTTAATTCCGAGTCATCGTTTATTATAAGCTCAACTATTAAGCCACCCATTGGATTATAGTCTAATTCATTTTTGTTAATTGAATATTCTTTTATAATCCCCTCCTCTGTCAATGCTTTAGGATCTTCCTGTCTTAGTAATTCTTCTATTGCTCTCTGCGCTTTCTTCCCCTCCGCAATCCGAATCATTTCTTCTTTTTCTGACCGACTGTTTAGCATACTGCAACCTCCTAAAAACATAGCTGAACTAATTGTGATGATACTCAGAAAGATGACAAAAATTTTCTTCATGATGACTCCTTTAGCTTGTTATCTTTACTCAAACTGATGTCCTAACGAAAATGGGAAAATGGATTTGGATTAATGTTTTATCTTATCATTTTTATACTATTTTTTAGAAGTTTCAAGTACTCCAGTACGGATAAAGAGTTGTAAAGACAAAAACTCGTTCTCCATCACGCTTGATATTTTTATAAATTTGGGAGACGGTGCCTAAATAATCCTCCCTTTTACATCATATTCTTTACCAACATGCACACCCTCATACTCATATAAATAAGCTTCAACAAGTTGTTTATCTGTATATTCGCTACCATCAATAGTTTTTTTATAATGAGGCGTATTACTTTTCTCCTCTAATTAGCTCGTTAAATTCCGGAGACATGCCATAACCACCCGTCTCGTATTCGCCAGTAGTTGAATTTTCTTGAAAAGTCATGTCTAATTCAAACTTCTTATTATCATTAATTATTAAATAGATGTCTAATCCTCCCATCGGATTGAAATCTAATTTATTATTTTCAATTTTATACGTTTTAATCTTCCCTTCTGCTGTCAGAGCTTTAGGATCCAGTTCTCTCAACTCTTTCTCAATCGCCTTCTTCATTTTTGTACTTTCCGCAATCTGGATCATTTCTTCTTTTTCCGACCGACTGCTTGGCATACTGCAGCCTCCTAAAATAATGCCTGAACTGACCGTGATAATACACAGAAAAATGACAAAAATTTTCTTCATAATGACTCCTTTCGCTTCTCATCTTTGATAAAATCGATTCCTTAACAAAAACGAGAAGGCGAATTTAGATTAATTTTTTATATTAATTATTATACTATTTTTCCAAAGAACATAATAGCGCAATCATTGTTAGGAAGTTATCTAGAAAAACCTTATTCTTCATTGCCATTTACATTTTCTTCATCCATTAGTTTTGTAAGCTTCGGTGACCACACAGTCCCATCTCTGTGAAATTTCCCATTTTCGTCCTCTCCAATGACATATCCTAGTGTTACTTCTTCGTCACCATTAATGATTAAATCAAACATTAATCCTCCCATTGGGTTCTGAGTTAGTGACTTCTTATTAATTTCATAACTTTTAATTTTCCCTTCAGGTGTTAATGCTTGAGGGTCAATCTTTTTCAGCCCTTCCTCAATAACACTCTTCATCTTTTTACTCTCTGCAATCTGAATCATTTCTTCTTTTTCAGAACGACTGTTTATCATACTGCACCCTCCTAAAAACATAGCCGAACTAATCGTTATGATACTCAGAAAAGTGACAAAAATTTTCTTCATAATGGCTCCTTTCGTTTCTCTTCTTTGCTCAAACTGACGTCCTAACGAAAATGGGAAAATGGATTTAGATTAATGTTTTATCTTATCATCGTTATACTATTTTTTAGAAGTTTCAAGTACTCCAGTACGGATAAAGAGTTATGAAGACAAAAACTCATTCTCTCTCACCCTTAATATTGTCGTAAATTTGGGAGACCGTGCCAATTTAGATTTCACTCCCCTCTTCCCTAATTACCACATCTTTAGTTTTCGAATCAATATGATATTTTTTTAATGTAAAATCCACATGTTGCTTATCATTTAATTTTTCGTCATCTATTAATACTATGCCAAACTCCTATCTTTCCAATGCTTGAGATAACTTATCAGAATAAGTGGCACTTGTGCTTTCTATCTCTCCATCACTATTTTTATTTATATTGCAGCTAATAATAAAATCAGAATCTCCATTTATTATAATATCGAAATCTATCCCGCTCATTGGATTTTTTGAAATTGAGTTTCTATCTATTTCATAACTTTGTATAAAGCCTTCTTTTTTAAATGCTTGAGGATCAACATAAGTGAACCAATGATAAAATGCTTTTTCAGCCTCTTTGCTTTCTACAAGTTTAATCATCTGACTATTTTCATTTTCTTTCTCTGACCGACTGTTTATCATACTGCACCCTCCTAAAAACATAGCCGAGCTAATCGTTATGATAGTCAGAAAAATGACAAAAATTTTCTTAATGATAGCACCTTTCACTTCTCATATTTTCTAAAGCTAGCTGAATTAGCACGATTTAGAATTTTTAACTGTCTAACTTATTACTTTATTATATTATACAGGATTCTCAAATATTCTAAAACTGAAAGGATAGCTAAAAGTTTATAGCTTCATCAATGGGAAACTAACGATACTTAGCAATTTTCTCTTGTCATCTCATAAAAGGCCGGTGAATAAACAATTTGCAGATTTTTTTGCTGGAGATTGGCATAATAGTTCTCAAACTGCTGATAATAGTCTGTCAGGTCAGTACTTATCTGACAGAAAGAGGCAGCCTGTATCGGCCTAACCTGCGGATAGAAATCCTCTGCCGACTTAGTCAGGAGATTATCGCCAGCCTGATAGAGCTGGGCCTGCAGCCGCATCCATCTAGGCTGCTGGTAATAAAGCTGACGGCGTATATAATTGCATATCTGTGGATCTTGCTGGGCCAGAAAGCTGTTCATCTTCTGCTTTTGAAAGGGCAAACGCAAAATATCCAAAAACCTACCTTGACCAAATGGAAAGGTCTTGGTCTTGTGCTGGACTTTTCCATGCAGATCTTCGTGAATCAGGTATTTGAGACGCAGAACTTGTTTTTGCTGATCCAGCTCCCAAAGATGAAAGCCCATATTTTTACTAAAATAGAGAAAATCCTTCTGCAGGCGGGTTAAGGCATCCTTGAGCCAAAGTTTTCGCCCCAAGAGCCAGAGGACCTGATAGCCATGCAGGCGGTAAGAAAGCGTCCGTTCCTGCAGCCGTTCTATACTTAGAGGACTGCACTGGACTTCAAGCGCCAGTTTTTTATCATCAACTAGCAAATCAGCAATTTGCTGCAGTGCAGGCAAAAAAGCCTCCACCTCAACTTCTTCCGTCTGGACAGCCCAGCGAAAAAGCTCCGCCTTAAGGTTCAGGTGCTCAGCGCTTTCATTTTCCCTATAAAAACGACATTGCTCTAGCGAAACATGCGCAAAGTGCGGCTGCATAACTTTTCCTTTTTTAAAACGGACTGCCCCTGAACAAGCGGGGCAGACGAAATCAGCCCCCTTCTCAATCTTCTCCTCCAGAGCATTACACAAAAGCCCCTTATGATTTCGCGCCACAAACATATCCCAGTCCCCTCTAAAAAATTCTCTCATTTACTAAAATATTCGCAAAAGAAAGAGAAACTATCTAGACAAAAAAACGGGTCGAGAGAACATCTCTCCGACTCGTTTTTCATTATCCAAATAATTGGTTTCCTTTTCGTTCTGGCAATTTTAGAAAGAGGGCCAGGAGACAGACTAAGCAGATAATAGCTGCTAGAAAGAGGTTCATTCCTTCGTAGCCCCAACTATCCAAAAAGTGACCCGCAAGATTTTGAATGAGAATGGTTCCTAGACTGCGGGCTGTCTGGACCAAAGCAATGGCTGTAACTAGGTATTTTTCATCGACCAAGCTGGCTACGATTTTTAGGGTCACCATAATCAAAACCATGCCCGTCACGTGCTTGGAAAAAAGAGTCATCCCGATTTTCGAAATCAAACCTAGATCCAAGGCATAAACGCTGTACTGGAGAAAGATGATTCCCAAACAGATATAAAGAAGCTTCTTCATCGAAATCTTGTCCATAAAGAGATAGGAATAAAAGATAAAAGGCGCTTCAACCAGAACTGATAGGGCAACAACAGTCGAAGCCATATCCACCTCTAAGCCACTATGCTGTAGCATGGCAGGGATATAGGTATGACCAGTATTCCCCACTCCAGAGTAAAGGGCGACCAAAAGCAGGTAAAAGAGATAGGTTTTGTTGGTCAAGAGCTTCCCCAGACCTGTCTGCTTGCGGGTATTCCTGCTTTCTAGGGCTGCTCGGTCGTGCTTGGGCTGGATTCCCAAAAGTCCTATGCTGCTGATAAGCATCATGCCAATAAAGACTGGGAAAATAGCCTGCGGTGCGACTCTTTGATAGATCAATCCTGCCAGCTGAGAGCCTAAAGCATAGCCAATGGTTCCCCAAATCCGAATCTTACCATAAGTATAAGGACTTTGAGCCGCAAGAACATCCATGACTGGATTGACCCCGTTAACCAGCATGAGGACCAGACTATACCAGACCAGTAACTGCCAAAGCTGAGTAGCTTTCATGAAAAATACGGCCCCAACCATCATAGCTAGAAAGCTAAAAAGGAAGACCTTTTTAATTCCCAAAGCATCGCTGAGAACTCCAAAAATTGGCTGAGCCAACATGGAAGCAAAGAAAGAAGCTGACACTACCATCGATACTTGAGCATTTGAATAGCCTAAGTCCTGCATATAGACTGATATCAGGGTCGAAAAAAGAGAGTAGGCTAGAAAGAAAAAATTAAAGAGTAAAAAATGAGCTAGATAGCTGTTATGAAACTTTTTTTGCATGAAAATCTCCTTAAGACAGAAAGAAAACTCAGCAAAAGAACTGAGTTTTAGTTTGGAAAGTCATTCCGTTCGTATGTGACAGAGGACATTCCCTTTATTCAACATCTGTATTTCTACGACGTTCCTGCTTTGCAGCCTTGCGTTTTTGGCGACTGCGGTATTCAAAGTACAGAATGATCAACAGGATGCCAACAGGCAACAGAATTAACATCTTATCGCTGAAGAACACACCATACCAAGGCTTGCTTTCCGACTTGCTGCCAGTCACATTTTCAATAGCCTGAGCAACTGGATTCTCAACTTTCTCGACTTTCATTTCATCAGAGATCTTGCTAGACAAGGTCTTCAAGCCATTTTCAGCCTTGAGAACATTGTTTTCAACCTTGACTTTAGGCTCGGTTCCCTTTTTAACAGTAGCGTAGAAATCCTCAGGCAGCTTATATTTCTGTCCATCAATCTCCTGCTCACCCTTAGATAAGAGTTTTTTGTACTCATAGTCCGCATAAGCCTTCTCAATCAAAGCATTACCAAAAGGATGGCGGTAATACTCACCGTCTTGGTCAGACCAGTCACCGACTCCCATAATCACAGCAATCATGCGCTGATCTCCACGCTTAATGGTCGCGATATAGTTGAAAGCACCATTAGGGCTAGAACCCGTCTTCATGCCATCTACGCCCTTGAGTGCGTATTTAGCACCCGGCAGAGAGTAATTATAGGTTTCAAAGGTTTCTTCGTAAGGAGTTCCGGCTTTAACCGTAACCTTGGCTTTATTAGTATAGTTTAGAATCTCAGGATGGTGATTGACAAAGTTATAGGCCAGAATCGCCAAATCACGGGCTGTTGTCTGATTGCTGGCATAATTATCGTAGTTTTGAGGATTATAATAGCCCTTAAAAGAAACCGCCGCTGCACCGCTAGCATTGAACCACTTGGTATTCGTCATGCCTAGCTCTTGAGCCTTGGCATTCATCCGATCCAAGAACGCATCTGGATCATTGTCCGATAAATAATTGGCCAGCATGACGGTTGTCGCATTGGATGACGGCACGATTGTCATGGTAATCAGCTCAGATACGGTATAGTCCACACCAGCGACAATTTTATTATTAGAAATTTCATAAATATTAGCGGTGGCCTGATCCTGAGGTGTAGCTGTAATGACCGTCTTTTCGCTGATTTTTCCTTCCTTAATCGCTTCAAAGACCAAGTAAAGCGTCATGAGCTTACTCATACTAGCAGGATCACGCACCTCATCGACATTATCTTCCCAGACAACATCACCTGTACTACCGTCAATAACGAGAGAAGACTTGGGACGATTAATCGCCTGAACATTATCATGCGGATACATCTTTTTAGCCATATCCACCAATTCATCAGCCCTAGCAGCTAGTGGCGCTAAAGAGGTCAGGAACACAATTCCCAATAACAAAAGCTTTTTCTTCACAGGATCCTCCAAAGAACAATTATACCTATCTAGTATATCATATTTTACGCAAAGTCAACCATAAATCTAAAAATCCTACCTAAAAAATAGATAGGAAATTAAGAGACTTTTATCTGGCAAAGCCCGCTTTATAGCAACAACGTCAAAATCTTAGTGTTTTAACAGGCTAAGCGCTTCCTTATCAGCGATAATCACAACATCTGGATGCTTCTGGAGAGCACTGCCTGGCAGCTCCTCCGTCACCTCACCCCCAACAGTCCCTGCTATGGCCTTGGCCTTAGCTGAACCGTAAGCAAAGAGGATGATGGACTTAGCATTTAGGATATTGCCAACCCCCATGGAAATGGCCTGGGTCGGAACATCCTCCATCTTGTCAAAGAATCGAGCATTGGACTGAATGGTGGACGGTGTCAGATCCACTAAGTGAGTCTGGCTTTCAAAACTAGTCCCCGGCTCATTAAAGCCGATATGACCATTCGTACCGATTCCCAAAATCTGCAAATCAGCCGGATGCTCTGCTAGAAGCTGATTGTAGCGCGCCACTTCTGCTTCTAAATCTTTCGCTGTGCCATTGGGCAGGAAGCTTTCTTTAAAAGGCTTTTGGTTAAAGAGGTGCTGGTTCATGAAATAGCGATAAGATTGAGGATTGTCCTCCTGCAAACCGACATATTCATCCAGATTGACACTGGTCATCTCTGAAAAATCAAGGTCACTCTCAACGATCTGCTTGTAAAATCCTTCTGGGCTGCTGCCTGTAGCTAAGCCTAAAGTTTTTGCCCCCTGAGCCAACTTTTCTTTGAGCAGCTCAAGAGCCACTTTACCACCTTCTACTTGGTTTTCCACTTGAATAATTTTCATTTTCTACCTCCACTTCTGTTCTTAATTTTATTATATGGTATAGACCAATTTTTGTCAAGAAAAAGTCTGCAAAATAGACATACTTTTTAGTCATGCTCGCTTCCTTTTGCAGCAAATCGTGTTATAATAGAGACATGTTTTTACTGATTGTTTTATTGATTTTATTTTTAGTCGGAGTCTTACTCTGCAGCTTGAGTTTCCTCATGAAAAAACAACCAGGCTGGCAGATTGTAAGTTTGATTTTGGGCGGCTTACTTACAGCTAGCCCCTTCCTACTTGCTGCTTATCTACTCTGGCTGATGAAAACAATATAAGGAGATACGATGAATACCGCTGATTTTGATTTTGACTTGCCCGAAGAGCTGATTGCTCAGACACCTTTGGAGAAAAGGGATGCTTCCCGCTTGCTAGTGGTCGATAAAGAAACAGGAGTCTTCTCCGACCAGCACTTTGACCAGATTATTGATCAGCTCCAGCCCGGCGATGCCCTAGTGATGAATAATACACGTGTCCTTCCTGCCCGCCTTTATGGTATCAAACCTGAGACAGGAGGCCATGTCGAGCTGCTGCTGCTGAAAAATACCCAAGGAGATGACTGGGAAGTGCTAGCCAAGCCAGCCAAGCGCCTCAGAGTAGGTGCTCAGATTTCCTTTGGCGATGGCCGCTTAACGGCTACTGTGGTAGAGAAGCTTGACCATGGTGGTCGAATCGTACGCTTTGGCTATGAAGGGATTTTCCTAGAAGTCTTGGAAAGTTTGGGAGAAATGCCGCTTCCGCCTTATATTCACGAGAAACTAGCAGACCGCGAACGCTACCAGACTGTCTATGCTAAAGAAAACGGCTCTGCTGCTGCGCCAACTGCTGGACTTCATTTCACAGAAGAGCTATTGGAGCAGATTGCTGCCAAGGGAGTCAAGCTGGTCTATCTCACCCTTCATGTCGGACTGGGAACTTTCCGACCGGTTTCTGTAGACAGCTTAGATGATCACGAGATGCACTCCGAATTTTACAGTCTGTCCGAGGAAGCTGCCCAGACACTCCGTCAGGTCAAGGCAAATGGCGGACGTGTCATTGCAGTCGGCACAACATCTATCCGCACCTTGGAGACAATTGGCAGTAAATTTCAGGGTCAGATTCAGGCTGACTCTGGCTGGACCAATATTTTTATCAAGCCGGGATACGATTGGAAGGTCGTTGATGCTTTTTCAACCAACTTCCACCTGCCCAAGTCAACTCTGGTCATGTTAGTCTCTGCCTTTGCCGGACGTTCCTTAACACTTAAAGCTTATGAGCACGCTATTGCTGAGCGCTATCGCTTCTTCAGCTTTGGTGATGCTATGTTTATCAAATAACTATAGGTGAAAATATATGAATAAAATTGAAAGCAGACACCGTCTTATTCGCTCCTTAATCATGGAAAAGAAAATCCATACCCAGCAAGAACTTCAGGAGCATTTGGAAGCAAACGGCGTCATTGTAACCCAGTCCACTCTTTCACGAGATATGAAAGCACTCAATCTGGTCAAGGTCAGTGAAAACGATACTTCCTACTATATCATCAACAGCATTGCACCATCCCGTTGGGAAAAACGCCTTCGTTTCTATATGGAGGATGCTTTGGTCATGCTGCGGCCAGTTCAAAATCAAGTCGTCATGAAAACCCTGCCTGGTCTGGCCCAGTCTTTCGGTGCAATCTTAGACGCTCTAGAGCTGCCGCAGATTGTTGCTACTGTCTGCGGAGATGACGTCTGTCTGATTATCTGTGAGGATGATCAAGGTGCCCTTGACTGCTTTGAGAAGCTCAAAGAATTCACCCCACCATTTTTCTTTAGTAAATAAAAAGCTGAGACAACATTGCCTCAGCTTTTTCTATTTACGATTTTTGCCTCAATGAAACCCATTAGTGAATCAGCAAGCCATATTTGACTAGAGCAATGCATTACCGAAGATAGTTTCAAAAAGTCAGCATTTAAGGTGTCGTAGCCAAACGATAAATAGCCCCTGCGTAAATATCCATTGCCCGATATAGATCAGCTAAGAGCAATCGTTCATTGACCTGATGCTCTGTCTGATCAGCTCCCGGAAAGAGAGCGCCGAAGGCAACACAGTTAGGCATCGTACGAGCAAAGGTCGCTCCGCCAGAAGACATAGCTGGACTGTTGTCTCCTGTTTTCTCCTGATAAATTGCCATCAGAGTGCTGACCAACTCGCTGTCCAAAGGTATGTATAGCGGAGCCAAGTAATCAAACTCCTGATAGGTCAGCCCGTATTGACTGGCTATTTCTGCCAGCTTTTCAACCAACTTATCCTTGTCTGCCAAGACCGGAATCCGCATGTCAATCCGAATCTCAGAGCGGTCAGAGCTTAAAGTCAGACCAGCAACATTAAAGGAAAGAAAGCCCGTCGGTTCATCAGACACAGGACCAAAGAGATGGCTGCCTGTCGCATCTTCACCAACCGCCTGATCAAGAAAGGCAAGAGCCGGATGCGAATCCAGGGACTGCAAGACCTTAGCTAGGCGAATAATGGCATTGACTCCTTGGGCAGCATCCTTGGCGTGCTTAGGCAAGCCGATAACCGTTACTTCTTCTGCCGTTCGCTCATATTCATAGCCTAAATCTTCCAGCCCTGTGACGACTGACTCTAGTAGGCTGCCTGAATAGGAAGCCTTGGCAGGAACGACATTAAAAGCTTGACCAGCTTCGAGCTCTAAAGTATCAGAGCCTGGTCCTTCTAGCTTAAGCTGCAGAAGCCCCTTCTCAGCATAAGTCAAAGGGAAAGAAGAGTCTGGTGCAAAGCCAAGTGTAGCCTGCTCTTCTAGCTGGTTGTATCTACCCATACAACGCCAAAGTGTCTCCTCATCTGTACCAAAGATAAAGCGAACCCGCTTTTTAAATTCCACTCCACTGTCCAGCAATGCTTTTACAGCATAAAGAGCGGCCATGGAAGGTCCCTTGTCGTCCTGCACCCCACGACCAAAAATCCAGCCATCTTTGACAGTGGCTTCAAAAGGCGGCGTCTGCCAGTCCGACTCATCACCTGATGGAACAACATCCAAATGACAGAGAACGGCCAGGAGCTGAGCTCCATGACCGATTTCTGCATATCCGTAATAACCTTTAGGGTCGAGATAGGTTGTAAAACCTAGCTCCCGACAGATTTCTAAAGTTTTTTCTAGGACATCTTGGATAGCTTGTCCAAAAGGTGTTCCATTTTGACCTTCCTTCAGTACTGAAGGATAAGAAACGATTGCTTTCAAAGATTCAAGAAAATCTTCTTTAACTTTTTCCGTTATAAAATTTTTCATGGAATCACCTCAGCTTCTAGCTTATAGGAACGGTAAGAAAGTTCCTAGGAGTAAGAGACCAATACTGATCGCAATGATAGCTACAATCAGCTTACCGATAAATTTCCACCAAGTACCAATATTGATACGTCCAAGTGCCAAAGCCCCCATAACGATACCAGAAGTTGGTGCAACCAGGTTCAGCACACCTGAAGCAGACTGATAAGCTGTGATAATCAAGCTTGCCTTGACATTTACAAATTCTCCCAAAGGAGCCATGATTCCCATAGTTGCACTGGCCAGACCAGATGATGATGGGATAAGGAAGGACATTGGCAGGTAGAAAATGTAGGTCAAGACGATAAATACTTGTGATGACAGACCGCTGAGTCCTTGTTTACCCCAGTTGAGGATAGTATCTGTAATCATACCGTCATTCATGATAACTTGGATACCACGAGCGATTGCTACGATTAGGGCTACGCTAAGCAGGTCAGCTGCACCGTTCATAAAGGCTGAGATAATCTTGTCTTCCTTGAGACCGTAAACAGCGCCAATCAAGATTCCCATGAAGGCAAAGAGCATAGCTCCTTCTGGGAAGTACCAAGTACCCAGTGCAGAAGTGGATGAACCAACAATCTTACCAAGAACTGGAAGACCAGTCAGCCAGGCATTGATGTCCTTAAAGATAGTAATACCGAGACCTGTCCAAGGAATGAAACTTAATACCATAAGGACAAATGTCAAAATGAACAATACTAAGACAATTCTTTGCTTTTTGCTCAGTGTTGACTCAACAGATGAAGAAGTTTCAACGTTGAAGTGTTTCAAATCTTCTTCGCGAGTGCTGTAAACCAGTGACTTGGTCGGATCCTTTTGAATTTTATCTGCATAGCGATAAACAAACCAAGTACTGAGAGCTGTCATGACAAACAAGAAGATGAGACGGAGAGCAATCCCTTCACCGGTACTAACACCAGCAGTCGCTGAAGCGATACCTGTTGCAAATGGATTTAGTGTGGAAGCCAAACATCCGATTTGCGAACCCAGCAGGATAATAGCCACCCCGGTCAGACTGTCAAAACCAACCGCCATCATCACCGGCACCAAAAGCGGATAGAAGGCCATGGTTTCCTCACCCATACCATAGGTAGTACCACCGAGGGCAAAGAGAGGCATCAAGACGACAATCAGCATCTTTTCGCGCCCCTTGTACTTCTTAACGATAGAGGCAATTCCCACATCCAAAGCGCCAGTTTCATTGACAACACCAAGGAAACCACCGACCATGAGGATGAAGAAGGCAACATCTATCGCAGCAGTAGTTTCCTTAATCAAGGATCCTTCTTCTGGATGCGTACCCAGCATAGCACGAATCGGTGCCATCAGGACATCCCAAATCCCTTGTGGATTTTGCGCTTGTTTTTGATACACACCATCTATAAAAGCCCCAGCCGGGATAATCCAAGTCAGCACTGCCATAATGGCAATGATTATCAACAATACGGTGTAAGATGAAGGCATCTTAAACCCTTTTTTTGTTTTTTTACTCATTTGTATTCCCTCCTAAAAATTTTTTAACGAGGTTATGAACCTGCATTTCCTTGTATGAGTAAACAAGAAAACGCTTACTTTGTTTTTATTTTACCATATTAACATTGAAAAAGCCAGTGTTTTTGAAAATAATCAAAGATTTTCAGGAAAAGACTTGCAGCAGCGACAGATTTCAGCTGCTATCGACTTTCAATCAGTTCTATGCCTAGCCTTTTTCAATAATCGTGCCGCTCTCAGACTCAATCAGAGCGCCAAGATTTTCCAGAGATGTGATAACTGCTTTGCCTTCTGGACGGCCATTGACAAAGGCGATAGCTGCTTCTACTTTTGGAAGCATGCTGCCTGGTGCAAATTGTTCTTGCTTGATGTATTCTTCCAACTGAGCAACATTCACATGTTCCAGCTTAGCTTGGTCTGGTTTGTTGTAGTTAACAAAGACATAGTCCACACCCGTCAAGACGATGAAGAGGTCTGCATCAACTAACTCCGCTAAGCGTTGAGAAGCAAAGTCCTTGTCAATAACAGCTTCAACACCGGTAAGATGGCCATTGTCTTCTTTGACGACAGGAATTCCACCGCCACCCGCAGCTACTACTACTTGACCTTGACTCAAAAGCGTACGGATCGTTTCAATTTCCTTGATATCCACTGGTTTTGGTGAAGCAACGACCTTACGCCAACCGCGGCCAGCATCCTCTTTGAAAGTCGCTCCGCTCTTTTCAGCTTCCGCTTTTGCTTCTTCCTCTGAGTAGAAAGGACCGATTGGCTTGCTGAGGTTGACAAAGGCTGGATCGTTCTTATCAACTACTACTTGCGTCACAACAGAAGCGACATTCTTTTCAATACCTTCATCCAAGAGAGCATTTTGCAAAGCATTCTGCAGCCAGAAGCCGATACTGCCTTCTGTCATAGCCACAAGAGAGTCTAGTGGGAAGGCAGGATTCTTTTCAGAGTCTGCTGCCAACTGTTGCAGCAGCAAGTTCCCTACCTGTGGACCATTTCCATGGGTAATGATAAGATCATCCCCGTTTTTAATCAATTTCACCAAGTGTTTAGCAGTTTCCACCAAGGCTTCCTGCTGTGCTTTCGCTGATGGGTCAGATGAAAGGATGGCATTTCCTCCCAAGGCTACAACGATTTTACGATTTGACATTAAATTCTCCTTAAATGCGCTCTAATGAATGCGCTTCCAATTTATTTTAGTAGATTTTTTAATTTTCAATAAGAAAATGAGCTTTCCTTATCATATAAAAGAGGGCCGGACTAAAGCTATTAGTCGCAGCCCTCATAGCTGTTGGTAGACGGTTTCTTATGTAAGATTATACTTTTGGAATGTAGAGGTTTCCAAGAGTTGCAGCCATAACCGCTTTGATTGTATGCATACGGTTTTCTGCTTGGTCAAAATGACGAGCATATTTGCTGCGGAAGACTTCGTCTGTTACTTCCATTTCCTCTACACCGAATTTTTCAGCGACATCTTTACCGTAAACAGTATTTGTATCGTGGAATGCTGGCAAGCAGTGCAAGAAAATCAAGTTTTCGTTATCAGCCTTCTTCACCAAATCCATGTTTACTTGGTAAGGTTTGAGGAGGGCAACGCGTTCTGCAAACTTATCTTCTTCACCCATAGATACCCAAACGTCTGTGTAAAGTACGTCTGCACCTTTAACTGCTTCGTCAGCATCTTCTGTGATAAGGATATGTGCACCGCTTTCTTTAGCAAAACCTTCTGCCAATTCAACGATTTCTTTTTCTGGGAAGAGTTCTTTTGGTGAGAAGATGTGAACGTTGACGCCAAGTATAGCTCCTGTTACCAGCAAGCTGTTGGCAACGTTGTTACGTCCATCACCACAGTATACCAATGTCAAGCCTTCCAGACGGCCAAAGTTTTCTTGAACAGTCAAGTAGTCAGCCAACATTTGAGTTGGGTGCCATTCGTCAGTCAGACCATTCCATACTGGAACACCTGAGAATTCTGACAATTCTTCTACCATACGTTGGCTGAAGCCGCGGAATTCAATCCCGTCAAACATACGGCCCAAAACTTTCGCAGTATCTTCTGTAGATTCTTTCTTACCAAGCTGGATATCGTTAGCACCAAGGTATTCTGGATGTGCCCCTAGGTCAATAGCTGCTGTTGTAAACGCTGCACGAGTACGAGTAGATGTTTTTTCAAACAAGAGAGCGATATTCTTGCCAGCAAGATAGTGGTGTTGAATATTGCGTTTTTTCAAATCTTTCAAGTGAGCTGAAAGACCGATAAGGTATTCTAACTCAGCACGGCTAAAATCTTTTTCTGCTAAGAAGCTACGTCCTTGGAATACTGAATGTGTCATTCTATTATTTCCTCTTTCTATTCTTTGAGTATCAGTAAAATACTGGATTCCTAAATTTCTTCACGTTCAAATGGCATAGACATACAGCGTGGTCCACCACGACCGCGAACCAATTCACTTCCGCGGATCTTAATCAAACGCAAGCCGTATTCTTCCAAAATCTTGTTAGTAACTGTATTGCGGTCATAAACCACTACCACACCAGGTGCGATGGTCAAGGTGTTAGAACCGTCATTCCACTGCTCACGCGCAGCAGCTACGATATTGCCACCGCCACAGCGAATCAGGTGAACTTTTTCTACACCAAGGTTTTCTGCCAAGATTTCTGCCAACTCACCTTTTTCTTCAACAATCTTAAGTTTGTCATCAACATAAGTTACAGAGTAAACGCGAAGATCGCCTTCGATTTCTGGGTGAATCGTAAATTTGTCGTAGTCAACCATAGTGAAGACAGTGTCTAAGTGCATGAACTTACGGTTGTTGGCAAATTCAAAGGCCAAAACTTTCTTGAAGCCAACATTTTTCTTGAAGATATTGACCAAGAGTTTTTCGATAGAAGCTGCGTCTGTACGTTGTGAAATACCAACCGCCAGCACATCTTTTGAAAGAACCAGTTCGTCCCCACCTTCGATACGTGTATCTTCTTCACGATTGTATACCAAATCTACTTTTCCACCATATACTGGGTGGTATTTGAAGATGTATTTACCGTAGAGAGTTTCACGATTACGAGTATCCGCATACATGTGGTTAAGCGATACTGCATTACCAATCGTAGCAAACGGGTCACGTGTGAAGTAAAGGTTTGGCATCGGATCAATAGCGAATGGATAATCAGATTCTACCAAGTCAGTCAAGCCTTTTGCTTCTTCAGGAATTTCTGGTAATTCAACTTTTTGAACCCCTGCCATTGTTTTTTCAACCAACTCTTGGTTGTCTTTGATACCATGGAGCAGTTCGCGAATAGCCTTCTTGGTTTCACGGCCACGAATATTGGCCTCTTCCAGATATTCTTCGATGAATTGCTCGCGGATTTCTGGAGAAGTCAGTGACTCAGCAGCCAGCTGCTCAAGATAGAGCACCTCAACTCCTTCATTGCGAAGCGCTTGAGCAAAGTTGTCATGTTCTTTTTGTGCATCTTCCAAGAAAGGAATATCGTCAAAAAGAAGACGTTCCAAATAGTCCGGCTGCAAGTTTTCCAACTCCTTGCCAGGACGGTGCAACATAACTTTTTTCAGTTTTCCAATTTCTGAGAAAACATGAATTGGATGTGTAGACATCTACTATCCTCCTTTTTCTTTGCGGTTTAGGTTTTCCTAAGCCCGTTTACATGTACTATTCTAGCATTTAATGCTACCGCTTTCAAGAAAAAGCCTACATTGCAAATGTCAAATCCTTTGCTTTTTTCTATTTCTATTTTTATAATATTCTTCTTTAAAGCGTTTTCTTTGAATATTTTATGCATTATATTATTTTTGTGAATATTTATTTTTTAAAATAAAATCAGTACATGGTTAATATCAGAATATTTTGAATTTATTTAACAAAAAAGAAGCTAATCAGAACCGATTAGCTTCTAGCAAGGTATTTCATAAAATACTCTTTCTCTTTAAAAGTTAATTTTTTATGTTCGTATTCAATCCGACCTTCATCCAAGAGCTTTTTCAGAACTTGATTGACCGTTTCCCGGGTCGTGGCTCCTAGCTTTGCCAACTCTTTCATACTGATAGGAAATGGCAGGCTGTCTCCCTCCTTGCACAAATCCATACAGAGCAGTGATAGAGACTGGATAACACGCTCACTGGCACTGGCGGCCACGACATTGCGCAATCTCAATTCCTGAAATTCCAAGATTTGCGATAGCCGCTTGGTAATGAACAACAGTTGATCCACACTCTTCTTTGAATAGTCTTCAAACAAATCAATAGGAATGGAGAAATATTCGACATTGGTGACAGCGCTGGCTGTGTAATGATAGCACTCATCAAAAAACATACCTCCATAGGGGAAAACACTGTTTTTCTTGACATAATCCATATAAGAAAATGTATCTGTTGAATCATACTGCTCAATCCGCACATAGCCTTGAGACAAGAGGAAAAGACGCTCACGCCGGTCTCCTGCAAAAAAGATAATTTGCCCTTTTGGAATCTTGCGATACTGAATCTCCACTGCTAATTTATCGAAAAGCTCCACTGGCAGATTGACAAAGGCAGGGTGCTGCCGGATAAATTGATAATGCTCCTTGGTAATCATGATAATCCTTTGATTTGATACTTGATACCATTATACCATAAATCCGCTTACAGGCAGAAAACAGCCATTATAAAAATAAGAAAGCCTAGCAAAACTAAAAGATGTGCCCACTTTCTATTCATGGGTTTTCTATCCGCCTGGACTTTTTTCGGCAGATAATTTCCCATTATTATAAAAACCACACCAACGATCACAGTTGCTATTTTGCGGATATCAAAGTCCTCGTCTAAGCCCCCATAGATAGTCGCCATATAGAGTAAGACAAAGCTAAAGGGAAAGACCCAGCGAATAAGGTGTTTAAAAGTGGGATTTAAGATATCTTTAGCAACAGTAGACCAATAAATCATAACTTCTAGCAGCATCATGACAATTGGAAAAGCAGAGATTAACAGAAACTTAGGTAAAAAGCTGTCCCCTTCCCCAGATAAGTGAAAGTGAATCGCTAGGCTATCTGGTAATTCTTGATAGTTCCAGATTGCATAGAAAACTGGCAGGAGCATGAGTCCAAGCGCCCAGCCTAATTCTTGAAAACTATTTTTTTTCATTTTCGTTTCCTCCCCCAAGAGATTGAAACCAGACAAGAATTTCTTCAAAAACAGTGACATCTAAGCTGTAATATATAAAGTTCTTCTGCTTTTCTTCTATGAGCAGACCGGCTTTCTTTAGCTGAGAGAGGTGGTAGGATACCGTCGCAGGCGTCAGCTCAAAAGCTTGAGCAATTTCTCCTGCTGACTTCGGACCATGCTTGAGCATTTCCAGGATTCCCCTCCGAACTGGGTCAGCTAGGGCTTTAAGCGTTTGACTGATGACCATGATTGAACCTTTCTTTCAGGTAAACTTTCAAAATTTTCTTGGTCAGAAAGACTAGTGCCACTACTTCTACTAAGAGCAGAGCCTCAACAGCCAGTGGCGGAAGAAAGCCTACCTGAGCCAGAGCAGGCGCTAAGTCAATCAGGGCGTGAAGTCCCAGAGCGGCTAAAAAATACACTGGAGCCTTCTCCTTGACCGCTTTCCAAACCCAGAAGGTCAGAAGGATTTGAATGAGAATAGCCAAGATCCGTTCAAAAGCCAAAAGATAGATGCTGCCAGCGTTCATGGAACGGACATTGTCAATAATTGCTTGAGGAATTTGAGCCAGCGTCTGAGCATTCCCCTGAGTTACTACTTGAGCTATAACCCAAAAGTTTAAGAGACTGACAATACCAACGAACAAAGCCTCAATAGCACCATGACCCAAGCCATAGGCCACACCATCCCTAAAGGTCAGTGGGCGCTTCTTTTGCAGCCAGTAAAAGATGACCCAGCGGGCTGTTTCTTCAAAGATAGCTGCCGCAGCAATACCATAAAGAACATATAGCCAAGGTTTTTCCGTCTGCAAAGCGATAGTTCCATCAGCCTGAGGCTGTAAAACGATACGATGCAAAATATTTTCCAGAACTTGACTCGATAAATAAAAACCGACTCCCCCTAAAAGAAAGACTAATAGAGAAATGTGCTTGGTCTTTTTAAAATAAACCAAAGGAACAAGGACTGTCCCTAAAATCAGCAGCATAGCAATCAAGATATGAATGGAAATCATCGTTTTTTCTCCTAAACTGTTTTGGTTTTTTTCTAAATAGATTATACATCTTTCCTTTCTTTCTGTCAAATCTATTTCGAATTTTTTCTAAATAACTTCAATCTAAAAATCATCAAGCTCTACTGCAATAAAAAACGGCGCTATAATTTCTGTAGTGGGTAAAACCACTGTAGGAATGATGGAGCCTATTTGTTGTAGAAAAAAAGTCCCATAAGACCTATAATGAAAAGCGACAAAACCATCATTAGAAAGACTCTTATGGAACAGTTCAATTTTACCACAAACTTACTGGGAATAAAAGACCCTAACATCATAATCTTGGATGTTCTAGATACTGGAACTCATAAAGAAATCATCGCTTTGAACATCAAAAAGGAGAGGACTGATTTAGTCCTCTCCAGATTATAACTTCTCATCAACCCACTACAGTTGACAAAGAGTCAGAATGAGACTAAACAAAAGCGCACAATCTGTGCACTTTGTTTTCACTTAATTTACAAAAGAAAGAGTCCCACTAGTACGGCTGTCAATCCGACCAGGATAAAGAGGTAGGCTAGCCAACGCGGCGCTGGTTTTTCTTCCACCACCATTTTCTTAGGCATATAATTTCCAGAAATTAGAAACATTACCCCCGAAAAAATCGCTGCAATTTTATTAATGTTGAAGTGGGAATCAAGAGCATAGAACAGAATCGAAAGATAGACAGCAATATGGGTCAAAGGAACAATCCAAAGGACGAAGCGGGCAAAAGCGGGCTTGGTGATTTCTCGGTAAGCCGTTGCCCCATAAACAATCAGCTGTATCAAAGTCATAAAGATTGGCAGACCCCAGATAAAGAGAAATTTGGGTGCATACTCAAATGTCGGGCTAATCAGCGACACGAAATTGATCCTAATATTCTCTGGCAAACTAGGATAAATCCATAAGGCATAAGCAAGTGGCAGCCAAATAACCAAGAAAGTCAGCAGCAATTCCCTAAGGTTATTTCTCAGTTTCGTTTTCATTATTTTTCCCTCCTAGCGCGGCAATCCAGACCAAAATTTCCTCAAAAACCGTGGCATCTAAATGGTAGTAAATGTAATTTTTCTGCCGTTCTTCATAGATGAGCCCCGCTTTTTTCAACTGGGACAAATGGTAGGATACCGTCGCTCCCGTCAAATCGAAGACTTGAGCGATTTCACCAGCCGACTTAGGACCTTTTTTTAATATTTCTAATATTTCCCGCCGAACTGGATCAGCTAGGGCTTTCATGGTTTCACTAATTCCCAATTTTGATACCTCTTAAAATTGATTTCTAGCTAAGGACAAACAAAGCAACTAGCTCTAGATAAGTCATGGCTCCTACAAATGTAAGCAAGGCGCTACTCAAACGGACAAGATTTTCTGCCAGCAATCCTCCTAAAACTATTTAGAGAACTTTCAAATTCTTTTCTCCATTATACTGTTTTTGAGGATAAAAGACAAGGAGGGCTTAGCTAAACACTTGCTTTTTCTTGGCTAGATAGGCGGTGAGAAGAGCAGCCAGCGCCATAACGATGACTGCTATCAGCCCGCCTGATAGAGGTTCGCTTGGCGTTCCTGCTAAGAAACTGTTGGCTTGACTGGTCAAAGTCGTCTGTAAGAAACTACCGTGCTGGAGATTGTTGCCCGTCCCAATCACTCCAAAGACACCTAGATAAATCATGTTATTAGCCGCATGCAGCGCTATGACCAGCCAGAGATTGTCCGTCAGTGCAAAAAGGAGGGAAAGGAAAATCCCGGTCAGAAAGACATTGAGGATATAAAGGACGGGCGTTCCACCTTTAAAAATGTGGATAACCGCAAAGAGCAGGGAGTTGAGCAGGACAGCCGGTAGCAAGTCCAGCTTGGTGCGGAGTTTGTTCATGACAAAGCCGCGGTAAATCATCTCTTCAGCCAGCGCCTGAAAGAAGAAATTGACCAGGAAAAAGAGCCAAATTCCTAGATTGAACTGCTTTTCGACTTGAATGTGGAGCTGTCCGCCGAGCAGATTGAAGCCCACAGCCAGAAGGACTAAGAAGAAACCCAGTGCTGTACCAAGCAGCAGATTGAACCCTAATTTTTCCTTCCAAAGTCCAAAACTGGCAAGGCTGCGCCGCTCCCAAAATTTAGCGACGAAGAGAATGATGAGTAAACTGCTACCTAAAAAGACGGATAAAGAAACGATGCCTATCAGTAAGCGATTGGCGTCCGTCATGCTCGGCAGCAAGAGCCATTGGGACAAAGCTCCGCTGATGAGGCTTCCCGCAGCAATCGCAAGAAAAGCCAGCGGCAGGCTCAGCCACCAATTTTTTGCCCCTGCTTCTTCTTGCAAGATTTCCAGACTAGAGCGATGGGCTGTCTTTTGATAAGTATGTGTCATGTGTGACCTCCTTAAGGTGTATTTTCCCCTACACCCTTATCCTAACAAAAGAAGTACACCAAATCTAGCTCTTTTTGGTAAGCGGTTAGATTGCGCTAGTAAGTGGTAGAAAAATCACCTAAAAAAGATTAAGAAATCCCCTGCTGACTTTCTCTCTCTTCGCGCTTGGTCAGCCAAACGGCAATGACAAGAGCAATGAGAGCGCTAAAAAGTCCAGTTGGACCAGGACCAAGGAATTTAAACGTTTCTACCCCACTAACAGTGAAAACGGTAGTTATCATGGCAACGGCATCAATGACCCCATGTCCAAAGGCTGGCAGCCAAATGGTTTTGCTACGTACATAGTAAATATCAAGGATAATCCCAAAAGAAATAGCCATGATATAATAGGGAATTAAATTTAAGAAACGCTCACCCAGCGTCCCTGCTCCAATCATATTGACAGGAAAATGCCAAATAGCCCAGATGAGACCACCAATGATGCGCCCCTTAGTCCGTCCGTAGCGCTCTTTCAAATAAGGATAGAGAATACCCCGCCAGCCAACTTCCTCGCCCAAGCCAGAAAGACTGATGGCTAGAGTTAAGACCGTAAGAATCATTAAAATTTGAAGGGCGACTTGTGGGTTCAGGGCAAAAGCCAAATGCTGCGGAAAGACAGCAAAATAGACAAGTGCGCCGCCAAGTACAATGCTACAAATGGCTAACCAGCAGGCTAGGTAATCGCGCCATTTACTGGCGAGCTTCAATTTCCAGCCGATAGACTTTACAGGAGCTTTAGCCAAAAAAGCAGCCACCATAGGGGCGAACATTACCACACTTGCGGATAAAATGTTACCGACAAGTTTCTGATTGATCGCATAAAAGTAAGCTATGACTAGCATACCTGGCCAAGCGAGCCCAAACTCCCATGCTAGAAACCTTTTAATGGTTGAAGTTGAAATTGTGTTTTGCATATAAAATGCTCCTTTCTGTCATTTGTAAAATTATAAAGTCCACCATTGGTATAGCGACCAATAGAAAATATTAAAAGCGATGATAAAAGCGACGGAGCTAGTTGCTAGCGTGAGGTACTTATTCCCTTGCTTCAACCTCGCTTTGAAGAAGGGCAGATAGGGAAGAAAAGCACTAATCAGCAAGACCACAGCAAGCAAGGCAAACAGTTGGAAATGCCCCGTCAAACCAGCGAGATCGAAAGAATTTTTCGCGAGAATAATTGAGAAAAATGAGAACAAATTACGAAAAGCCCAAAGAATAAGGAAGCCAGTCAGATAATGCCAACTAGACCAGACAACCGAACCTGTTCCCTTGTTTTTCCTAGTGAGCAAACGATACAATTTTGCCAAAATACCGCTGAGATAGCAAAGGGCGACATACAGTGCGGCAAGCCCAGCGAGTAATAAACTACCATAATCTTTGATAACATCCAACAAGGGCAGCTTTGTCCTATCTGAAATAGGCAGGTTCAGAATATAGTGCCCTCCTCTTTCTCCTGCCGTCCAAAAACCAAAATAGTCTTTGATAGCCGCATTTTCAGAAGGGTTAGTTAGATAGCTAGTCGACTTGAAAACCCTAAATATAGATAGGGGACCTCCACTATAAATACGCGCTTCGCGGTAAAAACCAGCTTGAAAGTCCTTTTGAGCTGCCTTTGAGGCTTCTTTTTTCTTACCGTAAATGAGGTCAGGCATGCTAAGAGCGAAATGAAACTCATTTCTTTGATTGACTGTAACGACTGAGCCAATCCCTGACTTCAAATCAAGCAAGAGGCTGGTCGTAAAGCCTGGTGAGTTTCCCCCGTGCCCAAAAGTTCTGGTGTTTTCAAACTCCGTCACCCAAAGTCCGTGAGCATTGACGGGAATATCTGTACCCGGATAAGTATGGCTAGCGCTGTAAAAATTCTCCCAAGTCTCTGCCCTTTTAAAGAGCTTCTCCTTTTGCAGGAGGGCTTGGGCAAATTTCTTGATGTCGGCAAATGTTCCTGTTGCCCGCCCCGCTGGATATTCTCCAAGAACAAAGGGTTGGTCGCCTTTTAGTAAGTCTCCATTTGTATCATAAGTTTTCTCCTTCTCCCGCTGTTTTTGTACAAATACATTATCTGATAAATCAGGTTTGAGTGCGGTGTGTTTCATACCCAAGGGCTGGAAAATATGCTCGTGGACATAGTCGGCAAAGGATTGCCCGCTAATGCGCTCCACGATATAGCCCGCCAGCGCTGTTCCATAGTTTGAATAGGATGTCACCGTCCCCGGCTCATAAATCTGAGACGGAGTTTTTTTCATCAATGCTCCTAAATCCTTGTCGGAGCCTATATACAAAGGGTAATCTTCAAAGCCCGCTTGGTGGTTCATGAGGTCCAGCATGGTAATGGGCTTGTCGTATTTGAGATTTTTTAGGAGATTTTGGGGCAGATACTCCCTGATGTCCGTTTTCAGGTCAATCTTGCCCTCCTCCCAAAGCTGCATGACGCTGACCCAGACGGTGATTTTGGTGGTTGAACCCCACTCGAAGACCGACTTGTCATCCACCGCTAGCTTCTTTTCCTTGTCCGTATAGCCGAAGTTCTTTTGATAGAGAGTATTGCCGTCTTTGTCAAAGACCGTTGTTGCCAGTCCTGCGCTGGTTTTTTCGTGTTCTTGGTAGTAATTTTCAATCTTCTGACCGATTTGGTCGTAAGACGTGCCTGACGGCAATTTTTGCTGGTCGGCGTAAGCGTGGGCTGCTCCAAAAGCTAGCAAGCCACACGTTACCAGCGCCACAGTACTTTTCAAAAATGATGATTTCATGATGATCTCCAATCATTATTTTCTATATTTCCTTCACTTAAAAAGGAAAAAGAAAGAGCAAACTGAGTAGACCGAGAAGGAGCCAGATCCAGCCAAAGATAAAGAATAAAAGCATTTTAACAAAAGTAAAAATATGAAACATGATTTTCTCCTTTCCTATCACATTACTATTTTAAAAGAGGAAGAGGCTGACCAGAAACAGGATTGAGCCAACTCCTCCGAGGATATAAGCTAAAACGCGTGGAGCCGGCTCTTGGTCTGCCACTATTTTTCTCGTGAGGAAGTAGCTGACAGCATTAAGGATGATTGCAGACATAATCCCATTGACCTTAAATACCGGAAAAGCCGGATTGAGCCCATAAAGAAGAACGCTGATATAAACTACGGCATTGATAAAGGGAACCAGCCAGTAAAGGAAATGGACAAATTGCTTGTCGATAATCTCTTTAATAGTCGTCGTGTAGCAAACAATCAGTTGAATTACACTCAAGAGAACTGGCAGAAACCAGATAAAGACTTGCTTGGGCATGCCTAGACCGCTATAGGGCAAATGCCCTCTGATTAGCTGAGATAGGTCTGCATAGATTGACAAAGCGTAGAT
This sequence comes from Streptococcus sp. DTU_2020_1000888_1_SI_GRL_NUU_041A, assembly GCF_032387735.1. Classification (NCBI taxonomy): domain Bacteria; kingdom Bacillati; phylum Bacillota; class Bacilli; order Lactobacillales; family Streptococcaceae; genus Streptococcus; species Streptococcus sp. DTU_2020_1000888_1_SI_GRL_NUU_041A. The sequence goes on along the minus strand of NZ_CP135591.1, from coordinate 744,753 downwards.
AAGCGGTAGCCAAATAACGATTAGGCTTGCCACTAATTCTTTCCATTTTAATTTCATTTTCTTTCCTCCTTTTATAATTCCAGACAGTCATCAAAGCGGTCTAAGAGTGCCCTGCCTTGATTATGAGTAATAACGATAACAATGCGGTCCTTGATGGACAAGATATAGTCCATGACTTCCGCCGCCAAGCTCGGGTCAAGATTACTGGTCGGCTCATCAAAAATCAGCACATCATAATCCTTAACCAAGAAACGCGCCAAATCAATCCGCTGCTTTTCACCATAGGAAACTTCCTGCCGCTCCAAATCCAGCTTCTTGCTCAAGAAAGCCTCATTAAAATGCAGACTTTGGTACAAGAAAGTTTGGTCAGGTGCATTTATATCTCTGTATAGCGCGATATTGTCCGCCACACTTCCCTCGATAAAAAAGTCATTCTTTTGGATAAAGGCGATTTTCTGATAGAGACTGTCGCTTGCTAGCTGGCTGACCGCTTGACCATTGACCATGATTTGACCAGCGTAGTCCTTGCTATCAAAATAATTGAGCAAGAGCTTCATCAAGGTCGACTTGCCCCGACCAGACTCGCCGATAATAGCATAGTGCTTGTCCTTGGCAAACTGATAAGAAAAATCCTGAAAGAGAGCCTTGTCGCCCAACTCCAGACCGAGATGTTCAAAATCAATCCGATCAATCGTTTCGGTCAGATTTTGAGCGGGCTCCGCTTCTTTCTTAGCCAACTTAGCATCAAAATCATTCTCAATATCCTTGACCGTGCTCATGAGATTTTTGTTATTGATAAAAAGCTGCAAAGGAGTGAAGACAAAGTTCAAAAGCTGAACACTGGCAATCAAAGCCCCAATGGTCAGAGACCCTTGGCTGACAAACCAAATCCCCAGAGACATACAAAATATCTGAGACAGAAAGCTAAAGAACATCATCAGAGTCACAGCGCCCTCCTTAGCCGCATTATAGCTTTTTCTGGCTTGCTCAAAGTCGCTGTTGCTGCTAGACAGGTGCTCAACCACCCTTTTTTGGATTTGCAAAAGTTTGATTTGCTCAAAGCCTTCCAAAAAATTGGTGACTTGCTTCAAAAAGTAATTGCTTTTCTGAGTGAAATTCGCTGTCGCCTTGCGCATCAATATCCCTGGAATTTGTGACGCAGCCATGGTCAAAAAAGAAATGAGAATAAAGCCCAGAGCCATGCGCCATTCAATCCAAAAAATAGCCAGTGTACTGATAAAAACTGAAGAAAAGGCAGCCACAATATCACAGCGCGGGGTCAAGTAATTCTCTTGGTAAATATCCATATTCTTGGTCGTTGTGTTGAGATAGCTATTTTCCTGCTCGGAAGCCTTGTCATGCAAATTCTTGTCATAAAAAGAACGGAAAAGCCTCGTTTTGACTTCTTCCAAGACTTGCTTATTATGATTGTTCTTGAACCAAATAGCCAGCAAGCTGCAAAGAGACCAAGCACAAGTGCAAAAAAGGCAGATAAAGAATTGTCCAAGCAAGTTAGAATGAGCCTTCTGCGCACTGTCCACAACAACTCCCAGCTGCAAAGAAAACAAAGTGATAAAAATCGTTGCTCCAATGCTAAAGATAGTCGCACCCAGATAAGAAGCGCGGTATTTCCGTAAAATTTCTTTCAACATTTAATTTTTCCTTCCAATTTTCGTCTATTTTTGAAAACGATCCAAGACGGGATTGCCCAGCAGACGGATAAAACCGTGAGCAAGCCTATAAGCAATAAAAGTAATCCTCTTTTCATCTTTTCTCCTTTATCTATCTATTTAGAAAATTTTCTAAATAAAGAGTACGAAACGAAGCAATCTAATCCTTCTTAGGTATTTCGATTTGTTTCTAAATACTCTGGATTAAAAAATCTAGTCTAGAAAAACTAGATTGCCTATTTTGTATTTAAAAATGTTTTTGATTGGATATTTTTTGCAGGTCGTCCTTATTTTTATAGAGCACCCAGGAAAAAACAGCCAGCCAAATGGATAGACCTGTCACTAGACCTACTACGGTTAGTAGGATTGAGTTTCTTGCTTTCTTCATTTTTCCTCCTTTTTGAGTAGAGAAATTTAGAATTTTTTCTAAATAGCTTTTATAAAAAATTGCTCAGTGACTAATTAAACAGAGCAGAATGAAGTAATTAGAACATCTTCTAAATAGATTGTAACACTTCTCTTTCAAAAAAGCAAGAGGTATTTTGGTTTTTTTCTAAATAGCTATCAAAAAATCTAGCCTGTCTAGACTAGATTGCTCTTAGTTCATATTAACCCGATGCCATTCATTGATGACGTAGGCTAACTGACCAACTTGCTCAATTCCGACACCACTGATCTCATCACTGGCCTCGGTGCTACCACCTAAATAAGCCGTATAGAGAGCTATAATATAGGGCTTCTCTTCCATAACTAATGCATCCACATTGAGCGCCTCACGAACATATCCAGGCTTTTGATAGATGGTAATGTCACGCAGATAGCGCTTATAGTATTCACCTGGGAAGGATTCGCCTATATAATAAAGGATATCCTTGTACTTTTCCTGATTTTTAGACAAATACTCAAGGACCTGAATATAGTAGTCCGTCGTGGTCTTATTATTCTCACGGCTGATCGTCTTAATATCAGCCTTGGACTGACCGTAGCGACTAAACATATCATAGGCCTTTTCCATGCCGCCTAGACGCTCTGCTAAAGCGTAGGCTGGAGTATTTTCAGAATAAACCAAGGAATATTCCTGCATGTCTGATATTCTCATAGCACCGTTGAAAGCACCAACATAGTTATCATGCTCGCCCCTATATTCATAGTTTGTATTGGTAATATCAAACCGCTCGTCCATAGAAAGTTTGCCGGCAGCAACCTCATCTACTACCAGCATATTGAGAGGGAGCTTGTAGGTCGATCCCGCAGTCATAGGCTGGGTATCATTCATTGCAAAGGTCTTGCCAGTCGTCAAATCCTTATATGAAAATGCAACCTGGGAGGGTTCAATTCCCATTTCAGTCATATAAGCCTGAATGACCTGAGTCAAATCCAAATTTGCATAGTCAAATCGCAGCCCCAAAGCATCCATAGTCGGGCCGTCCGCCTCCATGACCTTCTGCTTCTCCTCTGGACTTTTCTCAACAGGCTTCGGCTTTTCTTCAACTAGTTTGGAATCAGGCTTGACTTTCTCTTCTTCCTGTTCTTGCTCGCCAGACTTTGCAAGTTGGGCAGCCTCTTGTGCTTTCTTTTCAATAGCCTTATTTCGTTGGGTTATAAAAAGGAAGATGAAGCCCAGCAGACAAATACAAGAAACTATAGCTACGATAATCGTTACAATTTTTTTACTCAAAACATTTCTCCTAGCATTTGTATTATAAAAAATTATGAGGAAAATAACAAGTGAAATCCAGAAAAAAGGTATTTTAAGCATTAAAAAAGGCAAATCTTTAAACGATTCACCTTTTTATATATTGAAACTGCCTGTTTATTTCGCAGCTGCGTAAAGTTGGTCAACCTTTTTCCAGTTAATAACTGAGAAGAAAGCTTGAATGTAATTCGGACGAAGATTGCGGTATTTCACATAGTAAGCATGTTCCCAAACATCCAGTCCTAAGATTGGAGTTTTACCTTCTGAAATAGGAGTATCCTGATTTGCTGTTGAGGTCACTTCCAACTTGCCTTCTTTATTGACAACCAACCAAGCCCAGCCAGAACCAAAACGAGTTGTAGCCGCTGCAGTGAAAGCCGCTTTAAAGTCTTCAAATGATCCAAAAGTAGCTTCAATATCTGCTGCCAATTCTGCAGATGGTGATGTTTCTGCTGGTGTCATCAATTCCCAGAAAAGAGCGTGGTTAAGATGACCACCACCGTTGTTGATGACTGCCTGACGGATATCAGCTGGGATAGACTCCACATCGGCCAATAATTTTTCCAAGTCTTCACCGATTTCAGGATGTTTTTCAAGCGCAGCATTAACATTCGTTACATAGGTATTGTGGTGCTTGTCATGATGCAAGTGCATTGTTTCTTCATCAATGTAAGGCTCCAAAGCATCGTAAGCGTAAGGAAGATCAGGTAAGATAATTGCCATTTGAAAGACCTCTTTTTCTATATGATTATAAAAATGATAACGCAATCATTAGAATTTTTCAACTATTTTGCTTGTAGTTCACCCGTCGCAATCTTGAGCAGAGCCAAATCAAACAGGTAATCTTTATCATACAGCCCCGACTTAATCTGATAATCTGTTTCGATTAGACAGGCCATAGTCTTTTTAAGAAAGGCTAAACTCAGTGAGCGAGCATCCTTTAAGGCAAACTTGACTTGATAAGGATTGACCTTGCGGCCTAAATAGTCGGACAAATCAGACACAATCTGACTCTCAGCTCTGCCATTTTCCGCTAAAACCTTAACCTGCGTAAAGATACGAAACTGCCCCAGCATAATAGCAATAAGCTTGATTTCATCCTCACCTTGAAGAGTCAAATCTCGTACCAAGCTTCTGGCCTCATCAATCTTCTGCTGCAAAATCAGCTGGGTCAGATCAAAAATATTGTCCTGAAGAGTCTTGGGAATGGCCTCGGCAATGTCTTCTAAACCAATCTGACCAGACTCTTTATATCCTTTCAGAAAGGCTAAATTTTTACTGACTTCACTGAACTGAAAACCTGATTTCAGCAGCAACTGATCGAAAGCTGTCGGAGCAAATTGTAATCCTTCTGCCTGCGCTTCCTTACTGAAATAAGCTCGTATATCTGCTTCCTTGAGTTCTGCAGCCTCAAATATTTTTCCGTCCCGTTTCAGCAGTTTGACCAGACGGCGCTTGCTATCCAATTTGCCTTCTGCAAAGATAACCAGACGAGTCGTATCTGCTGGATTTTCCAGATAATTTTCAAAAGATTTGAGTTCTTCATCAGTCAGATAGCGCTTCTTGGCTGTTGTCAAATCAGCAAAATGGTCCAAAATCACGATTTTTTCATCCGCAAAAAAAGGCAGACTGACCAAGTCCAATTCCACGTCCTGATAGTTTGCTTCTTTCATATCAAAAATAGCAGCGTTCAAATCGCCCGGTTGAAACTGAATCTGGCGGAGAAACTGCTCTTTCAACAACTCAAACTGCCCCAAGTCATCCCCAGCCAAAATGGTCAAAGCAGGAAGATTGCTTGGCGTGATTTTTTTAATTTCCTCAATAGCTAACACAGAAAGTCTCCCCTGCTTTATAGTTCTTGTCAATTTTTTTCATGTATTGATTGTAACAAAAAAGAGTCGGAAAGTCTGCTATTTTCTTTGCAAACAAAATCTAATTTTTGAGTATATCTGCTATATAAATATGAACTGTCAATGGCTTCATTTTTCTTTGTTATGAAAAGCAATCAATGCCTCGTTCTGTTAAAACTTTTCTACGAGCGATAGAACAAAAAGAGCTGGAAAAATTCCAACTCTTCTTTGTTTATTCTTGATTTTCAGTTGCATCATCTACACTGTTTTCAGCTGGTGTAGAAGCTTGCTCCTCTTGAACTGATGAAACAAAAGGATTATCTTGAACAGGTGCTTGAGTTCCAAAATCCTGAGGTGTTGACTGCTCAGGTGTTTCAGCAGTAAATGGATTTTGAACTGATTCTGCTTGCTCCACTGCCTGGCTTTGATTAGAAACAGGTTGTTGTGGCTGTTGGCCAAATGGTTGGCTTTGGACTGGTTGCTGTGGTTGTTGAGCAAACTGTTGTCCTTGGAAATCACCTTGTTGTGGTTGTTGACCAAATGATTGGTTTTGGACTGGTTGCTGTGGTTGTTGACCAAATGATTGGTTTTGAACAGGTTGCTGTGGTTGTTGACCAAATTGCTGACCTTGGAAACCACCTTGCTGTGGCTGTTGACCAAACTGTTGATTTTGAACAGGTTGTTGTGACTGACCAAACTGTTGGCCTTGGAAACCACCTTGCTGTGGCTGTTGACCAAACTGCTGACCTTGGAAACCACCTTGTTGTGGTTGTTTTTCATAGTTCAAACCTTGATTGTAAGGCTGTTGGCCAAACTGTTGACCTTGGAAGTTTTGCTGGCCATATTGCTGACCATATGAATTTCCAACCATTTCAGGCTTAGATCCTTGACAAAGCAAAACAATCAAAGCAATACTACATGGAAGAGATACTATTCCTGCAATAATATTTAGAACTGGAATAAATGATAGTAAAAAAGGACCAACATACAAGAAAAGGAAAGCCCAATGATAACCAGCATCACGTAAACGACGGACAATGATAGCCAAATTAGGTACAAAAGTTGCCAGAGCATATAGAATTAAGATGAAAATAAAGATTACAGCGAATCCTGCTCCAGCCAAGATTGCTGATGGATCTGATTCATATCCATATGTTGAGTCTTGAACTGCGGCTGAAAGAATACTTCCAAAAGCAGATGCCCAAAAAATGATAAACAATGGTACGATGATAATCATGTGACACAAAAACGCCCACCAATAGTCTGACCGACTTGAACGGCCTGAAAAATCAGCATAGTGTGTCCAGAATTTTTTATATGCAGCAAACATAAAATTCTCCTCTATAATTTTTTTATACCCATTATCTTATCACAAATGCATAAATAAATCAATATGACTTCCTGACTGGTATGTGGTAGAATTTTTTAGAAAGCCCATTTCTTGTAATATGAAAGGAGAACTTTGACCGAGGAGTGCAAAAAAAGACTGAACATTTTTCTTGCTCAGTCTTGACAGAATGGACTTTATCCTGTATCATTAGATGAAGACTGAGTAAGAAGGACGAGTTCTTACTCGGTAAGGCGGAAGGTGTTGACGCACCTTTCGTCTTTTTTTATTCGATTTATTTAATAAGTATTATAGCACACAAGTACCCACTATGCAAGTGTTTTCTGTAAAAAAACAGCAGAAAAAACACTTTTTTGAAAAAGCGACTATTATATAACTTATTATATACTTTATTGTATAACTTACTTTTTCCCAAGACGACGTTTAGAAGGATAACGAAAATTAGGCAAGCGATAGCAACGTTTTACCTTATTTTGTTTAACCTTGATTGTCCCTCCAGTTATATCATCAAGTTCTATCATTTCCTCATATTCCTCTCGCCAACAACCAAAGAAAAGCTCACGCAAGCCATCCTCATAATTCAGAATAATCATTTGGCTCATGGTCTGGGCGCCAAGTACCGTCCAGTACATACCACGCTTTTTCATGCGATAGGTGACTTTTCTGTGCTGGCTTTCCATAACCCCAATTCCTGAAGAACTAAGTCCTCTTAAATTAGCTGGTTTGGTGTATTGAAAATTTTGTAGGAGTTTATTTTTAAAGTGTTCAAACTCTTCTTCCTCCTCTTCTGTAGACAGTAAGCCCTCTGTCGTATCAAGGACAGTCCGCAGCTTTTCTTTGTCGTGCTGCTTGATCGCCTGGAAAGCTAAATCCAGGAGTTCTTCTGCATAAGGCCTAAAAGCAAGCTTCAGCTTCTGGTTGACATGGTAAGCGTCCCAGAAGTGCTCATGACGTTTTACCTTTAGGGCTTTGGCTATCTCTTTAAAGATATAGGGTGTATAACCATGACCGCCGTCCGAATTGGTAATCAGGATAGTTTCTTCCTTGATGTCAAAGTGGTTATAGAGGTAGTCTAGCACTTGATCTCTCGTCAATCGATTATCTAAGGAGATAAACTCTTTTTTCCCTTGAAGTTCAAAGCGGTTACTTCCTACCTTTTTGCTTCCCGTGTGAATGACAAAATGAGAGAGATCATAGTTTCGACTAGGATCTTCCTGATCACTCGCTTTCACCATCACCCCATCTCCTTCAATATAAATCACATCGACAGGCTGCTTTTCTTGAGCCTCTTCATCTCCATAAAAGCGATAAGTTGCTTTCTCCTTCAGAAGTTCATCGCAAAGTTTGACAGCCTTCACAACAATCGGCTTGGTGATACGGATATGATAAGTCAACTGAATAACCTGGATGACCTTATCATAAGGCATCATGGTAGAGAGGCAGGCCACCTGGTACATAAACTCCCAGGAGAAGCGAGTGTTCTTAGACAAGCCTAGCTTCTCATCGACAGGCACAACCCACTCACCCCCTTTCTTCCAACGGCGACGTCTGAAGGTTATTTCTCCAAAAGTAAAGGCAACCGTCCGCTCCATTGAGTGAATACAGGTATAACCTCTGGCTTTCATGATGGGAACCATCTCTTCATCGTACTGAACGATGCTCTCATAAACATCTTTCGCATTTTGCGCAAATAATTGATCCTTTAATTCTCTTTCATCAAAAACAGTCATTAACACTCTCCTTGAAAGTTAAATTAAAATCTATTTTAATCAATTTTTACCTCTTTTTTCAACTAATAGACCTTAAATAAAAAAGAGCCTCACTTTGGAATGAAGCTCATTTTCTTATTTTTTCTTCTGGATAGAGTTCACCAGACGTTCAAAGACTGGATAAGCAATCATTGAGCAGGGGATGACTAGGAAAATAGCTACAATGGAGTCTGCTATAAAGGAGAAGTCCCCTGTAAAATGAACCATTATAACAATAATGGCAATAGGAAGAACCAAGACTGGTACAAACTTCAGAGCCAGTAGCCCTACAACCAGCAAGAACAGCATGCTTAAGCCATAGGACTTATAAAAGACAAAGACAGCCACCGCTGCCAGAAAGATGAAGAACAGTCGAACTAAGTTTTTCATATTCAGGATAATCATAAGCTTATCTCCTTACTTTTTAAGCTTTCGCTGCATCCTTTCCCACTCCCGAATGATCAGATTTTCTAAATAATCTGAAGCTGATTTAGCTTGATGGTATTCCACCAACTCCTCCAGCTTGTCATAGCGGACATCATGGTGTAAGGAAAAAGGATAGCGGCCTTTCTTGTTATAGTTAGACGCAGCCTTTTTAGAGTTGCGGGTGCTCTTTTGGTGTGTTGCTCTCACTTTCTCAGGTGAGGGCTTAAAGGTTTCTTTTACCTGGGCAAAACGATTTTCTGTCATACGGTTTCTCCTTCTAATACTCTTAATATATTTTCATAGACATAATCCATATTATCATAAAACTTCCGATGAGCTTCTTTTTGACTTTCTGTCATCTTTTCACGTTGTTCAAAGACGCTTTGGCCAATGACCAAACTTTTAGCCATCAGTTCTTTCTCCTGGATAGAACCTAGGTAAGCCGGATCTTCTTCCACAACTTCTAAAAACTGCTTACAGGTATCTGTCACATTTTGGCCAACGTACTTAATTTTATTGCCAATCAGATAAGGTTCCGCTGTGACATAGCTCTTTTTAGAAATGACCTCGATTGCTTCATTCTTGATAAACTCGACAAATTTCTTCAGAGACAGCCAAGCCCGAAAACCGTTGAGAGAAGCATCGGATACTGCTAAGACCATATCCGAAACTGCAATAAAATTGGCCGTCACCAAACTTTCGTCATTATGGGTATCAATCAGGATCACATCAAACTGAGCGGCCAGCTCCTCATAGTGCTCACTAAACCACATAAAGAGTTGCAAGTATTTATTATTTCGACTGCCAAGATCCAGCTGCTCATCTGTTAGACGCTCATCTCCGCAGATTAAACTGAGATTTTCAGAAATTTGAACAATCTCATACTCTCCAGTCGTAAAAATATCATAAATGGTCTTTTCGCTGGTCACGTCAAAAGTGCGGGTTAGATTGCATTCCCAGGCGCCGTCAATTAGACAAACTCTCAATCCCTTTAGACGTGCCATCCAATCTCCCTCATTAAAAGTATCCGTGGTTTTCCCACCGCCGCCTTTTCCCAGATTTATTGTTTGTATCTTCATCTAAGACTCCTTTGCTTTTCATCATTTTTGATATTGTTCCATGCTTCTATTATACGACTACGGAAAAGATTTGTCAACAAAAAATACACAATAAGTTATATAACTTATTGTGTATTTTATTATATACTTAATTATTTATTTTGTTATCTATATTCTTACGTCAGAACTTAGCCAAATGTCGCTCCGATATTCCCGCCAATGTAGGCTTTCAATTGGATTTGATTGACTGTGGTATTGAAGTTTCCAATAAAATAACAATTTTCTTCATTCTCTTTAGTCAACACCACCAAGAATTGAACCACATCGTCACTCTCTGAAGTGCTGACTTCTAGTTTTGCCTTTTGATAGGTGTATTGATTGACTAAAATTGCCATCGCAAAGGTTTGTATCATAGCGTTATCGGTCATGGAGAGGTGATTTTCAATCGTCCCTTTTGCATCAGCAAGAGTTTTAGACTTTTGAATATCCATCACTGCCTCATCAAAAGCCGCAGCCACTGATTGCGTTTGGACATCATCTGCTTGGCTATAGGGATGTTCCAACTTCAATTTAGCCGTTCGATGGTTCTTTTCATCCACTGTCTCCTCGTCAGACGGAGAAATTGTTTCCTTCTTCTTTGAGGGCTCTGTCTGCTCTGTTTTAGGCTCCTCTTTTAATTTTTCTTTGGTCAAGTATCGGTAGATACCAACACCAGCTAAAGCGATTAAGAGAGCTATTGCAATGATAAATACCATGTTATCTTTAATCCTTTTCTTCATTCTTGTTTCCTTCTATTTTCCAAATTTTGGTGACTTATTATCTGGATAAGCAAAGGTGGTAATCTCTGCCTTTTGTTGGGCGGGACTCCAAATCCGATAATCCCATGTGTAGGGCTTTTGGAAATAGTCCCATCCACTGATTGGCGTGTTTTGTTCAACAATCAGGATAGAACCATCTTCAAAAACATGGCAGACGATACCTGTATGTCCATAGCCGCCTCCTCCGTTTTGAGTAGAGAAGATAGCGCCCTTCTTAGGGGTTGTTTTGACGCTATTTCCGAAGATAGAGGCCCAAGATGACGCCTGGTCTTTCCCGTTCCCTGAGACAGATCCAGAGTGACCCCAAAGATGATTTCCTAAGCTGATAGTTAAGTTTACACACTGGCCATCTAAGCTAGGCCCATAGCCTGTGACATACCAGCCTTGAGAAGAAGCATATTCCATCCCCAAACTCTTTGGATCGATGATGTATTGTTTCAGACTGGCTGGAAGATTATCAGGACTATAGCCCCAGGCTGTTGCATCCCCTGGAACAGTTCCTGTCCCATCAGATACTCCACCTGAACTGTCATCATCGCTGCAATCAGTGTCGCTATCGCTGGAGCTATCCTCAGCTGAAGAAGTGTTGGGAGCTTCTGAAGCAGCTGTCGTTGTACTGCCCTTATAGGGTTTAGTTCCGTGAGCAGCAATAGCTTTGTCATCCAGCCACTTGTACTTCGTACCCAGAGTATCATACATAGCAAGCAGTTTAGTCTTATAAGTGCCATCTGTTGCCCAGCCACCGTCCGCAATCGCAGTTAAGGTACTCTTTCCATCTGTATTATTGATAGCGGCTGTGTAGAGGGTCTGGTGAGCCATGAACTCTGCCTTCCCTACAATCCCTGCATCATAGCTGGAAAACCAAGTATAAGCTCCGCCAGTTCCATCTCCGACGTTGGCACCTGGCTTGGTACCGCTTAAGTCAACACTATCTTCCCCATAAGTCGCAAGCGTGACTGGGAAATTACTTTTACTAGAGGTTTTAACTCCGCCCATATTGTGAGCCATCCAAAAGGAGGTACCGTTTGGATTGGAGAAGTTAAAACCATTTTCTATCATCGTCTGAGTGATAGAAGCAGACGGTAGGAAACCACCTGCTTTCCAGGAGTTGATATAGGCTTCTTCATGCTTCTTAACAAAATCATCAATCGAGCCATCCCCTGAAGGGATTTCACCTGAAGAAGTAACCTGGGTATCAGAGCTAGAGCTACAATCTTTTGAGCTACTGCGAGACACGGCACCAAATACTCCAGCCAATATACTTGTCAGCATCATCACCAAGATGATAAAAGCTCCTAGCGTGAGTCCGATTTTCCATACAAAAAGTTTCTTCACAGACTCCCTCTCTTTCTACCAGAGACCCAGAACTGTTTTTAAAAGCACATAGAAAATTAAAAAGATAATAAAGCCAAGCGCAACCTTCTTGAGACTATTGACAAACTCCTGATCACGAGCTTTCTGAGCCTCTAACCGTTCAGGGTCTGATTCTCCTTCAGAAGCAAAATAATCCCGTTCAGTTTTCATTCTGGTTTTTCTGATCAGCACATACTCATCAAATGCTTTTTTCTTACGTCCAAAAAATCCTAATCCATCGTTTTTACGTGACATTCTTTCTTCCTTTCTGATTACTGAAGTCCACCATAGCGTTCTGTTTCAGGGGCTAACAGCTGCTGGTTAAAGACAATATTTCCTACGCTGGAAATATTCATGAACAGCTGACCTTTCGTCAGTCGTGGTAAAGTTTCCAATTCTGATTGGTTCATAGATCCCGATAGCGCATTGGCCAAAAGCGGTACGCTGGTATCATCCGTTTGAGCAAATACCCGATACTGCATCAAACCAAAAATCCGCTGAACAGCTGTCACGTAAGGATCCTTATATGTAGCACTTCCTGACTCAAAGAGGATGCCTCGAAGGGAATTTACCGACAAGACCACGCCAGCGAAGTTCTCACCCATGGAGTCAATAATATCTGCCAGCAGTTTTACGCTACTTTCATACTTAGGATTTATGAGCGTTTGTGCTTCAGAAATATTAACAATATAGTGAGGCATATCCATCTCGCTTTTCTCAGGTGAAGCCTTTAGGATCTGTTTGCATCGCTTCCCGTGGTTGACAATATCCGCCGAGACAAGAGACAAGACTGAGAAAATCTGCGCATTCAGCAAGTTTGGTATGGCTTTGAGCCCCGACAGGTCAAAGGTCACGACCTGCTCTGTTGAAATATCCTGAAATTCGGTTGTCCCTTCAAACATATCCGCATTGGTCGTCAGCAGCTCATTAAAGGTATTGTAGATACGATTAACAGAGCTCAATTCAATCTTATTGGTGTGCTTTTTACTCTGAAGCTTATCTTGATAGTCCTCTACGTACATCACAAAGTCAGACAAAATAGGGTATTCCTCCGCAACCAATTCGGTTGCCTTTAGCTTTTCAGGGTTCAACGTAGGATTACGAGCCCAAAGACCTTCCTCGATATAAAATTCGTTCAAAATCTGGCCAAGGCTAGTCAAGTCATCGCCAGTAGCTTCATCATTCAGCAATTTGAAGATATTCTTGAGCTTCTCAATATGCAGGTTGTACGATTTCTTCTTGTCTACCTCCGTTCCTTCTTCATTCGTTACAGTCGGAAAGACCTGAAAGATATTGATCCGATTGGCCTCACCTGAGAGATCTAAGATCAGTCCGTGTTGTTTACGGGTCTGATCCAGAAACGTGCCATTGGCATCAAAATTTCGGATGAAATTGCCTTTGGCATACAGGCCATCTGTATGTTTGAGAAGAAAGGAGCGCTGACCCATTTTAGGGTTGCCAGAGATAATCATGAAGGAACGGGTTCGACGTTCATCCCGTTCTAAGAAATTAAAGTTGACGGCTCCTCGGGTTGGCGTCCAACCCATATAGACGCCTCGCTGATCTTCCAATTTGGTATGATTGAAGAAATAGCCACCTGCCAGGTCATGTGCCTTAACAGGGATCCCACGGCGACGGTTAGGAAGGTCAATCTGATACTGAGCTGGTATAAACGGAGCATGGTATTCAAAGTCCAGTTCACCTGAGAGGATGGTTGATTTAAAGTTAGAGGTCTTGTCTTTTATCTCCTCCACCTTGCGGAAAAGCTCTTCCTTAGTCGAAGCGGAAACAAAGATTCTCACATACATTCCCAACATAGAGATGTTTTTCTTTGTTATTTCACGGTTCAGCTCCTGCAAGTCTTGGATTTCATCCAATTCTTGTTGGTTAGCCGTTAACTTACTATTTCCTGTGATACGGGTTGATTTTTCCTCAATGGAGTCTGTAATTTCTTGACGAAGTACCCTGTTGTTTTCTCGATAAGTAGAGAGAAAGGCCCGTGTTCCAGGGATGAGCATGAGATCGGATAACCAAAACTGGTCAAGATCTTCAGATGGATATTGATAAATGTGTAATACGGTATGATAGCCGTCCCCACTCGTCCAACAGCGGTCATTACTAGCAAAATCAATATTTCCTTGGGGTTGGATTTGGCTGAGAAAAACTAAGTCATAGCCATCCGCTTTCAGTTGGCGTTGGCGGCGTTTTGATAATTCTGGCATAAGAACCTCCTATACTTTTTCGTTCATGTTGTTAAATTGCTTTATAATCTGGATTTTCTTTGTCTTTGTCACTTCCTGCGGAACAAAGTCATTATTCCCGTAAGTTTTCGCTTTACGCACTAACTTATCCAGTTCTGATGTCGTTGGAGCAAAAAGCCAAAGTATAAATTCTGTATTATAGATTTCCTGTTGAATATTTTCCTCAGTTTGGATTTGAGAGATTAACCATTCTTCACGGTCTTTCAGCTGCAAATACCGTCTTTCTTCAGGAAGAAACTTCGCTTTCTCTTGGCGAACCAGGCTCAGATGATGCCTAAGATCCATAATCTGCGTATCCGTATTGGTGGGAAGCGTTGTGGTTTCGACCTGAATATCCGTATTAAAATCTGTCAGCCATTTTTCAAAATTATCCAAGGTACGGCGGATTTCATTATAAGAAAGGGAACCTAGGTCTTTACCTGGTATTTCCAGAAACTGTAAATAGCCAAAGTCCACAAGTTCAATATAGGCCTTCTGATTATTGATAATCTTTTTTGTATCCAGAAGCTCGACGCAGGAGTGGAGATCAAAGTATTCCTGTTTAAATTCTTTAGCTTGGCGGATTTGACGCCCCAAAGGGCGTTTCTCCTGAGGGGCTGATGAGTGATGTTTTAGTGCCATTGGTGGTTTTCCTCCTCTTTCTTAGATCGTTGGTAATTGATACTGATATAGCGTTTGCGACGGCGTCTGAAGAAAAGATACATACTCTGCCAGTTTTTCTTCCCGCCGTTGGTCGGCAAAACCAAATACAAGCACATGATAGGCGTTAGAATGATAAAAGCCAACAACTGAGGCCACTGGCTCGTCGGAAATATCTTCGTGCCAATAGAAAGAGCCGCAACCGCTGAACCGCCGACAAAAACAATATCTGCCATGAACAGCCCGATGATTTTAACTTTCGCATTGATGTCCCTAGGGACACCGTACTTTTCATTCATATTTTCTTCTCCTTTATCATTGATAATCCTAGTGTAAAGGATAATTCAAAAGCGTGCTCTAAGGGGACAAGTCACCGCAGCAACCCTTTTCCAGCTGGAAGATAACGGATCTATAATAGCTATAAAGTTATATATCTTTTTATACATTTAATTACACACTGTCTGACAAATAGAACGGCAAAAAAGAGCCTCACTCCTGAGACTCTTTCACGATAGTGAAGAAGGATTCTTCAGATAGAATGGTAATCTCCTGCCCTTCCTCTATTCGCTTCAAAACGGCTTCATATTTCTTAGAGCGGCGATCAGGTTTAAAGAGATCCAGTTGCTTATGTCCCGCTACTAAAATTTGTGTTTGAGCGGACACATACCCTTGAACGGTAGCTCCTCTCTCAGTGAGAAAGGCTACTGCTTCATTTCGGGTCAGTGGCCTCAAGCTTCCTGTGATGACCACCACTTTATCTTTGAGCTCAATCATAGTCACTTACTCCTCTGTTTCGTCAATCTCGGCCCCTCTGATATGACTTTGGCCTTGCATTCGTTGGCCTGCCTGCTGCATCTGTTGGCTCATATAGTTCATCTGGGACATAGACTGCTGGAAGTTGCTTTTCGCAGGTGAAGGGTTTGGAGGAGGTGTTGGATCACTCACTCCCTGAAATGATGCTTCTTCTGATGGAGTTGGAGGTACCGTCGGATCCGTCACTCCGCCACTTGGTGAAGGGGAACTTGCATCATCTGAGAAGAGCGGTTCTCCACCATATTGACCTGAAGGGTTCAAAGTGTAGTCACCATCTCGACTAAATCCTGGTTCAGGGACAACGGCATCATTTTTCAGCCCCTTATAGACTGCATTTTGAGCATTTAAGGCTTTCTGATCAAGATTATCCGTCACTTCTTTAAGCTTGCCAGCTCCCTGTTTGGCCATGGCATCCGCCAAATCTACCGCATTGCTTACACCGCCTTTGGCCGTGTTCCAAAGACCTTGGTCTTTGACGGCATTAGCCATACCTCTTAATCCGCCGCCAGTCGCTGCTAAGCTATTGCCAATCACTTTGCTTCCTGTCGCCACTGCACCTGGAACTTTCTTAGCCATATCTATACCGAATTGACCAGCACCAATGGCTCCATGAGCCAGAGAGCCTGCACCAGTCGCAAAGGCATTCCCCATCATCATGGCTCCGAGAAGCTGTTGGGCGGTATCACTATGACCTGTAGAGACTCCTAGCCAGCGTTCAATCATGCTCACACCTTGCATAGCCGCAAAGAATACTCCGATATAAACAAGACCCGCAGCCAAACACTGTTCCCACATATTCAGGCCGTCAAAAAAGCCGCCTGACAGCTTAGTAATCGCAGAAACAGATAAGGTAGGGAGGTCACGGCAGATCTCTAGCGTCACTCGCATGATAACCACCTCAAAGAAGATACCAGCAAAAGCTCCTCCTATTGTCCGAAGTAACTCTTTATACTTCTTAGAGTTTGAAAGGGATGAATAACCCTGAATTGGTGAAATCATCGCTTCAATAATGATGTCAAACACTGATTTTACAAATTTTATTGACATACTAACCAATAGAACAATCAGAATAATATATTGCATAAACATTCCAATCCAATTTACTTTATAGCGTAGATAAACTGACTCGAAAGCGCTCAGTTGACTGATAAATCTATGCTCAGTGATTGTTTCAACGCCGTTTTGACTGGAATCAAGTTTATGGAGGAGTAGACCTTTGATCCCTTTGTGCTTTTTTTCCATATCATCTAACAATTTAGTATTAGTGGTTCCAAATGTCGCTCCAAAATCAATTCGTGTCGCAAAGTCAGCAGTATCTCTTTTATCTGTACTATCAGTAATCTTATTTACAGGCTTAGAACCCTTCTTTATAGGTTTTATATAACCATACGAATCCATCGGAAATAATTCAGTTGAAAAATCATTATCTATCAACACTTTCAAATCTACCACATTATTTTTCATTGGTTGGATAGATAAAGAAGAGTATTTCTCACTTCCACTCGGAGCCTCACTAGACACAGTTTGAACTGACATAGCATCTTGCGCCACTACTGAAGCAATCGAGGTTAAAGCCATAGGCAAAACAGCCGTTACAAATGTCACCAAAAGAAAATTAGTAATGACTCCCTTATACTTAACGGGCTTTGTAAAGACACCTGTAATAGCCGAAACGACTAAAATTAAGCTGAATATAACGGTACCTAACAGTTGAAACCAATGAAAGAATTGTCCTATAACCGTATTAGTGTCTCCTAAATAACCAAATAATCCAAACAGTTTAAACATATTATTGAAAACATGTTCAAGACTAGCAGAAATCTGATAAAGAGCTTTAGCTATACCTCCTGGGAAATAAGCTAAGAAAGCCATGAAAGCAGGGGTTGGCTCTAAATAGTTACTCCAATAAGAATAAAATGTAGCTAGTTTCTCCGCTTTCTCACCACTCAAATCTCCGTTTATATCTCCGACTACATTCATGAAATCAGAAAAAGTTTTGTATTCCAATAAAAGCACCTACTTTCTTTTTGTTTCCTTTAGTCTAAAGGATAATCAAAAAACATGCTCTAAGAGGACAACTCAGTGTAAAAATAAAAAGCCTCAGAGCACCTGAGACCTTTTTAAAATTATTCAATTTGGCCTTTAAAATCATAATAACCATAATCACGTTGGCTTCTACTGAGCTCAAATATTCTGATCTTTTTCCCGCCATCCGATAAAGCGATTTGATATGCACCTTCTGAATCTTTGACAGTAGGTTTTGGTTTACGTCCAGTTATAATCGTAAAATTATCTGTATCTTTTAAATCACTTTCCAAACTGGTAATAACCCCTTTCATATCAGAAGGAATATCATTTTTTCCCAAAACTGAAAAATAGATCTTCTCACCATTAGAATTAGTAATACTGTTCTCTTTTTTGTTAAATTCTAATACGTCTCCTCCTTGAATAAACATCAAACCTTGATAACTTGAAGACTTAGAATATCCAGTATAACTATCCTTCAATTCTGTTTTCACAATATCTTCAGCAGATTTTTGGCCGCAGGCCACAAGGAGCACAGCCATGAAACCTAGCAACATAACACCAAATATCTTTTTCATTTTCATGAGTACTTCTCCTATCTTTTATTGAGTTTATTATAGCAGATATGTCTTGTTTATGCAAAAGGTATATAACTTATTATACAATTTATTGCACCTCATCTTACATCACATCATCTGCAAACAGATCCTCATATTCATCCATATCCTCATACTGATAGCCGTCATAGAGAATTTCTTCAGCTGCAGCCGCAATCATTTCAGCTGGAGAGGAGAATTGCTGGTTAGGAGACGGCTTCCCTTTTTGATAGCGAGTCGCTAATTTGGCTGTTTCTCCACTGTTTGAGCCAATCCGATTGCTTAGTGCTCTCCGCCAGTCAATGATATTATCAAAGCTCCTCTGAGCTCCTACAGCTATTTCTTGCAGGTCAAGATTGCGGTGCGGACTTTCCACTGGAATATCCGCAAAAGTCATAGACTGGTCAAATTCTTCCTGAAGGAACATGTATCGATACGGAAGACTGGTCTTTTCGTGCAAGAAGATTGGATCTGTTGTCACTTTACGGCCTACATTATCCCGTCCTTTGACTCCACGCAGAATGACCGCTTCTCCCTCTTGGAGTTTGGCTAGCTGGGTTGGCGTCAGCAATTCCTGACGTGGGTTTTCAATCGCCACATTTGGATTGGCTTCATCCAAAATATTGCTAGATCTGCGGCGTTTGGTAATTGTGCGATAGCCAAGCGCTTTACTAAAGGTTGAGTTCGTATCTTCAGACGTAGACTTGATATAAATCTGAAGCGAACAGTTATCCTTGATAGTTTTAGCTGTGTTCTCACCATATTTATCAGTCAGCTGTTCCAAGTTTTGGATCCACAAATAGTATAAAATATTCTGTCCCAAACAGATGGAGATTTTTGTATCCATGTGAGGGATGGCAGGGATATTGGTAAACTCATCCAGAATGTGAAGGATGCGGTTCACACATTTTCTCCCAGCGGACAAAGCCAGCTCATAATTAGCATTAAAGAGCTGGTCAAGAAAGAGCGACACAATACTGTTGTACTCGGTACGATTAGGCGGTGTCACCAGGTAAATGATGGTTGGATTATCAGAGTAAATCAACTCAACATCTTCTTCCTGAAGCAAGTGACCTGCTTGTTTATCAAGCACTGTTACTTTGATAGAGTCCAGAACTGGTTTCTTGGTGTACTCATCCAAATAGATGACATTGCTTTGGTTGCGATAGACCTTTTCAGCTGAGAAACGATAAATCTCCTTTTCAAAACCAAGGCCATTATTCGGATGGTTGAAGTCAATCGTAACGAGAAATTGATCTGGCAATTTAGGCTCAATAACATAGGTCAAATATCCTTCACCATCGACCAGAGCCGCCGCTTCCTTCACGTAGATGCCCTTACCATCCGCTGAAGAGATGGAGACCTTAGCCGTTTGATGCGCAAATTGATTAGAGATGGCGTTAGCTGTACTAGATCGAAACTTTACGGATAAGCGACGTGGGAAACCGATAGACTCCAAATCAATCGAGTTTTTGGAGGTGAGCTTGGCGATATTGTCTTGCAAGAATAGGTTAATCCCTGACATCATGCTTGAGTAAACATTGCCCTTGGTTTCTTCAGCCGCAAAATCGGACGACCTGAAGTTGAGGTCAGCCATTTCCCGAAACTTCGAGAATTGACGTTGATTGATACTTCTCAGATTATCGAAATAAACCGTAATTTTGGATTTTTTTGTCAACTGTTGGTCTTTCATCGGGTTCTCAACTACTTCTCCCATTTCATCCACCAAGACTTCTTCAGATCCTAAGTCCGTCAAAAATTTGGCGATATTTCTAACGGTCACAGTATCCCAGGCATCAGTCTCTCCATTTTTAAAAGTCTCATTAGCTCGATCAATCAAAGCCATCGCAATCGCATTGAAAAGAGAGATAGAAGTGTCTTCCCAATATTTAGCATTTCCGTTCCCCATACCTGGCTTAGTCTTACGGTAAATCGCTTCAGATACTGCATTGACACGAGTTTGAGTTTTTTCATAGTAGCCCTTTTTAGCGGCTGCAACCGCTAAAGCCAAAGGATTATAGGACATTGACCAATCCATGTTCTGAAAAGACAAGACATTGACATCATAGCCACGGCGGCGCATCGTCTTATACGAGGACTGATAGTGCTCTCCTTTTGGATCCCCAAGGATCATTGAGGGTGGAATGGCTGCTCTGCTGTTAATATCCGTAGTTGTTGTAATGGCACTTTCTCCTTTTCCAGAACGGGTTGACCCAATCCCCAATAAATTAATAGGCTTATCCTCGATGTAGTAGTCCCCAGAAGGAGTCGCAAGCATGCCTAACACTCGCTCAGATTTGAGTAAATAACGGCTAAATCTGCGATTTTGCCAAAGCATTTGGGCTCCTAGAGTAAGTCCTGATAAATTTTTTCTAGTTTCATGAAGAACGGGCGCACCACCTTCACCTGGGAAGATTTCTGTCTTGTTCGGCACTTTCTTATATTGTCCGTGGACCTCCTTAACCGTCGCAAAACGATCATCTCCTTCCTCGTTGTTATTGTAACTGCGATATTGCTCGAAATTAACCCAAGCCGATTTCCAGGCAATAATCAAGCCAACAATCAAAAGCGGAAAAGTAAGAATAGGCGCTAGGACAAAGACTCGGACGTTCAGGAGATTTTGGATTAAGAGGCTGTCCGTATCAAATTCAGCCATTTGACTATTGTCTTTTAAGGCCATCACTGCAAAATAAAGATAGCGAATAGCAGCACGCAAAACCGTCACTCCATAATTAGTAGTCATAAAAGCAATCAGACTGAAACCCAGCCCCATGAGGACTAAGCTACGGTAACTATTGAAATACAAGATTGGCTTCATCTCTTTATCAAATCGCTTTCGCTCTTGTTTAACAAAAGGCAAAAGATAGACTATCCGAAAAAGTAAATTTCCAAAGAATAAGAAAGTAAAAGCTGGGATGACCTCCACCAATCGCTTGATAAAAGTCAAGATACTGTTCAAGAACCCTCTCCAGTTAATTTTTTCTTTCCCTGTAACAATTGCTTTGACCTTATTCCATTTTTGGACAATTCTTATCTTGATAGTTGCTCTATTCTGATAGGCTTTTGTGAGTTGCTTCAAAACTCTCCTGATTGATGGTCGCTGCCATTTAAACACCTGGAAAAGAAGATAGCCTAAGAAAGCTACAATAATCAGCAAGTTGAAATAATTGACTTTGACCAGCTGGATGATGGTGTAATAAATCACCTCCAACCAATTATTATTCATTCACTTCACCCCTTTCTATATCATGAACAATCTTTCTGTCATAGAAACTGGAATAAAGAAAGATTTTGAAGCGTAGATCTGGACTGGCTTTTTGGTAGCGATACAAATAATGATGAAGCCAATCTTCCAATCCCAGCTGGATAGTTGCCAGAGAGCAAGTTCTCCCCTGCTTCAGATAATTTTCAGCCTGAAGAGAGTCAGCTATCAAATCATCTGCTATTGGTTCTGTCTGTTGTTTTGCCATAGGCAAAACTCCTTTCTTTTTGATTTACTCCTTTAGTGTAAGGGATAATGAAAAAGCCTGCTCTAACGGGACAAGTCAGAGGAAGCCCCTTCTCCAGGTGAAAAAGGAACGCCCATTAGTAAATAAGTTGTTATATAACTTTTTGTGCAACTTATTATTTAATTTTTTGTTCCATTCAATAAAAATAGCACCTGGCTTTTAAAGCCAAGTGCTGCACTGAACTTTAGAAAGGTTCATCAGCATCCATGGGGATAGGGTAAGCTGAACTTCCTTCAGCTTCTTGATGAGTTGGAGCTGGTTCAGACTGGAAAATATTAGTTCCTGGAACTTGAGCTTGACGACGCTTGACCGCTGCATCTTTACTTTCCAAGAAGGTGATCCCGTCAAACTGTGCAGGAGCAATATACTGATAAGAGCGGCGCTGACCGCCTTTACTGGTATAGCTCCGCTGGATAATTTCTCCCTTCAGCAAAATAGGAGAGCCTTTAGAGAGGCTTTTTGCCATCACTTCTGCTTGTTTTCCGTACATTTGAACGTGGAAGAAGCTAGGCGTTGGCTTGCGGTTCTCATCCAGGAGACTGGAGTCACACACAAAATCAAATTTGAAGCTGACATTCCCATTAGAAGTTTTACCAACTGCATCTTGAGGAATATCAGAGACACGGCCATCAGCTATAAATGTTTGCATAAGCAATTGTCCTTTCTAGGCTTCTTTAGCCTCACGGAGTTTCTTCAAGAAGAAAGTACCTACACCCAGCAACAAGCTTCCAAGGACAGTCAACAGACTTCCTTTATCACCTGTAGATGGAAGAGTGGTCATCTTTCCTGCTTGATCTGTAACTGAAATTGTTTTATCTGAATTAACTGTAGCCCCAACTACTTCAGGGGCCACCGTTTGAGTGGAACCATCCGCAGCCGCAATCACGACTTGGCTATTTTGTGTAGAGACAATTTGATAGCCCGTGTTCGTAAAAATTGGTTCAGCCAGAGACACGTTAGAAACAACTTGACCAGTCACCTGAGAAGTTGTTCCTACCTGATTAGCTCCCACGCTGGCAGCTGTTTGAGCAGAAATAGTAGGGGCATCCTGATTAGGAGGTGTCGCGGGATCTTTTGATTTAGGATCTTCAGCAGTCTGACCTTTTCCATCAGCTGGAAGCGTTTCTGAAGAAGAAGATGTTGTGTTGCCTCCTGGCTTAGTTGGTTTCTCCGTTGAAGTTGGAGGGATGTTCGGGTCACTTGGTGTTATTGTACTTGGAGGGGTACTTGGCTTTGACGGTTCAGATGGCAGCTGAGCTCCTGGGGTAGTCGTTCCATCAACGGGACTTGTTTGATCCGTTGAAGATGGGGTTTCTGTCGGCTGCGTCACACTGGTACCTGGTTCAGCTGAAGGGGCTGGAACTGTTACTGAAGGACTGGAACTGTTGTCTACTGGAGCGACATTCTCAGCAGCAAATACAGCACCTGCCTGACTCAAAATGATTGTAGAGATGGCTAGACTAGCTAAAAGTTGTTTCTTTTTCATAAGATATGTTCCTCTTTCATTTATTTTTTGGGCTTGAGATAATCTGTTTCTTTCGGTTCTGTTATGACCACAAAGCCGTAAGTACTAGATTTATCTTCTTTGACAGAAAAACTCAAGCGGTGATTTGAAGCTTCTTCACCTTGTTTAACAGATAAAACATAGGTTGCTTGATAGCTTTTCTTTTCAGCATCATACGTGATTTTTTCTAAGATGACAGACTGCAAAGTACCCTCTTTAGGAGTGGTGTACTTAGCATCTCCAGCATCTAGGAACGGGGCCAGAGCTTCCTTATTTCCTGAATAATAGTTTGGCAGGAAATAGCGATTGAATACATCTACCTGGTGTTCAGTAGCTACTAAGTGTTGTTCTTGCTTCAACTCCTGGTAAAGATACTGAAGCTGCTCGTTTTGTTTGGTTAGGCGGCTGATAGATAGCATTGACAAGCTCAAAGCTCCTACCGTCAACACCCCTATCACTCCCAGCAGGAAATAAACTTTTTTCAGATTTACGGGCTGAGGTGTCACCTGTTTTGAAGAAGCCATCGCTTGAGGCTCCCGTGGAGTTGTAAAATAGGAACTTTTTACAGGTTCCATCGCTTCACCTTCAGCTGGAAAGAGAGGGAGGGCCGACTCAGGAATACCTAAGCTTTGCCTATAAATAGGATACACTTGATTTTCAAAGTATTCCTTTTTATCTGAATGAGTATAATTTCTAAAAGCTTCATCTGTCATAATCGCCTGGATTAATGGGATAAGCAAATTTTGATAGGTTTTGCCAATCACAAAGGGACTGGCAAATACTTCTCCTTCGGAAACAGCTTCTTTCCCTTCCAGGTGACAAACGGCTACCTTCTGAAAAGCAAATTCTCCATAGGCTTTTTTCAGTTCCTGAAAGAGTAGCTCTGCCGTCAAAAAACTCACATAAGGAAGAGAGTCTTCAACCGAAATCTGTCCTTCTGGCAGATAGCTATTATCTAACCCTTCAATAATGCCAAGCAGCTCGTTGTCATCCTCAGGAGATTTACCTTCCTCCCAGGTAAGCTCTAAAAACAAGTCATCCGTCATCAAGCATTTTTTGTTTTTTTGAAACGGGCTAAATGCCATAGGTTCTGACTCCTTTCTTAGTTTTTCACAAAGTTAAAGCCCCACTCCACGATACTTGGGCCAGCAGCTACTGCGATAATACCAATGGCAATAGCCACCCAATGTTTTTTGATAGCAGCCTTCATTTCGCGACCGCCCAGACCATAGGCAAGCCCAGTCGCTACAATAGCCAGACCAAAGGTGATAATCCCAATTCCCTGGACCTTTGAAATTCCCTGTTGAGCGAGATTTTGAGTTTTTGCGAATGGATCATCTGCATAGACAGGAGAAGCCAACAGCCCAGTCAAGAAGAGAGATAAGGTCAGAAAAAAAGGTTTTGTTTTTTGCTTAACGGTTTGAAGAGTGTTTGTCAATTTTTGTTTCATGTGAAATCCTCCTTAAAATTATTGACATCTTTAGTGTAAGAGATAATGAAAGTTTTCGCTGTAAAGGGACAAGTCACTGTAAAAGAAGTATTTTTTTCAGCTGAAGAGAACTTCCAGGGGCTCTGTCACATCAAAATGAAGTTGGCGCTGATCGACACGGTGACTGCCATCTGGAGCCTCGCCCTCTACCCAAACATGGATATTGTAAGATTGAGTCGTTTTATTGAGGCCTAGGCTTTTAGCAGAAATAGGAGCCAAGACTTTCCGCTTAATCAAACGTTCCAGTGGACGGGCCCCATTTCTAACATCTGTTCCCACGTCAGATAAATAAGCAATCAAGCTAGAGTCATAGGATAGAGTGAGATTTTGGCGTTTCATCCGCAACGCAATCTCTGATAGATTTTTCTCCGCAATTTTTTCAATAACATCACTTTCCAGCAGATTGAAAATCAGTTTATTTTCAATACGATTTAGATATTCAGGTCGGAACTCTCTCTGGAGTACATTTTCCATACTGCGTTCAAACTGTTGGCGTTCCCGATCTGTCAGATTTTTAAAGTTGCCTTTCAGCTCCGCCTTATCAATGATTTTCTTCGCTCCAACGTTTGTCGTCATAATCACAATCGTATTTTTAAAACTCACAAGGCGGCCTGTGGCATCTGTCAGACGGCCATCATCTAAGACCTGCAAGAAGAGATCTAGCACCTCACCATCCGCCTTTTCAATTTCATCCAGCAATAGCACACAGTAAGGTTTCTGTTTGACTCCTTCAGTCAGCTGGCCCTTTGTCCTGGTTCCTCTATTACCAATCAGTTTGGCCACGTCTTCCTTTTGTTTGTATTCAGACATATCAAAGCGCAGCATGGCATCTTCATCATCAAAAAGTGCCTCCGCCACTGCTTTTGATAATTCAGTTTTTCCGACTCCTGTTGGGCCAAGAAAAAGGAAAGATGAAATTGGTTTATTTTCATCCTGAAGCCCTGCTTGAGCAATCGTAACAGCATCTACCACAGCGTCAATAGCTTCATCTTGGCCTTTGACCCGTTTCAATAGCTTTTCTTTAAAGCCAGCTAGGCGTTCATTATCACCTTTTAGAATGGTGGTAATCGGGATCCCCGTCTTATTTTTCAAGACCTGGGCAATTTCTTTTTCAGTGACCAGCTCTTTGTTTTCGGCTGAGGAAATAGTGGCAGCCTCGTCAATCAGATCAAAGGCCTTGTCAGGCAGGAAGCGGTCTGTAATATAACGAACTGAGAGCCTGACTGCCGTTTCTACGGCAGCTCGACTAATTTTGATGCGATGAAAGTCTTCATAGATTACCTTAGCTTGATCAATAATTGTGATCGCTTCAGGAATTGTCGGTTCTTCAACCATAACTTTTTGAACCCGCCGTTCCAAGGCTCGGTCTGTTTCCACGTAGTCGTGAAATTCGTCTAATGTGGTAGCCCCAATTAGCTGGAACTCCCCACGTGCTAGGGCTGGCTTGATAATATTTCCAGCGTCAAGAGACTCCCCGTTTTGGCTTCCCGCCCCAACAATGGTATGAAATTCATCAACGAAAAGAATATTTTGGCCCTTGGTAGCAATCATTTCTTGAATGATATTTTTAAATTTAGGAATAAAACCACCATCGTCATCGCTCATTAGACTGGAGAGCTCCAAAGAGCGGACTGTTAAGCCCTTCAGATCATCTGGCACCTGATCTCTTAAAATGGCTAAAGCAAGCCCTTCTACAATAGCAGTCTTCCCAACGCCCGCTTCTCCAACCAGAATTGGGTTATTTTTAGTGCGCCTGCGAAGAGAAGTAATGACGTTCTGGATTTCCTCATCTCGTCCGTAAACCTCATAATCTGCTTCTTTTTTAGCAATTTTAGCCGATAAGTTATCAGTGTATTTTTCCAAAAATGGAGTTTTCACCATGTATCAGCCCTCCCTTCTTTGGCCTGCTCAATTTGAATTGTTAATTTATCTTTAATTGCATTTACAAAATCACGGGGATTGATCGCTCCCTCGCCAATCTGGGAGAGAAAAAGTTCCCAGCCTCCTGTCGTTTCAGGATTGGAAAATTCATTATCCCATAGATAGTTAATCAGCAAGTACCCCTTATCTGTCGGAAAGAGCTGATCCGTTTTCTTATCCTTTTTCACGTAACCACGGGATTGAATTGTTTGAATAACTGCTCCACGTGTCGCTTGTGTTCCTAGACCATATTTAGGAAAGACTTGGCCAATCAGATGACTCTCCGTCAATCGTTTAGGCGGCTTTGTGACACCGTCTACAATCGTTATCTGGCAAGCTACTGAATCATCCACCCGATAATTTGGCAACTCTACATCTTTCTTGACAGGCAGATCACTCCATTCTATCCAGCCTGGATCTAAGGTTCGTTTGCCTTTTGTTTGAAAGACTTGCCCCTTATTTTCCAGCTGAACCGTTGTCGTTTGATACCGACAGTCAGCCGCAAACATCAAAATAGATCGTTTGACGACTGCCTCATAAATCAATCGTTCATCTGGAGAAAGGCTTAGGAGATTAGGGATATTCTCCGTTGGGATAAGGGCATAGTGGCTGCTTTTAGCCACTTTGGCAGGGTCTACATAAAAATCCCTAGGCTCTAAGAAAACAGGCTCAAAATGGCAATGAATAGTGTTCTGATAGCTGGATAGATACTGCCTTA
Organism: Streptococcus sp. DTU_2020_1000888_1_SI_GRL_NUU_041A; assembly: GCF_032387735.1. Classification (NCBI taxonomy): domain Bacteria; kingdom Bacillati; phylum Bacillota; class Bacilli; order Lactobacillales; family Streptococcaceae; genus Streptococcus; species Streptococcus sp. DTU_2020_1000888_1_SI_GRL_NUU_041A. Next base: position 717,312 of record NZ_CP135591.1, on the reverse strand, counting down.
AATAATTAAATTCATCTTCAGTAATAAACCGACAATCTGTCCGAGGATAGGACAAGTATTTTTTTAAGTACAGGCCTTCAACCAGCCTCTCCGTTTTCGTTGCTTCAAACTTCCAACGTCTAGCCGCATAGCTTTGTAAATCAGAAAGATTGAAGAGTGCTGGAGCAGGCTTTGCCTTCTCTTCCGCTTCAACTGAGGAAACGAAAGCTACATCAGCAAGGCTCCTGGAAAGCTCCAAAACTTCGTCGCTATCGGTAAATTTATCCTTATTAGTAAAGATTACCTCATTTTCTTTATCTTCAAGCTGAAGTTTCCAATAGGTTTGTTGGACAAAGTTTCGGATGGCCAGATCATTCTCGCAGATCAGACGAACGACTGGGGTTTGAACACGGCCAACTGATAAACTGTTTCCCTTTGCTTTAGGGAGCATTCCCTGTTTCTGAAGGTTTAGCGTGGCCATTGGAGATAAATTCATCCCTACCAGCCAATCACTTTGTGCTCTAGCTTCAGCTTCTAAATAGAAGCTGTAGGTTTCTTGAGGATCCCTCATATTCTGAAAGGCTCGCTGTAGAGCTCTTGTTGTCATGGAATTGACCCAGAGACGCTTTTTAATTTTCGCTTTACCTTCAGGAATATGAGATAAAATGGAATAAGCTATTCTCTCCCCTTCACGGTCAGCGTCCGTCCCTATAATCACTTCATCCGCAGCCGTCACCTCTTCATAAATCCGTTTAAACATTTCTTTAGAGGTAGGGTCTTTTTTGAGATATTGCTTGAAAGAGACATCGACCAAGGGGAGCTTGGCTAAATCCCAATTATCTTTTGGAAGGCCATATTCAAACAAGTGGCCTTCAGCGGATACAATATGCACTTCACCTAGAAGAAAGGGCGTTCGTTTGATAATATGCACTTTCTTTCTTGTTGTGAAGTTTCCTAACGCCTCCGCATAATCTAAGGCTTGACTTTCTTTTTCAGCCAGAATAACTGTCAGCATCTTTTTCTCCTTCCTTTGTTTTACTTCTTTAGTGTAAGGGATAATGAAAAAGCTTGCTCTAAGAGGACAAGTCGCTGCACTCAATCTTTTCCAGCTGAGAAAGTCACCTTTTTTATTGTTCACTAAGTTATATAACTTAGTGTGTATCTTCTTGAATAAGAAAAGGCGCTCCGCATAGGAAGCACCTTGACTGTTAAGGCTTCAGCCCTTTAGTTGGGCTTTTGGGAAAATTTGGCGATTGTCCTCTGTTTTTGGGAGGTTCATAAGGTTTTGTGTGGTGTTCAATATGCTTGACCATTTTTGAGACCGTCTGATGGATCCGTTTCATGGACTCTGCCAGCTGCTTATCATCCAACTGTGTTAGATTTTTTGTCCAGCCAGCCATGTAATCGATGGCTGCCTCACTCGTATCTAATCCAAAATGCTTCGATACCAGATGACTGGTCATTTCAGCTTCTAGCTCCTTGCGAGGAGTTGACACATCTTCCTTGTAATAAGCGGTAAATTTGGGATTATGGAGAGTAGCATGCGCCAACTCATGAATAGTTGTCGCAATTTGTTCTCCTGGTAAATTGTTAGGGTTCAGAAGAATTTTTTGTTGTCCTGGATAAAAGGCACCTTTAGCATTGCCTAGCTCATGAACCTCATCCCGTAACAGATGAACTCCTAAAGTCCCTGCATAATCACATAGACCATCTAATACCTCTTTCGTTTTTACCTGATCAGTATCAAACTGGTATTGACGGTTTGGCATAGCCTTTGGATAGCTCTCTGGTTTCAAGGTTGTTTGAGAAAGTTCAAACACCTTGTAAGTGGTGAACTTAGGCAGCCCTGTCTCTTGGTCTCTCTCCTGGAATTGAACCACCCTCAGTTTTCTTTCTTTTAGCAAAGCTTTCTCTTGTGGTGTCGCTTCTGAAATCTTCTTGAATTTCGGATTGCCTTTACTGTTCTTAACCTGGTTTCCCTGGTCATCCAGGACGGGGATCATTCTTGCCATGAGAGGACGGAACAGAGTAATCTGTGCCTTTTCACCCGATTTCACAGACAAGCCCTGGTGAACAACTTCTTTAGTCTCACCTGTCCGCTTATTGGTGTAGGTGTTTCTGGTCTCAATGACATCTTCAGGTCTAATTCCAAGCGTTTTTCCTAGCGCCTGCCACTGATTATAAGTCGCCACTGCATTGGCTCCTTGCCATTGGTCTTGGATTAGCGCTACGTTTCTTGGAGAGAGTTGAGGAAATTTACTCATAAAATCCATATACTCAGCCAAAGCTTCAGGAGAACGGGTAAACTCCCTGATTTTTTGAAAGGCTATTTCACTCAGTTCATGAGGTGTGACCTGGCTGTAATCAATTTCTCCTGGAGACTCTTTAGCTAGAGCCACTTCTTCAGCTTCTTTTTGATTATCTGCTAATATTTCATTCACCCGTTGATCCAGTTGACCCTTTGTTTCCTGCTTAGGAGAGCGAAATTCTCTTTCTTCAGAAAGGGAGGCTGTCAGATCTGTTTCTGGAGCAGTGAGTGAATTTTGAGGATTGTCAGCCTCTTGAGAAATTTCTTGATTAAGGGCCCGATTTTCCAGCTGAGAAAGGACATTCTCATCAATGTTAGCTAGTATCGGTTGACCTTTTAGACGACGATAGCCCAATCCTAACATTTGTGAAATTGGCTTAGTTTCATCACCAATATTATATCGAACCCCCTCTTTAATCACCTCACCCCCTGGAGCATAAATATCAAACTTGATTTTAGGAATATTAGTTTCATTATTGTTTGTGTTTTCTTGATTAGCCTTGTATAGCTCTCTAGAAAAGTCTTGATAAGAGACTAGGCTATGTTCTTCAAATGGTAAGTTAAGATTATTCACCTGTTCTTCTAACCACTGAAAACGTACATGATAATTATTATTATAAATATGTTCTAGGCGCCATTCTTGATAAAAACTAGAATTTTTATCAAGAAAACCTAATTCTTCTGCTTTGAGAACAATTGTATTAAAATCTCCTGAAGACATATCTGATAGCTCTATATATTTAGCCCAAGCTTCCTTAGCCTCTTCTGGTACAGTAACGCCGAGTTCTATAAAGTTGCCTATATTGCGTACGTCATCTAGTACTTGTGTGAAAATAGCTGCATCAATAGTTTTTTCAACTGGAGATAATGTGGGGGTTTGTTCTTGACTTGGTTCATTTAAAGAGGACAGTTGATTCTTTAGATTATCTAACATTTCTTTTCCACCATCAGCAATGAACTCTTCATTAATTGATAGCTGTTCAATTTGATTATCCCGCTCCCGATAAACACCAAGAATAACCTTTTCATCCAGCGATTTTACATTAGCTGCAAGCTCTCCCTTGAGTTTCATGAGAGAGGCAGGGATTTTTTCACCTTCAGCGCCTTTAAACAACAACAAGAAATCTTCATCTTTTGCTTTGATAGCTTCCCTCATGTTGAGATTGTGCAGTTTCTCAACACTGCTTAAATCATCCAAAACAAAGGACTGTGGCTCTAAAATATCCTGGAGCATCGGAAGCACCTGCAATTTATCTTTAATCGCATTACTGATCAGCATACTATCATAATGACCTTGACCAGCCGCAAAATCTTCTAAGAAGTCCGCTGCTCTCTTTCCTTCTTCAAATGGTCTAATACCTGAGAGATGAATAAAGTTTTCCTTTTGGAAACTCACCTGAAGAACATTTTCCTCTCCATGATCCGCATAAACAAAACTAATTCTACTTCCAGCTAGTTCATTTAAGTACCAGGATGCTGTACTTTGAATTGACGGCGCATATTGATTTATGCGCCTTAAATCAGCAGGTGTAATTGGGTGATAATTTCCTACTCGCCGTTGCACTTTATCATAATTTGTGCTAAAATGAAGGTAAGGATAGGATGATGTCGGGTGACTGGTAACAGTTTGCTCAAAGGTGCTTGTTTCAGGTACAGGTGTGGGACTGCCTTCAGCATTTAGCTGTAAAGACCCCGTGCCACCACTGGTCCTATCAATCAAGCGCTCCTGACTTTGTTCAGGGGCTTTTTTAACGTCTTTGACCGCCTCTTCTGAACTTCTGACATAAAGAACTGTTGCTTGTTCGTCAATATTATTAGGATAAACACTGATAATACTTTGACCGTTTACATATACATCAAAATCTCCGACCAAAGCACTGTCTATTGTCATCAATATATCAGTTGGGGTCCCTCTACCAACTTCAGCAAGTTCTTGTTCTAAAATCTTACGTTCAGTCTCTGATAGCTTTTGTTTTACAAAATCCAACAAACCCGAAACGCTATCAAAATCCTCTTGTAAATCTCCATTTTTTACTGAGTAGGTTTTGATTGGTTCTAAAACAGTAAGAGCTTGCCAAGGCTCAACAACTGGAACTTCATCTACTAATCCATTATTCTTAGCTAGAGTGATAAAAGAATCTACTGTTAAGTCTTTTCCTGCTCCATTTCTAAAGAAATTATTCCAAGCATCTGAAAAAACAGCAAACTCTTCATAATCTGAAAAAATAGCAAACTCTTCATAATCTAAGTCGTAATTTGGATCTATATACTGTCTGATAAAGTCATCCAACGGTTTATAATCAAATCCCTCAAGATCAATCTGTAAAGCTTCTAAACGCTGATCGTCACCCTGATAGATAGGCGGCCTACTAAGCACCTCTTCAACGCTGTATTTTTGCATAAGCTCCAATCCTTTGATGAAGTTTTCCTTATCAAAGGATTGATTAACACCTTCAGTCAAACGGCTATTCTCCGCCGTTTTCTCATTCTGGTTTTTCAAGGCATCATTCCAGTCAGCTTTATCTTGTCCTGACCTCAGTTCAGGCAAATCTACCGTAACTGCTGCTCCTTTAGCTTTCAGTTCCTCAATGAATGTTCTTCCTGCGGTGTCATTATCCACCGCAAGAGTAATCATATCAGAATGTTTCCCATCTGCAAAATACTGACTCTCAATCGCCGTTTGGAGACCCTTAGCTAGTTGTTCAGGCGTCCAATTTAGCGGACGGCCTGATAATTCTGATTGAAGCTGGGCCAGATGACGACCAATCGTAGCTTCTTTAAGACCATCCATAGATACAAGCCGAACGTCTTGTAAAGTATCCTTATTGATCTCATAATAGGACATTAAATCAATTGAGCTTTCAGTGAAGATGAGCCGATTAGGCTTTCCAATATCCACATGCAAGCCATCCATTCCATCAGAATTTCTGATAATATTTTTGGCAAAGCCACGACCCGGCCATTTATCCCGATTTTCTTCAATGCCTTGTAGGGTAGCTCCTGTAATTTCACCTGAAGAAGTCAAGGTTTTAAAAACAACCACAGGCTCCACGCTGTTATTCAGCATCGCATTAGCCTGGGCTAGAACACCTTTTTCTAAAAAGAAGTCAATCGTTTCATCAGAGAGACCACGATTTACTTTTAAATAATTTCTGGCTTCTACAAAGTCCTGCTCATACGGTTGAAGATGATAACGAAATGGCTCTTTTTCCCTCTCTACAGCGGTAAATTCTTTAAAGGTACCATCATTGAGATAGTCAATCGCTTGATTGAAATTGATCTCTCTAATAGTCTCTACAAGAGCAATCACATCCCCGCCTTGATGACGGGAAAACCAATTCCACTTGTTCTTATCAGGTGAAATCACCAGAGAGTCGTGTTCTTTCCAGCGATAGTCTTTCCCATCTCGTACCAATTCCATATTCAATTCATTAGCGACATCCAGAATATCTCTGGAACGAGCAATTTCTACCCTCTCTCGACGGCTGCGGCCACGATTTCCTTGAGGTTGATGTGTTTCTTCTGGCATAGTAGCTCCTTTCTTATATTAAAAAGGTTCACAAATTGGCTGGAAAGGTTCTTCTTCAGCCTCTAAAAACAGTTCTTTTGGCAGCTGAACAAGCTCCCCGATTGAAAGTTCTTCAAAATCCTTGGGATTGGCCTGATAATCAATCGTCATTTCAAGTTCGGCATTTTTACCTTGACCTTCAAAAAGGACTCGGTGAGTCTCACTATCCAGCGCTTTGACAAGCCAATCAGCTTCAAAGTCAAAGTCTTCTATTGTCACACTTGGAAAACATAACTTCATGATGTTTTCTCCTTTCTTTTGTTCTATTCTTTTAGTCTAAGTAATAATTTAAAAGCGTGCTCTAAATGGACAAGTCAATGTTAAAAAAGCCATTGGCACCCAATGACTTTTAACGACGATTTTCACGGCGTTCTTCCTGTTCTTCTCGCTCATCACTCCTAGCTCTTTCCATAAGGGCTTTTTGACTGCTCCTTTGAGCTTGTTTGAGAGAAGCTGTCAGATTTCTCATAAAGTTAGTATCAACCTTCAGGCTGCCCTGTGTTTGTTGGATGGTGCTGCGTCTGATTTGTTTTTGAGACTGGATTTGTTTTTGTACCGTCTGAAGAAGAGCCTCTTTTTGTCGCTCTTCTTCAGGTCGTAATTTACCATACAATTCTTTCAGTTTCGAAAACTCTTTTGCATTGAATTGTTTATAGGCTTTGATTTGAGCTTCATCCGTGGTTTGAGCTATCTTCTGATTGGTTTTATAAATCCCATGTTTCACCTGGAAAATGGAGATCTGTGTCTCCAACTCTTCCTTGTAATCCTGCTTGGAAATAGGATAACCTTTCAGCAACATTAGGATCCCCTCGTCCTGGAGTGGTTTCAACGATTCCAGCTCTGATTGTAGGTGTCGGATAGGAAGTTGGATAGTGCCCCTATCTGCTTTAGAAATAGGGAGATTGATGCTCTCTACAAACTGACGGCTCAGTGATTGTTTTAATTCCAATTCAGACTTAGACAAGCGATAGTTTGGTGTCAGCTGTAGTTCAACTAGCTTAAGTTCTGTAGCCAGCCTTTCTTGTTTTAACTTGAGAAACGGCTGGTCAGACCGTAAAGGCTGCACCTGGTGAAGCAATTTTTGACTGACTAGCAAGGCCTTTTGACGCTCTTCTAACTTACTTAATTTTAGAGCATAGCGAAAAGTTCCTAGCTCCTGCCTTTCTTTCTCCGTCTGATTTTCTTTCTTCTTGGCCGCATCAACAAGCTCCTGTAGTTCAGCTGAAGAAAAGAGAGACAATTCTTTCAAAGACAGCCTTTTAGTCAGGATATTTTCTTCCATCTGTTTGATGTCGTAAACATAACTCGTCTCAAAACTCATTTCTCCGATCCCGTTTCCGTTTTTATCATACTGTTCATAAACGGGCTTTATAATTTCAATCGGCTGCATCCCTTCCTTGGGACTGTAGCCTTTTTTCTCCCAGTCAGCTAAGGACTTTAAGTAGCTGGCTTCTGGAAACTGCTGGAGAATTCGATTTTGGTTGCCTTTGGAAAAATCTGGCAAATTTTTTTCCAGCTGAACGTCTTCAATCTGCAGGGCCACTTCTTTAAAAGAGCGTAGAATACGATTTCCTAGCCGTTCTCTTAATTCCAGTTCCCGTCGATGAAACATACCTTCTAAGTCATAGCCTTTGGCCTGCTTTTCTGATCGCACCGTTTGGCCATTTACCTTTCGGACACGTTCATACGTTTGTTTTTTTCCAGCTGAATAAGCACTATCATAAAGCCCCAAGAAGTTTCTGGTCTCTTCTACAAACTTCTGGTAAAGCTCTTTCCCTTCATTCTGCAAGTAAGAGTCAATATATTTATCCAGGAAAAATTTACTGACCGCAAAATCTTTAGCATTCGAGCCATAGCGCCAATTTTTTTGGAGCGGCAAATGATTATATGCCTGCTCCAGAAAATTTTTCTCAGCTGAAGAAGTTACCTGTTGATTATGAAAAACTTGGTCAACTAGATTGGCTTTTAGGTTCGCTAAAATCTGTTCTTTTCGGATGATACGGTTACGGGTCTGATCATTGAGCAACCCATGAAACACATCACTTTTCAGTTTTGAAATAGTCTTCTGCGAAAAGTTGCCTTTGTATTCCATCCGCCCTCTTGGTTGATAAAAGATTTTTTCACGGGCACTTTGAAGTTCAGACAAGCCAAAATGAACGTGAATATTCTCCGTATTCAAGTGAATGTTGGCCCACCAAAATGAAGAGTCTGACAAACCTTCTTTAGCAATCACTTTCGGCAAAGCATCTCTGATCACTGTTTTGATAGCTTGCTGGTCAACCTGCCCCGTCTCAATATCGTATAGGCCTTGTTGGGCCAAAAAGGCATTATCAAAAGAGATTACTCCCTGCCAAAGAAGGGAGCCGTTTTGATAAGCCGTTTCAAGATTTTCCTTTAGCTCATTGACCTTGCTTCTTTGAAGATAATTCGCATCTGCTGTAAAGATAGCAGTGAGCTCCTCTGTTTGATTTTCCGTCGCATAAGAACGATTCATATAACTCAGGTAGTCTCTAAAATTGAGATTGAGTTCAGGAACTGATGCCTGCATAGCCAAAACTTGTTCTTCAGTCAATCCTTCAATTTCTTGACGATGGGTTTCAAGTGCTAATTCTTGATCCTGTTTGACTGCTTCAGAACGGTTTGTGTAATCTACAAAACCACTATTGGCCTCCGTGTACTGCAACATAAATGTCACGGCTGGACTATTCATTTCCATAGGCATTTATAGCTCCTTAATGAGAATGTTTAATCGTTTGGCCCCTGGCCACATCTTCTTGAATGACATCATCAATTCTTGCCATTAGTTCATGCTGGTTAGGATCCATGCGTGAGTGAATAGACTCTAAATCTTGCACATCAAAATCTTGACCTTTCGTAACGGCATGAAAATTAGTCAGTTCCAAATACTGCAATCTATTGAGCTGATTTTTAACCACTTTCAAATCCTGCTCTATATTTTCCAGCTGGTTATTTTTGACCCCTTGAAGCTCAGCTAATCGTTGGATATAAGGTTGAGGACGGTCAATATCTAGGAACAGTTTATAGAAAGCATCCAAGGCTAATTGAATTGTTTCTGACTTATTCAATTCTGGCCCTTGTGGTGATCCCTGATCTTGTAAATAATCAATAATGGCTGTAAATTTTTCAGCGCCTTCATCTCCTAAGTAAAGGCTGAAACGACGGGTATTTGATTTTTTTCTTGGCATGAGTTCTCCTTTTTTGGTTCATCAAGAGGCAACTTTTTGAGAGTTTCCGGTTAAATAATTGAGTTCATATCCTGGCTGGATATTGAAAATATACACGTCAAAAGAGATGGTATCATCTTCTACACTTTGGGCCTCCAAGCGGATGCCCCGACACACCAATTCCACATTTTTAAAAATTGGTGTAACCCTGTAGCGGACATGATGACCTGTTTCTTTGATATAGTCTGAGATAAGATTTTCATAGTAGAGCATAGAAGATTTTTCATCTTCAAAGTTTGCATTCAGGGCCCGTGTCCCCGTGAATAGATTTTGCGGATTATCATTCTCACCACTCAACTGAAAAGCAATCAGGTGAGAACGATTATAGAGATAATCTGATTGGCCATTAAAATTGATTTTTTTATTTTTCCAACCTGTCGGTGTGACAGTTGAAATATCTTCTCTCTCTTTTTTAGGAAGTAGGTCTTGACCCAACATGGCTTCAGCCACTCCTACACGATTAAGAAAATCAAGATTGGAAAATTTTTTCCAGGTGCCCTGCTCTAAACTTAATTCTTCACTCGTAAATTGAGCTTTAGAATGCACTTCAATGACCTGACTTTTTCCATCATAGGTTCGTGATTTCAGTTCGCTATTTTTGGAGTGATAGGTGGATGAAATATCAGAATTTTTTTCTCCAGGTGAACCCGTGATATTGAGCTGACTTTTCAAATCATTTTGTGTAAAAGTTGAGACGACCGCTTGGAAATTTTGAGGCTGTACCAGAAGGATAGCTAAAAAAATTAGAGCGACAAAAGCAAATTTATTTTTCTTCATCAGTGATCACCTGCTCGTTCAGAAGTCACTGCTTTTTCATCATCCATAAAACGCAGCCAGTCAATCGTCAGCTGTTCCACCATTTCTTGTTTTGCACTATAGCCTGATAATTTGATTTCATTCTTCAGCAGCAACTCTAAAATCTGACTTTGTTGTTTTTTGATTTCAGCCAAAGTCTCCGCAAAACGATTCTCATATAAATCTAGTCCGTCGTTCATCACGACAGATTCACATTGAGAGAGCATAAATTCATTGAATGATGGATACTGATATTTGTCCGCTATCGTGTGCAGCTGCTCAAACGTATGATCTGGAATGTTTCTGATTTTGATTTCCTTAGTCATCTCTTTCCACCTCCCCCTCGTATTCCAACCAGCGAGAAATATGATCAGCGTAGCGGGCCATTTTCGTTTCAAAATCTCGTAAAATGTCGGACTGTTTTTCTGTCAAAAGCAAAACATGGTCAGACGTCAATTTGATATTTTCAAGATGGGCGACATACAAATCTTCTGCCCGATTAAATTTCCCTTTTTCGATTTTTTCATGGCACATCCTCAGCAAAAATTCATTAAATGATTTTGCCTTAGTATCTTTTGCAAGAGCTTTTAGATAATTCACCTCTTGTTGTGAAAGTCCTCGGATTTTAATTTCAACAGTTTGATTTTTGGTCGGCATTTCATTTCTCCTTTCTTCAAAAAAATGAGCGCCCTTCTTTTTTCTTTTTACGAGGAAAAAGCAAAAAGAAGCAAAAAAGAAAACCCAAACCTCGCAACGTCACGAACCGAAACGGTTCTACTTTTGCGGTTTTTCGGCACACCAGCACCCACCTGCAAGGCTAAGGCCTTTTAGGGTCTTGGTGCTTGAAAAGAGCATAAGGGAAACTGTCCCCACGTCCCGTGTGGAGTTGATAGTATCAACGTTTCCTTTGTCCCCAATTTTCTCGGCTACGCCTACCTAAGCACACTGCTCTAACACACCTATACTTACTCTTATTTCTAATCAGCATACTTTCAGCCACTGAACTTTTAAGAGCAAAATCAGGTTATTTAGTGCTCATTCAGCTGGAGAAAATCGGTCTGTTTTTTTAAGAAACCTGTTCACTTTCTTCAGTAGCTTTTTGAGCAGCCTGACGACGTTCTTTTTCTTCTTCTTTGAGAAGAGCGAGTTCTGTTTTTAGGTCATCATGAATTTGTTCATACGACAAATTTTTATCTTTTTTGAGCTGCACCTGGACGTACAATTTACCAATATTTTTTTGAAGCTTTTCTTCTGCTTCTTTACGAACTGACTCTAAAGCAGCAACTTTTTTCTTTGCTTCTTCCAATTCTAAATCAATTTTTTTAAGATCTTTTTTTGCCATCTTATAGCCTCCTTTTTAAAATTAAAATCAGTATAAGGGATAAAAATTTTTTGTGCTGTAAAGGGACAAGTCACCGCAAAAAGAAAACTCCCCAATCTATGATTAGGGAGAAAAAGTTCATGAAGGATTAGTTCATTTCGATGGTTTCAATCGGATTAGAAAATTCAAATGTCCCATCTTTCACGGCTGCTTTTTTCTTGTTCAAGGTCTCAATCTTACCTTTTAGTTTTTCGATATTCTCTGTAGCTGTTTCAATCGAACGGTTCTTTGTTTCGATGTTACTATCAATGACAGAAATATCTTTTTGGTTGGCTTCCAGGTCATCACCTGTAAGATATTTTGCTTCAGTATTCAATCCGTCTTTGCGAGACTCATCATCTTCAATAGAGGTTTTCAACTTAGAAATAGACTCATTCAATTTTTTGATTTGTCCTTCCTGATAGCTGATTTCAGCCTCGATTTCAGTCAGTGTAAACTCTTCACGAGACACCGCATCGATTGTCTTTTGTTTGAGATTTTTATTTTGAGTTGTTACAAAGAATTGGACTGTTCTTTCTGCTTCCTCCTCTTTCGGGGACAAGGATTTTGAAGTGGAACTATCGTCACTTGATGGCGATGTAATGTCAATATCAACTGAACTAGTTGAGACAGTTGTATTGATGACATCAATCGCAAAAGCGCCAAAATCTTCAGGTACTCCACGGATAATCACTGAGATTTTATTATCTACGATTGGAACAACTTCCATGCTCGTTTTAGCTGATTTATTTTGTGAATAAAGCTTCCATTTTAGACGCTTTGCATCAATTCCACGGTCAACGGATGAGGTCGCATCCCTGGTCTCAAACTGAAGAACAATGATGCCTGTTGTAGGAGAATAGGTCTGACTGGTCAGCTTAATTTCTCCCGTTCCATTGACAAATGTTTGCTTAGTTTTGAGCTGATCATCTGTGTAAATTTGACGTTCTGGAGAATAGAGTGCTCCTGCCAAAAGACTGATCCAGGCCACAAATAAAACGGAAAAAATGACTAATTTTCGTTTGATTACATTCTCCTGAAACCAATTTTTCACGGCCAGAAATGGTTTGACAACGGAGCTGGATTTTACTTTTTCCATCCAGCGTTTAAGTGTTTCTATCATGTCTAACAAATCCTTTCTAATTTTCTTTTCCCCACTTCACCTGACTATTAGGCCAGAACATTTTCAACAACATCATCAAGACGACAGACGCTCTCATTTGCTTTTTCTCATTCTCATATTTATCTCTGATTGTCACAGAACAAATAGGAAGAAACCAAGCGCATAGCAAGCCAGCCAAGATAATAAAATGACTGATAAAGTTCAATAAGCTATTCATGGAAAACCTCCTAGATACAAGACATTTTTTCCGGTGCAAGTTCGAGAGTCAGCCATAGGGCTTCACTCTCTGAGACATAAGTAAGACGCCCGCCATCGTCATGGAAACAGTGAAGATAGTAAGGCTTTTCTCCAATATGTCGGCCTAAAGCAACCATACCTTCAGGCGTCTTAGCACGCCACAATTCATTGTCAAAACGAAACAAAGCTTCCGTCTTTTTGCTTACCTTTTTAGTCATTTCATTGCCTCCTTAATAGCAGACTCATCAGCCTTGATTTTGCCTTTACTGTCCTTAGTCGCATAGAGAGAAAGCTGCTGTTTTCCATCTCTCAGTGTAACAATCGTCGCCGCTTTTTTTACCTGGTATTTCTTTACCAAGACCTGGCCTTTTTCCGACTCAACATTGATATAAAAAGTCGGATAAGCACTCTTTTCAGCAGCAGAAATAACCGCTTGTTTTCCTGCCTGGCAATAGGGACAGCCTGACTTGTAAAAGACCAGGTTTGCATTCTGATCAACTACCGCAGCCGTATATTCGTTTTGGGTCAGATGGCTGTCATAATCTTTGAAAACAACCTCTTGCCAAACTGTCTTTACTCCAATAGCAGCAAAACTCAAAAGCATGATAAAAAGAACAATGCCAAAACCCAATTTGATTGCTTTCAAATCTTTCATAGAGAGTCCTCCTTGTCCAGAAAATCAAAGAGATTGCCCTGGATCACTTGGAGTTTAGCCAGCCGTTTCATGTCTTGCTTTAGCTCCTGAAAGCTGGTCATAATCTTATTCAAAACAAGCGGATCAAAATCATCATAAATCGCCACAATCGGCAACATAGGCAGATGATCTTTTTTCTCACTTTGGAGAAATTCATTGACCTGTCTTTCAGCTACAATGACCCCATCAACTCGTACCAAAGCTGGTAAACTTGTGATAGTTTCTCCATTTTGATAAAAGGTCAGGGCTACATCTCCAGGAGCAATCGTTTCAAAGTCTGCATCACTGTCAGACACTTTGAAGTAATAAGCTGAGGGCTCTTGTCCTAGTCCTGTCAGATAAGTCCCTCGTACAATCTTAAACTTTTTTGTCATCTTCCCTCTCCTCCTCATCATCAAACCTAAATATCACCATTTTATTTCTTGATGACATCTCCATTGCAATTTCTTTCCATTCTCGCTTGGTCTTTGTCGTTTTCCATAATGGAATAATATCAAACAGATAAAGTCTTCCAGTATAAAAAACATCATCTTCATTTTTCACCATTAAAACCTCCCTTCTAACAAACCTTATGAAATCTAAATGGAGCCTGATAGTAATTCGGATACTGAATAATTCTCTTTGTCCTCGTTACTGGTACGGGCTTGTGATACCATTTTTGAAGATATTGAGAAGCCATCCCCTGAGTCTCAAAAACTAGAAGGTTCTTCTTCTCATCACGCAGATAATCTCCAATCTCAAAACTAAAAATAGCAATCATTTGACTTCCTCACTTTCTTGATCTTCCAAGTTCTTGACTAGCTAGTTTTTCCCCCGCCTCTGAATTGCCTCACAGTATCCTAGATATAATGTAAAGGCACTTGACGGGTTTTATTTTTTATCCAATGTCAAGCTCAAATAAAGAGAGTTGTGATACTTGTTTAAGGTCATTTTTAACTCCTTCTATCACTCGCCGAGTGAGACTCAAGCTTTCTTCAAAGAAAGCAGCAATATAACCAACATACGCTTCCTGGCGTTCCTTTTTCACCTGGAGAAGGGACAGGAAGATAGCCTTGACGGAAGCAATACGGATCCCGCCGCCACGGCCAGATTTAATCGTGAAGAAGATCTTCTGATCTGCCTTTAGTGCTTTCAGTACTCTGTCTAAAGAGCGTTCAGGGATACTGAGAGCTTCTCTCAGCGCCTTTTTCGTTGTCTGAATAAATGGATCTTCTGACTGGTAAAAGTCCTCTAAATAGGCCATCACATCGGCTTTCCATTCATACAGATGACTGTTCTTGCGATCAGCCCGCTTCTTCTTGAATTTGTACCACCGCTGCTTGGTAAAGAGATCCGCAGCCTTCAAATCCTTATTGACCCAGGCCCGACACAGCAGCATGATATAATCTCTGCTGGCTGCCTCATATTTGCCTGAATAAGCACTGGCAATAATCTTTAAGAGTTCGCTTGTAGTGACTGGTTCGTCCAGTCGTAGGCTAAATTCGTTTAACACGACCTCACAATCGCCTTGTGAGACACCGCTGGAGAAATTAGCCAAGGCTAAAGTGAACAATACAGAATTTCGACCCATTAAGTCCTTAGTACCTTTGATGTTTGACTCATTCATCAACATCTTATACCAGGGCTCATCGGTCTGTTTTGCCCCTTCTGTTCCTGAAATAACCGTTAGGTTCGGTTTCTTACTTGGGAAAGGCAAGTCTGATTGTTTCATCGACCAATTCAGCCACTCCTGGAAAGAATAGGTGTACTCTTCGTCAAAGAATTCGATATTATCTGTACGGGGTATTCTGCAAATACCAAAGTGATTACAGGTCATATCAACAGGTAAAGTCTGACCAAAGTAACTTCTCAAGTTTTGAGAGATCGCCTTGGCCACCTTTACCACCTTGAACTGTGAATGGGCGGTCACATAGGCTGGCTCAGACAGAACAAAGTAAGCCTGGTATCCTTTATCTGACTTTAGAATTAACGTTGGCATGAAGCCTAAATCAAGAGCAGCCGTCAGGATGTCTCCTGATGTCATTACATCATCTGAGGACAGGTCAAAATCAATCACAAAGGTATTGATCTGACGCAAGTTCTCTTCAGCATGGCCACGTGTAATTTGTCGTCGGCTGTCACTGTATGATCCGAAGCGATAAACGTTCGGCGTCCAGTGAGTGAAGCCATCTTGATTTTCTTTAATAGCTTCCATTGAGGTTAGAACAAGTCCACGGGCCTTGATCATGTGAGCTTTGGAACGGTAAGTGAATATAGCTCCTCGCTTACCTTCCTCAACTGAAGAAACAGGTTTCAAATGACTGTTTCTAAATTTATAATTCCTTAATCCATCTTTGAGAATTAAAGGATAGATTGTATTCAAATTCATATTGAAATATTCCTAATTTTTTCCATTACTGAGCTAGCTGTTTAACAATTCATCAGTCATTAGCTTTGTTTCTTTTGCATGTTCAAGTCCTACAGAATAAGCTTCCATGTCTACTTTTTGAATTGGAATTTTGGTAGATCTCTCATTGAGTTTTCCCATTCGTTTATACTGTTCTTCCAATACTTCAGCAGGAACTTGAACCATCAAAGCAAATTCTTCTGAGGATTGAGTTTGTTTCTCAAAACGCTCATTCAACCCTGTAAGAAATCCAAACAAGTAAGACTTCTTGTAGTCTTTCCAGCGAGCTTTTGTAATTGTAGGGAAGAGACGTTTTAATCGATATTCCAGATATAAAACAGCACCTTCATAAACTTTGGTGCAAAATTCAGCATCACTATCATAGCCAAAGAAAATCATTTTCGTAATTCCTTCATCAACTTTCCTTTGTCTAATGACTTTACACCTGAAGTTTGCACCAAGAATACCAGCCAATTTCTCTTTCCACCAAACCATTCTATATTCTGAGGCTGCAACAGTCTCTCCAATATTATTCTTGTGGATCTTTTGAATATCACTCATGGCTAAATTGTGTTTTACCATCAACTTCTGGGCCATGAGAAGCGCTGACTGCCCTTCTTCATCATTTGGAGCGTCATAGGCTAATTCAAGCAAATTTTGAACTTTTAGAATGATTTTATCACTCATTTTAAATTCCTCTGTACTTTCTAGGTAGATGACGGGCATAATGGTCAGCTTCATTTACCATAGCATTGTAGAAAATCATATTTTTAGAAATAATCTCTTGCCATTTTGGAATATCCTCTCGATAAATACGATCTAATCCATAAAAATGTTTAGCAAGAAATCTCACTGCACTGATATGGTTTCCTAATTTAACAACACAAAGAACATCATGCTTTGTATCCATAACCCAATGACTTTTAGGGTTGTTTAACACCTTTTTGGCGAACTCTTCATCACGTTCTAACCAGTCATGACCTGGTCTATAATAAACTTTCATCCTCTACCCCTCCATATCCAATTTCCAGAAACAATGGCTGCAAATTGTTTCTTCTTCATCTATCCACCAACAAGCCCCCTTGTCTGGAGTGTAGCAAGCATTGTTCCAAGTGCAGCCACAGATACAACATTTTCCCTGTTCTTTTGAACTCATGTCAACCTCTCTTAGTTCTCTTTCATACTCTTAGGAGGAGCAGCAACCGAAAAGAAGTAGCCGTCCTTTAACTCCTCTTTACTGTAAAACTCAGTCTCTGCGGTCGTTACATAATCGCACCGACTCCAGTCACTCCGTAGCTTTTTGTAGGACAGTGATACTCTTTTTTCAATTTCTCTAAAGCGAAAACCTAGCTTCAAATACGTGGTCACGATTTCTTTAATATGTTCTTGCGTTTCTGGAACCTTGACCCTGGTTTGGATATTCTCTTTCTTGTCTTCTTCACGTAGGCTTAGCTGATATTGAATATAGAGTAATCGCATTTCCTCAATTTTCTCTTGCCAGTAAGGATTATAAGGCTGACCTGAATACTTGTTCGTTAAGCTGCGGACAGGTTTTCTGAATTTCATCTGAACCTTGTCAAACTCTCCTAGATCTGTCAGCGGATCAATAAATCCTAACGGCTCACTATTGAGTAACTTTTCATATAAATTTAAACTGTTTGTCATCATCGTTTGTCTCCTCTGATACAGTTCTTTACAATCTCCCCTAGGATGTGTTCTGACAGCTCATGCTTTCAAATAAATCAAGTTGAAAGGCACCTGGAGAAGCTTCAGAATCTTCTAGCGGTAATTTCTCTGACTGATTTTCTTTATCGTGATCAATCACTTCATAAACTTCCAATGTGTCAATATTCATGACAATCTCCAATCCTCGCATGATGATCTCCTTTCTCTTTAAATTTAAAACGAACAAAAAAGGAGAACAGATTTCTCCGTTCTCCTTCCTATACAAGATATTCAATTTATACTTTTCTAAAAACTCTTACCACTTACTCCTGACTGAAGCTAAGCAGTCTACAAAGTATGAGTTGACATCTTTAGAGCGGCTATCAGTGAACCGTTTCAATCCTCCAGGAATTCCAACCAGTCAACCGAATGGCCCCCTGCTGGTCAGTTCGATAGATGGCTGTATTAAACTTCTCAAATCTTTGCAAAGTTTCCTGATGCGGATGTTGATAACGATTATTCTGACCGGCTGATATCAAGGCCAGTTTCGGCTGAATTTGCTCTAAAAACTCTGGACTGGAAGAGCCTTTAGAGCCATGATGCCCTGCTTTTAAGACATCTGCTTTCAGCTGAGGAAATCGCTGCAGCAGTTCAGTTTCTCCTTGCTTTTCCAAATCACCTGTAAACAAAAATTTTGTCTGAAAGAACTCCCCGTAGAGTACAATCGAATCATCATTTCCACCGTCGCCTGTTCCACTAGGATAGAGAACCTGCAAAGCTGAGTCAAATACCGGAATCTCATCTCCTACTTCTACGACATGGACAGAAGTTTCTATCTGCTCCAGCTTTTGAACAAAATCAGGCTGAGTCAGACTTCCTTTGGAAACGTAGATTTCCTTGATAGAAAAATGCTTGGCCACCTCTAGCATATCGCCCATGTGGTCGGTATCGGTATGAGTCAAGACCAATACATCCAGACTAGCAACACCACGACTTTTGAGATAGGGAATTACGGTCTTTTCTGCATTGGATGAAGTCTGTCGCTCCTGCCAAGCCTCTTTCTTTCCTATCTCGACTCGCCCTCCTACATCAATCAAAACCGTCCTGCCTCGCCAGTCCCTGAGAAAAATGCTATCACCTTGACCAATATCCACTACTGTAATCTCATTTTGCAGCGGATGCTTTGTTAGAAAAAATAAAAGAAGAATAAGCAAACTAAAAGATAAAAGCCAGCTTTTCTTTCTCCGAAAGTCATAGATTAAAGCCAAAACTAAAAGCAGAGCGAACAGTAACCAGAGGTTGGGCTTTCCAAAAATCAAAGGTCGCGGAGCAAAGTCAGCTACCCAGCGAATCACATCTTCAAGTAACTCAAAGAAAAAATTGACTTGAGTGATTTTTAAAAGTGGTGACAAAATAAAAATGAGGGTTAACCCTGGCAGCATCAGCAAGTCAAAGAGTAGTGAAAATAGAAAAGTTAAAATCACGGACCAGGGCTGAAATTCTGCAAAGTAGTAGATCAGTATAGGCAAAATCCCCAATGAAATAGTCAGACTTTCCGCTAAAAGCTTCCGAATCGGCGGCAACTTTTCAAAATCCATCATAGAAATCAAAAAGGCATAGGTGCAGGACAAGACACCGCCTGCTGTCAGAAGAAAATTGGGCATGATGATAAAGAGAATCATCAGTGTCAGAGCAAAATTATCTAATCTGGTCAATCCTTGCTGGGCCAACAACTTCTGAACTAAGCTTCTGACGACAGAAACAGAAAAGCCTGTCAGTCCAGCATAGATAAATGAAAAAGGCAGCTGCAAAGCATTTACTGTCTCCCTCTTCATCCCCAAACGTAGAAGAATCCTGCGAAAACCATCCAAAAAGAAACCTACCTGCATACCAGACAAGGCAAACAAATGGATGATACCCAAGCTAGAATAGAGATTGCTCATTTCCGCAAACTCCGTATCCAAGTCACCAAACAAGAGTCCAGTCATATAATGACTCATCGGGCTGGGAAAATTACTTCGAATATAGACCAGCGCTTTTCTCCGCCAAACAGACAGCCAATCCAGTGGATTCAGGCTGGAAATTGGTCTTAGTGACTGAATCTTATTGATTTTTAAGGTACGATAAATCCCCTGACTCTTTAAATAAGCCTGATAGTCAAAGCCCGAAAAATTTCGTTGTTGCTGGGCATGTTCAAACTCTCCTTCAAAATCAAGGACGACCAAATCTGTCAAATGCTGAAAAGCTTTCTTTTCACTGGCTGATTTGATCTTGTAGAAGACCTGATAAAGCCGACCGTCCGTTCGCCCTCGAAAGGATAGGGAATCTCCATTGACTTTGATCGTATCCGGCAAGACCTGAACCGAGCTAGCTGAAGGAGGTTCCTGCCTAAAGGCCTGCTCTGCCATTTCCCGACGAAGCAAGAAAAAGAGGACAAAAAGGGACAGGAATGCCAAGGCAGCTAGACTTTTTTTGGGGGGATAGCTGAAAAAGAGACGAAGCAGAAGGACACCCAGCCCTAAATAAGCCAAGGAACTGCCAGAATAGACTGCAAAATAGGCCCATACAAGTATGAAAGCCAGATAGATAGGGGCGAGGGGTAGCTTTTTAATCCACTGTGACATATTCTTTCAGCTTTTCTAAGGTCTTATCTCCAATCCCTGACACCTTTTTCAGATCATCTACTGACTTGAAGCGGCCGTTGCTTTCGCGGTAGGCTATGATGTCAGAAGCTCGCTTCTGTCCGATGCCTGAAATGGTCTGTAATTCAGCCTCTGTCGCCGTATTTAGATTGACCTTGTCCGACTGTCCACCACTGGAACCAGCAGAATCAGAAGCTCCTGCTTGATGCTGGCCAGTCTGTGTGACATCAGCTCCTTCTTCACCAATCTTTGCCACATAGATTACTGCTTCATCCGTTAATTTTTGCGCCTGATTGATGGACTTAGCTTCGGCATCTGCTGTCAATCCGCCAGCTTTTTGGATGGCTTCATGGACTCTCGCTCCCGCTCTCAGCTCATAGACACCAGGATTCTTAACTGCGCCTTTAATATCCACAGTGACCTGATCGCTTTCCTCTTCGTCCGCCTTAGCCTTAGAAAGAACTTTTTCACTCTCTTCATCAGCTGAGCTGGATGAGGAAGTTATTTCTTGACTCAAGGCGGCCACCTGATTTTGCGGTTGATGATTTCCTTTGATGAGGAAAAAACCACCTAGCACAGCGCCAACTACTGCCAGACCGACAAAGAGCTTGTATTCTTTTAGCTTTTCAATGATTTCTTCAAGCATATTTTTCTCCTTTGTCTTTTTATTCGTAAAATATTGCAAAAAAATAAAACAAGCCGAGAGAATTTTCAGCTTGTCATATTTTAAAATCTTTATTTTACAAGTAATCGTATAGATAGAAGGGGCATTGATGAAAATAGGAGCTATAATATCAATCTACTTTGCTTATCCTGTATATCCAAGCTTCTAACTTTTGAGCTCTGCTATGTAAAAAAGCCAGATTTGCCAAAAGAAAAGCCATGACTAACACGCTTAGAATCAGAAGCAGCGACCAAGAAACTGACTGCTGACATAGATAAAGGATGAAGACTAAGATGAGTATAGGAAAAGTCGTCAAAGCTGTGAAGCCGCCCGGTACCCAGCGACGAAAGCGAAACACTTGCATGATATGGCCCAGCAGATGGAGGGTATGACAGAAGCCAATAGCCAAAGCTAGCTCGGGAATGCGAAATAGAATGGCAAGCAACAAAAGGATAAAGGCCAGCAGAAATTCCTCCGCAATCATCAGAGCTATACTTTCAGCAGAAAGATAACTTCCTCTTCTGGCAATAAACATCTCCTTTTGATAGTCTTGATGTTCTTGATTCTGAGAAATCCAAGGCCGAATCAGGATAATCTCATCAAACTCGTGCAGCATAAACAGTGATAAGGTTACAAAAGATAAAAAAGTAAGAGACATAGCATCCTCCTTATAAAACATACAAACATTATAGCTCACTCGCTAAAAAAATCAGCTCCCAAGCAAGATTGCCCAGCAAGCTGATTAGTCTCTTATTTTCTGTGCTTATCTGGATCCCAGACAAAGCTAGCAAAAAAGCTGAAAATGATGGTCAAAATTCCAATCAAAATAGCAGGAATAAAGACAAAGGCACGTAAAATCCGTAAGAAGATATTGCCTTTCTTTTGTGTCTGGTAAGGGGCCACTTCAGCATCCAAACGGTCAAACTCCGCATGAATACGGCGAGCTACTTCCTCAACTCCTTCATCATTCATCTTCTTAATGTCTGAAATATCAATTGGATTACCAAAATTCATGTCCACGCGCTCTCCAGCTGCCAAGCCTTTGAGGCTCATGGGACCAGCATAGACTACTGGCATGATACGGACCTTAGCCATCTTAGCAATCACTGCTACTCCTCCCTTGACATCCGTAGAATGGCGGCTGCCGCTTGGGAACATAATCAGAGAACGATTGCTCTTTTTCAGCATATTGACAGGGTACTTGATAGCTGACGGGCCAGGATTTTCCCGGTCGATAGGAAAGGCGCCACACATGCGGATCCACCAACCAAACACCCGATTTTCAAAGAGTTGTTTCTTGGCCATGAAAATGAACTGCTTGGGCTTGGTCGCAAAAGCCATGTAAACTGGATCCCACCATGTCCGGTGAGGGGCAACCAAGATATAATTTTCATCTTTTGAAGGAATCTTTTCTTTATTGTGGTAATGCGCATTGCCGTTTAAGGTCCACAGGATAAAAATCACTAAACCTCGCAAATAAGTATAAAACATAAACTCTCCTTATTTCAAACTGTGATTGTACTTGAAATTGATTACATCCTTTCCCATTATACCCTATACCCTTATAGTCTGCAATATTTTTCCAAACTTTGGCTGTAACAGCTGATTCTGATAGCCATTTCCATAAAAAAATGGTATCATTAATCTCATGAACAAGAAAGAATTAATCGGTTTAAACCAAACCCAAGTAGATGAAAAGATTTCGCAGGGCTTGACCAACGATTTTACAAGTGACACCAGTACTAGTAACTGGCAAATCGTTAAGCGGAATGTTTTCACCCTTTTTAATGCCCTTAACTTTGTTATTGCTCTAGCCTTGGTCTCTGTCCAAGCCTGGAGCAATCTGGTCTTCTTCGCTGTAATCAGCTTTAACGCCGTTACTGGTATTATTACAGAGCTGCGAGCCAAACACATGATTGACAAGCTCAATCTAGTCAGCCGAGAGCTGGTCACAGTCATCCGCGACGGCCAGGAAGTCAAAATTCAGCCAGAAGAAATTGTACTGGGTGACCTGATCAAGCTGTCAGCTGGCGAGCAAATTCCCAGTGATGCCCGTGTAGTAGAGGGTGTTGCCGAGGCCAATGAAGCCATGCTGACAGGGGAGAGTGACTTGGTTCTCAAGGAAGAAGGCGCTGAGCTGCTGTCTGGTAGCTTTCTGGCCAGTGGGCAGATCTATGCTGAGGTGCACCATGTCGGCGCAGACAACTATGCTAACAAGCTCATGACTGAGGCTAAAACACTCAAGCCTATCAACTCGCGCATTCTATACAATCTTGCGAAAATTTCCCGCTTTACTGGAAAAATCATCATTCCTTTCGGATTGGCTCTCTTCTTTGAAGCCCTGATGATAAAAGGACTGCCTGTCAAAAACTCTGTCATTACCAGCTCGACAGCTCTTTTGGGTATGCTGCCTAAGGGAATCGCCCTGCTAACAGTCACATCACTCCTGACAGCTGTCATCAAGCTAGGCATGCGCAAGGTTCTTGTTCAGGAAATGTATTCTGTTGAAACTCTGGCTCGGGTGGATACTCTCTGCCTGGACAAGACCGGGACAATTACCCAAGGCAAGATGACAGTTGAAGCCTTGCATAGTCTGTCAGATAAGTTTTCTGATGAGACAGTCGGTCAAATCTTAGCAGCCTACATCCAAACCAGCGAGGATAATAACCCAACTGCTCAGGCTATCCGCAAGGGATACGGCCACCTAGAGCACACCTATACTAGCGACAATGTCATCCCATTTTCTAGTGACCGAAAATGGGGCGCTATGCATTTATCCAGTATCGGAACCATTTTTCTAGGAGCGCCCGAAATGCTGCTGGACAGCAATCCTGTAGCGGTTGGAGAAGCCCAAAAACGCGGTTCACGGGTTTTAGTACTAGCCCACAGCGACCAAGTGCTAGACAAACACAGCATCCAACTGCCTGAAGATATGACTGCTCTGGCTGTTCTGGAAATCACTGATCCTATTCGTGAGGGAGCGGCTGAGACCTTGGACTACCTACGCTCTCAGGATGTTGATCTGAAAATCATCTCTGGTGACAATCCTGTGACCGTTTCCCATATTGCGAGCCAGGCTGGATTTGCCAACTACGACAGCTACATCGACTGCTCTAAAATCAGCGATCAAGAACTAGTTGAGCAAGCTGAAGAAACAGCTATCTTCGGCCGTGTTTCTCCCCATCAGAAGAAGCTACTCATCCAGACTCTTAAAGCCGCTGGTCGGACAACAGCTATGACCGGAGATGGGGTTAATGATATCTTGGCCTTGCGTGAAGCTGACTGCTCCATCGTTATGGCGGAGGGCGACCCCGCAACTCGGCAAATTGCCAACTTGGTTCTTCTTAACTCCGACTTTAACGATGTCCCTGAGATTCTTTTTGAAGGCCGCCGAGTCGTTAACAATATCGGCCGGATTGCTCCGATTTTCTTCATCAAGACCATTTATTCCTTTATCCTGGCTATTATCTGTATCGCCAGTATTCTGCTCGGAAAACCTGAATACCTCTTGATTTTCCCATTCATACCGATTCAGATCACCTTGATTGACCAGTTTGTCGAAGGTTTCCCACCCTTTGTCCTCACCTTTGAGCGCAATATTAAGCCGGTTGAAAAGCACTTCCTCAAACGCTCTCTGCAGCTAGCTCTGCCAAGCTCCCTCATGATTGTCTTCAGCGTGCTATTTGTTCGCATCTGGGGCAGCAGCCATGGCTGGAGTGACATAGAAATGTCCACCCTGACCTACTACTTGCTAGGCAGCATCAGCTTCCTGTCCGTCATTAGGGCCTGTCTGCCACTCAACATCTGGCGCAGCCTGCTCATTATCTTTTCTGTCTTTGGCTTCTATCTATCAGCCTTTGTCCTGCAGCACCTTTTGGAAATTGCAACGCTGACAGCCGCAACTTTGCCAGTCTATCTGATTCTCATGGTCATTTTCGGACTTGTCTTTGTTGCCTGCACCATCAAGCAGAAATACAGATTTGATTAAGGGCTAGCTAAAATAGAATCAGCATTTAAGCTCATGGAAACATGCGAGAATCCTCGCATGTTTTTTTGATTGTGCAAAAACTTCCCATATCCCTTTGGAATCCTTGCTAAATCATGCTATAATTGACTTATGAACGAAGCAAAACTAAAAGACGGAGAACGAGTCAACCAGCTCTTTTCGACGGATGTCAAGATTATTCAAAATAGTGAGGTCTTCAGCTATTCGGTAGACAGCGTGCTGCTTTCCCGCTTTCCCAAGCTGCCCCAGCGGGGTCTAATCGTTGATCTCTGTGCTGGAAATGGCGCTGTTGGACTTTTTGCCAGCACTCGCACCAAGGCCAAGATTCTAGCAGTCGAGATCCAAGAACGTCTGGCTGATATGGCCGAGCGCTCCATTGAGCTCAATGATTTGACTCAGCAAATGCAGGTCATTCAGGACGATCTGAAAAACCTAGGCCAATATATCACTGGCAGCAAGGTTGATATGATTCTCTGCAATCCGCCATATTTCAAGGTTGATAAGCAATCCAATCTAAACGAAAGCCAGCACTACCTTTTAGCCCGCCATGAAATTTCAACCAATCTGGAAGAGATTTGCAAGATTGCCCAGCGAGTCCTCAAATCCAACGGTCGTCTTGCTATGGTCCATCGACCAGAACGCTTTTTAGATATTTTAGATACCATGCAAGCCCATAACCTGGCTCCCAAGCGCATCCAGTTTGTCTATCCAAAGCTGGGCAAAGAGGCCAATATGCTGCTTATCGAAGCAATTAAAGATGGTTCCAGCGACGGTCTAAAAATCCTGCCCCCTCTCTTTATTCACAATCAGGACGGCAGCTACACTCCGGAGATTCACGAGATTTACTATGGAAAATAAAGCATATATGTACGTGCTTGAATGCGGGGACGGCTCCCTCTACACCGGCTACACAACGGATGTCCAAGCCCGACTCAAAAAACATCAAGCTGGCAAAGGAGCCAAGTACACCCGTGCTCGCCTGCCAGTTGCCTTACTTTACCAAGAGGAACACCCTAATAAGCCGGCTGCCATGTCGGCTGAAGCCCTCTTTAAAAAGAAAACTAGACAAGCCAAACTGGCTTACATCAAAGAAAGGACTCAAAATGCCTGAAATCCAGTTTAAAGGCGACTTTCATCATATCGAAATTTCCCCAGACAGCCAGCTTGATATCGGTCAAGATGTCATTTTCCAATCTTTTACCAGCCTCAATGTAGCCAGCGGCGCACAACTCAAGCTAGGAACCCGGGCTTTCTTTAACGACCATTGTACTGTCCGCTGTCAGCACTCTATCGAAATCGGCAAGGACACCATGTTTGGTGATGGGGTCCGCATTTTTGACCATAATCATCAGTATTCTAATTATCACATTGAGAAGATTGATTTTACTGTTGCGCCAGTCAAGATTGGAGCTAACTGCTGGATTGGGGCCAATACTGTGATTCTCAAAGGTGTGACCATTGGCGATAATGTCATCATTGGAGCCAACAGCTTGATTTTCCAGGATATTCCCAGCAACTCTATCGCTATGAGCAAGGAAGAACTTATCATTAAGGAGCGTCCACAGGGCAATTTCCATGCCTTTACGCTGACAGCTTCTGATACCTTGGAACAATTGGCTTATTTAGCAGAAAATCTGCCAGAATTAGAATTTCACATAGCTGCTAAGACCAATATTTCTCCTTACTTAGCCAGCTTTAATGACTATCCCAATATCAACCTCTACACCAATATCCACCAGGATGACTTTATAGAAGATTTGCTTGATAGGGCGGATATTTACTTGGATATCAATCACTGGGGAGAGGTCGACCAAATTGTCCAAAGGGCTATCAGCAAGGGGAAACCAGTTTTAGCTTTCAGCCAAACTGCCCACCAGCCTGAAGCAAATTCTTTACTTTTCGAAGCGGACCAACACCAGCAAATGGCTGATGAAATACGAAAATTAATGCAAGAAAAGGCTAGGACATAAACATCCTAGCCTTTCTTTTGCAGTCGATATGCATTTTATTAACTTTATTCACCAGCAATGCCATTTGGAATGATAACTTCCTTGAGCAACTGCTCTTCTTCCTTGATACGGACATAGAGGGTGATACAGTAAATCGGGAAGAGGATGAAAAGAGCAAAGTAGGCATGACTGAGCAGGGCCAAGCCCACCAATTCTGGTACAACATTCAGGAAATAATTAGGATGTTTGACATTGCGAAAGAGCCAGTGGTCAACAAACTTATGATCCTTAACCAGCATTAGCTTGATGGTCCAAACTGGTCCCAAGAGCTTAGCAACAAGGTAGAGCATAAACATAGAAAAGAGCAACAAGACAGCGCCCAATAGACTCACAAAGTCAAAAGCTGGCTTTTTCAGCAGCAATTCCAGAAAGCAGACCGCATAAAAAAGCATGTGCAGGTACTTCATGATATTTGAATTTTTCACCCCATACTCCATGCCACCCTTGGCCAGAATATCCTGCTCATTCTGAGAGGATTTCCTCAAAAACACCAAACGAAAAAGCGACACAGCTGCAAAAATCACTATAATGATTGTCATAAGACCTCCTAAAATTTAGTAATACATTTTATTATATAAGGAATTCTGCAGCAAAGTCAAGACTGTTGTTTACAAAAATCGACCAAGATATAAAAAAGCTGCGACTAGAATTTCTAGACAAAATCCCAGTCACAACCTCTATAAAATATTTATTTGAAGCAAGTTTCTCTCACCGGTCAGACATCACAAAATTTCAATATAGGTGCTGTATTTTTCCTTGACTTTCGGAGCGATATTGTCGTCCGTCACAACTGCACTGAGGCTGTCCAGCCGGTAAAAAGAATAGAAAGAATAGCTGTCAAACTTGCTGTTATCGGCTACAATATATTTGCTGATGGCATTGTTAAGGATAATCGCGTCGCCGTTGCCTTCCTCTTCATTGCTGGTCGTAACATTATGACCGTCAATGCCATTCGCTCCAATAAAGGCCTTAGAAACCTTGATTTCTTTCAAAAGATTATTGGCAAACTGACCGACAAAGGTTTGAGTCTTAGCACGATAACGTCCTCCAATCAGAATTAAATCTAAATTGGACCTTTCTTTTAACTTTTCAAAAATCGGCAGCGAATTGGTGACAATGCTGATATTTTTGCCATCCAAATAGTCTCCTATAAAATCGGTTGTGGTGCCTGACCCAATAAAGACCGTATCCCCGTCAGCAATCAAATCCACACATTTACGGGCAATCTGCTTCTTCTCCTCAACATTCAGCATTTGCTTTTCTGAGTGGGAAATCTCATTGAGAGCATTTTTTACCTTCTTATGGGCTCCGCCATGAACACGGGTCAGCATGCCCTGCTTCTCCAAATCAATCAAATCTCGACGGATAGTCATATCCGTAACGCCCAGCATTTCTTTGAGATTTTTAACAGCAACCACACCTGTTTGATCCAGTTCTTGCAGAATGATTCTATGTCTACTTTCTTTCATTTTACATTCTCCTTTTGCTCCTGAATTTCTTACAGACTCACCTTCACCTTATTATACAACAGTTCCAGCATATAAACAAAGATTTGTGAATTTTTTTATTTTAAATAGCTGATATGTTGAATTTAATTATGTAAATTAGTGCTATTTAATCTGTTCTATAACAAGAAAACTAGACTTTATCTATATCAGCCTAGTTTTCTTCGCTTTACTATTTGTTTTTATGGCTTACTTTATACCTCATTCTAGCAACAAGCTTTTATTTTTCCTTTGCAGCGTAGGCTTCGTTACGTTTGATCATTTGTTTTCTGTACCAAGCAAAGATTCCTACATAAGCTCCCAAGAAGATAACTGCGCCGATGATTGCTTTGATATCACCAGTTGTAGTATTACCGATAGTCCAGCCCAGTAGCTTCTCAATCGGTCCTTCTAGCGTAGAGTGAGTGATTAATTGCGATTTGCTGACTCCTTCAGGGAAGGCACCAACACCTTTAGCAAGTTCTGTTGCGAATGGTGCAATCAGAGTCCCTGACAACAGGAAGAGCGGAAGCAAAAGACTTCCAAACACAATCATACGTAAAAGTTTGCCACGTGTAACTACCAAGAGCGCTGGAGTTACACCCATTGCAATGATCCCAGCCAGCGGTAGGATACCATTCCCTACTTTAGAAAGAAGAACTGCTTCAATCAGCATAATTGGTGCAAGTACGTTGGCACAAGCCCAGATTTCAGCACGACCTGCAATAAAAGGCCAGTCCAAACCGATATTGAATTTACGTCCTTGCAAACGTTTTGTAGCAACGTTTGTAATACCTTGTGAAAGTGGTTCTACAGCTGCAATGAACCATGAACCAATCAATGAGAATAATTCCAAGCAGACACCAGCAGTCAAACCTAGAGTCAGCCAACCTTTAATGACTAATTGCCAAGTATTTGCATCTTCTGCACCTGCTACAGGGTGTGGAGTTCCCATAAAACCAATGACCACCCCGAGAAGGAAACCGATAAAGAACTTAGAGCCCCAGAAACCAATCTTTTTATTTAGTGCCGCAGCATCAAAGTCATACTTATCTAGCCAAGGGAAAAACTTATCAAAAATCTTATCCAAAACCATGATGACAGGATTCATCATATAGTTCATGTGAGTAGATGTCATCGGAGATGAACTTGGCGCATTCAAAAGATCATCAAATGTTGGCTTCATCAAGTCTGAGTTGATGATTTTCAAAACACCAACTAGGACAACTGCTGCAGTCGCAATCAGTAGTGATACAGCCGGACTCACATGATTGTTATCCGCATACCACTTAATTAGTAGTCCAGTGATGGATAAGTGCCAAATATCAAAGATGTCAACATCCAGTGTATCGGTCTTTTTCATAACCAGCATAACGACATTGACAATCAGCATGATAAGCAAGAAGTACAAGGTCCATGGAGAACCCCAAGTAATCGTTGCTAAAGGAGCCCAGCCGACATCTGTGATGTTAAGCTGAATGCCTGTATTTTCAACGAATTTTGCAAGTGAAGCTGAGAACGCTCCATTCAGCATACCGATGATGGCCCCGATACCCGTCAAAGCGATGGCTAGCTTAATACCACCCTCCAAAGCTTTGGAAAATTTTACACCAAACAACAGAGCCAAGACAGTCAAGATAATCAGCATGACTATCGGGCCGCCCATTTTTATAATGGGATCAAAGAACTTATTCGCTATATCAATAATAGCATTCATAACAAAACCTCCTGGTTTAACCTTTTATAACCTAACTTAGACCATGCTCTTTAATGGCCGCTTCAATATTGTCATACACCGGAGCACTCATAGCTGGGATACGGAAGAGAATCGGTCCTGCTTCAATAACAGGAATTTCTGGTGTGAAGCCCAAATCTGTTGCTGCAATCGGTGTAAAGATATCGTATCCTTGAATTAAATCTTCATTGACATCCTTGACCATTACTGCATCACAATGAACATCATAACCACGGTTTGACAATTCTTCCTCAAGGGCACTTTTGATTTGGTGACTGGAATTCACACCAGCTCCACAGGCTGCTAAAATTTTAATCATGGTAAAATCCTCCATTTAATTTATTTGATGACTGTTGAAATATAGTGAAACAAATCTTCATCAGTGTTGCACTTAGCTAACTCAGCTAAATTGCCTTGGCTAGTGAAGAAGTCCATAAGCTGCGCCAAAATGTTAGTTTGACTTGAGCTAGAATGGTTAATAATAAAGAATAAAAGAGAGACTGAAACTGTCTGTGCAGGTGCAATCATATTGTGGAAAGTCACAGGCTGTTCCAACTTAACCACAACCACATTCTCTGTTAAGTTGTGCTCAATGTCTGTATGGGGAATGGCTACATTTGGCAAGTCTTTGCCTAAAAACTCCATATCCAATCCAGTTGGAAAAGATTGCTCTCTTTTTATCAGAGCCTCTTTATAAGAAGGATTGACAATTTTTCTCTCTTCCAGTAAGTCAGCTACCTGATAAAATAACTCTTCTTGACTTTTTGCAGTTAGACAAAAAACTAACTCTTTATCAAACAATTTAGAAAGCTCCATTATTACCTCACCTTGTTTCTTTTTGTTTGTAAATTCATTATATCATTATGATATAATATAGTCAATAGCTTATTATATCTTTTTTATAAATTGTTTGTTTACAATAATTAATAAATCGTGTACTATTTTGTTTGATTTGATAACCAAGTAGCTAAATTACACTTTATATACTTTTTGCTTATAAGATTTCTCACAAAAAAACGCCACAAGATTGTAGCGCCCTTTATCATAAAATACTTTAATATTCCGTTCAATTTTTTACAAAAGATTAGTATAGAGACTATATTTCTCTCGAACTTTATTAGAAAGATTTTCATCGGTTATCACCGCAATAATATTGTCCAAGCTATAGAAAGTATAAAAAGAATAGCTATCAAACTTACTGTTATCAGCAACGGTATATTTCTCAATTGCGTTATCGAGTATAGTAGCATTAATATCTCATCAAAAGAAAAAACTCCGATACATATTTGATGTATCAGAGTTCTTGTTTTTTATTTATCACCCTTGTTACGGATAACAAAGCCGGTTTTCTTCTCGCTAGAAGTATTGCGAGGTTTCTTGTGGTCCTTGCGGTAGCGATTTTCTTTGTCAAAACGCTCGTCTTTGCGACCTTTCTTAAATTGATCGCGACGGCCACCTCGGTCACGGCGGTTATCATTATTGCGACGGTTGCTATTTCCGCCACGACTGCCCTTGCCTTTTCCGCCAAAGCCACCGCCAGACGGTTTAAATGGCAGTGGTTTTTCACGGGCAATTTCTACTTCAGGAAGGGCATCTGGATCCTGCACCGTCAAACTGAGGATATACATAGCCAGCTCTTCTGGGCTGAATTCTGCTGCCAGCTTGCGGGCATCCTTGCCAAATTTCTCAAAGTTAGAGCGGATGCTTTCGTCAGCAAAATCGCGTTCAATCTTCTTAAGGGCAACTTTTTTCTTAGCTTGGAAAGCTTCTTCTGCAGTAGCAGGCTTGAGGCCTTTCATGCGCTTCTTGGTCAGATTTTCGATAATCTGCAAATAGCCCATTTCATTTGGCGCTACGAAAGTAATAGACTGACCTGACTTACCAGCACGACCAGTCCGACCAATCCGGTGAACATAGCTTTCTGGATCCTGCGGAATGTCATAGTTGTAGACGTGGGTCACACCAGAAATGTCCAATCCACGCGCAGCCACATCTGTCGCCACCAAAACATCCAAATTGCCGTTTTTAAAGTCGCGCAGAACGCGAAGACGCTTGCCTTGATCCAAATCACCATGGATACCCTCTGCTCGGAAACCGCGGATTTTCAGGCCACGAGTCAGCTCATCCACCCGGCGCTTGGTCCGGCCAAAGACGATAGACAGCTCAGGCTGCTCCACATCCATCAGGCGGGTCATGGTATCAAATTTTTCATTTTCTTTGACACGGATATAATACTGGTCTACAAGCTCCGTCGTCAGCTCTTTAGCAGCAATCTTGACATGCTCAGGCTCCTTCATAAACTTGACACCGATGCGCTTGATAGCATCCGGCATGGTCGCTGAAAAGAGCAAGGTCTGACGCTCTTCTGGCACACGGGAAATGATAGACTCAATGTCTTCCAAAAAGCCCATGTTAAGCATTTCGTCCGCTTCGTCCAAGATTAAGGTTTCAATCTGATTCAGCTTAAGAGCCTTGCGTTTGATTAAATCCAAGAGACGACCAGGTGTTCCTACGACGATATGAGCACCAGACTTGAGAGCCTTGATTTGCTTTTCGATGCTGGAGCCACCGTAGACAGAACGCACCTTGACACCCTTGCTGCGGCCAAAACGGAAAAGCTCTTCCTGACTCTGCACAGCCAATTCACGGGTTGGAGCAATAATCAAAGCCTGCACAGCAGGATTATCTGTATCAATCTTCTCCAGAGTTGGGAAGCCAAAGGCCGCTGTCTTTCCTGTCCCTGTCTGGGCCTGACCAATGACATCCTTACCTGCCATAGCAAGTGGAATTGTCTGCTCTTGAATAGGGCTTGCTTCTACAAAGCCAGCTTTTTCAATCTCTGCTAGTAATTCAGTAGATAAATGTAATTCATTAAATTTCAATGTTCTTCTTCTTTCTAAAGGCGGTGCGAAGCCACCTTATAAGGCTTTTGATACTCAACTATCGAAACATAGCAAGTGCTTTTCCCTTGCTAAATCTCGATTTTCTGAGAGTATTCGCTCTTCTCTTCATAAATATGGTCTCTCAAGTCTAGGCACTAAAAAAGCGCCGACTCGGTCGCTAGTTCCCACTGAATAGAAAAACTGTATTTCTGCAACTAATCTAGTATACCACAAAAGTACCTAAAAAGATAGGACTTGCCTGTAAAATATTTTATTAGAGATTTCTTTTGTAAAAAATGAAAACTTGAAAATCATTTTCAAAAACATTATAATCTACAAAGAAGAAAGGAGACAGGTATGAATAAATTTTTACGAGTGATTTTCATTTTACTAATCTTAGCTATGCTGGGCGCAGCTACAATCCAGATTTTCCAGCCCCAGCTCTTGGGCAATGAGTCCATCTATGGTCTAGCTCCCTACTGGCAGCGGGAAATTGGTTTCTGGAATCTGGCTATTCTGCCTTTAGTCATTGCCGCCAACATAAAGTATGATTGGTTCTATCTGCGTATGACCTTGCTAGCACTGATTCTGGGTGGGCTGGGCTTTGGCACCAACCATCTGCTAGGCTATCTGGAAAAGGCGAATCAAGCCAACCTACTGGGATGGATTGAAAATTATCTGCTAGTCTTCTGCTGGATCATCGGCTGGGGACTGGAATATCGAAAAAGACAAAAAAGTGATGAAGAGACCGTCTAGATAGGCAGTTTCCTCATCGCTTTTTTCTTCATTATGGACACTTTTCTATATTAGCTACTAGCTCCTCAGCAAATTGACTAGTGGTCAAGGCTGGCACTCCTTCCAGCTGACTGGCAAAATCGCCTGTCACTTTTTGCTCAAAGAGAGCCTTCTCAATAGCCTTAGTCAGGAGATGAGATGCCTCCGACCAACCAATGTAATCAAAGAGCATGACCCCTGATAAGATAAGAGAACATGGATTAGCCTTATTTTGACCCGCTATATCTGGCGCCGTTCCATGAGTTGCTTCAAACATAGCATGACCAGTCTCGTAATTGATATTGGCTCCTGGCGCAATACCGATTCCGCCCACCTGAGCAGCCAAGGCATCGCTGGCATAGTCACCATTTAGATTGGTCAAAGCGACAACGTCGAATTTCTCTGGATAGAGCAGAATCTGCTGCAGAAAATTATCCGCTATGACGTCCTGAATGACTAATTTTCCAGCAGCAAGCTCGTTCGCATACTCTCTTTGAGCTAGTTCATAGCCCCATTTCCGAAAACCGCCCTCTGTAAATTTCTGGATATTGCCCTTGTGAACCAGAGTGACACGCCTTAGTCCTTTGGCTAGTGCATAGTCAATAGCTGCCCGTATCAGCCGCTCACTGCCCTGCTTAGAGATAGGCTTGATCCCAATAGCAGAGCTTTCTGGGAAGCGAATCTTGTCAACCTGCATATCCTTCTGCAGGAAATCGATAACCTTTTTGACGGCAACCGTTCCACTCTCCCACTCGATCCCCGCATAGATGTCTTCTGTATTCTCCCGAAAAATCGTGATATCAGTCTTCTCTGGGTGCTTGAGCGGACTGGGAACTCCCTTGAAATAACGAACCGGTCGCAGGCAGGCGTAAAGGTCTAATTCTTGTCTCAGTGCCACATTCAAGGAACGAATCCCTTCTCCGACTGGAGTTTCTAAGGGCCCCTTTATAGCTACCAGACAATCCTTAATCGTTGCCAGCGTTTCATCCGGCAGCCAGTCACCCGTCAGGTCTGCTGCTTTTTTCCCAGCCAGAACTTCCTTCCAAACAACCTTTCTCTGTCCGCCATAAGCCTTTTCCACTGCCTTATCAAAGACCAGCTGGGCATTTTCCCAGATATCCACTCCAATCCCGTCACCTTGGATGTAAGGAATAATAGGAGCATCCGGCACCTGCAACCGCCCTTTCTCAAACAAAATCTTATCTGCCATTTTATCTCCTTCCAATGGGAAGATACTCCAAATCTTGAGCACCAATATAGTTAGAACGCGGCCGAATCAACTTATTGTTCTTGCGCTGTTCCTGAATATGGGCAATCCAACCAGCCACCCGACTCATGGCAAAAATCAGGGTGTAGATACTGCTGTCAATGCCCAGTACATGGTAAACCGTAGCCGAATAAAAATCGACATTCGGTATCAGGTGCTTGGTATGCTTCATATAAGCTTCAATCTCCTCTGAAAGCTGGTACCAGACCTCGTCCTTGGTTCCCTGTGTCAAGTCCTTGGCCATTTGACGCAGGTATTTTTCACGTGGATCCTGTGTCTTGTAAACTCGATGACCAAAGCCCATAATCTTCTCGTGAGAGGCCAGCTTGCGGTCTAGGTAGGCCTGACAATCTCCTTCCTCTCTGATCTCTTTCAGCATATCAAAGACACATTCATTAGCGCCGCCATGAAGAGAACCCTTGAGCGCTCCGACAGCTGCTGTCACACAGGAATAAATATCGGTCAAGGTTGAGGCGCAGACTCGAGCTGCAAAAGTTGAAGCATTGAGCTCATGGTCGGCATGGAGCACTAAGGCACAGTTAAAGGCTTTGACTTCAAGCTCACTCGCCTCTTGTCCTTTGAGCATATAAAGGAAATTAGCCGCAAATCCCAAATCCTCCCGCGGCTCTATCGGGGTCTGGCCCAACCTCAGTCTGGCAAAAGCCGCAATAATGGTCGGCATCTTTGCCATAAGTTGGATGCTCTGCTCATAGGTTGCTTCAAGAGACGCTTCCTCAGCATGGACATTATAAACGCCCAAAAGACTGACTGTTGAGCGCAAGACACTCATGGGATGAAGGTGCTTGCGGGACTGGATAAGGATGCACTGCTCCACCGCATCACTAATAGCATAATTAGCTCGCAGATCTTCCTCAAAATGCTTGAGCTCAATCTGAGTCGGTAAATGCAAATGCCACAGCAGATAAATCACCTCTTCAAAACTCGCATGGTGCTCTACCAATTCAGAAATATTGTAGCCTGCATAAGACAAGGAATCATCCACAATCTGGCTAATCCTGGTATCACAGGCAATGGTATCTTTCAAACCGTCCGTCTGACTCATGCTCACACCTCCTCTAATTTCTTTCTAACGACCATGGGCAAAATTCCTCCGTTTTCATAGTAACGGATATCCGCTTCTGCATCAAAGCGCAGCCGAGCTTGAAAAGCTATTTCTTCAGTACCCTTACGAGCTACCACGTCAACTAGCTGGCCAACTTGCGGGTTCTGTGGCAGATTGATGTCGAAAGTCTCCTTACCTGTTAAGCCCAGACTAGCCGCACTCTCTCCCTCTAGATACTGCAAAGGAAGAATCCCCATCATGACCAGATTAGACCGGTGGATACGCTCAAAACTCTCTGCCAGCACCACCTTGACACCCAAAAGATTAGCCCCCTTGGCTGCCCAATCACGACTGGAACCCATACCATAGTCTTTACCAGCTAGGACAATGGTGTCAATTTGCTCTTTTTTGTAGCGCATGGCCGCCTCATAAATGGATAGCAACTCTCCTCTATAATCTGTGTAACCACCAATTTTCCCATCCGCCAGTTCATTTTTTATCCGAATATTAGCAAAAGTCCCCCGCATCATGACCTCATGATTGCCCCGACGGCTGCCATAGGAATTAAACTCTTGGTAATCCACTCCGTGCTCCATCAAATAGGAAGCTGCAGGGCTGTTTCTGGCAATATTTCCTGCTGGGGAGATATGGTCTGTCGTCACCGTATCCCCAAATTTTGCCAGCACTGCAAGATTTTTCAGAGGCTGAATGGCTAAATCATCAGCCAAGCTATCAAAGTAAGGTGGATTTTGAATATAGGTCGAAGCCTGATTCCACTGATAATTTTGAGAAGAGGATGTCGGAATCTGATTCCATTTTTCATTGTCATCAAACACATGGGCATATTCTTTTTCAAAAAGCTGGCGTGTCACATATTTTTGAACATAGTCAGCAATCAAGTCGTGCTCCGGCATCAAATCCATCAAATAAACTGGCTGCCCTTTTTGATCATAGCCCAACGGCTCGCTGGTCAGATCGATATTGGTATTTCCAGCCAGAGCATAGGCAACTACCAAGGGCGGACTAGCTAAGAAATTGGCCTTAACCAGTGGATTGATCCGTCCTTCAAAATTCCGATTTCCTGAAAGAACAGCACTAGCCAGCAAGTCAGTATCCGTAATTGCCTGAGCCACTTCCGGTCGGAGATTTCCTGAATTTCCAATACAAGTGGTGCAGCCATAGCCGACAAGATTGAAACCAAGCTGATCCAGATAAGTTTGCAGACCACTCTTCTTGAGATAGCCTGTGACCACCTTGCTGCCAGGAGCCAAAGAAGTCTTGACAGCCTTTGAAACCCGTAAGCCTTTTTCTACTGCTTTCTTGGCCAAAAGCCCTGCCGCCATCAGCACATAGGGATTGGATGTATTGGTACAGCTTGTAATGGCTGCGATAGCCACATGGCCTGTCTTAATCGTCTCCTCATGGTCAGAAAATTGAACCACTGCTGACTTTTCCAGCTCGCTCTCATCTAGCCCAAAGCCTCGGACCCCCGCTTCTCTGACTAGACTAGCTTGAAACTCTTTTTTAGCAGCTGTTAATTCAATCAAATCTTGGGGCCGCTTGGGGCCTGAAATACTCGGAACAATGCTGGACAAATCAATTTCGACTACCTTGGTATAGTTCGGCTCAACCTTTTCATCATAGAAGAGGTGATTTTTTTGAGCATAGAGACGGGTCAGCTCGATATGATCTTCTGACCGATTGGTCAGACGCATGTAATTGAGCGTTTCCTCATCTATCGGAAAATACCCACAGGTAGCCCCGTATTCCGGCGCCATATTGGCCACTGTTGCCCGATCAGCCAGACTTAGGTTAGACAAGCCAGGTCCAAAGAGCTCGACAAATTTACCAACAACATTTTCCTGTCGCAAGATTTGCGTGACCTTTAAAGCCAAATCCGTCGCTGTCGCAATCTTAGGCAACTTGCCCAAGAGACGAACACCAATCACCTCAGGTACTGGGAAATAAGAAGCCTCACCTAACATAGCGGCCTCGGCCTCAATCCCACCAACACCCCAGCCCAGAACACCGATCCCATTAATCATGGTCGTATGACTGTCCGTCCCAAACATACTATCTGGATAGAGTAGGCCATCCTTTTCAATGATGACATCACTGAGAAACTCGATATTGACCTGATGGATAATCCCCGTAGCAGGGGGAACTGCTCGATAATTATCAAATGATTTTTCTGCCCACTTGAGAAATTCGTAGCGCTCATTGTTGCGGACAAATTCCTGGGTCATATTGGCCTCCAGAGCTGTATCACAGCCATAAAAGTCCACCTGAACACTGTGGTCAATAACTAAATCAACCGGAATCTCTGGATTAATCTGATCGGCTTGACCTCCCTGCCCGACAATAGCATCGCGCATACTAGCCAAATCCACCACAACAGGAACACCTGTAAAATCCTGGAGAATGACTCGACTAGGCTTAAAAGGAACTTCTCCGCTTGGTGATTTAGCTTGATAATGCATCAAAGAGCTAATGTTATCTTTTGTTACGTCAACCCCATCTTCCTTACGAAGAACACTTTCTAATAATATTCGTATAGAATAAGGAAGTCCTTCTATATCCCCTCCTAGTAGAGCTGAGGCTTTTCCAAGGTCTGTATATTGGTATGATTTGCCTTTATAATTTAAATTGCTTAGGTATTCTGCCATATTTCTACCCCTCACTTATTTTAAATTGTTTTATATTATACTTTATTATGAAAATTTATGCAATAAAAATTATAATTTTTATGTTATATTTTCTAACACAAAATAACAGTTTTTTTAATATAGACCAACTGTACTAATCATTTTCTTTCCAAAGCAAAAAAACAAGCACCATCTCGGTGCTTGTTTTAGGGAAAATAATTTCAAATGCTTACTTCTTATTGGCCAGCCATTTAAGAAGCTTGGTCAGAAGTCCCCAGATAATCAGACTAATGACAACAATATAAATCCAGGCATTTTTATCATTAGACAAGGGCAGAGGAACATTCATACCAAAGAAACCCGTGATAACTGCAAGTACTGCCAGAAGGACCGAAATAATGGTCAAGACCGTCAAATTGTCATTCAGATTGTTATTCAGGATATTATTGTAGGAGCCAGAGAGCTGGCTGAGAACTTGAGCAATCAGATCAGTCATCGAAACGAGCTGACGAGCCTCAATCATAGCATCCTCAAACTGCTCGGTTTCTAATTCATCAAAACGTCGGTAAATGCCATGACTTTTGATATGCTCTAGGAGCATGCGATTCTGCTTAGCTGCAGCAACTAGATAGACCATAGAAGTTTCCAAGTCTGACAGGGCAAATAGGTGTTTTTTGGTAGTGGTCTGACGCAGGAGAGCATTAATCTCATCCTTGCGCTTGTCCATCCGCTCAACAACCGGATAGTAAGAATTGGAAATTAACTCTAGACTAGCAAAGAGAAACTTATAGACCGATACTGGCTCATGACGCTCAGTATAAGCCTTCATCATATCCACAACATAGGCATTGTCCTGGTTGCTGATCGTAATGAGCCGCCCCTGCTGCACCACAAAGGTCATAGGAATCGTCTCATAATATTCCTTGTCTGTCGCTAGATTAAGGACATTGTAGATAAAGACAACCGTTCCATTCTCACGATTGTAGTCCATGTGAGCCCGCTCGTTCTTATCCAGTGCATACTCGATGGTCTCTTTATCAATTTCATAATCCTGATAAATCCTGGCATTCTTTTTGAAGCTATCTGAGTCAATGTTGATCCAGACAGACTGATCTTTTAGTTTTCTTTCCAGAAACATGGAGCTCCTTTCTATGAGGTAGAATGATTCTCTAATAAACTAGCGCTCAACTTCATAAACTCTTCCTGCAAGCAAATATGCAATGTCAAAGCACAAAACCAAGCAAATCAACTTTAATGCCTGATGAGATTAGTCAAGTGGTTAGCAAGGGGCCAACTGAACTCGACCTTAGTAACTTTAGTTTGTTATACAATCATAACAATCCCATTCACTACGACACGGAGTTTGGCAAATCGATTTTATTTGCCAAACGCAGTTAGTAAGGTACTTAGCCATGGTCCCATAGGACATGGCGTAGATTGCTTAGACTACTATGTAGCAAAGCAATCTTAGTACGTTACATCTTCTCTTCCAGTTTAACATCTGGATACTTGTCAGCGAACCAGCGCAAGGCAAAGTCGTTTTCAAAGAGGAAGACTGGCTGGTCAAAGCGGTCTTTGGCTAGAATGTTACGGCTAGAAGACATGCGCTCGTCCAAGTCATCTGGTGAAATCCAGCGGACAGTCTTTTTACCCATAGGATTCATAACTACTTCAGCATTGTATTCATTTTCCATGCGGTGCTTGAAGACTTCAAACTGAAGCTGACCGACAGCGCCTAGCATGTACTCGCCCGTCTGGTAGTTGGTATAAAGCTGGATGGCTCCCTCTTGCACCAGCTGCTCAATCCCCTTATGGAAGGATTTTTGCTTCATGACATTCTTAGCCGAAACCTTCATAAAGATCTCTGGAGTAAAGGTTGGCAGAGGCTCAAATTCAAATTTATTTTTTCCAACGGTCAGGGTAT
This sequence comes from Streptococcus sp. DTU_2020_1000888_1_SI_GRL_NUU_041A, assembly GCF_032387735.1. NCBI lineage: Bacteria > Bacillati > Bacillota > Bacilli > Lactobacillales > Streptococcaceae > Streptococcus > Streptococcus sp. DTU_2020_1000888_1_SI_GRL_NUU_041A. Next base: position 676,857 of record NZ_CP135591.1, on the reverse strand, counting down.
CACCAACCTGATAAGTCCCTGTATCGTAAACCCCGATAATATCTCCAGCTACGGCATTGGTCACATTCTCCCGACTCTCAGCCATAAACTGGGTGACATTAGACAGTTTAGCAGACTTGCCAGTGCGAGGCAAATTGACACTCATACCGCGCTCGAACTCGCCAGAAACGATACGGACAAAGGCGATACGGTCGCGGTGGCGCGGATCCATATTGGCCTGAATTTTAAAAACAAAACCAGAAAAATCTGGACTAAGCGGCTCAACTACCTCGCCATCTGTCTTCTTGTGGCCATGCGGTTCCGGAGCAAACTTGAGGAAGGTTTCCAGGAAAGTCTGGACGCCAAAGTTGGTCAGGGCTGAGCCGAAGAAAACAGGTGTCAGCTTGCCAGCCAAAATTGCTTCTTCTGAGAATTCATTTCCAGCTTCGCTCAAGAGCTCAATATCTTCTTTGACCTGCTCATAAAAAGGATTGGAGGCAAACAGTTGGTCGCCTTCTGTCAGAGTCGCAAAGCGCTCCTCACCCTTATAAAGCTCCAGCCGCTCATTGTAGAGATCATAAAGGCCTTCAAAACTCTTCCCCATGCCAATTGGCCAATTCATCGGGTAGCTGGCAATACCCAAAATCTCTTCCAATTCTTCCAACAAGTCCAAGGGCTCGCGACCGTCACGATCCAGCTTGTTCATAAAGGTAAAGACTGGAATACCACGATGCTTAACAACCTCAAAGAGCTTCTTGGTCTGGGCCTCAATACCCTTAGCCGAGTCAATAACCATGACCGCAGCATCCACCGCCATCAAGGTCCGATAAGTATCTTCTGAGAAGTCCTCATGCCCCGGCGTATCCAGGATATTGACCCGCTTGCCATCGTAGTCAAACTGCATGACAGAGGAAGTCACTGAAATCCCCCGCTGTTTCTCGATATCCATCCAGTCAGACTTGGCAAAATTACCCGTCTTTTTCCCCTTGACTGTCCCAGCTTCACGAATCTCACCCCCGAAGTAGAGCAACTGCTCCGTGATGGTCGTTTTCCCCGCGTCCGGGTGGGAGATAATGGCAAAGGTCCGGCGTTTCTTAATTTCTTCTTGTAAAGTCATCTTCTTCTCTTTCTTTTATTTAGGATAATGGTGAATCTTAGTATTTTTTATTTTACATCGGAATAGTCTAATCCTTTCAACCTACCTATTATAGCGGATTTAGCGTTTTTTTTCAATTATCTAAAGAAGATAAAAATCGCTCTTTCGAGCGATTCTATTCTCCTAAGTCTAAGTCAATGAAATTTCCTTTAAAATCTTACAATGACACTGTTAAAGAGGAAAATTGTAAAGATGAAGATTAAACCCAGTAAATAGAGCAGGCGTTTTTCTGATTTCCAGCTCTTCCTTTTCTTCAGCTGTCACAGAAGCGTCTAGCTCGACCAGCTTAAAGAGTTGATAGACAAACAGTCCATTTGTTACTAGAAGCAAAGCAAGTCATGATAAAACTATCTAATTAAGAAAATTCCTGCGACATTAACTTGACAGGAGCTATAAATTTAAAGTGAATTAACTTTGGACCAGACTTAACTGCTTTTTCCACCGTATCTTAAACAATATATCAAAGAGAACCAGAGCCAGAGAAAGAATGACTGACACAAGAAGGTATTTTATCCATAAGGGAGCGTTAGGGATAAAAGGCGGACTTTTTAGCAGACCGTAATTACCTCCGGTCACTTGATTAACGCCGACTAGGAAAAGATTGAGTCCAAAGGTGTAAGCTACAATCATGTATTTCTTGAGCAGGGTCTTGTCGTAGTGATTCATCAGATAAATCAAGGAATTAACCAAGAGAGCATAGTGACCAATCAGGAAAGAGAAGCTGGTAATATGCGGGAAATCATAGGGGTCAAAGACTGGGTAGCCCAAGGCAAAGACCGCTCCGCTGGCTCCTAATAGAGCAAAATACTGCTTGCTGCGCCATTTATCTGGCAGAAAGACCACCGCAAACATAGCCAGACGGCAATGATAAAAGGGTAGACTATTGGTAAAGGGAATCCGAAAAACAAAATACCAGCTATAAAGCATCAGCAGTTGAGCAATCTGAATCCACTTAAAAGCCTTGACAAAACGCGGATTATCATGGTATTTGAGCGAGCTCCAAATAGACAGCAAAACCAGAGCAATCATCACAGCATACCATAAAATCGAGATAGGCGGTGCTACCGTTTTTGTCGTAGTTAAAAAATCTTTCATAAATCCTCCGTTAGATGATTAGGTTAGGGTGACTGTCTTGGTCTGCTCCACGCGCTTAAAAATTTCAGAAACCAAGCAGACTGCTGCACTTAAGACGATTGAGACAAGCAGATAATTGAGCAGGAGTCCGTGATTGCCAACAAGCGGCGGATCTGTGAGAAATCCATAAGAACCCTTTGTCAACATATTGATAACAAGCAAAAACGCATTCATCAGAAAGGTCGTCCACACCACTCGCTGCCAGCTCATAGAGAAAGTATGATAATATCTGAAAAGATAAATCAAACAATTTCCCAAGAGCGCTAGATGACCGATGATAAAGGACAAAATAGTGATATGGGGAAAAGGGTAAGGATCAAAAATCGGATAAATAAAGGCTACAATCGATCCAAAAGTCCCCAAAAGTGCAAAATAATATTTATACACTGAGCGATTAGGCAGAAACATCAAGGCAAACATGGCCATCCTGCAATGATAAAAAGGCAGACTTTCAGACAGTGGGGCAGCAGTCAGCATATACCAAGAGTAGAGGCCTATCAGCTGGCAAGCTTGCATCCCGACAAATAGCTGCTGGTAAGGCTTCCGATTGTAGTAGCGATAGGAAAGCCAGATAATCGCAAAGACCAGCCCCAAAAGAACAAAATACCAAAGTCCCAGTTGAGGCGGTTCGGTTTTATAGGTTGTAAACATATCTCTTATTCCCATCTCCTAGGTTTCCATTCTAATATAAGGTTTGAACAAGGTTGAGTTTGCCTGTTGTTGCAATAATTTCTAGCTTTTTCAGACAAAAAGCATTCCAGAAACTTACTTAACTAATCCAAATACTGTTCTCTATCTCCTTGATAAATCTCCCAAAGGATTTCCAACTGTTCTTTTGTCGTCCGCTTAGAAGATAATTCTGGTAAAGATTGGATATCAAAGAAAGCTAAGTCTTCTATTTCTGTATTAGGCTGAAAATCTCCATCCTCTATCTGACACTCAAAGACCAGTTTAGCATATTGCTTACTCTGAAATTGAAATTTATTAGTATCAAATATTGCAAGCAGACGCGAAACTGAAACATTAAATCCCGTTTCTTCTTGGACTTCCTTGACGATATTTTCCTTAGGAGATAGTCCGACTTCACAAAAGCCGCCAGGTAAAGCCCAAGTTTTCTCATTTTTACCCTTGACTAAACAGACTTTTCCGTCTCGAACCAGTAAGGCGCGGACATCAATCAAGGGAGTGGCATAAAAATCCGTTGGGCGCAACAACTCTGCCAATTCTTTCCCATCCAAATCTGACCAATCAGCCAGGAGGTGTCCCAAAAGCTGACGGAGTTCTAAGTAACGCTCTCGATCAAATTCATCACGACTAAATGCCAATCCTGTCTCTGTAATAGAAAGGAGACGTTGAATGGTTTTTGCAGTTTCTTTAGTTTCCATCTTCCAAGTCCTCTACCAGCTTAGCCAGATTCATGGAATTGCTGCCTTTTAGAAGAATTTGGTCGGCAGGAGTCAGCTTCTCTCTGACAGCTTTGGTCAGCTGTTCAAACTGGTCTTTCTCGTCATTTTTGATAAAGTAATGGACCTTGCCTGGCGGGTAAATCTCCTTGGCATAGTCATAGAGGGCTTCCATGTCCTGTCCATAGAGGAAAAGGTCGGTCACAATTTCTGGATTGAGACTGGTAATCATTGAGCCATGCATGGACTTAGCGTCCGCTCCCAGCTCTTTCATATCCGCTAGCACTGCCAATTTTCTTCCGCCTGGATTGGCCGGAATGGTCGAGAAGGTCTCAAGAATCAAGCGCATGGCTGTTGGATTTGCATTGTAGACATCCGATAGGATATCTGCGCCATTACCAGCTTTCTTCCACTCCGTTCGATTGCGGGTCAGCTCTAGCTCAGAAAAGGCTTGAGCAATATCCGCCTCAGATACACCCTCTTGCAAAGCTGCATAGGCTGCAATCATGGCGTTGGTCGCATTGTACTTACCGGTCACAGGCAGGTCAATCTTTTGCTCTAAAAAGTTGCAGTCAAAGCTCAAGCTGTCCTTGCGCTCTTCCAGACGCGTCAGGAAGATATCCGCATCAGGACCAAAGCGAACCAGTTTGCAGTCTGCTGGCAGAAATTCATTGACAATCTTATCCGCCGGAACGATCAAGAGACCATCTTTTCTCAAACCGTCCGCAATCTGCATCTTGCCTTGGGCAATTTCAGTTCGGCTGCCGAAAAATTCCAGATGGGCTTCTCCGACCAGAGTTACAATGCCCGTCTTAGGTTTGGCAAGTTCAGACAGGAGATGGATATCGCCCAAGTGGTCCTGTCCCATTTCTAAGACAAGTTTCTCTGTATCCTCAGGCATGTGAAGAACCGTGTAAGGCAGGCCGATTTCATTGTTGTAATTGCCCTGTGTCTTATAGGTCTTGTAAGTGGTTGCTAGTAGCTGAGCCAGCATATCCTTGGTCGTCGTTTTACCATTGGAACCTGTCACCGCCAGCACATCCACCTGCATCTTTTCCAGATAATACTGGGCCAAGCGCTGGAAGGCCGTCAGCACATCATCGACCAAGATATAAGCCCCCTCTGCCACTGGACGCTCAGATAGGGTGGCAGCAGCTCCCTGAGTAAAGGCTGTCGCAATAAAGTCATGGCCATCACGCGCTCCCTTAAGCGGCACAAAAAGGCCACCCGGCTCAATCAAGCGGCTGTCAAACTCAGCATTTCTAAGAGGGACGTTTTCAAACTGAGTCACATCATTTTTCGCAGATAGGACTTCTGCGATTTCATATAAATATAATTTCATACTTCTTCCTCGTTTTTCGGTTTGCTCGCAAAAAGAAAGGACCGAAAATTTTCAGCCCCTCTATTATATCATATTTTAGAGAAGATGCGCCTCTCTCTTGGCAAATGCCTCTTCAGCTAGGCCAACTAGTTTCTCAATCAAGTCAGGATAGGCCAGCCCCATATTTTCCCAAAGCAATGGATACATAGACCACTGGGTAAAACCTGGCATGGTATTGAGTTCATTAAGGAAGACCTGACCATCTTCTGCATAGAAGAAATCACAGCGGGACAGCCCCAGACCACCCAGAGCACGAAAAGCTGTCTCGGCATTTTGACGCATAGTATTCACAACACCTTCAGGAAGCTGAGCTGGGATTGCCATGGTGATTTTATTGTCAATGTATTTGGCTTGATAGTCATAGAAAGCCACGTCCTTAACAACTTCCCCTGGAAGACTACTTTTGACATCCACATTGCCCAGAAGCCCAACCTCAATCTCCCGAGCTGTCACTCCCTGCTCAACCAGTACCCGGCTGTCATATTTGAAAGCCAGGTCCAGAGAAGCACGCAGTTCTGCTTGGTTCTCCGATTTAGAAATGCCGACACTGGAGCCCATATTAGAAGGTTTGGTGAAGACGGGATAGGACAATTTCTCTTCGATTTCCTGGATTTTTTGCTCTAGATCCTCACCATCAACCACCGCTACATAAGGTACTTGAGCAATACCTGCTGATTCCAGAACTCGCTTGGTCGTGATTTTATCCATGGCCAGGCTAGAAGATAGAATATTACAGCCGACATAAGGCATTTTGAGTACTTCTAGGAAGCCTTGAATTGAGCCATCTTCGCCCATGGGACCATGCAGGACTGGAAAGACCACTGCTCCAGCTTCGTAAATATCGCTAGGCTTAATCTTCCGAGACATGTCCACTGTGGCATTGGTCATCAGCTTTTCATCAGCTACTGGCTTTGCTTCAAATTCCTGAGTCTTGATAAAGTCGCCCTCTTTCGTGATGAAGTATGTTTTTACAGAAAATAGATCATAATTGATAGCCCGCATAACGCTTTCTGCCGACAAGACTGATACTTCCCGCTCTGCACTACGACCACCGTACAACAAAATTAAACTTTTCTTTGCCATCTCGTCTATCCTATTCTTTAAAGATTTTATACTTGAGATTGATTCTCTTTAGACCGTTTTAGTATATCATAATTCCGATTTTTTTTGAATAGAAAAAAGATTCTTCAAGAATAGAAGAATCCTTATTTTTATAATTCTGTACGATTTTCGATAGCGCGAATCAGCGTAACCTCATCCGCATACTCAATGTCGGAGCCAACTGCTAAACCACGCGCTAGTCGAGTCACCTTAATACCAGCAGGTTTCAAGACCCTTGAGATATACATAGAGGTTGCCTCTCCGTCTGCTGTCGCATTGGTCGCAACAATAACTTCTGTCACCTCACTATCCATCAGACGAGTAATCAAGCTTTTAAGATTGATATCATCCGGTCCAATACCGTTCATAGGTGAAATCAAGCCATGCAGGACATGATAAAGTCCGTGGTATTCTTGAATATTTTCCATGGCTGAGACATCTCTACTATCCTCAACAATTAAGATTGTAGATTGATCACGCGATTCGTCTCGACAAATAGCGCAGGGATCTTCATCCGTCAGATTACCACAAATTGAGCAGTAACTTAGTTCACGCTTAGCTGCCAAAAGATTTTTAGCAAATTCGTTGACATCATCATCACTCATTCCAATGGTGTAAAAGGCTAAACGTGTAGCTGTCTTGATACCGATACCAGGCAGTTTTGAGAAACTATCAATCAGCTTGGCAATAGGGGTTGGGTAAAGCATAAAATCCTTTCTCTATTCTCAAAAAATCTCCTCAAACCAGATTGCTCTACTTGAGCACTGACTGCATTAGCTTTCTATGTTTGCTGATGATTTTCATTGAGCACTAATTCATAGGGTGTTGTTGATTGTATAGATTGATAATATCACGAGTGATACTGTGGCTGACAGTAGAAGATAGGTCCGTATTGTGAGGGAACACCACCGCCACCGCAATCTGCGGTTTCTCACTTGGTGCATAGGACACGACATTGGTATTGATGGCTTCTTTCTTGCCCTTGTCCACAAAGGTCTCAGCCGTACCAGTCTTGGCACTGATTGGCACGCTCTCTCCCTGGGAAATGGTTCGACCAGTCGTAAAGCCACTGCTGCCATGAACCACTTGATAGAAGCCTTGCTTGATAATGCTCATATCCTCGTCAGAGATATTGACCTGGTTCAGCTCCTTGGTATCAATTTTCTGCACCAAATCACCGAGTCCTCCTTGGTCACTGTTGCCGTAAATGCCTTCAACGATATGCGGAGCCACACGCTTGCCATTATTAGCTACTGTTGAGGCATACTGGGCCAGCTGAAGCGTTGTATAGTTGTCAAACTGGCCGAAAGAATTGGTCAGATAGTTGGCAAAGGTAAACTTATCTGGAAGATAACCTGTGGACTCATTTGGCAAATCAATCCCTGTCGAAGTGCCCAGACCATACTCCGCAAAAGTCGACCGCAGCTTTTTCATGGACGGATCCAGCTCATCAAAATCCAGCTTCATATCCGCTGAGTAAGGCGTCCCCATCATCTTCAGCGCTACCTGCACCATATAGGTATTGGAAGAGTATTCCAAGGCCTCTTGGGCTGTGATAGCACGTGAACCATACTGGGTAAACCAAGAAGTGATACTGTCCGTACCGCCAAAGCTAATCGGCTGGTCTGTCAGGACTTGGTTGCCGCTAATGGCATTATTCTCCCAGCCCGAGGTCAGAGTTGCAGCCTTGACAACAGATCCCGGAACAAAGACATTAGTCATGGTCCCCAGAGCATCGACCGAGCTTTCTCCCGTTTCCAGATCGTGCCGGATGCCTGCCATAGCTAAAACGGCGCCGGTATTTGGATCCATAGCTACGGCGTAGACACCCTCAGAGTAAGTCGCATTGCCACTAGCCAACTCTGCATTAAAGGCATTTTTGAGAATGTCCTCCACTCCCTGCTGGAAGTTCAAGTCCACCGTCAGCTTGAGATTGTCTCCCTTGCTGCCGTCAGAGATATTTTCCACACTCTCCATATTACCATTTTTGTCCAGATGAATCTCCTTCTCAGCTCGCTTGCCTTGCAAGACTGACTCATACTGCTTTTCTAGATAGGAGGTCCCCACCCGGTCATTGAGGGAGTAGCCTTTTTTCAGGTAATCATCCACTTCTTCAGCCGGAAGTCCAGTCTTTTCCGTCGAGATATTACCCACGATGGAAGCCAGCGAGGTATCCAAGACCTTACGGTCCCAGCCCGTTGAGACACTGATACCTGGCAGCTCCTTGCTGCTAGAAGCCAGTACAGCTACCTGCTCTGTTGTCAGCGGATCTGTCTGGATGGTCCCCGTCGCAAAGTTGGAAATGGCATTCATCTGACTAAAGAGAACAATGGCCTTCTTTTCCTCATCCGTATAGCCCAGCTGCTTAGGATCAATGCTCTCAGCTGCCGCCTTATAGATTTTGGACTCAGGCAAACGGTTGCCGTCAGTATCAAATTTCTTGTCCTTGGGCAGCTTTTCCACCACTTCCTGATAGACTGCGCTGTCCGCCAAATAATAATCCACCTCTTGGCGGTCTGTCACCTCTGTATCGCTGACACTGACATAGGTCAAAAGCTTTTGAGCTGTCGCCCGAATCTCCCCAGCAGTCAGCCGGTTATCCCGTGTATAGGTCACCACCTGCTTGGTCGTATTTTCCACCAAGGGCTTGCCAGTAGCATCATAAATCTGCCCACGCACTGAGCTAGTGGTAATCTTGGTCTTGCTGGCCTTAGCTAACTTATCCGTGTAAAAGTCCTGATTGACCACCTGCATATAGCCCAGACGAGCAATCAAGGCTAAAAACAAAAGCATCACGATTCCAAACAGCAGATAAAGCCTTCTGGTGATGGAATGACTGTCAAATTTTCTCTTCTTCCTTGCCATCTTCTCTCTCATTCTAGTAAAAGTTCTGACCTTTATTTTACCATAAATCCAGCTCGATGAATGTTTCAAAACTGATAGAAAATCTGAAAATGTGGACGAGTTAAGAGGAAGTCCGTCAAACCACTGAACAGACAAGACTTGCTAGCTAGGCTTCTAACAATCCTTGTCCTTCCTCTCTGGAAAAGCAAAGAACCTGAGAATAATCTCAGATTCCTTTAAGCTTATTTTCCAAGGTAGTATTCTTTTACTACATTCAATTTTTCGTCAAATTCGAATACCAATGGTGGGAAGTTTGGAATTTCCACATCCATGATTTCATCGTCAGACAATTGTTTGATGTGCTTCACAAGAGCACGGATAGAGTTACCGTGTGCACCTACAAAGACATTTTTGCCATCTTTCAAAGCTGGAGCAATCTTGTCTTCCCAGAATGGAAGGGCACGCTCAAGTGTCACTTTCAAGTTTTCAGCATCTGGAATTACTGAGTCGTCAAGTGAAGCATAACGACGGTCAGTGTGTGCTGAGTACTCATCATCACGTGGCATTGCTGGAGGCAATACATCGTATGAACGACGCCAGATATGCACTTGTTCATCACCAAATTGCTCAGCTGCTTCTGCCTTGTTTTTACCAGTCAGACCGCCATAGTGACGCTCATTCAAGCGCCATGATTTTTCAACTGGTACCCAAAGCTGATCAGCCGCTTCCAAAGCAAGGTTAGTTGTCTTAATCGCACGCTTCAAAACTGAAGTGTAAGCTTGGTCAAACTCGATACCAGCTTCTTTAATCAGTTTACCAGCGTCGATTGCTTGCTGTGTACCTTTGTCAGACAAGTCAACATCAGCCCAACCAGTGAAAAGGTTAGCTTTGTTCCATTCAGACTCACCGTGGCGAGCAAAAACTAATTTTACCATTAGATGGATTCTCCTTTTATTTTCCGAGGCAGTCCCCGTTTATCTATTCTATTTTACAAAATTTTCGCCTAAAAAGCTAGCCTATTTCGTCAAATCAGACGTTTTTCAGCAAGAAAGCGCTTTTGTATTTCCTAGCAGAAACCTTTGCCTTAACACCCGCCAGACAGATAAACCTCGTTGGCTTCCTTGAGCCACCAAGTCCGCCGCCTGTCTATCAGTTGATGAATGGCCAACAAGCCTGCTACTATCCAGTTACAAAGCATATTGACAAAGACAAAGAGCTCTACTCCCTTAGTCTGCTGAGCGGGAGTTAGCTGAATTTGCTTGACAATCAACGATTCTCCTTCCATTTCATAAAACTTAGGCATATAAGCACTTAATAAGATGATAACAAAGATAAAGAGAGTAAGCTGAACAGGCCAAGAATAAAGAATTTTATGAAAATGCTCAATCCTCAAAGAGAAGGTGAAAAATCGCTTAACACGCTCTCTTGCTACAAAAAGGATAAATAAGGGAATGTAGCCAAAAAGTGTCACACTAAATAAGGTGGGATTATGAGAACTAGAAGGAATAAATCTACTAAATCCATAGTCGCCTGTCCATAGAAACCAGCCACCTATAACCTGTGGCAACCAATAAGATAGAATGATAATAAGCAGTGTTGAAGTAATCCCAATTTTGACACTCCATACTCGCTTCACTTTTTGATAAATCAGAAAAAGACGTGAGCGATCCACACTGTTTTGAGGAAGATTTTCCTTTATTAGCTTGCCACAGGAAGGACAAATAGGATAGTCCGATTCCCCTTCAAAAAGAAGATGACGGCATTCCAAAAAAGGCGATTCTCTGCTTCCTGATATCTCTTCCTCCCAATCTCTTCTCCAGAACATAAAGCCTCCTAAAAATCTAACCCACCCACAAAGTAATACCCCTTAAAGATTTCGATACTACAGACTTATGACGAATTTACCTATATTGTAAATCCTTCAGAACTCTTTGAATCTCTTTGTACAAGGCTTTATTCTGCTTTCATTATATCAAAAGAGAATTGGCCTGTAAAATAATAGCATAAGTATATAAGGGGTTGTCCTTAAAATATCTGATCTTGCTAAGTGCTGTACTTGACTAGGTACCAACGTCTCTAAGCTCAGATGATATCCTGCGAACATGCCTTGCTAAAACACATAGAAAAAGGCTAAGAGACATAAGTTCTAGCCTTGCTTTTTATTAGAAATAGAATCTTGGCGCAATAGCTGATTGCTCAAGTACTGATTTGAAGTTGAAAATTGAATTTGCGAAGCTAGTCAGAACTTTGTTCGTCTTTAGGCTCCAAAAAGCTCCTAATCACCCTCGCTGTCACACCGCCTCCTGCTGGCATTGGGGGCATAGGCCATAGACAGTCGTTTGGCTTTGGGTGATGTGGTAGCCAGTCTGCACTTCAGCCTCATGCTTCACATCCGGAAGTTCCAGCTCCATATCAGCGATACGGCCGCATTTTTCACAGATAACATTGAGATGTTGATGACCCATAAAGTCAAAGTAGGTTGTCGTATCATTGCGAACCTTGAGCTCAGCGACAAAGCCCTCATCAATCAGAACCTTGAGATTATTATAGACTGTTGCCAGACTCATATTAGGGAAATTGGGCTTCAAGTCCTGATATATCATTTCAGCGCTAGGATGGTCGTGACTTTGGATAATATAGTCAATTACCGCCTTCCGCGTTTCTGTAATACGCACGCCCTTGGCGCGTAAATGGCCAATTACTTGGTCAAAGTCATGCTGATGTTCTTGTTTCATTATTTACTCCGTTATAGCCTCTCATCTAAGTCATTACCATTATACCATGACTAGGCTTACTTGGCTATTAAGAATGATTGTAAATAAGCTAAAAAGAAAAAAGCAGGACAGAACTAACCAAAGTTCATCATCCTGCTTCTGCATGATTGCTTATCCATTTAAGGCAATGCAAGCTTTAAACTAGTATTTTTTCAATCCTCGCTCTATGCTTGGAATCTCTTCAAGCTTGCTAAATAAAGGGAACCGCCTATGATAGAAAGAATAGCACCAATCCAGCCCAAGAAGTTATTAAAGGTAAAAATTCCACCTACAATCATCAAGATAGAGCCTGCTGGTCCCACACGATTGTCATCCTTATAGTAGACAATACCAGCAATTCCCAAAGCTAGGATTGCAATTTTCAGGATGTCAAATACACCTAGCATAAAATAAATAACCCAAATGAAGAATGGCCACAAAAGTAGAATAATACCACCAATAAGTCCAACAAGTCCATTTACGATTGCTAATGTTTTTGTCTTCATCAACAGTCTCCTTTGTATAATTTTTTACTAAAATAATTTACCATACTTACTAGAAAAATACAAGCTTATTTTTAATTTTATGAAAAATTCAAGCATTTGACTGCTTATAATGCTTATCTTTCCCTGAAAAATAAAAAGCCTGTTATTCCCAACAAAAGTTGAGACAACAGACTTTTCATATATTCTAGATTTTCAAAGCTTTTTACTGAAGCTTAATCTTAGTCACGCTGACGTTTGGTCAAGCCAACTGCTCCTCCAAAAGTCAAGAATCCAAGAATCAGCATCCAGACAGATGTATCTTGGCCGGTCTTAGGCAGAATTCGTTTCTTGCCAATCTCTTTAACTTGAGCATCTACAAGCAAGCGATTGGTTACATTCATACCTTCAGCTTGATTGCTGTAGCCTTCCACTTCGTCCTCGCGGACACTATAGACGATTTCTTTTCCATCCTTGAAGCGAGGCAGGTTTTCAAAGCTGTATTTCCAGCCCATCGCCTCATCAACAGTTACGCTGATGCCTGTATCATGTCCATCTGCAAGTAAGTGAACAAGGACACTCTGTGGTCGGAGACCTGCACCGTTATCATTGTCAATCCAGATCACACTGCCAGTAAGCGTAGTCGAGTCAGCTGCAAAAGTCCAAGTACCGACAAAGTGAACATCTGCACCATTAATAGTTGCTTCGTTCTTGTCATATGACTGGAAGCTCCAGCTGCCATCTGCTGTCTTCACTTCCGTCTTGACTGGTTGTGTTGGAGTGGTCTTAGTGCCGTCTGACAAATCAGATTTATCTCTTGGAAGCAAAGCTTTCACTTCTTGTGGAAGTTCCTTACCTGCTGTGCCACTGACAAATTCATGTGTAGCCTTGTAAGTTGGTGCTGGGCTAGGCTTCGCTGCAAACGTCCAAGTTCCAACAAATTTAGCGTCTGCACCATTAATGGTTGCTTCGTTCTTGTCATATGACTGGAAGCTCCAGGTGCCATCAGATGTTTCAACTTCTGTCTTGACTGGCTGGGTTGGAGTGGTCTTGCTACCGTCTTCCAAATCAGATTTATCTCTTGGAAGCAAAGCTTTCACTTCTTGTGGCAATTCTTTACCTGCTGTGCCACTGACGAACTCATGAGTAGCTTTGTAGGTTAGTGCTGGACTAGGCTTCGCCACAAATGTCCAAGTTCCAACAAATTTAGCATCTGCTCCATTAATAGTTGCTTCGTTCTTGTCATATGACTGGAAGCTCCAGGTGCCATCAGATGTTTCAACTTCTGCCTTCACTGGCTGCGTTGGAGTGGTCTTAGTGCCGTCTGCCAAATCAGATTTATCAGTTGGAAGGAAAGCTTTCACTTCTTGCGGTAATTCCTTACCTGCTGTGCCGCTGACAAATTCATATGTAGCCTTGTAAGTTGATGACGGAGTTGCTGTGAATTCCCATGTACCAACAAAGTGAGCGTCCGCTCCGTTGATAGTCTCTTCTGTCTTGTCGTAAGACTTAAAGGTCCATGTACCGTCGGCGGTTTTCACTTCTGTACTAGATGGCTGGGTTGGAGTTGCCTTAGTGCCATTTGCCAAATCAGGCTTATCGGCTGGAAGTAAATCCCTCACTGCTTGTGGCAGTTCTTTACCTGCTGTGCCACTAACGAATTCGTGAGTAGCCTTATAGGTTGGCGCTGGAGTAAAGTCCCAAGTGCCGACGAACTCCACATCTGCTCCATTGATGGTCTCTTCCGCTTTATCGTAAGACTTAAAGGTCCAAGTGCCATCAGCGGTCTTCACTTCTGTCTTCACTGGCTGCGTTGAAGTAGCTCTCGTACCGTCGGCCAAATCAGGCTTGTCGGATGGAAGCAAATCCTTCACTGCTTGTGGTAAGTCTTTACCAGCTGTACCGCTAACAAACTCATGCACAGCTTTATAAGTTGATGATGGAGTCACTGTGAATTCCCAGGTACCAACAAAATGCGCATCTGCTCCATTAATGGTCTCTTCTGTCTTATCATACGACTTAAAGGTCCAAGTGCCGTCGGCGGTTTTCACTTCTGTACTAGATGGCTGGGTTGGAGTTGCCTTAGTGCCATCTGCCAAGTCAGGCTTGTCGGCTGGAAGCAAGTCTTTCACTGCTTGTGGAAGTTCTTTACCTGCTGTGCCACTAACGAACTCGTGAGTTGCCTTATAGGTTGGCGCTGGAGTAAAGTCCCAAGTGCCAACAAAGTGCGCATCTGCTCCGGTGATAGTCTCTTCTGCCTTGTCGTAAGACTTGAAGGTCCAAGTGCCATCAGCGGTCTGCACTTCCGTTTTAGCCGGTTGTGTCGGGGTGGTCTTAGTACCATTCTCCAGATTCTTTTCTGTTTCTGGTGTTAGGTCTTTGATTTCCTGCGGGAGTTCCTTACCAGCAGTGCCACTGACAAATTCATGTTTCTTTTCATAGAGCAAGTCAGTAGTAACTTGATTAGATGGTGCTGAAAGATTATCTACTTTTAAAGTCACGGTATTTGCAATCGTTGCAGCACCCTTTTCTGCTACCTTTTGATTGGTTGCAGTCTTGTAGGTAATGACTATATCCTGAGAAGAATTTGCTTTAATATACTCCGGTATCATCTTGACCGTAACGGTCTGGCCTTTCTTTTCAATCGTGTAATCACGACCTTCCTGCAAGGCATTACCGCCAGCCTCAACCTTGAGCTCTTTGTAATCCAGACGCTCATCAAAGGTTTCAGTCATTTCAATAGTAGTCGGGGTAGCCAAAATATCCTTACCAGGAACTGGAATCTTGAAGGTTCCCTTATAAGTCACATCTTGACCTTCCTTAGCTGGAATCTTAACTGGATCCACTTCTAAGACTGGCTTGGGATCAACTTTTTCAATATAAAGACCAAAGACTGCCGAGCAAGCTTCTGTTGATAAATAACCGAAATTCAATGTGTTATCTGCAGAACGAACGGCCAAACCAGAGATGTTGTTTTCATTAGCAGCACCGCTAGTTGAAGTCGTCGCTTCCCAAATTGTCCGACCGCTCTGATCTGTTTGATTCAAAGCATTGGCATTGTTCATCAAGCGCTTATCAACAGCATTTTTATAATCATTAATATAGAAAGACTCTTTTAGACCAAAGCCGTCAACTACATCAATGTCTGTCGGTTTCATAACCAACTTCAAATCTGTATCCGAACCATCCGCATAGCGTAGCTCTGCTGTAACATCAGCCTCCACCCAGAAAGCTTTGTTCATAATGTTATTATGGGCAGCATCCACATATGGGATATTCCCAATCTCAAAAGCGCTTCTTTCCCACAACTCTGAAATAGAGAAAAATTCAACTGCATTTTTTTGAGCATCATTCATCTGAGCTTCTGCTGTAGATGAGTTCAGATAGTGGAGTGTTACCTTATTAAAAGTCAGATAGGCATCTACTTGTTTTCCATAAGCCGTTCCAACATTAGAGAACTTAAGAGAAAGCGGCTTATTAAAGACCTGATCTGCTTTCTGAGACTTGTCTACCTTGATGGTAAAATTTTCCATTTCTCCAGGATAAACCGCTCCCAGATACTCATAGTTTGGATTAGTCAGATGAACCTGTTCAATCGCCTCTGACTTAGAAAGAACACTGACATTGTTAACATTCAAGTCAAACTTATGAATATTCAACTTGGACAAATCCGTTCCATCCTTCAGCTCCTCCAAGGCAGACAAGGTCTGAATGGGGAGTAGAAAGATTGAAAAAAGCACGACAAACAATCCCATCAGCAGGCGAAATTTGCTGCCAAAAGGATTAACAGGGCGCAGTGAGCCCTGAAGTGGTTTCCATTTCATTTCTTACCTCCTAAACTTTTTCAATGATCTCACAATCATTACACAAAAAGAAATGCTCCCTTCATTTTATCATAAACACCTATGATTTAAAAGCACTTTTGCTAAAATTTTAAACTTTTTATTTTAAGTCTTTAAAAATGTTTGTCTCTTATCATTTTCTTTTGTATAGAGACAAATTTCTTCACTTTACTGCAAAATAAAAACTCCAAGAAAATTCATCAATCAACTTTCTCGAAGCACCTAAATCTTTTATTGAGCTCAAGAACTGAAAGCAAAAAGAAAAACCTGACATACTCGCCAGAGGCAAGTGTATCAGGCCTTTATTAACCAAAATTATTTTACAGCGTCTTTAAGAGCTTTACCTGCTTTGAAAGCTGGTACTTTAGAAGCTGCGATTTTGATTTCTTTACCAGTTTGTGGGTTGCGGCCTTTACGTGCTGCACGCTCACGAACTTCAAAGTTACCAAAACCGATAAGTTGAACTTTTTCACCTTTTGAAAGGTACTCAGTTACAGCTGCGAATACAGCGTCAACTGCTGCTGCTGAATCTTTTTTAGTCAATTCTGTAGCTTCTGCTACTTTTGCGATCAAATCTTGTTTGTTAGCCATTTAACAAATCCTCCAAATTTTTTCTGGGTTAATAACCCTAACAAATATTATCATATCTAAAAAAAGCATTCAGGTCAAGTACTAAGCCGCTATTTTCTAAATTATTATGGTTTTATTCGTAACGAATCAGCACAGCCCAAGCATTTTCCCCAGTATGTGTCTGAATAATGGACCCTGTTTCCAGCACTGAAATAGGTTTCTTGACATACGGCTGTAAACTTTCCTTCATTTCTAGTGCCAATTCTGGACTGCCTGCATAGGAAATTCCAATTTCAGCCACTTGTTTGTTTTGCAGACTTACTGTCAAATCATCCAGCCATTTCTTAAAGGTCTTAGCGCCCCTTCCCTTGACAATGGGCTCCAGCTGATGGTCCTTCATTTGCATGATGACACGGATATTGAGCAGGGAGCTAATCAGACCAGAAACTCGGCCTATGCGGCCTCCTTTAACCAGATTTTCTAAGGTAGAGAGACCGATATAGAGTTCTGTCTTTTCCTTTACTTCTTCAATTTTAGCTATAATCTCCTCTAGGTCAGCCCCTTCTTTGGCCAGTTTAGCTGCTTCAGTGACTTGGAACTTCATAGCCTGATCAATAAAAGAGCTGTCAACAACCGTCACATCAGCATTAGCCAAAGTCGCTCCCTGACGGGCGGCTTCGACAGTCCCTGACAAGGCATGAGACATGTGAATAGAGATAATCTGTGCTCCATCCTCTGCCAAGCGATCAAAAACATCAGCAAAAACTCCGACAGGCGGCTGGCTGGTTTTAGGAAGATTGCGACTAGACTGCATAAGACGAAGGAACTCACCTTCCTCTAGGTCTGCATCCGAATAGACCACCCCGTCCACCATAACAGAGAGAGGCACAATTGTAATGTCTAATTCCTTAGCAACCTCCGGTTCAATGGTTACGGATGAGTCAGTTACGATTTTTATTTTTGTCATAGATTTCCTACTCTGTATCTAAAATTTAACTTGTTATTACACTACATTATACCAAATTTTTATGGTTTTGTGGGGGAATATTCGCTAAAATCACAGCTCAGGCCAAGCGTTTCCTAAATTTAATCTGCTTGTTTTAGTTTTTTAATCTTTTTGCGCTTCTTTAAAATTAGATGAAAAAGTGTTTACATGCAGCATTTTTAGCTTTGTTGGGGAAAATTTTGGGAAAAAGCTGGTTTTCAGAGAGAAACTCAGCAAAAAAAGATTGGATTTTCCCGATCTTTTTCAGTCTTCGGCTACCAAACCCTCATTTTTTATGGCATACCGCTCTATGATGCCATTATGACCGAAGAGAACTCCGTGGAGTACTCCGCCATAGACAGCTCCGCCATCCATGCCAATCTTGCCATCCTCAGTCATCCATAGCTGATCAGTTCCCGGTGCCTTATGCAAGAGGTAAAATGTCGGTGTATGACCAAAGACAATCGTTTTGCCAGTCTGATTACTGCCTTCGTGAAAAGGAGCGCGAATCCAAACTTTTTGATAATCACTGGTTTCTCGCCAGTCTTTCAGCTCCAAATCTAGACCAGCATGAACAAAAATGTACTGTTCCGTCTCCAATAGGAAAGGCATCTGGCGAATAAAATCTACTAAATTGGCCGCCTCCGTCTTGACACGTTCCGCGTCTGCTACTCCATCTACAGGAGCATTGAGAGGTCGACCTAAAAGCGAATTAATCGTCGTATCTCCGCCATTACGCCGGTAGTGGTCATAAGACTTTTCAGGATTGTCCAGCCAGGTCAGAAACATATACTCATGATTGCCAGACAGACAAACAGCTCCTTTCTGATCTACTAAATTCTTGACCCGCTCCAAAACTGCTCGGCTGTCCTCGCCTCGATCGATCAAGTCGCCTAGAAAGACTAGTTGGCTGCAACCGTCCCAGTGCTGGAGCAGCTCATCTAGCATACTAGCCTTACCATGGACATCACCGATTGTAAAATATTCTGTCATATGCGCCACCTCCTAAAGGAGACCGAAACACTAGTGTCTCAGCCTCGCTTGTTTATTTTTTTAATAATTCTCTGGCTTGAGTCAAAGCAGCCTCCGTCACATCTTCACCAGCCAGCATCTTAGCGACTTCCTGAACACGCTCGTCAGCCGTCAGCAGGCGAACCGTTGAGACGGTCGAATTCTCATCCGAAATCTTCTCAATAAAGAACTGATAATCGGCAATCGCAATGACCTGCGGCAGATGGGAAATGGCCAAGACTTGGCCATTGGAGCCAATCTTGTGAATCTTCTGAGCAATAGCCTGGGCCACTCGGCCAGAAACGCCCGTATCCACTTCGTCAAAGACAATGCTGGTTTTGCCTTCCTTACGAGAAAAGGCAGACTTGATAGCCAACATGAGACGGGAGAGCTCCCCGCCAGACGCAACCTTCACCAAAGGTTTGAAATCCTCGCCTGGATTGGTTGAGATGTAAAACTCTACTTGTTCATTGCCTTCACGGTTAAACTTGCCCTTACTGAACTGCACTTTAAAGCGCGCCTTTTCCATATAGAGGTCCTGCAGCTCTTGCTTGATTTCCGCTTCCAGCTGGGCTGCTAGTCCGTGACGAGCCTGACTAAGCTCTTGGGCCAGCTCTACCAGCTCTCTCTCCAAGGCCTTCAGCTCTCGGTCCATATCCTCTGAGGACAAGTTACTTCCAGTTAAAAGGCTGTATTCTTTGGAAATCTGAGCAAAGTAATCCAGCACATCATCTACTTGGCCGCCGTATTTACGTGTGATGCTGTTAATCAAGTCTAAGCGACTCTCCACCTGCAGCAGCCGATCTCCGTCAAAGTCCAGTCCATCTAAAATGTCCTCTAAGCGCTTGCTGACATCTTCCAAGACATAATAAGTCTCTGACAAGCTGCCTGAAAGCTCCTTGTAGGCTGGATCGTAATCCTCGATAGACTCAAGGTCATTCATAGCTGAGCGGACATTGGTCAAACTGGAAAAATCTTCATTATCCAGCATAGTATAGGCATTCGTCAGCGTATCGGCAATGAACTTGTGGTTGAGCAGGCGGTCTCGTTCCTGATGCAGGGCAGTATCTTCACCGCTTTTGAGGGCTGCGCTCTCAATCTCCGCCATCTGAAACTCCAGCATCTCAATCCTGGCCTTATGCTCCTGCTGATTTTTCTGCAAAATCAGGACTTGCTTGCGCAGGCTTCGATAGCGGTCAAAGGTCTCCTGATATCGGCCTTTGAGATTTAAAAAGTCTGCTGAGCCAAACTCATCTAGCATGGCAATATGAACCTGGGGTCTCATCAGCTCTTCCTGATCATGCTGACCATGGATATCCACCAAGTGCTGGCCGACAGCCTTTAGAACAGACAGATTAACCATCTGACCGTTGATACGGCTGACACTACGGCCGTTTTGCAGAATTTCCCGACGGATAATCAGCTCATCGGTCAGTTCCCAGCCCTGCTCCTCAAAAATCTCTCGCAAAGCTCTGCTATTTTCCAGAGAAAAAAGTCCCTCTATCTCAGCTTTGGGCGCCCCATGACGAATAACATCCGTCGTAGCACGGCTGCCCAGCATCATGTTCATCGCATCAATAATAATAGACTTACCAGCTCCGGTTTCCCCGGTCAACACCGTCATACCTTGCTCAAAATTAAGGGATATCTCCTCAATAATGGCAAAATTTTTAATCGAAATTTCTAATAACATAGGCTTTCCTACCAATGGTGAATGATGGTTGCAACCCTTGCGGCTGCTTCCTCTGTCATCATAACCATCAAAATACTGTCGTTGTCTGCCAAGATACTGAAAATATCCTCAGCAAATTCATTTCTAAGATGGCGCTTGACCAGTGCTGTGCTCCCCGGAACCAGACTGAGATTGATCATATTTCTCAAGACCTGACAGGACAGGATGTTATTTTCGGCCAAGCCCAGACTGCTGGTCATGGTCTTAGGCAGCTCGTAGATATAGGTGTTATCCTTGAGCGGTATCTTGACAATGCCCAGCTCTTTGATATCCCTAGAGACCGTAGCCTGCGTCGCTGTAATCCCAGACTCCCTGAGATGTTCTACAATTTCCTCCTGTGTGCCAATGTCATAGTCACTGACAAAGCGTCTAATCTTTTCTAATCTATCCTTCTTATTCATCCTTAAATTCCTTGTGTGCTGCCTCTACGACAGCTGTCATCATAGCTGAATCAAGAGGTTGCGGCTCTGTGCTCTTTTCTAAATAGGCCAGAAATTCTACATTGCCCTGACCGCCCTGAATAGGCGAAAAATCCAGTCCCCTAACAGAAAATCCAGCCTCCAGCATAAATGCTGTGACCTTTTCCAGAACTGCCAAATGGACCTTTTTATCCTTGACAATCCCTTTTTTACCAATCTGCTCGCGACCTGCTTCAAACTGGGGCTTGATTAAGGCAACCACTTGGCCATCCCGAGCCAAAATCTCATGCAGAGCCGGCAAAATCAAACTCAGCGATATAAAGCTGACGTCAATACTGGCAAAGCTCGGCTCCTGCTCAAAGTCAGTCCTTTGGGCATAGCGAAAATTATACTGCTCCATGCTGACAACCCGCTCATCCTGTCTGAGCTTCCAAGCCAGTTGATTGGTGCCGACATCTACCGCATAGACCAGCTTAGCTCCGTATTGCAGCATGACATCTGTAAAACCGCCGGTTGAAGCTCCGATATCCAAGGTCACTCGGTCAGTGACCGAAATATCAAAGACTTGCAAAGCCTTTTCTAGCTTGAGGCCGCCTCGGCTGACATATCTGAGTTTCTCACCTTTTAAGCGCAGCTCTGTGGCCGTGTCAATCTTTTCACCCGGCTTGTCAAAGCGCTGGCCATTGGCCGCAGCAATGACCAGTCCAGCCATTACACCACGCTTAGCCTGCTCTCTGGTCTCAAAGAGCCCTTGTCTGTAGGCCAGCACATCTACTCTTTCCTTAGTCATTCAATCTCAAACTTTCTATTATCTTTTGAATTTCTCCGCCTGAAAATTCTGTCTTCTCTTCCAAGTCTGTCAGAATGTCCACAGCTTCATTAAGGGTCTGATTGAAAAAGTT
The DNA here is from genome assembly GCF_032387735.1 of Streptococcus sp. DTU_2020_1000888_1_SI_GRL_NUU_041A. Taxonomy (NCBI): domain Bacteria; kingdom Bacillati; phylum Bacillota; class Bacilli; order Lactobacillales; family Streptococcaceae; genus Streptococcus; species Streptococcus sp. DTU_2020_1000888_1_SI_GRL_NUU_041A. The sequence goes on along the minus strand of NZ_CP135591.1, from coordinate 655,163 downwards.
CTTAGATCCATCCAGTCCCAGAAAGGCTGGATAAGTCGACTTGGCCGCAGCTAAATCTTTCTGCGGGGTTTTACCCAGCTCTTCAAAGCTGGCTGTCACATCCAAAATATCATCCCGCACTTGAAAGGCCAAGCCCAAGAGCTCTCCAATCCTACGAAGCTTGTCTTGAACAGACTGCTCGACCTGAACAATCAAACCAGCTGCGACAAAAGGATAGGTCAGTAGCTTACCCGTCTTATTGGCATGGATGATTTTTAAATCTTCTAAACTAATTGCTTGGCCTTCGCCTTGCATGTCCAGAACTTGACCAGCAACCATACCAAAGCTCCCTGCTGCCAGAGACAACTCAGAAATCAAGTCCACCTTGACCTGACTAGGCAGCTCGGCCCTTGCCAATAGTCCATAGGGGTCCAAAAAGAGAGAATCGCCCGCTAAAATAGCCATATCCTCTCCAAACTTCTTATGGCTAGTCAAGCGACCGCGACGATAGTCGTCATCATCCATAGCCGGCAAATCATCATGGATAAGGCTGCCAGTGTGAATCATCTCAAGAGCCGCCGCGACCTGATAGTGGGCCTCAGCCAGCTCTAGGCCAAAAGCTTGAATCAACTCCAATAGCAGTAAGGGACGAATCCGCTTGCCGCCAGCCTGGACCGAGTACAAAATAACTTCTGATAAATCCGACGACACTTGCTGAGACCTATAAAAACCTTCAATCGTCAGACCAATTTTTTCCAGTTTCTCGTTTCTTGTCATTCCATTTCCGTTTCTGTGCCGTCTGCCTGCATGACCTTAACTAAGGTCTTTTCTGCCTTGTCCAGACTAGCCTGGAGTTCCTTTGAAAGCTTCATCCCCTTTTGAAATTCCGCAATCGCCTCTTCCAGCGCTACATCACCATTTTCCAGCTTTTGGACAATGACTTCCAAGTCTGCTAAGTTTTCTTCAAATTTCTTTTCTTTGGACATGTTTTACCTCTACTTCCAGCTGCCCATCCCGCATGAGCAGGGTCAGCTCATCTTTTTCTTCAATGCCAGCACTTGACTCGACAACCTTTTGATTCTTTTGGACAATAGCATAGCCACGCGCCACGATTCGACTGGTATCCAGCATAAGCAAGGCCTCGGACAATCTCCTGACTTGAGCTACCTTGTTATCGTAAATGACTGCCATATTGCTACGCAGCAAACGCTCCAGCTGGGCAGTCTGCTCTTGAAGACGCTGAACGCGACTGAACGGATTCAATGCCTCCAAACGATGCTGTATGATTTTGACCCGCTGTTGCTCTTCACTATAATATTCGCGAATTTTTTGCTTCAGTCGCAGGTTGAGCTGGTCTAACTTCTGCAGATGACCATCGTAAAGCCGTTCTGGCTGTCGGAAGATAACTGACTGGGTCAGTTTATTCAGTCTCTCTCGATAATAGGTCAGGCGATTGGAAATCGCTCGTGACATACGGTTTTCCTGCTGCTGCAAATGTCCCAGCAGGTCCAGCTTCGTGACCGGGGTGGCCAGTTCAGCCGCAGCCGTTGGAGTGGCAGCCCTTCGATCTGCTACAAAGTCCGCCAAAGTCGTATCTGTCTCATGGCCAACACTAGAAATAACAGGAATCCGTGACTCAAAAATAGCCCGAACTGTTTCCTCTTCGTTGAAAGACCAGAGATCTTCGATAGAACCACCACCTCGACCAATAATCAGCACATCCAAATCCGACCGCTCATTGGCCAGTCTGATGTGGTCAGCAAGCTGAGCTGCAGCCCCATCTCCCTGCACTTTTGTCGGATAAAGGACAATATCCACTCCCGGAAAGCGACGGCTGACCGTCGTGATAATATCTCGGATGACCGCTCCGCTGGGACTGGTTACGACGCCGATTTTCTTAGGAAATTGGGGCAAGGCTTGCTTGAATTTATCTTGAAAAAGCCCTTCTTCTCCCAGTTTTTTCTTGAGCTGTTCAAACTGGATAGCCAAGGCTCCGATACCATCCGGTTCTGCCTTTTCAATGATGATAGAATAGGAACCGCTCGGCTCATAGAGCTGTACCCTGCCAATGACATTTATTTTCATGCCTTCTTCCAGCTCAAAGCCCAACTTCTGGTAAACACCAGACCAAATCGTGACCTGAATGACAGCCTTCTCATCCTTCAATGAGAAATACTGATGATTGGGACGCCGGCGGAAATTGGACACCTGGCCAGTCAGATAGACCCGCTCCAAATAAGGATCCCGTTCAAACTTCATCTTCAGATACTTGGTCAAGGTCGAAACCGACAAATACTCTGGCATGTCCTTTTCCTTTCTTTTCTAGTTTTTCCGTAACTTTTATTATAACAAAAAACTGCATAAAAAACCGATTACAAAGTCTAAAAATCCCCTAAAAAGCAAGAAAAAACTGGGCTTCCACAAAAGAAACCCAGCTGACTTAAAACCCAAGAAAATGTCTACTGACTCATCTCTTTCATCCACCTTGGAATGGCTTTGCTGATAGCCGTCGGCAGGACGACATAAGCTTCATGACTCAGTTCATCAGCGATAAGGGAATGAAGAAGGGTTGCAGCCGCCACTCGCTCAAAGAGGCTGCTTGACTTGAACTGACCCGCAAATGCGGCAATCATACCAGCCAGCGTATCCCCCATTCCACCAGTTGCCTGATAAGGTCCGCCCACTGTCAGCTCAAAGACCTGCTCTTGACCACTTTGATAGATGGCCGTTCCATGCTTTTTCTGCACAACAATACTGCCCAGAGGCAGTTGATTGACCGCTGCCTGATTGGCTGCCGCTGTCTGATCTGACAAGCTCAAACCCGCTAAGCCTTCCCATTCCTTTTGGTGAGGGGTAAAAACTGTCTGAGCTTTTGGAAATGGCAAAGCTGCTTTGCTAAAAAGTGAGATGGCTCCACCATCCATGATAAGTATCTGCTGTTCTGACACAGTCTGGATTACCTTTTGTAGGATATCTAGACCTAGTTGATTCTCTGCTAGGCCTGGACCAATCAAAACTAAATCTGATTTAGCCAGCTGCTCTGTCAATCGGTCTTGCTCCTCTAAGTCAAAGGCCATGGCCTCCGGTAAATGACTGTGCAGAGGGGCGACATTGTCTCTATCTGTAGCAACAGTCACCAAACCTGCTCCGCTATTGACTGCCGCTAAAGCTGCCATGATAATGGCGCCCCCATAAGGATAGGTCCCCCCAATCAATAAGAGACGGCCGTAATCGCCCTTGTGACTTTCTAGGGGGCGTTCTCTAATGACTTTTTTTAAAATATTTTCAGCATTTTTTACCATGATATTCTCCTAGACCAACTTCATCTTGCCCCTGTCTCAAGATGACCAAACCTATCTTCATTATACACCAAAAGGCACCTAAACAGGTGCCTCGTATCGCAAGAAAGTTATTTTCTTCGGAAATCTGCAAATTTTTGTAAGATTCTTGCTGCGACTGCCTTAGGTAAGTTTTCCTGAAAGGCAACCTGCTCATCCGCATAATCGCTCAAGCCTGGGAAATCCCCAACCTGCACAGCGTAGAGAGAATTCTTAAAGAGCTGGATATCATTTTGATCATTACCAAAAGCCACATAATCCGAACCGCATAATTCCTTTACAGTTGAAGCTTTATTGGTTTCAGCCGGATTGATATAAAAACATTTCTCATGTTCATGATAGTCTAGACTTAGATTAGGCAAGCTTGCAAAACGAGCCTGTACATCATCTAAGAGTTGCTCATGATTCCCCATGTAAATAACGACCTTAATAGGATGCTGGAGTTCAGTCAGTTCCAGCCGTCTTGCCCGCTTGAGAGGATCTACACTGGCAATAAAAGGGATTTTTTCTAAAATCTGGCAAAGGTATTATCAACGAAAAAAGGCAAATTATAGGTCAAACAAGTATCTAAAATGGCTTGATAATTCGACTGATGCAGCTGACGCTCAAACATCAGCTGTCCATTCTGATAAGCTACTCCGCCGTTCAGGCCAATCACTATCTGCTGGCTCAATTCCGGACCTAATAGCCCCAGACAATCCCGATAGGAGCGCGCCGAAGCAAACAGAACTTCATGCCCAAACTGAGGAGACGTCAGCAGAACCTGCTTAATCTCTTCATCAATCGTCATATAATCAAAGGACAAGGTCCCATCCAGATCAAAAACAAATTTCATGATTCAAGACTCCGTTTAAAGGCTTGGTAGGTCTGCTCCATCAGCATGGTAATGGTCATAGGCCCAACACCTCCAGGTACAGGGGTAATCAGGCTGGCAATTTCAGCCACTTCATCAAACTTAACATCGCCAATCAGCTTGCCATTTTCATCTCGATTCATACCGACATCAATGACAACAGCCCCTTCCTTGACAAAGTTCTTGGTCACAAAATGTCCACGTCCGATAGCGACCACCAAAATATCTGCCCGCTTAGCAGTCTTGGCTAGATTGTGGGTCCGTGAATGTGTTAGAGTAACCGTCGCATTCTTAGCCAAAAGCAGCTGAGCCATGGGCTTACCAACAATATTACTCCGCCCGATGACAACCGCTCGCTTGCCTTCCAGTTCAATGCCATATTCATGGAACATTGCCATAATTCCCGCAGGAGTAGCTGGAATCATAACAGGATGGCCGCTCCATAGTTTGCCCATATTAAGCGGATGAAAGCCATCAACATCCTTGTCTGGATCAATGGCCAGCAGCACAGCTTCATCATCGATATGCTCAGGCAAGGGCAGCTGGACCAAAATCCCATGCCAGTCAGGATTTTGATTATAGGTTTCAATCAAGCTCAAGAGCTCTTCTTGGCTAGTCTCTTCTGGCAGACGTTCTACCTTACTCCGAAAGCCAGCAGCCAAGGCTGAGCGCTCTTTATTACGTACGTAGATTTGACTGGCTGGATTATTTCCCACCACAATCACTACCAAGCCCGGTACCTGACCTGTCTTTTCTTTGAGGCGAGCCGTTTTTTCAGCTAATTTTTTCTGAAGCTTCTCTGCCAAACCTCTACCATCAATAATCTGGGCCATGTCATTCTCATTTCTTTTTCATTATCTTTTTCATTATACCAAAAAAATCTGTGCCCAGCCTATAACTTTTTCTTATACAAGGTTATAAGACGAGGATTCATTGGCAGCTAGTGGTAAAATTTTCAGACCTACTAAATCTTTTTCAAAACAAGATAAAAAGGGTAAAAATAAAAAGCAACGACGTGCTTTTTAGTAGAGTAATTCATAAATTTCCATTGCAATCAAATCAATGCTGTCGAAAGTATAGGTCTCACGCGCTGCAACATCACGCAAGGTGAAGACAGAGCCGTTTTCTTCGTCGTAACTGTAAGCTACTTCTGCTACAACCACTCCTTCACGCTCAAAATTACGTTTCAAATTTCCGCCATCCTTAGCCATAGCTTCTAAGCGGTTAATAATTCTAACTAAATGTGATTCCATTTTGTTTCTCCTATTTACTTAGTTCCCTCTTATTTTACCATAAATAGCTGCTGAAATACCACTAAAAGCCAATTTTTTGTAATTTTTCAAGAATTTGTTTTCATTCTGCTCGGTCTAAGGGAGGATTTTGTAGTAAATTCTTGCAAAGTTCGAGAATACTGATATAATGAAACTATAAAACTTTGACTATTTTTGACCTTTAATCATTTCTATAAATAGCTTGCACACTAAAAGAAAAGAGGTATCTGCATGCTTTGCCAAAATTGTAAAATCAATGAATCTACGATTCACCTTTATACCAACGTAAATGGCCATAAACAGCAGGTGGATTTGTGCCAAAACTGCTACCAAATCATGAAAACAGATCCTGAACATTCCTTGTTCGGCGGAATCGCTAATGCCAACAATCACGGAACAGACCCTATCGATGACTTCTTCAACAGCCTCAGCAATTTCCAACAGCCTCAGGAACCGCCTACTCCTCCTACCCAATCTGGCGGAGCCTATGGAGGCGGTGGCGGCTACGGTTCCAATCCTAGCAAGGGTGGTCAGCCTCAGCCAAGTCCGCAAAAGCCAAAAGGCCTGCTGGAAGAGTTTGGTATCAACGTGACTGAGTTGGCTCGCCGAGGCGAGATTGACCCTGTTATTGGCCGTGATGAAGAAATCGTCCGTGTCATTGAAATCCTCAACCGCCGCACCAAAAACAATCCTGTTCTTATCGGAGAGCCAGGAGTCGGAAAAACTGCCGTGGTGGAAGGCTTGTCCCAAAAAATTGTTGATGGTGATGTGCCTCATAAACTCCAAGGCAAGGAAGTTATCCGCCTAGACGTTGTCAGCTTAGTGCAGGGAACTGGTATCCGTGGCCAATTTGAGGAACGGATGCAGAAGCTCATTGATGAGATTCGTTCTCGTCAGGATGTCATTCTCTTTATTGATGAAATCCATGAAATTGTCGGAGCAGGCTCTGCTGGCGATGGCAATATGGACGCTGGGAACATCCTCAAACCAGCTCTGGCTCGCGGAGAACTCCAGATGGTTGGAGCAACCACCCTTAATGAATACCGTATCATCGAGAAGGATGCTGCACTGGAGCGCCGGATGCAGCCCGTTAAGGTAGACGAGCCGACGGTAGAGGAAACGATTACCATCCTCAAAGGGATTCAGAAAAAATACGAAGACTACCATCACGTCAAGTACACGGATGCGGCCATTGAAGCGGCTGCCCTTCTCTCCAACCGCTACATTCAAGATCGCTTCCTGCCAGACAAGGCTATTGACCTCTTGGATGAGGCTGGATCCAAGATGAATCTGACCCTCAACTTCGTTGATCCCAAAGTCATTGACCAACGTCTGATTGAGGCTGAAAACCTCAAGGCTCAGGCAACCCGTGACGAAGATTTCGAGAAAGCAGCTTACTTCCGTGACCAGATTGCCAAGTACAAGGAACTCCAGCAGACAAGTGTACTAGACAAGGATACTCCGATTATCAGCGAGAAAACGATTGAGCACATTGTAGAGCAAAAAACCAATATCCCAGTTGGCGACCTCAAAGAAAAGGAACAGTCTCAGCTGGTCAATCTTGCCAGTGACTTAAAGGCCCATGTCATCGGCCAAGACGATGCTGTGGATAAGATTGCCAAGGCCATCCGCCGCAACCGGGTCGGACTGGGAAGTCCTAATCGCCCAATCGGCAGCTTCCTCTTTGTCGGACCTACTGGTGTCGGTAAGACTGAGCTGTCTAAGCAACTAGCCATTGAGCTATTTGGCTCGGCTGACAGTATGATTCGCTTTGATATGAGTGAATACATGGAGAAACACAGCGTGGCCAAGCTGGTCGGTGCCCCTCCGGGCTATGTTGGCTATGATGAAGCTGGTCAATTGACTGAGCGCGTCCGCCGCAATCCCTACTCACTCATTCTGCTGGATGAGGTAGAAAAGGCCCATCCCGATGTTATGCACATGTTCCTACAGGTTCTAGATGATGGCCGCCTGACCGATGGTCAAGGCCGGACTGTTAGCTTCAAGGACACCATTATCATCATGACATCCAATGCCGGAACCGGCAAAGCTGAAGCCAGTGTCGGCTTTGGGGCAGCGCGTGAAGGCCGCACCAACTCCGTTTTGGGTGAATTAGGGAACTTCTTCAGTCCTGAGTTTATGAACCGCTTTGACGGCATTATCGAATTCCAGGCGCTCAGCAAGGACAATCTGCTGCAAATCGTCAACCTGATGCTGGACGATGTCAATCAACGTTTGGCAACCAACGACATTCATCTGGATGTTACGGAGAAGGTCAAGGAAAAATTGGTCGATCTGGGCTACGATCCAAAAATGGGCGCTCGCCCATTGCGCCGTACCATTCAGGACCATATCGAAGATGCTATTACTGACTTCTATCTGGAAAATCCAAGCGAAAAAGGTCTCAAAGCTATCATGACCAGCAATGGCAAGATTCTCATCAAGTCAGCAAAGAAAACTGAAAGTACAGAGTCAGTTAATTCATCACAAGAAGAAAAATAATTGTCGACAAAATAGAGCAGAAAACAGTTGGTTTTCCGCTCTATTTATTTATTGATTTTTCTGAACCCTATAGCGCAGAATTGTTTTCAGCTTGCTAGGGTCTGTCCGATTTAGATTATTGAGATAGATTTCTCTATGAGTGTGTGAAATCCGTTTCAGCTGGTGAATCTCGCAAAAGGTATCCATTTTAGTGAAGGATTGAGGTTCTTCGTCAAAAGGACCCAGATGCAGCATGGCGACACACTCTCCTTCCGTCATTTCTTCAAAACGAATCTCGTCATAGAGAGGATTAGGCTTTTTGACACGGACTTGTTCCAGAGCCTTTTTCACCATCTCTTCAGTGATAAAGTCCGGCTGCCCAATCATAATGGTATAAATCAATTCTTCTTTAATCAGTTCTCCTGCTTGCTCTTGCTGCCAAAGTCCTTCCAAGGGATAAACTGTAAAATCAGTAAATTCTTGATCGGCCGCTGTCTTTTTGTAGTTCATCTTGATAGCATAGGCTAAGCTGTACAGAGCACCAACTCGTTCCGAAAAGTCTGCAGCATTAGGATTGCCCTTGCCGTCAATCATGATAAAAGACTGGGCAGGAACATCTATGAGACAGGGTGCAGACTTGATTTGATAGAATTCTCGATTGGCTTTTCTCCATTCATATTTCATGAGAGAGCCCTCCTTTCTTTACTACAAACAGTATAGCAAAGAAAAGCTGACAACCTCTGTCAGCTTTTATAAATATCGGCAATAGCTTTTAACTTTTCTTTGAATTCTTCCCGTAACCGAGACGGCTCCATGATTTCAACTCCATCCAAAAAGGATAGCAAGTAGGTATAAAGACTATCGTGACTCGGCAAATGCGTTTGGACATAAAGGCTCCCATCAGTCTCCTCTATCTCTGCTTCTGAAAACTCCTCGTACACCCGAAAGGCATGCTTCCGGTCAAATTTCAAGAGGACTTTTACAGTATCTCCTAGCCACTCCTCGGGGCTAAATTTCTCATCCAAGACTCTCTGCTTAAATCGTTCCTCTAACATCTGACAGTCTCTCATTCTGCTGAGTTTAAAAAAGCGCAGAGCTTGTCTTAAACGACAAAAGCCAGCAACATACCAATTTTGGCTTTTAAATACTAACTTCAGCGCCTCTATCTTGCGCTGCTCTCTTTCTCCATGCCCATTCAAGTAAGAAAAAGACAAGACTCTTCTTTGCAAGATCGCTTGCTTAATGGTATCAAACAGTTCTTTCTGATCTGCTTTCTTGCGCCAGTCAGTGAAATCCACCTCCAGCCAGGAAGTTGCCTGAACTTGAAACAAGGACTGTAGCTTAGACAGGGTCTCTACTTGCTCGCCATCTGTTAAAATCTGCAGGCCTTGAAGAACAGCTAATAGCTCATCCCTCTCAGACTCTGAAAACAAGGCCTTGTCTAAGACAAAATCCTTCATCAGAAAAATACCCCCACCCTTGCCTGGGCTGCAATAAATGGGGATTCCTGCCAAACTCAGCTTGTCCACATCTCGATAGATGGTCCGAATGGATACTTCAAATAGTGAGGCCAATTCGGGAGCTGTTGTGCGGCCCTGCTCTAAAAGAAGATATAGGATTTTAAAAAGTCTGCTTTCTGTCATAAAACCACCTCGCTCCTATTATAACAATTTCTTCTAAAAATGTTTTACCATTCCTATAAAGAAGAGTTTTCTAAACGGTCAGAGGAAGGAATTTATTATTTGAAGGGGATTTCTTTCAAGGACTATCATTCTTTTTCTGTCCAATAAACCGAGTAAATTCTTGACAGCTGGTCCTTAGTCCATTATGATAGATAGTAAACTGACTAGAGATTGAGGATATTAGAATGACAAATCCAACCTTTGGTGAAAAGGAAGCAAATGTAGAATATGTGACCCGCTACGGAGTCTATGCCGTTATCCCAGACGAAAAGAAAGAAAAGATTATTTTGGTTCAGGCACCTAACGGGGCTTGGTTTCTGCCCGGTGGAGAGATTGAAGAGGGGGAAAACCATCAGACTGCGCTTGAACGCGAGCTGATGGAAGAACTTGGATTCACGGCCCAGCTTGGACGCTATCTTGGACAAGCTGATGAATATTTTTACTCCCGCCATCGCGACACCCATTTCTACAACCCGGCCTACCTGTATGAGGTCACCTCTTTCCAAGAAGTCCAAAAACCGCTGGAAGATTTCAACCAGCTTGCCTGGTTCCCAGTCGAAGAAGCTATTGAAACACTAAAACGCGGCAGCCATAAATGGGGTATCCAAGCCTGGAAAAATACACTTAAAGCTTAAAGAAATCATTCACAATTTATAGCAAACATGTTATAATAATAGCAGGTATAAAGCAGGAGGAAATCGTATGAAGCTTATTAATACAACAAACAGTCATGCTGACCTTGTCAAAAGCCAATTGGAAAGCACCGATGCGATATTAGTCGAAGTTTATTCTGCTGGAAACAGCGATGTTGTTTTTACACAAGCTCCTCTTCACTATGAAATTTTGATTTCAAACATGCACCGTGCTGTACGCGAACAGGAAATCGAAAAAATCAGAGAATTTTTCTTGAAGAGAAAAATTGATGCAAATGCTATTGATAGAGCTGCTATCCGCACGATTTACGCTAATAATCTAATCGAAATTTCCATTCCTGTGAAACAGTAAAAACTAAGGCAATCGCCTTAGTTTTTTATTGTTTATAGATCATGGTAATGTGAGGTGTCGATTCAAAAATAAAGGATTGGCCAACTGATTTGAAGCCATACTTTTCATAAAGAGCAGACACCTGAACCTGAGCCTCTATTTCAATTTCCTTTCCTGGCCATTTCTCAGCACATAATTGCAAGATTTCCCTGATAAGCTGTCCTCCTAAGCCCTGTCCTCGTGCAGACTGAGCTGTGACTACTCGACCAAAGACTAAATGCTCTCCCTCTTCAAAGACACGGGCATAAGCATCAATTTCCCCTTGTTCATTAGCATGGTAAACATGCACTGCTTCTAGGTCTTTCTCATCCAGTTCATGATAGATGAGTTCCTGCTCCACCACAAAGATGTCAATGCGCAATTTTAAGATCTGATAAAATTCTATCGGGTTCAGCTCTGTTAATTTTTTCCTAGACCACATACTTGTTTCCTCTATCTTTTTAATGTATAATAAGTGCAAATGCAACTATCAAGGAGTTCCTATGGATTACCGTCAACTTTTCCGTCAAATGGGCTTTATTTCTAGACAAGCTATGATGAAAATGAATCAGAAAGCCAGTAACTACGGCCTAGATAATAATTTGTTTCTACTGCTCATTCGCATCGTTGAAAATGAAGGCCTCAGCCAATCACAACTGGCAGAGATGGTGCAGATTGACAAGACTACGCTCAGCCGATCTCTAGGAAAGCTGGAAGATAGAGGCTTGATTATCAAAAAGACCAAAGCTCAAAATAAGAAGTTCAAAGAGCTCTATCCTAGCAGTCAGGCTCTCAAACTCTACGACCAACTGATTGGTTTTGAAAATACCTACGCCAGTCAGGCTCTGCAGCAACTGACTTCCTCTGAGCTCTTTCAGCTCCAAAACATTTTGGCTAAAATAAGCACTCCTAAGTTATGACTAGTATAACAGAAAACAGTTGCAAACGCAACTGTTTGTTTCTTCTACTCCGCCTACAAATCAAAACATCCTCAAATCTATCTAAAAAATGGCTTACCTCTAAAGGGCAAAGCCATTTTTTATTTTGGAACTTACTTGCTCTCAAAGCCTTCTACGACAGCTTGAGCAAAGTTTTCTTCTAAAATTTCTGCACAGTGGTCACAGACAAGAGCTTGATAACTGCGCTCTTTAACTGTTATATCAATGCGACGGCAGCGATCACAGACTTGTCCCTGCGCATGCTCTACGACAAAAGCTACATCTTCAAAGACTAGAGCGCCTTCTGGAGCAGGTCCTTCAGCAATCGTCAATTGAGAAACAATGAGAAGCTGGGCCACATCGCTGTTAACTGCTTCCAGCAAGGTCTTGATGACTTCATTCGGATAGACAGTCAGATGTGCTTCCAACGATTTCCCAATAACCTTTTCATTGCGGGCTTCTTCTAAGGCTTTCTGAGCTTGACTGCGGAAGTCCATAAAGGCAGACCAAGTATCCAAGATTTCTTCTTGATTTGGGAAAATCTGAGCTTCTGGCAATTCGGATAACTGAACAAATTCTTCCTCTTCATGCTCTAGGTAAGACCAAATCTCTTCTGCTGTGTGTGGCAGAATTGGTGTTAACAGCTTGGTAATCTTGACCAAAATATCATAGAAAACAGTCTGCATCTGACGACGTTCTAATGATTTAGCTGCTTCGATATAGACGACATCTTTGGCAAAGTCCAGATAGAAAGCAGACAAGTCAACGGTTACAAAGTTGACAATCGCTTTATAAATAGTCAGAAACTCAAAGTCCGCATAAGCCTTACGAATAGTTTCTACTAATTGATTAAAGCGGATAGTCATGTATTTATCAACAGAGCGAAGTTCTTCGTAAGCTACGGCATCCTCAGCTGGATTAAAGTCAGAGGTATTGGCAATCAAGAAACGCAAGGTATTTCGAATCTTACGGTAGGTTTCAGAAACTTGACCCAAGATATCCATAGAGATGCGAACGTCGTTGCTAGAGTCAACACTGGTTACCCAGAGACGCAAGATTTCCGCACCAAATTGTTTTTCTACATCGCTTGGAGCAATCGTATTTCCAAGGGATTTAGACATCTTTTCACCCTTACCATCTAAGGCAAAGCCTTGTGACAAGATTTGTTTGTAAGGGGCTACGCCATGATTAGCAACTGATGTGATAAGGGATGAATTGAACCAACCACGGTATTGGTCTGAACCTTCTAGATAAAGATCAGCCGGGTAAGTTAACTCAGGACGGTTGACCACTACACCATTCCATGATGAACCTGAGTCAAACCAAACGTCCATGATGTCCGTTTCCTTGGTAAATTCACCATTTGGAGAACCTGGATGAGTAAAGCCTTCTGGTAAGAGGTCTTTGGCTTCACGCTTCCACCAGACGATAGAGCCGTGCTCCTCAAAGAGCTGAGCTACGTGTTCAATGGTTTCAGCCGTCATGATTGGTGTTCCGTCTTCGGCATAGAAGATTGGCAACGGCACACCCCAAGCCCGCTGACGAGAGATAACCCAGTCACCACGGTCACGAATCATATTGTAGAGGCGTACTTTCCCCCATTCAGAATGGAATTTAACCTTGTCAATTTCATCTAAAATTTCTTGACGGAATTTAGAAACAGATGCAAACCACTGTGGTACTGCCCGCCAGATGATTGGCTTCTTAGTACGCCAGTCAAATGGATAAGAGTGAGAAATTTCTTCCTGAGCAAGGAGCAAATCACCAAGCTTTTCAATAACCGTCGGCACAACCTTATCATAGAACTGGCCTTCAAAGTCAGGACCAGCATTTTCCATCATGATACCGCGCTCATTGACTGTCACAGCAACTTCCAGTCCATTGGCTACACCGACATGGTAGTCGTCCTCACCAAAACCAGGCGCTGTATGAACGATACCGGTACCAGAGTCAGTTGTAACGTGGTCACCCAGGATAACAAGTTCATCTACAGCAGTATCCCATGGGTGAACTGTCACGATGTGGTTTAATTCTTGACCACGGTAGGTCTCCAAAACTTGAACATCGGCCCAGCTAAATTTCTCAGATAGGCTATTCAACAATTCAGACGCTACAATAAACTTGCGACTTTCACCCGCAGGCTGGACCAAAACATAGTCAATATCTGCTCCAACTGTCAAACCACGGGAAGCTGTAATGGTAAATGGAGTTGTTGTCCATACGACGATGTAAGTATCTGTGTCCAATACTCCTTTACCATCTTTGACGCGGTTAGCATAGTAAAGAGAGGTGGAAACCAAATCATGGTATTCAATTTCCGCTTCAGCCAAAGCTGACTCAGAAGACCAAGACCAGTAAACGGGCTTAGCACCACGGTAGATATAGCCTTTCTTAGCCATTTCACCAAAGACACGGATCTGAGCGGCTTCATAGTCAGATGTCAAGGTTACATAAGGATTTTCCCAATCACCAGAAACTCCCAAACGCTTGAAATCTTCTTTTTGCTTTTCGACTTGGCTAAGCGCATAGTCCCTACACATATTGAGGTAGTCTACCAAGTCTAGCTCTTTGCGCTTAATGCCTTGCTTTGCCAACACCTGCTCAATCGGAAGACCATGCGTATCCCATCCTGGAATGTAAGGTGCATAGTAGCCAGCCATAGACTTTGAGCGAACAATGATATCTTTGGAAATTTTATTCATGGCATGGCCGACGTGAATATTACCGTTAGCATAGGGAGGCCCATCATGCAAGATAAAGTGCGGCTTGCCTTCGTTCAGTTCCTGACGACGCTGATAAAGCTTAGCTTCATCCCATTCCTTCTGCCAGATTGGCTCCTTATTTGGAAGACCGGCCCGCATAGGAAAAGCAGTTTTTCCAAGATTGAGTGTTTCTTTCAGTTTCATTCTATTCCTCTTTATTTTTAAAATTACAAATTAAAAACCGCAAACTTCTCCAAAAAGGACGAAAATTCGCGGTACCACCTTTGTTTAGGCAAGACAATAGCATGATGCTCCTCTTGCCCCTCTTTGTCCGTAACGTGGACTGACGTCTCATCCTACTGATTTCAGAAGAAAGTTCTGTAAAATGATAGCCCAAGCAAGATGGACTGCAGATCTTTCACCATCATCTGCTCGCTGAAAGTATTTTGCTTGGTCTGTGTTTTTACAATCTTATCTTTTTTAAAATTATAAAATATTTACTGGAACTTTTTGTTCCCCATTTGTGTCATCATCGTGATGGTCAGCTTCTGAGTTTTCCTCAGCTGCGTGAGCTTCTATATCTTCATCGCTGAGCGGAGAAAAAGCTTGGGTCGCAGCTAATTCACGGTTAGCAGCTTCAATGCGCTCTTGCAACTCAGCCATTTCCTCTGGAGAAAATTGACGTGTAACATCCACTTCTTCCTCGCGGACAACTGCTTCTTCTCCCAGAACCTCCGATACAACCTCCTTGAAGGCCTCATCGCTGGTCTGCAAGTAAGTAGCTGTCGGACGCAGGATTTCTTCCCATTCAGATGAATTCACAATACTGAGCTGGCTCTCAATGGTTGATTTCAAGCGTTGGTGGAAGACACGTGTTTTGTTTTTCAGTTCTTCTGTTTCAATGGCTACTTTCTTAGCATTGTCCGCTGCCTGACGCAAAATTTCATCAGCTTTGTACTTAGCTCCATCCAACAAATGCTGCGCATCCTGCTCTGCCTGACGGACAATATTTGTAGATCGCTCATTGGCAGCAACTTTAACACGCTCAGCCGTATCCTGAGCAATCAAGACAGACTGGCTGAGAGAGTCTTTCATCTCATCAAAATATGTCAGACGTTCTTCCAGATTACGAATTTTTGCTTCTTTTTCGTGATTTTCACGAACCAAGTCCTCATAATCACGGACAACGATGTCCAGGAATTCATCTACCTCTTCAACATCATAGCCTCTAAACTTGGTTCCAAAGGATTTATCTTTAATTTCTAATGCTGTAAGTGTCATAGTTCCTCCTCATTTACTAGCTAATAATTCAACAGTTAACTTATGTTTTCCATTCTTGGAAAGGCCATTTTCTCTTAAAACCTTAAATCTTCCAAATCGTCTAACGCTAATCAAGTCTTCAAGCCCGACCTGCTGGCTGGGATTGTCATTAACAGCATAGTTCATTTTCACATGCTTGCCAGAAATTAGCTGAGCAGCCTGGCTTCTTGATAACTTAAAGGTGCTGGCTACCAACTTGTCCAATCGAAGACTAGATGCTAAAATTTCTCTGGTGACAGCCTGCTTTTGCTCTTTCAGCTGCTCTGCAAGGGAAACTTCCTTTAGTCTGACAGGCATCTTTGCAATTTTAGAGACATGATCTATAAAATACTGGGATAGTCTCTTATCTACAAAGAGCTGAGCACGGTCTCCAACTACAAGAATATCACCAAAGGTCCGTCTTTCAATCCCCAATTGATTGAGCAAGGTCCCCATAATCTGCGAATGACTGATTTTATAAAATTTGCTTGCATAGTAAATTTCCAGCAAGCTCAATTCAAAATCATCCATATTCAGTTGGTAATAGGAAGGCGCCACAAGAACTCTTGCCAGTTCACTTGGAAAATAATCTGAACTAGCAAAGACTTGCACATCATATTGCTTGCCAATATTCTTCAGGATTGAGACCTGATGGGGATTCAAAAAAGAAGTTGTTTCAAAGGCATAGGTATCTTGAACCCGCTGAAGCAGCTCCAGACTCCTATCAATAAACTCTCGATCCTCATGCGAAAAGTGTTGATATAAATCTTTCATCATAATAACATTAGTAAGACGCTTATTAAATAAAAGACCACACGATTTAAAAGGTTTAAAGCCAGAATTGCAACCCAAACGGTAAAGTCCAACCCTGCAAATTGCAAGGGAAGACGGCGGAAAAGTTTTAAATACGGTTCTACAATTCGTGTTAGAAACTCTCCGAATTTGGTTTGATAGGCTCCTGGAAACCAAGACAGAAGTGCATAGACAATCAAGGCAATGCTATAAAGATCGAAAAGATTAGAGATGGCACGAATTACAAAATATAACATATCTCTTATCTACTGCGCTTCATATCAAAGTCGAATTCGCTGATTTCAACATCGTTTGGCAGGCGGATGTCTTCCACATTTACCACTACATTAATCGGAGTCAGCAAATACATAGTGCTTGCAACTTTTTTCAAATTTCCAGCCAAGACATAACGCGCACCGTCTAGGTAGTCTAAACAGCGACGAGCCTGTACCTCAGTCATATACTGGAAGTCAATCAGGATGCTTTCATTGGCTAAAAGCAGGTCAACAATTTCAGTCGCTTCCTCATATCTCCTCGGATAACGAACATCAATCGTAATCTTCTCATCCGCATTTGCACGGTGCTGAGCTAATTCCTGCTGACGTGCATGCAGTCTGGTAATATTCTCTGTCGAAGATTTCTGTTGTGGCTGTTGTTTAGGCTGTGGCTTGGCCGCAGCAGCCGGACGAGGAGCTGGCTTGCTCTCTCTGACTGGTTTAGGCTGAACCAATTCAGGCTTCTGCTTAACAGGCGCTGCAGGTCTGCTGACAGTCTGCTCCTGAACCTCAGTCTCATCTCCATCTTCTGTAAAATAATCTATAAATTTATCAAATCTATCTTTTAATGACATATTTCTTTCCTATTTAAAAAATGCTGTACCGATTCTGACATAGGTCGAGCCATGGGCAATTGCTTCTGGATAATCACGACTCATTCCCATGCTTAATTCAGAAAAGGGCATATTATTTAACTGTTTCTTTTTTAATTCTTTTTGTAGTTGATGAGCCTTTTCAAAAATTTGGTTCAGCTCCTCATGACTAGCTTCAAACGGAGCCATTGTCATCAATCCCACAATTTGAACATTTTCTAATTTTTCAAGTTCAGGCAGGACGACTTCAAGTTCTTCAATCAAAAAGCCATGCTTGCTCTCTTCTTTAGAAATATTCACCTGCAGGAAACATTTAATCACATGTTCAGCCCGTTTGTCAATCTCCTTGGCCAATTTTACAGAATCTAAAGCGTGAAAGTAATCAACATAGTTAATCACATCCTTGACTTTTCTCCTCTGCAAACTGCCGATCAGGTGCCAGGTCAGATTCTCATCTTTCAGAGCATGGTATTTATCTAGAAATTTATCTACCCGATTTTCTCCGATATGCTGAATACCTGTACGAACAAGCTCCTGAGTAGTTTCGCAGTCAACATATTTGGTAACTGCGATGATATTCACTGAATCTTTCAAACGCTGGGCTTGCTCCGCCGCCTGAGCGACGGACTGAAAGACCAACTCTTTATTATTCTGCAAATTCATGATTTAGATTAACGATTTCTGAAGAATGGAGGTGTTTCCAACTCATCATCATCTTCATTAGTTTCTGCATAGCGCTCCACGCGGGCTGAGGAACTTGGTTCTGCCTGACGAACAATCGCTTCGCGACGAAGATCCCAATCACCAAAGGCTGAACCTTTAGGTGTATCCGTTCTTTGACGGCTTGGAGCAGGAATATCAACCGTTTCGGTCATATCAAAGTTTCGTTCAAACTGTCCTGAGCGAACTTCGCGATTTGGCTCAACTTGCTGCGGACGGCTTGGACTAGTAGGTTGTGGAGTCTGACGAATGCCGCTGACCTTTTCAACCTTGTCCTGACGGACACCAGTAGCTACAACAGTCACGCGGATTTCATCCTTCATAGACTCATCAATAGCAGTACCGAGCCAGATGTTCACCCCATGACCTGCTGCTTGGTTGACAATTTCTGAAGCTTCTTCAGCTTCAATCAAAGTCATATCTAAGCCACCAGTAACATTGACAATTACGTCCTCTGCACCATCAATGGTTGTTTCCAAAAGAGGTGAGTAGATAGCTTTGCGAGCAGCTTCGATGACGCGTTCTTCACCGCTACCAACACCAATTCCCATCAAAGCATTACCCTTGTCTGCCATAACTGTTTTCACGTCGGCAAAGTCAAGGTTAATCAGTCCTGGGCTGGTAATCAAGTCGGTAATCCCTTGGACACCTTGGCGAAGAACATTATCAGCTTCACTGAGTGCTTCAAGGAGCGGAGTCTTCTTGTCTACAATTTCAAGTAGGTTGTTATTTGAGATAATCAAGAGTGTGTCTACATGCTCGCGAAGTTCGTTGATTCCCTCTACCGCAAAAGTTCCACGCTTGCTTCCTTCAAAACCGAAAGGACGTGTAACTACAGCGACAGTCAGAGCACCAACATTTTTTGCGATACGAGCAATCACTGGAGCAGCTCCTGTCCCAGATCCACCACCCATACCAGCAGTGATGAAGACCATATCTGCTCCTTGCAGAGCTTCTGTCAGGACTTCTTCGCTTTCTTCAGCTGCCTTACGGCCTACTTCAGGCTGACCTCCGGCACCAAGTCCGCGAGTCAGCTTTGGACCGAGCTGAATCACTGTTTCAGCCTTGGCACTGCTAAGAGCTTGAACATCTGTATTTGCTGCGATGAATTCAACACCAGCAACACCTTCATCAATCATTCGGTTGATGGCATTACCGCCACCTCCACCGACACCAATAACTTTAATTACTGCGCCTTGTGCAGCAGCAGCGTCAAATGAAAATGTCATATTCTCTGTATTCTCCTTAATCAAACATTTTGCCAATTAGGTTGCGCATCCGATCTGTAATACCTGTTTTTGGTTCTTGGTTTGACACATCAGAACTTGCAACTGGAACTTCTTGGACCGGCTCCTCAGGAATCTCATCAGCTGGCTGAGGTTCAAAGCGTGGTACTGACTGAACAGGACGTTCAAAGGATACAGGTCGATGGCGCAGTTGCTCATCACCATGAACAGCAACCTGAGCCAGCATATCCACATCTGTTAAGTTTCCAGCGTACTCTGACAGGCTGATAACATGTGCAAAGGCTGGATTGCGAATGCCGATTTGATTTGGCACATAAAGCTTGACATTCACGCCAAACACTTCCTGAGCAAGCTCAACCACTCCTGGAAGAATAGCTGCTCCACCAATAATCACAATACCACCTGGCAACTCGAGAAGATGCCTTTTATCCAAATCACGTTTGATTTGCTCAAAAATGTGTTGGATACGAGCAGAAATAATTTCAGCCAGATACTTTTCAGTTACTTCAACCGGCTCAATCTCTCCAATCACTTCTACTTGGAAGGACTCTGTACCAGCTTCAGGAACATAAGCAGATCCATAGTTAAACTTGAGACTTTCAGCCAACTTTTGCGAAGTCTTCAAAACCTTGGAGATGTCCTTGGTTACGTAGTCGCCGCCTTCTTGGTATATATTCGTATATTGAAGCTCTTGACCTCTAACAGAAGCCACTGTAGTTTGGCCGCCGCCCATATCAATAACAGTTGCGCCAAACTCACGTTCCCCTTCGTTCAAGATTGACTTAGTCATAGCCAATGGGGAGATAATAACGTTCTCAAGCTGAACTCCCGCGCGCTCCACTGTCTTGCGGAGATTGTGGAGAATAGTCCGTGGTCCAGTGTAGAGAAGACCACGCATTTCTAAGCGAATCCCCATCATACCGCGTGGGTCACGAATCCCTTGGAAACCATCCACTACAAACTCTTCTGGAATGAAAGTAATCACTTCACGATCAGGAGTCATGCTCTTAGTCAGAGCAGATCTAACAACATTCTCTACATCTGTATCTGTGATTTCCTTAGAATCACTAGTCACAGGAATCATGCCCTGAGTTGGCTCAATCTGTAAGAGATTAGCCGGAAGTCCGACATTAACTAAACCAATTGAAATGCCTGCCTTTTCTTCTGCTTGAGAAATAGCTGTCTTAATGGCAGCAGCAGCAGCCTCAATATCAACAATAATTCCATCTTTAACGCCAGCGCTTTTTGCGTTGCTGACCCCAATAACATTCATTTCATCGTTGATGTGCTCTGCCACCAACACTTTAATTGAGCTAGTTCCTATATCTAATCCAGTAAAAAAGCCGTCTCTAGCCATTACACCAGTCCTCTCTATCTTCCATGTTTCCGGTCTATACTAATAACGCTAAAAATTAGAGTTACCCAAGCTTTATTATAACATAAAGAAACTGAAAATGTGCAGTTTTTCTACATATAATTTAGCGATTTTCAGCAGTTCCCGGGTTTTCTGTCGAATTTTGCGGCTCTGCAGGTTCTTGTTCCTGACTTTCTGTCACCTGCTCAGCCGCTTGTTCTGTTGGCTGTCCCGTCGCTTCCTCTTCTGCTTTCTGCTTTTCTTCGTCAGAAGAAGACGACTCGTTTTGAGCCCCTTCAACATAACTAAAAATCCCTGCTTCCATATCTACAACACTAGGCACATCCTCTTCCAACTGTGATTGGATTCCCTTGTAATATGGCAGTTTTTTAGCAATATGTGAAATTGGTACCAAGATTTTATTGCCGTCATGCATGGTCAGCGTTACCAAATCCGGTGTCACCTTGCTCGGGGTCAGCTGAACTGTCTTAATATTTTTCTTAACCGAAGCCGGTACCTTTTCAATTTGAAGGGCAAATTCCTTAATCAATTTTTTATCTGAAAACTCTATCGAAATATGGGTTTCCGGCATAGAATCTGCAGCAGTTGGTTCCGAAATAATCTCCCCATTTGTCAGAATAGGATAGTACTGCCCACCCTCATGCAGATAGGCCAGAACTCCGTACTCCTTGACCTTTACCTGAAAAGTAATCGGAAACTGATAAGCCATCTCCAGGTTGTTAATCCAAGGACTAGACGCTTTCATATTGCGGATATGATTACCGCCATTGATAAAGGTTGTTAAAGTATAGTCCTTCTCATCAATCTTACTGCTTTTGAGCAGTTCTTCCTGACTGACCATTTGGTTCCCTGAAAATTTGATAGTCTTCATGGTCGCTAGTGGTGTCAAAAAATAAACTGACAGGAGAAAAATCAAGCCACTGCCCAGCAAAACCGGCAGTGCTCGATAAATATGAACCCTTGAAATATGCACCTTAGCAGCTTCTTTTTCTGCCTTTTTCTGAAGTTTCTCCAGTTTTTTGCGCTCTTTCTCGCTCAATTCGGTCTCTAGCTCAGGTTCAAATGAGTCATCTTCCAAATACTCTGTTTCTTCCTCTTCATAAGATGAGTCATCTTCTTCCGTCTCTTCAGCTATTTCTTCGCTTTCAATTGAGTCCTCAGCTTCAGCTTCTTTTGCTTCCTCTTCTTCCAGTTTCTTTTGTTTGCTGGCCTCTTCCTGAGCCTTCTTTTCAAGATATTCTTTGTTTCGTTTCTGCCATTCTGAGAGGTGTTCGCTTACCTCTTCCTTTGGCTCATCGTGGTTTTTCTTGCTCATTTCTTTCCTTTGTCAATATCCGCCTTCAATAAAGCATAAAATTCATCTACAGACTTGATTTCCTGAGAATTTTTCATAGCTTGATGATAAGAAGCCTGATTCGCCAAAAGGTCATCAAGTGCTGCCTGTAAATTGCTCATATCCAGCTGTTCCTCTGCCAATTGCTTGGCATATCCCTTTTTCACAAAATAATCGGCATTTTCAATCTGATCGCCACGACTGACTTCACGTCCCAGAGGAACGATAATATGAAGCTTAGCCATAGCCAAGAGCTCAAAGATTGTATTGGAACCGCCGCGTGTCACCACTACATCTGCCAAGTCCATCAAAGGCTGGTAGATGTCGGTCACATAGGCTCTGCGAAAGAGACGTTCAGACAGAACATCCAAACTTGCATCGCCTGTCAGATTGATAACGTTATAACGCTCGGTCAGCGCAGCTTGATTCTGGCTGACAAAGTCATTAAAGACCTTAGCACCAGCAGAACCACCGACAAAAAGCAGAGTAGGCAGCTCTTTATCAAAATACTGACGGATTTCTTCTAGTTCCTGCGGTGGGACTGACTCTTGGTTACCGACCTTGGTCACAGCTCCGACATGCTCAATCTTGGTCAGACTGGAAGGTTGCTCAAAGGTCGCATACATCTTGGTCGCACACTTATAGGCGATTTTATTGGCCAAGCCAATGGATAGATCCGACTCATGAACATATACAGGCACTCCTGACAGTCGGGCTGCAATCACGGGCGGAACGGATACAAAGCCTCCCTTAGAAAAGAGAGCCTGCGGCCGTACCTTGAGCATAATACCCAGCGACTGGAAAATACCCCAGACGACCTTAAAGCCATCCAGCAGATTCTGCCATGAAAAGTAGCGGCGAAGCTTGCCCGTAGCTACCGAATGGAAGGTCACGTCTAGTCCAGACTTTTGGATTTCCTGATACTCAATACCATGCTTATCGCCAATATAATGAACCTGCCAGCCTTCTTTGATAAATTTTGGAATCAGGAGAAGGTTGAGGGTTACATGCCCAACCGTTCCTCCACCTGTAAATACAATCTTTTTCATCTTAACCTTTTAATTCTTCAAATGCAGCGAGAAATTCATCGCCACGGACTTCAAAATTACTATACATATCCCAGCTAGCATTGGCAGGACTGAGCAAGACAATGTCTCCTGGCTCCGATTGAGAATAGGCCTTATGAGCTGCATCCCGGACATCAGTCGCATCCAGATAAGAAACACCTGCCAGATCAGCCGCCCTCTTTACACGCGCAGCTGATTGTCCTAAGATCACCATTTTCTTGAGCCCTTTGAGGTCAGGCACCAACTCGTCAAATTCATTGCCACGGTCCAAGCCGCCTGCAATCAGAATCACCTTGCTATTGTCAAAACCAGATAGGGCTTTCTGGGTTGCCAAGATATTGGTAGACTTACTATCATTGTAAAAGGCAACCTCATTTACACGTCCCACATACTGGAGACGGTGCTTAACACCACCAAAAGCAGACAAGACTTCTTTGATCGTCTGATTGTCAATGCCACGCAGTTTGGCCACAGCAATTGTAGCCAGAGCGTTTTCGACATTATGACTGCCAGGAACACCGATTTCAGCCGCCTGCATAATCGCTTCTCCACGGAAGGTCAAGACATCACCTTCTAAATAGGCACCATCCACCTTTTCAGTTGTTGAAAAAGGGACAACAGTAGCCTGAGTCTGGCTAGCCATTTCCTTGGCCCAATCTTGATTGAAATTCAAAACCAAATAATCATCAGCTGTCATGTTTTTCTGGATATTCCACTTGGCAGCTGCATAGCCCTCAACAGAGCCGTGATAATCCAAATGAGTCGGCATGAGGTTAGTAATAACAGCGATTTGCGGATGAAAATCCTCAATCCCCATCAACTGGAAGGAAGACAATTCCATGACCAGCGTATCCTTGCTGCTGGCTGTTTGGGCTACCTGACTAGCAGGATAACCGATATTACCAGACAAAAGACCATTCTGGCCGCCAGCCGTCAAGGCTTGCGCAATCATGGTTGTAGTCGTCGTTTTTCCGTTTGATCCCGTAATACCAATAATCGGTGCTTCTGAAATGAGATAAGCCAACTCGACTTCAGTAATGACTGGAATCTTCTTCTCCAGAGCTCGGACGACCATGGCATTGTCATAAGGAATACCTGGATTTTTCACCATTAGTTCAAAATCTTCGTCCAGCAACTCCAAGGGATGACCTCCTGTCACCACTTTAATACCTTCTTCTAGCAAAGATTGGGCAGCAGGATTTTCCTCAAAAGGTTTGCCGTCGTTAACTGTCACGATAGCTCCTAATTTATCTAAAAGGCGAGCTGCTGACTCACCCGACTTGGCCAATCCCAGGACCAAGACTTTCTTATTGGCAAAATTTGCTATTTTTTTCATAAGCAACCTCTTCCATTCATACTTCATTCTATTTTACCTTTTTTTGTGAAAATAAAAAAGACATAGGAGTCTTTTATTTTCGACTGTAAGCAAGTTTTGAAAAAAATGATATGTTTTCATCTATTTGAAATATTTTGTAACATAAACCTATTGTTTTTGTAAAGAAAAAGAGCAAAAACTCAAAAAGTCTGTCCGACTTTCTAAGTTTTTGCTCATTTATTATTCTTCATCAAAATTCTTTTTTGATTTCTTTGGCGGCTTTAGACGGTTAATGTCCCGCAAAGCCAAGACGGTCACTACGGATAGGCCGAAACCTACAAAATATTCAGCTGGCAACTGGAAAATTTTAAAAATGCCTAAGCCAAATAAGATAATTAAGGCTACAATCAGTAGCACCATAGTCACTGCATTAACAGTCCCTTTAATACTGGATGGAACAGCAAAAATGTAGAAAAAGAGGATTAAAATCCCAATGATAAGATAAACCATCTTGCTGCTCCTTTCCCTTTTGCTTATTCAGCTGCAGCTGATTTTTTCTTTTTATTGGCTTTTTCGCGTTCTTGTTTGTTCAAAATTTGCTTACGCAGACGAATAGATTCTGGCGTTACTTCCATGTACTCATCGTCGTTCAAGAATTCCAAAGATTCCTCCAAGGTCAAGATACGAGGTGTCTTGATAACTGCTGTCTGGTCCTTGGTTGCAGAACGAACGTTAGTCATCTGTTTAGCTTTGGTGATATTAACAGTCAAGTCATTTTCACGAGAGTTTTCACCGATGATCATTCCTTCGTAAACCTCAGTACCTGGGTTGACAAAAATAGTTCCGCGCTCTTCGATAGACATGATAGAGTAGGTCGTTGCCTTACCAGCATCGATGGAAACAAGCGCACCACGGTGACGTCCACCAATTTCACCTGGAATCAATGGCAAGTATTGGTCGAAGGTATGGTTCATGATACCGTAACCACGAGTCATGGATAAGAACTCAGTTGAGTAACCAATCAAACCACGCGCTGGAACGAGGAAGACCAAACGAGTTTGACCATTACCAGTTGAAATCATATCCAACATTTCGCCCTTACGTTCAGAAAGACTTTGGATAACAGACCCTTGATATTCTTCGGGTGTATCGATTTGGACGCGCTCAAATGGCTCGCACTTAACGCCGTCGATTTCTTTCACGATAACTTCTGGACGAGATACTTGCAACTCATATCCTTCACGACGCATGGTTTCGATCAGGATTGACAAGTGCAATTCGCCACGACCTGAAACGGTCCACTTATCTGGTGAATCTGTTGGATCAACACGAAGGGATACGTCTGTTTGCAGTTCAGCTTGCAAGCGTTCTTCAACCTTACGAGAAGTTACCCATTTCCCTTCGCGACCAGCAAATGGTGAGTTGTTTACCAAGAAGGTCATTTGAAGTGTTGGTTCATCGATGTGAAGGATTGGAAGAGGTTCAATGGCATCTGTTGGAGTAATCGTTTCACCAACAAAGATATCTTCCATACCTGAAACAGCAATCAAGTCACCTGCTTTGGCTTCATTGATTTCACGACGTTCCAAACCAAAGAAACCAAAGAGTTTTGTGACACGGAAGTTCTTGGTGGTGCCATCTAGTTTAGAAAGAGTAACTTGGTCCCCAACCTTAACAGTACCACGGAAGACACGCCCGATACCGATACGACCTACGAAGTCATTGTAGTCCAAGAGTGAGACTTGGAACTGCAAAGGCTCATCTGAGTTGTCCACTGGAGCAGGGATATGGTCGATAATGGTATCAAAGATTGGTGCCATTGTTTTTTCTTGATCAGCTGGATCGTCTGACAATGAAGAAGTTCCATTGATAGCTGAAGCATAAACAACTGGGAAATCAAGCTGATCATCATCTGCACCAAGCTCGATAAAGAGTTCCAAAACTTCGTCCACTACTTCTGCTGGGCGAGCTGATGGTTTGTCGATTTTGTTGACAACAACAATTGGGACAAGGTCTTGTTCCAGAGCTTTTTTCAATACGAAACGAGTTTGTGGCATGGTTCCTTCGTAGGCATCTACCACCAAAACAACACCGTCAACCATTTTCATGATACGCTCAACTTCTCCACCGAAGTCCGCGTGTCCTGGTGTGTCCATGATATTGATACGAGTTCCATTGTAAGCAACGGCTGTATTTTTAGCAAGGATCGTAATACCGCGCTCTTTTTCGATATCGTTTGAGTCCATAGCACGCTCTGCCAACTCTGTACGAGCATCAAGAGTTTCAGACTGCTTCAATAATTCGTCAACGAGGGTTGTTTTCCCGTGGTCAACGTGGGCGATAATCGCAATGTTACGGATATCTTCTCTTAATTTTGTCATGATTTCCTCTGAATTTTTAAATTTTATTTCTAACTGAACAATTATACCACAGACGCAGGCAAAAAACACGGCTTTGATAAGTGTAAATGTTTTCATTAAAAAATATGGGAGCTGCATGAGTATTTGCATTTCCCATCCTGAAAATTTATGATATGATTTAGAAAAAAACAAGGAAAACAGATGCGCCTCGACCAACTGCTGGCTGCCAATCATATCAGCCGAAAAAAGATGAAACAAAGCCTTTTGCAAAAACAGATTTTAGTGGATGGTAAGCCCGCCTGCAAACTCAGCCAAAACGTTGATACCGGCCTGCAGCAGATTACTTTTCAAGGAAAACAGGTCAGCGGTCCTGCCCACCATTACTACATGCTGAATAAACCCGCAGGTGCAGTCACTGCCAATCGTGACGCTGAAAAATTGACTGTCCTGGATTTGCTGGATAAGGAGATAGAAAAAGAAAATCTTTACTCTATCGGACGGCTGGATAGAGATACAGAAGGACTTCTTTTGATTACCGATAATGGTCCTTTGGGATTTCAGCTGCTGCACCCTCAATATCATGTCGAAAAAACTTACTATGTAGAAGTCAATGGACCTTTAACCTCTCAGGATAAAATTGCCTTTCAAGAAGGCATTCGCTTTTTAGACGGCACCATCTGTCAGCCCGCCCAGCTCTCTATCCTCTCCAGCAGCTCCAGTCTGAGCCGTGCTACCGTCAAGATTTCCGAGGGGAAATTCCACCAGATTAAAAAGATGTTTCTGGCAATTGGTGTCAAGGTCACCTATCTCAAGCGAATTCAATTCGGAGATTTTACATTAGACCCAGATCTAGCAAAAGGCGATTACCATGCTTTGAACCAAGAAGAATTAGGGATTATTAAAAAACATTTAGAGAAAAGTCGGTAAAACAAAAAAGCTTTAAAAATAAAGCTTTTTTGTTAGTAGCCTGCTCCGTTCATAAGTACCATGACATTTAGAATCCAAACAATTACGGAAATTACAATCCCTACGATACCCAGAATTTTTTCTGTTTTATAGTCTAATTTAGACTCTTTTTGCTGTGAATTAGCCAACACCAAACCTATAATACCCAAAATAAGACCTACCAATGGAATGAAAAAACCAAAGATGATAGATAGGATACCTAAAACAAGAGAGGATTTTTTCTTTTCTTGCATGTTCTAAAAACTCCTTAAAATTAATATCAATTTATTATAACATAAGAAACTGGCTTTGTATATATAATGCGACAAATTTTTGATTTATGTTAACTAGCTTTCACCTTGCCATTCCAAGAATCCAACCCATAAGAAAGAATATAAATTTCTTTAAATCCTTGTTTTTTCAGATACAGAGCCGCATTGGTCACGCGCTGACCACGACTATTTTCATAGAGGAGAACAGCCTTGTCCTTACGAAGTGCACCGACACTATCCTTGAGCTGCTGAGATGGAATATTGCGAGCGCCTAAGATATGCTTCCGGTGAAAATCTGATGGATCCCGCAGATCAACCAACTGACCTTGGCGAATCAAGCCTTCAAATTCTCCGTTATCCACGATTTTTGCTGCCTGACGAAGGCGCAAATAATTAAAGCCCATCCAGCCAATTATTCCTAAAAGTACCGCCCACAAAATCCAAATTGTCATCTCAAGTCTCCTTTTTCTTTTCTAAATATTCTAACTCTAAGCGATGTTCTCGTCGCAAGACTGCCTCCGCCTCAAAATAAGCTAGCTTATCCATTAGACCGGCATCGTAAATCCTCTTCAGCTCAATTTTCATCATCTCAATATCGTAAAGGCGCTTGCCCATATAGATAATGATTCCGAAACTTTTAAGAAATTGCTGAACATCATACAGGGTTTTCATGAGCTATATTTTATCAGATTTTCCAGCGCTTTTCAAGATGAAAAAACAGAAAGGAAAGCCTGTTTCCTTTCTGTTTCGCATGGATAATTTTTTTATAAACCTGGTGCTTGACCAATTTCAGCTGTCAGCATCCAGATAGTCTTTTCAAGGTCAGCCTTGGCACCGACAAAGATATCATTGGTTACATCGTCCCCTTCTTCATCTGTTACATCCAAAGCTTCTTGGTAAAGACCTGTCAGATAGCGGAAAATCTCAATCACACGCGCCAGACTTTCTTCTACATTCTTGCTGAATTCACCAGCTTTTTCTTCAATCTTGCTGTGTTGGATAAACTCGGTCAACGTAGAATAAGGCTTGCCTCCCAGTGTAATCAAGCGCTCGCTGACTTCATCTAAAGTTGTATCCAAAGTTTCCATGTATTCATCCATTTTTGGATGCCAAACCATGAAGCCTGCGCCACGCATATACCAGTGAACTTGGTGAAGAGCGATATGAGCTGTATAAAGGTCTGCCACTACTTGGTTAAGAATAGCCTTAGTCTTTGGCAAAGCCTTTTGATTGCTGAAAGTTGCTACGTCAGTTGCTGCACCATTTTTTACTTGTGTCATTGTATCTACCTCGTTTTTATTTATAATGATTCTAATCTTTTTAGATTATGGTTTAATTATAATGCTTCTAAATAAGAAAGTCAAGACAAAAGATTCAAAAAAAGACTTTATTAGAAAAGTTGCAAAATTTCAGAATTTTTCTGTTTAAAATTACGAATAAATAAGTATGATTCATCTATACTTTTTTCTACTTGGCACTGTCTTTGCTTCATTCCTAGGCTTGGTCATCGACCGCTTCCCAGAGCGGTCTGTCATCTCTCCCGCTAGTCATTGCAATGCCTGCGGGAAAAGATTAGCACCGCGTGATTTGATTCCTATTTTTTCCCAAGCCATGAACCGGCTTCGTTGCCGCTTCTGCGGAGACAAGATTCCCTTACGCTATTTATTTTTTGAATGTCTCTTGGGCGGTCTTTTTCTGGCAACTTCTCTGAGCATTCTTTCCATTAGTCAATTATTGGTAGTCACCATGGGCTTAACCTTAGCTATCTACGATCAAAGAGAGCAGCAATACCCTTTGATGATCTGGTTGGTTTTTCAGCTTTTGCTGCTAATGACAGCAGGCGTTAATCTTCTCATACTCTTCTTTTTAGCCTTAGGACTTCTAGCCTTCTTTTATAATCTTCGTATTGGAGCTGGTGACTTTCTCTTTCTGGCGTCTTGCTCAGCCATTTTCAGCCTGACGGAGACTCTCATCCTTATCCAAATCGCTAGTTTCTCTGGCCTCGCCTGTTTCTGCTTTAAAAAGAAAAAAGACAGGCTAGCATTTGTACCTTGTCTTTTGTTTGGTGCGGTGGTGATTATTTCTTATAAGCTGCTGCTTCTTGGATAAAGGCTGCTATACTGGCGTCCTTTTCATGAAGAGCTTTGACAATCTTGGATCCGACAATGACTCCGTCTGAGACTTGATTGAAGCGGTCAACATCCTCTAAAGTTGAAACGCCAAAGCCCGTCAGTACTGGAATCTCAGCAATATCATGGAGCTTGCTCAAATGCTGGTCCAAATCATTGCGGTAACTTCCGCTCTTACCCGTCACACCGTTGATGGCTACAGCGTAGATAAAACCTTCAGCTTCCTTGATCAGCTCCTGCTGACGTTCTAGTCCAGTCGTCAGGCTCACTAAAGGAATAAGAGCAAGATCTGAATCTTCCAGTAAAGGCAAGATGAAATTTCTATGTTCGTAGGGCAGATCCGGAATAATCAATCCTTTAACCGGTGTCGTAGCCAAATCCTTGACGAAATCTTTGAGACCGTACTGGAAAATGGGATTGAAGTAGGTCATGATAATGAGAGGAAGCTGTGTGTCCAACTTCTGCAAGCTTGCGATTAAAGACTTGGCCGAAGTATGGTGACCCAGACTTCTCAGACCGGCTTCTTCGATAACCGGCCCATCTGCAACAGGGTCTGAAAATGGCAGGCCGATTTCAATGGCTGACACACCCAAGTTTTCCAAAAATGCGATAGTTTCTGCTAATCCTGCTAAACCTTTCTCGTGATCACCAGCCATGATATAAGGAAGGAAAATTCCTTTACCTGCTTTTTTGATGGCCTCTAAATGCTGAGTGAGTGTTTTAGTCATGGGCACCTCCTTTTTGAGCCGCTTCTCTTTCCAAGCGTTCCTTTACCTGAACGACATCCTTGTCACCACGGCCGGATAGGCAGACAATCATTGATTTATCTGGCCCCAACTCCTTAGCCAGCTTAACTGCGTAAGCAATAGCGTGGCTAGACTCTAGAGCAGGGATAATCCCTTCGATACGAGACAGAAGCTGGAAGGCTTCCAAGGCTTCTTCATCTGTGACTGGGACATAAGTGGCGCGCTGGATAGCATTAAAATGAGAATGTTCAGGACCGATGCCCGGATAGTCCAGCCCGGCAGAGATAGAGAAAGCTTCCAGAATCTGGCCTTGCTCATCCTGCAAGACATCCATCAAGGCACCGTGTAAAACACCTGGCCGGCCTTTAGTTAAGGTTGCAGCGTGTTCATCTGTATCCACGCCCCGCCCAGCTGCTTCTGTTCCATACATAGCCACTGAGCTATCGTCTACAAAGGGATAAAAGAGCCCAATAGCATTGGAACCACCGCCAACGCAGGCGACTAAAGCATCGGGTAAGGCACCTGCATTTTGCTCAGCAAACTGGCGCTTGGCCTCACGCCCAATCACGCTCTGATAGTCGCGGACAATCTCTGGGAAGGGATGAGGTCCCAAGGCCGACCCCATAATATAGTGAGTATCATCGACCTGAGCCACCCAAGCTCGCAAGGCAGCATTGACTGCATCCTTGAGAACTCGAGAGCCATCAGTCACAGATTCTACCTTAGCTCCTAAAAGTTCCATCCGAAAGACATTGAGGGCTTGGCGCTTGACATCTTCTTCGCCCATGTAGATAGTACAGTCCATGTTGAAAAGGGCTGCAGCAGTGGCTGTAGCTACTCCATGCTGACCCGCACCAGTCTCTGCAATGATTTTCTTCTTGCCCATTCTCTTAGCTAGCAGGACCTGCCCTAGGGCGTTATTGATTTTATGAGCTCCAGTATGGTTGAGGTCTTCCCGCTTCAGATAAATCTTAGCACCGCCAGCATAGGCTGTCAGATTTTTTGCAAAATAGAGAGGATTCTCCCGCCCTACATACTGCTTCAGCAACTCGTCCAGCTCAGCCTGAAAGGCTGAGTCTTTTTTACTCTCACGGTAGGCTTTATCCAGCTCCAAAACCGCTGTCATCAGCGTTTCGGGAACAAAGCGCCCACCAAACTCACCGTAAAATCCTTCTTGATTGGGTTGATTATATGCCATGTTTCACTCTTTCTATAAATTCTTTTATCTTTTCTAAGTCCTTCTGGCCGTCAGTCTCGACCCCGCTTGAGACATCAACTGCGTAAGGGGCGAAGTGCTGAATCGCTTCTCGGACATTTCCTGCATTCAAACCACCGGCGATAAAGAAGGGCTGGTGGATTTGATTCTTGTCAAAAGATTGCCAATCAAAGGTCTGACCACTACCAGCAAGAGGTGCATCAAAGAGCAGGTAGTCCGCTTGTTGGCTGACATCTTTTAACGCTCCCTTGACCTGATAAGCTCGAATAACCGGCCGGCCAATCTCAGTCAGAAGATCTTTATTAAAATCGCCATGAATCTGCACCAAATCCAGATTTGCCACCGAAATAGCTTCCTGCAGCTCTGCCAAGCTCGGAGAGACGAAAACTCCTACCTTTCGGACAGCAGGCGGCACCAAGGCAGCTAGCTTCTGAGCTTGCTCCAAACTGACCCTCCGACGGCTCTCAGCAAAGACAAATCCAATGTAATCCGCACCAGCCTGGCATGCCGTTTCCACAGCGCTGGCCATTGATAAGCCGCAAATCTTAACCTTTGTCAATTTTCAGCTCCTTGATTTTTTCTGCCACATTCTCAGCCTGCATCAGGGCTGTTCCAACTAAAATCGCATGGAAATAAGGAGCTACTAACTCAGCATCTTCCTTGCTGAAAATAGCGGACTCAGATATGTAAACCCTGTCATCTTTGAAATGGGCAGACAGCTGGAGACTTGTATTGATATCTGTCTCAAAAGTAACTAGATTGCGGTTATTAACACCGATAATCCGAGCTCCTATTCTATGGGCAATTTCCAGCTCAGCCAGATTATGGGTTTCGACCAGAACTTCCAAGCCTAACCCCATCGCAAAATCATAGAGTTCTTGCAGCCGCTTTTCAGACAAGGCAGCCACAATCAGAAGAATAACTGTCGCACCAGCATTGCGGGCGCGAACAATCTGTTTTTCATCAATAATAAAGTCCTTATTGAGGGTTGGAATGGTCACTCGGCTGGAAATCTCTCTCAGGTAATCCAGATGTCCTTTGAAGAAAATCTCATCTGTCAGGACCGAAATCATTGCTGCATCGCATCGTTGATAGGTGCCAGCCTGCTCCACAATATCCACTCCGAGATTAATATCTCCTAGACTTGGGCTGGCTTTTTTGACCTCAGCAATCAGCTGCAGCTCTTGAGGATGGCTTTTGAGATACTCATAGAGGGAATAGGTCGAGCGCAGAGGTTGCAGCTCTTCATAAGACATGGCCGCCACTTCCTGCTCTTTTTGCTTTAGAATAGTTGGGAGAAATTCTTTGCTCATTTCTGATACTCCTGTAGTTGCTTGAGTTTTTCATAGGCTGCCCCACTAGCAATCACTTGGCGAGCCAAAGCTATTCCTTTTTCTATGCTGTCTGATTTCCCATTAGCATAGAAGCCCAATCCCGCATTCAGCACTGTCGTTTCTAGATAGGGACTGGCTTGATTTTGCAGGACAGATAGCAGAATTTCTGCATTTTCCTTGGCATTGCCTCCACGAATCGCTTCAAGAGCTATCTCTTTCATGCCAATATCTGATGGCAGAAAGCTGTGCAGGCTGATTTGCCCATTTTCCAACAGAGCATACTGGGTACGGCCATGAAGACCCGCCTCATCCAGACCATCCGGCCCCGACACAACTACTGCACGCTTACGGCCCATATTTTTCAAAACCTCTGCCGTACTCTCTAGCATATCCGGCCGGCTGGTCCCCAAAAGCTGAGTTTCTAGACTCATGGGATGGATAAGGGGGCCAGTTAGATTCATGATAGTGGGAATGCCTAGGCTAAGGCGGGCTGGCATAATGTATTTCATAGCTGGATGCATATTCTTTGCAAAGAGAAAAACGATACCTGTCTGCTCAAAAACCTTGCCCAAGCTAGCAGCGTCCAAGTCTAGATTAATCCCCAGAGCTTCTAACACATCAGCTGAGCCTGACTTAGAAGAAATGGAGCGATTGCCGTGCTTAGCCATCTTAATCCCGCCACCTGCCAGTACAAAAGCTGCTGTAGTCGAAACATTGAAGCTGAAAGACTTGTCCCCACCCGTACCGCAATTGTCCATGGCAGTGCGAATAGTGGTTGGAATCTGCTTAGCATGGCCTCGCATTACCTGAGCCAAAGCAGTTCGTTCCTCAATCGTCTCCCCCTTCATCTTAAGCCCCAGTAAGAAAGCTACAATTTGAGACTCTGTCACCCGTCCGGTGACAATACGCTCAATCACATCTGTCATCTCAGCGCTGCTTAAATCCTTAAAATCAGCTAGTTTTGCAATAATCTCTTTCATACACGCTCCTTTATTTTACTAAATCGATGAAATTCTTGATAGACGACAAGCCGTCCGGCGTGCCAATACTTTCTGGATGATACTGAAAACCATAAATAGGCAGGCTCTTATGCTGGATAGCCATGATCGAGTTATCATCAGCTGCCCGAGCCGTCACTTCAAAGTCCTCTGGCATCTCCTCAATCAAAATCGAATGATAGCGCATGACCGGCTGCCCATCCTCTATTCCTTGATAGATAGGAGATTTCCCCTCAAAGCGCAGAACACTTTGCTTGCCGTGCATGACCTTGGGAGCCAAACCTAGCTTTCCGCCAAATACTTCTGCAATAGCTTGGTGCCCCAAGCAAATCCCCAAAATCGGCTTTTTACCAGTAAAATCACGGATAACTTCCTCCATCCGTCCTGCATCTGCTGGCCAGCCTGGACCCGGAGACAGAACCAAGGCATTAGCTTCTTCTGCCGCTTGATAAAGGCCTGCATCATCATTTCGCAAGACCTTGACTTCTGCGAAATTGCCGATATACTGGGCTAGATTGTAAGTAAAAGAATCATAATTATCAATCAATAAAATCATTGCATCTCTCCTATCTTGGTCATTGATTTGGCCTTATTGATGGTTTCTTGGTATTCATTAGCAGGGATCGAGTCATAAACAATACCCGCTCCAGCTTGAACGTAAGCTCTGCCATTTTTCAAAATCATAGTCCGAATAGCAATGGCAAAATCCATATCCCCTGTCGCAGACAGATAGCCAATAGCCCCCGCATAAACGCCACGTTTTTCCTGCTCTAGCTCATAAATCCGTTTCATGGCTCGAATCTTAGGCGCACCCGAAACGGTGCCGGCCGGCAGGGTGGACTTGAGCGCATCCATGGCTGTCAGTTGGGGCAGAAGCTGACCACGGACCACGCTGGTCAGATGCATGACATAGCGGAAATACTCCACTTCCATGTACTTAGTGACTTCCACGCTGTTATTCTGGGCAATTTTACCGATATCATTACGCCCCAAATCAACTAACATACGGTGTTCAGCCACTTCCTTCTCGTCAGCTAGCAACTCCTTCGCCAAGGCTTTATCTTCTCTTTCATCCTGCCCGCGCGGTCTGGTCCCAGCAATAGGATTGGTCGTAACCTGCCCCTGCTTGACTGACACCAGACTTTCCGGGCTGGCTCCGATAATCTGATAATCCCCGAAGTCATAAAAATAGAGATAATTGGAAGGATTGGTCACGCGCAGATTGCGATAGTAATCCAGTGGCCTACCAGAATACTCTGCTGAAAAGCGTTGACTGAGCACGCATTGAAACATGTCTCCCTGTCGAATCAAGCTCCGTGCTTCTTCCACCATTTTTTCAAAAGCTGACTGCTCGATATGGCTCTGGAAATTCAAACTGGACAGTTCCAGCGGTGAAAATTCATCTGCTGCAGGCTGCGCCAGCTCAGCCATGATACGCTCCAGACTAGCAGTCAAATCAGCTTCGCTTCGATCGCTGTAGAGCGCCTCCTCAAGGATATAGACCTTGTCTTTTTTATGGTCAAAAACCATGTAACTCTCATAGACGAAAAAGTGCATATCCGGCGTTCCAATCACATCTGCTGGAATCTGGCCAATCTCCTCATAGAGGGAAATCATATCATAGCCGACAAAGCCGATAGCTCCACCGCCAAAAGGCAGTTCTGAATGATGGCCTTTTTTTACGACCAACTCATGCAGATAGTCCAATGGATCTGCCTCGATTACTTGCCCATTCTTTGTTAACTGGCCATTTTCATAGCGGACTTCAAAGACTGGATTATAGGCTAGGATAGAAAAGCGGGCTGTCTCGCTATCTCTCGGAATACTTTCCAAAATAACCTTGTGGTCGCCCTGAATCCGCATATAAGCCAGAATCGGCGATATAATATCAGCTGGTAAAATCTTTTGCATAATGTTTCTTTCTATTTAATCAGAAGCGTTTAAGGAGGAGCAAGCTGCAAGCCATAACTGCATTTCACAAGAACAGATAGCACCTGTCCACCGTCAAAACCTGCTCCAAAACTACAGAAAAACGCCCACACAGTTCATCCTGTGAGGGCGTATCATCGCGGTGCCACCTCAGTTATGGAGTTTTCATGCTCCACATCTCATTTACTTATTTACAGTCATTTAGATCCCTTTTAGTACAAAGCAGCATACCGGCTCATGGCAAAGTAAGATAACAAAGTGATAAAAGTTCAACTAAAGGACAAAATTTTGTCTCCAGTAGCCCATTTCATAACTTCTCCTGCCTGTTTACAGCAACCACAGGCTCTCTGAAAGGAGAGATATTACTACTCTTCTGCTGGGTATTTTATTTTCGTTTTTCTAGATAGTCAGCAATGGCTGCCACATCCTTGTCTCCACGACCAGATACATTGATAATGATGATTTGGTCAGATAACAGTTGCGGAGCTCGCTTGATAGCTTCAGCAATGGCATGAGAACTTTCAATCGCTGGCAAAATTCCTTCCTTTTGTGTCAAGAGAAGCAAGGCATCCACAGCTTCATCATCTGTCGCTGCCACGTATTCTACTCGTCCAGAATCTTTAAAGAAAGCATGTTCAGGACCAACTCCAGGATAGTCCAAGCCTGCTGAAATGGAGTAAACCGGCGCTACCTGACCATTTTCAGCAAAGACAGCGTAAGTCTTCATACCGTCCACTACTCCGACACTTCCCTTGGTCATGGTCGCCGCATGCTGGTCTGTATCAAGACCCCGTCCAGCGGCTTCAACCCCCACTAACTTAACTTCTTCATCCGCCACATACTGAGAGAAAGCACCGATAGCATTGGATCCACCACCTACACAGGCAATGACATAATCCGGCAAGCGGCCTTCCTTGTCCAAAATCTGACGGCGAGATTCTTCACTGATCACCTTTTGGAACTCATGGACAATCGTCGGATAGGGGTGAGGTCCGACAGCCGAACCCAAAACATAGAAGGCTTCCAAATCACTCATCCAAGCTCCAAAGGCTGCATCAACTGCATCCTTGAGGGTTTTGGTGCCTGTTTCCACAGCGTGAACAGTCGCGCCCATCATTTCCATGCGGAAAACGTTGAGGCGCTGGCGTTCTACATCCTCTGCACCCATGTAGACATCGCACTTCATACCAAACTTAGCTGCTGCCGCCGCAGTTGCTACACCATGCTGACCAGCTCCCGTTTCAGCAATGACTCGGGTCTTGCCCATGCGCTTAGCTAGAAGAATCTGCCCCAAAACATTATTGAGCTTATGCGAGCCCAGATGATTGAGATCTTCCCGCTTCAGATAAATCTTAGCTCCGCCCAGATGCCGGGTCAGACTTTCTGCAAAGTAGAGCGGGGTTTCCCGACCTGAATAATCTGCCAAATAATGCCGGTATTCATTTAAAAATTCTGGATCATCCTTATACTTCTCAAAAGTCGCTTCCAATTCATCCAGCAAGGCCTGGATAGGCTCTGGTACAAAGGAGCCGCCGAATTGTCCAAAATATCCTTTAGTTTCTGTCATCTTGATTGCCTCATTTCTTTATTTTCAAGCAAAACAAAAGCCCACACACAGAAAAAATCTGTGTGAGGGCGTATAATCGCGGTGCCACCTCAATTATGGAGCAAAGTATAGACTGCCTCCATATCTCTGTCTTGTCTAACAACAAGCTGCACTGTAAGGTGTGCTCACCGAATTTTTATTGCTTCAAATTCATTTTTTGCATCAGCCCACTTCATAATCTTCTACTGCCTGTTTCCACCAACCACAGGCTCCCTGAAAGTAGAAAAAATTATTACTTTTCTGATGATTTATTTTATTATAGGCCTTTCCCTTTTTCTTGTCAAGAAAAAATTTATTTTTTTCTTCTAAATCCGAACCTTTCTCTTGCTAGTCTCTTTTGAAAGCGTCGTCTTGACGATTTTTCCAGATTTTTTGACCAAGCTGAAATGCCCACCAAGCCAGATAACCACCCAAAGTATTGGTCCAGAGATCATCAATCTCAAAGACTCGATTGGCGTTGATAAGAAGGTCCAGCAGAATCTGAGTCACTTCGATAGACAGACTCATCCCAAAGCTCAGCCATACAATCTTCTTGGTCTTCCGCAATTTCGGAAAGAGCCAAAGCAACTGAAAAATTAAGGGCGACAGCAAGAAGATATTGGCTAGATTTTGGATAAAGACCTTGACCAGCTGGATCCAAGAAGTAATCTCGCCAATATTAACAAAGGAATTAAAAGGGATTAACAAAACTACTATTCGGCCAAAATACTGAATCCCCGGCGTTTCCATTCCTGGCTCTGGAACCTGAGGAATAAAGCACAGAACGCAAAGCATCAAGAAATAGAGCCAGCTTCCCCCTACCAGCAATCTCCGTCCCTTAGCAGTCAGCTCACCGTCTGAAGTCAGATAGTTCTTAAGGCTGAACATTTTCTACCAATGCTTTCTCGCGATCACGCTTCATGGTATTAGAACGCAGCTGGCCGCAGGCTGCATCAATATCCGTACCATGTTCCTGACGGACCACACAGTTGACTCCGTTTTTCTTGAGAGTATCATAGAAAGCCATCACGCGCTCTTTGGGACTGCGGCTGTATTGGTCATGCTCGCTAACGGGGTTGTAAGGAATGAGATTGACATAAGACAGTTTCTTAATGTTCTTGAGCAGCTCAGCCAGTTCCTTGGCCTGCTCTACCCCATCATTGACTTCATTGAGCATGATGTACTCAAAGGTCACACGACGGTTGGTCGTCTCAATATAGTATTCGATAGCCGCAAAAAGCTTTTCGATAGGGAAGGACCGGTTAATCCGCATGATGCTGGTCCGTAAATCATTATTCGGGGCATGGAGGGATACAGCTAGATTAACCTGCACACCTTCATTGGCAAAGTCACGAATCTTATGAGCCAGCCCTGAAGTCGAAACCGTGATATGACGGGCTCCGATAGCCAAACCTTTGTCATCATTGACCGTCCGGACAAACTTGAGCACGTTGTCATAGTTGTCAAAAGGCTCACCGATTCCCATAACCACGATGTGGCTGACCCGCTCATCCTGACCACGCTCGTCAAAATACTTCTGAACCAGCATAATCTGAGCTACAATCTCACCGTTATTGAGGTCGCGTTGCTTTTTAATCAAGCCAGAGGCACAGAAAGTACAACCGATATTGCAGCCAACTTGGGTGGTCACACAGACAGAAAGTCCATAGTGCTGGCGCATGAGCACCGTCTCAATCAGCATACCGTCCGGCAGCTCAAAGAGGTACTTGACCGTACCGTCAGCAGACTCTTGGACGATACGCTGTTTAAGCGGATTGACGGCAAACTGATCATTTAGCTTGGCAATCAAGTCCTTGGACAGATTAGTCATCTCTTCAAAAGACTGAACCCGTTTACGGTAGAGCCACTCCCAAATCTGGGCGGCCCGAAATTTCTTTTCTCCCTGAGCTTCCGCCCATTCAATCATTTCCTGACGCGTTAAGCTATAAATAGATGGTTTCATTTTTCTCCTTTATTCTGACGAATTACAAAATGGCGATTGCTGTCTTTTTGCTTTTTCTGCCTATCTTGCTGGGAATTGTTACGAGAGCGCTTATTGTCTCTTTTAGAACGGCTGTCTCGGTCTCGCTCGCTTCTGCGATTACGGTTGTTCCCAGAACGGCTGTTGCGAGAACGTTTTGACCGCCCCTCTGACTCTTTCTTGCCATGCGATTTTTTATCAAAGGAAGCGCGCTGAGGATTTGGATTTTCCAAGACAAAATAAGCACAGCCATAGCTGCAGTACTCCAGCAAATAGTCTTCTAAGCGACTAATCTTCTCATCGCTTTCATTAGCCCGCTCGTCCTTGTAAAAACCGCGCAGTCGTAGCTGCTCATTGCCCCAGTCACCGACAATATAGTCAAACTTGGTGAGAATTTCTGAAAAACGCTGATGAAAGGCCGTCAAGTCAAAGCCTTCCTTATAGTTCTCAATCAATTCAAACTCGAATTTTTCTGCAACAATCTTGCTGTCAATCTGTTTAAACTCCGGTCCTGGGAATTTATTATAATTATACAATTCAGGTGAAATATCTTTACGCATACTCTTCCTTTAAAAATCTTGGATAGTTTATCTACAACACTTTATTTTATCATAAATCAGCCAGTATTTCGCGGACTTTTCATCAAAAATATCTTTCTGAAAAAAGTCTGACGATTTAAAGTAAAGAAAGCCATATAACTTTGTCTATCTCACAAGAAAAATCTTAGCAAAGCTAAGATCTTACTTGTTCTTTTTTAGATAATCAATGGCGTCCTGCAGCGTTTTAACTGGAACAATTTTCATATCCGTTTTAATCTTCTTGGCTGTCTCCAGAGCCGTTTGGTAGTTGTTTTTCCCATTAGGAGAAAGCTTCTTCTCTTCCTCTGTCAGTTCATTGTTCGGTGCAAAGAAGATATCTGCTCCGCTTTGGGCCGCTGAAACAACTTTCTTATCAATTCCACCAATTTCGCCAACTTCTCCTTCTCGGCTGATGCTGCCGGTCCCTGCAATATCGCGGCCATCACGAAGAGTCGGATCAGCCAACTGGGTATAAATAGCCAGGCTGAACATGAGACCAGCACTAGGACCGCCGATACCCTCAGTTGAAAATGTAATCGGAATATTACTGCTGACTTCCGTCCGGTCTATCAGACTAATCCCAATCCCGTTCTTACCGTTCTCCAACTTGATAACCTTACCAGTTGCCGATTTCTCCTGACCATCTTCTTGGAAAGTCACCTTGATTTTATCCCCAAGCTTCTGCGAGTTGACATACTTAACCAGCTCCTCAGAGCTTTCAAATGTCTTATCATTGACACCAGTTACCGTATCAGCAATATTGAGAACTCCCTTGAAGGTTGAGTTATCAGCCACCTGTAGGACATAAACTCCCAGATAGTCCATTTTGATCTCTTTACCAGCTGTCGTCAACCCTTGATATTTAGCCATATTTTGTGATGTTTCCATGTAAAACTGGTTGATCCGATTGAACTCCTCATCCGTGGATCCCCCTGTCATATCCTTGGCGGAATAAATATCTGTAAAAGGGGTCAGCCAAGCATAGACCAGATGAGCAAAGGTTGCCTGCTCTACTCCGACCGTCACAAAGTTGTAGGAACCCGCTTCCTTATCGGCCTTATTATCAACCAGCAAGACCTGACGAACATCCTCGGCACCACCAGGAACTTCTATATAATAAGGCAGACGAACCCAAAAAGCTGCTATAAAAAAGGCAATAGTGACGCCAATGACCGTCGGCCATAGATACTTCTTAATTCTTTTCATGGTTGATTCTTTCTAATTCTTTGATTACACTTTGGGGCACATAGGCCGCAATATTCTGCTGAAAAGCAATCAGCTCACGAATACGTGATGAACTGATATACTGATAGACCGGCTTGCTGAGTAAGAAAATCGTTTCTATTTCTCCCGCCAATTCCTGATTGAAAAAGTTCATATTGGCTTCATAGTCTAGGTCTTGACTGTTACGGAGACCACGCACAAAGGCCTGTGCTCCCAGTCTTCTGGCCACCGTCACTGCTAACTCATTCTGAGAAGTGATTACCTCAACATTATCCAAATGCTGCAGAGCTTCTTTGACCATCCGCTCTCTGGACTCAATTGTAAAAAAACCTGACTTTTCCCGGTTATAGAAAATCCCTACATAGAGCTTATCAAAGAACCTGCTGGCCCGCTCAATCAGGTCCACATGGCCCTTGGTCATCGGGTCAAAAGACCCTGTGAATAATCCTATCTTATCTGACATACACCGTCACCTTTGAAATTCCATATATCTTCTGCTTCCAAATGCCTAGCCCTGCAATTTCTTCCGGCAATTCCACTTCCTTGTCTGTCTCACAGACTACTAGGACATCTTGACTCAAGAGCTGGCCTTCCTCCAGCTTCTCAAGGTCAGCCACAATCTGCTCCTTGGCATAAGGCGGATCTAAGAGGACTAAGTCAAAAGTCCCCGTCAACATTTCCAAGGCTCGGCCAGACTCCATCTTGAGCAAGTCAAAACGTTCCGGCTCCTTGGTCATCTGAATATTTTCTGAAATAATAGCCTGAGCTCTGCGATCCTTTTCGACTAAGACAGCTGTCTCCATACCTCGCGAAATAGCCTCAATGGCCAAACTCCCGCTCCCAGCATAAAGATCCAGCACCCGACCGCCGTCAAAATAGGGACCAATCATATTAAAAATTGCCCCCTTGACCTTATCGGTCGTAGGTCTAGTCGTCTTGCCGTCCAAAGTCTTGAGGGGCCTACCCCCGTATTTACCTGCAACAACTCTCATAAAAAACATTATAACACACATCGCACAAGAGGCCAATTTTTTGAAAACTTGACAGATAAAAAATAGAAGTCCCCCAAATTAGAGACTTCTGTTTTCTTTTAGTTTTAGTAAAAAATCAATTAATTCAGGCTGACAGTCTGCCTTATCCAAGATCAGCCCCATTGACCGGCCAACCATAATATAAAAAGTTTCTGGCTTGTCTATAATCGCCACAATATCTTGATAGTCAAATCTGGCATTGTTATTCCGATTAACGACACGAAAGTCTGTCTCATAGAAGCTAAACTCCTGCTCTATATCATGCCAGAGGGGGTTGCCTCTATAAAACTTTTTAATATGTCGATTCATGGACAGATAGTAAAGAAAAGGAAGGACAGCCACAGTAACAAGAAAAACTATGCCTGGCAAAGGTTCCCCGATGAAAAAACAGATTGCACTGCATATCAGCACCACTATCTCAGGGAGAATCAGCGAGAAGATGCCATTCTTTTTATACCAAAAATTGGTCCAAGCGAAACGGCGGTAAGCTTCTTCTGTCATGATCGTTTTTGCTGTCATAGGAAACATCTCTCTACCTCCAAGTCATATTCCTCCCTACAGTTTACCACACTCTTGCTAGAAATAACAATACTCAATAAAGAACTTGCTTTTCTCGATTTCATTTGTTATACT
Source organism: Streptococcus sp. DTU_2020_1000888_1_SI_GRL_NUU_041A (assembly GCF_032387735.1). Taxonomy (NCBI): domain Bacteria; kingdom Bacillati; phylum Bacillota; class Bacilli; order Lactobacillales; family Streptococcaceae; genus Streptococcus; species Streptococcus sp. DTU_2020_1000888_1_SI_GRL_NUU_041A. The sequence goes on along the minus strand of NZ_CP135591.1, from coordinate 611,919 downwards.
ATATGTAACCTTTAAAACGTTACATAGGAGGTGTGATATGTTTTCGCATGAAAAATTAAAAAAACGCCGGCTGGAGCTTAATCTGGCACAGGCTTCCATTTACCAAGAGCTGGGCATCTCTCGAAAGACTTACTCTGCTTGGGAAAATGGTCTAGCAGAACCCCACGCCAAAAATCTCAGGAGGTTGGCCACCTGTCTCAAGGTCCAAGAGAGCTACTTTGTGGATGAGACCAGCGCGCTCTACACCTACCCTTTACTAACTCTACCACATAAAAAAGAAGTAGACCAACTCGCTAGTCGGCTCTTAGAGAGACAGCGTAAGATTAGCTCCCTTACAGCCTATAAGGTTCTATCCGTTGAGCTGGCTGCAGGTCTCGGTCACAGCTACTATGACAATGAAACAGACTACGAAACTGTCTACTTTGATCAAGATATCCAGCACGACTTTGCATCCTGGGTCTCTGGGGATTCTATGGAGCCTAAGTATCCCAATGGCTCTGTTGCCCTTATGAAACAAACGGGATTCGACTACGATGGGGCGGTCTATGCTCTTATGTGGAATGGCAAGACCTATATCAAAAAAGTCTACCGCGAAGCTGAAGGTCTACGTTTAGAATCTATCAATCCTGACTACGAGGATCTCTTTGCTCCCTACGAAGACCAACCTAGCATTGTTGGTATCGTAGTCGGACATTTTCTGCCGATTGAGGTATAAGCTATGGTCCTATTTGATTATTCACGCGAGCCCCGTTCAGATATTGCTTTTGTGGATATGAAAAGTTTTTATGCCTCTTGCGAATGCATTTCCCTCGGCCTGGACCCTTTAAAAACCTCGCTCTGTGTCATGAGCCGAATTGAAAATTCCGCTGGACTGATACTAGCTGCCACCCCTCTCTTTAAAAAGAATTTCGGCAGCCAAAATGTCAGCCGAAGCTATAATCTTCCTTTTGATGTCCACACCCGTAAGTTCAACTATGCTGCTGCCCGCAAGCAGGGACTACCGATTACAGCAGATTATGTGCGCTTTATTGAAGATGTTGCTCAAAAGACCTTATTGGTCCCACCTCGGATGAACTACTACATCCAGAAAAACATGGAAATCCAAAAGATTTTCCAGGATTTCGCAGCTCCCGATGATATTTTCCCCTACTCAATCGATGAGGGCTTCTTAGATTTGACAAGCTCTATCAACTACTTCATTCCCGATCAGACGCTGGACCGCAGGACCAAACTGGATCTGCTGGCTGCCCGCATTCAACAGGCTATCTGGAAGAAGACTGGGATTTATGCATCTATCGGTCTGAGCAACGCCAATCCACTTCTCGCCAAGCTAGCCTTAGACATTGAAGCCAAACACACAAAAAAGATGCGGGTCAACTGGTCCTATGAGGATGTTCCCAGTAAGGTCTGGACTATTCCAAACATGACTGATTTTTGGGGCATTGGCCACCGAACAGCCACCCGTCTTAAGAAGTTAGGTATCCATTCCATTTATGATTTGGCTAACTTTAACCCCGACATTCTCAAAAAAGAAATGGGGGTTATGGGCCTGCAGCTTTGGTTTCACGCTCACGGCATTGATGAAAGCAATGTTCACAAGCCTTATCAGGTCAAGTCACATGGTCTGGGCAATTCGCAAATTCTCCCCCGAGATTATAGACAGCAGGCAGAGATTGAGCTGGTTTTTCGAGAAATGGCTGAGCAGGTCGCCATTCGTCTCAGACGCTCTGGTAAGAAATGCCAGCGTGTCTCCATCTATGCCCGCTATTCCAAGCAGGAGCTCCTGCCTTCCATTCATACACAGAAAAAAATTGAGCCCACTAACAACAGTGACCGATTAGCTCAAATCGTCGTTCAGCTTTTTCGTTCCAAATATCAGGGCGGGGCTATCCGCCAGATTGGCGTTTTTTACAGTGATTTTGTCGATCAAGGTTATGGTCTGATTTCTCTCTTTGACGATCCCCTGCAAATTCAAAAAGAAGAGGAGCTCCAACAGACGATTGACCGCATCAGAGATCGCTTCGGATTTGCCTCTCTACTGAAGGGAACAGCCTTACTGGGCTCCTCCCGTGCCATCGCTCGAAGCAAGCTGACAGGTGGCCATTCAGCTGGAGGTTTGGAGGGCTTATCATGACTGACCGCTCCTATCTCCCCTATCAGTCGGCACGTGACTTTCAGGATCGGGGCATGGCTAAGTGGGCTGGCTTTTTCCTCTCTGAGCACAGCACTTCTTTGGCCAAAAAAGAACTAGATATGAGCCAATTGCCCCAACTTGATAGACAGGAAAAATTCCACTTGCTCAACCAAGCCTACAGCCAGCAAGTTCCCATCCGAATCACCTTTCTTAATCAGGAAAAGCTGATCGACATTACTGCTACCGTCTTTCATCTGGACTGCAAGCAAGTCCTCCTGCAGGAAGGTGACCATTACAAAGGCCTTGCTATCCATCAGATTCTTTCGATACATGCTTCAGGAGGCGTAGATGACCACTCAGAATGTACATGAGGAACTTCAATTTGACTATTTTTCCCAGAATTACTATCAATTTCAAGAGGATTTTTATCAATTTTCCAATCTTCCCCAGCCTCTGATGGTCATGGAAGATGACATCCTACTCCACATGGCCAGCCGCCAATCCACTTATTTCAAACTCTCCAAGACCAAAAGCTTGGATAAGAAAGACCATTACTTCCACTTTACTGTCAGCCGCCCAGACCAAGCAAAACGACTCTGTATCTACCACTATCAAGGCCAAACAGAAGATATAAATCAATAAGCTCCCAAACTTAGTTTGGGAGCTTATTGTAGGGAACTGGCCATCTACTAGAATCTTCTCAATTATTTATTGCTTTAAGTCAGGTAAATAACATTAAAGATTTGAACTGGGTATATTCGAACCCGAGAAACGCCATTCTTTTTAGGTTATATAACTAGTTTATGTGTATGACCTAATTTCAGATTAAAAACACCCCAATCGTTAGATTTTCTGTCTAACTTTTGGGGTGCAGGTCATAGCAATTTGTCTTTTCTTTTATTTTATTTTTTATCGATTTCAAAATTTTTACAAGATTCATTCATCAAACAGTCCTTGCAAACCAGCGAAAGGATTGTTCTTCTCTTTTTGAGCTTCTTGAGCAGCGGCGAATTCTTCTTCTGTCATAACCTGCCAGTCCTGACCCGACAGAAAGCCTTGGCCAGCTTCTTCCTCAGCTGTTAGAATTTTCAGCGGGATATTCATCAGGATATTATCAGCTACACTCTCGGCTACATTAATCTCGCCATTTTCAATCGGCAGTACCAAGTCCTGATCAATCATATCCTGCGATGCAGCCTGTCCTTCTTCCATGAAAATTTCGTTGACTAGATAAGACTCCTTGAGCTCCACCGGCTCCATACTGCGACTGGACGTCAGAGTGATGGTATAAGACAGGTCATAATCCAGAAAATAGAGGCCGTCTTCATATTGAACCTTGCCTTTGGCTACAATATCCTGAACATCTAAAATCTCAGGATTGCGTTCTTTTAACTCTTCTTCCAAGTCTAGCTTTTTCTCAAAAGCTAGACCATCTGGATTCTTCCGAATTTCTTGAATATGCAACATAAGTTCCTCTTTGCTTTTTTCTTTATATTATATCATGTTTGGGCGCTCCGATGTTATTGAAAATTATTTTGTTATAATAAAATGCAAGGAGGGAAGACAATGGAACATCTAGGACAGGTTTTTAGATTTTTTCGAGAGGCAAGGCACATCTCTTTATCCGAAGCGACTGGCGGAGAATTTTCAAAATCTATGCTCTCTCGCTTTGAAAATGGGCAGAGCGAACTTTCGACACAGAAATTTTTTAGCGCTCTCAGCGCCATTCACACGGAAACGGAAGAATTTACCGTTGCAGCCGGCATCCAGGATCATCATTCTCATAAGGAACTCTTAAGCCAAATTCAAGACCTGTTGCAAGCCAATCAGCTTGACCTCTTAGAAAAACTTTATCTGAAAAAAGAAAAAGTCACTCAAAAAAGCAAGCGCGCTAATGATTGGGTTGAACGCCTGATTGTAAAGGCCTATCTCTGTGCCCTCAAGGAGTCTGAAAAGGCCAGTCCAGGAGAACTGGATTTCCTCCATGATTACCTCTTTTCAGTTGACATTTGGGGGCGCTACGAACTCAATCTCTTCTCTGTCTGCACTCCGGTTTTATCTCTAGACTTGTTTTCCCAATACACCAAAGAAATCCTCTCAAGAAAGGATTTTGCCGCCTTGTTTGCCAACAACCGCAACACCCTGCACACTACCTTTCTTAATGGCTATCTTCTGGCCATCAGTCAGGAAAATATCACTCAGGCAGACTATTTCCAACAAGTCATTGAGCGACACTTTTATGAAGAAAATGAGACTTACTTTCGAATTGTCTATCTCTTTGCTCAAGGAGAGTTAGCTTGTTTGAAAGGGCAAAAAGAAGAGGGGCTTTCGCAAATGAAGCAAGCTGTCAACATTTTCCGAATCTTGAACTGTCAGCATAGCGCTGACTGCTATCAAGAAGCCCTTGATACTGCTTTTCAAAAATATAGCAAATAATGCAAATCTCCACTTTTAAGCTCAGCTATTTTGAGTTGGACAGTGGTTTTTTTATGCAAAATAGACTCAAATTTACTAATTTTAACAATTGAACTCAAAAATTCGTTGAATATATGCAACGTTTCCTGCAGATTGGATTCTCTATTTTATACTAAAAACAGAAAGAGCTAGCGCAAGTCACTTTCAGAACTTTACCACTTACTTATGAGACCTGACCAGTTGCCGAAAAACCCTTGTTTTTGGCTTTAAACGGTCTATAATGGTCATCAGAAAGAGAAAAAACAAAAGCTAGATTACAGATACACCCAATCAGCTTTTAGACAATCTTGCAGTTTAGAAAAGGAGTCTACGATGAAATTATTCTTTAAAAATGGGGTCTATGCCTCACTCAGCCTTTCCCGAATCTTCAACACCTTGGGAGCTTCTATTTTCAATATTGTTTTTGTGGTATTTGCTTCCAGCATGCCCAATCCCAAGTTTGCTATTGCCGTGGCTAATTTTATCGTTCTAGTTCCGACATTCTTTACTATCTTTGCTGGTATCAAAGCTGACAAGACCGTCCATAAAGCTCGTTGGCTGATTCATTTTGGTTATCTTCAAGTCCTGCTCTTTGTCCTTGTCGCCTTCATGACTCGCTCCAGCTCTTATCTAGCCTTTTCAGCCGTCTGCTTGATGAATATTCTTTCAGATATCATCAGCGACTATCGCAGCGGCCTGCAAATGCCGATTTTAAAAAAGAATGTTCCAGAGAAAGACCTTATGGAAGCCTTCTCTTTTACCCAGCTTATCAGCTTTCTCTGTAGCCTGGCCGGACAAGCTTTGGGAGTTTGGCTCCTAACCGTCAGCCAGCAAGACTTTTTCTTAGTTGCTTTGGTTAACGCCTTGACCTTTCTCCTATCCTCCACCATCCTCTACCTAGTCCGTCGCCGATTGACCCATGACCCTGTGGCAATTTCTGAGAGAAAAGCTCCTCTGAAAGAAGAGTTGAAGAAAATGTACACATCGTCCAAGCTCATCTTTGAGCAGGAAGGTTCTAACAATTTTCTCAAACTGCTGGCTCAAATCCTGATCGTCAACGCTATGGCAGGTTCTCTTATAGCTCTTTATGATCTCTACTTGCTGGACAACCCCATCTTCCAGCTGTCCTTTAGTCAGTCTCTCTTGGTTCTTCAGACAACTCTTGTCCTAGCCATGATTGCAGCCAGTCTGACTCCCAACGATTACTTTAGCCGCCTCTCTCTAAATCAACTAACCCTCTGGGCTGCTCTCACAATGATTCTGCTTGCTGTCAGCAATTTCTTGCATCTGCCTGTTTTCGTCGGCATTGCTTTTGGATTTTTACTAGCTTATATCTCCGGTAAGATCAATCCCAAAATCAACACCCTCTTACTGAGCAAACTGCCTTCTGATGTTCTCGCTCAGACTTCCAGCTTTCTGAGTCTGCTCTTTTCTTTCTCTGTCCCCTTTGGTACTATGGTCTTCAGCAGCCTAGCCCTCTGGAATATGAACGCTAGCTGGCTTATCTTCAGCATTATCGGTGTGATTGCTCTGCTCCTATCTATTGAAAAAAAGAAAGATATTAAAGAAAGATGATAGATCAATCTTGTTTCTATATTTGTTCTCCTAAAAGACAGCAAAAACGATAACTTCCAAACAAGAAGTTATCGTTTTTGTGTATTAGAAAGCTAAAGATTAAGTTTCATTTAGCCTATTCTATTGCTATTAGTTCCAGCCGAAGCGTCTGCCTCTACCATTGCGGTCAAAGTACATCCAACTTCCATCTTCCAGCTGAATCCATTTATTGCGTGCCATTTCGCCTGAATTGGCATCAAAGTAACGGTTAGCACCATTGACATAGACAATCTTGCCTTTGACTTGCTTGCCATTTTGGTCGAAGTAAAGGGTTTGTTGGCCAATCTGCTGCAAACCTGTCACTGCTTTACCAGCCTGATCGAAGTAGTACCATTCGTTCTTGGCACCTTCAACAAACTTGTTGGCTGCCATTTCACCGGAGTTGGCATCGAAGTAACGGATTGATTTATCAGCCAGAGTTACTAGCTGTCCTTTGACTTGCTTACCATTTTGGTCGAAGTAAAGGGTTTGTTGACCAATCTTCTGAAGACCTGTCACTGCTTTACCAGCCTGATCAAAGTAATACCATTCGTTCTTGGCACCTTCTGCAAACTTGCCGACTGCCATTTCTCCAGAATTAGCATCGAAGTAACGGATCGTTTTATCAGCCAGAGTTACTACTTTACCTTTGACTTGCTTACCATCTTGGTCAAAGTAAAGGGTTTGTTGGCCAATCTTCTGAAGACCTGTCACTGCTTTACCAGCTTGATCGAAGTAATACCATTCATTCTTAGATCCTTCTGCAAACTTGCCGACTGCCATTTCTCCTGAATTAGCATCGAAGTAACGGATACTCTTGTCTGCAAGTGTCACGATTTTACCCTTGACTTGCTTGCCATCTTGGTCGAAGTAAAGTGTTTGTTGGCCAAGTTTTTGAAGACCTGTTACTGCAACACCATCTGCTCCGAAATAGTACCAGTCACTTGGATTATCACCTTGGGCAAAGCGGTTAGCAGCAGCATTACCTGAATCCTTATCAAAGTAACGAAGTTTACCATCTTTGGCACGCGCAATCTTGCCCTTGACTTGGTAGCCATTTTGGTCGAAGAATTGCTGATTGCCGCCCATGGTTACCAGACCTCTAGCCATGACACCCTTGGCATCAAAGTAACGCCAGTTTTGGCCGTCAGTAGTATAGTAACGGTTGAGAATTTGGGCGCCAGTCTTATCGTAGTAGTACTGATTGCCGTTTTCATCTTCACGGAGAGAGTCACGCAGCTGAATACCATTCTTGAGGAAATAAACTTGCTTGCCATCAATTTCATGAGCACCTGTTGCTAAATAGCCTCGTTTATCGAAGTAATACCAATTTCCATTTTCATCTTGGATAAAGGAATTTCTAGCTTGATAGCCACTAGTTGAATAGTACTTGAATCCAGTAGTATCTTTGACAAATCCTGTGTAAGCATTCTTATTAACTAATTGCTTAGGCAGTACCATCTCACCATTCTTGTTGTTGAGATATTCGTTGCTAGCCCAGTCTTTAAGAACATAGTAAGCACCACGACCCAAGATATTGGTACCGTTAAAGTGTTTAGCAGACCACTTGGTAATCTTCTCATCAGTCGTCATCTTTTGACCGTTGGAAATCTGTACTCGTTCAAAGATTTCTGGATATTTAGCTTTGAGTTCATCCAAGAAGACTCCACCATACTTGCCTTGATAGTCTGTACCATTCGTTTTAGTATTGGCAACGTAAAGATTTTCCTTGATTTCTGCGCCTTCACGGTAGGTTCCATAGTTGTTGACACGAGTTGCCGTTACCACTTCTTTACCTGGCAGGTTGTAGATTTGGTCTGGCACCCAGTCCGCAATGGCTTGGATATTGACACTGTGGAGAGCACGGAGAGCATTGAGCAGGTCATTTAAAGAACCATATTTATTGTTTTTGCTCATAGCCATATCATAGCGGTCTTCAAAGGCATAACCATTCTGGATGATAGAATCTAGGAAAGTACCGTCTTGGCTAGATACGTACTGCGGTGGCAGCTCAAATGAAGTCACTCCCCATTCCTTGAAGAGGTTGACATTTTTAGCAATGACTTTATTGGTATATTGGTCATCGCGAGTTGCAAAGTCTTGGAAGTTAGAGAAGCCTTCGTAAATCAGCTGAGAATCAAGGGCTGCGCTAGATTCGTAAACCTGACCGCTGGCATTTTTTTTCTTGCTGGCTGTTACACGAGCATCCTGATCTGCCTTAGCACCAACTGGTACCCAAACAGCCAGATAACCAGAAACCTGGACATTGCTGTAGCCTGCGATATCATTCATATCAAAGGTCAAAATACCATTAGCATCTGTCTTCTTCCAGAGGGATTGCGGCACTTCTTCGTCAGTTAAATAGCGGGAAATACCATCTTTGGTCGTCAAGAGCACAGGACGGTAGTATTGATTCTTATGGGCTGCTCCCATATTTACTTGCAGTTTATCCCACTCGTTCAGCTTGAGATTCGGGTTGTTAGAAGCAATAACTGCCATCCCTTGGGTACGGGTCTCTTCTGTTCCTTCATCTGTTGCTTCATTGGCACCAGTACCATAACGAACAGAAGTCAAAATACCGTTATAAGACCATTTATCAGCCTCACGAGGTACACCCATATAGGTGACTTTCATGTCCTGACCACCAGCTACATACTTAATACGAGCACGCAACAGGGCATCGATAGCGTCGTGGTAAGGAGATTTTTTCTCCATATATTGACCGTCATCTGTATAGAGATCACCATAGTAGACCCGAGTGATGGAGTCTTTGTTGGAGAGCATGAGAGCATGAGCAGTTGGGATATTGAACTGTGTATACTTCTTGTCGGCCTTACGCATATCTTCGTTGTAGATCTTAAAGGCTTGCTTGAGCTCATCCATGGTAAAGGTCAAACCATCCGTATTTGGATTGATATTTTCCCGGATGATGTCGGCAATAACGGTCTGCACTTCACTATCATGAGCCCGAACAAAGATATAATTGGCCATCCGCTCGCCATTTTTCTTTTCAGTAGAACGGTCATTCAGACTATTCGTAATCGTTGGCTCTACACCACTACGGATAGAAAGCTTCCGCATGAACGAATAAAGCAAGGATAGACGAAGCTTATTATCAATCGGTAATTGTGCACCCTTGGTGTCTTTGTTGTAGTCAGGGTCGTTGTCAGACCAAGCTTCCAAGATAGACAAATGCTTGATGGCTTCTTCTTCACTTTCTCCAACCTTGTAGCGAGACTTGAAGTAGTCAGAGGCAATTTGGAGCAAGTCTGCATTGACATTGTCTACCGCATCAACACGAACTCCGTCAAAGTTAGCAGTCGGATCGTTGGCTACGATGCTGCCGAAGTTCATCATAAAGTGCAGCCAGTTGAGTTGCTCAGCCTGAACAGCTGGATTAGAGTTATCAAAGTCATTGGCTAGCAGGAACTCATAACCACCAGTTGACTTGTCAATGAAGTACTTAGGCGTACCAGTTTGGTTGGTAGGTGTGCGGTTCAGGATACGGTACTTAGAATTAGCATGAGAAGTCTTATCACTATTGGTATAAAGCAGAGCTCCACCTTGCAAGTGGTCCTTATTAGTACCGGTTGTTTCAGACTCGATCTTGATGTTCCAGTTTGGCTGAGTTTTGACAAATGCGCCCATCAGTGTTCTCAGCCATTTAGTATCGCCGTCTTTACCGATTCTTTCTTCGATTTTGCGCTGAACCTGCTGAGAAGCACCTGTCAGGATAGCTTGTTCCACTTTGTTTTCAAAAGCTCCTGCTCCCAGACCTTGCTGGTTCATATAGTTGAGATAGCTAACCTGCGTTTGCTTATCAGGCCACCAAGCCATCAAAAGCGGACGTAGGTCTGTTTCTGTCGATGCTGTCCATGTTTTTCCGTCTTTCAAGATGAACTTTGGACGATACCAGCTATCTGCTGTCAGGTAGCCGTCAACTGTTTCAATATCCTTTTCCGTAGTGCCATGGAAGGCATTCTTTTGAGTGAATTCATTATTGAGACTGCTAGTACCTTGCTGGAATTGATACTCAGCTGAATCAATCAATGCTCCAGTCTCTGCATCGAAATAAAGAACTTTTCCATTGAGCTCAACAGCGAAATTCTTTTTAACTGTACCATCTTCCTGAACATAGTATTTCTTACCATCAATCGTCTTGATGTGAGATAAGACATCATCATCATGCTCAGTATTAACAGGCGCCGCTTGGGCTTGAGCAGCCACCATTCTTTCAGCTATCGCTCCCTGTCTTTGAGCCGGTTCTGGCAAGCGATCTTTCTTTGCAACCTTTGGATTTGCAACAATCTTGTCTGTAACAGTCTTCTTTGCTTGTTTGTCAGCAGTTGCTGGACTTACTTGTCTATCCTGATTAGCTGCTTCCGGTTTAGCAGTTTCTGATGTTACATTAGCTGCTTTTGCTTCTTCAGCAACGGCTGCTTTTTCTGTAGTTGCTGCTTCTGCTACTGCTGGTTTAGCTGGCTCTTGAGCATCTGTTTGAACCGCTGCTTCCGTATTTGCTGCAGTTTCAGCAGTTTTTTCACTGGCTACAGCAGCATCAACCACCTCGTCTGCAGAAGTTGCTTTTTCTGCTTCCAACTGAGAAGCTGAGTTAGCTTGTACTTGAACTGGCTGCCCTGAGCCACTATCCTGAGCTGCAGTTGGTTCTTGAACTGCCACCTGCTTAACATCATCAGCGTGGACAAGACCTGCTTCGAGACCAAGTACTTTTGGTGCTACGATAAGTGCTAAGGTAGTCACACCGATGGCTACCCAGTTCTTCTTAACTTTATGCATCTTATAATGAATTTTTTTCTCCATCATAAAGCCTCCTTCTGAATTTGGTATAAAGTTATACTCTTATTCTAGTATATTTTTAGAAATGAGTCTATTTTATTTGCACATCTGCAACTGCGAAAGGCAAATCCTTTCAAACTGAGCTTTGAGCTTCTGGGCAACACCGAAAGAATCTAAAAATTCCAAGAAAGATAAGCACTCCTCAATATCGCTCAGAGCATAGCTATTCCCAACCTTGTAGGAATAAAGAGCCCTATGATACTTAATCAGCATCCGATCATAAAGATCTGTCTCAGGGATTTTAGAATGGTCAAGATAATTGAGGAATCTCATAGCAACCAGCAAATGATTACTCTCTATGCAGACGCTGATAACATTAAGCAGCATCTTGATAATACGCCGGCGATTCTCCGGTAGATTATTATAAAACTGGGTGCGGTTAATCATCTCACTAGCAAAGGTCTCCAGTGTTTCCAAGGTCAATAGATCCACACTATTAGTAAAGAGCCAGAGCTCATAACGCCCCCACTCCTCAACGGAAAAGAGATAATCGGTCAGAAATTCTACATCTTTCTTGCTAATCTGAAAATCTGGACTGCAGGAAGACAATACTGCTCTAACAACAATTGTATTGAGCCTATAATTCTTCTTCTCAGGGAACTTTTTAGCCAAAGCTTCTGAGCTAGCCAATATACTTTGGAGCTTGACGACATTGTTTTCCTGATAAGCATCAGCTACTTTTTTTGAGAAAAGCGCATCATCTGCCTCAATGTAGTTATGGTAAACATACTGAAATTCGTCTAGAGAAACAGCCATATTCTTTAAGCAGCAATAGAAAGAATCAAGCGTAATACCACTGACTCCCCGCTCAAAACGAGACAGCTGAGCCACTGAAATATCTCCGGCTGCCGCCTCTTTAAGAGACATGTTTTTTGATTCTCTAATGACTTTGAAAATTTTTCCAAATGTTTTCAACATATTGAGCCCTCGGTTTCATATATGCAATAAAATTTTTTACTAAATTTAATATACTAGTAATATATTTCGAATATGTTACAAAAAAATTACTTTATATTTCAAAATAATACAAATAGATTAATTTGAAAGATAGGAATACTCAATATAGTGATTTTTTCTAAAAGTTTTATGGTTTTCAAGAAAATATTGATTTTATAAGATTCTCAGAAGGGTTCAACCTGACAACTTGAAAACACTAGCTTTTTTAAATCTAGCCTCCTTACTTATACAAAAATAAACTTGGACAATCTACGGTTCATAGATGACTGACATAAAACTGTAACAAAATCTAAACGAATATTTTTTAGACATGAATGAAAGGAAGTAAAACGAAAAGGACTTAGTCCTGTCCAATGCAGAACTAAATCCTTTTACTAGTTATTGGTCTAAGTTTTGGAAATAATTTATTCCCAGCTTTTACATATGTCTCAATCGCTCCACCCGTTCTGAGATAGGAGGGTGCGTATAGAAAAGTTTCTTCAGTCCGCCTTCTTTTTTGGGATCGCTGATATAGAGAGCTGCACTGGCATCATCAACATGATGTTCCATAGGCTCGCTGCGATCTAGCTTGAGCAGAGCATTAATCATCCCTTGCGGATTGCGGGTCAGCTCTACACTGGAAGCATCAGCCAGAAACTCCCGCTGACGAGAAATGGCCAACTGCACCAAGGTAGCTGCCAGAGGAGCTAAAACGATAGCAATCAGCGATACGATAAGGAGAATAATTCCCAAACCACTATCGTTATCTCGATCATTACTACTCCGACGTCCGTCACCAAACCACATCATCCGGCCGGCCAGGCTAGACAACAGGGTAATAGCACTGGCCAAAGCCACAGCAATCGTTGAAATTCGAATATCATAATTGCGAATATGACTGACTTCATGGCCAATCACTCCCTCAAGCTCCTCACGATTCATGATTTGCAAGATACCTGTAGTTGCTGCAACAGCTGCATTTTCAGGCTTAGAGCCAGTCGCAAAAGCATTGGGAGAGGGATCCTCTACGATATAGACACGTGGCATAGGAATCTGAGCGACCATGGCCATATCTTGAACAATATGATAGAGTTCAGGTGCTTCCTGCTCAGAGACCTCGCGAGCTCCGTTCATAGCCATGACCACTTCTGTAGACTGAAAAATCATCACTCCGGCATAAATCGCTCCGATGATCAAGGCTAGCAAGACACCACCAACAGCAGAGCGCAGCCAGAGATAGCCAATAGCTGCTCCAAGGAGAGCCAAGAGTCCGAAAAAAGCGATAAGGAGGAGCCAAGTCCTCCTTTTATTGCTGGCAATTTGATCAAATAGCATCTTAGTCACCTAGTCCAGTGCTGCCAAAGTCAACTTTTGGTACAGCCTTTTCTTCTTCTGGTGTCTTGAGGAAGTCCGCAGCTTTAAAGCCAAAGATTCCTGCAACAATATTGCTTGGGAATGTTTCCAACTTGACATTGTAGTTGCTAGTTACTGAATTATAAAGCTGACGAGAATAAGCAATTTTATTTTCAGTATTGGTCAGTTCTTCCTGCAACTTCAGGTAGTTAGTGTTAGCTTTCAGATCTGGATAGCTTTCAGCTACTGCAAAGATTCCAGAAATCTGACGAGAAAGGGCGTCGCTGGCTTGCATGGCTTCGGCTGGTGAAGCAGCTGAAGCTACCTGGTTGCGCAGTTGGGTTACCTTTTCCAAGGTTGCCTGCTCGTACTTGCCATAGCCTTTGACCGTTTCCAAGAGGTTAGGAATCAAGTCATTACGGCGTTTGAGCTGCACATCGATCTGACTCCAAGCTTCCTGAGTCTGCATGCGGCTTTTAACCAAGGTATTGTAAGCACCAACAACGAAGAATGCTAAAACCGCGACAATAATAAGAATAATAATAAAAGTCATGATATACTCCTTCAATTTTGATTAGACTTATTATATCAAAAAATAGAGGAACTGTCTTTATTCTTGACATTGATTTAGAAAAGATGTACGATAAAGGAAAGAATAAACCGACTGTCGATCTAATAAAATTTTACTAATAAAAAGGATGCAAGCATGGCTAATAAAAAAGACTTTATCTTAGATACCGCACAAAAGCTTTTTATGGAGCAAGGCTTTGACCAGACCTCTATCTCCCAGATTTTAGAAGCAACTCAAATTGCCCGCGGTACTCTCTACTATTACTTTTCTTCTAAGGAAGAGATAATGGATGCCATCATTGAGCGAACCATTGAAAGAGCATTTACAGCTTCCCAAGCCTTTGCTGATAATCATGGACTGACTATCATAGAGCGCTTGGTTGGCAGTATGGCTGCTCTGAATCTCAATCACCAAGAGGGAGAGGGAGTACTGCTGCATCTCAATCAGCCACAAAATGCGCTCCTGCACGAAAAGACCAATCAAATTCTTCTTGAACGAGCACCCCAGATTCTACTTCCCATCATCCAAGACGGTATCACCGCTGGAGATATGAGGACCGACTATCCCTACGAAAGCCTGGAAATGATTCTTACTTATTCCCTGCAAGCTTTTGGCAGCAGTTTTCAGGCACTACCTCCAGAAAAACAGCAGCAAAAACTACAAGCTTTTCTCTATCTTTTAGAAACTCTTTTTCACAGCCGGCAAGGCTACTTCAATCCCTTTCTATCTTTGATTCAGACTCAAAGCAGCTAGACAGCTAAGCACTAGATTCACTATTTACAATTACTTGACATTGCAAACATAAGGAGGTAACTATGAAACAATCAGGTTTTAGACTCTTTTTATTGATTTGGATAGGGAGCCTCATCTCGGAAATCGGCTCTGGTATGACTTCTTTCGCTTTAGGAGTTTATATCTTCCAGCTGACCGGTTTGGTTTCTGTTTCTTCTTTTGTTACGCTTTGTGCTTTTCTACCCGGTCTTTTGGTTACTCCTCTGGCTGGAATTCTGGCAGATCGCTATGACCGAAGATTGCTAATGGCTCTGGGAGATGGACTGTCAGGCTTAGGCGTTCTCTGGATTTACTTTAGTCTGAAGAATCCTGCTTTGATTTTTATCTGTATCGGAGCTGCCATTAGTTCGCTCTTTTCAGCCTTGGTCAATCCGGCCTTTCGAGCTACAATTTCCGACTTGCTGCCTGAGGATCAGTTATCAAAAGCAACCGGTCTGTCCCAGATTAATGGCATTGCCCGCTATCTGATTTCACCAGCCTTGGCTGGAATGATTTTGGCGAGTGGACATATCAGCACGATTCTGTTGCTGGATTTTTCAACTATTTTCGTGACGGTAGCCTGCACCTTGCTCGCTCGTAGGGCCATTCATTCGCAAGTTTATAGCAGTGATAGTCGTTTCTGGGCAGATTTCCTTAAAGGTTTTCAAATCGTCTATGGAAAAAAAGGCATCTGGATTTTGGTCCTAGCCGGAACAGGCTTTTCCTTCTTTCTGGGAACAGTCCAAATCCTGCTTTCTCCCTTGGTGCTGGCTTTCGCAGATGCCAAAACAGTCGGCTGGGTCATGACCATCTCCAGCAGTGGGATGCTGATAGGAGGCTTAGTTCTGGGGATATTTGCTATCAAAAAGCACTTCCATCGTATGCTCTGTCTCTCACTATTTCTACTGGGACTCTTCATGGTTGGGCTGGGAATGAAGGAAAACTTCATCTGGATTTGCAGCTTTGGCTTCCTCCTCTTTGCTGCCCTACCTTTCGCCAATACAGCCATCGACTATCTGGTTCGCATCAATATTAACAAAGCCGATCAAGGCAAGGTCTGGGGGACCATCGGGATTATCTCTCAGCTGGGCTATGTGCTAGCTTATGCCGGCATGGGTTGGGTAGCAGATACCTTTTTCAAACCCTCGCTAACTTACTTTGGCTGGCTGGCAAATTCTGTCGGAAAAATCATCGGTGTTGGTGGAGGCAGAGGCTACGGTCTGCTCTTTATCCTATCCGGTATCTCTATCAGCATCGGTGCTTACCTGCTCTCCCGAGCACGTTCAGTAAAGGAGCTGGAATATGTTTCAACGCTTGATAAAAAATGATTTAAAAGAAAACAAAGTCAGCATGTTGGTCATCGGTCTTTTCCTTCTTCTGACTCTGACCCTAAGCTTTGCAGCTACACGCCTGACCGTCAGTCTGACTAGCTCGATTGAGCGCTTTGTAGAAACAGCTAAAAGTCCTCACCTGCTACAGATGCACAGCGGAAGCGTTGACCAAGAACGCCTGCAAAACTTCGTCCAGCAGCATCCAGAAATTGCCTCTTGGCAGCTGACAGACTTTGTCAATGTGGAAGGATCAGCCATCCGCATCAATGAGAAAAACTCACTTCAGGATAGCTCCCAGGATAATGGCTTTTCCAGTCAGAACCAAAACTTTGACTTTCTGCTGGATCAGAATAACCAGCCTGCCCAGCCTCAGCCAGGGCAAGTTTATATCCCCCTTTATTATTACAATAGCGGAAAAATCAAAATCGGCGACCAAATAAGAGTCGGCAAGCTGCAGCTGACTGTCCAGGGATTTATCCGAGATGCCCAGATGAATGCCGGTCTAGTCTCCTCCAAACGCTTCCTCATCTCACAGACTGATTTGCAGACTCTGAAAAAAGAAGCATTTGCATCTAATGAGAACCTGATTGCCTTTCGAGTACATAAGCTTAGCCAGATCTCAGCTGTCGAGCAAGCCTATAAAAATGCCGAGCTCGAGTCCAATGGGCCGCCCATGATTACCTATCCGACGATCAAGATGATTAACGGCTTCAATGATGCTCTAGTCATCCTAGTCATGGGGCTGCTAGTTGTGGCCATTATCGGCATCACCTTTCTCTGCATGCGCTTTGCCCTATTGACCAAGATTCAAGAAGAACTGCAGCAGATTGCCGTTATGAAGGTGATGGGATTACCCCAAAGCTTTATCAGCAAGGTCTATCTAACCAAGTATTATTTCTGCCTAGATCTAGCAACCATCGCAGGCTGGGGACTGTCCTTTCTTCTGAGTGGTACTTTTAAAAAGCAGATGGCACTGTCTATGGGGCAAAGTCCGACGCCCTTCTATAGCTATCTTCTGGAAATGCTAGTAGCTCTGTTGCTCTGTCTCTTGGTCTTCTGGCTGACTGCCCGTCCTCTCAGCTCCTTTAAGAAAATGACACCCGGCCAAGCTTTAAGATTAGCTTCTTCCAACAGTCTGACCGAGACGTGTTCTACTCCCAAAATGGGATTACCGACTATCCCCCTCTTAGACAGGCCCTATTTCGCTCTGAAAACGATTCTGAATCATAAAAAACTCTATTTGACTATCTTGCTCATTGTCAGTCTGATTAGCCTTCTTATCCTGCTGCCAGCCAGTCTCTACAGCACTATGATGGATAAGAATTTCATTCAGTATCTGGGAGCTGGTCAGGCAGATGTATTGATTGATATTTCTCAGACTGAAGATATCGATACCAAGACTGCCCAGCTTCTGAAAGAACTGCGGGCAGACAAGGACATCGCAGAGATTAATCAGTACCAGAGCCAGAATTTCTCCTATCAAGACCAGCAAGGTCAAACCCAGAAGTTGCGGGTAACTTTGGGAAACCATGCAGGATTTCCAGTCAAATACAGCCAAGGCCGCTATCCTAAAAACGAGCATGAAATTGCCCTCTCCAAGCTTAAGGCAGAAGAGCTCAAGCTAAAAGTAGGAGACAGTCTGACCTTGACGGTAGACGGTCAACCCAGAAAACTAAAAGTAGTCGGTATCTACTCAGACCTGACCTACGGCGGCAAGACCGCCAAGGCTGTCTTTGTGACAAAGCAAGCGCAAACGCTCAATAGTCTGACGACCATCCGCCTTAAAGATGCTAGCAACAAAGCTCAAAAAATCAACGAATGGAAAAAACGCTATTCCAACTATAAATTAACCGATGTAGAAGACTTTTTCCATCAGACTTTTGATGACACTCTGGCCATGCTCCGCCTGATTCAGACCAGCGTTTTCTGGACAGGACTGGGAATCATCTTCATCCTTATGACCCTCTTTGTCTATATGATTTTCACCAAGGACCAAGCTGACTTGGCACTTTATCGGATGCTGGGATTTGGCAGTGAACGACTCAGGAGCCACTACCTGCTCGCCGTCTGCTTCATCTTAATGCTGGCTTTGGCAATAGCCGACCTGCTACTCCTTAGTCTGGGGCAAGAAGTCTGCAGTCTGCTGCTCAGCAGCTTCGGTATCAGCAAACTCCAGCTCATCATCAATAAGTCGCTTACTTTTCTATGGACACCGCTGGCTCTGCTTCTTAGCGGACTCACAGCAGCACACATCAGTCTCCGAGCGCTGAACAATCTGGAAATTGGACGTTATCTCAAGGAACATTGACCTTAAGCAGATAGCTTTCGAGCACTTAGCATTTATTTTACATCCGAGGAGAAGCCTATGTTATTAGAAGCACACAACCTCAGCAAAAGCTATCAGGAAAATCAGGAGCCCATTCTCCGTGATTTGTCGCTGGAGATTGAAAGCGGCCAATTCATCGCCATCATGGGGCCGTCTGGTTGCGGGAAATCCACTCTTCTCAATCTTCTATCCACTATTGACAGACCTGACCAAGGACAGATTCTTTACCAGGGACAGGACTTGCTGGCTATGAAAGACAAGGACTTGGACCGCCTTCGCAGAGAGTCTTTCGGCTTTGTCTTCCAGCAGGCAACCTTCCTGAAAAATCTAAATATCCTAGACAATATCTGCCTACCGAGTATCATTGGTAAGAAAGGCAGTGAGCGAAAGGCAGCCTATGAGCGCGCCAAGGAGTTAATGGCTCTGACTGGGATTAAGGACATTGCTCACCGCTCTATCCATCAGGTATCGGGCGGCCAGCTCCAGCGAGCCGGCATCTGCCGGGCTCTCATGAACCAGCCTCGAATCATTTTTGCTGACGAGCCGACAGGAGCGCTCAACTCTCAGGCTGGCCGTCAAGCTATGGAGCTCATGCAGCACTTCCACCAGCAGGGCGCAAGTATTCTCCTGGTGACGCATGATGCCAGCGTGGCTACCTATGCAGACAAGGTCCTGCTCATTTTAGATGGCAAGATAAAAAAAGAAGTTCTATTTGACCCAGCTGCTAATCAGGATGAGCGACGTCAGCTGCTCTTGGCGGAGCTCAATCAGATTGGCATATAAGAAAAGAGGCCCTTTGGCAGAATGCCGGGGTCTCCTTTTTATGATATAATAGGTTGAATACTGACAGATAAGGATGAAACTATGACACCGCAAGAATTTTACCAGCTATTGAGCCAGCAGGGAATCGAGCTGACCGACCGCCAGAAAGACCAGTTTGAGCGTTATTTTGAACTCTTGGTCGAATGGAATGAAAAAATCAATCTGACAGCTATCACCGAGAAGAATGAAGTCTATCTCAAGCATTTCTATGATTCAATAGCGCCCGTTTTGCAAGGCCTGATTGGTAATCAAGAGCTTAAGCTGCTGGACATCGGAGCCGGTGCTGGCTTTCCCAGCCTCCCTATGAAAATCATCTGCCCCCAGCTGGATGTGACTATCATTGACTCGCTCAACAAACGCATCAACTTCCTCAAACTGCTGGCAGAGGAGCTGGAGCTGGACAAGGTTCATTTCTACCACGGCCGTGCAGAAGACTTTGCTCAGGACAGGGCCTTTCGAGCTCAATTTGACCTCGTCACTGCCCGTGCAGTCGCTCGCATGCAGGTCCTATCTGAACTGACCATCCCCTATCTGAAAGTTGGCGGGAAGCTCTTGGCTCTCAAGGCTTCCAATGCTCCTGAAGAACTGGAAGAAGCAAAAAATGCCCTCAACTTACTCTTTAGCAAGGTCCAAGACAACCTCAGCTATGCCCTGCCAAACGGTGACCCCCGCTTTATCACAATGGTGGAAAAGAAGAAAGAAACACCCAACAAATACCCCCGCAAAGCCGGTATGCCAAATAAAAGACCGTTATAAGAAAAAAATCAGGCAAAAATTGCCTGATTTTTTATGTAACCGACTAGAAGTTCAATATATTACAAGACTACGATAAGTACAAAAAAGCCGCTTACTCACTGTCCTGTTCCTCTAGTTTTAAAACATTGATAAATTCTTCATAAGAATTGACTACATGATCTTGACCGTCTTTTGTGATATTACCATAAACAGTTAAGTTATCAAATAGTTGCTTGTCTTTCGGTATTAAAAGACTGTAAATGTCTGACATCAGTTTAGGATCTGTCTTATCCGTCAAAAGATATAATTGACCTCCTTGATTCGTCATCAAGTCATAAGCTTTAGGGTACTCCTCCTTTAGGCGCCAGTCTAAGGATTGTTTAATAACTGAATTTGGGAAAGAGATAGATGAGAATATATTATCAATAGGCTCTTTATAATATGTTTTTAAACTTGTAGAATTACTAATAATATCAGTTCGCTTATCTTTTGGAATTTCGATATCTTTTGGAACACCCTCTATTTTTCCTGTCGCCATATTAAACAAAACTATACGGCCACTTCCGCCCCCAACCTTTTCTAACTCTACTGTTCGATATTCTTGATTATCATAACTAAAGTAAGCAGAATAAGTCGCAAAAGGTACATAACTATCATCATATTCTCGAATCGCTTCAAGTAAATCATATTCCTTACGAGATAACTTATTCGTACTAATATCGTAGACCTGTATTTTCCAAAACTCCCCCCAACTTAAATCTTTCAGATTAAAATCAGGATCATGAAACTGGCGAACAAATTGATAGCTGTCCGTTGAAAGATAGTGCTTTCCATAAACCGCTACACCAAATCCCACTGCCGGTCCTTCGCCACTGTCATCATCTGGGCTTTTTGAGTCAATAATTTGGGAATTTGCTTTTTTCCATGAAATAACTAAGCCTTGTTTGTTTGCAATAAATTCGTAAGCTCGTGGTTCAATTGCATAGTTTCTTTCTTTATAACGATTATATGTAAAATATCGATACGCATCGTAAGAGCCAACTAAAGACAAAACAACTACGAGCACTGCTATAAATTTCCATTTTTTCTTCATATTACTCCTTCCCTTTCAGCATATAACTCTCCAAAAGATTATGAAAATAGCATCTAAATAGGAGACACCATAGAAAATCATACCTTCATAAGGAACATGCTCCATCCTACCTCCACGGGTTATAAAAGCGGCCGTGATTGACTGCGAAGAGGACAAAGCAGAGTAATAGAAAGGCGACTGCCAGTGTCAGTACCAGCATATCTCGTTTGCTTAGAGCCTGATAGGTATACCAGGTCCGTTTTTTATTTTTTCCGAAACGGCGCAGCTCCATGGCTGTGGCAATGGTATTGATGCGCTCTAGTGAGCTGAAAATCAGCGGAATGATAATCTGCAGATTTCCCTTCACGCGCTGAGCCAGTTTGGCTTTCTTGGATAATTCCTGCCCACGCGCTTCCTGAGACATTCTGATTAGGAAGAATTCTTCCTGCAAATCTGGAATATAGCGGAGCGTCAGACTGACTGCGTAAGCAATTTTATAAGAAATACCAAGCTGATGCAGGCTGGAAGCAAACTGACTGGGATGGGTTGTCATGAGGAAAATCACTGCCAGAGGAATAGTAGAAACATACTTGAGCAGGAGATTAAAGAGGTAGAACAGCTCCTGAGCTGTTAGATTATAAGCTCCCCATCCGGTCCAGAGGACATCTTTGGCCCCGTAGATATCGACACCATACTCAGGCGCAAAAAGATAGACCATCACTAAGTTAAGAGCAGCAAAGGATGCCGCAAAGACTAAAACAAATGAAATGTCTCGGATGCGGATACGGGACAGCCGAAAGAGACAGAGGGACAGCAGGGCTAGCCCCAGCAAAAAGCGAGTATCGTAACTAATCATGGCCGCCACTGATACCAGAACGAAGAACAGCATCTTGCTGGCACCGGACAGACCATGAAGAAACGTGTTGCCTGAATGGTAGCCGATTAATTTTCGCTGATTAAGCATGCTTGTCCTCCTTTTTTCGCATATAAAACTCGGTCAAAGCCAGAGGATCGGCACCAATCTTCTCAGCCAGAGCAAAGATTGACGTTTCCTTTAGATGAGCCGCTGCAATCAACTCTTGATCTGTCAGAACCTGAGCAGGCGCCTTATCGGCTAAAATCTGACCATCCACCACAACTACTGCCCGATCTGAGTAATCCAGCATCAGCTGCATATCATGGGTAATCATGATAATCGTATGTCCCTGCTGGTTGAGCTCGTCTAGAAAGTCCATCATCTCTGTATAATGGCGCTGGTCCTGGCCAGCTGTCGGTTCATCCAAGAGGATAATCTCCGGATTCAGCACCAAGATAGACGCAATAGTCACCCGCTTCTTCTGGCCGAAAGACAGGGCCGAAATCGGCCAACTACGGAATTCATAGAGGCCGCACGTTTTAAGAGCCGCATGGATCCGCTCTTCGATTTCCGCTTCTGCCAGTCCGCGCAAGCGCAAGCCTAGAGCCACTTCATCAAAAATCATGGCTGCCGAAATCATCTGATTGGGATTCTGCAGGACATAGCCAATCCGCTCAGCTCGCTCCTTGATGGAGTCTCCTTTGATATCCTGACCCTGCCAGCTATAGCTCCCCTCAGTCTCGATAAACTGACAGAGGGCCTTGGCCAGGGTTGACTTACCAGCTCCATTTTTACCAACGATGGCTATCCGCTCACCCTTGAAAATCTTCAGATTGATATCCTGCAAAATAGGCTTGCCGCCGCTCTGGTAAGCAAAGGAAACGTGCTCCAGTTCCAGCAAGGGCTCCTGAGACTCTTTGTCAGAGTCAGACCAGTCCCTGCCCTCAAAGGTCACATCTGCTAGCTGCAGCTGATCCAAGCGGGACAAGTCTTCAGTCTTTTCCACTTCAACGCCCAGCTGGCGCAAGGTCGTAATGTAGAGTGGTTCGCGGATACCATTTTCAGCTAGCAGCTGGGTTCTGAGCAGGTCATCCGGCTGTCCATTAAAGAGAATGCGTCCGTCATTGACAAGCACTATTCTGTCTACCGGTCTGTAAAGAACATCTTCCAAGCGGTGCTCGATAATCAGAGTCGTCGTTGCCGTCTCCCGATGAAGCTGGTCAATCAAATCAATGGTATCCTGCCCTGACTTGGGATCCAGATTGGCCAAGGGCTCGTCAAAAAGCAGAATAGGACTCTCGTCAATCAAAACTCCAGCCAGACTAACGCGCTGCTTTTGACCGCCTGATAAATCCTGGGGCCGATGCTGCAAAAGCTCTGATAAATCCAGCTTCTCTGACCAGGTTCGGACTTTTTCGCGCATAAGCGACAGCTCCATCACATCATTTTCCAACGCAAAGGCCAAATCTTCTGCTACGCTAAGCCCGATAAACTGGCCATCCGTGTCCTGCAAGACCGTGCTGACTAGATTGGACTTATCATAAATGCTGGATTCAAAGGCTGGCTGCCCCTTAATCAAAAGCTGACCGCTGGCCTCTCCTTTATAAATGTTAGGTATAATTCCATTGAGGCACTGGCCCAGCGTTGATTTACCAGAGCCAGACGGACCGACAATCAGAACCTTCTCCCCCTCGTAAATAGTCAGATTAATCTGCTTCAGGGTCGGCTCAGACTGGGCTTGATATTGAAAGCTAAAGTCTTCAAATTGGATAATTGGTTTTTTCATCTTATTTCTCTATAGTGCCAGAGAGATTTGAATCGCTAGATTGGCAATCTTATCTTTTTCGTCTAAGTCTGCATGATTGGCCAGGTTGCGCATATCCCAAGCTTCCTCTGATAAGTGGTCGGCTGCATAGAAGAACTGGCAGACGGTTATCTCTCGAAAAGCTGCTAAAGCCGCTACAGCTGAGCATTCCATATCCACACAGATAGCTCCCTCAGCCTTTCTCTGGCGGAGTTTAGCTACCGTCTCACGGTAAATGCCGTCTGTCGTCCAGACCTTGCCCTTGCTATGGGAAATACCGCGCTCATCCAGAAAAGCCGTCAGAAAATCTTTCAAGCCAAGATTGACTTCCTGCTCACGGCTAGCTGGCTGGTAGTGATAGCTAGTCCCCTCATCACGCAGGGCCTCCGTCGGGATAATGACGGACGTTTCCTTAATCTCCTCATCCAAGATACCGCAAGTACCAAAAAGCACCAGTTTCTTTATGCCAAAAGCAATCAAGTCTTCCAGAATAGCTACACAGGCCGAAGCTCCAACCGGTGCATTGAAGAGAGCCAGTTCCCGTCCATCTGCAAAAATACGATAGATAGGAATTTCAATATTAGCCATGCTAGTTGTCGTAATCAGTTCATAATCAAAATCCGCCAACATCCGCGCAAAGGTCTCCCTAGCAAAGCAGGAAACAGCCGTCTCCGGAAAACCCTCTATGGATTCATTCAAGTCCTCTGGGTTAATGATGGCCTTGCGACTTTGGTCAAATTCTTCAAGTATCATAGGCTTGCCCTCTTATCCCTTTCTTCCTGATGAAACAGTCAGCAGATGTCTACTGACTTCATCTTACCATTGTATCATAAAAAGGCGGTCTGCTGAACGCTGCCTGCATATTTTCTACATAGCCAAAGCCATAGGCAGGCTCTATAGCTCAAGTGAAGTGAGTTCTTTGCCCAATGAGTTTCCAACAAAAAAAGACTGGGCAAAACTCCCAATCTCATCTTACATAAGGGCTGTTGCAGCAGTAATCAAGCCAAATACGATGCCCGGCATATTAGCCGCTGCCAAAGGAATGTCCCGCTTCTCTTTAAATAAACCATAAATGACCCAGAGTGTACAGTTTAGAGTAGCTACTGAAGGCTGGATAAAGTCACCCTTGTTACCAGCTAGATTATTCATAATCTGTGGGATATAGGAAACATACATCATAACAGACATAAAAGTGGCCACCCAGCCCAAGATTAGCATGTGTTTTTCTTTCATTTCGTTCTCCTTTTTATAAAACTGACCTCTATTCTATAGCTTCTTTTTGAAATTTTCAAGATATTTTCAATAATGTTATCAAAACGAAAAGAGTCACAAAATTGTGAGAACTGCTGATAGCCCTAAAAAAAGCCGCCTTTTGGCAGCTCTGTTAAGATTCAAAAAGTAGATTTTCCTAGCCTTTAAAACTTCGGTTCTCCATCGGGAAGTTGATCTAAAATGGCTTCCAGTTCCAGTCGACTAAGTGGCTGAATCCGGATCTGGCTGGAATCCAGATAGCTACGGTGAGTGTCCGGAATCTTCTCTAAAAAAGCTTTTAAATCCTTTGTTGTCAGATATTTATACCCCTGCGGACTGCTGGCATCCTCTATCAGGATATGAAGATGCCATTCCATATCTTGACTAGCACCGCTCTCAATCATCTCTTTAATCAGGTAGCCCTTGGGCATGGGCTGAGTTGGAAGGACTGTGTCCACTCCTTCTGCCAAGACATAAGAACCCAGGTATTTCCCACCCTGATCCTTATAATACTTAGGAGTAGAAAATTGACTCTGAACCTGCTGCATCTCAGCCATCTGCCTGCCAAACTCCTCCACAGGATCTTCTGCCTTGAAAAGTTCCAGAAGTTTTTCCTGCGACATATACAAATCATGAGCATAGCCTTCGAAAACATGCATAGGCGCAGCTGCAACTCTGGCATCGTTCAGGCCGTAGAGAATATCCGCTTCAAGATCAATATTAAAAATCCCGTCAGCAGTGTATGTGGTGCCGTATTCATCGACAATATCCTGCTTCATCTTTTGAGCCAAACGACTCATGAAGAGAATGGCCCCTTTCCAATCACCCACAGTTGATGGTGTCAAGACGCGGACCTGATAGGTTTCCCGGTCTGGCAGATAATAAACTTCAAACCCGCGGCCTGCCCCTTCCCAATAGACAGCCAGAAAAGTTCCGACCTGATCCAAGGATTGATAAGCCTTATCGCCCTCGAGGCCTATGACCTCAAGCCCTTCTACTAAGGAAACCAGAGACAAGGGTGTTTCGACCGCCTTATAGCTAAACAAGCCCTTTCGGTTCTGAATGTAAAAAGAAATACTCATACCATGCTCCTTTCTAACGACAAAAGCCTTTCAAAAAGCGAGAAAATGCAAAATCAAAACTCAATACTGGTACAAACTAGCTTTTCTCCAAGACTTTTAAAGATAAACTTCATTCGCAAAACGGACTCTGGTATTAGTATAACATTTTTGGAAGAAAAAGACGAAAAAACCTGTATCCATGAAGATACTTTTCGATTGAAAGCTTCATCAATACAGATTCTAAGAATATATTTGAATTTCATAAAAAGACAATGAATAAACTTCTAAGAAAGCCAAACTCATCTGAGCACTTCTCATTTTTTATTCTGCTGCGTCAGCTCCTGATTGTAGGACAAGGCTAGCTTGATCCAGTAAGACAGTTCTTTTTGTCCTTCGCCATCTAAATCAATATAGCCATGATAAAGCCTACCCTTCATTAAAGTCACGCTAGCACCATTTTTAGGCAGAACCTGCTTTTCCATTTCCTTACCGATGCGTACCATGATAAGCTCTTGACTTCTCGAACTCACAGTAACGGTCATCTTACCTCGGACCATAAAAGCCAAACCACCAAACATCTTCTTCTCTTCCATCTCTTCTTCAAAAACATGAGGAGGAAGTTCAGTAGCTAAAATGGCACGGACTTGCTGGGCTAGGGATTCACTATAAGCCATCCTTCTACCTCATTTCATCACATCCCAGCCGATGCCAAAACGGTCAATCAAGCGACCATAAAACTCTGCGAAAGCTTGTTCCTCTAAAGGATAGAGAATTTGTCCACCTTCAGCAAGTTTGGCAAAGAGCTCATCGGCTTCTTCTCTACTGTCTGGGCTCAGAACTAACCATTGATTGGGCTGGTGATTGCTAGGAATTGATAGGTCGTTAAAAACGCCTACATCCTCACCATTCAGGGTTAAGTTTTCCGTATCTAAGGCAATCCAGGCAACTTTATCCCGTCTTTCTGCAGGAAGGTCTGCTGGATCCAGCATCTCACTGGCTCGGACAAGTCCCTTTATCTCTGTCTGAAAAACATCCGCATAAAAACGAAAAGCTTCTTCGGCCTGACCATTAAAACTTAAAAACACGTCTAATTTCATTATTGTTCCTCCGATTTCTTATATCTGAGAATAAATCTCTAGTATCAGTTTATCAATTAGGATAAAAATTTTCTTATTCTCAATTGCTCTTGTTTGGCTAGGGAACGCATGATTAAAACTGGAAGATTAACTGTAATAGGTGGATCGCTGGGTAAGGGCCTGCGCATGCTGATTTCCTCTTGATAGATGCTATCGCCTGAAAAAGTGAGAGGCTCATCGCTGCCCCAGCGAAAGTTATGCTTCAAGACATAGTTTTTAGTTAGGCGTAAATCCTCCAGCAATTCACAGGCCAAAAGATAGTAGTGACCATCCGGTACATTTTCAAAAGTAAACCGTCTCTCCTGACTCAGTGCTACTCCGATAACCGGCTCTTCTTTGGGTATGCGGGTTTTAAAAAGCCCGACACAGCTAATGCGTGGTTCATACCCCTCAGGATAAGATAGCGCCACAGTCAACCGATTGCCACTTTTACAGTCGGGCTCCTGATGTAACAAAGCTCCCCTCTCATCCAGCTGTTTGACTATAAAATCATAAGCCTTGGTTGATTCCTGGTAATATTTTTTAGGCGAAAGTCCAGTATGCCGCTTAAACGTATTGGAAAAACTGCCTAGACTATCATAACCAGCTTCCATAGAGGTCTCGGTCACATTTTGCCGTCCTTCCACAATTTCCTGAATCCCTTTTTCCATTTTAAGAGCTTCCATATATTGCTTGATAGAAAAGCCCATCTTTTTCTTGAAAGTTCTGGATAGATGAGAAGGACTATAATGGAAATACTGAGCCAAATCGGTCAGACTCAGCTCTTCATCTGCATGCTGACGCAGATAGGCTGCCACTTCTTCCATGATAGCTTTAGACATAGACTTGCTCCTTTCCCATTTATTTAAGCCCATTATATCACATCAAAAAGAAGGGACAAAACATCGAAACCTGAATAAAGAAAAGAAGAAATCAAGTGATGCTCCGCGAGATGTCCCAAGAATCAGCGGAAATAGTCAGCTTTTCCAAACCTCTGTCCAACAAGACTTTTACCTGTAGATAAATGATAAAAAACTTTAGACGCTTGAAACATCTAAAGTTTTTTATCTTCACAATTAAATTACTGAGCCACCAATGTTTCCAAGCTTTCTCCAATAGCAGCCAAACGCTCTACTACTTCTGCCTGGCTCAGGCCGTTTTCAGCAACATAGCGGTTGCGAGGGTGAATACGACATTCATGAGAACAGCCACGGAGATACTTGTCTTCATTTTCTTCTGAAGTCAGGATGCGGCGGTTACACTCTGGATTGCCACAGTTGACATAGCGCTCGCAAGGAGTACCGTCAAACCAGTCTTTCCCAATCACGACTGGATCAACACGGTTGATATCAACGGAGATACGCTCATCAAAGACATACATCTTACCGTCCCAAAGCTCACCTTGGACTTCTGGATCCTTGCCATAAGTCGCGATACCACCATGAAGCTGACCGACATCCTTGTATCCTTCACGTACCATCCAGCCTGAGAATTTCTCACAGCGAACACCACCGGTACAGTATACAACCACGCGCTTGTCCATGAACTTCTCCTTGTTATCACGAACCCATTGCGGCAATTCGCGGAAGTTGCGGATGTCTGGACGGATAGCTCCGCGGAAGTGACCCAGATCGTACTCATAGTCGTTACGAGTGTCTAAGACAACAGTGTCTTCGTCCAAGAGTGCTTCCTTAAATTCCTTAGGTGATAGGTAAGCTCCTGTCGTCTCCAGCGGGTTGATGTCATTGTCAAAATCATTGTCTTCCAAGCCCAAGTGCACGATTTCTTTCTTGTAGCGAACAAACATTTTCTTGAAAGCTTGCTCATTTTCTTCGTCAATCTTGAACCAAAGGTCTTCCATGCCTGGTAGGGAATGAACATAGTCCATGTATTTTTGAGTGGTTTCATAATCACCAGAAACCGTTCCGTTGATTCCCTCATCTGCCACCAAGATACGGCCTTTAAGACCGATAGATTTACAGAAAGCCAGATGATCAGCTGCAAATTTCTCAGCATTCTCAATCGGAACATATTTGTAGTAAAGTAGGACGCGAATATCTTTTGCCATAAGATTTCAACTCTCTTTTCTCTATAAAATTTTCTGAATTTTTTAATTCATCTATTTATTATAACCTGATTGAAAAAACTGGGCAAAATATTTGTTTGAAAAATAGCAGAGCTGGAAAGTTTAAATGAGAAGGACAACTTATCTCTCTTCTTCCAATTGGTCCAAATACTTCTCAAAGCGCTTTTTCTGCCATTATCTTACAGATTCTCCTTTCACTTTATAAATTTCTATAATACAATATATAATTTACATTATGTTTTTTATTTTGTACAAAAAAAGACTGGGAATTCTCCCAATCTTTCAATTTTTGATGTAATCAATCCTTTTTCAGACTTCCTGCGCGGGTGCGGGTGCGAGCGTAAGCAGTCAGCAAGACTGTACCGATGACTGCTACTGTCGCAGAATTCACCAGAATTGCTACAATACTTTGAGCAATAACCTTATTGACCGGCTCACCAGATACAATCACGTCACCAATCGGGCCGATTAGCCAAGCGATTGCATTGGCTCCAAACTGAATCAAGTTAAAGCGGATAATGTCCTTGACTTCAAATTTGCCTTCTTCCACTTGGAAGAATTTTCTAAAGAAGCCAACCAATAGACCGAAGACTCCACTGCCGGCAATCCAGAACCACCAAAGTCCTCCACCGCTCATAGCGTCTTTAATGGCGTGGCCAATGAAGCCCATCAGGAAACCGACAATTGGACCAAAGATGACGCTAAAAAGAGCTTGCAGGGGATATTGGAGCTGGATGCTGGTATTGGGTACAGGCGTTGGAATATTAATCATTCCGATGACCACGAATAGGGCTGCTCCAATTCCTGTTGCGACTACGTTTCTGATTGTATTATTTTTCATTTTCTTCTTCCTTAATTTTCAATTCTCTTGATTTCAATATGCCACTGGGCACCGACACCAACATTGTAGGCCTTAGCAAAGGAACCTTGGTTAATCGCTAAGCCAACCCGATAGAGGGAGTTGATATAGAGGATAGGCTGACCGATGCGGACATCCGCAAAGGACTTGCCATAGGTTACTTGGTTTTGATAAACCAGCATGTCATTATTGTAGATGGTAACCTCGAAGCGGTCGCCAAATTCTGGTTTTAAGGTGCAGAATTCTTCGCGGGTGATAGAGGTCCAAAGAGAGCCAAAGCGGACATCCAGGATATCAATAGCTCCGCTGACATAATTATCCGCAAGCGTAGTTTCGACTACCTGAATTTCGACGATGTCTTCGACCTTGAGTTCTGGTCCGACTTCTTCAAAGCTGATATGGCCGCTGGCTAGCTTAGCACCCGTATAGGCATAGACATCACGGCCGTGGAAAGTGTAGGAATGCTCAGTATCCTTGCGGCGATTTTCCACTTCAGAAATTTCCCGAATGGCCTCAATTCCGACATGCTTCTTGATGAAAGATAGGGTACCATTGTCAGGCGTGACGATGTACTGTCCTTTTTTAGTCTTGGCTACCACACTCTTACGCTTGGAACCAACGCCTGGATCCACTACTGACACAAAAGTCGTTCCTGCTGGCCAGTAATTAACTGTCTGAAAGAGACGATAGCTCCCCTCAAAGATGTTGTAAGGGGTGATATCGTGAGTCAGATGATGAATTTTCAAAGTGGGCGACTCTTCTAGCGCCACTCCGATCATGGCTGACACAGCTCCATCTACCAGACCAAAGTCCGACTGGAGCACGAGTAAATTGTTCATATTTTCTCCTTAGTTATATTTTCAATGGTATTTAGACCGAAGCTGACTTGGAATGTCTAGCTTTAAGGATTTTCCTTCCTAACAAGACTCCAAGTAAAGCCCCCAGTAAAATGCTGGCTACAAACCAGATGACTAAGCTGGGTTCTGGCTTAAGCATGACTTGCTCGATATAAGCTTGAGTCTTTCCTCTGGCAAGAAGACTAGCTTCATACTGCTTGGGCGCCAGCCACATTAGGAAAATAGGACCCGCTGTGCTAAAGCTGAAAACCATAAAAGACAGCAAGCTTCTAACAGTCTTTTGATAGCCGCCTGACCGAGCTATAAGATCCGCTAAAATACCACAAATCAAACCTGGTAGAAAGGCTCCAAAGCCATGTCGACTGAACAGAAAGAAGAGACCTAGCAGACAGCCTAGGCCGCTGATCAAACCGAAGGTCTTTATTTTCTCAGTATAGAAGATGAACAGAACTCCGCCAAAGAAAGCTGTAAAAGCCGGAGCGTAAAACATATTGCCGGAGCGGTCAAATAAAAGCCCAACCAAGACGCCTAAGAGCATGGCTAAGAAATAAAAGAGGTAGAAGAAACCAGCCTGCTTCAGTTCGTCTTTTCTTATAGAGTATAACATAAGCCTTCCTTTCCCGCTAGTCAGCTCGACGATAACTACCAATCAAGTCTTGAATGAGCTCTATGTGCGTATAGTAGTCAGCAATTTTCACATTCTCATCTCCGCCGTGATCTCGACTATTAGCATTGCCAAGTCCGAAAGCCGCCATAGGAACCTCCAAGGCTGCATAGACCGTGTGCATCGGACCAGTTCCAGCTGAGGTCGGCAGAACAGAGATGCCCTCTTGGTAATAATCTTTAGCCAGTTCGATAAGATTGAGAATGGAAGGTGCACTCATGTCGCTTCGATAGCTCATCTCTCCCAAGGTATAGGTCAGCTCAACCGCTGGATAGCCATTTTTATCCAGCTGCTGACGAATCTTGTCCAAAACATCTTGTGGTTCCAGACCTGGCACCAGACGAACCTCCATCTTAGCCTGGGCATCTGAAGGTAAAATGGTTTTAACCCCTTGGCCTTGATAGCCTGATCCGAAGCCTTCAATATTCAGCGAAGGTTCAAAGTAAAAGCGACGGAGAAATTCCTTCCGCTCGTCCAGCAAAACCGGTAATTTCAAGCCATAGACCTGACTCAACTCTGCAGGAGTCCGCAGGGCATATTCCTCAATTAGGGACATCTCCCGTTCATTTGGCTCTTGAACTTGCTCATAGATTCCTTCAACTAAGATACGGCCGTCTGGACTGCGCAAGCTGGATAAAGCATTGAGCAAATACCAGGAAGCGGAATTGATAACGCCACCGAAGCTGGAATGAATGTCTACATCTGCACTTTTGACCGTCATGTCAAAGGTAACAATCCCCTTGTTACCGCCCGAGATTTCCAGCTGCCCTAGATTGTTGCGACTGCCTTGCTCCCAGACCAGCAAATCCGCTCCTCGCAGGCGTTTGCGATGCTTGGCCAGATATTTATCTAAGTCTGTCGAAGCGGACTCTTCTGCCCCTTCCATCATAAAGATGATATTGACCGGCAAATCACCGTGCTCTCGAATATACTTGCGAACGGCTGTCAGACGAGCAGTAATGTGCCCCTTGTCATCATCCACTCCTCGCCCATACATAACCCCGTAATGAACCGACAGTGTAAAGGGATCATTGGTCCAGGGCTGGTCATCGTCTGCCGGCACTGTATCGTAGTGGTTGTAGAAAATAATGGTCTTAGCGGCAGGATTTGAAGAACGAAACTCCGCCAAAATAAATGGAGCAGTATAGCTGTCGTCAATCATGACCTTGGCACCTGCAGCTGTAAAAATCTCTCCTAAATAATTGGCTACTTCCTGAAGACCAACCTGCTGGGCAAAGATCGATTTTTTAGAGATCAAGGTCCGCAGCACTTCAAAATAGTGCTGGGCTACCTCGTCGTTTTCAAATTTCTTGATTTGTTCAGTCTCAGTTGAGAAAGGCATGCGTTACTCCTATTAACAGCAGATAAAGGGCTGGGGAAATAAGCTTCCCCGCCCTTATCGTATTTCTTGTATCAAAGTCTAGTCAGTCAAATGTAGACTGGACTTGATGGGATTTCTTACTTGATATCTTTTGCGTCTGGCAGGTAAGATCCGCCAAAGAATTCTTGAGATAGCTTTTCAAGCGTACCATCCTCATAGAGTTCCTTAATCCGCTTGTTGACAAATTTTTGCAAGTCTTCCTGACCGCTTGCAATAATCGGATAAACATAAGGCTGCTGGTCGCTTGGAAGTTCAATCACTTCCAGATTATTCAAACCTTGGTCTTTGATAATAGACTCTACAGTTATGCGCTCAAAAACTTTATAGTCCGTACGGCCGTCATTGAGATTAGCCAAGATTTGCTGAATGGTTCCGTCCGTATAATTGATTTTTGTCGGATTATCGCTATGTTCCTTGTTGTAGTCCTCTAGTTGCTGAGCTGTTGAAGTCCCCTGAACAACCTCAGTAGACTTGCCGCCAATATCATCCAGCGATTTGATGCCCTCACCCTTACGGACAACTAAAACCGTTGGATTTTTCGCATATGGACTAGCATAGAGATATTTGTTAGCACGTTCTTCAGAATAGCTGATATTATTAGCACCAATCTGGTAACGGTCACTGTCCAGACCTGAAAAGATAGAAGCCCACTTGGTCTTATTAAAATTGACCTCATACTTGTCTGATCCCTTAAAGATAGCACGAAGGACTTCGATATCATAGCCAGTCAGTTTACCGTCTTTATCCTCGTATGAAAATGGTTTGGTCGTCCCCACTGTTCCGACTTCTACCTTTGTTTTCTCTGTTTTCTTCTCACTTGATGATGAGCAAGCCACCAAGGCACCAATGGCCAAGACACTGACGGCTGCCAGAGAGAAGTATTTCAAGGTTTTCTTCAGGTTCATATTTCGAATTCCTCCTAAAAAGTCTTTCTTTATCATATCAAATAAGGAGAAACTTGACCATTATATATTTTTTATGGAGGTGATAGCTTTTCTTTATCAGCTCTGAGGCAGTCATTTACTCGACTTTCTGCCTGTAGTGCTGCAGGAGAAAGAGGGCACTTTCGACATAGTAAGGAACGGAAACTTTGAAGGCTTCGTCGTCAATGACCATGCTGTCATGATGGAGGTCAGGAGCATTTTCCGCACCATTTGAACCGATAAAGGCAAAGACGCCTGGAAGCTTCTCCTGATAAAAGGCAAAATCTTCTCCAGCCGATGAAGGACTGGCAGGCAGGACCTCTGCCAGATTCTGTGAATGCTCATAGAGCAGCTCAGCCAATTCGGGGGCATTATAGGTCACTGGCGGTGTATGGTCCCAAGAAATCCTGACTTGAGCTCCAAAATTCTCCGCTGTGTTCTCTACAATTCGGATAAAGTCTTCCTTGAGACGCTGCTGCAAGGATGGATTGAAACTGCGGATTGTCCCTTCAAAAAAGCCCGACTGCGGCAGTACATTCCAGGTCGCTCCCGCTTCGATATGAGTTACAGACAAGACGGCTGCTTCAAAAGGAGACACAGTGCGGGCCACTAGAGCCTGCAGATTTTGAATCATACTGGTCAAGGTCAATACTGTATCAACACCCAAATCTGGCCTAGCCGCATGGCTGCTGACACCTTCTACTTCAACCTTGAACTTCTCAACCCCAGCCATCATGGCTCCAGCTTTAAGTGCCAGCTGCCCCGCCTTAAGCTGGGGCATATTGTGAAAGCCGATAATCGCAGACACATCGTCCAGCAAACCAGTCGCAAGTACCTGACTGGCTCCCAGAGAAGTTTCCTCAGCCGGCTGGAAAATCAGACGAACCGTCCCTCTCAAATCTCCTTCCATAGCCTTGAGCAGCTCCGCTGCCCCCAAAAGGCTGGTCTGATGAAAATCATGGCCGCAAGCGTGCATAACGCCTGCATTCTGACTGGCGTAAGGCAGACCTGTCTGCTCCAAAATAGGCAGAGCATCGATATCAGCCCTCAGGGCAATAATCGGCTTGCCAGAGCCAACCTCGGCAACCAAGCCCGTTTTCAGATTGGATTCTAAAATCCTTATCTCCAAATCTTCCAGATAGCCTTTTAGGAAAGCTGTCGTTTCAAATTCCTGCCCAGACAGCTCTGGATGCTGATGAAGATAATGCCGCGTTTGCATCAGTTTATCATAAAATTTTTTCATGGCAGACTCCTTCTAAAATAAACTCAAAATAAGTACCAGTTATTGAAAATTAGAATAAGATATTTCTATAATAGGAAGTTTTTGTAACGTAAAACGAACAAATTTATCAGCAAGAATCTGCTTCGATAAATCTGTTCGTTTCTTTCTATTAATGACTCTTTATATGATTAAAGAATCATTTTTTCTTTTAATAAGAATTTCCACTAAATGCTCGAACAAGCGATTTGTAGCCAATACTATCAGACGTATCAACTACCCACTTGCCATTTTTCTTGACTAATTTAAGTTCATAGCCTTCATTTTCCATGTACTTACTTGTCACTAACGGAATGCTGTCAAATTGACTTGGGGCTTGTTCTAAGATGTATTTTTCAGCAGCAGAGTATGCATCATTATAGTTAGAGTAATCAGCCTTATGTTCATCTGCAAATTTTGAAATTAGATCATAAGTTCGGATATTTTCCAAGCCAATTGTCTCAGGACGAACATAGACAATTGCGCTTTCAGGGAAGAAACTCTTCACTTGATAGCTAATCTTAGCACGTTTTGCATTCGCCTTAGCATAGGCATCTACAAATGTACGTAACTCTGCTTCAGAAGGTTTGTAGTAAGTGAATTCTTCTCCAAATTGTGTTGTGAAAGCTTTTGTAAAATCACTCTTGGCCTTAGCTAAATCTCCACCTAGAACAAATTCATCTCCCTTATCGGCATCTTTATTTTTCTTCTTATCATCTTTTTTATCTGCTAATGGGGTAAGGGTCGCAGAATTGGGGTTGTTGTTGCTAACATTTCCCGCATTAGCTGAGTCAGCTCCGTTTAAGAAAACTTGATCAACATATTGTTTAGCAAGGTCTTCAATTTTTTCAACATTATCAGGATATTTAGCAGCATCAACTTTAATAGTGACATCTTCTTTTTCTTTCGCATCTATATCAGTATAGAGAGGAGAATAATGAAGTTCGTACTTTTCTTTCGAATCTACTTCAAAGACAACATAGCCGCTGATACTCTTGTTTTTAGAAACTTGTTCAAATGACATTGTTTTAAATTTATCATTTGAATCATAAACATTAAGTGGCTTAATTTTTTCATCATCAGAATTATATAGTGTAATATCTCCCTCAGAAAGGCGGAGTTTCTTATCACTCTTATTCTTAATTTCAACATTTAAAGCAAGATATTTTGAATCTGAAGACTCATCATTTGGCAAGACATAAGTACCGCCTTTTATTTTAACATCTACATCGTTATTACCAGAAACTCCATTCTCACTTGCTTTTTTAGTAAAGCTACAACCAGTAAGAAAAACAACCAAGACTGAAAGAAATAAATATCGAAAAACCTTTTGCATGATTTTCTCCTTTTTATAATATAAAATATAACATCAAAAAGAGCTACTAATTATATCTTATTTGTCTTGAAAAGATAACCATTAGTTACCAAAACTATAAAGATAGTCTGTTAAGAAAGTTAAGCATCTCTAATTAAAAACATTATAATTTAAAATTTATTTTACCATATTTGCCTATTAGTGTAAACCCTTTTTTTACACTTTGTTTACAAAACACCAATACAAAAGATATATTTGTAACATCTCATTAATATTTTTTCTCAAACTAAAAAAGCCGATATAAACTCAGCTTCTTATAATTATACTGTAATTAGAATCCATCTACATTCGTATAGATCTTTTGGACATCTTCGTCGTCTTCTAAAACGCTATAAAGTTTTTCAAAGGTTTCGAGGTCCTCACCAGTCAACTCTACTTCAGACTGAGGAATCATTTCCAGCTCGGTTACTTGGAATTCTTGAATGCCAGATTCACGCAGAGCCACGATAGCCTTGTGAAGGTCAGTTGGCGCTGTATAGACAGTGATGCTTCCTTCTTCTGCTTCAACATCATCAACATCCACATCCGCTTCCAGCAGCTGTTCAAAGACGCTGTCGGCATCGTCACCCGCAAAGACAATCACGCCTTTATTATCAAAAAGATAAGATACAGAGCCGCTAGCTCCCATATTACCGCCATTTTTACCAAAAGCAGCACGAACATTGGCTGCAGTCCGATTGACATTTGAAGTCAGGGTATCGACAATCAGCATAGAGCCGTTTGGCCCAAATCCTTCATAGCGGCCTTCGGTAAAGGTTTCGTCAGTGTTTCCTTTTGCTTTATCGATGGCCTTGTCAATGACATGCTTCGGCACCTGAGCCTGCTTAGCTCGGTCAATAACGAATTTCAAAGCTGTGTTAGACTCTGGATCTGGATCACCTTTTTTAGCTGCTACATAGATTTCCACACCAAACTTAGCATATACTTTTGAGTTCGCGCCGTCTTTGGCCGTTTTCTTTGCCACAATATTGGCCCATTTACGTCCCATTGGAGATTCTCCTTTTGATAAATTACATTTTTAATCTTTCTTATTATAACACAGGGAATCAGAAAAATCACTAAGAAAAAATGATTGTTCCTAGAAGATTCTGGTTGGTTTCTTCAACTTCTACTAGGCTAAAATCGATACAAAATTGATTTCTGTTTTCAATTCCATAAAAAATCCAGTCGCTAAAAGAGCAACTGGACGGTACATTCTATTTCCCGAAACCGGCAGGCCTGTCATAACGGTCCTTTACCGAAATCCATCAAAAATATCACTGATAATTTTTCACAATAGGCAAATCCGGTTTGCACCTGCTTAAGCAGGCAAAAACATCCTCTATTCTGCCATCCAAAAATGTGACATCTACTCGGACGGACTTACCATGATAAGGCTTGACATATAGGTAGTCTCTCCGATAGTGCCTGACTCCCAGTCGAAAAGAAACCTGCCCGTCAGAAGTTCGGCCCCAAGCCGGCCGGTAAAAGACACTTTCCAGCTGATTCCAAGCAAAGCTATGCTCTTTCAAGAAAGCGCCTCGCACGGTCAAGCCCCACTCTGTTCCCGCAAGAACAAAGCAATTTTTACTCAGCTTACGTCCCGCATGAACTATTGCAAAGATTTCGACTACAGCAGTCATGAAAAAAGCAAGTATAAAAGGCAAACTGAACGAACGTATTCCTGATCCAGGCATGGCTTTATCAATTGAAAACAAGAGTAAGGAAGCTAAAGCGCCGAAAATGATGCCTAAGGCTAAAAAAACAGATGCTAAGATGACTATGGTCAAATAGAGTCCCCTACGATAGCGAAAAGCAAATAATAAAGGCATGACTTTTCCTTTCTTTCTCAGCTAATCGTTTTGCTTATGCTTTACTGAGGCGCTTTAAACTCATCTTCCTCTACCTTATTCCAGTCAGAATATTGAGTATCTGTTTGAACATCCAAACTACCTTCTTCACCCTTATAAGATAGACCTAGCTTAAAGTCTTTTAAGAATAAGGTCTTTTTATCCAAGCGTACTTCTAACGTTTTATCCATATCAGCCTGAGTAACACCTGTCAGCTCTAGTTTGAATTCTTCACCAAAGAGCCCCAGCAAGTCAGCATTTTTACTGCTTAATTTAAAGACATATTCATCACCGCTTTCCTTTACAGTGACATCATCAGCCATTTGATAAAAGCCATCCATGAGTTTGAAATAATCGGGCTGAACATAATAATCTGCCCCGCTTCCCATTTCTTGCTTAGTCCATGTTCCATTTTTAGAAGAACGAGTATACAAAAGTTTATCCTCTCCACCTGGCATAATCGCTTCTTGATAACTCTCCTGACCGCTCTCTTTTCCATCTATTACTAAATGCCCCTTGGCCAGTTCATCCGTGCTTTTATCATAGAGAAGGTCTCCGCTCATCGTTTGAGTTTTATTGGAACCATCTACAGTGATAGATAATTTCACCTTCATTTTCATTGAAGTTAGATCTTCATTCGCAGTTTCTGCTTTCTCCAAGAGTTCTTCAATATCGTCAGAAGAAGTATTCTTCTGGCTCTCACGGGAGCTATTCTCAGTCCCACCTTGATTCTTTTGAGAATGCTTCTGCCCAATCAAGCTACAAGCACCTAAACTAAGCGTCAGTAAAGCTGTAAGTGCCATAAAGGTAATCTTTTTGAATTTCATGAGTCTTCCTCCTTTGAGACATGGATAGGAAAGATAAGCATTCAATCAGCACAGCAATGTTTTATTGACCGAATGCTAGCTTTCATACCTACAGTCAAACCGCTAAAAAGCAAATCATGCTCCTTAGTGAAAACAAATTTATTTGTTTATTATACCATTTTTTATTTACAGTCGCAAACAAAGCAAAAAGGCTGAACATTCAGCCTTACTTGTCTCTCATAATCGGAACCCGTCCAAAATTCTGTTCCCTAAGTGCAGAGTTGCCTAGTTGATAGACCTTATCAGCCTGCTGGGTTAGACCATCCCATGGCTCCTTGCCGATACGACTGACCAATTCAACATTTCCCTTAAACTTGGATAAATGCTGGCGCCCCTGCTCGGAAAAGCCTAAAATATGGATTCCTGATGGAACTTCTTCTCGTCTAGCTCCGACCAGAATATAGGTCAGTAGACGCCGAACCCGAGCCTTGGTATAGCGCTTGGTCGCCACCTGCTCAACCAACTCTTCTATAGTCTCACTGTTTTTCAAGGCCTCTCTAATCCTAACGGCCAACTCCTGGTTGACCTGATAAAAGTCCGTTAAATCCGGACAGGTCACTATCTGGTATCGAAGATAAGGAAAGAGGTCCGACCAGGTTACCTTGGGTGCCATTTCAAGCAATTGATGGGCTGGAGTGAATTTTTTGATAAAGTCTGGCTGATCCAACTTCTGACGAAGGGCAGTTGCAGAGGCAAATTCTTGATTAGCTGATAAGGAATGGTAGCCAGCTCCCTGACGTTGAATCGGACACAGTTTTATAGCCTTTCCCGCCGCAGCCTTGGCATAGGCCAAGCCTAAGATATGATTGGGAGTAGAGCCTGAAAAATTGAGCCCTGAAAACTCCTGCCACATAGCCTGGGTCTTTTGAGGATAGGATAGGGAATCAGGCAGTCCAGCCAGATAAGCCTCCATCTGCTCTGCCTTTTCACCATAAACCTTGGAAATACTCTCATAATCCAGCACTTCCTCGGTCCCAAAAGTCAGCAGTTCGATGCCCAGCCTCTCTAAGATGTCTACTGCCCCCTTAGCGAAAAAGTCTGCCGCCTGAACGCTGACTAAGAAAGGCAACTCAAGGACCAGATCCGCTCCAGCTTCCAAAGCCATCTGTGCCCGAGTCCACTTGTCCACGATAGCCGGCTCCCCTCGCTGAACAAAATTACCACTCATAGCGATAATTTTCAGACCAGAAGCCTGCTCCAGCAGATATTTGTGCCCATTATGAAAAGGATTAAACTCTGCGATAATACCGGTGATAGGCATTAATTCCTCCTCGAATATAGAATTATTACTATTTAAATATTGTTAATCATATCTTTTGACTGAATGATTTCGTCAGTTGATTTATAATCAGCCAAAGCAATCCTTATTTTTTCTTCTTCGCCGCTACCATTTGTTGCTAACCTTAGTAAAGGAAGTTGATAATTTTTGAAAATATTATTTTTCATCGAATCTCGCTTCATTTGGTCAGGATTATTATGATACTTAACTCCATCAACTTCAATTGCTAGAACTGGAACTTTTGTAACCTTATTAAATATCAGGAAATCTACACTGGTTCGACTCTGATTAACAAATGTTGCTTCATCAGATGACAGCAATGAAAAATCTTTTATCAAATGTTTTAATCGGTACTGTGTGATAAAGTCAAGCTCTGAATATGAAGTAAGAATTTCTTTTAGTAATTCAAACATCAAATTTTCTGAATCATATTTTGAATGTTTGCTCCGATTTTTAAAATAATTTAGTCTACGTTCTTCATATTGTTTATACAGATAATCAAATACTGATCTAACCATACTGTCTTTGATATCACAATTTTGATATGCAATATAGTCTATTAAATCTGTTATATTCATATTTGATTTTTGTTTATTACCAGAAGTAACTAAAATAAGTCGATTTTTAGCTCTTGAAACAGCCACATTCAATAGGTGGGGATCATCAGTAAAATGTGTTATTTGATTATCTACTGTAGAAAGGATTATTGTTTCACATTCTCTACCTTGAAATTTATGTACAGTTTCACTAATATATTCCTCCAGTTGATTTTGAGACAACTCAATCTGATTACGATATGGAGCAATAATTCCTGTAGTATTATTATCTAATAGATAATAATCAATCACCTCTTTTTTTATGATATCAATTTCTCTCTGATTTGAGTGCTGGCGTGCATGATTCCCCGCTACAGACTTATAAGCAATAAGCACATCTTTCTCACCATGATCTTTAGTCATAATACATAATTTCCCGTTATAGAATTTTTGATTACAAAACTGAATAATTTTAGGATGACAGCGATAATGCTCTTTCAATAAGGTAGCTGGCTCTTCAGGAAATAATTCTACCATTACTTCCAAAAGGCTCTTTTTAAAGCTATATATAGGTTTTATCTTCAAATCCTTTCGTAAACATTCTGACTTTTCTTTTGCTTCCCTTGTAACAATATTTGGTAATTGCTTAAGATCTCCAACAATTACTACATTTTTAGCACATGATAAAGCTAATGCTCCTGTAGCAATATCGACTTGTGAGGCTTCATCAATAATTAAATAGTCGTACAACATAGAATCAGCTACACAGTTTCTGGCAGAAAATGTTGTACTTAAGATTATAGGATAATCTTTTAAAATTTTTTTAGAAAAATTTAGCCTATTCTTTGCAGAGTTATCTGTATTATTTACTTTCCGAGGCGCCCCAGGAATATATTTTTCTAACAAAGCACTTTTCAAAATAGATTTTGAATATTCTATCATATTGGCTATATATTCATCGCCCAAATTCGTTTTATAATCATTTTCGAGTTTTGATAACTTTTTATTAAGTTTTTCCAACTCAGTCTCATAGAATTTCTTCTGAATCGTTGCAGCTAAAAAATCTGGATTTTGCTTATAAAAACTAAAATTCCTTATTTTATATTTAAAAATACTTTTTATTTTAAATATAAAACCGATTTTTCTATTTTTTTCAAAAATTTTTTCACACTCTAACAATAAATCCAAAAGAACTTTTGGAGATAACTTTGATAAATCTACTTCAAAGAGATCCTTATCAGACATGTAATCTTGAAAATGTTGATATTCTATCTCAATAAAAGAGATCTGTGATTTTATATTTGCTATTTCTTCTTTTAGCGAAAAAGCCTTTTTAACCAGTTCAAACTTTAGATTTCTTTCTTTATTTTCAAGAATATCTGGTAAATAATTAGGATAATGAGAAGATTGATTTTTTAAAAATTTTTCTTTATTTTTTTTACTGCCCAGTGTAGCTGTCAAAAAATCTAAAGCTATCTCTGGTTGAGATAATTTCTCTTTAATATTAGCAATTGCAGAATTATTATTTGACACCACTAAAGCTGTCTGATTTCTGTAAATAATATTCGACAAAATATTTAAAATTGTTTGAGTTTTTCCTGTTCCGGGAGGTCCCTCAATGAAGCTAATTTGATTTTTCAAAGCTCTTTCCGTCGCAATGAGTTGACTATTATTACAACCGAAAGGAAATATTAGACTTTGATCATCAGATTTAGATTCCGATTCAGATTTTGTACTTGAAGCTGATAGGAAACGATGTAAGACAGATTGTTGTGAAACAAAAGTAACTCTTTCATAATTCTTACCTAAGAGAGAACTACCATCATCAGATTTTATATTATTTAAATTGGCAAGTTTTTTAAGATACTCAAAGACATCATTAGCCTTTTTTTCAAATAAGGCGGATTGTTCTATTTTTAAATTCTCTTGATTTAAAATAACGTTCTTGTCATGTTCAAAACAAACTTTTATTTTATTTTTTTCTAAATATGAGTATTTTTCAACAGAGATAACATTATTATAGGCGCCACATCCTGAGCGGCTAAATTGATAATTTTCTACAGGTAATTTTTCCAAAAATTGATATTCTTCAACATCTTCTTTGTTATAGTAATATTCTTTATTATTTGTATACCTCACCTTAATTTTGCCCTCTATTCCCGGCTTAATTGATAAAACATCATCTGTCCGATTTTTCTGTTTTATAAAAATTAAAGTCTGTTTATTTTCCAAATTCAACTCCTCAAAACATATTGCTAGGTTTTATTTCTCCGCTACAAAGAACCAGCGAGCGCTCTTGTTTGTTGGCTCCTTGTCCTCAAAGTCCGCGTAAACCTTGACATTCTTAAAGCCAGCCTGCTCAAGCAAGATATCATAGGTCAGAATCTCATAGGTCCGCTCCTCATGCACCTCATCATGGCGCGTGAAACGCCCATCTTCGTCTTGGACAAAGAAGGTCAGCTCATGCACGATGGAATGAGGCGGTTCGTCCGCATAGGAATCCCAGACCATAGCAAAGGTTTCAGCATTTTCGTGATAGGAATAGCCAGGAAAAACCTCGTCAATCTGGTAAATTGAGTGCACATCAAAGATAAAACGACCGCCCTC
This sequence comes from Streptococcus sp. DTU_2020_1000888_1_SI_GRL_NUU_041A, assembly GCF_032387735.1. NCBI lineage: Bacteria > Bacillati > Bacillota > Bacilli > Lactobacillales > Streptococcaceae > Streptococcus > Streptococcus sp. DTU_2020_1000888_1_SI_GRL_NUU_041A. The sequence goes on along the minus strand of NZ_CP135591.1, from coordinate 568,357 downwards.
ATTTAGATGCTGGTAAACTTGAGTGAAGACCTGACCGACATCCACTTCGTCCTCCATATAGCAAATCGAGTCCGAATAGCAAGTCACTAAGTCAAACTGACCGACATCACTCAAATCCAGCATATTGCCCTGGATAAAGGGAATGTCCAAACCGGCCTCTCTGCTGCGCTTCTCTGCTAAATCCAGCATTTCCTGACTCAGATCCAGCCCCGTCACATCAAAACCAGCTTGCTTAAAATAAATGGACTGAATGCCCGTACCACAGGCCAGTTCCAGCAGCCTTTTCTTATCCTTGGGAAAATGACGCAGACTGAAATCCGTCCACTTCTCATACAAAGAATCATCCATAATCGCATCGTAAACCGACGCGAAGGTTTCATAAGTTGCCATACTTTTCCTTTCAAAAATAGCCCAGCCAGCAGGCTGACTGAGCTAAATTCTGCTTTCTGCCTAAAGGCAAAAAATCACTTGTTTTTTTCTTCTAATAAGGCTGCAACATCCACACCAGTTGCTTCATGCCATAACTTTTCCAGATTGTAATGCGCCCGCATTTCCTCAGAAAAGACATGGACGACCACGCCGCCTAAGTCTAAGAGAACCCAGCCACCAGCTGCGTCTCCCTCAACATGACCAGCAGAAACGCCAGCCGCAGCAGCTTTCTCACGGATATTTTCAGCTACCGCATCCAGCTGACGACTGTTCATCGAGCTGACAATAACAAAGTAATCTGTCACAGTTGTCAGACCTTGCAAGTCCAAAGCCACAATATCTTCTGCACGCTTTTCATCAGCCGCTTTCACGACCAGTTCCAATAATTCTTGTTCTTTCATAGTTCCTCTTTAATTAAAAATGTTTTTGTAGTCTAGAACATCCGCAAAACGTCCGTCCCAAATTTTTTGGTAAAAAGTATTTATTTTTTCTGCCGAAGCGTCTTCTCCATCAAAAGTTGTAAAAGCACCTTCTGGAATGACAAGTTTATAATCAAATTCAAATCCAACTTTAACTGATGCATCTACACAATATTCCGTCTGCATTCCACATAAAACTAGACGACCAATATCTTCTTTATCCAAGTAATCTTTCAAACCTGTCTCTTTAAAAATACTATTATACTTCTTCTGAAAGACCTTTTCATCTGACTTTCGATTCAAGAGAGGAGACAACTGCCAATCTTCCAATGCATTGTCTTCTGGATTTTCCATATGCTGAATATAGATAATTTCGACACCTTTACTCCTAGCCTGATGCTGCAGAAAGGAAATTTTATCCATCATTTTATCAGACTGAAAACCTGTCTCCACTAAGATATTTTGTACATCTATAATGATTAGAGCTGTTTTCATTCTTCTATTTCCTTCAAATATCCTACAAAGGCATTGTAGGTCTCCAAGGTCTGCGGATAGATGGGCATTCCCTTATGGGCTAGATGCTCCACAGTCCTTGCTGTTTCATAGGCCACAGCTTGATTGAGCGACCGCTGAGCCAGCTCTCTGGCCTTGTCCACTCCTGGAAAGTCCCGGTTGTGCTCAATGTAGTCAGCTACGTAGACCACCTTGTCCAGCTCAGACATGGTACCACTGCCCACTGTATGAACCTCGATGGCTCGCAGAATCTCAGTATCTTTCACTCCCAAGTCTTCCTGAATCTTGTAAATGCCCACCATTCCATGCCAGACATTGTTGCCCCAGTTTTTCAGGTCAGGATCCAGCTGGTATTTGTCAATCAAGGTCAGAAAATCCTCATCTGAAACCTTCTTGGCATAATCGTGTAGAAGTCCTGCCAGACCCGCTTTTTCGACGTCAAGACCGAAGCGCTCCGCTAATTCTCGGGCAGCCTTTTCCACACCCAGACAATGCCGCAGGCGCTTCTCGGGCATGACTGTTTCCATCTTAGCCAGCAAGGCCTCGCGGCTCATGCGGATATAGCTTTCATAGGTCATAGGTAAAGCCCTTCTTTCTCGATATAGTCTAAGACTGGCTGAGGCAGCAGGAAATTAGGAGTCCGTCCCTGAGCCAGAAAATCCCGCACCATACTGGAGGAAATATCCATAAGGGGCACATCCACCCAGATGACAGGGTAAGAAGTTCCCGACTTGTAGCGCGGCCGCTGAACACCGACAAATTGAACCAGCTCAACCAGCTCATCAATCCGGTACCACTTAGGAAGATAGTCCACCATATCTGCACCGATGATAAAGTAATAGTCCGTATCGGGATGTTGCTCTGTCAGGAGCTTCATAGTGTCGTAGGTATAGGAAATTCCCTTGCGCTCCAGCTCAATGGTTTCAATCCCTAGGCCTTCAATACCCTCAATAGCTAACTCCAGCATTTTCAGCCGATGCTTTTCATCGATGGTCTCTTTCTTGTCCACATGGGGCGGCTCATACTCTGGCATAAGCAGAACCTGATCCAAGCCTAACTGTTGGCGGACCTGATCCGCCACGACCAAATGAGCATTGTGAACAGGGTTGAAATTCCCGCCTAAAATGCCAATCTGCTTGCGTTTTTTATCTTTAACTTCTGGTTCTAATTCCACCTTGGTAAAGGGGGTCAGTAATTCAATAGCCATAGGCTGACATCTCCACAGAAATTTTTCCTTAAATTTGCTTGACTTTGACAGAGAGTTTGCGATTTTCCTTTTTGCTGGACTGCTTGTAGAGAATCAAGATCCGGCCAATCTTCTGCACCGTATCCACTCCGATTTCTTCTTCCAGAATCTCTGCGACCTCGTGGATATTCTCATCCGTATTCTGCAAGAGCGTAACCTTAATCAACTCGCGCGCATCCAGTGCTTGACGAACGCTGGTTTTGATTTGGTCATTGAGTCCATTTTTTCCAATCTGAATGATAGGTTTGAGACTATGTGCCTGACTGTTGAGAAAGGCCCGTTGTTTTGATGTTAGTGTCATGTTCTTCTATAAGGCTTGAGACAGCTAGGATTCGCTTTGCTCCCCACTGTTCATGGCCTTTTCCTTCCTTATTTTAAGGAGATTTATTCCCCTTGGTTTCTTGAGTATTATATAATAGCTTTCCGAGTGACAACCGCCACACCCTCTGGCGCCCAACCAGCTACTCGGGCAGGACCACTGACGCGAATCCAGCCCAAACCTGAGAAGACGATATCCGTCTTGTCCTTGATAGTAAATTCATGCTTGACCAAAGCTGGAAACTCTTCCTTTTCCTTGCCAACCGGTGGCACCAAGAGACTGCCGACATGCTTGTCATAAAAGCCACTAGCACCTTGCAACTTGGTCCGGTGGAGCTTAAGCTCATTGTCAAAATAAGCTGTGAAGCCTTGCTTGTCTCCCGCCACAAAGTCGAAACGGCCTAAACCACCCAAAAAGAGGGTTTGCTCAGGATTAAGCTGATAGGTTTTGGGTTTGATTTCCTTTTTGGGACTGACGTATTTGAGATTCTTAGCAGAAAGATAGTGAGCCATCTGGTGACGATGGATGATACCCGGCGTATCATAAATATGACTGCCATCCGCCAAAGGAATCTCGATTTTATCCAGAGTTGTTCCCGGGAAGCGCGAAGTCGTAATAATATCCTTGTCGCCCGTGATTTCTTGAATAATGGCGTTAATCAAAGTGGACTTGCCCACATTGGTCACGCCGACCACATAAACATCACGCCCTTTACGACAGTGCTCAATCTTGTCAATCAAGTCCTTGATTGCCTGCTTGTTCTGAGCAGAGGTCAAGACCACATCGACTGGACGCAGGCCTTCTTCGTGAGCGCGCTCCGTCAGCCATTGGGTCACCTTGCCATCCTTGACCGACTTAGGCAGAATGTCCTTTTTATTCCCAACCAAGAGAACATCATTTCCAGCGACAAAGCGAGGCAGGCCAGGAATAACCGAGCCATTAAAGTCAAAAATATCGACAACATTTACGACCAAAGCATCACTATCTCCAACCTCATGGAGAAGCCGCAGAAAGTCATCATCCGTCAGCTGGACATCGCTGATTTCATTATAATGGCGCAGGCGGAAACAACGCTGGCAATAGAGTTCGCCTGTCTCCAAGCCTTTTTCTAGAGCTGACTGAGGCGTGTAGCCTAGCTTGCCCTTATCTTCTGTCTGAATAGTGGCTCCGCAGCCGATACAGAGAAGTTCTTCCATGCTTAAATTCCTTTTTTGTATTGAATTGGGCCGTATTTTTCATTGATTTTCTTGAGCACACGGCGTTCACGCGCCCGATTGATCTGAGTCTTGATAGAGTCGTGCTCGACCAGCGGCTTGACCAAAATCGAACGAATCCCAGCCCGATGAGCAGCTCGAATATCCGTCATGAGCTGGTCGCCCACCATGACCACTTCATTTTTTTCAAAATGAAAAAGCTTGAGCGCCCGGTCAATTCCCCAAGTGAAGGGTTTCATGGCCCAGTAGACATAGTCAATTTCAAACTTTTCAACAGCCCGCTTGACCCGTTTTTGGTTATTATTGGACACCACAATAATCCGAATGCCCGCGTCCCGCAAATCATGGAGCCACTTCTTCATCTCTGGGGTCCCATCAGGATTATTCCAAGCAATCAAGGTGTTATCCAAATCCACCAAAACCGCTTTGATACCCTGTTTTTTCAAACTCTCTACTGTCAAATCGTAAACTGCCTCAACCGCAAAGTCCGGCATATAATCTTCAATCGCCACATCTCTCTCCAAAAATTCGTATTCTCATTATTATAGCATAAAATGGGCTATTTGGCACTCATGGTCCTATTTCTTCTAGAGTGGCTAGGTGATGTTCACTTTTCTATTTTCCAAGCAAATAAAAATAGCTCCCCAAGCGGGAAGCTTCATTTTAAATGGAACAAAAATTTATACTCACAGTCTAGGCCAGTGGCCATCTTTTTCTTTCCGTAATTTTAATTCATAAAATTCTTGAAGATCGAGAATAATACCGGTAGCACCCTCTGCTTCACCTTTTTTAATGTGAAGAACCTTAGAAAATTTCTGAAAATCCTTCTCCTCAATACCCGGGGCAATGCGAATATCAACAGATTGCCATTCACCATTTTTCTCTTCATAGCCTACTAATGCAACTAGAAAATCTTTTCCTATTTTATACTCACCGGTTAATAACATTGCTATATCATTAAAAAGACCATCGTAGTAGGTAGGATTCGACACTGCAAACAATATAATATCTTCTCTCTTGAGCTCTCCATCGACACTAGCTAGGGGAATCTCATCTACATGCTCAAGCATCGGAAGAACGGTTTCATGTCTTAATGAAGCAATGCTAAAAGAATTGTTGTATGGAGAAGATGGATTCATAATTTTGCTATAGCTATTCACATACTCTGCGACTCCTCCCAAAAGGAACAAGAAGAAATAACTAACTACAAATAGTAAAGTACGTGTTTTTCCGAAAAATAAGAAACAAATTAAGGAACAAATAATTAAAAATAATACAAAGAGAATAATTGTATGAGGGTGGGAAAATACTCTTATGAGATTATCATATGCAATCTCCCACAATTTTTGATGATATAAATTTAGATATTCTCCCACTGTAGGCTCTCCTCTTACATATTTTTCATTGATTTTGAACGATTATTTGAAAACTTATGCTTTACTAATTACATCATTATATCATCTTTCAGGCTTTTTGGCACCTTCAGCCTCAAGGGTTACAAAAAGGAAAAAAGATGATATTATAGTGGTGATAGTATAAATGTTCTGGAGGTTTGTATGGCAGAAAAAAACAGGCAGATGCAGGCTGTTTCCCCTCTTTTGCAAAAGATTATCAACTGGTCATCCGCTATTGGCGCTCTAGGAACGGTGGCCTTTTGTCTTTGGGCCTATTTCGCAGGCATTCTCCAGTCCAAGGAAACTCTCTCAGCCTTTATCCAGCAGGCGGGGATTTGGGGCCCACCCCTCTTTATCTTCCTGCAGATTCTACAGACGGTCGTGCCCATTATCCCTGGCGCCCTGACCTCTGTCGCTGGCGTTTTCATCTACGGCCATATCGTCGGCACCATTTATAACTATATCGGTATTGTCATTGGATGCGCCATTATATTTCACCTGGCTCGCATCTATGGTCCAGCTTTTGTCCAGTCTGTCGTCAGCAAGCGCACCTATGATAAATATATCGGCTGGCTGGATAAGGGTAACCGCTTTGAACGCTTCTTTATTTTCATGATGATTTGGCCCATCAGTCCAGCCGACTTTCTCTGCATGCTGGCAGCCTTGACTAAGATGACTTTCAAAAAGTACATGCTAATTATCCTTCTCTGCAAGCCCATCACCCTCGTCATCTATACCTACGGATTGACCTATATCATTGATTTTTTCTGGAAAATGGTCTCTAAATAAAAAGAAGTTGAATTGAACCACATCCCAAAAGTTAGACAGAAAAAATCTAACTTTTGGGGTGTTTTTAAATGAAACTAACTTATGAGGATAAAGTTCGAATCTATGAACTAAGAAAACAAGGAATCAGCTTAAAGCGAATTTCAGAAAAATATGAAATGAACCTTTCAAAACTTTTGACATTCCAAACCTTTTTCTATATCTTTGCTTATTACAGCACAAATCATAAAGAAAAATCAGCCAGTTTTGACTGATTTTCATCTCATGATTAAGCAAAGATTTATTCTGGCGACACCAAAATCTTGATCTGCGCCTTGTCCTGAGTCAGCTCGATAAAGCCTTCTTGCACAATATCCTCTAGCTTAATCTTCTTGGTCACAAGCTTGTCAGCAGAGAAATAACCCTGCTCCATCAGTTCCAGCACCTTAGGGAAAATATGCCGATAGGCGATAATACCCTTAAGCGATTTTTCTTGAATGGCAAATTCATTAGGGTTGATGCTAGCTTCTCGTTCCCAGATAGAAACCACCATACATTCTCCGGCCTTGTGGACAGCAGCTAAAGCTTGTCCCAGCACAACCGGCACCCCAGTCACTTCATAAGACACATCTGCCCCACCACCAGTTAAACGCTGAATAGCAGCTACCACATCTTCTCCTTCTTCTGGTCGCACAATGATGGCCCCAAGCTCCTCTGCCTTGGCTTGGCGTTCTGGAGATAATTCAACTCCATAAATCTTAGAGGCACCGGCTGCCCGCAAAGCCTCAATAATCAAGAGCCCGATTGGTCCCAAACCGAAGACAACCGCTGTATCACCCGTCTTAAGAGCTGACTGACGGACCGCGTAAACAGCCACAGCAGCAGGTTCTGTCAAGGCTGCCTGCTCATAGCTAAGACTGTCTGGAACTTTGTGAACAATGTCTCCGTCCAAAACACAGTATTTGGCAAAACCACCGTCTGCCGCCAAACCGACAAAGTTTAGATTGGGGTCCAGATTATAATCACCGACAAGATTATGCTTAGCCAAAATGGGCTCAACTGTCACCCGATCGCCAACCTTGACTCGTGTCACAGCACTGCCGACCTCAACAATTTCCCCGGCAAACTCATGTCCCAAGGTTACAGGCGCTTTCTGGCCAGAGTAGACATGCTCTGTTTCTGTCGGAATAAAAATCGGTCCGTCCAGATATTCATGTAAGTCAGTTCCACAGATTCCTGTATACTTGACCGCAATCTTAACCTGATGCGGTTTGACTTCCGGTACATCCACTTCTTCAATACGCACATCTTTAGCGCCATACCAACGCGCAGCATTCATTTTTGCCATAAACATACCTCGCTTTATAATTTGTTAGTTTAATTGTAAACCCTTTCAGAAATCTTGTCAAAAGATTAGCTACATTTTCAAAAAAAATCATACAAAAAACCAGCATCAGCTGGTCATAGACTTATTCTGCAATTCTAGCCGAGTAAAACGGAAAAAGAAACATTAAAACAATATAAAGAATCAAGAGTATCGCACGGAGCAATCCGCCAAATAGAAAAGCAACCACTAAAGTTCCTAAACAAATAGAAAAATTAGTAAAATTTGTTTCAATCAGCAAGGTTTGTCCTGCTTTAACTGTCACTGGCTTGGTTTTCATAGGAGCTGCTCCTACACGAACAACAGCTTCTTCTCCCTCAATAGGAAAAACAGCCTCATCACCATTCTTAATTGCGCCCACTTTCTGATCATTGATAAAGATTGGAAACTTTCCAATAATCCCTACAAAACCTGTCTCGCGTTTGATTTTAATTTCCGGCATAAAAGACTCCTTTGTTTTTTAATTATTTTAACACAACCGATGGCAAAAGAAAAGATAGAAAACCAGCCTTGAGGCTGGTTTTCTATCTTTTTTAAAGTTTCTCCAACTCTTCATTGAGCAGTTTTTGTGCTACTTGTGGATTGGCTTGACCCTTAGTAGCCTTCATGAGCTGACCAATCAGTGACTTGGCCGCATTCTTATTGCCACCCTTATAGTCATTGATGGCTTTTTCATTGTTGGCAAATACTTCTTGGATAATAGGAAGAAGCTGGACAGGGTCTGAGATTTGGATTAGTCCTGCTTTTTGTACATACTCTTTAGCAGAGCCACCATTTTTAGCCAGATGGACAAAGACCTTCTTAGCAATCTTAGAAGAAATCGTTCCGTCTGAAATCAATGCAATCATTTCAGTCAGGTTCTCAGGTGTCAGCTCAATCTCAGAGATGGTCTTGCCTTCGGCATTGAGGTATTGAGCCACTTCTCCTTGGAGCCAGTTAGAGACAGCCTTGGCGTCAGCGCCTGCCGCAACAGCTGCTTCAAAGAAGTCTGACACAGCCTTGGTCGCGGTCAGCTGCTTGGCATCGTAGTCAGACAGACCGTAGTCGCCCACATACTTAGCCCGGCGCTCTTTTGGAAAGGCAGGCAGACTACTGCGTACTTGCTCAATCCAAGCATCCTCAATCTCAAAGATTGGCAGATCAGGCTCTGGGAAGTAACGGTAGTCCGCTGAACCTTCCTTAACCCGCATGAGCAGAGTTTCGCCAGTTGCTTCGTCATAACGACGGGTTTCCTGACGGATTTGACCACCACTGCGCAGGATTTCAGCCTGGCGTTTTTCCTCAAATGCCAGACCCTTACGGACAAAGTTGAAGGAGTTAAGGTTTTTCAGCTCAGTCTTAGTACCAAACTCTTCCTGTCCGTAAGGACGGATAGAAATATTGGCGTCCACCCGCATGGAGCCCTCTTCCATCTTGACATCCGAAATACCCGTGTACTGGATGATTTCCTTGAGGGCAGTCAGATAGGCATAAGCTTCTTCTGGACTGCGCATATCTGCTTCCGATACAATCTCAATCAGCGGCACCCCTTGACGGTTGAGGTCCACATAAGAGTAACCATCGCTGCCATGGGTATTCTTTCCGGCATCTTCTTCCAAGTGGGCCCGCTCGATACGGATTTTCTTGGTCGTGCCATCTTCTAGCTCAATCTCAATCCAGCCATTGTAGCCAATCGGCTCATCAAACTGAGAAATTTGATAGGCTTTGGGATTGTCCGGATAGAAGTAATTCTTGCGGTCAAAGTGCATCTTCTGGTGAATATCCATGTTCAAAGCCAGAGCAGCCTTGATACCATAGTCGATAACACCCTTGTTCATAACAGGCAGAACACCCGGGAAGGACCAGTCAATGATATTAGTGTTGGCATTTGGATCTTCACCGAAGTGAGCTGGAGCCGGTGAGAAAATTTTTGAATTGGTCTTCAATTCAACATGGACTTCCAGTCCGATAACTGTTTCAAAGTTCATTATTTTTCACCTCCAAAGATAACTGGCTGCTGTTTGTGGTAGTCAGTCGTTGCTTCAAATGCTGCGGCTGCCTGATAGATAGTCGCTTCATCGAAGTGGTTACCAATCAACTGCAGGCCGACAGGAAGACCATCTGCAAAGCCAGCTGGGATTGAAATGCCCGGTAGGCCAGCCAGATTGACTGGAATGGTCAAAAGGTCAGCCAGATACATAGCCACTGGATCTTGGTTTTGACTGCCCAAGTCATATGCAACCGTTGGTGCGGTTGGACCTAAGATCAAGTCATATTTTTCAAATACCTTGGCAAAATCTTGCATAATCAAGGTCCGAACCTGACCAGCTTTCTTGAAGTAAGCATCGTAGTAACCAGATGACAAACTGAAAGTTCCCAGCATGATGCGGCGTTTCACCTCTTCACCAAAGCCTTCACTGCGAGATTTGACATAGACATCTTCTAGATTTTCAATGCCTTCTGCGCGGTAACCATAGCGAATACCATCAAAACGCTGCAGGTTAGAGCTGGCTTCAGAGGAAGCAATGATATAGTAAACAGCCACGCCGTACTTGCTGTGAGGCAGGCTAACTTCTTCAACGATGGCTCCTAGACTTTCCAAGTGCTTCGCCGCTGCCAGAATCGTTTCCTTGACCTTGCTGTCAATTCCCTCACCCATGTATTCCTTAGGCAGGGCAATCTTCATCCCCTTGATGTCTTGGCCAATCTTGCTGGTAAAGTCTGGCACTGCCTCTTGTGATGATGTAGAATCCTTAGGATCATTACCAGAAATAACATTCAGAAGCTGCGCATTTTCCTTAACCGTCTGAGAGAAAGGCCCAATCTGGTCTAAGGAAGAACCAAAAGCAATGAGACCAAAACGCGAAACCCGACCGTAGGTTGGCTTGAGGCCGACTACACCGTTAAAGGAAGCGGGCTGACGAATGGAGCCACCCGTATCTGACCCCAGTGACAGACGAACCTGACCAGAGGCAACAGCTGTCGCTGAACCACCAGATGATCCACCAGGAACCTTGCTGCTGTCCCAAGCATTCTTAGTCGTCTTAAAGTAAGAGTTTTCGCTGGAGCCACCCATGGCGAACTCGTCCATGTTGGTCTTACCAACGATAATCATGTCCTTACCGTAAAGCTTATCCACGCTGGTCGCATCGAAAATCGGCTTGTAATTATAGAGTATCTTGGAGGCAGCCGTCGTTAAGATTCCCTTGGTTGAGATATTGTCCTTAACTGCCAGCGGAATTCCGCTCATAAGATTGTCCGCATCAATGCCCTTGGCGTCTAGAGCCGCAGCCTGAGCCAAAGCCTCCTCTTCGCTGACAGTAATGAAGCTGTCCACAGCCGCTTCACGTTCTTTAATGTCTGCCAAAGTTGCTTGAGTTAACTCTACCGCAGAAATTTCTTTCCTGACCAGCAAATCATGCAACTCTCCAATGGTCTTGTGATTAAAAGTCATTAGGCATCTCCTCCGTCATCTAGGATGGCAGGCACTTTGATGTAGCCCCGCTCTTTTTCAGGTACATTTTGGAAAAGCTCTTCCCGGTTCCAGCCTGGCTGAGCCACATCTTCTCGCATATAGTTGATATTAGCAGCTACATTAGAAGTGAAAGGCACACCCTCCGTGTCCACTTCATTGAGCAATTCGACCATGTCAACAATCTTGGTTAAGGTCGTCGCAAACTCAGCAGTTTCTTCTGGTGAAAAAGCCAGTTTTGACAACTTTGCTACGTGACTTACTTCTTCTTGAGTAATCTTCATCTCTGATTCCTTTCATAAGATATGTGAGCTTTAGCGACTGAAAATAAGAATTTCTAGATGACATCTATATTTCCAAGCTTCAGCTCACCTTTACTTTGACAAGCTAGGAACTCTGATTTATTTGCCATCCACTAGCTCTTTTCTTCAGCTTCTTCCTGCCATTCTTCAGGAATTCGCATCATTTCATTTTACCATATTTCAGGCTAATTCTTCAATTCCAAATGCAGTTCTTTGAGCTGGCTTGGGTCAACCAAACTCGGACTTTCCAGCATAGGGTCAAAGCCAGTACCATTTTTCGGAAAAGCGATAACTTGACGGATATTTTCTTCCCCAGCCAAAATCATAACCAAGCGATCTAAGCCTAGAGCCAAGCCGCCGTGTGGTGGGAAGCCGTATTCCAAGGCTTCTAGGAAGAAACCAAAGTCTCGCTCATAGTCTTCCTTACTCATGCCCAGCAGCTCAAACATCGCTTCCTGAGCCTTCCGATCATGAATCCGCAGACTCCCTCCTCCAATCTCATAGCCGTTTAAGACGATGTCGTAAGCGTGGCTTCGGAATTGATCTGGCTCCTGTCCCTCTTCAAAAATTCCCTGTGTGAAAGGATGGTGCATTGCTTGATAGCGGTTTTGTTCTTCATTCCACTCCAGCAGCGGCCAATCCACAACCCAGAGGAAATGAAGCTGGCTTGGGTCAATCAAATCCAAAGCTTTTGCGACTTCTATGCGCAGATGTCCCAAAGCTTCCTGAGCCCGACGCTTCTTGGCCATGACTAGCAGGATGAGATCTCCATCTTTGGCCTCAAAACGTGCCAGCAACTCCTGACTTTCAGTTTCAAAGGTGCTAGCCAAATCCCCAACCAACTGGCCATCTTCAACCTTGAGACTGGCCAAACGACTGCAGCCAAATTCCTTCATTTCTTGATAAAAATGACTGAGCTGTTTCTTGCTAAAAGCACTAGCTGCATCTGGCACACAGATTCCCATCACTTCCTCTTGGCTATCCAAGGCTTTCTTGATGAGAAGCGAGTCATTGGACTGGCACAAATCCGTCAAATTCTTTAGCTCCAGACCAAAGCGCGTATCCGGCTTATCAGAGCCGAAGCGGCTCATAGCCTCTTCATAACTGATAGTCGGAAAAGCTTCTGTCAACTCTAAACCGTGAGTTTTCTTGACGACAGCCTTGAGCATAGCTTCAACCAGAGCTCGGATTTCTTCCTCGCTGGCAAAACTCAGCTCCAAGTCCACCTGGGTAAACTCTGGCTGACGGTCGCCTCGCAAGTCTTCGTCACGGAAACAACGAACAATCTGATAATAACGCTCAAGGCCAGCTCCCATCAGTAACTGCTTGAGCATCTGAGGGCTCTGCGGCAGCGCGTAGAATTGATTTTTAAAGACCCGACTAGGCACCAAGAAATCCCTAGCTCCTTCAGGAGTTGACTTAGTCAGATATGGTGTCTCGACTTCCAAAAAGTCCAAACTGTTCAAATATTCCCGAATGGTTGAGGTGACCTGATGACGAAGTTTAAGGTTCTGTGTCATCTTCTCACGGCGCAAGTCCAGGTAGCGGTATTTCTGACGCAGTTCTTCCCCTGTATGGGCATGCTGGTCCAGCTCAAAAGGCAGGGCCTTGCTGCTAGCAATAACCTCAATCTTTTCAGCCCTCAGCTCAACCTGACCAGACTTGATGGACTTATTGACAAAGCGCTCTTCCCGCTGAACTACTTGCCCCGTCACTGCAATGACATCCTCTTTGCCAATGTCTTCCAGCTTAGCAAAATCTTTAATCTCACCGCCGACAAAGACCTGAAGCAAGCCTTCGCGATCCCGCAATTCAATAAAGGCCAGTTTGCCGTGATTACGGATATTGGCCACCCAGCCAGTTGCGGTCATGGTCTGTCCGACCTGCTCTAAACCATAATTTCCGATAAAAATTTCTTTCATGTTCTTTCCCTCTCAAATCAATTTGTAGCTCCGCCCTGTTGTTCAGGATATTTACCGCAGTTTTCCATCGTCTTCACCTGACCTACTGCAAAATAAAAAGCTTTCGTCTCTAAAACAGACGAAAGCCGTGGTACCACTGTTATTCGCTGCCCTAAAAGGCAGCCTCTGAGCTCGTAACGTGAGCGACGTTTGTGCTTAATCACACAAAAGATTACGAAACATGTTCTTCGGTTTTTGCTTTCTTGGTGCTGCTCTCAGCTATCAGCACTCTCTGTACAAGTCAGCAAGCCTACTCTGCTTCTCTTTTACTCTTAAATTGTATCTATTATAGTCGAACCCAGGACATTTTGCAAGTGGTTTAAGGCAAATTTGTGATTTTCCTCTGACAGAGAAGCCACTGCCGGTTCTACCACCTGAATCTGATAACCAAGATTATAGGCATCAATCGCTGTATGCAAGACGCAAATATCCGTCAAGACTCCAGTCAAAATGACTGTATCTACCTTTCTTTCTCGCAATCGAATATCTAAATCTGTACCGGAAAAAGCAGAATAATGACGCTTATCCATCCAAAAGATCCGAGAGTCTGCTTGATGCTTCTCATAAAAATCAGCCAAAGGACCATAAAGATTGCGACCGCTAGTCCCTTTTATGTTATGAGGCGGGAACAGCTTGCTCTCAGGGTGAAAGGCATCATTCTCATCATGGGCATCAATAGCAAAGAAGATATAATCTCCTCGGTCAAAAGCCGACTTTGTTACTTGAGCAATGGCTTCAGAAATCGCCTGAGCTGGCGCTCCTGCTGTCAACTTGCCCTCATCTGCGACAAAATCAACTGTATAATCAATAGAAATCAGTGCTTTAGCCATTAGTAGTCCCTCTTTTTAATTTCATCAAAGACATCCGGAATCAGGACTTTCAGATAAGTTCCCTTCATTCCCAGTGAGCGGCTTTCAATAATCCCAGCACTTTCCAGCTTGCGCAAGGCATTAACAATCACTGAGCGGGTAATGCCGATGCGGTCTGCAATGACAGATGCTGTCAGCTGGCCTTCATTGCCATTCAGCTCGCCCAGAATAGCTGAAACAGCTCTCAGTTCTGAGTAAGACAGGGTATTGACTGCCATGGTCACTGCTGTCCGGCGGCGGATATTTTTCTCATCCTCTTCCCGCTGGAAGTTAAGCAGCTGGATACCAACCACTGTGCTGGCAATCTCAATCAAAATCAGATCATCGTCCGCAAATTCCTTGTCATTGCGCCAGATAATCAATGAACCCAGACGAATCCCTGACACATGAATAGGAGCAATGGTGGTCAGCCCATCCGGAAACTCATCCTTGGTCTCCACTGGGAAAATCGTCAAATCATGTGCAACCGGCAGATTAGCCTCTGTTTCATAGACCAGATTAGCTTCGTGAACGTATTCCTCTGGGAAATTCTTATCCTGGAAAAAAGCTTCCACACGGTCATTATTGGTCTTGTAGCGCATGAAATAGCCTAAAAGACGACCCTTGCTGTTGATAATGCAGGCATTGCAGTGGATAATATCAGCCAACTGACGCGTAATAGCATTGTAGGGCAGTTCTTCCTGCATCTGCTCCTCCGAGCGCTTCAAAATAGACGTAATTTTTCGTGTTTTTTCTAGTAAATTGGCCATGTTTTTACCTCATATTTATTAGCTTCATTGTAACATAAAAGCAGTAAAATTTCAATAATTATCTGAAAATTTTTTATTGAAAAACAATTACATACAATTCGATAAAATAAAGAATTTTTCAAGTATATGACTTGATATGTCAAGTTATATTAAACAAAAAACAGTCAAGAATTTGACTGTTTTTGATTGCTTTTGTTCTTTCTAATCAAGAGAACGTTTCTTGTAGAACAATTTCATAGCCATGAGCAGAAGCATTTGGCCTGCTAGAAGAAGCCAAGAAGAGTTTTCCCCTGTCTTAGGCAAGACATGACCTGAGGTAGCCGCCTGTTTATGGCTGATAGGACTAGTACTTCCAGCAGTTCCAGTTCCAGTAGTTGAAACAGTCGTATGCTGAGTAGCTCCTGCTTGTCCAGTAATCGGAGAGCGAGCGAAGCGCTCCTCTGTGTGAGCCAAAACAGACTGGTAATAACGAATATCTTCTTCCTTATTTTGTTCTGCATAAGTTTGAGCTAGCAAGTCGTATGTCGCCTTAGCTTGTGCTTGAACTGCAGTTAAAACTGCTACTTTTGCTTCTTGATCTGTTTGAGCTGTAAGAGCCGCTTGGTAAGCTGCCTGAGCTACAGCTAACTTGCTTTTAGCTTGTTCCAAGTTTCCTTCTGCATTTTCAAGATTTGACAATGACTCTTTAGCCTTTTGCAAAGCTGCTTCAGCATCTGTAACAGCTTTTTCAAGGTTAGTCTTTCTTTCTTTTGCTGCATTCAAAACTGCTTCTAGCTGAGCCAACTTATCTGATTCAGTTTTTAGAGCTTCTTGAGCTGCGGCAACTGTTGCTTGAACAGCAGTCAGAGCTTCTTGAGCCTGAGTTAATTTGTCCGCTTTAGTCTTGTCATCCAAGTTTGAGTTTTGCAGAGCCGCTTGTGCTGCTGCCAAAGCTGCTTGATCTGCTGCCAGCTTCTCTTGAACTGCTGCAAGAGCTGCTTGAGCCTGAGCAGTTGCTGACTCACCTGCTTGAGCTTGCGCCTGAGCAAGTTGCTGGTTGGCTTGCTCTAAAGCTGCAGCTCTCCGATTATAAGTAGATTGGGCAACTCCCTTAGATGCCAGAGCCAGTTGATTGGCCTTGAAGGCGGCATCATAGGCTGTTTGAGCCTTGGCTACTTCCTGCGGATCTACTTTTGCTGTTGGAGCTTTTCCTGTAATAGGGCTGGCATTGAAGTTCTTTTTGCTAGCATATTTAATCTGATCTTCTGACACCATGGTGAAATGAGCCATAGTGATGTCGCCTTCCATTGAGAAATCAACTCCCAGATAGTTTTTCTGGCGACCAGTATTGAGACCAGAGATAGATGTAGCATGCAGCCATTCGTAGCCATTAAACATGAATTCAACAACAGAATCATAGACCCGTCTCTTCATTTCAGCCACACTCATTTGACTAGCATTTTCTCTCCAGATATAAGCGTTTTCATAGTACTGGAGACCTTTGCTCTCCTGCTCAGCACTTGTGGTCATCAAACCATATTCACGCGCTACGCGGTTAATTCCTCGAGCATCGTGATGGTATTCCTCCATCAAATCCCAGTTCCAGTTGTCTTTGCGGTATTCTGTTGCCACCTTATCAGCGAAATCAATTGAAGACGGTGTCACAACCACTTCACCAGTTCCCATCTGAGCACGCAGCTGGTTGATGAGTTCTGAAGCAAACTGTGAAAGTTCCTGACGAACATTCTGTGGAATATTGTTGGTATCAATCAAAGCTTTGCTATCTGTAGGATCTGCTACATAACGATTGAGAGCCTTAGCACTGGCATTAAGTGCAGCCAGTCTATTTTGAATCTCATTAGTTTTTTGCTCTGATAAATTCGGTGCGATTAGCTCTCTCAAGGCTGCAATGTATTCCGGAGTCATTGACACACGGTTTTTATTACTAGAAGCTTCAGTAGTAATTTTTCCAGCTTGAGCCTTTTGCAAAGCTTGTTGAGCTTGGTTCAGATCTGACTGGGTCTTCTCAGCTGCAGCAGTTTTGTCCTGCAAGTTCTTCTGAGAAGCATCACGAGCCGTCTTAGCCTGAGTCTGGTTGGTCTGAGCTTTTGCAACCTCAGCCTGCTTCTGACTGTCAGTCTGACGAGCTGTAGCTACTTTTGCTTGAGCTGTTTCAACAGCAGACTGGTCAGCTGCCACCTTGTCTTGGGCTGCTTTCACATTTTTTTCTGCTTTAGCTGTAGCGTCCCCACTTAGGTTGGCCTGAGCTTCCTTCACGTCATTTTGAGCTTTAGCAAGACGTCTTTCTTGAGTTTTCGCTTGCTCTTGAGCTTCTTTAGTCTTGGCTGCCTGGGCATCGCGCTCAGCTTCAGCCGTCTTAGTTGCTTGGTCAGCTTTAGCCAGTTCTGACTTGTTGCTGTCCACTTGAGCTTTTTGATTGCTCTCTTCTTGCTTAGCTGTTTCAATAGCTTCCGGACCAGCTTTATCAGCTGCCTCCTGTGCCCGGTTAGCTTCAGCTTGTGCTTGCTCGACCTGACTTTGAGCCGCAGCAGTATTTGCTTGAGCTTGAGCCAAATCAGCTTTCCCTTGTGCAACATTGCTGTCGGCTTCTTGTACAAGAGCCTGAGCAGCATCTACCTGTTCTTTCGAAACAGATTCATCCTTTTGTGTGTTTTCTGCCTGTGGTTGGCTTTGACTAACGGGCGCATCAGAATAAGACTGATTATCAACTAATTGATCAGCCTGAACTCCTTCTGCGAGCACCAAAGACAATGCCGCTGCACTGACAGAAAAAGCACTAAGTGTCTTTTTCATTGTCAATATAATCTCCTCCACTTTTTCATCATTGTTAAAAACATTGACAAACACATTCTATCATGTTTGTCTTCTGGAAGGAAGACGCTAACACATTTTTTTAAGCATTTTTGGACAGATGCATAAAAAATGTTGGACAAATTCCTAAAAAATGTCGGTAAAGCCGCCTATAATTTTTACTAATCTACCTCAAATTCGTTTTCCAGAGCATCTTGATTTTTATTTTTTCAATTCAAAGACAGGCATTAAACTAAAAAATATGTAAGATTGATAAGAAAAAGGCCGGAATATTTTCCAGCCTTTTTGTAACATCCGCTTATTAACGGCGATATTGGCGCAAGAAGCGCGTCATTTTTTCTTGGATTTGAGCTAGCTCATCTACTCGAGGCAGATAAACGATGCGGAAATGATCTGGATCCTTCCAGTTAAAGCCTCGTCCATGGACGAGAAGGACTTTTTCCTGCTTGAGGAAATTGAGCACAAACTGCTCATCATCGTCGATGTGATACATGTTCCGGTCAATTTTCGGGAAAATATAGAGACCAGCTTTAGGTTTTACAGCTGACAGTCCCGGGATGTCCTGAATAGCCTGATAGATGAAATTACGCTGTTCATAGATACGACCACCTGGCAAAAGCAGTTCATCCACAGATTGATGACCGCCAAGTGAGGTTTGGACGACTTGCTGAGCCAAGACATTGGAGCACAGGCGCATGTTGGAGAGCATGTTTAACCCTTCGATATACCCCTTAACATGGTGCTTAGGTCCAGATAATACCATCCAGCCAACACGGAAGCCTGCGATTCGGTGCGACTTAGAAAGACCATTCATACTGACACAGAAGATATCAGGAGCCAGACTAGCCACAGACGTATGGACATTGCCGTCCATCACCATGCGGTCATAAATTTCATCCGCAAAGATAATGAGATTATTTTGGCGAGCAATTTCCACAATCTCCAGCAGCAGTTCCTTAGGATAAAGCGCTCCCGTTGGATTGTTAGGGTTAATGATAATGATAGCCTTGGTATTAGATGTGATTTTTGACTTAATATCGTCAATATCTGGATACCATTCTGCCTGCTCATCACAAACATAGTGAACAGCATTCCCACCAGCCAGACTGACTGCAGCCGTCCAGAGTGGGTAGTCTGGCATTGGCACCAGCACCTCGTCCCCATCATCCAGCAAGCCCTGCATGGACATGACAATCAGCTCGCTGACGCCATTTCCCAGATAAATATCATCAATATCTACATTAGGAAAATTCTTAAGCTGGCAGTACTGCATGATAGCCTTACGGGCTGAAAAAATTCCCTTGGAGTCAGAGTAACCTTCACTGTCACGTGCATTCATAATCAAATCATGAATGACCTCATCTGGAGCGGTAAAACCAAATTCAGCCGGATTCCCTGTATTAAGGCGGAGAATCTTTTCGCCATTGGCCCGCATGCGCATAGCTTCGTCCAAAACCGGACCACGAATATCATAGGCAACATGTTCCAGCTTGCTGGACTTGTCAAATTCTTTCATTCTTATTTTTCCTCTATTCATCAGAATGTTATCATTATACCACCAGAAAAAGCGATTGACAACAAAAAAATAAGCTCACTTTTCACGCGATTATGAAGCGATTTATAAGATAAAGAGCACTATTCCTTTTCTAACCCCTCAAAGTAAAGGAATCTTTTTCTGCTTGCAATTTTCTGATAGCATTTCCATTTTATCTTTACTTTTTTTCTGAAAAGGGTTACAATAGAAACAAGAAAATAGTTGCAAATCACTCGGACGTTATGGACTGATTGATTTTTGATCAGCCCAATTATTCTGTGAATGATGCGACGTCCTTTGCCGAGCATTTTAGAGGAGGTAGCTCTATGACTCAGAAATATGAAAACATTATGGTTGCTGTGGATGGTTCTCACGAATCCGAACTAGCCTTTGAAAAGGGCGTTAACGTGGCTCTCAGAAACGGCTCTCGCCTCACCATCGCCCACGTCATTGACACCCGGGCTTTGCAAAGTGTCTCAACCTTTGATGCAGATGTCTACGAGGACTTACAGGAAGATGCTAAAAAGCTGACAGCAGAGTTGAAAGAAAAGGCTCAAAAATCCGGTATCAAGTATGTTGACATTGTCATTGAGATGGGCAATCCCAAGACTCTCTTGGCAACAGATATCCCAGAAGAGCACAAGGTAGATCTAATCATGGTCGGTGCTACCGGTCTCAATGCCTTTGAACGGCTACTAGTCGGCTCTTCATCTGAATATATCTTGCGCCACGCCAAGGTTGACTTGCTGGTGGTCAGAGACCCAGAAAAGACTTTATAAAAACTAGAGCAGATGACTGCTCTAGTTTTCTTCTTTCTGCTCTAAGGTACGCTGGTAGGCCTGAATCTGTTGTTCCAGTTCTTCTTTGATAGCTCCTTCGGGAGCGTATTTTTCTTCCCAATCATCTGGTTTGAGGATTTTATGGGTGACGGGGTCAAAGTGAGCCTTCCCGTCCGGGAAAATTTTGCCCATATTAGCCCGATGGACAATATCGAACAGCTGCTCTGGATCTACTCCCATCAGGACAAAACTGCCATAAGTGAAGTATAGAGTATCAATCAAGGCATCTACCTGACCGACTAGAGAAACCTCAGCCTGACTCTTAGAGCGAACCTTGTCAGCAGCCTTGTCAAGCGCTTGATGGAGATAAGCTACAGAGCTATCAAAGTCTTCCTCTGAGTTACTAGCTGCTCGCAGAAACTCTACCAGCTCTTCCAGTTTGAAGCCTGCCCGATAGCGAGCGTCCTGAGGTATCCAGGCAATAGGCTCTTCCTGAGTGCTTTCATCCATGACACTATGGAACTCTTTTACCTTATTAAAGTGATGGTCGCTGCTGGTAAAGACCTTTTCCCTCGCTAGGATACCAAAATGCTCCAGAGCCTTATGAATCCCATCCTGACTATTGCTGCTAGTTGTATGCTTGGCCACTTCCTTGACCGAGCTGGTCCCATTTCCCATAGCAATGGATAGGCCAACTCCTGATAGCATTTCCAAGTCATTGTCAGAGTCGCCGAAGGCCATGACCTGATGAATGTCAAAGCCATATTCCTTGCCGACTCTGCGAATCCCCTCTAGCTTAGATGTGCCTTTATTGATAATATCGACCGCATAGGGGCTACTGCGGGTAAATTTCAAATCAGGAAAGTCTGCTTCAATCTTACGGCTTTCTTCTGGACTGGCTAAAATCAAAGCTTGGTAAATCGGCTCCTGAATCAGCTGCAGGAGATCCTTTTCATGCTGGGGCAAGGCCTTGCTGATGACTTTATTAAAACCGTGACTAACTGTTCGCGCCATTCGCTTAGGGATGAAGCGGCTAGTCCACTGGGAGAAAGAGCTCATGCCGAAGGACATAATCTTGGAGCCCAGCATAGCCTCAGCCGTTCCCAAGGAAATCTCTTTCCGATGCTTCTTAGCATAGGCGATTAAATCCCGCAAACTCTGCTTGTCAATGGGACTGGCAGAAATTACTCTGTCTCTTGAAAAAATATACTGGCCATTGTAGGTCACAGCAAAGTCTAAGTCCAATTGCTCCATAAAAGGTTTGACAAAGAAAGGACCACGACCTGTTGCCAAACCGACTAATATTCCTTGCTCCTTTAAACTCTGAATAGCCTTTTCTGTAGATTTCAAAACCGTTCGACTGTCATTGACCAGTGTCCCATCAATATCAAAAAAGACGGCCTTTACTTCCATTGATTTTCTCATTCTTTCCTTTTATGATACAATAAATTATAACACAAAAATGACACACAATCACATGAATTGCAGAAAAGAAAAACTGGAGTAATACCTATGCAACAGGATTGAAACTCTATGAAAACAGAATGTAAGTTTTCGAATCTGCATCATGACTACAAGGAGAAAAAGGATTTATGACAAAGAAAATCTTGGTCCTGCACACAGGAGGAACCATTTCCATGCAGGCTGACGGCTCTGGGGCTGTCGTTACCAATGCTGATAACCCTATGAACCATGTGACCGTTCCGCTTGAGGGGATAGAGACGGAAGTCATTGACTTTTTTAATATTCCCAGTCCTCATATCACGCCCCAGCACATGCTCAAGCTCTACCAGAAAATCAAAGCCAGTGCTGACCAATTTGACGGAGTGGTCATTACTCATGGGACAGATACTTTAGAAGAGACAGCTTACTTTCTAGATACTATGCAGCTACCGAAGATTCCGGTCGTTCTGACCGGAGCTATGCGCAGTTCCAATGAGCTGGGGAGTGACGGAGTCTATAACTACCTGACAGCCCTACGGGTGGCTAGCGATGAAAAAGCTAGTGATAAAGGCGTACTTGTCGTTATGAATGACGAGGCACATGCTGCCAAGTATGTAACCAAAACCCACACGACCAATGTCAGCACCTTCCAGACGCCGACTCACGGACCACTTGGCTTGATTATGAAGCAGGAAATTCTCTATTTTAAGACAGCAGAGCCTCGAGTCCGCTTCGACTTGAACAGCATCTCTGGTCTGGTGCCTATCATTCCAGCTTATGCGGGCATGAAGACAGAGCTTCTGGACATGCTGGATTTAGACAAGATAGACGGCCTCATCATAGAGGCATTCGGTGCTGGCAATCTTCCCAAAGAAGTGGCGGGCAAACTGGCTGATATGATAGCAGCCGGACTGCCAATCGCTCTGGTCTCTCGCTGCTTTAACGGAATTGCTGAGCCGGTCTATGCTTATGAAGGAGGCGGCGTTCAACTGCACCAGGCTGGTATCTTCTTCGTCAAGGAGCTCAATGCCCAAAAAGCCAGAATCAAACTGCTCATCGCCCTGAATGCTGGACTCAAAGACCAAGAACTACGAGATTATATGGAAGGCTGAGAGAAAAAGTCCTTATTTACTTTCTTTAAATCAAAAAGTGCTAAGGTTGCTTAGCACTTTTTTGACTCTTTCATATTCTAACATTGGGAAAACTTCATTGAATCGCTGGACTTAGAAGATAACCTCAAACAGAGACTCTAAAATTTCAAAAATATAATCACTTACCATAGGTCACCTCTATTTTCTGAGCTTTCTTAAATGTCTTTGGATAGTGGACTTTGATTGTAACTTTCATAACTTTTACCTCGCTTATCATTCATTCTTTAAGAGCAAAAACGAAACTCTTGGAGTGTTTAACTTCAAGTTTGGTCTCTAATCTTTTTGTTCTTACTTGGATATAAGGATACAGCCCTAAACTTAAGAATCTCTTATAGATTTCTTAGGGAAAGCTTATAGTCAAAGAAATCCGGCAGCAATCCCTATCTACTATTTGAAACGAACAAGTCTTTTCAACCAAATACAAAAAAACTTCACCGATTGGGTGAAGCTTGTGATTTGTTAGGAGATTTATGATGAAAAAATTCTAAATTATTCTTATTCTTTGAGTGGCTCATACCTCGCAGGTCTTCTAATCTTCAAGCTTTGGTTACAGGATTTTAAGGGATGTTTACATTGTCATTGGTCCTACCTCTTTCTTTGATTTGACAATAGTATAATCCCTCAAACTTAAAGCCTACTTATAAATAACTTGCAGGAAACTTAATTCAAAGAACCTTTAATCTAGGTAATCTCGCTTGTCCAAATGAAGAGCAATCAAGTGCCAATTAGGATCTGTCCGCCAGTTCGGATCAGCTGTAATCTGGCTGGCAACCTTTCTGGCTTCTTCTAAAATTGGATAATCTTCCACGATGTCTGCCATTTGAAACTCTGGTATACCAGACTGCCGAGTACCAAAGATTTCTCCAGAGCCTCGCATTTTCAGATCCTCTTCAGCCAGCAGGAAACCATCAGTCGTCTCAGTCATGATTTTCATGCGGCGCTTGCCCGACTCCGTCTTGGGATTGGCAACCAAGACGGCATAAGACTGCTTGCTCCCTCGGCCGACACGGCCTCTTAGCTGATGAAGCTGGCTGAGTCCAAAGCGGTCCGCATCCATGATGACCATCACCGTAGCATTTGGGACGTTGACTCCGACCTCAATGACTGTGGTAGAGACCAGAATATCAGTCCGTCCTTCCTTGAAGTCCTGCATAATCGCCTCTTTTTCCTCGCTCTTCATCTTGCCATGAAGCAGAGCCACTTGGGTCTGCCGACCAAAATAGGCTGTCAATTCTTCTTCTAGGGCAATGGCATTCTTAAGATCCAGCGCCTCAGATTCCTCAATCAAGGGAGAAATAAAGTAGACCTGAGCTCCCTTGTGGAGCTCTTTTTTCAGCCAGTCGAGGACGACTTCCAGCTGCTCATGCTTGACCCAGCGGGTGATGATAGGTTTGCGTCCCGCTGGCATCTGGTCAATAATGGACACATCCATATCACCAAATGCTGTAATGGCAAGGGTTCTGGGAATTGGCGTCGCCGTCATCATAAGGACATCAGGATTGTCTCCCTTTTCCCGTAAAATCCGGCGCTGCTCCACACCAAAGCGATGCTGCTCGTCAATAATGACCAAGCCCAACGCATGGTAACGGACTCCTTCCTGAATCAGGGCATGGGTTCCGACAATCATGTCCACCTGACCCTTTTCAATCGCTGCCAAGGTTTCCCGGCGCTCAGCTGCTTTCATCCCACCAGTTAGCAGGGCCACCTTCAATTCTGGAAATAGCTGAGCTAGGCTGTCAAAATGCTGCTCAGCCAAAATTTCTGTTGGAACCATCAGAGCTGACTGAAAGCCAGCTGTATAAACAGCATACATAGCCAGACCAGCGACAACAGTCTTTCCACTTCCCACATCCCCCTGCAGCAGGCGATTCATGTGTCCAGGCGATCGCAAATCCTGCAAAATCTCTGTCAGACTGCGCTCTTGAGCCGAAGTCAGCTCAAAAGGTAAGCTCTGCTTTTTCTCGGCCACAGCATCCGATTGCCAATCAATCTTCAATCCATTGCTGACAGCCTTGGTTTCTCTCTTTAAGACCTGCAGCTGCATTTGGAAATAAAAAAGTTCTTCAAATTTAACCCGCCGAAGAGCCTGCTTGTAATCAGCTAAGTCCTTTGGAAAATGCATGGCCCGTACAGCCTCAACTCTGCTCACCAGCTGGTAGCGTTCCAGCAGGGACTGGGGCAGATTTTCCTCTAAGAGCAAGTCCAATCCTTGGTCAAAGGCAGTCTTAATCAGCTTGACCAGACTGGCCTGACTAATTCCCTGAGCCAGCCGATAGACAGGCTGCAAGTCGTCCTCTACCTGGGCCAGCAGTTTCATGCCAGTCAGACTGGCCTTGGCTTTGTCCCACTTGCCAAAGACAGCTATATTAGCTCCCACTTCAATCTTGTCCGCTAGATAAGGCTGGTTAAAGAAGTTAACTGCCAAAGCGACATCTCCCTGCTTGATAGTAAAGCGCAGGCGATTGCGTTTGTAGCCATAATACTGGACATTGGCTGGGGTCACGACCTGACCAGAAATAACCGCCTTTTCTCCATCCTCCAAGTCTAGGACATTCTTACTCTTAAAATCCTCATAACGAAAAGGAAAATAAAGCAGCAAATCCTGCAAGGTCTCTAGACCCAGCTTGGCAAATTTTTCTGCTGATTTCGGTCCCACACCAGGCAGAACCGTCAAAGGTTGGTGTAAATTCATAATTCCTCTTTCAGTTCTGATACTGCTGCGGATATAAAATCACAGACAGGGGGTCAAGCTAGAACATTATCAAATACTTCAATCGGTTCCCTGCATTAATCATCTTAGTCTTTATAGACCCTCGGTACACGGTCGCTAATCAAGCAGACCACCTCATAGTTAATGGTGCCACGCTTTTCTGCCACATCTGTCGCCGCAATGGTCTCCGCTCCGCTATTTCCAATCAACACAACAGACGTGCCAAGGGGATACGCCTGAGGCAGGCGCACTGTAATCTGGTCCATGGAAACGCGGCCAACAATAGGGCAACGCTGACCATCAATCAAGACATCAAAGCCCTGCATATCGCGTGTCCAGCCATCCGCATAACCCAAAGGAATGGTACCAATCCACTCTTGAGACTTGCTGGTGTAGGTAGCTCCATAGCCAACATCTGCTCCAGCCTCTACTTCCTTGACATGCACCAATTCTGAGACCAGCGACAGAGCTGGCTTGAATTCATAAGGAAGTTCTAAAACAGTTCCGCTAGGGTTGAGGCCATAAATGATGTCACCCAACCGGACCGCATTTAGGACGGTCTCGCTATGCCAGAGAGAAGTAGCGGAATTACTAGCGTGAACGAGAGGAGGTACATTGTCCAGCTCAGATAAAATCTGATGAAAACGAGTCAGCTGGGCTTCGAACTTATGGTGCTCCGCTTCATCTGCCGTTGCAAAGTGGGTGAAAATCCCCTCTGCGACAGCCCCAGCAGCCTGCAAGCGATGGATTGCCTCCTGAGCTTCCTGACTATCTCGAAAACCAATCCGCCCCATACCAGAGTCAATCTTGATATGAAAATTCAATCCAGTCAAGTCTTCTTCAGCAGTTAAAGCTAGATCCAGCCATTCTAAACTGGCTACGGCCAGAGACACCTTTCCCTTTCTAGCCAGCGGAAGCGCAGCCAGATCTGACACTCCTAGCACCAGAATTTTTTTGCCAATGCCCGCTGAGCGCAGCTCCAAGGCTTCATCAATATTAGACACACAAAATCCATCTACAAGGGGCTCAATGTGCCTAGAAACTTCAATAGCTCCATGACCATAAGCATTGGCTTTAACGACAGCCCACTTCTCAGTCGTCTGAGGCAGATGGGCACTCAGTTGTCTAATATTAAAAGCAATGGCAGCTAAATCAATCACTGCCTTGCTGGGTCTATGCAGACTAGCTTTCATCATTTTCCTCCAAAATAACGCTGGCTGTAACTAGGCCAGCAGCATGGCTGATTGAAATCCAAACCTTGCCAGCAAAAGGTGAACGGCTGAAATAAGGAGCTCCCTGACGGTCATTTAAAATCTCCAAGTCCTGAAACCTGAGCTTACCGATGCCAGTTCCCCAAGCTTTAGAAAAAGCCTCCTTGGCAGCCCAACGACCAGCTAGAAATTCTATTTTCCGCTTGCCGGATAACTCCTCAAAACGAGAAAGCTCCGCCTCCGTCAAGACTTTTTTTGCAAAGCGGGCATTTTTCAGATAGGCTCGCTCAATGGCAGCCAACTCTTCTATGTCAATTCCGTGTCCTTTTATCATATCATTCTCTGGAAAGGCGACAAAACTCAGCTGGGCTGCCAGCTGAGTTCGTCTTCACCCGACAGTTAGTCCTCTTTACAGGTCAAGACTGTCCCTTTCAATTTTCCTTATTTATCTAAAGTGTTGTAAATTTCTTCAATGAGCTGAACAGTATTGTCCCAGCCCAGGCAAGGGTCGGTGATGGATTTACCAAAAACTTCCGGCTCATTTTGCCGGCCGTCTTCCAGATAAGACTCAATCATAAAACCACGAACCGCTCTCTTAATCTTTTCATTCCAATCCCGATTCAGCAAGGTCTGACGCACAATCCTAATCTGTTCCAGATACTGCTTGCCAGAGTTATCGTGATTGGTGTCAATGACAATGAAAGGATTCTCCAAGCCCATCTTTTCGTAGTAGGAAATGGCTTCCAGCATATTCTCATAGTAGAAATTTGGGATATTTTTACCGTATTCATTGGTAGCCCCACGCAGAATAACATGAGCCAAAGGATTCCCAGAGGTTTCTACTTCCTGACCATGAAAAAGGAAAGTCTGCTTATTTTGTGCTGCATAGACAGCATTAAACATAACCCCCAGATTGCCAGAAGTTGGATTTTTCATGCCTACCGGGGCGTCAATCCCAGACGCTACAAAGCGGTGCTCCTGATCTTCAACTGAGCGGGCACCCACAGCATGATAGCTGACCAAGTCGTCTACCAGCACAAGATTGGACGGATAGAGCATCTCATCAGCTGTCGTCAGACCAGTCTCTGTAATGACGCGGTAGTGCAGCTGACGAACTGCCTGCAAACCATTGATAAGACTAGGAGCTTTAGAAGTATCTGGCTGGTGAACCAAGCCCTTATAGCCATCCCCATTGGTCCGCGGCTTAGCAGTGTAGACGCGCATGACGATAAAAATCTTATCTGCGACCTTCTTCTGCAGCTCTGACAAGCGGCGGGCATACTCCAGCACAGCCTCTTCATTGTCCGATGAACATGGGCCAATCACCAAGAGAATACGCTCGTCTTCCCCACTGAGAATCTCAGCTAGTTCTTGATCTCGCTTATTTTTATGAGCCAAGGCCTGACCAGTCAGTTTGGTTCTGGACTTAATCTGCTCAATGTCAATCTTCTGACCTTTTTCGATAAATGCCATACTATTTTCCTAATGAATCATAAATTTCACGAACCAACTGTTCTGTATTAGCCCAGCCCAGACAAGGGTCAGTAATGGACTTACCAAAGACTTCTGGCTCGTCCTGACGGCCATCTTCCAGATAAGACTCAATCATAAAGCCCCGTACGGTAGCCTTAATCTTTTCATTCCAGTCCCGGTTAATCAGAGTCTGGCGAACGATACGGACCTGCTCCAGATACTGCTTACCAGAGTTATCATGATTGGTGTCAATAATGATAAAGGGATTTTCTAAGCCCATTTTTTCATACTGGGCAATGGTGTCCAGTAGGTTATCATAATAGTAGTTAGGAATGTTCTTGCCGTATTCATTCAGAGCACCACGCAAGATGGCATGCGCCAAGGGATTGCCAGATGTTTCTACTTCCTTACCGGAAAATAGGAAACTCTGCTTGTTCTGAGCTGCATAGATGCCGTTAAACATGACATTGAGATTGCCAGAAGTCGGATTTTTCAAGCCAGTCGGCAGATCCGCTCCACTAGCTACAAAGCGATGCTGCTGGTCTTCGACCGAGCGAGCTCCTACAGCCATGTAAGAAATCAAATCATCTACCAGAGGCAAGTTTTCTGGATAGAGCATCTCATCAGCTGTGGTCATGCCTGTCTCGGAAATAACCCGATAGTGCAGATTGCGGACTGCCTTGATGCCGTTAATCAGACTTGGAGCGGCAGTCGCATTGGGCTGATGAATAAGCCCTTTGTAGCCATCTCCGTTCGTCCGAGGCTTGGCAGTATAAACCCGCATGACCATGAAAATGCGGTCTTTTACTTCTTCTTGGAGAGCAGATAGACGCTTGGCATACTCTAGCACCGCTTCTTCATTATCTGAAGAGCAGGGACCGATAACCAAGAGAATGCGGTCGTCTTGACCACGCAGAATTGCTTCCAACTCTCGGTCACGCTTTTCCTTGCGAGCTAACATGTCGCCTTCTAGCTTAGCAAGTTGGCGAACTTTTGCTACATCAATGGGTTGACTAGTTGCTTTAAAGGTCATCTATTCTCCTTCTTTTATGTTTACTTTTTACGGCCGTGACAGTTCTTAAACTTCTTGCCAGAACCACATGGACAAGGGTCGTTTCTCTTTACATTGGACAGGTCTACATTCTCGGGCATATTTGGCGCCTTGGCAGAGATATTGCGGGTAGCTGTCGTATTGATAGCCCGCTCTGTCCGAGGGCGCTCTTGCTCATGAATCTGCGCTTTCATCATCAGACGAGTTACATCGAATTCAATGGAGCCAATCATGTCGTTAAACATGCGGAAACTCTCTGCTTGATATTCGACAACTGGGTTATTTTGTGCATAACCGCGCAGTCCAACAGCATTGCGCAGCTGATCAAGGGCGTCAATATGATCAGTCCACTTGCTGTCCACCACGCGCAGAATCAAGACCTTCTGGAATTCACGTACAGCTTCTTCGTCTCGCAGTTTAGCAATCTGACTGTCGTAGACTTCCAATGCACGTTCAAACAGATAATCTTTGATTTCTTGGTCAGACTTGCCTTCCAAATCGCTATCAGAAATAGAATCTTCTGAAACCAAGTTATACTTAGCAAAGTTTAAAATTGCTTCAATCTTATCATCCTGATCAGAGTGGCTGCTTCCATCAACGATGCGGTTGATCGTCCGTTTAATCATAGCATGGATTTCAGGACTGAGGTCACGGTCAGCAGTAATGACATCGTGGCGCTCAGCATAAATAATTTCCCGCTGCTCACGCATCACGTCATCATACTGCAAGACTTGTTTCCGCGTATCGTAGTTATTTCCTTCGACACGCTTCTGAGCTGCCTCTACCTGACGGGTCAGCATGCCAGACTTGATAACAGAATCTTCGTCACTAAGGTTCATCCGATCCAAGAGGGCTTTAATGCGCTCTGAGCCAAAGCGACGCATCAGCTCATCTTCCAGTGACAGGTAGAATTGTGACTCACCTGGATCACCCTGACGGCCTGAACGTCCGCGCAGCTGATTGTCAATCCGGCGGCTTTCATGGCGTTCTGTACCGATAACGCAGAGACCGCCCAATTCGCGAACACCTTCACCCAACTTGATGTCGGTTCCCCGTCCGGCCATATTGGTCGCAATAGTAACCGCTCCACGTTGGCCGGCGTTCATGATAATTTGCGCCTCTTTATAGTGGTTTTTCGCATTAAGAACTTCGTGAGGAACCCCAGCTTCTACCAATTTCTTAGAAATATAATCACTGGTTTCAACCGCAACGGTACCAACCAGAACTGGCTGGCCTTTTTCATGACGCTCTTTAACATCCTGAACAACTGCCTTAAACTTAGAATCAATACTTGGGTAGAGCAGGTCAGAATGGTCAATACGTGCTACCGGACGGTTAGTTGGAATTGGAATAACACGAATGTTGTATGTTTCGCGGAACTCTTCTTCCTCTGTCTTAGCTGTACCTGTCATGCCGGACAACTTCTTATACATACGGAAGAGGTTCTGATAAGTGATAGAAGCAGAAGTCTTTGTTTCTTCCTGAATCGGCACACCTTCTTTGGCTTCAATCGCTTGGTGGAGACCGTCGGAGTAACGACGTCCCTCCATTGTCCGACCGGTAAACTGATCGACAATCAGAATTTCCTGATCTTCACTAACCACATAGTCAATGTCAAGGAGCATGATGTAGTTAGCTCGCAGGGCATTGTCGATAAAGTGAGTCAGGGCAACATTTTCAATATCATAGAGATTGTCCAGCTTGAAGTAGCTTTCTGCCTTGTCAATCCCTGAATCAGACAGACCAATCGTCTTAGACTGAACATCGATGATGTAGTCGTCCTTATCCAGAGATTTGACATAGTGGTCAGCCATATGATAAAGCTGGTTGGTATCTGAAGAAACCGGTCCTGAAACAATCAGCGGTGTCCGAGCTTCGTCAATCAGGATTGAGTCCACCTCATCGACCAAGGCATAGTTGAGTGGGCGCTGTACCATGTTTTCAGCGCGGACTACCATGTTATCACGCAGGTAGTCAAAGCCGATCTCAGCATTGGTTGAATAGGTAATGTCGCAAGCATATGCTTCTTTCTTCTCAGATGGAGACTTAGCTGCCAGATTGATACCGACAGAAAGGCCAAGCCAAGAATAGAGTTCACCCATTTCAGTCGCATCACGCTCAGTCAGATATTCGTTGACTGTGACAACATGCACACCTTTTCCTGCAAGGGCATTTAGGTAAACTGGCATTGTCGCTGTCAAGGTTTTTCCTTCACCGGTACGCATCTCTGGAACGTCACCATGATGGAGAACGATCCCCCCCATAACCTGTACCTTATAAGGGAAAAGACCCAACACACGCTTAGCTCCTTCACGAACAACTGCAAAAGCTTCAAATAAGAGCTGATCTAAAGTTTCACCATCAGCATAGCGTTTCTTGAATTCTTCCGTTTTTGCCTGAAGTTCTTCATCAGACAAAGCTGCCATTTCGTCTTCATAAGCCAAGACCTTGTCAGCCATTTTTTCTAATTTTCTTAATTCACCTTTATCATTTTCAATGATAGTCTTTAAAATATTCGCCATTTTTTTCCTTACTATATAATAATCTTTCTGATTTTTAGAATGTTCTTTTCATTATAGCATGTTTTCCTATATCTTTCAAGAATGAAAAAAGCAAAAAAAGCTTCATTAGACTGTGCTTACAGAACTGGAATATAACAGGAGATTAGAGGATAATTTGTGCATGATAAACTATGTGCTTTTCAATCTATATTTTCCCCTCTCAGTTTTGAGCAAACTTCAACACCTTAATTGTATCGCATTTGGATTTTTTAGGAGAATCTTCAATTTGCACCTGCATGGCGTGATTTATTGGCTAGAGTCTTATGGAACTAGACGGGCTGAAAGTTATATAAACGAAAACCAGCACCTAAAGTGTACCGACTCTAAAAAGCTAGATTTTTGTGTCTAACTTTTGTAGTGCAGTACAGAGGCACTGGTTTTTATATGGGGATACCATCCGTATTTCACTTCCCCTTAGTGGGGAATCAAACTATTGAATCCAATTGTTCAAACCTCCAACAAACTAGCCTTGCCAGTCAGCCGGATAGGTCACATAGATAAAGCGGGCCTTATCTCTGACAGAGAACTGAATGTCGCTGCCTTTAGGGATAAAGAGTACTTCGCCAGGGCCAGCTGTCATGACTTCGTCACCAACGATAATATCAAGACGCCCTTCAATAACATAGTCCACTTCATCATAGTCCAGATGCCATGGGAAAGTTGTCTTTTCCATGGTCATCAGACCCAAGCCCAATCTTGGGCTTTCGTCTAAGGTCAGCAAGTCTCGTGTATAAACTTGATGGCTCGCATCACCTGTATCCAAGCGATCTTCTGGACGAACATCCAGACCAGGCAGGGCGATAGAAGCTACGCCTGCCTTGCTGACTTTTTTCCCACCATCTTTAGTGGCTAATTCTTCCAATAAAATCTTACGAACCAATGTTTCTAGGTCAGAACGATTAATATCTGCCATACTTCATACCTCCAAGTCTAAGCTTCCTTCTTCGTTAAGAAGAAAGCCAGTAATACCGCTGTGATACCGCCGACAAATTTACCAATCATCATCGGCACAATCATTTCCGGTTTTTGACCGGCTGTGAAGCCTAGGTGATCTCCGATAACAAAGGAAGCAGATACGGCAAAGGCTACGTTAATAATCTTACCGCGTTTGTCCATATCCTTCATCATCTGGAACATGGCAATGTTATTAGCTAGAGAAGCTACCAAACCAGCTGCACCAACTTCGTTCATTCCTAGGGATTTTCCGATAGCAGAAAGCGGTTTGTTGGCTACCTTGGTAAAGACAGCTACCAGACCAAAGGCTCCAGCCAGGGTTACGGCAATCGTTCCGACAACTTCAAAGGCTTCCTTCAGTGTATCAGCACCTTTTGGATAGATGCTGATGAGCCACTCATTACCAGTCAGGAGCTGAGCTGCACCAAAGGCCAAACCAAGCGTTGCCAAGATAACAATAATCTGACCAAACACTTCAAAACCTTTAATCATGGCATTAGGTGCCAAAAGCAATCCTATGAAAATCAGAGCAGATACAATGATAATCGGGATAAGATTGACAACCAAGGTTCCAAAAGGCAGACCTGGTACGAAAAGTCCTCCGAGGAGACAGCCAATCGGAACAGTTACTAAACCGTATAAGATTCCGCGAGCCAAAAGCGGACGGTCATCTTTTTCGATAATACCCAAGGCAACTGGAATCGTAAAGACGATGGTTGGCCCCATCATAGAGCCCAGTACAAAGGCAGCAAAATTTCCTACCGCTGGATCCTGAGCCAGACTGAGAGCCAGAGGAGCTCCTCCCATATCATTGGCAATGAAGGTTGTCGCAAAAATAGACGGGTCAGCGCCCACCAAGCCATACAAAGGCACGACAATTGGTTTCAAGACATCCGCCAAGAGGGGAGCGATTACCATAATCCCAGCCATAGACAGAGCCAAAGCTCCCATAGCCATGATTCCTTCTTCAAATTTTTCACTTAGTCCTAGTTTGCCACCGATACATTTATCCACTGCACCGATCAGCATGAATAGCACCATGATATAAATGATAATTTCATTGATACTCATAACATTACCTTAGTTTCTAATATTCTTCATCACTGTGATAGTCAACCTTGTCAATGATAGCCACAACGACCATATCCACAGGGATATTCGTCTTATTTAGGCTCATCCGGGCAGAACTGCCAGTGGTTACCATTACTTGGTCTCCTTCGCCTGCACCGATGCAGTCGGCCACAATAAGCAGAGCTGGGTCACTTTGATGTTCATTTAGCTGCCGTTCGACCACTAAAAATTTCAAACCATTTAAATTTTCGTCTTTTCTAGTCGCCCAAAGGCTACCTTTTACTTTACCAACAAACATCTCTACCCACTCCTTTATTCTATGATTTCTATTTTTTGACGTTTTAGATAATCTCTCGCCAAGGCTGTCACAATCATTCCTTTTTCTATTTTAAAACTTCCATTTTCAGGTAAGCCCATCTCTCTCAGCCTCTTCTCTGTCAGCAAAACCGGCTTGCCCGGAGCCTTAGTCTTCGAGCTGACTTCTTCTGCCACCGCCCGTTTCACTTCCGGACGAGGCTCTTCAGCTTGATCACTTTCTAGGAGTGCTAAGAGTTGGCCTTCTTTATAAAATTGCAGACCGTAGCGAATCAGCTTTTCTCGCTGTCCCTGCAGTTCCTGATACAAGTACACTTTAGAAGATTGCTTGTACTGTTGAATAGCAAAGGCGTTGTCTGATACGAGGACTTTTTTGCCTTTCAAAAGACTCTTTAAAATGACTGCTTCCTCCACCGCTAAAGGGCAAAGGGATGAGAGTCTCAGAAAAGCATCAAAACCAAGTGTCTCAACAACAACAATCTCTGCTGTGCAAGAATCTTTTACGACTTGAAAGCCTTCCCCTTCTAATAAGTCAGGAATCTTATCGCCTCCAATGACGTATACTGAGGGTTTCTGAGGCTTTTGCTTCAACTTTTCCATCAGGCGGTCTGTAATCAAATCTACTAAATGATCTAGATTTTCCATTCTTTACCTACCTTTTATTTGCTCATACGACTTATTTCTTGATAATCCGTCCGCGTGTTCCTTTTTTGAAACCACAAGCATTGGCTTCATCGTAGTCGATATGCATATAGGTCGCAAACTTGGGACTAACACGGATAACCACATCATCAAAAATCAGCGGACGAGCACCTTCTACTCTGACTTGTACAATCTCGTGATTTTTTACATTCAGACGTTCAGCATCTTCCGGTGTCATATGAACATGACGCTTAGCTACTATCAGGCCCTTATCCAGACAAACTGCCTTGTCTCCATGAGCCAAGATGACACCTGGTGTTCCTTCGATATCGCCACTTTCGCGAATGGGTGCCTTGGTGCCCAGCTGCAAACAGTCTGTCAGGGAAACTTCTACCTGAGAATGTTTGCGAACAGGTCCTAGAATAACCACATTGTGAAAAGCGCCTTTTGGACCGACAACTGTCAGCCTTTCTTGACTAGCGAACTGGCCTGGCTGTGATAGGTCTTTTGCTTTTGTTAATTGATAGTTGGGACCAAACAAGGCTTCCAAATCTTCCTGACTCAAATGGACATGACGTCCGCTCGCTTCTACCTCAAATGACCCCTGCAATTCTTCCTGAACTTTATCAATTACTTTATTTACCAAATTTTCTAAAGTCATTGCTGTTCTTCTTTCTCTTGTTATTAGCTTGCTATCAACCAGAGCAAGACTTCAATTGATTTTAATAATTGAGAAACCTTACAAGCAAATTGATCTCTGTCACCATCAGCAGCCTGCTCCAATTCTTTGCGCAGGAGGGTCGTTTCGATATATGTTTCATAGCAATTCAGCTGCCAAGTCGGTTCTTGGTAACTCATCATGACCGTTTCTTGATCGAGCTGGCGACTGACCCGAATGGCCTGCAATTCTGCATTGCTAGGCAGGTCTGTCTGGTAATCAGAAATATCATCCAGAATATGATGGCCGACGATTTGTTCTACTATGTTCAATAGTTGGCCAACTTGCTCACACTTTTCATCCTGAAAAGCCTGATGCAATTCTCTCTGGTTCTTCAAAAAGCAAGTATAAAGTTTAGTCAGTCTAAATAGTCGTGGATACACAGCAGAGTCCTCAAGGTTTGTAATCGGCACCCTGATAGCATCAGCAGCTGAGGCTGTTTTCCCTTTGGTCTGACCTGAACAGATAATTCGAATATGGTGATCATTGAGAAAACCTCTGGCTGCTGGCGTCAGTTTTTCATCTTTGTTTAATTCAAAGACACCGTTATCAGCGAGAACGGATTCTCTATAAAGCTTTCTAATCTTAGCTTCTGTAAAAACTGACATGTATTCACATCCTTCTACTCCGTTGATACTCTGTGAAAATCAATCTGATACTCTCTGAAAATCAACATTTCTGTCTAGTATCGGGCTGCTGCCCATAAGCTTCATTTTCACTGAGTATTCTATTTGCCTCTGGGGCCTATATCAGTTCTAAACACTAGAATACAGGCCCTTTCAGCAAATATTTATCTGTCCCAGATTATTTGGGCAGAATGACTTCCACTTCAGCATGTGGACGTGGAATTACGTGAACTGAAATCAATTCACCAACATTTTCAGCTGCAGCTGCTCCAGCATCTGTCGCTGCTTTGACTGCGCCGACATCACCACGAACCATTACAGTTACCAAACCAGCACCGACTTGTTCTTTACCAATCAAAGTTACGTTAGCGGCTTTGACCATTGCATCAGCTGCTTCAATTGCGCCGACGAGTCCTTTTGTTTCTACCATTCCTAATGCATTTGCGTTTGCCATGTTTATTTCCTCCAATTATTTTCTTGTTTTTAATTTTATCCGAAAGTCTGTAATCTTATTCTTGATGAGGCAAGATTACTTCTACTTCAGCATGTGGACGTGGAATTACGTGAACTGAAATCAATTCACCAACGTTTTCAGCTGCAGCTGCTCCAGCATCTGTCGCTGCTTTGACTGCACCGACATCACCACGAACCAAGACTGTTACCAATCCAGCGCCGACTTGTTCTTTACCAACTAAAGTTACGTTAGCGGCTTTGACCATTGCATCAGCTGCTTCGATTGCGCCGACAAGTCCTCTTGTTTCTACCATTCCTAATGCATTTGCGTTTGCCATGATTGTATCCTCCAATTATAATGTTTAATATTGACTATTTTAGTTTTTCCAATACGCGTTGAACCAATAAGGTTACCAGTTCTTCTTCGTTTGATCCGTCAACTGCTACTGCTTTTGGTTCTTCCACTGCCATATTTTCTGCTTGTCGCAGGTCTGACAGTTCTGATGTACCGTAAGCTACACGACGGATATTGAAGAGATTGAGCGGGCTGACATTATCAGATGTCGCGCTGCCTCCCACAGCTCCACAACCCAAAGTAAAGGCTGGGAAGAGACCAGTCGTTGCACCGACACCACCTAGAGCTGCTGGCGTATTAATCAGCAGACGAGATACTGGTTTTTTCAGTGCAAATTCACGAATAATTTCTTCATTTTGACTGTGAATAGCAAGAGTGTGGCCTGCACCTTCGTGATGCAAAATCTTAATACTCAGCTCACAAGCTTCCAACCAGTCCTTGACAGTATAGAAGCCCAAGACTGGAGCCAGTTTTTCCATAGAATATGGATACTGCTTGCCGACGCCTGTTTCTTCTGCAATCAAGACCCGAGCATCTGCTGGAACTGAAATACCAGCTAACTCAGCAATCACTTGCGGTGTTTTACCAACCATTTTCGGATTCATCGCACCACTCGGCTGGATAATGAAGGAGCCTAGTTTCTTAGCATCTTCTGCTGGAACAAAGTAAGCACCTTGTTTCTTGAACTCTGCTACAACCTTTTCCTTCATATCTTCTTCGACGATGATAGACTGCTCAGATGCACAAATTACACCATTGTCAAAAGTTTTAGAATCCAAAATCTGACGAACTGCTTTTGGCACATCTGCTGTTCTTTCGATGAAGGCTGGACCATTACCAGGACCTACACCGATTGCTGGTGTGCCAGATGAGTATGCTGCTTTGACCATAGCATTTCCACCAGTCGCCAAAATCAGATTTGTATCCTTGTGTCGCATCAACTCATTTGTAGCTGCGATGGATACCCGATGAATCGCACTGATAGCTCCATCCGGACATCCAGCTGATTTAGCAGCTTTCTTGATGATTTCCACCGTTTCCTCAATACACTTAAGAGCATTTGGGTGAGGAGAGAAGACGATACTGTTTCCTGCCTTCAAGGCGATCAAAGCCTTATACATAACCGTTGATGTCGGGTTGGTTGATGGAATCAAGCCAGCAATGACACCGACTGGAACCCCAACTTCCAAGACTTTCTTTTCCTTGTCTTCGCTGAGAACCCCAACCGTTTTCATATCCTTGATTTCTTCAAGAATACCTTTGGAAGCAAGAGCATTTTTCAACACCTTGTCTTCCCAGCGGCCAAAGCCAGTTTCCTGAGCCGCCATTTTAGCTAGGCGTTCACGCTCATCATAACAAGCTTTCGCTACTACTTTTACAATGGTATCAATTTGTTCTTGACTCATTTTAGCAAGTTCTGCTTGGGCTTTCTTTGCATCCCGAATCAAATTCCTTACTTCCTGAATCGATACCAAATCTTTATCTTCTAAAAACATCCGCAATTACTCCTCTCCTATTGTTTCCATCAAAGTCTCAACGAGAAGTTTCTTGTTGGCAAATTTGATTTCTTTCTTGCTGAGACGGATACCTTCTTGATGATAGGCAAGGCTGCGTAGTTCGACGACTTTTAGTTTTTCCAGTTCTTCTCTGGTGTAGGTCCTTGTCTCTCCTTCAAGCTTCTCTGCTGGTTCAGCCTTAGTTTCCTTTACAGGCTGAGGCTTTTCTTCGATTTTTTCTGAAGGGATTGTTTCCGCCGTAGAAGCAATCTCTTTTTTAGCTGTTTTACTGTTTCTCTTTGGTACAAAGAGAAGGTCTGTCTGGTTATCCAACCTAGAAATTACATGGCTGGCCAGATAGTAAGGTTTATCCTGTACCAACTCAACTGCTGCATCAACCGCTGAGCGGACTGCACTGACATCGCCTATCAATTGAACCGTATTCAAACCAGCTTTGACCGTTTCAATATTAAGCAATGATACATTGGCAGCCTTCAAAGCCGCATCTGCCGCAACTACAGCACCTAGATAACCTTTTACTTCAA
Source organism: Streptococcus sp. DTU_2020_1000888_1_SI_GRL_NUU_041A (assembly GCF_032387735.1). Classification (NCBI taxonomy): domain Bacteria; kingdom Bacillati; phylum Bacillota; class Bacilli; order Lactobacillales; family Streptococcaceae; genus Streptococcus; species Streptococcus sp. DTU_2020_1000888_1_SI_GRL_NUU_041A. Next base: position 529,443 of record NZ_CP135591.1, on the reverse strand, counting down.
TTAAACCTAGTGCTCTATCTGCCATTTAATCAACCCCTAATCAATAACTTTTAGGATCATTTGCTACTGCGATAACTGCATTCGCAAATGCGTCGCAGGCAGCTCGGCAGGCTGACTGTGATCCGACTAGAAGTCCGCCGGCAAAGTTGGTTTCGCTCGGTGGTCCATAGAAGGCCCCAACTTGCACATCTGCCGCTTTCAAAGCTGCATCCAGTGCCACCATAGCTTCACCCGGTGGAGCAATCAAGTAAGCAATTGCTGTTCCTTCTTCTGCATTAGCTCCCTCTGACAGGTAAGAACCTGCACGAGAGATACAATGAGCAAAATAAGGAATGCTGTCATCATCATTGGCACTGTAGAAGCTAGCCCCATTTTCGATTTCATAGACTGCTACATCCAAACCGCTGCGAACTTCTTCTGGGTTTGGACCAGCCAAGATACCGATGACTTCACCAGCCAGCTTAGTTGAAGCGTTGCCTGCACCAGCGTACATACTGCGAGCATAGACTACTTCGACATCTGCTGCCTTAGTTGCTTCATCCAAGGCTACATAAGTGACATCATCACAGTCAGAAGTGATAATTCCCAGGCTTCTGTGATGTGGTTTAAGCTCCAAAGAAGCCGCCAAACCTGCATCCACGTTCGAAATCAGAAGGGCACTTAATACACTTGCACCTAATCGATCATTTTTCAAAGCCACTACCTCCTATTATTTCAAATCAATTCCTGATTTCTTATTATCAAGAATCTTCTTAATGATTTCTGCTACATAGGCTCCAGCTTCAACGGCTGGTGTTCCGCCTTTATGAATATTGGAAACAACAGTCCGTTTCGCTTCCGGCATACCAACTGTTGGCTTGTAAGCCAGATAAGCACTCATGGACTCAGCTGTTACCAGACCTGGACGCTCACCAACCAGCATACAAATAACTTCTGCACCAGTCAGCTCTGCGATTTGGTCCATAGCCGCCACCCGAGCATGCTTGATAAAGAGTACCTCACCAAAGTCCAGTCCGAACATTTTCAGACCTTGCTTCAGAGCTGGCAGAAAGTCTTTGACGTTAGCCTCGATAGCTGATGAGCTAAGACCATCACCAACGACAATCTGAACTTTAGCATTAGGTTTGCATTTTTCCTTGATAATAGCCTGCTGATCTTCTGGGAAGACCCGGCCAAAATCTGGACGTGTCAAGTATTCATCTTTAGTAGTCGCCTTAGTCTGTACAGGAATGAAGCCCATTTCCTTGATAAAGTCATCTGAGACATAGGAGAAGACCGCATCCTGAGCTGCCGCATGGTCTGCACGGAAACGCAAAACACTTTGTGTCTTGTAGCGATCACCTGCCCGCCATAAACCCAGACGTGCCGGAGTAAATTTCTTAATCTTCCGGTAAGCTTCTTCATTGATGGCATTTGGAACCAAGAACTGCTCCTGAATATCTACTTCCGTTATATCCGGAATGATGCCATCTTCAATCACTGAAGTGTCTTGTTTGACTTCTTCCTGCAGAGAAACTGTAGGTTCAGCTTCTTCCGAAACAGGAGGATTTTCAGCTTTATTTTGTTCAGTTGCTACCGTTTCTTTAGCAGCTGAGGCACCGCCCATCTCATTTAACAATGAGCGAATCATTTCTTTTAATTGCAATTCATCCACAATGATTTCCTCCTTGCTAATTTGATCTCATAAAGATGGAGCCGTCGCCGCCGATTTCTGTCAGGTGGCCATCTTCCATCAAGCCCATCTTTTCCATCCACTCTTCAAATTCCTTAATCGGACGTTTATTGAGAAGCGAACGCATGGTTGCTGTTTCATGGTAACCAGTTGTTTGATAGTTAAGCATGATATCGTCACCATGAGGAATCGCCATGATGTAGTTAACATTGGCTGCTCCGAGAAGAACCAAGAGATTTTCAGCGTCGTTTTGGTCAGCCTTCATGTGGTTAGTGTAGCAGATATCACAACCCATTGAGATACCAGTCAGTTTGCCCATAAAGTGGTCTTCCAAACCAGCACGGATAACCTGCTTAGAATCATAGAGATACTCAGGTCCGATGAATCCAACAACGGTATTTACCAAGAATGGATCGAAGCGTTTAGCGAAACCATAACAACGAGCTTCCATAGTCACTTGGTCTGCTCCATGGTGAGCGTCAGACGAAAGTTCAGAACCTTGACCTGTTTCAAAGTACATGACATTCGGTCCAGCAGCTGTTCCCACTTTCAGAGCTGTATCCCAAGCTTCTTGAATGATTTTAGCATCAAAACCAAAGGCTTCATTTCCTTTTTCAGATCCGGCGATAGACTGGAAGACCAATCCTGTCGGAGCACCTTGATTCATGGCTTCGATCTGAGTAGTAACGTGAGCCAGTACACAGTGCTGAGTTGGAATCTTGTACTCTTCGATGAAGTCGTTAAACTTATGCAAGACCCGTTTGGTGCTTTCTACTGAGTCATCTACTGGGTTCAATCCTAAGAGAGCATCCCCACATCCATAAGCAAAACCTTCCATAGTAGAAGCCATGATACCATCTGGATCATCTGTGGTATGGTTTGGTTGAAGACGAGAAGAGAAGGTTCCCGGCATACCAATCGTTGTATTGGCATGTTTGGTAATGACAATCTTATTGGCAGCGACAATCAAGTCCAAGTTGGTCATCAACTTAGCGACTGCTGCTACCATTTCAGAAGTCAACCCACGAGACAGCCACTGAATGTCTACGTTCTTAGTCTTGTTATCCAAGATCCATTCACGCAGCTCTTCTACTGTCCAATTCTTAATCTTTTCGTAAGTACGAAGATTGACATCATCAATGATAATCCGTGTTACCTCATCTTCTTCATAAGGAACTACTGGATTATTGAACAAATCAGATAATTTCAGCTGAGCTAGTACAACCTTAGCAGCAACGCGCTCTTCGGCAGATTCTGCTGCTACTCCCGCTAGCTGATCCCCTGATTTGTACTCATTGGCTTTGGCCAGCACTTCTTTTACGGATTTAAATTCGTAAAGCCGACCAAACAATTTTGTTTTCAAAATCATGGATTACTTCCTCCTTAGTGTAAATAAAAGTTTAATTAAACACCAATGTTTTCACGACAATTGGTAAGACCGATCCTTCAATGACTGGATTACCAATATCGATATAGTCGCCATTTTGAACATCCACTGAGTCAATGCAGACAAATGGATAATCCTTAGGCAATTGAGCAAAGAGACATTGGCCTAGAACCTTGGCCATATCTTCTCTGACCACCACTAGCAACGGAATTTTCTTTTCAATGCTTTCGCTCATTCCCTTGACAATAGCCTCTGCGTATTCCAAAACCCGGGCGAAGCTTGGGCTTTTTTCTCCATTGATTGCCAAAGCCACCTGCTGGACTTCATTTTCCAGTGTGAACCAGGCCACCTTGTCCTTGATAATCTGCTGCAGCCCCTCCTTATCCTCATGCTCATCAGAAGCAGCCAGTTTGAGAACTGGAATGTTCTTAATAGGGAGGATATCAGAGATGTAGGTAATGGTGCTGCCGCTGACATCAGTCGTATGGCTGCCCGCTCCAACAACGGTTGCCCGGATGGTCTCAGCTGACTGGATGACCTTCTTTTGATCAAAAATCTTGGATTTGCTCAGCGCCCTGCCAAGCAGGATACCGATATCCCCATAGCGGAAATCATCCGCCGAGGTCGTCTCCAAGTATATTCCATCAGCTACACCACCAGAGAAAGATACGCAGTGGAGATCATAGTTCAACTTGAGACCGTGGTTGGTCTGTAGGAGATCATAGTAAGGACTGTGATTGTCAATTCCTACAGACTGTTCTAATACGGAGACCATTTCTTGAATCAGCCGATCCAAATCAGCCCGATGGACTGTTTCACCAACTGCCAGCTGAAGCCCCTGCTCTGCAATGATAGTCTGCAGTTTTGGAGCAATATAGCTAATCCGCTGGGTCTGCGGATTCATCTTTATCAGCCGACCTCCGATATCAAAACACCCTGTATCAATCACATCTCCTTCTCGGAAGACCGCCAGATTGGAAGTCCCCCCACCAATATCAATATTGACGACTGATGTATGATGCTCTTGAGAATACTGATGGCTGCAGGCCCCTTTACCAGCGATGATACTCTCAAGGTCTGGCCCAGCCGTCGCAACGACAAAGTCCCCAGCGTAGCCACTCAGTGCTTGGAGCACCTGACTGGCATTTTCCTTGCGAGCTGTCTCACCAGTAATGATGACTGCTCCCATCTGAATATCTTTTTTCTGAATGCCTGCTTTCGCATACTCATTCAGAACAAAGTTTTTGATCTTATCTACCTCGATCAAAAGTTGATCCGAAATTGGTGTGAAGATAATTTCACTTTTATAAAGAACTTTTTTATCTGTAATATAGACACGAGGAATAGTAAACACAGAAGCAATATTCTCGATGGTAAGCTCTGACAAGATCAGCTGTGTAGTGGCTGTCCCGATATCGAGCCCCACACTCAAAATTTTATCTGACATACTAAAAACCTCCAAAAAAAGACGCTCAAAGCAATGCAAACAAACAGAGTTCATTTACATTCTTCAAGCGTCATTGCTTTTTTCGACTGACATCATTGTTAGTCTGGTAGTATTTATTTTTTAAAACGAATGGTCGTTGCCGTTCCCTCATGGTCTGAGTGGATAGACAAGGTTCCAAACAACTTTCCTTGGACAAAGCGTTCCACCAAGAGCAGGCCTAGATGATTTTCAAAGGTGTGCTCTTGATTGTAACCGCTACCATTATCCAGTACTTTTAAAGTTATTATATCATTTTTAAGTCCAACCTGCAAACGGATTTGCGGTTTTTCTTGATTTTTTTTGTCCTTAAAAGCATGTTCATAGCTGTTCTGCAGTAATTCATTGACGATTAGCGCCAGTGAAGTGGCCCGGCTGCTATCGAGACAGAGTTCCGGTTCCAGACTATAGGTAAGGGTTATTTCCCTATGCCCGGAAAAACAACGCTGAACATTTTCGATAACTCTCTTCAGCAGATGCTCAATCTGAATGCTGTCATCCTGCTGAGAAGACAGGAGCTCGTGAGTCGCCGCTATGGAGAGCACACGATTCATACTATCGTTAAGAGCTTTTTTGGTGTCTGCTCCTGGACTTTGCTGAGCCTGTAGTCGCAGCAAGGAAACAACGGTTTGCAAGTTATTCTTTACCCGATGGTTCATTTCACGAATGGTAGTTGTATGGGTTAAGAGCTGTGCTTCCTTTTCCTTGATGTCTGTAATATCCTTACAGATCATGACCACATTTTCACTCTCAGCCAGCAGATAGCGTTTGACCAAAAAGCAATAAGTGCCATAATGTACCTCAACTTGGTGAGGTTTTTCTTGAGGGGCTTGCGGTCCCAGTTGCTGGATTTCTTCAAAAGTCAGACTGTCTAAGACCAGATTGCTGTAGTGCATTCCCTCAATCGAGTCCATATAGCCCAGCTTATGGCGATAAGAATCGGCAGCTGCTTGATTGAAATACTTGAGATAGCCCTGCCGGTCAAAGACCAAACAAGCTTCGTCAATATGATCAAATAAAACAAACTGCTCTTGGGCTGAAATCTCAGGAGTGCTCCGCAACTCAAAACCGTCATCCTCTTTATCTAAAGAAAAGTGGTCTGGTAAAGTCTGGGGAGCATTTCTTTCGATAATCAGCGTTCCAATGACGCGCTCTTCTCTCAAAATCGGAAAGACCGTCTGATGGATGGCTAAGCCCTCCTGCGATCTGGCCGAAAGCCCTATCGAAGGAGCGCCCGTCTCCAAGGTCCGGATAACACCTGGCTCATTTTCCAGATAGGCCATAGCACCTACGACCGAGTTTTCGTACAAGCTGAGCTTGCTTTCCGGCTTTTTGTGAAAGATGACAATGGCATGTTCCGAAAAGATATTCTTTACATCAATGAAGACATCTTCATTGGCATAAGCTGAGTTTTTCAATAATTCGTCAGCCTGTTGGACAAGATGCTCGATATCAGCCTCATCCAAATTTGTCTGTTCCTGACAAAGCTGCTTTATCTTATCTTTATACATCATTACACATCATCTTGGAGCACCAGCAATTTGGCAATCTCAATCATCGGCACTCTCTTTTGCATACTAATTGTCCGAATGCGCTTGAAAGCTTCTGGCTCTGATAAATGATCACGAGCCATCAGCAAGCCTTTGGCCTTTTCAATCACAATCCGATCGTCTATCTTTTTCGACAGCTTGACCATTTCATTGGACATCTGCTGAAGCTGGCGACCCTTCTCTATGCAGACCTCTACCATTGGAATCAAGGACTTGGCATCCAAAGGTTTAACCAAGTAAGCACTAATCCCATTGGTTTTAGCTTTTTGAACATAGTGTTCATCGCTGTAGGCTGACAGTAGAATCACACTGTAGGCTAAAGCATCTTCGAGTATTTTCTTACCCGCTGTCAGGCCATCCAAAAGCGGAAGCTTGATGTCCATCATGACCAAGTCACAACGATATTTCTGACACAAATCAATAGCCTCAAAGCCATCTGATGCCTCAGCCACAACTTCATAATCAGCTGCCTCTAATATATTTCGGATATCTAATCTTACAATTGGATCATCATCAACAATTAGTATTCTGCCTTTCATACTTCCCCTCGACAGTTTGATTTTTTATGTCCGCGTTACGACAGTGCTGGAGAAGCCCAAAATCTCTTCCAGACCTTGTAAAACGGCAATGAGAGCTGCCTCAACAGAAGAAACGTCACCTGTCATCACGACAGAGCCGCTGAAACGATCCACAAAACCAACTTGAACATCCGCAGCCTTGGTCGCAATATCAACCGCAATGATAGCTGCTTCACTCGGAGTGATCGTCAAGATTCCAATCGCATCCTTGATTTCTGCCTGCAATCCCAATTTTTCAAAAATGACTTCATCAGGATTAGCGATAAGGTGCGCCAAGGTCACTTGTTTCCCAGGAACGTATTCCTGTATCATTCTTTGTTTTTCTTCCAATTTAGTAAACCTTCTTCATGATTTTAAACCTTCAGAAGTGTACTGCACGCTCTTAATCATTATACAATAATTTTGGCATAACAGCAATTCAGAGGATTAAAACGCTTTCTCTAATACTTTAAGCAGTTCTTCTGCCGTAGGGACGCGAGGGTTAGTCGGAGTACAGCCATCATGCAGAGCAGCTTCTGAAATTTCTACCTTGTACTGAGCAAAAGCATCTGCTTTCACACCATATTCTCTGAGAGAAGTTGGCATCTCCAACTTTCTCTGCAGCTTCTTGATAGCTTCAACCAGCTGTCTCACTCCTGACACAGGGCTTGAAGCACTGCATCCCAGTAGTTTGGCAATATCCTGATAGCGACTTGCTACAGTCTTGTCTGTCGCCTGCCGGTTCCGATTGTTGAATTCGATACCAGCATTATACTGAATGACATGGGGCATTAAAATACTGTTTAAACGACCATGAGGTACATGGAACTTAGCTCCTGCCGCATGTGCCAGACTGTGATTGATACCCAAAGAAGCTGTGTTAAAGGCCATACCAGCCAGAGTGGATGCTGCATGCATCTTTTCACGCGCTTCTACATCCTGACCATTTTTGTAGGCTTTAGGCAGGTATTCAAAGACCAGCTTGATTGCCTTTTCAGCCAAGGCATCAGAGAAGTCCGTAGCCTTGGTCGATACATAAGCTTCAATGGCATGGGTCAGCACATCCATTCCAGTGTCAGCCGTGATGTTACCAGGAAGTGACAGAACCAAATCCGCATCTAAGATTGCAACATCCGGAAGGATTTCTTTGGTCACTAAAGGATATTTGGTACCTCTCTCTGCATCCGTGATGACAGAAAAGGACGTTACTTCAGATCCAGTTCCGCTTGTCGTCGGGATGGCGATGAGAATAGCCTCGGAGAAGGCACCCTGTTTCTTGGCAAAATAATACATAGCCTTGGAAGCATCAATAGCAGAGCCGCCACCAATAGAAAGCACAATGCTGATTGGCTTGTCTCCTGCACTCTTGATACCAGCCACAACCGTTTCGATTGGCGGATCAGGCACAATATCCGTGAAAACAACAATATCATTGCTGTCATCAAAGTTGGCTAAAATAGCATCCAACGTGCCAGATGTCTTCAAAAAAGGATCGGCAACGACTAAAATATGCTCGTTTTTATAATGGCTTAATTGCTGCAGAGCGCCCTTGCCCACATGCAATTCAGTCTTATAGGAAATCTTATACATCTTTTCTCCTTTCTGTTGTATCTATTTTTAAACAAAAAGAAGCTATATGAAAATAAGACTGCTCCCCTACACACGTCACAGCATTTTCATATAGCTTCATTGCTTATTTATCTTCAGTACCCCTTTGTACTATATTGAATTATAACACAAAAGCGCTTTCAAGGCAATGAAAAAGTCATTAATATAAGAAATTTTTAGTGCCGAATCTCACAGCAAAGGCAAGATTATTTAAAGGATTAAATTTTTATTAAAATTTAGTTCATTTTCCTTGTAATTCCCTGTGAAAGGTGTTACAATCTAGTTACTAGGAAATTGATTTTAGTACTTTTAAGGATATGGAAGTTTGGTGCAAATCCAGCGCGGTCCCGCCACTGTGATAAGCTTTTCAGCTTTAAGTCAGGTCTTTATTCTTAAATTTTAGTAGATTTCATGCCTCGATGTAAGGTAGTGATGTCAGTTTGGAACAAACATTTTAGCTTAGTTTCCATTATTGACTCTACGTTTAAGTACGTTAATTTTCTAAAGATGAGGTTTCACTTGTCTTTCTGCAAAGGAGCAGAGTCAATAATTGGAAAGCTAGTGCTAATCAACGAAGCTTAGCATAAAGATACGAAGATGTATAGGCGGCTTTCTTTTTTAGAACATCAAAATAAGTTCTGTCCTTCCAAGACTTGGTAAAGTCAATTTGGAAAGACAGAACTTTTTCTGTTTCTTTTTATCACTGGCGTTTGCTTGCCCAACGCTCAACATCTGCCTTGGTGATATTGTGAAAGACCTTAGCACCTCTTTCATAGGCGATGTCTTCTTGATTTTTAGTAAAGTTGATTACTCGAGCCAAGGCAAAGAAGTAATCTGATAGACGGTTGACAAAAATCAGGACATTATTGTTAATTTCTGTAGTCCACATAGCCCCTACGATATGACGCTCTGCCCGTCTTGCAATGGTCCGAGCCACATGAATCATGGAAGCAATCTCGTCACCGCCCGGCAGGATAAACCTTTCCAAAGCTGGTGGAATTTCTGCGTAGGTATCAATCCTCTCCTCAATCCAGTCAATTAGCTGATGATCAACCTTATAGGGATAAACTCCCTTTGGTGTAGAGAGGTCTGAACCACAGTCAAAGAGATAATGCTGCAGCTGAAATAGCTCATCTCTCAGCTTATCATCCTTGTCCAACTTGGTAATAGTATAACCAATCCAAGAGTTCAGCTCATCAATGGTCCCGTAAGCATTAACCCGTTCTGCATCCTTGGCGACACTTTGACCGCCAACTAGCTTGGTCAAGCCCTTGTCACCTGTTTTTGTATAGAGTTGCATATTTTTTCTCCTTTAAGTCACATTTTTGCGAATATCAACATAATCTTCTTCTTTCAAGCTGCCTTCTGCAAAGGTTGGCATGTGCTCCATGGTGTAAACAGCATTTTCCAGCAGAAAGAAAGTCAAAGGACAACCCGAGCCTTCACCTAGCCGCATATCCAGCAAAAGCATAGGCTCCAGTCCTAGAAAGTCACTGACCAGTCTGTAAGCAGGCTCCGTCGAAGCATGGGAAGCAAAGGTATAGTCCAAGACATGAGGAGTCAGCTGATGGGCAATCAGAAGCCCCGTCAGAGAGATAAGGCCATCCACTACACATGGCAGCTGATAGCGGGCACAGGCAAGATGAGTGCCAGCCATAGCCAGCATATCCAGCCCGCCAAGCTTAGCGGTCAGATCCAGAATATCTCCATAAGGAGCGTGACGATCCAAACACTGCTGGATAACGGCAGTTTTATGAGCCTTCATATCCTGAGTCAGACCAGCTCCATAGCCTGTGACGTCTTCTGCTTTAAGACCGAGAACTGCAGCAATAACAGCAGCTGAGGTGGTGGTGTTGCCAATCCCCATTTCTCCTGTTCCAAAGAGACGATAGCCGTCTTTAATCAAGGCCTCTGTCTTCTTGTAGCCGACTAGAATTGCCGCTATAGCCTGCTCGCGGGCCAAGGCCGGCTCCTTGAGCATGTTACGCGTCCCATGACAGACCTTGTCCTTATTTTCCTCAAAAATATCCTTCTTGCAGCCAATGTCTACTAGGCAGATGTCTGAACCTGCATGTTTGGAAATAGCGCACAGGCCTGATTTCCCTGCTAGAATATTACGAGCAACAGTATAGGTCGTTTCCTGAGGATTGGCTGAAACGCCTTCAGCCACGATGCCATTATCCGCTACGTAGACGAGGACAATCTTCTTCTCCAAATCAATGGGACCAGAAAACATGGCATGCAAGCGAGCATAGATAGTCTCGAGCTTTCCTAAGGAGCCTGGCGGCTTTCCTAGCTGATCACAGTAGCTCTGGCCTTCTTGAAGTTTGTCTCTGTCTATCGGAAGAATCTGCTCAATAATTTTTTCTAAGTCTTTCAAACTAGTCTATCTCCTCCCTGACCGGCTGCACCCCTTCAAAAATAATCCTGCTCAAGGTCCGAGTCTGATAATAAGCCCCGCTGGCTGAGCGAGCTAGTTCAGCCTCTAGCTTGGGCAAGACTTCTAGCTGTTCCCTGCTCAGCAGCAGACCAACTAATGTGCCACTATGGGCAACATTGAGCCCTAAGCATTGGTATTTTTTTACCAAATTCAGTAATTCTTCCAGATAGGGCTTGGGCAGCCGTTGGTTATTCAACAAAGCACTATAGCTCGCCAAATGGCCAATCTTTTCCAAACTCTTCTCCTGACAAGCCACCTGAAAGAGAGGAAGCAAGCGCTTGGACTCCTCAAGCGGATATCTAGGACTGTCCTTCATCCGAACCAAGTCAAGAGTTGTCACCATCTCCACAGGCTCCAAGATATAGACATAAAGCTCCGGTCGCCAGTCTGTTTGCCAGACCACTTGACCAGTCAGGGGATTAATGACCGTCCAGTCCGCAAAAGCCACCGAGTCAGTAGGCTCAATCTTGGCACAGAGACGAGTCAAATCTGCCGCTCTTAGAGGCTGCTTCTGCCCCAGAGCAGCTGCCTGCAGGCAGCTAACCATATCTGCTGTGCTGCTAGAATAGCCCTTGCTGATAGGCAGGTCTGACTCCTGAACAAAAGAGAAAACATTGGACTCAGGCAGGAGCTCCAAAGCTCGCCTTACCTTTTCACCTTGGGCTTGCCTTGCGAGAGACGAAGCCCCGTCCAATCTCACTCGACTGCGCTTCTCAATCCCATAAGAGAGCAGAACCTCCTGCTCTCCTACTAAACCTTGAAATAATTCACCGCAGGAACCTGGGCAGGAAACGATTCCCTTAGTCATAAGCTGCCTCTTTCGCCAAGACCTTTGTCAGACAAGCCAGAAGCTGTTCATTCTCCTGATGGCTGCGAATGGCTAGGCGGTAATGTCGGTCTGTCAGATCATGATAATTTTGACAGGAACGGATGAAAATCTTTCTCTGCCGAAGCTCCTGACGCAGATCCTGCTGACCTAAATATTCAAAGAAGATATAGTTGACACTAGGCTTGACCGGCCGAATCTGTGAAAATGCAGTCAGTCCTTGAAAAAGGAAGTCCCTTTCTACTCGAAGCCACTGCTTGGTAGCTTGCTGATAGACCTCGTCCTCCAAAAGGACAGGCAGGGCGCGATCCGCCATAGCATTAACCGACCAAGGAGCGCGGCTCCCCTCTATCTCATCAAAGCAAGTTGGATGACAGCTGAGAGCATAGCCCAATCTCAGACCAGGAATAGCATAAAACTTGGTCAGAGACCGCACCACTACTGCATTTGGATAGGCAGCCAGACATGAGACGAAGCTATAGTCCTCCTCATCGTCCAGAAAGTCCATAAAAGCCTCATCCAGTATCAAAAAGATTTGCCGCTCCTGCAGCTTCTCAGCTAGCTTTTCTAGATCAGTACGCCGAATCAAGGTACCCGTCGGATTATTAGGATTGCAGATGAGCACAGCGTCTCCTACAGTCAGTGAATCTAAGGCTGGCAACATGTCAGCTAGATTCCACTCATAGGATGGAGAAGGAAGGCTAAAGCGCTCCACCTTGGCCTGCACTTGCGAGAAGGCTTTTTCATATTCCATGAAAGTAGGACTCAAAGTCAGGACAGTTTTTGGACGCAGGAAGCGGGCCAGCTCATAAAAGACTTCTACCGCACCATTTGCCAGCAGGACATTGTCCTTTTCTAGGTCATGATGATGTGCCAAAAGCTCTCTGGAGCGGCTGTAGCTGATGTCTGGATAATGAACCAGCCAATCAATGGACTCGGTCAGACAAGCCCTAAGCTTTTGAGAAATCCCCAAAGGGTTGATATTGGCACTGAAATCCAGACAGTCTTCTAGAGAAAAACCAAATTCCTCAGCCAAAGCTGCCGCATTTCCACCGTGCTCTACTTTCATAAATAGACATTCCTTCCTCGTTTCCTTGTTAGAATCTAGTATACCATATTCGGCTTTTTCGTCCCTAGTCTGCCTCCAGATAAGCCTGAAGACGGTCAATTCCTTCGTTTTCCGTCGCTGATATTTCAAAAATTTCCTTGGCTCCAGCCGCTTTCAGCTGCCGCCGTGCTTTTTCGATTTGCTCCGGCTGTTCAGCCATATCAATCTTGGTGACAATGCCAATGACTTCTTTATTGAAGAGGGAAGAAAAGCCTTGAGGAAAGGTCTGCATCTGATTGGAAGCCGCCACCAAGAGACCAATCACATCAGCCTCCGTTGCAGTCACGTTCAGAGCATTATAATACTTACGATGCTGGAGAAATTCTCCGGGCGTATCAATGATGGCATCATAGAACTCAATAGCCTGAGTCTTAAAGTAGCTTAGCTCCAAGCCTTTCAGTCGCTGGGTCAGAGTAGTCTTACCCACTCCGACTGGACCGACAAACATGATTTTTTTCATATTTTGCATCCATTCCTCTCTATGACAGGGAACTGCCTGCTATCTGCTTAGCTGGGCTTCCTTACTATCTAGTTTGATAGTTTCCCTGCCATTGAGCAGTACACCTTTATTTTCATCGCGGCCTTGCAGGTAGTAAAGTGCATCTTCCTGACCGTAAGTTTCAATTGCCTTAGTTTGCAAAAGACCGATTCCCTTGCTAGGATCTCTCAAAAGATTGAAGATAATACCCATTTGCAGTTTAGGGAAGTCCTTGAGCATAGCATAGTCGCCATTACTGTCACCGGCAATCAGGATTGGTTCTTGATTGTCATGATTGACAGCAATCAGCTTTTTGATGGTCTCTGTCTTGCCCTCACCTTGAGTCTGAGCATAGTTGGTATCATATTCTGGCTGAATTACTCCCTTGTCATCCTTTTTCAAACGCATAGCAGTAACATTTTCTTTAGGAATATTGTAGCCATACTTAGAATTGCTAGCATAAGGGATAATCACATCGATATAAGACGCTGAGCAGATATAGACATCAATGCCGTTAGCCATCAGAGTCTTGTAGAGATTTTGCATTTCCTTGACCGAGCGAACACCGCGCTTGAAGGTCACAGTGATTTGGCCTGACTCACCTTTCAAGCCTTCTGGACTTTCCCAAGTTTCAGAAGTCAGCTTGTCCTCAAGAGCTTGGTCAATAGACTTTTCAGATAGAGCTTGAACTTCTTCAGAAGTCATACCTGCATAGAGGTAGGTCACCCATGGATAACTGATGTCAGAGCTGAAGGTATCACCAATCGCTTCGTAAAGATAGCGGAGTTTAGCAGCAAAGTCTTGGTATTCATCGGTCTTTTTGACTTCTTCCAGAGACTTGTCTCCTTGCATTCCCTTATAGCTATTGTAAATAACCGTGTAGTCAGAAAGCAGGTCAGCCGCAATCTTGTCAATGTTCACTGGTTCACCATCTTTGTTATGGAAATCTTCAACAAAATCGTCGCTCGGTATATTGGTCCGCACTGCTTGGTCAAATTCTTCCGGCGTCATCTTAAAGGCCAGATTTTCAATTTGATAGGTAAAGGTTGCTTCGCCAATGTCGTTGATGACTGTCGTATTGTCCCAGTCAAAGACGGCATAAGGTTTTTTATTTTTATCATAGCTAGAGCTGGTGTTCCCATTCTCCTTGATGAGCTTAGTCAGGCGGGCATAAAGCTTGTCTTCCCAAACGCCCTTATCCAAAGTCTTAGCCTTGTCCTTATCCGTTGTCTCTGTCTTAGCCGAGGATGACTCAGTCGTCGTCTTATTATTCCCCGCTTGACAAGCTCCCAGAAGCAAAGCCAAACTACAAAGCAGCACAATTCCTTTTGTCCGCATAGAAACAATCCTCCATAAAAAATAATAGTGCGCAAAAAAATGGCAGAAAAACCCCTTTGATTCTGAAACACTCGCTTCATTGCGATCAAATCAGGCTTCCTTGCCATTTTCTATACTGTTATTATATTATAAACTATCTGGCAGACTTTGTCAATGAAGCGCTTTCAGATTTGTAAAAAAATAAAGGCAGAGAAAAATTATTTCTCTACCTTACTGATTAAAATGCATATACTCTAATCTTCTCAATCAATGTGTTAGAGGAAACCTAACGTATTCAAGACTAGACAGACAATCCCCCTTCAATTCTACAATTTTTCAGGCACTTGATTTCTCCAGCCTGTGAAAACTTGCGCATAGCCCAATAGATACAAGGGCGTCAATGCGATGCTCAAGCCTACCAAGGCAATAATCATATAAAGTCCTGACAGCATAAACAAGCGAGTGATGACTGCTACTGCAGCTGACAAGCAGCACAGGACGATGGCATGAATCTGCAAAATATTGATCTTTTGTTTCTGTTCAAAATATCTTAATTTTGAAACGATCACCATCTGATAGAGCAAATTGATCAACTGATAAGACAAGCTGAGTATGATAAAAATCATAAAAAATGCTAAGTGGTTCTCACCAAAAAAGATGGAGCCCCAAAAAAGTAATTCAAAATGCAGAAATAGGTAAGAGCTGGTCGGAATGAGCTGCAAGGCTTTGGTATCAAAAAACTTTTGGAAGAGTAAAAAGGCCAGAAACAAAATAAGCGCGTGAATAATAGTAAAATTCATGACTATCATGCTCAGGTGATGCATCTCACCCCGTAAGAAAATAGAAACGATAAATACCAGTGAGATAAAAATTAACTCAATTAAACCAGCCTTATAAAAATCTAAGTTTCTGATTGGATTACAATCCGTAACAAGAACATTCAAAAATTCATAATATCTCTTTTTCATTTTGTAAACTCCCATTGTTTAACTTTATAAAATTTCCCCTAAACTTTGCGAAATTTTCTATAAAAAAATTCCACATTTCATTATATCATACAGTATATAGGCTAAGGAAGTCTTATAAAACTATAGGTATATCTCTATAGGATAGTTCCCTTTCTCAATCATTCGCCAAGTTGGCATTTTTCCGTTATAATAGTAGGGATGAACATCAAAGAAGAAATTATTAACTTAGCAAAAGAAATTGGGATTTCTAAGATTGGCTTTACGACAGCGGATGATTTCGACTATCTGGAGAAGTCGCTGCGCTTGGCTGTAGAAGAAGGACGAAATTCTGGATTTGAGCATAAAAACATCGAGGAGCGGATCAAGCCCAAGCTCAGTCTAGCCTCGGCCAAGACCATTATCTCTATCGCAGTCGCCTACCCCCACAAGCTCAAGCAGCAACCTCAGAAAACGGCCTACAAGCGAGGGAAATTCACCCCTAATAGCTGGGGGCTGGACTACCACTATGTCCTGCAGGACAAGCTGGACCGGCTTGCCAAGGGAATCGAAGAGCTGACCGCTGATTTTGAATACAAGGGCATGGTTGACACGGGCGCCTTGGTCGATACCGCCGTAGCCCAAAGAGCAGGAATCGGCTTCATCGGCAAGAACGGCTTGGTCATCTCCAAGGAATTTGGCTCCTATATGTTTTTGGGAGAGCTCATCACCAATCTGGACATTGAGCCTGATCAGCCTGTCAACTACGGCTGCGGAGACTGCAACCGCTGCGTGACAGCCTGCCCTACTTCTTGCTTAATTGGTGACGGCAGCATGAATGCCAAGCGCTGTCTATCCTTTCAGACTCAGGACAAGGGCGTCATGGAACTGGAATTTCGCAAGAAGATTAAGACTGTCATCTATGGCTGTGATATCTGCCAAATTTGCTGTCCTTATAATAAAGGCTTGGACAATCCTCTGGCGACAGAGATTGATCCCGACCTTTCTCATCCGGAGCTCCTGCCTTTCTTGGAGCTTTCCAACGGTCAGTTTAAGGAGAAATTCGGTCATGTGGCCGGCAGCTGGCGGGGGAAAAATATCCTGCAGCGCAATGCCATTATCGCTCTGGCAAATGCCAATGATCGCTCTGCCATTCCCAAAATGCTGGAAATTATTGACAAGGGGCAAAATCCGATTCATGTCGCTACAGCTATCTGGGCTCTGAGTCAGCTGGTGCGTGAGGTCCATCCGGAAATGATAGAACTGGTCATGAACGCCAAAAATCCAACTCCGCAAATCCAAGAAGAGCAAGGCCGTTTCCTAGAGAAATTTGGCCTAGAAGAAAAACTTTTGATAGAAAACTAAACCGCTGAGACCTAAATATCCCAGCGGTTTCTTTATTTTTCTTCTTCCTTACGGATTTCTTTGATGATAGAGCCCATCTTGACTGAATCGTCGCTGAAATAGCGGTAAAGCCGGCCATCTCCGTCTCCCATGTAGCTGATAGGAGAAAAGCGGTCGCTGCGGAAAGCGTCATTCTCATCAATCAAGTCCTCATCAACCACGCGCCGAGTGACACGGGCGATGACATTGGTCAAGGCACCGCATTCGACCATATCCAGCACCTGACACTCAATGGATACAGGGCATTGGTCTACCAGCGGAGCATCCACAGTCTCGCCGATTGTGTAGCTAAGACCGGTCAGGGCAAACTTGTCCTTGCGGCTGTTGAAACCAGCAATTTCAGACTCTTTGGTCAAATCCTTCTCTGGGACATTGACTGTGAATTGCTGGTGCTTGGTAATCTCTGTAATGGCATTTCCCTTGGTACGCATGGCAATAACCATCATGCTGCCCAAGGAATAAACCGAGCTTGAGGTTGAAATATTATAGCCGTGCACATCGTCCTTATAGCCTAAAAAGAAGACTGGAAAGCCGAAGTAAAGTTTTCTCGTTTCAAATGTACGTTTCATATATGTTCCTTTATGTTTAATTTTAAAATAGATCAGCTAGTTAAGATATTCGTCAGCTAAAATGTCCCTTGTCGCCTATCAACTTTTTTGTCACAGGGTGATGAGCCTGGATAGGAAGCTCAAAGTCCTTTATCTCGTCAATGATTTCCCCATCTGCCATGACTAAAATCCGATGGCAGAGAGCGTAGCTCAGCTTGAAGTCATGCGAGATGAAAAGATAGGTCAGCTGGTATTTCTCCCACAAATCATATAGGAGGCGTAACAACTTTCCTTGAACAATGGGATCCAGACCGCTCAGAGCCTCATCAAAGATAAGAACATCTGGCTTTAAGAGCAGGCCCCGGGCGATGCAAATCCGTTGGAGCTGGCCGCCACTGAGCTGGCGCGCTGGCTGATTCAGATAGCTTTTATCCAGACCGACGTCTTCTAGAATGGCTTCTATCTCGTCTCTAGCCACATCTTTTGACAGGGCCTCTGTCAAGACCTGCTCGACTGTAAAGTGCGGATTGACCGAATGGAGTGAGTCCTGAAAGACCAGCAGAATTCTCACGCCAGACTTTTTGACTGAGTAGGGCTGGCCATCCAGTAAGACTTGGCCTTGACTGGGCTTTTCTAGACCAATCAGCAATTTAGCCAACGTGCTCTTGCCACTGCCGCTCTCGCCCATCAGACCGATCATTTCACCCTTCTGGACGGAGAAGTTACAGTCTTTGACAACCATTTTACCATCGAATTTTTTAAAAACATGTCTACATTCCAGCATCTTGTCTCACCAACCGTTCGTATGGATTTCCTAAGATAAGGTCTTGGCTATAGGTCTGTGAAGGGCTTTCGAGGAGCTTGGCCACCGGCCCTTCCTCCATGATAGTCCCTTGATACATGACAAGCATCTTGCCTCCCAGCTCCCGCGCCAAATGATAATCATGGGTCACTGTGATGAGGGTCTTGCCTTTAGCCAACTGCTCCTTTAAGATGAGGATAATCTGCTCGCGATTGTGGATGTCCAGCGCCGAAGTAGGCTCATCCAAAATGATGGTCTCTGGCTCTAGG
This sequence comes from Streptococcus sp. DTU_2020_1000888_1_SI_GRL_NUU_041A, assembly GCF_032387735.1. Taxonomy (NCBI): domain Bacteria; kingdom Bacillati; phylum Bacillota; class Bacilli; order Lactobacillales; family Streptococcaceae; genus Streptococcus; species Streptococcus sp. DTU_2020_1000888_1_SI_GRL_NUU_041A. The sequence goes on along the minus strand of NZ_CP135591.1, from coordinate 511,050 downwards.
CAAAGCAAGATAGCCAGCATGACCCTCTGCAACATACCGCCGCTGAGCTCAAAAGGATATTTCTTCAAAAGTTCTTCCGGCTCTCCCAGTCTGACTTCTTTCATAGAGGCTAGGGCCTTAGCCAGACAAGCTCTCTTTGAAATCTTGCTATGACTGCGCAGGGTTTCCCAAAAATGGCTTTGAATGGTCTGAAAGGGATTGAACATAGCCATCGGATTTTGAGACATATAGGCCACTCGTCTCCCCCGCAGCTGCTGCCAATTCTTGAGAGACTCGCGCTCCAGAGACAGAGAGCCATAGTGAACTTCTCCTTGCATGCTCAAGGATGAAGGCAGCTGGCCAATCAATATCTTGGTTAAGAGGCTTTTACCAGAACCACTCTCTCCAATGATGACCAGAGACTGCCCCGCCTCCACTTCAAAGCTGATGTCCTGCAGTATGGTCTTTCCCTCAATCTGGGCTGTCAGTTTCTTTACAGCTATTTTTTCCATATCTGTTTCCAGCCTTTCTCTTCAAAGCATTCGGCAAATAGATTAAAGGCGACCACAGTCAGAAAGATAGCCAGTCCAGGCGCCAGCATCATCCAAGTTGCCGTTTGAAAATGGCTTCTAGCATCATGCAGCATCATGCCCCACTCGGTAATGTTGGGCTGGACACCGATACCCAAAAAGGAAAAGCCAGAAATCATGAGAATGATATTCCCAATATTCATCAGCACAATAATCAAAATGGGCTTGTAGATAAAGGGCAGGATATGAGTTTTGAGGATATGAATCTGAGAAAGTCCCATAGTCTGGGCAGAAATAACATAGGCTTCCTCTTTGGCACTCTTGACCAGATTGGCCGTCACCCTTGCATAGTAGACCCACTCTATGATGACAATAGCTAGAATCATATTGGTCATTCCTTGCCCCAATATCCCAACAGTAGCTAGCGATAGCAGGAAGCTAGGAAAGGCAGAAATAACATTTGCAAACCATAAGAAGGTTGCTTCAGCCTTTCCCTGGTACCATCCAATCAGCAAGCCGACTGTCACACCGATAACCACTTCCAGCAGACTGATAGTCAAGGATAAAAAGAGGGAATAACGACCCCCGTGCAGCAGACGAGACAAGACATCTCTGCCCAGCTGATCGGTTCCCAGCAGATGAACAGCGTCAGGTGCCATTAGTTTCTTTGAAATCTCCACATGCTGGGGGTCGAAACTCGATAGATAGGGAGCAAAGAGAGCGCAGATGAAGAGGGCAAGCAAAATGACACTTGAAAAAATAAATCGTTTAGACATTGCTCCTCCTTTTTCTGACTCTAGGGTCTATCCAGAGCGGCAGCTGCTGGGTTAGAATATTATTTCCCAAGAATAATAGGCCAAATAAAAGCATGCAGCACTGAATAATGGGCAGATCCACAGCCTGCAGCGCATCTACAAAGAGGGAGCCGACACCATTCCAGGAGAAGACTTCTTCGACAATCAAGGAGCCTGTCAGGAGATAGACCAAGGTCAGGCTCAGGCCTGTCGCAATGGCTGGCAGGGAATTTCTCAAGAGATGATTTTTGACTAGGAAGAACTTGCTGACTCCGCGCAGGAGAGCATTTTCGACATGGACACTATTCATCTGCTCCAGCACAGCCTTGCGAATCAAAGCGGTATATTGGCCAATCAATGACATGCTTAGGGTCAGACTAGGAAGAATCAAGCTGCTAAAATCCTGCTTGCCCGAAACTGGCAGCCATCTGAGCTGAACAGCAAAAACTACAATCAGCATGTAACCTAGCCAAAAGCTGGGCATGGAAACACTGGAAAAGGATAGAAAGCGAGTGACCTTATCAAAGAGAGAATCCTTGTAGATCGCACTAAATATTCCCAAAGGAATGGATGTAAGCAAAATGAGCGCAAAGGATGTCAAGCCCAGAGAAAGAGTCGACTGGAAACGTTCCAACACCAAGGGCAGGACAGGAACCTTTAATAGATAAGACGTTCCAAAATCCCCACGAAGGGCCTTAGTCAGCCAACCCAGATACTGCTGGGGCCAAGGTTGATTGAGTCCCAGATATTCTCTGGCTTTTTCCAAGGATTGAGGAGTCACTTGAATCTTAGATACCCTTAGATAATTTTCTGCTTGATCAGCCGAGGATAGCTTGGCCAAGAGAAAGGTCAATACCGATATCATCAATAGGGCAGCTAAGAAAGAAACTATTGTTTTAAATAAATCTTTTTTCATAGTCCTTAAAAGAAAAGGGGCGGCTGCTAAGTTTTTAACCTTGGCAGCACTACTCCCTTTATATGCAAATTTGTATGTATGAAGTTAGCTTTTATTTTTTCTCAATGTAGCGCAGTGGGAAGGCATTTTCTTCTGGAGCAAAGCGCATGCCATCAAGTTCTCCCTTGCGATAGACAGAGACAACAGATTGGTAAGTGATTGGGATATAGATTGCTTCATCATGGAGCATAGTGAGAACTTTCTTATAACCTTCATCAACTTTTGCTTCGTCTGGCTCAACCAGAGTCGCCTTGATAATGCTGTCCATTTCTGACTTAGATGGCAGAGCTTCTAGGGCAACATTTTCTGGGTGACCATGGTCAGCTGGTGAAGTCAGGGCAGTCATCCAAGCATGCGGATCCCAAGGTGCTCCCCAAGAGAAGGTCAGCATCAAATCAAAGTCGCCAGTCTTAATATTTTCCCAATAGTCATCTTCTTCCATAGCTTTGAGCTGAACGTCAATTCCGATTTTCTTCCATTCGCCTTGGAAGTACTCAACCAAGTCCTTGTCTGTCGCCTTAGACGAAATATAAGGAACATTGAGGCTTAATTTCTTGCCGTCTTTTTCACGGATACCGTCAGAGCCCTTCTTCCAGCCAGCTTGGTCCAGCATCTTTTCAGCCAGCTCGATATCATATTCATACGGAGTCAGATTGGCGTCAGAGTGCGGAGTAGACTTGGAGAAGATGGTATCAGCCGGTGTTTCTGTTCCGCGGAAAATGTCTTTCGCGATAGACTTCTTATCAACCGCATGGTTCATCGCCTGACGAACAGTCTTGTCTTTGAAGATTTCCTGCTTTGCATTCAAGAGCATGAGGCGACTGGACATTGGCTGAGATACGTCTGTCGTGTACTTGTCATCCTTGGCATACTTGGCAAAGTTATCCAAACCGATAACGCCATTTCCATAGAGCAAGTCTACATTTCCAGACTCAAACTCCAAAGCACGGGTTTGTGGGTCTGGGATAATCTTGACTGTTACTTCTTTCAATTTAGGCTTTTCACCCCAGTAATTTTCATTACGGGCAAAGGTGATGTACTCATTTGCCTTCTTGTCTTTGACAACCCATTGACCAGTTCCGATTGGCTTTTTGAGGTTGTCCTTAGTTGTGTCATCTCCGTCAGGGAAGGCCGCATCAGCTACGAAGCGGATCGGACGAATCATTGATAAATCATAGAGAGTCGCACTGTAGGCTTGCTTGAGCTTGATTTCAAAGGTATGCTCATCGACAACTCGGTAGCTTTCCAGCTGGTTGGTAAAGTCAAACCAAGTGTGGTTTTTCTTGTTTTCCTCTGAAAAGACAGTATCGAAATTTCGTTTGACATTCTCTGCATTAAAGTCAGAGTCGTCTGAGAATTTTGCCTTTCTCAGCTTGAAGGTATATGTTTTACCATCTTCGCTGATATCCCAGCTCTCAGCCAAGGCTGGCTCGATTTTCCCATTGTCACCGTAGCGGACCAGGCCTTCATAGACCATATCCTGAATGACAAATTGGTCAGGATTGTAGCGGTGAGGGTTGACATCCCCAAAGTCTTCGCCCCAGACCATAGTGAGTTTGTCTTTCTCATTGACCTGTTTGGAAGAGTTTGAGTTTTGCTGGCAGGCTACCAAGAATAAAGGCAGCAAGAGGACAACTAATAAAAATAATTTTTTTCTCATTTTTATTGAATCACTTTCTTGTATTCATATTTTTTATGATTGCAGTCCCAAGAGACAGGAGGCTGCATTTTTTTAGCTGTTGATTTTTTGATGATCAACTCATGCGATTGTACTTGCTGTTGAGAACATCCCCGAACTTGGTAAAGAGAAGGATGGTCAGAATCAGCAAGATACAAGGGAAGATCACTATCCAAGGGGCTTCCTGAATGTAAATCCGGCCGTCATTAATCATGGCTCCCCACTCAGGCGATGGTGCCTGAGCGCCCAGTCCGACAAAGCTGAGACCAGCGATTTCCATGATAATGGTGCTGATGTCAAAGCTCATGGTCGTCAGAATCTGCGGAAACAGACTAGGGAAATAATAGTTTTTCAGGGTAGTCCAAAAACTATTGCCATACATTTTCGAGGACTGGATATAAGGTTCATTTTTTAGCTGCAAGGTCATGGAGCGCATCAGGTAGGCGTACTTGGTCCAAGCCGTCAGGCAGATAGCGATGAGGGTCTGCTGGAGACCGATGCCCAAGATACTGACGATGGAAATGACCAAAATGATAGATGGAAAAGACTGAAAGGCCGTGATTACCAGCAAGATGAGCTGGTCGAATTTCCCGCCGATGAAGGCGCTGGTCACCCCGATAAAGGAGCCCACCGCCGCAATCAGCATCAGAATCATCAGCGCTGGCAGAACTGTTTCCGCACCCCCGCTCACTGCACGCGCAAAGACAGACCGGCCTAGAGCGTCTGTTCCGAACCACTCACTGCTGCTCGGTCCTTGCAAGGCTTGTCCCAGATTGACCTTGGTCAAACTGTCACCCAAGAGACGAGGAGCCAAGGAGGATAGGACTAGGGCCAGGATGATAAGGCCGCCCAAAATCAGGAGTTTTCGATTGATTTTCTTATCCATACGAACCCTCCTTGCTTGCTTTTAATTTCTTCATGCGTGGCAGCAGTTTGGGATTTTCCTGAGCCAGTCGGACGCGAGGATTAAGCCAAACCGTAAGCAGTTGAAAGACTAGATTTACAGTCAAGACTCCCGCTGTGATAAAGAGGACCGCCCCCTGAACAAGAGGATAATCCCGCTTGGCGACGACTCCTATCAGCATCTTGCCGATGCCCGGCCAGGAAAAGAGGTGCTCGATAATAGCCACCCCGCCCAAGAGAGAGCCCAGCGAGAGGCTGACTAAGGTCAGAAGAAAGGGCAGAACATTGTAAATCACATCATGCAGCAGGATATGTCCCTCTCGAATCCCCCGACCTCGCGCACCTTCGACTTCTGGTGAATGGAGTATTTCTATCAAAGCGGTCCGCAGCTGCGGGATATAGCGAGTAGACATGATCATGGCCAGTGTCATGACTGGCAGGACTAGGCCCAGCTCATTGGCCGTTGCCTGAATGGGAAACCAGTGCAGTTGAACGGAAAAGATCAGAATCAGGATAATTCCCATAACAAAGCTAGGAATGGCATTCAGGAAGGCCAGACCTGCCATCAGGAAGCGGTCGATAGGCTTTCCAGCATGGTAGGATGTGTAGAGAGCTGTCGGCAGGGAAATCCCCAGAGTCGCTAGCAGGGTATAAAAAGCTAGGTAGACTGAGTTGGGGAAATAGAAAACCAGCTGCTCCCAAACCGAAGCTCCGGAATTATAGGTCACACCAAAGTCGCCATGGACAATCCTGCCCAGCCAGGCCAGATATTGCTCCATAAAGCTGCCATTCAGTCCCATCTCTGCCCGCTTGATTTCCAGCAGTTCCTTGGTAAAAGGAATGCCCTGAGCGTTGAGGATGCTCTCAGCCGGATCTCCCGGTGCTAGATAAACCAGTAAAAAGGAGATAAAGCTGACGCAGAGCAGGATGAGGACGAATTGCAGAATCGTTTTGATAATAAATTTAATCATGCGCCTCCCTTTCAGATGTCTGGTAGCTTTCAGGCTTCTTGCTAGCTACGGCCAGCAGCACTTCGTCTTGGTGGACAACCAGGGTCGCCTTCTGGTAGAGGACCAGACCGTCTTCCTTGGCAGTCACCTTTTCTAAAATATTGCCATAAATATCACAGATTTCGCCGATGACCTGACCAGCCTGTACTGTTTGATTAGGCCGAACAAAGCACATCCAGCAGCCCGACCTCTGACTGGTCAGATAGTAGCTGTCGTCAAAAATCAGTGGCGCCTGCTTATAATAGGGCATGCTCCCTTCAAAAAGATAGCGGGCGACTTGCTTGACCGACTCCTTCATGGCCAGAACATCCTCTGGCAGACAGGTGCCGTTTTCTCCCTGCTCCAGCAGGATGCTAGGCAAACCATAGTCCACCGAGGCAGAGTGATAAAGATTGCCACGGTCCTGAGATTGGTAGATTATCGGTGTCCCAGAAGCCTGCAGCATCTGATAGGACTTTTCGACCACCTCTGGATTCGCCCGCAGAGAGTAGTAACCATGCGGTGTCAGCAGTTCTTCCCGATTGCCGCTATGCAGGTCAATCAGGAAATCACTGACACTAAAGACCTGGCTCTCAATCACAGACCTAATCTGATAGCTGAGGCTGGAAACTGGCTCTTGATTCTGAAAAATCCTATTCAGATTGAGACCGTCCTCAGGTACAAGCGTCGTCTCCCGAGCCCAGAAGCCGCTGACATTGACTGCATGCAGGAGGAGGACAGAGCCTTGAAAGCTAAAGTCCCACTCATGCGCCAAGTCCATCAGCGCCTTGACACCGACATACTCGCAGCCATGGACTGCAGCACTGATGGTCAGCAAGGGCTGGGTAGCCTGTCCTTTGAGCAGAGTGTACTGGATAGCCAGCTCATCTGTGATGGGCAAACTGCCTTGATAGCTACTGCAAGGAGCCATAGAGTCTAGTCCTTGCTTAATCCTCATCTTTATCCTCCCTGTACTGACTGAGCAAGAGCTTGGTATAGTCACTCTTGGGAGCAGAGACGACCTCTCGCATGCTGCCCTTTTCTTGCACGATTCCGTCCTTGAGGACGACCAAATCTTCCGCAAAATTGCTGACCAGAGCGATGTCATGAGAGATGAAGAGAAAGGAGGTCTGCGAACGCTCCTTGATATCTGCCAGCAGCTGCATGACTTCATACTGAACGGTCACATCCAGAGCACTAGTGATTTCATCGCAGATGAGCACATCGGGATTAATCAGCAGGGCACGGGCAATAGCTGCCCGCTGACATTCTCCTCCGCTCAGTTGATGCGGAAGCCGTTGGGCAAGCTCAGGGGTCAGACCGACCGAGGTCAGCAAGTCATGGATGGCCTGCTTTCTATCTGACTGCTGCTGATAGAGAGAGAAGTTTCGACAGACCTCTTCTAGGCTCTGCTGAATGCTGCGCTTGGGATGAAAGGTCGACTGGGGCTGCTGGGCGATATACTGGACCCGAGCATAGTAGTCCCTATCCTTGTAGGCAGAGACTGGCTGGCCCAGTAGAGTCAGCTCCCCTTGGTCCGGCTTTAAAAAGCGGCAGATGAGCTTGGCAATAGTACTTTTTCCAGAGCCTGATTCACCGACCAGACCCAAAGCCTGTCCCTTTCCCAAGCTAATATCAATATCAAAGACACCGATTCTCCGCTCGCCTATCTGACTGTACTCGTAGGTCAGCTGGCGACCGACCAATACTTGACTCATAGCTGCCCCCCTTCTCTAAATGCTGCTAGCTTAGGCACGGCCTTCAGCAATTTCTGGGTATAGGCCTGCTCAGGATGGCAGAGAACTTGATGGGCTGGACCGCTTTCGACAATCTGTCCTTCCTTCATGACGACTACTTTTTGCGCCAGATGCTCAGCTACGCTGATATCATGTGTGACAAAGAGAATGGCCATTTTTTCCTCCTGATGAAGCTGGCTCAAGAGATCCAGCAGCTTCATTTTCGACAGGACATCCAGAGCGCTGGTTGGCTCATCAGCCAGCAGCAGTTTGGGCCTGCTGGCTAGAGCCAGCGCCACACAGACTAGCTGCATCATACCACCGCTGAGCTCGAAAGGATACTTATTGACGACTTTTTCAGGCAGCAGTCCTACCATCTCTAGGCATTCTTCTAAGGGACGGAGATTTGCTGCTTGCTGGCCCTGATTTTTCACCAAGTCCTGATAATGCTTTTTGATCTTACGACGGTTATTAAAGCTGAGACTGGCATGCTGGCTAATCCAGGCCACTTCTCGGCCTACAAAAGGCAGATAAATGCGATGGTTCTGGGGATGAATTTCCTGCACCTCAAAGGTAATACTGCCCTCTGTCACTGTCAGCCCCCTAAGAGGGAGGCCCAGCAGCATCTTGAGCAGGGTAGACTTGCCACTGCCGCTCTCGCCCACAATCGAAAGGGACTCCCCCTCTGCAAGAGAGAGGGAGACCCGATCGAGAATGACTTTATCTGCTGACTGCACCAGCAGATCTTTCATTTCCAGCATGTTTTATTCCTTTGATAGTTTGTTGCTGACATGGTAGTAGTCTGTTGGATGGGATTCCAAACCAGAGACGGACTTGTCCATTACCAGAGCGACCTTGAAGAAGCCGATAATGGTAAAGCCGTAGTCTTTGTCCATGATTTCTTGGATTTCCTTGCTGAGCTGATTGCGCTTAGCTGGATCAGTTTCAGTCGCTAACTCTTCGATTTTCTTGTCTGCTTCTGGGTTGCTGTAGTGACCGATATTGGCTGTACCATTGGTCTTAACGGCACTGTTGAAGAAGGCATATGGATCACCGATAGGAGCTGCTACCACCGCGTAAGGTGTGAAGGCATAGTCCTTTTCACTGGCAACGGCACTGACTTCAACTTTCTTAATAGTCGCTTCGATTCCGACTTCCTTGAGTTGTTGTTGGCTTGCTTCTACAGCCAGCGGCATTTCAGGCAGACGAGTAAAGGACAGCAGCTCAATGCTGACTTTTTGACCGTCTTTTTCACGGTAGCCATCGCCGTCAGTATCCTTGTAGCCAGCTTCATCCAAGAGTTTTTTAGCTTTTTCTACGTTAAATTCATGGACGCTCTTTTGCAGGGCAAAGGCAAAGCCAGTAGGGAAAGGGCCAACAGCTGGCACAGCTGAGCCTTTAAAGAGGGATTCAGAGTAGGTCTTCTTGTCTACCAAGGTATCTAAAGCCTGACGGAACTTGTCATCTGCTACGTAAGGATTTTCAAAGTTATAGTAGTAAGCTAGGTAGCGGGAACCTTCTACTTCAGAAATTTTGTAGTTCTTATCGGAAGCATAAGTACTTAGATTTGCATAAGGCAGACCATAGACGGCATCAACTTCCTTAGACTTGAGGGCTGCAGAAATAGCTGTCGGATCAGAGAAGTATTTGATTTTCAGATTAGCAACTTTTGGCTTGCCATCCCAGTAGTCGTCATAAGCCTTGAGTTCTGCTCCGCTCTCAGGAGTGTACTTGATCACCATGTAAGGTCCAGTTCCGACAGGAGCCTTATCAGATGCGCTCTTGCCAGTCGTATCGACAATGGCGGAGTATGGCTCTGCCAAGAGATTCGCCATGATCGGTTGCACAGCCTTTGTCTTGATGGTCACAGTTTGACCCTCTGCAGATATGCTGTCAATGCCCATATCTGATGCTGCCCGCTCGCTTGTCTTAATCAAGCGTTCCAGAGAGGCTTTGACCTTTTCACCGGTCATTTTTTCACCATTTTGGAAGGTCACCTTATCCTTGAGGGTGATTTTCCACTCTAGGTCTGAGACTGCTTCGATTTTCTCAGCCAGCCAAGGTTTTACTTGGAGTTTGTCATCCATCTTGAAGAGGGTTTCTCCCACTCCGTAACGGACCGTGAACCAACCATTGTATTCCGCTGCTGGATCCACATTTGCTGGAAACTGGGTATAGCCGATGGTTACAGTCTTGCTGCCACTATCGCCAGTAGGCTCACTGGTTTTGCTAGGGTTTACACAGGAGGCTAGGGCTAGGCCTGCCAAGGCTAGAGCCATTATTTTTTTAAAATGTTTCATAAAATATTCAAATTCCTTTTCTATTTTGTAAACTACTTTAAGACGGTCTGTCCTAGTCAAATCTAAATACGCTTCGCTCTCTGTCTAAGGTGGTTCTATGTCCTGAAGATGAGAGAGCAAACGAGTGAAAAACAAGTGATTGCTCATTCTCTTTCCTCCTTGGGGATTTGCTTGTCTTAATCTTTTCCTTCCAGATAGCTTCTGGCATCTTCGACAAAGGCAGTTGGCAAAGCCAGGTCAGCCTGCATCTCATCCCGATAAGCTCGGATGACTTCTGACTCCCGGCCAGAGACAACTTTTTCCGTCCAGTCTGGGTCTAGGAGCAGAGCCTTGCCGAGGGCAAAGAGCGGAATCCCCGCATCCAATACTCGCTGAGCATCCTGCTTGGTCTCTATCTGACCGACACCAATCAGGGGCACTCTATCATTAATTTTTCTGATAATTTTTTCAATCACTGGCTCCGAGTCCTGAGAATCTCTGATAGACGAGCGCCAGACATCAGAGGTCGAAATATGCAGATAGTCCACCTGATGATAAATGAGCTGCTCCAGCAACTGCAGGGTATCATAAAGCTGGATACCTGGCTCTTCAATCTCTTCCGGAGAAAAGCGGTAGCCAATCAGGAAGGGGCGGTCAGCCTCTTCTTTGACTAGTTGCTTGGCTCTTTTCAGCAAGGTCTTTGGAAAGCGCAGGCGGTTGTTAAGGCTGCCGCCCCACTTGTCCTGACGGACATTGGAATGGGGAGAGACAAACTGCTGGATCAGATAGGTATTGGCGCCATGAAGCTCGACTCCGTCAAATCCAGCCTGAATGGCTCGTCTGATAGCTGACAGAAAGTCCTCTATCACCTGCTCCACTTCAGCGTTCTTGAGCGCCCTCGGCTCTGCCAAATAATCGCGCGGAGCCTTGACAGCGCTGGGTGCTACTGGCTGACCGTCAATCAAATCAGGCAGAACCATACGACCACCATGATAGAGCTGCACAATAGCTAGAGCCCCTTGGTCCTTGATGGCCTTGGCCAGACGGCTAAGCCCCTCAATCTTATCATCCTCGGCGCCGCTGAAGCTCTCCGCAAAGGACTTGCCCAGAGGATGGACATAGGTACTGCCAGTAATGACCATGCCAACCGACCTAGAGCGGCGGGCAAAAAAGTCGATATCTGCCTGAGATACATAGCCACCGGGCTCACTAGCACAGATGGTCATAGGAGCCAAGACAACGCGATTGCGCATGGTCTGACCATTTTTAAAAGTAAATTTATCCTGAATCTGTGTATTCATCTGGTCACCTCTTTCCCAAGATAAATCATGCTGTTTTTTAATAATAAAACCTTAGAGTAAGGTCGCCTGCCAAGTCTGGTCCCGCTCTTCCAAGAGCAGCACTCGTCCCTGGGAGACATCAATGTTCCAAAAAACAGCCTCTCCATCAACCAAATGCTGGTAAATCAAGCGAAGGACTCCCAAATGAGAAACTAGAGCGATTGACTCATCAGTACTATCTAGCAGGCGGTCTGTTGCTGCCCAGACTCTGGTCTGAAAGTCTGAGAAAACTTCTGCCTCAGGAGGCGTGACCTCAAAGGGAGCTTCCAGCCAAGCCTGCCAGACTTCTGGAAAGGCTGCCTGAATCTCATCAGCTGTCAAGCCTTCCCATTGTCCAAAGCCCCGCTCGTCAAAGTCAGCTATGGGCTGGACTTGCCTGTCTGGAAAAGCCAGTTGGGCTGTTTCCTGCGTCCGCTTGAGACTACTGGTGTAAATCACATCAACCGTGCGCTCCTGCATCAGTAGCGCCAGCTGCCTAGCATCCGCTTGGCCTTCCCCGTTGATAGAGACATCATGGCTACCGTAGAAACAGCGCCTGCGGTTGTAGTCTGTCTGACCATGCCGCATTAGATACCATCTTTTCATCCTAGCACCACCAATCCCAAGAGATAGAGGAGCTGGGCAATTTCGACATAGGCCCCTAGCGTATCGCCTGTGTGGCCGTCAATTTTATTATAAACGAACTGGCGATAGCCGATTGCTCCCAAAAATACTAAGCCATAAGCCAAGAGGCCTCTCCAGCTGAAAACTAGCAGAGACAGGAGCAAAGGCAAAAGTTGGGCAAGCAGGATATGACTCGTCTTGCTGCCGCTGAAGAAATTTCCCGAGCCGCCGCCTTCTCTAGCATAGGTCATCCGGTAAAGCTGTAGGCTCAAACCGGCCTTGCCAATCATGGACAGACTAGCCACGATAAACCAGCGAGGCTCTGGCAGATAAGGATAGAGAACCAGCATCAAAGCATAGTAGAGAATGAGCGCCAGAACGCCATTGCTGCCAATCCGGCTGTCCTTCATAATCTCCAGCATCAGCTCCTTCTTACGAGAGGAGAAGAGCCCATCCGCCGTATCCGCTAAAGCGTCCAAGTGAAAGCCACCTGTCAGCAGAACATCGAAAGCAAGGGTCAGAACCCAAGCAACCATTCCTGGTAAGACTAGACTCATTAGGAAATAAAATCCACCTGAAATCAAACCCAGCAAGAGACCAAAGAGGGTCAGAAAAGGAAGTCCCCGTCGCAGATAGGAGATATCCACTGCCTTTGGAATCACAATCCGGCTAAAAAATTGGGTATAGATAATCAATGCCTTTATCATTTCAGCTGCTGAGCGAGGCCACAGATAACCAGATAAGCCTCACTCGCCTCCTTTGCAATCAGTTGGTTAATCTTGCCCTGCACATCACGGAAAAAGCGTCCTAGTCTGGTCTCTGGGACAATGCCCAGTCCAACTTCGTCCGTTACAATCCAGCACTCAGCATCAGTCTGATGGATTGCAGATAGGAGCTCTTCCCATTCTTCTTCCAAGAGCTGCAGCAGGAAAGACTGCTCCTGCCGACTGAGAAAATATTCCTCGGTCAGCTCCAGCTTGTCTGGATAATGCTGGGCAATTAAATCAAAGAGGCGATTGCTGGTCAGAAGGGTGGCACAATCCAGCAGGTAAACTGGATGCGACTGTTCTCGCAGCCAGTCCGCCAGCCCTGCATACTGTTCCTGAGTTGTCCAGGAAGCCGGCCGGCGTTCTTGGTGCAGCCGAATCCTCTCCTGCCATTCTGGATCCTCTCCTCGGGGCAGGCCGGTCGCAATGTAGCAGACTTCCTCTCGGTCAGCTAACTGATCCTCGGCAAATGCCGACTTGCCACTTCTGGCACCGCCTGTCACTAACACAATCTTAGCCATTTGCTTCTTCTTTCATTTCTTGAAATGCCTGCTCAAAGGCAGCCAAGGTCTGGTCTAGATCCGCTCTAGTATGAGCACTGGACATAAAATTGGTTTCATACTGAGATGGCGCCAGATAAATGCCCTCTTCCAGCAAGAGACCGTGCAATCGTGCAAACTGAGCATGGTCAGCCGCCTTAGAATCCTCAAAGTTACGGACTGGCTTCTGACTGAAGAAGAAGCCAAACATGGTCCCTTTTGATACGACTTGCAGATCAATGCTGTACTTGTCTGCAAGATTTCGCAAGCCATCACAGAGGTAGCTTGTTTTCTCTTCAATCTCAGCAAAGAGCTCAGGTGTCAGCTGTTTCAGCGTTTCATAACCAGCCGTCATGGCAACTGGATTGCCCGACAGGGTACCAGCCTGGTAGATGCTGCCTAGGGGCGCTACCTGATCCATATAAACGGCCTTGCCGCCAAAGGCTGCGACGGGGAAGCCACCACCGATAACCTTGCCCAAGCAGACCAGATCCGGCTCTGTCTGATAGAGGCCAACTGCCCCCTGATAATGAGCTCGGAAACCACTCATGACCTCGTCCACGATGAAGAGAGAGCCGTATTCCTGAGTGAGGGAACGAATAGTACTGATAAAATCCGCATCCGCTGGAATCAAGCCCATATTACCCGCAACTGCTTCTAAAATGACACAGGCAATGTCGTCTCCGTGCTTTTCAAAGCAATCCTTGAGAGCATCTGTGTCATTGTAAGGTAAAGCCAGAGTTTCCCCAGCTACCTGAGCAATGACTCCAGCAGAATCTGCAATCCCAAAGCTGGCCAAGCCTGAACCAGCCTGAACCAAAAAGGAATCGCTGTGGCCGTGATAGCAGCCGATAAATTTGACAATTTTAGAGCGCTTGGTCACTCCACGCGCTACCCGAATGGCGCTCATGGTCGCTTCCGTTCCCGAATTGACCATCCGCATTCTTTCCATGAAAGGCAGGCGCTCCTGCACCAGCTGGCCGAGGGCAATTTCTCTAGGACTCGGAGCACCAAAGCTGGTTCCCTCCCAAATAGCTTCCTCAACTGCTGGTAACACATCCTTAGGAGCATGCCCCAAAATCATAGGCCCCCAAGACAGAACGTAGTCAATATAGCGGTTGCCATCGACATCATGCAGATAGGCTCCGCTGGCTTTTTCGATAAAAAGCGGATGGCCGCCCACAGCCTTAAAAGCCCTGACAGGACTGTTGACTCCGCCTGGAAAGAGCTGTTGAGCCTCTGTGAAATATTGGTTGGAATGTTCTCTCTTCAAGTTGGTCCTCCTTATCTAGAAAACTGCTGATTTTCCACAGTCTCTATCCTTCTTTCAGATAGCCGGCTGCATCCTTGGCAAAATAAGTGATAATCAAGTCTGCACCAGCCCGCTTCATACTGGTCAAGGTTTCCATGACAATGGCTTTTTCATTGATCCAGCCCTGCTGAGCTGCTGCCTTGACCATGGCGTATTCTCCACTGACATTATAGGTCACCAAAGGCAACCGGGTTTCCTGGCGCAGCTCTCTGAGGATATCCAGAAAGGCCAGAGCCGGCTTAACCATGAGAAAGTCTGCTCCCTGCTCCTCATCGCTCTTGGCTTCTCTCAAAGCCTCCAAGCGATTGGCCGGATCCATCTGATAGGTCTTGCGGTCGCCAAAGGCCGGAGCACTCTCGCCTGCATCTCGGAAAGGCCCATAAAAGCTAGAGGCAAACTTAATGGCATAGGACATGATCGGAATCTCTTCAAACCCCGCCGCATCAAGCCCCTGACGAATAGCCGCCACAAAACCGTCCATGGCATTGGAAGGCGCAATGACATCTGCTCCAGCCCTGGCTTGGCTGACAGCTACTTCTGTCAGTCTAGTCAGAGACAGATCATTGTCTACTTCCTCCCCTCGCAAAATGCCGCAATGACCGTGACTGGTAAACTCACAGAGACAGGTGTCTGCAATGACGACCGTCTCAGGGAAATGCTTCTTGATTAGACGGATAGCTTCTTGGACAATGCCATTTTCAGCTGAAGCCTGACTGCCTATTTCGTCCTTTTCTGACGGAATGCCAAAGACGATAACAGCTCGAATGCCTAAGTCCACACATTCCTGAACTTCTGGCAGCAAATCCTCTAGGGAGAACTGATAAACTCCCGGCATGGAGGCAACTTCTTGTTTTTCAGTCAAGCCTTCCTTGACAAACAAGGGTTGGATAAAGTCATCCACAGACAGCTTGGTTTCTCTAACCAGCTGCCGCAGACCGCTGCCTCTCCTCAGCCTGCGATGTCTATAAAATTCCATGCTTCTTCTCTTCTTTCTTGATTATTTCCTTGACCATTTCCTCAACAGAAGGACTCTGGGGCTGGTAATCTACCCCATAGCCGGACTCCTTAACCGCCTGAGCAGTTGTCTGGCCAATCACTGCAATCTGATGGCTGGACGCTAGATGGGGCTTAATAGCACAAAAACTCTGCCAAGCCGATGGACTGGCAAAGGTCCAAATCACATCCTCTTGGGACAGATAGGTCTCAAGCTGGTCCTGACCAGCTGGATTTGAGGTCGTTTCGTACATAGGCCAAGACCAAACCTCATGACCTGCTTCTTTTAATTTCTCAGCCAGACTGGGATTGGACAAGCTGCTCTGGGGCAGCAAAATCTTCTGCGTCGGCAGAGCCAAATCCAGCCACTCCTGAATAAAGTCAAGACCATAGTGGCTGCTGGCCTGAAAATCACAGTCTCGGCCTAGCTTGTCCAGCGCCTGACTGGTCTGCGGCCCAATGGTCGCAATCTGGTAGTCAGCTTGAAGATAGGGACTGAAAGCCTCCACTGCGACAGCACTGGCAAAAAAGACCCAGTCAGCTTCTGACAGAATTGCTTGGACAGCTTCAGGCAAGGGTAGAGACTGACAGCGAATGAGAGGGACATGATGCGTCTCAAATCCAGCCCGTCTGATTTCTTCTAGCCAAGTAGAGTCTGGCGCCTGCTCTCTGGTAAAGATTATTTTTTTAACCATGGCATTCCTACTGCTCCCTTATCGGCTAACTGGCGCACAGCCTGCTCTGCCAATTCTTGACCATCCTGCCCTTGAAGGCTGACAAAGACACATTGGCCGTCCTCCTTGGCCAGCATGGCCTCTAGCTGATAGGCCTGACCTTTTTTCTGGGCAAAAGCAGCGATAGGGAAGGTACAGTCTGCATTCATCTGAGCCAAAACTGCCCTCTCAACTGCTACTTCAGCAGCTGTCTTATCATCCTGAACAGTTGCCAACAATTGCCGCAGTTCCTCATCCTCTTCCCGGCATTCCACTGCCAAAGCTCCCTGAGAAATAGCTGGCAGGCAAAGACTGGTCTCTAAAGGCTGAATGTGAAGACGGCTTTGATCCAGCCAGCCCAAGCGTTTAAGTCCAGCCATAGCCAAGACAATGGCGTCGTATTCTCCCTCTTCCAGCTTCTTGATGCGTGTATCAATGTTGCCCCTCAGTGGCTTAAAAGCCAAATCCGGTCTCTGAGCCTGCAATTGAACCTGTCGGCGAATGCTGCTGGTTCCTATAAGAGCGCCCTCAGGCAGGTCAGCCAATTTCTGGCCAGCTTGACGGAAAATCAAGCAATCCCGAACATCTTCTCGTTGACTAATCGCACCGAGTGCACAGCCCTCAGCTAGCTTAGCCGGCATGTCCTTGAGACTGTGGACCGCCATATCAATCTCACCAGCCAAGAGAGCCCGCTCGATTTCCTTTACAAAGACTCCCTTGCCGCCAATTTCCTGGAGGCTAACATGGGTCAAGCGATCTCCTTTTGTGGTATAGGGAACGAGGACAAAATCCCGCTCTGGATGGAGCGCCTTGAGCTGGTCCACTAACTGTTGGGTCTGGGTCATGGCCAGCTTACTCTTGCGGGTTCCTACCTTAATGACCTTCATCTTTTCCCCTTTCTCTGTGCAAGCCAAATATCTTGGCAATCAAGGCAATGTCATAGTCTGAATGCTCTCCGACTGACAGCTCTTTGAGCTGCAAGATTGGCTCCTTCAAGACTTGGTTGATAATACTCTTCATATGTTTGGAAATCTGCTTCTGCTCCCGCTCGGTCAAATCCGGAATCTTGCGATTAAGGCTTTCCATAGCCGAAGCTTGAGCTTCCAAAGCCTTATCTCTGATTTCCTGAATCAGAGGAATAATGCCTAGCTGCTGACGCCAGTCAGCAAACTCGACCAGCTCCTCATCAATCTCCAAAGCAATTCGACCGGCAATCTCCTGCCGCTCCGCTTTGTATTGCTCCAGTTGATTGGTTAGATTTTCGATATTATAGAGCTTCAGAGACGAGCTCGGATGGCAAGAACGCGGCAGACAGAGGTCAAACACGACCGCATCCGCCTTAAGCATGGAGGGAAAGATAATGTATTCTTCCGTTTTAACTGCCGAAAAAACCACATCCGCATCCGCCAGCACCGCTTCCAATTCATCCCAGCCATGGGCAGATACCCTGTCTTCTGTCAGAAAAGGCTGGGCCTTGCTGACCGTCCGGTTGAGCAGCATGACAGATTCGAATGGCCGCTGCAGAGCATACTTGGTCACCAGCTGACCAATCTCTCCCAAACCGATAACAGCTACCTTTTTAGTACTGTAATCTAGCCCCAGTCGGTCCAATTCTTGAATAGCCGTCAGTCCGATGGAAATGGGCCGATCATTAATCCGATAAGAATCATGCATGCGCTTGGCAAAGGTCAGCGCCTGCTTGAAAGCCTGATTGAGGACAATGCCCGTCGTACCAGCATCTTGCGCCGTCAGAAAAGCCTGCTTGAGCTGGCCCAAGACCTGGCTTTCACCGACAATCTTTGACTCAAGTCCAATAGAGACCCGCAGCAGATGCCGCAAGGCCTCATCCCCCTCACGAAAGACTAAATACTCTTCAAGCTCCTTGACAGGAATTTGAAACCAGTCTGCCAAAAAATGCTTGGAATAGTAGCGGCCAGTGTGTAGCTGGTCCACCACTAGATAGAGCTCGGTCCGATTGCAGGTGGACAGAATAATATTTTCCAAGATACTTTTTTCTCTTTTCAGGAGCTTCAGAGCTTTGAGCCTCTCCTGATCTGAAAAATGCGCTTTTTCCAAAATTGTCAGCGGCGTTTCCCGATGGGTCAAACCCACATATAATAGGTGCATGCTTCTTTCCTTCTTTTAAAGTTGGTCTAAAATTGCTTCTATCTTCTTGCGAATCTCCTTGGAGCGACTAGGCGAGAGACCATTGGTCGAGATCATGACAGATACGTCCTTCTTTCGCGCAATGGCTACATTGTAAAAGTCAGAGAAGGTCTTGTCGCCCGTATTGTTCACCAGCTGACTGGGTGCCGCCTCCTCCATAATCTGACGGTTGACTTCCTCCTGATCTGTACAGGCAAAGACCAGCTTCGCGCCTTCCAAATCACCTGTCTGGTAGGATCTAGCTAGCCACTGGACCTCCGCCTGCGGAATGTCAGCATGCAGAGTCGGACTGACCACTGTCACAGCAGCCTGCTCAGCCAACAGGGTCTTAATCTTCCGCGCTGCGACCTTGCCGCCTCCCACTACCACGACTTTCTTCTCTCTGATATTAATCATGACTGGATACATGCTAGCTTCTCCTATTTCTTTTCCCGAAAGATTTTCGCGCTGCGTTTGTAGACTGTATCCGGCTCCTCTAGACGGTCATTGACCAAGCGAGCCAGCACAAAAAAGTAATCCGACAGGCGGTTGATATAGATCAAGCCGATCTCATTGACTGCTTCTTCTGCCTCTATAACAGCTACCATACGGCGCTCCAGACGTCTGGTCATGGTGCGGGCCACATGCAGGAGACTGGCAATCCGATGGCCGCCCGGAATGATAAAGCGGTCGATTTTCGGAGGAATATGCATATATTCATCCATCCGCTCCTCCAGCCAGCTGACATTGGCTGGCTCTTGCTTGTAGGGGCGCAATTCCCTCGGTGTCGCCAAATCGCTGCCACAGTCAAATAGATGCTGCTGGATTTCCTCGCATTCCAGACGCAGGTCATCCAAGATGGGATAGTCGCGCATCTCAGATACGACATAGCCTAGATGAGAGCATAGCTCATCCATCGTTCCATAAGCTTCGACCCGAATATGGGTCTTGGATACTCGATCCCCACCATAGAGCCGAGTAAACCCTTTGTCTCCGTATTTCGTATAAATTCTCATTTTTCTTCTCTGTTGATGATTTGATAAATTTGCTCCATGTCCAAAGACTGGCGCAGGACGTCTGCCAACTTATCATACTCTCTGTCTTTAAAGTCTTTGATACTAACAAGCTGGTCCTCTAGTGGCTCTAAGCCCTTAGCCAGACGAAGTTCATTTAGATACTGGCGAGTCCATTCTAGATTGTCAAAGACCCCATGAAGGTAGGTCCCTTGTACCTGCCCGCCATAAGCCACTGCTCCATCTAGACGTTCAGTCGCTTCACCATTTTGCTCCTTGATGATGGAAAATGCCTCCAGACTATCCGCCAGCTGGGTTTCCCCCATGTGAATCTCGTAACCCTCTAGCTCTTGCCCCTCATGCAGGGCTCTGACCTGAGTCGTCCTCTTGACCGGCTGAAGCACCGTCTCTGTCTCTAAAATACCCAGCCCGCCAATCTCTTCTAAGTCAGACTCTAGGTGCAGCGGGTCACTAATCTTCTGCCCCAGCAGCTGATAGCCGCCGCAGATACCAAAGATTGACACACCCTGCTCCAGACACTCGAGAATCTCGGCTTCAAGGCCAGACTCACGCAGATAGTTCATGTCTTCGATGGTGTTTTTGCTGCCCGGCAAAATCAAGAGATCTGGCCGACCGATTGCATCACCAGGCTGAACATAGCGGACAGAAACATCCGGCTGGATTTCTAAACTGTGGAAATCCGTAAAGTTGGACAGGCGCTTGAGGCTGACAACTGCGATATCCAGACTCTTTCTGCTATCAAAGCGCCGGCTTTTCTGCACCAATGCGACGCTGTCTTCGCTGTCAATATCCAGCTGGGCATAAGGCACGACTCCGATAACTGGCACCTGAGTCAGCTCCTCAATCATGTCAATACCAGACTGCAGCAAGGCCACATCGCCGCGGAATTTATTGATAATAACACCCTTGATTCGCTTGCGGTCCTCAGGCGGCATAAGCTCAATTGTTCCGTAGATAGAGGCAAAGACACCTCCCTTATCAATATCCGCCACTAAAATCACTGGCGCATCGACCAGCTTGGCCATGCCCATATTGACAATATCTCGGTCATTGAGATTGATTTCAGCTGGACTGCCAGCGCCCTCAATGACGATGATATCATTCTCAGCACCTAACTCCTCATAGACTTCCTTAATCTTAGGCAGGAGTTGCTGCTTGTATTCATGGTATTCGACGGCATCCATATCCCGCAGCACCCGGCCTAAAAAGACAACCTGGGACTTGCGGTCAGACGTGGGCTTGAGCAGGACTGGATTCATGCGGACATCCGGCTCTTTGCCAGCTGCCTCGGCCTGAACGACCTGAGCCCGGCCCATTTCATCTCCTTTTTTGGTAATAAAGGAATTAAGCGCCATATTCTGCGACTTAAAAGGCACCACTTCTAGGCCATCCTGCTTAAAAATCCGACAGAGGCCCGCCGCAATAATGCTTTTTCCAGCATCTGAGGCAGTCCCCTGTACCATCAATGATTTGACCATGTTCCATTTCCTCCTAGCTGCTCAAAGAAAGCAGCTTCATTTTCTGCCAGTGGCGTCTGGATAGTCTGATGAAGCTTGACAATCCAAGGTACAGCCAAGCCTGCCTCTACTAGCAGATCTCCCTGCTGGAAGAAATCAAACTTGCTGCCCTCCGCTATCAAATGCCCCTTCTGCAGCAGATAGGCATAGTCACAGCAATCATACATCAGATCCATGTCATGGCTGGATACGATGATGTTGGTTCCAGCCTGAACTAGCTTTTTCATGGTCGCAGCCATCTGATCCCGCCCTTTTGGATCCAGTCCTGCCGTAGGCTCATCAAGCAGCAAATACTTGGGCTGCAGGGCCAGCATGCCGGCAATAGCCACCCGTTTTTTCTGGCCATAGCTCAGATACTGCAAGGGTCTGTCCTGCAGATGGGAAATGTCCATCATCTCTAAAGCCGTCGTTACTCTGCTCGCTATCTCGTCTTCTTCATAGCCTAAATTTTCCAAGGCCATGCCAATATCGTCCTTCACAATGGTATAAAAGAGCTGCTGCTCTGGATTCTGAAAGACCATATTGACATGCTGCCGATACTGGAACAAAGCCTTCTTAGAGTCGCCTACAGGCTGACCATCATATAAAATGCTGCCCTTCTGCGGTTTGAGCAGGCGGGTGATGATTTTCATGATGGTAGACTTACCTGAGCCGTTAACCCCCAGAATGCCGGTAATCCGGCCTTCTTCAAAGTCCATAGAAATA
Organism: Streptococcus sp. DTU_2020_1000888_1_SI_GRL_NUU_041A; assembly: GCF_032387735.1. NCBI lineage: Bacteria > Bacillati > Bacillota > Bacilli > Lactobacillales > Streptococcaceae > Streptococcus > Streptococcus sp. DTU_2020_1000888_1_SI_GRL_NUU_041A. The sequence continues at coordinate 489,539 of NZ_CP135591.1, read as the reverse complement.
TCGTGCAACGTTGGATTTTCGTCATACGCAAAGGAAATATTCTTTACTTGTAACATCTGAGTTTCCTATCTACTTTCCATTATAGTATAAAAACTGTCTTCTTGTAAATGCGCTTCCATTACTCACTGTGCTCCGCATCAAATCTTAGCGTCAGCACCTCATTTAAATGCTGATTATCATCCAGCAGCTTGACAAAGAGAGTATTGGCTAATCTGCCCCAAGCCTGGTGTTGCTTCCTTTTATTGTAAAAGGAGAATTTCAAGTCCAAGGTATCCCGAATGGTCACAAACTCATAGAAGACCAGGAAAATAAAGCGATACATGAGGACAATCAAGTCTAGCAGTACCCGCGGTATGTGCATGGCTTTAAAAAGCCGCAGCATCTGAGCAAAAGGCACTGTCAGGACAAAGAAATAAGTCGAAACCAAGGATGAATAGATGCGCAAGAGGATAAAAATAGTCTGCTGAACAGAGGATTGGCTGATGCCCAGATAACCTTGACCTAAAGGAAAGGCCAGCAAGAGCTGTTCCTGACTATTCTGATAGGTCAAGACAAAGGTCAAGAGACTAATCAGGATAAAGATACTGGCGTGCAGATGCCACTTGAGATAGCGCAACCAAGGAAGCCGAGCCACATAGCAAGTCAAAGGCGCCACCAAGATAATGAGTCCTAGCTGCAGACTCCTGACACCAGAAAAGCTAACAGCTAACAAGAGCACATAAATGACAAATTTATAAGCAACCGGCAGATTTTTTAGCCGATTTTGATAGGCGTATTTATCAATCGCAAACATGAGGAGACCCTCCTTTCTAGCTATGTTTTACGAAGCTTCCAGCAAAGAGCAACTCCGGTTCCAGACAACTTAATTGCTATCAGGAACCAGAGCTCGCTCTTACTGTTGAAGACTTTTATTTATGTTCAGAAACTTCTTTTTGTTGGCCTTGTTTCTTCCCTTTGTGGTAGCCAATGACATAGAAGATGATACCCGCTCCGATACTGCCTTGCAGGGTGAAGAGCAGACTTTCTACTTCCGGACCTGCTGGCTCAAAGATTGGTGAAAACCAAGGCTCATAGTCCTTTTGGATAGAGCTAATGGTTTTTTCAGCAGCGTCATCTGTTCCACTGTATTCCACACCCTTAGGGGCAAAGATAAAGGCAGCTAGAGTGACTGCTACTGCAGCCAAGATTAAGATGATATTCTTATATTTTTTCATTTGAACAGACCTGCTCTTTCTTTGATATTTTCTGAGATCAAGTTATAGAGGACAACTGTCAGCAATCCTTCTACGATAGCAATCGGGATTTGAGTGGTCAAGAAGACACCCATGAATTTCAATGCAGAACCAACAAAACCGCTGTTAGCATCTGGGAAGACTAAACCGAGCTGGATAGAAGTTGTCGCATAAGTCGCCAAGTCCGCAATCACCGCACAGATAAAGATAGATACCGGTGTAGACAGCTTGATGGATTTAGCAAACTTATAGACAAAATAACCGACAAATGGACCAACCACTGCCATTGAGAATGCATTGGCACCCAGAGTAGTCAAGCCGCCATGAGCCAAGAGGAGGGCTTGGAAGAGCAAACAGATGGTTCCCAAAACGCTGATAACGGACGGACCAAACATAGCTGTCCCCAGACCAACCCCAGTCGGATGCGAGCTAGATCCTGTAACAGACGGAATCTTCAAAGAAGACAGGATAAAGATAAAGGCACCGGACAAGGCTAGCATGGTCTTGGAATTTGGATCCTCTGCAACGATTTTCTTGATGCGCATCAAGCCGACCACAAAGAAAGGCAGGAATACGGCGAACCAGAAGATACACCAAAAGAGTGGAAGATAGCCTTCCATGATATGCATAGCTGACACAGACTGGGTACTCAGTACCGCCAAAATAGCCAACAAGGCCACAAAAGTTACTTTTTTATTTTTCAATAGTTTCATATTTTTTTCCTTTACTAAGAACCTAAGCTCAAAAGGATGAATGCCTATCCATGAACATGGGCTCTGATATTAAAAAATCTTCTTTTTCACGAGGAAGGTAGTAAAATAAGGCAGCTTGGTTTCTGGTGTGATTCCTTCGAGGCCCAGCAGAGTCTGCTGCTTATCCGTTGAAGAATTGCTAACCATAAAAGTCTGCTGCAAGAGGCCGAGCTTTTCGAGCAGGGGCAGGACAGTATCCAGGTGATTAGCCACCTTCATGATCACAATCGAGTCATGTAGCTCAAGCGCCGCCTCAATCTTCTCAGCAGAAGCCGTAGCCGGCATGACCGCCAGAGACTCCTCATCCATGGTCAGGGGCTGACCTAACTCAGAAGCCATGCTGCAGAAAGAGGTGATACCAGGGATGGTCTGACAGTCGATTTCCTTTTCCAGCAGGGCGAGCAGATAGCTGTACGTACTGTAGACCATGGGATCCCCCAGTGTGATAAAGCCGACATTCTTGCCAGACTTGACATCCTCTGCGATTTCGGCAGAGATGGCCTGCCACTGGACTTCTTTGGTCGAATTGGAACGAACCATAGGGAAATGCCGCTGCTTGATTTCCAGATGCTCTTTTAGGTAGGGTTCTGCAATGCCTAATGCAAAGCTCTTGCTCCCCTTCTTAGCCTCCGGTGTATAGAGAATATCTAAGTCTTCCAAAAGCCGACTGGCCTTGACAGTGACTAGCTCGCTATCACCCGGTCCTACACCAATTCCGTAAAATTTTGCCATTCCTTCCTCCTATTCAATGATTTCTTCTAAATGCTGGATGTAGAGCTGCTGAACCTCAGGATATTCACCCAGACCGACTAGGTGAGCCTTAACCTCATATCCCCGCTCCTTGAAGAAGTGATACCAAGAACCTTCCTCATCTGAGCTCATATCATTGGTCGCGTGGTCGCCTGCTACCAGCATGAAAGGTGCCAGATGCACTTCTCGGACGCCCTCTTTCTTCAGTTCCTGCTCAATCAGCTCAACCGGAGGATAGCTCTCTACACATCCGATATAGACTGAACTTCCCTTCATCATATGATCCAAGGCTGCATAAGCTGTAAAGGCATAATGCTGACTGCCATGGCCCATCAAAACTGTTGCTGCATCCTGACCCTCATGGCCATACCGTTCCAGCAGAATATCCTTGACGGCCTCATAGTCTTCCTGACTATTGAGCAGAGGCTTGGCAACGAATAGCTTTTTAAAAGCTGATTCAAACTCTTTGGCTTGGGCGAGAATTTTTTCGTACTCGCTGCCCAAAATGACATGGAGAGGCTGGATATAGGCCTCTTCAGTGCCCACTTCCAAGAGCTGCTCCAAAACCTCTTTGACCGTAGGAATATCTAGCCCTTCCTGCTTCTTAATCCGCCGTCTAACAACATTTGAGGTAAAAGCTCGGTGGACTGGATAGTCTGGAAAATGTTCCTGAATAGCCTGCTCACAAGCCTCGATTGTTTTGCGTCTGGTCTCGGGATAGGTCGTTCCGAAACTGACTACTACTATAGCTTTACTCATGACCTGCATCCTTTCAGAGAATTTCCCGGCATTTATCGATGATGGAAGCGATGGTCGCTTCATCTGTCTCAACAATCTTGCTAAAGCCTGCTTCCTCTAAAACAGCCCGTGTGCTGGCACCCATGACAACGATAGGAACTTCCTTCCAGTCAAATCCCGCTTCTTGACTTGCTGCTACAAAGTTCATGGCCGCAGCAGAATTCGGAAGACAGACAACTTCAATCTCTGACCAATTGTCACTGCTAATCTGACTGTCAAAGGCCAGCCTGTGGCTAGCAATAATCGGCAGCGAATAGAGTTCTGCCAGACTGGCTTTCTTATGCTCAGCTGTCAGAATATACCAGTTGCCGCCTTCTTTTTCAAGAGCAGCTGCAAAATCCGCATCCGACTGCTGAGGCGTCATCCGATCCAGCACAATGCCGCTCGCTTCGATAGACTTAGCCGTATGATGACCAATAGCCGCAAAGCGGATGTGCGGCAGACTGCGCAAGTCTTTGCCTGCCTTGCGGAGGGCTTTCAAGAAGAGCGGCCAGCTCTGCATGTCTGCAAAGAGGAGACCGTCTACTTGCTCCAAGTCCGGCAGCTGCAAGTCTAACTCTTCAACCAAATCTCGAGCAGGGAAAGTGGTCAGCGCAGCTCCAGCATCCCTGAGCAAACGAGGAAGTCTGCCAGTCTCTGATTGCTGGATGAAGATTTTACGGCCGAAAAGCGGCAGATTCTCATGGAAATTTAGCTGCTGTCTATAGGCTACGACATCACCTACCACGATGACACTAGGTGCTTTAAAGTCCGCAGCTTCTGCTAGTTCTACGATGTTGCCCAAGGTTCCGTCCACCGAGCGCTGTTGAGGATGGGTTCCCCATTCAACGATGGCGGCTGGCTTGTCCTTGCTATAGCCTCTAGCCGTCAGCTCTTGGACGATGGAAGGCAGATTTTTCATGCCCATGAGGAAGACCAAGGTTCCTTTGAGCTCAGAAATTGCTTCCCAGTTGAGCATTTCTGTCTCATCCTTGAGATGGGCTGTAAAGACATGGAAGCTAGTCGCTACATCCCGATAAGTCATAGGAATCCCTGCATAGGTCAGACCTGCCACAGCAGAGGTGATACCTGGCACCACTTCAAAGTCCACGCCAGCTTCCACCAGCTTGACTCCTTCTTCTCCGCCTCGGCCAAAGATATAGGGATCACCGCTCTTGAGGCGGACTACTCGTTTACCCTGACGGGCTTTTTCGATAAGAATCTTTTCAATCTCTTCCTGTCGGATGCAGGGCTGGCCTGGCTTTTTACCGACATCTATCTTTTCGCAGTCAGACTTTAGATGCTGAAAGAGCTCTTGATTGACCAAGCGATCAAAGACTAAGACATCTGCTTCTTGAAGCCGTCTCTTGCCTTTGAGGGTCAACAGCTCCGCATCGCCTGGACCTGCTCCCAGTAATGTTACTAAACCGGACATTTTTTCTCCTTTTATTAGCTATTTTGTCAGATAAGCCTCTAACTCTTCTAAGTTAGAAACCATCTGCGGATAGGCCACAATTGGCCGAGAGATGATAATGCAGTCCATCCCCAGCTCTTGACAGCCATCAATCTTTTCACGAATACCGCCGACGGTCCCGCTCTCCTTGGAAACAAAGACATCTGCTCCGGAACGCAGTAAGAGTTCTTTATTACACTCTTTGGAAAATGGAGCTTTGATTGCATCAATCTGATCCGCTACTAGTCCCAGCTGCTCACAAGCCAGAAGCACTTCTGAAGTCGGCAGAACGCGAACGACAATCCGCTGCTCTGGCAGACCCTTGACAAAGAGCGGCAAGGTCTTGCTGCCCGTTCCCAGATAGACTGTCTTGTAGCCGCGCTTGGCAATCTCATCAATCGCTTCTTGGGTCGAATGCACCACGATGGCTCCGCTCAAATCCAAGGTCGCCTGGCGCTCAAAGCGCAGGTAAGATACACCGGCCATCTCTGCCGCCCGAATGGCTTCCTTGGAAACAATATCCGCAAAAGGATGAGTTGCATCAATGATTTCATCCACATCATTCTCTTTGATAAAGGCAACCATATCCTCGGCTGTCAGCCGGCCCTGAATGACCGGCTGGCCGTATTTAGAAGCCAAGTGCCGGCCGTAGTCTGTGACAACAGAGCTGGTCACATCAATTTTCAAGCGGTCAAGCACTTCTAAAATAGCGGTGCTGTCAGATGTCCCTCCCAGCAGTAATTTCATCATAAAGTATATCCTCGAGGTGTAATCATGCGTCCGTTTTTAACATAAGTTTCTTTGTTACCAACGATAACGATTGTCGTCATATCTACTAAAGTCTCATCCAAGTCTTTGATAGTCGTCAAGATGATTTCCTCATCCTTACGGCCAATGTCCTTACCGATACCGACAATGGTATCCTCTGACTTGTACTCAGACATGATAGAAAGTGCTTTTGTCAGATGGTCTGGACGTCCCTTACTCCGAGGGTTGTAGAGGCAGACTACAAAGTCACCTTGAGCTGCGGCATGCAGACGCTTCTCAATCATTTCCCAAGGCGTCATCAAGTCACTCAGACTGATGTGACAGAAGTCGTTCATGAGGGGAGCTCCCATAACTGCAGCAGCACCCAGACTAGCTGTGATACCTGGAACCACCTTAACTTCTACATCACTGGCATCTCCCAGCAATTCTAAAATCAAGCCAGCCATTCCATAGACTCCGGCATCTCCACTGGAAACAACTCCTACATTTTTGCCAGTCTCTCTAGCCAAATCAATGGCCTTTTGACAACGGTCGATTTCCTGGCGCATACCATTCGCTACGAGCTCTTTGTCCTTGACCAAATCAAGAATCAACCGCATATAAGTCGAGTAGCCGACGATAATTTCACAATCTGCTATAGCAGCCAATGCTTCTTGTGACATCAATTCTTCTTTACCTGGGCCTAATCCGATAACGTATAACATATATTTTTTCTCCTTTATTGGTATAATAAAATTTTATAATGGCAGTCGGGCAGTAAGACCGTCTGCTCTTTTTGATTTACTTTTTGGTTATTGCTTTTGCAAGCGCGTAGGTACAGCCGTTCTTAGCAAAGCGCTCTGTCAGGACTTGACCCTGACTGGCCAAATCTGCGCTGGCCAAGGCGACACTGCCGACTCCGACTGTCTTTTTGACAAATTCTGACTGAGGGTAGCGATCTGCTACGACAGACAGCTCCTCCTTGCTAAAGGTCTCAAAGGGACAGCCCAATTCCTCAGCTAAGGCTAGAATAGCTGCTTCATCCTTCTTGACATCAATGCTGACGATTTTGGAAATCTCACTGGCAGAAATCCCCTGCTGCTGACAAAATTCCTCAAAGCCTTCTCGGAAGACAGCAGGAGCCACATCCTTTCTAGCACCAACTCCTAAGATATAAGGTTGAGGATAGATGAGAGCCAGATTTTCTCTTTGAATGTCCTTTTTTTCTGCAGTCAGCAGAATCAGCGGTTCCGTTCCCTTGAGAACAGCCGCAAGTCCTTCCTCATCCACCAGAGTCAGACCGCGAAGGTCGGTAACCCAGTCCTTTTCCTGATAGAAATAGACGGTTCGGCCGCTGCCTAGATAGCTGTTGAAAGGTTTGATGAACTCTCTCAATTCCGGTCGCCAGCCATTGACTGATTGAGCCAGATTGTCCAAGGCTGTCACATTCTGCACATCTGTCGCTGTCGTGATAACAGGATTGGAACCGAGCAATTCTGCGATGTCTCGCGTCACTTGATTGGCTCCGCCTAGATGTCCGCTCAGCAGGCTGATGACATTCGTCGCTTTCTCATCCATTACCACCACTGCTGGGTCGCTCGCCTTGTCTTTCAAGACTGGTGCAATAGCTCGCACAACCGCCCCGATAGCCATGATACAAATGAGAACATCCACTTCCTGAAAGAGCTGACCAAGTGCTTCAACGACTCGTCCTTCGATGGCGATGACCCTGTCATCTGCCAATCGAGGCGTCGTATAGATAGGGATTTCCTTGCCTAGCTTTTCTCGCAGAGTCAGAGCCAAGTCCTTTCCGACCGCTGTCACTGTTACGATTGCGTAGCGGGCTTGAGAATCACTTGGCATGGCTGCTCTTCCCCCGTCTGAACTCATGCTGAAAATCTGCATGGTAGAGCTTGGAATAGTAGAATTCCTGACCTAAAAAGTCACCGACCAAAATCAAAGCTGTCTTTCTAATCTTAGCTTCCTTGACTTTCTCAGCAATGTTTGTCAAATCGCCAAAGACCTTTTTTTCATCCGGCCAAGTAGCCTTGTAAATGACCGCCACAGGCGTTTCTGGAGGATAGCCACCCTCGATCAGCTCACTGACGACCTTTCCAATGCCTTGAACAGACAGGAAGATAGCCATAGAGGTCCGATGCTGAGCATAGCTTTTCAGGGATTCCCGATCTGGCACAGGCGTCCGGCCAGCCATCCGAGTGATGATGAGGCTTTGAGAAACCTCCGGTACGGTATACTCCGCCCCGATACTGGAAGCAGCTCCCAGAAAAGAGCTAACGCCCGGCATACAGTCAAACTCTATGTCGCGTTTCTTCATCTCTTCGATCTGCTCTCGAATGGAGCCGTAGATGGAGAAATCTCCCGTCTGCAGGCGAACCACATCTTTACCAGCCTTGACCCCAGCTTCCATGACATCGATGATTTCCATCAAGTGCATGCTGGCGCTATCATGAATCTCAGCCCCTTCCTTACAGTAGTTCAGCAGGTCAGGATTGACCAAGGATCCCGCGTAAATGACCACATCAGCCTCAGACAGCTGCTTGTAACCTTTGAGCGTAATCAGCTCCACATCACCTGGGCCTGCTCCAACAAAATGTACTTTGGACATCAATTAGCCTCTCTTTCTTTTTTCTTACAGGAAACGATAATGGTCGGATTCTGAGGCTTAAAGTAGTGCCCCTTACCTATACCTGTCCAGCGACTAGCCTGAACTGATACAATCTCTAAATCCTCCCAGTCCATCTGTTCCGCTATTTGAGCTGCTTCCAGAGCATTCTCCAGCAGGATAAAGTTCAAGACCAACCGACCGCCCGGCTCCATGAGCTGGGCACACCAGTCGAAAATCTCCTGCATATTGCCCCCAGTCCCTCCGACAAAAATGGCATCAAAGCTGCCTTCCAGCTCAATCGGAGCCAGTCCTTGATGGAGACGGACATTGTGGCAGCCAAAGTGCTGGATATTCTCCTGCGTCAAGGCCACCGCATCTTCATTGCGCTCCACCGCCACCACTTCCAGTTCTGGATAGGTTCGGGCTGCCTGAATCGTGACACTGCCAGTGCCAGAGCCGACATCCAGCATGCGCTTGGCTCGATGCAGCTCCAACTTATCCAAACTGATGGCTCTGACTTCTTCCTTAGTCATAGGGACTTTAGCCCTGATAAATTCCGAATCCCTCATCTAACACCACCACTACATTCATTTCATATTCTCTATCTTCTACCTCACTCGCAGGCAGAATGGTAATACGCTCGTCTTCATAACTCAGCTGCTCACCAATGACCAGCACCTTATCTAAGCCTCTTTTAACAGCCTCTTGAGCAATTTCGTAGGGGCCAACTTTCTGATCGGTCACCATAAAGACTTTTGACAGACTCATAATCAAGTCAAAGTTAGGTACCTTAGCATGACTGCTCGTCAGATAAGCATCGTTCATGGGCAGGGCAATTCTGCTGGCCAGATACTGCATGGCGCTGATACCCGGCGAGATGACCACGCGCCCCTTGAACTTCTCTGATAGCCATTTGCCCAAACCGTAGATTAGCGGGTCGCCTGAGGCCAGATATAGAATTTCTTCATCCTCACCAAAGCTCCCCAGCAATTCTGCTAACGCAGCCAATTTTTTAGGAGGGACCAGGCCCTTGTCCCGATAAGCCGGCGGTAAAATTTCCAGATGGCGTTCACTGCCCAAAATGCGGTCAGCCTTTTCAAAATAGGCTTCCTGCCCCAGAAGACCATAGCTCGGATCTCCCGGACCAATTCCGATAACATAAATCATGTCCATTCCTCCTTTATCTGCTCCAAAGGCTGGGTTGATGCCAGATAGCCTTCCTCAGTCCCAAAGATGACCACTTCAATATTGACTTCTGGCTTACGATAGCGAAGCAGACGCTCACTTCTAGCCTTAATCTTATCCGCCAAGACCTGATAGACACCCTCATAAGAAAATTCCTTAATGGCTGTTCCAGCTGCCTCGGTCGTCAAGCACTTGTCAACCTTTTCCAGCAGCTCCAGGGGCGCCCCCATCAGGGCCAGATTAGCCACCAGCGTTTCCATACGGGCATCCGAGTCCTTACTGTGGGTAGAGAAAATCCCAGCCGCCACTTTGACAAACTTGCCCATATGGCCAATCATCAAAACCTTGGTAAATCCGATGCGCTGCACTTCTTTGAGGACATGGCCGACAAAGTTACTCATATTGACGATACGCCCAGCTGGAATCCCCACAGTATTAGTAGCAAAGTCTTCACCATAGTTCCCCGGTACCAAGACGACTGAACGATGTCCTTGATTGTAGAGCATGGTTAACTCAATCGTGATGGACGCCTTCCAGCTGTCCTCGGACATTGGATTGACAATCCCTGTCGTTCCCAAGATTGAAATACCGCCGACAATGCCTAGCCTGGAATTGTAGGTCAGCTTGGCCGTTTCTTCGCCGCCAGGAACAGAAATGATGACCCTCGCCCCACAGTTGGGACCGATAATCTCACGGACATGCTGCTCAATCATCCGTCTAGGAGTCGGATTGATGGCTGCCATGCCAACATCGCAGGCCAGTCCCTTCTCGGTCACGCGCCCGACGCCCTGACCACCGTCAATCTCGATTTCCGTCTGATCTGGCAGAAGGGTCACGGTCGAATAAATCAAGAGGCCGTGTGTCGCATCCGCATCATCTCCGCCATCTTTTTCAATGGCTGCGGTCGCCTCTTCTGGTCCAAAGGAAGGATTGTGAACATCCATGGTCACTTCCACACCTGAAGCCGTATGCACAGTAACCTTTTCTTCCCTTTCCTGATTTAAAATCATGCTCAAGGCTGCAACAGTCGCTGCCGTTGCACAAGTACCAGTCGTAAAACCTTTTCTTAATTTCTTTCCATTGACATAAGCGTATTCATCCATCATTAGCCCTCTCCTTTCTCCGGAGCCTGCTTTTTATCTGAAACACTGTAACGCTCATAGTCTGTAGTGTCGAGCTTGAGCTGGTAGAGGATAGCATTGATGACCGCTGCTGCGATGGTACTGCCGCCCTTTTGACCCAGTGCCGCAATAGAAGGCACAGAACTTTCATGCAGTTTGAGCTTGGATTCTGCCGCTCCGACAAAGCCGACCGGAACTCCGACAACCGCATCTGGCTGCAAGCTTCTCTCCTCGACCATATCCAAAACCTTAAAGATGGACGTTGGAGCATTCCCGAAGACAAAAAGTTTGGGACCGTCCACTTTAGCTGCATATTCTACAGCGGCCATGGAGCGAGTAATTCCCTTTTCCTTAGCTTCCTGAAAGACTGCTGGTTCATTGACCAGACAGCGATAGGAAACACCTAGGTCATCCAGCAATTTCTTATTAAAACCGCCCAAGACCATGGTCGTATCCGTAAAAATGGTACCCTTATTTCGGAGGACGTAGAGAATCTTCTCAATAACCTGATTGGAAAACTTGATATTGTAGAGGTAGTCAAAGTCTGCACTAGTAAAGACAACCCGCTTGAGCACTGCCTCTTCAAAAGGATCCGAAAATTGAATATCTGGGTGCTCTTGGTCAATAATTTCCTGAATCTTGCTAAAACTAGCTTCTTCAATCTTGTGCGCTGCTTTTAGATAGGACATCTAGTTCTTTCCTCCTTCTTTACTGGATGGTGTAGAGTAGCGGACATAGTCATCCGTCACCACTTCTCTCAGCTGGTAGATAATAGCATTGACAATGGCTACTACAATCGTGCTGCCTCCTTTTCTGCCGAGATTGACAAGAGCCGGAAGACCTGACTGAAGCAGTTCTTCTTTTGACTCTTCGACATTGATAAAGCCGACTGGAACCCCAATCACTGCATCCGCTTCTACCAGTCCCTGCTCTGCCAGCTCAATCAGGTAAGATAAAGCCGTAGGAGCACCACCGAAGGCAAACACTTTAGGTCCTTCAATCTTGGCTGCTATCTCAACAGCCGCCATAGCTCTGGTAATCTGCTTTTCCTTGGCCAGCGCAACCACTTCTTCATCGCTAATCAAACAGCGATAGCTCACACCCAGCTGGTCCAGCACCCGCTTGTTAATCCCATTGAGAGAGATATTGGAGTCCAGCAGGATAGTCCCCTTAGCTCTGATTACTTCTTCTATTTTTTTAAGGACATCGTGCTCAAAGCGCATGGTATAGAGATAATCAAAATCTCCCGTCGTATGGATTGCCCTCTTGATGATGGATTCTTCCATTTCCGAATGGAAGACATAATCAGGATCTTTTTCAGTAATCATAGACTGAATAATTTGAAAGCTCTTTTCCTCAATAGAGGAAGGATTTTGGATATATGTCATAGTATACTCCTAGAAATATGCTTGCATTACTAAATAAAAAAGAGTGAACAAAATTAAACCTGTCATTGTGCTTGTATAAAGCAGAGAGATGGCTGTCTGAATATCATCCGCCTCAACCGGTCTGGAATCCTCTCCAATGGTCGGCTTCTCAATCAGCTCTCCGTGATAGACGTGCGGTCCGCCCAGCTGAATGCCCAAAGCCCCAGCCACAACTGCCTCCGAAAAAGCACTGTTGGGACTGGCATGCTGATAGCGATCCCGCCAGCCGATCCGCAGGGCTCCTTTGACATCCAACAGTAAAATCTGACTGCTGAGAATCAAGAACAGCCAAGTCAAACGCGCAGGAATCAGATTAGCCAGATCATCCATCTTGGCGGATATCAAGCCGATTTTGCGGTATTTTTCCGTCTTATAGCCTACCATGGAGTCCAAGGTATTGATGGCCTTATAGGTCATGGCTAGAATGGGGCCACCTAGAAAAAGGCAGAGCAGAGGGCCGATAACCCCGTCACTAGTATTTTCAGCCACCGTCTCAATCGTCGCCTTGCTAATTTCCTCTGGTGTCAGCTGGGAAGTTTCACGGCCGACAATCATACCAACTTGCTTTCTAGCTTCTTCCAAAGTGCCAAACTTGAGCGTATGGTAAACCTTTTGGGCCTCAAAAGCTAGACTCTTAGCCGCCAGACTAGCATAGGCCAGATAGATCCAGACGAGCCAGTAGAGGACGGGATGAGCCAGACCAGCCAACCAAAGCAGCCCGCAGCTCACTCCCAGCGCCAGTCCAACTGTTGTCAGCCAGAGGAAAAAGCCAAATAGATAGGGCGAAAACTGCTTTTTCTCCTGCAAGCGCATACATAGATAAATATAGGAACCCATCCACTTGACTGGATGAGGCCAGCTATAGGGGTCGCCAATGAGCCAGTCCAGTAAGACGGCCAAAAAAATTGCAATGAGTGTCATATCAGTTCGCCTCTTTGATATAATTCAGCCAGTTGGCCAGCAGCTGCTCGTCCTGATAAAAATGAACATGCAGGTAGCTAGCAAAGGTCCGGCCCTTTTGATAACCGCCTGTCCAGGCAGCTACGACCTGACCGTCTCTGACCTTCTCTAGCTTGAGGACCGTATCTTCCTCCGTCTCAAAGACTGAATGGTGAAACTCATGTCCTCTGACTGCCGTACCTTTAGGACCAAAAAGACTGTCTACCTGCGTTTCTGCTTGGCAATAACCAAAGCTTTTCAGGCCAGGGGTCATCAGGCTCTTGCCCTTGAAAATACCGACCATTTCATAGACCTGCCCCTCTACTTCCAGCAGCTCTCCCAGATACATGAGGCCTCCGCATTCTGCGTAGATTGGCCGGCCCTGCTCGTGAGCTTTCTTAACCGAAGCCCGAAAGTCAGCATTTGCCATCAGCTCCTGAGCATAGACTTCTGGAAAACCGCCGCCAAAATAATAAGCATCTGCAGCTGGCAGTTCCTTATCTTTCAGAGGGCTGAAAGGCACTAGCTGGACATTGAGCTCTCTTAGAAAGTCTAGATTATCTTCGTAGTAAAAGTGAAAAGCATCATCCAAAGCATAAGCCAAAGTCAAGGGCTGATCGTTTCGAATATGAAAAGGATTGGCCATCTGCTTATCGGGAAGTTCTGCCTTTTCCAGCAATCTATCTAGATTTATATACTTGGCTGCTGCCGCTCCTAACTCCTCAAATCGACGATCCAAATCATCCAATTCTACGTCAGGGATTAGCCCTAGATGGCGAGATGGCAGCTCTGCTGTCGCATTCTTAGGCAGATAGCCCAACACTTCCACATCCGTGTAGCGCTCAATGGCGCCCTTGATAAGTTCAAAGTGAGTCTGTGAAGCCACCCGATTGATAATGACTCCAGCAATATCCAAATCCGGATCAAAAGTCGCAAATCCATGGACCATAGCAGCTGCTGAGGTGGATGTTGCTTTCCCATCGATAATCAAGACAACCGGAATGCCCAGCTTCTTAGCAACAGAAGCAGAAGACGCACAGTCCTTGTCCGTTCCCAGACCATCAAAGAGCCCCATGACTCCTTCGACTACTGCCACATCCGCGTCTCCATGCCATTTGTAGTAGGACCAAGCCAGACTCTGATCGTCCGGTATCATAAAGCTGTCCACATTCCGCGACGGACGCTTGGTAATCCGACTATGATAAGCTGTATCAATATAATCAGGTCCTACCTTATAAGGCTGAACCTGATAACCTCTGTCTGCCAGAGCTTTCAAAATCCCTAGGGTAACTGTGGTCTTTCCGACACCGCTGGAAACACCCGCTAGCATAAATTGCTTCATCGCTTTACTCCAGATTCGCTGATAAAAAAAGTACTACAAAAAAAATAAGGAATTTTTATTTTTTTGTAGCACCGTTGCTCACTTATATGTAGAGCAAACACCCCGTTGTGTTCGCTTCCAGTTCTTATATTAAATTTATTTTAATATAAATGACAAAAGCTGTCAAGTTTTTCCTAGAGCATCTGCGAAAAAAGTCAGTGTTTTAGAGCGTTTTCACTGAAAGATGAGCAATTTTTACAATTCTGTTAAATTTAAAAAAACATCAGAAAAACGAACATTCCTGATGTTTTATTTGAGCATCAACCTGCATCTTCCTCTACAAATTGACTATTATAGAGGTCCGCATAGAAGCCATTCTGATTCATGAGTTCTTCATGGTTGCCCTGCTCGATGATATTTCCATCGCGCATGACCAAGATAAGATCCGCATTACGGATAGTAGACAGACGGTGGGCAATAACAAAAGAAGTCCGGCCTTCCATGAGTTTGTCCATAGCCTTTTGAATCAGCTCCTCCGTCCGCGTATCGACTGACGAAGTTGCCTCATCCAAGATCAAGAGCGGCGCATCTTTCAGTAGAGCACGAGCGATTGTCAGCAACTGCTTCTGGCCGACCGATAAGTTGACCGTGTCATCCAGTACCGTATCATAGCCCTGCGGCAGGGTCATGATAAAGTGATGAACACCAACCGCCTTCGCTGCAGCAACAACTGCTTCATCTGTCACATGCTCCTGATTGTAAATCAAGTTTTCTCGGATAGTTCCTTCAAAGAGCCAGGTATCCTGCAAGACCATTGAAAAGGCATCGTGAACCTCGGAACGTTTCATATCCTTAATATCTATACCATCAATGCTGATACGCCCTTTGTCAATTTCATAGAACTTCATGAGCAGATTAACAATGGTCGTCTTACCAGCACCCGTTGGGCCGACAATGGCAATCTTCTGTCCGGCTTTGGCCTGGGCTGAGAAATCATGAATAATGGTCTGGTCTGGCTTGTAACCGAAGAAGACATCTTCAAAGGCAACATCTCCCTTGACAGCAGCAAGCTGCTGCTCTTTATGCTGGTCGTCTTCCATCTCCGGCTCAGCCAGAAAGTCAAGGACACGAACCAGTGCTGCACCAGCCTGCTGCAAGACAGTGATACCTTGGGCAATCTGTGACAAAGGCTGAGAGAAGGTCCGCACATAAACCATAAAGGCGACAATAATTCCGATGCTAATAGAGCCATTAATCGCCAGAGCAGCACCAACCAAAATAACCAGCACATAGGCAAAATTCCCCGTAAAGAACATGAGCGGCATCATCATACTAGAGATAAATTGAGACTTCCAAACACTGTTGTAGAGATTGTGATTGAGAACCGCAAAGCGTTCCTTAGACTGCTCAATGGCATTATAGCTGGTAACAACATTATGACCAGAGTACATCTCCTCCACATAACCGTTTACCGCAGCCAGATCGTTTTGCTGGGCGGTGAAATAGCCCTGAGACTTGCCCATGATGAGCCCGACAAAAACAAAGCCGAGTATAGTAGCCAAGATAGTTACCAAAGCCAAGATCCAGTTCATGAAGAACATGGTCAAAACCACAGCCACCAAGAGCAGACTGGCAGAGATAACATTCCCCAGACTCTGGTTGAGGGATTGGCCGACTGTATCCACGTCATTGGTCACGCGCGACAGAGTGTCCCCCTGAGAATGACCATCGAAATAGCCCAGCGGTAGCTTGTTAATCTTCTCTGCAATGGCTGTCCGCAGCCGCTTAGAGAAATACTGGATAACCGTACTGATGATAAAGGACTGAGCGTAGTTGAGCAGAGCTCCGACTGCATAGAGCACGGCCAGCAGAAGGGCAATCTGAGACACAGCTTTCAAATCAATGCTAGTAGCCAGACCATCAGAGATGAGGTTGGTAATTTCTTTTAATTTATTTGGCCCATAGACCGTGATAATGTTTGACAAGACAGCTCCCACAAATGCCAAAGCAAGAGGAAGCTGGAGGCCTTTGAGATAAGGCCTTATCTGGCTAAATAATGAAGGCTTCTTATTTTCCATTTTCTAATTCCTCCTTGGATAGTTGTGAGTAAGCAATTTCTTGATAGACTTCGTTGCTGGCCAAAAGTTCTCGGTGGGTACCTTGACCGACTACCTTACCAGCATCCAAGACCAAGATTTGATCCGCATCCATGATGGTAGAAATCCGCTGTGCTACGATCAGCTTGGTCATATCCTGCGTCCGCTCAGCCAGCTCCTTACGCAAAATGCGGTCTGTCTTATAGTCTAGGGCTGAGAAGGAGTCGTCAAAGATGAGGATTTCTGGCTTACGAGCCAAGGCCCTGGCAATGGCCAAACGCTGACGCTGCCCACCAGAGAAGTTGGTCCCGCTTTGAGCCACTTCTGACTTGAGCCCTTTTTCCTTCTCTTGGACAAAGGGCTTAGCCTGTGCTAGATCAAGAGCATCCCACATTTTCTGCTCATCCAGCGGGCTTTCTTGGCTTTGACCGAAGTCCAGATTGCTCTCAATATCGCCAGAGAAAAGCACAGCCTTTTGCGGGATATAGCCGATCTTATTATGCAGGTCTTCTAGCTGGTAATCCTGAACGTTGACACCGTCCACCAAAATCTCTCCTTCAGTTACATCATAGAAACGAGGGATGAGATTGACAAGAGTGGATTTCCCTGAACCGGTTGAACCAATAAAGGCCACGGTATCACCGGCCTGCGCTGTAAAGCTAACATGCTCAATGACCGCTTCAGAATTCTTAGCATAGCGGAAGGACACATCTCGAAAGACCACTTCTCCCTTGCTATCTGCTGCTGCCTTAGGCTGTTCCGGACTGGTGATAGAAGAATGCAGGTCCAGTACTTCATTAATCCGGCCAGCGGATACAATGGTCCGAGGCAGGACGATGAAGAGAGCACCCATGAGTAAGAATCCAATCACAATCTGCATAGCATAGGACATAAAGACGACCATATCACTGAAGAGTGGGAGACGCTCCTGCAGCCCAGCCTCCTGGATCAAATAAGCACCAATCCAGTAAATAGCCAGTGTCAATCCGCTGGAAATCCCCATCATAACTGGATTCATCATGGCCATCAGACGACCGATGAAAAGATTGAGCCGGGTTACTTCATCATTGGCCGCCGCAAATTTCTCATCCTGATAATCCTCAGCATTGTAAGCCCGGACCACGCGAATCCCAGTCAGACTCTCTCTAGTGACGCTATTTAGCTTATCGACCAAGCTCTGCGCTACTGACTGCTTGGGAAAGGCCAGTGTAACCAAAACTACTGTCATCAGGATATTAACAAGAACAGCAATGAGAACAGCAATCAGCCAGTTCTCGGACTTACCGATAATCTTGGTCATGGCCCAAATCGCCATAATCGGTCCCCTGGTCACCACCTGCAGTCCCATGGTAATTAAAGTTTGCACCTGAGTAATGTCATTCGTTGTCCGAGTTAGCAAACTAGGAATCGAAAATTTCTTAATCTCCGTCTGCGAATAGTCCAGCACACGGTTGAAAATATCGCTCCGCAAGCTCTGGGTAAAGCTAGCTGCTATACGAGCGGCAAAAAAGCCAACTACAATAGCAGATAGCAAGCTAGCAAAAGACAGACCGATCATTTTCAGACCTGGCTCCCACAAATCTGCCAAAGTTGTTCCCGACGTCTGCAGCAGTTCTGTAATCGTCGAAATATAGGTCGGAACTTCTAATTCCAAATATACTGTTAGGAAGGTGAAGAGCACGCTGAGAACAATCATGCTCACTTCCCTTACCTTCAGCCGTTTAAATAACTTAAACATCTTTCCCTCCATTTTCTAAACTTTCGATATTCTGATAAAACTTGGACATGACTTGTGAAAAAATCAGCAGTTCTTGCTCAGAAACACCATTCAAAATAGAACGATCCATTTCATCAAAAAA
Source organism: Streptococcus sp. DTU_2020_1000888_1_SI_GRL_NUU_041A (assembly GCF_032387735.1). NCBI lineage: Bacteria > Bacillati > Bacillota > Bacilli > Lactobacillales > Streptococcaceae > Streptococcus > Streptococcus sp. DTU_2020_1000888_1_SI_GRL_NUU_041A. Next base: position 471,254 of record NZ_CP135591.1, on the reverse strand, counting down.
GTCACGGATTTTCTTCATTCTTTCCTGCGACTGCGGAGTAAGGCGGATATACTTGGCCCGCTTGTCCGTCTTGCTCGTTTCTAGCTGAATAAAGCCATTCTTCTCCATCCTTTTCATTAAGTTAGAGGCCACCGATTTGGAAATATCCAACTTCTGCTCAATATCCTTGATAAGAGTGTCTTTCCCCTCTTCCATACGACTAGCGACAATATGCAAGACCTGCCCCTGCGGCCCAGCCATGGACTCAATCCCATGCTCCTTAGCAAGCTTTTCCACTATGAGGTGAATCTTTCGTCCAAAACGCTTCATTTCTAACAAAGGCTTTTCCATCAAAACTTCCTTCCTATATTGGTTCTCGTGAGAACTAATTAGTTTTCATGAGAACTATTTTACCACATAGAAGAAAGATGTCAAGAAAAAAGTTTCTATGAGAACTATTTTTTCGATAAAAAATTCAGCCCTTTCAGACTGAATTACTTCATCAAATCAAGATTCCTTCCAAATGGTCCAATTCGTGCTGGCAGATTTGGGCGGGCAGTCCTTTCAAAGTCATGGTCTGCTGCTGCCAATTTTTGTCCAGATAATCGACTGTGATTTCCTGATAACGTTGGGTGGGACGACTTCCAGTCAAGGACAGGCAGCCCTCTTCTGTCTGATAAGGCCCTGATTTAGAGCGCAGCACCGGATTAAACATGACTACCGGCACCAAACCATATAGAAAGATAATGACTCGCTTACGGACGCCAATCATATTGGCTGCGAGTCCTATACAGTTTTCTCGATTGGCCTGCAGAGTATCCTGCAAGTCTTGAGCCAGATAAAGGTCTTCTCTGCTAGCCTGCTCTGATGGCTGCTGTAGGAAGAAAATATCTTTGACAATTGCTTTTTCCATTACTTTTCCTCATAGAGAAGGGCCTGATAAATCAGACCCTATAAACTTATTTTGCGTGGCGCTCACTAACTTCTTTAGCCAGTACAAAGTTGCCCAGCGTTGCGGAGCCATTTCCAGCCACAGCTGGTGTCACGATATAGTCACGAACATCGGGAACTGGCAAATAACCATTCAGAAGAACTGTGAATTTCTCACGCACCCGATCCAGCATGTGCTGCTGAGCCATAACGCCGCCACCAAAGACGATGACATCTGGACGGAAAGTCACTGTCGCCTGAATAGCCGCCTGAGCGATATAGTAAGCTTGAATATCCCAGACGGAACTATTGAGTTTAATATTTTCCCCACGAATTCCGGTCCGCGCCTCTAAGCTTGGCCCAGCCGCCAATCCTTCCAAGCAACCATTGTGGAAAGGACAAACACCATTGAACTCTTTTTCCACATCCATAGGGTGCTTAGCTACATAATAATGCCCCATCTCTGGGTGGCCTGTCCCCCCTACAAATTCGCCTCGCTGGATAGCACCAGCACCGATTCCTGTCCCAATCGTATAATAGACCAGATTTTCAATACGGCCGCCAGCATTGTTGCGAGCTACCACTTCACCATAAGCTGAGCTATTAACATCCGTCGTGAAGTAAATGGGCACATTGAGAGCCCGGCGCAGAGCACCAACAATATCTACATTAGCCCAATGCGGCTTAGGCGTAGTCGTGATAAAGCCGTAAGTCTTTGAGTTAGGGTCAATATCGATCGGTCCGAAAGAACCAACAGCCAGACCAGCTAGATTATCAAAACGAGAAAAGAACTCAATCGTCTTGTCTAGCGTTTCAATAGGTGTGGTTGTTGGAAACTGTGTCTTTTCAACAACTTCAAACCGTTCATCGCCTACAGCACAAACAAACTTAGTGCCGCCCGCTTCCAAACTTCCATACAATTTTGTCATTATAAATCCTCTTTTAAAATTTGATTTCTACTCTATTCATTATAGCATATCTCTTGCAGACTTCTTGCCAAAAATAGTCTTTTAAAAGCTTTTTCAACAAGACTGCACTTATGACATAAAAAACGAACAAAAACTGATTTGTTCGTTTTCTAAATTCCATTAGGCTTTCACTTCGATAACTGCGTCGCCTTTCGCAACAGCTCCGCTTGCTACTGGAGTTACAGAAGCGTAGTCAGCTGTGTTGGTAACGATGACCATAGTCGTATCATCCAGACCAGCAGCTGCAATTTTCTCAGCTTCAAATGTTCCCAGCACATCACCAGCTTTGACCTTGTCGCCTTGAGCAACTTTTTGGTCAAAACCTTCGCCGCCCATAGACACTGTGTCGATTCCGACGTGAATCAGAATTTCAGCACCATTGGCTGTCTTCAAACCATAAGCATGGCCAGTCGCGAATGCAATCGTAACTTCTGCATCAGCCGGAGCATAAACCACACCTTCGCTAGGTTTGATAGCAATTCCTCGTCCCATCGCTCCGCTAGAGAAAACAGGATCATCAACATCGCTCAAAGCTACTGCCTGACCAACAATTGGAGAAATAATTGTTTCATCTTGGAGGGAAGCTGGCACATTACCAGTTGTTTCTTCTTCGACCAGTTTTTCAGTTACAGCTTTTTCTTCAGCAGTTTCTTCGTCTTTGTAGCCAAACAAATAAGTCAGAGCAAAACTCAAACCAGTTGTCAAAACAACCATAAAGATATATTGCAACAATTGACCATTCAGGTAAAGGAGAGTACCTGGAATAATTGTGATACCGAAACTTGTACCTGCAAGCCCCATAATAGAAGCTAACCAACCACCAACGGCACCGGCACCCAGTCCAATTACAAAAGGTTTAACAAAGCGCAAGTTAACCCCGAAGATAGCTGGCTCAGTAATACCCAATCCTGCAGAAAGTGCTGCTGGGAAGGCAAGAGCCTTGAGTTTTTTAGATTTTGTCTTCACAGCTACAGCCAAAGTCGCACCAGCTTGAGCTGTCATAGCAGCAGTGATAATCGCATTAAATGGATCTTTCCCAGTTTGAGATACCAACTGAGATTCCAGTAAGTTGAAGATGTGATGAACACCAGTTACGACAATCAGCTGATGCACAGCACCGATAATCAATCCAGCAAGTCCAAACGGAAGGCTAAGAAGGAACTCTGTTCCATTTAAAACATATGACTCTACAATGTGGAAGACTGGGCCAATCACAAAGAGTCCCAGAATAGACATGACAAGGAAAGTAAGGAATGGAACAAGAAGAAGATCCAAAACATCTGGAATTTTCTTGTGCAGCCATTTTTCAAATTTTGCACCAAACAAACCTACAAAGAAGGCTGGAAGCACAGAGTTTTGGTAGCCAACTACTGGAATAAAACCAAAGAAGTAAATTGGGTGAACTTTTGTTGCTGTAACTTCGCTGGTAAATTTCAAACTTCCTAGAACATCCATATTAGCAATTTTGTCTAAAATGTCCTTAGAAGGATCAACAGCAAATTTAGTAGCCTGACCAGCTACCTCCCAAGCATTTGGAAGTGCTGAGTTAACCATCATTAGGCCAAGAACCAAACCAATGATTGGGTTTCCGCCAAAAACTCTAAAAGCCGACCAGCAAATCAAAGCAGGGAAGAAAGCGAAGGCAGTATCAGTTAAGACTACTGTATAAGTGTAGAAGTCAGTTGCTTTGAAAGCATCCGCAGTAGTACCAAACAAAGCTAAAACTTGATCCTGAGCAATTGCTCCACGAACTCCCATGAAAAGTCCTGTCGCAACAATAGCTGGAAGAATTGGTACAAATACATCACCAAATGTACGGATGGCGCGTTGGAACCAATTCCCTTGCTTAGCAGCTTCTGCTTTCATGTCATCTTTTGATGAAGTTGGTAATCCTAAGGCTACAACTTCGTCATAGATTTTATTAACCGTACCGGTACCAAAGATAATCTGGTACTGGCCTGAGTTAAAGAAAGCACCCTGAACTTTTTCCAGATTTTCGATAGTATTTTTGTCGATTTTACCTTCATCTTTAACCATCACGCGCAAGCGAGTCGCACAGTGAGCCACACTGTTGACATTTTCACGTCCGCCAAGGGCTTCGATGACTTTTTTTGCAATGTCAGTATTATTCATTTGCAAAAATCTCCTTATAAATATTTTTAACTTTTTTGAAAGCGATTTTATCGCCTTTACGAATATTATTTTACCATGATTCAAAAATATGTCAAGCGTTTTGCAGAAAAAATATTTTTTCACTGTTAAATGTTGATTTTTCATCGGAAAACGTTTACTATAGTAATAAGAAATAATATGATTCGGAGGACAAAAGATTGGCTTGGACGACTGAAAAACGCTACAAACGCTATGAAGACTGGACTCAGGAAGAGCTACAGCACATCAAAGAAAACATCGCTAAATCTCCTTGGCGGGCTAACTATCATGTAGAGCCTCAGACAGGTCTCCTCAATGACCCCAATGGCTTTTCTTATTTTGACGGCAAGTGGGTGGTTTTCTACCAAAACTTTCCTTTCGGAGCAGCTCACGGCCTCAAGTGCTGGGTCCAGATGGAAAGCAATGACCTAGTTCACTTCACGGAAACTGGCCTTCGGGTGCTGCCAGATACTCCTCTGGACAGCCACGGTGCCTACTCGGGCTCTGCCATGCAGTTTGACGATAAGCTCTTTCTCTTCTACACTGGCAATGTTCGTGACGAGAACTGGGTGCGTCACCCATATCAAATCGGTGCCTTATTAGATAAATCAGGCAAGCTGGAAAAAATTGACAAGGTCTTGATTGAACAACCTGCTGAAGCGACTGACCACTTCCGTGATCCACAGATTTTCAACTACAAAGGGCAATTCTATGCCATTGTCGGTGGGCAAAACCTAGATAAACAAGGATATATCAAGCTTTACAAAGCTGTTGATAATGACTATAGCAACTGGGAAGTCGTCGGCGATTTGGACTTCGCCAATGACAAGACAGCCTATATGATGGAGTGTCCTAATCTAGTCTTGATCAACGACCAGCCAATCCTGCTCTATTGCCCTCAAGGCTTGTCTAAGGATGTACTGGAATATGGCAACATTTATCCAAACATGTATAAAATAGGTCAATCGTTTGACACAAACAAAGTTGCTATGATTAATCCTAGCCCTATCCAAAATCTGGACTACGGCTTCGACTGCTACGCGACCCAAGCTTTTAACGCGCCTGACGGTCGTGCACTCGCTGTCAGCTGGCTAGGTTTGCCCGATGTGGAATACCCATCTGACCGCTTCGACCATCAAGGAGCCTTCTCCCTCGTCAAGGAATTAACCCTGAAAGACGGCAAGCTCTACCAGTACCCAGTGCCTGCTATCAAGGACTTACGAACAGAGGAACAGCCTTTCACTGCTTTAGCAGAAAGCAAGAACAGCTACGAACTAGATCTGAATCTCACTGCAGACACCGAACACGAAATCATCCTCTTTGCGGACAAGGATGGCAAGGGCCTACGCATCAATTTTGACCTCAAAGCAGGTCTAGTAACGGTTGATCGTAGTCTGGCAGGTGAGCCATTCGCTCTGGACTTTGGAACCAGCCGAAGCTGTGATATTGACAAAGAAGCAACAATCGCTACTATCTTCATCGATAAATCGATTTTTGAAATTTTCATCAATAAAGGAGAGAAAGTATTTTCCGGCCGTGTCTTCCCGAGAGAAGACCAGACTGGCATTGCCATTACCAAGGGTAATCCAACCGGTACTTACTATGAATTAGATTATGGTCGCAAAGCTAACTGATGTAGCAAAACTTGCAGGAGTCAGCCCCACAACTGTTTCCCGCGTCATCAACAGAAAAGGCTACTTATCTGACAAAACGATTTCCAAGGTTGAGGCAGCCATGCGAGAGTTGGCTTACAAGCCTAACAATCTGGCGCGTAGCCTCCAAGGTAAATCAGCCCAGCTAATTGGACTCATTTTCCCTAATATCAGCAATGTCTTTTATGCAGAATTGATTGACAAGCTGGAGCATGAGCTCTTTAAACAGGGCTATAAAACCATCATCTGCAATAGTGAGCATGATTCTGACAAGGAGCGTGAATACCTTGAGATGTTAGAAGCCAACCAGGTGGACGGCATCATTTCTGGCAGCCACAATCTAGGCATCGAGGACTACAATCGCGTGACCGCTCCAATCATTGCCTTTGACCGCAATCTTTCGCCGGATATCCCTGTCGTCTCCTCAGACAACTATGGTGGCGGAGTGCTAGCGGCTCAGACCTTGGTCAAGGCTGGAGCTCAAAACATCATCATGATTACTGGTAATGACAATTCCAACTCACCAACCGGCCTGCGCCATGCTGGCTTTGCTTCCGTCCTGCCGGACGCACCAATTATCAATGTATCCAGTGATTTTTCTCCCGTCCGCAAGGAGATGGAAATCAAGCAAATTCTGACTCAGACCAAACCTGATGGCATTTTTACATCAGACGATCTGACAGCCATTTTAATTATAAAGGTCGCACAGGAGCTGAACATCCAGATCCCTGAAGATTTGAAAATCATCGGCTACGATGGCACCTACTTTGTGGAAAACTACTACCCGCAGCTAGCAACGATCAAGCAGCCACTGAAAGATATTGCCCGTCTCTCTGTAGACCTACTCCTCAAAAAAATTGCCGGCCAAGAAGTCCAAACAACTGGCTATTTCCTGCCAGTCAGTCTCTTACCTGGTAAGAGTGTTTAACACAGATATAAGCAAGCAAAGACGACATCCATTATTGGAAGTCGTCTTTATTTAGCCATAGTCTAAAAAATTTCTCACAGGGCAATAATCAATTATTACTCTTTCTTTCTAAAGGTTAACAAACCGGCCAGGAAAGCAAGGAAGCCACCTAAAAGTGCCAGCAGGGAAGTGCTTGTTCCGGTTTTTGGCAAGGCTTTTTCTGTTTGGATAGCTGCTTCTTTTACTTCTGAAGCCTGAGTTTTTTGCCCATCCAAGGATAAAGCCTGAGGCTGAGCGTTGGCTGCAGAAGGGGCAGACAGCTGCTCTTTTTGAGCTACTGGAGCTTGAGATTTTTCTTCCTGAGCTGGGGTCACTTTTCGAAGTCGCAAAATAGTCGCTGTCAGCGGAGCTAGGGCTAAACCATTGCTGTTTCTGGTGACACCTGCTGGATCAGAAATGGCAGTCACTCCTGCGGTATTGCCATCTGCCACAACCTCTGCACCTGCTAGATGCTTGTAGGCTTCACCAAAGTTAAATTGTCGTTCCTTGGTGTCCGCATTGACAAAGACAGCATAAATATCGCCATTCGACGCAACCACTTGGTAGCCGAGAACAAGGTCTTCTTTCTCAACACCATCCTTGCCAGGCTGGGTGATGAGGGTCACATTTTGCTCCACTTCATCTTTGGAGCTGCGGGTAAAGGCATCCGTTGATTTCCGCAAGGCAATCAAGCCTTTCATATAGGCACGACTCTTGGCATTTTCAGGGAATTTCTCCGAATCAGTCGCCTTGGTCCAGTCAAAGTGGTTGACCGCGTCGCTCGAATCATAAGAATCATGAATGAAGTACGGATAGTCAAACGGCGTGCCGTCTTCATTGGTCAACAAATGCGCTTTATTTGGAACCTTGTCTTCAGAGACAGGATATTTGTAGGCAGGATCGCGGAATTGCTTGGTCCGGCCGTACTCTTGACCAGAGTGGATAAATGGTGTCCCTTGCGAAGTCAGAATCATCAGATTTCCCAGACGCAGGCGGCGATGAATCTCTTGATAATTGGCAGCCACTGCCGGATCTTTCTTGATTGACTGAGCAATGATATCAAAGAGCGTCAGATTATCATGGGCTGCGATGTATTGGATCACATCTCCTGGGCTATCCGCCTCAAAATTGGTTGGCTGCGCCTTGATGTTTTTAAAGACATTTTCCACACTGCGTTTGCCACCGGTGATAAAGGCTGGTGTTCCCTCATTTGGATAACCTGATTTCAAGGTATTGCGAATATCATCTGAGAAGACTGCTACCGTGTCTGTTGACTTCATCCAAGATTGGTCAGCCGGCTGGACAGCTTTATTTTCATCACCTGCATAAGTCTTCCAGCCCTCACCCAGCATAATGAGATTTGGATTCAGCTTCTTGGCTTCTTCAAAAGCTTTTTGGATGGACTCAGCATCATGGTCCCCCATCATATCAAAGCGGAAACCATCTACCTTGTACTGCTCTGTCAGGTACTTGATCGAATCCACCAAGACCCGTCTGCTCATATAGTGAGTAGTACCCAAGCGGCCGCCACCAAAGCTGGATCTCGGTGTACCATCCGCATCCATAAAGTGGTAGTAATTGGGCTCCAAATCCTCAAAGATAGAGGTTTTAGCCGTATGATTATAGACCACATCCATGATAACGCCCATGCCGCGCTTATGAATTTCATTGACAAGATTTTTGAATTCCTCAATGCGCTTGGCTGGATCTGTCGGCGCACTGGAGTACATACCTGTCAGCGAGAAGTAGTTTTGCGGGTCATAGCCCCAGTTATAGTTGCTGTTGCTGGAAGCGTACTTGTCCATACGCTCAGCATTTTTCAGCTCATTTACAAAGTAATAACTTAGAACCGGCAAGAGCTGAACGTGGGTCACTCCCAATTCTTTCAAATAATCCAATTTCTCAATGAAAGCTGAGAAGGTTCCAAATTGAGATTTCAAATCCTTTGAAATAGCCGGATCAGAGGTGAAATCACGAACGTGAGCCTCATAAATCAAGGCATCTTCCCGCTTCTTAAAGTTCGGAATAGTAGCATAGGTCAGGTCTTTCGGTCCATATTCACTTGGATCTACAAAGGCTGCCTTGGCAATCTTGTAGGCACCTCCCTTGTCTGTATCTTCACTGTTCCAAGCGGCTAAAGACTTGGCATAAGGATCCAGCACAAGAAACTTTTTACCGCCACGAGTAATTTCATAATGATAGAAATATCCACGATAGTCAGAAATCCCTAGGCCGCTCTCAGGCGTCAAGCTGCTAGTCCATGTGCCAGACGCACCTTTCTGCATAGCCAGGCGTCCAATGACCTTGTTCTGATCCTCTTTGTCGTAGACTACCAAATCAACTTGGTCCGCACTTGGTGACCAGAAAGTTAGGTCCACTTGTTTGCCCGCTTGAGAAACACGAGCTCCCAAATCACCATCATACTTGTAGATACTATCCTTCAGCTGCCAGTTCATGCTGGTTTTGAATTGGTCATTGCCATATTTGATAAGATAAGGTGACTGAGCTTGGTTAAAATCACCGATGAATTTGGCGCTTTTGGTCTCAGGAGCCAGAACCACATCTTTAACAGCGACTTCATGGCCATCTTTGTCTGTAATCTTTAAGTTCTTTAAAATGTCCTCTTTTTTAGCACTTTCTAAGGTAGAAAAGCTGGCCTCAATCTCAGTCAAGCCAATATGCTGGGCTCCCGTCATACGAATATCATTGGCAAAGTAAGGGTTGGTATAAACTGTCGGATCCGCATCACGCAAGAAAATTTGGCTGTTTTTCTCCAAATTCGTGAAATTATAATCCTGATTTTGAATCTTCACATCATCTCCTGATTTGCTTTCGTCTAAAAGTAAGAAGCCAATCGTCTTAGCAGCATCCTTCAAGGGAACATCTACATAGCGGCCATATTTCCCAGTCTTCTCAAAGTTCACTCCGTCAGGCCAATTCTTACTTGGATTTTGGACATCTCCCCAGAGCCAGAGCGACTTCTTATCATACTGGCCGTCTGTACGATAGTAGTTGATTCGAACCATACCTTTTTTCAAAGGCTCGTAAGTATGAGGTTGATAGTCTGTGTCAAACCAAATCTCATTCATCTGAGGACTGAGTAGCTCGACCGTCTTGTCACCTGTAATATTTTGCCCTGCTGTATTATTGATTAGAAGGCTGATTTTGCTTCTTTTCTCAGCCATTTTAACATCAAGATAATAGCCGTAGTCATCTTCTTTAGCAGTCGCAAAGCTAGTTGCTCCGGTTGGCCAAGCTCCCTTTTGACTAGAAGGTGTCTCAACATCATCCCAAGTCCACAAGCCCAAGCTGTCTAGATTTTGTGAAGGCAGGGTTTTGAAATGAAATCGAATATTGCCTTCTGCGATAGCATCTTTCGCCGAAGCCTGCGGCTGACTAACTGGTTCTTGCTTGTCTTTTTCACTTGGATTTGCAGCATCTTGACTAGTTGCTTCTGAACCTGCACCAGCTGGAGCTTGATCTGCTTGCACACCAGTTGGAGCAGCCTGCTCTGAAGCACCCACTCCTGAACTATCTGCCTCTCCAGTTTTTTCCTCATCTGCTGACTTAGGGAGGGCTGCCGCATCTGCATCAGAGACTACTTCTATTGCAGGGCTGGTGGCTGTGCTCGCCTCATCCGCTTGGACTAGCTGAGCATTTCCCAGGAGGAAACCTGAGGCAATGACAACAGAGGCTACTCCTACTTTTAAACGACGGATGCCAAAATAATGACGCTTTTCGCCCATCTGAGACTGTAGGCGATAGTTATTTTTCATAAACAGAAAACTCCTTTATTTTTTCTTATAGAGAACATCTATGCAAACGTTTTCTGTATTTATTATACCGATTCTTTTTCAAGTTGTAAAGGCTTTCAAGAAGAGTTTTTCTCACTCAGATACTTCACGCTCTCTGTGCGGAATTTGATGATTAGGATGAGCTATTTCTGGTTTAAACGAGCTTTGACAGTCATGCCCCACCTTAAAAACGGATGACTTGTACACAACATTTCCCTTATCACTAGGTCTGAATGCAGACTTATTTTGCTAAAATTAAAAAAATCCGAGTTCAACTCAGAGAAAATCAAAAACAGATTTTCAAAGAGTATCATCTCGGATTTTTTGTTATCTTTCTGGCTCGCAATGAGACTGTATAGTAAAAACAAACATAGAGGACGATTACGAAAGCTAGCAGAGCTTCTGCATGACTTAGCCAAACAAGCCATGTCCAACCTAGATAATCAAGTCCCAGTTTCAGAGCAAAAGCTGTATTGACAAGAGGAAAGGTCAAGGCTGACCAGCTAAGCTGAGGTCCCAGTCGGAAAATGCGAGGTAAAAGGCATAGGACCAAGAGATAAAAGGCCTGCGATAAGAGGAGCAGCAAGGCAACAAACCAGCCTTCTGCAGCAGAACTAGCCAGACGGATATAACTTCCCAGCAGGAGCGAGAAAGGTGCACAATAAATGGCCCACTGCGGCTTTAAAGTATCAGGCAGCCTTTGTGACCGCCTAGCTCTGTAAAATAAGGGATAGAGAATCAAACTCAGTAGCAGAGCAAAAAACCAAGCTACATAGCCTAAAAGCGGCTGATGAACTACACCCTGGGTCAAGCTTGCCATGGCCAATCCAACATATAGGACCGTCCAGCTCGGGGTCAAAGATAATCCCTCGGCCTTAAGGACATACTTCCAAGTAAAGATAGCTATTAGAAAAATATGCAGCAGCAAGGCTATATACCAAAGAAACTGGCTCACCAAAAATAAGCCAAGCTTGCTTAGGTAAGCAGCTAAGAGCATACTAGCCATAGGATAAGTCGCAAAGCTCGATAAGAAAGGGGCCTTTTGCAAATCTTGCCGATAGTCCGAAAATGACAGCACTAAAGCCAGTGTCAGATAAAGCCAAAGTATCAAAGCTAGACCATTCAAGAAGTGGAAAAAGATAGAATGGTAGTTCAGTAACAGATTACCTAGGCCAAATAGGCCAAGAATCAACCCAGATAAAAGAATGGGCGGTCGTTTGCTGTTCACGAAGCAACTCCTTTATAGTAATGTTTTGAAGTTCCTTTTCAATGACAGTCAAACATTTATTTGCCATCATTTCTATGAAACTTCTAAAATATGCCGCAGCTGGACTGCACTCGGTGAGACAATGGGAAGAAATGCTCCTTCGTTCCAACGACGGATAAAGCCAGAAGTCGAATTACTCAAATATCCTCTGCCTCCACTAGCCTGCAGCTCCAAGAGCAGACTTTGAGCTACCACATCAACTATATCAATTCGCAGCTGGAAGAGCTCCTTAGGACGTTCAACAAAATAACCAGGCTGGAGAAGACCTCTATAGAGCTGTTCCTGGATCGCAGTCAGAGCAGCCACTTGCTCCTCCCACTCCTCTCTCAAAATAGAGCGGACTGACAGATTAGCTTCAACCTCCTCCAAAGACTTCTCTGCTAGGCCAAGAGCCAGACCAAACTGATAACCTAGAAAAGCTGGGCGATTTTCTGCCAAAAAGGCCTGTGCATCTTGAGCGAGATTCCATTCCTTTTGCAAAGGCACATGATTAAAGGTCAGGGCAGCTGTATTTCCCCCTTGCAAGGATACAAACTCTAAATCCGCTGAACGGGAAAAATTCTTTGCGTCAGATGGCACAGCCAGAACCAGCGGCTGGTGGCTCCCATCTTCGAAACCAGCAACAAATATGCTGAGGAAGCGATCCGCACGAGCATTGGTTACCCAAGGCAGACGCCCCTTGAGATAAAGCTGCCCATCTTCTTCCACAATAGAGACATTTAACTCTTCTAAGTCCGACAGGAATTTGACAGCATTGGACAGGGCTGTCGCACCTGCATATTCCCCTGACAGGAGCCCTTCCAAATAGTGGTCTCTAAAGTAGGGATTAGGAGATTTTAAAATGTTATCAATAAAAGTCCTTTGCCCCCAAGAGATAAAGGAAGCGGTCAAGGAATGGTGAGCCAGCTCCTTGAGCACTTCAATCACATCGGTATCATTGCCACCTCGGCCTCCCAGCTCTTCTGGAACGCCAACCCGAAAGGCTCCTTCTGCGGCGATACGCTCAATCAGTTGATTACCCGCTGCACAGGATTCTTTGTCAATCTGATCAGCGTGGTCATCCAACCAGTTGATAAACTCTTCTGAAAAAAATGTCATTTGCCACCTCCTCAAAGACTAGGCATAAGGCTGCAATTCCGGATTAATTGGCGTGTTGGCCAGATTATTGGCATAATTGCAGAGGGTTGCAAGGCTAACACCTAGAACCACATCCAGGGCATTCTCATGCGTATAGCCCGCTTCTAGGAAATCTGCCAAGGCTTCATCTCCGACCCGTCCCTTGGTATTGATGACAGCAATGGTAAATTTAGCAAGTGTATCTAACTTCGGATCTGTATCAATCGGAGTACGATTGCGCAGAGCCTCCAAAAGATCATCATTCATTTGAATCTGCTTGATTGAAAAAGCTGTATGACCCGCTACACAGAAAGCACAGCCATTAGTAACTGCAGCCGTTATCTGCACTACTTCACGCTCAGTCGGTGTCAGGCTGTTACGACGGTTGATGGCTCCAACCGTCCGATAAGTTTCTAAGGCCGTTGGCGCATTGGCTAAAAGACCTATAAGATTGGGAATGTAGCCACCGTTATCTTTTTGAACAGTTTCCAGGACTTCTTTTACCTCAGTTGGTGCGGACTCAATCGTGTGGATAGTAAATTCTGACATATAAAACCTCATTTCTTTTAATTAGAAACTATCTTAACATAGGACCAATGGCTTGTATAATATATATTTTATATAAGTCCTATAAAGAGAATATAATGCAATTTTTCAAACTAAAATATATTTCCCTCGTAAGGTAGCTCCACATCAATTCCAAACAAGAATCCGAAACGAGAAAAAGAAGCCTTTTGGCTTCGATTTTTTAATATTTCCTGAATCGCTGGTAGCGATTTTCCAGTAATTGCTCCAAAGGAAGCTGAGACAGACTATCCAACTCCGTTGCGATTTCTTCTTTCACTGCAGCCAGTAATTCATGATTGTTAAAGCCTCTTTCAGGAATAACCTTATCCACCACTTCCATCTGCAAGAGCTCATGTGAAGTAATTTTCATCAGCTCTGCCGCTTCCATAGCGCGGCTGCCGTCTTTCCAGAGGATAGAAGCAAAGCCTTCCGGACTGAGAACTGCATACATAGAGTTTTCCAGCATCCAGACCTTGTCTGCTACAGCTAAAGCCAAGGCACCACCTGAGCCACCTTCACCAATGATGATGGCAATAATCGGTACTTTGAGATTGCTCATTTCCATCAAATTACGGGCAATAGCTTCCCCTTGGCCTCGCTCCTCAGCACCGACACCAGGGTAGGCACCAGCCGTATTGATAAAGGTTACCACAGGGCGGCCAAATTTTTCCGCCTGCTTCATGAGGCGTAGGGCCTTGCGGTAGCCTTCTGGATGCGGCTGTCCAAAATTACGGCGCAGATTGTCTTGCAAATTGCGACCCTTTTGAATACCGACCACCGTTACAGGCTGACCGTTTAGCGTACCGATACCGCCAATCACTGCACCGTCATCTCGAAAAGAGCGATCTCCATGCAGCTCGACGAAGTTATCAAAAATTCCTTGTGCAAAATCCAGCGCAGTCAAACGAGCCTGATCACGCGCTTCTTTAATAATCCGAGTGATTTTTGTCATGCTTGACCTCCATGGAATGCTAATAAGGTAGCAAGTGTATCTCTCATGTCACCACGCTTGACGATGGCATCTACAAAACCATGCTCCATAAGAAATTCAGCCTTTTGAAAATCATCTGGCAGCTTCTCACGAACCGTGGACTCAATAACTCGACGCCCAGCAAATCCAACCAGAGCCTGTGTTTCAGCCAGAATAATATCACCTTCCATTGCGAAAGAGGCTGTGACACCACCAGTTGTCGGATCTGTCAAGACGGTCAGATAGAAGAGACCTGCTGCAGAGTGCCGCTGAACAGCCGCAGAGACCTTAGCCATCTGCATCAAACTCATAATGCCCTCCTGCATGCGGGCACCGCCAGAAGCCGTAAACAGAACGACTGGCAATTTATGCTCTGTCGCATACTCAAAGAGACGGGTAATCTTTTCACCCACAACTGTCCCCATAGAAGCCATGATAAAGTTCGAATCCATGATTCCAAGAGCCGTTTTATGCCCCTTGATGCTAGCTGTTCCAGTCAGAACCGCCTCATCCAACCCTGTCTTCTCGCGGGTAAGAGCCAATTTCTCCTGGTAGTTAGGGAAGTTCAGAGGATCCTTGGTTTCAATTCCAGTGAACATTTCCTCAAAACTGTTCTCATCCACAGTTAGATTTAAGCGCTCATGAGCAGAAATACGGAAATTATAGCCACAGTTAGGACACACACTGTCATTCCCAAGATCTTTTTGGTAAATGGTATGCTTACAACCTGGGCATTTCGAAAAGAGTTCGTCTGGTACCTCAGGCTTTGCTTGAGGCTTTTCCCGACTCGCTCGATTAGGATTGATACGGATATATTTATCCTTCTTTGAAAACAAAGCCATCGTTTACGTCTTCTCCTTTTCAAGATTTTATACTCAGGCACATCAAACAGCAAGAGCCCCCGGCTTTCGAGTTTACAGAGCAGCTCTTACATGTCGTATCTATTGTTTCTCTTGATAAGCCGGAAGGAACTTCTCCATGAGAAAGGCTGTGTCATAATCACCAGCAATTACATTAGGATCTGAGATTAAGTCCAGTTGGAAGCCGCTGTTGGTCACAACACCATCAATTTCTAGTTCATAGAGTGCACGTTGCATTTTCATCAGAGCATCAAAGCGATTTTCACCATGAACAATTATCTTAGCAATCATGCTATCGTAGTAAGGGGGGATGGTGTAGCCAGGATAGACGGCCGAATCCACGCGCAGCCCCACTCCACCACTTGGCAGATAAACATTTGAAATCTTACCTGGACTCGGTGCAAAGTTAAAGGCTGGATTTTCAGCATTAATCCGACACTCAATTGCATGCCCTCGGATTTCAACATCATCCTGACTGAAGGACAGCTCTTGACCGTTTGCTATCTTAATTTGCTCTTTTACAATATCCACACCGGTAACAAACTCAGTCACTGGATGCTCAACCTGCACCCGAGTGTTCATCTCCATAAAGTAGAATTCACCCTTGGCTTCATCAAGCAGAAACTCAATCGTTCCAGCATTTTCATAGCCGACAGACTCAGCAGCCCGAACGGCTGCTTCACCAATCTGCTGACGTAGGGTTTTCCCAATCGCCACAGACGGACTTTCTTCCAGCACTTTCTGATTATTACGCTGCAAAGAGCAATCCCGCTCGCCCAAGTGGACCACATGTCCCTGCTGATCTGCCAAAATCTGCACTTCAATATGGCGCGCTGGATAGATGACTCGTTCCATATACATGGCACCATTACCAAAGGCCGCTTTTGCTTCGCTAGATGCAGACTCAAAGGCCGCTACTAAATCCTCAGCCTTTTCAACCTTACGAATGCCCTTGCCGCCGCCGCCAGCAGAAGCTTTAAGCATGACTGGATAACCAATCTTTTCTGCGACTTCCAAAGCTTCTTCAGAGGTATGAACTTCTCCATCAGAACCTGGGATAACTGGTACTTTCGCCTTAATCATCTGAGCCCGAGCATTAATCTTGTCCCCCATCATGTCCATAACAGCACCTGAAGGTCCAATAAACTTAATGCCAACCTCTTCGCACATAGTCGCAAATTTGGAGTTTTCGCTCAAAAAACCAAAACCAGGATGAATGGCTTCTGCACCTGTCAGAACAGCAGCAGACAGGACAGCGTTCATATTTAGATAAGAATCAGTTGACTTGGCTGGGCCGATGCAGACAGCCTCATCAGCCAGTAGGGTATGAAGTGCTTCCTTGTCAGCCGTTGAATAAACAGCTACCGTATCAATTCCCAACTCGCGAGCTGCACGAATAATTCTGACCGCAATTTCCCCACGGTTAGCAATTAAAATTTTACGAAACATGGTGAAAGCTCCTTTTATCTACTGGCCAATCGCAAAGGTCAAGGTACCGCTGGCTGCAAGTTTTCCGTCAACTTCTGCTTTCGCCTCTACAACCGCAATCGTTCCGCGACGCTTGACAAACTTAGCTGTCATAATCAGCTGGTCACCTGGTACAACTTGTTTCTTGAACTTAACCTTGTCCATGCCAGCATAGAAGACCAGTTTGCCCTTATTTTCTTCTTTGGACAATTCCAGCACGCCGGCTGTTTGAGCTAGAGCTTCCATGATCAAGACACCTGGCATAACAGGATATTGAGGAAAATGTCCGTTAAAGAAAGGCTCATTGACTGTTACATTTTTCAGAGCAACAATCTCATCTTCACTAACTTCCAAAACGCGGTCTACCAAAAGCATTGGATAGCGATGCGGAAGTGCTTCTTTTATTGCATTAATATCAATCATTTGATCCGTACCAGCCCTTTCCCAAATTCAACCATTTCTTCATTCTGAACCAGAATTTCTGTAACCAGACCATCTTTAGGTGCTGGAACTTCATTCATGACCTTCATTGCTTCAATAATCATCAGGGTTTGACCTTTTTTAACTTGGTCTCCAACTGATACAAACGGCGGCTTGTCTGGACCAGCTGCTAAGTAAGCCACACCAACCAAAGGGCTTTCCACAACATCACCTTCAGCAGCAGGTGCCGGAGCTTCTGAAGCTGTTTCTGGCTCTACAGACGGAGCTGCTTGAGGAATTGGCTCAATCACAGGCGCACTCGCAGCCTGCAAAGGTGCAGCAATTGGAGCAGCACTTGCTGTTGGAACCGCAGCCTGACCTTCATTCTTACTAAAAGTCAGCTCATCGCTCTGATTTTTGTAAGAAAACTCACGCAGACTAGACTGGTCAAACTGTGCCATTAAATCTTTAATTTCATTGATATTCATAGGTTTTTAAGCCTCCCAGCGTTTAAAGGCAAGAACGGCATTGTGGCCGCCAAAGCCAAATGTATTGGAAATCGCATAAGGGATTTCCTGTTCCTTACCTTGACCGTAAATAACGTTGGCTTCAATATAGTCTGGCAGCTCTGTTGTACCAGCTGTTTTTGGCACATAGCTATGACGCATTGCTTCAATCGTTGCAATAGCCTCAACCGCGCCCGCTGCACCGAGCAGGTGTCCTGTAAAGGATTTAGTTGAAGATACCGCTACATCTTTACCAAAGACAGAAACAATGGCTCCGCTTTCGCCTTTTTCGTTAGCAGGGGTTGATGTACCGTGAGCATTGACATAAGCCACATCTTTTGGCTCAATTTCAGCTTCTTCAACCGCTTGTTTGATAGCCTTGATGGCGCCCAAACCTTCTGGATGCGGAGAAGTCATATGGTAAGCGTCACAAGTATGACCGTATCCTACTACCTCAGCCAAGATAGTAGCTCCGCGTTTCTCAGCATGTTCCAAACTTTCAAGAACCAGCATACCAGAACCTTCACCCATGACAAAACCATTGCGATCCTTGTCAAAAGGAATAGAAGCACGCTTAGGATCTTCTGTGGTAGAAAGAGCTGTCAGAGCTTGGAAACCAGCAATCGCAAATGGTGTAATAGAAGCTTCTGAACCACCAACCAGCATCACATCTTGATAGCCGAACTTAATTGAGCGGAAAGCTTCACCAATCGCATCGTTTGCTGATGCACAGGCTGTATTGACCGACTTACAGATACCATTAGCTCCAAAGCGCATAGCCACATTTCCTGCCCCCATATTTGGCAGGGCTTTTGGCAAGGTCAAAGGTTTGATACGTTTAGGACCTTTTTCATGCAAGCGAACAACCTGCTCTTCAATTTCCTGAATCCCACCAATACCTGAAGCCACAATGACACCAAAGCGATCCTTATCCAACGCATCTACATCTAAGTGAGCATTGTTGACCGCTTCTTGAGAAGCATAAATCGCATAAAGTGTGTAATTATCATAACGATTGGTATCCTTTTTGACAAAGTATTTATCAAAAGGGAAATCCTGAATTTCCGCCGCATTGTGAACACTGTATTCACTATGATCAAATTTAGTAATTGGACCGATTCCAATATTCCCTTCTTTTAAATTATTCCAAAATTCTTCTGGAGTATTTCCGATAGGTGAAGTTAAACCGTATCCTGTTACAACAACTCGATTAAGTTTCATATTGAGCTCCTTTATTTAGATGAATCAACTGATTTTCTACTCGTTAATATTCAAAAATTGTGACTTACTGCATAGTAAAGCCGCCATCAATCGTGATGACTTGACCCGTCAGATATTCTTGACCCGCCAAGAAGAGAGCAACATCTGCTACTTCTTCTGGAGTACCAAAACGCTTCATCGGAATGAGTGCCAAAGATGCTTCCTTGATTTTTTCTGGAAGCACATCTGTCATATCAGATGCGATAAAGCCAGGGGCAATGCAGTTCACACGGATATTACGCGCTGCCACTTCACGGGCTACTGACTTAGAAAAACCAATCAGACCGGCCTTGGAAGCTGCATAGTTTGCCTGACCGATATTTCCAGCTAAACCAACGACACTCGATAGGTTGATAATAGCACCCTGACGAGCTTTTGTCATCGGTTTCAGGACTGATTGTGTCATATTGAATGTTCCAGTCAAGTTCACTTTCAGCACCTGCTCAAAATCTTCTTCCGTCATTTTCAGCATGAGCTTATCACGTGTAATACCAGCGTTATTGACCAATACATCAACAGACCCCAGAGCCGCAACAGCTTCTTCCACTATCCGCTGAGCATCCGCAGATTTAGACACATCCCCAATAACAGCTACGACCTTACCAGAATAGCCGGCAAATCCAGCCAAAATATCATCAGAAATCCCGCTTAGTCCGTTTAAAATAACATTGGCTCCGACACTGGCAAATTTATGCGCAATTGCCAGCCCAATTCCACGAGCGGACCCTGTAATTAACACATTCTTGTTTTGTAATTCCATGATGATTCCTCATTATTTTTCTAGAAGAGCATTCAAACTTTCTACATCTTCAACTTGGCGTACATCCGCAGACCTATCAATTTTCTTAATAAAACCAGACAGAACTTTGCCAGGACCGATTTCGATAAATTCAGTCACACCAGCTTCCTGCATCTTAGCAATGCTGTCATAAAAGCGCACTGGCTCCATTACCTGACGAGTCAAAAGCTCTTTGACTCTTTCTTTTTCCATCACAGTTGCTTCAGTATTTCCGACTAATGGCCGTACAAAATCTGAAAACTCAACTGTTTCTAAAACTTCTGCCAATCGTTCGCTGGCTGGCTTTAAAAGCGCCGTATGGAAAGGTCCGGATACATTGAGCGGGATTAAGCGCTTGACACCGGCATCTTTCAAAAGCTCCACAGCCTTGTCCACTGCTGCCACTTCTCCGCCGATAACGATTTGACTAGGCGTATTATAGTTAGCTGGTGAGGCTACACCAATAGCACTTGCTTCTTGACAGACCGCTTCAATGAGAGAAACCTCAGCATTTAAAACTGCGACCATTTTCCCTGAGCCAGCTGGAGCTGCCTCTTCCATGAAGCTCCCGCGCTTAGCAACCAAGGCCACCGCCATCTTAAAATCAAGGGCACCCGCAGCCACCAAAGCAGAATATTCTCCAAGCGAGAGACCTGCTACCATATCAGGCTCGATTCCCTTATCAGCCAAGAGCCGATAAATAGCTACTGAAGTTGTTAAAATAGCCGGTTGCGTGTAGCGAGTTTGATTGAGCTTTTCTTCATCTTGATCGATCAAAGCTCGGACATCATAGCCTAGAACTTGGCTAGCTTCATCAAAAGTTGACCGCACAAGCTCATACTGATCATAAAGCTCACGCCCCATTCCAAGGTACTGCGCTCCCTGACCGGCAAAGAGAAAGGCTCTTTTAGTCATTTCTAGTTACTCCTGCCCAACGTTTTGCTTCCTGCTGAATCTTCTCAGCAGCACCATAGTAGATATCTTTGAGGATTTCTTCGACTGTTTCTTCCTTACTGATTAAACCAGCAATTTGACCAGACATGACGGAACCATTTTCCACATCTCCGCGAACAACCGCATTGGCCAAAGCACCAGCTCCAAGATTTTCAAAAACAGTCAAATCTGGATTTTCTTGCTTGAAGGCTTCTTTTTCTGCCTTTTCGAAATCACGTGTCAGCTTATTCTTGATAGCGCGAACCGCATGACCGAAATGCTGGGCAGAGATAGTCGTATCAATATCGCGAGCCTTCAAAATCATGTTCTTGTAGTTCTGATGAGCATTGGATTCCTTAGCAACGACAAAGCGAGTTCCGACCTGAACGGCCTCTGCTCCCAGCATAAAGCCAGCCGCAGCACCAGCACCATCTGCAATACCACCGGCGGCAATAACCGGAATGCTGACTGCTTCTGCAACCTGACGAACCAAGGACATGGTAGTCAATTTCCCGATGTGACCACCGGCTTCCATACCTTCTGCAATGACTGCATCCGCACCGATTTTTTCCATCCGCTTAGCCAAAGCCACGCTTGGCACAACAGGGATAACTGTAATCCCCGCTTCATGGAAACGAGCCATGTGCTTGCTTGGATTACCTGCACCGGTCGTTACTACTTTTACTCCCTCTTCAATGACCAGATCCACAATGTCGTCCGCAAAAGGTGACAGTAGCATGATGTTAACCCCGAAAGGACGGTCTGTTAAGGACTTAATCTTGTCAATATTAGCTTTTACCACTTCCTTAGGTGCATTTCCGCCACCAATGATACCAAGACCGCCAGCTTTTGAAACTGCACCAGCCAAGTCACCGTCAGCAACCCAGGCCATTCCGCCTTGGAAAATAGGGTAATCAATGTTCAATAATTCTGTAATACGTGTTTGCATAATACCTTCCTTTTATCATTGCTTAAGTAATAGCTTGATTTCAAACTACCACACGCTAGATGTATTTTCTTTACTTTGACAGTCAAACTATTACCTAAACAAGAGAGAATATCTTTCGATACTCTCAGTTACTTGCTTATTTAGTTTTTTCTTCTACATAAGCAACCAAATCACCAACTGTGTTCAAACCTTCTTCAGTTTCGATTTGGATGTCAAATGCATCTTCAATTTCTGAAATCACTTGGAACAAATCCAATGAATCTGCTTCAAGATCATCGAAAGTTGACTCAAGAGTAACTTCTGATGGCTCTTTGCCAAGTTCTTCAACGATAATTTCTTGTACTTTTTCAAATACTGCCATGGATAGACTCCTTTAAAAATAAAATATTTTTTATCATGTGTTTCCACTTGATTAACTAAATTGTAACAATAAGCGTGCCCCATGTCAAACCTCCACCGAAACCTGACATCAAAATTGTCTGATTTCCGTTCAGTTTAATCAGTCCTTGCTCGACACACTCAGATAATAAAATCGGGATGCTAGCAGCGCTAGTATTGCCATATTCCATCATATTGGCTGGAAGTTTCTCCCGCGCAACACCAAGCTTCTTAGCCATTTTATCCAAAATACGGATATTGGCCTGATGCAGCAACAGAAAATCCAAATCTTCCGCTGAAAGCTGACTGCTTTCAATGGTTTCTTTAATAGAACGAGCAACATCACGAATAGCAAAGTCAAAAATAGCTCGACCGTCCATTGTTAGATAAGGTTGATTCTCACCTTTTTCTGAAAAAGGTGAAGACAAACCGATTTTTCCGCAGGTCAGACTATCTCCGCGAGATCCGTCCGTAAACTGACTTTCTGCCAAAAAATGCTGTTCTGAAGCACTTTCCAACAGGACACCGCCAGCACCATCTCCAAAGAGAACAGCCGTTGAACGATCTGACCAATCTACTGTCTTAGAGAGCGTCTCACTTCCTATGACTAGACCTTTTTGATAACGGCCTGAAGAAATAAATTTTTCCCCAGTAGATAGGGCAAAGATAAAGCCACTGCAGGCCGCCGTCAGATCAAAGGCAAATGCATTCTTAGCCCCAATATTGGCCTGTACTCTCGCAGCAGCTGAAGGCATTAAAGAATCCGGCGTAATGGTAGCAACAATGATAAAGTCCAGATCTTGAGCAGAAATTCCCGACTTTTGCAGCAAATTCTCTGCTACTTTTGTAGCTAAATCACTGGTCGTTTCATCTGACGATAAATGGCGGTTTTTAATCCCAGTTCGACTTGAAATCCACTCATCACTGGTATCCATAATCTCGGCTAGATCATCATTGCTGACAACCTGACGGGGAGCATAATGAGCCACCTGGCTAATCTTAGCATAGTTCATTATTTCAAATCCTCTAGGAAACTATATAAATTTTGCAGGCCCTTTTGCATCACTTGTCTCTCTTCTGGACTCATCCCATCCACTACCTGCATGACCATGCGGTTGTGGAATCGCTTATGAAGACGATACAAAAGCCGCCCATTCTTTGTCAAATTCAGATGCACCACACGACGATCAACTTCCGACCGACGCCGCTCAATATAACCCTTACGCTCCAGATTATTCAAACTAGTCGTAACAGTTCCCAAGGTAACCATCAATTCTCGTGATATATCACTTGGAGTAGCATTTGGCGTTGTGCCGATGACATCTATTGTATGCATTTCCTTAATGGAGACGTCGTTGAAGCGACTGCTTCTTAGGCTCGATTCTTCAATAACCAAGACATTATTGAAAATAGACGTTAAGTAATCATTTACTAACTGAAAATTCAAAACCAACCCTCCTTAAGAAAATACTTTGACAATCAAATTTTATCAGATAGAAAAGCAATTTGCAAGCTTTTTTGAAAATTAATTTGATTTTCAAATATTTTCGTAAACAACTTACAAATTAAGCAACCTTGAACCAATATATTATTTACCTGTGAAATTTGGACGACGCTTCTCAGAGTATGCCCGAACTCCCTCTTTGAAATCTTCTGTGAAAGCCAGCGATTTCTGCAGTTCCAACTCTAGCTCTGCATACTCAGACCAGCCGCTGAACAGACTCTTCCAGACCATTTCTTTCATGGCTCTGTAAGAATTTAGAGAGCCACGTTTCAGCTTCTTCAGCAACTGTTCCGTTGTTTTTTCCAACTTTTCTGCTTCACAGACTTTATAAAGCAAGCCGTAATCCAGAGCTTTCTCTGCAGTCAGAGCTTCCCCAGTCATAACCAGATGGGTCGCCCGAGTCACCCCGATAGCACGAGTCAGTAAGAAAAGACCACCAGCATCTGGCGCCAGACCAACACCAACAAAGGCCTGAATGAAACGGGATTTTTCAGTGGCAATACAGAAATCTGCTGCAACGACCATATTAGCAGCTGCACCAGCAACAGGGCCATCAACACTCATGATAACCGGCTTAGGCAGACGCTTCATAGCAAAGGAAATATCATTCACCAGTTCTGCGATTTTCACCAAGGATTGGACGTCATCATCACTGACAGCTCTCTGCATCTCAGCCAAATCCCCACCCACTGAAAAAACCTTACCATTCGCATTGATAACTAAAAATTTGACGGACTCATCCTTAGCAGCAAGTTCAATAGCCTCTAAAATTTCCTCACACATAGGAATATTAAAGCCATTTGAAACTTCAGGACGATTAAAAGTAATCGTTGCTACCTCATCTGCTACATGATAGAGAATTCCATTAAATGTCATTTCAGCTCCATTCCCGACCCGATTTCAAATCAGCCGTTTTGTTTTATTCTTAAATAATTTGATATTCAAATTATACACAACTTATATTTTATCATAAAATATAAAAGAAAGGAAATAAAAAATGGGAAAAATTAGATGGTCTTCAAATTTGAAGTGTGAAAGTAATAATTTGGATAAAAATAGTATAAAAACAGCGTTTGAATAATTTTCAGAATTTTGTTATAATTTTTAAAATAAGATAGGAGAACCAATGAAAGTTGTAAAATTTGGTGGAAGTTCACTGGCTTCTGCGACTCAATTAGAAAAAGTTTTGAACATTGTCAAATCTGATCCTGAACGTCGATTTGTTGTAGTATCAGCGCCAGGAAAACGCCATGATGACGATATCAAAGTAACCGATGCCCTGATTAAATATTACCGAGAGTATATTGCAGGAAATGATGTCACACCAAACCAACAGTGGATTATCAACCGCTATGCAGATATGGTGGCAGAACTAGATTTGAAACCAAAAGTTCTGGAAAAAATTTCCAAAAGCATCACAAGCCTTGCAACTTTGCCAATTGAAGATAATGCATTTCTTTATGATACTTTCCTTGCAGCAGGAGAAAACAACAACGCTAAATTAATTGCAGCATATTTCAGTCAAAATGGCGTTCCAGCTAGCTACGTACATCCAAGAGAAGCGGGACTCGTCGTTTCCAGTGAACCTGGCAATGCAAGAATTCTTCCTTCCAGCTATGATAAGATTGAAGAACTTAATAATTCTGATGAAGTTCTAGTTATCCCTGGTTTCTTTGGTGTTACTCAAGATGGACAAATCTGTACTTTCTCTCGCGGGGGTTCTGATATTACGGGCTCTATCATTGCTGCGGGAGTCAAAGCAGATGTTTATGAGAACTTTACTGATGTTGACGGAATCTTTGCCGCCCATCCTGGCATCGTTCACAAGCCACATTCCATTCCTGAGCTAACCTATCGGGAAATGCGTGAATTGGCCTACGCTGGCTTTACAGTTCTCCATGATGAAGCTCTGCTTCCAGCTTACCGCGGCAAAATCCCGCTGGTTATTAAAAATACCAACAATCCAGAACATCCAGGTACTCAAATTGTCCATAAACACAGCAAGGACCATCTACCAGTCGTTGGAATTGCTGGAGATGCAGGCTTTGTCAGCATTAACATGTCTAAGTACCTGATGAATAGAGAAATCGGCTTTGGTAGACGCGTCCTTCAAATTCTAGAAGATTTGAATATTGGTTGGGAACACATGCCTACAGGAATTGATGACCTTTCCATTATCTTGCGCGAGCGCGAATTAACTCCTATCAAAGAGGAAGAAATCCTTCGCCAGCTTGTTCAAAAAACAGAGGTTGATCATGCAGAAATCGAACACGATCTTTCCATTATCATGATTGTCGGCGAAAAAATGAAGAGTCATATCGGGGTTACAGCCACTGCAACCAAAGCTCTTTCAGAAAACAACATCAACATTCAAATGATGTCCCAAGGCTCAAGCGAAGTATCTATCATGTTTGTTGTTGAAAAAAATCAAGAAAAAGCTGCCATTCGCGCGCTTTACCGAGCTTTCTTTGAACCCCAAACCCTGGAGCAAGACCAGACCTAGAAATCATTTTTATCAAACAAACTCTAAAAAAGCAGAAACTAGTCACTGACTAACTTCTGCTTTTTTCATTCAACTATAAAGAATACAAAGTCAAACTTTAGAATACACTAAGAACTAATAGAAGTTTCATAGCTCATAAATAAAACTATAGAATACCTTGTCTCCAGTATATCCTATCACTAAAAATAAAAAGAGGTAAAAACCTCTTTGAAACTCCGCCAGTAGGACTCGAACCTACGACATCATGATTAACAGTCAAGCGCTACTACCAACTGAGCTATGGCGGATAACTGCTAAGCGACTACCATATCTCACAGGGGGCAACCCCCAACTACTTCCGGCGTTCTAGGGCTTAACTGCTGTGTTCGGCATGGGTACAGGTGTATCTCCTAGGCTATCGTCACTTAACTATTGAATTAACTGTCCTGTCCTCTCAGACAAGCCTTGTCAACTCAAAATTGAATACAATATCAAATCTCACAAAAACTCAAACCATTCGCTGCACTCTGATGAATTTCTTATTCTAGGATAAGTCCTCGAGCGATTAGTATTAGTCCGCTCCATGTGTCACCACACTTCCACTTCTAACCTATCAACCTGATCTTCTCTCAGGGCTCTTACTAACTTGCGTTATGGGAAATCTCATCTTGAGGTGGGTTTCACACTTAGATGCTTTCAGCGTTTATCCCTTCCCTACATAGCTACCCAGCGATGCTCTTGGCAGAACAACTGGTACACCAGCGGTAAGTCCACTCTGGTCCTCTCGTACTAGGAGCAGATCCTCTCAAATTTCCTACGCCCGCGACGGATAGGGACCGAACTGTCTCACGACGTTCTGAACCCAGCTCGCGTGCCGCTTTAATGGGCGAACAGCCCAACCCTTGGGACCGACTACAGCCCCAGGATGCGACGAGCCGACATCGAGGTGCCAAACCTCCCCGTCGATGTGAACTCTTGGGGGAGATAAGCCTGTTATCCCCAGGGTAGCTTTTATCCGTTGAGCGATGGCCCTTCCATGCGGAACCACCGGATCACTAAGCCCGACTTTCGTCCCTGCTCGAGTTGTAGCTCTCGCAGTCAAGCTCCCTTATACCTTTACACTCTGCGACTGATTTCCAACCAGTCTGAGGGAACCTTTGGGCGCCTCCGTTACCTTTTAGGAGGCGACCGCCCCAGTCAAACTGCCCGTCAGACACTGTCTCCGTAGATGATAAACCTACCGGGTTAGAGTGGCCATAACACAAGGGTAGTATCCCAACAACGCCTCCATCGAAACTGGCGTCCCGATTTCATAGGCTCCTACCTATCCTGTACATGTGGCACAGACACTCAATATCAAACTGCAGTAAAGCTCCATGGGGTCTTTCCGTCCTGTCGCGGGTAACCTGCATCTTCACAGGTACTAAAATTTCACCGAGTCTCTCGTTGAGACAGTGCCCAAATCATTACGCCTTTCGTGCGGGTCGGAACTTACCCGACAAGGAATTTCGCTACCTTAGGACCGTTATAGTTACGGCCGCCGTTTACTGGGGCTTCAATTCATACCTTCGCGTTACCGCTAAGCACTCCTCTTAACCTTCCAGCACCGGGCAGGCGTCACCCCCTATACATCATCTTACGATTTAGCAGAGAGCTGTGTTTTTGATAAACAGTTGCTTGGGCCTATTCACTGCGGCTGACAAAAGTCAGCACCCCTTCTCCCGAAGTTACGGGGTCATTTTGCCGAGTTCCTTAACGAGAGTTCTCTCGCTCACCTGAGGCTACTCGCCTCGACTACCTGTGTCGGTTTGCGGTACGGGTAGAGTATGATACAACGCTAGAAGCTTTTCTTGGCAGTGTGACATCACTCACTCGCTACTAAACTTCGCTCCCCATCACAGCTCAACGTTATAGGTATAAGCATTTGACTCATACCACGCCTCACTGCTTAGACGTACATCCATTCGTACGCACGAGTTAGCCTACTGCGTCCCTCCATCACTTCATACTCTAGTACAGGAATCTCAACCTGTTGGCCATCGGATACACCTTTCGGTCTCTCCTTAGGTCCCGACTAACCCAGGGCGGACGAGCCTTCCCCTGGAAACCTTAGTCTTACGGTGGACAGGATTCTCACCTGTCTTGCGCTACTCATACCGGCATTCTCACTTCTATGCGTTCCAGCGCTCCTCACGGTACACCTTCTCCACACATAGAACGCTCTCCTACCATACCTATAAAAGGTATCCACAGCTTCGGTAAATTGTTTTAGCCCCGGTACATTTTCGGCGCAGGGTCACTCGACTAGTGAGCTATTACGCACTCTTTGAATGAATAGCTGCTTCTAAGCTAACATCCTAGTTGTCTGTGCAACCCCACATCCTTTTCCACTTAACAATTATTTTGGGACCTTAGCTGGTGGTCTGGGCTGTTTCCCTTTCGACTACGGATCTTAGCACTCGCAGTCTGACTGCCGACCATAATTCATTGGCATTCGGAGTTTATCTGAGATTGGTAATCCGGGATGGACCCCTCACCCAAACAGTGCTCTACCTCCAAGAATCTTGATGTCGACGCTAGCCCTAAAGCTATTTCGGAGAGAACCAGCTATCTCCAAGTTCGTTTGGAATTTCTCCGCTACCCACAAGTCATCCAAGCACTTTTCAACGTGCCCTGGTTCGGTCCTCCAGTGCGTTTTACCGCACCTTCAACCTGCTCATGGGTAGGTCACATGGTTTCGGGTCTACATCATGATACTAAAGCGCCCTATTCAGACTCGGTTTCCCTACGGCTCCGTCTCTTCAACTTAACCTCGCATCATAACGTAACTCGCCGGTTCATTCTACAAAAGGCACGCTCTCACCCATGAACGGGCTCGAACTTGTTGTAGGCACACGGTTTCAGGTTCTATTTCACTCCCCTCCCGGGGTGCTTTTCACCTTTCCCTCACGGTACTGGTTCACTATCGGTCACTAGGGAGTATTTAGGGTTGGGAGATGGTCCTCCCAGATTCCGACGGGATTTCACGTGTCCCGCCGTACTCAGGATACTGCTAGGTACAGAATCTATTTAAAATACGAGGCTCTTACTCTCTTTGGCTGACTTTCCCAAGTCATTCTTCTATAAATTCTGAGTCCACATTGCAGTCCTACAACCCCGAAGAGTAAACTCTTCGGTTTGCCCTCCTGCCTCTTCGCTCGCCGCTACTAAGGCAATCGCTTTTGCTTTCTCTTCCTGCAGCTACTTAGATGTTTCAGTTCACTGCGTCTTCCTCCTCATTCCCTTAACAGAAATGGGTAACAGGCATCAACCTGTTGGGTTCCCCCATTCGGACATCCCCGGATCAAGTGCTTACTTACAGCTCCCCGAGGCATTTCGTCGTTTGTCACGTCCTTCATCGGCTCCTAGTGCCAAGGCATCCACCGTGCGCCCTTACTAACTTAACCTTATTTTGACCTTTCAGTCTTAAACTCATTAATATTCACAGCGTTTTCGGTTTATTTTCTTGTTACTATTTGATATCGGTATTCAATTTTCAATGGACAAGTTCTTTATCTAGTCAAACTAGATAATGGAGCCTAGCGGGATCGAACCGCTGACCTCCTGCGTGCAAAGCAGGCGCTCTCCCAGCTGAGCTAAGGCCCCACATAGCCCTCTCAAAACTAAACAAGACTCAAGTGCATTCCGTATGTCCTTACGGACTCCTTAGAAAGGAGGTGATCCAGCCGCACCTTCCGATACGGCTACCTTGTTACGACTTCACCCCAATCATCTATCCCACCTTAGGCGGCTGGCTCCTTGCGGTTACCTCACCGACTTCGGGTGTTACAAACTCTCGTGGTGTGACGGGCGGTGTGTACAAGGCCCGGGAACGTATTCACCGCGGCGTGCTGATCCGCGATTACTAGCGATTCCGACTTCATGTAGGCGAGTTGCAGCCTACAATCCGAACTGAGACTGGCTTTCAGAGATTAGCTTGCCGTCACCGGCTTGCGACTCGTTGTACCAGCCATTGTAGCACGTGTGTAGCCCAGGTCATAAGGGGCATGATGATTTGACGTCATCCCCACCTTCCTCCGGTTTATTACCGGCAGTCTCGCTAGAGTGCCCAACTCAATGATGGCAACTAACAATAGGGGTTGCGCTCGTTGCGGGACTTAACCCAACATCTCACGACACGAGCTGACGACAACCATGCACCACCTGTCACCTCTGTCCCGAAGGAAAACTCTATCTCTAGAGCGGTCAGAGGGATGTCAAGACCTGGTAAGGTTCTTCGCGTTGCTTCGAATTAAACCACATGCTCCACCGCTTGTGCGGGCCCCCGTCAATTCCTTTGAGTTTCAACCTTGCGGTCGTACTCCCCAGGCGGAGTGCTTAATGCGTTAGCTGCGGCACTAAGCCCCGGAAAGGGCCTAACACCTAGCACTCATCGTTTACGGCGTGGACTACCAGGGTATCTAATCCTGTTTGCTCCCCACGCTTTCGAGCCTCAGCGTCAGTTACAGACCAGAGAGCCGCTTTCGCCACCGGTGTTCCTCCATATATCTACGCATTTCACCGCTACACATGGAATTCCACTCTCCCCTTCTGCACTCAAGTTAAACAGTTTCCAAAGCATACTATGGTTAAGCCACAGCCTTTAACTTCAGACTTATCTAACCGCCTGCGCTCGCTTTACGCCCAATAAATCCGGACAACGCTCGGGACCTACGTATTACCGCGGCTGCTGGCACGTAGTTAGCCGTCCCTTTCTGGTAAGATACCGTCACAGTGTGAACTTTCCACTCTCACACCCGTTCTTCTCTTACAACAGAGCTTTACGATCCGAAAACCTTCTTCACTCACGCGGCGTTGCTCGGTCAGGGTTCCCCCCATTGCCGAAGATTCCCTACTGCTGCCTCCCGTAGGAGTCTGGGCCGTGTCTCAGTCCCAGTGTGGCCGATCACCCTCTCAGGTCGGCTATGTATCGTCGCCTTGGTGAGCCGTTACCTCACCAACTAGCTAATACAACGCAGGTCCATCTGGTAGTGATGCAATTGCATCTTTCAATTAATTATCATGCGATAAGCAATTTCATGCGGTATTAGCTATCGTTTCCAATAGTTATCCCCCGCTACCAGGCAGGTTACCTACGCGTTACTCACCCGTTCGCAACTCATCCAAGAAGAGCAAGCTCCTCTCTTCAGCGTTCTACTTGCATGTATTAGGCACGCCGCCAGCGTTCGTCCTGAGCCAGGATCAAACTCTCATTAAAAAGTTTGAGTTCGCACTCATTACTGTCCACTGACAGATTTATTTTCGTTTTTTTGACAGGTTACATATCTCTATGTCACCCTGCACTTGGTTCGTCTTGTTCAGTTTTCAAAGGGCTTTGTCTTTCGCGACAACTATATTAGTATATCACCTATACCACTAACCTGTCAATACCTTTTTTGAAATTTTTAAAAAAAATTATTATTTTCAAATTGGTGAATAGTTTTACATACCTTTGAGGATGGTAAATTGACCTACATTCTTTCTTTTAAAGGCGCAAAAAATGCCCTTTCGGACATTTTTTCTATTTTTGTTCTTGTTTATACTTTTCGAGTTCAGCTTTATTAGCCCAGACATAATGTCCTGGACGAATCTCTGCCATTTCTGGTTTATCAACTGAATAATCGTGCTGTTCAGGATCATAGACCTTCAACACTTTTTTACGCTCCAAGATTGGGTCTGGAATTGGTACAGCTGAGAGCAGGGATTGTGTGTAAGGATGGACAGGATTGTTGAATAGCTCCTCTGTCTCTGCCACCTCTACAATGACACCTTTGTAAATCACGGCGATACGATCAGAAATAAAACGAACTACCGAAAGGTCATGGGCAATAAACAGGTAGGTCAAGCCAAGCTCTTTTTGAAATTTTTTCAAAAGATTCAAGACCTGTGCTCGGACAGACACGTCCAAGGCGGAAATCGGCTCATCAGCAATCACGAAGTCTGGTTGCATGACCAAAGCACGAGCAATCCCAATCCGTTGACGCTGTCCACCAGAGAATTCGTGAGGATAGCGAGTTAAATGCTCAGCCAACAAACCAACTTCATTGATGATATCTTTGACTTTTCTTTGACGGTCTTCTTCGCTATCAAACAAATGGTAATTATAGAGACCCTCAGATATGATATAGTCAACCGTTGCACGTTCATTCAGGCTAGCTGCTGGGTCTTGGAAAATCATCTGAATCTTGCGAATCAAGTCCGCTTCTTCTGCTTTTGACTTTTTACCATTAATCTTTTTGCCTTCATAGAAGATATCGCCTGCACTGGTATCATTAAGGCCAATAATAGCTCGACCAATAGTAGTCTTACCAGAGCCTGATTCTCCTACAAGAGAGAAAGTTTCTCCCTTATTGATGAAGAAATTTGCGTTTTTTACTGCTACAAATTTCTTACTTCCTTCGCCGAAGGAAATTTCTAAATCTTTAATTTCAACTAATTTTTCAGTCATTTCCTTCCTCCTAAGCTTCTAATTGATTGAAGCCCATTTTTGAACGAATTTTTTCATGTAGGTTTTCGATAATCTCTGGTTTATCAACCTTAGGCGCATCTTCGTGCAGTAACCAAGTCTTAGCCCAATGAGTATCTGAGACCTTGAAAGCCGGTGCTTCTTCTTCAAAGTCAATTGACATGGCATAGTCAGAACGCAAAGCAAAGGCATCCCCTTTGATCGGTGAATAGAGAGACGGCGGAGTACCAGGAATCGAGTAGAGGGCACCATTCGCATCTGCCAACTGAGGTAAGCTGGATAGCAAACTCCATGTATAAGGATGTTTTGGCTCGTAGAAGATTTCTTCAACTGTACCGTATTCTACAATTTCACCGGCATACATGACCGCAACCTTATCTGCAATACTAGCCACAACACCAAGGTCGTGCGTAATAAAGATGGTTGTGAAATGATATTCTTGCTGCAAGGATTTGAGCAAGTCAATAATCTGCGCTTGAATCGTTACATCGAGGGCCGTTGTCGGCTCATCACAGATAAGAATATCAGGACGGCAAGCCAAAGCAATAGCAATAACAATCCGCTGACGCATACCACCTGAGTATTGGAAAGGATATTCTTCGAAACGTTTTTCCGCATCTGGAATCCCGACCTTACTCATATAGTCAATGGCCATTTTTTTAGCTTCTTTGGCTGATTTTCCTTGGTGCTTGATAATGACTTCTGTAATCTGGCTTCCAATCGTATTAATGGGATCCAAGCTCGTCATCGGATCTTGGAAGATAGTCGCAATTTTTGCACCGCGAATCGGCTCCCAATCCTTATTACTACGAAGAGTTGTCAAATCTTTACCGCGGTAATCAATAGTTCCTTTAGCTACACGGCCATTTTCTTCTAACATACCAGTAAAGGTCTTTGTTAATACAGACTTTCCTGAACCTGATTCACCAACAATAGCCAGCACTTCGCCTTCAATCAAGTCCAGAGAGACACCGCGAATGGCGGTTAAGACGCGATCGCGAACATCGAATTCCACGACAATATCGCGAGCAGTCAATATTACATTTTCATTCTTTGTCATATTTACTCCTATCTATGTGTACGTGGATCGCTGGCGTCAGCTAAGTTTTGACCAACTACGAAGAAGGTAAGGGATACCAAAATCAGAGTTGTGAGTGGAATCCAAAAGAGGTAGGCATTCGTCGTCACGTTTTGTGAATAATCTGAAATCAAGCGTCCCAAACTTGGCACTGTTACAGGAAGTCCTAATCCAAAGAAGGACAGAAAGGCTTCGTAAGAGATAAAGCTTGGCAACATTTGTGAAGTGGTGGTCACGATAACAGATACCAACTGCGGCATAATGTTCTTCGTAACAATCTTGAGAGTTGGTGTACCAAGAGTACGAGAGGCAAGGTTGTATTCCAAATCCCGATAGCGCATAATCTGCACACGGATAGTGTAGGCAATACCGACCCAACCAGTAATCGTCATGGCAAAAATAAGATTCCAGAAACCAGCACCGATAGAGTAGGTCAAGACAATGACAATCAAGAGGGCTGGGATATTTGAAATGATATTGTAGATTTCCATCATGACACGGTCAACTGTTTTGGAAATTCCCCAGATACCGCCAATGATAACTCCGATAGCCAGATTAATAACCGTCGCAATAATCGAAATGAGAATAGAGTTACGGGCACCAAACCAAACACCGTCAAAGAGAGACTTACCATTACTATCTGTTCCAAACCAGTACTGGGCACTTGGCTTGATATAACGCATGCTAAAGTCATTTACCTTGCTCACATCATTAAAGTCGAAGTTTGAAAACATAGGATAAATGAAGCTCATGAGAATAATGGCAATCAGAATCCCCAACATGGTAATGGTAGATTTCTTTTTCAGAAATTGACGCATGACTGATTTCCAGTAAGAGTAGGCTGGAGCATCAATCGTTTCAGAGGCAAAATCGTCACGTTTGACAAATTGGAATTTGCTTTTATCAATTGTAGCCATTATTTACCTCCTTTTGATGTTAACTTGATACGTGGGTCCAGTACAGTCATCAGAATGTCACCCAATAAGAGAGCAAAGATAGACAGACATGTGAAGATGAATACAAGACCAACAACCATAGAGTTATTGGATGCCTTAACAGAATCAATCAGCATCTTACCCATACCAGGGAAAGCAAAGACAGTTTCTGTCAGAGTCGCACCTGCAATAACACCAACGATAGAAGCTGGGATACTAGATACCAGCGGCACCATAGCGTTTTTAAAGATGTGCTTGTTAGAAATTTCTTTTTCAGAGAGACCCTTCGCACGGGCAAAACGGACAAAGTCCTGAGACTGAAGGTCAATCATATACCGGCGAATCCAAACTGCTGTCCAAGGAGCACTCAAAAGCCCTAAAATAACAGCTGGAAGGACATAAGAACGCCAATCTCCCGCTCCCAAGATTGGGAAGGAGTCTGGAAGACCAACAGCAGAGCCAGCCAAACGGACAATGTAGACCAAGGCGATGGTTGGCAGTGACATCATAAAGGTCAAGCCCGCTGTAGAAATGCTATCAAACCATGTATTCTTGAGTCGAGCCATGTAGGATCCGAGTGGAATAGCAATCAGATAAGACAGAGCCACACCAATCAAACCGATAATGGCTGAGCTGGTAATCATGGACGGATTTTGATAGTTGCTTTGAGTCGCTGTATAGGCATCTCCCTTACCAAACTTAGCAATATCCTGTGAGTCAGCTTTGCTTGGCGTCTTGTAAGTACGAGAATAGATATTTACAGACGATGTCTTTTTACCTGTTGGGAATTGAACTTCGGAAGACTTAGTTTGTCCTTGTCCTTGCGTAATAACCTGCAGAACAGGGATATTGGCATAGGTTGGATAAGAATTACCTAAATTAAAGGTGATAAAGTTCTGGTGGACAAATGGAAACTGACCATTAAAGTAAAGCAAATATTTATGCTTAGTACCAGAACCCACAAGAGACCAGCCAACAGAAGGATCATTTTCAAACCGGATATAACGCTCTAGGTTTGGATTTTCCTCATCTTGGATAACATTTGGATGGTCGATTTGAATCAAATTAGCATAGAACTCAAAGACACGTTCATACACAGGTACTTCACGTACAGCGTAGAATTCTCCGCTCAGTGGGAATTTCTGCAATTTCCAGCCGTTGCCAAGTTTATCAATATACTTCTGATAAATCTTCTTGTTTGCTTCTGTAGCTTCTGTGGTAACAGAAGAATCTTCCTTGCTGGCTTTCTCCTGCAGTTCCTTTGTATCATAATAGTCAATGTAGCCCATCCGCTCAAAGATGGTGTTTTCATAGTTAGTCTTTTTATCTTTATTGGTCGCTATCTTATTATAGTTAGGATCCTGCTTGAAAATCAACCTTCTTGGCACCATAGTATAGATAATGGCATAAGTCAGGGTCGTCACCAAGAAAATCGACACAATTGAGCGTAAGATACGCATAAAAACATATTTTTTCATTTATCGTTTCCTTTAAATTCCAAAAGAACTTTCTCCTCTATTAGAGAAAGTTCTCTTAGCAAGCTTATTTCACGTGGTCTGCTAATTCTTCTTGAGCTTTTTTATTAGATTCCGCACGTTCTTTATTCCATTTTTCCTGAGCGTTATTATAATCTTTTGTCGTTACAGGCTCATCCTGCAATTTCATGTACTTATAACTTGCCGCTTCACGCGCCTTAGCACCAGACCAAGCAAACGGTGCTGAGAAAGGCACTACCTTAGTCAAGGTTGGACGGCCTGTTCTAGAAGTTACCGGAATCAACAAAGCACTATCAGTCAGCCAAGCCTGAGCAGCCGCATATTTTTCATAACGCTTGTTCAAATCTTGCTTTTCTGCACCCGCTTCTTCAACTAGTTTGGTATATTCATCCAAACCAACTTGTTTTGCTGCAGCATTATCGGTGCCGTCAAATCCTAAGAAGGTCTTGGTGTTTTCACCACCAGGTTTGATGACATCTAGATAAGTAGATGGATCTTGATAGTCCGGAGTCCAGCCGACATTGTCTGAAATATCCCAGTCTTCTTCAGCAGCAGAAGGTGCAAACAAGGTAATGTTAGTTACTTCATCTTTAGACAATTGGTGAACATCAATCACAACATTATCTTTTCCTAAGGTCTTTTCAATAGACTGCTTGAGGGATTGAACACGTTGTACTTTAGAAGTAGCTGTTTGATCAACCGGAATGTCCAGATGGATTGGGAATTCTACGCCATCGGCTTTCAAAGCTTCTTTTGCTTTTTCAAATTCAGCCTTTGCTTTGTTCTCGTTATAGAATCCATCTTGGCCATCTGAGAAGTCCACATCTTTCCATTCGTCACCATAGGTTACGACTTTTTCCTTAACTAGGTCACCGAAGGACTTGTCACCAGCCTGCACAAATGTAGGTGGGATGTAAAGGTTACGAAGAAGTTTGTCTGCTCCGTCCTTACCATTAATCTGAGATGCATAGGACTCACGATTGAAGGCAAAGGTCAAAGCCTGACGGAAGTCCTTGTTAAGCAAGGCTTTCTTAGTTGAAGTTTTTTGAGCTTCTGATGTCTTAGCCGTATGGTTGTACGACTGACGATCAATGTTTGTACCTACTAAGAAAGTTGAGGCATCTTGAGGTGTATAAACGATATTATCTTTAAAGTCTTTTTCAACCTTTTCATAAGTCGCACTAGTCGGGAAGAGTCTGGCTGTTGTCAGAGCACCTTGACTGAACTGCTCAGCTAGTTTCCCTTGATCTTGTCCATCATAGAAAGAGAGTTTAACTGCATCTACGTGAACATTTTCTTTGTCCCAATAATTAGGATTCTTCTCAAATTGGATTTCAGATTTTGAAGTCAATGATTTAAGCAAGAAAGGCCCGTTATAAAGCAAGCTTGTTGGATCGGTTGCTTGAGCGAACTTATCACCTTGGTTTTTTAAAAAGTCTTTGTTTACTGGGTAGAGAATTCCCATTGTAGTCTTAGAATTCCAGAAGCTTTCTGGCTCATTAAGAGTATACTCAACGGTATGATCATCGACTGCTTTGATCCCTACTTCTGAGAAATCAATCTTGCCAGAAATATAGTCCTTAAGCCCTTTGACAGAATCCTGAACCAAGTAGATTGTTTCAGATTTATTGTCTGCCGCATACTTAAGACCTGTAACAAAGTCTTCTGCTGTAACATCTGCGTACTCTTCACCTTCGGAAGTATACCACTTAGCGTCTTTGCGAAGCTTATAAGTATAGGTTTTCCCATCTGGTGATACAGTCCATTCCTCTGCCATTGAAGGAACCAAGTTTCCATATTGGTCGTTTTCTAAAAGACCGTCAATAACATTGGCAGTCAAGTCTGTTGTAGCAGCTTTACTTGAAGTGAGATAGTTCAAGTTTTCAGGATCTGTCTCGTAGATATAATTAAAGGTGTTTGAAGAGTCTGAGCTGCCTGACTTTGTGTTTGGCTTAGAGCCAGAGCAAGCAGCAAGAAAGCCAGCTGCAAGAAGAGTAACTCCTGCTAGCGCAAGGACTTTGCTTTGTTTCATATGGGTTTCTCCATCTTTTAGATTTTTAGATTTAATTAAGATTATAGCATAGATAGTACTAAAAGTAAAATAAATTTTCAGAATATTAAGTTAGCTCACTAACACCCTAAGATGTTTATGTAATCAAGCTTCCTGCATGTCTGTCATCTAGGATTAGACAACCTTAGTCTTGCCCATTCCGACTCTAAAATCATCAAAAACCCCACTGTTGCTACAATGGGATTTTCTTGCTTTATTTGATATGTTCTGCGAGTTCTTTTTGAGCTTTTTTGTTGGACTCTTCCTTTTCTTTTGCCCATTTTTCACGCGCTTTTTCATATTCTTTAGTCGTTATTGGTTTGTCTTGGATTTCAACATATTTAAAGCTGTATTCACCCTTGTTTCCAGTCCAAGCAAATGGTCCTGAGAATGGAACAACCTTACGGACACTTGGTGTTGCACCAGATGACCAAGCTGGCATCAACAGAGCACTGTCTGTCAGCCAAGCCTGAGCTGCAGCATACTTTTCGTAACGTTTGTTAATATCCTCGTTTTCCGCAGCTGCATCTTCCAAGAGCTTGTCATACTCTTCAAAGCCGGCCTCTTTAGCTGCTGCATTATCTGTGCCAGGGTCAAAACCAAAGTAGCCGTCAACATTCTCACCAGTCTTAGAGCCAGTGATTTCCAGATAAGAAGATGGATCGTTATAATCCGGGCTCCAGCCGAGATTATTATTCAAGTCCCAGTCTTCTTGAGATGCTGAGGTCGCAAAGTAGGTGATGTTATTCAACTCATCATCTGTCATCTGCTGAATGTCAATCACCACATTGTCAGAACCAAGGTTGGCTTCAATAGACTGCTTCAGTGACTGAACGCTCTTAACGCCATTGGTATCTGCTGAGCTGACCGGAATGTCCAGATGAATTGGGAATTCCACTCCTTCTGCTTGCAGCGCTTCTTTAGCTTTGGCAAATTCTGCCTTGGCTTTTTCTGGATTATAAAAACCATCCTGAGCGTCGTCTAATTTGACTCCCTTCCATTCATCACCGTAGCTAGCTAGATTTTCTTCTACAATGCTGCCGAACTCTTTACCATTAGCTTGAACAAAGGTTGGCGGAACAAAGGTGTTGCGAAGCTGCTTATCTGCTGCTTCTTCGCCATTGGTTTGGGCAGAATAGGCAGTACGGTCAAAGGCAAAAAGCAGAGCCTGACGGAAATCTTTATTGAGCAGTGCTTTCTTAGTGGAAGATTTCTGTGCATCCGTTGTCTTGGAGGTATGCTCGTAAGACTGACGATCAATATTAGTTGTAACAAAGAAGGTTCCTGAGCCTTGAGGCGTGTAGACGATATTGTCGCCATACTGTTTCTTTACACTGGCAAAGTTGGAGCTATTTGGGAAAAGACGAGCAATGGTGTAGTTGCCATCAGAAAAGCCACGCACCAGAGATTCTGTATCTTGACCATCGTAGTAAGAGAATTTGACAGTGTCAATTTTCACCTTTTCCTTATCCCAATAGTTTGGATTCTTCTCTAAGCTAATTTGAGATTTCGAAGTGATAGATTTCAAGATAAACGGACCGTTATAGAGGACACTGGTTGGATCTGTCCCCTGAGCAAATTTGTCACCTTTTGATTTCAGAAATTCTTCATTAATTGGGAAAAGAATCCCCATGGTTGTCTTAGAATTCCAGAAACTTTCTGGCTGATTCAAAGTGTATTGAACAGTAGAATCATCCACCGCCTTAACACCAACTTGGGAGAAGTCAGTTATTTTACCATTAACATAGTCGTCCAAGCCTTTAATGGATTTTTGAACGATATAGAGACCATCAGACTTGCTGTCTGCAGCATGCTTCAGACTGGTCACAAAGTCCTTAGCAGTCACATCTGCATACTCTTCACCATCAGAAGTATACCATTTCACTCCCTCACGAAGCTTATAAGTATAGGTCAGACCATCCTTTGAAACGGTCCAATCTTCCGCTAGAGAAGGCACTAAGTTACCATACTTATCGCTTTCTAGCAAACCATCTACTACATTAGCCATTATCTCATTGGTTGCCCGCTTATTAGACACAGTATAATCCAGCGTATCTGGATCTGCCGTATAAACATAGCTATAGTTTTTCCCAGATGAATTGGAGCCACCAAACGAACAGGCAGCCAAAATTCCTGCAGAGAGAATGACAAGCCCAGCAGCTGCAGCTAACTTAGATGTTTTCATAAACTTCCTCCAGTTTTCATTAAGATTACTTTCATTATAGCACTTCTGCGACGGGATGTAAACGCTTCAATGTAATGGAGGCCGATATAAAAAAGAGAGAACAAAAATGTTCTCTCAACTAAACAACTTGATTCAAGACAGCTGATAAAGTGTCAAACTTTTGCTGTTCAGAATCTTATTTGATATGTTTTTCTAGCTCTTCTTGGGCTTTTTTATTGGATGCTTCCTTTTCTTTTTCCCATTTCTTAAGAGCTGCTTCATAGTCTTTAGCTGTCACAATATCATTTTGGAGCTCCATGTTCTTAAAGACATAGGCATCTCCTTTAATTCCGACATAAGAGTAAGACTTGGTAAATGGCACAACCTTCTGAACGACTGGTGAACCACCACCAGAAACACTAGGAATAACAATGGAGCTATCCGTCAACCAAGCCTGAGCTGCTGCGTACTTGGTGTAACGAGCATCTGTATCTTGTTTTTCTTGATCAGCTTCATCCAGCAAAGCCTTGTATTCATTCAAGCCAACCTTATTTGCCACATCAGCATTTTTCCCTTTTTCTATACCAATATTATCTGCAGCATCACCTGTTTCAGGGTTAAAGATATTCAGATAAGTTGATGGATCTTGGTAGTCTGCTGACCAGCCAGACATGTTGAGATCGTAGTCTTTCTGAGCTGCTGTTTCTGCAAAGTAGGCAGAATTATCAAAGTCATCTGTTGACATTTGCTGAACATCAATAACGACATTTTCTTGGCCAAGCGCTGATTCGACAGACTGTTTGAAGGAGTTCGTCCGTTGTACCAAAACCTTGTCAGACTGATCGACAGGGACGTCAATATGGATTGGGAATTCTACACCTTCAGCTTGCAAGGTTTCTTTTGCCTTGGCAAATTCCGCCTTGGCTTTATCAGCATTGTAGATACTATCCTGAGCATCCGCCAGCTTAATGCCATTCCACTCATCTCCATAAGATGAAAGTTGGCTCTCTACTACATCAGAGAAGTCCTTACCGTCCACCTGCACAAAGCTAGGAGGAACAAGCAAGCTACGGATGAGTTTAGTCGCTCCATCTTTACCATTCATCTGAGCTCCAAAAGATGTCCGGTCAAAGGCAAAGTTAATCGCCTGACGGAAGTCTTTATTTTGAATAGCAGCTGTAGTTGATGCCTTTTGAGCATCTGATGTCTTAGACGAATGATTATAAGTCTTACGATTCAGATTGAAAGCAAAATAGAAACTAGTTGAATTCTGTGGTGTGTAAATAATATTGTCTTTGTACTGCTTTTCTACAGAAGCATAGTTAGAGCTCGTAGGGTAAAGCCGTGCTTGAGAATAAGCCCCGTCTGAGAAGTTGCGGATCAAGGATTCCTGATCCGAACCATCAAAATAAGTCAGTTTTATATTTTCAACCTTGACATTGTCCTTATCCCAATAGTTCTGGTTTTTAGCATATTCAATGACAGACTTAGAAGTGAATGCTTTCAGAACATAAGGTCCGTTATAAAGAATGGAAGAAGGTTTTACGGTACCAAAATCTTTGCCTTGTGACTTCAAGAAATCCTCATTGATGGGGAACAGAATCCCCATGGTCGTCTTAGAGTTCCAGTAGCTTTCTGGCTGGTTGAGCGTGTATTCGACCGTGTGGTCATCAACTGCTTTTACTCCAACTGTTGAGAAGTCTTTAGACTCTCCTTTGACATAGGCATCCAAGCCTTTGATAGAGCTTTGGACGATAGGAAGAGCTTCAGAATTTTCATCTGCCGCGTGCTTCAAACCTGCTACAAAGTCTTGTGCTTTAACCTCTGCATATTCTTCACCATCTGATGTGTACCACTTAGCATCTTTACGAAGCTTATAGGTATAGGTCAAACCATCCTTTGAAACAGTCCAGTCTTCCGCAATAGATGGAACCAAATTGCCGTATTTATCATTTTCTAAAAGGCCGTCCACCAAGTTTGTAATAACATCGGACGTAGTAGCTCGATTTGAATTGACATAGTCCAAAGTATCAGGATCACTCAAATAGACATAAGAATAGGTATTACTGGCACTAGAGCTTCCACAAGCAGCTAAGATTAGTGTTGACACGACTGTCAGTCCAGTAATGGCCAACCATTTAGATTTTTTCATGAGCATTCTCCTTCTCAATTTATATTGTATTATTATACAATATTTTTTTATAAAAACAAATGTTTTATGTAGAAAAATAATAATTTTCTATTTTTCAGCTTGTATATCTGTATTATTTCAAATATTTTTCTATTTTGTGAGTTTTTCCGAAAGATGCTTTTATAAAAAATCTCTTTAAGGGGATTACCCTACTTTTCTCTACATTTATTTTGTAACCTTTTATTATCCTTGATTTATAAAAGAAAAGAGAATTTTATGATACAATGGTTATATCTTGTTTTAGGGGAAAGAAATGAAACGATTATTCCTATGTTTACTAGTTTTGGTCGGAATGACCGCCAACAAGGTGGCAGCAGATGATTTCAACATTGCCGCTAAAAGTGCAATGGCTGTGGATGCTACTTCTGGAAAGATTCTCTACGAAAAAGATGCTAATACTCCAATCGAAGTCGGCTCCATCACCAATCTTTTGACCGTCTATCTGGTCTACGAAGCCATTGACAGAGGAGACTTGACTGCCGATACTTATGTTGATATTTCAGACTATGCTTACAGTCTGACAGCTAATCCAAATATCAGCAATGTCCCTTTGGAAGCCAAACGTTACAAAGTCAAGGACTTGATTGCCGCTTCCTTGATGTCCAGCTCCAACAGCGCCACGATTGCTTTGGCTGAGAAGGTTGGAGGCAGCGAAGAAAATTTCGTCCAAATGATGAAGGCCAAGCTCAAAGAATGGGGAATCACAGATGCTACTATTGTGAACTCCACAGGGCTGAATACTCTTCTTCTAGAATACGCAACTGAAGAAACAGAGTATAGCGCCTCAGCTAGCACAGCTAAAAAAAGCAAGGACACTGAAAACAAATTCAGTGCCTACGACTTGGCTGTTATCAGCCGGCATCTGATTATGGACTTCCCTCAAGTGACAGAGATCACTTCCAAGTCCACAGCTAAAATCGCAGGGACGAGTCTTGAAAATTATAACTTCATGCTGGAAAACCAATCCAACTTCCGCTCAGGTGTAGACGGACTCAAAGCCGGCAGTTCGGATAAGGGTGGCTCTTCCTTTGTTGCGACGACTACTGAAAATGGCATCCGCATGATTACAGTTGTGCTGGACGTTGAGCAAACTGACGGCGACCCCTACGCACGCTTTGTAGCCACAGCGTCTTTAATGAACTATGTTTCGCAAAACTTCACCCAGACGACTATTGTGGCTGAGGGGGAGGCCTACAATAAAAGCCATTCAACAGTTATTGATGGCAAGCAAAAGACCGTTCCAGCCGTCGCCAGCAAGGATTTCACCATCATTGAGCGCATTGCCAATCAGGCTGAGCACAAGGTAGAATTTTCAACCAACGAAAAAGGCTTCCAAGCTCCGCTGAAAAAAAATACTGAACTTGGTACCCTGACCTATACCGACCCTGAACCGATCGGCCAAGGCTATCTGGAAAACAAAGCACCTTCTGTCACAATGGTGGCAGGCCAAGAGGTGGAAAAAAGTATTTTCTTCAAGGTCTGGTGGAATGACTTCGTCCGCTATGTCAACGAGAAACTATAAAGAAAAGCCGCGAATCAAATGATTCGCGGTTGATTTTGTATACATTGTAAATGTTGGACTAGAACTAGCAAACATCTTTGAATCTTAACTCGCAATGCGTGTCTTCAAGCAGTAATTTAAATTTTCGCTTAGACAAAGCTTTACCCAACTGATCCTTCCATTTCATAGCTAATCAAGCGGTTAAGCTCAACAGCATACTCCATAGGTAGTTCTTTGGTGAAAGGCTCCACAAAGCCCATGACAATCATTTCGGTAGCTTCAGATTCGGATAAGCCACGGCTCATGAGATAGTAGAGCTGCTCTTCGGAAATCTTAGAAACCTTGGCCTCATGCTCCAGAGCCACCTGAGAGTTATGAATTTCATTAAAGGGAATGGTATCTGATGCCGAAATGTCATCCATGATAATCGTATCACACTCAATATGGCTGACAGATTTCTGTGAATTCTTTCCAAAGGTCACTTGACCGCGGTAATCCACCTTACCTCCGCCCTTAGCAATAGACTTAGACACGATAGAAGAGCTGGTATGCGGAGCATTGTGAATCATCTTAGCCCCTGTATCTTGGTGCTGATTGGT
This sequence comes from Streptococcus sp. DTU_2020_1000888_1_SI_GRL_NUU_041A, assembly GCF_032387735.1. NCBI lineage: Bacteria > Bacillati > Bacillota > Bacilli > Lactobacillales > Streptococcaceae > Streptococcus > Streptococcus sp. DTU_2020_1000888_1_SI_GRL_NUU_041A. The sequence continues at coordinate 426,858 of NZ_CP135591.1, read as the reverse complement.
ATTGGCAAAGGCAATAGACAACATTGTTCCGCGCGCTCCAGGTCCATCCAGATAAACAGACGGATACTTCATAGTTGTTTTTGCACCAAGGTTTCCGTCAATCCACTCAACCGTCGCATCTTTCATGGCCCGCGCCCGCTTAGTCACGAGGTTGTAGACATTATCAGACCAGTTTTGAATAGTGGTGTAGCGCATATAGGCACCATCAAGGGCAAAAATTTCGACAATTGCTGCATGTAGACTATTACTAGAGTACGTCGGAGCTGTACATCCCTCAACATAATGGACGCTAGCGCCCTCATCAACGATAATCAAAGTCCGCTCAAACTGACCCGAATTTTCATTGTTAATCCGGAAATAAGTCTGCAAGGGAACGTCAACCTTGACACCTTTTGGAACATAGATGAAGGTACCACCTGACCAGACTGCGGAGTTGAGAGCTGCTAGCTTGTTATCTGTCGGAGGAACCAGCTTAGCAAAATACTGCTTGAAAAGCTCTGGGTATTCCTTAAGAGCTGAGTCGGTATCCGTAAAGACAATTCCTAGCTTTTGGAACTCTTCCTTCATATTGTGGTAAACCACTTCAGACTCATACTGGGCTGCCGCACCAGCCAGGTAGGCTCTCTCCGCTTCTGGGATCCCAATCTTCTCAAAGGTTTCCTTGATCTTCTCAGGCACTTCGTCCCAGCTTCTAGCAGGCTTATCAGAGGCCTTTTGGTAATAAATCAAGTCATCAAAATTAATTTCTGACAAATCCGGCCCCCAAGTCTGCATCGGCATCTTCTTGAAAGCCTCGTAGGATTTGAGGCGGAAATCCAGCATCCATTCTGGTTCATCCTTGGCTGCAGAAAGCTCACGAATGACCGCTTCATTCAGCCCTTTCCCTGTCGAGAGGACAGGTTCAACATCGTCATGGAAACCAAACTTGTACTCTCCGAGATCAATCGGTTTTGGTTCTACTCTTTCTTCTGACATAATTTCCTTTCACATTCTTACTTTTTATCTTCTTCAATTGCTCGCTTGAGGGCATTCCAACCCAAGGTCGCACACTTAATCCGCTGCGGGAATTTGGCAACACCTGCTAAAAAGGCGCCATCGCCCAATTCTTTCTGGCGACTGTCTTCCTGGCCCTGAACCATCTGCGAGAAAACTTCTGCTAATTCCAGCGCCTGCTCTTTTGTCTTGCCCAGAACCGCATCCGTCATCATGCTGGCCGAAGCCGTTGAGATGGTACAGCCGGAATTAACAAAGGCAATATCCTCAATCTGGTTTTCAGCATTAAACTTCACAGACAGGCTGATAACATCACCACAGGTTGGGTTATTGAGAACTACTTGCTCCACATCTTCCAGCTTACCATGATGATGGGGGTGAGCCGAGTGGTCCGTCACAACCGCTTTGTAAAGACTGTCTAACTTAGAAAGTGCCATTGAAAAACTCCTTTGTCTTTTCTAAAGCATCTACCAGCTTGTCGCAATCCGCATAGGTATTGTAGATATAAAAGCTGGCCCGCACAGTCGCTGGCACCTGCAGATAGGTGAGCAAAGGCTGAGCACAATGGTGACCCGCCCGAACAGCCACTCCTTCGTAGTCCAGAGCCGTCGCGACATCATGCGGATGGAGACCATCCAGGTTAAAGGCAATCACGCCTGAGCGCTGGGCCAAATCCTGAGAGCCATAAATGGCCAAGCCTTCCACTGCCTGCAGCTTAGGAAATACGTAGGCAATCAGATCCTGCTCATGCTGGGCAATGGCATCCATGCCCAAGTCTTCCAAATAATCAATGGCCGCCGCAAGACCGATTGCTCCTGCCATATTTGGCGTTCCGGCCTCAAACTTCCAAGGAAGCTCCTTCCATGTCGCCTCCTGCTCATAGACGAAATCAATCATCTCGCCACCGAACTCGACTGGCGACATCTGCTCTAGCAGCTCTTCCTTGCCATAGAGAACTCCGATACCAGTCGGGCCTGCCATTTTATGCCCAGAAAAGGCGAAGAAGTCCACATCCAAATCCTGCACATCAATTTCCATGTGCGGAATGGATTGAGCCCCATCCACCACCAAAAGTGCTCCTTGCTGATGAACAAGCTGGGCAATCTCTTTGATGGGATTGATAACCCCAAGGACGTTAGAGGCATGAGCCAGAGAGACAAACTTGGTCCGCTCATTGAGCTTAGCACGAAAATCCTCCATATCCAGAGTACCATCCTTGAGATAGACATAGACCAACTTGGCTCCAGTCTTTATACAAGCTTCCTGCCAGGGAATGACATTGGAATGGTGCTCCATAATCGAAATCAGCACTTCATCACCAGGTTGCAGCCTTTCAGCCGCAAACTGAGCCACCCAATTGAGACTCGTCGTGGTTCCTCGTGTAAAGAGGACTTCTCTGCTTGAAGCTGCATTGATAAAAGAACGAACTCTTTCTCGGGCTGCTTCATAGGCTGCCGTCGCCCGCTCGGCTAGCGTATGCACACCGCGGTGGACATTGGCATTGTCTCTAAGATAGTAGTTTTCAATAGCTGCCAGCACCTGCTTAGGTTTCTGAGTTGTCGCCGCATTGTCCAAATAAACCAAAGGCTCATCATTGACAATTTGGTCCAAAATGGGAAAATCTTGCTTGATTGCTTCTGCATTAAATCCAGACATGAAGACTCCTATCTACTTACACGGGACAAGGCCCAGCTTTTTATCTTTTTGCGAGAATAATATCGATATTTTCAATCATTTCATCACGGACTTCCTTAACAGGGATTTCTACTATCACTGACCCTAAGAAGCCGCGCACGACCAAGCGTTCAGCCGTCGCCTTATCAAGACCCCGACTCATGAGGTAGTACATATCTTCTGGATCCACCTGACCGATAGAAGCTGCGTGACCAGCTGTCACATCGTTTTCATCAATCAAGAGGATTGGATTAGCATCTGAGCGCGCTTGATCAGACAGCATGAGAACTCGGCTTTCCTGCTGAGCATCTGCTCCCTTAGCACCTTTGATAATATGACCGATACCATTGAAGGTCAAGGTTCCTTTTTCCAGGATAACCCCGTGCTGCAGGATATTTCCGATAGAGTTGCAGCCATAGTTAGTTACGCGGGTATCAATCCCCTGAACCTGCTTACCGCTTGAGAGAGCCACCACTTTCATATCCGCATGGCTACCTTTGCCATAGAGGTCGCTATCAAAGTCAGCCACGACATTGCCTTCGTTCATAACGCCGATGGCCCAGTCAATCATAGCATCATTATCCAGCTTACCACGGCGACTGATATAAGCCGTTACATTTTCGCCCAAGCGATCAATAGCTGAAAACTTAATCTGAGCTCCAGCCTGAGCAATAACTTCGACAGTGATATTGGCTGTTACGGGAACAGAGCCCTCGCCATAAGTTTCCAAGCGTTCCAAGTAGTTAACCTTGGAATGCTTGCCTGCGATAACCAAAATATGCTTGTTAAAAGGAACATCGCTTTCGCTATCCTGATAAAAAATTCCTTCAATCGGCTGGTCAATCTCAACATTGTCCGGCACATAAAGAACCGCACCGCTGTTGAAATAGGCAGTGTGATAAGCCGCCAATTTGTCCTCATCATACTTGACCGCAGACATAAAACGCTTCTCTACCAGCTCTGGAATCTCTTCTAAGGCAGTGTGGAAATCTGTGAAGATTACACCTTGCGCTGCCAAGTCAGCTGGCAATTGCTCCAGAACAGTCTGAGTTCCCACTTGAACAAGCTTGAGATTGTCATCTAGGGCTGTAAAGTCTGGAACACTTGTCAGCGGCTCACTCTCTGAAATACGGCCGTCGCCCAGATTCCAGCGATGAAATTTAACCCGCTCAATACGTGGCAATTCTAACTGGTCAATTTTATCAAAAGCCTGCTGGCGCAGTTGAAAGAGCCAGTCTGGCTCTGCATGTAGCTGTGAAAATTCTTGAATTAATTCTTTAGTCATATCATTCTCCTATCTTTTATAAAAGTCAAAAGAATGTTTGACTAGGCTTCTTCGGTATAGGTGAAGCCCAATTCTTCAGCCAATTTAGCATAGCCCTCTTTCTCCAAGCGAACTGCCAATTCAGGACCGCCAGAAAGAACGACTTTACCATCCATCATGACATGAACTACATCTGGAGTGATATAGTTGAGCAGGCGTTGATAGTGAGTGATAATCATAGCACCAAAACCTTCACCTCGCATAGCATTAACCCCTTTAGACACAACCTTAAGAGCATCGATATCCAGACCTGAGTCAATCTCATCTAAAAGCGCAAAAGTCGGCTCTAGCATGAGCAACTGCAGGATTTCATTGCGCTTCTTTTCACCACCGGAGAAACCTTCATTAAGGTAGCGCTCAGCCATTTCTTCTTTCATGTTGAGCAGTTCCATCTTTTCATCCAGCTTCATGATAAAGTCGCGGACGGAGATTTTTTCCTCGTCTTCTTTGCCAGCATTCATAGCTGCACGGAGAAACTCTGCGTTAGTAATACCAGGAATTTCACTAGGGTACTGCATAGCCAGGAAGAGTCCCATGCGAGCACGCTCATCCACTTCCAATTCTAAGATATTGACTCCATCAAAAAGCACTTCTCCTTGAGTCACTTCGTAGTTAGGATTGCCCATAATTGCTGCAGACAAGGTGGACTTCCCTGTTCCATTTGGCCCCATAATAGCTGCAACCTCTCCTGTTTTCAGAGTGAGATTCACCCCTTTGAGAATTTTTTTCCCTTCGATTTCAACATGAAGATCTTTAATTTCTAAGACAGACATTTCTTTTTCCTTTCTTTGCTTAGCTGATTTACATACTTTAGTATACCAAAAAAAAGCCCAAAAGGCTTTTATTTTGTTTAGAGCTATTCTTATTTATTCCTCTTTTGACGCCATTTCCGCCGAACTTCCTCACGGTAGGAGGAGTTCCCAATAAAGCGGAGAATATTGAGCAAAGGAGTACGATTAGGCCCCAAAACTCCGACCAGCTCAGCAAAGAGCTCAACACCCAGAAGTAAGCCTATCATCAAGAGCACGCCACCAATTCGACTGGAAACATTCAACAAGAGAGAAATCATGGCAAAGACCAGTGAAATCCCATAGATAACCAACACTGTTCCTCGATGAGTCAATCCCAAGGATAAGAGTCTGTGATGAAGATGATGCTTGTCAGGCGTGTAGAATTTCTGACCAGATAGAGTACGGCGGATAATCGCCAGAAAAGTATCCGTAATCGGCACTCCTAAGATAATCATAGGCGTCACCACCGCAACAGCCGTCGCATTTTTCAATCCTTGCAAGGACAGAACAGCAATCATAAAGCCGATGAAGAGAGCCCCCGTATCACCAAGATAGATGATAGCTGGGTGGTAATTGTAAGGGAAAAAACCCGCAATTGACAAGACCAAGACGAAAATAGTCAGGGTCAGAAAGAGATTGTGTTGGGGCAAAAAGAAGTAAGAAACAATCCCCATCGTCACCAAGGAGATGATGGACACCCCACTCACCAGACCATCCAAACCGTCAATCAAATTAACCGCATTGGTGATAGAAATAATCCACACCACTGTCAAAACATAGGACAGCCAAGGCTCAAAATGCAGGAAAGGTCCGCCAAAAGGAAGCTTAAAATCATCCAATCGGAAATCTGTCAGCCACCAGATTAGACTGGCTGCTAGAACAATTCCACCCATTTTCAGCATGGGCGACAACTCTTTGATATCATCAACTAGCCCTGTAAAGGCAATAATCAAACCACCTAGAACGACCGGCCAAACATAATCAAAATAGGTCTGTCCAAAAAAATCTACAGCAACAATTTGCGGCATCAAGAGCAGAGTAGAGATAGAAAAGGCCGCTACAATCGCCAGCCCGCCACTGCTAGGCATGGGCTTTTTATTAATGCGGCGAGCATTGGGATAATCTACCGCCCCAATCTTAAAGGCTAGGAGCCGAACCAAGGGCGTCAAAATCACCCCGATAAAAAAAGTTCCCAGCAATACCAAGATAAACTTTAACGGAAAAGTAATCATAGGCATTCAACCTTCTGCAGGCCGGAGACGGCATCTGTCACCAAAAGAAGATGTCCGTGCTCCTGCAGCACTGCCCGAGTAATATCCGAATCATCTGCGAATTCACGCATCTTGGCCAAGAGCCAAGCTGGATAGCGCTCTGGGAAGCCCTCAACGTCCACCAAAATCGTCAAATAATAAGCTGAATCATACTTATAAAGTTCTGATAAGTCAATCTTATAGTCCACCGTCTGTGCAAAAGCCGCCGCAGCCTTAATATCTTCAAAGCGCAGGATATAGTAAATATAGCGTTCTGCATTTTCTGCCGACTGCTCATCAGCCGCCTCCTGAGAAAGCTGCTCCCCTTCCTCTGCTTCGGCTGTTTCCAAAGATTGGACTGCTTCTATGTCTTCCTTACTCTTTTCAAAAATGCTCTTTTCCAGTGTCTTGAGGAATTCATCTGGAGACATATGAGACAGCTCATCCATGTCTGGCAGGTCTGCCAAATCCTCAAAACTCAGATTCTTATCCAATTTAGACTTGGTAACAAAAACATCCACTTTATCTGGCTTAGGCGTCACACGGAAACTCAACATACCGCTGTCCAAAAAATTATCCGGCATTTCCAACTCATCTAAGATGGTATAGAAAAATTCTTCCGTCTTTTCTTGGGGAACCAAGAAATCGGCCATTTCCATGCCGCGCTCTTCCAAATCTTCCAGCTGAATCGTGATTTTTATGGTCGAATCACTAATCTGTTTCATTTCCATATCTCTACCTCATACACTTCTAGTCCTACTATTATACTAAAAAATCCCCCGTATTTCAAAAAATAGCTAGTATTGGTCTGAAAATGGAGGTTGCAAGAAAAAACTCTCAGAAAATTCCGAGAGCTTATTATTTCACTACATGAGAGAGTCAGGGAAACATTAAAATTGCCTTTTTATCCCATCAAGGCTTTGATTGCTGCATAAACCAGAAGCACGCCGCCTAGGCCAATCCGATATTTCCCAAAAATTGTAAAGTCATGCTTTTTGACGTAGTCTGTCAGGAAACGAATCACGACTAGACTGACACCGAAGGCCACTCCCATGGCAACTAAGAGCAAGAAGATTTGCCCAAATCCCAGACTGTTCCCATTCTTGATGAACTTGAGAATTTTCCAGCCACTAGCACCAAACATAATGGGAATCCCCAGATAGAAAGTGAACTCTGTCACGACAGAACGACTGACACCATTCAGGAGACCACCGACAATGGTGGCACCAGAACGGCTAGTTCCAGGGAAGAGAGCTAGAATCTGAAAGAGACCAATTTGCAAGGCAGTCTTGTAAGGAAGAGAGGCCAAATCTGTCACAGCAGGCTCCTCATGCTCGCGCCTTTCCAGATAGATAAAAGCCGCCCCATAGACAATCAGCATCACTGACACAGAGACCAGATTATAGAAATGCGCTTCAAACCAATCATCCAAGAATAAGCCGATAACAGCAGCTGGCAAGGCTGCCACGACGACCTTGGCCCAAAGCTGCCAGGTCTTTTGAACCTGACGTGCTGATTTGCCTGGTTTAAAAGGGTTGAGCTTGTCAAAATAGATGACAACAACCGCCAAAATAGCTCCCAGCTGGATGACGACATTAAACATTTCCATAAAGGCTGGACTTTGATTCTTAAACTGGATAAAGTCTTGAATCAGAATCAGATGACCTGTACTGGAAATCGGCAGCCATTCTGTGATTCCTTCGATGATACCGTAAATAATAGAGATAAAAATTTCAATGATAAACATAGAATACTCCTGAAACAAGGGTCTACTCAAGGAAAGTCATATATAAATTCCCAAAGAGTATTAGGTCTTATTATATCACAATTTCAAGACTAGGAAAAGCCAGTACCAAGACTTTTCTGGCTAGGAGGGAGCTTATCTATCAGAAAGCTCCACCGCCTCCACCGCCTCCGCCGCCGGAGAACCCACCACCTGAACTTCCGCCAGAAGAGACAGAGAAATTGCTGGCTGTGGTCGCTACATGGCCATAGTTTGAGAAACTGTGCATGCTGCTATAGAAGGCATAGTGCAGGTTAGCCTGAACATAGCTGTCCATAGATGGATTTTCCAAGTGAATCTGACGTAGAGCCATGACACGGCTGACACGATCCGCATAGCCAAAGAGGGTCGCATAGACCAAGAGACGGTTCCAAAGGATAATGCCTTCGATTTCTGTCTTGTCCAGATGGGCAATATCTCGCAGCATATTTGAAAAACTTCTCCACAGATAGTAATCATGCGCGCCTTCGTCATTCAGAACACCATCTCGCCAATAAAGCTGCGCCTTACTAGCAAAAATGCAAATCATAACAAGTCCCACCAGTGCTAAGGGAATATATATCCAGATAAGACTTTCAAAAGCGGCCATATAGACAAACAAAACTCCAAGAGAGAACAACAAAACAGCACTAGCTAGAATGATGACAGTAATCAGCAATCTCTTTTCCTGAACTTTCAGAGGCCGGTAGTGACCAAAGAGACCCAAACGCTTGCCTTCAGAGCGCACTTCTTTAGATAAAGAGCGCAAACTGTTAGTAAATAAGGACTTGATATTACTACCAATGTTACGGATATAGGACTCATCCGCAGAAGACTTATGCTTATAAATATCTTCTGAAATTTGATAGGCTGAAAAGAGATCTTTCACTCTGGCTTGGGATTGCTTGTTAAAAGCCATGCCCAGAAAACGTCTCTCAAAGTCCGCCAGCCCATCATAGGTCGTTATTTGCAGAACAGGATTTTCAGCATCTCCCTGCAGTAGGAGATTGCCCCTATCCAGCAGGTCTAACAGAGTCGCCTGGACCATATTTTCAAAGTTCAGCACTGCCTTGCCGCCCCTAGTCGGGTCGACATCCTCCATGTCCACCGCGTAAATATTTTCCGCCAAGACAAGAGGAGACAAGTCCTGAGGAGCCTCATATAGACGGGCATTCTTGGGATAAGACTGCTTAGGCTTGATCTTCTGGGCAAAGACAAAATAAAGAATAGCCGCTGCAAGGATGGCACATAGGAGCAGCAAGGGCATATAAATTTCTCCTAGTTGCCGGTAAAAGACCGTCTTGCGGGCAATTTTTTCTTCTTGAGCTTTAAAGGTTGGCAAGTAGTCGCTCTCGTCTTCATTCTGGGACACAAGAGAGACCGCTTGTCGATCCCAATAGCCGTGGAGCTCGACATTATCACCCGAGCCAATTCCATTGAGTTTGACCAGATAGTCGGTGCCATCCTTATCCACGAAAGGCTGGGTTCCAAAGTAGCCACTATGAGCAAAAAGCTCGCTCTTATCTGGATTGCTCAAGCCAGAAACTGTCAAAACGACTTCTCCTATCCCCTGATCCCAGTCGCTGATAGGAGTCCAGTTGAGCTCAGCAATATCTTTGTGAAGAAAAAGGAGATTTCTCAGCTGCCAAGTCACAGTAACAACAACTCTGTCACCGTCGTTTCCGGAATTATAGATTTTGACTTCATAGCCATCTCCCAAGTCTCTGACTTGGGGGTTAATGTCCATATCTGGCTCACCATTTGTCAGAACCGAGACCGTCGGATTCCCATCAATGGCAAAGCCATTAGGCATCTTTCCAGCAGAGCCCAGCGAAACAATCTGCCCATTATAGTCGTCATTAAACTTGTAGGTCACTTTCTCTGTGTAGGTAGCTGTATTGTCCTCACGCAAGGCCAGATCGCCTTGATAGGATTCAATATCATAGTCAACAGCCGAGACAACCCGACCAAAACAAAGGCAGGAAAATAAAACTAACAGGAGATAAAAATATCGTTTCATACTCAACCTCTCTTTACAGATATTTTGTTCTATTATATCATTTTTATCAAGTAAGGGCTTACTAGGATTGAAAAGAACCGCAATTTTCGATAGAATAGGAAGAACTATTATTAGATAAGCAGGAGAAAACCATGAAGAAATTATTACTCACTTTATTTACAGCCCTCCTGGTCACCTTAGGAACGGTCCATGTTATTCAGGCCGATGACTATCTGAGGATCGGTATGGAAGCAGCCTACGCGCCCTTCAACTGGACTCAGGATGACGATTCCAACGGTGCTGTAAAAATCGAAGGAACCAACCAATATGCCAACGGATACGATGTGCAGATTGCCAAAAAAATTGCTCAAGAGATGGGCAAGGAACCTCTGGTTGTCAAAACTTCCTGGAATGGCTTGATTCCTGCTCTGACCTCCAGCAAGATTGACATGATTATTGCGGGTATGAGTCCAACTGCCGAGCGGAAAAAGGAAATCGCCTTTTCCAACAGTTACTACACCAGCGAGCCAGTTCTCCTAGTTCGTAAAGATGGAAAATATGCATCCGCTAAGACGCTAGAAGACTTCAAAGACGCTAAAGTCACTTCCCAGCAAGGAGTTTATCTCTACAATCTCATTGACCAGCTGCCTGGCGCCAAAAAAGAAACAGCTATGGGCGATTTTGCTCAGATGCGTCAAGCCTTGGAATCTGGTGTTATTGATGGCTATATCTCTGAGCGGCCAGAAGCCTTGACTGCTGAGACTGCCAACTCCAACTTCAAAATGATTCAGTTTGAGAAAGGCTTTGAAGTTGGCGAAGAGGATGCTTCCATTGCCATTGGTATGCGCAAGGATGACAGTCGTATCGAGCAAGCTAATGCAGCAATCGCTAAGATTTCTACTAATGATCAAGTCAAGCTGATGGATGAGATGATTCAGAAACAGCCTGTTGATACGGATAGTGAAACAACGAATGAATCATTCTTCAGTCAAGTGGCTAAGATCCTGGCTGAAAACTGGCCGCAATTCTTACGCGGAGCTGGTTTGACCTTGCTCATTTCGATTACAGGGACCATCGCAGGCCTCATCATCGGACTGCTGATTGGCGTTTATCGGACGGCACCAGCTTCTAAGAATAAACTCCTAGCATCACTTCAAAAAATCTTCGGCTGGTTCTTAAATGTCTATATTGAGATTTTCCGCGGAACTCCAATGATTGTTCAGTCCATGGTTATCTACTACGGAACAGCTCAGGCATTCGGAATTTCTATCGACCGAACTATCGCTGCTATTTTCATCGTCTCCATCAACACCGGAGCTTATATGAGCGAGATTGTCCGCGGCGGTATCTTTGCCGTTGATAAGGGGCAATTCGAGGCCGCAACAGCACTGGGTATGACACATGGTCAGACCATGCGCAAGATTGTTCTGCCTCAGGTCGTCCGCAATATTCTGCCTGCAACTGGTAACGAATTTGTCATCAATATCAAGGATACATCCGTGTTGAACGTTATCTCGGTAGTTGAGCTTTATTTCTCTGGAAATACCATTGCTACCCAAACCTACCAATACTTCCAAACCTTTACCATCATCGCTGTAATCTACTTTGTCCTGACATTCAGCGTGACACGCATCCTGCGCTATGTTGAAAAACGCTTCGACACAGACAACTACACGACAGGTGCCAATCAAATGCAGACAGGAGAAGTGAAATCATGACAGAAACCATTTTAGAAATTAAAAACCTCAAAAAGTCCTACGGTGAAAACCAAGTCCTCAAGGACATATCCCTCACCGTTCATAAAGGAGAAGTGATTTCCATCATCGGCAGTTCCGGTAGCGGAAAGTCAACCTTCCTGCGCTCCATTAACCTTCTGGAAACACCAACTGGCGGACAGATTTTCTATCGCGGCAGGAATGTCCTGGACGAGAATTACGACTTGACCCATTACCGTGAAAAGCTGGGTATGGTCTTTCAGTCTTTCAATCTCTTTGAAAATCTTAATGTCCTAGAAAATACCATCGTCGCTCAGACAACCGTTTTGAAAAAAGAACGGTCAGAAGCTGAGAAAATTGCCAAAGAAAACCTCAACAAGGTTGGAATGGGCGAACAATACTGGCAGGCCAAGCCTAAGCAACTCTCAGGCGGTCAGAAGCAGCGGGTCGCTATTGCCCGCGCCCTCTCTATGAATCCTGATGCCATCCTCTTTGACGAGCCGACTTCAGCCCTCGACCCTGAAATGGTTGGTGAAGTTCTGAAAATCATGAAAGAACTGGCTCAGGAAGGGCTGACTATGATAGTCGTAACCCACGAAATGGAATTTGCCCGTGATGTTTCCAGCCGTGTTATCTTTATGGACAAGGGCGTCATTGCTGAAGCTGGCAGCCCGCAGGATATCTTCACCAATCCCAAAGAAGAAAGAACCAAAGAATTCCTGCAACGTTTCCTCAGCTAAACTATTTATTTTCAAAATCAAAAAAGGAATCTGGAACTAAGTCCAGATTCCTTTTTTGATTTAATGAGCAATATCAGTTGCACGATTTTGAAGTTTAGTCTTCAAATTTTTCATGGTTTTTGTCGTAGAAATCAATCAAGCCAAGAGCTGTTTCAAAAGAGATATTTTTCACTTTTGCACGTCCTTGAGCAAGAGCAATGATAGACATTTCACGTGCATTTGTTTCTTTACTAATACGGTAACCGGTGATCTTCTTATCACGTACCCAACTAACAACAGATTCTACTTTCTCGAAATTAGATTTAGCCATTTCTTACTCCTCTCTATTCTAGCTACATCAACTACTATAATTGTTTTTATACAGTTTGTCAACTTAAACAAACCAAATTCGAACAAATTAAATAATTCTGAATTTTCTTTACTTAGCTTTGAGGGCTGAAAGTATCTGAGTCCGAATACTTTCGACACCTTCTGGATTTGCTGGAAGGAAGATGGTATTATTACCCGAACTATCTGCAAAATTATTCAGCGTATCCAGGTACTGATTGGTCAAAAGAATAGACATAATCTGCTCTTCTGTCAACTCAATGTTGGCGCCCTTCAATTCCTTGATCGAATCTGCCAAACCATCCACAATGGCCTTCCGCTGCTCGGCAATACCAACCCCATGCAGGCGGTCTTTCTCAGCTTCTGCAGAGGCAGCTGTCACAATCTTAATCTTATCCGCTTCAGCCAATTCCTGAGCAGCCACACGCTTACGCTGCGCCGCATTGATTTCGTTCATAGACTGTTTAACTTCAGCATCAGGCTCAACCTTGGTAATCAAGGTTTTGACAATGATATAGCCATAGGTCGACATTTCTTCTGCCACTTGCTTTTGGACTTCTAGGGCAATTTCGTCCTTCTTTTCAAAGAGCTCGTCCAAGGTCAGTTTTGGAACGGAGGAACGAAGGGCATCTTCAATATAGGACTTAATTTGAGCTTCTGGCCGCATAAGTTTGTAATAAGCATCAATTACGTTGTTCTCATTTACACGATACTGGGTCGCAACATTCATAGTTACGAAAACATTATCCTGTGTCTTGGTCTCAACGACAATCTCGCTCTGCAGCAAACGCAGCTGAACACGAGCCGCTATCTTATCAATCCCTAAAGGAAGACGGAAATTGATACCGCTGCTGCTAGTTTTGTGGTAGCGTCCAAAACGCTCAATGATTGCCACAGATTGCTGACGAACCACATAAACTGCACTAAGCAACAAGAATATAAAGATTATGATCAATATGATAAAGAAAAATGGAATAAAAAACATGTTCAAGCCTCCTTGATTCACTATAGTATATTCTAACATATTTAATTTGCAGTTTCAAACGAAAGCATACAAATTAGGCTAAAATATATTTACAATTAGACAAGCATATTGTAGAGTGTTTCATTCCCGTTCAGATTGATAAAGGACGGATCAAACTGCTCAATACGGTTAATCAAAGAAGCATAATCATGCTTATCAGCCAGAGAAATACCAATCAAAACTGGTCCCGTTCCCTTGCTTGCCCGCTTGATATATTCAAAACGAGTGATGTCGTCATTGGGTCCTAAAATATCATTCACGAATTCACGCAAGGCACCTGGACGCTGCGGGAAGTTAACCACGAAATAGTGCTTGATACCATCATAAATAAGCGCCCGCTCTTCCATCTCTGGCATGCGGTTGATGTCATTATTACCACCTGAGATAATGCAACAGATAGTCTTACCCTTGATATACTCGCTCAGTACTTCCAAAGCAGCAACACTTGCAGCACCGGCTGGCTCTGCGACAATCCCTTGCTTGGAGTATAGGTCAATGATGGTCTCTGAAATAAGCCCTTCATCTACACCGATAAGATTTTGAACATTCTTTTGTGTGACCTCATAGGTTGATGCACCGACCTTCTGTACTGCGATACCGTCCGCAAATTTGTCGATTTCTTTGAGTTTGACTGGACCTCCAGCTTCAAAAGCTGCTTTCATACTGCGGGCACCATTGGCTTCCACACCAATAACTTCGATAGATGGCTGACTTTCTTTGATATAGGTTGAGACTCCTGATATCAGTCCGCCGCCGCCAACTGGTACTAAAACTGAATCAAAATCGATTGCTTCTCTCTTAGCCTCGTCTAAGATTTCATAAGCCACTGTTCCTTGACCAGCTTGGACATCATCATTGTCAAAAGGATCGATAAAGGTGCAGTTTTCATCCTTAGTATAATCAAGCGCTGCCTTGGCCGAAGCATCAAAAGTATCTCCAACCAATTTAATTTCCACAAATTCACCGCCAAAGAAGCGAACCTGTCCAATCTTCTGCTGCGGGGTCGTGATTGGCATAAAAATAGTTGCTGGAATTTTCATTTCCTTACAAGTATAGGCCACTCCTTGGGCGTGATTTCCCGCAGAAGCACAGACAACCCCACGCTGACGTTCCTCTTCATTAAGTTGAGAAATGGCATAATAAGCCCCGCGGAGTTTAAAAGAGCGTACCCGCTGCATATTTTCCTTCTTCAGGTAAATCTTGGCCTGGTACTTCTCCGACAAATAGTGGTCGTAGTCAAGCGGAGTATTGACAACCACATCTTTTAACACTTTATGAGCATGAGTGATATCTTTTGCTCTGAGCATATTTTTTCCTTCCCTATTCTTCCAGTTTATTCTCTATCAAGCAAAACAAGGGGCTGGGAATTCGCATTCCTACCCCTAATTTCTTATATGCTCTTTATCTTAATTGTAAATCTTGAAAGCATCGTCGTCGTTTTTACCAACGAATGGCATTGCTTTACGTAATTCTGCACCGACCTTTTCAATCTCCAGATTAGCAGCTTGCTCGCGGTAAGCAGTGAGTTTTGGACGACCAGCCTTGTAGTCATTTACAAAGTCATTTGCAAATTTACCGTTTTGGATATCAGCCAAGACCGCCTTCATGTTTTCTTTGACTTGCTCAGTAATCACGCGCGGACCAGATACATAGTCACCATATTCGGCTGTATTTGAGATAGATTGACGCATCTTCTTGAAGCCACCTTCATAGATTAAGTCCACAATCAGTTTCATTTCGTGCAGCACTTCAAAGTAAGCCAATTCTGGCGCATAACCTGCTTCAGTCAGAACTTCAAATCCTGCTTCAATCAGGGCAGTCAAGCCACCACAAAGCACAGCTTGTTCACCAAAGAGATCTTCTTCAGTTTCTTCTTTGTAAGTTGTTTCAAGCAAACCAACACGAGCCGCACCAACACCTTTACACCAGTCCATTGCGATGTCTTTTGCATTTCCAGTAGCGTCTTGGTAGACTGCATACAGAGCTGGTACACCAAAACCTTCTTCGAAAGTACGGCGAACCAAGTGACCAGGGCCTTTCGGTGCACACATAAAGACATCTACATCGGCAGGAACTTTGATAAATTCAAAATGGATGTTGAAACCATGAGCAAACCCAACTGCGTTTCCAGCTTCCAAGTTTGGAGCGATTTCTGCTTCATAGAGATCTTGTTGGATTTCATCTGGAGCCAAAATCATGATGACATCAGCTAATTTAGCTGCTTCTGCTACTGTATAAGTATCAAAGCCATCTTCTTTAGCCTTGTCAAATGACTTACCAGGACGAACACCGATAATCACATCGTGGCCTGTATCACGCAAGTTTTGTGCATGCGCATGTCCTTGTGAACCATAACCGATAACGGCGATTTTTTTACCGTCAAGCGCTGCTACTTTAACATCTTTTTCGTATTCCATTGTTACTGCCATAAGTTTTACTCTCTTTTCTATTTTTATTGCCTATTAGGCGGTTTTAACAAATTAAAGGTTTGATTTAATCTCGGGTAAAGCCTGTCGCTCCAGTCCGAGCAATATTTTTAATACCATATGGGCGAATGACCCGAAGCAAGGCTTCGCTCTTCTCCGCATCACCAGTCATCTGAATGGTAATAGAGCTAGGTGCTACATCTACAACTGTCGCCCGGAATGGCTGGATAATAGACAGAATCTCTGCCCGCTTGTCAGCTGGAGCCGAGACCTTAACCAGAATCACTTCACGCTCTAAATGAGGGCGGTCCGTGATATCTCGAACCCGAATCACATCAATCTGACGATTGAGCTGCTTGATAATCTGCTCAACTTCTGCCAATGAAGCCACATCAATGATGATGGTGATACGGGATACTTCCGGATTTTCCGTCGTTCCGACTGAGATACTCTCAATATTAACCTGACGTCTGGAAAGGACACCCGTGAAGCGGTTCAGAACCCCCGAACGGTTTTGAAGTTTAGCTGTCAACATTCTACGCATGGAACTTCACCCCCAACATCTCATGATTACTCTTGCCAGCTGGCACCATTGGAAGAACGTGCTCCTTGCGAGAGATATCCACCTCGATAAACATCGGTATATCTTCCTTCAGCACTTCTAAATCCTGGACAATAGTCTCCGGATCGTCAAATTTATAAGTTTTAACACCATAGGCCTGAGCCATGAGCTGGAAATCTGGCAAAGTTTCAAAGACAGACTCAGAGGTACGACCATCATAGAAAGCTTCCTGCCACTGGCGCACCATACCTAGCGAATGATTATTGAGCATGATGACCTTAATCGGAATCTTATAGATATTGAGAATAGCCATCTCTTGGTTTGTCATCTGATAGCCACCATCTCCGACAAAGAGTACGACTTCCTTATCCGGATTGGCAATTTTAGCTCCAATCGCTGCAGGCACACCAAAGCCCATGGTTCCCAGACCGCCAGATGTTACCAGTTGACGCTCGTTTTTATACGGATAATATTGGGCGGCCCACATTTGGTGCTGACCGACGTCTGTTACAACGATGGCATCACCCTTGGTTAGCTCACCCACGCGCTCAATGACAGCCTGAGGCTGTACGACACGTTCTTTCTTATCATATGAGCGAACTCGCTCCTTGTCCTGCGTTACTTTTTCAATCCACTTGCTGGTATTATTATGCACCTGCTCTTCATTCAACAGCATCTGCAGGGCTTTCTTAGCATCCCCTACGATAGGAATATCTACGCTGATAATTTTTCCAATTTCCGCTGGGTCAATATCAATATGTGCTACTTTAGCGTTCTTGGCAAAGGTTTTCGGATTACCGGTCAGACGGTCATCAAAGCGGCAGCCGATACTAATCATAAAGTCGGCCTCAGTCATGGCAATATTGGCCGCAAAAGAACCGTGCATCCCACCCATACCTAAAAACAAAGGATGGTCTGTCGCAATAGTCCCCTGACCCAACAAGGTAGTGACTACTGGAATCTGATACCGCTCCGCCAAAGCAACCAGCTCCTCTGCTGCCTCGGCATAACTAATACCGCCTCCTGAAAGCAGAACCGGCTTTTTAGCCTTAGAAATCTGCTTGATAATCTTCTTAATCTGCAATTCATTAGGCTCAATAGTCGGCTGATAGCTCGGCAAATGCAACTTGCTGTCATAGATAAAGTCCGTTTCCAAAGCCGAGACATCCTTAGGCAAATCAATAACGACCGGTCCAGGACGACCTGTCGTCGCAATGTGAATAGCTTCTGTAATAATACGCGGAATTTCCGCCGTCTCCCGAACCTGATAATTATACTTGGTAATAGGAGTCGTAATCCCAACAATATCCGCTTCCTGAAAAGCATCTTTACCGATTCCAGCCTTGGCCACCTGACCAGTAAAGACTAAAAGGGGGACGCTATCACTCATGGCATCGGCAATACCGGTAATGGCATTAGTCGCTCCCGGACCGCTGGTCACAACTGCAACTCCGATTTTCCCAGTAGACTTAGCATAGCCTTCTGCTTCGTGAACACTGCCTTGCTCATGGCGGCCTAGAATATGACGGATGCCTTCAAAACTATAAATAGCATCATAAAGCGGCAGTACAGCGCCGCCGGGATAGCCAAAAATCGTATCAACACCAAGATTTTTCAAGGTTTCTAACACAAGCTCTGAGCCTGTCTTAGAAGTTTCTAATTTGATTTTCTCCATTCTTCCCCTTTCATTTATTTACAATTTTCTAAAAATTCAAAAAGCTTTCTACTATGATAACATTTTTGAAAAAAATTGCAAGCCGCTAGTTAATTTTTTTCTTGATTTTTTATCTAAATCCGAATGTTTTTAAAACAAAAGATAAAAAGCCAGAACTATATCTATAGTACTGACTTTTCATTAGAATTATTAGCTCTCAAATGTTCCGTTTATGGGAAAGCTACCGCTCCTCATCTTTTCTACAAAACTGAGTATGCCAGCTATAACCAGCCTTTCTCTTGCCCGATTCGGACAGCTTCTGTTCGATTTTCAGCATCTAGCTTGGTCAAAATAGCAGACATATAGTTACGAACCGTTCCATTTGACAGGTAGAGTTTTTCAGCAATTTCTTTATTGGACAGGCCAGTCGCCGCAGCTTGCAGGACTAGCCTCTCCTGCTGAGAGAGAGGATTCCTACTGGTCATTAGCACCTCCATCAATTCCGGCGAATATTCCTTTTGCCCATCTAGAACGGTATGGATGGTCTTCATCAAATCCGCAATGCTGCGCTCTTTGAGCACATAAGCATCTACATCCGCCTTAACAGCTCGCTCAAAGTAGCCCGGTCGCTTGAAGGTTGTGACGATGATGACCTTGATGTTGGGTCGATTGGCCTTGACCCATTCGAGAACGTCTAGGCCGGTTTGGTGGGGCATTTCCACGTCCAAAATAGCTACATCAAGAGTTTCTGAGCTAAGACAGTCAATAGCCTTCTGCCCATCTGCGGCCTGATAGACTTCTTCGACATCTGGCTGCAGCTGCAAGAGCTGAGCTAAGGCATCTCTCAGCATACTTTGATCTTCTGCTAACAAAAGTTTCATGCTTCCTTCCCTCCGTATGGCAATTCAATTCGAATCCATGTTGGATCTTGGCTGCTAAGAATCTCAAGCTTTCCTGATAAGGCAGACAGCCGCTCTCGAATACTATGCAACTCCCGTCCGGTCAGCTTCTGAAAACCACAACCATCATCCTGAATGTCTAAAATAAGCTTTTCGTTTTTCTTTACCAAAGAAAAATTACTCTTTTTAGCCTTGGCATGCTTGATAATATTGGTAGCAGCCTCCAGCAAAATCATACTGATTGTTGACTGCTGACTCGGTGGGACACTGGCAACATTGAGCTGGTTATCCATTTCTACCTGAACACCGCTCATCTCCAGCATGGCACGAATGGTCACTAGTTCCTCGTCCAGCGTCCGATTCTTTAGATCATTAATAATCCGCCGAACATCAGCCATGGACTTCTTACTAATCTCTTGCACTTCCTGCAGTTCTTTTGCTGCCTTTTCATAGGCTTCCATCTGCAAAAACTGCTGAGCCAACTCCGCTTTGACACTGAGCATAGCAAAGGTGTGTCCTAGACTATCATGTAAGTCTCGACCAATCCGATTGCGCTCATTTTCTGCTAGAAAGAGATTCAGCTGGGCATTTTGCTTGACCTTTTCTTCCTTGATTTGATCTGCCGTCTGAATCCGATGGAGACCAAAGGTCACACCATCCGAAAAGAGAAAGGTTACAATATAGAAAAGCAGCTCTGCTGGACCAACATTGCCCATCAAATAATTAGTCAGCACAATAGCAGGCTGCAAGGCGAGAAAGGTCAAAAACCGCCAGGATTTAAAAGAAATATCATCCAGTTCGTAAATAAGCAGATTAGATAGATAAAAAATGTACCAGGTAAACCCTGTATTTAGCCAGACAGAACCATAGTATATGTAAACAACCAAGAACCACCAAGAAAAAAATTGAATAAGGCGATGGTTACTTAGCAAAACCGCATAGTAAGCCGCAACAAAAGTAGCTGTCCCAAGCAAGAGGAAAAGCGGGTATTCCCCGCTGATTACTCCCGCCACTGGAAAGATGATAAAGACCAGCGCAATATGAAACATATAGTGGACTTGTTTAAGCTTTTCCCACATGCTTTTATTTTACCTCAATTCGCTTTTTGAGTTGTAGCACAAGAATGCTGACCAAAACCGTATAAATCAGAACAATCAAAGCAGCCTTGCCATTAAACTGATGGTGTTCTAGGTAAGAAGACACGACTTGCATCAGTTGATAACTAGGCGTCAGCTTACCGATTGGCTGGAGCCATTTTGGAAACATGGTCAGAGGGAACCATAGACCGCCCAGAACAGCCAGTGCCATATAGACGATATTGCCCACAACAGACATGAGCTGAGCACTTGGCAAAAGACTGACCAATACCCCCATGGCAATAAAGACCACACTTCCTACTAGAAGGATCACGGCAATAAGAAGCCAGTCTACCATTGGCAGATTAACCCCGCGAACAAAATGCCCAATCGAGAAGACTACGATTATGGAAAGCATAAAAGTCAACAGCGTACTGCAAAGCTTTGATATATAATATTTTACCATAGAAATCGGCGAGTGCTGAATCATTTTTTGCCAGTTATTATTTTTATCAGACTGCAAAGTGCTTGGAATGCTAAAGAAGGCACTAGACATGATACTAAAAAGAGTCATAGAGAAAAGGTAGCCTCGAAGCACATGTTCAGGCGTATCACTTCCAGACATCATTCCTGAGAAAATCAGGTAAAAGACGCTGGGCAGACCAATAGATAAGAGATAATAAGCAGCCTGCCGCTTCATTAAAATCAACTCAATCTTCATAAGACTTGCCATATTTTTCATGATTACTCTCCTATTCTTGTGTCGTTTCAAAAATACTATCCAAGAGGGTACGGTTACGTACTTCAATCTCTTCGATTGTACAGCCGTTTTCCTGAAGAACCTGCCAAACCTGTCCAGCATCCCTAGTAGCAAAAGATAAAGCCTTTTGCTTGATTTCTATATCAGTCACATTATCCAGCTTTTCCAGCACAGACTGATAAGTCAGCGGCAAGGTAAAGTGTTTTTCCTTCTCCTCACTGCGCATGGCATAAGGCGTCGTGTCCCGAATCAACTCGCCCTTGTGCAGCACCAAAATCCGATCTGCCGTATGCTCGACTTCTTCGATATAGTGAGAGGAATAAACGATGGTCACTCCCTGCTGCTTGAGCTGATTAACAATTTCCCAGAAATGCTGACGAGTGGAAGTGTCCATAGCTGAAGTCGGTTCGTCCAAGAACAGGATCTTAGGACGGCCAATCAGACTTAATACAAAAGAGAAGAGGCGTTTTTGCCCACCAGACAGCTTGCTAGCCAACTGATTCTTTTGCTTGTCTGTAAATTGCAGCAAGTCATCAATTTCTTGATTGGATAAACTATTTGGATAAATTGCTTGGAAGAAAGTCAAGAGTTCCTTGACCTTCAAATCCTCCACCACTGTATTTTCTTGTGGTAAAATCGCTACCGACTGCTTGAGATGATTGTCAGTCGGCTTTAGTCCCTGAATCCTTGCCTGACCTGCTGTCAGAAACTTATCACCCAGCAAACAATCCATGAGAGTCGTTTTCCCTGCTCCATTGGGACCAATCAAGGCCACACAGTCACCTTGGGAGATTTCAAACGAAATATCCTTTAAAATCTCCTTACCATGAATGCTTTTTGAAAGCTTCTTTACTTCAATCAGTTCCATTTTGCTCCTCCTTTGATTCGATAAAGCGCATGTGCATCTTTCCTTTATTTTTCCAAAGCCGGAAGAATAATAAAGACCAAATGCTTTTTTAATTCTTACAGCAACCTTTTATCATTTTGTTAACTATATTATAAGGCAAAGAAATTTTTCCTACTAGTTGATTTTGTCACCAGCTGACATGACAAATGTCACTATTCTGCTTTTAGAACACAAAGCTAGCAAATACTAGAATTATCTGGTTGTATCCCTTCTGCATGAAGACACAAAAAAGCCGGTCCCCCTCGTTGAGAGGAGCCGACTAGTTGTATGTCTGTTGCAATTTAGATAGAAACTGGAATTAAAGTAGCCTAATCTAAAAAATTTTTCAATAAACTAGCTACTCAATTTGTAAGATGAGGTGACCAACGCTTTTTAAACTTTAGCTCTGCACCTCTTCTTTGAGACCATTGAGCTTCAGACTCAGAATGAACATCTCAGGTGTAATATCCTTAATGTCCTTCAGTCCAAAACCTTGGAAGAAACTGTTCTTTTCCACCTCTTCGACATTGACCTTTTGCAAATCAATTTCAATCAAGGTCTGCAATTTCTTCTCTGCTGTAACTGAATAATCAATATTGACACCCTCCAGACTCTTAGCTGCTACATAGTTTGAATCAGACTGCATTCCTTCACGAATGATAGTCGTCATTTCCTCTGGAGTCAAAGTAGCTGATGCCGCACTAGCTTCTTCTGGCAAGGAAGTGAGCAATTCCATCCGAAGATTCAAGATTTTCTTGCCCTGATAGGTAATTGTATCACGATGATGGATTTCTTCAATGTCTCCGACTAAAGTTTTAGAGACAATCTCTGTACTTTCAGAAGAAGAACTGGATGACTTGCTAGAGCTGGAGCTAGAGCTGGATTTAGTCCTCCTAGAAGAAGCTGCTGATTCAGAAGAATGTCTAGGACGATGCTTGCTGAAGCTAGGAAGCACACAGCCCGTCAAGAGTACCGAAGCAGAAATAACAAGAATGAAAAATTTTTTCATAGTTCACCTTTTTTACTTTTTATTTGTTACAGTATAACATAATACCAGTTTCTTGTCTAAGTATTTTCTATAAAATAATAAAAGACAACCTTTCGATTGCCTTTTTATGCTATTCAACACTAAAAATATATGGATAAACCGGCTGACTGCCCTGATGAATTTCTACTTCGACATCCTCGAATTGTTCCATCAAATCTTGAGCAAGACTGCTAGCCAACTCTTCGCTACCGTCCTCACCGATATAGATAGAGACAATCTCGCTGTCTTCATTGAGCATCTTGTTGAACGTTTCTTTCAAAGCCGTCAGCATATCTGGATTAGAAACAACAATCTTACCATCCACCATACCGAGGTTGTCATTTTCATGAATTTCCAAGCCATCAATCGTCGTATCACGAACCGCAGTCGTCACGCTGCCGCTGACTACTTCTGCCAAGGCTGCAGTCATACGCTCTTGGTTTTCCTCAATAGTCTTGCTGCCATCAAAAGCTAGGAGACTGGTCAAACCTTGAGGGATCGTGCGAGTCTCAATAACAGCTGCAGGCTGTTCAATCACTTCTGCTGCTGATTGGGCTGCCATGAAGATGTTTTTATTGTTTGGCAAGATAATAATATTACGAGCATTGACTTGCTCCACAGCTTTGATGAAGTCTTCTGTTGATGGGTTCATAGTTTGACCGCCAGAGATGATATAGTCAACTCCCTGAGCCTTAAAGATTTCAGCCAGACCATCACCAGCCACTACAGCAATAATCGCAAATTCTTTTTCTTGAGCCGGCTTAGCTGAGCGCTCTTCCTTTTCAACCTGTGCTTCGTGCTGGTTGCGCATATTGTCAACCTTGACCTTGACCAAACTACCATACTTGAGACCTTCCTGCATAACCAGTCCTGGATCTTCGGTATGGACATGGACTTTGACGATTTCATCATCGTTGACTACCAACAGGGAATCTCCCAAATCATTGAGGTAGTTGCGAAATTCATCATAATCAAAGTCTTTTACATAGGTTGGACCTGTCTTGAGAGCCACCATGATTTCTGTACAGTAGCCGTAAGTGATGTCCTCTGTTGCCACATGGCCAGCTACAGACTTATGATGCTCAGCATTGATCATCTCAGACATGGTCGCAGGTGTCGCCACAAAGTCCTCAGATGCGATATATTCGCCTGTAAGTGCAGACAAGAAGCCTTCGTAGATAAAGACCAACCCTTGACCGCCAGAGTCCACAACGCCGACTTCTTTCAGAACCGGCAGCATATCCGGTGTCTTAGCCAAAGCAGCCTTTGCTCCTTCAAGAGCTGCTTTCATAACTTCTACAGCATCATTAGTGACTTCAGCTTTCTTCTTGGCTCCGATAGCCGCACCGCGGGAAACAGTCAAAATCGTTCCCTCAACCGGCTTCATAACTGCCTTGTAAGCCACTTCTACACCAGACTGAAAGGCCAGAGCTAGATCTTCACCAGTCAGCTCTTCATGCTCTTTCACACTTTGAGAAAAACCGCGGAAAAGCTGGGAAGTGATAACTCCTGAGTTACCACGCGCGCCCATCAAAAGGCCTTTCGCAAAGATACCCGCCGCTTCGCCAACTGTTGAAGCAGACTTATCTGACACTTCCTTGGCACCATTTTCAATGGTCATGCCCATGTTGGTCCCTGTATCGCCATCTGGAACCGGGAAGACATTCAAAGAGTTTACATATTCAGCCTGTTTATTTAAGCGAGTAGATGCCGCCTGCACCATTTCTTGAAATAAACTAGTAGTAATATTTGCCACGATTATTCTCCTACGACTTTAATATTTTGGATATAAACATTCACTGCATGGGCAGTAATTCCGAGCTTGTTTTCCAAACTGAATTTAACACGCTCTTGGATGTTTTTGGAAACTTCGCTGATTTTGACTCCATAGCTTAACACAGTGTAGACATCAACTGCGATATCACCTTCATCAGTCGCTTTCACAACCACGCCCTTAGCATAGTTTTCTTTTCCTAAAAGGGCTTGAAAATTATCCTTGATTGCATTTTTGCTGGCCATGCCAACTACACCAAAAATTTCAGTCGCTGCACCGCCGACGATTGTCGCAATCACATCATCAGTCAGCTCAATTTGACCATCTTTTGTATTAATTTTCACAGTCATAATTTGTACCTCAAAAGTATTTTATAGTTTATTCTACCATATTTTATACAGGGTGTAAAAGAGGAAGGGTCTAAATCAACTGTCTAGGCGGAAATTCCCAAGCAAAAAAAGGACGGAAATTTTCCATCCTTTTTAAATAGAGATTAAACGCGTTCAACTTTACCTGATTTAAGGGCACGAGCTGAAGCCCAAACTTTTTTAGGTTTACCGTCAATCAAAACAGTAACTTTTTGAAGATTTGGTTTAACAGCGCGTTTTGTTTGGTTCATCGCGTGAGAGCGGTTGTTTCCTGATACAGTCTTACGACCAGTAAAGTAACATACTTTAGCCATTATCGTGTTTCCTCCTATTAGATCTAATATTACGGATGTGCTAGCACCACATACCTTCCTATATTACCAAAAAACTTGACGTTTGACAAGTACATTTGTCCAAAGTTTCGAAATTAATCCGTTTTCCTAAACATAGCTAATCTTCAAAGAACCGAAAGCTACGTTGCCTTTGACATAGAGAGTTTTTCTCTTTTCATTGACATTGCGGGGATTGTAGACAGAGCCAAAGGCATTATCTACATCCAGCTCTACACGCCAGTCGCTGGGCACATAAAGCATCACACTGCCAAAAGACAGATCCACTTCAAAAGTTGCTGAGTCCCCTTCGATAGTCGCATTATCAAAATAAACCGATGCACTGCCAAAAGCACAGTCTAACTTTTCATAGGTGAAGTTATCTGAGTTGATATAGCGCGTGCCGCTGCCAAAAGCAATATCATCTTTTGAGGAAGAAGAGGCAGTTGAGAAGATACGCCCCTTAAAAATGCGCCGGGGCTTGAAAATCATATTGAGACCGATGCAAGCCAGAATACCACCCAAAACCAAGGTTCCTGTTGAAATAGCTAAAAAGTGGTAAACGGCATTGGCAATAATCAGCGCAATAACTGCCATGATCAGCCCAGTGCCAAAGTCTCTTTCTAAGAAATTTTCCAAGGCGAAATAGGCAAACATTGCAACTACTAGCATGGGCCAAATATTAAAATTGAAGGCAGGAATCCCAAAATTCCCCTGCAGCAGAACCCAAGCTGCCAAGACTAAAAAGCCGATTCCAAAAATTGTTTTTTTCATGAAAATTACCTCGTTTCGTTTAACTTTTCTTTTAAAATTTGATAGTAGTGTCGGGAAACGTGCACTTGTTTATGTGTGTCATAAAATTGGATAGTACTGGTTCCCGAAAATGATTTATCCAAAGCGTAAATAGCCTTGGCATTGGCAATAGTAGACTTTGAAATGCGACAGAAATATGCCGGAAGTCTCTCTTCTAATTCGTATAGCTTCAATTTGACTTCATAAGCATCATCCCTGCTATGAGCATAAATTTTGGTAGCATCCGTTTCAAAAAATAAAATATTCTTCAAATCGACAAAATATTCACTTGTATCCTTATAGAAAGCTATCGGTTGACGGTTGGCTTGTTCAAGAGCTGCTTGAATCCGAGCCACCTCTTCACCATATTGAGCCGTTCGGATAACGACTTCAGTTTCTGCCATATCTGTATCAAGCTCAATCCTAATCTTCATAGCCACTCCTTTCCTTGCTTCTGACTTCATTATAACAATTTTCAAAAAAGAAACAAGGCATTTTCAGTAAGTGGTTATTTTTGATAACTAAGTGGTAGCTTACCCTTCTCAAAAAATGTTAAGCAAATTTGATTTCTCATCCTAGACTCTCCAATAGATTCGTTTAGTATAAAAGCACGACTTACACATATTGAATATCTGTCTTATTTTATGATCAAACAAATTTGAAAACTTTTTTCCTTCTGATATAATAGTACCTCAGGAGGTACTATATGTCTAAACAAAAAATTAATCGCTTTGTCGGATCTATTGGAGCTTTTATTGGGATTCTTGTCTTTATTGCATATATTCCACAAATTATCGCTAACTTGCAAGGAGAAAAAGCTCAACCATTCCAACCACTATTCGCAGCAGTTTCTTGTTTAATTTGGGTAATCTATGGTTGGACCAAAGAACCTAAAAAAGACTGGATCCTTATCATTCCCAATGCGGCAGGAGTGATATTAGGCGGTCTAACTTTTCTTACTTCTTTATAAGAATTAGATAAACAAAACCAGCAACCCATGAAAAAGTTGCTGGTTTTCTTTCTGCCGATTGCAGGGATCGAACCTGTGACCTACGCGTTACGAGTGCGTTGCTCTACCAACTGAGCTAAATCGGCGTCTTTTCCCCTTTATTTTAGCATCTTGAGTTTTTTTGTCAAGTTAGAATTTCACAATTTCTTAACCCAAATCAAACAAGGGTTGCTTTTATCCCAAAGTTCAGGAAAAATTTCTAACTTTTTAAAGCCCTGAGCCTGATAAAAAGCGTTAGTTCTGTCATAGGTAGGATAATAACCTGGTGCTACCGTTTTTACTTGCAGATAGGATGCTTTTTGACGAGCAGATTTTTCTAAAACTTCTAGAAGTTGACTACCAATTCCCGCTCTATGATAGAATTTCTTAACAGCTAAGCAGTCAATCTCTGCACAATCTTCACTAGAATAAGATAAGCTTACAAAGCCAGCCAATTTACTCTCCTGATAAGCAACCCAAACTTGTAAATCCCTAGCTCCTTCAATGTAAGCTTGTGTACTTTCAGGTATTCCAAACCATTCTGGTAGATCCTTTAAAACTTCACTGACTGCTATCATCTTTTGTTTTTCTTCCTTCACTTCTTCAATCGCTACCATCTTTAAATCCTTTCATGTTTTAAGCTTTAGGACTAAACATATTTTCCATCTTACGAACCCGCACTTTCGTAGGCATCCAATCCCCTATCCCAGAGTTTGAGCGAAATGAAAAAGAAAACAAGGGAAATCAGAATCAAACCACCAATGTTAAAGAGCCCATTTTTGTCCTGCAAGAAATAGCTAGCAGGATAGTAGGCTGTAAAAGCAAAAGGAACGATAAAACTAATCAACCAACGAAGGAGCGAATTGTAAATGGAAATCGGGTACTTGGCAAAATCATTAAACATATAGAAAATGTAAATCATAGCACCTGACTGCTTGGTCCAAAAAGCGATACTGGCTGTCGCGATTTTCAAAGAAGTATAAATCAGGGTCGCAAAAGGAATGCAGACTAGGAAAAGCAAGAACTTGGGAATAGTCCAAGTAATGCTAGAGAACGTTGTCGCTAGTAAAATTCCACCGACCAAGAGCTCACCCAAGGCATCAATCTGAAAAGTCTCGACTAGGATGTGAAAGAGAGGATTGATAGGACGAGTCAGATACTTGTCAAACTCTCCCTTTCTCACCAATCGTTGCCCCAGTGCCCAGAGATTGTCAAAAAAGAGATGGTCCAGTCCCTTGGGAATCAAGGAAAAACCATAGATAAAGGCAATCTCTTGAAAGGTCCAGCCTTCTAGCGAGGGGATGTGTTGAAAGATGACATTGAGAAACAAGAGGTTCAAGCCTTGGGTCAGGAAGACACCTAAAACACCAACCACAAAATCAACCTTGTATTCCATGATTTGCTTGATGTACTGTCTGATAAAAATCAGATGCATGCGCTGATATTTTTTCATACTAACCTCCTTGAATGGTGATAAATGACTGGACTCTTTTCCAAATCAACTGAGACAAGCCCACCATCACTAAGAGCCAGAAAAACTGTAGCAAAAGCGCTTGATGAATCTGACTGGCATCGTATTTCCCAACGATAATCATAACCGGAGTGTAAATCAAGGATGAAAAAGGCAAAAAGGAAAGAATATTTGAAACAATTTTAGGAAAGAAAGCCAAGGGAATCAAACTCCCCGACATAAAGGCCACTATAGAAGTCTTGAGTAGATTAGAACCCCATAGATTTTTAAATACAAAGGCTGAAAATCCAAAGCAGATATTAAAGAAAAAGTTAATCAGGTAGGCCAGCGTTAAGCTAAAGAGATAAAGGACAGTTAATCCCAGCACTTCTACAATCCCTTGCCCAGAAAGGATTTTTACCAATACAATGACACATAGAAATGGAACTCCAACAGAAATAAAAATCAACCACTTGGAACCAAGTTCGGTGAAGAGATAGGAGGCCGCAAAATGAACTGGTCTCAGCAAGCGCATGATAATGGAGCCATCCTTAACCTCCTCCCCAATCATAAAGGAAGAATCCGACTTGGTCAAAAGATTGGTCACAAAACTCATGATGATGTAGAGGGTGATATCTGCCATGCTGAAACCCTGAATCAAGGACTCTTGCGAGGAATCAAAGACTGCCTTCCAGAGATAAAAGGCCACAAAAGCTCCCATGACATCGCCAATTCGATAGAGAAGAAAGTTGACTCGATAGGTAATCAACTCCTGAACCCCTGCATTGATAAAGGGTTTGTAACGTCTCCACAATTTGACCATCTTAGAGCTCCTTTCGATAGAAGCGACGGATAATATCCTCAATATCCGTATCTAGCATCTTCAAATCACGAATTTCAAAATCAGACAGGGTTTGCTTGATAATATCAGCCGACTGGTAGCGGGAACTATCGAATTCAATATTGAGACTGTTTCCTTGTCTATCAATGGTCATATCCGAAAAATCTTCATAGTGAGAAACGAGGTGACTTTGACCTGGTAGTAGTTCAAAGGAGAGAGTCTTCATCTTGCCAAAGGTTTCCTTGAGCTGGTTAACCGTTCCATCAAAAATCTCCTGCCCCTTGTCAATCATAAAAATCCGATCACAGAGTTGCTCAATGTCGCTCAGGTCATGAGTGGTCAAGAGAATGGTTGTTTCTTCCTCCTGATTAATCTGGGTGATAGCCCGACGAATATTGTCCTTGACCGAAACGTCCAACCCAATGGTTGGTTCATCTAAAAAGAGAACCTTGGGATTATGAAGTAAGGAAGCCGCAATGTCCGCCCGCATCCGTTGACCAAGTGAAAGAGTCCGCACGGGATCTTTGATAAATTCCTTCAAATCCAAGACTTCATTCAAAAAGTCCATGCGCTTATGGAAAAGCGAGTCTGGCACATCATAAATTTCCTTCAAGACTGTATAGGTCTCTTGCAGTGCCAAATCCCACCATAGCTGGGTTCGTTGTCCGAAGACCACTCCAATATCCTTGACATAGTCTTGACGATTATCCTGCGGAATTTTGCCGTTGATTCGACAAAAACCAGATGTCGGTTTCAGAATTCCTGTCAGCATTTTGATGGTTGTCGACTTCCCAGCACCGTTGGCCCCGATAAAGCCTAAAATCTGCCCTTTTGGAACCTCAAAGGTTAAATCCTTGACCGCTTCAAAGGTCTGCTTTTCAGGATGAATAAAGGAGCGCAAAGCCCCCTTCAATCCCGGTTCCTTGACAGCCTTCACAAAATTTTTCTGAAGATGCTCTACTTCTATCATTGCCATACGTTTCTCAATATCCCATCATTCAATTCATGTTACAGATCATTTCCCTACTTAACTCAGGAAAATAGAATCTTATCTCCTCACTATACTACCACTTTTACTTTCAAACGAACATAGGTAATTTAAAAATAATTATCATATTTTGTCACACACCAAAAAAACCCACCTTTACAGGCAGGTTTCTGTTTTGTATTGTTCAGCTAGATTAAGCTTTACCTTCTCATTTCAATTCTTTAGCCAAGATACTCATGTTTTCTTCTAGATTCTCTAGGTAGTTTTTATCATTTTGGGGATCGGCTTCTAAAGGATTGAGAGTTTTCAGTCTGACTCCCGTTGACTTGACGAGCGTTTCTGCCACTTTCGACGATGCATTGCTTTCGGTAAAAATCGTTTTAACTTTATATGTTTTCACAAATTCTTGAATTTCAGTAAGCTGCCTTGCATTTGGCTCTTGTTCAGGAGAAATCCCTGCAATACCTAGCTGCTGCAAACCAAACCGCTTTGCTAAATACGAGAACGCAGTATGTTGAGTTACGAAAGTCTTTTGCTTAGCCTTTTCAAAGATTGGTTGGTATTTTTTGGTCAATTCTTGAGCTTTAGAAATGAATTTCTTAGCATTTTTTTGATATATTTCCTTGTGTTCTTTATCGAGTTCAGATAGCTTATCCGCAATAATCTGCGCTTCTTCACCAGCTTTTTCAGGATCTAGCCATGTATGAGGATCGTAGAGAGTTTTTTCATCGATTCCTTCGCCAGCTTCCACGTCTTCCAAACCCGGTACACGCTCCAAGGTCATTCCTTCGGATGCTTCCAGCACTTTCACCTTAGATTTTTGCAAATTTGGATCTAGGCTCCCCGCCCATGACTCTAAGGTATGTGAATGATAGACAAAAACATCCGCATCATAGATAGACGCTATATCATTAGCTGATGGTTCAAAAGAATGGATCCCTGTACTAGATTGAATCATGCGAACATCATTCAAATCACCAGATACTTCTTTAACCATGGCATAAACCGGATAAAAACTGGTCACAATCTTCAAACCTTTAGCTTGTTGTTCTTCTTTCTGAGTACACGCTCCCAGCATCAGAGCTAGTATACTCAGCGTTATTAATACTGCAGTTCTTTTCTTCATATTAACTCCAAAATTGTTGGTTCATCTTTTATTTATCAATAAAACATTCATATCTAAAAACAGATAAAAATCAAGGTGTTGTTTCTGTATTAGTAGCAGGTGTTGAAACAGCTGATTTCAACAAGGTTAACAGTTTTTCTACTTCTGCCATGATGTTATTATTATCCATAGTCCCTAAATTAAGATTATTTCGCAATCCTGTTAAGGTCTCAGTTGCATTGGATTTCAAACTTGGATCCGTCGTCTTTTCAAGTAAGTCTTCCGCCTCTTGCAACTTAGCTTCTACTTTAGCAGTTTCAACTTGAGGTACTTCTGGCTCAGTTGGTGTTTCCTCTTCAACTTCTTCTTGAGGTTTCTCTGGGCTAACAGCATCCTCCTTGTCATCTTTTTTACCTAAAACATGATCACTTGCATTCCCCCATCCATCGCTAGACTGTGGTCGCTCATCTGGATGTTCAACATAATACTTGATAGTTGCAAATAAATCCTCTAATGTATAGCCATTAGGAGCTCGGTAAGTCTTATCATCGAACCAAGCAAATTTGATGTTGTGGTAGTGATCCTTATGAGGGATAATCAGATTACCATTTTTTACTGCTACAGTATGCTCAACATTGTAAGGCAGACGAACGAGCGGTATCCGTTTCTCTCCTTGAACACGTTCGTAGATAGCAGACGCACTTTCTCCACTTGGATTGGCTTTGGAATCATCTGTTGGTGCAGGTGGAAGCAGACCTTTTTCTTTAGTATAGGTCTGAGCAGCTGCTTTTTCTTTAGCTGAAAGACTATCTTTTCCTATCCAGTGACTGTGTCCCATATGAGGGGTTACATAAGCATCTCCTTCGTCGCTGATAATATCGCGCGCATCAAAGATATATCCATCAGATGTCGTATATTTGTCAGCTAGCTGGGCTACTCGAACTTCGGTTTCAGTATACTCAATCTGTGAATTTGCTTTGCCTAGACGTTCTGGATGATTGATAGGCGCAAGAAATGCTAATAAGTCATCAATTAATTGCACCTTATCACTTGTTTCATCATTCAAACGCTTCACTAAATCATCCAAGGCTTGAAAATCTGACAAACGTCCCTTATTTTCTAGCAATTGCTGATGGGTCTGAGTCAGAAGACCATATACCTTATCATAAAACTCTTGATCTTTCGGTTCAACTGATTCTTTCTTAGCTTGCAGGACATGAGGTATGCTTTTCTGCTTCGCCAATTTATTTTCAATCGCTGTAATAATCTCTTTAGGCAAGTCTTTAGCTAAAAGATAGCGGGACACTCCTTTATCCTCTAGCACATAACCGTCAGCTATTTTCCTA
The DNA here is from genome assembly GCF_032387735.1 of Streptococcus sp. DTU_2020_1000888_1_SI_GRL_NUU_041A. Lineage (NCBI taxonomy): Bacteria > Bacillati > Bacillota > Bacilli > Lactobacillales > Streptococcaceae > Streptococcus > Streptococcus sp. DTU_2020_1000888_1_SI_GRL_NUU_041A. The sequence goes on along the minus strand of NZ_CP135591.1, from coordinate 393,988 downwards.
ACAACCTGCTGGATTAAATCCTTATCCAATGAATCCGCATGTTCCAAATTTAACTTTGGAGGAAGAATCGGTTTTAAAGCTGGTTGAGATGGAGTTAGTATCGGAGTTGGTATAGGTCTATAAGGTGTCAATCCTAACATAGGTTTATTAGGCTGACTTATAAGAGGAATTGTCCGAGCAAGCTTTTCTTCCAATGCCGACATTTGTGTATAAGGAATAAAGTGATAATGATTACCATGTGGCACTGCTACTCCATTTTGTGTTCGACTAGTAATTTGTGCTGGATCAAAGATCAAGCCATCTGATTCAACATGACGCTGACTAAGTGGAAGATTATAAAGTTGCTGAAGGAGACCCTTAACATCTTCTCCTTGACTCGGTTGATAGTTGTTTGAAATTTGAGTAAAAGTAGGTTGTGTCTGTATCCAGCCACCGTTTCCATTATTATACGAACGGCTGACTACAGTACTAGCTACTTTTCCTCTACCTGATAGGTAAGCTTGAGCTGCAGCTAGCTCACTAGGCGACAAATCACTCTTTGGGATATAGTGAAAATGATTACCATGAGGTACGATATAGGCATCTCCCGTATCCTCAATAATGTCTGAAGCATTAAAAACATAGCCATCATCTGTTGTATAACGGCCTTGAGCTCTAGCTGCTGCTACTTCATTGCTTATTTTCGTAACATTATGACCATGTTCCTGCTTTTGACGATTAATCTCTTCCTTACTGCGAATATTATCCGCACGAGCTATATCTTTCAGATAAACATAATATTGCCCATTAACCTTGATAACATATCCACCCTTGACTTCATTGACAATATCCTCAGTCCTAAGTTGATAGTTGGGATCTTTCATCAAAAGATCTTCGCTGAAAATAGCATCATATGGAACTTTCCCATTATAATAATGATAGTGATCACCATGAGAAGTGACATAACCCTGATCAGTAATCTTGATAACAATCTGCTCCGCGTTAATCCCCTCTTTTTTGCTTACTTCGTCAGGCGTTAACTCCTCAGACTTTTGAACAGCTTGCTTACCATCAATATAGCTAACTCGATTGGATTTTTTAATCGAACTGTTTGCCTGATAATAACCTAGCTGATGAGCAAAAAGACCCACAGTAGCAATGACAACAATTCCTGTTAAGTATTTCTTATTTTTTTCCATTGAATATCACTTTCTTTTTTGATTATACAGAATTCGCTAAAACTTATCACAATTTACAATTAACTCATAATATACCCCCAAAGAAATCATCTAAATATTTTTTCTATAAAATATAGCAGAAACTCAATTTTTAACAACTTATTAAACTCATTAACTAGTTAATTAACTGGTTAATATTTTACTCCTCATCATCTAGTCTGTCAAGATTTTTTTATTAGATTGTAAGAAAAATATTATTTGTTCTTTATTTGTCCAATTGTCATAATACAAAAAAAGCTTATCCTTTCGGATAAACTTTTTTAAAAATATATCAAGCTTCTTAAGCTTTACCTTCTGAACCGAATACGTCGATACGTTCTTCAACTGATGCTTGGATAGCTTTTACACCGTCAGCCAAGAATTTACGTGGGTCGAAGAGTTTCTTCTTGTCGTATTCTGCTTCGTTTGCTTCGTAGTCGCGAGCAAATTTACGAGTTGCGTTAGCGAATGCGATTTGGCATTCAGTGTTAACGTTAACTTTCGCAACACCAAGTTTGATAGCTGCTTGGATTTGGTCATCAGGAATACCTGAACCACCGTGCAATACGATTGGGAAGCCTGGAAGAGCTTCTGTCAATTTCTTCAAGTGGTCAAGGTCAAGACCTTCCCAGTTTGCTGGGTATGGGCCGTGGATGTTACCGATACCTGCTGCCAAGAAGTCGATGCCAGTTTCAACCATTGCTTTAGCATCTTCGATTGGAGCCAATTCACCTTTACCGATGATACCGTCTTCTTCACCACCGATAGTACCAACTTCAGCTTCTACTGAGATACCTTTAGCGTGTGCTTTTTCAACAACGTCTTTAGCCAATTTAAGGTTTTCTTCTACTGGAAGGTGTGAACCATCAAACATGATAGAAGTGTAACCAACTTCAATACACTCAAGTGCATCTTCGTAGTGACCATGGTCCAAGTGAATCGCAACTGGTACAGTGATGCCCATTGATTCTACAAGGTTAGCGATCAAGTTACGAGCAACTTTGTAGCCACCCATGTATTTAGCAGCACCCATTGAAGTTTGGATAAGCACTGGTGCTTTCTTTGCTTCTGCCGCACGCAGGATAGCTTGAGTCCACTCAAGGTTGTTTGTGTTGAATCCACCAACTGCGTAACCATTGTCACGAGCTGCTTGGACAAATTTTTCTGCTGAAACGATTGCCATTCTTATCAGGCCTCCTCTTATTTTTTGTGGTTAAACCACTTACATTGTTTATTTTATCACTTTTTCACTAAAATTGCTAGTTTTTCCTGAAATTTTAAAGAATTACAGGGAGACACTCAGCCTTTTTAAGCGTCTCTATTGCAAAAAGAAAAAGCTGACCGAAGCCAGCTTACTTGATGCGGAGAGAGGGACTTGAACCCTCACGACCTAAAGCGGTCACAGGATCCTTAGTCCTGCGCGTCTGCCAATTCCGCCATCCCCGCGATTGAGTACCTTACTAGTATAACAGGACAGCTAAGGCTTGTCAAGAAAATTTTTTAGTTTATTTCAAAAAATCAACTTTCTACTCAATCAGTAAAATTGGAAAATCTAAGCGAAAATGAAGCTACGGAAGGAACACAGAAAACTCAAGGTTGCTGAGTCGCAATAAAGACAGCCACAGTTTGGTCGGGATCGTATTTTTCAAAGTCAATAGTATAGTCCCGATGAAGCTCACCTGTTTCTTCTGCCTGCCAAATCCTCTGCCAAGCATGAAGAATCGCTTGAGGATCCTCCTTATCAGCCTCAAATACTTGATAGGTCTGCTCGGATGTATCAAAATCATAGACTTCCCCATCTGTCAAACGGCAGATAGAGAGACTGTAGTCTCCTTTGTAATCACTGGCATAGTCATGATAGACAGCATAGACCGGTTCCCCTTCAGCAAAAGCTTCTTTCACAGCCCCCTCTTGTTCCTGCCAGAGAGCTTGGATTTTTTCTACACAATGCTCATCTTGGAAATTATTAGTACGAATACTAGCTAAAATGTTTAGAAACATCTTCTTCCCTCCTTTTGCTTTCATTATAACATTTCTCTAGAAAAATCGCTTATCCTAGAAAAAGCAGGTCTATCTCTCCGAGCTCTTTTCTACCGCTGCTGTGACAAAGGCTGTATAAAGACCTTCAGGTCGGTTCGGGCGGCTGGAAAGCTCTGGGTGATACTGACAGGCTACGAAGAATTTATTTTCTGGGATTTCCACTATTTCGACCAAGCGATTGTCTGGTGAAACTCCAGAAAATACAAATCCTGCCGCCTCAAACTGCTCGCGGAAAGCATTGTTAAACTCATAGCGATGACGGTGACGGCGCTGCACGACTTCTTGATGGTCGTAAGCTGCTGCTGCTTTAGAATTATGCTTAAGTTTAGAAGGATAGAGCCCCAGCCTCAGCGTCCCACCCAAGTCTTCGACATCAATCTGATCACGCATGAGGTCAATAATCGGATACGGTGTGTCTGGATTGAGCTCTGCTGAGTTGGCATCTGCCAGCCCTAGGACATGACGGGCGAATTCGACACAGGTTAACTGCATGCCCAAGCAAATCCCCAACATAGGTACATCCTGCTCACGCGCATAGCGAATTGCCTGAATCTTACCCTCAGTTCCTCTCTGACCAAAGCCACCCGGAACGATAATCCCATCCGCATTTCCAAGAAGCTCTGTGGCGTTTTCGGCCGTTACCTGATTCGCATCAATCCAGTCAATCTTAACCTCCGCATCATTGGCATAACCTGCATGCTTGAGCGCTTCAACAACTGAAATATAGGCATCTGGCAACTCGACATACTTACCCACAAGAGCAATTCGGACCTGCTTTTCCAGACTCATCACTTTCTCTACCATAGCTGACCATTCAGTCATATCCGCTGCCGGCACATCTAGCTTCAGATGATCACAGACGATTTGGTCCATCTTTTGGGCCTGCAAATTGAGAGGAATTTGGTAAAGATGCTCCACATCCAACGACTCAATGACCGCCTCCGGCGCCACATCACAGAATTGAGCCAGTTTGTTTTTGATATTTTGTCCAGCCGGCTTCTCTGTGCGGATGACCAGCATATTAGGCTGAATCCCCAGACCTCGCAGCTCTTTGACAGAATGCTGAGTCGGCTTGGTCTTCATTTCACCGGCTGCCTTGAGATAGGGCAGGAGGGTCGTATGGATATACATGACATTGTCTGCTCCGACATCCGCCTTCATCTGGCGCAAAGCTTCTAAAAAAGGAAGAGACTCGATGTCGCCCACTGTGCCACCGACCTCTGTGATAATCACATCCGAGTCCGTCGTCCGTGCTGCCCGCTTGATCTTGTCCTTGAGAGCATCTGTAATATGTGGAATGACTTGGACCGTCGCTCCCAGATACTCGCCTTTACGCTCCTTGCGTAGGACTTCGCTATAGATTTTACCAGTGGTGACATTGGAGTATTTATTGAGATTGATGTCAATAAAACGCTCATAATGCCCCAAATCCAGATCCGTCTCAGCTCCATCATCTGTCACAAACACTTCCCCATGCTGGTAAGGGCTCATGGTTCCGGGATCAATATTGATATATGGGTCAAATTTCTGAATCGTAACCTTGAGACCGCGATTCTTCAAAAGCCGGCCCAAGCTAGCTGCCACAATCCCTTTCCCGATAGAAGAAATTACACCGCCGGTGACAAAAATATATTTAGTTGACATACGTGCTCCTTTTCATAAAACTATTCACTCCAGCAACCACGTCGTTTCTGGAATCTTATCTAGAGGAGGATTTTCCATAATCTGTCTGAAAAAGAAAAATAGCTCCCTGAACACAGGAAGCTCTGACCTCTAAAAGAGGTGCCCGAACAGTATAATATCGCAAACCTAAAAAATTGTCAAATGATTTCATTCGGTTTTCATCCATTTTCACCAATACTAATAACATGTGTTTCAAATTCTACATCGGGCATGCACTCTGCTAAATCGTGTCGGATTCCTTTTAAGCTTTCCGACTTCTTATCTTAAGAATCTTCATGCTGTTTCTCACCATTCTGATAAGAATTCTGCCTGCCGATTATCATCCCTGATTTTTTTAACCTTTTGAATAAATAAAAATCTAATAATAAAACACAGGGCATTCAAGATAACAAACATATAAACAAAGGTAATCCAGTTGAGCTGGAATGGCATATAGTCCCCTGTCTGAAGAGAAGTCATAATCTGGATATTCCTTGCAGCATAGATGGCCACAGGCAGAGTGAGCAAGAAAAGTAGATTGCTGATCACAATGTAGGGGTTAAGCAGGATACGATAAACCTCTCTCTCCTCATATCCTAGTAAATCAAACATCAATAGAGTCTTCATATTACCATTCAAGCCAATAAACACTGCTAGGTAAATCAATAAACATCCCGTTATGACACCGATACTTTGGTTGATAATAGCGCTTGCTTTGTTGGCGGTCTGACTTCTTTGTACAGCTGATAATTTTTCCTCTAGGGAGCGAACTTTTCCTTCACCTTTTTCTTGAGGCTTATTGGTCAATCTGCCATTAAAACGATTGTCAGCTTCATTTACCATAGCGGATGCTTGGTCTCTTGGAATATATATCGTCTTTAAATCAGCATTCTCCGCAAATCCAGCTATCTTTATCTGATGCCGCTTTCCCTTTACTCTTAACTCTAGAGTATCCCCAACTTTAAGGCCGTAATTCTCCCGCAATTCAGGGTTTACGAAGACACCTTGTGTGGGATCTAGAATTTCTCCCTTACTGCCAATCAGCTGAAACAAGTCATTTTGGCTTGTAAGTGAAAGGGCCTGATAGGCTATAATTTCGCCTTTTATCATTAGATCAACATCGTATCTCAGATAGGTTACAGAATCTGAAGCTGACTCAGCCTCCTCCTTTCGGTAGTTATCATAGCTGATCTCATAAGAATAGTGCCGACCGGCCTTCTGAGATTCAAGGATTTTAGAGGAGCTAAAAGTAAGAGACAGGCTTAAGACGAACATGATGCTAAACGTAACGATAGCAATCAACAAGAGACCTAAGGTGCTAAAATGACTTAGAGTTAGCTTAAATTTGAATTTATGCTTCATAGGCAGCTTTTGAATCAGCTTCTCTATCAAACCAGGACGGATGCTTTTCCCGTCAGTCTGTTTCATCATTAGAGCCAGATCTGTCTTTCTCACCGTCAGTCCTGCCAGATAAGTAAGAGCTCCTAGTAAAAGACTTAGGAAGAGGGTTCCCGTCATAACCGACTGTAGAGAAACTCCTTTACTCAATCCTTGAACGAGATAGGTCTGGCTATTCGCAGAAAGGAGGATATCAGATCCCCAGAAGCCTAAGGCTAAGCCAATCAAGGAACTGACCACGGATAACCCGCAGATTAATAGCGCATAGCTTGCCAGCACACTGGAGAAAGAAAAGCCAAGGGACATCAGCTGGGCCAGCTGTACTCTATTTCTTTGGAGCGTTCCTCTGATGAATAAGGATAAAATGAGGGAGAAGATGACGACCATGGCGACAGTAATGTTTCTGATTAAGAGTTGATTACTTTTCAAAGCTGTGAAATAATTAGCCTCATTGCCTGATAATTGCTCTCCACCTAAATGAAGTAAATTGGCATCAATCGCGAAATGAACGAAGAAGTACATAAAGGAAATGAATATTAAAATCAGAGATAGAATAGACACTATGGTCTTCTTAGCAAAAAAGTCTTTGGATAGATATTTAAACAGCAAATCCATATTAAATCTCCCAACTCATTTGATCCGGCGATAGCTTCTCCATATTCATGTCGTCCCTAACAATACGGCCATCTTCTAAGAGCAGTATTCGGTCAGCTGTTCTCGCAATTTCTCGATTATGTGTCGTAAAAAGGATACTGGTTCCGTAGGTTTGCTTGATAGCATGCAATAAAACGATAATGTTCTTACTGTTTTCGCTGTCCAGAGCACCCGTCGCCTCATCACAAAACAAAATAGTTGGTTTCTTTATAACAGCTCTGGCAATGCAGACCCTCTGCTGCTCACCACCCGACAGCTGATGAGGATATTTGTTCAAAAGTTTCTCAATCCCCAATAGCGAAGCCAATTCTTCTAGGTCCGCTGCCTCTGCGGCATACTTGCTGCCCAGCTGAATATTCTCCTCCACTGTCAGATTAGGAATTAGCATGTAGTGCTGAAAGACCAAACCAATGTCTTCTCTCCTAAACTTGGCCACTGCTGATTTGCTCAGCTGACCTATCTCCTTTCCTTTGTATAAGACCTGTCCAGAACTTGGTTTCAGTAGAGAAGATAGGATATTAAGCATCGTTGACTTTCCTGAGCCGCTGTGACCCAAGATTGCTACAAACTGCCCCTGATCAATTTTTAGAACCGTATTCTGCAGGACATACTCATCCTCATATTTTTTGCTGATTGATTTAGCTTCTAATAGTGTTTCTGTCATAGCACGCTCCTTTTCTTTGTTTATTATACCATTTTTTATTGAGTAATGTCTCCTATTCTCAGAAAAGCTAACTGTACTCATTTTCAACCATAACTCTGACAGAAGAAAGAGAACAGCATGCAAAAAAAGCTCCCTGAAAACAGGAAGCAGCTAGTCAGTGAAAATCAAAATTGGAAAACCTCTTCCAGTTAATTTTCCTCAATACTAATGACATGTGTTTCGAATTCTACATCGGGCATGCACTCTGCTAAATCGTGTCGGATTCGCTCCAAGGCTTCCAGACGCATTTCGACAGAGGTATTGGCATTCCCCTGAATGATGAAAATGGCATCCTTGGTCTCCTCATCAAACTTATAATACTCGCTGTCACGTACATCCAGCCAAGCCAAAATGCCTTTAGCATCCCGATAGACATAGTCCGTCTCAGCAACATGCTTCTCCTTGGACAAAATAGGCAGAAAAACATCTTCCTTTTGGCTTACGGTGAATTCTATCTGACCTTCAATCTTATCAAAATCATGCCCACCAATAGCCAGTAGAGAATGCAGGGCTTCGACATTATAAATATCAATAATGCTATTAATATGAGGGAGCGATCCGCGGTGCTGGATATTGCGAATCAGAGCGGGAACAGTCGGAGGATTTTTCTTAACACTGCGACCTACACGCTGCAGTATTTCTATATAACCTTGAACCACTGGCGACTCAAGCACCTCATCCAAGTCGCAGGCCAGAGCCCAGTCTTCCATTTCCTTTTTCTTTTTTAGAAATGAGGCAGACGGTTCTGCATGCGGATTAACATTCTTGGCAATCCCGATAACGACACTTTTTATGCCTAGTTCACCCAGACTCTTATCAATGACAAATTTCATAGCAGCATACCTCCATCTTTTCTTTATTAAATTTTATTAGTATTCTACACCTTCCGAACTTATATTTCAAGGAATATTAAAAGAAACAAGGGATTTCGTCCCTTGTTTCTTTTGGTTGATTTATTCTTCCTCTTCGGTCTCCGTGTCTTCGTCAGAGTAGTCGTCATCTTCTTCGTTGAGTTCGACTTCTTCACCTAGGTCATCTGGAGCGATTTCGTTGATTTCAGCATCGTAAGCTTCCACTTCATTCTTCTCATCATCTGGATTTTCCTCGTCGTACGAGAGAGCCGGATCTGCTTCGTAGCCGTCCTCATCTTCTGGATCGTCATCGCTGTAGTCAATGGCATCCTCATCGCCATCCATAAAGGCATTGACGCGTTTCTTCTTACGTTTCTTAGGTGCGTCGTCCTCATCAGTCTCTTCCAAGGCGATGATTTCTTCATCCACTTCGTCGATTGCATACCATGAACGCAGGCCCCATTTATTATCTCCCAGCGGAATAAAGCTGCCGTCTACATTGAGTTCTGTGTAGAATAAAGGTAGAGCATCACGAATCTCACTGTTTGATTTTTCCAGATAGTTTTGAATTTCATTGACCAGATCATTAAAATACATCTCATGGTCGCGGCCGCGGGCTTCCAAAATGGCACGCGCCACTTCAATCATAGAAAGCTCACTTTTTTCCTGTCCAGCAAATACTTCTAATTCCAAAGTTGATCTCCTTTAAGATTAAGTAAAGGCTTGTCGCCCTCTTGCAATTTTTCGCTACTTTCTATTGTACGATAAATTTCTATTTTCGTCAAAAGAAAATCCAGGAAAAATCACGGAACAAGTACAAAAAGAAACTAGTGCATTTAAACACTAGTTTCAAATGATTTCATTTTGAATGATGAAGCTTATTTCACTTTCGCAGTGCTTGTAATCACTTCAACAGCTTTCTTGATAGCAATGTCGTGTTTCAGCATGTCTTCTGACAGCAATTGACGAACACGTTCTACTTCCATGTTGTAGTCTGTAGCCAATGAAGTTACTTCTGCTTCGATTTCTTCTGCGCTAGCTTCAAAACCTTCTGCCTTAGCAACTGCTTCTACGACAAGGTTTGTCTTAGTGCGTGACTCAGCATCTGCTTCGTATTGCTTGTGCAGGTCTTCCTGAGTAGTTCCAGTGATTTGGAAGTACATGTCAGGTGAGATTCCTTGGCGTTGCATGTTGCCCAAGAATTCATTAACAGCACGGTGCACTTCTTCGTGGACCATTTCTGCTGGCAAGTCAACGATTTCAGCATTTGCTACTGCTTGATCAATAGCTGCTGCTTCTACCGCATCCTTATATGCTGTTTCCTTAGCTTCTGACAATTCTTTGCGGTACTTTTCTTTCAGCTCGTCAAGAGTTTCAACTTCTTCGTCGATATCTTTTGCAAGTTCGTCGTCCAATGCTGGAACTTCTTTTTCTTTAACTTCGTGAATAGTTGTCACAAACTTAGCTTCCTTGCCTGCCAAGTCTTCTGCTTGATAGTCTTCTGGGAAAGTTACGACAACATCCACTGTTTCACCTGCACTGTGGCCAACCAACTGCTCTTCAAATCCTGGGATGAATTGGCCGCTGCCCAGTCCAAGTGAGAAGTTGTCACCCTTGCCGCCGTCAAATTCAACGCCGTCAACAGATCCAACAAAGTCAATCACAACTGTATCACCGTCAGCTGCTGGACCTTCTTTGAGAACCAACTCAGCCAAGTTGTTACGCTCACGCTCAATGCGCTCATCTACTTCAGCGTCAGTCACTTCTTTAGTAGCTTCAACAGTTACTTCCAAGTCTTTGTAAGCACCCAGCTTAACTTCTGGCTTAGTGACTACTTCAGCTTTGATGACCCAGTCTTGGCCTTTTTCCATAGACTCGACATCAAACTGAGGCTGAGCAACTACTTCGATACCTGCTTCTTTGACAGCCGCTTCGTATGCTTCTGGAAGAAGAGCGTTCAACGCATCTTGGTAGAGGGCTTCTTCACCAAAACGTTGGTTGAAGATAGCACGTGGAAGGTGACCTTTACGGAAACCTGGTACAGCAATATCTTTTTTTACTGAGTTAAATACACGGTCCAAGGCAGGCTTGATTTTCTCTTGACTGATACTAAAAGTCAAAAGACCGCGATTTGTTTCTTTGTTTTCAAATGATACAGACATTCTGTCATTTCTCCTTAAAATTTATTGAATACAACCCATTATAGCATAATTAGAGTTTTTTTCAAAATTATTTTTCCTTTTATCCCTTCCTGATCTTATCCTCTGTATAGGCCGCTCTAGCGCCGCCAATTAGCTTGGGACGACTGGCTAAAGCTGTGACATGGGCAGCTCCCAATTCCTTGAGAATCGGTCGGATAGGAATCTGCACATGCTTGACATGCATGCCGATAGCCGTATCGCCAATATCCAGCCCCGCCTGAGCAACGATAAACTCCACCTCAACAGGATCCTTCATGTATTGAAAAGCCGCTAGCTGACCGCTGCCTCCAGCATGAAGAGTAGGCAGAACATTGACAATTTCCAAATCCTTCTTGTTCGCCAAGGCTCTTTCGACTACGAGGGCGCGATTGAGATGCTCACATCCCTGAACTGCTAGAAAGATACCCTTCTCTTCTAAGATATCCAGTATGGTTTTGACAATGACCTGTCCGACTTCCAGACTGGAATTCTGACCGATATGGCCTCCGACAACCTCGCTGGAGGATAGACCCAGAACAAAAATATCTCCCTCGACCAAGGCAGCTTTGTCCAAAACATCTAGAACAATCTGACGAGTTCCCGCTCCAATCTTAGCTAAGTCCATGTCTCACCTCGTTTATTTCACTGCGACCGTCTTTTTCAAACTCTCTGGGAAGGCTTTGTAGAGGGCAAAACCGACTGCTAAACCAAATGCATTCTGCATAAAATTACTTGAGATTTCGGCTAGGGCAGCCCCGACACCATTCATGATACTACCAAAGAGGGCATAGCCACCGACCATAGCCGCTGCGGCCAAGACCAGACCAAGATAGCGACTCTTGCCCTCAAAGCCAGCAAAGAACCCCTGAAGTCCGTGGCAAATCAGGCTGAAAATCATCCACTGAGGATAGCCGGCAATCATATCAATCAAAAAGCCTGAAAGGCCTCCGACAATAGCCGCTTCCTTGCGGCCAAAGTAGAAGGCTGTAAAATAAATCCCTGCATCCAACAAGGTCAAAAAGCCAGTCGCCGTTGGGATTTTCACAAAATTCCCCAAAAGCACAGACAGTGCTGTGATGAAAGCTAAGATAACTAATTTTTTAACTTGATTATTTCTCATACTGAACTACCCCATATTGATCTGAGCGCTGAATCGCTCGGTAAACAAAATCTTTAGACAATTGAACTGCTGCAAGTGGAGACTTGCCTAGAAGCAGCTGACTGGCAATGCTGGAAGCAAATGTGCAGCCCGCTCCGGTATTGTTGCTGGCCAGCACTGGCGATTCAATGACCTCAAACTCTCGGCCGTCATAGTAAACATCCACCGCCCGCTCCTTGCTCAAGCGATTGCCACCCTTTATCACTACATGCTTGGCTCCCAAATCATAGAGCTCCTTGGCTGCAGCCTGCATATCCTTCAGACTTTTGATTTCTTTTTGGGTCAATAGCTGAGCTTCTGCCAGATTTGGCGTAATGATGCTGACATGAGGGAAAAACTTGATGATTTCTTCTCTCAGCGCACTGACTTCCAAGTCATGATTTTCCTTGCAGACCAGAACAGGATCCAGCACTACTGGTAAATCTGCATGTTGCTTGGCAAAAGCCAATGCCTGCTCTGCTATTTCCAGATTGGGTAAAAGTCCTATCTTAATAGCAGAAAAAGGAACAGCCTTGAGACTGGCTAACTGCTGGGCAAAAACCTCTTCCTCAACTGGAATGACCTCAAATCCCTTATCAGTCATAGCCGTCAGGCAAGTCACAGCTACGAAACCATGCAGACCATTGACCGTATAGGTAGCCAAATCAGCATGGAGCCCGCCGCTGCTGAAAATATCATTGCCCGAAAGAGCTAAAATCAACTTATTCTTCATAACGAATCTCCTTTAGATAAAGGCCATTTGGACCGGCTGTTGGTCCTGCCAGATGGCGGTCTTTCTCCGCTAAAATCCTCTGAATCTGCTCCACCGGCATGCGCTTATTGCCAATCTTGAGCAGGGTGCCGACCATATTGCGGATCTGCTTGTAGAGAAAGCCATTGCCCGAAAAAGTAAAGACCAGAAATTTACGCTCTGCATCATAGCGAACCTTGGCCTCGGTAATGGTCCGAACCTTGTCTTCCACGCTGGTCCCAGAAGCTGTAAAGCCTGTAAAATCATGCGTCCCCTCTAACTGAGCAATCGCTTCTTCTATCAGACTCAGCTCCAACGGATAAGGATAATGCGTGGCATAATGGCGCATCATAGGATTTTTAGGCCGGCCGATATCCACCAAAAATTCATAGGTCTTGCTGTGCTTATTGTAGCGAGAATGAAAATCGTTCGACACCTGCTCCACACTAATAAAATCAATATCTTCCGGCGTCTGGGTATCCAAGGCAAAACGCAATTTCTCTTCATCCCGCTCTTCTGGTAAATCAAAATGCAGCACCTGGCCCAGAGCATGGACACCGCTGTCGGTCCGGCCCGCTCCATGAATCACCACAGGCTGGCCTTTATTGATACGGGTCAGGGTCTTTTCAATCTCTTCCTGAACACTTCTGGCATGAGGCTGTCGCTGAAAACCAGCAAAGTTATAACCATCATAGGAAATAATAGCTTTATAACGTGTCATGTGTTTATTTTAGCAGGAAAAAAAGCCCCCAGCAAGCCCTAAAAGCAGGAACTGTCTGGGGACAGATTTTTTTGAAAAATATCGTTTAAGAATCAGGTTTTTTTCTGTTCCGGCTTGCCATCATGCAACAAAATAACCCATCTGAATCAGACTGTCAGTGACGACACAAACAGAACAAATTCAAATGGGTTATTTATCGCATATTTCTAAAGGTCATTATTTGCAGTTACACGTGCAGCAAATCTAACACTTTTTCTTAGGAACCCCAAATGGAGTTTTCATCCATAAAGCTGTTGGTGTTCTTCAGCAATTGTGTAAAGACAGCATACTTGAAGTCCTTGGTTGCCCGTTCATCGACACGAGACTTCTTCAGATCCTTGTCAACAGCTTCTGCAAAGCCAGCTTTCAACTCTTCATAAGTCGTATAGACTTTTCCGTTGACAGTCACCGGCTTAATACCTGAGCTTTGTGCTTTATCCACAACTTTTCTGAAGTAAGCTTTCTTGAAGGCTTCCATGGTTTCAAATTCGCCTTCAGAAATTTGCTTGATGATAAAGTTATCGCTCAAACCAGTCACACCTTGCTCATTGGCTGTCTTACGGTGTTTATTGGAAGCATAGCTTACAAAGCCTTTTTCATAGCCATAGTAACCCCAGATTCTGAAGGTATTATGCTTGAACATCAAGGCGCCTGGCGCTCCAGTATTGTTTTGGCCGCCGCCATAGATACCCGTCATAAAGTCGATCGCAATGTAACTAGAGTCATAGTCAGCAGGATTATAGGTTCGATTGTCAACCGCACGGTTAGACAGCAAGCCTTGGTCAACCAAGTCATCTACAGATGAGACAGACATATTCGCTTTCTCCTCAGCCGTCAACTCTCTTACGACGTCGTATTGGGTTCGAGGATCCACAACTTTCGGTTCAACCTTCTTGAACCATTTGGCTGCTGCTTCATTTCCTTTATCTACAACCGCTTGGCCTTCAAGGTAATCCAGCAGCATGAGGGTATCATTATATCCCTTCATGTAATGGTCGATGTCTGCTCGGTTCTTGAAGAGACTTGGCGAGCTATTGAAAATGAGGCTGCCATTATTTGGACGATCAAAGGCCATATTGAGACCCAAAGCACCCCAGCCCGGCTGATCAGGAACAGGTGACTGGAGCATACCTTGGGCATACCCTTCTGGTCCGATACCTTGTCGTCTGCCGTGACCGCCCAGATAAATATCTCTGTCATTGACGTGGGTGAGTTCGTGAGTGAAGACGGACACACCATATTCCGTCAAGAGGTCAAAGGCCTCGAAGTTCACACGGATTGAACCAGCAGCATGGGCACCGTAGCCATTTGACTTGTACCAGCCACCAGCTCTGCCGCCAACTAGGTTAAAGAACTCGCGGGATGGTGCATAAGGATTGCCCTTATTATCATTTCCGTTGACATCAATCCAGCCACGCCCTTCTACATCGAAACCATCCCATACAGCCGTTACATTTTCCTTGACCATTCTTGGCTTGATATTATCTGAGAGCAGTTTGTACCAAGTGTCTACGTGATTTCGATGCTGGGTCGCTACTTCCTTGATGCGCGCATTAAATCGTTCATCAGACCATGACCGGCGCTTGTCTCTGTTGACAAAGGCCATGGTGCTATAGTTTGACAGAATGGCTAAGCGCGTATTCTTCAAGGTTAGCAGAGGAAGGATATAGTTGCTGAAGTACTCTGAGTTGAGGTTGTCAAAGACGCGATACTTAGCCGTCTTAATCTCCTCGACTTCTGACTGGCGTTCTTCAAACTGAATAAATCCTCGGGTTGCATCCTTGAACCAAGAATCCATATCCGCAAAGTCAGTCAGCAGGCGTCGGTTGTAATCCAAGTAAGCCACCAAATCACTAGATTTGGACTCAGCCTTCAACTGGCGCGCAAACATATTGACATTGTCTGCCCCTTTCAGTTGATTTTCTGTCGAACGACCAATCTTAATCAAGCGATCCAGCAATGGCACTTTTTCACCATAGAAGTCTGGTTTGAAGAGCACCAGCTCCTTGAGGTTGTAGTCGCCAAACTTGAGATCGTAATAACGGTTGAGATAGGTCAGACCGAGCATGATAGCGGTCTTGTTCTCTTCGATTTTAGCTTTCAGAGCTTCGTTGGCTGCTGGATTGTCAGCATGGAACCTTGTCCATTCATTGGCCAGGAGCTTACCAAGCATATCCTGCAAGTTGGCTTTCACCTCAGCCAGAGATTCATCCAAGAAGAGGCGCTTCACTTTATTGACCTTATCATTATCATTAGGCAGACCAACAGAACGATAGACTTCATCACTGTATAGTTCAAAGCTCTTCAAGCGCTCAGTCAGCTGAGTCAGCAAGTCTTCTTTGACCGCCGTTGAGTGATTTGGAGTATAGACTGTACCAAGCTCTGCAATCTGATATTCCGGCAGAGCCGTCTGTTCAAATCGCGCTTGATTTTGAAGATTGTAGATAGTCTTGCTTCCGTCTGCAAAATGGACTAAGATCTTATCTGCATCCGTTCCTCCAGCAACAAACTGATTGCCCTTCAGGGCTTGAACCGCTAGAACTTTCTTGGTCAACAGGTCGCCCGCCTTACCAGCATCCACCAGCTTATTGGCCTCATGAATCAAGAATTCTTGATTGTAGAAAGGCATAAAGCGTTCTAGGTTTTGATAAAGCTGTTCATTTTCTGCCTTGTAACCTGGCTTATCTTGATAAGTACTTGTTCTCAGGATAGCAGCATTTAGCTTCTCAGTTGTCACTTCATTTGCGCTGGCTTGCTCAAGAGCCGTGATCTGATAGCTCTTGACTTTTTGCTCAGCTTCTGCTTCTGTCAAGCGACGGAACTTGGCATCTTTACCTGTCTTGGTCCCAGAGCTGTGTCCCTGAACACCAAAGAGGTTTTGGAGTTTTTGTCCCATCCAAGCATCGGTAATCTCATTATCTGAGCTAAAGAGCTCTTTACCGTTCACTACCGTTGCATAGCTGACTGTGTCATTGATGGTTCCATACGGCCAAATGGAAGCAGCGATACCAGCCGCATTTCTTGAGCCCGCATCCTCTAACTTACCTTTGGCAACTGATTGCATCAATCTGCCCCAGTTACCCCAGCCTGAACCTGAATAGTCAGTGAAGTTTTGAGCGACCAGCATACCTGCATTTTGACCACTTTTGACCCAAATATCGGCTTCGACATAAGCGCGTTTCACCAAGGACATAGCATTAGTTCCCGCGATACCGGCTGTAACAGAGTTTCCACCCTTGGACTTAATACGACCCTTAAAGGAAACATTTTCAACGCGAGATTGGCCTTCTATATTGTTAACCAGACCAGCAATATGGTCTCTTCCTTCCAAGTATCCTTGGACATTGACGTTTTCGATTACTCCTTTATTCTTCAAGCGAGCAGCAATTGTGGCAATTGTATCGCCCGCTTGCGAATCTGGATAAACCATATTGACTCGCTTAAAGTCAATATCCTTGACCGTTCCGCCAGTAATCGTATCAAATAGAGGATGCGCCAAGTCTAAAATGGCATGGCGCTCACCATTTTGCCCACCAATCAGCTGGCCTTTGAACTCACCTTGCAGGTAAGACTTGCTGTTGACTGGTTTGTCAATCAGCTTAGCACTGATACTGCGGCCCAGAATAAAGGTTCCAGAAGGATCTTCCTTGATGCCGTCCAAAAGGTCTTGGAAGTCATAGTAGACATTTCCTTCACGCTTCTTGGCCTTTTCCAGATAGAAATCAAAGCTGTTTTGAAGACCAGTTGCGCTTCTTTGCAGCAAGTCTGGCAGCTGAGCCTGGATCTTAAAGACAGGCTGGTTATTAACGACCACTTCCTCAATAGAGGTAACCGGCAGGACAGTATCCTTGAACTGGTCTGATGTAAAGTGCAGGTAATATTGGTCCAGATTTGCTGGTTTTTCAGCCAAAGTAGGCATCAATTTTGTCTGACCATTCTCAACCTTCATCAAGGAGACATTAGTGATGGACTTGAGCTCCACCTTCTTCAGGTCAAGCTGGACTGTCTCTTGAGCTAATTCCTGACTTTCAGAACCATTTCCTAAGTCATAGGACAGAGTCGTCTCAATATTATACGGTGTATAGTAGTCCAAACTACTGAAGCTAGCAGTCAACTGGCCGGCCGTCAAATTCTGCTCTGCTATCAGCTGCCCATCTTTCTTCAGACGAACTTGAGCACTACTAAAGGATTGATCTCTGTCCGTCAGCTGGTATTGAATCTGAACCGATTTCTGCAATTCATCCTTCTTAACCGCTGAAACAGTCAGATTTGGTGCTGCTTTAAGGGCCAATAAGTCGGCCAAAGCCTGCTTAAGTTGGTTAACACCCGCATCTACTTCATCTTGACTTGACGAAGTTTGATAAACCGTCGTAGCCATATTCTTAATTGCTTGTAGCTGCTGATAGGATTGATTGGTGTAAACTGCTGGATCCACAGCTGCTGCTAAAGCCAGCTGCTTGCTCAATTCTTCTTTATTGATTCGAGCCTTGCTACCCCGAGTGACCACTGTATCAACTGCTTCATGCAAGATTCTTTCAGTTGTTTGTGGCTCCGATATGCGATTACCGTCCAAGACTTCATAGCTGGTTACAATTTCTTTTCGTCCTGGAGTTCCATCGACAGTGGTCTCCTCATCAAGATACTTGCTATCATCTGTCTTGTTGACAACTTGAGGTTCAATCGTTTCTAGCTTGATGTCTGTATGTAGACTAGGCTGTTCTGGCTGAACTGTTGACTCACCATTAACGCCGCCAGTGTACTCTGGCAAAGCTGGCTCAACTGGGGCTATGTCACCAACTGTACCAATTGGCGCATCATAGACTGGATTGTCCGCTTGAACTGTCGATTCGCCGTTAACACCACCAGTATATTCTGGTAGAGTTGGCTCAACTGGAGCTGTATCTCCTGCTGTGCCTACTGGGGCAGTGTAGTCTGGATTCTCCACTTGAACTAGTGATTCACCATTAACACTGCCCGTGTATTCTGGGAGGGCCGGCTCAACCGGGGCTGTATCTCCTGCCGTGCCTTCCGAAATTGTATAGCTAGGATTGTCCGCTTGAACTAGCGATTCGCCATTAACGCCGCCCGTGTACTCTGGCAAAGCTGGCTCTTGTAAGCTTTCCCCTTTTGCCGTCTCTATAGTTGGATTGGATGGCTGAGGAGCTGGAAGCTTCCCTGACTGTCCTGAATCATTTGCAGCAGGGTTCAGCTGATACAGCAACCCTCCCTGAGCAGCTCGATCAATAGAATCAGAATCCTCTTTTGCAGCTTCTGATAATTCTGCTTGTCCTCGAGCTTCTTGGCCAGCTGATAAGGAGGCCGGCTTGGTTCCTGTCAAAGCCAGCAAATCAGAAGCGGTAAAGTAACCGATATAGTTATAGCCAGCAATGGTCACATCCGCTTCAGAAACTGTTGACGAAACCGCAACTTGACGGTTATATGAAAGCAATGCCCGATTTTCTAGCGCAAACGCTTGAGGAGACTGTAATACAGTCTGTCCCAAGCTGCCTAGCAAAAGCACTCCTAGTAATTTGCCAGATTTCTTTCGTGAGAATACCAAGACAGCCAAAATAGCCGTTCCCGCAAATAAGCCGAGAAGCGGCTGTCCATTATTTCCTGTACGCGGCAAGACAGTTTGCCCATCTTGCTTCCGATAAATCAGGTAATAGTTTTCCCCCGTTTGCAGATTTTCAGGCAGACCTTTCTTAATCAGCCCTTTTTCCTGATCTGTTAGCTCTTGCTCTTCAACATAAGTATAGTGAGCAGTCGCACCGCCTCCTACTTCATCTGCAGCAACTGTCGAACTGGACAAAGAGCTCCCAAAAATCAGAGCTGCAATGGCAACTGAACCCACACCGACAGACAATTTGCGAATCGAATATTTCTGAATTCGCTCCTGCACTTTTTCAAAACGTTTCACTTTATAAATCCCCTTTTTCCTAAAATGTATAAAGCTAATCTCCCAATACCTCCCTAGCCAACTCCCCAGCAGGCTAAAAAGATGCGTTTTATACATATAGTATTATCATATATCTTTTAGGAAATTTTTACAATAGATTTTGCTTAAAAAAAACAATTAATTTTTGTAAAAGTAAATAGAGAAAATCACTTTGCTCTTTATAGCGAATTTCTTTTAATTAAAAGGCTGGTCAAAGCGGCTCTCTTTTTTGACTACATTTGCCCAATGGCCTTCTAAAAAACATAAAAAGAGCAGCATTAGGCTGCTCCTTTTTATCTGATTACAAATCTTCCAAGGCATCTTTCATTTTGTCGAAGAAGCCTTTTTTCTTAGGATTGACCGAGATATTGCCAGCTTCCGCAAATTCTTTGAGGGCCGCTTTTTGACGGTCGTTGAGGCCAGTCGGTGTCACAACATTGACAGTAACATACTGGTCACCCATGCTTCCACCACGCAGACTCGGTGCTCCCTTGCCACGCAGGCGGAAACGCTTGCCAGTCTGTGTTCCTTCTGGGATATTCAGCTCCACATCCCCGTGAACAGTTGGAATATCTACACTGTCACCAAGAGCTGCTTGGACAAAGTTGAGATTGAGCTTGTAGTAAATGGTAGAGCCATCTCGCTCAAACTTGTCACTCGACTCAACTTGGACCACGACATAAAGGTCTCCATAAGGACCGCCATTAAAGCCTGCTTCACCTTGGCCAGACAGACGAACCTGCTGACCAGTTTCCACACCAGCAGGGATTTTCACCTTGACGCTGTGGGCCTGCTTTTCATGACCCGTTCCGTGACAGGTTTCACACGGACTTTTGATTTCTTTTCCTCGGCCGTGACAGACATCACAGGTCACTTGCCGGCGCATCATGCCAAGCGGTGTCTGGGTATCGACATTAATGACACCTGAGCCATGACAGCGGCCACAGGTAACAGGACTAGTCCCTGGCTTGGCACCAGACCCTGCACAGGTATGACAAGTCGCTTCACGGTTATACTTGATTTCCTTCTCAGCCCCGAAAATGGCTTCTTCAAAGCGGAGATTTACACGATACTGAAGATCGTCCCCTTGGCGCGGAGCATTAGGATTACGCGAAGCACCGCCACCAAAGAAGCTAGAGAAGATGTCTTCGAAGCCGCCAAAGCCGGAGCCATCAAAACCACCGAAGCCGCCTGCACCGCCGCCAAAGCCACCATTAGCTCCCGCTGCGCCGTATTGATCATAGGCTGCCCGCTTTTGCTCGTCGCTCAGCGTTTCATAAGCCTCTTGGACTTCTTTATATTTGTCCTCCGCCCCAGCTTCCTTATTAATGTCGGGGTGGTACTTTTTAGATAATTTCCGATAGGCTCTCTTGATCTCATCCTGAGAAGCATTCTTAGAGACACCTAGACGGTCATAATATTCTGTATTGTTCATATAAGATACCAAGACCGTAAAATTCGACTGAAAAATAGGAAATCAGGCGACGGAGCAATGCTCCTAGACTGATTTTTCTTTTTTCTGAGAATTTAGGTCGGGTTCAGTTCCTTTCTTTAAATTTTAGAAAATATCGATCAGAAGGTATTTTCAAATCCATGCTTCATTTCAGCAAACTCTTCATCGGATAAAGTGAATATCAAGTCATCTTCCGAATACTGATTCCGTTCTTTAAAATAATTGTCAGCATTATCTACCAAACCTAGACTAAGAAGAACTTTTCTTGCAAACGATTGATGTGCAAAGCCAACAGCTGTAATGATATTCTTATCTTGCAGAACAGCTTGAGCTTTGAAATTCTCCCGTGGAAGAAATTCAAAATAGTCAAAGAAGTTTTGCCAAATCCCACCAGTAAATTTATTGTCCTTCAATAAACCTGCTTTCGCCAATAAAATGGGCGCTGAGGAAATAGCTGCAATTAAAACTTCTTGCTGCTTCAAACTTCTTAGGAAAGAAATCAATTTTTTATCATGCAGAGCAGGAACAATATCTATCATTCCTGGCAAAATGACACAAGAATAGTCTTCGATGTCTACTTCATCCAGTGTTCCAGTAGGTTGACAGGGAAGTCCATCTTCCGATCTTATAACATTTCTATCTGTACCAACATAATCAACCTCAACACCAAAAGATAGAGCTAAAGTACTGGTCAGACTAACTACTTCATAAAGTGAAAAATTAGGATAAATTAAACAGAGCACTTTCTTCATAAGCGTCACCCTCTAGTTTAGCGAAAAACAGAGGCTGGGTTGCAACCTCTGGATTTCTTCCTATCATTACGACGTGAAATTTTCAAAACAATATTTTTTGAAAAATTTTTGACGCGGTAGCTGATTGGATTTTAGGTTCGTCTTTCAGACTCCCAAAAATCCTAATCATCCTCGCGGGGGTTCGACTACGAACTAAAAACTTTCAATTTTTAGTTCTGTCTCACCGCCTATTTCTCAGTAAACTCTCCGTCTACAACATCGTCGTCTGCTTTAGTTGAGCCTGCGTTTTCAGCTCCTTCCGCTCCTGCTTGGGCTTGTTGAGCCGCAGCAGCTTGCTCGTAGAGTTTCACTGCCAGTGCTTGAGCTTTTTCGTTAAGAGCTTCCAATTTCGCTTTCATGTCGTCCAAGTTATTGTCTTCTTGCGCTTTCTTAAGTTCATCAAGAGCAGCTTGGGCAGCGTCACGTTCTGCGTCGAAGCCTTTGCCTTCAGTCTCCTTGATAGTCTTTTCAGTCGCAAAGATAGCTTGGTCAACTTCGTTACGAAGGTCAACTTCTTCCTTACGTTTCTTATCTGCTTCAGCATTCGCTTCTGCATCCTTCATCATACGGTCGATTTCTTCGTCAGTCAGGCCGCTGTTAGATTGAATAACAATGTGTTGTTCTTTTTGAGTTCCAAGGTCTTTAGCTTTAACAGATACGATACCGTTCTTGTCAATGTCAAATGTTACTTCGATTTGAGGGATTCCACGAGGAGCAGCTGGGATATCTGTCAATTGGAAACGTCCAAGAGTCTTGTTGTCTGCTGCCATTGGGCGTTCACCTTGAAGAACATGGATATCAACGGCTGGTTGGTTGTCCGCTGCTGTAGAGAAGACTTGTGATTTAGAAGTTGGAATTGTTGTGTTGCGGTCAATCAGCTTAGTGAAGACACCACCCATTGTTTCAATACCAAGTGACAATGGTGTTACGTCAAGAAGGACAACGTCTTTGACATCACCAGTGATAACACCACCTTGGATAGCTGCACCCATAGCAACAACTTCATCAGGATTCACAGATTTGTTTGGCTCTTTACCAGTTTCAGCCTTAACAGCTTCTACAACAGCCGGGATACGAGTTGAACCACCAACTAAGATTACTTCGTCGATTTCTGACAAGCTCAAGCCCGCGTCAGAAAGAGCACGGCGAACTGGTTCTTTAGTGCGCTCTACCAAGTCACGAGTCAAATCGTCGAATTTGGCACGAGTCAAAGTCATTTCCAAGTGGAGAGGTCCAGCGTCGCCAGCTGTGATAAACGGCAAGCTGATTTGAGTAGAAGTCACACCTGAAAGGTCTTTCTTAGCCTTTTCAGCTGCATCTTTCAAGCGTTGAAGCGCCATCTTATCATTTGACAAGTCGATGCCGTTCTCTTTCTTGAACTCAGCCACCATGTGGTCGATAATCTTTTGGTCAAAGTCATCACCACCGAGTTTGTTATCACCAGCAGTTGCCAATACATCAAAGACACCATCACCCAACTCAAGGATTGAAACGTCAAAGGTACCGCCACCTAAGTCAAAGACCAAGATCTTTTCTTCTTTATCTTGTTTGTCAAGACCGTAAGCAAGGGCTGCTGCAGTTGGTTCGTTGACGATACGTTCTACTTCAAGACCAGCGATTTTACCAGCGTCTTTAGTCGCCTGACGTTGCGCATCGTTAAAGTAGGCTGGAACTGTGATAACCGCTTTGCTGACTTTCTCACCAAGATATTCTTCTGCATAGCCTTTCAAGTATTGCAGAATCATAGCTGAGATTTCTTGTGGAGTGTATTCTTTGCCGTTAGCAGCTACTTTTTCAGATGTTCCCATTTTTGATTTGATGGAAATGATTGTATCTGGATTTGTTACTGCTTGACGTTTTGCCGCATCACCAACGATGATTTCACCATTTTTGAATGACACTACAGATGGGGTTGTACGATTTCCTTCTGGATTTGCAATGATTTTGCTTTCAGTTCCTTCAAGAACTGCAACTGCTGAGTTTGTTGTACCTAAGTCAATACCAATAATTTTAGACATGTGTTTTTCTCCTTAAATTTTATATTCTATTTTCTTTTTGATACTCTTATTAGGCTGCGCCACCGTCAGAGTTTGACTTTATCAATCTCTTTGACTAAACTTTGAGCCTAAGGTCTCAAAGTTTGCGCGAATAGCGCCACGGCGAAGAGTATCGTCTTTGGTTCGCTTCGCTCGTTAAAAGCAAAGCTGAACAATTTTTTATCTTTCTTCATAGTTTATTGTCGTCTCGGACAAGATTTTTCGAGTTTTCTAGCCTAGTTATAGACCACTACCATTGCTGGGCGCAGGATACGGTCATGAAGTTTGTAGCCTTTTTGGAAGACCTGCGCGATAGTGTCAGCTGGGTGCTCATCGTCAGCTGGAACGGTTTGAATGGCCATGTGATAGTTATGGTCAAAAGCTCCGTCAGCTGGGATTTCTTCGATACCCTCTTCTTTGAGAGCATGAATCAAACTTTCCTGCACCATTTCCAGCCCCTTTTTGACATCATCTGTCAGCCCTTCAACGGCAAGTGCGCGCTCCAGATTATCTATCGAAGGCAAGATAGCTTTTGCCAGATCCTGACTACGGTATCTTTGCAGCTGCTGACGTTCTTCATTTGCTCGTCGCTGGATGTTTTGCATTTCTGCATGAGCACGGAGATATTTGTTTTCAAAATCTTCTGCTCGCTCATTAGCTAGTTCTAATTCTGATTTTTCAGGGCTTGCTGATTCAGCTTGTTCAGCTGTTTCTACAGCTTCCTCTTTTACTTCCACATCTTCTGGATGTTCTTCTTGTTTATGTTTTGCCACAAGGCACCTCCTTTTTAGGAATATTTATACTATATTTAATGGACTTCATAGTGATTGCTGCTCAGATAGCGATAGAAGTCGGTCAGCTTCATGGTCAGCACGCGATTGACAACATTCATCTGACTGACGAGCCGTTGGTAGTCAAGATTAACCGGACCGACAACTGCCAACACCCCAAATCCTCGATAAGGAATCAAGAATTTGCTGGAAATCAGTGTCAAATCAGCTAAACAGCTTTCTCTACTGTCTGCAACGCGCACGCTTTGCATCTGATCTTCAGCCAAACTGTCGCGAATCTCAAAGGCTACTTTCTGCGGGTCATCAAAAAACTGATAGGCCGTCAGGTCTGAGAATTCCAAGAGCTGAACCTTGCCAGACAGAATCACATTTTCCTTGAAAATATCACCAAAGATATGCTCAAAAAGCTGAATGACATTGTCCGTCGTAGTGAAATAGCGCTGGATAATCTGCGGAATTTCCGTCCGAATCTTGTAATGGATGTCCAGCACTGTCTGTCCCAAGAACCGCTCCCTTACTAGGCCTTTAAGCCTATCCAGGTCTTCTTTTAAGAAGTTACGCGGAATCATAAACTGACTGGTAATGGTATTGGACTCATCCAAGGTGAAGACCGCCAGAGCCGTGTGCTGACTGAGCACAACGATGTCAAAAGCTGTCAAACGCTGCCGACTGGGTTCTACATCCAGTGCAACAACCGTGCATCCACTGAGCTTGGTCAAAAGGTCTGCTGCCTGTTGAAGAATGTCCTCCAAGTTGAAAAACTCATGGTCAAAGGCTTTGATAACCTCATAAAGTTCATTCTCAGCGAGACGATCAAAGGACAGAGAATGCTTGACAAAGTACTGAAAACCAGCCACGCTCGGCTTACGGCCGCTGGACGTATGCGCCTTTTCCAGAAGCCCCTGCTTTTCCAAAGCTGCCATATCGTTGCGGATAGTGGCGCTGCTGGAATTGATAGAATCCTGCAGGGCTTTGGAGCCGACCGGCTCGTGAGTCTTGGTAAAGATATCAATAATCAAATTCAAAATCTCATTTTGACGCTCCGTGACCACGGCATCACCTCCAATCAAGATTCTGCTGTCAATTAGCACTCAACCACCTCGAGTGCTAACTCATGATTCTATTATACACTCTTCCACACCAAAGTCAAGACAAAAACTCAAAAAATTAGCACTCTTTTTTCAAGAGTGCTAAAAATCAGTCTAGCGACCTAGATTAGTCGTCCAAGATTTGCAAACGGCGCATCAAATAGAAAGAAATTCCTGAAAAAAGAAGCAGCCAAACTAGTAGAGCCAAAAATTCTCCGCTCCATAAATGGAAATGAGACCAATCTTTCATATAGCTAGTAAATAGGCCCATAAAACTATAACGCAGCACCTTAAATAAATCCTCGCTCATATTTGAAAACATAGGAATAAATGCCGCCAAGAGCATGGCTGGAACACTAAGAGATTGTGCCATGACCTGATTTTTACAAAACAGACCAACCATTAAAAAGAAGAAAATTAAGACCAGCATGGTCAATAAGAGAACCAAACTATAGCTGAATACCTGATTAGAAAGCTTGGCTCCCACCAAAATTGGGGTAATAACGATATAAAAAATCCCAATAATCGCTGGCCAGATTAAAGCAGAGAGAATGTATTGACCCGCTGTCACACCAGCCAAGCGCAAACTTTGCAAATTACGTTTTTCCCTTTCCTCAGCTAAGATTATAATAATGGGTGTTCCAACAGACATGGCTAGAGAGAAAGGCAGAGAGATCGTAAGCAACATAATAGCTAGTTTATCCGCTCCAATTTCCTTACCCGCTCCATTCAAAGAAAAAATAAATTTATAGAGAAAAATAAGGAAAATCGGCATGAAAACCTGCAATAGAATACTTTTATTAGCTAGCGTCACTTGACCTCTCAGCCAAATCATACCTTTTAATTTATTAGACATTTAAGGTACCTCCTGTCAACGTGATGAAAACATCTTCTAAAGTTGGTTCGCAGGAATGAATACTGATAACATTGGACAAATCCAAGCCTCCTTGCAGTTCATCAAAGGTAACTGTCTTCGTCGTCAAATCTTCATATTCTAAACGAACCTTCTTATCTGTATTATACTTTTGGATTATCTCATGCGGACTGCCCACTTCGACTAATTTTCCTTTACTTAGCAAGGCCAAGCGATTACACAAGAGGGTAGCTTCCTGCATATCATGGGTTGTCAGAAAAATAGTTGTCCCCTGAGCTTTTAGTTCCAGCAGTAGTTCATGAATGGTGCGAGAGGTTGACGGATCCAAACCACTGGTTGGCTCATCCAAGAAGAGCAGTTTAGGTCGATTAATCAAGGCTCGGACCAGCAACATGCGCTGCTTCATACCCGTAGATAGTTTTTCAGCCACCTTGTTGCGGCTATCATAAAGCCCCACTTTTCGGAGAAGTTCATCAACTTCTGCCATCTTAACACCAAAGAGCAAAGCATAGGCCTTGAGATTCTTATAAAGTGACATCTTTTCATAAAAACCGCTGCCATCGCTGACAATCCCAATCTGCTCCAGCACTTCTGCCTTTAAATCCTCAACCGGTGCAGACAGCACATGAGCTGTCCCAGCATCTGCAGACAACTGTCCAGTCAAGATATTGATAGTCGTCGTTTTACCAGATCCAGAAGGTCCTAGGAAGCCAAAAATTTCTCCCTCTTGGATGGAAAAATCGATTCCTGCCAAGGCTTCTTGTTCCTTGAATTTCTTTTTCAAGCCTTGCACTTCAATAATCGTCTTTTTCATTGTTTTCCTCGCTTTCATAACAGTATTTAACAAAACTGTAATCAATCTTTCAGTTCCTGCCTCATTTTCCAAAAACGCAAGGCAATATGGACCAGTTGGCAAAACAGAATGAACAATATAACACAGTCTATTGCTAAGATTGATTTGAATAATAGACTTGCTTTCAAACTCTTCTGGAAAATATCTAGAATGAGATAGGTAGTGACACACAAAACCATGATGGCTGGCAAAAAACGCCATATAAGCAAACGCTTGACCATTTCTAGCTTAGACCAAGCATCATTATAGATTTCAAGATCGCTCTCCGCATCAAGCTGAGAAACCGGCTTGCGGAAATAAGAGAACTGATTAAAGTTTGTAATATGCTCCCAGCCACAATCCTCAAACAGTTGATAATAGGATTCTTGCTCCGCCTTTTTTATAGGGCGAAAATCTAATTGATAGGCCACTTCCTGAGGCGGACAGGCTTCAAATGTATAACGAACTGCAACAAGAAAGGGAGAATAACTTACTTTCTTCAATTTCCAGCCTTGACTGTGCATTTTTTTAAAATAAGCTGCTTCTCTGTCATAGTCTGCAATGGTAAAGATTTTATAGACAATTTTCTTTTCCATCAAACTTCCTCCTTACTATTGCGGTAAAGGCGCTCAATCCGCTGGATTTCCAACTCTAAAATCTGGCTTCCAAGCTCCGTGATAGAATAGAGCTTTCTCTTTTCTTCCTCACGAACAAAGGCAATCAGACCATCTTTTTCCATCTTTGCCAAGGTTCCATACATGGTTCCAGGGCTGATAGATAGCTGTCCTTCTGTCAGATCCTTGACTTTTTGAGTAATACTGTAGCCATGCCTTTCTTTCTGAAGACAGAAGAGGATATAAAAACCTGTCTCTGTCATTGGCACATAGACTCTCCTAAGCTTTTCTGTCAATCCACTCATCTTCTCATCTCACTTTCACCTCGATATATCGAACCTTGATATAAAAAATTATATCGCAGTTCGATATAGTTGTCAAGGATTTATAAATTTTTTTTACAAAAAGTAATTCATTTTTATCTATCAATACTTGCAGCTGATTTGATCAGAAGCTAAAAGGATTAGAGACCTGCATCCTGATAAATCAGCATAAAAAAAGCCAGGAACACCTGACTTACTTTTTTATTTTCCTGCTTCCTTGAGCAGGGCGATGTATTCTTCCAGAACCAGATTGTGCTTCTGCATATAATGGGCATTCTCCACACCGACATAGCGGTAATGCCAATTCTCAAAATCAACTCCAGTAACGTCACTCTTACCATCCGGATAGCGAAGGACAAAGCCATATTGGGGAGCTAGCTCAGCAATCTTGGCTGCCACTTCATCCTCCTGGCCTTCTGGAGCACTCATATCAATAGCCAAGCCCGTTTGATGCTCACTGGCTCCTGGAAGCTGCACCTGCTTCAGCACGATGCTGACTGCTTCTTCATTTGACAAGCCTTTGGCGACTTCCCCAGCAACTTTTTCGTTATAGAGTTCCTCCTGCTCAGCTCGGCTGCGATAGCCAGAGATTAAAGTTTCTTCAGGAGCTATCGCCTGGGCTGCAGCTAGGAATTGCCGAGTATTTTCAGCAATACGGCTGTCGACCTGCACCTCTCCAATCTGAGTCAGATCAGGTGTTTTTTCTTCTTGCTGGTTGTCTCGATTGACCAAAATCAAATTCCAGTCAGTAGAAGAAACCTTGGGCAAATCAGACTGCGAGCTCTCTGAGCCAGAAGAGCCTTTCGTAGCAGAACTACTAGACGAACCCGAAAACTGAATCTTTGCAAGCAGATCTTGTAACAAGGACGGACGGAAATAAATCGCCGTTCCTCCAGCTGCCAGACACAAGACGATTAACAACAAAAGTGTCAACCCAATCTTCTTAGACTTCGATTTTCTCTTTTCTTTGCGATGTTTAGCGCGCTTCAACTTCTTCCTCCATTACTTTGGCACCGGCCTCTCGATAAGACATGTCTCCGACGCAAGCTACTGTGAATTTACCGTCTTCATAGTCTACAACCGTTACACTACCATTGTCCAAACCATGAGGCCGAGTTCGATTGATTAGATAGACAAAGGTTCCGATGGTCATGCCGTGGCTGACGACCAGAGCATTGCCACCACCAGCAGCTTCCAGCTCCTCAGCTATGGCTGAAAAGCCTTCCCAGATTCGGCCGCTGAGCTTTTCCCAGTTTTCCGCCCAGCCAGCTGTATCGACTTCTACAAGACCTTCTGCCAACTCAGCATAGCTAAGCTGATGAACATGCTCAATATTGAAAACCCGGGGCATCACACCCATAAAGAGCTCTCCATCATAACCACCATCAAAACTGCCAAAGCACCATTCGCGAATCCGTTTGTCAAAGGTATAAGGAATCTGACCAATCAGCCCCAGCTCCTCTAGAATAATGCCCATGGTCTGAATAGTCCGGCCGCTGTCGCTGGAACGGGCCAATTTGAAATCAAGCCCAGCTTCTCTCAAGCCAATGCCCAACTCATGAATGCCACGTTCCCCAACTTCAGTCAATGGGGTATCAGACCAGCCTTGAGCCCGGCCGATAGTATTAAACATGGTTTTGCCATGACGAACCAAGTATAATCTTGTTTTTGCCATTTCATTTCCTCCGTTGTTCTTTTCATATTATACCATTTTATGAAGAAATTGGCGCCATCTGGCTTTCAAAGCAAAAAGCAGGAGTTTCAAAACTCCTGCTCATTCTTGGTTTTCTCGGTCTAATATGGCTGCGCCGACCTGACGGTAAGACACATCGCCCAGAGCTTGAATGCTAAAGCGACCATTTTCATACTCCAGCACTGTGACACTGCCATTGTCGACATTAGGATTTTTCGTGATATTCTCATCAACCAGATAAGCCAGGGTACCAATGGTCATGCTGTGGCTGACGACCAGAGCATTTCCGCCACCAGAGGACTCCACCTCTCTAGCAATGGCTTCAAATCCTTCTAAAATCCGACCGCTTAGCTTGTCCCAAGGCTCAGCCCAACCTGCCGAATCCACTTCTACCAGGCCATTCGCCAAATCGGGCCAACTGAGTTCTTTGTAATTATCCGTCTTAAGAACTCGTGGGATAACACCATGAAAGAGCTCACCCCCATAAGCACCATCAAAACTGCCGAAACACCACTCCCGGATGCGCTTGTCATAGCGATAGGGAATCTGGCCAGTCAGGCCCAGCTCCTCTAGGATAATCCCCATAGTCTGAATAGTCCGGCCGCTATCACTGGAAAAAGCCCTGACAAAAGGCAAACCCGACTCTCGCAATCCGATACCCAGCTCACGAATACCGCACTCACCTTTGGCAGTCAGCGGGGTATCAGACCAGCCCTGAGCTCGGCCGATAGTATTGAACATGGTCTTGCCATGACGGATAACATAGAGTCTTGTTTTTGACATACTTCACCTCTTTTATTTTTCCTTTGTTTATTATGGTATATTTTGAAAAATGCCTTTGGCCTCTTTTAGATTGAGAAGAGGGAGAACTCGGTTTCCCACTATGATAGACAGTGGCTCACTATGGAGTCAGCATCTAATCAACTATAGAGACTTAATATGAACTTTTACGGCACTGACACACCCAAGAATAATGTACAGATAATGGAGCCAATAATTAAGACCAAACTGTCCGGATAAAGCGGCTTCATTGATAGCAATAATGGCTTGCAAAATATTGCCTTCCCCTTGGTAAAAAGAATTGGCATAACCGATTTGAACAGCTAAAAAGCTCATCGCTAAAGTAAAAAAGAAACTCACTACAATTCCCAAAACAGAAATACCTTTGACAATTTTTTCATAGCAAGCAATGCTAAATAGCAGTGTAAAACCTGATATGAAGCCCATGGCCAAGGATGCACCTGTCAAAAAGAAGACAAGACATGCACCAAGTAAGCTCGTCAAGAATGCTCCGAGAACACCCAGAAAATAATGTATTTTCTGCGGATTTTGATGAGGAAGGGAGCGCTTTGTCGCCTTATCCAGCGAGATGGAAACCATCCGCTCATAGCTAGATGGCGTGAGAAAGAGCCAATCTCCTTTGAACTGATACAGGGCCACATCTCCGGTTTCACCGGTTTTCTCACAGGCGCTAACCAGCCCTTGCTCCTCAAAGTAGCGGGTGCAGTCCTCGATAGCCTCCTCCAAAATATCCGGCAGCAAATCCCGATCCTGATCAGCCAAAATCTGACAGGCTAGGCTGTAGCCAGCTCTCTCAAAATCAATCAAAACCTCGGAATCGTTAATCAGAGCTTCCAAGGTATCTCGACCGATATAACCTTGCTCACATCTGACCGAGAAAAAAATCGCAAATTCGTCGCCATCTGTTATGGTCTCTAGATAAAAAGCATAATCCCTTCTACGGCCATATATAATGCCGCTCTCCTTATCAAAATCCAAACCTAAATCAAGGGCCAGCTCAGCTAGCTCTCTTTTATTCATAACCTAAACAATCTCCTTATAATCCCCTACATTTCAAGCATCCAGCTAGATTCAATCCCGCAAACTCCTACTCGGAAACTGAATAACTGTCCTTTACGCTGCTTTCTTAAAAACTGTTTCAAATCTAGCTTTTTAGTTTTTAAAGCTGTGAATAGGAGCTGGAATCTGACCGCCCCGCGCGATAAAGGCAGCAGACGAAGCTTGATTGACCTTCATGACCGGAGCTGTTCCCAAGAGCCCGCCAAATTCAATCATATCGCCTTCCTTGCCTTTCGGAATAATCCGCACAGCTGTTGTCTTCTGATTGATAACTCCAATCGCCGCTTCATCCGCAATCATGGCTGCGATGGTTTCAGCCGGTGTCGCTTCTGGAATGGCAATCATATCCAAACCTACCGAGCAGATAGCTGTCATAGCTTCTAGCTTTTCTAGATTGAGCGAGCCGTTTTGCACAGCCGCAATCATGCCCTCGTCTTCTGACACAGGGATGAAAGCACCAGACAAACCACCAACTTGATTACAGGCCATGACACCGCCTTTTTTGACTTGGTCATTGAGCAGGGCAAGTGCAGCTGTCGTGCCATGAGTGCCGACTGTTTCCAAGCCCATTTCTTCCAAGACACGAGCCACTGAATCCCCAACCGCTGGTGTTGGAGCCAGACTCAAGTCAACAATCCCGAACTTGACGCCCAGACGCTCGCTGGCCATCTGACCGACCAACTGACCGATACGAGTGATTTTGAAGGCCGTTTTCTTGACCGTTTCAGCGACCACGTCAAAGCTCTCACCACGGACCTTTTCCAAGGCCCGCTTGACAACACCTGGCCCAGAAACACCAACGTTGATGACCACATCTGCTTCACCGACACCATGGAAGGCGCCTGCCATGAAAGGATTATCCTCTACCGCATTGGCAAAGACGACCAGCTTGGCCGCCCCCATGTCAGAAAGCTGGGCCGTTTCCTTGATAATCCGCCCCATATCCGCAACTGCCGTCATATTGATGCCAGTCTTAGTTGAGCCGATATTGACAGAGGAGCAGACCTTATCCGTCTCAGCCAAAGCACGTGGAATAGAATTAATGAGGATTTCATCCCCTTTTTGATAGCCCTTTTGAACCAAGGCAGAGAAACCACCGATAAAGTCAACACCGATTTCCTTGGCTGCCTTGTCTAAAGCCTTGGCCAACGGCACATAGTCACTACTGTCTGTCGCTGCCCCAATCAGAGAAATCGGAGTCACGGAGACCCGCTTATTGACGATGGGAATCCCAAGCTCGGCAGCAATTTCGTCCCCAACTACCACCAGATCTTTCGCTTTGGTCGTGATTTTTTGGTAAATCTTCTCTGCCGCCAGATCAATATCTGTGTCGATACAGTCCAAGAGTGAAATGCCCATGGTGATGGTCCGAATATCAAAATTCTGCTCCTCAATCATGGCAATGGTTTCTGTTACTTGTCTAATATCCATCCTTCACTCCTTAGATAGTGTACATGGCATCAAAAATGGCTGCACTTTGAATGTTGATTTTGACGTTGAGCTCTTGGCCAAAAGCTTCAAACTCATTGCGAAGTACCGTAAAATCTTGCTTTTCATCGCTGGACACCAAGGCCATCATGGTAAAATATTCCTCCAAAACGGTTTGGGAAATATCGTCAATATTCAGCCCCAGCTCCGCAATCTTGGTGGAAACTCCGGCTACAATCCCTGTTTTATCTTTTCCGACAACGGTAATAATTGCTTTCATGCTTGGCTCCAATCATTTTTAGTTTGTCTCATTGTAGCATAAATTCGAGGATTTTGTATACTATTTCAGAAAATAAAGGCAGAAGGTTCGGATATTGCAACGAGCACTTGAAACAAGGAAGATTCTCCTACGCTCAGCAATTCATCTGAGAGACCATTTTGGGCAACTTTGTATGTTTTTTCTATTTTCATTTGAAAGCGCTTTCTATATTTGTTATACTAAATATAGAATATTTTACACAAAGGAGATTTCCTAATGAACGATTCATACAAGAAGCGTCTCTATACTCAGGTCTTGAGTTTATCAGCCGCTGTATTGATGGCTGTCTTAGCTCAGGGCAAGGCCGCGGCTGACCAGCAGAACAGTACTGAGTCACAGCCAACCGCCAATCAGGTAGAGGCTGTAACTCCAGCGACAGAAGCTGCTCCAAATCAGACAGGAGAAAAAGAACAGACTCCTGCTCCTGCAGCGGACAATCCAGCTGTCTCTGCAGCAGCTCAAACAAGAACAGCTGCTTCTGAAGAAGCCAAGACCCAGCTGGCCGACAGCACTGTCTATATGTCCGAGCCTGCAGAGGTCAAGGAAACCGTCCAAGGACAGGCTTCTCAGGCGGGCAAGCTGACTTGGACACTGGACAATGAACCAATAGCCTACTGGAAAACCTGGAACATGGACAGCGGCACCTTTACCGGCCAACCCTTTGTCACAATTGAGGAAAAGGCCGACGGGAACGATCTTCATCTGAATCTGCAGTTTCAAAAGCTTTTCGGAGACGATCTCAGCCTGCGCTCTCCCCATAATATCCGCCGGACCTATCGAAAATTCATTGGCAACCATGAACTGGTTGGTAGGAGTCAGGACCTAGGACTGACCATTCGTAAAAATATCATCTTGCGCCCTTACGAAGACTTCCACAGCCATGAGGAGATGCTGGCATCTATTGAAAAGAGCAGACAGGATGCCAAGACCGATCGCTTGGTACAGATTGAGAACATCGGAAAGAGTGCTCAGGGGCGTGATATCAAGCTGGGTATTATCAGTTCTGACCAAAAGAGCATTGACGACTACCTCAGCACAACTAATCCACAGGCCTTGACCAAACCAGCAGAAATGCTGGCAGCTCTCAAAAATGGCAACCTAGACTATAAACTGCCTGTGCTCATTAACAACACTCACGCTGATGAACAGCCTGCTATTGATATTATTACAGGTCTCTTTAAGACCTTTGCCACCAAAGACCAAGTCAGCTTCAAAACAACCGCTGCAGATGGTTCTGAAAAACTTGTCACTCTCAAAATCCAAGATTTACTGAAGAAGTTTATCTTCCTCTTTGACTTTACGGAGAACCCTGACGGCGATGTCCTCAACACTCGGGCTCTGGCCAATGGCCTTGATCCTAACCGAGATACTGGCTACCAAGCCAATCCTGAAACCCGTACCGTTGCTGGATTGATTAACAAATGGAACCCAATTGCCCTCTATGATATTCACGGCTTTGTCAAGGAATTCCTGATTGAGCCGGCAACCCCGCCTCACGATCCTAACTTTGAATATGACCTTTTAGCTGACCTCATGCTAGACAATGCCCATCATATGGGACGGGCCGGCGTTGCCAACTCTGGCTACGACAAATACATCATTCCAAAACTGGACTGGGGAGACGGATGGGACGATTCCTTCTCCGGCTACACAGCGGTTTATTCTATGTACCATGGCATCCTGGGACATACCATCGAAATTCCCGAGGGCAATCAAGAGTCCTACAAGGCTGGATATTATGCAGTTCTAGGAGGCCTTGACTATCTAGCTCAGAACCCAGATAAACTCATGGAGATGCGTCTCAACTTCTACCTGCGCGGCATCAATAAAGTCGAAGATCCTAAGGCAGAAAATGAACTCGTCGGACCAGATGGTCAGGTCGTAGGCCGGATTAAAAAAGGCCGAGAAAAATTCTTCCCAGACTACTATGTCATCCCGATGGGAGTGGACAAGGACAACGATACCCAAGAAGCCTTTAATATGATTGACTATTTCAAGCGCAACGGTGTCCTTGTCAAAGAACTCAAGGAAGACAGCGGCAACTATAAAAAAGGCGATTTGGTTGTCGATATGGCGCAGGCCAAGCGTGGCTATGCCAATCATGTCCTCTACAAAGGCTCAAATGAATCCAAGTGGGCTGCCATGTATGCGGAATTGGTCGTCAATTTCCCTGATATGAAAGGCTTCAAAGCCCAGCCAGTCTTCGGCGACAAGCTCTTTGAAGGCAAGTTAGGCGAGGTGACAGCCCTCCGTGCTGCACGTACCAGTCAGGTTGATCATAAAGCGCCTTATTACGTCATTGCCAATACGTCTGAGAGCGCGGTCAAGGCTGTCAATCAAGCTCTTGCTGAAGGCAAGAAAGTCTATCTGACAGATGACGGCTACATCGTTGATACACCGACCTTTACTAGCCTTTTAGATCGTTATGCTATTTATGGCGACGCCCTCTATAAGATTCCACAAGGACCGACTCTGAAGCCTCTCAAGGTCTATGCACCGCCACATCAGTTTTACTGGGCAGGTGTGGACTCACCCGCTCACACTGCTTTGGCTCTGAAAAATATGGGCTTTGAAATCGTCGACAGCCCAGAAGAAGCGGACGTCATCGTCCTTGAAAGCAACAACTATGACAAGTCGCTTGTCGGACTTAAGCCAACCATCGTCGTCGGAGGCTCTGCTATGCAGCACTTGGAAAAACTAGGTATCCTAGATGGATTTGACGCTGAGCGCTTCAAGAACGGCAGTGACTATGAAGGACTGATGAAGGCCGTTATCCAAGACCAAGACCCGCTGTCCAGCGGCTACAAGAAGGATGGACTCTTTTACTCCAACTCTGGTAACTGGATTGCTAAGATTCCTGCCAACTTTAGGACTCTTGCCAGCATTGCTGGCAGCGACTTCTATATCGCTGGCTGGTGGCCTGGCAATGAACAGCTGGCTAACAAAGTCGTAGCTATTGCCGGCACTTATAAAGAACAGCCGCTCTTTGTCTATGCTGGCAATCCGACCAACCGGCTTCACCCTGTTCACTT
Source organism: Streptococcus sp. DTU_2020_1000888_1_SI_GRL_NUU_041A (assembly GCF_032387735.1). NCBI lineage: Bacteria > Bacillati > Bacillota > Bacilli > Lactobacillales > Streptococcaceae > Streptococcus > Streptococcus sp. DTU_2020_1000888_1_SI_GRL_NUU_041A. The sequence goes on along the minus strand of NZ_CP135591.1, from coordinate 357,583 downwards.
CTATCGCTGGATCTCAAATGCTATCTTTGGCAGCCAGTTGGCCAAACTGACAGACCTCCCAAGTCCTGCGACACCTGACCCAACCTATCAAGCGCCAAGTCAGACTGTCCTTGACTGGAAGCCTGCTACAGTGAATCCACCGGCTCAAACGGTGGTCCTGACCTATAAGAGTCAGACCCTTCCGCAGACCGGCAGCCAAGAAAAAACTGCTAGCTTTGCTCTAGCCGGACTCCTAATCGCAGGAGCAGCTGGACTCTTACTTTTAAAGAAAAAGGAAGACTAATACTTAAAAACACACCTCCCAATTGATGCGGGAGGTGTATTTTAGTTATAAGCTCTGCTATTTTTCCACATAGGTATGAAGCGGATAAGTCGGATAGGCCAACTCACGCGCCAACTCTGAAGTTACATAACCTGCCGGTGCGTCTAATACAGAAGGGATTCGATTGACGATAGTGGCACAGGTCAAGGCGACGGTATCAGGCTTGCTGACTGAGAAGACTAGATTTGGCTCACCAGTAATTTCCCAATCACACATATCTCCGTCATTTTCACGATAGACCTTGCCAATACACTCTACTTCTAACTCAATTCCCTGATGGGTATGAATGGTTGTCACAGCTGACATACCCGTTACTTGCCCCGCCGGAACTGTGCGACCCAGCGTTTCAGAATAAACATCTTCATCCAAAATGTAAGGAACACTTTTTTGTGAAATATCCTGAATGGTCCAGTTCATCTTAGAGCAAATAGCTTCAGCAGCATTCCACATATAGGACGGCAGACTCTCAGCACTGGCAATTTCCTTTTCAAATCGCTCTGAATCGTAACCAGCACCATGCGCTTCTGCTAAAGCCAGACCATAATCTTCCACATTATAGCTGACAATCCCTTTCACCTTTTGAATGCGATTAAGGCCAGACATAGCCAAGCAAGGCATATTAATCCAGTAAATATCCTGCATGCCTGAGCCCATTACAGTGACACCATATTTTTTAGCCAGCTTGTCCAAGCGGTTTGTTTCGGATGGCGACGTCGTCCAAGGGTAGATGGCTTCCTCACAGGTCGTGATGATATTAACTCCATGCTTGATAGCTGTTTCAAAAAAATCATACATTTCCGGCATATAGGAAGCAATGGTGACAATGGCAATGTCTGCGTCACACTCTCCAAAGACACGTTCAGCATTATCAGAAATCAGGACACCAGTCTTATAGCCTAGCTCTGCAAAATCACCAACATCCTGTCCTACTACAGCAGGATTGTTATCAATAGCTCCGACAATTTCTACACCGTGATCCAGTAGGTACTTGAAAATCACTTTAGACATCTTGCCGCAGCCATACTGAACAGCACGAATTTTTGTATTTCTCATGGCAAATCCTCCATTAATTGTTATTATTTTCACAAATATAGTATAATATCTCTAGTAACTAGAGAGTCAATAGAGGGTTTTAAAAAATGAAAAAAATTTTGCGTATCGGAGAGTTTTCCCAAATAAATCAGATTTCCATCCAAACTCTACGATTCTATGACCAAATCGGTCTTTTAAAACCCTATAAAGTCGATCCAGAAACCAACTATCGCTACTACCACATCAATCAATCTTCTCTGGTTGACTCCATCCAGTACCTGCGTCAACTGAATTTTTCTCTAGAAGACATCAAAGAAATCCTATCTGATAAGGACCATTTTCAACTGCACCAGCTTATCGAAGAGCGCTATCAGCGCCTTCTAGAGGAAAAAAAGAATTTAGAAAAACAAATCCAAGAAATCGAAATCTTTCGGTCTGGTGCCCGTATCTATGGCGAAAAACAGAGCGAGCAAGAACTGGAAATCCTAACTTTTCCTGAACGGCAGCTGCTTACTTTTGAAATTGATCAAAATATTTATCAAATGAAAAGTGAGGAATACGAACTTGCTCTCCGCTGCTTCAAGCAAGAAATCCTGCGTTACAGTCCTTTTTTCACCCATTTCAGTCGTGTTGGTTCCATTATGAAACAAGAAGATTTCCAAAAAGAAAGATGGATTTCCAAACAACTCTGTCTCTTCCATCATACTCCCAATGAACTCCCTCACTTAAATCGAATGTTGCTGCCAGCAGGAAATTATGCTGTTTCTTACTGCTCTTCCTTTGCAGATGAACTTAAAGCTCTGCCGCATTTTTACCAAGCTCTGACTCAAGCTGGATATACTCCTGTGGGCGATTATATCTGTGAGGTCATTCATGAACAGCCACAACTCCAGGAGCAGCACCGCGATATGTTCATCCGGATGCAAGTTCAGATAGAGAATTAAAAAGCAAGCAGATGGATGTATCGGAATTCTTGCCAGATACTGGAGCAAGCTCAGTCAAAAACGAATCACTTAGCAAGCCGTAATTATATAAAAAAAGGACGGGAAAACACCCATCCTTTTTATGTGCAACTAACCATTGCTTAGCATCTTAGTCTTCTTGCTTCTTTCTTCCAGCTAGAAGACCCATTCCCAGAAAAGCTAAACCAGCCAAAGGCAGAAACTCATCTTCTTGAGTGCCAGTCTTAGGCAGAGCTGAGTCGGGAGCTGGCTGCAATCTTGGCGACGGAATAACTTTTCCCTCCTCACCTTGCTTCAGAGCGTGAGGCTGGGTCCTTGTCAAAGGCTGTTTAGCACTTTCAGCCACCACCTTGCTGCCAACTTCTACTAGTTCGTCAACTGCTAGAGAAAGCACTTCCTGACCGAGTATGGTTCGCTGACCGTTCAAGACTTCTACAAAGACTCGCTTTTGACCTTTTTGGCCGGCTACAAGTATCCGCCGCTCACCTCTTTCCAGTTCTGGATTTTCCTGTTCTCGGGTCTGATATGCAATCTCTTCCATTACGACTTCTAAGAACGGCTTTTCTTCCACTAGGTCCTTTATCCCTTCTTCCGGAGTGACCTGATGACTTGGTTTCAGAGCTAGGGCTGCAAGAGCTGTCTTCAGATCCTGCTCTGCTCTATCTAAATCTGCCTGCTCCGCTTTTTCATCTGCCAAGAGAGACTGGGCTCGAGCCAAGGCTGACTGGTAAGCCTGAACTGTCTCATCTGTGTAAAGGCTTGGATCTAGACTAGCCGTACTGTCTACCACTTTCTGCAGAGAAGCCTTATTAACTGCTGGGGCATGAAGATTGGTCACAAAGAAATTGCGTGCTTCCAAGTCCCCATCCCAGAGTCCTAGACCGACGTAGGCATCATTATAATAAGGCTCAACCGTATCAAATTGGTGGTTCAGGTATTCTACACCGTCCACAGATACACTGACACCATTTTTAGTTTTCACTAGCTTAACATGGTGGAACTGGCCGTCATTAAGATGCTTGCCATTCATGCTACTTTCTGCAATCGTCTCTCCCATAAAGCGGTAAAGTCGAATCTTATCATTATCGCCAAATTGAATAGAATAAGCATTGCGAGGATCAACATTTTCAGACGCATAGAAGATGTTAATCAAGCCTTTTTGATACTTGAGATCCACATCCAAGTTATACTCAGGGAAAGGAATCTTCTGACCTCCCATATAATAATCATTGGCACTGGTATTCTGATTATAGAGACTTTCACCGTCGACATACCACTTACCGGAAACAGCTTTTAGATCTGGAACATTGGTCTTAAAGTCATTACGGCTGATATTGATGGTGAAGACCTTGGAAAGGCTTGGATTTTCCTTAGAGGTTGCCGTTACCTTGACCACACCCCTTTGCAGAGCAGTCACTCGCAGCTTATTGCCATCTTCCGTGACAGAGACCAAGTCTGGCTGATCCACACTCCAGCTGACCGCTTGAGAGACACTTGCTGGCATGACATATGCTTTCAAATCCAAACTATCACCGACATAAATATTATTTGTTACAGGAGAAGCCTGCACTAGTTCCAGTGGTTTGGTCGCTGCCTGCTTGTCTTTCCAGATGCCCTTCAGCGGATAAAGAGCAATGTCAGCCTTAGCAGCACCACCTTCTACAAAAACACTAGCCGCAAGGCTATTTGGCGCAGGGAATATCTGATTGGCACCCGCCACAGTATATCCTTTGGCAAAGACTTCTAGGCTGGAGCGATCTATGTAGAGATGCAGATCTATGCTGCCATCCGCATTGCGCTTGACGGACTGACTATCCACCTGAGCAAATTTATTACTGAGAAGAATACCGGACTGGCTGCGGTCAATAGAAAGAGTTTCCTTTTCTAAATCATAGGTAACTCTAGTCACTTCTCCATCTCCAACCCGCAGGTTAAAACCGACTTTCTTGGTCGTTTCACTTGGCCGGAAAGTAGAGACAATTTCATACTGATCACCGGAAAAATCTTTCAACAGCTCATTCTTCTCACTAACTTCTACATCTTTATACAACACAGCCTTGTCTTCCTGACGCAAAGACTGATAGGCTGCAATTGGCGTCTGAGTCAGCCGATAACTGCCGTCTTGCTTGATAAGGCCTAGTTTGAGGTTAAGGTTGAAGGTGCCGTTAAACTTCTGACCGACGGTATCGGCTACCAGATTGCAGTAGTCTTCCCAGGTATTCATCCAGTTAGACTCAATAATGTCGGGCAGGGTTGGATTAGCCTTGCTGCCAAAGTCCTGAACGTAGTAAGTCATGGCCGCATAAGAGTCTTTACCAAAGTTCATGACCTGATCAGCCTGAGCAAACTCAGCATCTGGGACGAAAGTCCACTTGCCCGCCACCTGTCTAAAATCACCGACCTTATAGGAGCGCCCGCCACGAGACAGGACCCACTTAAGGCTGCCATCGTCTGCCAGTAGAGGATAGAGATCTGGGCACTCCGTATGGAGATCCGCATAAGTTGACTCCACCTTCCAATTACGCAGATTATCAGACGAATAAATTCTCAGCGGTCCGCCTGCAACGACCATAAACCATTTGCCCTCCCAACGGAAGACCTTGGGGTCACGGAAATCCTGAGACTGCAGTGGATCATCCGTCCAGTCAGCTGCAATTTGATCAAGCTTCGTCCAAGTCCGACCCTCATCCTTACTGTAGGCTAACTTGATGCGCTGACCGTTTCCATCGGCAGTAATCAGCGCGATTAAACCGCCCTGGTCATTGTCAAACAAACCAGAGGAATTAGTGGTATCTGCTACGATAGAGCCTGAGAACATAGCCCCATTAGCATCCGGATAAAAGGCAATCGGCTGTTCTTCCCAATGAATCAAATCCTTGCTGGTCGCATGGCCCCAGTGCATAGGCCCCCACTTGGTATCGTCATAAAACTGATAGAAGAAATGATAGACTCCCTTGTAATAAACCAGCCCGTTGGGATCATTGGCCCAACCGTCCTTGACCGAATAGTGATACTGACCGCGATAGAGCTCATTGTAGTAAATCTCATCTGCCTGCCGACGATGGACATTGAGCCGGTAAGTCAGGCTGACCTCCTGCCCATCCGCATCCGTCACAGTACTGGTCACAGTCAGATAGTTTGCCCCCACTGCCAGCGGAACATTCTTCAAATCACTATAAACCCTACCTGCAGCATCGGTCACGCTTACCTTGGCAGCAGGATTTTTCGCTACGGCGGTCAAGTCTACAGTCTCAGCGTCATGTTTGACATACTGGATGGTAATAGGAGCAGTAAACTGACCTTTCTGTTCCACTTTCCCAACCGAAGAAGTCACCCTTATATCCTCCAACTCGGGATTAGACTGAGGAGTGATTTCTTTATAAAAGGTATTTTGAAAAAGCAGCTCGCTATTCCAGTTAAGTAAGCCAAAATAACCTTCTGACAGATAAGTATTCTGCCCCTTATCATCTCTCTGAATCGTGTAATCTCCTGAGCTGGCTACTAGAATATCATTGACATAGTAGGATACCCAAGAGCCAATAGAAACGACCTTGAGTCGATATTTATTATCATCCGTTGGCTCGATATGCTTTTCATTGATAAACTGATAGTCACGCCCGCCTTGCCAACGCCAAAACTTCACATTGTTGCTGCCACCATCAATATTAACTGCATAGCTACTCTTGTCATCCGGATTATTATTACTGCGGAAAATGAGGGCAGCCGCTCCTTCCTTACTGAGAAAAGTTACATCCGTCGAGTAAACAAAATCCTTGCCCTGACTTTGAGAGTAAAGGAAACTATCACCTTTGCCTCTGGCATCACTATAAAGACCTTGTTCCCGGACTTCCCAAACTCCATTTTTGTCTCCCTTGGCTTCTGCCAAATTAGTATTGAAGCCTGACTGCTTATCTACAGTCTCTACGGCAGGGAGTTTTTCCGAAGCAACTTCCTTCGCCGCTGGCTGTTCGTCTTCTTCCTGTTTGGTCTCTTTAGCATTTGCTGTGGCTTGATTTTCCTTATCAGCCTTTTGATTGGCTGACTCTACTGCTGCATCCTGATCATCTGCTTCCGTCGCTGCAGTTGCAGCAGTCTCCCCGGCTACAAGGTTCTCTGTCTTATCGGTATTCCTTGTAGGAGCAGCTGTTTGCCCACTCTCAGCCTCCAAGACAGCTGATGAATCAGCCTGCAAGACCTGAGTAGGAGCTGGATTAGCCTTACCCTCATCCGCATAAACCACACCGCCACCATCTAACAAGAAAGCTCCAAAAGCAAGCAAGGCGCACCCAAACACCCAACGCTTGCCGCTTTTTCTCATAAACCAATTTTTACACACTTTTTCCTGATGATTTTTCATGATGCACCTCAATATTCTAAAAATAAAATCAGACTCCTCACAACTAAATCACTGCTACATAACGCACTCCTTTCACCTTTTCTTGTTCAAAATGAACACCTCGTTTAGCACCTAACTCCTTTATAAAAAAGAGCAATCTCAATAATCTAAATATAACAAATTTTTGTAAGCGCTTCACCTAACGTTTGTCACAAAAACAAAATGACAGATGTCATATTTTAGAAACGAAGAAAAAACAAAAAACCTCCAAAACGGAAAGCTTTTGTTTGTTTTAAATTTATTCTGGATAGGATGCTGCCAGCTCGTTCTTTAGATATTCTGCCAGATGCTGATGAGCAAAAATTCCTGCTTTTTCTTCTGCTGTCGGATTATAGTTGGTATTGGTGTTCACATCATAGACATAGATCTGACCTGCCTCCGACTCTACCCACTCAATAGCCGCCACATCAATACCAGCCTGAGCTAGAAATGTCTCGTAAGCCTGCCTTTGACTAGCAGGCAGCGGCTCCGTGATTTGAAACTTATCCGAGGTCTCTAGCTGAGCAGGCCTTTGTCCAATCTGACACCCATCTGCCGGGCAAAGCTGAAAGCCTTCTGATGAATCGATGGACACTGTATAAAGAAACTTCTGGTTGATAAACTCCGAACGACGAATCCGACCATCCGCAGGCTTGATATAGGCCTGAAGCAGGGTAATCCCATCCACAGAAGGCTCAAAAGCAGGACCGTCTACATAGGCTTCCAACTCTTCCTCACTATTGAAGAGCTGTACTCCCAAACCTTTCCCAGCCCGATTATGCTTGGTAATCAGAGGATAAATATTAAGCTTTCTAGCCGCCTCAAGAATATTCTCCTGTCCCAAAACGGCTACTGTCTCTGGATAAGCAATTCCAACTTCAGAAAGCTTCAAATATTGTTTAATCTTACTTATTTCTAAATTAATAGCCCCGCTGCCGTTGATGACTTTACGACCGTGAGCTTCCAGCCAAGTTAGAACTTGCTCTGTAAATTCAGGTGCATAGCGGTGTCCACGCGTATGAGAAGAAGCAGACATCCGATTGTAGAAAATTCCTGTTGGGGGCGGACTCTGCAAATCTAGAATCCCACTTGACAAATCCCATAGTTCATAGGGCACATCTTTTTCCTCCAGCCACTTGACCAAGTGCTGCGTCCACTCCAAATTTTCATGAATAACGTATACTTTTGCTTGGCTCATAAGTCTCCTCTCCATTATGAATACCGAACAGCCAGCTTGCTGCTTTTCGATTCTTCTACTACATTGCCTTCCGTCTTTTCAATAACACTGACGGCCAAGACCTGGCCTAGAACATTGAGGGCAGTTCGACCAGCATTGACAAAGAAATCAACCGCAAAAATCAGGGCAACGCCTTCCACCGGTAGGCCTAGCTGAGGCGCAGCTGCCAGCAAGACAACAATCGCTCCAGAAGGCACCGTCGCAGCTGTTTTACCAATCAAAGTCAAAAGCAAAACAGTAAAGAAAAGTCCTGATACAGAAAAAGCAATCCCATAAGCATGGGCAATAAAAATAGTTGCTACAGAGAAATAAACAGCAGCCCCTTCAAGATTAAAAGTGTAACCCAAAGGCACAACCAAATCTATGACATGCTCATCATAGCCCTGCTTCTTTAAATCTTTCAACAGCGGCGGCAGGACAACACTGGAACTGCCAGAGACAAAAGCCAAAGTCAAAAGACTCCAAATCCGTTGCAAGCTTGTTAGATAAGGAATTCTGAAAGTAAGAGCAATCAAAGGAAAAATCACTAAAGCTAGAACCCCATAAGCCAGATAAGTCCCTGCTACAAATTGCCCCAAACCGGCCAACTTGTCAACTCCTGTCGTAGCCACATCCTTAGCAATAAAACCAAAAATACCAATCGGAGACAGCTTCACAATCACACCGACAATTTTATAAATAGCCTCAATCCAAATTTGTAATAAATCAATAAACTTCTGTGACTTGTCTTCCTTAAGACTCCCAAGACCATAACCCAAAAATATCGCAAAGACGATGATAGGAAGCAAAGCCCCTTCTGAAAGCGACTTGACGATATTAGAGGGAATGAAGCTAAGCAAAAACTCATCCAACTGAATACTTTTGGCAATCCCGTCAATGCTGGATCCCGCCTGACCGATATTGACTCCCTGACCAAAGCCCAGATAATAAGATGCAAAGACAAAAATAAAAGTAATCGCCGTCGTGACCCCAAAGAAATAGAGCAGACTCTTTGACAAAAGCTTCCCGAAAGATTTCTTGCCGATCACACCAGCCACAGCTACGACCACAACTGGAAAGACCAGTGGAATAATCACCATATTAATCAAACTGATAAAAGCTTGACCCAGAAATTGGTAAAAAGCCGAAAACTGCGGCCAGATAAGAGCAACAAGAACACCCAAAATCAAAGCAATCAAGAGTTGCAAGCCCAGAGAAACCTTTGACCATAAAGAAACTAACTTCATTCCAAACTCCTTTAGTCTATTTTGATAGCTATTTTACTATGATTGCCCCTATCTGGCTAATATATAATTTCTATGAAAGTAATAGAAGAATTTTATGGGAAGTTGAATAATGGAAAAAAGACATCCAAGAAATAGCTCTTGAATGTCTATTAGTTTTATGCCTATAGAATGATTCCTCTAACGAAGCATATATTATTAAAACTTTTCAAATTCTAATTAGTCAATCGGTTCACCTCCGATACTTATGTAATTACCTATAATCATTTCTTCAAGATTTACACTTTCATCATCATTAATCGGTATATCCACTCCCCAACCCGATTCTTCAATATTATTGATTCGCCCAAAAACATTAATATAATACTCGGGATTTGTAAGCCCACCATCACTCCATTGCGTCTCTTCCCAATCAATCTGAACTGATTCGACTTTTGGACTTTGAGCTTTTACCAAATCTATAATTTCTTGCTCATGTTCTTTGAGATAAGCGAGCTGTTTTTGCTTGATAGCTTCTTTATCATCTTTGATAGCCTTTTTTGAAGAAGTAATTTTCTTATCTTGTTTATTACTTTCTTTTTGAGTCATGGCACATCCTCCCAGACTTACGAGCGCAACTATTGTTGCAATTGTTGCAATTATGATTTTCGTTCGTTTCTCCATAACGTCTCCTTAATTTTTTTGATACCACATTAATTCTCTAAAACAACTGGTACGATCCATACTAATTTTTCAGTCACTCAAAACCCAATGCTACACATCTAGTTTACTATATAAATTTTTTAAAATCTATAAATTACTAAATCTTATCAAGCAATTTACTTAGACTTATTTTACAAATCATAGCCACCCATCTAGGGACCACACACGCAAGGCAGGTGGTTTATTTTTCTTGTACCTTGGAGAGCCAGACAGGCTGAAAACCACATAACTACTTCTCTATCTTCAAGATCTTTACATCCTCTTCATTACACCTAATAGAACTCTGCTAACATTACTTCAATTTCTATCGGAGAAGTTGTTCTAAAATCTTTAAAACAAAGAGATAACCAAAATCATTAAATTGACTCTTTTAATTTCTTATATGATATAATTATTTTAAAAATCATATTAGTGAGAAATATTATGTCAAAGACAAAAGGTAACAAAAAAAGAAATTCTTCTAAAGTAAAATATATCTTAGGAAGTGGAGTTTTAATTCTAGCTTCTACAGTGATTCTGCCTAAAGTTTTGAAAAAAACTACAAATTATTTGTATAAAAAGCAAGTAAAAATAACTAATCATCGAAAAGTAACTTTTGATTGCAAGGACAAATTGGTTAAAAAATCTGAATATAAAAAGGTAGAAGAACATGCAAATTAATACTGACAATATTGCGCAACAATGTCTCAATGCGATTAATGATAGAATTCACAATTTAAAAAGATTAAACATCATCGTAATTGGGAAATCAGGTGTCGGTAAAAGCACACTAATCAACAGTTTGTTTAGAGGTAATTTTGCCGATACTGGATTGGGTAGACCAGTAACTCAGGAAATTCGCAAAATTGAAAAAAATGGATATCCTTTGGCTATCTATGATACACCCGGCTTTGAATTATCATATACCCAACAGGAGAGTGTCAAAGATGAAGTGATTAACCTAATTAACAACGGTTACTCTTCTAATGATATCAATGAGGTGATCCACTGCATTTGGTATTGTATTAATGTCGGTTCAAACCGTACTTTCGATAGTTCGGAAGTGGAATGGCTTAGAGAGTTTTCTGAGAAGAATAAAACGTCTAAGGTACCTATCATTGTTGTCCTTACTCAATCTGTACCTAAGAAGAAAGCACTAGAAATGAAAGCTCATGTTGAGCAGGAAAACTTAGATGTTTGTAAAGTTGTGCCAATTTTAGCTCAAGATATGGATTTTGATGAGGAATATGTCGCTAAAGCTTTTGGATTAGATACTTTGATTGATGTAATGTCTGAGGTATTGCCAACTGAACTACAAGATACTCTCCAAAATATCCAAAAAGTATCTCTGGAATCTAAAAAAAAACATGCTAGGGCAGTCATTGCGACTGCAGTAGCAGCAAGTTTTGGTGAAGGTTTCGCTCCAGTTCCATTCGCAGATGCATTCATGCTTGTTCCAACCCAGATAAGCATGATTACTGGCATCACTGTAATATTTGGCCTTGATATAAATAAAACTTTTCTAACCGCCTTTGTATCCTCAACCTTAGGGTCTGGGGGAGCAACATTCCTCGGAAAAACAATTGTCTCTAATATACTCAAATTTATTCCCGGAGTAGGAACAGCAGTTGGCGGAACGATTTCTGGAACCACTGCTGGATTAATTACAACTGCTTTAGGCGAGGCTTACCTATTTTTAATGGAACAAATATTTAAAGGAGAAATAAGCAAAGAAGCACTAGGTACTCCTGCCGGACAAAAACAAATGACAAAACTTTTTAGAGAACAATTATCTAAAAAAAGATAATACACCAAGATTTTGAATCTTGGTGTATTTTTAGGTTAAATTGTTTTTTACATCAAAAAAGACATCCAAGAGAAATTCTTGAATGTCTGTAAATGTTGATAGTATCGTATTGATTAACGTTTTGAGAATTGTGACGCTTTACGAGCTTTCTTAAGACCTGGTTTGGAAAGTATGAATTTCAGTTGGACTAAAAACAGCGTAATATCAAGACTTTTCTCCGCTTTTATAAAAGCTTTTTTCCAATCAAATTCAACTAATTTTATCCGAATGGTGTGGATTTTACCCCCAAAATTACAGAGAATGGAGCTGATAAACACTAAACGTTCACACCATTAGTTAAATGATTTTTTGTTCATCATTTTTCTTAGATGATAGAACTTCTAATTTATTTCTTATTCAAGCAAAAACAACCTGCTATAAGTAAGAAAGAGGAAGATACAAGAAAAACACGGCGTAAAAACCGATTCAGTTCATTGTCCTCAATCCTTGTCTGCTTCATTTTCTTTTACGAGATCGTTTTGTGAATCTTTTTCAGAGAGTTTTTGATCAATATACTTGTCAATGTTTTCATAAAATTCCTTGGTCGCTTCACTATCTAATGTTGGCGAGTTCTGAACTTGATTCACTTTCAATTGAACAGATTGAATACCGTAAGAGGCTTGTTTTTGGTGGAGTGTTTCTAATTCTTCTTCTGAAATCGGATCTCCAACAACCGTCAAGACCAATTCATTGTTACTTGACTTGTAGACTTGATTAATAACCGTATAATTGGCGAACTCTTTTCCTACAAACTGTTTGATCCCTTCTTTGCGCGCTTGTTCTATTGTCAGAGTAACTGCCGAATAGCTAGCTGGAAGAATCAACAATACAATCAAAGATATCAAGCCAATTCTCATTTTAATGCTCAGCTCTTTAAATGAAGTTAAAGGAGATTTTCTCATCAAAATTCTTGTTCCAACAATGTTGGCTAGCATGATAAAGACACAGTTGATCAAGAAAAGATAGAGAGCCCCCAATAAAAATCGTACATTCCCATTAGCTAAACCATAGCCAGCAGTACAGATAGGCGGCATCAGAGCTGTAGCAATGGCTACTCCTGGCACGATATTGTTTGCTTCTTTTTTCCTTGAACCGATCACACCAGCAATCCCACCAGCAATAGCAATGAGGACATCCCAAATGGTTGGAGAGGTTCGTGCAATCAACTCGCTACTTGCATAAGACAAGGGAGAAATCCAGAAATACAGAGTCGAGACAAGCAAACTGACCAACACTTGAGTCAATAAAACCTCTAGAGATTGCTTGATTAAACGCGTATCAAAAATAGCTAAACCGAATCCCAGTCCAACAATCGGTGTCATGAGAGGTGAAATCAACATGGCTCCTATAATGACAGCTGTTGAATTCATATTTAGTCCGATAGAGGCAATAAAAATTGCACACATCAAAATCGCTGTATCTCTCAATCGAACATGAAGGTCATCGTATAATTTCTCACGGTATTCCCGTGTTGAATAATTGGCAGTCATTTGTCCTCTCCTCTTTCCTTATTTAAATTGGTATAATAATTAAAAATAACAGCTGATAAACAGCCAAAAAATATGAGCCCATAAATCGTCAAGAAGACACTGGTAATCCTTCCAATCAAGGTCACAGCTAGGAGATCCCCGTAGCCGACAGTCGTCGAAGTCACAAAAGCATACCAAAGACCGTCTCCGTAATTTGTGATAGCAGGTTCAACTAGGAAAAGCACGCCTCCTGACCCAAAAACAAAGGTCACAAAACTCAGAGCAAACCGAGTAAAACCCGTAACCTGCATAATATGCCATAACATTTTTAAACGTTTCATTTGTTCTCCTTATTCATACTAGCTCCTGACCGAGCCGTTTTTTTCCAATAATCAAAGTGAAGATAGGACATGATCTCCATCAGAGAAAGATAGACAAACTGATAGATCTGATTTAAGCTGATTATCAACTGATATTGTTTGAAAAATGACTGGAAGAAAGACCAGATATGACTGTCTTGAATCAGTCCCTTCTTAATATCAGACAGGATATTAGCTAAAGCTCCCAAGGACTGAAACGGTAAATCCTTGACATTTATATAGATCCGGTCCACCACATCATTCAGACTGGTATCTTGGATGGCATGAAATTCTCCAAAGAGAACTCCTGCCGCTCCAAGAGTAGAAACAAATTCCACCAAATAATTTCTGAGGAAATTTTCTCAACCTTTTCCCATAATGTGTTTAGTGCCATCCATAACGATCCCAACCAGAAAAAGGAAAGAAAACAAGCAAAGAAATTTTGCCGTAAATCCCAAAAAGCTTCAAGACTTGGTGTTGTTGGTTTTTCTAACTCTAAAACCAAGATGGTCATAATAATTGCTAGAACAGCATCTGTCAATACAATTAATCTGTCTTTCTTCATCGGATTGCATCCCCTTTCTTTTTTGTAACATTCTATCTTATCGCATAATATTGGATATTCTTTCATAATCCGACTACAAACAAAAATAAACCAAAAAGTATGTCCCTATTATACTATATTTAACTCTAGAAGTATTCATCCATCTAATTAATAAATATATCATATTTCACAATAAGTGAATACTATCAAAGATTCATCCCCTTTCACTTCATCATGTAGTGTTGCTTAGATTTATCAAAAACAACCAAATTTGTATTAATTTCAAGTATCACCTAGTTACAAAAATTTGGGGTGAACAGAAAAAGCATCCCGTATTTTTGATACGAAATGCTTTCAATAAGTTTAAATAAGTTTTAACGTTTACTAAATTGTGATGCTTTACGAGCTTTTTTCAAGCCTGGTTTGGAAAGTATGGGTTTCAGTTGGACTAAAAACAGCGTATTATCAAGGCTTTTCAGAACGATATCTACTGATTAATTTCATAAAATATGAATCAATAGATTATAAATAGGGGAATAGTTTAGGTCTGTAAGCATTAAAATAATACACCTAACTTTGATCACCATTTTTTTAGTTATTCACTCTTTTTTCAGATAGTGTTTTTAAAGTTATGATATAAAATGCCGCAATTAAAACACTATACATCATAATCGGAGGATAGACAATTAAGGATAGAATCAATCCCACTCCTTTAATTATTAGGTCAGGTATCAATAACTTTCTATATTGTGCGGTAGCTTCAAGTAATTCTTTCTGATCTATATTGGGTTTATCAATTACTTTATGTAAAAACCAGTTTGCTACCGTTGAAACAACAACGATTATAATCTCCCTATAATCATGGAAAAGTAGTAAAAATAGTTGTTATCCTAGTTGATTAAAAAAATCTCTGATTTCCTCATCCTTTATAAAATAATATATAATTTTCCCCTCTCTTCTAGTGTCCAAGATGTTTTGATTGGCTAGTTTACGAAGATGGTGGGAGGCAGATGCCATACTGAGATTTAATAAACAGGCTATATCGCAGACACAGAGTTCTTCGACGGCAAGGAGATAAAAGATGATATTTATCTGTTTATTATCGGTAAATTTTGATAAAATGCGAAGTGATTTTTGGACTTTTTCCTTTTCAAGGTAGTTCGTTGCGGTTGTAACATTTTGTTGATTTATAACATCCACTTGACAGATACTATCTTTTTTCATAATTTTTTCTCCTAGCCTAACACAGCCCATAGCATGTCAAAGCTGTTGTTTTCAATCAGGATATACATCCCCAATCCTAAATAGACAACGGCAATAAACCATCTACTATATTTTTCCAAAGTTTCTCCAACAGAAGGGACTTGTGCTAATTTTTGGGCAGAAAAAACCAAGAGATAAATCATGACTAGAAAAGTAAGTAAAGTCACTATCAAATTCGCTAAATTTAAGGTGGTAAAATATGGGACAAAGACACCAATATTATCAGCGCCACAACTTGCAAAAGTAATCATAGCGACTAGAAAAATCAGGTTTTTATTGTCTTTTCGCAAACCATCTTTTGCAATAGCTTCTCCATCAGAATCTCCTAAAAGCAAAACTTTGAGGCCTAGGAAAATTGGAATCAAACCGAGTAAACCTAAAATCTCTTTACTAGGAATATAATTTAAGACAAATGCAAAAAGCAAACTTAGGAATATTAGACTAACAGAGCCTAGAAATTGTCCTAAATAGATGTTAATGATGTCCTTTCTGCTTTTTCTTTTGGCAAAAAATAACATTAGGATAATAAGTAAGTCTACGGCTGTCCCAGAATACAGGATTATTGAAGTAACAATATTTTGAATCATAAAACACCTCATTCAAATATATTTTTGAATGTATTCTAACATTAACCTTTGTAGATGTCAACTTCAAATCCACCAATTAATAATTGCATGTCAATATTTGTATTGTGAAACTAGTTTCAGAAATATATAGTCTTAAAGTATGTCCACTGCCAATGGTTTTTTCAATATTTAAAAGGAGAGAACCAATTTGGTCCTCTCCAGGGTATAATTTTCCATCAACCCACTACAGTTGACAAAGAGCCGTTATTCTCAAATGAGACAACTCCTTTTAGTTTTTATAACCTCAGCTTCTCGGTCTCTTACCTAGTTTTAATAGAAAGACTACGAAGGACGATTCTTAAAGTAGTCAGATTGTGCAATATCGAAAGATTAGATGGGCTTAACCAATTTAACAACCCAAATCCAATTAAACTTCCATTTATTACAACTGTTTCTTGAATATTTCTTTGAATTAATTTCTGCAACGATTCAGATAAAGAATTCAATTCCTCGAAGAAATCTAAACGATTATCTAATAATAAAATATCACTCATCTGCTTAGAAATATCAGCACTTTCATTCATCACAACCCCAATATCTGCAAGCGTCAAGGCAGCAGAGTCGTTTAACCCGTCTCCAACCATCAAAATAGTTCGGCCAGCTTTCTGTAATTCCTGAACCAACTGAAACTTACCATCTGGTTTTAAATCAGTATAAACGTTGTCAAATGGCAGATCTTTAACCAACTCTTCTGTTCTAGCCAACGTATCACCAGTTGCCAGAATCAGTTTTTTCCCTTGGCGCTTTAGCTTTTTCAATGCAACTTTCGCCTCGCTTCTCAAGGGAGTGTGGATACAAAACATCCCAATTAATTCTTTCTTATAAGCCAAAAACAATAAATTGTAATGAGTCTTATATTGCTCAATCAAGGCCAGCTGCTCAGAACTAATTCTTACCTGTTCGTCTTGCATTAGTACATAATTTCCAATGACAACCGATTGACCATCAATTTGCGATTTAATCCCTTTGCTTGCAACATACTGAAGCTTGCCATGCATTTCTTCGTGTTCAATGCCTTCAATTTCAGCTTGTTTAACAATTGCATTGGCAATAGGATGATAGATATGTTCCTCCAAACATGCACTTATTCTTAAAATATCTTTCTCAGTATAATCTCCGAAAGGAAGAACCTTTTCAACCAAAGGATAACTCGTCGTGATGGTACCCGTTTTATCAAACAAGAAAGTATCCACTTCCAGATATTTTTCTAATACATCACCATCTTTAATAACCATTTCTCGATTTAGACCTTCCTTTATGGCCGTAAGGTAGGCTACAGGTGTGGATATTTTTAGAGCACATGAAAAATCCACCAATAAAAAGGAAATGGCTTTTGAAAACGAACCTGTTAACAGATAAGTCAAACCAGCACCTAAGAAGTTATATTTTACAACCTTGTCTGCCATCCTAATAAAATGACGTTGTTTTGTCTTCTTACTCTCTTCAGATTTTTTCATCAGATTGATGAGTTGCAAAATACGACTGTTTATCTGATTATCAGTCACACGAATTCTTAACTCTCCTGTTTCCAAAACAGTATTCGCACATACAGAATCTCCCTCTTTCTTTTCAACAGGGAAGCTCTCTCCAGTCAAGGAACTCTCATTGACCATGCCTAATCCTGAAACCACTTGGCCGTCAAACAAGATTTCATTCCCTTGGGAGACAACTAATACATCACCTACTTGAACATCAGAACTCTTGATGCTGATGACCATGTCTCCCCGCACTAAGAAAACATCACTTTCTTTAGCAAGAAGGCTTTGTTCCAAATCTGTTGCTGTTTTTTTTAAAGACCACTGATCCAGATGATTACCCAAATCAAGCATAAACATGATGTTGCTAGCTGTCTTGGATTGGTTCATAAACAAGGACAACAAAATGGCCGAACAGTCCAAGACCTCCATGGTTAGTTCCTTGCGCGCTAAAGTTTGATAGGCTTCTTTGACATAACCCAAAGCCTGATAACAAGTCCAAATATAACGAATAGGGTAGGGTACAAAACTTCGAAACAGCAAACGCTTAATCGCTGCACCCGATACAATTGAATAAGCACTCTCTTCTCTACGAATGGGAAGAGTCATCAAGTCCGAAACTTTCCCCTTGTCAATTTTTTTTAAAAAGGCCTCTGCATTTTCTAATACAGAGAAGCCTTCTTTCATACGTAGAGTAAAGTGCTGCTGATCCATATAAAACTGAATAGAGTCGATCCCTTTTTCATCTTTAGCCAAGGAACGAAGATAATCTTGAATATCCAAGGTCAGTGAAAACGAGGACGATAATCGGATATGTTGATATCCTCTGTGTAGCACTTTAAAAGACATATTATTCACCTGTCAGGCTATCTAATTGTTCTTCTTTCTTTTCCTGTTCGTATAAATATTTAGCGTCTTGTAAAACATCATCACCGTGTTGTTTTACAACAGAAACAGATGCATCCAGTCCATCTTTCAATTTGTAAGCTTTAGCCAAGGCCTTAGAATAGCCTTTCTTAGCTTCTTTACTTGCTAAGACTTTCAAGCCAAGCGTCCCAAATGCTACCCCTCCTAAGAAGAGAGATGATTTTTTCGCAACTTTTGCGACGTTTAATACTTCTTTTAACATGTTTATTTCCTCCTTGTAACTATTGTAGCGAAAAATGACAGCAAAAGCAATTGCTGATATCTGATATATAGATAAAATTCTCTATACTGATATTTAATTATATTATGATGAAAACAATATACTTTATTTTTTGATACTGTAAATAATTATGTGTAAACACTTAAGTAGAGTTACGGAGTGTTAATTAAATAAGCTTTCAAGTGTATCAGAACATTGACCAAACCCTTTATGGATTCGTTGACTTTGCTTGAAATTATAATCTTCAAACAACGTAACTAAGTAACGTTCCAGAGCCTCCTCATTAGGAAAAAGAACCTTCTTTTTCGTTTGATGTTTGATTTCTTTGTTAAGAGACTCAATGAGGTTTGTCGAATACATGCTGTGCCAAATCTGGTAGGGAAACTGATAAAAAGTTAAAAGATTATCCGTCTTCTCCAGACTTTCCATGACTTTCCTATACTTTGGTTTCCATTCGGCGAGAAAGTCCTCTAAAGCTTGTCCTGCCATTTCTAAATTTTCAGCACGATAAATCATTATAAATTGCCCCAGAATAACCGCTCTATCTGCTCGTTTCACTTTACTAGCTAGATTTCGACTAATATGAATTAAGCAACATTGTTGTTTAGCTAATGGGTGAGCCTGACTGATAATCTGCTCAAGCCCCTTAAAGCCATCTGTAACTACAAGAGAAATCTGTTGGATTCCTTGGTTTTGAAGCTTGTCTAACAGGGTGGACCAAGAAGCATTGTTTTCTTGAGGCAACTGTGCATAGCATATCTCTATGCGACTAAAGTCGCTAGAGCTATCCTAATTGCGCACCGCCAGTTCTCATAGAAAAAAACACCTTGCAAGATGCAAAGTGTTTTCGTTTGTATTCTGCTGTCCAGCAACGAATTAACGTTTAGAGAACTGGCTAGCTTTACGAGCCTTTTTCAAGCCTGTTTTCTAGTATTTTTATATCTATTGGCAGATTATCCGACTTATCCCCATCAACATCTGACTCTAACTCAACCTCTGAAGAAATCCTAATATTGCGTACTTTGATATATTCGATATTATTGTTACCTACTAGATCCCCTTTTTAATAAATCTGGGATAGCCGATAATTTAGAAATGATGGATGAATCCTTTAAAATCAAGATATTTCCATATTCATCTGTATTTTCATCAAATAGTTTTTTGTCTGCATAGTAATTGGATAGAAGAACTAAGACCTGAGTAGCTTCACCTTCATAATTGCCATTTTTGCTTTCAAAAGGTAATAATTGCTTGTTCATAGCTTGGCGAATCAGTTGCACCAGCCAAATTAATTGTCTTGACCGACGAATAAAGCGACTTCTTTCAAGGATTCGACCATAAGGAAACAGTTGGCAGATTCTATAAAAGTGTCGATGTGATTCGGCACGCTCATCAGACTCGCTACACAGAGCTGGTACATAATATCTGCTATAATTTTCTGGAAGATTTGGTCAAGCGGTCTTTTAGCCGTGTGACAGGCATACAGGAAAAACACTATTTATTTACTTTTTGCACGGGAGGCTTTAAGATGTTGCTGGACGCCTTTCTTGATAATCACTCAGAGTCGCCAGAGTGTCTGGGCTGGGATATGGCAAAGATATACCGCTGCCTGAAACTGTTCTTTGACGCTGATAAACGCGACATATCAATTAAAATGTCGCACTAAAATGATTGAAAAGTGATTGAAATTGTATTATAATGAACGTATATATTTAGAAAAGAGGTACTAACTATGGAAAACCTAGTAGTTTCAGTCTTTAACACTGAAAGCGAAGCTTATCAGTCCTTTGCGGATTTGAAGGCTTTCCGCCAAACTCAGACGACCAAGGTTGCTCAAATCGCCTTGGTCAAAAATGAAAACGGTCACATCGTTGAAAAAGAACGCTATGACTTTGAAGATTCAACGACGGATGCAACCCTAGAAGGTGGCTTGCTCGGTGCAGTTATCGGGCTTTTGGGTGGTCCTATCGGCGTCTTGTTTGGTTATGGTATTGGCAGCCTCTATGGTTTGGCTGCTGGTGATACCGTTGATACGGCAGAAGCTGGCTTGATTGACGTTGTGTCTCAAAAATTGATCGACGGCGAAACAGCCGTTGTCGCCTTGGTGCAAGAAAACAACGAAGCAGTCATCGATGCTTACTTCACCAAGTACGACACCCAAATCGTGCGTTGGGATGTAGCAACCGTCGTAGCCGAAATCGAAGCAGCTCTGCAAGTCCAAGAAGACCTCTACAACCAGGCACGTGCACAAATGAAGGCTGAACGTAAAGCCGAACGCAAGGCTAAACTTGAAGAATTCAAGGCAAATGTCAAAGCAAAATTTGACAAATTGAAAGCCTAACGTCTAAGCGTCTCATAAATTTAAATGTGACTGAGACGCCATTTAAAATTTATGTGCGTCGGATTCTCACAGTTAAATAATTGCGTTGACAAAGCCGTTACAGCCGTTCTTCCATTCTTTGAAAAGAATGTTTAATAGACAAGAAATCTGGACTAGTATTGGTCTGGATTTTTTTGTGAATATAGAGGTCATAGCTTTTTGACTATGCTTCGTTATAATTAGAAAAATTTTAAGTTTTATCAAGATGAAATCAGTCAGACGAAGACATCCCGAATTAGCACCAGCATCACCACACAAACTAAGACATACTGGTGCTACTCTTGCTAAACAAGCAGGTGTTTCTCTTGAAGCCTTCTCAGAAGCTCTTACTCATAGTGATAAAGAGATTACAAAAACTTACGTTAATATCAAAGATAAAGTCAATCAGACTGTAGGTGATATTGCTTTTCGTAGTTTAAAAAATTGATGGGGTGAATATGGGGTGAATTTTGGGGTGAACTTTGATTTTTTGAAACAAAAAAGACATCCAAGAAATAATTCTTGAATGTCTGTAAACGTTGATATAATCGTATTGATTAACGTTTTGAGAATTGTGATGCTTTACGAGCTTTCTTAAGACCTGGTTTCTTACGCTCAACTTTACGTGAGTCACGTGTAAGAAGTCCTGCGCGTTTCAATGAATCGCGGAAGTCTGGGTCTACTTGAAGAAGAGCACGAGCGATACCGTGACGGATAGCTCCTGCTTGACCAGCGTAACCACCACCTACAACGTTAACGAAAACGTCGTATGAACCTGCAGTTGAAGTAACTGCGAATGGTTGGTTGATGACCAAACGAAGGTCAGCGTGTGGGATGTACTCTTCAACATCTTTTTTGTTAACAGTGATTTTACCAGTTCCTGGAACAAGGCGAACGCGTGCAACAGCGTTTTTACGACGTCCAGTACCTGCATATTGTGCTTGTGACATACTTTATTGTTCCTTTCCTTAGATAAGTCCTGAAATATCAAGAACTTCTGGTTGTTGTGCAGCGTGAGTGTGCTCAGCGCCTACAAATACTTTCAGCTTCATACCTTGAGCGCGGCCAAGAGTATTGTGCGGAAGCATACCTTTAACAGATTTTTCGATCAAACGAACAGCATTCTTAGAGCGAAGCTCACCTGCTGAGATTTGTTTCAATCCACCTGGGTACATAGAGTGAGTGTAGTAGATCTTATCAGTCGCTTTTTTACCAGTCAATTTTACTTTTTCAGCGTTGATAACGATTACGAAGTCACCTGTATCAGTGTGTGGTGTAAAGGTTGGTTTGTTTTTTCCGCGAAGTACGCTTGCTACAACAGCAGAAAGGCGTCCAAGAGGGACATCAGTAGCATCCACTACATACCATTTGCGTTCAACTTCACCTGGCTTAGCCATGTATGTTGTTTTGTTCATGATTTCTCCTATGAATATCGTTTTTGTTTACAGGGCGGATGTTCCGGTCCGCGAGTTATTTGAAAGGTTCCGGGGCCTTACAAATGGGGTAAACAATACCGCCTACTATCATATCAAAAATAGTAGGCAAAAGCAATAGATTTGAAGCAATTATTTATGAAATAGCGATTTCATGTTTTCTTAGTCTTGAATGTCTTGAGCAATACTAAAGAGTCCCAAAGTTCCAGGACCAGTATGGGTAGAAATGACAGGCCCCAGAGGCATGAGGAGAACTTCCTCCACTTGGTCGCTTTCCAGCAGCTGGGCTTTCAAACTTTCAGCAATCTCTTTGGCACCTGCATAGGCGATGACCACCCGCGGATCAGCAACTCCTTCCAGAGTCATGCGGACTACTTCTGCCTGCGCCTTCTTCTTGCCGCGAACCTTAGCGACCGAGTCCAGAGTCCCATCTCCCCTGACAGCGATAATCGGCTTGATATTGACCAAACTCCCCATAAGCGCAGCAGTTTTGGAAATCCGACCTCCCCGCATGAGGTGATTGAGGTCATCAACCAGAAAATATGTCTTGACCTTAGGCACCAAGCTCTCAATCAGGTCCGCTGTCTGCTCCAAGGTCTGGCCTGCCGCTCTAGCTTCTGCCGCCTTCATGACTAAAAGTCCTTCACCCATAGAAGCCGCCTTGGTATCAATGATACGAATCAGTGCATCTGGAAAATCTTCTAAGACTATCTCCCGTGCCATGACAGCACTCTGATAAGTACCTGATAGAGCCGAAGCAAAGGCTACATAGAGAACTGGTGTCTCTTCCTTGGCATAGCTTCGAAAGACATCTTCAAACTGGCCGACATTAATCTGGCTGGTAGTCGGCTTGCTGCCGGACTCCATCTTGTCCAGAAGTTCTTGGCTGGTCAGCTTGTCCGCACCAACTGTCTCATAAGTTTGGCCATCCAGCTGAATGGTCAGGCCTAGGACCTGCACATCATTTTCCTGGATCCAGTTTTCTGGCAGGTCTGCTGTTGAATCGGTTAAAATTTTAAAGGTCATCTTTTTTCTCCATCATTTTTTGTAAATCGCGCAAAGATTGGCTGTCCATCGGTCGCAAGGGCGGTCTTTGCAGGTTGATTTGTCCGCTCAGCTTATTGAGGTCTGATTTGGTAACAGCCACTCGCTTCTCTAGCTCTCTAGCGGAAACTCTCAAAGCCCCTTGGGCAAAGACAGTCCACTGCTCATTGAGATCGCTGGTCGCAACCGACACCTGATTTTTGGGTGTATTGAGTTCAGCTGCCAAGCGCTCGATATAGTCATCCGCCGTTTCCTCCTCTTCAGTGAAAACGACCGTTACATTAAACTCCTCATAAGTCTGCCGGACTCCCGGCATATACTGGGCATCAAAGACGCAGATAACTTCCAGTCCTTCAAAACTGGCATAATTACTGAGCTTCTGAAGCAGAATCGTTCGTGCGGCATCTAGTTCTCCGCGGTTAAAGTAAGGACGAGTCTCCCGCCAAAAGGCCGTCATATTGTAGCCGTCCACCAGTAAGATTTTTCTTTTCATAGGCGATTGCGAAAGACTTCATACATGAGAATAGCCGCTGCGACACTAGCATTAAGGCTCTGGACATGGCCATTCATGGGAATGGAAATCATCTCGTCCACCTGCTTTTTAATATTGCTTGAAATCCCCTTGCCTTCGTTGCCGATGATGAGGGCCAGCTTTCCAGTTGTATTCCACTTATGAGAAGGCGTCCCCTGCATATCTGTACCGAAAATCCAGAAACCAGCTTCCTTGAGCTTGTCCAGAGTCTGGCTGAGATTGGTCACACGGGCAATGGGAATATGCTCAATGGCACCCGTTGAAGTCTTGGCTACGACTGGTGTCACACCGACTGCCCGGTGCTTGGGAATGATGACTCCCGCTACATTGGTCGCGTCAGCCGTCCGCAAGATAGAACCCAGATTATGCGGGTCAGTCAGTCCGTCCAAAATCAATAAGAGTGGATTGTCTTCCTGCTCTGCTTTTTTCAACAGCACCTCGAAGTCAGTATAGGCGAACTCCGCCACTCGCATGACAAAGCCTTGGTGAACTGCCCCATCAGTCATCTCCTGCAAGGTTTTCTTAGGCGTCCATGAGATGGAGACCTTCTTTTCTGCTGCTAAATCTTTGATTTTGTCGACCTTTTTACCACGCAGGTCATCTTGAATGTAGAGTTTATTTCCAGTGTTAGCTGCGAGAGCCTCTGTCACCGCATGCACACCGTAGACAATATCGTTTTTTTCCATAGGACTAGTATAACACAAAGGCGAAAAAATGGCGGCAGGATTTACTCGGGCGAGACAGAATTCTGCTCTGATAAAAAGCAATCAGCAGTCCCCAAGATTCCCCATTAGTCGTGCTATAATAAAAAGAAGTCTAAAAAAGGAAACTCTTACTCATGTCTCTTCTCCAACGCACCATCAAGCTGGTACTGGCTACCTGTTTAGCTGCTTGGCTGGCTGACTTTTTAGGTCTGGCCTACTCAACTTCAGCCGGAATTATTGCCATCCTCAGCGTGACCGATACCCGCCGCAGTACTGCAAAGCTAGCTGGCAATCGCTTTTTATCTACCCTGCTGGCTCTGGCTATCGGAAGCCTGGCTTTTCACTTTCTAGGTTTTCATCTCGGAGCATTGGCCATCTATATCGTAACCTATGTGCCTCTGGCCTTTCGGCTTGGCTGGGAAATCGGCATCACCCCCAGTACCGTCCTGGTCACCCATCTGCTCTTAGAAAAATCCACCTCCTGGTCTCTGCTTGGAAATGAGCTAGCTCTATTTCTCATTGGAACTGGCTTTGCTCTTCTAGCCAACCTCTATATGCCTTCTCGCCAGCAAGAAATTGACAGCTACCATGCGCAAGTGGAGGAACAGCTGAAAAAGATTTTGCTACGCTTTGAATATTTCTTAAAATCTGGAGACGGCCGAAATGATGCAGCTCTGATCAAGGAGCTGGACAAGATTTTGCAACAGGCCTTGCAGCTAGTCTATCTGGACCACTCCAACCACCTCTTTCATCAGACCAACTACCATATCCACTATTTTGAAATGCGACAGGCCCAAAACCGCATCCTGCAAGACATGGCCAGCAATATCAATAACTGCCATCTAGCAGCCAGCGAAAGCTTGATTTTAGCCCGCCTCTTCTCTCAGACCGCTAAGCAACTAAGCCAAGAAAATCCCGCCCGAGACCTTCTGGACGAGATTGACAACAATTTGACCGTATTTCGCCAGCGCCCACTCCCTAAGACCCGCCAGGAATTTGAAACCCGCGCCATACTCCTGCAGCTCCTGCGAGACTTGGAAACCTTTATTAGGATTAAGGTGGAATTTTACGAGAATTATAAAGAAGACTAGCTGCTTTGTTTAGCAAAAAAAGCCCTAACACCAAAAAAGAGATAAAGACCTTTGATTATCTTTATCTCTGCATAAAAACAACTAGTTTTCATTTCATGACATCGGCTATATAGCTGATGTCTTTTTAATTAGGTTCTTTAGTGTCATAAACCTTATTCCCCTTAAAATAGACGTAATAGTCCTTACCATCCTCGTCCGCCCAAACGAAGCGAGTAAACATACCTGTCACATCCAGTCCACGTGGTTTCCCTAGTTTTTTGACAACTTCTTGGGCTGACATCCCTTTGGAAATACCGCTTAAACTTTCCACCTGTTTAGAGGAAGTGAATGTAATAAGCTTATTCATAACAACAGAATTTTCATCATAAGCAATAAGGATAGTATAATTATCCGACTTCCACAGGTCACCTCCACTACTTAGCTCTGAAGTTGGCTGCCCCAGCTTAGCACGTACTTCATCCTTTTTAGTAGCAACCCTATCAGACTCCTCTTCAAAATAAATGAGATTGATTGATTTAAATTCTTCCCACTTATCAATATCTTGCATATCAGTAAGGGCATCCAAAGATTGACCAAAGTCATTAAAGAGAGTATATGGATCATCTTCAATTGCAGAAGACGAACTAAATGAGCTAGAGTCATAGTCATCATCAGAGTATTCTTTTTTGGAAGATGAACTCTGCTTTCTAGAGTAGCTAGAGCTAGACGAGGAAGAAGTATTGCCACTTCGTCTGAAAAGAGGGACAAACATGCAGGCGCTAAGTGTCATCAGACTAAATAAGCAGACTGCAAACAATATAAATTTTTTCATAAAATTCCTTTATTCAATAATATTACTCTTCGATATCAATTCCTTTATTCAATAATATTACTCTTCGATATCAATTCCTTTGGATTCAAATAAATCACGTACTTCTTTAGAAAATGGAAAGATTGTTCCGTCTATGGTTTTTAAATTCGAAAACTGTAATAGCTCTTTTTCACTCACATTTTCCAAATCAAATTGATCATCTTCACCATCCCATAAAGGGATTAATTGCGCATAGATATCATTACCTCCATCAAAGAAGAGGCTTTCCACATTCTGCGCATACTCTTTAGGTATTTCCAACTGTTTGAAATAAGTCTCTACTTCAGGAATTGGTGTCTCATCAAAGTCTTCTGGATCTACAGATAATTTCTCAGATTTACAAAAACTGTAAACGTCAAATCGTGGCTTAAGCACGTTTTGTTCATACATTAACTCCTGAATAATAGCCAACTTGAAATTAAAATTATCAAATTGTAAGAAATCACTCATAAATTAGTTCCTTTCAGAATCAGAACGAAGCCTCTATCTTCCTAATACACCAGTCAATCAGCTCTTCCAGTCGCTCAATTGCTTCGGTCATATGCAGGTAGCCCATGACTGCCTCAAAGCCGGTAGACATCCGATAGGTGACGATATCCGTATTCTTAGCCTTGGTGTGGCTGTTGGCATTGCGGCCGCGCTTGTAAATATCCTCTTCCTTCTCCGTCAGAATCCCTTCTTCCAACATGAGAGAGATGAGGTTGGCCTGAGCCTTGGCAGAAACGTACTTAGTCGCTTCCCTGTGCAGCTGATTGGGCTTGGTCAGTCCCTGAAAAATCAGGTGACGCCGGATATACATGGAGTAGACAGCATCTCCCTCAAAGGCGAGGGCAATACCGTTAATCAGGTTAACATCAGTCACGTGTCCACCTCACTCCGTCCTTAGTATCCAAAAGCTTGATGCCCTGAGCGGCCAATTCATCCCGAATACGGTCCGCAGTCGCAAAGTCTCGATTAGCACGCGCCATTTGGCGCTCCTCAATCAAGCGCTCAATGTCCGCATCCAAAACTTCTTCTACAAAGACGATACCAAAAACTTCTAAGAGCTTGGCAAAGGCTGCCTTGACTTCAGCAGTGTAGTTGCCAGAGTTGATCCACTTGGCTAACTCGAAGACAACCGTGATACCGTTGGCCGCATTGAAATCTTCGTCCATAGCGGCGGTGAACTTGTCTAGAAAGGCTTGCAACTGACCAGAGTCAGCCTGACCCGTGAAAGGCTGCTCATAGGTATTCTTCAAATACTTGAGATTGGTCGCTGCATCATGAACAGCTTTTTCCGTGAAATTGATCGGCTTACGATAATGCTGGGTAGCAAAGAAGAAACGCAGCACCTGACCATCAATGGTCTTGAGGGCATCATGAACGGTGATAAAATTACCTAGAGACTTGGACATCTTAACATCGTCAATGTTGACAAAGCCATTATGCATCCAGTAGTTGGCAAAAGTCTGACCAGTCTTGGCCTCTGACTGGGCGATTTCATTGGTATGGTGAGGAAACTCTAGGTCTGCCCCACCACCGTGGATATCAATAGTATCACCCAAAATCTCCGTCGACATGACCGAGCACTCGATGTGCCAGCCCGGACGACCTGCTCCCCAAGGACTGTCCCAGGAAATCTCGCCCGGCTTAGCTGCCTTCCAGAGAGCAAAATCCACCGGATTTTCCTTACGGGCAGTCTCATCATCTGTCCGACCAGAAGCGCCTAGCTCCAAGTCTGCCAAGGTTTTATTAGCTAGTTTGGCATAATTGTGAGACTTTTCCACTCGGAAATAGACATCGCCCTCTGACTCATAGGCGTAGCCCTTGTCCACCAAAGTCTGCACAAAATCAATGATAGCCTCCATAAAGTCAATCACGCGCGGATGCTGAGTAGCCGGCTTAACACCTAGCTGCTCAACGTCAGCACGAAAAGCTGCGATGTACTTATCAGCCACTTCTTTGGGAGTAATGCCCTCTTTCTTGGCTCGATGGATAATCTTATCATCTACATCTGTAAAATTGGAAATATAGTTGACCTCAAATCCCCGATACTCAAAATAGCGACGAACTGTGTCAAAAGCTACTGTTGAGCGGGCATTGCCGACATGGATATAGTTATAAACCGTCGGACCGCAGACATACATGCGAACCTTGCCCTCTTCAATGGGCACAAATTCACGTAGGCTGCGGGTCATGGTGTCGTAAATTTTAATCATGCGGTCCACTCCCTTCTCTATTTCTGACTTTTTCGGCTGAAAACCAGCTCTGCAAAAGGGCCAAATTGTCTGAGGCTATCCAGTTGGTAAAAGCGCTGCCCTTCCTCTTGGGTAAAGAGGGGAACCCCCTTTCCTAGGATAAGGGGTGCTATCTGAATAATGAGGTGGTCGAAAAGATCCGCATCCAAGAGCGGTCCTACCAAGGAATTACCACCAATCACAAAGACATTTTTGCCTTTGTCAATCTGGTGAACAAAGTCCACCACATCCCCAGCTACTGGTTGGTAATTGCTGACAGGCAGGTGCCTATCATGCGTAAAGACATAGTTTTCCGTAGCTTGATAAAAACTTTCTACATCTTGCAAATCTTGGATTTCCTCAAAGGTCCGCTTGCCCATGATGGTGATATCCATTTGCTTGTAAAAGTCATCATAGCCTGTATCCTCTACAGAACCAAGCTGATGCAGCCAGTCTATCCTGTGCTGGCTGTCTGCCAAGTAGCCATCCATGGTGATACAGCCGTAAAAATATACTGCCATTCTTGTAGTTACCTTTCTAGTTCCTTTGCTATTGTCAAAGCGATAGTGAAAAAAGTCATGGCATCAGCTGTCCGCTCTTCATGGCGGGCATCCCAGGTTCGGTTATGATGATCCACATAGTCAGCTGTGTAGAAGAACTGATAGACTTTACTCTTGCGAAATTGACTCCAAGCCATGATAGCTGAAGCTTCCATGTCCACCACTTTGGCTCTAGCAGCCAAGCGACGCTTGACCTTATCAGGCGTTTCTCGACAAAAGGCATCAGTCGTCCAAGACTTGGTGCGGATATGCTCGATATTGTGCTTGTCAAAGATGGCTTCCAGCTCGATCAGCAGAGACTCGTCATAGGCTACTTCGTCACCCGGTGGGGCATAGTGATAGCTAGTTCCTTCATCTCGCAATGCGGCTGCAGGCAGGATGATCTTGTCAGCCTCAATTGAGCGGTCCAAAACGCCACAGGAACCTAGAATGATGAAATTCTTGAAGCCTCTAGCCGCCAACTCCTCCAGCTGGCCAACTATCATGGGAGCCCCAATCGGAGCCAACATAACTGCTAGCTTGCTAGGACCTTGGCGGTAAATATACCATGGATGCTGTCCGTTTATGCTTTTCAAATAGCCTCCCGGATAGACTTCCTCTGACTCGACCAAACGTTTCAGAATTTCGCCATTAAAGGACAGGATGATCGTTTCGCATACCTCACCCTTGTCATGGACTGGCTTTTCATTTGGCTCAATGACTGCTGCTACATCTTCAAATTCCTCTAATAGCATAACTTCTCTTTCTTTAAGGCTTCAGCAAATCCACCTTCATCTTTTCTATGCGGCGCAGCTTGGTCTCATCTTTTTTGGCTTCACTGATATAGCGAGCCCATTCGCGCTGGTGGCTAGGCGGTAGTTTGGTAAAACTCTCCTTGGCAGGACCGTCCAAGCGCTCTTTCAGTTCAAGGACTACCTGGTTCAAAATAGCATCTGATAAATCTGACATGTCGGTTCCTCCTGTCATATTTCACTTCGATATCTTTGCCAACCTTTTCTACAGACTTGACGAATGGTGACTGGCTTCGCGGGCATGCTCTAGCTTGTCTAGATAGTATTCCCGTTTCTCCTCTACCTCGTGAATGGTTGGCTCGTCTTTCTCACCATGAACACGGACAATTTTCGCTGGTACACCAACAACTGTTACATCACTTGGAACATCCGCCACTACAACTGCACCGGCTCCGACCTTGGCTTTCTCTCCAATCTCAATTGGTCCAATGACTTGAGCATGGGCAGAGACCAAGGCACCCCGACGCACGGTCGGATGGCGTTTGCCTGTATCCTTGCCCGTACCACCTAGGGTAACGCCGTGGTAAAGCATGGCCCCCTTCTCCACAATGGCTGTTTCACCAATCACCAGGCCACTGCCATGGTCAATGAAGACACCCGACTCAATCTGAGCGCCGGGATGAATCTCAATCTGGGTCCAGAAACGCCAGAATTGACTGTGCATGCGCGCTAACAGCTTGAAGCCGTGCCGCCACAAAAAATGCGAGAGGCGGTGGGCCGCCAAAGCTTTGATGCCTGGATAGGTTAGCAAGACTTCTAACGACGTTCGTGCCGCCGGATCATTTTCTTTTACAATATCAATGGATTCCTTCCACCAACCCATGCTGGCCTCCTTCCTTCTCTAAACAAGGAGAGACGAGAACTAGGCTCGCCTCTGCCGATTTTTGATGAGGTCTACAGGGATAAGCGACCTCTTATTCTTCTGTTTTAGGGCTTTCTTGATGGTCCTTATGACCTTTGTGCTCCTTGCGCGGATGATGCCCCTTGTCATGATGATGTTTTGGCTTATCAGACTTTGGTGGACGCGGCAGCAATACTTTCATGGAAGCATCTACCCGGCCTTTGGCATCAATCTTGATAACCTTGACATCCACTTCATCACCGATTTGTACGACATCTTCGACATTGTTGGTCCGAGTCCAAGCTAATTCTGAGATGTGAACCAGGGCATCTGTCTTGTCAAAGAGGTTGACAAAGGCACCGAATTTCTCAATCCGAACAACCTTGGCATGGTAAACTTCGTCCACTTTTGCTTCGCGGACCAAGCCAGCAATGATTTCCTTAGCACGATTGATGGCATCTTGGTCGCTAGAGTAGATGGATACATTGCCCTCTTCATCAATGTCAATCTTAACACCGGTCTCAGCGATGATCTTATCGATGGTTTCTCCACCTTTACCGATGACAATCTTAATCTTATCTACATCAATCTTGATGGTGTCGATTTTTGGAGCAGTTGGAGCCAACTCAGGACGCGGAGCCGGAATCGTCGCTTCAATCAAGTCCAGAATTTCAAAGCGGGCTTTCTTAGCCTGAGCCAGAGCTTCTGTCAGGATTTCTGCTGTAATTCCTTCAATCTTGATATCCATCTGCAGGGCGGTAATCCCTTCGCGAGTACCAGCTACCTTAAAGTCCATATCGCCAAAGTGGTCTTCCAAACCTTGAATGTCCGTCAGAACCGTGTAGTTGCTGCCATCTGAAATCAAGCCCATGGCAATACCAGCAACCGGAGCCTTAATCGGCACACCACCTGCCATCAGAGCCAAAGTGCCCGCACAGATAGAGGCTTGGGAGGAAGATCCGTTTGATTCCAAGACTTCTGCCACTAGGCGGATAGCGTAAGGAAACTCTTCCAAGCTAGGTAAGACTTGCTCCAAGGCACGTTCTCCAAGAGCACCGTGTCCGATTTCACGACGGCCAGGAGCCCCATAACGACCTGTCTCACCGACAGAATATTGCGGGAAATTATAGTGGTGCATGAAGCGTTTTTTGTATTCCGGATCCAAGCCGTCCACGATTTGCGTTTCGCCCATTGGTGCCAGAGTCAGGACAGACAAGGCCTGGGTTTGCCCGCGAGTAAAGAGACCAGAACCATGCACGCGCGGCAGGTAATCAACTTCCGCATCTAGCGGACGGATTTCATCAACCTTACGGCCGTCAGGACGGACCTTATCTTCGGTAATCAAACGGCGCACTTCTGCGTGCTCCATTTGCTCCAAGATTTCAGCCACATCACGCATGATACGGTCGAATTCTTCATGGTCCGCGTATTTTTCTTCATAAACTGCTGTAACTTGGTCTTTGACAGCCTGAGTTGCGGCTTCACGCGCCAGTTTTTCTTCTACCTGAACAGCCTTTTGCAAGTCGCTATTATAGGCTGCGATAATCTCTGCCTGCAGCTCTTCATCAACATGCAGCAATTCTACTTCTGCTTTTTCCTTGCCGACTGCTGCGACAATTTCTTCTTGGAAGGCAATCAATTCTTTAACTGCTTCGTGTCCTTTGAGAAGAGCTTCCAGCATGACATCTTCAGAAAGTTCCTTAGCTCCAGATTCTACCATGTTGATAGCATCTTTGGTACCAGCCACTGTCAGTTCCAAAAGCGAAACTTCTTTTTGTTCCTTGCTAGGGTTGATGATGAATTCACCATCTACATAGCCAACCTGAACTCCTGCGATAGGGCCATTAAAAGGAATATCTGAGATAGAAAGAGCCAAAGAGCTACCGAACATAGCAGCCATTTGAGGCGAAGCATCTTCGTCATAAGAAAGAACAGTATTGATAACCTGAACCTCATTGCGGAAACCTTCCGCAAACATAGGACGAATCGGACGGTCAATCAAGCGGGCAGTCAAAGTCGCATCCGTTGACGGACGGCCTTCGCGCTTGTTAAAGCCACCAGGATATTTCCCAGCTGCATACATTTTTTCCTCATAGTTGACCTGCAATGGGAAAAAGTCACCAGTAGCCATCTTTTTGGACATGGTTGCCGCAGTTAAAACGGTACTTTCTCCATATCGAACAACGGCGCTGCCATTTGCCTGCTTTGCAACCTGACCGGTTTCAACTACCAGCTCACGACCTGCAAAAACGGTTTTAAAAACTTGTTTTGTCATAAAGACTCCTTGCCGAGCACATGCTCAAATTTTTTCATACGCCTTGGCTACAAAGATCAAGATATTAAGCCCTTAAGCAACCTATAGGACGTGTTCAGTTAGCACTTTGGCTTTAATATCATGGTCTTAGTAGCTTATTATATCCTCATCTTTGTATCAAGCACGTACAGACCTTATTTTACCACAATTTCAAGCAAAAGAAAAAGGCTGGAAATGGCTTTTTTCTAGAAAAGTACTGAAAATCTATTTTTCTTTTCTATAGCTGATTATAGTTGGCTGTCAGAGTTCGTTTTTTCCCTTTCGATTCGTCAAATAAGATGGCGGTATAGCCATTATTCACTTTTCAAAGAGGACTTCTTGCTTTATAATAAATACAGTGACTCATTTCGAACATGTAAAGGAGACAATCGTGCCAGAACATCAAACAGTTGAAAAGAAAGATTTTTTCTCGCTCCTTGCGACAGCCTTAGTCAGCTTTGCAGGTATCTTATCTGAAACCAGTATGAATGTGACCTTCCCGCATCTAAGCAAGGTCTTTGGGTTAGGATTAGGAACGCTGCAATGGATTACAACAGGGTATTTACTAGCAGTGGCCATTACGATTACTTTAGGAGCAACCTTAGCCCACAATTGGAAAGAGAGAACTATCCTCTTTACTGCTTTGGCTAACTTTTGCTTGGGAACTCTGATTGCCATGTTGGCTCCAAGCTTTCCCATCTTGATGATAGGGAGAATCCTGCAAGGAGGAGCTACTGGATTAGCCATTCCTTTGCTCTTTAACTTGATTGTTGAGCGTGTTCCTAAGCAAAAAATTGGAACCTACATGGGCTTGTCTGGTATGGTGGTCAGCCTAGCACCAGCAATTGGTCCGACTTACGGTGGCTTTATGATTAGTCGTTTTGACTGGCATATGATTTACACCTTCATTCTTCCTGTCCCAATCATTTCCTTTATTCTTGGCTTTTTCTTTTTAAGAAATTCCGAGAAGTCTAGGAAACGCGCCTTTGATCTCCTCTCATTTCTCCTCTTAGCAAGCTCACTCGTCTTTGCCATTGTAGCCATCTCCAGCTTAGAAGAAGGGCATATCGATTGGCTCTATCTAGTTCTCTGCCTACTGCCACTAGCTTGCTTCATCTATCGGAGCTTGAAGATTGATCATCCATTCTTAGATATTCGGATTTTAAGGCAACCAACGGTCTTATTGGCTATTTTACCCTTCTTCATTTTTCAGTTTATCAACCTATCGGCTAATTTTCTGATTCCCAACTTCCTGGTCATAGAAAAAGACATTTCAACCGCTCAGGCAGGCTTTGCATTACTTCCAGGAACCATGCTTGGAGCCTTCCTCTCTCCTGTCTTTGGCAAACTCTATGATAGAAATGGTCCGAAACCAACCCTTTTTACAGGAAATTCACTTCTTTTCCTTGCTGTATTCTTGCTCCTTATCTTCACAAAAGAACTCACCTTAACAGCTGTTATTGCGATTTATATTTGCTTTACCTTGGGGAGAAACATGGCCTTCAATAACACACTAGCTCTAGCCACGACTCAAGTTGATAAAGGAAAGACTGCAGATACGACTGCGCTCTTTCAGCTAGCCCAGACCTTTGCGGGCGCAATAGGTACTGCAGTAACGGCTGTCATCGCCAATCAAGCTCCCAATATGACAAAAGGAACTCAAAACGTCTTCACCCTGCTATTAGGCCTGGTTATCTTCGTATTCTTGTCTTATCTACTGCTTTTTAAAAGGATTGCCGCAAAGAAACATTGACTTTTATCCTCGATCTGATAAACAGCTAAAAATTACTGACTTATCCTTCTCCCCCAAAGACATTTTGGGGGATTTTTTGCTATACTATTTCTATATATGACAAAAGGAGTAGACTATGGAACAAAAACATCGTTCTGAATTCCCGGAAAATGAACTCTGGGACCTAACAGCCCTTTACCAAGACCAAGAGGACTTCCTGCGAGCCATCGAAAAGGCCAGAGAGGACATCCAGAAATTCGTCCGTGATTATCAAGGCAAACTTAGCACTTTCGAAGATTTTGAACGGGCATTTGCTGAGTTAGAGCAGATTTATATCCAAATCAGCCACATCGGCAACTACGGTTTTATGCCACAGACCACTGACTATGGCGACGAGAGCTTTGCGCAGATTGCCCAAGCAGCCATGGAGTTTGAGACCGAGGCCAATGTCGCACTCAGCTTCTTTGACGACGCTCTGGTCGGTGCAGACGAGGCTGTCTTGGAGAAACTAGGCCAAGAGCCCCATTTGACCTCAGCCATTCGCCAGGCTAAAATCAAAAAAGCCCACTATCTAGGAGCAGATGTCGAAAAAGCCTTGACTAATCTAGGTGAGGTATTTTACAGTCCACAGGATATTTACACCAAGATGCGGGCTGGCGACTTTGCCATGGCTGACTTCGAAGTAGACGGTAAAGTTTACAAAAACAGCTTTGTCACCTATGAGAATTTCTATCAAAACCATGAAAATGCAGAAATCCGCGAAAAAGCTTTCCGCTCTTTCTCTGAAGGGCTTCGTCAGCACCAAAACACTGCTGCAGCTGCCTATCTGGCTCAGGTCAAGTCTGAAAAATTGCTGGCTGACATGAAGGGCTATGACTCTGTCTTTGACTACTTACTGGCAGAGCAAGAAGTAGATCGCTCTATGTTTGACCGGCAGATTGACTTAATTATGAACGAATTTGCCCCAGTAGCTCAGAAATACCTCATGCATGTCGCTAAAGTAAATGGACTTGAAAAAATGACTTTTGCCGACTGGAAGCTGGACTTGGACAGCGAGCTCAATCCCGAAGTCAGCATTGATGATGCCTACGACCTCGTCATGAAGTCAGTCGAGCCACTCGGACAAGAATACTGTCAAGAAGTTGCCCGCTATAAGGAAGAACGTTGGGTCGACTTTGCGGCCAATGCTGGAAAGGACTCTGGCGGCTATGCTGCGGATCCTTATCGGGTTCACCCTTATGTCCTCATGAGCTGGACTGGCCGTATGAGTGATGTCTATACTCTGATTCACGAGATTGGCCACTCTGGTCAATTTATCTTCTCTGACAATCACCAAAGCTACTTTAACGCCCACATGTCTACCTACTACGTGGAAGCACCGTCTACCTTTAATGAGCTCCTGCTCAGTGATTATCTGGAACGCCAGTTTGATAATCCGCGCCAGAAACGCTTTGCCCTGGCTCACC
This sequence comes from Streptococcus sp. DTU_2020_1000888_1_SI_GRL_NUU_041A, assembly GCF_032387735.1. Lineage (NCBI taxonomy): Bacteria > Bacillati > Bacillota > Bacilli > Lactobacillales > Streptococcaceae > Streptococcus > Streptococcus sp. DTU_2020_1000888_1_SI_GRL_NUU_041A. Next base: position 321,110 of record NZ_CP135591.1, on the reverse strand, counting down.
GTCTGACGGATACTTACTTCCACAATTTCATCACTCACTTGCTAGAAGCTGCCTTCCAACGCAAGGTCTATACTTTGATTGAAGAAGGCGGAACCTTCGGCGCAAGCAAACTCAACGCTATCATGAAAGAAGTCTTGACGGACTTCTGGGGAGATGCCGTTGAAATTGACGACGATGCTACCTTAACTTGGATGCGCCAAGCCCACTACTACATGGGACTTTACAGCTACACTTACTCCGCAGGTCTGGTCATCTCTACTGCCGGTTACCTACACCTGAAAAATGACGAAAATGGTGCACGTGACTGGCTTGAGCTACTCAAATCTGGCGGCAGCAAGACTCCGCTTGAGTCAGCTATGATTATCGGAGCAGATATTTCCACAGACAAACCACTCCGCGACACCATCCAGTTCTTGTCAGACACAGTTGATCAGATTATTGCTTACAGCGAGGAGTTGGGGCAATAAAGAATAAACAAAATCAGCTTGAATTTCGTTCAAGCTGATTTTTAAATAGTTTAATAAAAATAAAGAGGCCCAAAAAAGCGGAGATAAAGTAAAATATAGGCACTAAAACAAGCGATAAATATAAGCCATCTTGTCCAGTACTGTGATTTAGTATAATTCTTCATTCGCAACAGCCCGATGAAAAACCAGATTAGACTCCAAAACACTAGGCCTAATATCTGAGGGGCAAAATACGAAATTAAAAGCAAAACAGGGATCAAGAAAGCTAATACTAGTATGATTCTTTTTTGTGTTATCTGCTCTCTAGGAATCATCCAGCCTACAAAAAAACACAAAACCGCTGGAGCGATGAATGGTGTAAAAATCATAAAGATAAATAAAATATATTTTAAAAACTCAATAATAATCATCACCACATTCCCATCGTGTTTTAAATAACCTAGATCTCTAGCGCGACCCATTGGAAAAAAATTTACCTCTACTTATTATACCTTAAAATATGCATTTTCAAACAAAAATTTTAAATTGACTCATTATTGTTATAATCGAAATAAAAAAGACCGCTCCAAACAAGAGCAGTCTCATTTTAAAACAGGCCTATATAACCGTCATCTTACTTTATGCCAACTCAGCCATAATGGCTTTAATCTGCTGGGCAGTATGAACACCCGCCACCTGCTTGACGACTTGACCGTCTTTTTTAAAGAGCAAGGTCGGGATAGACATGATGCCAAAAGCGCGTGCTGTAGCTGGATTTTCATCCACATCCATCTTGACAATCTTGAGCTCATCTTCAGAAAGTTCCTCTGAGAGCTTATCAAGGATTGGCCCCTGCATGCGACAAGGTCCGCACCAAGTGGCCCAAAAGTCAATGAGCACTAATCCATCTTTTGTTTCTTGCTCAAATGTTGCATCTGTGATTGCTTTTACCATTATTTTTCTCCTTTATTCTTAGTCAAACTTTGTCAAATCCTGCTTCATCAGGAAAAAGAAGACGTCGCCGTAAGTACCCTGGTAGTTCAAATCATGGCCTTTATAAGTCAATTTTTTAACTGGGTAATAATCTGCCACTCCGATCAAGCAGGCTTGCTGGGATTGCTCAAACTCCTGATAAGACTCAAAGGTCATCTTCCGCTCCTGCTTGACAGCATCCAAATATGTAATTTCAATCATAACTTCTCCTTTTCAAAACTACGCTTGTAATTTTTATTTTATGATTATATTGTAATATCATCTGTTACATCTGTCAAATGAAACGACTTGGAGAAATCAATTCACTTTTAAAGTTGCTCACTGATTGCCTAGTAAACGAAAAAGCCTCCCATAGGAAGACTTTTTATGTGAATAAGAAAAACCAGGCTCAATGCCCCTTGTGTTTTTCCAATCGTTTTTGCTGTTTGAGTTCGAATTTCCTTTGCTTAGCCAGTTCTTTCTGCTGCTTGCGCTTGACTCGAGCAATTTTCTTTTGCTCTTCAAACTGCAGACTCAGCGCTTCCTGAGACTCTGAAGAACGTGAAGCCATCTGCTCCTTTTTAGCCTGTCTCTGCAGGCGTTTAGGACTGACCGACTTAGTTTTCTCCTTCACTCTGATGCTAGGACTAAACTGCAACCGATGATAATAACGGTTTAGAAAATCCAACAGCTCCTGCGTGCTTGGCTCTGCGCCAAAGGTGACTCGGCAAACTCTATAAGATTGAGCATATTCCTGCTCGAAAAGACCGTGCCAAAAGCCCTCTTCAAAATAAACTGTCAGCGTCATTGAAATCTTATCCATGACAGCACCTCCTTTAAAAACCCCTAAGAATGGACAACCAAGGAGGAAGGTTACTGACAAAAATAGACTTTTTGCGTCTGGACTACCAACCAGAACTGTGTTTTTATCTTAGTAGCTACAGTCTAGCAAGATTTTCTAAAAAATTCAAGGTTATCTGAATCTCGCTTGGATAAATGAATTGGATTTTCTTGTATAAAAGGCAGAAAAATCAAAAAACAAGAAAGCTCTCTTCTTGTAAAATACATTCATTTCCGCTATAATACTACAAATACTGAAAGGAGAGAACTATGAAGTATATTTGGGCTTTTTTAGCAGCCTTGAGCTTGGCTGGACTGGCTCTGTTCTTCTGGCATTCCCAAACCAAATCAAATCCTACTCCTCCTAAGCCAGAAACCACACCGACAGCTTCTAGCGAGAAAATCGACAATCAACCGACTCCGACAGAAGACATCGTGTCTGAAGAATACAGTGTTTCATACGACGACAAGCAGCTCTACGGAAAGATTACTGCTCCTCGTGACTACAAGAGTAAAAAATTGCCGACCATTGTCATTGCACATGGATTGAACAACACCCTTGAACAATATGACATGTACAGCCAACTGCTGGCAAAGCAAGGTTATCTGGTTTACAGCTTTGATTTCTACGGCGGCAGCCGCCAATCGAAAAGCGGTGGACAAGATATGCTGAATATGTCGGTCAAGACCGAACTTACAGACTTGACCCAAGTCATGGAAAAGCTTCGTTCTGAGGCCTTTGTAGACAAGAGCAAAATGAGCTTATTCGGTGCCAGCCAAGGTGGTGTCGTTGCTAGTCTTTATGCTGCTGCTTATCCGGACCGCGTACACAAACTCCTGCTTATCTTTCCAGCTTTCGTTCTTTTTGACGATGCCAAAGAGACCTATCGTGAGCTAGGGAGTCCTGACTTCGACCAACTTCCTGATAACCTGACACACCACAATACCACTCTGGGCAAGATTTATCTAATCGATGCCTTAGACATTGATATCCAAGCAGAACAGACCAAAATCACAGCTCCTACCCTCATAATCCACGGCACTGATGATGCAGTCGTGCCCTACCAGTATGCTGTTCAAGCGAGTCAGACCGTTCCAAATGCAGAGCTGGTCACTGTAGAAGGTGGGGAGCACCGCATCGACGAAAGATTTGCTATCACTGCCGCCCCTGCGATCCAAAAATTCTTGAAAGAGTAAAATTGCTGATAGAAAAAGTTCTTCTAAAGAAATAGAAGGACTTTTTATTTGGAAAAATTAGAAGAATTAGACTAGGAAATGATATTTGAAGAGCTTACAACGAATTAAGAGGAGCGATGAATAAAAAAACCTCTGAAATCAGAGAGCTAACTTGAGCTCAGGCTAAAATCCTAGTGAAAAAGAAAAACTACTCTTTAGTGGAGTAGTTTCAACTTTGTGTATTCAATTGAACACGGACTAAGCGAGTTGATAAAATAAAAAAAATCTCCCCAAAGGGAGAAGATCTGGTTTATTTCACCTTACAGTGCTAGGAAACGTAACCGAAGATAATACTTGAGTATATCAAGGTAAGGTGACGGAACAGAAAAAGCTCCCTGAAGTCAGAGAGCCAATTTGAGCTCGGGCTAAAATCCTAGTGAAAAAGATGAAACTCCTTGTGTTCATCGAACACTGTGTCGTTTCCCTATTTTCATACGGATTTTTGGCGCCCTTAGCATCATGATTAACGACGAAGTCCAAGAGAGTTGATCAACTCACGGTAACGGTTAACGTCGTTCTTACGAAGGTAAGCCAAGAGGTTACGACGGCGACCGATTTTCTTCATCAAACCACGGTAAGTAGCGTGGTCTTTTTTGTGTTGTTTGATGTGGTCGTTGAGGTGGTTGATTTCCCAAGTTAGGACAGCAACTTGTACCTCTACTGAACCAGTGTCACCTTCGTGACGTGCGTATTGTGCAATGATTTCATTTTTTTTCTCTTTTGAGATTGCCATGATATACTCCTTTTCTTTACGCTTCATCCGAGTGACAGGTTTGGCATGGCCTGCAACCAAGAAGAAGTTATTTGTCATTACGACATTCTTATTCTACCAAGAAGGACTACCTTTGTCAAATGATTCTACTCTATCTTCTTCCCATCTAAATTGTAATTTTTGCTAGATGGCCAAGCATAGGTGGCTATTCCCCAGCAAGCAAATAAAGAGATAATCCGCTCAGGATAGTCATAAAAAACCAGCCTCCTAGGACTGGTTAAAAAACTTTAGTTCATCTATCTTTCTAAACTTGCTCTGATTGTACCACCAGTATCAAGAATAAGTATTTTCTTACCATTTTGAACTACTACGAAATAATTGTTAGAATTGATATCAATGTAGATATCCTTATTACTTTGGACTTGATAGCCTTCTTCACTGACTGATTCTTTAATCATGGCAATCTTTTCCCCAACTTCTTTTTCACTCAGTTTCTCTTCTGGATTATCAGAAATCAATTTCGTATATTCTACAAAGGGATAGAGCCCCAATCTACTCGAATCACTAGAATTATATTCTTCATCACGATCGGATTCTATATTTACAATTCCAACATCAGAAATACTTACGTTCTTTGAATTTTCACTATTTTTATAACGAATTTTCCACTCACCAACAAATGCCTTAGGATACTGAACTTTATAAAATCGAAGACGCTTGATATACTGTGAGTCATTTGAACTATTGATACCTGAACGACTATCATAAATAATCATACTGCCATCATTTTGCAGAAGGTGGTAAATCTTGTTTTCGTCAATATAAGCAGAAAAGATAGCCTTGGTATTGAGTTTGAAATGCTTATCAAAATCAGCTAAGGTCTTAATTTTTGGATTGTTTTCTGCCTTAATAAATTTTTCAAAATCAGCCTTAGCTTTGTCTCCTTCAGCTAATTTTTCAATATCTTTTTTACCATTAAATAGCTTTTTCTTATCATTCAGTTCATAAACAAAAGAAATAGAGTCAGCTGGATTAATCCATACGCCATCAAGATCCGAAATCTTCGGTCCCATTCCAAATAGTACAAACACCAAAATTCCTAAGACTGTAACAGCGATTGAAATCCCCACTATAAGGTTACGGCGCTTGTTCTTAGCTTGAAGCATCGTTGTTGCTTTAGGAATTTCTTGAGTTACAAACTGCCCACTTGTCTTTGCCGCTTGAAACTCTTGAGCTGTTGGTTTTCGATGATAAGTAGCTTCAAACTGCGCAACCCACTCATTCTGATTCATAACATCCTCCTCTATAATGATTTTAACAGTGAATTCTCATTGCTAGCAAACTAACTATTTACTATCTTGAAATTTATTATACCATATATAATAACTAGTAAAACATTCACTAGTGAAAAAATTTATAACTTGGGCTAGCATTTGGTAGATTATAACCATATGAGATGCAAAAAAATAACTGTGAAGTACTATGTTATTTACAATTCAACCCCAAAGATTTCTAAAGAAAGTATCTCTGCCTCGGTCAAGGAAACAAATTAAAACCCCAGCACTACTTCATTAAGAACTGGGGTTTAAGGTTAGGATTTTAAAATATTTAATCAGTCATCTAAGATTTTAAAACCAAGACTAGTACTATCTTTCAAAAACATCTGAACTGTTTCTAGGGAATATTCTGTCAAATCTTTACCATTTAACGATAATTTTTGAATCAAATCTGAGGTACAGGTAATAATATCAACCCCTAACTCATCCGCTTGATAAATATTATAGGTTTCGCGCGGACTAGCCCACAACAACTCTACTCCGTCTTTTTGACGACAAATAGACAGTGCTTCTTTCATAATCGGCACAGGATCCACACCCGTATCTGCGATACGTCCAGCAAAAACTGACACTATCCCTGGAGTACCTGCCTTCAAAGCTCCAACTACCTCGCGAACTTGTTCAAGAGTGAAAATAGCTGTAGCATTGATTTTAACACCTTTTGCTGCTAGACGTTTCATTAAATCAACAGTTGATTCCCCTTTAGAATTTGTCACAGGTATTTTTACATAAACATTCTCTCCCAGTGAGGCTATTTTTTCTGCTTCTTTTTCCATTGTTTCTATGTCATCAGCAAACACCTCAAAAGAAACGGGAAATTCCTTAATATCCTTTAATACTTCTTTAGCGAATCCTATATAGCTGGTGATACCTGCTTTCTTCATTAAGCTAGGATTAGTGGTAAATCCCGATACCAAACCAGAATTTAGATCCTTTAGCATAGTTTCCAAAACTGCGCCATCTGAATAAACTTTAATAGATAATTTTCGTGCCATCATTCGCCCTCTTATTCTTCTTCGTCGCAAACATTATTCAGTGCTGTATCTGATCTGCTGAGGAAATTTGGTAAAAGCAATATAACAGCTAGAACTGCTACTATCACATAAATACCAACTTGACCAACAGAATCTCCTACACGACCTAACAAAATACCAAATACACCAAAGTCAAAATCACCAAAGGTCGTATTTGCAAAACCTAGTTCACCTAATACTGGCAAAACTGCTGCAGGTAAAAAGGCTAAGAATAGACCGTTTACAAAAGAACCTAAAACAGCTCCCTTGCGTCCTCCAGTTGCATTACCATAGATTCCCGCTGTTGCACCACAGAAAAAGTGAGGAACCATACCGGGAATAATCAGCACACCACCTATTGCTCCCAGAATGAACATGCCAATCAGTCCACCTAAAAAGCTAAAGGCAAAACCAATAATAACTGCTGTAGGCGCATAAGGGAAGAATACAGCACAGTCCACAGCTGGTACAGCATTCGGAATAAGCTTAGTAGCGATACCTTGAAAAGCAGGAATCAAATCAGCAAGTATCATCCGTACCCCTGCATATACAATAGCGACACCAACCGCAAAAGTTAGACCGCTGACGATAGCAAATATAAAAGGATTCTTACCAGCTGCTAACTCTTCAACTGTTTTAGGACTACGAATCAGACAAGCAATTGTTGCTATCAGATAAAAGATAACCATGACAATACCTGTTGATATAGTAGTATTGCGAAGAAAACTCCATTTTTCTGAAATTTTTAACTCCTCTGTACTGGTGCTGCCTTTTCCTACCTTAGATCCAATCCAGGCTGAGAGATAGTAACCCAGACTGCCAAAATGTCCCATTGCAATCTCGTCTCCGTCCGTTACCTGAAGAGTATATTTCTGTCCAATAGCTGGAGAAATAGCTGACCAAGCACCTAATATAAATCCTCCTACTGCAATCATGGCAGCTCCTTTAAAGCCAATTGCTCCTAAAACGGCTGACAATAAACAAGCCATAAAGAAACTATGATGCCCTGTTAAAAAGATGTATTTAAAGCGAGTAAAACGAGCAAATAATAAATTTAGCAATAAGCCAACAATGAGAATTGTCATCGTCTCAACACCCAGTATTTTCTGAGCAACTGATGTTACAGCTTCATTATTGGGAACAACACCTGTAATACCAAACCCTTTTTCAATCAAACTAGCTAAAGGAGATAAATTATTTTGAATAACTCCTGCTCCAGCGGCTAACATTAAATACCCTAGAATCGGCCCTAGTGTTCCAGTCAAAACTTTATGACTTGGAGTTCGAAGAGCTACTAAACCAACAAAAGCTATCAGTCCCATTAAAAAGGCTGGTTCACTTAAGATATTTTGAAACAGCGTGAGTATACCATTCATGGCTGAACCTCCATTCTTTCTTCTTATTGATTTCTCATTTCTTCTAATACAGGAACAAGGTCTGCTTCGATTTTTTTGCGATTTGTATAGCTCTTAACTATACAAACCTTTGTTCCCTCAGGAAAGATATCTTGAAATTCTTTCACTGTCACATATAGGTCCGCTCCCTTCCCGACCGCTGCATTAGAATCACAAGATTCCGCTTCTACTTCTATTCCTAAATCTTTGGCAATGGCTTCTACTTTCATCCGAAGAAGTAAGCTGCTGCCAATACCATTTCCACAAACTGTGACAATTTTAATCATCTTTTTCTCCATTCTTTATTGTTTCGGTAATGATTTCCATTATTTCATCTGAATTTTCTGCTGCAATTAACTGTTCTATGGACTCATCGTCATCTAAAATCATAGCAAGCTCTTGTAAAGCTTTCAAATGCGCAGTTGAATCAATGGCGGCAAGTACAAAAATCAACTGAACTTGTTTTTCCTCATCTCCTTTTACATCAAAATCAACTGGCTCTGCCACCTGCAGCAAGCTCATTCCTACCTTGTTTACCCCCAAATCAGGAGCAGCGTGAGGAACAGCGACTTTCGGTGCTAGTACAATATAGGCTCCTAACTTCTCCACAGAAGCAATCATTCCTTCAATATAAGACTGCTCAATATAATTTTCCCTCAGCAAAGGTGCAGCTGCCAAAGAAATAGCTTCTTTCCAATCCTTGACCTGATTAGTCTGTTGAATAAATTCTTTTTTTAATAATTCTGTCAAACCATATCCTCCTCTCGTCTGACCTTGTTGCCAGCCTATCAAGTAATTCGATAATTCCCTCATTAGCTCAGGATAGTGATGAATTGTTGTATGTCGCTCTATAATTTCTATCAACCCGTCTAAGGAAATTCCTTGAGTTTCAATCCAAGAAAATTGACTGATGACTCTGCGTTTTAACATGGTCTTTTCAATAGACTTCATAACAGGCTGCAGTAAATAGACTGGTCTTTCTGATTCAAACGGAACTGTTGAAAAAGCAAGGTCATATTCTTCAATGTCTATCTTTTTAGCTTCATCAAGCTGGTGAACAGGCTTAAACATCATATTTGGAAAAAGATGCTTTAATTCCGCCTGAAGGATCAGGGAAGAACTCACTCCATTTGGACAGATACTCAAAGCCCTTAAAGTTTGTATACTATCTTTCTTATACTCTCCCTCTAAATATCCACCAAAATGAATCGTGAAGTAAGCTACCTCATCATCACTTAATAGTTTACCTACGTATTCTTCTAAAGGAATAAGACTTCGTTTTACCAAATAATAGAGTGAGCCAAAATCTGCTTTAATCTGTTCTTTCAATGGATTTATTAAAGGAATATCAAATAACAGGCGATAATACGCTGGATAAAGATGCGAGTATAAATTTTGACGAAATTGAGGAGATTGAGAAAAATCTGCTCCTGTATGAGCTTTGACCTGTTCTATTATATCTTCCATCAACTCAAATACCCTTTGGTCAGAAAAAACTTGAAGATCTCCTTCTGTACAACCTAACAGGCGAGAAAAGATAAAATTCTTTTTGTCTGCCAACTCTGGGTAAGTTTGTAATAGTTCTTCACATAGATCAAACAAAGAATTTGTATATATCTCTCCTAAGGCAATATCATCGTTAGGACATATTTTTAAACTCCCCGCTTTTAAAATAGCGATAAGACAGCTTACTTCTTTCGTTTTTTCGGACAAAAAATGAATGTTATACTTTTTTCCGAGTAAAACGAGTCTGTCTACAACTTCCCCATCATTAAGCTCTAGACCGCAATCTTCAAGCAAATATCGAAGTACCCAGCGACCACTCGCTATTGACAAAAGCTCACTCAATGTCTTCTCTAATAAATAAATGAGCTTTTTTGTTTTTCCTGCTAAAAAATATCCCTGTTTACGATTATAAGATAGCTCTACCTGATAAGAAAGTAAATATTGCTTAAGCCTTTTTATATCCGACAAGACTGAATTTCTGCTCATCTGCAATAGATTCTGTAAATGCTGATTGGATACAAAGTGCTGAGCCAACAGAATATAAAGCGTAATCATTTTTAAGCGCTCTTCATGAAAAAGATAGTCACCTGTATGGTGAGATATCTTTTCAAAAAGGCTATTCAAGGGTACTGCCGGAGTTCTAATTCGTCCTCCTTTCACCTCAATAACTGGAAAATGAAAAGATTCTAAAACATCGTTAATTTTTTCAATTTGCAGAATAAGATATTTACGATTAATTTTTAGAAGTTTTTCCATTTCCTCAAGAGAAGAATCTGAATATTTGGATAAAAGCTGAAATTTTTCAATGAGCTCATTTGATAACACTTCTAGTCCTCCTATATTATTAGTATAAACAAAATAGTTAGCGTTTTCAATCAAAATTCAGTCCAATTGTCATCAGAAAATTATCAAAAGAATTGTGCCTAAGGTATATAGTAATTTTTGAATACATCCCAAAAACGGCGTAAATTAAAACCCAGCACCTATTCATTAGGTGCTGGATTTTAAAGCTCGACTTTAAAAATTGTTAAACGTTCTAATTCATCAGTAGTCAATCTCCGCCATTCTCCAAGAGCTAGTGCGGGATCCAACTGTAGGGGGCCCATCGTGAGGCGCTGAAGATTCGTAACTTCTTTTCCACAGGCGGCTACCATGCGCTTGACCTGGTGGAACTTACCTTCAGCTAGGGTAATTTCTACGAGAGAAGTCTCTTTTGCCTCATCCAGCTCTAAAATCTTGAGCTGAGCTGGCTGACAGGTGAAGGCTTTCAGTTCTATTCCTGCAGCAAAGCGCTCTACATCTGCTTGGTTCATCAGGCCTGCCACTTGAGCTCGGTAGATTTTCTCTACGTGCTTTTTGGGTGACAGCATGGCATGGGCTAGCTTGCCATTATTGGTCAGAAGGAGCAGGCCGTGGGTATCAATATCCAAACGGCCGACAGGAAAGACTTCTTTCTGACGGGCAGTCTCATCCAGCAAGTCCAGAACTGTCTTATGACGGTCATCCTCTGTTGCAGAAATGACTCCCTGTGGCTTGTTGAGTAGGTAGTAGACGAATTTTTCATAGGTCAGCCTTTGGCCAGAAACGGCAATCTCATCTGCTGTCTCATCAATCTGAGTCTTAGGTGATTTCTCTGCTCTGCCATTGACCAAAACCAGCCCTTTCTTTAGGAACTGCTTAACCTGGGCGCGTGAGCCCAGACCATTTTCTGCTAAAAATTTATCCAGACGCATGCTATAACCTCCTAGATTCTCGGAGCTAGTCCGCTCTTTTCTTTGCTAAATCTTAGAACAAAGAGCGAGGTCAAAATCATAGCCAGCCCCAAAACGCTGAAGATAAAGGATGGAGCATTAGAGAATCTCCCAATGAAACTGAGGACAAATGTAGTGGACGTTGCTCCGATACTGCAGCCTAAAATCACGATAGAAGTGGCTTGATTGAGCAAGTGGCCGGAAATGCGCTCGGACAGGGTGTAAAAAATGGTCGTCAGACCGACACTATAGACAAAGCCGGCGCTAATAGTAGCCATGCTGAGTGTCAAGAGATTAGGGGAGAAGCCAATGATAATCTGAGTCAGTCCAAAAACCAGACCAGAAAGCATCAGCAGTTTATCTCTAAAAAGACGGGTCAAACTAGCAAAGCTGATGCCCGCTGCAATCCCAATCAACTGCATCAAGGAAAGAATCACGCCTGCAATCTGGGCTGTCCCCATGCCAGACTTCTCTACAATACCCGGCACGCGCACATTGATGGCAATATAGGTCAGCACAATAACCCCCGCCACAAAGGCAAAAGCTAGACTCAGCTGCCAATCCTGACTGCTTAGCTTGGGAGTCGATTCAGACTGTTCTTGCTGCTTTTCAGAGACCTTGTCATAAGGGACAAAAAACAGATAAAGCGCCAAAACCACCAGTCCGAAGGTATAGACGAGAAAGGCAGCCTGCCAGCCGAGAGGAAGAAGTCGACTGACTCCAAAAGTCAAGAGTGCTGTCCCGACTACTTCTGCCGACCCTCTCAGTCCTAAAAGCCGAACGCGTTCCTGTCCCTTGTAGCGCTCGCTAACAATCGAGATAGCCTTGGCATTGAGTAGACCGATTCCCATCCCAAAGACAAGCCGAGAGACAAACATAAGCCAGTAAGACTGATTAAGAAGAGGAAGAAGCCCACAAAGTGAAAAAATCAGAAGCCCGCTCACAATCATCTGACGCTCTGTCAGGTATTTTTCAATGACTCTATTAAACAGCAACATCAGCATAATCCCAGCCGAAGGCAAAGAAACCAGAAGTTCTACCCAACTTTCTGGAATCCCTTTATAAAAAGCAAACATGGCCGACTGGGCACTGGAAATCGAAAAAGCCGTCGTCAGAATCAAAGAAAGCGAGAGGATACTCACCTTTTCCATCAATTTTTTCATTCTATTTTCCTTTAAAATTCACACTACCTCTATCATACAGTTTTTTGGAGCAAGACGCAATTTCTTTGTCAGGAATATTATGGATCCCTTTGCCTCCATTCAAAAAGCAGGCACCCCCAGCCAGTCAAAACCGCTCCCGCCTTTATTTCTTGCAGGTTTTATGTTATGATGAAGGATAGAAAAAGGAGAGAATCATGTCTGTGAGTGAAAAAACATCTGTTATTGAACGATTAACCAAACCAGCCCATTTAATTGATATGAAGGACATTATCCGCGAGGGCAATCCGACCCTGCGCGCTATCGCTGAGGAAGTCAGCTTCCCTCTATCAGACCAGGAAATCATTCTGGGCGAGAAGATGATGCAATTTCTCAAGCATTCCCAAGACCCAGTCATGGCAGAAAAAATGGGGCTGCGCGGTGGTGTTGGTCTAGCTGCTCCCCAGCTGGATATTTCCAAACGGCTCATCGCTGTTTTAGTTCCCAACCCTGACGACGAAGAGGGAAATCCACCTAAGGAAGCTTATAGCCTGCAAACGCTGATGTACAATCCTAAAATTGTAGCCCACTCCGTTCAGGATGCAGCCTTAGCTGATGGTGAAGGCTGCCTGTCAGTCGATCGAGAAGTTCCTGGCTACGTGGTTCGGCATGCGCGAGTGACCGTAGATTACTTTGACAAAGACGGTCAAAAGCATCGTATCAAGCTCAAGGGCTATAATGCCATCGTTGTTCAGCATGAAATCGACCATATCAACGGCATCATGTTCTACGACCGCATCAACGAAAAAGACCCATTCGCAGTCAAGGACGGCATGTTGGTGATTGAGTAAATAACTTGCATATCATTATCAAAAATACCTAGATAGAAACTATCTAGGTATTTTTTCTATTCTAACTATCCCGTCTCCAGAAAATAGCCAAGAGGATAACTGCTCCTAGCACTGATGGAACAATAGCTGTATCAGCAAGCATTGGTCCCCAATGGCCAAAGAGAAATTGACCTATCAAGGAACCAAACAAGCCCAAGAGGATTTTTCCGATACAGCCCATGCGCTCCCCACGGCTGGTAATAGCCCCGGCGATAAGGCCGATGATAAAACCGACAAACATACTACCAATCATATATTCCCCTTCTTTCTATATTTCTAGCAAGGCTTCTCAAGAAGCAAGTGGAAGCTGTCATTATGGAATGCTCCATTTAAGGCAGATTAAAATCTTAAATTGCCCAGTCTCCATTTCTAAAGATTGCTACACGGCTACCGTCTTCTCGGATGCCGTCAATATCCATCTGGTTAGAGCCAATCATAAAGTCCACATGGACATCCGAGCGGTTGAGACCCACTGCTTCCAGCTCTTCTTCAGAGAAATTCTCTCCACCAACCACACTGGTCGCATAGGCTGCACCGATAGCCAAGTGGTTAGAAGCATTTTCATCAAAGAGAGTATTGAAGAAGGTAATACCTGATTGGGAAATCGGGCTTGGATCTGGTACCAAGGCACACTCACCTAAAGCACGCGCACCAGCATTTTCAAAGACAAGATCCTTCATAACTTGATCGCCCTTTTCAGCAGTAATGTCCACAATCTGGCCATCCTTGAAGGTCACCTTGATGCCTTCGATGATGTTGCCATTGTAGCTGAGAGGCTTGGTGCTAGTCACATAACCTTCTGCCCGACGGAAGTCGGGTGCTGTAAAGACCTCTTCTGTTGGCATATTAGCAATGAAATACTCGCCCTGGGCATTGAGACTGCCAGCTGACTCCCAGTGATGGTTCTTGGGCAAGCCCAATGTCAAGTCTGTTCCCGGAGCTGTGTAGTGCAGAGCAGTAAATTGCTCCTCATTTAGAACCTTAGCTTTTGAGCTGAGTTTTTCTTCATGGGCCTGCCAAGCGGCTACTGGATCATTCTCATAGACACGGCAGGTTTTGAAAATCTGATCCCAAAGCAAATCTACCGCTTCCTCATCACTGGCTGCGTTTGGAAAGACCTTCTTAGCCCACTCTGTACCGGCTGCTGCAGCGACTGTCCAGCTGACTTTATTGGATTGGGTTGCAATCCGCATCGGCTTCATGGCTATGCCCATAGCCTTAGCAGAAGCTGATAATTTCTCAGCATCCACGCCGTTCAAAGCCCCTGGGTCAGATGAACGAACGCCCAAGCGACTAGCTTTCTTTTCAAGAAGGTAGTTCATCTCAGCCACCTTATAGACTGGAACATTGTCCAAGCGCTCCATCGGTGCATGGAGGAATTTCTCCCGCGCAGTCAAATCATCTGCCCACTGGATGATGACCTCGTGAGCTCCCAGAGCATAGGCCTCCTTGACAATCAAGTGGGCCAGCTCACGCTGCTCCACATCAATATTGAGCGCCACTGTGTGACCCGGCTGAACATTAATACCATTGGCAACCAATAGTTTAGCATATTTTTCTAAGTTTTCTTTAAAATTTGGCAGAACCATGCTGCTTCTCCTTTTCTTTTGTTAATTCTCTTTAAACAGGGACAGTGGGCTAACCGCTGCTACCGTACCGCAAATCAAAGCGGTCATTTTCAAAATAGTATCTGAATCAAGATCCAACTGGTAATCAAACACCTTTTGCACTGGCTTATCCTGAGCGGAAATGGTAAGTTTCATGAGATAGTCCTTTCTAAATCATAATTCTAAGGTATAAACTCCTACTTGTACTGGCGTCTTCAGAATCCTCAATTATCTTTTAATAGATTAAAACAAATCACTATGACTGCCTGTCCTAAGCAAGTTTAAAATCAATTCTTCCTTATCCACTTTATAAACCAAGAGCCAATCTGGCTGGACATGGCATTCTCGCACTCCTTTAAAGTGCTTGGATGCTGTCAGTTGATGATCTCGATATTTAGCAGGAAGTTCTTTTTCTTGAATCAAAAACTCCAAGACTTCTTCTAACAATTCTGCCTTAAGTCCACGCTTCATAGCCAACTTAAAATCTTTTTTAAACTGTTTATGATACCGAATCTTAAGCACGCAAATCCTCCATTAAGTCTGAGACACTCCCAAAAGACTGACTCATATTCCGATTTTGCTCTAAATCTGCCAATACTTCCATTAGCTTCCTACTTTCATCCAGTCTGACATCAAAGGGTAGCCCTTGGTACTGAATAGCCTGACGAAGAAAAATATTGATAGCCGTTGTCATATCCATTCCCAAGCTGTTGAAAACCTGTTGAGCCTGCTCCTTGACCTCACTGTCCAAGCGGATACTCATACTAGTCTTTGACATACTCTCACCTTCTTTCTATAGACTATTTTAACAAAAAAGAAAGCCATTGTAAATCTATTAGATATACAATGGCTTCTTAAATTCTCTATTTACGCTAAATCTGATAACTTACTTTTTACTTTCTATAAATTGGTTAACCATAGGTAAAATCTCTTTTTCCAGTCCTTTTATCTGATCCGCTTCCCAGCCAGAATCCTTTTGTTTTGTTATTTCTGCCATCATCTGTAATTTTAAACTCTGACGATAGAATATACCTTCTTTTTCCCATTGTTTTAATTTAGCTTCCGGATAGGAATTACCAAACTTGGAATTCTGGCTATCGGTAATGATACAAAGATTGCCAAAGGAATGTAAAAACTCAGCAGGTAATTGGCTTTTTCCATCATGCCCATTTGGATTCTGAGGGAACCAATGCTCTATGGAGCGGCGATAGGCAAATTTGAAATCTTTAAATTCAACACTCGAATATTTTTCTTTTAAATCAGAACGATTTTTCCATAAAACATAATCCACAAAGTTAAACGCATAAACAGGAATATCCCCGTATTTCTTTATACTTCTATCCTCAGTAAATAATCTCTCTTCTGCATATCTCACTGCCATTTTTTCAAGAAACTCCTTAAACTGAACAGCAAATTCTGCTTGATTTAACTCTTCCATATGCTTGTAGAGAAATTGTAAGATCTCATATAACCAACGACTATCACGATTAGCGGTGAAGGTGACAGCAAACATGGATTGGAGGAGAATAATGTTTTTGTTAATCTCCGAATCTGAAAACGTATTATTAGTAAAGCGTTCTTCAACTATATAGTGCTCCTTCGATTTTCCATTTGGTTGATATTCATAATAAGTACCCTTATGTAAAAACCATTCATCCTTATTTCTACTTGAAGAATCCGTATTTGAATTTCTAACGATGTAGTTATCAAAAATATGCTTCATTGTAAGAAGAAGTTTACTAAAATCAATTATCCATTTTTTATCACGGTTCTTTACATCAAACAATGATAACATTTTTTTATCATCTAACTGAACACCACCAACTGTTTGCCCATTTTTGAGCGCAAATGCACAAAGTAAAAAGGTCGGAAAATCAACTACTGTACTGTAATCCCCAAATTCTCTTTCCGCAAATTTTCTATTTTCAATTACCTTGTGATTTAATGCTTCTATTAGTGTCTTCTTTTCATTTAAGGTAGTATCAATGTTATCATAAAGATTTTTAAATTCATAATTTGAAAAATGCCAACCAAAAATCTTTTCTCGTTCTTGAAAATCATCTTTCCTTTTTCTTCTCATTTTAAACTGAGTAGCAACAGGCTTATCAAATTCTGCGCAGGCATCCCAAATTCTTGCAAATTTTTGCGCCATTTCTTGATCTTCACCAAACTTAGCCATCATTTGTGCTTTAAGAATTTCATGGGCCTCTAGTTGCTCTCCTCGAGAGTTGAAGCGTTCGAAATAGAGATTCAAATCTAAATCATTAGGAAGAATACTACGAAAAATAATGACATTATCAAATAGATATTCAAAGAAAGATTGAGAGTCAAATTGTCGCTCCTCTAGCACTTTCTTCAATGCGTCTTGAGCGTGTCGGTAACCTCTAGTCAGTTCATTTTCATCATCCTCAGAAATTTTTTGCTTGGTGAATAACTTTTGAATATTCTCATTTGACTTCTTCCTAGCTGGGAAAATAAGATTAACAGCTCTCAATCTATCAAAACCAAACTCATGTTTCAAAGCTAAGGCAATCAAATTAAGGGCTGTTGTCCGCTGCTGCCCATCTATGATTTTGAAAAGACCATTTTCCTCATTAACGACTAATGTTCCAATATAGTAATTTTCTCTTTGTTCTTGAAAAGCATCTGCTACATCGTTCAATAATTGCTCTATTTCATCATAAGTCCAGGCAAAATTTCTCTGGTAAAGAGGAATAGCATAGCTATCTTTATTTAACAAATGATTAACTGATAAGCTTATATGTGTTTCTACCATTTCTCTTTTTCCTCCTCTATAATCTGCTCCACAGTATAATTTTCAAATAATTCTCGATCTATCTTGACCATGAAATCATTTGGAGTTACAGCATGGGCTAAAAGTTGGAATAGTTTTTGAACCTCTTTTTGTCTGAATCTTCCACCAGCAGCATAGTTTCCAACAGTTGCATCATATATCGCTCGAGATTTAACACGGGGGTAATAAGACCAAATAAACAAAGTCTCTACTATTTCCTTTGATAGCTCTTCTTTTCCAAATCTCTCTGCAAAAAGCAAACAAATATTTAGGAACATATTGTGGCACTTGAGATAGCGTCCCTTTGAGCTATTGTAAATTTTCAACATACCTTCTGGGTAAGTCAAATTTTTTTCTTCCGCCTCAAGCTCATCAGAAAATCCTAACTTTTCATTTAAAAAAACTTTATAATCTTTAATAGTATGATGGGCAGATTCGATATATTCAAAAAATTTACTTCCATCAATAATAGGCATGGTAATTGACATAGGAAGATTTTCAATGTGGCGATACAATTCCAGGTATGGAAAGTTCTGATTTAAATCAACACCTTTAAAATCATCGATAAAATCCTCTGTAAAACGCAGATAAGAACCATAACGCTTGTTTGTTAGTCCTGTCTCTCCACGAGACCAACGTCTCATACGAAAAAGATGGTTATCAAATAACTCTTTCAGGTTTAAATCTTTATCTTCCACAAACTGTTCCCACTTTTCAACAATCTTTTCATCTTCTGAATCTTGCTTACGAAGATGATAAGCTTTGAGTAAATCGTGAGGTTCTAGAGATTTTCCACGATTATTTTGTGAATCAAACAGCTGAAAGGCCTCTGATAATCGTTCCTGTGGCATAGTAATCACCGAGACAGAACAATTTTCAAGTAGAAAACTACACACCTGTTCAGCTTCTTTCTCGCCTACAAGTTGGATTAAATTCTTCCATTCATTAAAATTTTCGTAAGCATTATAGCAAGATAGTTCTCCAAAGCCAGCTTCAAGTAAATTTCTTGCTCCTTTAAATTCTTTATCTCTACCTAAAGCATAAAGAAATAGCGAAATGGAAAGCAATCGTTGCTGGCCATCTACAATATCTAAGTGTACGTCATTCTCATGCAAAATAACAGAGCCAACTTGATATTCCTTTTTCTCCATAGCATCTCGTAAATCATAAAAAAGATTACGGATATGCTTTCTGTTCCATTTATAAGGTCTTTGATAACTTGGTATTGTTAGGCTATCCCATTTCAATATTTCTGATACTTTTTTACTTTCAAACCCTATTTCTTTTTCATTGACATTCATCATTTTCTTCTAAAAATCTTATCAGCATAGAATCTTTGGTCCATTAATGCTTTGGAATAATAGTAGCATTAGGAATTGCTTTTGCAACGTTTTCTGCTGCTATTTTATCAAAAAATGGTCCTGCGATTTGATTGCCAAACCTATCAACTACAATCCATTCAATCATTTTTGCCTCCTTTATTTCTTAATGGATAAATTCTACATCTTTAGGTGGACATTTTATGTCCACTTAAGTTCAAATATGAAAAATATTTATTGATAGTAGCCTAAAATTTCTTTCATCGTCTTCCGAATATCATCAACTAAAGACTGTGGCGACAAAATTTTAACGGCTTCTCCTTGACTGAGCAGCCAACGCTTAAGACCAGGTGTATATTGGCTCTCAAACTTAAAACGTGTCCATCCTTCGTCGGCAGATAAACACTGTGCATTAGGAAATTGGTCTAAAACAATAGTTCGATCATAACAGAATTCCAATTCAACTGTGATTTTTCTTCCTAGAAAAGCATCTACTCGCTGATTACGAATATCTCCGTCCCTGAATTTTCTGCCATAAGAGATTTTAGGTTTAGATTCCTCTGTGGCCATCCAAGTCTGGATTCTGTCCAAACGCAAGGTCATGTAATGCTCATTCTTAAGATTGTAAGCTACAATGTAAAAATAATGAATATCATAGTACAGAGAAACTGGAAAAATTAAATGTTCTTTTTTATCTTGATATGGACTCTTGTAGACAATTTCTAGAACCTTCTCCTTGCGAATCATCTCTGACCATTCCCAAATCTTTTGAATACGATTTTGCTCGTCTGTAATTGGGGCATAGTTCAGTCTTTCGCTGTTGATAATCATTTCTATTTCTTTTTGTTCCTCTTTTGAAACAAGCCCCAACAAGCTTTTTAATAAATCCTCATTTTCTACTTTATTTAAAGCTCTATTTTCTAATAAAATCTTAGAAATTATTAAAATATCTTTTTTATTAAAAAGTGATTTTCCTTTTAAATATCTTGTATGGTGTTTTGAATCGTATGCCAACTCAGCTGCAATCATGGGCTGAGTCATTAAAAAATCACCTAATAAAGAGAAATCTCTCTGAATCGTTTTTGCACTAACCTCAAACTCATCACTTAATTGATTTTTTGATAGATGAGCTCCTGATTGCAAACGTAACAAAATGGATAAAATACGTTCTTGATCGTTCATAAAACCTCCTCTTTCCCTATATTATAACATGAATATTCTATATATCTGTCCTGAATCCTATTATTTTTAAGTTATTTTCTTTTTTCTCTAAATCGTGTATTGCTTTTTCAAAATCTATGTAAGACAAATAGCTCAACTCTGCATCAGTTAGATCTGATACTATCTCTTCTTTCATCAGTCGCTCCGCCTGAATATATAAAACTAACTCAAATAGTTTTCTGACATAACGAGCATTACCAAAACTTTCTGAGCAAAGACATTTTTCAAAATAAGTCAGGAGGATAGTTTTGCATTTCTTATCCACTATATAACCTTGTTGATCAGCCATTAGAGTCAATATGTCATACAGTTCATACTTGTTATAATTTTCAAAATGAATTTTTCTACTAATTCTAGAAGCTAAACCTGGATTGATGTTTAAAAATTCCTCCATCATTTCTGTATAACCAGCGAAAATCACAATGACATCATTTCTATTATTTTCCATTTCCTGAATAATTGTAGGAATAGCTTCATTAGCAAAATCACGCTCACCTTGTGGAATTAGACTATATGCCTCATCAATAAACAAAATACCGCCTTTTGCATTATCAAATAATCTTTTAACCTTTGGAGCTGTTTGGCCAACATATTCACCAATTAAATCTGAGCGACCTACTTCAATCAAAACGTTTGATTTAATAATACCATGTTTATAAAAAATTTTTGTCAACAATCTAGCAACGATTGTTTTTCCAGTGCCAGATGCTCCAGAAAACATAAAGTGCATAGAAGGCCGAACGGGCGAAGAATTTATTTCAAGCCTTCTTTGCGATATAGAAAAATAAGCTAAAATTCTATGAATCATATTTTTAACAGTAGATAAGCCAACCAAACGGTCTAGCTCCTTCAAAGTATTAGAATTTGTGGCTAATGGATTGTTGCAACCTTTCATACAAAACAGATCCGACGGCAAAGAAAAATTTTGTTTTCCATTAATCAAATTACTTTCTATTACATTATATTCAATAATCTTTTGAGCAAAATAACAACTATCGTAACTATTTGTAAGACAATTATGATTTGAAAGTAGTTTTATTTGATCTTCTTCTAAGTGAAAGCCATAATCCCCTAAGCGAAATTTTATAATATCAACAAGTTCGTTATATGAGTAGGGAGGAAAATTTAATTCATAAACGACATGAAATAGAGGAAGAAATTCTCGAGATATTTCATAAGCTATACTATCTGATTCCACCAAAAAAATATATATTCTTCCCCCCGTTGCTTCCACAATATTATTTTTTAATTCCTCTTTTCTTCTAGGATGCATAGTTGAATAGTCCTTTATTATCACTAAACGCTGTTCTGACTCAAAATTAACTGAAAACCCATCTTTCAAAATAGTCTTAGACTTGACATTTAACAACCTCATCAAATATTTGATAGCAAATTTTTTACCAGTTCCTAAAGAACCTTTGAAAATTAAAAACTGATTTTCAACAAGGACCTTTTCTTTCTTCCGCCTTCTTTCCTTTTGATTATTTAAAAACATTTTTAATTTTAAAACATACTCTTGAAATTCATTTAAACCTATAATATTTAAGTCTCTGCGTTCTAAATCAGTAATAGCAAAGCCATCAGAATTTGAAAACTCTCTTTCATCTGAATGAAGAAAAAGCTGACCTATTTGAGCTGAATACTTGTTCCCCACCTCCTTTAAATATTCGCTTTTACTAATAGATTTAACTTTAAAATCAGTGTATTCCTCATCATTAACCCCCAAAGTTTTTAGCTTATCAAACAAATCCTCTTTGGTATGTTCTGTTACTCCAACAACGTAAAGACATGTTTGACTTTTGAAACAATAAAACCATTGATTTTCTTGTATAAAATTCTCATCTACTTCTTTAATATTTTTATTCATTTTGCTAAATTCTATTTGATAAAAAAACATCTTCTCCCCCATCTACTATTTACTAAAATAAAGATAGCAAAAAAGATGGACAAAATTCGTCCATCTTTAAACTTTGTTGAATTATTTTAGAAAAACTCATCAAACAGACTCAACTGGTTATCCTCGGGCATATTTCCTAGAATACCCATGTCGTCCATTTTTTCGACTAGGGTGCTAGATAGGCCACCACGTTTGCGGAGTTCCGTCTTAGAGAGGAATTCACCTTCTTCCCTTGCTCTGACCACTTGGCGGGCAACGTTGTCACCCAGACCGTCCATAGCAGAGAATGGTGGGATAAGGGTATCCCCTTCGATGAGAAACTCAGTCGCGTGGCTCTTGTAGAGATCCAGCTTCCCGAACTTGAAGCCCCGCTCCAGCATTTCATTGACGATTTCCAGAGTCGTATAAAGGTCAATTTCTACATTGGAGGCTTCGTTGTTCTTGCGCTTTTCAGCGATTTCGTTCATCCGGCGCTTGACGGCATCAAGTCCGCCACTCATGGTCTTGATATCAAATGCTTTAGCCCGGATGGAGAAATAAGCACAGTAGTAATAAACCGGATGATGCACCTTGAAGTAGGCCACCCGCAGGGCCATCATAACATAGGCCGCCGCATGGGCCTTAGGGAACATGTACTTGATCTTTCCACAGGACTCAATGTACCACTCCGGCACATTGTTTTCCTTCATGGCTGCGATGTAGCCGTTGCGCTCTTCTTCAGAAATCTTCAGCCAAAGGCCCTTCCGCACGCGCTCCATGATCGTAAAGGCCATCTTAGGCTCCAAGCCCTTGTGCATGAGGTAAACCATGATGTCGTCCCGACAACCAATAACGGTAGACAGGTCAGCAATCCCTTGCTTGATTAAGTCCTGAGCATTGCCCAGCCAAACGTCCGTACCATGAGAGAGACCAGATAGCTGTAAGAGCTCGGCAAAAGTTGTCGGATGGGTCTCATCAACCATTCCCCGTACAAAATTGGTCCCAAACTCCGGAATCCCCAGCATACCAGTCGGCGTACCGATTTGCTCCTGAGTCACCCCCAGAATGTCTGTCCCAGAAAAGAGGGCCATGACACCGGCATCATCCATAGGAATGTCATTAGGATCAATGCCAGACAAGTCCTGAAGCTTCCGAATCATGGTCGGATCATCATGTCCCAGAACGTCTAGCTTGAGGACATTTTCATCGATATCATGGAAGTTAAAGTGGGTGGTCTGCCACTCGGCTGTCACATCATCAGCTGGATATTGGACCGGTGTAAAGTCATAAACATCCATGTAGTTAGGGATAACAACGATTCCGCCCGGGTGTTGTCCAGTCGTCCTCTTGACTCCGGCAGCTCCCTGCGCCAGACGCTCAATTTCGGCGTCCCGGTAGAACTTCCCGTAGTCGCGCTCGTAGCCCTTGACAAATCCATAGGCCGTCTTAGCCGCAACGGTACCAACGGTACCAGCCCGAAAGGCGTATTCTGAACCAAAGATATCCCGCACATCCAAATGGGCGCTTGGCTGATCCTCTCCAGAGAAGTTCAAGTCAATATCGGGTACCTTGTCCCCGTCAAATCCAAGGAAGGTCTCAAATGGAATATCCTGACCATTCTTGCTCAGCTTGTGACCACACTCTGGGCAGTCCTTATCCGGCATATCAAAGCCAGAACCATAGGACCCGTCTGTAATGAACTCGCTGTATTGGCATTTGCCACAGACATAGTGGGGCGATAGAGGATTAACCTCGGTAATCCCAATCATGGTCGCAACAAAGCTGGATCCGACAGACCCCCGCGAGCCTACCAGATAGCCCCGCTCATTGGAGCGTTGCACTAGCATCTGCGAAGCCAGGTAAATTACGGCAAAGCCATTCCCCAAGATAGAAGTCAGCTCTTTTTCAATCCGCAAGTCTACGATATCTGGCAGCGGATTGCCATAAATCTCAAAAGCCTTTTGATAGGTCAGCTCGGCAACTGTCTCCTCAGCCTTGTCAATGAAAGGCGTATAGAGGTCGCCCTTGACCACTTCTACCGGCTCAAAGGTCTCCGCCAGCAGATTCGGATTGGTAATGACCAGCTTCTTAGCCAAATCCTCGCCTAGAAAGGCAAATTCGTCCAGCATCTCATTGGTGGTTCGGAAGTGAGCTTTAGGAAGCGGAGCCGGTTGGGCATTTTCACCGTGACCGATGGTCCGGTTAATCATGGCTCCCTGACCAAGACTCCGGACGATAATCTCACGGTAAATCTCTTCTTCCGGTTCGATATAGTGAACGTTCCCCGTCGCAAGGACAGGCTTGCCCAAGCGATCGCCGACCTCAATCAGATTGCGAATAATGGTCTGCAGTTCTTCCTGGTCCTTGATTTGCTCCTTGGCAATCAGTGGCTCATAGATAGCCGGCGGCATAACCTCGATAAAGTCATAATACTTGGCTACTTCGACAGCCGCATCCACCCCCTGAGAGACAACAGCATCATAGACTTCGCCTTCTGAACAGGCTGAGCCCAGAATCAGGCCTTCACGATGGGCATCTAGCACGGTCCGTGGAATCCGAGGGACACCTTCGAAATACTTGGTATTGGACAGACTGACTAACTTGAAAATATTCTTGAGCCCCGTCTGATTTTTTACATAAATGGTCGCATGCTTGACCCGAGCCTTCTTGTAGGAATTCTCATCGACCAGATCCGTATTCAAATCCTTGAGATTGGTCACACCATGCTTTTCAGCCACATCCTTGATAAAGATAAAGAGGAGGCGGCCCGTCGCTTCCGCGTCATAGTTGGCCATGTGGTGGTGCTCCAGAGCAATCTGGAAACGCTTGGTCAAAGGCCCCAAACCATGACGCTTGTACTCTGGATAGAGGTTACGGGCAAATTCCAGCGTGTCAATAACTGGCTGAGTGATTTTCGGCAGGCCATGCCGCTCATAGTTGACATTCATAAAGCCTACGTCAAAGGTAGCATTATGGGCAACGAGGACACTGTCCTGGCAAAATTCCTGAAACTCTTTCAGCACCTGCTCCAGTGGTTTGGCATTACGGACGTGCTCATCTGTAATCCCAGTTAGATCTGTCGTAAAGGTCGAAAGAGGATGGCCCGGATTGATAAACTCATCAAACTCAGCAATGATATTGCCCTTGTGCATCTTGCTGGCAGCGACCTGAATCAAGTCATTGTAGACCGCTGAAAGCCCCGTCGTTTCCACGTCAAAGACTACATAGGTCGCATCACTCAGCTCCATGTCCACTTCATTGTAGACGATGGGCACTCGGTCCTCTACTATATTGGCCTCCATGCCATAAATCAGCTGGATACCAGCCTTCTTAGCAGCCTTGTAGCCATGGGGAAAGCTCTGCACATTGCCATGGTCGGTAATGGCGACAGCCTTATGGCCCCACTTGGCGGCCGTTGCCACGATTTCCTCGACCTCAGGTAGGGCATCCATTGTAGACATATTGGTATGAGCATGAAACTCGACCCGCTTCTGCCCCTCAGGCATCAAGTCCTTGCGCTCATAGTGGGTAACGGCCTGTACATCCTGCACATTCATCGTCAGGTCGCGCGTGAAATTGTTCATCTCCACATTTCCCCGCACGCGCAGCCAGGCACCTTTCTTAATCATGTCAAACTTCTTGGCTTCTTCTTCGTTTTTCATCCATTTCTGCAAGGAGAAGCTGGAAGTATAGTCTGTCATTTTGAAATTGAGCAGGACTCGGCCGGTCCGAGTAACTTTCTGCTCCAGATCAAAGACCATTCCCTCAAAGACCAGACGGTTTTCTTCAGTCTGAACTTCAATCATAGGGGTAATCTCTGCCTTGTCCAGCTTTGGCTTAGCCGCAGCCTTGCGAGTTTGGAAGTCATAGGCTGGCTTTTCCTCTGGCGGTGGTGCCATCTGCTGCAGGGATTCCATGGCTTTGAGCGCCTCTTCATTGGCCGCCTGGACAATCTTATCATTCTCCGCTTGGAAATTCTCCGCTTGCTGCTGGGTCAGCTCATCGCTGTGCTGAACCTGACAAGTCAGCTGAGGAAAGCCGTACTTGACCAGTTGCTGGCTGAGATTGGGCAGGTGATTCTTGCGAAAATGCTCCGTATCAATTGTTGAAGCCCCCTCAATCAGCAGCTTGTCCCCATCCAAATGGACCCGCAAATCCTGATACAGGCTCTTAAAACCATGGCTGGCACAAGGACCTTCCTCAAAAGCTAGCTGATAATAAGCCTGCAAGAGCTCATCCGACACCCGGGGAGCCTGACAATGAATTTCAAAAACAGCTTGATTACCTGTCTTAGAAAACTCTTGAGCTAGGCGTTTCTGCAATTCTCGAAAAATCTCAATGGGCAGAATATTCGCAAAAGAAAAATGAAACTCCCAGACCCGACTGACCTTGTGGACCAGAACCTTCTCAATTTCAGCATTCAAAAAGGCCTCTGAATTTCTCATTTCCAGTGGCATATCCAGCTGATGCATTAAAATTTCAAACTTGTTTGACATGATATTTCCTCGTACAGTAATGACCCTATTTTACCATAAATAAGCACTTTTTTCGACAGAAAAAGAGTAGGGCAAAGCGCGACTCCTACACAATTGTCAATGCATTCTCTTGATACTAAGTTATGATATAATAGAACAGAACATTTATCAAAAGGAGTCTTAATTGTGAAGAAAATTCTCTTAGCCTGTGCTTGTCTATTGACCCTGACCGCTTGCAGTATGCCTAATCATAATCAGCAAGAAAACAAACCCAAGCAAAATCAGAGTCAAAGCAAAGCCAAAGAAGAAAAGGTGAAGTCGAAAACTTTTTCTAATAAAATTGATGAATATTATACTAATTCAGTCAAACTTTTCTATACTAAAGACAAGATCCTATCTTTCCAGCTCATTTCCAGCCAGGCCATCCCTGAAGAAAGTCAAAAAATGAGTGTTGAAGATTTAACGAAATCCTATAGAGAAGATCTTAAGAAAAGTCCCATGATTGAAGATCAAGAAAAGCTAAAAGGACTTAAAATTCATCTTAAAATTTCTGAAGACAAGAAAAACGCTATAGCCATTTTTGACTTTGACCTCAGCAAAATAGAGCAAGAACAGCTGATTCAGTCAGCAAGTGACTCTGAAAGTAGTCAAACTTTCTTCAGGAAACTCCAAGATAAACCAGATGTTGTCTTTGATTATTTGAAGGGACAAGGACTCAAAGAAGAATAAAAAAAGCTTTCTGAGTGATTTAACTTTACTGTTAATACTCAGAAGGCTTTTTCTGTCTATCTTAACACTGCTTCCGCCAAGGCTTTTTGGATAGCGATGACGCTGCGGTCACTGGTAAATTGCAGGACTTCTGCTGGCTCTTGAGCGCTGGAAACCCAGATTTTCAGCTCAGCATCTAAGTCGAAATGGCCGGCTGTTTCTACTGAGAAGCGACTGATAGAGCGATAAGGAAAGGACTTATAAGAAGTCTTTTTGCCAGTCATTCCCTGCTTGTCGACCAAGATTAAACGCTTATCTGTAAAGACAATCAAGTCACGAATGAGGCTAAAAGCCAGTTCCACATTCTCTGTTGTTGTCAGAATATCCTCTAATTGTCTTTCTGTTTTTTCAATATCTTTCTGAGAGGCATTGCCTAATAAACCGCCGAATAATCCCATCAATCGGTCCTCCAATCTATTTTTCCCTACTATAGCATTTTCACCTCCAATAAGCAAAAGAAAACTGCCAGATAAAACTGGCAGTTTGTTTTATTTTGTCAAAATAGACAAGGTTTCTAGCAGATTATCGGCGTGGACTTCAATGGTATCGCCAGTAGCCTTAATCTTGACTTCGACAATGCCTTCTGCAGCTTTCTTACCAACTGTCACACGGATTGGGAGACCAATCAAATCGCTGTCGCTGAACTTAACACCAGCTCGCTCATTACGATCATCCACCAAGACCTCATAACCAGCACTTAGCAAGCTAGCCTCGATTTGGTCAGTTAGAGCCAAGGCTTCCTCGTCCTTGACATTGACCGGAATCAAGTGCACATCAAATGGTGCCAGCTCTTTCGGGAAGTTGATGCCCCAAGCATAGCGGAATTCACCCTTAGGAGTTTTATTGACAAAGAGACGGGCATGCTGCTCCATAACAGCAGACAGAAGACGGCTGACGCCGATACCGTAACAACCCATAATCATCGGTACTGCTCGGCCATTTTCGTCCAAGACATTAGCGTTCATGCTGTCAGAGTAGCGAGTTCCCAGCTTAAAGATGTGCCCGATCTCAATACCACGAGCAAACTTGAGGACACCTTGGCCGTCTGGCGAAATCTCACCTTCACGAACTTCACGGATATCCACATACTCAGCGGTAAAGTCACGGCCTGGATTGACACCGGTCAAGTGGTAACCATCTTCGTTAGCGCCAACCACAGCGTTAGCCAGGTCTTGCACCTTACGATCAGCGATGATTCTCACGCCTTCTGGCAGATTGACTGGCCCTAGTGAGCCAAAACCTGCTCCCAAAAGCTGACGAACTTGATCTTCACTCGCCACATCAAAGAAATCCGCCGCTAAATGATTTTTCAGCTTGACTTCATTAAGCTGGTCATTGCCGACCAAAAGTGCTACGACAGGAGCTTCGTCAGCCATGTAAACCAAGGTCTTGATTGTCTGGCTTTCATCCAGCCCAAGGAAAGCAGCAACTTCGTCAATGGTCTTGCAGTCAGGCGTTGAGACACGGGCTACTTCTTCCTCAGTCACGACACGTCCTGCCGGCTTGTATTCATCCGTCGCCATTTCAAGGTTGGCAGCGTAGCTAGACTCACTGGAGTAGGCAATGGTATCCTCGCCAGATACCATCCAGCTGGTCAATTCTGTCCGAATAGCTTCCTGAACATCCTCAGGAATTTCATCAAAGCTGGCTACAGACTTGTCCAAGACCACCCAGCGGTTCAAATCCGTCCGGTCCGGCGTAATGGCCATGAATTCTTGGCTGTCCTTGCCCCCCATAGCACCACCATCACCAATAATGGCTTTGAAATCCAGCTCGCTGCGGGTAAAGATTTTCTCATAGGCAGACTTGTATTCATCATAAGCTACATCCAAGCTGTCATAGTTAGCGTGGAAACTGTAGGCATCTTTCATGATAAACTCACGCGTCCGCAAGAGCCCGTTACGAGGACGCTTTTCATCACGGTATTTAGGCTGAATCTGATAGAGATTAAGTGGCAGCTGTTTATAGGATTTAACCGAATCACGGACGATAGCTGTAAAGGTTTCCTCATGGGTTGGCCCTAGGATAAAGTCCGATTTCTCACGATTTTTCAGTTTATAGAGGTCTTCACCATAGGTCTCATAACGGCCAGACTCGCGCCAGAGGTCTGCACTGAGCAGGGCAGGCGCCAGCATCTCCACTGCACCAATCTTGTCAAACTCTTCTCGCATGATTTTTTTTGCTTTTTCAATCACGCGATTGGCCAGCGGCAGATAAGAATAGACCCCAGCTGAAACCTGACGGACATAGCCAGCTCGCAGCATCAGAGCGTGGCTAATAACTTGAGCATCGCTAGGCATCTCACGCAGGGTTGGAATTAACATTTTACTTTGTTTCATAAAAACAAAACTCCTTGACTTTCATTGAATAGTTTCTTTTTCATGGCTCTATGAGCTTTGGGCTCTTAGAAGAATAATTTCATAATATCGTTCCAGGTAACGGCAATCATCAGGATGACCATAATAGCCACTCCAGACAGAGTGATATAGGTCTCCGTTTCTCTTTTCAGAGGTTTTCTGCGGATAGCCTCTAGAATATTGAGGACAATCTTTCCGCCGTCCAAGGCTGGAATAGGAATCAGATTGAAAATACCGATATTGAGTGACAGCATGGCCAAAAGACTGAGTACTGCTGGCAAACCTTGCTCTGCAGCCTGACTGCTGAAATTGTAAATAGCGACCGGACCGCCCAGCTTATTGATATTGAAATTGAAGATGATATCTTTCAGAGCTGACAAAATGCGCACCGTAGTAGACCAAGCTGCAGTAAAACCGCCAACTACCTTGTCCCAAAAGCCTGTCTTGACCGTTGGAGATACCCCTAGCAGATAACGATTGCCTTCTTTTTTAGGCTGTACGGTAATCTCTTTCGTTTCGCTGCCGTGTTTGTAGGTAACAGACAAGGCCGGCGCTTCCTTGCTCTTGCCTGTGATTTTCGCCAGAGCACTGGTTAGATCCGCCCAATTGTTAATCTCATAGTCATTAATCTTAAGGATTTGGTCATTATTTTGAACCCCAGCAGCTGCTATAGCACTACCATCCATAACTTGGAAATGATTGCTGTTTTCATCGCGAACGCCGCCCTGAACAAAGGCCAGCAGCATAAATACCAGCACACTCAGGATGAAGTTATTCATAGGCCCAGCAAAGTTGGTGATGAGACGGCCCCAGATACTAGCATTTTGATACTGAACGTCCAGCGGTGCAATCCGCACCTCAGTGCCGTCTTCTTCAACAATCGTTGCATCATGATCTACTGCATAAGTCTTGAGCTCGTCAAGGACAAGACCAGTGATTTCCAGCTTTTCCTCAAAGTCAAAGCCAGTCACATTCATGGGCAGAGCTGTCTGGTCAACCTTTTTGCCAGAGAGATTGATACGAACCACCTTGCCCTCTGCATCCAAGGTCAGACTAGCCGGTGTTCCCACCTTAATGTCAGTGGAGTCTTCCCCCCAGCCGGCCATGCGCACATAGCCCCCCAAGGGTAAGATCCGAATCGTGTAGGCCGTCCCGTCCTTACCAATATGGGAGAAAATCTTGGGTCCCATACCGATAGCGAACTCTCTGACCAAAATGCCGGACTTCTTTGCAAAGTAGAAGTGTCCGAACTCATGGACCACCACAATGATCCCAAAAATAATAATAAAGGTTATAAACTGCATGGACTTCTATATTTACCTTTCCTAGAAATCTTGTTTTTGCTTTTAAATCAAAGAAGGAGCAGAAAACGGCCAAATACCGAGCTTCCCGCCCCTGCATAGCTGACAGTCTTGAAAATAGGATACAAGCTCCTCTCAAAATTTTTGAGCTCCAAATCCCAATTCCTTCTCAGATTGTGCGGTCGTTGGACAAACTTACTATCCCTTGCTTTCAGCCATGCTCGACTGCCTTAGAACAAGCCGAAGAAATGCATCAACGGAAAGACGAAGAGAAGGCTGTCAAAACGGTCCAAAACACCGCCGTGGCCAGGAATGAATTTACCAGAATCCTTGACCCCGAAATGACGCTTGACTGAGCTTTCGACCAAATCACCCAACTGGCCGGCAATACTAAAGAGCACTGCCAGAATCAAAAAGACAAAGGCATTATAAGGTGCGTACACTTGCGGTCGAACCAACATAAAAATCCCAGTCACTAGAACGGCTGATAGAATGCCGCCCAGGCTTCCTTCAATAGTCTTATTAGGAGAAACTCTCGGCGCCAGCTTTCTTTTACCGAAACGCACCCCAATCAGATAAGCTCCGCTGTCAGTAGCCCAGACGATAAAGAGAGCTAGCAGGACCTTGTCAATATTCATCAAGCGGGCATCAATCAAGGCATTGAAGCCAAGACCGACATAAAAACTAGCTGCAATCGGATAGGCCGCATCTTCAAAGGTGTAGTTGGAACCTAGAACAGTCGAAATCAACAGAAGAAAGACGACCAAGCCATAGGCCACGACATTGCCATCCACAGGCAGAAACTTCAGATAGTTCTCCAGGGGCAGGGTTAGGACAAAGGCTGCCAGCATGGCTAAGACACCTTCGATGGTCGCTGTCGGCAGACCTTTCATTTGGAGAAATTCATGCACCGCCAACATGGCCAGCAGCCCCACAAAAATCTGAAAGACGACTCCTCCTGTCAATACCAGAGGAATAAAAATAGCAAGAGCGATTCCCCCAAAGATTAGACGTTTTTGTAAATTTTTACTCATACTCTTTTACTTTCTCCCTTAAACACCGCCAAAGCGTCGATTCCGACGGCTGTATTCTGCAATTGCAGCCTTCAAAGCCTTCTCATCAAAGTCAGGCCAGAGAATGTCCGTAAAATACAGCTCACTGTAGGCTGACTGCCAAGGCAGAAAATTGCTGAGACGTAGCTCTCCACTGGTCCGAATCACCAGATCCGGATCGCGCAGCATCTTAGGCAAGTTGCTGGTATAGAGGTAGTTGCCAATGACTTCCTCAGTAATGTCACCGGGACTGAGTTTGGCATCCAGAACATCCTGAGCAATCAGTTTAACAGCCTGATTGATCTCACATCGGCCACCGTAGTTCAGGGCAAAATTGAGAATCAAACCTGTATTGAGCTTGGTCAGGCTTTCAGCCTTTTCTAAAGCTTCAAATGTTGCCTTAGGAAGCTTAGCCGTATCACCAATCATCTGAATCTTAACATTGTTCTTGTGCAACTCCGGCACATAGCGGTCGTAAAATTCAACCGGCAGATTCATAATAAAAGAAACTTCCTTTTCCGGCCGAGACCAATTTTCCGTTGAAAAGGCATAGACAGTCAAGACCTGAACACCCATTTCCTTGGCAGCAATCGTCACCTTTTGCAGGGTTTCCATGCCAGCCTTATGACCGAACACGCGCGGCTGCATCCTTTTTTTGGCCCAACGACCGTTGCCGTCCATAATAACGGCAATGTGTTTTGGAACATTCAGCGGTGCGTTCAGCTTTTCTTTTTTCTTAAAACTAAACATACTTTTTATCCTATTTAAAGTTTTGTCAGTTCATTATATCATAAATCCTTGGAATGTGGGCAATTCATCCGCTTTTTCAAGCCTGAGAGCATAAAATAAAGACAGAATGTCAACCAGAGAAATCCAAACTCAGTTAAAACTCACCCAGCCTGTCTAAACCGCGAGGCCAATAAGCTTGAAACCAGACACCTCCTAAACGTATGAGTCAAAACAAAAAAACAGCCCGCAAGCTGTTTATTTCTTTACTCTTCAATCGCTGATTCTTCCTCAGGAACATCAACGCTTCCTTCACCACCAGCAACAGCAGGAATCCCCTCAGTCAATGGCAGTACCGTCTTAATAGCTGTCAGTTCAAAGGTCAGGTAAACACCGTCCACATCCAGAACAACTGTTTTCTTGTCTGTGTCCACTTCATCTACTGTTCCGTATAAACCGCCGATGGTAATGACTTCATAACCCTTTTGTAGCTTGTTAAGACTTTCCATACGCTGCTGAGCCTGTTTCTTTTGAGCACGCATCTGGAAATAAGTCATCCCTACCAGTACAACCGCAAATACAATAAGCATAATTGGATTCATATCTTTTCTCCTTCGAATGTCATATATGAACTACTATAGCAGATTTCCCTTATTTTTACAAGACGATTCTGACTTTTCAGGCAAAGTCCGTCTCAAGTCGGACAAAGCATGACTGGCCTAACCACATTTTTTAAAAAGCAAAAATCAGGATGACTAACACCCTGATTTTATGTCTTCTTATTTAAGATTTTTAACAACTTCTGCTACGTGTTCAACTGTAAAGCCGTATTCTTCCAGCACCTTGCCTGCTGGCGCAGAGGCACCGAACTGGTCGATTCCGATAACTGCACCGTCCAGACCAACATACTTGTACCAAGGCTGGCTAGCTGCCATTTCGATCGCTACACGGCGACGAACTGCATTTGGCAGAATTTCTTCTTTGTATGCTGCATCTTGAGCATCAAAAAGCTCTGTTGATGGCACGCTGACCACACGAATTTTAGCGCCTTCTGCTGCAAGTGCTTTAGCAGCTGCAACAGCCAAATTAACCTCAGAACCAGAAGCCAGCAAGATGGTATCGAAATCTGCTCCTGTTTCGTAAACCACATAAGCTCCTTTAGCTACCTTGTCAAAGTTTGTACCTTCTTCTACTGTCAGATTTTGACGGGTCAAGACCAGAGCAGTCGGTGTGGATTGACTCTTAAGGGCCAGGTACCAAGCTGCCTGAGTTTCACGCGCATCTGCTGGGCGGAAAACAGTCAGATTTGGAATGGCACGCAGACCAGCCAAATGCTCAATCGGTTCGTGAGTTGGGCCGTCTTCACCAACTGCAATAGAATCATGCGTGAAAACATAAGTCACTGGTAAGCCTTGAAGGGCAGACAAACGGACAGCTGCCTTGACATAGTCTGAGAAGACGAAGAAGGTACCACCGTAAACGCGAAGACCACCATGAAGCGCCATACCGTTGAGAATTGTTCCCATAGCAAACTCGCGCACACCAAATTGGATATTGCGATTGAGACGGTGAGCATCATCTTGCAGGCCGTCTTCCTTGATGTAGGTCATATTGGAATGAGCCAAGTCAGCAGAACCGCCGAGGAAAGTTGGAAGCACCTTAGCTGCTGCATTGAGTGCATCCTGACTGGAATTACGGGTTGCTTGAGAGAAGCCATTTTCAAGCACTGGGAAATCTTCTGGTTTGATTTCTACTGGATCCTGACCAGCAATGATAGCTGCTACTTCTGCTGCCAATTCTGGATGGGCTTGCTTGTAGTCCTCTACCAGCTGTTTCCAAGCATCGTATGCTGCTGCACCACGCTCTGCCACATTTGTACGGTAATCTGCATAGACTTCCTCAGGAATCTCAAATGGCGCATAGTCCCATCCCAAGGCTTTACGAGTAGCTTCCGCTTCTTCTGCTCCCAGAGGCGCACCGTGAACTGCATTCGTTCCTTGCTTGTTTGGAGAACCATAACCGATAACAGTCTTAACTTCAATCAAAGATGGTTTCCCGGAAGCTTTAGCTTCATTGATAGCTGCATCAATCGCTGCAAGGTCTGTTCCGTCTTCGACTAAAGCAGTATGCCAGCCGTATGCTTCATAGCGGGCACGAACATCTTCTGTAAAGGAATCCTTGGTCTCTCCATCTAGGTTGATATCATTTGAATCATAGAGAACAACCAGCTTGTCCAGCTTTTGCAGACCAGCGTAAGAAGCAGCTTCAGCTGAAACCCCCTCCATCAAATCACCATCACCACAGATGACATAAGTGTAATGGTCGAAAATTGGATAGCCTTCACGATTATACTTAGCAGCTAAGAAACGTTCTGCCTGAGCAAATCCAGTAGCTGTAGAAATACCCTGTCCCAGTGGGCCAGTAGTGGCATCGACACCAGCTGTGTGGCCAAACTCTGGGTGACCTGGTGTCTTAGAACCCCATTGGCGGAAGTTTTTGATTTCCTCCATGCTGACATCTTTAAAGCCAGACAGATGAAGCAAAGCATAAAGCAACATAGAGCCATGTCCTGCAGACAGGACAAAGCGATCGCGGTTAATCCAGTTTGGCTCTTCTGGATTGATACGAAGTTGTTTAGTAAACAAGTCGTAAGCCATCGGCGCAGCACCCATGACTACGCCAGGGTGACCTGACTTAGACTTTTCAATTGCGTCAATCCCTAAAAAGCGAATGGCATTAACTGATAATTGTGACATTGGATTCTCCTTATTTTTACTAAAATCTGTCCTGACATCAGAACAGGATAAACAATGGTCGTAGAAACGATAAAAATTGTCTCATATCTATTATAAGAAAATTATCCCTATATCGCAAGATAGGGATAATCTCATCGGATACTTTCTGAAGCCTTTATCCATTTGAACTTTTGCTTCATCAAGTAGAAAAAACATTTTATAATCAATGAAAATCTAAGAGCAAACTAGAAAGCTAGCCAAGGACTGAATTTAACCACAGCAAGGAAGAGCTGACAAGTTTTGAAAGATTTTCAAAGAATATTAAAGGAGGGCTTTAAATTGAATATTGGACTCTTGCTCGAAACAGTCATCAAAGCCACGAGGATGGTGGTATTCGATTCTATCTTTGTCCAGAGGGTAGGTATACTTGCCGCCCACTTCCCAGATGAATGGATGGAACTGATATTGGAGACGCTCTTTGCGCATTTTCCACAAGGCTAAAATCTCATCGGTTGAAGCCATAAAGTTGGACCAGATATCATAGTGAACTGGGATGATGACCTTGGCCCGCAGGTTTTCAGCCATACGCAGTAAGTCGATAGACGTCATCTTGTCCTGAATACCGACAGGATTGTCACCATAGTTATTGATAGCTACATCAATCTGGAAGTCCTTACCGTGCTTGGCAAAGTAGTTAGAGAAGTGAGAGTCTGCACCGTGATAGATGGTTCCGCCTGGTGTTTCAAAGACATAGTTAACTGCCTTGCGTGCCATTTCTTCATCGGTCACAGTCAGTCCCGCCAGTTCCCCATCTTGAGCTTCAGCACCTTCGACTGGCAGAGTCACCAGACAGGTACGGTCAAATGATTCAACAGCTGTCACCTTGATGTCCTTAAACTCAAAGCTTTCACCTGGCTTGATTACCATGATGCGTTCTTCAGGCACACCCCATTTTTTCCAAATTTCGCCACACTCATAAGGTCCGACAAACTTAACATGGTCCAAGTTAGGATTGTTGACAATAGCCGCTGCGGTATTGATGTCAATGTGATCGCTATGGAAATGAGAAACTAAATAATAATCTAGTTCATTGATAGCAAAAGGATCGATAACCATCGGCTGCACGCGCAGATTGGGCTGCAGCTTGCGGACACCAGCCATATTGGCCATCTGATGGCCTCTGACCATATCTTTAACCTTCTTGGTTGATTTTCCTCGGTTAGACCACAGATCCATGACGACATTGGCACCGCCCGGCGTCTTAATCCAGACACCGCAGTTGCCCAGCCACCACATGGCAAAATTGCCTTCTGGCACTACTTCTTCTTCAATTTCTTCATTGAGCCAAGTGCCCCATTCTGGAAAAGTTGACAAAATCCAAGATTCTCTGGTAATGTCTTTCACGTTTGGCATAGTCCATTCCTCCTCAAAAATTGATTGATTTCTATGCTTCTAGTATAGTCCGCCTCAAGGGATAAAAAAAGACCAAATAAAACACAGGTCTGTGTTCAAGATTGGACTATGAAGCAAGACTTGCTCTTATCCCTTTTTTAAGGAAATACTCTTTTTCCAGCTAAAAAGCTAGGAACTATTTCCTAGCTAATATTTTTCATCCAGTCTTCTGTGTCCTCAGCAGAGCCAGTCAGCAGTTTCTCGTGGACTAATTTTTGAATCTTTTCTTTTAACTCCTGTGAGCGGCTGACATCTTTTACATAGAATGATAGCAGTTTTTCCAAATCATGATTGAAAGTGCTGGCTTGTTCGGGACTCTGAGCCTTGACAAAATGACTGATATTGAGAATATCCTCGTGATCCAAAATCGGATGAACTTGAATGACCGGCAGGTCTGTTTCCAGATCTTCATTGGTGGTGATTAACAGGTCAGCAGTGAGCACATCTTCGACACTTTTGAACTGCTCAGTTGTAAAGACAGCTTCCAAACGCTCATTAGGCAAGTAATAGCGGCATTGTTTCAGCAGTAGCTTTGAAAGTCCCACTCCTTCATCACAAACCAGATAGATTTGCCGATTATCCTGCTGCTCTGCCTGGCTATTTTTCAAAGAGCCTCCGATATGGATAGTCAGATAAGCAATATCGTCGTCTGTCAGCGTCACAAACCAGGCCTCTTCTAGAATCACAGCAGAGGATTTGGTAAAAGTAAATAAATCAGCATACTTGGTCTTTATGAGACGCGTGAGCGGATTTTTGGACATGATGCCGTAGGTCTTGCGAAAGAGCAGCGCCTTACAGTGGGTTAGGAGATTACGCAGCAAGTCATCCCTATTCTCAATCTCATAGGAAGAAGCTTCAAAACGCCAGAGAAAGGCCTCCAGAGCCTCCTGCAGTTGGGCAAAATCCTGACTAGTCGCATGAATATCCTTATCCTTACGATAAGACAGTAAAAGCACGGCCAGAAGCGAGATTTCAATATCATTCAGTCGAATGTCTAGCTCATGCTCCATGCGCTCACTCAAGAGCTTGGCCACCCGATACTCGATCCGCTTGCGAATGAGACTAAATTCCTGAGAGATACTGTTCTCTTCTTTCGCTTCCAGCTCCATATTGCGACAGCTGAGCAGCAGATAAGGCAGCACTTCCAGCATAAAGGCAATTTCATGGCGGTTGATTTTCTTGCCCAAGTCCTGCTCTACTAAGGGAACTTGCTGACTGAGAAAGCTCTGCAGTTGATGAGACAGGAGCACCTCTCCATCAAATAGCTCCTTGAACTTCTTCACCAAAACATCTACGAAAGCTTGACTGCCCTCAATAAAAATGTGATAGAGCAGTGAGTGTACGTACTGAATTTTATTGAGAGGATGGCAGTCCAGATAATAGCCTCTGGCCTTGGTAGAGTAAAGATTAACCAGATACTGCTCCGTCGCCAGTTGATTGCGGATATCGTTTAGGTCATTAAGCACGGTATTGCGCGAAACATCTGTCAAATCCATCAGCTTTTCGATGGTCACCCGCTCCTTGGCCGTACAGATATAGAGGGATACGAGCTGCATGCGCTCATTTGCACTCAGGATATAGCTGTGGGTATCCACATGCAGCAACAACTCTCGGCACAGATTCTTCTGCTGCTCTGTCAGTAAAATCCCCACCCGCGGCTGGCTAACAATCTCTTCTTCATGGTCCGCAAGAGCATCATTGATTTTTTCCAAATGATAGTAAACTTTTCTGCGCGACTGGCCCAGCTCTCGGGAAATAGTCATAATAGTAGCTGCTTCTTGCAGCCCAATCAGGTAGCGCAAGAGTTCACAACTTGTTTTATCCAATAAAATCATGATTCCTCCTTAAAAAATTTACAGGACATTATAACATTAGGATATTACAATATGATGAACGAGACGTGACATCCAAACCTAATCCCTTCCCAGCCGACCTACTGCTCAAATGACAAAAGGAGAGAGCATCTGTTCTCTCCAACTTGCCGGAAAAGTCATTCTAGTAAACTTCGCTTAGCCTTTCTGTCCATAATAGGCGTTAGGACCGTGTTTGCGCAAATAGTGCTTGTCCATCAGATATTTAGGTGCTGGCTCGACGCGTGGATTAATCTGCTCTGTAAAGCGCGCCATCTTAGCTACTTCTTCCAACACAACGCTATGATAAACTGCTTCTTCCGGTGACTTACCCCAAGTGAAAGGACCGTGGTTGCGCACGGTGACACCAGGCACTGCCATTGGGTCAATGTCGCGCTCGCGGAAGGTCTCAATAATCACACTGCCTGTTTCCAACTCATAGGCGCGGTTGATTTCATCCTCAGTCAGAGAACGAGCTGCTGGAATGGGACCATAGAAATAGTCTGCATGAGTCGTCCCGTAGAAAGGAATATCCCGACCAGCCTGAGCCCAGCCAACAGCCTCTGTCGAGTGCGTATGAACAACACCGCCAATCTTAGGGAAGGCCTTATAGAGTTCCACATGGGTTGGAAGATCAGAGGAAGGATTGAGCTCTCCTTCTACAACCCGGCCGTCCAGATCTGTAACTACCATATTTTCTGGCGACAGCTTTTCATAAGGGACTCCGCTAGGTTTAATCACGATGTAGCCAACCTCTCGGTCAATTGCAGAGACATTGCCCCAGGTAAATTTGACCAAACCGTGCTGGGGCAAGGCTACATTGGCATCATAGACACGTTTTCTCAATTCTGGTAAGAGCATTACATCAACCCCGCTTTCTCAATGAGTGGATAGAGGAAGTCTTTGGCTTCCTGAATGGCTGCTTTGGTTTCTTCTACTGTCTCGCAGTTTTCAGACCACATTTCAATAAGGAATGGTCCCTGATAGTTGGTCTGCTTGAGGACAGCAAACATTTCTTCCCAGTCAACGCAACCCTTGCCAAAAGGCACATCTCGAAACTGGCCTTTGGACTGCTCGGTCACGGCATAGGTATCTTTCAAATGCAGGGCTGCAATAGCTTGATGCCCCAGCAGAAACTCACTGTAAAGGTCATTGTGCCAGGCAGAGACATTGCCTGTATCCGGATAGACAAAGAGATAAGGCGAATTGATTTCTTTCGCGACAGCCAGATATTTCTCAATGCTGTTGATAAAGGGATCATCCATAATCTCAATCGCCAGCATGACCTGAGTCTGCTCCGCCCAATCACAAGCCTGGCGGAGATTTTTCAGGAAACGAGCACGAGTTTCAGGAGATTTCTCCTCATAATAAACATCGTAGCCTGCTAGCTGAATGACCCGTACTCCCAAGTCCTGAGCTAGCTCGATACACTGCTTCATAGTTTCCAGTGACTTAGCTTCCAGCTCTGGATCATTGGAGCCCAGCGGGTAGCGGCGATGGCCGCTAAAGCATATGGTCGGAATGCGGACGCTGCTTTCATAAATGGCCTTTACTAACTCCAGCCTCTGCTCCTTAGACCAGGAAAGGCGAGCTAGACGTTCGTCCGACTCATCCACCGACATTTCGACAAAGTCAAAGCCTAGTTCTTTGGCAAAAGCTAAACGCTCAGGCCAGGAAAAATGCTTGGGTGTCGCCTTTTCATAAATTCCAATTGGACGTGCCATGGCTTACCCCCAAATTCGCTTGATTTCATCTTTAAAGGCCCGCGCAGCAGCAGCCGGATCTTCAGCCTCAGTAATACCGCGTCCAGCAATGAAGGTGAAGACATCAACTCCTTCAAAGAGTTTGAGCGTATCAATATTCAGACCGCCTGTCACTGATACACGGAAGCCCATTTCAATCAGCTTCTTGACCTTATTAAGATCCTTTTCTCCCCAAGTTTCCCCAGCCAAAAGAGCATCACGGGATTGGTGGTAAATAGCCTGAGAAATACCTGCATCCAGCCAAGTCTGAGCCTGTTCATAAGTCCAGTCTCCGTAGAGTTCAACCTGAATTTCCCCACGTTGGCCGCGCTCTTCCTGAATAGCTTTCAAGGCTGCCTTCATGGTTGGAATGGTGGCTGAGCAAATACAGGTCATCCAGTCTGCAC
This sequence comes from Streptococcus sp. DTU_2020_1000888_1_SI_GRL_NUU_041A, assembly GCF_032387735.1. Taxonomy (NCBI): domain Bacteria; kingdom Bacillati; phylum Bacillota; class Bacilli; order Lactobacillales; family Streptococcaceae; genus Streptococcus; species Streptococcus sp. DTU_2020_1000888_1_SI_GRL_NUU_041A. The sequence continues at coordinate 280,192 of NZ_CP135591.1, read as the reverse complement.
CACGCACTGCATTGTTTTTAGCTACGGTTCCGCCGGCATCCGCACACTTGGTATCAGCCACGATGATTTTCTCTGGGAAAAGGCTGCGGAGCACTTCAACAAGCTCGCTTCCCACCTGCAAGAGACAGACCGTTCCTGCCTCAATGACATCTACTTCATGGCCGACAGAAACAGCCGCCTTGATGGCTCCCTGCAAATCTGAATGGTCCAATGCTACCTGTAAATTTGGAATCTGTTTTGACATCTTTTTACCTCTCTTCTTAGTTTCAATCATATCCTAGTCTCTCTGAGCATCCATCAGGAATCCAGATCCAAGCCCTGCAAGTAAGGACTGTCCTTTGATTCCTCTATCATAGCCAGCACTTCTTCGTCACTCTTGCAAGCCTTAATCCGCTCAATGGAATTTTCCAGCTCAAAAAGTGCAATAATCTGCGGAATGGCTACGCTGGTATGAATCTTGGAGCTGGTAGCCGCCAAAGAAAGCAGAACACTAACCTCCTTGCCATCTGAAAAAGTGACTGGTTCTGTCAGCGTAATCAGGGAGAAAGCGTCGCGATTAACCCCAGCTTCTGGTCTGGCATGAGGCATCGCCATGCCTGGCATAAGAATGTAATAGGGTCCATATTCTTCTGTCGACTCGACGATGGCATCGTAGTACTGAGGCTGAACAGCACCGCTCTCAATCAAGGGCTCTACAGCCAGTTTGACCGCTTCCTGCCAAGTCGCGGCTGAAAGACCCAAACGAATAGACTTGTTGTCTGTCAATACTTGTTTTAAATTCATTTCTCTTCCTTTCATTAGATACAAGGGGCATCCTCAATCCTTTTCAGAATTTTAGCCCCTGCTCAATCTCACAATAGATAATATAGGAAGGTGGGGCAGCCTAACCACCCCACCCTAACTGAGAACCCATCTTCATAGATACAAATTTTTACAATACCTGACTTAATTTTTCAGTGATTTCTTTATCATCCATCAGGTTGTCCAAGCCGATTAATTTTCCATTGGTTCGGCCTTCCAATTCATTGATTAAATGCAGAGAAGCAATGACAATATCATAGCCCGACGCTAAGCTTTTAGCCTCTCCGACACTGCAAGAATTGACTGTAAAGTCTGTCTGTCCCAAATTACGAAGTGCATTTTCCACTTTCATTTTAATCACCATAGATGATCCCATGCCATTTCCGCATGCTGTTAATACTTTAACCATTTCAGTTTCCTCCGAAATCTTATTTTATAATCATAGAAGTTTAGTCTTCTGCCTGTACCTGACCTTGATAGTAGGCTTCCTTATCCTTAGCTCTAGCGAATTGCAGCTGAGGAATGAGTAAGAAGAAGAAGCAAACCAGAGCGTAACCGATAATACCCAGATATTTGAAGATGTAGCCAAAGCCTAACCATGGAATTTCAAAATCGATATTACCGTGATATCCGCCGTAAGAAGCCAAGCCTAGCAGAGCCACACAGAGAGCACCAAGGGCTACCTGCAGCACACCTGAAATAAATGATAGGACAAGGGCTGCTTTCCAACCACCACGCTTGTCGGCATAGACTGCAATCGCTGCATTGTCAAAGAAGACAGGAACGAAACCAGTGATAATCAGGATTGGATTTTTGAAAACAATCAATAGTACAATGGTAATCAGTTGACCAACCAAACCAAAGGCAAAGCCGGAAAGAACGGCATTTGGTGAGCCAAATCCATAAGACGCTGCCACATCCACCGCTGGGAAGGAACCTGGCAAGAGCTTGCTTGAAATACCTTGAAAGGCATTAGTCAGTTCTGATACGAACATGCGCACCCCTTGCATGAGGATGAAGAGATAGACTGAGAAGGTAAAGGCTGTCTGAATGATATACATATAGAAGTCTTGCTTGGCAGGGTCAAATGGTGTACCAGTCGTGATAACTTCTTTGTTGGCCATAACATCTGGTCCCAAGACTAAGAGGATAGCACCGAAGAAGACTAGCATCAAAGTTGCAGAAGCAACGACAGTATCATGGAAGATAGACAGGAACTTAGGCAGCTTCAGATTGTCCAGATTTTCTTCTTTTTTACCAAAGAAAGGCGCAACCTTATCAACGAACCAGATGGCAAATTGCTGCTGGTGACCGATGGCGAAACCACCACCGCCAGTCAAACGCTGAGTTGCTTCAACAGTCATATTGGAGCTAACAGCCCAGTAGAGACCACAGATGAGGCCGATAGCCAAGGTTCCCCAGCTATTGCGCAGCTGCGGTACCAGCAAGAGCACCATCAGTGATACAGTAGCAGCCTGCTGAACCATGATATGACCAGTGATGAAGAGAGTCCGAATCTTAGTGACCTTACGGAAAGCTACTAGTAGGATGTTGAAGCCAAAGCCAATCAAGAGCGCTGTTGTAGCTGTTCCGACAAAGTTTGGGAATTCTTCCGCAATCTTTGTATTCGCCGCTGTCAATCCAAAGTAAGGATCAATGACCGCCGCCCCAATTTTGAACTTAAAGTTCAGGGCTGCCAGAATTGGCCGGAAAGTATTCACCAAACCGGCTGCTCCGGCATTAAGAATCAAATAGCCGACCGTTGCTTTAATGAAGCCGGCAAACACATCGTGGGCAGGTTTCTTGAGCAACGCATAACCGATTAGCACCAAAAGGCCGACGAAGAAAGCTGGATTTTGCAGAATGTTCTGCGAGAACCAATTTAGAATATTAAGAAGGATATTCATGGTAACTCCCCTTTACTTTTTATTTTTCTTATTCTTATAGATTCATTATAAATCTTGAAAACGGTAACAAAAAGACCAAGAATTACACAGGTGACTGTTCACTCTTGGACTGTCAAAAAAATCTGCCCCTAAGGACAGAAAAAAAGTAAGAAAGTGAACATCCTGCTCCTAAGTTCGACTACGCCTCTGGCTTGTGTCATTAAGTTTTAGCAGAACCTAGACTTCGCTTCCGCTCAGTCTACATCTATGCCTCTAAATTCGACTGCGCCTCTGGCTTGTCTCATTAAGTTTTTGCGGAACGTAGTTTTCGCTTACGCTCAAACTGCATCAATGCCTCTAAGCTCTGCTTGACTCTGCGAGCCGGCAATCGCTAAGAGACATAGAAAAACCCAGCTATCCAAATGGTTAGCTGGGTTAGGGTTGAGCTACATCATAGTTTTAAACTATCCTGCGGCCTTTTGATGAATGGTGATGCCGTATTTTTCATGGTTTTCTTCATACCAATTAATTAAGGCCATCGCAGTTTGATAAGTAATGTTCTTAATTTTGCTGGTCCCTTTAGTTAAGGTCAGGATACTCATCTTGCTGATGTTTGCATCCGTCGCAATTCGATAACTAGTTAAGGTTCCATTAACTAACAACTGAACAACAGCCTCGACTTTCCTATAGTCGGGCATAGTTGTAATATCCAACTTTTTCATAATTAAATCCTCTCCTAAAATTTAATTTACTAATCCATTATACACTTTTTTCTGACATTTACATATATAAAAACTTGAAAATGTACAAAAAATTAGAACAGAATCTATTGAAATGTCAACTTTTCCTGTTTTATAAACATTTATGTTTTATCTCCATTATCTAAAAAATTTAAAATGCCCAATTGTCATTTGCTGTCTTCCTCCAAATTATCTAAACATTTTTTAGAAGCCTAAATCATGCTAGTTCAGATTATGTGAGTGTCTTCCAACAGTTTTTTTAATTTTCTGAAAGCTGATGAAATACAGTATTGCGTTCCCGCATTTTACACTAGTCTGCTTTAGAGTTTTCAAGAAAAAACTTAAAAAATTTAGAGGAAAATAGCAATGTTAACCTTTCTAAAAAGTAAGCAGCTTCATGAAGCCAGTATGTTAGTCTATCAGAGAGAACGGCAGTATCTAGAAGAAAACAAAGAGCAGATGACAAGTTATAGTTCTTATGCCCTTGCAAGTATTTCCAAATTATGAAATGGAGCACCAAGCCAATAGAAAGGTTTTGATAGAAGACTTGTATAAGGCTTATCAGCTCTTTCTCTGCTGCAGGAGCCTGTTCAAATGACAAAATCCGCCTCGCTAGAACGAGACGGATGTAGCTGTGCATTAAGGTGACTGAGATTTAGACTTCTGCTCTAGCCTCTTGGCTGAGGGGCTGTCTTTTCTGACCAGATAAAGGCCCTCCTTGGAATTGGTCGGATCCTCCTTGAGCTTGAGCATGAGCAAATCCCCATTGTGGACATAGCTGTAAAGTTTAGACCCTAGCCGGATACTGCCGGCCTTGCGGTCAATGCTGCCCTTCTCTTCCAGACCCTCTTTATAGAAGGTGACTTGCTGGTCTCTGATATTCAGAATCGTTTCCTTGTCCAAGCCACTGAAGCCGTCTGCCCCATCCTCAATCTGGCGGTAATACACTCCGTCCAGACTGGCCTCATTCAGGCTGGCAAAGAGGAAGAGAGCTCCAAAAGCTAAAGCAAGGAGGACTAGGCCTGAGAAAATAATTGTCTTACGCTTCATCTGCCGCTCCTGCTCTTTCCGGGACGGTCAGCCTGGGATAGGGGATATCAGCTATCAGCTCGTCATAACGCTGGAGCAAATCCTGAAAAGTCACATCTACATAACCAACAAAGACCAGCCGCTCAATATCTTCTTTATTAAAAAAGATTAATTCTTTTCCCGTCAGACCGGAGGGCAGGGTTACTGCCCCAAAGTCAAAGTAGCCGGTCTGTCCGTCAAGGGTCGTCACAGGAAACTGGCTGACAATCATCAGGGGTTGAGAACTGCCCTTAACCATGACTACACTTCCGATAGGTAATTGTTGTTTCATCAAAGTCTCCTTTCTCCTTAAGCCAGAGCAAGCGCTGGGAGGGCGACTACAGGAGCTACTGTCACTGCAACTACTACAGCTGCAACTTCCAGACCATTCACGGTTTGCGCCCCCGTTTCAACCGAATTCACCGTTTTATTTCCATTCGAGTCTTTACTGATGTTCGAGTCGACGCCATAGACTCCAACCATACCATTCCAGATATCAGTAGATAATTTAAGACCGGCCCCAGTATCGTGCTGCTCTGTTCCAGCATGTAGAGAAAGATTAATCTCCGGCATAGGGAGCCAACCTGTGTCTGTATTTAAGCCAACACTACCATTGACACCAATATGATAGCCACCGACACTGATTTGAGGGCTGGCATTAAGCTTCCAGTCACTGGCATCTATATCAACAGAAGCCACACCCAAATCTACAGCTACTCCATTAAAAATACCATTATTTGTCTTGTACTTGAAAATACCAGGATCGTCTTCTTCCACAGTTGTCGAGTATTTGGCATAGGTACTATATAACCAGCCTGTACTCCAGTCAGTCTTTTTGGAGTGTTCCAGGGTATTGGTATGACCAAAAAGAAAGTCCCAAAAGCCCGATGAACCACCGCTACTACCAGCAGACTGTTTGGCAGCAGGCATAGCTACTGTTTGGGCACCAGTTTGATTGCCTGCTTGCTTCATAAAGCCCAGCATAGCCCCAGCCCACAGCCCATTGAAAGCAGTCTGCGAGAGACTACCAGAAGCTTGATCTGCCTTGGCCTGGTCCAGTCTTGCCTTGAGGATGGGATCAGCCTGCTGGACCGCTTCTTCCAGATGGCTGCGGAGGGCCTGCGGTATGTTCCGGCTGGGATAGCGCTCTAGATAGGCCTGGACAGCCTTGATATCCTCCGGAGTCAGCTCTTCACCGCTGTCTAGCTTATCCATGACCTTTTGAAAGGCAGCTTCAACGGCTTTTTTGCTCTCCCAAGCTGTTTCAACAGTCTGGGTCCAGGTCATCCTGTCCGGACTAGGCAGGACAAAGCTGCCGTTAAAATTCGTAAACCCTTCTGTCATCAAGCTCAGAGCTTGGTCCAAAGCAGCAGCCAGCCCCGGCAGATTGTCGAAAATAGTGGCCGACGATGAATAAAAGGCCAGCAGTTTATTCAGCTTGTCCTGCAATTCATGACGTTTGTCCTGAGCTGCTGTAATGGCATTCTGGATGCTGCTTTTGGTAGAATCAGCCACATCCTTCTGTTTATTGGCCTCGGTCAGAGCCTGATTTTGGCTGTCAATGGTCTGATCATAGGAAGCAATCTGACTCTCCAGGACATCTTGGTCCAAACTCTCTTCTGCTACCTCACTGACATAACGGCTGGGCAGGTCGCTGCCAGCTTTGACCAACTCTTCTTCAAAGAGAATCGCTGCCTTAAAGAGGGGAAGAAACATCCCCTGACAGTAGGTTTTAGCACTGTCATATGCTGTTCCGGTCAGCCCGCTTTCCCCTGCAAAACTTTCCATGGCCTGCATGGCAGATTCATAAGCCGCGATCCTCACCTGGCCGGCAGTGGCCATTGACCCTGCCTGCTGGTTGGAAGCGGGGAGTTCCATCTTAGCGCCCATATCCAGCCTCCTTTTCTTCTGCTTCCAGAGCTTGTCTATACTGACCCTGGATGGTCTCAATCTGACGGTCTAGCTTTTTTCTTTCCTTATCCAGCCGATCCTGACCATCCTGGATATCCAAATCCAGCAGTCGGTGACTGTGCTCAACCAGACCCATAATATCATAAAAATCCTGACCGTCCTTGGCCGTTAAGGGCAGGTAATTCAGCTCTCTCAAGGCCGAAAGCCCCCGGTCATAGAGATAGTCCATATCCTCTTCAAAGCGGTCCAGACGGCGCTTTTGCTCCTCAGCCTTATCCAACTTTTCAAAAGCCTGCAGGCGTTCGGCAGCCAGAGTTTGGGAATTCTTCATACTACTTCCCCCTTATCCCTCAATATCCGCAGCCAGTCCTTGGTCGGTCGCTTGAAATTCCTCTGCTACGCTTTGCAGGAGCTGACTGAAGCTTGTAATCTTACCGGCGATATCAGCTGACGCCGTACTGGAATGATCAATTTCCTCACTTGCCCGGCTATTTCCCTCCAAACGACTGATAGCATCCTTGTCAGGCTGAGATGCTGCACCTATCTGACTGGAAGCGGCTGAAAAGCTATTAGCATGGCTAGCTGCCAGCCCATTATCACTTTTAATATCTGACATTGCTTGCTCCTCTGTTTTTGCTTTTATTTTATGACATTTATATTATAAGTTCAAGTCTCCGCCTGCTTTTTAACCAAAAAGAAACAAGACTGATAAATAATTCCAATCTTGTTAATTGCTAAACCTACTTAAGCTGGTGCTTTTAAAGCCTCTAATTTCCGCTACTGAATAATCAAAAACTCATCTTCCAGATTGCCTTGCAAATCTTTGGCAGACAGATTATCTAAGCGAGATCCGGTAACATTATCAGGAATCTGCTTTCTATTACTTTGTTAGCTCGCCTTTCCATACTCCTGTTTTTTCCTCCACTTTCGTATCACTAGACCAACTGTTAAATAAAGCATGGTCGGAATCATCCCCACTGATAGCGAGAAGAGGAAAGCTTGATTTTTTTCTACCGAGACAAAGCCTAGTAATAGTAAAGGATTTATAACCGCATCCTCCATAGTGTGCATAATTACCAGCGGCCAGACAGACTTAGTAATTCTAAAAATCTCTGTATACATGACCGTCCAGCATGCAACAGTTATCATCCCGATAAGGAAGAATGTAAACCTTCCAACCGGTAAGGTATTTTGGATTTCTCTCTCAGACAGAAGCTTCATAATGTAAGGCAGATGCCAAATCCACCAGATAAAGCCAACAAGTAGATATAGTTTTAAATCGGATAATTTTTATTTGATTAATTGATTAGTAAGATTTGCCCTCCAAACAGATTCTTCAAAAATATTTTTTATAAATTGAGTCCCTATCTGTGTGAGCAAGATTCTAAGATAGACTGTGAACTCAACCTTCATACCTGTCACTCTGATGCCTTGTGTCATCAGTCCCAAGAGTATCACTATCATCGTAACAAGAGGGTAGACTAAAAAACTAACAAGGTATAATTTTTTGTTATTTTTAAAATTAATGGAAACCCTGCCTCTTTCCAGCCGTCTCCGCCAAAGCTTCGAAGAAAGATGGTACAGATTAACGGAGTTACCAGCCAAATCAGCATCCCTAAAGAGCCACTTCCTATCTCTGTTCCGATATTTTCGTAATGAGCCTGGCCGGTTACTTTATCAACGACATAACCAATCCAACCACATAGGGTGCTGAAGAATGCAAAGATAATGACATTGCGCTTAATTGTAGTTATGGACTGTTTCATAGCAGTCTGCTTTCGTCAAAAATTATTCATCTCTCTTGTTTTAAATCCTTCTGCATAAAGCTGATCCCCCTGATAGGCTAATATACTGGCTTTATAAAGTTGCTTGCTTTTAGGTTCTGTTAAGGAGAGTCAAGTTGATATTTTGGAATAAACGCTAATTTATTTCCAGAAAGGAGAGTTATTTGAAATTCATACTCAGCAAAAAAGACCTGCCTTCATCTAAGAAGGAGGTCTTTGAAAAGTTAGTTGACTTAGTAAGCTTTATTCTGCTTGCTTGTCTTCTTCAGATGCGGCAGCACCCTTTTCACGAATAACTAAGACACCATCTTCCAAATCGGCTGTCAAGTGCTTAGCATCTAGATTATCCAAGTGGAAGTCAGTCACCTTGTCACGAATTTGCTGCTCAATGACACGGCGGAGCGGACGGACACCCATGACTTGGTCATAACCAGCATCGCGCAGGAATTCCTTAGCTGCATCAGATACAGCCAGATCAATTTCTTTCTTGCTCAAGGTTTGATTTACTTCGATCAGCATGAGATTCACAATCTCCATCAAGTCTTCTTTCTTGAGATGAGAGAACTCAATAACCGCATTGAAACGATTGAGGAATTCTGGACGGAAGTAAGCTTTGAGTCGATCCATCAAATCAGGTTTTTCTGCATCCTCTTCCAAGCCAGCTTCGTAGCCAAAGCCAGCATTGGAAGTCGCAATGATGACCGTGTTCTTGAAGTTGACTGTATTCCCTTGACCATCTGTCAAACGACCGTCATCCAGAACTTGAAGGAGAAGGGTAATCACTTGTGGATCCGCCTTTTCAATCTCATCCAAGAGAATGATAGAGTAAGGATTGCGGCGCACACGCTCGGTTAAGGTGTTGTTGTTGTCATCATAGCCAACATAGCCGGCAGTCGTACCAATCAGCTTGGAAACAGCAGTCCGGTCGGAGTATTCTGACATATCCAGACGGATGATGGCTTCCTTGGTACCAAACATATCCAAAGCCAGTTGCTTAGCCAGCTCAGTCTTTCCGACACCTGTCGGACCAACGAAGAGGAAGCTGCCGATTGGACGGTTGCCTTCATCAAATCCTGCACGGTTACGGCGGATAGCTCTAGCCACGGCTTCTACAGCCTTGTCTTGGCCAATCACTTTAGCTTTGAGACGGTCATTCATGCCCTTGAGGCGCTCAATGTCGCTAGCTCCCATTTGAGATACCGGCACACCCGTCATCCGTTCAACAGACTCTGCTACATCGTTGACCGTAGCTGTCACCTTCATATCCTCAGTGTGATTTTGAATTTTCTTTTCTAGCTCTTCAATGCGAGTCTTAGCATTCAGAGCTGCTTCATAATCTTCTTTCTCAACAGCCGCTTCCTGTTTGTCTTTTTGCTCAGCAATCTCATTTTCAACCGCATGAACATCGGTTACTGGATGCTGGGCTGCCAAGTGGGCAGCAGTCACATCGACCAGGTCAATCGCCTTGTCTGGCAAGCTCCGTTGTGGAATATACTGAACAGAGTAGTCCACAGCTGCTTTCAGCACTTCATCTGGCAGGATGACATTGTGGTGCTTTTCATACAGGTCCCGAATGCCTCGAAGGATCTGATAGGTATCTTCGGCAGACGGTGCATTGACCTTGACTTCATTGAAACGACGAGCCAAAGCAGCATTTTTAAGGATAGTATTGCGATACTCGTCCTGAGTAGTAGCCCCGATGACGGTTAACTCACCACGAGAAAGTGCTGGTTTGAGAATATCCGCCATGCCCTTAGAGCCACTATCTCCACCGATAGATCCTGCTCCTAGAATTTGATGGATTTCGTCAAAGAAGAGGATAATGTTGCCGGATTCCTTGACTTCATTGACTAAATTTTGAATATTTTCTTCAAAGCTACCACGATATTGGGTTCCAGCTTCCAGACCGGAAATATCAACAGAAATAATTTCCTTATTCTTGATAGCCGCTGGCACATCACCATTGACGATAGCCTGAGCCAATCCTTCTACGACAGCTGTCTTACCAACTCCGGCATCTCCGACCAGAACCGGATTATTCTTAGTCCGGCGAGAAAGGATTTCAGCAGTTTCTTGGATTTCCTTATTGCGCCCAATGACTGGATCTAACTTGCCATCACGCGCTTCCTGAGTCAGATTGCGACCCAGCTTAGCTAGGATACCATCTTGCTTAGGTCCATGAGCAGCAGTTTGGCCAGTCTGCTCACCTGTTCCTTGACCAGGGAGCTTGCCAGTAGCCCGGTACTGAGCAAACTCTTCCGGTGTGACCTCTCTACCATTAATCAAGTAGCGCCGGTGTTCGCTGTTGTAGCCACCCATGCGTCCCATAAGTTGGTTGAAAAGGTCGTCCATATTATTAAAATTGTTGTAGTTGTTGTTCATAGCATTACCTCGCTTTTTTCATATTTTGCTTTACATAATTTTTATTTTTACTAAAGTTTGAGATAAGAAATCTCTTCCTTATCTACTATAAATTTTCATTTGGGAGATCTTCTCCTATCTATTATTTTACATAACTTATTCTCTTTTCAAAAATCAAGACTGATTCAGTCTCTATTTTTATGAGTGATTTGATCTCTTTCGGAAGAAGATGATCTTACATAATTTTTAATCCTCCCAAAAATAATCGCCTTCCGGCTATATTCACATCTTCTGATTAAATTTACGTAAACTTTTTTGTTTACAGTTGTAATTTTATCATGACAGAATTTATTTGTCAATAGATTTTACATAATTTTTTAAAATAAATTTACAAATGTAATCAAAATTTTGGTTTAGGCTCTTTTCATTCCTATAAAGACGCTTTTTTATAATAAAAATCTGGACATAGTCCAGATTTTAAATCATATACTCTACACTATAGCTGGCATCCGACAGAATACGGGACAGAAACTGTTTGGTCCGTTCTTCCTTCGGACTAGAGAAGAATTCCTGAGGAGGATTTTCTTCAATTATGTGGCCTCCGTCCATAAAGATGACATGGTTGGCCACATCGCGGGCAAAGCTCATCTCGTGGGTCACAACGACCATGGTCACTCCCTCCTGAGCCAGCTGCTTCATGACACTAAGAACTTCGCCGACCAGTTCCGGATCTAGCGCCGAAGTTGGTTCATCCAGCAGGATAACGTCTGGCTTGACAGCAATGGCGCGGGCAATCCCAATCCGCTGCTGCTGGCCGCCTGATAGCTGGGAAGGATAGTAGTCTTTGTAGGCCAAGAGACCCACGCGCTTCAAGGACTCTTCCGCAATCTCAAGCGCTTCTTCCCTCGGTATCTTACGAGCGATCACTAAGCCTTCTAAGATATTTTCAAGGGCTGTTTTATTGGCAAAGAGATTATAATGCTGGAAGACAAAGGCCGTCTTTCTACGGATTTCTAAAATCTCCTTTTTGCTGAGCTTAGCCAAATCATAGTCTTTACCAGACAGAGTCAGCTGGCCGCCATCCGCTTTTTCTAAGTGATTCAGACAGCGCAGAAATGTTGTTTTCCCAGAGCCTGAGGGTCCTAGAATAACCACAACATCACCTTGATTGACCTTGAGACTGACATCTGCCAGCACCTGATGCTCTCCAAACCGTTTGGAGATATGTTTTACTTCTAACATAATCTTTCCTTCCTAAGCAAGAGCGTAGCGCTTTTCCAAGCCCCTAAACATCCACTGAATCAAGCCACAAATAATGAGATAAATAACAAAAATCACCAGATAAGACTCTGAATACTGGTAAGAATGGGAGGCTTCTATCTTAGCCAGGGCTGTGATATCCTTGACTGTCATGACAAATACCAGCGAGGTTCCCTTGACTAGATTGATAACCAGATTGGCCAGATTGGGCAGGGCAGAGCGCAGAGCCTGAGGAAAAACAATCCTCCGATAGGCTTGAAAATTCGTTAAACCAATCGCTTGAGCCGCTTCTAACTGTCCTTTATCCACTGTCAATATGGCAGAGCGCAGTATTTCCGACAAACTGCCTGTCGTCATCAGGCTATAGATGATGAAAGCATAGTAAAGTGGATTGAACTTAAAGACGTCTACCTGACTGCCCAGATTTTTAAAAATTTGATTCAGTAAGCTAGGAAAAAGACTATAGAAAAAGAGAATGAGCAAAATGGGAGGTGTCGCCCGAATAAAGGCCAGATAAACCACCGAAAAGGTCCGAACACCCCGAACTTTATAAATCTGCCCCAGAGCTAGAAGCAGAGCCGGAATAAAGCTGAGCAGAATAGCCACCACCATAATGATCAAGGTTACTGGTATGCCTTTCAACGTTACCAGAAAGGTATTTACAATATAATTCAAATCCATGCTTTACCTCTCCTTGACTGTCAGACTTTTTTCCAGAAGCTGGGAAGCCAGCGAAACCACTAGGGCAATCCCCCAGTAAATCAAGGCCACCGCTGTATAGGTTTCTAGGGAATAATTGCCCAGATTCCGACTGATGAGATTTTGCCCTGCTCCCATGACATCCACTGCCCCAATCGTATAAGCCAGCGCAGCATCTCGCATGAGATTAAGAAGGGCGGTAGTGAGATTGGGCAGGGCGATGCGAAACGCCTGTGGCAGGACAATACGCAGAAAAGTCTGCAGCGGTGTCAAGCCAATACTGAGACCTGCCTCAGTCTGTCCCTTGGGAACAGCAAGATAGGCTGCCTTGAAGACTTCCGCAATCATAGCCGCAAAGAGCAGAATCATGGTGATGATAACAAAAACAGTACGCGACCAATTATTGATATCCAGCCCCAGCCACCATTCTAAAAACTCTGGAATGCCATAAAAAACCAAGAAAAGTAAGACAATAGGCGGCGTACATCTAAGGATAAATATATATCCTCTAGCCAGGCCAGCAAAAGACTGCTCCTCGGTGATCTGAGCCCAAGCCAACAGACCACCCAGTAAGGAGCCAATCAAAGCTGTCACAAACATAATCCATAAAGTGGTCGGCAGAGCCTGCAACAGACTAGGCAGCAGGCCAAAGACACGGGACAAGTCATACGAGACCATAATTTTCTTCTCCTTCGACAATGATTAGATAGAATAAGCTTCTCTTGGACGGGCGCTTTCAGCTTGGAGCAACCATGCTCTCGCCTAGCTATCCTCTTTGAAAATTCCTTCAAACAGCAGCAAGGTCAGCTTAGAAGCCACCAACTCTATTTTCAGCCAGCTTCTCAGTCAGCCTTTTGATTTTCCATAATCAGCAGACAGCAGCAACTAATCCTTGTCCACATAAGAGAAGACATCCTCTCCGAAATACTTTTCAGATAGTTTAGCCAAGGTTCCGTCTTTTTCCAGTTCCTTAATTGCCTTCTCGTATGCCTTGGCAAATTCTTGATTTTTTTCGTTTTTGTGAAGCAGGGGATAGGTCGGAATCCCCTTGTAAGGGAACCAAGTCAGTTGATCCGCATACTGATGGTAAGAACCTTCTTTATCTGTCACTGCTTTTTCAAAAGACAGCTTGATGTCAAAGAAAGCATCGTAGCGCCCTTCCAGAACCCAAGCATAAGCATCAGCCACCTTGAAGGACTCTGCTGCAGTCAAATCAATAGGAGCACCGCTATGCTTTTGGTTATACTCTTCGATAACAGCCCATTGAGCATTCTGCGGAGAAATCGGTACCAACTTGCCCTTTTCCTTGGCAAAATCATCAATGGTTTTGTATTTTTCAGCGTCTTCCTTGCGAATAGTGAAACCGATAATGCTAGCGCCGATTGGGCTTTTTGGAATGATGAACTTCTTCGCCCGCTCTTCGGTGTACCATGCTCCCTTGGTTCCGATGTCATATTTTCCAGATTCCAGACCGACTAAGAGATCTTCATCACTGGTACCAGTATATTCAAACTGATAGTCTGGCAGCTTTTCATCAATGGCCTTGAGAACAGCAACTTCATAGCCATCTGACTCGCCTTTTTCGTCCACAAAGTCATAAGGAACATAGTTCTGTGTATGTGCCACTTTCAATGTCGTGACCTTGCCACTGCCTGATGCAGAGCTGCTCGTCTTGCTAGATGAAGCACCTGTCAAGGTTCGCCCCAAATAAGTCGCCACTACAATAGCAATCACTGCTGCTCCACCAATAATCCATTTTTTCTTGCTCATTCTTTCGCCTCCTTCTTATGCTAAACTTGCTGCTTGGCGAACCCACTGAATCCGCTCTGCTTCAATATCGCTTGGAATAGTACAGTCAGCCCCGATAATCAAAGCTACCTTGCCAGCCTCTGCTATCAGCCGCTTGGTCTCGTCTTGAATAACTGCTTGACTGCCCGTGTAGAGCAGGCCTTCCTTGCCATTTTCAAAGCCACCCAAGACAGTACGACCGCCAAACAATTTCCGGCCCTCCGCTAGGCTGATGCCTTCTGGCCCCACTGCCCAGTTGATGACCTGAGCTGGATAGTCAGTAAAAAGATGAACATCATTTCGCGCGCCTTCGTAACCGCAAATGTGCAGGATATTCACTCCGCCAGCCGCATTGGCTGCTTCCAGCACCGCCAATTCACTAGGAGCAATAAAAGCCTTATAGTCTTCAGCCGACACCCGCGCATCCTGAATGCTCTGAACGCTGAGGTAGATTCCATCCGCACCAGCTTCCTTGATAATCCGCTCCGTCAGAGCTGCAATATCTTGAGCAATCACATCCAGCACCCGCTTCGTGAGCACCGCATCCTCCACCAAGAAATCTGCAATGATATCATCTCCACCAGCAACCTTACCGATCAACCATTTGAAGTAGGTCACTGGCGCAAAAATATTGTAAATAGCGACCAAGTCTTCTGTAAATCCAGCCCTAATCTTCTGAACCAGTTCCACTTGCTCACTAATCCAAGGGTGGTCAGCACCTAGCGGCTCAATATCTGCTAAGTCTTTTATAGATTGGACTTTTTTCAAGCGTTCATTAGGATAGGCAAAATAACCATCACTCATCAGCTTGATAAAGTCTGGCTCGACTTCTGCCAGAAAAGCTTGATGGCCAGCCAGATTTTTCTCAATAATGGCCTGATTTCCAAAACCTACCAGCCACTCATCCTCGTTGGTAAAATGATGCCAGAAACCAACTGGCACTCGGTCAACGGGCTCTCCTCTGAAGGCCTTCAGTACTAATTCTCTTTTTGAAGTCATCTTTTCTCCTTTTTTATTATCCTTATCTAGCCAATGGTTTGTTTTTTAGCTTGCTCATTGAGCTAAGTCAACCTTTTAAAATTCTAATCCGACAAGAGCAGGGCAGCGATATCATTGGGCTGCATCAAGCCAGTTGACTGCTCAGGCAGTTTCTTGAGCGCCTGCAAATCATCTTCTTTTTTGTCTGAAGACTGATGAGCATAAATCTGACTGATGCTCAGAAAGGTTCCTATTATCAATAATATCAGAGCAAGAGCAGCAAGCATTTTTTGATACCGATTCATCTATCTTCCTCCTTGAAAGAGTTGAAAATTGCTCTTTAGGACTTTGGCAATTCCATCAGAACTGATTAGCTGCCTGGCGGATCCAGTCCAATCTTTCTATTTCAAAATCATCTGGTACAGTACAGTCAGCCCCTAGAATCACTCCCTGACTGCCAGTTTCAGCCAGCAGCCGCTTGGTCTCATTCTCTAATTCTGCACGACTGCCCGTATTTAGAAGAGCTGCTCTGCCATTTTCAAAGCCGCCTAGGACAGCCTGACCGCCAAAGAGCTTGCGCCCTTCCGCTAAGCTGACCCCCTCATGATGAGTTGCCCAGTTAAAGACTTGAGCCGGATAGTCCTTGAACAGTTCCAAATCATTGCTGGCTCCTTCAAAGCCGCAGATATGGAGAATATTCTGGCCACCAGCCGCATTGGCCGCTTCCAGAACCTTAATCGTACTAGGCTCAATATAACGACGATAACTGGCCTCATCTACCCGACCGTCTTGGATTTGCTGGGTACTGAGATAAATCCCCTCAATGCCTGCTTCCTCAATGATACGTCTAGTCAAAATAGCAATATCGCCAGCAATGACATCTAAAACATGTCCTGTCAGCTCGGAATCCTCTGCCAGAAAATCTGCAATCTCTCTATCTCCTCGTGACCCTTCCCTGCGGAACCAGCGCTTGAGATAGGAGACCGGCGCAAAGATATTGTAGAAGGAAGCGAGGTCCTCTGGATAGCTTGCTTTTACAGCCTTCACCATCTCAATCTGCTGCTCAATCCAAGGATGATGCTCACCGATAGACTGAATAGCAGCCAAGTCCCGAATGGACTCAATATGATCCGAATAAAGCGCGCTAGGATACTTAAAGAAGCCATCGCTCATAATCTTGACAAAGTCTGGTCGTGCAGCTCGAACATAAGCAGCATGCCCCTCAACACTTTTATTGAAAATCACTGGATTATCTAGTCCTAGCATCTTTTCCTCTTGGCTTACAAAGTGAAACCAGAATCCAACAGGCACTCGGTCAACTTCTTCACCCCGAAAAGCTCTCAGCACTAATTCTTTCTTGCTGACCATTGCTTCCTCCTTCTTTGAATTTGTAATATATCTTACCATCCTCTCCTTCTTCTGGGAAATATATTTTCCCTATCAGCCTGATTAAAAATATTTATCAAAGCAAAATAAAAAAGCTAGACTAAGCTAGCTTTTTCAAGGCTTTTCAGACTCTGCTGAACCACCTTATTTTTTGTACCCTTTTTAGATAAGTACCATATATATTTTCTATGGATGAGATAGGTAATTTTTATCAAAAAACTGCTACTCCGATCTTACTTACCCTTAGCTGCAAAATACTCCCGCACGAGCGGTGCAACCTTGGTGCCAAAGAGTTCGATAGACTGGAGAACCTGCTCATGCGGAAGCGATCCCAACGGCAGATGCAGCATGAAGCGGTCTAGTCCCAGCTCCTCTATCATCTTGATCAATTTCTGAGCGACCTTTTCAGGGCTACCGACAAACATGGCCCCCTCTGGTCCTACCTGATCTAGGTATTGCTCATAGGTCATCTCCCGCCAGTGAGGGCGGTCCTTAGAGATAGCGTCCACTACCTGCTTGGTCGGATGGAAGTAAGTCCGGACCGCCTCCTCATTATCCTCCATGACCCAGCCCCAAGAGTGGGCAGCAATCTTCAATTTTTCATCTGAGTGGCCACTTTCCTGCCCAATCCGGCGATAGGCATCCAGCAGGGGCTTGAAGCGCTTAGGCTGTCCACCGATAATGGCATACGCAATAGGCAGGCCCTTCTGGGCGACCTTAATGGTGGACTCGACATTGCCCCCCGTCGCTACCCAAACTGGCAATGTTTCTTGCACAGCCCGTGGGTAGACTTCCCGATTTTCAATAGTCTGCGTCAGCTTGCCCTTCCAATTTAGCCGAGTCTCGGCATTGGCATAGAGGAGCAGGTCCAGCTTTTCATCAAAAAGCTCTTCATAATCCTTCAAGTCATAGCCAAAGAGCGGAAAGGACTCGATAAAAGAACCACGGCCAGCCATGACCTCTGCTCTGCCATTTGACAATGCATCAATCGTCGCATACTGCTGGTAGACTCGGATAGGATCCAAGCTCGACAGGACACTGACAGCACTGGTCAAACGAATCTTCTCCGTCTTGATTGCACCAGCCGCCAGCACAATCTCCGGCGCAGAGACCGCAAAGTCCTCCCTGTGATGCTCTCCAATGCCATACACGTCCAGCCCCACCTTGTCTGCCAGCTCAATCTCTGCTACCAGCTGCCGAATCCGCTCATCATGAGTATAGGTCTGCCCTGTCCCCTCCAGCGGCGTTGTCTCTCCAAAAGTAGAAATACCTAATTCCACCATGTTTTTGTCCTCCTGATATTTAAGATAAAAATATTTTATAACTAATTAGTGATATATACAAAAATGATGCTCATCCTATTTGTCCATCTGTATGAAATAGGATGACTGTCGTCAGCATGGCTTTGCCATGGTCGAAAGAGACTTCCAAAGAGCATCGTCACCAAAATACCATACCAAAAGCCCCAGAAAAATCTGAGGCTTAGTATTATTATCAAGATTCGTTAGAAAGCTTATTCTACAGTGACAGACTTAGCCAGATTTCGAGGCTTATCTACATCCAGACCGCGGTGCAAGGTTGCAAAGTAAGCAATGAGCTGTGTCGGTACCACCATAGAGATTGGTGACAGGTATGGATGAACCTGATTGAGTACGATATCGTCTCCCTCTTTGGCTACATTCTCCTCAGCAATGGTCAGCACCTTGGCACCCCGAGCTACGACTTCTGAAATATTGCCTCGTGTATGACTAGCCAAGACTTCGTCTGAAAGCAGAGCCAAGACTGGTGTCCCGTCTTCAATCAGAGAGATCGTACCGTGTTTGAGCTCACCAGCCGCGAAACCTTCACACTGGATATAAGAAATTTCTTTGAGTTTTAGGCTGGCTTCCATCGCCACATAGTAGTCTTGACCACGGCCGATATAGAATGCATTGCGGGTCGTTTCCAGAAGGCCACGGACCTTATTGTCAATCAACTCCTTTTCTGACAAAGTGGACTCAATAGACTGCGCAACTATGGACAGCTCGTGAACCAAGTCAAAGGCTGCCGCCTTTTCAGAAGCATTGGCATCGCCAACAGCTTTAGCCAAGAAAGCCAAGGTTGCGATTTGAGCTGTATAGGCCTTAGTAGAAGCAACCGCAATCTCAGGACCTGCATGCAGCAGCATGGTATGATTGGCTTCCCGAGAAAGCGTAGAACCTGGAACATTGGTCACGGTCAAACTTGGAATACCCATCTGATTCGCCTTGACTAAGACCTGACGGCTGTCAGCTGTTTCACCAGATTGGCTGATAAAGATAAAGAGAGGCTTCTTGCTAAGGAGCGGCATGGCATAGCCCCACTCAGAAGCAATGCCCAGTTCAACAGGTGTATCCGTCAGCTCTTCCAGCATACGCTTAGAAGCATAGCCAGCATGGTAAGAAGTTCCAGCTGCAAGAATATAGAGACGGTCAGCTTCCTGAACAGCCTTGACAATATCCGCATCTACTGATACTTGCCCCTTATCATCTGTATAAGCGCTGATGAGCTTACGCATCACAGTTGGCTGCTCATCGATTTCTTTGAGCATATAGTATGGATAAGTCCCCTTACCAATATCGGACAAGTCAAGCTCAGCTGTATAGCTTTCACGCTCCAGAATATTCCCATCATAATCCTGCACTTCCACACTGTCTTTACGGACAATAACCAGCTCTTGGTCATGAATTTCCATAAATTGATTCGTCTCACGAATCATGGCCATGGCATCTGAGCAGACCATATTGTAGCCTTCACCCAGTCCGACTAGAAGTGGAGATTTATTTTTAGCAACATAGATAACATCTGCATCTTCTGAATCCACCAAAGCAAAGGCATAAGAACCACGGATAATGTGAAGAGCTTTTTTAAAGGCTTCTAAAACAGACAAGCCTTCTTCTTCAGCGAATTTGCCAATCAGATGCACAGCAATCTCTGTATCTGTCTGCCCCTTGAAGTCATGACCAGCTAGATAGGTATTCTTGATATCAAGGTAGTTCTCAATCACACCGTTGTGAACCGAGACAAAACGGCCAGTCTGTGAAGTATGAGGATGGGCATTGTTTTCACTTGGTTTTCCATGAGTAGCCCAACGAGTATGTCCGATACCAGTAGTCCCAGCAACATCAATGCCAATTTTAGCATGCAGGTCAGCGATACGACCGACCGACTTGATCAGACTAGAAGTTTTCCCTGTTGTTACAAAAATTCCAGCCGAGTCATAACCTCGGTATTCCAGCTTTTCCAAGCCCTGCATCAAGATATCAGTTGCGTTGCGATTTCCGACAACTCCGACAATTCCACACATAACATTACTTCTGATTTCCTATATTTTAGAAACCAGCCCTTCTTATTGAAAATTGGTATAGTATACTTGAAGTTAAATAACTTCAACAAAGATAGTATACACACTGTTTTTTGGTTTGTCAAGTATAAAATTGGTATAGTTTTCTTTAAGAAAACTATGCTTAGCTTCTATTACCGCAAAACAGCCCCTTGAAGCATTTAGAAAAATGGACAGATGTATCAGAACTGACTTTCTATATAACTAATAAAGAATAGGAAATAGAGCTGTACATTCGCTCTGTCTCTAATAATTCTCGCAAAACAGTGCACAGAAAAAGAGACTCAAATGAGCCTCTTTCTTCTACTATTGAATTATTTAGCGATTTTCGCGAAGTATTCAAGAGTACGTACAAGTTGTGCAGTGTAAGACATTTCGTTGTCGTACCATGATACAACTTTAACCAATTGTTTGCCGTCAACATCAAGAACTTTAGTTTGAGTTGCGTCGAACAATGAACCGTAAGCCATACCTACGATATCTGAAGATACGATTGGATCTTCTGTGTAACCGTATGATTCGTTAGCTGCTGCTTTCATAGCTGCGTTTACTTCATCAACTGTTACGTTCTTTTCAAGAACAGCAACCAATTCAGTAACTGATCCAGTTGGAGTTGGAACACGTTGTGCAGATCCGTCCAATTTACCGTTCAATTCTGGGATAACCAAACCGATAGCTTTAGCAGCACCAGTTGAGTTAGGAACGATGTTTGCAGCACCAGCGCGAGCACGACGAAGGTCACCACCACGGTGTGGTCCGTCAAGGATCATTTGGTCACCAGTGTAAGCGTGGATAGTAGTCATCAATCCTTCAACAACACCGAAGTTGTCTTGAAGAGCTTTAGCCATTGGAGCCAAGCAGTTTGTAGTACATGAAGCACCTGAGATAACTGTTTCAGTACCATCAAGAATGTCGTGGTTAGTGTTAAATACAATTGTTTTAACATCGTTTCCACCAGGAGCAGTGATAACAACTTTCTTAGCACCACCTTTAAGGTGTTTTTCAGCAGCATCTTTCTTAGCAAAGAAACCAGTTGCTTCAAGAACGATTTCTACACCGTCAGTAGCCCAGTCAATTTGTTCTGGGTCACGTTCAGCAGAAACTTTAACGAATTTACCGTTAACTTCGAATCCACCTTCTTTAACTTCAACAGTACCATCGAAACGACCTTGAGTTGTGTCATATTTCAACAGATGTGCAAGCATTACTGGATCTGTAAGGTCGTTGATGCGAGTAACTTCAACACCTTCTACGTTTTGGATACGACGGAAAGCAAGACGACCGATACGACCGAAACCGTTAATACCAACTTTAACTACCATTCGTGATTTCCTCCTTATGAAAATCAAAAAATTTTTATGTGAAAAGAGTAACTTGAGTTGCTACAAATCACCTTTCAACATTTCTATTATATACTTAATTGAGGTAAAATGCAACTGATTTCATTGTTATTAACAAGTATTATGAATTCTTTCACTAACTTTCATTTCGACTTTCATTGATTTGAAAAAGCAAAGCAGTATCTTTTGAAAATGTAGAAATACAACTTACAAGACAGAATAGAAAGTATAAATTCAGATTCATCTGATCATTCATTTCCCCTTTCTATTGAGTGGTCGGTTCTCTAAAAATAAAAAAAGCACCCGCGAACGCGAGTGCCAAGGTTCAGCTCAAAGCTTAAGCTTCACCCTTGTTTTTCTTAATGATTTCTTCTTGTACTGACTTAGGTACATCTTCGTAGTGGTCAAATACCATCATGAAGGTACCGCGTCCTTGTGATGCTGAACGAAGAACTGTTGCATAACCGAACATTTCAGCAAGTGGTACATAAGCACGAACGATTTGGCTGTTACCATGCGCTTCCATACCGTCAACACGTCCACGACGAGCTGTTACGTGACCCATAACATCACCAAGGTTTTCTTCAGGAACAGTGATTGTTACCAACATCATTGGCTCAAGGATAGCTGGCTGTGCAGTCTTAGCAGCTTCTTTCAATGCAAGTGAAGCCGCAACCTTGAAGGCTGTTTCAGATGAGTCGACATCATGGTATGAACCATCGTAAAGTTTAGCTTTCACGTCAACGATTGGGTAACCAGCAAGAACACCGTTAGCCATTGACTCAACCAAACCTTTTTCTACCGCTGGGATGAATTCACGTGGAACCACACCACCGACGATAGCATTTTCAAACTCGAAACCTTTTCCTTCTTCGTTTGGTGTAAACTCGATCCATACATCACCGAATTGACCTTTACCACCAGATTGGCGTTTGAAGAATCCACGAGCTTGAGTAGAAGCACGGAAAGTTTCACGGTAAGATACTTGAGGAGCACCTACGTTAGCTTCAACCTTGAACTCACGACGCATGCGGTCAACAAGGACATCCAAGTGAAGCTCACCCATACCAGAGATAACTGTTTCACCAGTTTCAACGTTTGTTTCAACACGGAAAGTTGGATCTTCTTCAGCCAGTTTTTGCAGAGCAATACCCATCTTGTCTTGGTCAGCCTTAGACTTAGGCTCAACCATCAGCTGGATAACAGGCTCTGGAACGTGGATCGACTCAAGAATCACTTTTGCTTTTTCATCTGTCAATGAGTCACCAGTAGTCGTATCCTTCAAACCAATAGCAGCTGCAATATCCCCAGCATAAACGGTTTCAATTTCTTGACGACTATTGGCATGTAATTGCACAAGACGTCCGATGCGCTCACGTTTACCTTTCGAAGTGTTCATTACATAAGAACCGGATTGAAGAACACCTGAGTAAACACGGAAGAAGGTCAAACGACCTACGAATGGATCTGTTGCAATCTTGAAGGCAAGAGCTGCAAATGGCTCTTCATCAGATGCAGGACGAGTTTCTTCTTCTTCAGTGTCTGGGTTGATACCTTTGATTGCTGGGATGTCAAGTGGGCTTGGAAGGTAGTCAATAACCGCATCAAGCATCAACTGAACACCCTTGTTCTTGAAGGCTGAACCACACAATACTGGGAAGAATTCAACATTGATTGTTGCTTTACGGATAGCAGCTTTCAATTCGTCAGTTGTGATTTCTTCACCTTCAAGGTATTTCATCATCAAATCTTCATCAGTTTCAGCAACTGCTTCCACCAATTTTTCACGGTATTCTTGCGCTTGCTCAAGGTATTCAGCTGGGATATCTTCTTCCAAAATATCTGTACCAAGGTCGTTAGTATAGATTTCAGCCTTCATCTTGATCAAGTCGATAATTCCGCGGAAGTCATCTTCTGAACCAATTGGCAATTGGATTGGATGAGCGTTTGCTTGAAGACGATCATGCAGAGTGCTTACTGAGTAAAGGAAGTCAGCACCGATCTTGTCCATCTTGTTAGCAAATACGATACGAGGAACTCCGTACTCAGTTGCTTGGCGCCAAACTGTTTCAGTTTGAGGCTCAACACCTGATTGTGAGTCAAGAACGGTAACCGCACCATCCAAGACACGAAGAGAACGCTGTACTTCGATTGTAAAGTCCACGTGTCCTGGTGTGTCAATGATGTTTACACGGTGGTTGTTCCATTGAGCTGTTGTCGCAGCAGATGTGATAGTGATACCACGCTCTTGCTCTTGTTCCATCCAGTCCATTTGTGACGCACCTTCGTGAGTTTCACCGATTTTGTGGATTTTACCAGTGTAGTAAAGAATACGCTCAGTTGTTGTTGTTTTACCAGCATCGACGTGGGCCATGATACCGATATTACGAGTTTTTTCAAGTGAAAATTCGCGAGCCATTTGGTTATTTCTCCTATTAATTTATTTTACAGTTTATTATAACATGATTTAGCAAAAACGGATAGGCAGGACCTACCCGTTCTCAATGCTTATCTTGTTTTTGTTTTTCTCAACTTGTAGATAAGTTGAATTGAACTCAGGCTAAAGTTAATTAGCCGATTTGAGCCGGAACGGGATGCTGTGTGAAAAAGATAAACTTCCTTGTATTCGTCGAATACTGCGTCAGTTTCCTATTTTCACCTTGCATCCTTACCGTTCCTAGCATCATGATTTTACCAACGGAAGTGTGCGAAGGCACGGTTAGCTTCTGCCATACGGTGAGTGTCTTCACGTTTCTTAACAGCTGCACCAGTATTGTTAGATGCATCCAAGATTTCTTTTGCAAGGCGGTCAACCATTGTGTGCTCACCACGTTGACGAGCAATAGTTACCAACCAGCGAAGTCCAAGTGTTGTACGACGTTCTGGACGAACTTCAACCGGAACTTGGTAGTTTGAACCACCGACACGGCGAGCACGAACTTCAAGTACAGGCATGATGTTTTCCATAGCTGTTTCAAATACTTCCAGCGCATCGTTTCCAGTTGCTTCTTTGATTTGGTCAAAAGCTCCGTAAACGATAGAAGCCGCTGTACCACGCTTACCATCAAGCATAACGCGGTTGATAAGACGAGTAACTAATTTTGAATTGTAAAGCGGATCTGGCAATACTTCGCGCTTAGGCGCTTGGTTTTTACGACTCATTTATCTTTCTCCCCTTTCCTTATGCTTTTGGTTTTTTAGTACCGTATTTAGAACGGCCTTGTTTACGATCAGTAACACCTGCTGTATCAAGTGCACCGCGGACGATATGGTAACGTACCCCTGGAAGGTCTTTTACACGTCCACCACGAAGAAGCACTACGCTGTGCTCTTGCAGGTTGTGTCCGATACCTGGGATGTAAGCTGTAACTTCAATCAGGTTGCTCAGACGTACACGGGCAAACTTACGAAGGGCAGAGTTTGGTTTCTTAGGTGTCATAGTTCCGACACGGGTTGCAACTCCACGTTTTTGTGGTGAAGATACGTTTGTTTGAACTTTTTTATGGCTGTTATAACCAACGTTCAAAGCTGGTGATTTAGATTTTTCTACTTTTGATTTACGCGGTTTGCGAACCAATTGGTTAATTGTAGGCATCTACATTCTCCTGTATTTTTTTAATTTTGGTGATGATACACTTGGTGACAGCTACCATCTGCGTGTACTTTTGCAACATTTGTCAGCACGTCTCTGTACACTTTTGAGAGACCAAAAGTAAAAAGTACCGTCTATCATTATAGCACGACGATACTTTTCTGTCAATACATTTTTTCTATTTTAAGCTTATATCTGCTTATTAGATTGCTGCCAACTTATTGCTGCGGCTGAGCCACTGCTTCTTCTGATACAGCAGCTGGATTTTCATAAACACCAGCCTGAGCCCCTTCTGGGTCAATCAGGACAGCTATTGCCTGAATACGGCTTTGGAATCTAGCCTTCATTGCTGCATCTTTGACTTTTTCTGCTGCAGTCTTAGCTAGCTGCAAATCTTCCAAAGTATGCATGGTTTCAAGCTGTTTAACTGCTTCTTCTGCGGCCTGAACTGCTTGCTCCTCTTCCTGGATTTCTTTTTCCTGTGCTTCTTTTTGAGCAGAAGACAGTTGTAAGGAAGAACTGCTTGATGCGATGCTCGCAGCAGAGCTGACTGAATTGGTGCGGGAATTAGACTGTCCCTGTACAAAAACCATGCCGGTAATCAGAATCCCAAATAAAATCGACAATACTCCTAAACGAATCCACAGCGGACTGTGGTCAAACTTTTCTAAAACTGTTTTCATCTATAATCTCCGCCCTTTTCCCTAATCAAAAATATTTCCAATTTCCACATCAATGGTATTCGCCTTGACATCAATATTGGTTACTTTCAAGAGCGATTTATAGTCCAGATAATCGCGATTGGCCTGCGCGTTGTCCGCAAAGACGGCTACACCTGCCAACTCAGAGTCAAACTCAGATAAGAGGCTAATCATCCCTGTAATGGTCCCCCCGCCTTTGAGGAAGTCATCCACAATCAAGACGCGGCTGCCAGCCTTGAGACTGCGCTTGGACAAGAACATCTTTTCGATACGATCTCCGCTGGATCCCGATACGTAGTTGACACTGACCGTTGATCCTTCTGTAATCTTTAAATCCCGACGAACGATGACAAAAGGTACATTGAGAACATTGGCTACTGCATTGGCCAAAGGAACACCCTTAGTCGCAACTGTCATGACCGCATCAATCTGTTGATCTTTAAAGCTCTTGGCAATGATTCGCCCGATATTGTTCAGAATAGATGGAGTGCTGAGCAGATCAGATAGATAAATATAGCCCCCAGGAAGAATCCGATTGCTTTCAGACAGCTGATCACAAAGACCTTGTACAATAGTCTTAGCTTCTGTATCTGAGATGGACGGGCTAAAAATCACTCCTCCACCAGCACCAGTAATCGTTTCGATAGTTCCAATTTCAATCTCTTCAAAGGCACGCTTAATAATGACAATATCTTCTGAAATAGAAGATTTGGCAGATTCGTATTTTTCTGCAAATGTATTTAAGCTCGTTAATTCATAAGGATGGTTAATCAAATAATTGGAAATAACCACCATACGCTCACTTCTTCTTAATTTCATTTTTTCACCAATTAAAGTTATTTTATTCATTATACCACAACAAAAACAAAAAAACGAACATTCTTTTCCAAGTAATGTCCATTTTTCGTATTTTACTGTTCAAGTTTTGGTTTGTAGAAAGAACGGCCTTCAAGAGCGAATATTTTATTGCTCATTTCACCTGGATCTACAAGTCCCAAGGCAGCAGTCATCATCATCATCTCCGCATCCAGATTATCAATCATATGCAGAATTTCTGCCTCCATAATCTTAGGCCGGACAGGACTGCCGTATTCCAAGAGACCGTGGTGACTGAGAAGGACATGCCGCAGGACGATTACTTCTTCCTTGCTATCATCAATTTTCAGCTCCATCAAGGTCTTGGTCAATTCTTCATCAATCAAAGCAATGTGCCCAATCAGATTGCCACGCACAGTGTACTCTGTATTTTCTGGACCGCTGAGCTCAATAACCTTGGCCAAGTCATGGAGCATGATCCCTGCAAAAAGCAAGCTTTTATTAAGCTGAGGATAAATGTCTCCGATAGCATCCGCCAGCTTGACCATGGTAGCGGTATGAAAGGCTAGCCCCGACTCAAAAGCATGGTGATTGGTCTTGGCAGCTGGATAAGAATAAAACTCCTTGTCGTACTTGCTATAAAGCGAGCGGACCACGCGCTGCCAGACCGAATTCTCAATCTTGAAAATCATCTGAGATAAATAGTCTCGGATTTCTTTCTGGTCTACTGGTGGTTTTTCCTTGAAATCCGCTGGATCATTGGGCTCTCCAGCCTTAGGAAGACGCAGGGTCAGTTGATTTACCTGGGGCGTGTTATTGTAGACTTCCCGTCGACCTTGCATGTGCACGACCTTGCCAGCAGTGAATTCTTCAACATTATGTGGCTGAGCATCCCAGAGTTTACCTTCAATTACCCCTGTATCATCTTGGAACGTAAAGGCCAGATAATTTTTTCCAGCCCTTGTCTGACGGACTTCTGCTGACTTGATCAGATAGAAACCTTCAAACAGTTCATCTTTTTTCATTTGATTAATCTTCATTGTTTTCCCTTTCTTCTGAAAAATCAAGTAAGTTCAAATCGAGGTCTTGGTCAGACAGCTCAATATGGCGTAAGGTTCTTTCGATAGCTCCTGTCCGCCGGGTTAAGAGTTCATCAATGTTACCCGAAGCATGCTGCAAATGTTTCTGAGCCTTGGTCAGAATACCACCGAACTTGTTAAACTCGGATTTGACAGAACCCAGAACCTTGCTGATATCGTCTGCACTTTTTTGAATATTGAGCGTTTTAAAGCCGACAGACAATGAATTGAGCAAGGCAGATAGGGTAGATGGCCCCGCTACCACAATCTGCTCCTCCCGCCGCAAACTGTCAAAAAAGGCTGGATTGCGGACAACTTCCGAATAGAGACCTTCTGTTGGCAGAAACATGATACCAAAGTTAGTTGTAGCCGGTGGTGCCAGATATTTACTCTTAATATCCTTGGCAAAGCGTTTAACACTTGCTAAGAGAGACTTGCGATAGAGCTCAATCTCTTCCTTGCTGCCAGACTCATAAGCATCTTCCAAACGGTAGTAATCGGCCAGAGGAAACTTAGAATCAATGGGCAGATAGACATATTCATGCTCCGTCTGTCCCGGCAGTTTAATGGCATATTCGACACGCTCACTGGAGCCGGCCACCGTCACAAACTCTCGTTCATACTGACTGGCCGTCATAATGTCCTCAATAATCTGCCCCAGCTGCAACTCCCCTAGAATCCCTCGGGTCTTGGTGTTGGAAAGAACCTTGTTCAGCGTGCCGACATCTCGGGCAACACTCTGCATTTCTCCTAGACCGCGATTAACAGACTCCAACTGCTTAGAAACGGTCTCAAAAGAAGTCTGAAGTCGAGTCTGAAGTGTCTTTTCCAGTTTCTCTTCAACGGTCTGCCGCATCTGCTCTAGACGGGTTTCGTTGGACTCTTGAATCTGCCGCATACGCTCGTCAGTTTTATCCCGATTCTTGGTCAGGTTGTCACTGATTTCCAAGCGCAGCTCTGTCAAGTTGCGGTGCAAATCTGTCCTGACCTCGCTCAAACGATCTCCCAGAGCTAATTCCAGCTCTTTCTGAGCCGTTTGCTTTTTCTGGCTTTCCTGCTCCAAGCGATAGTCCAACTGATCCGATAGATGATCTGCCTGATTTTCCAAGACTTGCTTTAGCGTCTCGGTCTGCTGACTAATCTTTTGCCATAAAAGAAAGGTCAGCACTAGGTTTCCCAAAAGAATGAGGATAATTATAAACTCCATATCAGCTCCTGTCTTTGCTGTAAATGACGACTGTATAGCCGCTATCAAAGTCCAAATAAATGGGCCTATCTATAAATTCGTTAGAAGCATACACTTTTTTGAAAAAAAAGTTATCTTTATTGAGCGGATATTTGGCGCCCTCAATCGTTAAGGTGGCATCATCCGATGGCAGAAAGGCTAGATAGCGCATGCCAGCTACTGGTTTGATTTCATGGCGCCCCTTGGGAACATAGGTCAGCAGATTCTGCTCATCTTCCAGAAAAATCTTCTCCATATAAGCTGCAATTTTTTCATTACTGGGCAGGAAGACATTGGCCAAGGCATGATCCAGACGGCCGCCAAAGGCTCCGAAAATGGTCAGACAAGCATCTGGATAGCGCTCAAAACAAGCTAGAACAGCCAACTCCAAGTCCGTATCATCCTTTTCAGGATGGGCCTGAACGACTTCCTTGGCACTATCTTTTATGCGCAGCAATTCTTCCTCGGTCACAGAGTCAAAATCCCCGACAGCCAAATCAGGACAAACTCCCTGCTCAAGCAGAAAGAGGCTTCCACGATCTACTCCGACCAAAACATCAAAATCTAAGCTAAAATGCCCCAAGTTCCCGCCAGCAAACAGTGCAATCTTAGTCATGCAGGGCATCCCGTAAGGTCTGAACTTGATGATTGACATCACCTTTGAAGACATAGCTGCCTGCTACGAAGACATTGGCACCGGCTTCTTTAGCAATTCCAATGGTCTTATCGTCAATACCACCATCTACTTCAATATCAAAATTCAGCTGATTGACTTCACGCAAGACAACCAATTCACGAATCTTATCCATGGTTTCTGGCAGAAAGGCCTGACCGCCAAATCCTGGATTAACTGTCATCACAAGGACTTGATCGACCAAATTCAAAACATTTTTGACTGCTTCGACTGGTGTTCCCGGATTAATCACAACACTAGGCTTGACTCCCGCTGCTCGAATCTTCTGCAGTGCTCCGTGGATATGTGGCGTCGCTTCGGCATGGATGCTGATGATATCTGCACCAGCACGAGCGAATTCTTCGATATGGTGCTCAGGATTGGAAACCATCAGATGACAGTCAAAGACTAGCTTGCTGTGAGGACGCATACTGGCAACAACCCCAGCCCCAAAGCTGATATTGGGTACAAAATGGCCATCCATAATATCGATATGGGCGTACTCAGCACCTGTCGCTTCTAACTTTTTCAGTTCTGATTCAAAATTAGCATAGTCCGCACTTAAGATTGAAGGGGCAATTTTGAATGAAGTCATAGTTCTTCTCCTTATTTAGAATTTTTTTTGGCAACTTTTTTATAGGTCTCCCGACGATTCTCGATCTCGCTGAGAAACTGCAGGTAATTATCAAAGCGGAATGACGCTATCTGGCCGGACTCGACTGCTAGCTTAACGGCACAAGCTGGCTCGTGAGTATGAGTGCAAGTACGAAACTTACAGGACTGGCTAAACTCAGCAATCTCTGGAAAAGCTTGATTGAGATCTTCAGCTGTGCTCACCTCGTAATCCAAAGACGAAAATCCTGGCGTATCAGCAATCTTCCCACCGTTTAGATTGTAAAAGCTGACAGCCCGCGTCGTATGGCGGCCACGGCCCAGACTTTCAGAAATCTCTCCTGTTTCCAACTGCAGGTCTGGGGCAATTTTATTGAGCAGGGTGGACTTTCCAACCCCAGTCTGTCCCATAAAAACAGTGATTTTCCCTATCAGCAGCGGCAGCAATTCCTCAGTCGACTTAATGACCTCATAGCCGATGGACTGATAGGCCTGTACATAGACATCCAAGCTCTGCTCATCTTCAAGCAGGTCTAACTTGCTGATGTAGATAATAGGATGAATCCTCTTATGCTCTAAAAGCACCAGAAAACGATCTAACAGATTGGCATTGAAATCTGGCTCTTTCGCGCTCATGATTACAACCGCTTGGTCAATGTTGACAATCGGAGGCCGCACAAGACTGTTCTTTCGCTCTGCTATTTTTAAAATATAGCCTTCCGAGTCTTTTTCTGCTGAAAATTCGACTTCGTCACCGACATAGGGTGTCTGCCCTTTTTTGCGAAAATTACCCCGCGCTCTGGTTTGATAAACCTGTCCGTCCGACTCCACATAATAGAAACCAGCCAGAGCCTTAATGATTTTTCCTTGCAAGATTACTCCTTAAAAGTTAATACACTCATTATAACAAAAAATGCGAGATTTAGCTTGCTTGTTTTGCATAGAAGGCATTTCTTAAGGTTGACTTCTTTTTTCATAGAAAGCAGCTACTTTAAAATACTTGAGATGAAACTGACATGATAAAAGCGAACAAGTCCAAAAGAACCTGTTCGCTTTTTTATATCAAATGAGACGCTCACTGTAATTTTCAGTAAGTCTCAAAACTGATTAGCTGCGTTTCGCCTTATCCATCAGCAATCCTCCTGCGAGAAGAGCTGTTAAGAAGCCAAGAATAGTAACAAGAAGACTTTCTTCCTGTCCAGTACGAGGAAGAGCTTTCCCTCCGACTTTCGGAGCTTGAACGCCTGGCTTATTATTTACCGCTCCTTCAACAGCATCTTTCTTAGCAGGGATATGACTGAAGGTCAGCTGAGTACCGTTGATCTCAAGCTTGTAGCCATCAACTGGATCAGCCGCAACACTATAGACAATTTCCTTACCGTCCTTGTACTTAGGAAGGTCGCTAAAGTTATACTGCCAACCATTTTCTTCTGACACAACCTCTTCTTTAATTGGTTTGCCATCTGCCAAGAGGCGAACAGTAATTTTGGAAGGTCGTACCTTATCTTGATTTTCAGCATCTGACCATACCGCAGTTCCCTTAACAGCAATCTGTGTTGGTTTATAGCTGTTAGTCAAAGTGAAGCTGCCATCTGTTGCTTGTTCTTGGCTGCTACTATAACCCTCAACTGTCACTTCTTCAAGGACTGTATAGTTGATTTTCTTGCCCTTCTTACTCTTAGGCAGATCTTTGGACTCAAACTTCCAGTCAGTAGCAGCTGTCACTTCCAGCTCATCTACCACCTTATCTCCGTCTAAAATCTTTACCTTGATAGAGGATGGGCGCTTGCCATCTTGGTTATTAGCATCATCCCAAACCTTTTGACCAGAGATTTTAACAGTTTCTGGAGTGTAGGAGTTTATAATGGTGAATTTATCAATCTTAGTTTCATATTGAGCAACTGACACTTCAGAAAGTGTGTAGGCAATCTCTTGACCATTTCTATATTTAGGCAGGTCTTTAGATTCAAACTTCCATCCATTAGCAGCTGTTACTTCAAGTGTATCAACAACAGTGCTTCCATCCATTACTTTAACTGTAATAGATGTTGGGCGTTTGCCGTCTTGATCGTCTGCATCATCCCAGACTTTCTGACCAGAAATTTTAACCTGTTCTGGAGTATGAGAGTTAGTGATTGTCTGACCTTCTACTTTCGGACTGTAACCTTTTTCTTTCAAAGCGGCTACTGTTGCATCATCCTCTTTGACGGAATAGGTGATCTTCTGTCCCTTGTCAAACTGAGGCAGATTGGTGAAGCTTGCTTTCCAAGTGTTAGCTGCCACCTCATTATCAGCCGTCAAGGTCAATGTCTTACCTGCGACAG
Organism: Streptococcus sp. DTU_2020_1000888_1_SI_GRL_NUU_041A; assembly: GCF_032387735.1. Taxonomy (NCBI): domain Bacteria; kingdom Bacillati; phylum Bacillota; class Bacilli; order Lactobacillales; family Streptococcaceae; genus Streptococcus; species Streptococcus sp. DTU_2020_1000888_1_SI_GRL_NUU_041A. The sequence continues at coordinate 247,807 of NZ_CP135591.1, read as the reverse complement.
CAGCTGGCTCTTGACCATTTACTGAGCTATACAGTTGCACTGTGATAGAAGCTGGACGCTTGCCGTCTTGGTTATCAGCATCATCCCAGACCTTAGTCACAGCATATTCTGTACTTTGAGGAGTGTAAGAATTGGTAATGGTGAACTTATCAATCTTAGTTTGATATTCCGCAACCGCTTCTTCAGTGACAGTATAGGCAATCTCTTGACCTGCTGCATACTTAGGAAGAGCTTTAGACTCAAACTTCCAATCGTTAGCAGCTGTTACTTCCAGCTCATCTACGATAGTATCGCCATTTTTCACTTTAACCTTAACAGAAGCTGGACGCTTGCCGTCTTGGTTATCAGCGTCATCCCAGACTTTTTGACCAGAAATCTTAATCATCTCTGGAGTGTAAGAGTTGGTAACTGTGAAATCTTTGATTTCTTTAGTGTAGCCAGCTACATCATCTTCCTCGATAGAGTAATCAATCTTCTGACCATTTTCATAAACTGGCAGATTTTCAAATTTGGTTTGCCATTGATCAGCAGCCGTCACTTCCTTGCTAGCGACTTCTGTCTTGACACCGCCGACGGTCTTCATCAGCTTAATGCTAATCTTAGTTGGACGTTTGCCGTCTTGATTGTCGCTGTCATTCCAGGTCTTGCTGGCAGTGATTTCTGTCTTCTCTGGTGTATAAGAGTTAGTGATATTGTAGCCGTTGAGATTGGTTGAATAACCCGGTACAGCTTCTTCCGTTACTGTATAGGTAATCCGTTGACCATCCTTGTAAACTGGCAAGCCAGTAAAGTTGTAAGACCAGCCTTCTGCCTCTCCGACTGTTTGGGTATTGACTTTTTGACCGTCAGCTAGCAGATTAACTGTGATAGAAGCTGGACGCTTGCCATCTTGGTTATCGCCATCTTCCCAAGTCTTGCTTCCAGACACAGTCGTTGTCTCTGGAGTGTAAGAATTGGTGATGTTGTAACCCTCTACCTTACTAGTATAACCTGGAACAGCTTCCTCACTTACGGTATAAGTGATTTCTTGGCCTGCCGCATACTTAGGCAAAGCCTTGGACTCATACTTCCATTCGTTAGCGGAAGTCACATTTTGCTCATCCACAACCGTATCACCATTCAGAATTTTAACCTTAACAGAAGCTGGACGCTTACCATCTTGGTTTTCCGCATCATCCCATTTCTTCTGACCGGAAATCTTGACCGTTTCTGGGGTGTAAGAGTTGGTGATGTTGTAGCCGTCCACCTTGCTCGTGTAGCCTGAGACAGCTTCTTCTGCAACAGTATAAGCAATTTCTTGGCCTGCTGCATATTTAGGAAGAGGATTGGATTCATATTTCCAACCGTTAGCAGCCGTCACTTCCTGCACATCAACAATATCCTGGCCTTTCAAGATCTTGACTCTAACAGCATTTGGACGCTTGCCATCTTGGTTTTCCGCATCATCCCACTTCTTCTGACCAGAAATCTTGATGGTTTCTGGCTTGTAAGTGTTGGTCACTACAAAGCCGTCAGCAGCATTGCCAGTTACCTGAGATTGATAGTGAGGGACCGCGTCTTCTTCCAGAGAATAAACAACTTCTTGTCCCTTTTCATATTTGTTCAAGTTAGTGAACTCGGTTGCCCACTGGTCAGCCTCGGTCAGAGTTCGGTTCGCAACTTCTGATTTCTGACCGCCGACTTCTTTATAAAGTTTGACAACAACATTGGCAGGACGTTTGCCGTCTTGATTCTCGGCATCATCCCATTTCTTGCTGGCTTTGATAGAGATTTTCTCTGGCGTACGAGTATTGGTAACAGTGAGATTTTCCTGATCTACTTCTGGAGCTTCATAGCCATCAAGCTGATCTTCACCGATTGTATAGGTGATTTTTTGACCACTTGCATCAAAGATTGGTAAATCAGTTGTCTGAGCTGTCCACTCCGCATCTGTACTACTACCAGTTACAGTCACTGTCTTATCAGCCAGTTTTTGACCGTTAGCGTAGACATCTACAGCAATAGAAGCTGGACGCTTTCCATCCTGATTACTTTCATCTTTCCAAACTTTCTTGACTGTCAGCTTTTTGCTGGCATTTGGATCCACCGTATTCTTGACTGTTTTGACTGCACCATCAGCCTTGATAGTCACTTTCATCGGATTGCTGTCCAGTACATAGCCTTCTGGAGCTGTGACTTCTTCTACTGTGAATTGGCCTTTCTTGATTTCTTCACTTGAGAAAGGCTGTGTAGAAACCCGACCGTTAGCATCTGTCGGTGGCAGAGTAATCTCTTCACCGCTAGGAGTTGTCACCTTAAAGACAGCACCTTCCAGCATTTTGCCAGTCTTAGAATCCTGCTTATAGAGAACCAGACTGTTGCTGATATCCGCTGTGATAACACCGCCTTCTGTAATCCGGCTGCTGCGCTCTACCGTAGAGCTCGTCTGACCAGGACGATCATCTCTGAATGGCAGTTTTGTATTATCAACTTCCATCTCAGCCGTATTGGATACCAAAGAACCATCAGCTGGTGAAGTTGTCATATAGTTCAACATAAAGGCACGATTGCCTGGGTTATTGATGGTTAGAGTAAACTCTGTATAAGTGTCATTATAGGCAACCGTATAATCTTGACCTTCTTTCAAGATGACAGAATTCGCAATACTTGATAAACTCTGTGTGTACTCCCCTTGGCGAAGGACAAATTGCTCCGGAACGAATTGCATTGGCGCACTGCTATCTGGAATGACATCCTTGATAACAATAGGAGAATTATAAGTCTTTTGCTGAGTATTGATACGAACAGTCCAGTTATGTGAGTAGTCACCGCTCTTACCTAGAATAGCTGAATTATATGGCTTCTTAGCAATGACTCCTCCAATCTTAGCGTAGTTTTCACCGGCTGTTGAAAAACTGCTTTGTTTCCGCTCGTTAATGGTGACCTTATGGCTCATCGCCCCTTGAGTTTCCTCAGGATTATAATTCCAGTCTTGATCAGCACCTACTGTCGTCGCCTGAAAATCAAAGAAGAAGCTCCCTCTAACTCCACTAGCAGTTGTCTTGGCCTTGTAATCTGCCAAATTCTGAATAGTAACCGTAATCAGACCGCCCTTACCCGAACCATTCGACGTCATCTTAGCCGCTCCAAGCTGGACCTGCGTTTCATTATCCGTCAGGGTAAAGGTTGTACCATTAGCAATGGTTGCACCGTTCGGTACTGTAAAGGTAAAGGTATCCCCATCCTTGAGCTGGTTATCGTAAGCAGACAAATCAAAAACTAGCTCATAGCGATAATTTCCCCCTTGAACCAAATTGTAAGCACCGTTAACCTTGGTTGCTTCGCGGCCATTAGAGTGGTCCCAAATCTTAATATCTGTGATTGCATTCTTCAAAGCATCGGCTTGAGCAGTTGCTGTAAACAGCTTCAAATCCAGCAAAAACAGAAGGGGCAGCATCAAAAATAGCAGCCATTTTTTCAGTTTCATAACATTCTCCTTTTTTATTTCGTTACCTAAATAAGTAATTAATCTAATTGTAACAAATACTTGCTATAATGGCAATATCATAGAACTATTTTAGTAAAGAAAAAATAGAAATTTTTCTGCTTTTTTCATACAGTGAAAAAAACTGATATTCGCTATTGGCATTTTCACAAAAATAAGTTATAATAGAATCTCAAGCGGAGGTGGTGGAACGGCAGACACGCATGCTTCAGGCGCATGTGCCCGTACGGGTGTGAGGGTTCAAATCCCTTCCTCCGCATAAAAAGCAATCCTATCATGATTGATAGGATTTTTTGTTATTATGAAGTAAAATTACACTGCTGAGAAAAGCCAGAAAGGTCAGTCCCCCTGTTAAATACTTCTCTAATAGACTCGTGGTCACAAAGAAATTGAAAACAGTAGCCAAAAAGAGAAAAACAGTTCCACTTAAGATGATCTTTCCCAAAACAGAAGACTTCAAGCTACTTCTTAGCCAACCACCAAAAGATAGATAACTAAGACTAAAGAAACCCCACAGCAAGAAAAGCAGGAAGTTGACAGGACGCAGCCATAAAGGAAATACTATATAAGCGCCGCCAAATACCAAACATCCCAGAGGCATACCTAGCAGTAGAAGGAAATGGAGTAAAGACTGCGAAAACCAGAGCAGGGCAGAAAACAAAGACAGAAATTTCACTTTCATATGCACCTCATTAGCAAAATAGACGACCAGCTATATAGAGCAGATCTTCTATTTTTTTATAATCCCTCAGACTTCAAAGCGTCTGCCAAGCGAGCAAATTCTTCTAAACTAAGAGCTTCTCCCCGAACACTTGGATATAATTCAGCTCGTTCTAAAGCTGCTGTCAGTTTGCCTTTAGTCTCCTCTGACTTCCCAAAATAACTGGTTAGGTTATTCCAGAGAGTCTTCCGGCGGTGGACAAAGCTGGCCTTGGAGACCTTGAAAAAGAATTTCTCGTCCTGTACCGCAACTGCAGGCTGGTCTCTGCGAACCATCTTGAGAATAGCTGAATCCACATTTGGCGCTGGCACAAAGACTGTCCGCGGCACGATAAAGGCAACCTTGGCCGTCATGTAATACTGGACCGCAATCGACAAACTACCATAGGCCTTGGTATTCGGCTGAGCCGAAATCCGATCCGCTACTTCTCTCTGCATCATCACGACAAACTCACTAAAAGGAATCCCGCTCTCAATCAAATGCATAAGAATCGGCGTCGTGATGTAGTACGGAAGATTCGCCACTACCTTGATAGGCAGGTCTGGATTTTTAAACTCTGCTATGTACTGGGCCAAATCAACCTTGAGAATATCCTGATTGACCACTGTCACATTGTCAAAATCGCGGAGAGTATCCGCCAAAATGGGCACCAGCCGATCATCAATCTCAAAGGCCATGACTTCAGCGGCACTTTCCGCCAAAAATTCTGTCAAAGCCCCAATACCGGGCCCAATCTCGATGACATTGACCTTTTTGTCAATCTCAGCTGTGTCCACAATCTTCTGGAGGATGTTGGTATCAGTCAGGAAATTCTGACCGAAAGATTTTTTAAAAGTGAAACCGTGACGCTCCAGAATGGTACGGGTCACACTATGGTCTGCAATACGCATCTTTTCTCTTTTCTAATTATTTATTCATTATCTTTTAAGGAGGTCATTTGCTCTAGCAAGGTGTAGAGTTTTTTCTGTTCTTCTTCCTCGTAAGCAAATGCATTAGCCTTAACTTCTTTGCATTTCTCGTCATACAAAAAGCCCTCATAGCCATCTTCTGTAGATAAAGCTATATAGACTTTCGCCATTTCTTCAGGACTAATCGAAAATCTCGACTTAATTTTATACAGATTTTTCATAAAAGCGCTGAGGTGATTGTAGCGGCGCATATCAACTTTGACATTTGTCACACGGAGCGCCTGAACCTTGATACCTTTCCAATGCTTCCGCATATAAAGCGACAGCATCAACAAGGCCAGTTTATTTTGATAATAGGTCTTAGCAGGACTGTAATGTTTTTGACCGGATAAATTTTCAAAATCAAGCTTCATGAAAGGATAAAGCATCAGTCCTTGGGAAGAAATATTAATAATCCGACCACTTTCTGACTTTTCCAACAAGTCTTTCAATAAGGAAGAAAGCAAGTACGGAGCGCCCACATTGGTCGCAAACTGCTTTTCTAATCCATCTTTGGTAAGAATCGGTTTTTTGACCGATAAATCAAAATCGGCTGCATTGTTAATTAAAACATCTAGAGTCTCTTCTTTTTGGATATACTGCTCCACTGCTTTACTGACACTCTTCATCTCAGATAAATCAGCCAAGATATAATCCACATGCAGATTTCCTGTTTGTTGGCGGATTTTCTCACAGGCTTGCTCAGCAGCTTCTTTTCGTCGGCAAAATAGAGTCACTGACCATCCCTTTTCAGCCAACTGTTTTGCAGCCTGATAGCCAATACCACTATTGCCGCCTGTAATAATTACTTTTTTCATTTCTTACTCCGTTAGACTGAATATTTGAGCATGGCTTCTTCCACTTCCGCCAAGGTCACACCAAACAATTCCAAGCGTTTAAGCAGCTGCTTACCGTTAGAATAGCCGATACGGAGTCGCTCACCCAGATACTCTCGACGCTGACGGCTGTCACTTCCCATAAGCAGACCTAGTCGCACAAGATCGCTTTTGGTGATTTCAAAATTATCCTCATCATCGAAATATCCGACCAACCCAGCCAATGCCTGCTGTAAATCCTCAAATGAAGCATGCTCTACCCCAAGCGATTTACCCTTGTTCTTAGACTTGGGAGCTGCCTCATCTCGACGAAGAAAGGCATGCTGAGCAGTTGGCACTGCCTTCATAATCATTCTACGGATACGCTCTCCATTGTAGTCTGGATCGGTAAAGACAATAACCCCACGAAGCTGGTGCAGTTTCTCAATCCGCTCTAGGTCTTCTTCATTGATAGCAGAACCTCTCGTCTCGTAAGTGTCCACTTGGTAAAATCGCTGCAGATTAGCTGTGTCATCCTTGCCCTCAACGACAATCACCTGAGGGATTTTTATCTTCTCAGTCAAGCCCAAACACCTTCTTTGCATTGGCATAAGTCGCTTGCGCTACTTCTTCGACAGTCAGCTCACGCAGATCAGCAATTTTCTCTACAACATAGCGAGTATAGGCTGTTTTGTTTTCTCGGCCACGCTTGGGAACAGGCGCCAAGTAAGGTGCATCAGTCTCGACGAGGATCTTGTCCAAGGGCAAGTTCTGCGCAGCTTCTTGAATATCCGTCGCTTTTTTAAAGGTAACGACTCCAGAAAAGGAAATCATCATCCCTAGCTCGATAAAGCGCTCTGCCATTTCCAAAGAACCCGAATAAGAGTGCATAATACCGCCTCGAGGACCTACACCCTCACTCTTGATAATCTCATAGGTATCTTCCAAAGCGTCACGAGTATGAACTACAAAAGGTAGATTTAAATCCTTTGAAAGCTGGATTTGGCGGCGAAACACCCGTTCCTGAACATCCTTGGGCGCTGTCATCCAGTGATAGTCCAGCCCAATCTCGCCCAGAGCCACAACCTTGGGGTGACGAAGCTTATCCAGCAGATAGGCTTCCACCGCCTCATCATAAGTCCCAGCCTCAGTCGGATGCCAGCCAATCGTAGCATAAAGCTGATCATAGCTATCTGCCAGCTCCATGGCGCGCTCAATAGTCGGTCGGTCAAAACCGACAATATTTATTTTGCTGACGCCCATTTCTGCAGCCAGCTGCAGCTCCTCTTCCTCTCGACCAGCAAATTCTTCCACATTTAAATGCGTGTGTGTATCAAAAATCTTCATGTTTTACTTCCTTGTATTTTCTGTCCTTTATTATACCAAAAATGACCTAAAAAATCAGAAGTCTCTTCAAAGCAGAAAAATTAAGATAGCTGCCATTCAACAGCTATCCGAATCCGCCTTCAAGTTCTCCATTGGAATAATTAAGTAGAAAGACAGTGCCAGCATTAACACAAGCGGGAGGAGAATATAAACAATCCCCAAACTGCTGGCAAGAGCTATTAACAGCATGGATAAAACACTCGGAACAGCCATGCTAAATAGATTAATAGCCGACTGGATAGCTCCCATGGACTCTTCTGGAATCATACTGAATACAGACTTCTGCAATCTTGGACTCAGCAGACCGACTGTCACTGAACAAGCAAAGCTCGCTATCAGGATAAGTAAAAAGTTTTGCCAGAAAAAACCGCAAATAATAAAACCCTCAAACACTTGGCTTGCATACATAGCAAGCTTAGTCGAAAAGTTTTTCAGCAAACTGCCACTCAAAATGTTCCCTAAAATCAGACCAGCGGAACTTAGAATAATTAACACGGCAATGGACTGACCGACCTGCAAATTCCAAAAAGGCCTTTTCAGCAATAAAAGAGTCGCTACTGGCGTCAGAATATTCAGAGTAACCTGCCCAAAGGTTGAAACCAATAATAACCTCACAACATTTTTCAATCCCAGCAAGACTTTAAGAGAATCCAATAAATGCTGCCAATAATTCTCTCTATTTAGCTTCTTTGCATTACCTAGCTCTGGTTCTAATTCCTGTAAATTTTTACTAATATGCCAAAAGCCTAGATAAGCTAGCAAGAACGTCAGAGCATTCAGTCCTGCCAAAGCTCCAATACTCATCCAAGCGATGAGAAAACCGCCAGCTAGATTCCCCAAAATATGAACCAGACTCATACTAGCTTGTCGAAAGCCCATAGCAGAGGTCATATCTTGCTCAATCACTTTTACATAAACCGGGGTCAGCATGGCACCTGAAAAATAACTCAGACTATCCGACAGAAAGTTAATCAGACAAATCAAAAGCAGAATCAAGACGGAGAAATCTTGTCCAAGCAACAAAAACGTTACCAGGCTATATAGCACGACCTTACTAAACTGTATAAGCAGGTATTTATGGATACGATTCTTCTGAAAGTCCGCCGCGACTCCAGTAAAAACCTGAATTAACTGGGGCAGCGTTTCAGAAAGGGAAATCAATAAAACCGCAAGTGGAGCAAAGGAATAGGCGGAAACATAGTTCATCAAAGCCAAATAAAAAATAATGTCTCCAAAACCTGAAATCCATTGATTAATGAGCAACTGGCGAAAATTTTTGTTTTTTGCAAAAACAATCATACGACATCTCCTTTACTCTTGTTAGATTTTTGTTTAACAAATCATAACAATAAATTAGATTATTGTCAAATTATTGTTAGGTTTTCATTTTACAAAATAAAGACCTAGAATGAATCTAGGTCTTCTTACACTATTTTAGGTCCTGTTTGAACTTCTCTATAATTTTTTGAATCAGTTCTTTATTGACCGTGTATTTAACCGAATCATCATCCACCACAAGCTCCAGCAAGCCAGAATTTAGGAGCTTTTGCGTATGGAATGAGATAGAGGCTCTTGTAAGCCCCAGTTTTTTAGCTATATCTTTATTCTTGGCATGCGGCTGAATCAATTCAATCAAGACTTTATAGCGGGTTTCATCGCCAAGAGTTTTTAAAGTCAGAGCCAATGTTTCATCGTTAAGCTCCGATTCCGCCTTTGATAACTGGGAACTTCTCGTCGAAAGGACTAAGGAATAGGAAGTGAAATCAGGAACCTTTTCGAGAAAAGAGTCAATAAACATGGGTGACAGAACAAAGACTTGCGTGTCCTTTTCAAGAAGCTTGGCATTCTGCTCTTCATCATCCATCACATCTGATAGGCTAAATTCTTGCTCAAAAGCTAGAACTTCCTGCTCAAACTGCTCATAAATAGGCTGATAGAGCTCGAACACTCTTTCCAGCAAGGAAACCAATTGGTCCCGAAGCTTCTCTGGATGCTGAATAGCTTGGTACCAGTACCATTTATTTTCCGGAGACTTGTCACTATTCTCTATAAAAGCCAGAAGATCTTCAGTACGTTCCTTGGTAACTTCCCCTTTAGAAAGCTTAAGTGATAAACAATAGATGATTTGCTCTGCATCTAGTTTTTTCAGACATTCTAACAAGTCATGCAAATTGACCGGATCTTCTCCTTTTTCTAGCAAGTAGAGGTAGAGGAGCGGAGCCAGTCCTACCGTAGCTCCTTCAAATAAACTAACCGCAACAAGCTCATTTTTCAAAGGAAGTAAATCCTGATAGAGCTTATCATAATGCGGCTGTACATCAAGAAGCAGCTCCTTTTGATTCTGCCGTAAATCCTTCCACATATGCCTATCTTCCCTTGAAACGATGGCAGGCACCATGAGAAATTCATATAACTTACTACGATAATGAACAAGCTTTACACCCACAGATTCTTCCTTCCTTACACATACTCCGCTTCTGACCAGAAAGAGTATACAATTCCTGTTTTTCATTATACCAAAAATCAAGCAAAATATTCATCCCCTTCTGCTCTATTCATCTCCTGACAAGAAATCCATCTCTATACAATAAGAACTTTTTAGAAACTTTCATCTAGTCCTTAAGACCGATTTTATCTTTTTTCGATATTTTCTTATTGATTATCGATAAAATTCGTGTTATAGTTACTAAGAAATGAAACGTTGGTCGGAGGAAATTATGACAGACAAAATGAAAAAGACTGCTGAAGATATGAGCATCACTCTTACAAAAATCAGTATCAGCCTTTTATTTATTGCTTCCATCATCCTGATTGCTCTTGGACCTTGGGTCGTCAATCTAGTTATCGAGTTTCCCTCTCCTTTCTTTCAAGGAGAGATACGCTTTTGGGTCCTGCTGCTGCTCGGCTATGTCCTCGGCTGCCTGGCTCTAGCCTGTATTGTCCATCTCTATCGACTCCTTAGCCGCATCGGTAAAAATCAGGTCTTTATCACACAAAATGTTCAGTACATGCGCTATCTTGGCTGGGAAGTTGGCACTGTCGCTCTTATCTCCCTCTTTATGGGGCTGACAGCCTATTTGCCTATGCTCTTAGTCACTGTTTCTTGCAGTATCTTGACCCTGATTATCCGTGTCATCCGCAATGCTTTTGGCAAGGCCATTGAGCTGCAGGATCAAGTAGACTACACTATTTAGGAGGTCTTATGATTCAGATAAATTTAGACCTTGTTATGGCACAAAAGCGCATCAGTGCTGGCCGTTTAGCAGAGTTGATTGACCTAACACCAGCCAATCTATCTATCCTAAAAAATAATCGAGCCAAGGCTGTCCGCTTTTCAACACTCAACGCTCTCTGCCGTGAATTAGACTGCCAGCCTGGCGATATTTTAGAGTATATCCCTGATGAGGAGGAGAAATAATTATGGAATATCCAGCACAAGAGCAGATGAATGTCCAGCCTTGTCTGCCCGCAGAAGCAGAACGACAGACCATCTTCACAGGCCTAGAGGACAAGCAACTGCGATTCTTTAAAATCAGCTATCTGATTCTCTATCTCTTAACTTACTTTTACTCTGCAGTATTTTTTAATTATCAAACTGCATCCTTTTTCCCTTTTGCAATTGGTCTTATATTGCTAAGTGAAACCCTAATCAGGAAATTGGCCTATCCATCTCTGCAGATGAAAAATCTTGACAGCAGATTAGAGGCTAGAAGCTTTCTGATTATGACGCTAGCTCAAGCTCTGGCTTTAAGTCTCTGGGGGCTTCATCGCCAGTTAGAATTTTTCCAATTTCTAGCCATCCACATCTCATTCGCTTTCTATATTCTGTCCCGCACCGGCTGGTTAAGCCAGGGGCGTTTGGGGATCCTGGTCTGGTTTGATGCCATTCAAGCCTTCTGCATCCTGCCCTTTAAAAATTTTATTGCTGCTATTCTAGCCTTTATAGAAGGCAAGCAGCAGGACTCTTTTGACAGCTCTGACAGTCTATCTTCAAAGAAAGCCCAACAGCTCGTGATTATCGTAAGCAGCTTCTTTGTTGCGGGAATCTTGGTCTACTTTGTCTGGTCCCAGCTGAGTCAGGTTTCAGACAGCTTTGCCTCTTTCTTCAGCAATACCGCTGATTTCATTGAGAATCTATTCGACTCCCTCTTTTCAAGTCTTGATAGCAGCACGATTCTCTTCAAGGCCTGCCTGGCTTTTCCTATCAGTTTGTACTTGTATGGCCTCCTGGCTGGCAGTCTGTTAGGCAAAAAAGATACTAAACTAAGCTACAAAAAATTTCAAGCAAGCATCCGCCCTTGGCGAGTAGCCCCTGCTTTGGCAGCCTACATCATCATCGGTAGCCTCTGTCTGACCTATGCTGTCTTCTTCCTGACAGGTCTGGGTGAGCTCGGTCAGCTCCTAAGCGCCGGAACAGTAGCTCAGGCTATTTCTCCCCAGAATGCTTCGACTGTTGCTGTAGCTGGCTTCTGGCAGCTGGTTCGGGTCTCTATCCTTAACTTTGCAGTTCTAGGTGTCTTCTATCTCATTGCCAAAAAGCCACTCTGGGATCAGAAAGGGACGCGATTCACAGCTACTATCCTCTTTATCTTTACCGGTCTGCTGGCCTTGCTAGCTGGCTGGAAATTATTTGGCATCTACATCTACCTTTACGGACCAACTCCGCTGCGCTTGATTTCAGCTTGGTTCATCCTTGTTCTCTTAGTTTGGTGCCTACTGACCTTGATTCGTTTCTATAAACCTATCCAAGCTATTCGCATCGGTATCTTTTACGCCCTCATTAGCTTTACCTTGCTCTGCTATCTGTATCCAATGCTTTTACCAGTGACAAAATAAACAACTGCGCTTAACTATACAATAAAACCAGAAAGAAACGGAATTTCTTTCTGGTTTTATTCTCCTTTTTTTATCTCATTTACCGTCAGTCAATAATAGACTGCTTACCTTTCTCATTCAAAGGAAAAATTTGAAAACTCGATTTCCGAACAGCAGTTAAGCAAGATCACAAAAATTGAGAAAATTCTTCAACCAGAAGTCAGGAAAACAATCAACAACTCTCAGTTGCGAATCATTCTTGATATTTTATTGCACGGGCAGGGAGAATTTTTTCCAATTAAGTATGAACAGCAATCTCTTCAGGTTCAATTTATCAAACTATCTAGATACAAAGGGGATTGGTATGCAGAAGTCATAAATAAAGACACTGGCCAAAAAGAGGAACTTTTTTGCCAGTCTATTGAATTTCACCCATAAATTTAAGACAAAAAAACCAGCGGTCTCGAGTCTCCGCTGGTTTCTTGATTAATCGTTTGGATTAAGCAGCCAAAACTTTGCGTCCTTTACGACGGCGAGCTGCCAATACACGACGACCGTTTTTAGTTGACATACGATGGCGGAAACCATGTTTACGCGCACGACGGATTTTACTTGGTTGATAAGTACGTTTCACGATGAATACCTCCTCTTAGATTCTTGTATTCGTTTAGCCGGCTAGTTGTGATCAGTTACTAAACATACTTTACTATTCTATATGATTCCGGGGCTTTTGTCAATACTTACTTAAATAACTTTCTCTTTGTAAACGTAATCATATAACCCGAGTCGCTTCATAAAAGGGAATCAAGGCTGTCATGGCCTCCTGCAGCTGGGACAGCACTTGCTCTCTTGAAGCAGTCTGAGAAAGGGGAATATCGTATTTGACTAAGACCTTACGAACCTGACCGACTGCCAGCTGCTGAGTAAGGAACTGGCGATTTTCCTCAGTACCTTCAAAGCGCTGACTCACACCATCAATCTGGGCAAAATAGTAAGCTGGCGACTGAATAGGCAGATTCAGTACCCGATTTTGCTTGTTGAGGCTGTTCTCATCTTTCTTACGCTCCATAAAGCTCACCTCTAGTGACACTCCAAAATCTTCTGCAGTCCCATACAAGCGCAGAGCAAACATCGGTTCTGTGATTTCTCCATAGCCTTTAAGATAATTCCAAAAATGGGGCCGCAGTATCTGTGCCTGATTCATCCACTGGCTGGTTCGCTCCAAGGTCAGCTTAGGATAGAGGCTCTGAAAATCCTTGACCAAATCCGCAAACTCCTTACGTGCCGCCTGGCCCTTAGCTCTCAACTCCAACATAGACTCACGCAGCTGCCCTGCCTTGTCTGGAGATATATACTTAGCCCCTTGATGAGGCAGATAAGTTTCAATAGCTGGAAAAAGTGACATAAAAATCCTTTCTATATGCAAAAACCAGCATCTCTGCTGGCTTTCTTTTTATTCGCTGTCAATATCCACAACGACATAGCGGTTAGGCTCGTCGCCTTCGGAATAGCTAGTCACGCCATCGATGCGAGAGATGATGCGGTGGATAATTTTGCGCTCGCTGTTAGACATAGGGTCTGTGTGCTGACCACGTCGGTCTTCCAAAGCCCGCTGAGCCAGTTTCTGCGCATAGCTTTGCAGCACTTCTGCCCGATGCTCAACATAGTCATTGACATTAATGGAAATATAGAAGCTCTTAGAATATTGGTTATAAAGATAGTTTTGCGCCAATAGCTGCAGAGCTTTCAAGACTTTTCCGTGGTAGCCAATCACGCGCCCCGGTTCATTGGTATCAATCTGCATGTTGATAGCTCGGCGGTTGTGGCTGCTGGAAATGCCCGCTTCAACATCCATCTCATCAACAATTTTCTGAACATAGTTCGTTACGTTGTCAACCACTTCTTCAATATCGTAGTCTGCTTCAACTTGGATGCCTAAGTCAGCAAAAGAGCTTTCTTCTGTTTCTGTCGGCTCAGCCTTGTCTTTAGCCGCTTGTTCAAAAGAGATAACCTTGCTATCGTCCGCTTCTGCTTGAGCAACTGCCTCATCAATAGCTTGGTTGGTCTTGAGAAGATCAATAGTGCCAGTCTCTTCTAAAATCGTATTGGCTTGCTTGTCATTTTTGAGAATTTCAGCCTTGACCTCATCTGAGATAACTTCGCCTTCTCCTTCGACCTTCTTGATGGCAGCTACCACACGGCCCAAATCAACCGTTGCTTCACTGACAGACTGCACAGGCTCATTCTGAGCATTAATCTCTTCGGGAACACCTTTTACAGCCTTTTGATTGGCCTTGACAACTGTCGTCTCAGCAATAGGCTCGACATCCACCTGAGCTGGCTTCTTGCCAAACAAGCCTAAAAAGCCTTTTTTCTCACGTGAAATAACAGTGATATGCGCTCTCATACGTGGAATATCCAACGTTTTCAAACCATTTTGAATGGCTTCTTCAACACTTGCTCCTGTAAAAATAACCATTGCAAGAGTCCTCCTTCTTACTTACTTTTTCTTTTTCTGTGCTTTTTTCAGGGCACGTTTCTTTTTCTGTTCTAATTGACGCTCTGACCGTTCCTTGGCTTCCCGCTCGGCAATGATTTTAAAAGGATTGCTCAGCAGTAAGGTCTGAACCACCTGATAAGCATTTGAGACCGCCCAGTAGAGGGCCACCCCACTCGCTGCATAGAGGGCAAAAAAGAAAATCACAACTGGCATCAGGTACATCATGACTGTCATCCCGCCATTTCTCTCAGGCAAGGCCTTGTTTGAAAGCCAAGTACTGAAGAAAGTGAAGAGAGCTGCCAACAGCGGAAGAATAAAGGTCGGATCTGTCGCTCCTAGATTGAGCCAGAGGAAGTGACCTGTTTTCATAAAGTCAACCCGAGTCAGGGCTTGAAACAGAGCCAAGAGCACTGGCATCTGGATAAAGAGCGGAATGAATGAGGCATAAGGATTGACACCCTTTTCTTTGTAGAGCTTTTGAGTTTCCTCAGCCAAGGCTGTTCTGCTCTCCATATCCTTACCAGGATACTTTTCCTGCAGGCGCTTGATATGCGGCTGCACTTCCTGCAGCTTGCGCGAAGAAGTCGTCTGGAATTGGAAGACCGGCAGGAGAACTGTCCGGATAATCAAGGTAAAGAGAATAATCCCAATCCCCTTGCTTCCACCAAAGGATAGAAAACGAATGGTGTCGGCAAAGAAATAGACCAGCTTCTCCCAGAAGCCATTTGAATCGGCCGTTACTTGACTGGTTCCGCAGGCTGTGAGAAAGAGCAGCGAGGCAACCAGCAAAATCCCTAATTTACTTTTCTGTTTCACAAATGAATCCTTCCTGATAAAGTTTAGCAATTTTTAATACATGCAATAAATTTTGTTCAACTTGGAGGTAGTCCAGCTCTTCTACCCCTTTGCGAGCGATAACCACGAAGTCTGCCTGGACTAACTGTTTTTGATGCTGCATCAAGACATGGCGGATTTTTCTTTTAATACGATTACGAACTACTGCATTCCCCAGCTTTTTACTGACCGAAATTCCAACCCGAAAATGCTTTTGCTCTTTTTCTAACATGTAAACGACAAATTTTCGATTAGCAAAACTCTGTCCACTTTTAAAAATCGCATTAAAATCTTTTTCGCTCTTGACGCGATAGTTTTTTCTCAAAACTCAACTCCATCCACCAAAATTATATCTATTATACCATATTTTTCGAAAATGCCAATAAGTCCTGCTATGACGCCGGTTTTGCAAATATTTAAAAGGTTGATTCACTTAAAAAACACCGCAATTTCTTTGCGGCGTTCCCTATATCTTATCCCTTTTTCAGCTGTTTCTTCGCTCTTTCCAACTCCTGACGGATCTGTGCAAATCCTGTCCCGCCAAGGGAATTCCGCTTCTGTACAGCAGTCTGCGACTCAAGAACTTGATAAATATCTTCCTCAATCAGAGACGACACTTCCTGATAACGGCTCAGCGGGATATCCTGTAGATAATAGCCTGCCTTGCTGCATTCCAGCACCAACTTTCCGACAATCTCATGGGCTTCCCGGAAAGGCAGTCCTTTCTTGGCCAGATAGTCAGCCAATTCTGTCGCATTGGAGAAGTCTTGCTGGGTTGAAACCAGCATTTTTTCCTTATTGACTGTCATACTAGACAGCATACCCGCCATAATATCCAGCGATTTTTGGATAGTATCTACTGTATCGAACATGCCTTCCTTGTCTTCCTGCAGGTCCTTGTTATAGGCCAAGGGCAGGGATTTCATAACCGTCAGAAGACTGAAGAGATGGCCATAGACCCGGCCGCTCTTACCCCGAATCAGCTCCGCCATGTCCGGATTTTTCTTTTGCGGCATAATGGATGATCCTGTACTAAAGGTGTCTGACAGACTGACAAAGCCATATTCATAGCTGCACCAGTTAATCAGCTCCTCGCAGAGACGAGACAGATGCATGATGAGAATGCTGCTGTTAGATAGAAACTCCAAGATAAAGTCTCGATCACTTACCGCATCCAAGGAATTGTGGTAAATACCTTTGAAGCCCAATAAATCAGCCGTCAGCTCCCTGTCAATAGGAAACGTTGTCCCCGCCAGAGCTGCTGCTCCTAAAGGAGACAAATCCGTATGCTCCAGATTAAAGGCAAAGCGCTGACTATCCCGGCTGAACATCTGATAATAGGCCAGCAGATGATGAGCAAAGCTAATCGGCTGGGCATGTTGCAGATGGGTATAGCCTGGCATGATGGTCTCTACATGCTCTTCTGCCAAGTCCAATAGCACCTGACGCAGATTCAAGAGTTTATCCGCAATCTGACCGAGCTGATCCTTGAGATAAAGGTGCATATCTGTCGCCACCTGGTCATTACGAGAGCGAGCCGTATGAAGCTTACCAGCCACTGGCCCAATCTCCTCGGTCAGAAGAGCCTCCATATTCATATGAATATCTTCATTACGCACATCAAACTCAAGCTCTCCAGCCTCATAACGTGCTAACAGCTTTTCTAAGCCTGCCTGAATAGCAGCCGCTTCCTCTGGAGCAATGATTCCTGTCTGCCCCAACATTTTGACATGGGCCAGACTGCCCTGCAGATCATAAGGAGCCAGACGATAGTCAAAGCCAATGCTGGCACCAAACTCCTCTACCCAGCCTTCGAGAGAGGCTTCAAAACGTCCGCCCCACAGTTTATGATTTGCCATAGGAAAAGCCCCTTTCTATTTGTCTTTGTGAGCCTGAACCTCTGCGTGAACCTTAGATGGAAGCCCCCATAGCTTGATAAAGCCAATCGCGGCATCCTGGTCAAAGGTATCTGCACTAGTATAGGTAGCCAGACTCTCATCGTAGAGAGAATTATTAGACTTACGCGCTACAACTGTCGCAGACCCCTTATAAAGCTTCACCTTAGCTGTGCCATTGACCACCTGCTGGGTGGACTTAAGGTAGGCAATCAGAGCTTCTGTCGCTGGATTAAACCAGAGACCATTGTAGATGAGATTAGACAGTTCATTTTCGATAATCGGCTTGAAATGGGCCAGTTCTCTGACTAGAGTCAGATCCTCGATTTCCTTGTGGGCAGCCAAGAGAGTCACCGCCCCAGGGCATTCATAGATTTCCCGAGACTTAATCCCTACCAGACGATTTTCCACATGGTCAATCCGGCCAACACCGTGCTGTCCAGCTAGGTCATTCAGCTCAAGAATCAAGTCCGCCAGCTTCATCTTTTTACCATCTAAAGCAACTGGTACACCTGCCTCAAAGTCAATATTTACATAGACTGGGCTGTCTGGCGCTGCTTCTGGTGCAACCGTCAAATCATAGGCATCTTCCGGTGCTTCATTCCAAGGATTTTCCAAGACACCACACTCATTGGCCCGTCCCCAAAGGTTTTGGTCGACTGAGTAAGGACTATCCAGATCTGCAGGAATTGGCACACCATTAGCTTTGGCGTAATTAATTTCTTCTTCCCGAGACCATTTCCACTCCCGAACCGGAGCGATGACCTTGAGACTGGGATCCAAGGAGGCGATAGCAACTTCAAAACGAACCTGATCGTTTCCTTTTCCCGTACAGCCATGGGCAATGGTTGTCGCCCCCGTCTTGTGGGCAATTTCAACCAATTTCTTAGAAATCAAAGGTCGGCTCAGAGCGGACACTAGAGGATATTTTCGTTCGTAGAAGGTGTGTCCTTGCAGAGCAACCAAGACGTAGTCTTCCGCAAACTCGTCTTTAACATCAATAACATGTGATTCGATAGCACCAACTTTCAGCGCCTTGTCATGAATGAAATCCAAATCATTTCCTTCACCTACGTCCATACAGACCGCGATCACATCATAATCCTTGTTCAGCCAAGTAATGGCCACCGAAGTGTCCAAGCCGCCGGAATATGCTAAAATGACTTTCTCTTTAACCATATGATTACCTCTATCCTTCTACATTTTATTTTTAAACATTCTACTGTATGAAAATGCGAATGTCAAGAGAAATTTTAATATTTATTAAAATAAAAGCGTTTTATCAATTTTTATTCAAAATCAATATATTATATACTGTACTCAAAATAAGAAAAAAGAGTCCGTCAAGACTCCTTATTTTACGCGGTAAAAAACATCGGGATGTTCAGAAACGCTCTGGGTGATGATGAAACGATCTTGACTGGTATCAGTCGGATCGGTCCCATTGACAGTCTCCCCAGCTGGCAGACTCTTTCCTGCTGGAATTATAAGAAAGGCAGCACCGGTTTGGTTTTTCCAACGAATCCCTACTCGGTAAATCCCATTTTCTTCCGGCCCAGAGTAATCTCCTGTCTCAAGCTTGGCAACATCTGACTCGATACCAGACGCATCGAATGTATAACTGTTCCCTTTGGCATCCTGCCAAGTACCAATCATGCTGGAAAAATCTCCAGAAGCAATAGCCTTCATATCCAAACTAGAAGTTGGTGCCGTCTCTTTCTCTCCTTTGCTAGCTTCCTTGGCAGACTTTTCAGCTTCAGTTTCCGAATTCTGCTTAGAGCCTGTATCAGAAGTTTCCTGACTATCTGCGTCGCCAGAAAGTTCGCTCGAATTGCTCTCTCTTTCAGACTTTTTAGAAGATGCAGAGCTAGGCGAACTTACTTTAGAATTGTTGGAAGCTGGAGTCGTTTGCTCTTTCTTTTGATTACAGGTTACTAGCACGAGTAAGGCTAGTAATCCTCCAATCAAGATAATGATCCATTTTTTCATTTCTCTCTCCTTAAGGTATTTTCTTATTACAATTGTGACATAAAAACAAAAATTTGCAAAGTAAAAACCAGCTTTCAAGCTGGTTTGTCTTATTGAATTTGATTCAGCATGTTTTCGATATGCTGGATGGATTTTTCACGGCCTAATAGGTAAATCGTATCTGGCAGTTCTGGTCCATGCATTTCACCCGAAACGGCAATCCGAATCGGCATAAAGAGGTTTTTGCCCTTGATTCCTGTCTCTTTTTGGACAGCCTTGATTTGAGGGAAGATGTTTTCTGTCACAAAATCTGCATCCGACATAGCTTCTAGCTTTTCCTTGAAAGCTGTCAACACGGTCGGTACCGTTTCACCAGCCATGACCTCACGCTCCGCATCTGTCAACTCTGGGAAGTCCGCAAAGAAGAGGTCTGTCAGCGGCACAATTTCATCTACAGACTTCATTTGTGGTTTGTAGAGCTCTACAAGCTTTTCTGCCTTATCGGTCAAACGGCCCGCTTCTTCCAAATATGGCTTAGCTAGAGCGAAAATTGTGTCAAAATCCGCATTCTTGATGTATTCGTTGTTCATCCAGTCCAGCTTCTTCTGGTCAAAAGCAGCTGGAGACTTGCTGAGACGTTTTTCATCAAAAAGCTCGATCAATTCTTGGCGAGAGAAAATCTCATGCTCACCGCCAGGATTCCAGCCCAGCAGTGCAATAAAGTTAAAGACTGCTTCTGGCAGGTAGCCCTTCTTGCGATAATCCTCGATAAACTGCAAGGTATTGGTATCGCGCTTGGACAGCTTCTTGCCTGTTTCAGAGTTGATAATCAGGGTCATGTGCCCAAATTCTGGAGCTTCCCAGCCTAGAGCTTCATAAACCATGAGCTGCTTAGGTGTGTTAGCAATATGGTCATCTCCACGAATAACGTGTGAGATTTCCATCAGATGGTCATCAATAACCACAGCAAAGTTGTAGGTTGGGTAGCCGTCTTTCTTCTGGATAACCCAGTCACCACCGATATTGCCGCCTTCAAACTCAATTTCGCCCTTGACCATGTCCGTCCACTTGTAGACACCAGCTTCATTGACAGCCAGACGAACCGTCGGAATGATGCCCGCTGCTTCGCGCTTAGCGATATAGGCTGCCTTTTCTTCCTCAGACATGCCTAGAAACTCATTGATATAACGAGGTGTTTCACCAGCTGCTTCCTGACGTTCGCGTTCAGCCGCTAATTCTTCCTCAGTCACATAGGACTTGTAAGCCAAGCCCTTGTCCAAGAGTTCATTGACATATTTTTGGTAAATATCCAAGCGCTCAGACTGGCGGTAGTTTTCGTGAGTCTCAGGACTTTCATCCCAGTCAATACCCAGCCAGCGTAAGTTTTCAAGCTGTGAGCGTTCTCCGTCTTCTACATGGCGCTTGCGGTCTGTATCCTCGATACGGATAATGAAGGTTCCACCATAGTGACGAGCATAGAGATAGTTAAAGAGCGCAGTCCGCGCATTTCCGATGTGTAAAAGTCCAGTCGGACTTGGTGCATAACGCACTCGAATCGCTTTTGTCAAAGTTCCATTCTCCTATTTGTATTTCGGGGAATCATTCCCACTCCGATTTTCAAACGTAATCATTATATCATACTCTGAGGGCAGAATACGACTTTACAGTCTATTTTTACGACAGGCGCTCTTCCAGCTGGAAGTCGATAGGAAGCCAGGCCAGCACATTCTCCAGCTGCTTTTCCCAGTAATACCACTCATGCTTACCTGGACTGTGGCTGTAAGTAATCTCCAAGCCCAAGTCTTGCAGGTTTTTCACTGCCTCCTGATTGGCCTTGTAGAGAAAATCCTCTTCGCCACACCAAGCCCAAAGCTTGGTCTTTTTATCAGATTGCTTGGCTATACTTTCCAGCGAATGAGGGCTGCTGGTCCAGTCTTTATAGTCTCCAAAAACTCCTCGCCAATAAGCTGGCGTTGCCATTTCTGCATTGTCTGGACGAGCATCAAGAAAACTCAAAGCGCCAGAAAGACTAGCTGCGTATGAAAAACGGTTAGACTTGAGAGCCAGCTTAAAGGCTCCATATCCGCCCATGGAAAGACCAGCGATAAAATTCTTCTCCCGCTTATCTGACATATTTGGGAAAAAGCGCTTGAGCACCCGAGGTAGCTCCTCAGCGATGGCTTCGTAATAGTTAAAACCATACTGAGTATCGGTGTACCAGCCATTGCTGGTATTAGGCATGACAACAATCAAGTTGGTCGAGCGAACCAGACGCTCAATATTTGAGCGCTTGAGCCAGCTATTGTGATTCCCGTTCATACCATGAAGCAGGTACAAAACAGGAATGTCCTTATCATCCGGCTCGTCCACACGAGCTGCATCGGGATAGAGGACATTGACACCCCATTCCATCTCCAAAGCCTCAGAATAATACTCTATTTTCATCACTGCCATTCGCATTTCTCCTTCGTATCTTCCTGACAAGAAAAAGCCGAAGCCCGACTTTTCTTGTATTTGTGTTCAGATTTTTACCGCACTTCCATAACAACCGGCAAAATAGCTGGGCGACGCTTGGTTTGGTCAAAGAGATATTTGGCCAGACTGTCACGGACAGCACCCTTCAGCTCACCCCAGTCAAAGCTATCCTGCGCCAGATAGTCTTCCACGGTTTTATTGATAATGTCAGAGCTTTCGCGCAAAATATCTCTGCTCTTCTTGACATAGACAAATCCACGGGTGTGTACTTTAGCCTTGGAAATGATTTTCTTTTCCTTACGGTTAACCGTGAGTGCCACGATGAAAATACCGTCTTCAGACAAGACCTTGCGGTCGCGCAGGACAATATTACCCACGTCACCAATCGCATTCCCATCAATCATGACATCTCCAGCTGATACTGCACCAGCCGGCACAAAATCACCATGGTCGTATTCCATGATGCTGCCCCGCTTAGGAATGAAGATATTTTCAGGCAGCATGCCAACTTCCATGGCAGCCTTGGCATGAGCATCCAGTCCGCGGTACTCACCCTGAATCGGGAAGAGGTACTTAGGCTGCAGCAGGTTAATCATGAGCTGCAAATCACGCGCATTTCCATGACCTGAAACCCGCAGGTTTTGGGTAATCAGCTTGACAATGCCCCCAGCCTGATAAATCATATTTTCCACGCGAGCCACGACCGCTTCCTTGGCAATTGACGGCGTCGTTACGATGTAAATCAAATCGCCTTCCTTGATTTCCACATAGCGGTGACGGCCGATTGACATCTTGCGCAGACCATTGATAGGCTCACCCATCCGGCCAGTCTCCAAGATAATCAGCTCATGATCTTCAAACTTAGACATTTCCTTGGGCTTGATCAAAAGTCGTTCGTCCACCAAGGATAACTTCTTGAGGCGGATAGCCGTACGAACGATGTTTTCAACATCAAAGCCTGTCAAAACTACTCGGCGGCCAGTCTCTGCCGCTGCATCAAAAACCTGCTGGATACGAGACAAGTTGCTGGCAACCGCCGCAACAATCACACGGCCGTCCCAGTCAGCAATCGTATCTTCGATTTCCTTGCCAACCTCGCTCTCACTAGCCACCTGAACACTACTGTCCGCATTGGCTGAATCACTGAGCAAGGCCAGAACACCCTCGCGGCCAATCTCAGCCAGACGGCCAAAGTCTGTCGCGTAGGACGGGCTGGCAGACTGGTCAAACTTGAAATCACCTGTATAAACGATACTGCCTTTTCTGGTCTTGATGACAACTCCCAAACTCTCAGGAATCGAGTGAGTCGTCCGGAAGAAGGAAACCACTGTTTTGCCAAATTCAATCTCAGTATTTTCATCAATCACATGGAAATCATTGAACTTCTTAACCGCATCGTTATTTTTAACAAAAAGCTTGGCCAGCTCAATCGTCAACTCTGATCCGAAAACCGGCACCTTAGCATCTGCCAAAAGATTAGGCAGAGCACCAATCGCATCCGCGTGCCCGTGCGTCAGAAAGACACCCGCAATCCGCTCCTTGTTTTCAAACAAATAGTCCATGTTGGGAACGACATAATCCACACCCAACTGCTCATTTTCTGGGTACTTCAGCCCAACATCCAATACAAAAATGGAATCATCCACTTCGGCAACGTAGAGGTTTTTCCCATTTTCACGTACGCCGCCCAAAGCAATCAGTTTAATATTGCTCTTGCTCATTTTTTCTCCTATTCAATTTTCAGAATCTCACTTTTATCAAAGATTCTTTATTTTATTACTAACGGTCCTTGGCTAGCCAAGTCGAATTACAGTCTTGCAAACCTTAGGTTTGCATATCCAACCTATTATAGCATTTTTTCATGTTTTTTCAAAGTCAAGTGTGCCTTCTTAGCTCCCTTGGCTACAAAAAACGACCTCTAGCTTTACTCGGCTAGAGGTCTGGTTTACTTCGCTGATATGAGAGCAATCAGTTCATCCAAGGTGTAACTGAATAACAATTTTTTGATTTATTGTTTTTATTATTTTTTATAAACTTTTAATTCCTTCAACCGCTAATGATTTTCTTTTTATCTTAGCATTGGAAATCTCTATAACATAATAAAGGACTATTGATTGAATTCTCGAAGTTTGAAAACCATCTAAAAGCTTCTACTTTCTATACTATCGTTACAATCAGGCAAGCTAAGCAGGCCTGTCTGACAATTCAACCAATATGTCAAGTAAAGCAACTACTTATGTATCACAAACAACTATACCAACAAAGTAAACTTTAAAGCGAATGAATTTGGCTTCCTTTCTTTTTATTTCCATAGTTCTATTATAGTACTCTATTTTATTTTTTGCAAGCGTTTACAACCAAGAAATTAAAAAACTTTTTAGCTAAAAAGAAGTCAAGCAAAAAAAGAAAGGAGACCTTAAAATGATCTCCTTTAAACTCTAGATAATTTTTATCAGTGACTATAGCTAACAAAGACTTTTTATAAGGAAAATCAACTATTGGTTTTATTTATCGTCTTTTTTAACCATGTTTTTAACGCCTTCGATTGCGCCTTCAACAGCATCTTTGGCATCTACTGCAACTTCTTTAACTTTAGAAACTACTTTTTCAGCAGCTCCTTCTTTTTCTGTTTTTTTATCACCAGTTAATTTGCCAAGGCCTTCTTTAACAGAACCTTTAGCTTGGTTGAATTTTTCTTCTGTAGACATAATTGATACCTCCGTTATTAGTTTCAATTTTTAAAGCAATGAAAGAATATAAGAATTCCTAATCTCAGCTAGAGAATTAACGAACGCGAGCTTTTTCATTTGATGCAGCGTCTTTAACAGCCTCTACACCATCGCCAACTTTTTCTTGAACAGCTGAGAAGCCACCGCTAATGCCAGATTTTGCTTTTTCGAATTGCTCTGAAGCAAATTCACCTGTTGATTCAGCAACATCTGTCACTCGGTCTTGAAGGCTTACTGAATCCGCTTCGTGTTGTTCTTTTGTTTTAATATCAACAACATTGACATTTACTTCAACAACTTCCAAATCAGTCATCTTAGAAACTTCTTCTGCAACGACTTTCTTGATTTCTTTGTATAAAGCTGGAACATTCTTTTGATATTCTGCAACCACATTCAGGTCAACAGCTACTTGTTCTTTACCAACTTCAACATTGACACCATGAGTGACATTGTCAGAGTTGACCAATTTATCTTTTATGTTAGAGAAGAAGCCACCGTCAACAGCCAGCAAACCTGAAACTTTCTCTAAAGAGAGACCGATAATTTTTTGAATGACCTTATCATCATAAGTCAATTCACCTTTTACTTCGTGAGCTGCTTGAGCAACTTCTTTTTTAGCAACATCTTTAACATCTTTATTTGACATATTAAACTCCTTTATTTTTATTTAAATATATTATTTTTTTGAATATAATATCCGATTCCTGCCCCTAGAGTAGCGCAAATCAAGACAAATAGAGTCTTAAAGAAGCCAAAGGATAGGATAAAACACGCTAGAATAATGCCTGCTAATCCAGACAAGATTGGATATTGATATTTTTTAAACCATTCCATTTTTTACTTCCTTACTTTACACGACTAGTAGTTTTTTTAGCCGCTTCTTTTGGCTTGAAGTCTGAGACAGAGATTCTAAGCTTGACATTATGATTGATTCCGAAGAATTCTGTCAATCCAGACGCAATTTCTTCTTGAATCAACTGACTTCTCTTGATGATGTTTTCCGAAGGAACGATTGCCCCTTTAACAGAAACCATGCATTTGTTTTTACGGCTATTTACTGAAACTGCAGGATCTTTAATTAAACCGTGTTCTGTTAACAGACTACGAACAAACCCTTCAATGGCTGAATTTTTCAGCATCAGTTTCCCATCCGCATCAGCTAGCTGAATTTCCAAACGTCTCTTAGGATAAAAAACTATCACTAACATTAGTAGTAAGATTAAGCTTGCTAAAACCACAGTGCCCCAGAAAACATACCTAGAAAGATAGTAACCCACAAAAGGAATCTGCTTCCAAGTGAATATCTTCCAGCTAAATAACTGGAGCCCCAGACCGCTGACTTTATGAAAGTCTAGCAAAACAGGAATCAAAATTGTCAAGATTAAAATACAGAAAATAAGGGAAAGTATTTTTCTTGATTTTGACATATTGAATCCTCACATCATTAAATTTTAAATTGTATTTTGAAAGTAAAAAGACAATTTATGCATTTTTACCTACAAAAAATGATACAACAGCTACTACAATAACTGCACCAATGATAGAAGGAAGCAAGGCCATACCAGCCAAACTAGGACCCCAAGTTCCCAAAAGTGACTGACCGACAGCAGAACCAACTAAACCTGCAACAACGTTTGCAATAACACCCATTGAGCCGCCTTTTTTAGTGATTGATCCAGCAATAAGACCAATAACTCCTCCAACAATAATAGACCAAAGCATATTGATTCTCCTTTCTAATTTTTTCTAAATCAAAATTGTTTAATAATATTTTTTACTATTATTTTTTGATTAACATAATTATATAATTTTCCAACTTGGAAACATAATAATTCAACTTGGTTTTCTTCCCGTTTATTTGCACTATAGATACGTTAAAATGAGAATGCATTGTTCTATAGGCTTTTATCAGCATTTTTATATATTTTAAAGTTGTTAGACGAGGTTAAATGCATAAAATATGGTATAATTGCCTGATAATAAAACAATATATAAAGAAAGATAATATTTTAATGCGAGAATTACTGTCTAAAAAGAGCCACAGACAATTAGAACTATTAGAGCTACTATTTAAAAACAAACGCTGGTTTCATATTTCTGAGTTGGCTGAACTATTGAATTGTACAGAACGTTCAGTAAAAGATGATTTATCTCATGTCAAGTCTGCGTTTCCTGAATTGATTTTTCACTCGTCTACTAATGGCATACGTATCATTAATACCGATGATAGTGATATTGAGATGGTCTATCACCATTTTTTTAAGCATTCAACCCATTTTTCAATTTTAGAATTCATCTTCTTTAATGAAGGATACGAAACTGAGAGTATTTGCAAAGAGTTTTATATAAGCTCTTCCTCACTCTATCGTATAATCAGTCATATTAACAAAATTATAAAAAAACAATATAATTTTAAAATTAGTCTCAATCCTGCTCGGATTATTGGAGATGAGATTGATATCCGTTATTTTTTTGCACAATATTTTTCGGAAAAATATTATTTTCTTGAATGGCCCTTTACAGATTTTTCAGTAGAACCTTTGTGTGAGCTGTTAGCACTGGTCTATAAAGAAACTGCATTTCCTGTCAATTTCGCAACTCAAAGAATGTTAAAATTGCTCCTAGTTACAAATTTATATCGAATAAAGTTTGGTCATTTCTTGGAAGTTGAGAAAGATTCTTTTAACAATCAATTGTTAGAATCTTTCATGCAGGCAGAAGGAATCGAAGACATTGTAGAGAGCTTTGATTCTGAATATCATATCTCTTTGAATAAAGAAGTGATAGGCCAACTATTTGTCTCCTATTTTCAAAAAATGTTTTTCATTGATGAAAATCTATTTATGAGCTGCGCAAAAACAGACAGCTATGTAAAAAATTCGTATCAATTATTAAGTGATTTAATTGATCAGATAGAAAGCAAATATAATCTAAAAATAGACAATAATGACAATCTTATTTGGCATTTGCATAATACAGCACATCTGCACCGTCAGGAACTATCTACAGAATTTATTCTGTTTGATCAAAAAGGGAATACAATCAAGAACTTTCAAAATATTTTCCCTCAATTTGTTTCAGATATTAAAAAAGGGATTGAACATTATCTAGAGACTTTGGATATCCATAGCACACCAATGAAAGTCAACCATCTATCCTATACTTTTATTACTCACAGCAAACATTTAGTGCTGAATCTTTTACAAAATCAGCCTAAATTAAAGGTTTTAGTCATGAGTAATTTTGATCAGTATCATGCAAAATCAGTAGCAGAGACACTTTCTTATTATTGCAGCAACAATTTTGAACTTGAAGTTTGGAATAAATTAGAACTATCAATTGATTCTTTAAAAGAATCACCTTACGATATCATCATTTCTAATTTTATTATTCCACCCATTGAGAATAAGAGACTGATCTATTCCAATAATATTAATACGGTCGCACTCATCTCCTTACTTAACGCAATGATGTTTATTCGATTAGACGAGTGATTTAGACTATTTTGATAACAAAAAAACCGCAATCAAGCGGTTTTTATTAATCTATGAGAGCAATTTGAAGAAAAAGGACATAGTCCTATTTAACAGAGAACTAAATCCTTTTGATTATTATTTGTCTAATTTTGTGAAGTAGTACATTATTTAGTACCTATTCTTTCTCTTGTTTTTACAAAACTCTGAGCAAGCCTATTCAAACAAGCCATAATAATCCGCGATGGTCATCTTGGCTTTCTCGTCTTTGTTTAAGTCCTGAATAATCCGCCCATCTTTCATAACGATTAGTCGGTTGCCGTATTTGAGGGCATCCTCCATGTGATGGGTAATCATGAGGGCTGTTAGGAGGTCACGACTGACAAACTCATTGGTCAGCTCCATCAAGGCTACACTGGTCTTAGGATCCAGTGCTGCAGTATGCTCATCCAGAAGCAAAAGCTCTGGTCGCTTGAGCGTTGCCATGAGCAGGCTCAAAGCCTGTCTTTGCCCGCCAGAGAGAAATTCAATCGGCGTATCCAGATGCTTATCCAGACCATTACCGATTTTCTCAATCGTCGCCTGAAACTCTTCCCTATAACTGTTGAGCCCACGGGGCACCAAGCCACGCTTTTCACCTCGGAATTTGGCAATGAGAAGATTTTCCGCCACTGTCATCCGCGGAGCCGTTCCCATCTTAGGATCCTGAAAGACACGGGACAGGTACTTGGCCCGCTTTTCTGGTGAAAAATGAGTGACATTTTCCCCCAAGATATGAATGCTGCCGCTGGTTAGGGGGAGAGTTCCGGCAATGACATTGAACAGGGTTGACTTTCCTGCACCGTTTCCACCTAAAATTGTAATAAAATCATGCTCGTGAATGTCTAAAGAAACATCATTTAGGATGATTTTTTCTTCATCAAAGCCGCTCTTTACAAGCTTGGTTGCATTTCTTAATTCTACAATCGCTGTCATTTGCTTAACTTGGCTCCTTTAAAGAATTTATTTTTCAGGGTTGGAATCATGAGACAGACGGCCAGAATTACCGCACTGTAGAGACGGAGATAGTTGGTATTAAAGCCGAGAGCAATGACACCCCAGATCAAGAACTGATAGGCAATCGCACCAACCACAATGGTAATCAGCCGCTCTGCCAAGGTCAGACTCTGGAAGAGTACCTCGCCAATGATAAGACTGGCCAGACCAACTACGATTACTCCAATCCCGCGGGAAACATCTGCATAGCCTTCCTGCTGGGCAATCAGCGCTCCAGCCAGAGCAATCAATCCGTTTGATAGAATCAGTCCCATCAACTCCATGCGGCCAGTATTGATCCCAAAACTGCGAGCCATGTCCGGATTATCTCCAGTCGCGATATAAGCCTGCCCTAGCTTAGTATCCAAGAAAAAGAGCAGGGCTGCAATCACCAGACTGACAAAAATCAAACCAGTCAAGAGGTCATTGACTTCCCCTGAAAAGGGCAGAATATCCTGAATTTTACTGCTGCCTAAAAGCCCCAGATTGGCACGACCCATCAACATCAGCATGATGGAGTGGCAGGAAGTCATGACCAAAATCCCAGAAAGTAAGGTCGGAATTTTCCCCTTTGTATAGAGTAGACCTGTCACGGCACCCGCAGCACAGCCCGCTAAAACAGCCGCTACTGTTGCTAGAAAAGGATTGACTCCCTTGGTAATCAAGGTAACAGCCACCGCCCCGCCCAAGGGGAAGGAGCCTTCTGTCGTCATATCAGGAAAGCCCAGAATCCGGAAGGTCATAAAAATACCTAGACCTAGGACGGCCCAAACCAATCCCTGAGAAATAATGGAAAGAATCATAACATTATCCTAACTAATTAAAATCGTTTCTCTATTTTAACATAAAAAAGGAGCCAATTTCAATGCTGATGCGCAGACAAAGAAATTGACTTCCCAACTATTCCTCAACAACTGTCATTCGACCAGTATCTACATCATAAACCGCACCTGAGATTTTTACATCAGCTGGGATCAGCGGCGACTGCCGCAGCAAGGCCATATCCTCACGCACACTTTCCTCTACATCTGTAAATGGCAAAAAGTCCTGTTCGCTGACATCGACACCTAGCTCTTTATGAAGATAGGCCGTAAAATCCTCATTCTTAAAGGTCTGTGCCCCGCAGTCTGTATGATGCAAAACTACGATTTCCCGCGTTCCTAGCTGCTGCTGGGAAATAACCAGCGAGCGAATCATGTCCTCCGTCACCCGACCGCCGGCATTGCGCAAGATATGGGCGTCTCCTAGTGCCAGTCCTAGAGCCTGAGCCACGTGGAGCCTAGAGTCCATGCAGGTCACGATTGCTACCTTGGTCTTGGGCTTGATCGGCAGATGTGCTGTCCCATGCAAATCTACATAAGCTTTATTGGCCTTCATAAAGTTTTCAAAATATGACATTTTGACTCCTGACTAATTATATTATTTGATGTTCAAACGAATTAACCTTATCATACTAGGTTTTGGCTTTAGAACTTCCCTAACTTCAAAAAAGAGAGAACCTATATGAACTGCTCTCTGTGCTAGCTTTTATCACCCACTACAGTTGACAAAGAGCCGTGAGTTATAACTTCTTAAAGTAGCGAGCAACGGGCCATTGTTCAAAACCAAAGTTCTCATAGGTTTTACGAGCCGGTGCATGACCTAGATCACCACCCGTCTCAACCATGACCATTTCCATTCCTTTTTGTTTAATCTGATCACAAGCATAGGTCATGAGCGCTTTTCCAATACCTTGACGCTGATATCTTGGAGCAACAGCTAGGATATAAATCTCACCCATCTTATCCTCAGGGTGCAAGCGAATGTGAATCCATCCGACTAATTCTTCCTCCAGAAAAGCTAACCAGGCAAACTGACTCTCTTCATTTAAGACTGCTGTTAGATCATTGATTTGCCTTTTTTCCCACCCTTGAGGATAAAAATTATCATAAACAAACTTAGGAACTCCTTTTTCCATTTTTGGAAAAACTGGAGACCAAGCTTGAATTGATAATTCTAAAACAGCCTCTTTATCCAATTTCTGATAAGGTTTTATAGTAATTGTCACTTTATTCTCCTAACGTTTCTTTAATCCGCCAAAAATGCCACGAACGAGTTCGCATCCGATGGTGCTAACAGCTAAATCATAAAGGCGGCCGTTGCCTTTTCAAGGCTTGATTGGCCTTCATAAAGTTTTCAAAATATGACATTCTTTCCCCTTACTGGTACTTTGATATTCAAATAATTTTATATTATCTTACCATCTTTTCTACTATTTGTCAGTTCTCGGCTTTGTTACAAAAAATAGGACAGTCAAACCCAGCATCTAATCTGGTTTTCTGTCCTAGTTTTATTTGTTATGAGCTTCTTGGAATATACTTGCTGAGTGAGCCTGCAAAGGTTTGAAGATTGAGACTTTGCACATAGACTTCACCAGTACCTTGGAAGGTGTTGACCACTCCTTCTCCCGTTCCGATAGACTGCCAGAAGCCATTTTCCAGATGAATATTGTAGTTCAAAGACTGGCTCCAAGCTACTACATGGGCATTGTCAATTGTTACTTCTTGGTTATGAAGCTCAATTTTCTTAATAGATCCAAAGGCATTAGCCAAAAGAGTGCCCTGTCCTTGGGTCGTCATAACGAAGAGACCGCCTTGACCGCCAAAGAGAGCCTTGCCAACAGACTGGCGCTCCATGGTATAGTAAGCCGTACCATCAAGAGCTAGAAAGGCGCCGTCATTAAGTCGATATTGCTTTTCGCCTAGCTGAAGAGGAATGACTTGGCCAGGAGAATCTGGCGCCAAAGCAAGGTAGCCATTATCAGACTGGGCAACAGCCTGAGTAATAAAGGTACTTTCACCAGAAACCATTGACCGCCCTACAGCCTTGACAAAACGTCCCAAGCCAGAACCACTGGCATTGAGCTGGGTATTCAGGGTCACATTCGGCGTGTGGTAGACCATGCTACCACGCTGGATAAAGACGGTTTCTCCTTGATTGAGCGACAACTCAACCAAGGGAAACTGCATATTACTGTCCATAGAAAATCGCATAAGAAATGCCTCCTTCTTATTATGACTTGATTATAACATTTTCATATATTTTGGACAAAGGAAAACTCAAGCATCAAAAAAGAAGAGACTGCCTGAGTCTCTCCTAGAAATTTTCAAGAATTGTCAATATGCAGGTGTGGGCGAAGAACATTTGCAAAGGTTTCAATATTGAGACTTTGGATGTAAATTTCCCCAGTTCCATAGAAGGTATTAACCACTCCTTCACCAGTCCCCATGGACTGCCATAAACCATTTTCTAAATGAATATCATATTCCAACTCTCGGCTCCATGCTACTACGTGGGCATTGTCAATCGTTATCCTATCATTATGCAGCTCTACCTTTTGAATCGAGCCAAAGGAATTTACCAAGAGTGTCCCCTGACCTTGGGTACTCATCACATAAAAGCCTCCTTGGCCACCAAAGAGAGCTCGACCTACCGACTGCGTCTCCAAAGTATAAGAGGCAGAGCCATCCATAGCCAGAAAAGCCCCATCATTAAGGCGGTATTGCTTTTCACCTAGTTCCAGAGCAACAATCTGACCAGGTACATTAGGTGCTAAGGCTAGACGACCGTTATTTGATTGAGCAGTTGCTTCAGTGATAAACACTCCTTCGCCAGAAGCCATAGAACGGCCCACAGCTTGGATTGCCTTGCCAAAGATTGATTGAGACTCTGCATTCACTTTGGCATTCAAGACAACGTTGGGAGTGTGGTATATCATGCTCCCGGTCTGAATACGAACAGACTCTGATACATCTAAGGCAATCTCCGCTAAGGGAAATTGAGCATTGTTGGTAATAGAAACATTCATACGATGATCTACCATGGTTGATTATCCTCCTAAAAAATCTGGAAAAACAACTTATAGGAAATTCCAGATAAATCCTTTTTTTCTAGCAATATTATAGCACGCACAACAACTTTTCGCAATACTACTTTAATCAAGAAAATACCTTCTTTAAAACTTCCCCAATCGTCGTCACACCAATGACTTGGATATTGTCTGGAACTTTGAGGCCGTTCAGAGAGTTTTTAGGAACGTAGACTTTAGTGAAGCCCAGCTTTGCTGCTTCGTTGATGCGCTGCTCGATGCGATTAACCCGGCGAATTTCTCCAGTCAGGCCAATTTCACCGATAAAGCACTCTTGAGGATTGGTAGGCAGATCCTTGTAGCTGGAAGCAATGGCGACCGCTACTGCCAAATCAATGGCTGGCTCATCTAGCTTGACACCACCAGCTGATTTGAGGTAGGCGTCTTGATTTTGCAGGAGGAGCCCTGCCCGTTTTTCCAGAACCGCCATGATAAGGCTGGCTCGGTTAAAGTCCAGTCCAGTCGTGGTTCGCTTGGCATTGCCAAACATGGTCGGTGTCACCAAAGCCTGCACCTCTGCCAAAATCGGCCGCGTTCCTTCCATAGTCACGACGATAGATGAACCTGTCGCGCCGTCCAGACGCTCTTCCAGAAAGACTTCACTTGGATTGACAACCTCAACTAGCCCGCCAGATTGCATCTCAAAAATACCAATCTCATTGGTTGAGCCAAAGCGGTTCTTGACTGCTCTCAAGATACGGAAAGTGTGCTGACGTTCGCCCTCAAAATAAAGCACGGTATCCACCATGTGCTCTAGCGTTCGAGGACCAGCTAAGGTTCCTTCCTTGGTCATGTGACCAACGATAAAGGTCGCGATATTATTGGTCTTGGCCAGCTGCATGAGCTCGGCTGTCACCTCTCGGACTTGAGAGACGGAGCCTTGGACACTGGAAATTTCCGGCGACATAACTGTCTGAATGGAGTCAATAATCAGAAAATCCGGCTTAATCTTTTCAATCTCTGTGCGGATATTTTGCATATTGGTCTCGGCGTAGAGATAAAATTCACTGTCAATATCACCGAGGCGTTCCGCCCGCAGCTTAATCTGCTCAGCTGATTCCTCCCCGCTGACATAGAGAACGGTGCCCTGATGAGAAAGCTGAGTGGATACCTGCAATAGCAGGGTGGACTTCCCGATACCAGGATCTCCACCAATCAGAACCAGACTGCCAGGCACGACTCCACCACCCAGCACACGGTTGAACTCATCCATTTCCGTCTTGGTCCGATTGACATCAATCGAAGTGACCTCAGCCAGCTTCATGGGCCGGGTCTTTTCGCCTGTCAAGGAAACACGGGCATGCTTGACCTCTGCAGCCTCTACTTCCTCAACGAAAGAAGACCAAGAGCCACAGTTAGGACAGCGGCCTAGGTACTTGGGCGAATGATATTCACAATTTTGACAGACAAAGGTCGTTTTTTTCTTAACGATGGTGATTCTCCTTATTTTCTAATAATCCAAACAAAAGTAGATAAGATCTGACACACCTGCTCTATATTAGTAAAGCCAGCCTCTTCCAGCATGTCTGCAACTTCTTGAGGCGAGAGGGAATTCATCACACCAGCTTGATTCTCATAAGTACGCTGAACTTGTTGCTGATTAGCTCCTAGCTCTGAAGCAAGTGTTTTCCAATAGCCCAGTTGCTGGTTGGAAAAAAAGCTAAGAATCAGAAGGCCATCTTCACTTAAAGAATCATAAATTTTTCGAAGAAATAAGCTGGGATTTTCAACAAACTGCAATACTAGCAAGCAAGAACAAATCTGATAAGCAGAAGGCAGCACTGCTTCTTCAAACCGACTATTAAGATACTCCGCTTGAGGCAGATGAGCCTGTCTTTTAAGCTCTTGTAGCATCGCCTCACTTGGCTCTACTACCGTCAATCCGGCCTTAGGAAATAAGGATGCCAAACCATTCAGCTCATCCGTCTGGCTTGCCAAAGCTAACACCTTATCGACTTTTAAACTGGGTGCTAACCTAAGCAATACTCCTCGGAAAATCACATCTAGCATCACATCATAGCCTGGAATTTTCTGACGAATTTCTGTTGCATAGTCCTTGTTCTTAAATTCTTTCATATTTTCTTCTATCTCAAAATCCTTTTATTAAGATTCTTTTTACAACGAAACATTAAAACTTCAGTTCACATTCAACAAACTGGCAAAAATCAATCTGCTGATCAGCTACAAACTGGCGGATGAGCATGCGATGGGCTACAAGAGCTACCGTCTCGTAGTCTCTGTATTTGCTTAAGGCACTGAAAAAGCGGGCTTTCATCTGCTCAGCCGTTTCATACCGGACAGGACTTCCTGCAGGAAGAGAACCATTATTCTCAAAAAATAACTTCCGAGCCTGCTCAAACTTTTCTGTCCCACTCTCATATACCTGCCATTCATGCAGAAAAGGTTCCACAAAAAGCGGTAGTTGGCGGTCTCGAATCAGATAGGAGGCCGTCTCCAAAGCCCGCGTCACAGAAGAGGAAATCAGAATTTCCGCCTGTTCCAGCAAAGGATTAGCAGCGGCCTCTGTCGCCATCCGACGACCAGCAGCCGACAAGGGTGCCAAATCTAGTCTAAATCCAGTATAGCCGGCCTCTTCCAAAAGTGAATAATCTGGCTCTCCGTGACGGATAAAAATGATTTTCATACTAATGTCCTGTCGACCCAAATCCACCGGTCCGCACACCTTCCGCTTCATCTCCATCAGCAATCAGAAATGGTGCAAAGACAGCCTGCACTACACGTTCGCCAACTTCAAGGACGACTTCCTGATCCGTGATATTCTTCATTTGGGCAAAGATATGGCCTTCGTTTCCAGGATTGCTATAGTAGTCGCCATCAATAACCCCAACGGAGTTAATCAAGACTAGGCCTTTTTTACGAGGATTGGACGAGCGATCGTAAAGATAAAGCACCTCGCTCGGCTGCATATAGGCCTTGACACCAGTCGGAACCAGCTTAATCTCCCCTGGCGCAATGAGGGTGCGCTCTGCCACTTTCAAGTCGTAGCCAGCTGCGTGAGCTGTCTCTCTCTTTGGCAATAAATCTTCATTTGTAAAGCTGGAAACCAGCTCGAATCCGCGGATTTTCGTCATATTTTCTTTTATTATCCTTTCAAACGTTGATTTAATAAGGTTTATAACCCTTGTAAATAAGTTGTTTTATAAAATTGTTCACCTTTTTGTGGACTTATAGACTATTTATAGCTTTTTCATAATATGAAACAGCTTCTTTCTCTTTGTCCTTGGAGAGGTGACTATACACATCTAAGGTCATGGATATATTAGAATGTCCTAACCTATATTGCAACTCCTTGTAGCTGATACCAGCATTAAGCAATAAACTAGCGTGAGTATGGCGGAAAGCGTGACAAGTGAAACGTGGGATGCCTAATGTCTCGCAACGCTTATCAATAATCTGTTGGAGAGAATGCCTTGGCAGATACTCTCTAACCGTAGTGGCAAAGACAACAGACGGAGCTTGAGCCCCAACTTCTAAGAACATTAGGCGCTGACGATTCTGGTACTGCCTCAGCATCAGCGCAGTTTTGGAATCTATGCTTATCTTTCGAGTACCTGCTTTTGTCTTTGTTTCCCCTATCATCCGAATTTCTTGGCTGTAGGTTTTACTGATTGTGATTGTCTTTTCCTTTAGGTCAATATCCGACCATTCCAGGGCCGCCAACTCTCCAATGCGGCAGCCTGTGGCCAGTAGTAACTTAAAGACCACAAAGCGGTAATAATGCTTATAGCTCTTTGTAGATAGCTTTTCAGCGTAATCGATAAACGCCTTTAAGTTATCTGGCTCTATGAACTTAACAGCTTCTCTGCCTTTCTTTTGCTTCTTAGGCAGAATCACATCACGCGCAGGGTTAGAGGTCAACAGTTGCAAAGTTACTCCATGCTGCAGTATTCTTCTGTTAATTGAGTTAATCTCCTTAAAATTTACAAGTTTAGGAGCTAGCTCGTTTATAAACTCCTGAATGCTGCTAGGCGTTATCTTGTCTATCTTCATACTCCCAAACTCAGGGATAAGATGATGATTAACTTGTCTCCTAGTTACTGCAAAAGTTTGCGGTCTAACTGTAAGCTTGTGACTTTCTAGCCATAGGGCAGCAAGCTCTTTGTAGGTCTTAACCTGTACCGTCTTTTTGACTCTCGATCCATGAGTTTTAAAATCAAACTGCGCGTGCTGGGCTTTGCTCTTAACCTCTTTTCTTGTCCGTCCAGTGATACTAGTCTTTACTTTCTTACCTGTTACCTGATCCACTCCCAGATAAACACTTGCTCGGTACACTTTGCTACCGTCTTTCTTTTTGACTTCTACTATTTTCATGATATACCTTTCCATCAGCAGGCAAGCTATTATTAAAAAGGTTTTAGATTGAATTAGGTTTATATCATGCGAGAAGCTACGATACAGCCTCTTTATTCGATTTTAAAAGGTCGGTCAATAAAATATACCAGAGATAAAAACAAGGGGCTTAAAAGAGGTTATATTGAGTTTTAAGATATAGTGCTATTCTCCTGATAAGATTTCGAGCTTGTCTTTTTTATCGTTTATTCTTTCTTCCATTATGGCAATTTTCTCTTGATAGTCATTGACTTTGGAAAGGTCGCTATTCCTGTCATTCACATAGTAGTTAATCTCGTTTTGGATTTCTTGTGCAGAAGCAGGGGCGTTGAATGAATTGAAAAAGTCAATCATTTTCTTGCAGTATTTAGCGTGCGCTTTGTAATATTTCAATTCCATCCGGTACAGTTCCAATTCAAAATGCTCTTTATTCCAATTTGGAAAGTCAATATCAAGATTGGTCGGATACTGTTTCACAGAATGAATTTCCCACAACGCTTTGTACTTCTCATATAACTCTTGTCCTTTTTCTGTCAGTAAGGTTCTATCTCCTACATCAGCAATTAGACCTTTTGACTTGAAAATGCGAGTTAGTTTCTCTGCGTTTAAATTATAGTCAGAAAAGAAATACTTTGGAATAGAGACAGTCGATTTTCTTCCGTTCTTTGGTTTTCCCCACCAGACTAACAAAAGCAGTTCTCTAAGTTTAAAATTTTCATCAGTAACATAAGTATCACTATAATTTGGGAAAGTATGATCTCGGCCGTATATTTTAGAAATATCAGGGTCGCTGCTCAAAAGTCTATAATACTCTGGAGTGTAATAGTCTATTCCCCTAATACTATAACTGCTGGGTGCTATCTTATCCCGTTTACCAAACAGTGCGCTAAAAAATCCCATAATAACCTCCTAATGCCCATCAACGAATTTCAGATACTCTTCTTGTATCATGACTTCGTCGGTGGTTGTTTTAATTATTTTGTACAAAAGTAGTCCAGCGCTAAAACTGGCTCATTCTCTCCCTTTCGTCATCTAGTGACTGCTGCAATAAGTTGGCCAGCCCTTGGATATTTTGATTGGCTAAAAGCTCCATATACTCCGCCCTGTCATCCTTACTGATAATGACCGGAGAACCTAGGTACTTCATGGCTAAGTACATCAGAACCAAGCGGCCAGTACGCCCATTCCCATCACTAAAAGGGTGAATACGCTCGAACTGGATATGAGTATCAGCCAGTATTTCTACTATCTCACGCTCACTCTTTGCCGCATCTAGTCTATAAGCTGTATTGTCCGCCCATTGAGTCATCAAAAAAGGCGTTTCCTCTGGTGAAGCTGTCTTAAATTCAGCCCCTATGATAGCATTCTGAACAGCTTTAAACTGCCCTCTATCGTGCTGCAGGCGGTCTGTCAATAGCGCATGGAAATCTTGCACCAGCCCTACAGTCAAAGGAGCGTTATTAGCCAAGCAATCTAGCAACAAAGAAAAAGCCTGCTTGTGGTTCTCTATCTCGTAGAACTCTCTAATACTCTTGTGCTTCCCTGGCAGGGTGCTTTCTAAGATGATGCTGACCGTTTCGGGAAGAGATATAGTATTCCCCTCAATCCCACTGGAATGATAGGCCATACGGATCAGAATATCATCCAGATAATCTTGTTTATAGGTCATTTAGTTTCCTTTCTGTCTTTAGTGTGTTTGATATAGCTGACTTGTTTAAGTTTTAGAAATCACGCGCATTATTGTTGATATTGTGGCGCGTGGGTTAGTTGCTAAAGTGTTCCTCAGTATTTTAGATCATTTAAGTGTTTTTGAATAAGCAAACGTTTCTCAAACAACATATCAATAAACGCTAAAATTTCATGGTCTAATCGGTTTAGAGCTTCTTTTTCAGCATCAGAATATTCCTTTTTGCTTTCAATCTGAAAAAATACATTTTTTAAGTTGTAAAGAAACTCTCCTAGCCCCTCGTTTTGGATAACGTTATCTATTTGCTCTGCAATATCGTTGTTTTTGGCATAATCGGAAAGATCTTGAATTTCTTTGATAATAGCTTTTTTGGCTTTAGTTATTTGTTTTTCTTTTTCTTCATCATTGTAACCAAGCAAATAACCAACACCAACCCTGAAGAAGTTAGCTAGTTGCTGGGCTTTATCTAGTTTGATTTGGTTTACACCATTTTCCCAGTTTTGAATGGTTCGATAAGACACTCCGATTTTTTTCGCTAGCGCTTGTTGTGATAAGCCTTCTTTTTGTCGTATTTCTTTTATTCTATTCATAATAGTGTACCTTTCTTAAGCATTATATCATAGCACCGAAAAAAAGTACAACACAACATAAATAACGCTTGACAACGAAAAAATAAAGTGCTATTATACCATTATGCACCGAGAAAAGGTGCTATTAGATAAAAACACGGAGGAACTACAATGCAAAATAACATGCGTGTATTGCTGGCCAAAAAGCGCGAAAAGGTTTCACACGTTGCAAAGGCGACAGGGTTATCTAAAAGTGCCCTGACTGCCTTGTACTATGAACGTACTAAACGCCCAGATATAGAAACTTTACAAAAGGTCGCTAACTATCTAGGAGTTACACTTGACGAACTACTAACACCAGAGGAATAGTCAGGAGGGAAATCATGAACCTAGTCTACATGGACGGTAAGAAAGAGCCGTACACTACAAGCGAGATAATCGCTGAATGTGCTGAGGTACAACACCACACTGTAACACGCCTACTAAGAAATCACAAAGAGCGATTTACGGCGTTTGGATTTTATGGATTTGAAATCCATAAATTAGACGGAAAAGGACGACCTAAAAAGGTCTATCGTTTAAATGAGCAACAAGCTACACTACTAATCACTTACTTAGAGAACACACCGCAAGTTGTTGAGTTCAAGACAAACCTAGTCAAAGCATTCTTTGAAATGCGGGACGAGCTAGCAAAGTTCAAGCTGCAGCGTGCTTTAGAAAAGCCTAAACGAAAAACCTTACACGATAGTATAGAGACATGGCCAGTCGCTCCTAAGCATCCTCACAGTACAATAAACAATCTACTGCTCAAAGGCGCTAGTGGAATGAATAAAAAGCAACTAGTGGAAGCGCGTGGCGGTCTTACAGGTATTGACAGCTTAACCAGTACCGATCTAGTCAGATACCAAGCTTTGGAAGATATGGCTATCGCCATGATTGGCTTAAACATGAGCTATCAGGATATCAAGTCTATGGTATTCAGACCAAAAGAAAACGCACCACAAGGCGCGTGAGAGCAACAAAAAAGCCTTAACAGACGACCAAATCAGCAAGGCTTTCAACACTATCACCAAAACAAATTAACAAGCAGGCAAGCTGTTATTAAAAGGGTTTTAGTAAAGATTTTATAGCTAAATTATAACATAGGCTATTGAAAAATGCTACCGCAGAGAGCAGGCATCTCTAACTGCCAAACAATTCAAAAAGGATAAAGCTATGATCCAAGAAATTGACATGACGCCAGGGCAAGCAATCGTCTTTGTATTGCTTTTGCTTTTCCTAATCTGGAAGCTATGGCATCTAAAAGGCTCTCAGAGCTCACCAGCGCCCCTCAGAGCGACGAAAAACACTCAGACGGTAGAATATACCACCGAGGAACTAAACCCCGAATACGGGGCTTATATTCAACTTGCCGGACGCAAGTACAACTAAAGGAGACAAGAACATGGAAATCTCAATCTTTGACCACAACAAACTAAATCGTAACGCATTTTACGTTAAAGAACTAGACGTGCTTTTTGTAGCTGATACAGTTAGCGAAGAAGAAAAACAATCACTTATCCAACAATGCGGAAAATAAGCACTATAAAAGCGAGGAACAAGAAAATGGCCGATAAATTCGAACCAAACAACAATATTCTCAGTTTCTCTGAGTATATGAAAGAGCTACAAGAACAGAAAAAGAGCCAAACAAAGTCCAAGAATGATGAATCATTCAGCAGTATGGTTTGTGAGTTTGCTGTTAGGACTAATGCCGATATAGGCAGAATCATTGGAATTTTGGAAGAGCAACAGAAAACCATCCACAGAATGGCTAAGGAAATTGAAAACCTGAAACAAAATAAAAGCGAGGTGTGAAATGACACAGACAACTATGCCAGAGAATTATAAGCGAGTTCTCAATCTAATCAAGGTTGGGGGTGAGAATGCCATTACAGGCGCTGAGATTGCTAAAATTTT
Organism: Streptococcus sp. DTU_2020_1000888_1_SI_GRL_NUU_041A; assembly: GCF_032387735.1. Lineage (NCBI taxonomy): Bacteria > Bacillati > Bacillota > Bacilli > Lactobacillales > Streptococcaceae > Streptococcus > Streptococcus sp. DTU_2020_1000888_1_SI_GRL_NUU_041A. Next base: position 206,258 of record NZ_CP135591.1, on the reverse strand, counting down.
GAAAATCGAAAAGCGAGCCGTCCAAGAGATTATCAGTCACTTAATAACTCGATACAAGATTCCGATTATCGGAGCTCGTCTTATCCCTCACAGTGGCTACTATATCCCAGCCAGTAAGGCAGAACTGATAAACGGGGTCAAACCTTTGAAAAACCAAGTACAAAAAGAACAAGTCCGCCTTAACGTGCTCTTAAATGCCGATTTAGAGAGCTATAAGGCCTTTCTGAATAGGGGGTAATAGTTATTGTTCAGTCTGAGTAAAGAAAGCGAAAATAGCTTAAATCAGGGCATTCTAAAGTTAGTTGCTGACTTTCTAAAAGTCAGTAAACAGCCCACACCTAGACAGCTAGGACTAATGACACCCCGACAGATTAAAGAGGAACTAGGTATCACAGCCCGGACACTGCAGCGCTGGGAGCGTGCCGGATTGAGACGCTATCAGCCACCAGTAGAGGACACACGAAAAGTCTTTTACAGAGTAAGCGATATTCTAATATTTTTGGGGGTGGAACATGGCTAAAACAAAAGTATATTTTTGGCTAAAAGTCGATAAAAAGTTTTTTGATAATATTTTTATTAAAAAGCTTAAAAACATAGCCGGCGGCTATACTATGACGGTTATTTATATCCGTTTAATGCTTGAAAGCTTAGAAAGTGACTGTATTTTATATTATGAGGGATACTTCAACGATCTTGCGGAAGAATTAGCCTTAAAACTTGATGTGTCAGAAGATGATATACGGATGACGCTTAGCTATTTCACACAGTGCGGACTTATTCAAGTTGATAGTGATAGCAATGCAGAGATGGCACAGGCTAAAGCCTTGGTACAACAGGAAACTAACCAAGCTGCCTATATGCGACAATACCGTAAAGAACAGAAAGAAAAGAAGAACAATCTTACAATGTTATCCGAAAATCTTACAACGTTAACTACGTGTAAGACAGAGATAGAGAAAGAGATAGATATAGAGAAAGAGATAGAGTTAGAGTCAGAAGAAAGAGATAGAGAAAAAATATCTGCTTCTGCTGAAATCTCTAAATATTATCAATCTAGAATTGGAGTTATTGACGGAGTACAATATCAACAACTAATGGACTACCACACGCAAGATAAGCTAGAACTAGATTTAATTAAACTAGCTATTGATAAAGCTGCTGACAATGGTAAACGCTCCTTTGGTTATGTCAATACTATCTTGAAGAACTGGACTCAAAACGGTATAAAGACCGTTGCACAGCAAGACGAAGAACAACAGCGCTATATAGCTGATAAAGGACACGCGCAGAAAACAGCAAGCATTACTGATCCATTTGGTGGAAATCTAGGCTAAGAGGTGAAAAAATGGAATCATTAAACCACAGCAAAGAGGATTTTGAACTTGATTTTATGGAACCAGACAATCAAAACCTAATAGCTACTATACGACGCAATGCCAATCTCGAAGCCTATCGAGTATTTGAAAGAGATAGTACGGTGACAAATGAAATTTTGAATGCCACTTTTGAGAATTTCAAAGCTGAGACTCCAAAAGAGAAAGCAGCAAAAGATTTTGCCATAAAACAAGCCAAACAATACTTAGACGGTATGCGAGGAAATACTATCATTACTGGCCCGCCAGGAGTAGGCAAAAGCCACTTGTGCTACTCCCTTGCTCGAGCAATCAACGAGGGCTACCATAGCAAAGAGGATTCTAAGCGCGTGTTATTTGTCAGCATTGCTGAGATAGTCACACGCATACAGTCAGGATGGCAAGATAAAATAAGCGACTTTACAGAAGATGATGCTGTTAAGCTGCTTACTTCTGTTGACTATCTTTTCATTGATGACTTAGGAACAGAAAGCGCCATGACTTCTCAAAAACGAGAAGCTAATAACTGGGTGCAGACTTTTCTTTTCAAAATCTTTGACAAGCGAGAAACAACAATCATCAACACAAATCATACTGGTAAAGAGCTAGCACAAATCTACAATCCTAAGCTAGTCAGTCGGATTGGCAAACGGTCAGAGGGGAATGTATTCACTATGGCCGGTATCACAGACAAACGCATGAAGAGGAATTTTTAATCAAAGAAACGGAGACAAAGAAATGACTGAAACACTAAATCAAATCAAAGCTGAATTGACAGCGATTGTTGCAAACAAAAACCAAGAATGCGATAGATTGCGCCAGCAAATAGAGTCGCTATCTAAAGACATAAAGGAAAAGGAAGCAGAGAAGGAAGAAGCAGAAAGAAAAACTGACTATAAAATCTTGTCTGAAAAAACAGAGGAACAGTGGCACTTAAAGCAGACTCAGAAGCTTCTTAATGATAAACTCAAGAAATTGGAGTCTACTCAGGAAATCACATCCGAAGAATGCAAAGAATATCAAGATAGGATTCATGCCGCAGCAAGAGAAGAGAGTGAGAAGCTGATTGAAAAGGCTAAACCGCTGTACAATTCATTACGTGAACTATCAGCAAAATCAGGAGAAATTTATAATCAGTTTGATGAAATGACAAGACTCCTGACCTATGACATTATGAACACTCCATCTATCCCATCCCCGCCTCTTGATAGTTATCGCGGCAGATCTATTGCAGGAATAAAAGATGTACTTGATTTCGTTCAATTTGAAGAACTGAAGAAATAAGGAGACAGACAAAATGACACTAAAAACTATTTCAGAGAAAGCAAAAACATTTACATTTACTCACTCTTTCGCAGACTGTCAGACAGCCCAAACAGCAGGTCGCGCGCTACTGGGATATATGACTGGAACATATTGCCAGCCTGTAATCTCAATAACCTACAAGGATAAAGGCATGCTAGTAGCTGAGTATGTGGAGGATAACAAGCTAAACGAGACTTTCAAGCGTATTTGTGACAGCTTCAAAGACTATTACAAGCAACCTGAGGAGGAGCTTAAGGGATAGCGGGAGAAGATAAACATGGAAATACAAGAAGGCTTTATTTATTTTAGAAATTATGGTAGAATAAAACTGTTAGAGATCCCGAAGTTTGGAAGCGTAACGCTAAAAATACAAGATGGCGAGATTGTCTCCAGCGTGGAGTCTGAAACAACACAATATAAAAAAGAATACTGACTGAAAAAATCAGAGGTATAGCATAAAGTAGAGTAATCTATTTTGGCTATGCCTCTTTTGTTTTTGGAAAGGATGGAGGAAAAAGAAATGCCAACATTGCAAGAAGTAAAAAACCAGATGGACAAAGTACGGACTCAATTAGAGATTTTTGATCGCTTTGATGAGGAAATTGAGAAAGTAGAGAAAGAAGTCAAGGCTATTAAATCCAAGAAAGCGGATGTACAAACATTTGAAGATTTTCAAGCTATTAATGCAAAAGAAAAGTATATTGCTGATATGAAAGAACAAAGAACAAAACTTGAGAAAGAACGGATTGACTCAATCGTAGCAGACGCTAGAAAAATCAATGCCTCAGGTTATTTAGAAACAGCATTAGAGCAAGATGAAACAGTGAAGCGTCAGCGTCAAGAAATCAAAGAGAAATCTATTGAGCTTTTGGAATTGATCGCGAATTATAACGAAAATTACAAAAATACTGCTAAAAGATTGGCAGACGAAGTAAGAGAAACAGGTATTGAAGAATTATTTGACCGCCTGAATACGTCACCAGAATATAGCGGAGTAAGTAAGCCTTATATCTACAGTGGTATAGCTTGTTACATGGGCAATCAACACCGCTATTTAGATCCAAAAGATGATTTGGCGTATTTTGTGAATCGTGTTAACAGTTTTGAAGGAGAATAATAAATATGATTGATAAAAAATTAGAAGAAACGATCCGTGAGGTTGAAGAAGAAGCACATCAAAAAGAGTTTATTGAAAACATTAACAAGAAACTGGATAGACTAGTCAATTCACAGGAAGAAGCCAACTTTAACGAAAAAGTCAAAGAGTTTAAGAAAATGAATTACTCAGAGCGTGTTGACCTTTTTAATAGTGATCCAGAATTATATAATAAGTTGCGTGATAAAGTCCGCCATGGCTTATAGTATGGAGTTAGGGGGAACAATCCCCTTTTTGTTATCAAGTCAATAGTTTTGGGTTTTTCTATATAGGGGGAGATAATGAAGCAGTTAGCAATAGAAACATTTATAAAGCCTATGAAAATCAATAATATCTCCCATGGTATAGCTGAACTAGCCGGCAGAAAGCTAGAAATAGACTTAGAAAACTTATGTATCACCTTTGATAAAGATTACTTTAATTTGACTAAAATACCTGGAACTAAAGGGGGCAGCCGCTACTTCTTTCTATGCCCTCTTTGTGGCCGGCGGTGTAGAATACTCTATAAGCAGCTTATACTTTATGGTTGCGGATCATGCCAACAAGTACATAAGCAAACCCTAAACCGCAGCAAGACAGACTGCCAATACTACTGGGAGCGAGCATTGAGAGAAGCTAGAAAGGTAGAGCCGGGTTGGAGTCCTAAACGTGGCGGCTATATGTTTGATGCTTTTCCTGCACGACCTAAGTTTATGAAACGCCAACGGTATTATAAGCACTATCAAAGGTTTGTGAACTATACTAGAAAAGGTGATAGTCTTTGGATGAATGGCTTAAATAATTGATTGAACTAATAGGAGTTGAGAATATTGAAATTAAACACGCGCAGGACGACAAAGAACGTAACCGAGCGTATGGAACTTTTAGGTAGAGCCTATCGAATGGCTCAGGCATGGAACTTCATAAGCATAGATGAAAAGGCATGGAAAGTGATTATAAAGCCTCATAACATCAAGGGAAAGTTTGCCGAGCAGATAGAAAACACTTTGACTATTTGTATTGCTGATATTAACGCCATAGAACACTGTACAGCTCGTCAGTGTTTTATTGAGAATTTCTGCAGATTCACCGAATCTCGGAAACGATTTGCAACAGAGAAAGCCAAAAAGATGGGATATAGTATAACTCAATACAACCTTTATAAGCGAATGGGCGTACTTAACTTTGCTGAGATACATAGAGGCGGAGAGCTGCAAGTTTGGGAGCATTAACAGAGCATAAAAAAAGAGAACTGACTATAGTGCCGACCGTGAAAACGGACAAGGGGTACGAAATCAATTCTCTTTACTTAAAGTATACAACATTTTTACTAGAAAAAGCAAAGTAGCAGTATCTAGCTAATCTATGATAAAACATACTAAACTTGATGAAAAATATAAAAAAATGATAAAAATAGTTGTTTTTTTGAAGTTTATATAATATAATTATCATGAAAGATATCAATGGCCTCCCACGCATATGCGCAGATACGTTCTGATGGGAGGTTTTTTTATAAAAATGTTAAGTGAGAATACTATGATTGAGCATTTTGAACATAAAAGCTATGAAGAACAAATAACACTCCTTGAATCAAGGTCAATGTGTTTTGAGAACGACGCATCTAGGAGCAAGGCAATAAATAGTTTGTCAATGGTTTCCTACTATAAAATTAAAGAATTTGCTAAACCATTTGCAAAGATAAGAAAGAATGGTACACAGAAAATTATTGATTACCAAAATACTAAATTTGAAATTGTTATTTCAAGATATTATCAAGATAAAAATTTGAGGTTAAACTTATTACACGCAATTGAAGATATTGAGGTTGCGTTAAAAACAAAGATAGCTTATGTTTTAGGTAGGAGTAATTTAAATAGTTATGGCTATCTTAATTTCTCAAATTGGTGTAATAAAGAGGAGTATTGTAAGCACTATCTTCGGTATAGTGAAAATAAATTCAAAAAAAATTTGTTGATTGAGTTAAGGAAATCTTCTAATTCTGAAATAGATGAAAAATTAAAAATTGATCAATCAAAATATCCGCCTATTTGGCTTGCCGTAAATGTCCTTACGTTCGGTCAAATGGTTAATATGTTAGAACTAATGTCAGTGAAGAAACTTGGTCAGATATCTAGTTTTTTTGATTGTGAGAATTCAGAGTTAATATCTTGGTTAAAGTGTATCAATCTAGTTAGAAATATTTGTGCCCATAATTCAAATATTATTGATTTTAAATTTAAAACAGTTCCTCAATTAAAGGATGAGTGGAAAGATTATCTGTACGAATTAAAGCCAGGGGTTTATTCAAATAGAATTGCATTACCATTTCTTATAATTAGTTATATGATGGATAAAATTAATCCTAAGTATCATTTTCAGGATATCGTTAATTCACTAGATAAGCTTATCAGAGACGATAACAATGCCAAATATTATGGTTTTAAATCCATTAGTACGATGAAGTCGATTAAATCTAAGTGGATTAGGAAACCAGTGCCACGCAGAAGAACTAGATAAATAGCACCCCTAAAGGTGCTATTTTCTTGCCTGCTGAACTCATAATTTTCACGCCCTTTTTTAGGGCTTTTTTTGTTCACCTTTTTGTGGACTAAGAGAGGGCATTAAATACCTTGTATGATATATAATTTCTTCTAAAACCTTATACAATCAAGGGTTAATAGCTTACAAAGGGCTGTAAGAATAACTAGAAGAATATTCCGCGAATTTTCATGCATTTCTCTTTTCTATTTTTGCTGTCCCTATTATACTAAATTCGCAAAGAACAAGCAAAAAAACCGCCAATTGGGCGGTTCTCCCTAGTATAGATTTCTGATGATCTCTCCATTATCCAGATAGGTAAACTGCTCCGTCAAATCTGATGTGAAAACTTGATACATTTCTTTAAAGCTCAAGGCCAGCGAGTGGTGATTAAGATCCTCGCGTTTAATCCAGAACACTTCTCCTTCGTCGGACGAGACCAGCTCTCCTTCAAAACGATTGGTTTTGTAAAGAAAAACGACGTAACGTTCATCCTTTTCGGTATAAAACTGCTTGACACCGCATAACCTAGGCTCATAGATGGTCAGACCTGTTTCCTCCTTGATTTCCCGTATTACTGATTTGACAAAGGAATCATGATTTTCAACATGGCCGCCTGGAAAGCAAAGGCCGGTCCAATCATCATTTACTTTATTTTGTACTAAAATGCGGTCCTCATCATAAACCATACACATATTTGTTAAAATAACTCGCTCCGCTCTTGACATCTCTGCTCCTCCATCTACCGACCGATTCGCTCGGCCTACTTGTGACTCATTATAACATAAAAGACATCAAATTGATGAAAATCTAGATTTCTCAGCCTTTTCAACAAAAAAACCGCCAATTGGGCGGTTCTTATAGGGAGATTATTATGAAAAAGAAAAGTTTTAGGATTTCTAAACAAAGTTAGGAGGTCTTTGTTTATGGTCTTAGTATAGAACACTTATCTTAAATTTTCCTAAAAGTAACTTAAAAAAATGAAATTATTTTTTACAGCTCTTGCAAGAGGTACTGAAACAGCTCCAAATTGCCCTTTTCTTCGTTTATTAAAAACTCTGGATGCCATTGAAGGCCTATGATACGATGATTGTCAACCGATTCGATCGCTTCGATGGTATTGTCTCTTGGGTCAAAGGCTGTCGCGCGGAAATTAGGTGCCAAGTCCTTGATACTTTGCCGATGGACCGAATTAATCTGGCTAGCCTGACCAAACAAGCGCTCCACAACGCTGTCTTTCTCCGTGCGAATGGAGTGCGAAGTACCAAATGGCAAGCCCTGCCAGTGATTTTCGATATGCTGATTGAGAGTGCCGCCAAAAGCAACATTGACCAACTGCAGACCTCGGCAAATAGCCATGACAGGCTTGTTTTGGCGCAGAGCTTCTTTCAAGAGTGCCAACTCAAACTCATCGCGGACAATATTGTAATCATCGCTGTCAATGGTTTTTTCTTCCCCATAAAACTGCGGGTGAACATTTTGCCCGCCTGACAAAATCAACTTGTCAATCGTTTCTACATAATCCTGAACTAAACTTTTATCTCCAACAGGAATCACCATTGGCAGGCCACCAACCATTCGTACGCCGTCCACAAACTTGCGTGAGACAGAGGTGTGAATATTCTTTCCAGCTTCATCTACTGGACAAAGATTGGCTGAAATTCCAACAATTGTTCTGCACATACCGTGATTCCTCCTTATTTGATATAGTATATCTTACCACTCCTCTGCGAAGCCGTCCAATAGATTTTTTTTAAGCATCTTATAAAAAATTTTTATCAGAATATGCAACACTATAAATCTCTTTTTTAAAATTTAGAAAAACATTTCAGAATTATCAGAAAATTGTTTACTTTTGGCAGAAATTTGTTATAATAAGCAGTGTAAAAACTCATGACTTGGAGGTCCCTATGAGAAAATCAAATATTCTTCTTGCCGCAGGGCTCACTCTGCTCTCTGTCGGCTTACTTACAGCTTGCTCTGGAGGCGGAAGTTCCCAATCCAGCAAAAAAATCTACAGCTATGTCTTTACGTCTGATCCAACAACTTTGGACTACATCCAGTCGGCAAAGGGGTCTACCCACGAGCTGACTACAAATGGTGTAGATGGCTTGCTGGAAAATGATAAATATGGAAACTTAGCTCCGTCTATCGCAGAAGATTGGACAGTCTCTCCAGATGGTCTCGTCTATACCTATAAGCTGCGCAAAGATGCCAAGTGGTATACCGCTGATGGCGAAGAATACGCAGATGTCACGGCTCAGGACTTTGTCACAGGTATCAAACATGCTGCTGATGTCAAATCAGACGCTCTCCCTCTTATCCAAGATTCTATCAAGGGGCTGAGTGAATATGCAGCCGGTACCAACAAAGACTTTTCATCTGTTGGAGTCAAGGCACTGGACGATCATACGGTTCAATATACACTCAACAAGCCTGAAACCTACTGGAACTCTAAAACAACATCAGGTGTTATGATGCCGGTCAACGAGGCCTTCCTGGAAAAGCAAGGCAAGGAATTCGGTCAGGCAACCAAAGCCGACTCCATTCTGTATAACGGTCCATTTATTATGAAATCCATTACTTCTAAATCCTCTGTTGAATTTGAGAAGAACCCTAACTACTGGGATAAGGACAAGGTCAAGGTTGATGGTGTCAAACTGTCTTACTACGATGGTTCTGACCAAGATTCATTAGCGCGGACCTTCGGAGATGGCGGCTACAGTTTGGCAAGACTCTACCCAGCAACTTCCAGTTATTTCTCAATCGCTGAGAAATACAAAGATAATATCTTCATGACAGAAGCAGGAGCGGGGGTCGGTCTAATCAGCTTTAACATTGACCGTCAAAGTTATAACCATACTTCTAAAACCAGCGATGAACAAAAAGAAGCTACCAAAAAAGCTCTGCTGAACAAAGACTTCCGCCAAGCTCTAGCCTTTGCCCTTAACCGTGAAAGCTATTCGGCTCAGGTCAACGGAGAAGATGCAGCCAAGCCAGCTGTCCGTAATCTCTTTGTTCCGCCAACCTTCGTACAAGCCAATGGCAAGGAATTTGGCACTCTTGTCGAAGAATCACTGGCTTCCTATGGTGACGAGTGGAAAGGTATCAAGCTAGATGACGGTCAAGACGGTCTCCACAATACTGACAAAGCCAAGGCGGAATTTGCCAAAGCCAAGCAGGCTCTTGCAAATGAAGGCGTACAATTCCCAATTCACCTAGATGTTCCTGTCACTCAGAATTCTACTAACTTCGTCAACCGTATGCAATCTCTGAAACAGTCATTAGAAGAGGCTTTAGGAAAGGACAATGTCTCTGTAGATCTACAGATGCTGGCTGAGGACGAAGCACTAAACATCACCTTCAATGCTGAAGCTGCTAGCCAGGAAGACTGGGATATCAACGGTCTCGTTGGCTGGGAGCCAGACTACCAAGATCCATCTACTTACCTAGACATTTTAGTCCCAGGTAACAGCACTCAGACCAGAACCTACCTTGGATTTGAAGACAAAGACAATGCTGCTGCTAAAGCTGTAGGACTGGATGAGTACAGCAAACTGATTGAAGAGGCCGGAAACGAAACACAAAATGTTGACAAGCGTTATGAAAAATATGCTGCAGCTCAAGCATGGCTGACAGATAGTGCCCTCGTTGTGCCAACTATGAGCAGCAGAGGAGCAGCACCGTTCATTTCTCGGATTGTGCCATTTACTAACTCTTATGCTCAGACAGGTACAAAAGACGCCAACTATCATAAATACGTGGAAATCAGTGATGAGATTGTCACAACTAAAGACTATCAAAAGGCCCAAGAAAAGTGGAAAAAAGAAAAAGAGGAATCCAATAAAAAGGCCCAAGAAGATCTGGCTAAACATGTGAAATAATCACTACTTTGATGTTAATTAAAAAACCAGCAGGAACAGAAACCTGCTGGATTTTTTAACTTTTCTATTTAATATTTTAAAGCCCGGCTGATTATACAGCTGCAAAACCAACCATCTACTCAAAGACAAACTGGTTGTGATAAAGTTCTGAATAGAAACCGCCGAGTTTAAGGAGCTGATGATGATCGCCCTGTTCGATAACCTCTCCGTCTTTGAGGACGATAATCTGGTCGGCATTGAGAATTGTCTTGAGGCGGTGAGCAATGACAAAGCTAGTTCGGCCAGCCACAACGGCTTCCATGGCTTGCTGAATCTTGCTCTCCGTCACCGTATCGACATTGGAAGTCGCTTCGTCCAAAATCAAGACTTGCGGATCAGTCAGCAAAGTTCTAGCGATGGAAATCAGCTGTTTCTGCCCAGTTGAGAAAATATTCTGGTCATCATCTACCAGAGTATCGTATTTGTCTGGCAGACTTTCAATATAGTCATGAATATGGGTCGCACGCGCAGCCGTTTCTACCATCTCCTGACTGGCATCCGGCACACCGAAGCGGATATTGTCCCGAATCGTACCACTAAAGAGCACCGAATCCTGCAAGACAATCCCCACATGGCTCCGTAGGCTATCCAGCTCATAATCTCGAATGTCACGACCGTCAAACTCGATACTGCCATTATCCACATCATAAAAGCGATTAAGCAGGTTCATAATGGTCGTCTTACCTGATCCAGTCGGGCCAACAACAGCCGTCATCTTGCCCTTAGGGGCTAAAATAGATACGTCTTTGAGAATAGGCTTGCCTTCTACATAAGAGAAGTCCACATGCTTGATCTCCACGGAGTCTGTAAGCTCTATGAAAGCAGGTGCATTCTCTGGCCGGACTTCCTCTGGTGCATCAAACATCTCCTGAATCCGGTCAGCCCCTGTAAAGGCCAACTGCAAACTGCCCCAGCTGGCAGCAATCTGGATGATGGGCTGATAATACTGCTGGGAAAACTGAGTAAACGTGGTAATCAGGCCAACTGCAACAGCCGTTTCGACATTAGGGTCGCTCAGTAAGACAGCCGAACCAACAAAAATCACAATGGCTGTATTAATCAAATTCATCCCGTTCATGATAGGGAAGAGAAGGCCTGAAAAGGTCCGGCCTTTAAAAGTTGCTGAGCGTACTCGGTCATTCTGCTCAATGAACCCTTTGATGACCTCCTCCTGCATTCCCTGAACGATAACAGCCTTCTGACCGGAAATGGTCTCGTCCATATAAGCATTGAGGCGGCCGACTTCTTTTTGCTGAAGATTGGTGTACTTTCTGGCCAGCCTGACAATGACCACTAGAAGAAGAAAAGCAACCGGTGTGCTGGCTACTGTTATCCAGGCCAATCTAGCATTTTGGACAAACATAATAATCACTAAGCCCAGATAGAGCAAGGCATTGCTCATAACCTGGATCATACTCTCGTTTAGAGCCTGCAGGATATTGTCCAAGTCGCTGGTAAAGCGCGATAAAATGTCTCCATCCTGATGGCGGTCAAAGAAAGCAACTGTCATCTTGGACAGCTTGCCAAACAGGCCCTTGCGCATCTCATTGGTCGAATGGGCAATAACTCGGGTCATCAAAAGCATGTAAATTAAGCTGGAAACAGACAAGCAAACAAAGGACACCAATACACTGCCCATGACGCTGCCAAAAGTCGACAGAATCTGATCAGTCTCACCCTTCTCCGCAAAAGCCCGACCCAACTCAACCAAATGCTGAACAGCCTGACCGACATAAACCGGAAAAAGGACCTGAAAAACAGTCGCTGTTACCATCATCAAAAGGACAACGACAAAGGATAATTTGTAACGCTTAAAATATTGCCAGAAAAATGCAATCGTCCGCATCTTAGTCCTCCTTTCCTTTCTGAGTTTCGTAGATTTCACGGTAAACATCGTTAGTGGCGACCAATTCTGCATGCGTCCCTTGGCCAATCAGCTGGCCCTGATCCAAGACCAGAATCTTATCTGCATGAACAACGGAGCTAATCTTTTGAGCAATGATAATCGTTGTCGTTCCTTGCAGATCTTTGTTCAAGGCTTCTTGAACCAGCTTTTCTGACTTAGCATCCAAGGCTGAGGTTGAATCATCTAAAATCAAAATATTAGGATTGTTGACAACACCTCTAGCAATGGACATCCGCTGCTTCTGACCGCCAGAGAAGTTGTTGCCACGCTCCTCCACTACACTTTCAAAGCTTTCTTCCATACGGCTGATAAATTCACTGGCTTGGGCAATACGAGCCGCTCGCTCCATCTCAGGCAGTGAAGCGTTGAGCTTGCCCTGACGGAGATTGTCCGCAATAGTCCCGCTAAATAGAATCGCCCGCTGTAGCACGATGGAAACATTTTTTCGAAGAGTTCCTTGACTAAGCTCTCGCAGATCCCGACCGCCAATCTTGACAGAACCTTCTTGCGGATCAAAAAGACGGGGAATCAGCTGGGCTAAGGTAGACTTACCAGCACCTGTCGCACCGACAACGCCAATCATTTGCCCCGGCTCAACCTTAAAGCTGATATCCTTTAGCATTGGCTCGTCATCGTTGGGATAGGAAAAAGTCACATGTTCAAAGCTGAGGCTACCTTCTAGTTCTTCATCTGGCGAGTCTGGGAAAGCCATAGCTGGCTCCGTTGCCAATACTTCCTTGATCCGACGGATAGAAATGATCCCCCTCGTCACACCATTTCCCAAAAAACCAACCATAATGATAGTGAAAATAATCTGGCTCAGATAACCGATAAAAGAAGCGATAGAGCTGACCAGTCCTGGCTCCGCCTGAATCATGCCAGACAGAGTCCAGATAGCCAAGTAAACAGAGCTGTAGCCGACCAACATCATCAGCGGCTCAATGATTGAAAAGGCATAGCCAATATAGAGATTTTCTGACAAAAGTTCATCAGACACCTGACTGAACTTATGAAACTGGTCTTCCTCCCGAACGAAGGACTTGACCACTCGCACACCACGAAGATTTTCCTTGGCAATGGCATTAATCTTATCCAAAAGAGTCTGGAATTTCTTAAAACGAGGACCCATCATCCCCATCATGACAGCCGTTAGACCAGCTATGAGCACAATCAGCAAGAAGATAATCCACCAAAGAGAGGGCATGGTCACAATGGCCAAGATGACTGATCCGATAAAAAGAATGGGCAAGCGAAGAAGAATTTGAAAGAGCATCATAGTCACATTTTGAATCTGATTGATGTCATTCGTCATCCGCACGACTAGATTACCGGCGTTGAATTCCTCTATATTGGCATAAGAAAAGGTCTGGATCTTGCGGAAAGTCTCCTCACGGAGATCTGAAGAGACAGCCTGGGCAATGTAAGCCGCCAAGGTCACATTAATTCCTCCTGCCACCAGCCCGACAAAACCGATGCCAATCAGCCAACCGCCCATACTGTAGATAGTCTGGCTATTTTGCTCCTGCAAAGCGTCTAAGATGTGTTTTAAAAACCAGGGCAGTAAAAGAGAGCTGGCAATCATCAACGAGGTCATCAAAAGCGAACTCAGGGCATACCATTTATACCGTAATAGACTTTTAAAAAACATGCTTCCTCCTACTTTTTTCATATTTGACTTAGTTTCCTTACTATATCACAGATAAAAACAATGTCAAGCAAGAAATTTCTTATATTATATGGTAAAATGAGATATAGACTCTAAAACTGATTTAAATTCAGACTCGGAATTTCATCATAAGGAGAAGATATGGATAAACAACGAGTTGCTGTGATTGGTCCTGGTTCTTGGGGAACAGCCTTATCACAAGTATTAAACGACAACGGACACGAGGTTCGTATTTGGGGAAATATCGCTGAGCAAATCAACGAAATCAACGACGAACACACCAATAAACGCTATTTCAAAGATATTGTACTGGACGAAAAGATCAAGGCTTATCATGACCTAGAAGAAGCTTTAAAAGATGCGGATGCCGTGCTTTTTGTCGTGCCGACTAAGGTAACCCGTCTGGTAGCCAAACAAGTAGCTCAAGCTCTGGACCACAAGGTGAAAATCATGCACGCCTCCAAGGGACTGGAGCCCAATACCCACGAACGGATTTCAACTATCCTAGAAGAAGAAATCCCTGCAGAGCTACGTAGCGAGATTGTCGTTGTCTCAGGTCCCAGCCATGCTGAGGAAACCATTGTGCGCGATATCACCCTGATTACTGCTGCTTCTAAGGATCTGGAAGCAGCTAAGTATGTGCAGGAGCTCTTCAGCAATCACTACTTCCGCCTCTACACTAATACCGACGTCATCGGAGTGGAGACTGCAGGCGCTCTGAAAAACATCATCGCAGTTGGAGCTGGTGCACTCCACGGATTAGGCTATGGTGACAATGCCAAGGCTGCAATTATCACACGAGGTCTGGCCGAAATCACGCGTCTAGGTGTCAAGTTAGGAGCAAATCCTCTGACTTACAGCGGCCTATCTGGTGTCGGCGACTTGATTGTCACAGGTACCTCTGTTCACTCCCGTAACTGGCGGGCCGGCAATGCTCTAGGACGTGGCGAGAAATTAGCTGATATTGAAGCCAATATGGGCATGGTTATCGAAGGAATTTCTACCACCAAGGCAGCCTATGAACTGGCCCAAGAGCTGGATGTTTATATGCCAATTACCCAGGCTATTTACAAGGTTATTTATCAAAATTGTAATATCAAAGATGCCATTTATGAAATCATGAACAATGAATTCAAGGCTGAGAACGAATGGACTTCGTTCTAATAGAAAGGAAATAATTATGTCAAAAGTTAAGAAAGCCGTCATCCCTGCAGCTGGTTTAGGAACCCGCTTCCTGCCAGCTACTAAAGCTCTAGCTAAGGAAATGTTGCCGATCGTCGACAAGCCAACCATCCAGTTTATCGTTGAGGAAGCTCTCAAATCTGGAATTGAAGATATTCTAGTTGTTACAGGTAAGTCAAAACGCTCCATCGAAGACCACTTTGACTCAAACTTTGAATTAGAATACAACCTCAAAGAAAAGGGTAAAGACGATTTGCTCAAATTGGTCGATGAAACCACTGGTATCGGTCTGCACTTCATCCGTCAAAGCCATCCGCGCGGACTGGGAGATGCTGTCCTTCAGGCCAAGGCTTTCGTAGGAAACGAGCCTTTCGTTGTCATGCTGGGCGATGATCTTATGGACATCACCAATGATAAGGCTGTGCCGCTGACCAAGCAATTGATTGATGACTACGAAGCTACTCATGCTTCTACCATCGCTGTCATGCAGGTCCCTCATGATGAAGTTTCCTCTTATGGTGTGATTGCCCCTCAAGGCGAAGGTGTCAAAGGTCTCTACAGCGTGGAAACCTTCGTCGAAAAACCAAAACCTGAGGATGCACCGAGTGATTTGGCTATTATCGGCCGCTACCTGCTGACACCAGAAATTTTTGAAATCTTGGAAAAACAAGCGCCAGGTGCTGGAAATGAGATTCAGCTGACCGATGCGATTGATACTCTTAACAAGACGCAACGCGTGTTCGCTCGCGAATTCAAGGGCGATCGCTATGATGTCGGTGACAAGTTCGGCTTTATGAAGACTTCTATCGACTACGCCCTCAAGCATCCGCAGGTCAAAGACTCCTTGAAGCAGTATATCATTGACTTGGGTCATACGTTAGAGAAAAAACAAAGTAAAAAATAATTGATTCAAACAACTAACTTTGAAAATAAAATTTTAGATATAAAAAAGAGGTTTTCAACCTCTTTTTTTGATATTTCATCAGTTATTTTCTAAAGATTCATTAAATCAAGGAATGATGAAAGCCTAGAAAAATCAGAAGGGCGGCCAAGGCTAGATAGCCAAACAAGACTAGCCAGCGCTGAGCAGGTTTAAAGGCATTGCTTGAGCTTTTGATAGGGAGAATGACCGCACAGAGTATGCCACCAATCAAACCGCCCAAATGCCCCGCCAAACTGATACTAGGCATGAAACTAAAGATGATATTGACCACAATCAAGGTCATATAAGACTGCCCCAGCTGCTGAATGTAGCTGTCGCGAACGACATAGTGCAGGGTCACGATAGAGGCAAAAAGTCCAAACAAGGCGGTTGAAGCTCCTGCTGATAGAGCATCTGGACTGAAAAAGAAGACAAAGATATTTCCCATTAGGCCAGACATCATATAGAGCAGAAAGAAATTTCGTGAGCCAAAAATATCTTCTGCCTGCCGTCCAATAAAATAAAGAGTAATAACATTTACCACAAAGTGCTCCAAGCCAATATGCACAAAGATAGCAGAAAAGAGGCGCCATATCTGAATGGGATTCATGATAATAGTTGGAGAATACACTGCTCCAAATTCAAAGACCGTTTGTGCTTCAGCATAAGAAAAGCCACGTAAAATCAGCATCCCCACAAAGACAAGTGTTGTTAGAATTAACAAAACACTGGTCACAGGATATTTCTTATCATAGATGTAGTTCATAAGTCAACACCTCCTTTACTGCTATATCGTGATAATCAGGCTCAAAATCAGATTTTTGAAAACTATAGATGCTGCTGATAGACGCCCCAGCAAAATCAGCTAGATAGCGATCATAGTAGCCACCGCCGTAACCAATCCGAAAGCCTTGAGAATTGAAAACCACACCCGGCACATGAATCAGATCAATTTCTGTCTTGTCCACAGCCTCTTCGCTCATCGGCTCCATAAGGCCAAAAGAGCTCTTTTGCAGGTAACTTTCATCATAATCCACAAATATCATCCGTCCCTGGCCATAGGTTTTGGGCACTAAAACCCGCTTACCATCTAACTGAGCCTGTTTGATAAAGGCTGCAGTAGAGACTTCATGCGGCATTGAAAGATAAGTAGCGATAACCTGAGCTTTTTGATAAGCTGCTGAACTGAGCAAGTGCTGGGTCAGCCAGCTATCTGCCTGCTCTTTTTCTTTTCCTGCAAGTTTCTTCATCTGGTTCAGTACAGTTTGTCTCAGCTCTTTTTTCATGCAGCTCGTCCACCTTTTTCTTATCTTTCGTTGATTTTATAATCTAGGAATTTCCCAATCTTTTCAATAGCAAAGGGCAGTGCTGCCTCATCCGGTGTCATCTTGGGATGATGGAGGGCATAGGGACTATCCACTCCCAGCCAGAACATGACGCCCTTGACCTTGCTGAGCAGATAGCCAAAGTCCTCGCCTGTCATAGCCGGCGCAATATCAATCAGCTCCACTCCTTCTTCCTTCTGGAAAAAGTCCATTAATTCGTCTGCTAGGTCAGGATGATTTTCTACAGGCAGATAACCACCTTGCTTGAGTTCCAAGTCCAATTCCAGACCGAAACTTTGGGCTAGACCCTCTGCTATTTCCCGTAAGCGCTTCTGAGTCAAGAGGTTCATCTCCTGAGTCAGAGTCCGAATGGTGCCATGCAAAAAGGCCGTTTCTGCGATGACATTGTTGGTCGTGCCAGCATGGAGCGAACCAAAGGTCACAACCGCTCCCTCGATAGGATCGACATTGCGGCTGACAATGGTCTGCACCTGGGTGATAAAGTAGCTAGCCGCCACCAAAGCATCATTGGCTTCATGAGGAAAGGCCGCATGGCCCCCCTTCCCCTTAAAGGTCAGCTTGACTTCACAGGTGCCAGCAAAAAGCGTTCCTCTATTAGTGGCAATATCGCCAACTTTGAGATCCGGCCGCACATGGAGGCCGTAAAACTCATCCGGCAGCCAGTCGCCAAAGGCACCATCTTCATACATGAGCATTCCGCCAGCTTCATTTTCCTCAGCAGGCTGAAAGAGAAAAAGCAGATTGTGGGTAGGCTGAGTGCTCACAGCTTGCTCCAGCAGTCCTAGAGCCACCGTCATGTGCATATCGTGTCCGCAGGCATGCATCCGGCCTTCATGAGTGCTGGCAAAGTCCAGGCCTGTATCCTCCACAATCGGAAGACCATCAATATCTGTCCGCCAGCCAATCGTCTTATCTGGTGAACTTCCCTTGATAAAGACCAAAATACCAGTTCGCCAAGTTCGGATTTCCACAAAGTCTAGACCTGCTGTCAGTCCATCAATGACCTGCATCAGGTAGGCATGAGTCTTGTATTCTTCCAGACCGATTTCTGGTATCTGGTGTAAATCACGGCGAATGTTCAGATAATCAAGCATTTTTCTTTCCTTTAAAATCTTGTCAGACCTGTCAAAGTTTTGGGCTAGGCCCAATCAATTCATCTTTATGCCATTTTTAAAGAGTACGCAGGGCGTCTTCCAGAGCTGTCTTCTGCTGGGTCTTCTCGTCAATGGTCTTGATAACTCGTGCCGGAACACCAGCAACCACTACGTTTTCCGGAACATCCTGGGTCACAATCGCACCGGCCGCAACAACGGAACCACTGCCAATTTGTACACCTTCGATTACAACCGCATTGGCACCAATCAGCACATTGTCTCCAACCCGAACTGGCTCAGCACTAGCCGGCTCAATGACTCCCGCCAGAACAGCACCAGCACCGACATGACTGTTTTTTCCGACAATCGCTCGGCCGCCCAGAATAGCGCCCATATCAATCATGGTCCCAGCACCAATCTCCGCACCGATATTGATGACCGCCCCCATCATGATGACAGCATTGTCGCCAATTTCAACTTGGTCTCGAATAATAGCGCCCGGCTCAATGCGGGCATTGATGTCACGCTTATCCAAAAGCGGCACCGCTGAGTTGCGGGCATCCTGCTCTACGACATAAGTCTTATTTTCCTCTAAGTTCGCTAGGAGCGGCTTGATTTCTTCCCAGTCTCCAAAAAGAACATTGCCTAACTTCACAACAGACCAAGGGATTGATCCGTGCAATTCTCCATCAAAGGTTACCTTGACCGGAGTTTTTTTCTTGGCATCAGCGATAAATTTGATAATTTCTTGAGCGTTCATTTTAGTAGCAGACATGATTTTTCCCTCGATTCGTGAATGATTTAGCCTTTTAGTTTGTTTATCTTCGCAATCTCCAACAACTTGAAGAACAATTGAAGTAAACCAAGAAGCTTGATTAGACAATATTATAACACAAAAAAGGGGATTGCAAAACTCCTATAAGACTCTCTACATGAGATACAGATTGTAAAAAGACACGAACTCTCGTCCGTGCCCAACAAAGCAATTCCAAACTTATATACCAACGATATTATTTAATTCTTTCGTTCAAAATGTTCCCACTGTTGGCATCAATGGTCATTTTAATCTTTTGCGTACCATTCAGAGCTTCCAGCTTGTATGACAAGCACTCCTATTCATTTATTCTATTTAGAAAGATTACTCAATAGGTACTGTCCATTTTCCTGACGGATAAAAGTCAAAGTTATCTCCTTATTTGAAGAGGTTTCATAGTTTACAAGCATCTTCGGCTCTGATTCACTATCCCCATAAACTGAGATATGTTGATATTCTGGGTATTCCTTGATTACTTCTTTAAAGGAAGAACCGCCCTCGCCTGTTTCCGCATCACCTGTCTTTAAGCTCTCTGTAATCTGGCTAGATACCTTTTTATTATAGCCATCACTGCCGGGCATAATACTCATACCCTGAAGATGGTAGCTGCCATCCTCGTGTTTCATAAAGGTCAGAGTGGTGTAACTAGAGTCAGGTAACCAAGACAATGAGAGTCCTTCTTCCTGAAACGTCACACTGCTAGCCAAGCCAAAATCTTTGACTACTTGTTCAGGGGTCAATCCTTCATCATCCGCACTAACAATGCTCAGCTTTTCAAGGTCTTTCACTTCCCACTCATACACATCCTCTTTTGACGGAGCCACAAAAGAAGCAACATCGCTTTGATGTCCCTTTCGAGACAGACTTGGCACACTTCCCCCACCCATAAAATCATTTAGGAAATAGCCGCCAAGACCTCCTAGCAATAGTCCCGCTGCCAGGCCTATTCCTAAAAATCCTATCAGCTTGCCCGTACTATTTTTCTTTGGCTCTGGACTTGGCTGGGCAGCGAAGTTTGCAGCTTGCTGTGGTCCGGCAAAGTTCTGACCAGCTGGATTAAATCCCTGAGGAATTGCTTCTTGAAAAGCAGGATTTTCCCAATTATCCTGCTGAGGCATCTGTTGTTGAGGAGCATCAAAAATTGGTTGCTGAACACCAAAATCTTGATTAGAATTCGGCATTTCAGAACTGCCTCCTTCTGTTGGGAAAGGCTGCCCCTCTGTTGAGTTAGCTACAAATTGTCCTGAGTCTGATGACTGGACTTGCTGTGGATACGGAGCCAATCCTTCTAAAGATTGTTCCTGCGGTTTATTTTGTTCTGACATCATTTCACCTTTTATTATTTGAGTTCTATTTTATTTATTGGCAGTAGTGGACAAAAGATAGTTTCCGTCCTCCTGCTGAACGAATAACAACCTGTAAGTACCATCATTAGGAGCGTCATAAGCCACCTCCATAATGGTTTGACTAGTATCCTCATTGAAATCTTCATCTACACGAATAGAGATACTTCGCGGACTGCCATAATCCTTAAAAACTTCCTTATAGGAAATGCCATCCTTACCAGTCTTTGCATCGCCTTTTTTCAATTTTTCAAAGTAATCAGCCGCCATCGCTTCGTCCTCAGCATTATGTTTACTTCCTTCAAAGCGAATATTATAGATATGAAGGCTATTCAGATAGAAACCATCTTTTTTCTTCTCAAAATCCAGAGAAGCAGTTTGATCTGTATAATAAATTGGCCAGTCCTCCTCATCATCAGAATCTTGAAGCGTTCCCCACTCTAAATCAAGGCTGTCACGAGAGATTTCTTCTTTTAAAGCCTTGCCATATTTATCTAGAATATCTTCCACAGAAGTACCATTCGTATCTGTCTGAATAGTATTGAACCGTAACTCTGACAAACTATCAATATCCCACTTGAACTCAGTAGTATCAGGGTCAATGTACTGATCTGATTGATCTCTCTTTGATTCCCTAGCATCTGCCAAAGGATGGAGCACAGGATATTCCCCTTTGATGACATCCGCTACTCCCATTCTATAGCCCCAGATTCCCCCTCCGATTAGTCCAAGACCAAGAGAGAGCAAGGCTCCGCCTATCAGGATTCCTTTCCAGGATTTATTCTTGGTCAAAGGCGGAGTTGGTCCCTGCGGATTTGAAACATGGCCTTGCTGAGGTTGAAAATGATGCGGGAATTCCTCTTGCGACTGAGCATTCCTTGAAGGCTCAAAAGAATGCTGTGTTTGCTGTTCTGTCAATCTTCTTTCCTCTTTCTTGTTTATTTCCAATAGTCTTATCAGTTCTCTTTTAATAACGAAATGCTTTGAAATCAGTCAGTCACAAAAGATAAACTAAATAAGTAAAAACTTACATTTCCTCTGACTTTATATATAAGAAATTTCCATCTGGCTGGCCTACAAACAATAGGTATTCATAACCATCTTCTGTTTTATAAGTCACCTCAGCAATCAGACGGTTGGAGATAATCTTATTATCTACGTCACGTTCGGTTGTGATGACAATTTCTGACGGAACAGGATGCTTCTTCAGGACCTCTGATAAAGCTGTTCCTCCTTCACCCGTTTCCTTGTCTCCTTCTTTCAAACGTTCAAGGTCTTTGGGAGATAATACGCTCCAATCTGTTGTTTCCTTCCCTTTTCTATATTCTTTAAAAGAATCTCCAACTACCACTTGCCTCAGATAGTAGTTCTGGTCAACTTTATCAAATTGAAAAGAAATATTTTGCTCCTTGTCCCTGACAGAAGGGCCCCATCGGAGTAACAGACGATTACGATCATATTCTGCTGAACTAGCCAAGCCATAAGTTTCAACGATTTGATCAGCCGTCAGACCTAATCCTTCATCATTTGTATAGCTCAACCGTCCCAAGTCTTTCAATGTCCAATTAAACTGAACCGACTGCCCGTCTGTAGTAAAGCTGTCACTCTTGTCTTTGGCTTCTTCCTGAGCCTTACTCAGACGCTTAATCCTTTGTATATCCTTATTTGTCTGCGCCTGCTTGCCGATAAAATAAGCTGAACCGCTGCCAATCAAAAGACCAATTATGAGAGCAAAAATTGAAAACCCTATGACTTTTCCGATATTACCCTTCTTATCAGGCAATCCTTGCGGCTGAATCTGCTGGAAATTCCCTTGCAATGGCTGGCTGCTAGCTTGATTTTCTTGCCAAGCCCCTTGCTCTTGACCTTGACCATCTTTATCTGACATGGTTTTCTCCTTATAAATTTCATTGATTTGTCATATTGCGAAAACATTGAAAAACAATGACAAATTTTACAACATTATAACATAAATTGTTCTTTCAATCAAAAAACCTCCCCTAAGGGAGGCTGCGTTTAGAATTAGACTGCTGCTTC
Source organism: Streptococcus sp. DTU_2020_1000888_1_SI_GRL_NUU_041A (assembly GCF_032387735.1). Taxonomy (NCBI): domain Bacteria; kingdom Bacillati; phylum Bacillota; class Bacilli; order Lactobacillales; family Streptococcaceae; genus Streptococcus; species Streptococcus sp. DTU_2020_1000888_1_SI_GRL_NUU_041A. The sequence continues at coordinate 183,695 of NZ_CP135591.1, read as the reverse complement.
AATAATTTACAGGATTTATACTTAAGCTGCTTCGAAGATCTGAATGGTAGTGCCTTGTGCAATTACCACTTCTTTCTCTGCAGCAACATGAAGGGTTCCAGGAAGACTGCCTTCTTCTGAAGCATCAAAAGAAATAGTGATATGCCCCAGTCCAGTTAAATTTTTCTCTACTACATTTCCTACAGCTGTAATCAAATATTCTTCACTATCGACTACTAGCTTTCCACCTTTTTGTATTGATCCTAGCAGATCTTTGTTATCAATTTTAAAACAATACTCTGCTAAATCTTCTGGAGCTTCTTCTCCAAATAAAATTAGCATATTAGCGTCTTGAATCATATTCTGAGCTTCAGGGCCCACTTGAATTACTTTAGCTTCAAAAATTTTCTTCATATAATTCCTATTCATCCTTTCTCTAATTGTTAATGAACATTATTCTTACAGATAAATTTAGCATAATAGATGCTAGGTTTGCATTCATCTATCCAAGCTTTATTGATAAAGACCGATGCTTGCTATCCAAGCTACTAACACCCGTGGCACTCCGTTGAGAAAGCGTGAGTAGAGAACAGAGGGTACCCCAACCTCTACAGTTTCAGCCTTGGCTTCCGACAACCCAAGTGCTACAGGAATGAAATCACAACCATTTTGAGTGTTGATGGCAAATAGAGCCGGCAGAGCCATTTGGGGAGGAATATTTCCTTTGCCGATTTCAACACCAATCAAGGTTCCGATGATCTGGCTGATTACGGCGCCAGGGCCTAACAGAGGAGATAAAAATGGCAAAGAACAAATAAAGCCAATCAAAATGAGTCCCCAGATATTCCCAGCTAAAGGAACCATCAATTTTGCAATCCAATTTCCAACACCAGATCCCTGAATGACCCCAATCAGCAAAGAAACGAATGCCATGAAAGGAATGATTGTATTGAGCATCGTTTGAATGGCTTCACGAGCAGCCTGGTTGAAAGTTGCAACAACTTTACCAGCTCCCATCCCAATTCTTGCCACAATACTAGTTTCTGCTTTTTGTTCTGTAATCTTTTTACTTGTATCATAGGTTGGCTTCTCAGTAACGACTGTTGGCGCTTTTTCGTCTTCATTAGCCGCTGAAATTTGATTCAAGCCGACTGCTGATACATAGATATCCTCAGTAATATACTGAGCCAAAGGACCGCTTTTCCCTGTCGCAACAATATTGATAGTGGGAATCCCTTTCTTAGGATAAATACCGCAGCGAAGAGTACCGCCACAATCAACGATTGCTAAAGCAATCTCTTCATCAGGAATAGAAGTTTTGAAGCCATTAACGGCTTCCATACCTGTCAAATCAGCAATTTTATCTACAATATCTGGTTTTTCTCCTCCTCCAGTGATATAGATAAATTTGTGCTTAGCTTCACTAGGAGTAATGACCAAAGGGCCTCCGAAACCACCATTTCCTTTAACAACTTTTATACTCTTGTATACCATAATTTCACTCTTTCTATTCTATCAATCAAACGTTTTACTCAAGGTAACTCCTTGCTGTTTTGCAACATAAGCAGTTGTAAAATCAGTTACCCAGCCACTTATAAAGTTCATGACAATCCCCACAAGCATATAACGAATTGCCAAATCCATTTGACTTAAGCCTAAAGTTTGAATCCCTGTCGCGATTCCCATCCATACAAACAATTCACCAGGATTGATATGAGGGAATACACCATTTGAAGTGTGACAGAATTGCATCTGGGCTGCTACAAAACCAGGTTTATAATATTCTGGTAAGAAACGTCCCATACTGATTGCCATAGGATTTCCCAGCATAAATGCTGAAATAAAAGGTAAAATCATATAACGGCTAATAGGATTCTTTGCGGAAATCTTAGCCAAAGCATTGACTTTTTCTTCTCCCAAGAAAGCGATAAGTGTATTCATTGCAATCAATAGCATCAAGACAAGCGGCACAATATTTGTCATCCAACTAATAAATGTCTCTCCGCCCAATTGGAAAAGTTTCATAAAACTCTCTGCAAATTTTGTAATGTGATTCATAACGAACTCCTTTTCTTATTTTTTGTAAAGAACTGCTTAATAGATAATTTTAAGTAATTGGCATAGAAAGCCAATCCCAGAAAAGAATTAGAAGAATTTGTCTCTTGCTCAATACCAGCCTCGTGCCAAAGATAAACCTTTCTAGCATCTTCTATAGCTTCTTGTAATAACTTATTTTCCTGTCTAACAAGAGGATTATACTTATCAAAATAATGGATATCTTCTCCAACAAAATTTTCCATGTTTTGAAAGCGTGCTAAGATAGTGACTCCCTGCATTTTGCTAGCTTTGAGAACTCGACCATTCTCATCAACTGCAAACATGACAATCGTACCAGATTTGATTTTTCCTGACTTCCTGCCAATAGCTACGCGCCCTAATTTCCTGAGTATCGTATAGGTCTTATTGAAGTCTTTTAGTTGTTGCCAGCCGAGGAAGATTTGGAAAACATAAGCCGCCATGGCAAATATTGCAAAAATTATTAGCGAATTCATTAAAATACTCCTTTGCTCTCAGAAAATGATAAAAACTCTGCTTCCGTGTTTACACCTCTCAATGCTTCTTTCAAAGAAGACTCACCTGCGACTCTAAAAATATCGTCGTACACTTCTAGTAATTCACTTTCCATCTTGGTTTCAATTTCAGAAGGAATCGCAACCAAAAAGATAAATTCAATCAATTCATCACCTTTTTGATAAGGCTCTTCCAACTTCCCAAACATCAAAATTGTCTTTGAATAGCCTTTATTAATCGTATGGGGAAAGGCAATACCCCCACCAAAAACAGTTGATTGCTTCCTCTCTCTTTCAAGAATCCGTTCTTTAAAATCTGCATCAATCATCTGAAATTTCTCTAACTCAGCTACCATTTTTAACAAATAACGCTGATAATTTTTTTCAGGATTCAAATAAATAAATCGCAAGCTTACAGTTTCTAGATTTTTTTGGTGAAAATCATTCGCCCGCTGCCATTCTTCTTGCAGCCATTGATCATCAAAAAGATGATTAACCTGTATTACTGGGGATTTAGAATTCTGATATTTCAGAGGCACTGTCGTGAAAATTGCAAAGTATTCCTGATCAAGATCGAAATTAAAATCCTCTTCAGAATACTGTGTGATATCCACATCATTTCCAAGAACTCGCCTGAGCTGCTGAATAATCATCGCAGCAGTTCCTCTGCCAGTCGTGCAGACTACAGCTATCTGTTTGCGAGAACCCTTCACGGTAGAGTTTTGCTTTCTTAAAATCATTTCAAAGTACAAAGCCAGATAACCGATTTCAGATTTTTCCAATTCGGAACCAAAAATGGAGGTCAGTTCTTCTCCAGCTATTTTAGCCATTTCAAAAGCAAACGGATATTGATTTTGAACCTCGCCATGAAATATATCATTAGCTTGCACATGGAAGATCAGTCTATTAATTAAAGAACCAAGATGAGGTTTGATTTCTTCGAACAATTCAGCTTCATCAAAGTGTACCAGCATTTTTTCTTTGACTTTCTGCACAATCTGGTGAAACACTTGAGTAAGCTGATCAGAGTGATAAGAAGGCTTGCTTAAAGTATCGATAAAACGGACATTAAACGGAAAACATAAGAAGTCTATCTCAAACTGACTTAGAGAAATTTTATAAGTCATCTCAATATGATAGATTAACTGCTCAGCCATAAGTGTCGATGTTAAATCATTCCTGTAGTAAGGAATAGGACAATCCAACATCCTAGATGAGTGGATGCGCTCCACTATAATAGAAATAGTCTTTCGAAGGAGATCCTGTGTTTCTTTGGGAATTTTATAGTCTTGAACCAAGGTCTCCAGAAAATAAGAGGTTTCCTCAGTTAGAGTGTTTCCTTCAAAGTAAGGAGCCACTTGATGAATATATAGCAAACGCAAATTCAACTCGCTGCCCAAAATCTCCAATCCTCGATTAGGTTTTCCTGAAATTGTGATGAAGTATTTCTCTGCTAAAGACTTGACCTGTTTCAAATCCTTATTAAGCGTACTTCTACTAACGCCTACTTCCTCTGCCAAATCGTCAATAAGAAGAGGGGAGGTTGACTCAATTAAACGTTTTAGCAAATAGGCAATTCTTTTACTGGAAGAATTAAAGTCACTTTCCTTTTTTAAACTACCAGATAAAATTTTTTCCAACTCTGTATAGTCATATACTTCCAATAATAGCTGATCATCCTTTGAGATAATCTGTATATTAGGAGCTAAAACATCATTTAATTGTTGGATACTCTTTTGCAAGGTTTGCATACTAATATCCAACTCTAAACGCATATCTACCAAGGAATAAGTCGGCTGCGAGACCATTTTTTCCAAAATGTTATACCATCGATTTACTAAAGTCAACTCTCTTCCTCACCTTCATTATTTTAACCGCGAGTCTTACCTCCGGCAATATTTGTAGTTACACCTGTAATATAGCTAGAACGGTCTGAAATATAGAAAGCAACGAGGTCGGCTACTTCCCGTAGTTTACCACTCCGACCTAATGGTGTTGTTGAAGTTGAAGCATATCCAGCTCTAATATCTTCGACAGTCTTTCCTCGTGTATAGGCAAGCGCTTCTTCATAAGTAAGTGTTCGAAGTCCTGTAGCTTCCATAATTCCTGGAGCAATTCCCACCACACGAACACCATGCTTACCAAGCTCTTTCGCCCATGAACGAGTGTAACTATATACTGCAGCTTTCGTTGCAGCATAAGCGCTTTGTCCTTCAGAGCCTTCTAGGCCTGCTTCAGAAGCCATATTCACAATCACACCTTTTCCATTTTTCACTAGAATCCGTCCTACAGTCTGACTAACCAAATACAAGCCCTTTTGGTTAATCATCGTTACTTTTTCGAATGTTTCATCATCTAGTTCATAAGGACCTTTAGGATTTTCAGCATCAATTAATAATCTAGGAATGTTAATCCCTGCATTATTAACCACAGCATCAATATTGCCAAATTTTTCAACAATTTTAGCAACACCTGCTTCTACTTCAGAACGAGAAGTTACATCAACTTTTACAAACAATAGATTTGGATGACGTAAATCATTGTCACTAAGGTCAAAATTCGCTACATTAACACCTAATTCCAGCAATTCTTCAACGATTGCCTTGCCAATACCAGATGAAGCGCCTGTTACAAGAACTGTTTTGCCTTTTATGTTTAACCAATCATTCATTTTGATACCTCTCAAATTTTATTTACAAGGCAATTATACAGCGCTTTCATAAAATAATTAAGACAGTATTTTTTGAACTGTTCAAAAAAATAATAAACTAATTAAGAGGATTATACTAAAAAATCCACAAGAAATTAACTTGTGGATTTTTTTATTCTGAATGAACTCAAAATATATGAGAATCAAAGACGTGCATTCAGTTCTGCACCAAGCTCTTCAAAACCTGGTTTCCCAAGAAGAGCAAACATGTTTTTCTTATAAGCTTCAACTCCTGGCTGGTCAAACGGATTGATTCCATTCAAGTAACCAGAAAGAGCAATAGCCAATTCAAAGAAGTAAATGGTATATCCCAACGTAAACTCATCTTGCTCAGGCAAAGTCACAAACATATTCGGTACTCCACCGTCTGTATGTGCTAGTAGAACTCCATCCGTTGCTTTCTTATTAACAAAATCAACATCTTTTCCTTGCAGATAGCCTAGGCCGTCCAAGTCTTCTGCTAATTCAGGAATCAGCACATTTTTGCGTGGCTTATCTACACGAATAACTGTTTCAAAGAGGATACGAGTACCTTCTTGAATAAATTGTCCAAGAGAGTGCAAGTCTGTTGAAAAGTTAGCAGAAGTTGGGTAGATACCTTTTTGGTCTTTACCTTCTGATTCACCTGCCAGCTGCTTCCACCACTCTGAAAAGTACTGCAGAGATGGTTCGTAGTTAGCTAGAACTTCTGTTAGATAACCTTTACGGTATAAGATGTTGCGTACAACTGCATATTGATAAGCTTCATTTTCAGCCAACTTGTCAGAAGCATAAGTCTCACGTGCTGCATTTGCTCCTTCCATCAACTTGCTGATATCAGCACCCGCTGCTGCGATTGGCAAAAGCCCTACTGCTGTCAGTACTGTAAAACGACCACCCACGCTATCAGGCACTACAAAAGTGTCCCAGCCATTAGCATCCGCTTCAATCTTAACTGCTCCTTTGACCCGGTCTGTAGTTGCATAAATCCGTTTATTAGCTTCTTCTTGACCATATTTTTTAACCAAGAGCTCTTTGAATACACGGAAAGCAATAGCAGGTTCTGTTGTTGTTCCTGACTTAGAAATAACATTGACAGAGAAATCTTTGTCTGATACATAGTCCACCAAATCAGCCAAATAGCTTGAAGAGATAGAGTTTCCAGCATAGAGAATCTGAGGTGCCTTGCGTTCTTCCTTGCTTTGTAAGTTTACAAATGAATTATTCAAGAAATCGATAGCTGCACGAGCACCTAAATAGGAACCACCAATACCGATTACGATCAATACTTCACTATCAGATTGGATTTTAGCAGCAGCCTTTTGGATACGAGCAAATTCATCTTTGTCGTATTCTTCAGGCAAGTTCAACCAGCCAGTCATTTCTGCCCCAGGACCTGTTCCATTTCGCAGAGCAGAATCTGCTGCAGTCACTTGAGGCTGCATATAATCTATTTCATGTGGTGCTACAAACTTATCTAGTACCTTTGAATAGTCAAATTTAATATGTGTCATGTTTGTCCTCCAATTGTTCTTTTCTCTTATGATAACGCTTTAAGAAAAAATAAGCAAGTGCTTTTACTATTTTAAAACGTTTACATTTTTTATTCCATACTATTTTACTAAATAAGCTAATCCTAGGACATGACTGAGAGCAATCGTTTGCATATATCTTATAAAAACGAGGTTAGCTATTGCCATTTCTTGCGAGTAAATTCTTTATAAAGTTCTACTAAAAATTTAAAAAACCAACATGTAAATTGAACTGCATCAATACTTCTAAACTCATCTGTCTCCTTCGGACTTAATTCATTAAAAGACTCTATACGGTTTACAGATTTTTCCCTTATGGGAAAAACTGCATCCATAGCTCTAAGATTCATCTGCGCCTTTCAAGCTTGATTCATTCAACATCGGAACTTAGTTCTAGCTTTGCTCAAACTGCGTCAATGTCTCTAAACTCATCTTCCTCCTTCGGAGTTGATTCGTTAAGAGGCATAGAAAAAGAGCACACAGCTTACTTCGCTTAGGGCTGCTGGATTCCTCCCCTGACCCGCTTCACGCAAAACTGTTGCTCCATGAATAGTATATCACATTTTTTTACTTTTGGCGACGATTTCTAAAAAAATCTTGCATGATTTGAGCGCACTCTTCTTGGAGGACACCTACCTCCACTTCTACACGGTGGTTAAGACGCTCATCTGTCAAAATATCGTAGAGGCTGCCAGCTGCTCCAAATTTCTGATTTGCTGCCCCATAAACAACATGAGGAATGCGTGCCAGACCGATTGCTCCACTGCACATGACACATGGCTCAATAGTCACAAAAAGCGTTGTATCCAGCAAGCGCCAGCTATTTTCATGCCGATTCGCCTCTTCGATAGCCATAATCTCCGCATGCATAACAGCCCGCTGCAGCTCCTCACGTGCATTGTGACCGCGGCCGATAATCTTACCTTCTTTAACCAAGACACAGCCGATAGGAATTTCATCATGAGCTAGGGCAATCTCCGCCTCCTTTAAAGCTTCCCGCATAAATACTTCTTTTTCTTCAATCGTATAATTCATCATTGTCTTTCTAAATCTGTAGTCATCTATCTCATTATACCACAAGCCTGTCGCACTTCTCAGAAAAAGTAAAAGCCACCACTGGGGTGACTTTCAGGAGATTATTATGAAAAAAGTTTAGGATTTTTAAACAAAGTTAGGAGGTCTTTGTTTATGCTGTTAGTATAAAATATATATCTTAAATGAGTCTTAATATTAAATTTTCCTACAAAAAAGCACAAGAAGCAATTTTCTTGTGCTGACTTTTTTATAAATTTGACCAGACGCTTTCCAAGATGTTGGTCTGCTCGCGGCCAGGGCCGACTGAAAAGGTAGAAATACGAACACCAACCAGCTCACTCACTCGGCGAACATAGTTGCGGGCATTTTCTGGCAAGTCTTCCAGACTGCGGACACCAGTGATGTCCTCTGACCAGCCTGGCAGCTCTTCGTAAATCGGCTTGCAGCGCTTGAGCTGTTCCAGACTAGCTGGGTAATGGTCAATTCGCTGCCCATCCAAGTCATAGGCTACACAGATTTTCACTGTATCCAGACCGCTCAATACGTCGATGGAGTTAAGCGAAAGATTGGTAATCCCTGACACACGGCGGCTATGGCGCATAACAACAGAGTCAAACCAGCCTACCCGACGCGGACGGCCAGTGGTAGTGCCATATTCGTGGCCGATATCACGAATGCGGTCACCTACTTCATCGAAAAGCTCTGTTGGGAATGGTCCATCTCCGACCCGACTGGTGTAGGCCTTGCAGACACCAACCACCTTGTCAATCTTGCTCGGACCAACACCGGAACCAATAGTCACTCCCCCCGCAACTGGGTTAGATGAAGTTACAAATGGATAAGTACCTTGGTCAATATCCAGCATAACTCCTTGGGCCCCTTCAAAGAGCACTCGCTTCCCTTGATCCAGCGCATCGTTGAGGATGACAGAAGTATCGGTCACATACTGCTTGATTTGCTGACCATATTCATAGTATTCTTCAAAAACATCATCAAAGCTGATTGCTGTACTATCGTACAATTTCTCAAAGAGGCGGTTTTTCTCAGATAAATTCCGCTCCAAGCGCTCTCTGAAAATATCTTTATCCAAAAGGTCAGCGATGCGGATACCGACACGAGCAGCCTTGTCCATATAGGCAGGGCCGATTCCCTTGATTGTCGTTCCAATTTTATTGTCACCTTTTGCTTCTTCCTGCAGACGATCCAGCTCGATATGGTAAGGCAGGATGACATGCGCTCGATCAGAGATGCGAAGGTTATCTGTCGTCACGCCCTCTTCATGCAGGTAGTTCAATTCTTTGACCAGAGATTTGGGATTAACCACCATTCCATTTCCAATCACAGAAATTTTTTCCGGGAAGAAAATCCCTGACGGAATCAGGTGCAGCTTGTACTTTTTGCCATCAATCACGATAGTGTGGCCGGCATTGTCACCACCCTGATAGCGGGCAATCACTTCGGCATTGGCTGAAAGGAAGTCTGTAATCTTCCCTTTTCCTTCATCTCCCCACTGGGTTCCTACAACAACTACTGATGTCATAATTCTGTCTGAGCTGAAGCAGCTCTTCCTTTCTTGAAAAGCAGGCAGGAATCTCACCTGCGATTATGTTTTATACTTCATTATATGAAAAATTTAACAATTTTTCAAGGTGGGATCCATTCTTGATTTGCTTTTTCCCTTTTGAAAACGAATTAAATTTTCAAAAAATCTGTATTTTCTGAAATTTGTTAGTTTATTAAAAATAAAAGTTCGGAATTTTTGTAAAATCGTAGCGGAAATTTGTTTTCTTTTTCTGTTTGTAATAGACTAAAATTACTATCATAGGACGGTGAAACGATGACGATTAATCAATTACTGCAGAAACTGGATACATCAAGCCCTATTCTCCAAGCGACCTTTGGTCTAGAGAGGGAAAATCTGCGGGTGACAGCTGACGGACACTTAGCTCAAACTGCCCATCCTAGTCAGCTGGGTTCCCGCAATTTCCACCCGACCATCCAAACAGACTTCAGCGAGCAACAACTGGAACTAATTACACCTATCGCTCACTCGACTAAAGAAGCACGGCGCTTACTGGGAGCTATCAGCGATGTGGCTGGCCGCTCGATTGACCAGAGTGAACGCCTCTGGCCCCTGTCCATGCCACCACAGCTGACTGAAGAAGAGATTGCCATCGCCCATCTGGAAAACGACTACGAGCGCCACTACCGAGAGGGCTTAGCGGAAAAATATGGTAAAAAACTACAGGCTATCTCTGGCATCCACTACAACATGGAGCTAGGGAAAAATCTGGTCACTGCTCTCTTTCAAGTCAGCTCCCACCATTCGCTCAAGGACTTTAAAAATGACCTCTATCTCAAGCTGGCTCGAAACTTTCTGCGCTTCCGCTGGATCTTAACCTATCTCTACGGTGCTGCCCCTTTGGCAGAAGTTGGTTTCTACAGTCAGGACATTTACCAGCCTATCCGCTCTTTTCGTAACAGCGACTACGGCTATGTCAATGACGAGAATATTCAGGTGTCCTTCGCTTCTTTGGAGCAATATGTAACTGATATTGAAAACTATGTTCAGTCAGGCGAGCTCAGCGCCGAAAAAGAATTTTACTCAGCCGTTCGCTTCCGTGGACAGAAGCACAATCGTGCCTATCTGGAGCAAGGCATCACTTATCTGGAATTCCGCTGCTTCGATCTCAATCCTTTTGACCATTTAGGCATTAGCCAAGAGACCTTAGATACTGTCCATCTCTTTTTACTGAGCCTGCTCTGGCTCGATGATGTAGAAAATGTTGATACGGCATTAAGAGCTGCCCACGACTTGAACCAAAAAATTGCTTGTAGCCACCCGCTGACTGCTCTGCCCGATGAAGCAGACAGATCAACCATTCTTCAAGCTATGGAAGAGCTCATTCAACATTTTGAACTGCCAACTTACTACCAAACCTTGTTTGATCAGCTTAAAGAGGCACTACTAAATCCTCAGCTAACCCTATCTGGTCAACTCCTGCCTCATATCGAGCAGGATTCCTTAATGGCCTTTGGACTAGAAAAAGCAGAGGAATATCACCGCTACGCTTGGACTGCTCCTTATGCCCTCAAAGGATACGAAAATATGGAACTGTCCACCCAGATGCTGCTCTTTGATGCTATTCAAAAGGGGCTTAATGTCAAAATTTTAGATGAAAATGACCAATTTCTCAAGCTTTGGCATGGTCACCATGTGGAATATGTCAAGAACGGCAATATGACCGCCAAGGATAACTATGTCATCCCTCTGGCTATGGCCAATAAAACGGTCACCAAAAAGATTTTGGCTGCAGCTGACTTTCCCGTTCCAGCTGGAGCAGAATTTTCTTCTCTTGAAGAGGGACTGGCCCATTACCCTTTGATTAAGGATCATCAAATTGTCGTCAAACCAAAGTCAACCAACTTCGGACTGGGCATCTCTATCTTCCAAGAACCAGCTAGTCTGGAAGCTTATCGCAAGGCTTTGAAGATCGCTTTTTCAGAAGACGCTGCTGTCTTAGTGGAAGAATTTATCACTGGAACGGAGTACCGCTTCTTTGTCTTAGACGGTCAGTGTGAGGCAGTCCTCTTGCGAGTAGCAGCCAATGTCGTCGGAGATGGTCAGCATACCGTGAGAGAATTGGTTGCCATCAAAAATGACAATCCGCTGCGCGGGCGAGACCATCGTTCACCGCTCGAAATCATTGAACTGGGGGACATTGAACTCCTCATGCTGGACCAGCAAGGTTATGGACCAGATGATATCCTGCCTGCTGGAGTCAAGGTTGACTTGCGGCGCAATTCTAACATTTCTACTGGCGGAGACTCGATTGATGTCACAAACAACATGCACCCATCTTATAAGGAACTCGCTGCGGACATGGCAAAGGCTATGGGAGCTTGGGCTTGTGGCGTTGACCTAATCATCCCTGACAGCTCTGCTATTTCCACAGAGGAAAATCCCAACTGTACCTGCATCGAGCTCAACTTCAATCCCTCTATGTATATGCACACCTATTGCGCTGAGGGACCGGGACAAAGCATCACCCCTAAAATACTGGCCAAACTTTTCCCAGAAATGGACTGATAAAAGACGAATCGCAGGGAATTCCTTGCGATTTTTGTTTGATAACTATAGCAAAACTCTATAACAAGCACAATAAGTATTTAACTTACAAGCTTAAAACAAGCAACTTTCCAACAGTTCTTTATTGCGCAGCTGGGCTAACCAGTTATCAGGAATCCCTTCCAAACCATAGATGATACCAGCCAAGCCGCCAGCAACTGCTGCTACTGTATCAGTGTCATCGCCCAAATTAACAGCTTTCAGGACAGTTTCCGGATAAGAAGTGCTAGTCAGCAGACACCACAGCGCTGCTTCTAAGGTATCCACCACATAGCCAGTAGAGCGAATGTCATCTTCGGTCAGCTCTGCTAAAGTTTGCAAACGAGCATAGGTCGTACTAGTCTCTAAGCCTGATAGTATTTCCGATAGTTGCTGGCCTTTTAAGAGCCTACGAGCAATATCCACATAAAGCAAGCAGGCCTCCACGGAAGTCGCATGGGCATGTGTAATACTGGAAACAGCCTCAATATCAGACGGACCAGCTGCCGTAAAGGCTAGGGGCAGAATCCGCATCAAAGAACCATTCCCGTTGGAATATTCATCAGACAGACCGTGTCCACTTGTCAAGGCTTCGCGAGTCGTATTTCCTACATCAAAGGTCAGGCCATCTGGCGTGTAAACTCCCTCGAAGAGCCAATTTTTAAACCGCTGCTGCATATCGTTAGGGTCAATCCTACCTTTTCCCCTGATAGAATCACAGGTCGCCAAAACAAGGCTAGTGTCATCTGACCAAGTGCCAGCTGGTTGCTGATGGCTGCCATAACCCACCATCTCAACTGCTTTAAAACTGCCACGGGTCAAGAATTCATACGGAACTCCTAATGCATCCGCCACCGCCAAACCATAGACTGCCGCTTTCAAAGATTGGTTCATGCTAGCCTCCTCTGCTTTTTATTTTATTATACTATTTTTGATCTTAAAATTCTTCCTAACCCCAAAAAACAAGCGCAGCCTCGCGCTTGTTTTTCTATTTTATGTTAAAATAAATGGTATGGACAAAATTATCAAAACTATCTCAGAAAATGGTTCTTTCCGCGCTTACGTGCTGGATAGCACAGAGACGGTTCAGACCGCTCAAGAAAAACATCAAACTCAAGCAAGCTCTACCGTTGCACTTGGCCGTACACTGATTGCCAGCCAGATTCTGGCTGCAAATGAAAAAGGCCAGACCAAGATTACCGTCAAGGTCCTCGGGACTAGCTCACTAGGTGCGATCATCACAGTGGCAGATACTGAGGGCAATGTCAAAGGCTATGTGCAAAATCCCGGTGTAGATATCAAAAAGACAGCTACCGGCGAAGTTCTGGTTGGTCCTTTTGTCGGCCAAGGAGAATTTCTCGTCATCACGGACTACGGTACGGGCAATCCTTACAACTCCATGACTCCTCTCATCTCTGGGGAAATCGGCGAAGACCTAGCCTTCTACCTGACCGAAAGCCAGCAAACACCTTCCGCAGTTGGCCTCAATGTCCTCTTGGACGAGAACGACAAAGTCAAGGTTGCTGGCGGTTTCTTGGTACAAGTTCTGCCTGGTGCCAAGGAAACTGAAATTGCCCGCTTTGAGAAGCGGATTCAAGAAATGCCTGCTATCTCAAAACTGCTGGAATCCGATGACCATATCGAAGCTCTACTGGCTGCCATCTATGGTGATGAGCCATACAAACGCCTGTCTGAAGAAGAAATCCGCTTCCAGTGCGACTGCAGTAAAGAGCGCTTCATGAATGCCTTAGCTACTCTGCCAAAGGCTGACTTAGAAGAGATGCGTGACCAAGACCAAGGAGCTGAAATCGTCTGCCAATTCTGCCAGACAGCCTATCACTTTGACCAAAACGACCTGGAGGAACTGATTCGTGACAAATCTTAATACCCCTTTTATGATTGGGAATGTTGAAATTCCCAACCGCACAGTTCTGGCGCCTATGGCCGGCGTAACCAACTCTGCTTTCCGAACCATTGCCAAAGAGCTGGGAGCAGGCCTGGTCGTGATGGAAATGGTCTCTGACAAGGGCATCCAGTATAACAACGAAAAAACCCTCCACATGCTCCACATTGATGAAGGAGAAAATCCCGTTTCTATCCAGCTTTTCGGTAGCAACGAGGACAGTTTAGCCCGCGCAGCAGAATTTATCCAAGAAAACACCAAGACGGATATCGTCGATATCAATATGGGCTGCCCGGTCAATAAAATCGTTAAAAATGAAGCCGGAGCTAAATGGCTCAAGGACCCTGAGAAAATCTATAAAATCATCAACAAGGTCCAGTCAGTGCTAGATATTCCTCTGACAGTTAAGATGCGGACGGGTTGGTCCGACAGCTCACTAGCTGTAGAAAATGCTCTAGCAGCCGAAGCCGCTGGAGTCTCAGCCCTGGCTATGCACGGTCGCACCCGTGAGCAAATGTATACTGGTCATGCTGACCTTGAGACCTTACACGACGTAGCCCATGCTCTGACTAAGATTCCTTTCATCGCTAACGGTGATATCCGCAGCGTCCAAGATGCTAAACAGCGTATCGAGGAAGTCGGTGCCGATGCCGTCATGGTAGGTCGAGCAGCTATGGGAAATCCTTATCTCTTTAACCAAATCAACCACTACTTTGAAACCGGCGAAGTCCTACCAGACCTCAGCTTTGAAGATAAGATGAAAGTCGCCCATGACCACCTCTCCCGCTTGGTAAATCTCAAAGGAGAATATGTAGCTATCCGCGAATTCCGGGGCCTAGCTCCGCACTATCTGCGCGGTACTGCCGGAGCAGCCAAGCTCCGCGGTGCTATTTCACAAGCTGAAAGTCTGGCTGAAATTGAAGAACTCTTACAAATTCAAAAATAAAAACAAAAGGAAGCCAATTGGACTTCCTTTTTTGTTCTGTTTAGGGTTGAGTCACTACAACGCTTGTTACTGAGCCGTCTGCTCCTGTTGTAATCTGCAGATTGGCATTGCCTTGCCCGCTTAACTGCGCATTGTATTTGCCATCATCCAGTGTATAAGAGTAGGAAGCAATGGAATAATTATCTGTCTTTCCATCTGCAGACTGGACTGTGAATTGACCATTACCTGATACAGTCACAGTATTTCCATTGGCATCCTTCCAAGTACCAGCAGCCGCTGAGAAATCCCCATCCACCATAGTCAAGACACCTTTATAGCGAGCATTGCTGGCTGCCTGTTTATTCTGAAGCTGGCGATTGCTTTCGGGCGCTTGGGCTGGTTGAGTTGCTTGATTCTGAGTGTTTTGTCGACCTGAAGCTTGCTGCGGCTGCGTTTGTTGAGCTTGAGGCGCTTCGAAAGTAGACTGTTGCTGACTGGCAGGAGCTTGGGCTTGTCCAGGCTGGCTAACTGCTCCTTCTGAAGAAGCGCTATTGCTAACCTTAGGAGAAGCGCTGGCCTTGCTGGATGACGCAACTTTTGAGCTAGAAGAAGCTTGAACAGTCTTGCTAGAACTAGCACTTCTTGCACTTTCTTCTTTCTTACCACATGCCCCTAAAAACAGACTAGAAGCCAGAACTGCAGCTGCCATCATTTTTGTATAAGTACGTGTTTTCATCTTTTGTCTCCTTGTAATATTAAGAAATCTTTTTGTAACATTATTGTAACACTGCGATTTTACTATGTCAATCATTTATGCAAAATTCTTAAAAAATTTTTTACTCAAGCGAAGTTTTGTTTCTCAATCTGCTTCTTTTGTCATGAGAAACTCGCTCCTACATATCTATTCGTAATTAAAAATGAAAAACAGGACAAATTTGTCCTGCAAGAGAAATATATGATCAGCTTTCTTTTAATCTGATTTTTCTGCCTTCAGCCGATACACTTTTCTCGGCTTCTTCTTTGGCACGCGCTTAACGCCAGCCTCCTCTAGGTATTCTCCAAATTTCACTAGAAAATTATTGCTGACAATAGGTCGTCTAGGCGTGATGAGATTGACCAACTCAGTCCCTTCATAAACAGTAAACGGTGATTCTAGCAAATGGAGAAAAGTTGGATTCCAGTCCAGTCGCCCCTGAATCCGCTTGATAGATTCCAGCAGGATTTGGTAGTGGTCAAAGGCAAAGTCCTCTGCTGCCAGGAGCCGCTCACCGTCTCTAAAACTCCTTGTCTTAAAGTCTACATCAAGAAAGGTGACTTCCTTGGCATCATCGCCAGCTTGTACTTGATCTACTGCTATGGCCGGCAGATAGACCAGATGGGCAATAGTGATGACCCAACCTCGCGGATCACGCCCAGGAGTAGATACCGTCATCAGCTGCTCCACCTTTTCCAGCGGTATCTCCAGCCCCACCTCTTCCTTGACTTCCCGAATGCAGGCCTGATAGGCATCCTCATGCTTGTCTACAAAACCTCCGACCAAAGCATATTTATTTTGATAAGGGTGAGCCTTGCGCTTGATGACCAAGAGTTTTATCTGACCTTCTACGAAGCAGTAGGCCACCATATCCGCTGTTACACTAGGTGTTTCATACTTGGGCAAATCCTGTGTCTTGTACCATGCCAAAAAGGCGGACTCATCCGCCATGGTTTCATAGTACTCTTTTTCTGACATTCCCGATGGGATATCCTGTTTGGTCATGAGTTTCTTCCTTTCCTAAGCTATCTTTTTCTATCAAAAATCTCAAGCCTTGGTCTAAGCTTTCTTCACGGCCTTGGTCCACTGATACCATCCGACGATACTATTGAGGGTATAGACCCAGTACATGGCCTGGATATGGAGATTGCTACCCCACCAGAGATAGATACTGAAGAGATTGGTCGCAATCCAGAAAATCCACTGCTCGCGATAGAGACCAGTCATGAGAAGCTGACCGATACCATTGGTCGCATCTGTCACGCTATCACGGAAAGGCCGGTGACTGTGAATGCTCTTATAAGCAAAGCCCATACCAATCCAAATCAAGGCAGTCAAGGCCAAATATTTAAGCCAGCCACGCCAGTCTAACTTCTTAGCTTCAAAATGAGATGGCTCTTCCTTATCTTGTTCATTGACCCGGTTGGACAGCCAAGTATAAAGGCCGATCGGCTGCATGATAAAGAAGTAGACCGTAGTCAACACTTCTCCGTAAAAGCTAGCCTGAAAGGACAATAGGAGATAAATAGCCGAATTAACAGCCCCGAAGAGGTAATTGCTGGCCCGCCCCTCGGCTACTAGGATGACACAGACGATGCCTGTCCAGGAAGCAAAGAGTCCCAACCAGTCATGCTGCTCCTGACCACTGGTAAACTCCAAAATAAAAGGCAAACTAGAAAGAGCAATCAAGTAGAGCCATTGAGTCAAGCTACGCCCGCCAAATAAATCCTGCCAGAGCAATTTCGCGACCCCTTTTATCCCCTGCTTTTTAGCTGCGGCACAGACATTGCGGAAATTCCGAGCAAAAGTTTGAGATTTTTGTTTCAGTCCTGCGTAAAGAGCTGCAGGAGAGAGTTTTTGATTTTTTACTACCATCTATTTTACCACTTTCTATTTTAATCTGCTTGATAAATCATGTCGATTGCTTCTTTGGCCGCCTGATAATTGTCCAAATAACTGCCAGCCAGATAGACCGTCGGAATATGAGCCAAACACTGCTCTTTCAGCCTTTTTAGATGGCTTGAAAAATCACTGCGGATAGCCTCGTCCGCCATGCTCATATCACGAAAGCCATCGTTAACATAGGTGCCGACTGGCTCAGCAAAGAGAATCAAATCCCATTTTTCCTTGGACAAAATACTGGCAAAGAGATTGTCAAAGGTATCTGTTTCTTCGTCCTGAACTGGACTTTCTTTCAGATAGTAATCATAGTAAGCCTTGGTTACCAGAGAATTTGTATCAGCCACGACCAGACCACGGTTGGCGCTGCTGTCAATTAATCTGGAAGTCTGAGCATATTGTCCTAAGAGCAGATAATAGTAGTCTTTAGGGGTCAGCTCATCGTCTCGCACATTATTTTGAATCTGGTATTCTCGAGCATATTCCAGACTAACCGGAGCATCATAAAAGCGAGCCAAATCCTTGGCCAAGGTCGTTTTACCATTGCTGGCGCTACCCATAATCAGCACTTTCTTAGTAAAGTGACGGCGGAAAGGTTGGGCGATATATTTCCAATAACGACTAGGATTTTCCCGAATCATCGTAGCTGAAATCCCAAACTGTCGCTCCTGCAAGGAAGTTTTGAAGTCGCGCTTTTCTAACTCTTCCTGATAGTCAGCCTCACCAACAAAGAAAATCAGTTCCTCTCGTTCTGCATCATAGCTCACCAACTCTAATAGAGCTGACAGCCACTTGTCCCAACCCAGAGGATAGCGTGGAAAAGAAGTTTCATCCAGTTTGTAAACCTGGGTCAATTCATCATCTGCGAAAGTCTCCCGCGTATAGCGGAATCGTTTCTGCAGAGATAGACCCACTTCCTGCCCACGGTCTCCCTCATAACCTGAAACCACCACGCGCACCTTGTCGTAAGAACGCTTAGCCTTCTGAATCAAATCGATATGCCCCTGATGCAAGGGAGCAAATGTTCCAAAGACGATTGCAATTTTTTCTTTCATACGTTTAACCTTTTTATTGTTTTTTATATTTTATTATTTCTATGATTTTATTATAAACTATATTTTTATTTTGTCAATAGTTTTTTATAAAATTTTATAAAAATATTTTTAAGAAACTTTAAAACTATATCAAGGGCACAAAAAAGAACCTAATGTCTTAAGCATCAGATTCTTATTCTAAAAGATTTATTGCTGATAGACTTCTTGGTAGAATTCCAGCTTGTCTCCATCCTTGACAGTGATTTGATTGGCTGCCTTAGGAGCCATTTCTCCGTTGACCTTAAACATCCAGTAGAGGCCCTTTGCTTCATCCTGAGCATGGCCGTCAATAGAAGTGATAAAACCATCTTTTTCTTCGACCTTATAGGCCTTCTTCAAAGCAGCCATAGCTGTCTTTCCTTCTTCAACAGCCACTGTTTTCTCGCTCTTCTCCTGACCTTCTGGTGCAATACTGATGCTGATTTTCAGTTCCTTTTTGACAGAAGAATCAGCGGAACTAGAGCCCTTGTCAGTATTTGTCTGGCTGCTGCCACAACCTACAAGGAGAAGGGCAAAAGCAAGTGTGAGCAAACTAAAGATTTTTTTCATTATAGAGCCTCCTTAAAATAGGGTACAAGAGTGGGTAAAAAAACGAGGTCGACAGTCCGTGCGCTATATTGAAGGTCAAAGCGTTGATAATCGCATAAGACCACCAGTGATAGTTGTAAAGCAAGGCTGTCAGTGTATCGATGGCAATGCCATAGCCAAAGGATAGGAGAGCTGCTACTATTCCCTGTCCCACTAGATTTAACCGAGGATAGAGCAGCCACCAAAGGCAAAGAATCAGTCCAAAGGACAGCAACTGAAAGAGGACGATTGGACTCATTCCCAAAAGAAAAGCTGATGTAAACATCGTCACAGCCATCACTAGGAGTGAAGTCGGCAAATCCTCAAAGATAACTATCAGGAAAAAGATAGCTGAGATAGGCTGCACATTGGGCAGAAAGGAAAATGCATAGCGGAAGGCCACACATAGAGCCGATAGGATGGCAATTTTAGCCATTTTGCGAGCAGACAAAGGTACCTCCTTTTCTAATTGAGTGAATCAATAGAAGTTGGACTAGGTATGCAGCTCAACAGCATCCCAGTCCTGGGCCGTATTCAGCCCCAGCAGCCAGTCAAGACCAGACCGCCTCTCCAGAACAACACTTTCATCAAGGCCAGCCGGTGCTGGCTGGTCATGAATCCGAGCATCAACACAGGCCCAATGATAACGATAAATCAAATCATCTTCATCCAGTAACTCTTCTAAGCTGCGCGGTTGGCATTTGCCCAGAAATTCCTGAAAGTCAATCGCACTAGCGACTGCGTCAATAGCAGCATCACAATCACAGATTTTATCTGGAAATGGTAAAGTATCTACTAGACCCAAGTACCAAATCAAGGACCAATAGGCCTCGTATTTCCAAACCATATTGATGATAGCTGCCGGGTCAGCACGATCTTCCAACACCGCCCTTTCTTTGGGCGTCAACTCTTCCTGCACCCCGTATTGCTGCAGTTTATCCTGCAGCCACTGGCGGCTCTCCCCATTATAATTATTATTTTCGATATCCAAGGCTGCCTGAATAATCAAGAGGCTGCTAATAGCCCGACGCGCAATTTCTTCTAGCGAGCGCGGTCGCACCTGCTCAGCACCTTCGATAACCGGCAAATGCTCAATGTAAGGAATACCTTCCTTTTTCAAGCGCTGTATACTAGCCGCCTTGCGCTCTTCTGGTGTTTTCAATTTGGCTTTCTTGCCAGCAAACAAATCTTTAAAAAACGACATATCAGCCTCCAATCCTTCAATTCCCAGTTTCATTGAATGATGAAATAACTGTTCGGTATCTATAGGTATGCTTTCTATCAAGGATTAACCGAAAGCACTCAACTTTCCATTGCAAGGTTTCGCTTTCTAGGCCATTTCAAACTTGAGTTGGCCAGCTTTGACTCCGACCTTAAGAGTTTGACCCGTTGTCAAATCTCCTGTCAAAAGTAGCTCAGACAACTTGTCCTCTACCTGGGTCTGCAGAGTGCGGCGCAATGGCCGTGCCCCCATTTCCACATCGTAGCCTTCCTGAGCCAGCAGCTTAAGGGCACTAGCCTGGAACTTCAGCTCAATTCCCTTATCAGCAAGACTGACAATGAGCGGTTTGACCATAACCTTGACCACTTCCTGCATATCTTCTGCAGATAAGCTGTGGAAAACTACCTTTTCGTCGATACGGTTGATAAACTCTGGTCGATAAGCTTTCTTAAGCTCTTCCAGCATCCGTTTTTCCATATTGGCATGGTCCAAGCGAATATCCCGCGCTACAAAGCCCACCGTCTTATCATCCCGCAAACTAGTTGCCCCCAGATTGCTGGTCATGATAATAATCGTGTTGGAGAAGTCCACCTTGCGGCCCTTGCTGTCAGTCAGTTGACCATCATCCAAGACCTGCAGGAGGACATTGAAAATATCTGGATGCGCCTTTTCCACTTCGTCAAAGAGCAGGACAGAATAAGGTCGGTTGCGCACCTTTTCCGTCAGCTCCCCTCCTTCTTCATAGCCTACATAGCCTGGAGGCGCTCCGTTGAGGCGACTAGCCGCGAATTTCTCCATGTACTCACTCATATCAAATCGTATGAGAGCAGACTCGTCATCAAAGAGACTTTCGGCCAAAGCCTTGGCTAGCTCTGTCTTCCCGACTCCTGTCGGACCTAGGAACATAAAAGATCCGATCGGCCGCTTGCTGCTGCGGATACCAGACTGGTTCCGTCGGATAGCTCGGCTGATAGCTGAAATCGCCTCGTCCTGCCCAATCACGCGTTTATGCAGTTCTGTTTCCAAATTGAGGTATTTCTTCGCATCTGTCTGAGTCAGCTTCTGCACAGGAATCCCAGACAAGCCACTAAGAGTAGCCAAGACATCGTCTTCTTCCACTTTCAGTTTATAGAGCTTGGGTTGCTGCTCTTGCTCAAGCAGCCTCGACACCTTTTTAAAGTCCGCTGCCATCAAGGCTTGATCCACTGGCGTCAAATCCGACTGCTCGTAATTCTGTGTCCCTCTATTCTGCACTGTCGCACTGGCCTCGTCCAAAAGATCAATGGCAGAGTCCGGCAGATGCTTGCTAGTCAGATAGCGATGGGCATATTTCACCGCCGTCTCAATCGCTTGATCACTAATCTGCACCTTGTGATGGTCCTCATAGCTCTTTCTCAAGCCTTGTAAAATAGCAATGCTGTCAGCCACATTAGGCTCTTCTATGCTGACCTTGGCAAAACGCCGGGAAAGGGCCGCATCTTTTTCAATATGTTTCTGGTACTCTTCCTGCGTCGTAGCGCCAACTGTCCGCAGAGTTCCGCGAGCCAGAGCCGGTTTCAGGATATTGGCCGCATCCAAGGTTGAGTCAATACCGCTGCCAGAGCCCATGATGGTATGAAGTTCATCGATGAAAAGAATAACATGACCATCTTCTTCAATGTCATTGATGATGTTGTTCATCCGCTCCTCGAAATCTCCGCGAAAGCGAGTTCCAGCAACTACATTCATCAAGTCCAGTTCCAAAACCCGCATCTTGGCAAGTTCAGCAGGAACCTGACCAGCTGCCACACGCTGGGCCAGACCTAAAGCCAGAGCTGTCTTACCAACCCCAGCATCTCCAACCAGCACTGGATTGTTTTTAGTCTTGCGACTGAGAATCTGAACTATTCGTGAAATTTCCTGATCACGGCCAATTACGGGCTCCAATCGGCCATCTCTAGCCAGCTCCGTCAAATCTCGAGTGTAGTCTTCTAGCCCCCCGCTGGTAGAAGCTGGCATACCCATCATATTGGCCATGGTCTGCTTAGCGGCCATTACTCCCTTATTCAGACTGCGAATAGCCTTGATATCTTCCTTGCCCCAGCCAGCTCGCTGCTCCAAGACCTTTCGCAAATCACTGATTTTCGGCCCCTGCTCTTTGTCCTCGTAGCTAAAGCCGGTAAATTCCAGAATACGAGAGGCCAAGGTCCCCCGGTCAAATAGCATGGCCAGCAGCACATGCTCAGTACCTACATGCTTAGCCCGAACAGCTTCTGCAATCTGCCCCGCTTCCTCAAACAGCTCCTCTAAGCGATAAGAAAAAGGCAGCAGCTCGAAGTGACCGTCTTTCTGATAAGCCTGACCAGTAATCTGAAAAGCCGCTTCTTCAAATCCATCAACTTCCACAGGAAACTCATTGAGGACTGAGCCAGCAACGCTGTAGGGATTATTAGCCAGAGCAATCAGCAGATGCCATGATTCCAGATAATCTGTCGTAAAATGGCCGGCCAAGAGCTGGGCTGCTTCCAAGCTTTCTATTAAGGCTTTTGAGTATTTCATTTATGATTCCATTCCTTTTCTGTCTAGTTGTTGTAAAATCTTTTTTAATATCCGGGCACGAATCACCGCAGCTCCATCACCTAAAATCAAGTCCGATGCTGTTGACAAGATTAGATTGCCCTCACGTTCAGTCATAATCTTCTCGTCAAAAAGAAGCTGAATAACATCTGTGAAAACCTGCTGGCTGACACGCTCTCCCACACTGTCGTACAGGCCGCAAAGCATCTGATGCCGGTCGGAAAATTCTATCTTTCCAATCCGAATATAGCCTCCGCCGCCACGCTTACTCTCGACGATATAGCCCCGGCTTTCCGTAAAACGCGTCTTAATCACATAGTTAATCTGACTGGGAACCACCTGAAAAACATCAGCCAGTTCACTGCGTTTCAGTTCAACCATTCCTGCCTGAGCCAGAATAGACTTGATATATGCTTCAATACTGTCCGATGTGTTTTTTGCACCCATGACTTCCCTTTCCAGTTGAGAATTTCAGAATAAATTTCTTTTTTCCTTGTTTCTCTAACATTGACTATCTTTGACTAATATTATACCGGAAAAGTCTCTATTTTAAAAGAAAAAGGGATGACTGAAAGATCTGACAATTCAAACTAGTGAAAAAGCTTTGTCAGGTTTGTGTAACCGCTTGCTTTTTGCTTTTAAAGCGTTATAATATAGGTGGAAATCCACAAGGAAAAGACAGACAGAAACTTCTGCCTGCCAACGATCATCTAAACAAGGAGGATAATCCAATGAAAATGGATTGGCTCAACTATTCTCGTCATGTGCTCAAATGGCTCTTTGCAGCCCTGAGTATTTTCACCATCTTTTCTGCTGACTATGTTGATATTCCTATCGGAGCTCTCATCGCCTGTCTTTATGCTCCCCTGCTCTTCGAACAGGAGCTGGTCAGCAACCGAGTCAAATGGTATAGCTTTCTGATTATGATGGTGGTTACTCTGCCCCTTTTGTTTATTACCAAAGTCTACCAGTTTAGCCTAACTTACCCCCAAACCACAGCTCTTCTCTTCATATTGGTAGTCTTGATTTTTACCAACGGCTTGATTGCTCATAAGGAAGAAAGAGAAAAAGCAGCTAAGTGATGCTACTCACCATTCTAAACTTGATGTTTCAAAATGCTACAAATGAAAAGGTCTGAGAAAAAACCTCAGACCTTTTTATCGTTCTATTTCTAAGCTAAAAGCGATTAATTTTGACCAAGAGCAGCAGCCATTGTTGCAGCTACTTCGTTTTCAAAGTCGTTAGCAGCTTTCTCGATACCTTCACCAACTTCAAAGCGAGCGAACTCAACTACTGAAGCATTTACTGATTCAAGGTAAGCTTCAACTGTCTTGCTGTCATCCATGATGTATACTTGTGCAAGAAGTGTGTATGCTTGGTCAACTTTAGTGTTGTCAAGCATGAAGCGATCCATTTTACCTGGGATAATCTTGTCCCAAATCTTTTCAGGTTTGCCTTCAGCAGCCAACTCAGCCTTGATGTCTTCTTCAGCTTGAGCAACAACTGCATCAGTCAATTGAGCTTTAGAACCGTATTTCAAGTGTGGAAGAGCTGGCTTACCAACCATTGCACGGCTTTCGTTGTCTTGATCGATGACGTGGTTCAATTGTGCCAATTCATCTTTAACAAATTGCTCATCCAATTCTTTGTATGAAAGAACAGTTGGTTTCATCGCAGCAATGTGCATAGAGATTTGCTTAGCAAGAGCATCGTCTCCACCTTCGATAACGGAGATAACTCCGATACGGCCACCGTTGTGTTGGTAAGCACCAAAGTGTTGAGCATCTGTCTTTTCAATCAATGCAAAGCGACGGAAAGAGATTTTTTCTCCGATAGTTGCAGTTGCAGATACGTATGCAGCTTCAAGAGTTTCACCTGAAGGCATTGTCAAAGCAAGCGCTTCTTCGTTGTTAGCTGGTTTGCCTTCAGCGATTACTTTCGCAGTTGCATTTACCAAGTCAACAAATTGAGCATTTTTCGCAACGAAGTCAGTTTCAGCATTCACTTCAACAACAGCGGCAACATTACCGTTTACATAAACACCTGTCAGACCTTCAGCGGCAACACGGTCAGCTTTCTTAGCTGCTTTTGCCATCCCTTTTTCGCGAAGTAATTCAATCGCTTTTTCGATGTCACCATCAGTTTCAACAAGTGCTTTTTTAGCGTCCATGACACCAGCACCAGATTTTTCACGCAATTCTTTGACAAGCTTAGCTGTAATTTCTGCCATTTTTCTTCTCCTATTTTTTAATGTAAATAAAGGAGCTGGGCTGAGCCCTGCCCCTTTAGGTTAGTTTACTGATTATTCGTTTGAACCTTCAACAACTTCAACGATTTCTTCGATAGAATCTGCTTGAGTTTCAGTTGCAGCCAATTCTGCTTCTACTGATTCAACGCTATCTTCACCTTGACGGCCTTCGATAACAGCATCAGCCATTTTCGCAGTGATCAATTTAACCGCACGGATTGCATCGTCGTTCGCTGGGATAATCACATCGATATCATCAGGATCAGTGTTAGTATCAACCATGGCAACCACTGGGATACCTAATTTCTTAGCTTCCTTAACAGCGATTTGCTCTTTATGAGGGTCAACTACGTACATCACATCTGGGATACGAGGCATATCTTCGATACCGCCCAAGAATTTTTCAAGACGAGCACGTTGTTTGTTGAGAAGAGCGACTTCTTTCTTAGGAAGAACTTCGAAAGTTCCGTCTTCTTCCATGCGTTTGATTTCTTTCAAACGAGCTACACGTTTTTGGATAGTAGACCAGTTTGTAAGAGTTCCACCCAACCAACGGTGGTTGATGAAGTATTGACCTGAACGTTCTGCTTCTTCTTTGACAGCGTCAGCAGCTTGCTTTTTAGTACCAACGAAGAGGATAACTGCATCGTTAGCAGCAGCATCACGCATAAAGTCGTAAGCTTGGTCAGCATACTTTACAGTTTGCTGCAAGTCGATTACGTGGATACCGTTACGCTCAGTGAAGATGTATTTAGCCATCTTAGGGTTCCAGCGACGAGTTTGGTGACCAAAGTGAACACCAGCCTCAAGAAGTTGTTTCATTGAAATTACTGCCATGAGTAAATTCTCCTTTTTGTTTTTTTCCTCTTTTAGATTTCAGCTCGCAGGACCACCCGAGGGCAACAGTCCCACAATTCATCTAAAATGAGTATTTTGCCATTTACACGGCACTCTCTATTATAACAAATGCGCAGCTCTTTGACAAGGCATTTACCAGATTTTCTGCCACTAAGTACGAATTCTACCTCTCAGCTGAACATTTGTTCCTGAAGCGTTCAGAATGGTAGCGCCTAATATTTTCTGATTTGACTTTGAAAGACTCTTGACGAAAGCAAGTATTTACGATAGAATAATAAGAGTTGCGGCGGTATAGCCAAGTGGTAAGGCACGGCTCTGCAAAAGCTTGATCGTCGGTTCAAATCCGTCTACCGCCTTCGTAAATATATTTCTAGAAGCCCACCAAAGGGCTTTTTTATTGCATTTCCTATTGTTTCTAGCAAACTTTGCTGATATAATATTATAAAAATATCATTCATCATCAGCGAAAGGAAAAAAGATTGATTATGAAAAAAGTTAGCTTCTATGCCCTCAGCCTTCTCTCTCTGCTAGCTCTCTCAGCCTGCATACCTGCCAAGCAGACGCAGCAAAGAAAAAAGACGCCTAGCTCCCTCAAAGCTTCGAAAAGTTCAACCTCAACAAAGGAATCTAGCAAAAAAAGTTCCTCTTCTAGTGAAGATGATGAAGACTACTCTACTTCTTCTAGCTCTAATACTCGCAAGGACCCTAATGCTCAAATCAGCCTAATTGATCAGGGAGAGGCTCTGGAAGCTCTTGGGGATATCCCTGAAATTCCAAAATGGGCTGAATTTAAAACCATAAAAGTTGAGTCCCTTATAGGATCTGCTGGTCCTACTCCCAGCACCAAAGATGAGGTTGTCAGCAAAATGGGACCCGCTGACTCAGATATGGGAAGTGGCGGCTTTTGGCGAGGAACTGATTACAGCATCTTGATAAGTTTTAGTGACCAGGGAGCAGTAACTACCAAGACAGCCAGCCTACCTAATCCTAAGAAAATCAACAATCTCAAGGATGTGCAACCTGGGATGTCCGCGCAGGAGGTCGTTGCTAAACATGGACGCCCAGAAACAATCGCAGTCTTTGGCCACTCAACTGTTTTTGGATGGGAAGGTCAAGATGGCAAAGATTACAGCGTCATGTTCGATCAAGATAAAGTCTATCAGATTGTTGAACCGTAAAATGTAAATTTGCTATTTTAAACTTTAGATTTTATAGAACTCTATTAATTTCTCTACTCAGAATAATCAAATCGTTGGGGTAATGTCTACCTATCAAATGAAACAAACTAAAGACATTATTGACTCCGTCATTAAGGATAAGTAATCTCACACTTCGTTCCAAAAACACAAAAATCCAAGACTGAAAAAAGTCTTGGATTTTATTTTTGACGAGGATAGCGGCTTCGTCAATTAAAGTTCTGCAATTTGGCTAAGATTAACTTCAGCCACGGTGTCATTGCCAAACATGGAAATAATCATCTTGACCTTGTTATTATCAATCTCAGTAATCTTACCTGTATAGTCAGTGAAGGCACCATCAATGATACGAACGGTATCTCCAACCTTGACATCCAAGTCAAATTCCTGCACTGTTTGACCCATGGAGATGAGAATGTTGCGAATCTCTTCTTCCAAGAGCGGCGTTGGTTTAGAGCGGTTTCCGTGTGACCCGACAAATCCTGTTACATTCGGAGTATTCCGCACGACAAACCAAGCTTCGTCTGTCATTACCATTTCCACCAAGACATAACCAGGGAAGCGGTTTTCTTCGATTTCCTTGGTCTTGCCATTTTTCTCTACTTGCACGGTCTGAGTAGGGATTTCCACGCGCAAGATATTTTCCAGCATATTATAAGTCTGAGCGCGCTGCAAAAGATTTTCTTTTACTTTGTTTTCATAACCTGAATAGGTCTGCAGTACAAACCAGCCTTTGTCAAAACTGTCCATGAGTTCATCCTTTCCTAAATAAAAAAGCCTATGGGCTTCTGCTTCTTTCTAGCCCTATTATACCATAATTTCCTCAAATGCAAAGGAATTTAATAACTATTTTCCTGACAAATCAAAGTCTTGCAATTCTGCCCAAAAATTCTTGAATCAGCGTTGTCTAGTATGAGAAATTTTTATTTCAAACGATGAATTATAGATAGATTTGATTTTTTTGAAATTGTCAGCGTGTAAATAAGGACATACGCCAAAAATCCCACCTACTCACAATAGGTGGGACTTTGAATAATATGCCTGTTGTAGACTTTTTTATTTCTACTTAAATCATTAAGAGAAAATATTCAGAATCTGGAAAAGACCGCTTGCCACTACTTTGTCAAAGATATAGATGATTACTACAAAGAATGCAGTGTATTCCATGACAGAAATAAAATCTATCCATCTTTCTTTTCGGGTAGGCCAAGTTGTATCTTTCAATAGTTTAAAAACATCTTTAAAGAATTTCACAACAATCTCCTATCTAGTTTCTTTATGCAGGGTGTATTTACTGCAATGCTTACAAAATTTATTAACTTCTAAACGCGTTGGTTTTGGAGTGCTACTGAGCTTAACCGAGTAGTTCCTAGAACCACAGACTGTACACGCTAGACTCGCTTTTTTTAATGCCATAACGCCTCCATCTTTCTTATTATAGCAGGATTCTATGCTTTTGACAAGCCGTTCAGCTCTTTTAAATCCTATTGAAACCAGCTGGTAACAGTATCCCAGAGGTTTTTCGCTTTCTCAGGAATACCAGTGTCATCAATGGCTTTCTTGGCTTCATCCACCAGATTTTGAGCTCGGTCCTGAACGTCCTGCAGGAAGTCTTTATTTTCAGTTGTAGTACCCGTTTCCTCTGTACCATAGGTATCCACAGGGGCAATGCCGTTGGCAGCATAGGCATTCTTCTGCCCTTCAAAGGAAGTTCCTTCTGTATATGGCAGGATACTATTGGCAACATTTCGGAAAACTGCCGAGGCTTCATTCGCACTGGTCCCAGTCAGATAGTGGGTCTCATCAGTTTTTGGAAAGCCTAGCCACTGGCTGATAACCACATCTGGCGTATAACCAATAACCCATTGGTCACCAGATAGATCTGGGTTAAAGTCCGTTTCAGTCGTACCGGTCTTACCAGCCATAGTATAGCCATACGGAGCCGCATAGATACCTGTACCGTTCGAGAAAGTCCCCAGCATCATGCTGTTCATCTTGTCAGTCGTTGAGCTATTGAGGACCCGAGTAGAGGTTTGGCGATGGGTCTTGACGACCTGACCGCTGGCATTTTCAATTTTTGTAATGAGATGGGCATCATTCATCACACCGCCGTTGGCAAAGACTGAATATGCTTGCGCCATCTGCATTGGATTGGTTGTAACTCCGCTTCCTAGAGCCACGCCCAAAGTTTTATCAACCTTGTCCATATTCAGACCAAACTTTTTCCCGTACTCAAAGGCTTTGTTGATGCCTAGCTCGTCTACAGTTGAAACAGCTGGAATGTTCAGAGATTCTGCCAAGGCTTGATACATTGGAACTTTGGGGGAGCTTTGGATATTGCCGTAGTTGTTAATGGTATAGTCGCCAAAGGTGGTTCTAGTATTATCCAGCTCCTTATCTGTCGGCCAACCAGCAGCGACGGCCGGGCTGTATGCAACCAAGGGCTTGATAGTAGAGCCAGGGCTGCGGGAGGACTGGGTTGCATAGTTAAAGCTTCTGAAAGTCGAGCCTTCTGCACTATTGACTCGCCCTACTAGTGCTCGCACACCGCCGGTTTTTGGATCCAAGGCAACACTGCCCGACTCAGCCATAGTGCCATCTTCTGCTACAGGAAAGAGAGAGACATTGCTGTAAATAACCTGCATGCTGGCTTGGTAGTTCTGATCCAGTTCAGTATAAATGCGGTAGCCATTATTAACAATCTCTTCTTCAGTTAAGCCGTAGTCATTGACCGCTTCATTGATGACCGCATCGAAATAGGATGGATAGCGATAGTCTTCTGACTTACCGGCATAAGCATCAACCAGCTGGCCACCGATTCCTACAGCGGCAGCCTGATCAGCTGTCCCCTGATCAATAAAGCCTGCAGCAACCATATTTTGCAGCACCGTATCGCGGCGATTGGTCGCATTTTCAACTGAATACAGTGGATTATAAATCTCCGGTCCCTTGAGCATACCAGCCAGAACAGCCGACTGGTCCAGACTAAGCTGACTAGCCGAAACTCCGAAATATTTCTTAGAGGCATCCTCCACACCCCAGACCCCATTCCCAAAATAGGAATTATTGAGGTACATGGTCAGGATTTCCTGCTTGCTGTATTTCTTATTGATTTCCAGAGCCAGGAAAAATTCCTTGGCCTTCCGCTCAATGGTCTGGTCCTGAGACAGATAGGCATTCTTGGCCAGCTGCTGGGTGATGGTAGAACCCCCACCCGAGCGACCAGCTGTCAAAATAGCCAAGATAAAACGACTGTAGTTAATCCCGCCATTCTCATAGAAAGTCCGGTCCTCTGTCGCGATGACAGCATTCTGCAGGTCTTGACTAATCTCGGTCAGCTCAACATAAGTTCCTTTCTGACCAGACAAGCTTCCCGCTTCATTGCCATCCTTGTCAAAGATGAGCGTGGTAGCTTTGAGGGCATTCTGCAAATCCTTGACATTGGTCGTCTTAGCCACATAAAAGAGATAGCCACCGACCACCAGACCAAAGGTCAAGCCGAGAATCAGGAATATCTTGGTCAGATGAAACCTGCGCCAAAAACGACGGATAGGGTGCTGAGAGAGAGGTTTCTTCTTGGTCTTGCCTGAACGGCTGAGACCAGACTTAGCCTGCTCTTCTGTCAGCTCTACCTCCTCTGCTGCTTCTTTTTGAGGTTTCTGTACAGTAAAATAATCTACTAATTTTTCAAACAAATCTTTTAAATTCTTCATAAACCTTATTTTATCACCTTATTTAGGTGCAGACAAGAAAGTACCCTATTTCCTGTCTGATTTTTAGTTATTTTTAAGAAAAAGGGTATATTAAATAGCCGTTTAAAGCCCTCTGCAGCAAGTTTTATCCGACACTGCCTATTTCCAAAGTTATGGCTTTCTGCTACAATAAATGTATGAAATTTACACTGACTATCCCAGATGGACTGCCTGCCATGACAGTCAAAGAGCTGCTGGAAGAACAATTTCTCATTCCGCGAAAAATTCGG
This sequence comes from Streptococcus sp. DTU_2020_1000888_1_SI_GRL_NUU_041A, assembly GCF_032387735.1. Lineage (NCBI taxonomy): Bacteria > Bacillati > Bacillota > Bacilli > Lactobacillales > Streptococcaceae > Streptococcus > Streptococcus sp. DTU_2020_1000888_1_SI_GRL_NUU_041A. The sequence goes on along the minus strand of NZ_CP135591.1, from coordinate 152,578 downwards.
CACTTTCTGCGGACCAAAAAGCACGTGTCTGTCAACGGTCTAGCTATCAACTGGCAGACTGTAGTCAAATCTGGAGATGATATCTGCCTGATATTTGACGAGGAGGATTATCCTCAAAAGACAATCTTATTTGGAAATGGCGAACTCGTAGAGGAGCTCTATCAGGACCAGCACCTCATTATCGTCAATAAACCCGAGGGTATGAAAACCCACGCTAATGAACCAACAGAGCTAGCCCTTCTTAATCATGTTTCTGCCTATGTTGGCGAGACCTGCTATGTCGTTCACCGGCTAGATAAAGAAACCAGCGGTGCTGTCCTCTTTGCCAAGAATCCCTTTGTCCTGCCCATCCTCAATCGACTGCTGGAAAAGCGAGAAATCAGCCGCGAATATTGGGCTCTGGTCCAAGGCGAGTTCCCAGCTAAAAAGCTTATCTATAAAGACAAGATTGGCCGCGACCGCCATGATCGCAGGAAACGGCTGGTCGACCCCCGAAAAGGACTCTATGCAGAGACTCATGTGAATCGGCTCAAGCAATTTGGGCAGGCTAGCTTGGTCAAATGCCAACTCAAGACTGGCCGCACCCATCAGATCCGTGTCCATCTGGCTCACCACGGACACCAACTGGTCGGCGATCCCCTTTATCATCCGCAGCCCCAAGGCCGGCTTATGCTCCACGCCCATCGGCTGACCTTCACCCACCCTTTTACGCTAGAAAAAATCACCGTCGAAGCCCGCTCTGATAGTTTTGAAAAAGTATTAAGCAGTCTGAAGCCATGATAGACCAAGAAAAGCAACAGAATTACCTGTTGCTTTTAGTTTGGAGTCAAAGCGAGGATAAGCTATGCCAGCTTACATCACTGAGCCGGAAGTGCACTGATAAGTCTGGGCCTGATGGTTTTCTGAAAAGCTATGCTCAGCAAATAAGACAGTAAGAAAATGATAAAAAAGCCAAAACTGTAAATGGTATTCCGAGGCATTATCGACCTGAAAATGAAGATAATGAAGGGATGAATGATATAAATCATGGTGGCGTACTTTTTGGCAATATTATTCAAAATCGGAATATCAATATTGGTCCCATTTCTGACCGCGTAGAAGAAAATTGCACTGGAAGACAAAAGGGTACTAGGATAGAGGTCGTACTCCGTACCCATGAAACAATACTCAAGCAGAATCAAGCCTGCTATTCCCAAACCAATCGCCCATTTCCTGACAGACGACAAGTCGTAGGCTAAAATCCGATCCCGATGCTTGGCAAACTGCATGCCTAAAATGAAAAAGGGAAGCCCCATAAACAGGAAGTTGCGATAGTAAAATTCGCTGTCTGTATTGAACTCGATACAAAAGGCCAGAACCAACAAGAACAGGGACACACCAAAACTAGTTAAGCGGTGGAAATGCTTATAAAAAATCAAATAAAGCGTGTAGATATAAGAAATAGCCAGCAAATACCAAGTCGGCGTGGCAGCTGAGCCAATCAAGTCTCTGGGACTATTAAAGAGGAAAAAGTCCGCAAAATCAGATAAGTCTATAGATGCCATCTTTTCTGTTAGCTCTCTGGTTAGCACTAGGTTGACAAAATGCACAATCGTGTAAAACAGGAGACTGGCAGCTGTCAAAAGAAGCATCTGCTTGAGACGATACTTGACCTTATCTTTGGAAATATTATAGGAAAAATAGCCCGACAGCATCATGAAAAAGGGAACTGCAAAGCGGGCCACAATTTGATAAAAAACGCCAAATTGCCCCGGCAGCAGAAAGTGTAAGGAAACAATACTAAAGCAAGCTAGGGCCTTAAAAGCGTGCAAAGTTGTGTTTTCAGTTTTCATGCACACATTATAGCATGTTTATTATTACAGCTCATCAAGACCAGATTACACGCCCATTAAAAAACATATCAATTGATGACATTCTTTAAGAAGTTTTGCATCTGTGGGAGAAGACAGCTCTTATATAGAAAAACTCTTCTGCACTATTACAGAAGAGCTTTATTTACCTGACTGATATTCTACATTAGCCTTCATAGCCATTAGGATTTGAGCTTTGCCATCTCCAAGAATCTCGCATCATATCTTGGAGAGTTTTCTCAGCTTTCCAGCCCAAAATGTCATTCGCTTTACTTGCATCGGCATAGCAAGTCGCCACATCTCCAGGTCGCCTATCCTTTATAGTATAAGGAATTTTCACACCATTGACATTTTCAAAGGCTTTAACCATATCCAGTACACTATAACCAATCCCTGTACCAAGATTGAAAACAGCGACCCCCTTGTTTTCTAAATTATGTTTCAAAGCCAAAATATGACCCTTGGCTAGATCGACCACATGAATATAATCGCGCACTCCTGTACCATCATGTGTATCATAGTCATTTCCGAAAACGCTAAGCTCTTGTAAATTACCGACCGCAACCTGAGTTATATAAGGCATGAGGTTATGAGGAATACCATTTGGAGCCTCACCAATCAGACCAGACTCATGAGCACCAATTGGATTGAAGTAACGAAGATTGGTTACAGACCAATCTGAATGTGCAAGAGCAAGATCCGTCAAAATCTGTTCCATCATCAGCTTGGTGTAACCATATGGATTGGTCGCTGAAATAGATAAATCTCCTGTCAAGGATGAACAATGATTCATTCCATAGACCGTGGCACTGGAGCTAAAGATAATATGTTCTACCTTGTGCTCTTTCATAACTTCAAGAAGAGCAATACCAGCACTGACATTATTTTCGTAATATTTAAGTGGTTCCCGCACCGATTCTTCTACTGACTTATAGGCCGCTAAATGAATGACTGCATCAATGTGATTGTCTTTGAAAATCTGGTCCATCAGATTTTTATCAGAAATCGAACCCTTGAAAAACGGAATATTCTTACCAGTGATAGTTTCTAAGCGCTCTAGCACTTCTGGAGAGCTATTCGAAAAGTTATCCACGATAATGGCTTCATAGCCTGCTACGACTAGTTCAACCACTGTGTGACTTCCTATATATCCCGCTCCACCTGTGACTAAAATTTTTTTCATAGGACACCTCTTCTTGCTAATCCTCAAGTTCTCTTTAATTTTACTATTGCAACTAACAGGTATTTCTCTTTCTAAAGTTGACCGCCGAATTCTGCACCTACTTAAAATACCAAAAACTAGCCCAATTTGCTATCCTAGCAGCTCTGCTCTCCTGATGCCTTTTGAAATCTCTTCATGGTAGAATAACTTGCAAAACCATTTATATTCAAAGGCATAAAGAACGGAATTATTTTAGCTAATTTCTAGTTATTCTAAAAAATACCATAATCCGCAATAAGTTACTTTGTATGCTAACACTACATTACAAACATAAAAAGCCCAGACAGGGCTTAGTATTTAGATTGTTAAACTATTTATAATTTATCAAGCATCAACGAGCCCGCAATTGTTGGAGCAGACCTTTCAAACTTTGGTATTTGTAAATGCTATAGGTCAGATAGACAAATCCGTAGGCTGTTGCAGCTAGATAAACTGATAAAAACCAATTCGAAGCAATAAACACAAGCGTCATTAGCAACTCAACCCAGATATCTTTGACGACCTCAATCTGCATTCTCTTGGCTAAGATTAGCTCTGCCAATATACTCCTAGTCGCCAGCAGCAGTACGATAGACAGCACTGTAGCATTCAGATTGTGCAGAAAAACTGCAAAAATCAGGGTAGTAGCAAAGCTTAAGAGCATGGCAATTACATTTACTTTAAAAATCTGCCTCTCCATTCGCAGGGCTTTTAAGTAGGTATTGATAAGCAGAGCCATCTTGCCCTCGTAGACAGACATAGGAAAGACTAGAGCCATAAATATCAAGGACTCTCTGTAAGCCGGTAGCCAGCTGTCCAAAGCTATTTTTAGGGGATAATACAGCAAAAGCACTCCAAACATAAGAACCATAAGGACATTCCGCAACTGATTGTAAATCTTAGGCAACTTGCTTTCGTCCGTCCGTTTCAAAATCGGAAAGATGACCAAACCGATAGCGTTGATAAAGGTCATCAGCAGATTGGAAATGCTCAGAGTCAAGGACACTTTCCCAAATGTAGCAATGTTCCATACCCTTTGAACCCCCATTCGAACCGTCCCGATAATGAGCATACTGGCTACATTTGATAGCATCAGATTGATACCGACAGCAATATTGCGAACCATTTCCTGTATATCAAGCTTAAACTGATTGAGAGGTCGCAGGGCCATATCTCGGCACAGATACATGGCATAAAAAAGAGAAACAACTCTACCAATCAAATCTGCATAGACCATAATCTTGAAGTCTCGAAAACCCACGAAAATAAAGACCAGCAAAATCAGTAAATAGAGGAGTCGGTCTCCACTGACAACATAGGAACTTTCCTTCAGTCGATTAGTCATCTGCAAAACGTAAACAAAGAGAAAGCGCAGATTGGTGACCAACATGGTATAAACCAAAAGTATAAAAACAAACCGACTGCTCTCATCTCTAATAAAGGCAGAAGTCCCTAAGAAAAATAAAATTCCAATCCCTGTCAAATAGATCAAAAGCATGAGAAACTGAGAGAAAAACTTTTCTTTATCCAGATCATCATACTCCAAACCACCGTAGCGAAGGTAGATTCCGTCCACCCAGCCTAGATGAACAAAACCAGCATAGGATAAATAGAAAATATAGAGTTGCCAGTATCCATACTCCTCTACACCCATAATCTTAGGCAAAATCAAGACAACCAGAGAAGAAACTATTACTGTCAGCAAATTGGACAAGACGACATAGGAAAAATTAGCTATTATTTTTTTAAATCCACCAGACAAATTTGCCCTCCTATTTCTTCCTATCTGCTGCCATGCTCTCAACCAAACGTAAAAACATGGTTTCTAAATCAGTATGAGCTTGCCAGCCCAAACTCTCAAGCTTGTCCGTATTGAGACGAATCTTGACTGTCGGATTATAGCCTAGCTTTTCCACATCCTCTGCCAAATCAAAGACCAACTTCGATTCATTGCTACCGCTTAGTTCAATAACCATTTCCGCCATCTCACGAATGGAAATAGCCGTCTCTTTATTGGCGACATTATAAGCTTGACCTGCTTGGCCTTTCAGCAGAATGTAAAAAATGGCTTCAATGGCATCTTTGGTATAGCAGTAGTTCCGAACAGTTTCCCCTTTAGTTCGGAGGATAATATCTCTCTTTTCAAGAACGGCACGTGCAAACTGCGCAAAAACTCTGTTGTCTTCATAGCTCACACCTGGGCCAAAAGTTTGTGACAAACGAGCCATTCTAACTGGCACCTGATACTGATGACAATAACCCACACACAAGGACTCTGCCATGCGCTTGCTTTCCGAATAACTGCTACGGACACTAGTTGGATCCAAATAACCGTAATCTTTCTCGCTAATGCTAGAAGCATCGGGATTTGTCGTTCCATAGACTTCCAGAGAAGAGAGGTAAACCATACTGTGAACCTGCTTATTTTTAGCCAGATCCAGCAGTTTTTTCGTTCCATTTACGGCTAGATCAATTGTCTCCACAGGATGCTCAACGAAAAAAGAGGAGTCCGTCGCACTGGCTCCATGGATAATATAATCCAAATCCTCCTCTATCTGCCAATCTGACAGCAAGTCAGCATACACTAGCTTCAGATTCTCACTATGTAAAAAATCCTGAAATAGATCCTCCGCTTTTTTCTGATTTCGTGCTAAAGCCACTACTCTGACATTGGCATCGTACAAATCATTTAAAGTCATCAAGGCGGAAATACAGTGTCTGCCTATAAGTCCGGTTGCTCCAGTTACCAAGACTGTAACATTTCTCAGTTCTCTGAGAATAGGACTGTCAGTAGCTAGGTCTTCCATATCTTTTTGTAAAATCGTATTTTTTCCCATATCAACCAAAAATTTGTGCATTTTCGCGCGCTTCGTAAATCGCTCTAAAAATATAGAAATCAGATGGAGTCGTAATTTTGATATTTTCGCTGCCCCCCATGACTGTATGCAGAGGGAGACCAAAATAACGAGCCAACGTCGCAGAATCCGTCATATCAAACTGATTCTCTGCCTGAGCTTTTAAATGCAGGGAGTGAATCTTTGAAAGCGCAAAGGTTTGAGGGGCGACAGCTGTCTGACAAGTGGAACGCTCAATAACCTGATTAATAACATCCGCCTCATCGACCTGAATGACCGTTTCGATAACCGGCTTAACCGTAATAGCTGCCCCATACTTTTTGGCTGCTTCAATATTTTTAGAAATGATTCCCCCGTCAATCAAGGGGCGAACACCATCATGAATCAACACATAGTCGTCATCGTTCTTGTACTTTTCCCGTAAGACAGATAGACCATTAAAAATAGACATTTGTCCAGTCTCTCCACCAGGAACCACTTGACTGACTTTTTTAATATTGAATCGAGCTAATAAATCTCTGCAGTAGTCCAGCCAGCCGTCTACACAGACAACCACAATGTCCGATACTGCCGGATGGTCTTCAAAGTGCTCAATCGTATGAATAATAATAGGCTTACCGTGCAACTCTAAAAACTGCTTGGGTAAGGCCTTGGTATTCATGCGGCTGCCTGTGCCGCCTGCGAATATCAGAGCTGATGTCGTCATACCGATACTTTCCTTCCTCTCGTTGTAAATCGCACTCTACTCAGTAAATCAGCTGCCATATAAATCACAAAAGCATAGATAATCCGATTAATATGGGTTGTCAGCAATGACAGCAACGTTTCCTGAAAGAATGAAATGACCAAAGGATACGCAAATAAAGCGAAAACAATAACCTTTAGCGGGGTGAAATAGCGTTTTTTGATAGAATAGTAGAAACTTCCGTAAAAGAAGCCATATAAAAGCTGAAAGATAAGGACTGAGAAATAGCCAAAATCCTTGATAAAGTAGTAATAAATTGTGTAAACATTGGTTTTATCGTCGTTAAAATGAACAACAGGCAAGAAAGGTGTCAGCTCATGGCTAGACAGACCGAGGGATTTCAATGTTCCATAGATAGCAATAAGAGTATTTTCCCCAAAGACTTGATTATCGCTATAAAGAGTAGGATTTTTCAGATAGTAGTCTAAAGCCTGAATGGGTGAACCCATATATTTAACCAAATTATCCAAAATTCCGAACTCTGCCCGACTATCCACTCGATTGAGAACAAAGGTTCCAACCGCCATGAATAAGACAAGGAATACAAAGCCAATTATCAGCAAAGAGCGAAAAAGCTTCACACCATACCTGCTGTCTTTCCATGAATAATACTTCGAGAAAAACAACATATACACAATAGCATATCCTGCAACCAAGCCCAGCAACTCCGTACGTCCAGTAGACAAGAGGGAAACACCTAAAGAAATCAGACTAACCAGCAGTAACTTGCCCTTGTAAAAAATGCCATCTTTTCCTGAAAAAAGAGACTCGCAAAAAAAGTAGAAGAAAACAATTCCTAAAGAAAAGTTAACCCGCAGCAAATTGAGGCTAAGGCGACTAAGAGAGAAATCATAATTTGTAGTCATATGCCGAGCCAATTCAATAGTTTTAAACAATCCCCCAGGTACCTGCTTACTCTGCGCCGCCAAGTAAAGCAAATCGGAATAAATAAACCTGACCGCATAAGCCAAAAATAAGAGAACTAAAATAATGAAAAAATTACTCACCTTTATTTGACTAGGTTTGGCGTCCAACTTCCTCTCAGCAAACAAATTCGATGACAAGAGGACTCCCATTAAAAAAATGGCATTCCCAACAAAGATAACAGTGACCGTTATCAGAGAAAGTCCCTCTCCCCATTTGGATGAATAAAATGCAGTAAAAATGCTTGCTATCATCCATATTGCCAAGTATATAAAAGCCGGGTTAGCATAGTCTCTTCCTACTGTTTTGATTGTCAAAAACAAGAGGAAAAGGCCACCCAAAATTAGTAAAAAAACCATTATCTTCCTTCTATCAATTCAACCCAATTATCTCTCAATCTGACATGACGTTCTGTCTGTTCTTTTCTTTCAGGCGGTGTCATGTAATCACCGTAGCGATTAGTCAGATACTTATCCGCATCATTAGGTCCATCGAACTCATATCCTTCAAAGGAATACTTCTTAGCTGGATAGAAACTTTCATAGTCGATAGTCTCTCCCAAATAGCCTTTTACACCATAAGCAATCGTTATTTTTGAAGTCTTCTTATTAGACTGGATGAGTTTTTCCATCAACTTATACATATTAGCTGGCCCCATGATAAAAGAAGGGAAGCCTATCAGTCTTCTAATCCAAAGATTTTGTCTGAGTTCTTTGGATTCTTTAGCCATATAGGTCAGATGCGGAGTAAACTTTGTATAGCAGCGTGAGCTATTGTGTGACAAATCCAAGGCTCTGAATAGAAGACCCTTGAGCTTGCGAAGCATATTATTCTCTGGGACAAAGTCAATTGGCAGCATATCAAGATAAAGATGTTTCTTTTTACTGAAACCTTCTCCTAAAACATCATAGTAGGTCAGTGACTTGCTCTGCAGCTTTAGAACCTTAAAGACACTGTCTGTCGCATCCGCAGGAGAGATCAGCTCGAAGTCCTCGCTGTCCGCAAAGATTTCCTGCAGACGATTGTAGTCCTCTCGGAACATCACCAAGTCGATATCATCGTCCCAAGGGATATAGCCCCCATGTCGCAAAGAGCCAATCAAGGTCCCTGCAACCATGTAGGAATGAATATGATGCCGACGACATTCTGCATCAAATTTTTTATACATTTTTAAATAGGCTTTTTGTAAAACCTTTAATTTATCATCCGTAATTTTCTGATACATGGGGCTGAAGCGTTCTCCCAAAGCCAACTCCCATTCAATCTTACTGGTTCCTCTCATTTTTCTTACCTCCCAAACTTTTTCAATAATCTCCTAGCAAGTCCATTCAGTGAGTAGGTGTATACCAAATCACTAATGAAATCTTTTATTGTTCTATACTCCCTTATTTGAAACATTAGGCCCAAAGCCCAAAATGGATTTCTAGACTGTAATAATTTCAGTCTAAGATTGGTCAAGGCCAAAACCCTAGCAACCTGGCGATGGTCTTCCTCAGACATCTTTCGCTCCTCTACGATTTTTTTCACAGATTCATAGCGACTGACGACCTTCTGTAAATAGTTAATCCTAGATAACCTTGTTTTGTTAAAACTGAGCGACGACGCAGACTGGGTTACATTCGCCTGATGAATGCGATGCTGATCCAGAAGCTGGTCCAAGCAAACAACTTTTCCATACAATGGAGCCAGCATACCAAATAAAACATCATGATAGTCAAATCCAGGATAATCCGTATACTGCTGCTGCAAAATATCAGCCAGTACCGACTTTCTAAAAGCTGTCTGATAACCTGACGGCCATTTTTTCAGAAGCCAAGCTAGATCTCTTTCTCGACTTTCTCCTGAAACCTTGGGCTCTTTGATGACCTGACCATTTTGATCAATCAAGTAAGACTGGCCATACACCATAGCAGCATCTGTTTCTAACAGTACTTTCTGCAAGGCAGCTGTTTTATCAGGCAGCCATTTATCATCCTGATCAGCGAAAAAAACAATATCGTGCTCAGCCAAACTCGCTAATTTTATAAAAGTTCGATAATGGCCCAAATTTTCCTGATTTTCAATCAACTGCCAATTAGTTAGTTGATACTTGGTGATGTAATCCTTGATTAGTGCCACTGTCTGATCTGTTGAACAGTCATCACAGATAATGACCTGATCAGGCTTCAGCTTTTGAGTGCGGATAGAGTCTAGTTGCTCCAAAATAAAATCCGCCCCATTATAGGTCGCCATCACGACAGAAATCATTTCTCCCTCCTTCCTAAACTTTTCATCCTATATCCCCCTAACTTCTAGCTTTCTCCCTGTCTAAGCTAGACTGCTCTGTCTGTAAAGTCATTACTTTCTTCTAAGCAGATACTTATAAATGAACGCTTTTATCCAAATAGGCGTTCCCACAAAAGCACGAATCATCAACATATTTTGATAATATTGCCCTCGGTTCAACATACCATGTGACAGCAAAAAAGTATTGACTACTTTCCAGCTGGCAATCTGCTCTGTCTGGCTTCTTCTTGTATGCATGCCGTTTCCGACACGAGCATAAACCAAAACCCGATTAAGATTGGCGAAACGACAGCCCTGAGCAGCCATTCTCGCCCAAAGATAATAGTCTTCCACTAAAGGCAAGGGCTTGTAATTGCCTGCTTTTAAAACAGATGATTTCTTGAAAAATACCGTCATGTGACAGAAAGGATTTCTCCGCTGCAACCTTTTGATAATCTCTTCATGGGAAAGCGGCATTTGTTTCTCTGCTACTATTTGATCTGGTTCCGAATCAAATTCTATGATATTTCCCCCCAGAACATCTAACTGCGGATGCTGCTCAATATAGTCCACTTGCTGCTGGAAACGGTCCGGTGTCGCAATGTCATCTGTATCCATTCTAGCAATCCAGTCATAAGAGCAAGCCTCAACTCCCCGATGCAAAGCTTCTCCCAATCCGACATTTTCCTTTAAAGGTAGAACTTTCACCTCTGGAAATGTTTCCTTGAAATCTTGAATCGTCTGATATAGCTCTTCTGTCAGCGGCCCATCCTCTACCAGGACAAGCTCATCTGGCTTTCGGCTCTGCTCTATAAGAACGCTATTTAGACTCTTTCTTAAGAAATCCGGATTCTCTTTCTGATAGACAGACATCAATACCGAAAACTTCACTAACAATCCCCCCAATCATCCTAAACTAGTTTCCCTTCTCCGTCCTCTCAATAGACCTCCTAAAATCTGCCACCTGATAAGACTGAGAATAGCTAGACATCTCTTTTTCATAAGTTAAATCTGAAAACAACTTATTCATAGTCGAAACATGGCGAGACAATCCTTTTAAAATCCAGTTAAATGCAGGCAGCAAGACTACTCTCTGACCATGAGTTCTTTTTATTTCTCTGACTAGCTGAGAGGTATTGACATAGTCCTGATTTTGAGGATAGAAAACACCACTGTCTTGATTCTGAACAATCAGTCTGATAAACTCACAAAGGTTATCAATATAAATCATACTACGTTCGTTCTGGACCAAAGGGAAGACTGGTAGCTTCTGAGCCAACTTTGACAGTCGCTTATAGTTTCCCTTAGCTTGATGACCATAAACCATGGGTGGCCGTAAAACTGCCAATTTGAAATCTTCGTTCTCCAATTCCGCCAGAAGTTGCTCAGCAGCTAGTTTGCTTTTGCCATAAAAAGAATCAGGACGCTCTTCTGTATCCTTTGTGATAACCCGATCTACCAAAACTTCGCCATAGACGCTCATGCTGCTCATAAAGATAAACTGTTTGACGCCTTCGCGTTTAGCCTTTTGAGCCAATTCATACGGTAGCTGAGTATTGACTTGATTATATACAGACTCCATCTCTTTTGATGGGTTAGAGATATGGACAATCGCCGCCAAATGCAAAATTACATCAAAAGACGAAAAATCTTTCTCCTTCCAGGCTTCTCCGCGGACATCCAACTCATCAACCTGGACATCCTCCCGTGAAGAAATATACTTCTTAAAGCTCCGGCCGATATAGCTACCCTCTCCCGTAATTAATATTCTTTTCATCAGCCTTTAATCTTTCTTTTCCATATTTCCCGTGCCGCCTTCAACAACGCCTTCGCTCTTGGCCACACTCTTAATGGTGCCAAAGAAACAGCGGACATCCAATCCAAAAGATAGATGCTGGACGTAGTAGCCGTCCAATTCAGCTTTCTTGGCAATCGGCAACTCATCTCGCCCGTGAATCTGAGCCCATCCCGTCAGACCTGGCAAAACATCATTAGCTCCATAGCGGTCTCGCTCTTCAATCAAATCATACTGATTCCAAAGAGCCGGCCTTGGACCTATGATACTCATGTCACCGACAAAAATATTCCAAATCTGAGGCAACTCATCCAGAGACGTCTTCCTAAGAAACTTCCCAACCTTTGTAATCCATTGCTCAGGATTTTCCAGTAAATGAGTTGGGGTATCCTTAGGGGTGTCAATTCGCATCGTTCTGAATTTCAAAATATAGAAGTGTTTCTTATGCAGACCGACCCGCTTCTGTTTGAACAAAACTGGTCCTTTTGAATCCAATTTAATAGCGAGTACTAGAAGCAGAAGAAATGGTGATAAGACAATCATTCCTATGAATGACAAGACTATATCTAATGTTCGTTTAAAAAATTTATACATGATTATCCTAAAAACTTATTGCTGTGCAAACTTTACCAAGCTGTCCTTGAGGTCATTTGCACCAAGAGACAGAAGAGAGTCCACATAGGAATCCACCTCTATCTTGGGCAGCGACTGAACATTCCCTACAAAAATCTTTTCATAGACTTGATCATTGACCTTTTCCTTGGCGGACAAGAGCTCTTCATAAAGCTTTTCGCCCGGTCGAATGCCTGCTTCCTGAATCTGAATCTCCTCTTCAGTATGGCCGCTGAGTGTGATCATCTTTTTAGCCAGGTCCAAAATTTTCACAGGCTCACCCATATCCAAGACAAAAACCTCTCCCCCTTGCATCAAGGCTCCAGCCTGAATCACCAAGCGGCTGGCTTCTGGTATCGTCATGAAATAGCGTGTCATTCGAAAGTCCGTCACGGTGATAGGACCTCCCTTGGCAATCTGCTCCTTGAACAAAGGAACAACACTACCTCGGCTGCCCAAAACATTCCCAAAGCGGACAGCTGAGAAAAGAGTCTTTCCTTCTTCATTTAAACTGGTCACGACCATTTCTGCTACACGTTTAGTTGCCCCCATAACATTAGGCGGGTTGACCGCCTTATCTGTAGAAATCATGACAAATTTCGCGACACCAGCTGCCTTTGCTGCTTCTGCTACATTTCGCGTGCCATAGATATTGTTCTTGACCGCTTCTGTCGGATTGTACTCCATCAAGGGAACATGCTTGTGAGCTGCAGCATGATACACTCGATCAGGACGATAGGTTTCCATAATATGGAAAATTCTCTCTCTATCTTGAATATCTGCAATGATTGGAATCAGCTCAATATCATCTTTATAACGGCTTGACAGCTCCTTATGAATCAAATAAATTGAATTTTCTCCATGACCTAGAAGCAGGAGCCTAGCTGGGCAGAATTGAGCAATCTGACGGCAAAGTTCCGAGCCGATAGACCCACCGGCCCCCGTAACAAGAACTGTCTTGCATTTAATATTGGACTTCAAACTTTGCTGATCCAGCTTAACTTCTTTACGCCCTAACAGATCTGCAATATCAATTTCCTGAAGTTTGCTGACAGATAGTTTCCCCGTAATCACCTGTTCATACTTAGGCATGGCATTGACCTTGACCTCCGTTTGTTGGCAGTACTCTACGATTCGCTCGTAATCATCCGGAGCCAATGAAGGAATGGCAATGACAATTTGTTCGACTTCATAATTTCCCACAATTTCAGGTATCTGCTCGGTTGTTCCTACAACTTTTACTCCATGAAGATAGGTATTTTGCTTATTCTTATCATCATCTACAATCGCAACAATCTTTAAATCTTTTGATTTTTGCTGGGCTGTCTTGATAAAGAGACTAGCACCATCCCCTGAACCAACAACAAGGGTCTTCGTCCCATCTACTTTCTTACCCAGTAAGGCTGACGGGTGCTGCACGAATTCATGAATCTCCCGCCAAGTCAGCCTTGAAGCAATAACCAACAAAAATGATAGCAGCATAGAAAGGACAATATATCTACTGTTTGTGGATTCATAAAAAATTTTCTCTGCAATGTATACAATTGAGTAAGCTCCCAAAATTGAGCCCCCCACTCGAAACATTGTTTTATAATCTGTATACCTTGTAATGGTAGAAAAGACATTCGACAGTGTTGCAAATGTCAAATACAGTATAATAATCCCCATTAAAATAGAGACAAAAGACAAATCCGTTATCCCGACATATTTTGCTAAGAAGAATTTTGAAATCCCCTGACTTATACTGAGCAAAATAATATCAACAATAATTAAGATGACTCTTTTTCTCGCTCTTGTCATGTTCCTAATCTCCCAATTATCCTAAAACTCTTTAATCCCTATTTCCCATAATTGCCATAGCTGCCGTATCCCCCATAAGTTCCGTAGGCGCCATAGCGTTCCAAATCAATGTTATATTTATTGAGGACAACACCTAAAAAAGGAGTTCCCGTTTGTTCCAACTGCTCTTTAGCTTTCATGACTGCTTTTCGTTTGATATGGCCTGCTTGTGTAACCAAGAAGCTGGCATCGCATTTCTGAGCGATGATAGCCGCATCAATGACCAGACCAATCGGTGAAGTATCCACAATGATATAGTCATAACGGACACGCAAGTCAGTCAAAAGCGCTTCAAACTGCTTGCTTTGCAAAAGCCCCGTCGGATTAGGTGATACTGGACCAGATAAGATCACATCTAGGTTGTCCAGATCTGTATCGTTGATGACTTCATGCAGGGCAGCCTGTCCTGACAGATAGTCCGTCAGTCCTGATACTTTTCTCTGACTGCTAAACACACCGGACATGACTGAGTTGCGGATATCCGCATCGATCATCAAGGTCTTATGACCAGCTCTGGCAAAGGCGGCCGCGAGATTCACTGAGGTTGTAGACTTTCCTTCATTTGCCGTCACCGAGCTTATTTCGACCATCTTGATATTGGCGCCGCTCAGCTGCACATTGGTGCTGAGAGCATTGTAGTATTCCTCGGTTAGTTTGACAAGGTTCCTTTTTTTCCTAACTAATTCTAAGGTTGCCATTTTCTCTCCCTTACATTCTGTTCATATCTGGGATAACGCCCAACAGCGTCAAGCCCATGACTTCTTCAATGTCCTCTGGCTTCTTCACTCGGTCATCCAGGATTTCTACAGCGATGATAAAGATCGACATCAGGACGCTGCCCCCTAAAAATCCTAAGATAACATTACGCCGAATATTTGGTGAAGAAGGCTCTGCTGGGACTGTTGCTTCTTCCAAAGTTGTCACATCAGAAACTTTTGTCACCTCGATGATTTTCTCAGCGGCGATATTACGAAAGGCATTGGCAATGCGAGCCGCTTCCTCCGGATTGTCATCTTTAACTGTAATCGAAACGATACGAGTATCCGCCGGAACGGAAACGGTGATGTGACGCGTCAGCTCTCTTGGTGACGTTTGCAGTTTCAACTCACTAATTGCCTGTGACAGAACCGCCTGTGACAGAATGATTTCCTTAAAGTCCTTAACGAGGTAAGACCCTGCCTGCAGGTCCTGATTGGTCAAAGCTGCCTGCGTTTCGTTCTGACGGCTGACCACATAGATGCGTGTGGTACTCTGATACATTTTCTTAGCAATAAAGACGCTGTAGCCAAAAGCCAGCAAAGAAAAGAGCACCGCTCCCAATACGATGGTAAATTTCTTCAGCCATAAGGCTCTCAGCAAGGACAGAATATCGATTTCTACGATTTGCTTTTCTTGTTTTTCCATTTTTCCCCTAAATCAATTCATTTTTCAATAATAATGCTTGGTTGCCGCCAAAGAGGGCCTCTGCCCGGCGGGAACCGTATTTCTTAGCTACGATGTCAAAGGCCTCCTTCATAAAGGGCGGTCTCTGACTTAGATTGTGCATGTCGCTGGCAACAAAGTGGACCAAGTCCTTCTCCAAAAAGAACTGAGCACGTTTTTTCATAAATTTATGCGAGTCTCCAAGCAGCTTAGGTTTTAGAACACTGGAGCTGTTAATTTGAGTATAGCAGCCCATATTAATGAGTTCCTGCACCTTCTTTTCATCATTTTCCAGGCAGTGATAGCGCTCAATATGAGCAAGGACCGGTGTTAGACCTAAGCGCAGAATCTGAGCCAAACCTTTATGGATGTCTTTATAAGGCGTTGCCATGCTAAACTCAATCAGCACATAGCGTGTGCCAGCTAGACTGGGGAAAATCCCTTTTTCCAACTTATCCGCCACATCGCTGGTGTAGTAAATCTCTGCCCCATAGAGAACCGTCAAGTCAGGCGCTACAAGCTCTGCTAGTTCTTTTACCATTTTAAAGTTAGCTCTAATGGTCTCTTCAGGCGTTTCAAACATGCCCTTTCTGCGATGAGAGGTAGAGATAATAGTCCGAATTCCCTGTCGATAGCTTTCTTCCAGCAGTTTTTTGGAATCCTCAAAATTCTTAGGACCATCGTCCACATCAAAGATAATATGAGAATGGATATCAATCATGGTGTTTTCCCTTCCATTACCTGCTGAATCGCTGCCTTAGCATTATCAAGGCTTTCTGGCTGGATTTCCATCATGTAGAGATTGGAATCTGGCATAGCATAGGATGGTAGATCCATGCGGCCATTTCCGCTGATAGCTTGTGACTGAACTTGATAGCTTCCACCTGATTCCAGCTGGGTATTGACCAGATTCATAAGAACAGGCAGCTCCATATTGGTCTGGATAGAGTCCTGCAAGCCGGAAATAATCTCGTTGTAGTTCTTCAAAGCACTGGTTGAAGTCAGCTTTTTAATGACTGCTTCGATAACCTTTTCTTGATTTTTCCCGCGGTCATTGTCGCCACCCTGAAGGGAGTAACGCTCGCGAACAAAGCCAAGTGCCTGATCTGAGTTCATATGGACTTTCCCTACTGGGAAATGATGATTGCCGTGTCTGCTGGTAAATTCTTGGTCATTTTCAACATCAATCCCTCCCAACAGGTCTACCAGCTTGAGGAAGGAAGTGAAGTTCAGACGAACATAGTAGTCAATGCGAATACCGTAAAGATTTTCCAGCGTATGGACAGAAGCATCTACTCCGTAAATACCTGCATGGGTCAGCTTGTCCATCTGCCCAGCTCCTCCATCTGCAATCGCCACATAAGAATCACGAGGAGTTGTCGTCAAGAGGACTTTCTTGGTCTTGCGATTAACCGTCATGATGATATTGACATCTGAGCGAGAGACAGATGAGATAGAGCCATAAGTGTCAATACCGCTGACATAGATATTGAAGACATCTGCATTGGCATCATCCCTGCGCTTGCCTGTCTCTACTTGACGGGTGATTTTATAAGTATAGATTTTCTTTATCTTTGAAGCATAGTCAGCATCATGAGAAGCCAGCATGTCTCCAAACGAGCTATTGAGGGCAATGGCCTCAGTCTCTTGATTGATGAGGGCCTTGTAGGCTGCGATATAAGACGAGCTGTTTTCCACTGTGAGTTCTGTCTTTTTAGTCTTCTTGATGTGGTCCAGAAGAGCTGTCACATTGTCCTTATCCCCATTTTCAGTCGGAGCTGTCAGCTTCTTCAGCTGAGTTACATCTGATTTATCGCTGTCTGTCCGGACATAAACGGCCATTTCAATTTCAGAGTAATTTGAGGTGGAGTTCACACCTCTAGATAAGTCCATCAGCTCCTTGACCCCGTACATAGCTCCTGAGGATACCAGCAAGGTCACAAACAAAAGCACCATGGTCAGGACTTTGAACTTATTTTTCCATACAAAGAAGGCTGCCAGTAAAATAACAGCCGCCAAAAGAGCAGACAAAATAAGGTTCAGGTGATGAAACGCCAGAACATTATTTTTAAATATAGAAAAAACAAGCAAACCTGAAACCAAGCTTACCAATGTCAGTAAAGCTGCATTAAAGAGCCTCAGCTTCTTCCCCTTTTTAGAAGCAGGCACATTTCTCCTATGTTGATTCATAATTCTCCCTTTTTCTCCCCTGAGATATAAATACATTTTATTATATCATAAATGCATTATGATACACTAAAATATTTAAAAATATTTTAGTTTTTCCCAAAATTTGTTGACAAAAAAGGACAGTCTGTATTAATTTTCGGTAAATTCTTTCTTTCTTCTCGAAAAACCGATATTTTATACTGTTTTTGACAACAGAAAAAAGAGGCAAAACCTCTTTTATATCAGTATTCTACTTAGTTTTTAAAGCATCTTATCCCTGTCAACTTGCTCATAGGCCTGGAGGCCATCATTCAGCTTATCCCAGATGACTACCTGGCCTGACTGAAGGGATTTCTGCACATCAATGATGCGTTGATTAGAAGAGCCGCGAAACTGCAGCATGAGATTCTTCTTGGTAAGGTCAAAACGGCCGTCCACCAGAATATCAATCAGACTTAGCAGCTCCAGCTTATCCTCCGTTTCCAGCATCATCTCCTCCCAGGTGTAGCCCGTCCAGGACCAGATATCCTTATCCGGAAGCTCTCTCCGAATCCGCTTGACCAAGGGCAGGAGAATGCCTGTATTGAGAAAAGGCTCGCCACCTAGGAGAGTCAGTCCCTGCACATAAGGCTCCGCCAAGTCTTTCATAATCTGCTCCTCCAACTCTTGCGTATAAGGAATACCAGCGTTGAAAGACCAGGTTGCTGCATTATAGCAGCCCTCACAGTGGAACATACAGCCACTGACATAGAGGGAGTTACGGACACCTTCGCCATCCACAAAGTTAAAGGCCTTATAGTCAATGATTCGCCCCTTGCTCAGCTCCTCACTTTTCCATTCTTGAGGTTTGGGATTGTTCATCTTCATCCTCCAAATCAATCCAGTAACGCTGACTTCTGTCGATTGTATTTTCGTAAACACCACCAGCTGAGAGAATGGTGCGGCGGCTGGCTTCGTTGTCTTCATCGCAGGTAATCAGCACTCGTCCTAGTCCTTGCTTTCGAGCCTCTGCCAGTCCTAGCTCTAACTGCAACTTAGCCAAGCCCTTCCTGCGCTGACTGGGCCGGATAGAATAGCCTATATGGCCGCCCTCCACAAATAATTTGTCATTTAAGGACAAGCGCAGAGCTAAAAAGCCCAGAGGCAAGCCAGTCTCATCAAAGGACAAAAATTGGATGGCAGCAACCCAACCTGCTGGCAAGTTTGCCACATCTTCCTTCTGTTCTACAATTTTCAACCAATCCTCATAATCCTTTGCTCGCTTCCAAGTGGAGCCCATGCCACCGTGCATATAGGATTTTGCAGCATTGAACTCCGCAATCATCTCTAAAATTGCATCTTTATCTTCCAAAGTTGGTCGTCTTAGCTCCATGCTCCCTCCTTAATCGACATCAATCCAGTAACGCTCTTTTCCGCCTCGAACATCCTCTAAAGCTCCACCATTAGCCAGAATCACTGCTCGGCTGGCAGCATTGTCACTATCGCAAGTCACTAGGACTCGTTTAATATTTTTACTTTTAGCCACTTGCAAGCCTTGTCGCAGCTGCTCCTTTGCCATTCCTTTCCCACGCGCAGAGGGACGGATACTATAGCCGATATGCCCGCCTTCTTGGAGCAAATAATCATTGAGCCGCAAGCGCAGATTGAGAAAGCCCACAGCCTGACCATCCGCAGCAAAAGAAACCAGTTGAACGTAAGGCACAAAACCTTGCGGCAAGCCTAGACCTGCCTCAGCTAGCTGAATCGTCTCCAGCCAATCCTCGTAGACAAAATCCACTCCACCAAAGAAGCCATCCTGTCGGCTACCAGCTACTTCAAAGTCAGCCAGCATCTCTAAAATCTTTTCCTTGTCTTCTAGTTTCGGTCGTCTAAGCTCCATAGTGCCTCCTGATACGAAGAGAGTGAGACCGCCTTGCGCCCCACTCTGACTTCTATTGTTTCTTGTTCTTTTCTAAAAATTGCTGACGCAGTTTGGCCAATCGCTCTTTTTTGCTGCTGCCGCCCTGCGAATGCTTTTCGTGGAAACGCTGTACCTGAGCCTTTCCTTTGTCGTCCAATTGATACTTTCCCATCTTAATTTCCTTCGTACTTAATAGTCGAGCCATTCATGTGCTTGACCCGGGCTGATATTTCCTTGTGACGGCCGTTGACCATTGGACGGGCTTGCGGATTTCCTAAGTAACCGCAGGTCCGTTTGACCACATCGACCGTCTTGGGATCGCTGTTGCCGCAGTTTGGACAGGTGAAGCCCCGCTCGGTCGGCGTGAAATCTCCCTCAAAGTTACACTTATAACAACGGTCAATCGGTGTATTGGTTCCCAGATAGCCGACTCGGTCATAGGCATAGTCCCAGACAGCCTCCAGTGCTTTTGGATTTTGCTGCAGCACAGGGTACTCACAATAATGGATAAAGCCACCAGAAGCTCCCACTTCAGGATAAATCTTCTCAAAGTCCAGTTTCTCAAAAGGCGTTGGATTCTTGCGCACATCGTAGTGGAAAGAGTTAGTATAGTATTCCTTGTCAGTAATATCCGGAACGACCCCAAACTTCTCTGTATCCAAGCGACAGAAACGGTCGGTCAGGCTTTCAGATGGCGTCGAGTAGACAGAAAAATGATAGTCATACTGCTCGGACCACTCTTCCACCCGGCGCTTCATATCTTTGACAATAGCAATCGTAAAGTCCTTGGCTTCTGGATTGGTCTCCCAATTACCACCGTAAAAGACTGCTGCCACTTCATACAGACCGATATAGCCTAGAGACACCGTTGCACGACGGTGAGTAAAGAGCTGGTCAACCTGATCATACTTGCCCAGACGTTGGCCAAAAGCCCCATACTGATAAAGAATCGGTGCATTGGCTGGACTAGCTTCTTTGGTCCGCTCCACTCGGTAGACCAAAGCATCTTCAGCGATATTCATCCGCTCGTTAAAGAGTTCCCAGAATTTATCCAAATCCCCCTCGGATTCAAGCGCAATCCGCGGTAGATTGACAGTAACGACACCAAGATTCATACGGCCGGAATTGACTTCCTGACCATTTTCATCCTTCCAACCTTGTAAGAAAGAACGGCAGCCCATCGGCACCTTGAACGATCCAGTCAAGTCGATAATCTTGTCATAGGAGAGGACATCTGGATACATGCGTTTAGTGGCACACTCCAGAGCCAGTTCTTTGATGTCATAGTTCGGCGTTCCCGGCTCGAGATTGAGCCCACGCTTAAGGGTGAAAATCAGCTTAGGGAAAATTGCTGTGCGGTGCTCGCTTCCCAGTCCCTTGATACGGATATTGAGAATGGCCTTCTGAATTTCCCGCTCAAAACGATTGGTGCCCAGACCAAAGCCCAGCGAAGTAAAAGGAGTCTGACCGTTAGAAGTAAAGAGAGTATTAATCTCATACTCCAGCGACTGCATGGCATCGTAGATATCCTTCTTGGTCTTCGCCCAGGCGTACTCTTCCCGCTTATCCGGCAAAACCCACTGCTCTGCATCCTTGAGATGCTTTTGATAATTAAGCTCAGCATAGGGCGCCAAGACTTCATCAATCCGGTCGGCCGAACAACCGCCATACTGGCTGGAAGCTACATTGGCAATGATTTGCGAGATCTGCGCTGTCGCAGTCTGAATAGACTTGGGACTCTCTACTTCTGCATTGCCAATCTTGAAGCCATTTTTCAGCATGCCGTCAAAGTCAATCAGACAGCAGTTCGTCATCGGTGTATAAGGGCTGTAGTCCAAATCATGGTAGTGAATATCACCCTTTTGGTGGGCATTGGCCACATGAGGCGGCAACATCTTAAGCCCAATGGACTTGCCAACAATCCCAGCTGTCAAATCCCGCTGGGTATTGAAAACATCACTGTCCTTATTGGCATTCTCATTGACTACCGTGCGGTCTTTATTGAGGAGCTTGTCGATGGTAAAGTTGATATCAGTCGCTTTTGAGCGCTCAAAATCCCGTTGGGTGCGGTAAGTGATGTAGTTCTCTGCAATGGCATATTCCTTGGCATTCAAAAGCTCATGCTCAACAATGTTCTGAATCTCATAGATTTTGACATACTTAGCGAAGCGACTGCTGATTTCTGCCACAATGCGGTCTGTGATAGCTTCTAGCTTGGCTTCCAGCATTGGATTCAGCGGACCGACTTCCTGAGCTGCCCGCACCATAGCCTTATAAATCTTTGACACATCAAAAGCCACTCTGCGGCCATCCCGCTTCTCCACATAAATCGCTGGAGCAGTTTCAAACTTCTCTTCCCTTAAAATCATCACGAACACATCCTTTTCTCTGCCCTTAGGACAAATCAAGTCTCTTTAAACCTATCGCTTGCGAAGAAATTTCCAAGAAATCTCCGACAGTAGTTCATCCAAAGAACAGTATTTTATAAATAAGTCGATACAAGACTCATTATAGCACGTTAAAATTAAAAATCAATATGTTGTGGCAAAAAAGTTATTTTTTCTTTTTATACACAACATATTGATTTTTTACTACTTAAGTTGATAAAGCTTGAAATGGTCGAGTTTGAGGTCAGATTCCTTGTAATTTTGGGAAATTAGCTGCTTCACATCTGACAGCAGTTTGACATCATTGTTAACCAAAATATACTTGGGCTGGCTGTTTTCAAGTCCATTCTGAAGACCTAGACGATTTTCAGCCGTTCCCACATACAAAGTTGGAGACAAGAGAGAAACAGCTGATAGGCGGCCGCTCTTTTGATACAGACTAGCCGAGGTGTCCCAGGCATAGATAGTATCCCCGTCCTTGGTCTTTTCCTTAATATATTGAGCCGCTTTACTTCTTTCAGCAGAGACACCGCTGGAAAGGATATACTCATTCACCAAAGGATAGCCAATCAGATAAAAGATGGCTAAGAGTGGCAGAAAGAACTGGCCTGAGAGATAAGAAGTCCACATCGTAGGGCGACGACGATTCCGACGATGACGCCCTGGTTCCTGCTGCTTGCCTTTATTGAACCACAAAGCAAAAAGAATCATGGCAAAAGGCAGGGCAGGAAGCAGTTGATAACTGCCCTGATCTGGCAGGATAAAAGCCGCAAAGACAGTAATGAAGAGCCCTAGCAGACCGATAAAGCGCAAGACGCGCAGGCTGGTTGCTTGCCCCTTTTCCCTTGAAAAGAGATTGACACCCAAAGCAGAAACGAAACCTAGACCAACCGTCAGCAAGCCATAATAAACCAAATTAGAAATACTATGACTGCCAATCAAGCTGATGGAATCCCAAGCATAGGTCACCTGACTGATAGCCTGGCCAAAGGTTTGATTGGCAACAGTAAAGTAGCCGATAGGATAAAAAATCACTGAGAAGCCAAAGAGACCAGCTAAAAGCTGATAGAAGCCTCGAGCCGCACGCTTGGCTGCGATATTGTAGACCAAAAGCACCAGAGCAGTCAAAGAGTAGAAGACTAGGCTGGAAACCGGATCAATCATAAAAGCAAGAGCTCCGAGAGCTCCATAAAGAATGAACTTTTCATCCTTGATTGAATCCTGCAGATAGCGCACCAAGAAAGATAGATTCCAAAAAATAAAGGGCAGAACAAAAATACTAGAGTAAAGACCGCCAAATCCAAGGGCAAAGACTAGCAGGTAAAAGAGCAGCAAGAGGCTGCGCGATAGGTCCTGTTTAGGCTGTAAGAGCACCAAGGTCTTGTGCAGGAAAAGTCCAGCCAACCACAGAGCCAGCGTCTGAAAGACCATCCACAAAAGCTGGCCAAAAGCCAGGCTGCTGGTCCAAGCCATCAGATAGTAAAGCAGGCCACTGGTCCCATATATTTGCGAATAAGGCACCTGGCCCTGAGTCATGGCCCAGCCGGCATAGAGATTCTGACTTTGTAAATTCGTTGCTAAATTGGTCAAAAAAGGATTGACCACACTCAGCAGGCTGATAGCCAAACTGCACAAGAGCGTCAAAAAATAGGGCGTCGGCTCTGGCTTGGTAATTTTTTGCTCAGACCTTTCAGACCTAGTCAGCTGCTCCTCTGAAACCTCTAAAACTTTTTCTTCCGTTGTATCATGCATATAAAATATTCTCCTTGATATCAGTCCCATCTAGTATATCAAATTCCTGTCCTCCTGTCAGCTTTCTCTTGACCCTTCTTCTGAGCATTATAGCTTCTAGCCAGCTCCTCCAGTTCCCGAAAACAGCGATATTCTCTCGTTTCATAAGCAAGCGGCTGACTGGAAATTTTCTCCATTATCATCTTAAAAAATTCCTTTATTTTTTACATTCGTAAAAACAGAGCAAAAATCCGTCCCCATATAAAAGAAAAAATGACAAGAACACATCTCAGCACGATTAACAAAAGCACATACAAAAAAGTCTGAGACTTCCGCCTCAAACTTTCTGTATATTTGTTGCAGAACTTGTTCGCCTCTGGCGTTAGAGCATAGGGGCAAAGAGCTGCATGATTTCTTTGATAAAGCGACGATACCAGCTGCTATCAAGATTTTCAGGAAGAATTTCCTCAGAAGCCTCAAAAATGGCTTCAAAATCTTCCTTGATAGCTGGAATACTCTCCGTATGGTACATCAGGACTGCATTTTCATAATGATGCACTAGACTGCGGTAATCAAAGTTAATCGTCCCTACCACGGCAAATTCATCATCGGCCACCACATTCTTGCTGTGAATAAATCCTGGCGTGTACTCAAAAATCTTAACCCCCGCTTCCATTAGATCCGGATAGGCTCCGCGGGTAACAATCTGAATCAACTTCTTATCCGGAATGAAAGGAGTCACGATACGGACATCCACTCCCCGCATAGCAGCATTCTTGATATCCTCCGTCAGGTCGTAGTCAATGATCAGATAAGGCGTGGTAATGTAGACATAGTCCGTAGCCTGACTGATGATATTTTGATAGACTGTTTTGCCAACCTGACCCTTATAAATAGGCTTAGGTCCGCTGCCATAGGGAACGTAAAGCCCTTGACCTTCGACAGCTTTATTTTCCAGATGGTACTTGTCAAAGTCTGTGATTTCCCCGCGGTTGATGTACCAGTTCATGAGAAAGAGCCGCGTCAGAGCCTTGACTGCCCGACCTTCCAAGCGCACACCACCATCTTTCCAGTGGCCAAAACGGACGATATGATTGATATACTCGTCAGCCAGATTGATACCGCCAGTGTAGCCGACTTGACCGTCAATGACCAAAATCTTGCGGTGGTCACGGTTGTTATAGGATACCGTCATCCGCGGAATCACCTTGTTAAACTTATAAGCCTCGATGCCCATCTTGCGCAGCTTACGCGTATAATCACCAGGCAAAGTGGCCATGCAGCCAATATCATCATAGAGCAGCTTGACTTCAACGCCCTGAGCGGCTTTTTCGACCAAGATTTCCAGAACACTGTCCCACATCAGCCCTTCATCAATGATATAAAATTCCAGAAAAATGAATTTCTCAGCAGCCCGCAGATCAGCCAGCATGGACTCAAACATCTCCTCTCCGATAGGAAAATAACGAGAAGCTGTACCGTCATAGACATCCGCATTATTGTCCATACTCAGCAGTGATTTGATAATACCGTAGGCTGACTTGTTTTTCTTTTTCAGCTGGACACGAAGATCGTAGCTGTTGTCCTCACGAAATTTCATAGAGTCCATATTTTCCAGCTGAATCATTTCCTTTTTAGACAACCGTCGCTCACCAAACATCAGATAGAGCAGGAAGCCAAATACGGGTACCACAGCAATCAGGAGCCAAGTCACCTTGCTCTCAGGCGGCATATTGCGGTTGACAATCGCTAAAATAGTCCCAATATACAGGAAAACAATCATCGCCACTGACAGCCAGTTGGGTGCAATCTCATTAAAATAGAAGAACGCAACAAAGACAAAGGCTAGCTCCAGCAGCATAATAATGATGCTGAAACCGTATTTTGACATTAATAAGCGGAATTTCCTGAAAGTCATACACTCTCCTATCTCATTGCATATATTCTAGTATATCAGTAAAACTGCCTTAAAACAACGTTTATATCAATGCAAACTGTATTTCTGATTGATAAAAATCTAAGTACAGCTTTTGAATACTACTATCCTCTAAGTCGCACTGCAAGATTACAACTGATAAAAGGAAAAGCCCTATTCAAGACAGGGCTCTTTCATCATTGTTTCGTAAAGACCAGTGTGTCATCATCATAAGGTTCTTGGGAAAGATCCTCAATTGTCAGCTGATTGCCCTCAATGCGATAGCGCTTGACATCATCTCCGATGATCATGGTCTGGTTGGTAGCATCAATCTGAACCTGTTCAATTTCCTGCTCACCATCCGACTCGACCTTGGTCAGCTGGCCAGTAGTTCCTGAAATCTGCAAGGTCAGCTGATCGCCTTCATGGCTTGTCTGATAGCTGCCATCCAGCTCGCCATTGGCTACTTGCTCGGAAGAGGATGCAGAAGCAGATGAGC
Organism: Streptococcus sp. DTU_2020_1000888_1_SI_GRL_NUU_041A; assembly: GCF_032387735.1. Lineage (NCBI taxonomy): Bacteria > Bacillati > Bacillota > Bacilli > Lactobacillales > Streptococcaceae > Streptococcus > Streptococcus sp. DTU_2020_1000888_1_SI_GRL_NUU_041A. Next base: position 126,469 of record NZ_CP135591.1, on the reverse strand, counting down.
TGCTATTGGCCGCACTAGACGTGCTAGCTACTGACGAAGACTCTGCTGGCTTGCTGGAAGCGGCTGACTGAGACTGAGAGGAAGGTGCCGTCTGGTTCTGATTAGAACCGCAAGCTGTCAAGGCCAAAACAGCCGCAGCAGTTAGACCCGAAAAGATTAACTTTTTAGAAATTGCCATAGTATTCTCCTTTTTCTTCTGTCTTTATTGTACCAAAGCAAGACTCTGGCGGTCAATTTATAAACTTGTCAAATAAGCTCTGACTTCCGCAATAAAATAGAGGGACCCCGTAATGAAAAGCAGCTGATTATCGTTTTGCCTCTCCTTAAAATTCTGAATAAACTGCCTATAATCCTCTATGTAGAAGAAGCCTTCCACTTCAGCTTGACCAAGGGAATCTCCATCAGAAAAGGAAGTAACCGTCAACTGAACATCTGGCAGAGTCTCTCGCAGATAAGCCAGCATAGCGTCATAGTCCTTACGCTTGAGAGCACCGAAAAGAAGCAGGCACTCTTTGTCATTCTGGCTTTGGATAAACTCTACTAACCTCTCCAGCGCAGGAAGATTATGAGCCCCATCTAGATAAATACCTGGACTGGCTTCTTCCAAGCGCCCTGCCCATCGAGTCTCCTGCAAGGCTGTCCGAATCCTAGCAGAATCTATTTCCCACCCCTGCTGCTGCATGAAGAGCAGGAAAACCTGCAGGGCCAGCGCTGCATTGTCCTCCTGATAGCCTCCCTTGAGACCCAGTTCAAGATTGGATAGGGTCCTAGTCGAATTGGAAAAAGTCTGATTCGTCAGAGAAAAATCACGACCATACTGATAGAGTTCTATTCCCAGCTCCTGAGCTCGCTGTTCACAAACCAATCGTGCCTCCTCTGGCAGCGGTCCGATGACAGCTGGCCGCCCCGGCTTGAAAATCCCAGCCTTTTGCTCCACAATCGCCGTCAAGCTCCTTCCCAGAGTCTCTTGGTGATCCAAGCCTACGGAGCTGATGACCGCAATATCTCCCGTAATGACATTAGTCGTGTCTAAGAGTCCGCCAATCCCCACCTCAATCAAGGCTATATCCACTTCCTGCTCCTTGAAATAGAGAAAGGCAATCAAGGTCAGAATTTCAAAATAGGACAGCTGATCATGACTTTTGAGCAGTTCTTGTTCCATCTTTTGCACCTGCTGACCCAGACGGATAAAATCAGCTGAAGCAATCGGTTGACCGTTGATACAAATCCGATCATGAATACTAATCATGTGGGGCGAGGTAAAACTTCCTGTCTTGCGACCATGCCCCGCAAATAGCTGACGTATAAAAGCAATAGTAGAACCTTTGCCATTTGTACCAGTTACATGAATCGTTGGAAAACTCCGCTCAGGATTCCCCAAAAGAGTCACTGCCTGCTGCATCCGCCCTAGACCCGAACGAAAGTTTAGACCAATTCGGCTGTTCAGCCATTCTTCAATTTCATTCATTTTCTTACCCAAAAAAGAGCAGCGAAGCAGAATTCAAATCTGAATTGCAACTCGCTCCTCTTTCTAATGTTTATCATAATGCACGCTGGAAAAGAGCCAAGGCTTGGCTACTTCCCTCTACTATCAAGTTTAAACGGTCTCTCACCTGCACTTGCCCATTCCTGACCAAGGCAGAGCCAGTCTTACTCCTCCATAAAGCTGTTGAAGACTTCTTCAATCATATCCCATTCAGCATTTGAGTCTTCTGGGATTGGCTGCAGGTCTCCTTCTGTGCCATCTTCATTTTCAGTAAAGGAATAAGCTTGAATCTCTACCTCACCGTTCTCATCTTCTTCCGCATTAGCCGGAATCAAAAGAACATAATTCTTTCCAAACTCTTCCTTACCGTCAATGGTCAAAAGAATTTCAAATAAAGTTTCGTTCCCTTGCTCGTCAACCAAGGTGATTAATTCACGCTCTTCATGCTCGTGGTCATGGTTATGATCATGTGTCATACTAGTGTCTCCTTCATTTCTTTTCTAAAAATTTCGATCCAGATAATTCTGCAAAATCAGCTGCGCGGCTAGCTTATCAATAACTTTCTTGCGCTTGCTGCGGCTAATATCCGCCTGCTCCACCAGCATGCGCTCAGCAGCCACCGTCGTCAAACGCTCATCCTGATAGTCAACCGGCAGGCCAAATAGCTCAGCAATCCGCTGACCATAAGCCTGACTGGCCTCCACCCGAGGTCCACTGGTATTGTTCATGTTCTTAGGCAGGCCAATAACGAACTTATCAACCTTATACTCTTTCACCAGCTCACCCAAGCGCTCTAGGCCGAATTCGCCCTTTTCTTCATGAATCGGAATAATCTCCAGTCCTTGAGCTGTAAAACCAAGAGGATCACTAATAGCAACCCCAACCGTTTTTGAGCCCACATCTAATCCCATAATTCTCATTAGAGATCGACGCCTTGTCCTTTCAAATAATAACGAACTAACTCCTCAACAATCTCATCGCGCTCGTATTTGCGGATTTGATTGCGGGCATTGTTATAGCGAGGTACGTACGCAGGATCACCACTGAGTACGTATCCCACGATTTGATTGATTGGATTGTATCCTTTTTCATTGAGCGACTTGTAGACATCGGTCAAAGTCTCGCTAATTTCCTTTTTATTTGAATCATCGAGATTAAAACGTACTGTTTCATCTGTAAATCCCACAATTACACCCTCTTTCTTTAGAATATCCCTATTATAGCATAATTATAGGCTTTTCACAAATTTAATTCACCCGAATTCTCCTAATTTTTCAATAAGCTTTAGCTAATATTTATCCGAAGTCTGACTCTGAAATCCAGCAAAAATCCAGCTCTCTTCAGAGAACTGGATGGAAACTTCCTAATTTGAAGACGGCACTTCCACACCGTCGCTTCCCTTAAACTTGTTAAGCAATTCTTCCGGACTCAGGGTCTCGATTTGCTCAAACAGCTGCGCGTAGTTTGGAAGCTTTTTGGCTGCTTCGTAGTCTAGATTCTCAGGATCGATAGTCATCTCCAGAGAAATCTCTTCCGCTGTCATATCTGTTTTCAAGTCAAGACCGGTTATATTCACTGCTTCTTTCAGACCAAGCGCTTCCTCGATCAAAGACAGCATTTCTTTCTTTACGGTGGAAACATCCTGTTTTGACAGAGCTTCCTTGATGTTGTCAGGAATAGCCTTGCTGACATGCAGGATAACCTTCTCATACTTCTGTCCGCTGTAGCTGACGGTTAAGATTCTGGTTTCTTTTCCATGTTCTAATTGCTTCTCAGTTTTATAGGACTTAGTGACAATATCTCCTTTTCCAGCCCCTCCCTGTGAGGATGAACTGTTATTTGACTGCTGACTGCAAGCTGTTAAAATTGCCAAAGCTGCCAGCAAAAAGACAATTAATTTTCTCATGTCTTATCTCCTTCAATATTGAGCTGATTTTATCATATCATTATAAAATCAGCGCTGTCAAACTGATTGTCACTCTGTCATTAAAATGTAATAAAAAAGAGCAGCTTATTTCTGCTCTTCTGCTCCATTCATCAGGAGATTGTTGATATATTCTTCTGGCGTCAGCTTAATCATTTCTGTGAGCTTGAGATTTTGAAAATAAGGCATAGCCGCTGCTTTTTCGATATCTAGGCTCTCAAAATCATAGCTAGAAGTCATTTTCAGCTCGTTCTCATTCAAAATTGTCACTGAACCGCTGAAGCCTTGAAGTCCACGAGCTTGCACATAGTCTGCATCCTGCTCCAGTGACTCATTGAGCGACTTCTGCGCTTCCTCCAGTCCCATCTGCTTGATAGCTTCTTTCATCTCATTATCAGTCGCGGTCAGCCTTTCAATAACCAAGCGTTTAAAATGCTCTCCCTGATAAGTCACTGTCTGACTCTGCTGGTTTCCTCGTTCATCCTTTGGAAAAACAAGCGTCCGAGTAATCACTTCCTGCTGCTTAGCATTATCAATGATAGGCAGATTATTGCTGATTTCTTTCTTGTCAGCCGCATTCGAATTTGTCTCTGTCTTTTTATGTCCACAGCCTGCTAACAGAGCCACACTCAATCCCAGTCCTAATAAAATTTTCTTCATCTTCCATCCTCCTCAGAGATATTGTATCACAGTTCTGCTCCTTGTCAATCCATCCAGTCGCCAAAGCCCTCTATCAACCCGAACAAAAAGAAGAGCCGAGATTCTCTTCCCGACTCTTTCAGTTATATTCAAAGATTAGAGAGCTGCCCGCAGACGAGCTTCTGCATTTTCAACATTACGAACAGAACGTGGCAGAAAAGCACGGATATCATCTTCTTTGTAACCAACTTGGAGACGTTTATCATCCACTAAGATAGGGCTTTTCAAAATACGCGGGGTCTCCATGATGATGTCAAGAACTTCGTTGACACTCAACTCTTCAATGTCAACACCCAAGCCTTTAGCATAGCGGTTTTTTGATGAAACAATGCTCGCGATACCATTTTCTGTTTTAGTCAAAATATCCAGAAGTTCCTCTTTGGTGATGCCTTCTTTGCCTAAATTTTGTTCTTTATAAGTTAATTGATGAGCGTTTAGCCAGGTTTTTGCTTTTTTACAACTAGTACAACTTGAGACAGTATAGATTGTGATCATGTAAGTACTCCTTTCGCTACACGATACTAATATCGTAGTCTATTATATCACAAAAACCATCGGTCTTGCGACCTATTTTGCAAAATTACTCTTCAATTTCGATGGCATCGTCCAAATCCAAGGTCACTTCTTCCATCGTTTCCACAGGGCTTTCAGCCTTGTTGCCAACCACTTCTGCCAAGTCATCACCTTCAATCAAACCATAGCGTACACGAACCTGGCGGTCAATTTCGTCAAAGACTTCTGGATGATCAGCCAAGTACTTCTTAGCATTTTCAGATCCTTGACCGATTTTTTCATCATTGTAGGAGTACCAAGCACCCGCTTTTTTGATGATATCTAAATCAGTCGCAATCTTAATCAACTCACCTGTCTTAGAAATGCCTTCTCCGTACATGATTTCTACAAAGGCTTCCTTGAATGGCGGAGCAACCTTATTTTTAACAACCTTGATCTTGGTTTCTTTACCAACATTGGTATCCTTCTCATCACCAGTTCCCTTGATTTGAGTATTGCCACGGACATCCAAACGGACAGAAGCATAGAACTTCAATGCACGGCCACCTGGTGTTGTTTCAGGATTACCAAACATAACGCCAACTTTTTCACGCAGCTGGTTAATGAAAATCGCAATCGTCTTCGTTTTGTTGATAGAAGCAGACAGCTTGCGCATAGCCTGGCTCATCATCCGAGCCTGCAAGCCGACATGGCTGTCACCAATATCGCCATCGATTTCCGCACGTGGTACTAGGGCTGCAACGGAGTCCACAACCACCAAGTCCACCGCACCTGAGTCAATCAGCTTACCAGCAATTTCCAGTCCCTGTTCACCAGAGTCTGGTTGAGACAGCAGCAACTCATCAATATTAACACCAAGAGCAGCCGCGTATGACGGATCCAAAGCATGCTCAGCATCGATAAAGGCTGCGATACCACCTTCTTTTTGTGCTTGAGCAACTGCGTGAAGAGCAACGGTTGTCTTACCAGAAGACTCCGGACCATAGATTTCAATAATCCGTCCCTTAGGATAACCACCAGCACCAAGAGCAATATCCAAGGCTAAAGAGCCTGAACTCATGACTTGAACCTTTTGCTCTGCCCGCTCGCCCAGGCGCATAATGGCTCCCTTACCAAAGTCCTTTTCAATGTTTTTCAGGGCATTGTCCAAGGCTTTTTGGCGCTCATCACCGAATTTCTTTGAGATTTCGTCTAATTTTTTTTGTTTCTTTGCCATTTATTTCTCCTGTTTTTCTAAAATGTCTTTTGGCCATCTTCGTCATTATACCAAAAATCAGCTATTTAATAAAGTTTTTCGTACTAGGTTGAAGGCGTGCAGAACAGCAATTTTCCGCACATCACGCCGACTTCGTCCAGCAATATTGACCTTAATAGTTTCCGTTCCAGCAGCACTAGCTAAGCCGATAAAAACAGTCCCTGCTGGATGGTCTTCCAGTGAATCTGGGCCAGCCACACCTGTCAGACTGACAGCCAAGTCGCTTTCGGTTAGCTTTCTAGCCTGCTCTGCCATTTTCCCAGCCGTAAAAGCTGAAACAACTCCATGCTTCTCCAAGTCTCCCAGTGGAATATCCAGCATCCGGCTCTTTTCCTCCATGCTGTAGGTGACAAAGCCACCTGAAAAAATGGAAGAGGCTCCAGCAAAATCTGCCAAGGTCGCCTGAAAGAGGCCAGCTGTCAGACTCTCTGCTGCCGAAATCGTCTTTCCTTGACTCTTGAGCAAATCAAAAGCCACCTGTGCCAAGGAATTGTCATCCCCATAACCATAGAAAATCTCTGACAGTGATTGCCCCTCAAAAGTCTTATGGGACAAAATTTCCTTTTCCACAGCCTCAAACTTGGTGTCGGCTTCTGCCTGACTCAGAGCCTTGGTAGACAGTCGTAGGGTAACTTCTCCTGTCTTTGCATAAGGAGCAATGGTGGGGTCACTCTGCTGCTCAATCATCTCTGACAAAATAGTCACTAGCTGACTCTCGCCGATACCAAAGAAACGCAACACCCGTGAATACAATTTCTGGCCTGTGGATAAGAGGGGAACCAGCTCGTTATTGACCATGGGTTTGAGCTCACTAGGCGGGCCAGGCAGGACTACATAGGTCACTCCGTCTGCTTCTAACAAGCCTCCAACTGCTAAACCAGTCGCATTTGGTAACGGAGTCGAGCCTTCAACCAGCTGGGCCTGACGCTCATTATTGGGCGTTCGAGCATAATCTGGTCGACTAGCAAAAAAGCGATCCAGCTTTTCCACAGCCTGTGAGTCAAAATTGAGCTCACGCCCTAAGAACTTAGCCAAGGTCTGCTTGGTCAAATCATCCTCTGTTGGACCCAAGCCTCCTGTCAGGATAATCAGATTACTGCGCCTTTGGGCAATTTCCAAAACAGAGAGGAGACGATTTTCATTGTCCCCTACTGCTGTCTGAAAATAGACATCAATCCCCAGACTCGCAAGTTTTTCAGATAAAAATTGGGCATTGGTATTGACAATCTGACCCGTCAGAATCTCAGTGCCCACAGCAATAATTTCTGCTTTCATAGAACCTCCTACCTTACTATTCGGAATTGGCTTTATTTTATCACAAAAAATCTTAAAAAAGTTGATTTTCATTTCAGGAAATAAAAAGAGCTGTCAAGTTCCTTGACAAACTTGTCAATATGCTGTGGAAAACTTTTAAAAAGGATTGGTGTTATGCAGAATAACTAGATTGTTAGGGAAATGCTATTGGCAAATGGTTTCATTATTTTTATAATAAAGATGAAAAAAGAAAATCATCTAAATAATTTTATTTGAAGAAAGGAGATCATCATGAAAATTTCACAAGTTCTCAAAGATATTCGTCAACAAAATCAACTCACTCAGGAGGCTTTGGCGGAAAGACTCAAGGTTTCCCGCTCTGCTATTGCCCGTTGGGAAAGCGAAAAAGGTATCCCTGATATTGGAAATCTCATCGCTATCAGTCGGGAGTTCGATATCAGTCTGGACACAATCATCAAGGAGGATGAGCGCTTGGAGAAAAAGGTCATAGAAGACAGTAAAGCTAAGAAATGGCATTATCTAGTCATTCTCTACCTTTTTTCCATCTTGGTTTATATTGGTGTCTTTGCTTACTTGCACCATATCTTTATGGCTGGCTTCCTCATCTCTACTCTCTTCATGCTCTTTTACGAGCTGCGCATCTTTATCAAGGAAAAGATTTGGAGGCAGAAGGATAACTAAACGAAATTCCTTGGATGTTAGAAAACCAAGGAATTTTTTCTATGAAACAAGGAATATAGTCGCACTATTATGAAAGAGAACAGACAAGCAAAGAAAAAGAGGAAAGTAAAACTGCAGCTACCTTTGACAAATGAGCTGAATCAAGATTAGATTTTGTATTTCAAAAATTTATTGGAACTTTTGTCTTTATGCGTTTGTCGTGTCATCATAAATTATTTTTTAAACGCTTCGTATAGTTTTTTATAGAACTCTTTCTTTTCTTTTTTTTGATTATTAAACTCTTTTTTGCCGTAATCAAAATTCGCTACTGAAAATCCCTTGCCATCATCAGAAAAAGTGAAGAATTCTATCCCAATCAATTTATTATTTTTAGCATCTACTACAGTAGTTCCTAAATTATTGTTAAATTGTTTAACTTCTTCTTCACTAACCCCAAACCCCATAGCAGTGCCATCTGCAATAATATTTGAAAACACTTCTTCTGAAGATGCTACTTCTTTGACAGATATTAGATAGACAGCATCTTCTGTTTCTACTTGCCTTACCTTATCCCATCTTTCGGTATCATTCGAAGAGATTGTATAGACTGTTAAATCCACCGAAGGTTTATTGGGATTTTCTTTTTTAATCACTTGTTTGCCAATTAAGACGATTGCGAGTACTCCAATGACTAGTAGCAAACTAATATAAATTTTCTTTTTCATGCCTGACTTCCTATATCTTTTATGTCAACGATAACATCAACTTTACTATATACAGCTGGATCATGTGTTGCTATAATAACATAATTATTCTTGGCTGCTTCACTCAATAATAAGTTGATGATTTCATTCCCAATCTCACTATCCAAGGCTCCTGTAGGTTCATCCGCTAAAATAATTTTACGCGGTTTCATTAACATTCTTGCAATAGCTACACGCTGAGCCTGTCCCCCAGACAATTCATATATTTTATGTTTTAAATAGTCCGTAGAAAGGCCTACTTTTTCAAGTATCTCAGATATAATCTTTTTGTCTTTATTGAGGAGTTTTAAATTATCATATACTGTTTTGTTTTCTATCAAAGAATAATTTTGGAATACATACCCAATAGTATTTTTAAAATAGGTTCTTTCTTTGGTTTTCCAAATATCCTGTTTATCAACTAACACTTTTCCACTGTCAATTTTTTCTAGCCTTCCTATAATGTTTAGCAAGGTACTTTTACCTGAACCCGAACCGCCAATCAAGGCGTAGCTTTTCCCAGCTTCAAAGGTTAAATTTAAATCTGTAAATATTTCTTTTGAGCCATATTTTTTTGTAACATTCACAATTTCAATTGTCATTAGTCATCCCCTTTTAGAATTTGAGTGTATCTATCAGATAATTTTCTGAAACTTATTATCATTGACATCATTAAAACCGTTAAAGAAGCAAGACCAATATACAATAACTCTATTTGTCCAGTCATGATAAATGTCAATAAGATAACCATTATAATCGTTATCATAAAATATTTTAGACTTGAAATGGCTATACCTGTTTTCGATAGGCCTAAAATGATTTTTTTGACATAGTCATTCTGTTTTAAGGCAACAAACATTTGAGCATATTGATAAATGAGTAGAAATACAATTCCACAAATAATTATTTGCAGTATTTTTGAAAGGAGAATTTGGTGCTCTAAAGATTGAATATTAAGTTTCACAGTTTGGTAAACCTCGACTGGATTGATTGAAAAATTCAAACTAGCACTCAAATCGTTGATGTCCTTAATTGCTTCTGGACTAAAAAGTGAGTTATATATGATATTGCTTGCCAAAATAAAATCGTTAGTTTCTACCATTTTATCAGTATCTAATACAACCACTATATTACTCTTACTATTTGTCACACTTTCCAAAGGTAGATTATCTTTATTTTCAGGGACACTACTGCCATTTTCATTGAAATAGAAAAATTCTTGCCCATCAGGAATGACTTGCACCGTAAGATCATCTTTTGTATAGTTTGTACCAGTAAATTGTTCTGCTACAACCGTATTCTCGATTGATGCCTTATTCTCTTTAAATTTATTAGGAATATAGATGGTTGCTATTTTATTATCTAAAATACGATAGTTTGTTCCATTAACTTTATTTTGTACCTTAGCACCTGTTTGATTGATATAAACCAGCTCTTTATTAACCTCTGGATTCGTTATCCCATCACTTTTTAATTGCTTAGAAAAATCTTCTGTAACATGAGAAGTTTTCATAAAATCTGGAACATAGGCTGAAGATGATTTGATATATATAAAATCCAGTTTTTTTAAGGCTTTAGCAATCTCTATATACTTAGCTCCTGAGTCATTTGCTTCTTCTCCATTAGTAACAGATTCATTTTCAATACCCAAAAACTCTAGTCTTTTCCAATCTTTTACTGCACTCCATGGTTCTAAATGCTTTATCTGTATATTTATCTTTGATTGACTAGCCTTTGTTTCCCGTAAAAAGACTCCTGAAACAACTATTATGCTAGAAATAACCGCAAGCCATACGATAAAAATGAGGCTGTTTTTGGCCTTATTTTTTATAATTTCAATAGGCTTTTCAACCTGAATCGTCAGCCAAAATAAAACAAAGGTGATGAGATCAATGATTTGAAAAATTATAAAATTGGTTAGAAGTAAAGAGAAGAATAACTTGGAACTATAGGTGAAGAGACCACTCCCCAGAAAAGAGCCATAGAAAACCATCAATAAAGCAACTAAAATCAGCTCAAAAGTAACAGAAATTAAATAATCCTTTTTTAGGTTATACACAGGCAATCCTAAAGAACGTCTTATCATCCCTTCTTTAATCTTTCTCGCTCTAACAACAAATAAAACAACTAATAAGGTTAAGTAAATTGAAATCATTAACAAAAATCTTAAAGAGCCAGTAAATTGTATCATTCCTCCCATATACCAAGGGTAAGCCATATATACTACTTGCAGACCTGTAGACGTAAGTTTTTTTAAACCATTTGAATCTATTTCCCCTAGAGTATAGTACATCCCTGTTATCGGTATAGACTTTAATTGTTCATGGCTGGCATCATCAAGATTTATATAAGTCAACTGCCCTGAATTCTGAACCACCGGCTTGTATATTTTAACTTTTTTTTCTTCTGATAGGCCACTAATCATTTGATACACTTCTTCATTAGAAAGATTGCTTTTCCCTTGAATGGAGAAGGCACCATCAATTGGTAAAGGTATTGGTTTTTGAGTATCACTAATACTAACCAGACCAATGGCAGCAATTAAGCAAAAAAAGAGTCCTATAACACCTAATTTTAATTTCATAAGCTCCTACCTATATTATAAAAGACCCTATAATATTATTGGGTCTTCCAACTTTCATAAACTATTGTTAAAATTTAAAGTAGTTCCAATGTGCATTTAATCGAACATCATTCCAACTTTTTGTTGAACTTGACATTGCCCATCCATATTTTTGAGAATCAGATGACTTAACAGTTCCCCAAAGATTAGTTATCGAAGATTTTGAACCAATATTATTCGGAGATTTAACATAGTAATTAGAATAACCATAGTTATCATTCACACCATAATTCCATTCATCAATAATCGGATATGGGGCTGGATATGCTACTTCTGCACTAACGATACTAGTCATAGTAGTTAGCCCAAAACCTAAAGAAACTGTAGCTAATAAAGCTAATGTTTTATTTTTAATTCTTATTTTCATAACTACACTCCTATATTGAATATTTTATAGTTTTTAGAGAATATTTTACCTTTCCAATTTATAGCTTAGCTAGTCACAATCAACGACCCCTTGGTCTCACCTCCTTTAATTTTATAGATTCTAATTTTTAAATATATATATATTTAATCTTTGCCTACTTTTTTGAATTATTTAGTCCATTGGACTCGCCCCTTTCCTATTCTATTCACTTTACCCCCATGGCCACCACCATGGAGATACACCTGTAGTAACTATTGACGTTACCGCCAGTAAAATTAAATTGTACACAATTTTTTTCACATTGCCCTCCCTTTTATTTCATGATATACTATTTTAAAATATTTTTTCAAAATGTAGCTTTTAGTAACATTTTAAAAAGGAGTTCTTATGCGTTGGGATTATGGAAAAATCTATAAAGAAATTAGGAAATCAAAAGGGTTGACTCAAGAAGAAATTTGTGGAGATTTTTTAGCTCGCTCAACTTTGGCACGAATTGAAAGCGGGCAAGTTGTGCCAAAGTTCGATACCATGATTTTTTTACTTCGCCAGATAGATATGACACTAGAAGAATTTAAATACATTTGTGATTATTATCAACCTAGTCAACGGCAGAAAATTTTAAATTCTCTTTATAACCAAGGTGAGTCTATTGTAGGGACGAAAGGTTTGTTACAATTGAAGAGAGAATGCGAGGCATATCTATATAAACATTCCGATATTCCGATTAAACATGCTTTAGATAGCATCAATATTACTATTCATCTGAGACAAAATGGCATTTCTGAGACAAAAGAAATTAATGCTACTACCAATAAAATTTGGGCGTATTTAGAGAAACAGGATACTTGGTATGAAAGTGACTTTCGACTTCTTTCTACTATCCTTTATTTCTTCCCTTTAGAAAATATCAAACAATTTACCCAAAAGATTTTAAATAGCATAAAAAAATACCAATCATTTCGCTATGGGAATAATCTACATATCGGACTCTTAGTCAACCTTTCTACTATCTATCTTTATAATGGATTAAAGAGAGAATGCGCTGAAATTACTAAATACATTTACGATTTGTCAAAAAAAGAAAAACGTTATGATTCCCTCGGGCTTTCACAGATTCGACTTGGAATTTGCAAAAATGATAACGAATTAATAAAAAAAGGGATTGCTCTACTACAACTTGCCGATGAAAAAGAGCTAGTAAAATCTCTAAAAGAAGAAATTGAAAAATACCGTTGAGAATCTTTCTCAAACGGTATTTTTATGTGGATTAAAGTCACAATCCTTTTCATGGTCATTGATAAGGCCAGCTGCTTCTAGGAATGAATAGACACAAACAGGACCGACAAATTTGAAGCCTTGCTTTTTCAGTGCCTTGGATATGCTTTCTGATAGCTCTGTTTTTGTTGGGGCTTCCTTATAGTTCGTAATTTGATTGTCAATCGTTTTGAAATCTACAAAAGACCAGATATAGTCATTAAAAGATCCAAACTGCTTTTGAACAGTCAAAAAAGCTTGAGCATTAGCCCTGGTCGCATAGATTTTCATCTTATTACGGATGATATTAGGATTATTTAAAAGACTATCCAAGTCAGCATCTGTCATCTGAGCAATTTTCTGGGCATCATAGAAATGAAAAGCTTCCCGAAAAGCCTGGCGTTTATTGAGAATGGTCTCCCAAGAAAGTCCAGCCTGATAGGTCTCCATGCAGAGCAATTCAAATAACTTCTGATCATCATGGAGAGGCTTGCCCCACTCCTCATCATGATAGGCCACATACAAGGGGTTGTTCATTTTTACCCAACCGCAGCGTTTGGTCATAGCTTTCTCCTATTTCACCAACATCTTGAGGGCTGACTTGATATAGCTTTCAGCTGTGTCCGTCGTTCCTTCAAAGAATTTCTTGATTTTCTTAAGTTCAGCAGCCTTATAGCCCAGAGCCAGCATGGCTTCCATGGCTTCCTCCAGCTCCTGATTATCTCCATTCTGGACGGGCGCCTTGCTTTCTGTCGGACCATCCGTCGCCACTACCTTTCCCTCCAAGTCTAGCACCATCTGCTGAGCTGTCTTCTTACCAATTTTAGGAAACTTGGTCAGGTAGGTGATGTTTTTCTGCTCAATGGCTTGCACTAAGCCAGCATTATCATCCGCCGCAATAATTGCCAGAGCAGACACTGGGCCGATACCTGAGACTGAAATCAAGCTGAGAAAGAGTTGTTTCTCCTCCTCGGTCGCAAAACCGTAAAGGAGCTCCGCGTCTTCTCTCACCACCTGGTGAACATAGACCTTGGCTTCCTGATGAAGATGGCCTGAGTAAGCATAGGGGTTGGCCACATGAAGAATGTAGCCGATAGAGTTGACTTCCAATACAATGTACTTGGCTGTAATTTTGCTAATAATTCCTTTAAAATATTCGTACATAATCTTCCTTCTTGTTGTATCATTTTGCCTATCTAGTATATCATATTTTCTGTCTGGAAACTGCAAATAGAAGTGCAACCGGTGGTTGACAAAATGTACAGGAAGCTGTATTCTCAAGATAACTAAAAGTTGTTAGATAGAGTTAGCAAAGAAAAGGAGGCTATCACAATGAAACTCGCTGATAAATTATTTGAACTAAGAAAAGAAAAAGGCTGGTCACAAGAAAAACTGGCTGAACAAATCAATGTCTCTCGCCAGAGCATTTCTAAGTGGGAGTCTGGTCAAGCGCTGCCAGAACTCGAAAAAATTGTAGAGCTGAGCAAGATTTTCCAAGTGACGACGGATTATCTACTTTTAGAAGAAAGCGACAAGCCGGAAATAAAACCCGTCCTCTCAGAAGACGAAAAAGATCGCTACTACAAGGAAGTGAAATCTTATGGCTTCTGGCAGATTCTGTATATTTTTGTATCAACTCTGGCTATCTTTCTCTTTTTCGCAGGTTCTAGCTTTCCAGCAACATTCACTGCCCTAGTCTGGTTGGCCTTTTTCCTCTTAATCGCATCCGCAATGGCTATTAACAAGGCGCTAAAGATTAAGAAAAAGTATCTGAACAAGGTTATAGGCCTTGATGAGGATTCTAAGAAAGAAGGTGCTCAAGATGAAGCTGAAAACTGACAATCCCATACCTGTCAAAACTCGTCTGAAAGAGCTGATTGGAGACTGGCTCTTCATCTCAGGCTACCTCATTGCTCTTTTTTTACTAGCTATGGGTTTTTACAATCTGGTTCTAGGGGGCATTCCTGCATTCACTGAAGCTCAGAGCCAACTTCTGGCTTTTTCTACCTCAGTCCTGCCTCTATCTATCATCTTTGCTTGGTTAGACTATAGAAAAGGAAGTTTTGGCAAGCGTTGGGCAGGTTTACAGTTGATTTACAAACATAGGAGCCTTTCCCACAGCCTTTTGCGCTCTGCTATCAAGTTTTTCCCTTGGCAGCTGGGGCATCTAGGAGCTATCCGTAGTGCTTATCAAGCAGATGCCCTGTCAATTTTCTTGTCAACTTCAGCAGGGATTCTCTTCTTGATCTTTCTGCTGATGGGACTACTTCGCAAGGACAAACGCCATCCAGCTGATTTGCTTGCTGGAACGCAAGTTCAGCTCAAAAATTCAAAACAGCTCTAGTTCTATGACTAGGGCTGTTTGATCTTCTATACAGTTTAGTATTTCCCCAATTCCCGCAGGCTAGTATGATTTTCCTGAATGCGGCGAAACATTTTTTCCATATCCGACTTGGTAAAATTGACTAAGACCGGTCGGCCGTGTGGGCAGTTGTAAGGATTGTCACACTGGGACAGCTGAAAGAGCAAGTCACGCGCAGAGTAGTCATCCAGACTGTGATTGGCCTTGATGGAGCGTTTGCAGCTCATCATAATGGCTAGCTCTGCTCGATATTTCTTGATGGAAACTTCCTTGGTCAGGAGAAGCATATCACACATTTCATAGATGCCGGCCTCAATCTCCTCTTCCTTGAACCAAATGGGATGCTCACGGAGGATAAACTGATTGGCTCCGTACTCTTCTAAAAAGATGCCAGCATCTTCTAACAGCTCCATCCGCTGCTTGATTCGCAGCATATCGTCTGCTGGAAATTCAAAGATATAGGGCACCAAGAGCTGCTGCTGGCTATTGTCCACATCCCCTATCTTCTCCCGATAATACTCATACTTGACCCGCTCTTGGGCAGCATGCTGGTCAATAATGTAAAGACCACCCTTGCCCTGAGCAAAGAGATAAGTGCCATGCATCTGGCCGAAATATTCTAACTCTGGGAAGCTTGACTTCTCTTCCTGTTCCAACTTATCCACAGCCCGCTCCAGACTGGCCTGATCTAGCTCTGGATGATCTAGTTGGTCATAGCTGGCTAGCTTTCTCTCTGCAAATTTGACTGAAGTTGGTTGTGGCTCTGCTTTTTCATTTGTCGCTTCATGAATAGGCTCCGCTGATTCTTCGAAGGATAGCTGCTGCTCGGCCACCTGTGGCTTGAGGAAGAAGTCATTCTGCTCCTTATCGTAGTAGAGGCGATTTTCTTTCAGCGGGAGGCTGGTCTGTTCGGGCTTAGTCGCACGCTTAACAGTTGATTTGGCTAGATTTTCCAAAGCATCCGGGATAAGATCCTGCTCCTTGAGACTGGTTGCAATAGCTTGCGAAATCAAGGCCATGAGTTCCCGCTCTTTAGAAATTCGCACCTCTTGCTTGGTCGGATGGACATTGACATCGGCCAGATAGGGGTCAATCTGAATATTGATGACCGCGAGTGGAAAGCGACCTACCATAAGCTTGCTGCCGTAGCCGTCCAAAATAGCGCGATTGAGCAGGAAATTCTTAATGTAGCGGCCGTTGATGAGAATGGTAATATAATTCCGATTCGCACGAGTCAGCTCAGGCAAACTGACATAGCCACTCACTTCAAAATCCAAATCCGATGCAGAGATTTCCACCATTTTCTTAGCTGTTGCCAAACCATAGATTCCTGCAATAGCCTGACGCAGATTACCACTGCCGGCAGTCCGTGTCATTTCGCGGCCGTCACTGATAAGGGTGAAAGCCACTTCCGGATGGGCCAGACTAAGCCGATTAATCACATCAACGATATGGGACAGCTCAGCCTGCTGACTCTTCATATACTTGAGCCGGGCGGGAGTATTGAAGAAGAGATCTTCTATCTTGATTTTCGTTCCCACCGGACTGCTGGTAGGCTCATGCTCTTCAATTTCACCGCCTTGGGCAACTAGCAGGGTCCCGTGCTGGCCGGCTTCAGTCGCTGTCTCAATGGTAAAACGCGAGACAGAAGCAATGGAAGGAATGGCCTCGCCCCGAAAACCCAGTGTCCGAATCCGAAAGAGATCCGCCTGCTTCTTGATTTTACTGGTAGCATGGCGTCGAAGGGCCAGAGGAACATCTTCGTGGTCTATGCCTTCGCCATTATCCGTTACCTGAATGCTCTTGAGTCCGGCCTCCTCGATTTCGATGGTAATCTGGCTTGCACCCGCATCAATTGAATTTTCCACTAGCTCCTTGACCACGCTGCTAGGCCGCTCAATGACTTCACCGGCCGCAATCTGATTGGCTAGAATTTCTGGAAGTTCGATAATTTTTGACATCTTTTTCTCCGTATTTGTTCTGCTATCTATTATAACACATTGGGCTCTTTCTATCAGAAGGAAGCCTTTTCTCAACCACTATACTCTCAAGCCAAGCCATATAGACACAAATAGCTGCCACATAGACAAAAGGGCTTGTTTTCTCTGCCGTGTTGCGGTTTAATAAAGGTGAAAGGAGGAAGTTATGAAAGTTAAGCTAAGAATCGATTCTCAAGTTACCGAAGACTCCGTCAGCATTGAGGCTCGCCTCATGACAGAAAATATTCAGGAATTGGTCCACTTTGCGCAACATCTGGGTAAAGAGGACAAGATCCATGTCAAGAAAGAAGACGAAATCTATCTGCTGGACGCTAAGGAAATCCACCGAATCTATACAGAAAATCGCCAGGTCCGGGTCCGAACGGCAAAAGACAGCTATCGAGCTCAACAAGCTCTTTATCAATTGCTGCAGGTCCTACCGGAATATTTCCTGCAGATTTCTCAGTCGGAGATTATCAATAGCCGACAAATCAGCCACCTCAAGCTGACTCCAAATGGTCTGATTCAAATATTTCTGAAAAACGGCGACCAGACATACTCGTCCCGCCGTTATCTCAAATCCATTAAAGAAAGGTTGCAATTATGAAAACTCGTCTTAAAGAACTCTTTTTCGGAGGAATTGGAGGGATTTTCATCGGTCTCTTCTTCTCCATGATTGTTTCTTATTTTTACAATCCAGCTTATCTACCGCTTCACCCCCGCTCTCCTATCGGTCTCTTCTTTTTGAGCCAGCATGTCCATGTTTCCCTCATCATGCTCTACTGCCTCCTTATATGGTTTGTCATGGGAGCTATTTTCAGATGGAGTGGAAACTTCTTCCAAAGAGACTGGAGCATCCTGCGCTCCGTCGTTAGCCACTTTGGCGTGATGATTCTGACCTTTGCACTTTTGGCTAATCTAGCTGGATTTTTTCCAAGAGAAAAAATACTCAGCCTGACACTGACTGCCGTCGGGGAATTCACCCTCATCTATCTAATCATTTCAGGTGCCATCTACTACCGCACTTACCGCAACATTCAAAAAATCAATAGCGGTTTGTCTGGCAAATCGTGAGAAATAAAAAGAGCAGACTTGAGGCATTCACAAGTCTGTTCTTTATTTTTACAACTTCTTCTTCAACTCAGCTACCACCGCCATGACTTCCAGGGGAGTCATATTGTAGATGTCCAAGTCTCGGAGTTCAGTCAGGACTGGATTTTCCGGCCCTTCTGCAAAAAGAGACATCTGCTCCGCCACTTGCGACCGTTTTTGTCTGGATTTGGTGGGAAGCTCTGAGCCTAGTCCTGTATCCTGACTCTCCAAATGACTCAAAATGCTATCCGCCCGCTCCAGTAATTTCTCAGGAAGTCCAGCAATCTTCGCCACATGGATTCCGTAAGACTTGTCAGCCGGACCCGGCTCAATCTTATGCAGGAAAGTCACCTGCCCGTCCTTTTCCAAGGTTGCTACATGGACATTTTCCAAATGCTCCAAGCTATTCTCTAAGGCTGTCAGCTCATGATAGTGAGTGGCAAAGAGGGTCTTGGCTCCAGTATAGTGATGAATATGCTCGATAATAGCCTGAGCCAGTGCCATCCCATCATAAGTAGCCGTTCCACGCCCCAGCTCATCAAAGAGAATGAGCGAACGCTCGCTGGCCTGCCGAATGGCCCGATTGGCCTCCATCATCTCCACCATAAAGGTGGACTGGCCGGACACCAGATCATCCGCTGCACCGATACGAGTGAAAATCGCATCGAATAAAGGCAGACTGGCAGACTGAGCAGGCACATAAGAACCCATCTGTGCCATAATGACAATGATAGCCAGTTGGCGCATATAAGTCGATTTCCCACTCATGTTTGGCCCGGTAATCAGCTGAATGTTCGTTTCCTGGTCCAGCAGAATACTATTTGGAATGTAGCTTTGGGCACCCATGACCTTTTCCACGACAGCATGCCGACCTTTTTCAATCTGCAGGCGGCGCTCCGCAGTAAAGACGGGACGCACCAAATGCAGTTGTTCTGCCACCGCAGCAAAGCTCTGCAACACATCTACAGCTGCCAACGTTTGTGCCAAGGCCTGCAAGCGCTGGATGTATTTGCCAGCTTCCTCGCGAATCCGCATGAAAATCTCGTATTCCAGATTAGCAGATTTTTCACGCGCCTCCAACATCTCTCCCTCAATCCGAGCCAGCTCCTCCGTTCCGAAACGCTCCGAATTTTTCAGGGTCGCTTTGCGGAAGAAATGACTAGGCACATGAGCCAGCTGGGAATTGGTCACGTGGAAGTAGTAACCATCTTTTTTGTTGTAATCAATCTTCAGATTGCTGATGCCGCTGTTGGCACGTTCTTTGACTTCCAGCTCCGCAATCCATCCGGTCCCATCCCTCAGCACAAGCCGATACTGATCCAAGGTCTCATCAAAACCGGTCCGAATGATATTGCCCTCGGTGATGATATGAAGTGCATCCGGTGAAATAGCTGAGCTAATCAAGCCTGCCAACTCTGGAATAGGATCCAAATCCTCAATCAAACGAGCTAGATGCGGACTGCCGATTCCTTGCAGGATAGCCTTAATCTGAGGCACATTGCCCAATGTAGCTGCCAGCTGCAGCAAATCTTTAGGATTGGTCTTGCCAAAAGAAACCCGACTAGCCAGCCGCTCGATATCATAGACTCCCTTGAGGCTCTCCGTCAAATCACTCCGCTCAAAGAAATGATCCAGAAAAACCTCGACGACATTCTGCCGCTGGCTAATTCGCGCTTCATCAATCAGCGGACGCTGAATCCAAGAGCGCAGCATACGGCCGCCCATGGCCGTCTTGGTCTCGTCCATCAGCCAATAAAGACTGCCGTGTTTCTTGCCCGAGCGAGCATTTTCTGTCAAATCCAGACTCGCCTTAGTGGCATAATCCATTTGCAGAAAGTCCTTGATTTCATAATGCTGGGCCTTCTTCAAATGACTGAGCTCCCTCATCTGAGTCCGGTGCACATACTCCAGCAATTTCCCTGCTGCCTGACGTTCCATCGGAGACAGCTCCTCGCCCAGCAGCTGGACATCGTCCAAGGCCGTCTGTACATAGGACAATAAGAGGTTCATCTGCCCAGCCAAGACCTGCTCCTCAGCTTCTGGCAAGGTATAGCCCAGCACCACTTCCCTAGCTTTCAAATTGCGGATTTCCCCGCAGACCAAGGCAAAGTCCTCTAGACTGGTCACCTGAAACTCACCGGTCACCAAGTCCATATAAGCCAGACCATAGAGGCCGTCTGAGTAATCCAAAGCCACCAGAAAGTTATTCGCAGAGTCCGGCTTACTGGAATCCACCACCGTCCCCGGTGTGATAACCTGAACGACCTCCCGCTTAACAACGCCCTTGGCTTCTTTGGGGTCTTCCATCTGCTCCGCAATCGCTACCTTATAGCCTGATTCAACCAAAACATCAATATACTGCTGTGCCGAATGATAGGGAACTCCAGCCATGGGAATTGGATTTTCTGCATTTTTATTTCGGCTGGTGAGAGAAATCTCTAAAATTTGCGCGGCATTGACCGCATCATCATAAAACAACTCATAGAAATCCCCCATCCGAAAGAGCAAGAAAGCATCTGGATAGTCCTTTTTGATATCCAAATACTGCTGCATGCCTGGCGATAACTTTTCTACTGCCATCTCTATCCTTTCTAAAAACAAACGAGGTCAGGACTTCTGTCTCAAACCTCTCCATTTTTCCTGAAAAAACTGTGATTCTTACATCACTTCCTGTATTTGCTCCTCAATCTCCTGAGCCGCTGCCTGATCCCGGCAAACTACTAAAAGAGTATTAGCACCTGCAACGGTTCCCAGAATACGGCTATCAAACGAGTTATCCACGACATTGGCCAGCACTGTTGCCTCTCCCAGGCCCGTACGAAGAACCAGACTAAACTCTGCCCTGGCCACACTCTCCACATGCTTGGCTAAAAACTCTATAAAATCAATCTCCTCAGTCTCATGCGCCAAAACATAATAAGTCAGCCCCTTCTTCTTAACCTTGGTCAGGCCGATTTCACGGAGGTCACGCGACAGGGTAGTCTGCGTCACATAAATCCCTTGCGCTTCCAGACGATCCTGAATCTCCTTTTGCGTTCCTAGCTTTTCCTCCTTAATCATCGTTTTGACTAACTGATGACGGTCATTCTTTCTCATTTTTACCTCATTATTGAATATTTAGAAGCTGCATTCATGAAGAATACTCCATCCGATGAAAAACTGCTTCTCCATCAATCTAGGCAAAGATTTGCAGGAATACTGAGAATAAACAAAAAACTTTAACCAAGAGTGTCAGAGAAGGAAGCATTTAGATGGAAAACTCATCTATAAATACAGGTTCTTATCCCTCTTATTATATCAGAAAAATTCCTATTAGCCCAAAAATTATTCCCAAAAAAATTGAAGATTCCTTGAAAAATGTGATAAAATAATAACAAAAGACACAAAGGAGCAAATATGGATAACAAACAGTTGATTGCCGGCGAATTGGCCAAGGTTATTGACAGCCTTGATCAAGACACTATTTTAAATTTATTGGAGCAGCCAAAGAGCTCTGAACTTGGCGATATCGCCTTCCCAGCCTTTTCTCTGGCAAAGACTGAGCGCAAAGCTCCTCAAATCATCGCTGCTGACATCGCTGAAAAGATTGACACAGCGCATTTTGACAAAGTCGTTGCGACTGGTCCTTATGTCAACTTTTTCCTCAGTAAGGCTGAAATTTCTGGCCAAGTCATCAAAGAAGTCATCAAAGACGGAGCTGATTATGGCCAGCAAAACGAAGGAAATGGGGAAAATATCACCATTGACCTATCCAGTCCAAACATTGCCAAGCCTTTCTCAGTCGGCCACTTGCGCTCTACTGTTATCGGTGACGCTCTTTCCAACATCTTCCGCAAGATTGGCTACAACACCATCAAAATCAACCACTTGGGAGACTGGGGCAAACAGTTTGGTCTCCTGATGGTAGCTTATAAGAAGTGGGGAAGCCAGGAAGCTGTTGAAGCCAACCCAATCGACGAGCTCCTCAAACTCTACGTGCGTATCAATGCCGAGATTGAAAACGACCCATCTCTGGATGAAGAAGGCCGCCTTTGGTTCAAGAAGCTGGAAGATGGCGACCCAGAAGCAACTGAGCTCTGGCAATGGTTCCGAGACGAAAGTCTGACAGAATTCAACCGTATCTACGAACTCCTAGGTGTCGAATTTGACAGTCTAAATGGTGAAGCCTTCTACAATGACAAGATGGACGAAGGGATTCAAATCCTCGAAGAAAAAGGGCTTTTACAGGAATCAAAAGGAGCTAGCATTGTAGACTTGGAAGACTTTAACCTTCCGCCTGCTATGATTAAAAAATCAGACGGTGCTACCCTCTACATCACACGTGATATTGCAACAGCCATCTACCGAGCTCGCACTTACAACTTTGTCAAAAATGTCTATGTTGTAGGTCAAGAGCAGGCCAACCACTTCAGACAGCTCAAGGCCGTTCTGAAAAAGATGGGCTTTGACTGGAACGACGACATGATTCACGTTGACTTCGGACTGGTGACTAAGAACCGTCAAAAACTGTCTACACGTAAAGGAAATATCATCCTCCTCGAACCAACTCTGCTGGAAGCTATCAGCCGGGCTAAGAGCCAGATTGAAGCTAAAAACCCAGATTTGGAAAACAAGGAAGCTGTTGCTCGCGCAGTTGGAGTTGGAGCAGTTAAGTTCTACGACCTCAAAACTGACCGCCGCAATGGTTACGACTTTGATCTGGAAGCTATGGTTTCTTTCGAGGGAGAAACAGGTCCTTACATCCAGTATGCTTATGCTCGTATCCAGTCTATCCTGCGCAAGGCGAACTTCCAGCCAGATGCAGAGGCTACGTATAGCCTGAACGATCCAGAAAGCTGGGAAATTATCAAGCTGCTCCAAGACTTCGGCCGTGTTGTCAAGCGTGCTGCTGATAACTATGAGCCATCTCTGATTGCCAAATACGCTATTAGCTTGGCTCAAGCCTTTAACAAATACTATGCACACACGCGGATTCTGGATGAAAGCCCTGAGCGCGACAGCCGTCTGGCTCTCAGCTACTCAACAGCTGTTGTCCTCAAAGAAGCTCTGCGTTTGCTGGGAGTAGAAGCCCCAGAAAAGATGTAAGCTTGATTTAGAACATCAAAAAACGAAAACCTCACTGGTTTTCGTTTTTTTCAATATGATAGAGCTCCTCAATAATCCCCGCAACTTTCTTAATGTCTCCCAACATGCCACGCATTTCAAAATCAGCCAAAACCGGAAATCCGAAGCGCTCTGAATATTGCTTGGCTGTCAGACAGTATTGGTTGTTAAAGTTACGATTGCCACTGCCAATGACACCCAGACACTTGCTAGCATTTTGACCATAGGCGATAAAATCCCCCACATCAGTTGTCAGAATTTCTACATCGCCATTGTCCACACCATTGCCACCCTCCAAATAAGTCGGCAGAAAAGCGATAAAAGGATTGTCCATTTCAAAAAAGGGCTGCCCTTCCTTTACCAGGTCTTTGATATGAATCCTCTCTACTTCTAGGCTTGGATGCTGCTCCAGCAAATAGTCTGTCAGCCGACGGACGAAATTCTCTGTATTGCCGCTCAAGCTGATGTAAACCAAGGAAACCTTTGTCATTTTACTCTCCATTCTAAAAAATAACAGATGTTGCTTCTTAAAATTGTAAGCACTTATCTGTTATTTGTCAAATTTTATTCCTTTGCAGCTAGTTCCGCTTTTTCAGCCTCTTTTTGCTGCTGAATTAGCTTAAAGATGACGATGGAAAGGAAGATGAGGCTAATGACTACTGAAAGGAGGATGGAGAAATTCAGCCCCGTCATCTGTGCCGAAAGAAGAGTTGAGTCTGAAAAAGAAGAAGCTATAATTCCCTTTGATACCACATAAGCATAGGCTGTCGAAATCAAGCCCACAAGAACATCGGCAATGTAGACAAGATTGGCCTTAAATATATCTTTCCTAAAAAGAAAGAAAAGAGCCACTATTAAGAGAACGATGTGCCCGTAAAAAAAGAAATTATTAGCTAGCGAATTTGCCACTTCTGCACTCTTGCTAAAATAAGTTGCATACTGGGATTTTGCTGGTTCTTCTATCTGCTTAAGAATGCTTTTCACTCCAGCATCAGAAGAAGTGAACTTGCCAAAAAGTCCCCACAAGGTTCCCACGGTTGACAATCCCAGCAAAACATAAAGATAAATTGGTTTCTTTTTCATGAACCCCTCCTGTAAAGAAATATTTTCACTTATTATACACCGAAAAGAAAAAGCTGACAAGACCAAAAGGCTTTCGCCTTTTCAGAAGCCCACACAATAGCTAATTCCCTACCCACATATTTTATTCAAAAATCAAAGCCGAAACACTGCTGTCTCGGCTTTTTTTATTTAAAGAATATTAGCTGTTCAAGTGCCATACTTCTTCTTCGTATTGAGCGATAGTACGGTCAGATGAGAAGAAGCCAGCTTTGGCGATATTGACGATGACTTTGTCCATCCAAGCATCTCGGTCTTCATAGTCAGCCAGCATGCGCTCTTTGACTTGGATATAGTCTTCTAGATCCAGCAGGGTCATGAACCAGTCCTTGCTGATCAGTTCATTGTAAAGACGTTCCAAGCGTTCAGCTTTACCAACTGCCAATACTTCATCGCTGACGATAAAGTCAACCAATGGCTTGATAGCTTCACGTGCATAGTACTCACTAGATTTGTAAGCAGATTTTGCGTAGAGGTCAATAACAGTCTCAGAATCTTCACCGAAGATGTAGATGTTGTCTTCGCCGACCAACTCTGCAATCTCAACGTTCGCTCCATCCATAGTACCAAGTGTCAAAGCACCGTTAAGCATGAACTTCATGTTACCAGTACCAGATGCTTCCTTAGAGGCCAGGGAAATCTGCTCAGAAATGTCACCAGCTGCAATCAAGAAGCTAGACGCTGTAACATTGTAGTTTTCTACCATAACTACTTGCAAGTGTGGAGCCACTTGAGGGTCATTAGCAATCACTTCTGACAAGCAAAGGATGAGGTGGATGATGTCCTGTGCAATCGTGTAAGCAGGGGCAGCTTTACCACCGAAGAAGACAGTGATTGGACGAGCAGGGATGTTGCCAGCCTTGATGTCCAGATACTTGTGGATAACGTACAGAGCGTTCATTTGTTGGCGCTTGTACTCATGCAGACGCTTGATTTGGATATCAAAGATAGATTCTGGATTGATTTCCACGCCTTGTGCTTCCTTCAAGTGACGAGCCAATTTACGCTTGTTGTGAGCCTTGATGCCTTCCAATTTTTCTTTAACATTTGCAGCGCCAGTGAATTCCAACAAGCCTTCGAGCTTAGTTGCGTCATGGTGCCAGTCGCGGCCCAGCAGCTCATCCAGATAATGAGACAGGCGTGGGTTGGCATGCATGAGCCAGCGGCGGAAAGTAATACCGTTGGTCTTGTTATTGAATTTTTCAGGGTAAATATCGTAGAAGGCTTTAAGCTCAGAGTTTTTCAGGATTTCTGTATGTAGAGCAGCAACACCATTGACACTGTATCCGTAGTGGATATCCATGTGAGCCATGTGCACACGATCGTCTTCATCAATGATTTGCACTGCTGGATCTGTGTATTTAGCTTTAACGCGCTTGTCAAGCTCTTTGATGATAGGCACCAGGTGCGGCACTACTTCTTTCAAGAATTCCAAAGGCCATTTTTCAAGAGCTTCTGCCAAAATTGTGTGGTTCGTATAAGCAGTCATCTTCTGTACGATGGCAATTGCTTCATCCAGATCCAAACCACGTTCAGTCAAGAGACGAATCATTTCTGGGATAACCAGAGATGGGTGGGTATCATTGATTTGGATGACAGCATAGTCTGCCAAATCGTGCAGGTTGCTGCCTTTTTCAATCGCTTCGTCAATAATCAGCTGAGCACCATTTGAAACCATGAAGTACTGCTGGAAGATACGGAGCAATTCCCCTTGCTTGTCACTATCATCTGGATAGAGGAAGAGGGTCAAGTTGCGAGCGATATCTGTCTTATCAAAGTCAATACCGTCAGTAATGATATCTGCATCCACTGAGTCCAAATCAAAGAGACGAAGACGGTTCTTAGTTTCTGTCTTGTAACCTGGCACATCAATATCATAAAGTGTAGATGTCAGAGTGAAGTGAGCAAAAGGCACTTGGTAGCTGCGGCTAGAGCGAACCAACCAGTTTTGCTCAGTCAGCCAGAAGTTAGGAATCGTTGTCTGTTCGTTGTTTTTCAAAACCTGTTGGAAGAGACCAAAGTGGTAGTTCAGTCCTACACCATCACCATTGAGACCCAAGGTCGCAATAGAGTCCAAGAAGCAGGCAGCCAAACGACCCAAGCCTCCGTTACCCAGAGACGGCTCCAACTCAACTTCTTCTACCTCGATCAAGTCTTTACCAGCATCTGCCAACTCTTGCTTCACATCATCGTAAAGTCCAAGGTTGATCAAGTTGTTAGACAAAAGTTTACCAATCAGGAACTCAGCTGAGATATAGTAGAGTTTTTTCTTACCAGTATTGACTGGCTTTTGAGCGCTGGCTAATTTAGTGTAGTTTAAAAGAGCCAGATAGAGTTCTTCGTTGCTGCAATCAGCAAGATTTTTTGAATAAGTATTTTTGATATAAGTTTGTAAGTTTGACATGATTACTCCTTTCAAGTCTAGTTAGCTGTTCTTTATTTGTTAATTAAATCGGTATTCATACGACGGTAAGTCTTAGTCAAGCTATAAAGCTCACCTTCGACGATTGGATTCAGCTCTTCAGCTGTCATCCGCCAAGTCCAGTTGCCACCAATTGTGGATGGATAGTTCATCCGTGCTGCACTATCTAATTCCAGCAGGTCTTGCATGGTCGCAATGGCCATAAAGCTGACTGAAGCAAAGATTGTGCGCAGCATTGCATGAGGTACTGTTTCGTACTCCTTACGGTTGGTGTACTGAGCCATGTACTGGCGAGTAGCGTCGTCAATCTCATCCTTGTACCAACCCAAAACAGTATTGTTATCATGGGTTCCGGTATACATGACTGAGTTGTTTGGCGCCAGATGCGGGCTATCGATGCTTTCATCATCAGGATTGAAGGCGAATTGCAAGATCTTCATTCCTGGGAAACCAGTGCGCTCGCGCAGCTCGATCACTTCGTCCGTCATAAAGCCTAGGTCTTCTGCGATGATATTCAAATCACCCAAGGCTTCCTTAACCGCTGCAAAAAGCTTGTAGTCTGGACCTTTGACCCACTTACCAGAAGCAGATGTTTCTGAGCCAGCAGGTACTTCCCAGTAAGACTCAAAGCCGCGGAAGTGGTCAATACGGACAATGTCGTAAATCTTGAAGCTTTCACGCAGGCGTTCAATCCACCAAGCATAGCCATCCTTATCCATAGCTTCCCAGTCATAGATAGGATTGCCCCAAAGCTGGCCAGTTTCTGAAAATTCATCTGGCGGGCAGCCTGCCACACAAGTTGGCTTGCCAACAGCATCTGTCTTAAAGAAGTGCGGCTGTGCCCACACATCAGCACTGTCAGCTGCCACATAGATTGGCATATCTCCGACAATCTCGATGTGGTGTTCATTAGCATAGGCTTTTAATCTTAACCACTGCTTAAAGAAGAGATACTGGGTCACACGATGATAGGTCAGCTTGTCAGCCAGCTTCTCACGATAAGAAGCGAGGCTAGCAGCCTCACGGCGGCGGATGGCCTCATCCGGCCACTCTGTCCAAGCTAGATTATCAAAATGTTCCTTGATAGCCATGTACTCAGCGAAAACTTCCAGCCAAGCTGCATTTTGCTCCACAAAGCTCTCATAGTCAGACAGATCAGCTGCTTTCAAGAAGCGAGCTACTGCTTTTTCCATGATTGGACGGCGAGCATCGAAAATCTTTGCATAATCCACTTTTCTAGGATCATCTCCAAAATCAGCTCCCTTGACATCTGCCTCATCCAGCAAACCTTCTTCTATCAGAATATCAAAATCGATAAAGTAGGTATTTCCCGCAAAAGCAGAGAAAGACTGATAAGGAGAGTCACCATAACTGGTCGTTCCCAGTGGCAAAATCTGCCAATAGCGCTGCTTGGTGCGAACCAAGAAGTCTACAAAATCATAAGCACTTTGGCCAAAAGATCCGATACCGTACTTGCCCGGAAGGGATGAAATGTGCATGAGCACGCCGCTTTGACGTTTTTTCATTTTGTCACCTCGTTATTTTTCCTCTACGCCTTTTCATTTTTACTTAATGCAAACGTTTGCGTCGACTTGATTATAACCTATTTTTTTTTTTAGTGCAAGGGGTTTTTGAGATTTTTTTCAATTTATTGGTTAATGGATATAATGCTCTTTTAGGACTCTCCTACTGCCCCAATTGTTTACCGTTTTTCTCTTCTTGCAAGCGTTCTCTTTTTGTGTTAAAATGTTCTTACAAACAGAAAACGTTTGCGTTTGCGGAGAAACTGCTTCATACTTGCTTTTTTGACCACAATAGTTAAGCAAAATCACTGGCTACGATGGCTATTTTTGGCACAGGTTTGCATGACTCTTAGAAAGCAAGTGCTTCTACTAGTAGATTTAAAATAGTTCATGTTATCGTAAGGATTTCCAGCAAATGCAGGCCTTTAGGAGGTTTTTATGCGAGTTACTATCAAAGAAGTCGCAAAACTAGCAGGCGTATCACCCTCTACCGTGACCCGCGTCGTGCAAAATAAATCAACCATCAGTGAAGAAACTAAAAAACGGGTCCGTGCTGCTATGAAGGAGCTGGACTATCATCCCAACCTCAATGCCAGAAGTCTGGTCAGCCAGTCCAGCCAGGTCATCGGCTTGGTCCTGCCGGACGACTCAGATGTCTTCTATCAAAACCCTTTTTTCCCAACTGTGTTGCGGGGGATTTCTCAGATTGCTTCTGACTATGACTATGCCATCCAGATCAGCACCGGGCAAGATGAAGAGCACCGCTTGGAAAATATGAAGCAGATGATTTTAGGAAAGCGAGTAGACGGACTGATCTTCCTTTATTCTAAGCAGGACGATCCTTTGGTCGACTTTGCAGTCAGAAACAACTTCCCCTTCCTTATCCTAGGGAAAGCTGTCTCACCTTTCATCTCTCTGGTGGACAATGACAATATCAAGGCTGGCTATGACGCGACCAGATATTTCTTAGACAAGGGCTATCGAAAAATCGCATTTCTGGCCGGGAATAAGGAGTTGGTCGTTTCTCAAGATCGTTACACAGGCTACAAGCAAGCTCTGAATGAAGCAGACCGGCCTTTGGATGATCGCATTATCAAATTTGCTTTCGGTTTCCTTCTGGAAGACAACAGTTACAAGATTATGGAGGAGCTGCCGTTGGATGAGATTGAAGCTATTGTGACATCTGATACGCTGGTAGCAGAAGGAGCCCTGCACTATCTCAAAGATCAGGACTACCAGATTCCCATTATCACCTTTGATTCTATCAAACCGCGCATTGATGTGGATGCCTATATCGATATCAATGCCCTCGAGCTTGGTAAAGAGTCTTTCCGGACCCTCTTCCAAATCATCAAGGACAATAAAGAAGACAAGCAAATCTGCTATCGCCAGCTGATTCCGCATAGCATCAGCACTCGCTAATCCGAATGCTTTTGCTCATTCATCAACGATTCACATATCGGCCTTGTCCCAACCAGAGCAGATCCCTAAACTCAAAACAATTAACCGAAGAGAAACCGACAAAGAAAGAGGAAAAACATGGCCTTTCGTATTTTTCAAGCCTATTTAGATGACGAAAATATCATCACCATCGAACTGGAAAAGAGCTTTGAAGCCTACTCCATCCACTTTACACTGGAAGACAAGCACAGCTCCAGCCCCTTAACCATCAAAAACATCAACAATCAGGAAGAGCGGATTATCTATACCGTGTCGGCTAATGAGCCCATTGACCTGACGCAATCCTACAAGGTCTATGACCAAGATCGCAACCATACTGACCTGCAGTACCGCCATATCGTGAAAAAGCCTATTTTCGATGAGATTTTTGATTATGCAGGCGACGATTTAGGAGCTCAATACAGTCCCCAAGCCACCGATTTCAAACTCTGGGCACCTATTTCCGAAAAAGTCCTCCTGCATCTGAAAGACCAAGTTCACCATCTCAAACGTCTGGATAAGGGAGTCTGGCATACTCGGATTGAAGGAGATTTAGAGGGAGCCTCTTATTCTTATCTCCATAAGATCAATGGCAAGTGGATTGAAGTCCATGATCCCTACGCCCTATCCTCAGATGTCAATTCGGGAAACAGCTATGTCATCGATCTAGACAAGATTAAAAAGCCTATCAAACGAGCAAAAACACAGCTGGATCCGACAGAAGCCGTCATTTATGAAATGAGCGTCCGCGATTTCTCTATGCAGAAAGAAGCTGGTTTCTCCTATCCTGGGAAGTTTGCCTCGCTGAGCGAATCTCCAGTCGTTCACGGTCAGAAGTTTGGTCTGGACTATCTGAAAGAGCTAGGTATCAGCCACGTGCAGCTTCTGCCTGTCTACGATTTTGGCAGCGTTGATGAAAAGCATCCTGAGCTCGTCTACAACTGGGGCTATGATCCTGTCCAGTACAATGTCCCAGACGGCAGTTTTGCCAGCGACCCACGAGACCCCTATGCCCGTATCTTAGAGCTGCAGGCAGCCATTACTGCCTACCACAATGCTGATATCAGCGTCATCATGGATGTGGTCTACAATCATGTCTATGATGCCAACAGCTATGCTTTTGAAAAAATCGTGCCCGGCTATTTTTTCCGACTCAATGACATGGGCTACCGGACCAACGGAACCTTCTGTGGTAATGATGTAGCCAGTGAGAAGGCCATGGTCCGCCGCTATATCAAGCAATCGGTCAAGCAATGGGTCAGTCTCTATGGCTTTGATGGTTTCCGCTTTGATCTAATGGGGATTTTAGATACCCAAACCATGCAGCAGATAGCCGACGAACTCAAGACGCTCTATCCTAACATCTATCTCTACGGTGAAGGCTGGCAGATGGACACTGGACTGGCAAGTGAGCGATTGGCTCATCAGTACAATGCTGCCCAACTGCCAGATTATGGATTTTTCAGCGACCATTTCCGTGACAGTCTCAAGCAGACCATCGCCCAAGGCCGGCAAATCGAGAGCAAGACTCCTGCCAGTCAGCTTGAGAATGTCCTGACAGCCAATATCGGTCTAAAAGGCGAGCCCCACTTCACAGCGCCCCAGCAGGCCATTAATTATATCGAGTGCCATGATAATGCAACAGTTTTTGATTACTTTGATATCGTCAATCCTGCTATCACCCTGCGGGATCGGCTGGCCAATTCGCGGCTGGCCCTCCACCTCGTACTGCTGGCCCAAGGTGTGCCCTTTATCCACAGCGGTCAGGAATTTTTCCGGACTAAAAATCTGATTGACAACACCTACAATATGCCTGACGAAATCAATAAACTAGACTGGCTGCGCTCCCTGCATTACACAGAGGACATTGCTTTTGTTAAACAGCTGATTGCCTTTCGCAGGGCACATCCGCTGCTGCATCTAAAGACCAGCACCGCCATCAAGCAAGCCTGTCAGGTCAACTGGCTATCAGACAGTTTATTGGAGTACAAGATTCAAGACAGCAAAGAAAGTATGACAATCGTCATCAACTTTGGCAACCAAGAGGCTGTCTACGAAAACAAAAACAAGCAGAAGCTACACCTCCAATACCCAGCCATTGATGCCCAAAAACCAATCGCACCGCTAGCTGACAGTTACAGCCTAGCTGGGAAGCAGTTGATTGTATTGAAATAGATTATAAAACATCAGCCAATGAATAAGCTGATGTTTTTGTTTTTTACAACCCCAAATAATCCTCAACCGCTGCCTGCATTTGATCTGCAGCGACCGTCGTTTTATGACGCACTGGGGCTGTTTCTAAACCATCCACAGCTGGTGGAAGGGCTACACCAGAAAGTTCGTGCAGTTGGTCCAAAGCCTCGAAGTCACTGAGTCCTGTTTGACCAGTCACAGCCTCAACAGCCACGACTGGGAATTTATATGGACTAGCGGTAGATGCGATAACCGTCTTGCGCTGATCGCCAGTCTCTGCAAGATATTTTTGATAGACAGCAGACGCAACAGCTGTGTGAGGGTCTTCGATGTAGTCAGATGCTTGATAGACCCGCTTGATTTCAGCAGCTGTTTCTTCTTCTGTCGCATAGTCAGCCGCAAAAAGTTCTAAAATCTCAGCATCAAAGTCCGTCAGTTCATATTGTCCATGCTCATTCAGAGCCACCATCAAAGCAGCTGTTTTCTCAGAGCTGTTACCAGATAGATGGAAAATCAAACGCTCCAAGTTAGAGGAAACCAGAATATCCATGGATGGACTAGATGTCACCTTGAAGCTCCGCTTCTTGTCATAAACGTGGGTCTTGAAGAAGTCAGTCAGGACATTGTTTTCATTAGATGCACAGATCAGCTTGCCAACTGGCAGACCGATTTGCTTGGCATAGTAGGCCGCCAAAATATTACCAAAGTTCCCTGTCGGAACGGTAAAGTTGACCTTGTCTCCTGCTGTGATTTCTCCCGTCTTCACCAGCTGAGCATAGGCATAGACATAGTAGACAATCTGAGGCACCAAACGGCCGATATTCATGGAATTAGCAGATGAAAACTGCAGCTTATGCTCCAGAAGACGAGCCCGTAGGTCTGTGTCATTGAACATGTGCTTAACATTGGTCTGGGCATCGTCAAAGTTGCCATCAATAGCCACCACACGCGTATTAGCACCTGTCTGCGTCGTCATTTGCAGCTCTTGGACCTTGCTGACACCGTCTTTCGGGTAAAAGACGATGATTTCAGTTCCTGGAACATCCGCAAAGCCTGCCATAGCAGCCTTTCCTGTGTCGCCAGAAGTCGCCGTCAAAATGACAATTTTGTTTTCCAAACCGTGCTTTTTAGCTGCAGTTGTCATCAAGTGAGGCAGGATAGACAAAGCCATATCCTTGAAGGCAATGGTCGCTCCGTGGAAAAGCTCTAGATTGTACTGACCATCCAGCTTGACCAAGGGAGCAATGGCTGCATCATCAAACTTGCTGTCATAGGCATGGTTGATACAGTGGTCCAGCTCCGCTTCAGAAAAATCATCCAAGAAAGCAGACAAAACCAGCTTGGCTACTTCCTGATAAGAAGCATCTTTGAGCTTGGCAAAGTCCAAATCGACCTGCGGATAGGTAATGGGCGTAAAGAGCCCACCATCTGTCGCCAATCCTTGCAGAATCGCCTGACTAGCTGTTACTCTATTCTTTTCGTCGCGTGTTGATTGATAAACTAAGGTCATTCTCACTCATCCTTTATCTGTAGTTCGCTTTATTATACCAAAATTTATCAGAAAATTCTCGCTTTTTCACAGAGAATATCAGAAAAAGCCCATTTCTGGGCTTGTTTTCATCTTATTCATTCATAGATACGTGAACGTGGTCATAGTGGTTTTCAGTTACGCTACCACGGTCTGGCATTTGGTTCCAAGTATTAGCTGGTCCATAAATGCTTTCAAATGGTGCATAGAACTGTTGCTGCCAGATAACGTAAGAGATTCCTCTTTCAGTCATGTTAGAAGTAACATCGGCTGCGACTTGGTTTCCTAATTCAGTATTCTCACCAACGATAAAGTCAGCCGCCAAGCCTTTACCATGGTCACCACTATCACCTGGGCGGTAGAGACTAAATTCTGTAATGCCATATTTAGCTGCTATCTCTTCTTTCAGAGCAGCAGTCTGTGGCTGAAGACCCTCATTAGCAGGATTGTTAGTTGTCACGCTAGCAGCGTCTGTTACAGCTGGAGCGTTGTAAGTTGTAGGTTCAACTGCAGCAGTTGCTTGACTGACTTGGTCTTGGCCTAATTCAGTAGCTTCTGGAGCCGCCTCTGCTGGTGCTTCTGGACTTGTAGCTACTGCCGGCTGTGGCGCTGCTTCTACAGGAGCGGCTGCATTTGCTTCCGCAGCTGGGGCTGCTTCACTTGCAACTTCTGCTACTGGGGCAGGAGCTTCTTCAGCAGGCGCTGGTGCTTGATCTGCTGGAGCTGCAACAGCTTCCTCAACAGCCGGAGCTGGAGTTTCTGCTGCTTGAGCCGGTGCCGCTGGAGCGGCTTGTTCAGTACCAAAAATCTCACTTGCTGTATAATCTTCCGTTACCAAACCTGCATTATTGCCTGCTTGGTAGCTTTGGATTTCTACAGAGGTAATTTCGTTGTGCCCATTTGTTGTAATAGTCAAAACAGTACCTGGGAAAATCAAGTCAGCATTGGCAATTTGGTTGATTTTAGCCAAGTCAACAAGGTCAATGTTCATCGCTTGAGCGATGTTGCCTAAAGTGTCTCCATATTGAACAGTGTACGTTTGTTGATTTTCATTGCTCGTAATATCCGCTTTAATTTGCTCAACTGTTCTGGCAGTCCAGTTTTGTGGCTGCTCCTCAGCTCGCGTTGTCAACAAAGGCAATGCTGACAAAGCAACAGTTGAAGCCAAAAGTAATTTCTTATTCATTTTCATATGCAAAATGCACCTTCCTAATCATTCATGATACGAAAACCATCTTACCATAAATCTTCTAAGAAAAAAGGCTTTTTCGACCTATTTAACAAAACTGTCCGCCCTTTGTAATATGGAGATTTTTTTGTAACATATAAAAACAGGCAACAAGCAAAAGAACCTCGTTTAGAGAGGTTCTGTTTTTCTTTTGGGCTTATTTGAATTTTTTCTACTCTGATAAACTAAACCCGACCTAAGCTCTTGGCAAAAAAGAGAAAATCCCTAGAAGCTATCGCTTCTTCGTCTATTTTCCTATTTTTGCTGTGAGCTCTTAACGGTCTTGGTATCTTACTTCACCTTCATCATTCGGACGAGGCTGGCCCGTTCGGCTTCTTCCAGCTTCATCTCGATGTAGTAGATGGTTTCTTTGAGGTCAGGGATGGTAGCATATTCTAGTCCGTTGACCCGACGGCGGGTTTTCTCGATTTCATCCGCCATAAGCTGACAGCTTTTCTCAATTTCAGCCAGTCGCAGCAGGTCAGGAAGCAGATCGCTCATACTTTCAATGGTTTCATCCATCTGGCTGTTAGACGCCACATAGCTATAAACCACGTCTCCCTCGTCATCAGTATGCGGATTGTCAATATGGGCGTACATCTTGGGCACGCGCACACTCATGATATTCTCAGTCTCCACATGCAGATTGACCTCCCGCGTGGGCACAGCAAAAATCTCCTCGACCATGAGGTCGCTCTCCAGCGCCTTGGCCATGACAAAGTCCTGCAGGTGGCCAACCAGAGCGGATTCGACCTTTTGGCGGAGCTGATTGTTCTCACGGACAGACTCAATGAAGCGCCGCATCAGCTCATCCCGCTTATCCTTGAGCAGTTTATGCCCACGGACAGCCGTTTTGAGACGGGCTTTTAAGTTATTCAGCTCCATCCGAGTCGGCTTGACATTGAGTCGTGTCATCTTTCTTCCTCCTTGGTCTGCGGCAGGTATTGGTCAATCATATCGTCCTTGATCCGCTTAAGCTCCGTTCTAGGTAAGATGGACAGGAGTTCCCAGCCTAGATCCAAGCTTTCCTCAATGGTTCGATTGGTCTGGAAACCTTGATTGATGTATTCCTGCTCGAAGCGGTCGGTAAAGCGTACATAGAGCTTGTCCGTTTCGGACAGGGCGGATTCCCCCAGAACGACAGCCAGCTCCTTGGCCTGCTTGCCTTGCGCATAGGCGGCGAATAATTGGTTCATAGTTGCGGCATGGTCTCCCCTAGTCTTGCCCTCACCTGAACCCTTGTCCTTGAGACGGGACAGAGATGGCAGGACATTGATAGGCGGACGATAGCCACTGTTGTAAAGGTCGCGCGAAAGGATAATCTGACCTTCCGTAATATAACCTGTCAAGTCTGGAATCGGATGGGTAATGTCATCCTCTGGCATGGACAGGATCGGAATCTGCGTCACAGAGCCTTTCTTGCCGACCAGACGTCCAGCCCGCTCATAAAGGGTGGATAGGTTAGTATAGAGGTAACCCGGATACCCACGGCGGCCCGGCACTTCACGACGAGCTGCGGAAACTTCCCGCAGGGCCTCACAGTAGTTGGTCATGTCAGTCATGATGACCAGAACGTGCATGTCCTTTTCATAAGCCAGGTACTCGGCTGCTGTCAGGGCAATCCGCGGCGTTGCAATCCGCTCGATAGCTGGGTCATTAGCTAGATTGATAAAGAGCACCGAGCGGTCAATGGCTCCCGTCTCCCGGAGGTCATTCATGAAAAACTCGGCTTCTTCAAAGGTAATCCCCATGGCCGCAAAGACCACGGCGAAGTTTTCGTCAGAGTTAAGCACGGTAGCCTGACGGGCGATTTGAGCAGCTAATTCCTTGTGGGGCAGACCAGAGCCAGAAAATACTGGCAATTTTTGTCCCCGAACCAAGGTATTGAGGTGGTCGATGGCTGAAATACCGGTCTGGATAAACTCATCCGGATAGTCGCGAGCTACTGGATTGATGGCTTGACCGTCAATATCCAGATATTTTTCTGGCAAGATAGCTGGGCCGCCATCAATTGGCTTGCCCATGCCATTGAAAATCCGGCCTACCATGTCTTCTGACACTGGCAGCTCTAGCGGACGGCCCGTAAAGCGGACCTTAGCTTTTTCCAGATTGATACCGCTTGATCCCTCAAAAAGCTGGACCATAGCCTTGTCTTCTTGGACTTCCAGAACCTGGCCCTGACGCTTGCTGCCATCATGCAGCTGGATTTCTACCAATTCATTGAAATGCACGCCAGCGACTTGGTCGACAATCATCAGAGGGCCGACAACTTCACTAACGGTGCGGTATTCTTTAATGACGCTCATTGTCTAGTCCTCCTTGGGCAAGAATCTGGTGCAGGGTTTCCTCGATAGTCTGACTGAGGGCTTGAATTTTTTCCAACTGGTCTTCATGGATAAACTTGCTGCGGGCAATTCGGTCACGCAGCTCCACCGTTCCTTCCATGATTTCCCGGAAATAAGCTCCCAGCTCCAAGGCACGATTGGCCTCCGCATCGAAAGTCAGGATATTGCTCAATAAAGCTACCTGTTTTTTGAAAGAAGTATAGGTGTCCACATCATCAAAGGCATTCTGCTGCAGGTAGTCCTCGCGAATCATCTTGGCTGCATTCATGGTCAGCCGGTCCTTTTCAGACAAGGAATCCAAGCCAACCAAACGCACGATTTCCTGCAGTTCGCTTTCCTTTTGCAGGATATTCATGGCCTTGGTGACTTTCTCAGCCCAAGCAATCTTCTCATGCTGGTCGATATAGGCTCCCACTTCGTCTAGGTAGAGCGAGTAAGAGCTCAGCCAGTTGATAGCTGGGAAATGCCGGCGTTGAGCCAGCTGGGCATCCAAGCCCCAGAAAACCTTGACAATCCGCAGGGTATTTTGCGTCACCGGCTCAGAAATATCTCCACCCGGAGGTGATACAGCCCCAATAGCAGTAATAGAGCCTTCACGCGCAGTCGAACCGAGCGTTTTGACCCGGCCAGCCCGCTCGTAATACTCAGCAATCCGGCTGCCGAGATAGGCAGGATAGCCTTCGTCACCCGGCATTTCTTCCAGACGGCCAGACATTTCCCGCAGGGCTTCTGCCCAGCGAGAGGTAGAGTCCGCCATGATGGCCACGGAGTAGCCCATGTCACGGAAGTATTCTGCGATCGTAATCCCTGTGTAAATCGATGCTTCCCGGGCTGCCACCGGCATATTGGAAGTGTTGGCAATCAGCACCGTCCGCTGCATGATGGACTGGCCAGTTGCTGGGTCAATTAGTTCTGGAAATTCATTAAGTACGTCGGTCATCTCATTGCCACGCTCACCGCAGCCGACATAGATAACGATGTCAACATTGGCAAACTTGGCCACCTGGTGCTGGACGACAGTCTTACCAGCCCCGAAAGGTCCTGGTACGGCTGCTGCTCCGCCCTTGGTTACTGGGAAGAAGGTATCGATGACCCGCTGACCAGTCACCAAAGGCTCAACTGGAATCAGCTTCTGAGCAAAAGGGCGCCCGCGACGGACTGGCCATTTTTGCATGAGAGTCCCTTTAAAGACAGAACCATCCGCCTGCTCAATCTCGTAAACAGTCTCTTCAACAGTGAAACTGCCAGCTGAGATATTGGTCAAACGTCCACTGACTCCAACTGGCACCATGATGCGGTGCTCCACCAGATTGGTCTCCTGCACCGTTCCCAGAATATCGCCGGACTCAACCGCATCTCCGACAGACAGACCTGGAACAAAATCCCACTTAGCCTCTCGATCTAGATTTGGCAGTTGGACACCACGGACGAGGAAGTCACTCTTCGTGATGTTTTGGAAACGCTCCAAAGGCCGCTGAATTCCGTCAAACATCTGGGAAATCAGACCTGGTCCCAGTTCAACAGACAGAGGGCTTCCAGTCGTGATGACCGGCTCTCCCGGCCCCAAGCCAGAAGTTTCTTCATAAACCTGAATAGAGGCTTGGTCCCGCCGCATTTCAATAATTTCACCGATCAGCCCCAAATCGCCAACCCGGCAGATATCCTGAATATTCGCTTCCTGCATCCCTGATGCCAGCACCAGAGGACCAGAAACTTTGATAATCTTTCCTTGACTCACAATCTTCCTCCATTCTTGGGAGATTTTTCTTGCTTCTACATGAAAATCAAAGCTCAAACTAAGCAACAGTTTGAATTTCATTTCCAAAGAGTGTTTTTTTGATTCTTGCCACGAGTTTGAAATCTTTCTTAGCTAGCTCTAGGGCAAGGATTGTTTCTTTTTATTTTAAAAATCAGATAAGGCTTTTATTTGCTGGCCCTTTTCGTCGAAATTGTCTGAGCTTAGCCATTTTTCTAGACGACCCTTGACGGCCGGCCAATCCGTGTCAATCATAGACAGCCAGTCCGTGTCTCGGTTGCGCCCCTTATAGACAACCGCCTGGCGAAACCTACCTTCATAGGTGAAACCAAGCCGCTCTGCTGCCCGTCTTGACGGCTGATTGAGGGCATCGCATTTCCATTCATAGCGGCGATACTCCAGCCCTTCAAAGACATAGCGTGCCAGCAAGTACTGAGCTTCAGTAGCCAGTCTGGTGCGCTTCAGCTCGGGCGAATAGGTCACCGCTCCCACTTCGATAACGCGGTTATTTCGGTCAATCCTCATCAAGGCAAAAGTTCCTAAAGTCTTACCGCTCTCCTTGTCCACAATTGCATAGTGAAAACGATCCTGTGCTACCAGCATCTGATCTAGCAGCTGAGACCATTCTACCTGACTTTGGGCAGGATTTTGAAAGAGATAGGTCCACATATCCGCAGGAGAATCCGGACCATACACTTCATACAAATCCGCTCCATGCTTGTCCTTGGATAGACGCTCGATAATAACATACTGGCCTTCGATTCGCTCCAAATTAGGCAAGTCCCCCGGCTGAAAATCCGGCAGAGCATCCCCAATAGGTTGACCTAGTTCATTGATTCGCATAAAAACCTCACAATATATCTTGTCCGACAGCCTTTTCGACATTTTCATGAATCCGCGAAAGAGCCAGTCCCGTGCTCCCCTTATGGGTAGGAATGAGCACAAGAGCAGGAATCTCCAGCTGGTCATAGTAGGCCAGGGTTTCTGGAATATCCGCAGCCATATCCTCCGTCAGATAGATAATGCCGAAATCTTCACGGGCGAGCCGACGCAGGGTATTGACCGTCTCCTGAGCTTCCTTCACCGGAAAGGTCTGAAAACCAATCAGCTTAAAAGGGAGGATGGTGTCGCGATTCCCCACAACAGCAATCTTGTAGCTAGTCTTGTCCATAAATCGGTCGCATCCTTTCTCTGATAAGCTCTACCGGCAGCTGATTGTCCATGCCAGTCAAAATCAGCCGCAGATTCTTGACTTCCAGCTCCTTGCCCAGCAGATAGCGGGCCAGAGGGAGCGGTCCATCTGTCTCAAACTGACCAGCCGCAAGCAACTTAACCTGCAAGAGGTCCGCTAGATATTCTAGCTCTACTGTCGTCAAGGTCTGGTTCCGCATTTTTTCCTCGTAGGAGCGCAGATCCAGATCGTAACCGCAGGGATTGACCTGGCTAAACCAAGTCAAGAAATCTCCCTGCTCTGCCATGGCAATCCAGTTGGCAGCAGAGAGGCTCCCTTCATCAGACAGGAGCTGCCTCATAAAGCTGCGCGGTTTTTCCAAGCCAACAGCCCGCTTGACCGTGATGGCATTGTAAAAATCAATAGTCAGATTCACCAGCTGCAGCAGACGGTCATCTTCCAATTCCTCTGTCAGACGCTTGAGATGCTGGAAATAAGCCATGTCCATGCCAATCTCCAGCACGCGCACATCCTGATAATCCTGGTATTCCTGCCAGGTCGCAAGCACCTCGTCCAGCATGAAATCCGGACAATACTCAGCTGAAAAAGCCATGACCAAGTGCTCCAAAACCTCCAGCGAATAGGTCCCCACCGGCATCAGCAAATGCTCCAAGGACTGACCTGTCGCCCGACCCTTGAGAAAAACTTTGAGATTGTGGTAGGTATAGCGGAGCGTGAAAATCTCCACTAACTCCTTACTTGGACTGATCTCAAACGCCCAATTATAAACGGAATACAAATGCTTCATCAGTACTTTCTCAATGGTATTGAGATCCTTGATAGCTTCAGCATCCATGGCATAGACCGTTCCCTGCAGAAGAGCCGAACGGCTGGCAGGATTGTCAGCCTGCAGCAATTGATCATATTGCTGGGGCGTCAAAAAGGAAGCCTCCTGCACGCTAATGGCTGTATTGACTTGAGAGAAGCTTGTTTCACTCATGGTCCGCCTCCTATTCTGCCTGGTCTTTGAAAATATCCTGAGCCAGTCGGTAGCTTTCCTCCTGCCAGACAGAGTCCAGCAAGTCACGATAGAGATAACTATCATCCACTCGTCCTTGGCTCAGCACAAAACCTGCCTGACCGGCTATGGACTGGTCTGAAAAGTGTACTTGCGGAAAGGATCTTTTCAAGTCTTCTAACTGGCTGGAGCTGAATTTCTCAGCTGATAGAGCACCGAAAGTCAGTGCCAACTCTTTCTCTGGGTATTTAGCCAAGACACTCTTCAGAAAATGCTCTTCTTCAGCTGGTGACCAAGCTGCCATCTGAGCATAGGCTTCCTCAAAAAGCTCTCTGAGAACCCGCTGCTTGATGACCAGAGTAGACTGGCGCTTTTGATTTTCCAGCTGCTGAATATCGCGCTGACTGCGCCGGCTGATTTCTTTCAGCTGCTGCTCTCGCTGTCCAAGCTTTTGCCGAACCAGCTGGGCCTCACGTTCCTTGGCTTCCTGTTCTATTTTCTCAGTAGCCTCGGCCAAAAGCAAATGCCCCTTCTCGTGAGCCTGCTCCAAGACAGAAGCTTTGAGATCTGATATGTCAGACATAAAAGCCTCCTTACTTCACATTCAGAACCATGATGAAGGATACAACGAAGGCCAAGATGGCATAGGTTTCAACCATGGCCGCTAGGATAACCCCTTTCATGACCTCTTCTGGTCGCTTGGCCAAAATCTGAATACCAGCGGTCGCTACTCGTCCTTGATGCTTGGCTGAAAAGTAACCAACAATCGCAACTGGCAGAGCTGCTAGGAAATAAGCTACGCCTGATTGCAGAGCCAATTCTGGCTTGATATTAAAGAAGACGGTAATCCCGATAACAAAGCCGTAGAGACCTTGGGTACCTGGCAAAAGTTGTAAAATCAGAGCTTGAGCGAATTTTTCCGGCTGTTCTTTCAAGAGAGCTGCCGCTGCCTGACCGGTGCTTCCAACACCTAGCGCTGAGCCCATTCCGCTGAGAAAGACCGCCAAAGCCACTCCCAGACCTGCAAAAAAGGCTCCGCCGTAAGTTCCAAAATATGATGCTAAATGTTCCATGATTTACTCCTATGAAATTGCTGTAATTCTTGTAAAACCAACAGCTAGTTTAATGAATGTTGCTTGTTTTTGATGTTGTAGAAACTGTATTTCTTAAGATGAGCTTCTCGTCTCTTACCATAGTTCCTAATCTTTATTTCTTGCTTTGCTGAACGTATTTCTCGCTAGGCTTGAGCGGAGTGAAAGGCTTGCCGCCTCCGTCGTAGAATTTTCCGAAGAATTCTACAAAAATCAAACGTGCTCCGTGCACATAACCCGACAGGAAAGACAGAAACATATTGACCAGATGCAAAGCAATAAAAAGCAGAATACCAATGCTAAAGCGAGCCACTGGTGGAAAGAGACTAACAATCAGGTTAAAGGCCGAGCCAATGCTAGCCCCCGAAAGTCCCAAAGCCATCAGTCGCGTAAAGCTGACCAGATCCCCAACATAACCGCTGACATTGTAGAGGTTGAAGAGACCTGACCCCAGACCTGCCAAGCTCTTAGCGCTGATAATCGATACTGCCAATACGCCAAGTGCATTGATAATGGCTAACCATTGACCAATCGTTGCCGCAAAGGCCAAGGATGGGAAGAAATTCCCCAAGGCCAAGAGCAGCAGCCCTAGCAAAATCAGTACCCAAGCAAAGCCTGCATTGTATGCTTCTGCATAATCCTTGAGGCGGATATTTTTCAGCCCGCTGAGGAAGAGGCCTGCCAGTACTGTAATGAAGCCGAAGACGACCGAAATGACCAGAATCGTCATGGCATCAGAGCTGGTACTTATCAGAGCAAAGGGCAATTCAAATCCAAAGAATGAGCCATAAACCAGTCCCCAGATAATGACGGCCACGCCCAGTAGGCGGAAGAAGCGCAGATTCTTAGCCATTCCTGGCTTGACATGTAAAAAGCGCAGCGCTAGACTAGTTCCTGCAAAGAGCAAGAGACCATAGCCAATATCGGCGACCATCATGCCAAAGAATACAAAATAAAACAGGGAAACGACGGGCGTTGGATCCTTGTCGCCATACTTAGGCAAAGAATACATCTCCGTCACTAGCTCGAAGGGCTCTACCAAGGCATTGTTTTTAAGCTTGGTCGGAACCTTATCTTTCTCGTCCTGTCGAATCTCTCTGGTCTGGATGAGAATGCTCTGGCCAAACTGCTCTGTCAAGCAAGCCTCAAGAGCTTGAACCTGATTGCTTTCGATCCAGCCTTCCAAGGCTGCCAGATTTTGCGTGCTGGCTAACTGGTTCTTACTTTCTTGACGGGAGGAGAGATTGCATAGATAGTCCAGCTGAACCTTGAGCTGATCCAGCTCACCCTTTGAAGCTGCTAGACTCTTGGTCATAGCGTCTACCACAGCTTCCTGCTGGCGGATATTAGATTTGAGCTGTTCGAGCCGATCAGCAGGCAGTTCCGCATGGTCATACTCAAAGGGCTTAAAGCCATACTCTTTCAAGATTCTGCGAACTTCTTCCAGAGAGCCGGTCTTGTAAAAAATAAGAACCCCGTGCTCCGTATCGTCGGTAAAGACTTCCTGGAACTTCAGATCAGCA
This sequence comes from Streptococcus sp. DTU_2020_1000888_1_SI_GRL_NUU_041A, assembly GCF_032387735.1. Classification (NCBI taxonomy): domain Bacteria; kingdom Bacillati; phylum Bacillota; class Bacilli; order Lactobacillales; family Streptococcaceae; genus Streptococcus; species Streptococcus sp. DTU_2020_1000888_1_SI_GRL_NUU_041A. The sequence continues at coordinate 82,777 of NZ_CP135591.1, read as the reverse complement.
TGTGCTCCCAGAGCCAGCCGAAGAGCATCATCGTCAGTATTGGGAATAGTCCCAATCAAAGCTCCTAGATGACTGAAAGTCGCGGCTGCCTGCGGTGTCAGCTCCAGTGGCTCCCACTTCTCCAGTTCAACCACTTCCAAGCGGTCGGCTTCTATCTGACTTTTAGCCTCTTGCAAGACTTTGAGCTGCTTGCTGATTCCTTCTAATAGCACAGCCTCATCTCGATTCTTGCCCGCCTGCTCTAATGCCGCAAAGGATAGCTCCAAAGGCTCTTCTTTTAAGGATTCTAGCAGTTTCTTTTTCGGCATAAAGGGCTCCAGCTCTTCAACCAGTCTCTCGAGCTTTTCTTGACGACTGACCAAATCTTGCTGAGATAGTTGCTGAACCGGCCGGCCAACTAAAGCCTTCTCAAAGGCTGCCTGCCAGTCCTCTTCCTGCCGTAGGTCATGAATCTGAACCGACTCTAAACCCTGTAGGTAAAAGAGAAGCCGGTCCAGCAGTTCCTTGGGAAGAAGCAGAGACAGCTGCCTCATTTGACTAATGGCCATAGGCTTCTACCACCTTGTCTACAATAGCTCGTGCCAAGTCTGCTTTTTTGTCCGTCAGCGCCGCCTCAACCTTGTCCTCATTTTGCTGGATTGTCTGCTCCAAGTCTTGCTGCAGGAGCACCAACTTTTGCTGGGAGCTAGCTGTTAATTCTTCCACCAGCTTCTGCGTTTCATCGTCATAGGTCAGACCCAGCTGCCTGATATCTTCATCTACTTGCTGCCGCAGCTCCTGAGCCTGCGCCCTGTAGCCCATCAAAACTTCTTCTGCAGCAGTCTCAATTTCCTGCATTTTTTCAAGTGTTTCATTGGCCATTCGTTCACCCCCTCGTTTTCAAAAGCTTCGAAAACGGATTTTTAAATCTGCATTCCTAGCTGACTAGCCAACCATCTGGCACAGTCTTTCTCAGGAATACGGCTTCCTACTTGCATAAATTATATCATATTCTTTCTGAAAACATCTTTTTCAAACAGAGTTTTTCTCCTGATTCAGAAAATGTCGAACAGCGCCTAATCGTCCGGCTTCATTCCCTAGGGCTGCTGCCACCAATTCTCTAGGCAAAAAGCGCGGATCTACTACTTGCTGCTTCATTAGACTTTCCAATCGCGGTAAAATAAGCTCAGAACGAGCTAATATGCCGCCACCGATAATCAAGACCTCTGGATTTAGAATATAGGACAGGGTTAAGAGACCTTTAGCCAGACGGCCCAAGAATATATCAAGTGTTTCTTGCGCCAGCTTATCTCCCTGATCTATCGCCGCAAAAAAACTACGGCCAGTATGGCCTTGCTGGCCTGTCTTTTGGCTGTATAATGCTAACAAGGCAGTTGTTGAGGCCAGGGATTGCCAGTCCTGTCCATCTTCCATGGGCAGATAGCCTACCTCACCAGCGGTATAGGTGGATCCATTGACAATCTTTCCATCATAGATAATGCCGCCGCCAATGCCTGTTCCGACAGTAATCATCACAGCAGAAGCATGACCTTTGGCAGCGCCTAGCCAAGCCTCACCCAGAGCAGCACAATTAACATCATTTTCAATCGCAATCGGTAAACCAAATTCTTTTAAAATCCGGCTACGGAAATCTGTCCCAATATAGCCTGGAATGGTATAGCCAGCGTAACTGATTTTCCCAGCCTGGCTGTCAACTACACCAGCAGATGAAATCGCTACTCCATCTAGCTCAAACTGCTCTTGATAAAATGCTATTAGCTGGCAAACCTGTTCTAAAATCTGATTCGTTTTCTTTTCAAAGTCAATCTCAGTGGTAACTTCTCGAAACTCATTTAGACTACGTCCGCCAGACTGATAGAGATCTGCTTTAATCGTTGTCCCACCGATATCTATTCCTACAATATTCACGATTCATGCTCCTTCTCTTCTTGATTTTCTTCTAAAGCTGAAAGTGTATTTGTAAAGATTTGGCTGCGATAATCTCGGTCTAAATCTATATAATAGGCATAGAAAATGTCCATCACAACTAAAACCGGAAACTGAGGAGAGATATTATTGCCCTGTGCCAAGTGCTTCTTGACAGCTACTAGGACCAGTTCATCACACTGCTGCCTCAAGTCGTCGCTGTTATTGGAAGTTACCAGCACAGTCTTGGCTCCGACTTTTTTGGCATTCTGAATAGCCTGCGTGATAATTTTAGTCTCGCCAGATATGGAAATGCCAATAACCAGACAGTCCGGATCCAGCATGACTCTATTCACCCGAATCATATGGTCGTCCGTAATGGCCTTACAAACCATTCCCAACCGCATGAAGCGAAACTCCATTTCCCGAGCCACTAAGCCTGAACTCCCCTGCCCGTAGATATAGACTCGACCAGCATTGTTGAGCATATCCCCCACGCGCAGGAACTGTTCTTCGTCAATCAAGGAAAAAGTCTTATTGAGCAATTCGCCATAATCAGACAAGACATTTCTCGTCAAATCCCTACTGACATTTTTACTTTCTGAGCTGGATTCCTGAAATTCAAAGATAAACTGCCGGTAGCCTGAAAAGCCACATTTTTTGGCGAAGCGAGTCAGAGAAGGCACAGAGACATAGAGCTTCTGAGACACCGCCTGAGCCGATAGATCAGCTGTCAGTGCCTCATCAGACAGAAAATAATCTGCAATCTTCTTTTCCAGGTGTGTCAGACTACCATATACAGACTCAATCACTGGCAAAATGTTTTTTTCCAAAGAAACCATCAGACATTTTCCTCCTGCAACTATTTTCTTTATTCTACCACTTTCTCAAAAGTAATTCCAACCCTTCCTTGCTAGAATTCTCCAGCAGAAAATAAAGTTCAAAACTGACTAAAAAAGCTGGGGCAGCATGTTAAGAACAATCCGTCTTTCTCATCCCGCCCGCAGCCTTTTATACAATTTTTACTTTAAAGACAACCTTACGGATGGGGCCGGCTTCTTCAGCTATCAGTCCAGTCTTATGGGCGTCATTAGGATCCAGCAAGAGCAGGCTGCCAGGAGTGAATATCAGGTCAAACAAAGCTTGGCCGGACATCTGCTGCCAGTCTCCTTCCGCATCATAATCCCCTTCTTCCATATTGGACAAAAAGTTATAGTGGATGCGCTCCCTTCCTTCAAAAATCAGATGCACATCGTAAAATTCCCTATGACTTTCCCAGACCCGATCCTCATCGGTCGTGGTCGTCATTTCAATGACATTGTAAAAGAAATCATCAGACACAGGGTGATTGCCCTTTTCATCTTGGCTGACATCATGTGTCCTTAAAAATTCTAAGACTTTTTTTAAGGCAGGTTGCTGAATGTCTCTCTCAACAGCTGCTCCTTTATATTGAACTAGTTCCATTAGTGCCGTACCTCCCAGGATTTATCTGCATGAATACTTGCAATATCGTAAACTGTTGTATTCTCTGGCGCAGCCTTGCCGCCAGTTAAGACGGAAACAACATAGCCTACAATCAAGGAAACAACAATTGAAATCAAGGAATAAGCCCAGATACTAACGGCTTCTGCTGGCAGAGCGTACTTGATGACTAGCAGGACAATACTAGAAGCAATCATAGCTGCATAAGCTCCCTTGAGGTTGGCACGCTTGGTGAAGATTCCCAGAATAAAGATTCCTCCCAAGACACCTAGTACCAAGCCCATAAAGCCATTAAACCAAACATAAGCCGATGTAATACCTGTATGAGCCATCACGATTGAAACTACTGTGGAGAAGACTCCTACACCTAGAGAAACATATTGGGCGATTTTAGTCCGTTTCTTGTCGTCCAGATTGCTAGATACAACATCTTGAATATCCAAAGTCCAAGAAGTCGCTACAGAATTAAGACCTGTAGAAATAGTAGACTGAGCTGCTGCATAAATTGCCGCAATCAGAACACCGGTCACTCCAACTGGAAGACCATAGGCGATAAAGTAAGTGAAGATCTGGTCTTGAGGAATAGAGCTGCCCTCACTGCCTGGATGCTGTACTTGATAATAGACGTATAAACCTGTACCAATCAGATAAAAGACAGAAGCGATAAAGATTGACAAAACTCCATTCGTAAACATCATTTTATTGAGTTTCTTCACATTCTGAGTTGTCGTAAAGCGCTGAACGATATCTTGCGAAGATACATAAGAGGACAGGGTATTGATACCAGATCCCAAGATAATTAGGAAAATAGAATCTTTCAGCAAGTTAGGATTGAAAATAGTTTCTTTCCCTGAGATAAATTTACCACTGGCCAGCTCACTAGCAATATCGCCAAAGCCACCCTTGAGATTAGCAATCAGGAAGAAAAGCCCTACAACTGTACCAATCAAGAGTACTGAACCTTGGATAAAGTCTGTCCACAGAACTGACTTGACTCCACCGGTATAGGAGTAAACAATGGCAATCGCACCCATCGCGATAATCAGGATATTGACATCAATCTTCGTCAAAGTAGCCAGGGCCACTGAAGGTAGATACATAATGATGGACATGCGGCCGATTTGATAGATGATGAAGAAGACAGCTGACAAAGCTCGCAAGGCCTTAGAGCCAAAACGTTTTTGCAGGTAGTCATAGGCTGTATCAATATCTAGACGTGCATAAATCGGCAAGAAGAAACGAATAGCCACTGGAATGGCAAAAATCATACCCAACTGGGCAAACCAGAGAAGCCAAGTCCCTGCATAAGAGTTCCCCGCCAGTGTCATAAAGGAAATCGGACTTAGCAATGTAGCAAAAATGGAAACAGATGTTACATACCAAGGCACCGTTCCATCACCTTTAAAGAACTCTTTACCCTGCATCTCCTTTTTCGAGAACAGCAAACCTGCTACCAGAACAACTAGTAAATACACAATCAGAATAATCATATCGATTGTGGTAAAACCAACATTTCCCATAGAATTTCTCCATTATTATTCATCGTCAAAGCCTAGGACGGGCAGGTTTAGCCTGCCCTAAACTCTGGTGTTACACTCTTTGTATTACAAGAAGTCTTCTCTTACCTGCTTAATCATAGCAGCTGCTTCTTTGGCAATCGCATAGTCTCCCTCAGATAGAGGCTCTAACGGTGCTCGAACAGAGCCAATATCTAAGTCCTCATTGAGACGAAGAATTTCTTTCATAACAGCATAGAGATTTGCGCGACCGCTGACCATCTTGTAAATCACACTATTAATCGCATGCTGCAGTTCTTTAGCACGATCCAGATCTTTGTCAATGATGAGCTGGTTGAGCTTCAGGAAGAGATCTGGCATCACAGCATAGGTTCCGCCAATTCCGGCCTTAGCACCAATAACTCGACCGCTGATAAACTGTTCATCTGGACCATTAAAGACAATATGATCTTCCCCACCTTCTGCGACAAAGATTTGAATATCTTGAGTCGGCATAGAAGAGTTTTTAACCCCAATAACTCGTGGATTTTTACGCATTTCTGCATAGAGTGCTGGTGTCAGAGTCGTTCCAGACAGCTGCGGAATATTGTAGATGACAAAGTCAGTATTCGGAGCCGCTGCACTCATATCGTTCCAGTACTTAGCGATAGAATAGTCCGGCAAACGGAAGTAAATAGGAGGAATAGCAGCGATAGCATCAACACCCAAACTTTCAGCATGCTTAGCCAGTTCCACACTGTCCTTAGTGTTATTGCAAGCCACATGAGCGATAACTGTCAGCTTGCCCTTAGCCACTTCCATGACATTTTCCAAAATTAATTTCCGGTCTGCTACACTGAGGTAAATACACTCACCAGAAGAACCATTAACATAGACACCCTTAACTCCCTTATCAATAAAGTACTGAGTCAAAGAACGAACACGTTCTGGGCTTACTTCTCCTGCTTCATCATAACAAGCATAAAAAGCTGGAATGACACCTTCATATTTTTCTAATTTTGACATATTCTTCCTCTTTTCTATTCTTTCGTTGCGTCTGCAAACTTCCTTGTAATCAGCTGCGGCCGTGTAATGGCAGATCCAACTACCACACTAAAGGCTCCCAGCTCTAGAACCCTTTTCACCTTTTCAGGGCTATCAATATTCCCCTCAGCAATCAGAGGGTGCTGAATCTCAGCTAAAGCTTTTCGGATGATTTCAAAGTCATTGGCTTCAATCTTATCTCCCTGGCTCTGATTAGTATAGCCCACCAAGGTTGTTCCAATAAAATCAAATCCCATTCGATCAGCTTCCAGCATCTCGTCAAGAGTTGAACAATCAGCCATCAAAAGCTGCTGAGGATATTTTGCTTTCACTTTCTGGAAAAATGCTTTTAAACTCTCTCCTTGAGGTCTGCTGGAATTTGTCGCATCTAAAGCGATAATCTCCGGATGGGCTTCCATCAGCTCATCTACTTCTATCATAGTTGGTGTAATGAAAGCTTGGGCATCTGGATAATCTCTCTTGATAATCCCAATAACTGGCAAATCCACCGCTTCTTTAATAGCCTTGATGTCTATAACCGAGTTAGCCCGAATTCCGCTAGCACCTCCTTCTTTGGCCGCTACTGCCATACGAGCCATGATAAAGTCGCTATGTAATGGTTCGTTTGGTAGAGCCTGACACGACACAATTAACTTATGTCTCAACTCTTCCATTTGATTCCTATCCTCCTTACTCATTTATTGTAAGCCTTTACATTTATTATCTTAACATTTATTGCAATTAGTTTCAATATGGTTTTACTTTTAGAAAGTACTTTCTTTTTAGGTATTACTTTTTATCTCAGTTTGAAACTTATACAGACGAATATAGCTATAATATTTATGTTTTTCGTGGCTGTTCCAACATTTTTCTACAACTAAAAAGAACTAGGCGAATGCCTAGTCCTAGGGGGAAGCAGTTTTGTAGACTTCCAGTCTTAAAGGAATCAAAGCTAACAAACACTAAGCTCAACTAGCTTATTTAAAACCCCATATTTGAAGTTTAAATCAGCAGAGTGCCAATTAGCAAACCTCTGCCACTTGTTTATTCCAAAAGGTATCAAAATCGTCGGGCATTTCATCTCTTCCGCAATAATGTAACATTTCTTTAAGTAAAGTAGGGTTTTTCATGTCTTATCCTCCCAACGATTCTTGAAACCTCTTTCATCATACCATAGAAAGAAGAAATATTCAATAGGTCAATATATAAATTTTCTGTTTTTTTCTGAAATTTTACCGATTCGCGGCCTAAGAACCTATATGAAGCAGGAGCAGTAAATAGAACAAACTAAATCCTATGTTTAGGCCGGCTCCGTTAAGGTAGGGGCGTCCGATTCTCAGCTTTTCTACCAGTAAGATAGTTAACAGACTGAGCGGTAAAGGAGTCAGCAGCCCCAGATAAGCAGGCAATATTGTCTGACCGGCAACTATTAGCAGTGAGTAAATGAGCCAACCTAGACCTGTCAGAGCGATAGCTGTCCGCCAGGTTATATCTAGAAAGAGCACTGCTTCATTGATAAGCTCGCTGTCTTCGTCTGAGCAGACCTGTCCGTTGCTTCGTTTATAAGCCTTTTTGCTGATGATCCCAACGTAGTAAAAAGCCACATGTGCCACTGGCGATAGGGCAAATCCAATTCCTAACAAGGCTATTGACAGGTAGGCCCACAAGCCCTTATTTGTCAAACCAAAGAGAGCATAAAGCGAGACTAACATAAGAGGAATTGAGAAGTTAGCCACCAGAGCACCCAGACGCAGCCGATTGACAGAACCAGACAGCATCAGCATAGCCAGATTCTTATTGCCAATCCGACTCTGCTCCGTAAAGTAGGCATAACTTTCCTTATCTACCTCAAAGCCAACCAGCAGAATATCCCCCAATAACCAGCAAAGACCACTCAACAGCCCAGCCCATAAAGATAAAAAAATCACATTACTCTCCTTTTTTCATTGTCCTCTTATCTTAGCACAAAAGCTCACTTAATCACAAGTAATCAGAAGGTTTACGTCTTTTTACCCCAGCAAGCTCCTTTCGTTAAGAGACCTAGAGCTCACGTCGCTACGCTCCTCAGCATCCATGTCTCTAAGCTTGGCTTCGACCAATGGTCTTGCCTCGCTAAGACACATAGAAAAATCCCCCACCAAAGGGCAGGGGATGACCGACAAACTGTCTTATTTTTAATTGAGGAAGCTGCTCGCTTATTTGCGGCGTCCTGGGCGTTCCTTGTAGCCATAGTATGCGTCTTCGATGATTTCCTGCATGTGGTCAACCATTGGAAGGCGTGGGTTGGCTGGAGAGCATTGATCTTCATAAGCAAGGAAGGCCAATTCGCGTGAATGTTCTTTCCATTCTTTTTCGTCAATACCTTGAGCCTTGAAGTTCATTTCGATACCGACACGTTCTCCCAGTTCATAAACAGCTTTCGCAAATGATTCAACACCTTCTTCTGGAGTAGAAGCTGGCAAGCCGAGCATGCGAGCGATGTCTTGGTATTTCTCATCCGCACGGTAGTAGTTGTACTTAGGCCATGTCGCTGTCTTAGCTGGACGTGTACCGTTGTAGCGGATTACGTACGGCAGCAAGATCGCATTGGTACGACCGTGGATGGTATGGAACTGAGCACCAATCTTATGGGCCATAGAGTGGGAAATTCCCAGGAAGGCATTGGCAAAGGCCATACCAGCGATAGTAGAGGCATTATGCATCTTTTCGCGAGAGTGGAAGTCAGCGTTCTTAACAGAGCTTTCCAGATTTTCAAAGACTAGTTTGATAGCTTGGAGAGCCAAACCATCTGTAAAGTCGCTGGCCATCTGAGATACATAAGCTTCTGTTGCGTGAGTCAGAACGTCCATACCAGTGTCTGCTGCGACAAATCCTGGAACAGTCAGTACCAGAGCTGGGTCTACGATGGCTACAGTTGGAGTCAGAGAGTAGTCAGCGATTGGGTACTTACGGTTGTTAGCCTTGTCAGAGATAACGGCAAACGGTGTTACTTCTGAACCTGTACCAGATGTTGTAGGGATTGCGATAAACTTAGTCTTCTTACCAAGCAATGGGAATTTGAAGGCACGTTTACGGATATCCATGAATTTTTGAACAAGGTCACGGAAGTCCACTTCTGGTTGCTCATAGAAGAGCCACATTACTTTAGCTGCGTCCATTGGTGAACCACCACCAAGCGCAATAATTGTATCAGGTTTGAAGGTACGCATAATCTCTGTACCACGTTCAACTGTAGTGATATCTGGATCTGGTTCTACGTCTGCAAAGATTTGGTAAACAACCTTATTACGACGAAGATCGAGTTGTTCGATGATACGATCTAGGAAACCAAGCTCTACCATAGCATGGTCTGTTACGATCATGACACGTTCCACATCACGACATTTTTGCAGGTATTGGATAGAGTCACGCTCGAAGTAAGTTTTTGAAGGGAGTTTCATCCATTGCATATTATTTCTACGTCTTCCTACTTTTTTGATGTTCAAGAGATTCACAGCACTAACGTTATCACCTACTGAGTTGCGGCCATAAGATCCACAGCCCAGAGTCAGTGATGGCAGGAAGGCATTATAAACATCCCCGATACCGCCGAAAGTAGAAGGTGAGTTACAAATAACACGGATAGCACGAACAGCCTTACCAAATTCCTTAGTCAATTCTTCGTCCGCTGTATGGATAGCAGCTGAGTGGCCAAGACCATGGAATTCTACCATTTGACGGGCTTTTTCAACACCGTCTTCACGGGATTCAGACTTGAGAACAGCGATGACAGGTGACAGTTTTTCACGTGTCAATGGCTCTTTTTCACCAACTTCTTTACACTCTGCGGCCAAGATATTCGTGTCTTCTGGCACGCTGAAGCCTGCCTGCTCTGCAATCCAAGTAGCTGGCTTACCAACGATATCCGGATTGAGCTTAGCACCAGCACAGTTCTTGCTGTTTGCCTTAGCACCAAAGCAGAATTCTTCCAACAGAGCTTTTTCTTTCTTATTTACAAAGTAAGTATGATAAGATTTGAACTCTTCTACAAATTCATCATAAACTTCCTTGTCAATGATAACGGCTTGCTCAGAGGCACAGACCATACCATTGTCAAAGGACTTAGACATCACGATATCATGCGCTGCTTGACGGATATTCGCTGATTTTTCCACATAAGCTGGTACGTTTCCGGCACCAACCCCCAGAGCTGGCTTACCACATGAATAAGCTGCCTTCACCATTGCATTACCACCTGTCGCAAGGATAGTCGCAATCCCTTCGTGGTTCATAAGTGCAGAAGTTGCTTCCATCGATGGCGCTGTAATCCACTGCACACAGTTTTCAGGCGCACCTGCAGCAATCGCTGCATCACGCACGATTTGTGCTGCATGGGCAGAAGATTCTTGAGCAGATGGGTGGAAAGCAAAGATGATTGGATTACGAGTCTTCAAGGAAATCAAGGATTTGAAAATCGCTGTTGAAGTCGGGTTGGTAGTCGGTGTGATACCGCAGACAACACCAACTGGCTCCGCAATCAAGGTCAATCCAGTCACATCATCTTCTTCAATAACACCAACAGTTTTCGTATGGCGCATATTATTCACAACGTGCTCACAGGCGAAAAGGTTTTTAGTCGCCTTATCTTCAAAAACTCCACGGCCCGTTTCTTCATAAGCATGCAGAGCCAACTCACCATGGGCATCCAAAGCTGCTACAGAAGCCTTGGCTACAATATAATCCACCTGTTCCTGATTCAGCTTTCTCATTTCCTCTAGTGCAGCCAGACCTTTTTGCACCAATTCATCGACATGCTTTTGCGCTGCCAAAGCCTTATCTTCTTGTTCTACTGTTTTCTTCTTTTCAGCCATTCTATTCCTCCAATGGTTTTGCCTTAGGTTAGACGAAGAACACTAACCTTTGTTAATTATTTCACAATTCAATTATAACTTATTTAACGATTTTTGTAAACACTTTCACTTAACATTCACAAACTTTTCTCTATTAATTTGTGAAATACATAACAAATTCGCTTATTTTACAGCCTATTCTTTTAGTTATTGTGAAAAAATTTTTTATTTTTTAGAGATTTCACATACTTTTACTTTCACATAATATATGAAAGCGCTTTCTTTGTTTAAATATAAAAAGCTCGGATGAACCGAGCTGATCATTTATGGTTTCACATTACCTGAATTGGCTTCATCGATGGCTTGCTTAATGGTATTGGCATAGAGAGTTCCCCCTTCAATGATGGACTCTGAGTTCGAGCCAAAGTGGACATAGTCTGTCCCTTCCCAAATCTGTGGATTATCGATAGCGGTCTGATGCCAGTCAGCCACAAAGACATAGTCGTATTTCTTGGCTAATTCTAGCTCATACTCCCGCTGCTGAGCCAAGACACCACCCTCTGAGCGACCATCATAAGGAGTTACGAGAATCAGTTGATGCCCCTTAGGCAGGCTGGAAACATATTCATCCAAAAGTTCATTCGAGTAACCGGACGAATTAGTTCCAAGAGCTAGGACAACCTGCTTCTTCAGCACTCTATTAGCAATATCTGTCTTGTAGACCTCCAAGCCTGTGCTCAGACTGCGGCTAACGACAGTGTCTAGCTCGATTCCTGGTAAGATCTGCTGTAATTGATCGCTAGAGCGCAGGGCAACCGAGTCACCAATCATGGTAATCCCGTCCGCCACATTGTACTCAGTCGCCTTTGACTGATCAACCTGACTTCGAGTTGTCTGCATCTTAGTGTCAGCTTGATTCAGAGCATTTACAATCAAGCTCTCCTCAAAAGCTCCTACCTTTGGTGCTGTCACCGAGATAAAGAACATAATCAAAGTCAGCGGAATCATACTGTAAAAGATTGGTCTGGTAAGAGATGACAGGTCCATCTTGGTGCCCATGATAACCGGCTGACGACCAGCAAGAGTTGGCTCCAAGATATAGAAAGACAAGGCTGCAAAAGTAAGAGACAGCAGCGTGGTCAAGAGAACAGCCAAACCATTACTCATCAGCTGGGTAAAGATAATATAGAATGGCCAGTGGAAGAGATAAACACCGTAGCTAGTATCTGCGATAAAGTTGACAATGCCAGGCTCCTTCACATCTGGGAGCTTGTCATGCAGCATCCTAGCAGCAAAAATCATCAGACAGGCCAAGATAGTTGAAATAAAGAATCCTACCAGGTAGGTCCAAAGATTGTCAAACTTGAGCAGGAAGCTGAGCAAAAGCAAAACAGCTGCACTGCCCCCCATAATTCCTAGCACTTGCTTGAGAGCCAGCTTTTCTTCCAGCATCTTAAAGCGACTGCTGACATGGCCGACGCCAGATAAGGTTGCTAGGATGCTTCCTGCAAAGAAAGGAAAGACGTGGGTCAAACTTGAGAAATAAATGTCAGAATAATTCTTAGTGGTCAAAGCGCCAGCAAACATTGATATAAAACTGACCAAAAAGAGACCTGCAGAAACCAGCGCAATCAGGCCGCGATAGCGGGCGGTTGACTTGGCAACCTTGCCCAAGCCCCAAGCAGCCAAGCCCCAAAGAACATAATAGTGCACTTCTAAAGCCAGACTCCAAGTATGGATCAGGATATGCGGTACAAACTGACTCTCATAACTGCCGCCAGATAGCATTTCATAAAAGTTGGTCACAAATCCCAAAGCAGCCGCAATCTGTGTCCCAATCCCAGCCACAAAATCCTTACGGATTAAGAAAGTAAAGGGCATAACGACCAAAATCATAAAGACCAGAGGGGGTACAATCCGATAAAAACGCCGTCTGAAAAAGCCTTGGATATCGATTTCTTTCTTCTTAGCAAACTCGTCAATAAGCAGAGCGGTAATCAAGAAGCCAGAAAAGGTAAAGAAGATATCCACGCCAATAAAACCGCCAGGGAAAACGCCCTGGAAGTAATGATAAAGCAGAACTAGAAGCAGCCCCGTGATTCTGACGAGCGAAAACCATTTAATGCGCATTTTGATAAATTCCTTGTTTAAACGTTCCTTCATAAACGACATTGCCTTCTGTCGTTAGCTTTCCTTGTCCATCAGCCTGACCCTTGCTGAAGTCCCCTTCATATTTCCAGCCAGCCTGCGAGGTAAAGGTCCCTTTGCCGTCAAAGATGCCATTGCGAAATTGACCGCTATAACTGTCCCCATTTTGAAAAGTCATAGTCCCCTGACCGTTCATCTTCCCACGAACCAAGGTCCCGTCATACTTGATCTTGCCCTGATCCAGCGTTAAAACGCCCTTACCAGGAATCCCCGAAGTAAAGACCAGAATAGCTGACAGCACAATGACCGTTACAGCCAAGAGTTCTAAATTCTGCCGGGTCAGATAGACCTTGTATTTCTCGTAAAATTCTTTTACTTTATCCATATTCCTATCCATCCAAACGCTCTAGCCACTTCTTGCAGCCAGCCAAGACCAAATCATAGGTTTGGTCAAAATCTCCTGTGTACCAAGGATCTGGTACACTTTCTTCTTCAAACTGATAAATTTTATGCTGAAAATCTTCAGGCGCCATCCGCTTCAAATCTCGAACATTGCTCTCATCCATACCGATGACGTAGTCAAAATCCGCAAAATCCGCTGCTGAAATCTGCTGAGAAGTCTTGTCCCTATCATAAGAAATGGCATATTTCTTAAAAATAGCCTGTGTTCCTCGATGAATGGGATTGCCGTGCTCCCAGCTTGAGGTTGCCCGGCTCTCGATTTTCAGTTGGTCTGTTAAACTCTTCATGACAAACTCTGCCATCGGACTGCGGCAGATATTGCCCAAACATACAAATACAATTTTCTTCATAGAATACCTCGCTATCTATTATAACAAAATAATGGCAAAAACTAGCTCTGAATCGTTTACAGTTTCCTGATTCTCGTTGAAAACTGGCAAGCCCTGCCCTCTCATGTCTGAAAATAGCAAAAAACCACCGTTTGGTGGCTTTTTGTAGGGAGATTATTTTTTAAAAAGAAAAAAGTTTTAGGAGTTAAGTTAATTTCTTAACTTGGTTATAGTATAATATCCATTTCTTAAAGCTTCCTTAAAATAACTTAAACATTTTACTCTTATCTTGTACTTATTTATTGGGATAGTGAAATTCCAGCTGCGGCCAGCCTTTCTGCCAATTCTTCTTAGCCAAGCGCTCAGCATAGACACGCTGGCGCTCCTTATTTTCAAGAAAATGAGGAGTCGGTCTAACCTGAAAGTTTAAGATATCCTCCAAACCATAGGGAGCAAAAAGTTCCAGTTTGTCATTTGCCAGCAAGCGCAGGCCGATAGCCGTGCAGCGCTCAGGATACTTACTCATGGCTTCGCAAGCATTTTTATAAGGCGCTGTTCCAGGACTATGGCGGTGCATATAGGCTTGATTTCTCAGCTCCCATCGATACTGTGGCCAGTCTGCCTCGAGCTTGACTTCCAGATCTAACGTCTCTGCCTCAGCATAACTCGGATCAAAGAAAATGACATCTACATCCGTATCAGAGTCAAAACCTGGTCGCTCTGATAGCATATTCCAGATAAAATTCCTCACACAACCAGCCGCTAGCCAAGAATCCTTGAGCTCCAGACTGCGAATAATTTCCAAAATCGCTCGGATGTCTGGATCTTGGCCTAGTCGGTCTAAAATCTCCTTTTCTGTCATCATTCCTTCATATACTCATATCCTAGATGCTCATAAGCTTTGCGGGTAGCCACGCGCCCAGTCCGAGTCCGCATGACAAAGCCTTTCTGAATCAGGTAAGGCTCATACATGTCCTCTACGGTTTCGCGCTCCTCGGCAATATTGACTGAGAGGGTTCCAAGCCCTACCGGACCGCCACCGTAAACCTCAATCATAGTCTTCAAAATCTTCTGGTCCACGTAATCCAGACCTTCCTGGTCCACATCCAGCATGGAGAGAGCTTGGTCGGTTATCTTATCATCAATCAGGCCATTGCCCATAATCTGCGCATAGTCCCGCACCCGCTTGAGCAAACGGTTGGCAATCCGCGGTGTGCCTCGGCTACGCAGAGCCAGCTCCTTCGCAGCCTCGTGGGTAATAGCTATCTCAAAAATCTCTGCCGTCCGCTCGACAATTTCCGTCAAGTCGCCAGCTTCATAATACTCCATGTGACCGGTAATCCCAAAGCGAGCCCGCAGAGGATTGGACAGCATGCCTGCCCGAGTGGTCGCCCCAATCAGAGTGAAAGGCGGCAAATCCAGATGGACGCTGCGACTGGTCTCGCCCGAGCCAATCATAATGTCGATGTAAAAGTCTTCCATAGCGCTATACAGCACTTCCTCTACCGCCATTGGCAAGCGGTGAATCTCATCTATGAAGAGGACATCCCCCGGTTCAAGGTCATTTAAGATTGCAACCAAGTCTCCGGACTTTTCAATCACCGGACCAGAAGTCTGCTTGAGATTTACGCCTAGTTCATTGGCAATAACAAAAGCCATGGTCGTCTTCCCCAGACCTGGAGGGCCAAAAAGCAGGGTGTGGTCCAGCGCCTCATCCCTTAGCTTAGCCGCTTCAATAAAAATCTTCAGCTGGTCCTTGACCTTGTCCTGACCGATATACTCCTGTAAATACTGGGGACGCAAGGTGCGCTCCACTAATTCCTCATCACCCATTAATTCATTGTCTAAAATTCTACTCATAGAACTATTATAGCAGAAAATAAAGCAGAGGAAGCAAATCTAATCAACGTCTGAACACAAAAAAAGACCACCGGATTGAGTGGCCTTTATGGGAGATTATTATGAAAAAGTTTAGGATTTCTATCAAATAAAGTTAGGAGGTCTTCATTTGATACTCATAGTATACTGCCCCTAACTTAAAGAAACCTTAACTTTGTATAACGTATCCTTTAAAATTTAACATTTGAGTTACAATCCGATAAACTTCCTGTCTTATTCTAAAATTTGAGCAAAAAAAGACCACCGGATTGGGTGGCCTTTATGGGAGATTATTATGAAAAAGTTTAGGATTATCAAACAAAGTTAGGGGGCTTCATTTGATACTCATAGTATACTGCTCTTAGCTTAAGAAAAACTTAAAGTAAAATTCAGTTAGCAAAAAAATTTTGCTTTTGATTGTGGAGCCTTTTTCCTTGCTTAAGATTGGCTACTGAAAACATAGTCTCTGAAAACTGGACAAAGAAAAACGGCAGAAGGAGGTACTGCCGTTTTCTGTGCTCTTTCGCGATTGTTTCTTTATAAAGTTGCTGGTACATCAGCAAAATACACTGTCCTGCTGGTAAAAATCTGACCGGCCTTGAGAATGACATCTGACTGCTGGCTGCTGTGAATGGCATCCGGCAAAGCCTGGGCTTCCAGAGCCAAGCCATTATGCTGAATCATAGGCTGTCCGTCAAACCGAACAGAATCATCCACGCAATTCGCTGAATAAATCACTAGGCAGGGCGCCTGAGTTTGAATGGTCAGGCGGCGGCCCGATGCTGGATGATAGAGCGTGCCTGCCTGGTCTCGGCTTGGGTTTAGCGCAAAGGGATGATCCAAGCCAGATACCAGCTGGATTTGCTCATCGGTCGCATCGAAAATTTCTTTAAGGGCAGCGCCCTTGGTCAGCTTCTTGACAAAGTCACGCTCTGCATCAGCCTTTTTTTCAGGAAGACCGTCAGCTGCGATAGGATAGACACCATCAGTATTAAGCTGCAGGATATGATCATCAATGGGCTGATTGAAACGACCAGACAGGTTGAAATAGCTGTGGTTGGTCGGATTGACCAAGGTAGCCTGATCAGTCTGTACCTGATAAGAGATTTCCAGCTCGCCCTTCTCTGTCAGGGTATAGGAAACCCAGATTTTCAGATTGCCAGGAAAGCCGCCAGTTCCGTCAGGCCGCTCTGCATAAAAGGTGAGCCCGTCATTGCTGACTTCCTCAACCTCAAAAACGCTACTGTCCCAGCCGCTGGAGCCACTATGGTTGCAGTTTAAGCCATTATTGGTCTCTAGCTGAAAGGTCTGACCATTCAGCTCAAAAGCTGCTCCGGCAATACGTCCAGCCACCGGACCAATACTGGCTCCATGCTTAGGGCTGTTTCCAATATAATCCTCAAACTGATCAAAGCCAACGACGATATTGTCAAAGTGATTATTTTTGTCAGGAGTGACATACTGGACGACGGTTGCTCCGTAGTTCATGACTGTCAGACGATAACCTCGTTCGTTTTCAAAAGTATAAGCCAGAATCTCCTGACCGCCCAGCTTTCCAAAAATGGATTCTCGGTAAGATTTCATACCAAACCTCTTTTATCTATCCTGTTAAAAATCACGAACTTGCCAAGTCCTGTCTTCAAAAGGCAGGTCAAGCTTGTCCACCCAAGACACCGCTGTTTGGCGCAAGACTTGATTAAGATCCTCGATATTCTGACGGCCTGTCTCGTCCAGCCACGCTCGAGTTGCTACAGCTCCCTCTTGAGCGAAGACTGAGACTGCATCTTTCCAGGTAGCCCGTCCGCACAGAACACCATTAAACTGTGAGCCCGCTTCATGGGCTAGCCGCAGCGTTTCTTGGAAAAGTTCGGCACTGACACCAGCGCTGAGGAAGATGAAAGGTAAGTGCGTCGCATCTGACTGTTCTTTAAAGAAAGCTTGGGCTTCTGTCACGCTGTAGACTGGCTCAACCCCTTCTTTGGTGAAGCCCTCGACAAAGTTCATATTGACCGGCACTTCAACCTTTAAGACATCTACATGATAGCGGGAATCTGAAAAGAGTTTGATTGCCTCATTGACCTTATGCGGCTTAAGCTTGGCATAGTTAGCGTCCAAGACACTGTCACTCTTAGCATCATAGGTCAGAATCTCCAGAAAATAAGGAATATCCTCAGCTAAGCATTCACTGCCCACGCGCTCAACCCAGGCCTGCTTGATGTCGTTGATTTCAGACTTGTCATCCACATCATAGTAAATCAAGACCTTGACAGCATCTGCGCCTATGTATCGGATGCGACTAGCTGACCAGTTAGGCAGCAAGTCCGGCAGGCGGCCCTCAGCTGTTACATCATAGCCGGTCTTCTCGTAGGCCACTATCAGACCGCAGGAAGCATCCCGCAGCTCGGCTGCCGGCAGACCGAACTCTGGATCCAGCAGGATGGAGCTGGCGTAGGGCGTCAGCTGACTAGAGATTAATTCTTTAAACTGAACCAGAGCTTGGTCACCAGATGGCGCATCTTCTCCGCTGGCCAGCATTTTCTTGAGCGAACCACGCTGGTCAATAGCCAAAGCCCCGATAATCCCCTGCTCGTCTGATAATTTTTTCAAATGGCTCACTTTTTTGTGACTGATTTGTAATTTCTCCATAACTTTTCCTTTTCTTACTGCCCAAGAGGGTGAATGATAACTCCTTGTACTACACGATTGACCGTTCCTGTCGGAGACGGCGTATCTGGACGGTTCTTGACCTTGAGCGAGGACAGGAGGGCAAATAGCTGAGCGTAAACAATGTAAGGAAAGATGCGATAGCTATCTCCCAGAGGCTCTTGGGTACTTAGCACTACTTGCTCGACTCCTTCCAACTGCTCCTCCCGGTCAGTCAGCAAGACTAGTCTGCGGACAATCCCGTCACCAGCCACTTCCCGCACCAAGTCCAAATCATAAGCCTTGGTATAGCCATCTGTCGAGCCAAAGACCAAAACGACGGTGTCTTGGTTAATCAGCGACTTTGGTCCATGCCGGAAACCGACTGGACTTTCGTACATGGTCGCAATTTGGCCGGCTGTCAGCTCTAAAATCTTAAGCTGTGCTTCATGCGCCAGACCAAAGAAAGGCCCTGCCCCCAGATAAATGACCCTGCTGAAATCCAATTCAACCAGCTGCTGCACATCTGCAACGCGTCCTAAAACATCCTGACTGAGCTGAATCAAAGCCGCAACCTTGGCTTCCTTCTGGGCTAGTTCAGCCCGGTCAAAGACCAAAAGAGCTGTCAGCATCATGGAGCTGAAGCTAGAGGTCATGGCAAAGCCAGCATCATTAGAAGCTTCTGGCTGCAGGAGCAAAAGATTCTTTTCATCACCTTGGGCCTGCTGGGCTAGCTTGCCTTGGGCAGCACAAGTAATGGTAATCTGGTATAAGTCATCCACCAGCTGCTTGGCCAAGTCCACAGTCGCTACACTTTCTGGGGAATTACCGCTGCGGGCAAAGGAAACCAGCACTGTCGGTACTTCTCTCTTCAGATGCACTAAGGGATTGGCCACGATATCTGTTGTCGCAATAGCGTTGAAATTCCATTTGCGATCATCATAAATCTGCCTGAAATAAGGCGTCAAAGTATCTCCGACATAGGCTGATGAGCCGGCTCCGGCAAAAATGACCTTGATGTAGTCATGTTTGTCCTCGATTTTTTTCAGAAAAGCAGCGATATCTGAGGCCTGAGCCTTGTAACTGTCAAAGGCTTCCTGCCACACCTCAGGCTGCTGATAGATTTCTCTCGTTGTGATGTCAGCCCCCAGACGCTGCAATTCTTCCTGTGAATAATCTAACATTCTCTTTCTCATTCCTTTCCATTATTTGAAAAAAGGGGGAGCGAGACAGAATCCAGAAAATCAAAGATTTTCGGCTCGCTGTCCCACCCCCCAACGATGGCTAGACTTGAACTATGCTTTTAACAAGCTTTTTCAAGCCAGACAGCAACTGCATTTTGCAATGCTGAACCATCCATTTCCCTAGGCCAAGAGGCATCTCCCAAATTCCTCTTAGACCAGTATGCTTGAATCATCCACTGTAGTAAATCTTCACCTATCAGCAATCTCCCATCTGCTGACAGCGCAAGGACTTGACCTAACTAGAAGTGGCTGTTCAAGCTTTTATTCATCTTCATCATCCATTAGACCAGCTAGAACATCATTAACCTTAACAATATTCTCTGCTGCCTTGGATGGATAGCTGACTTCTGCTCCAGTCAAAGAAGCGTTAATAAACTCAATGACCATGGGCAGATTGACCCCCGCATAAAGCTCGATATCCTGTCCTTCCATAATGAAGCGGCTGACTACATTACAAGGAGTGCCCCCCAAGAGATCCGCAAAAACCAAGTAATCCTCAAAATCTTTGACCGTCTCTAAGAATTTAGCTGCGAAGTCTTCTGGACCTTCCTCCGGAAGCAGGGCTACTGCATGGATGTCCTCCTGAGGTCCCATAATCATTTCCGTAGTGGTTTTCAGCTCTTCACAAAAGCGACCATGACTGACTAAAACTAATTTCTTGCTCATAAATCACTCCATTACTCTGGTACTTGTCCCAGCAGGAAGTAGCCGATAGCAGAGAAGCTTACTGCCATGAAAATGATAATGAAGATAGCCTTAGTAGAGTTCATTCCTTTCTTGCCCAAGAGCCAGAAGATAAAGCCTGTAAAGACTGCTGGAATCAAACGTGGGAAAATCAGATTCATCATGTCTTGGAAATCAATAGCTTTTTCACCGATCTTCCATACCCAGGATACTTCAAAGTTGATCATAGTAGCAATCAAACCACCCACCATAAAGATACCCAATACAGAAGCCGCTTCAACAAGAGCTGTCAAAGTACTTTGCATGTTGGTGATGAGATTGACCCCTTCTTTGTAGGCAAATTCTAACTGTTTCCAACGGAAAATGTCATAAGCAACTGCTACAGCAATCCAAAGGAAAATTCCCCAAGGCTGGCCTGCGATAGCCATGGTAGCAGCAATAGATCCCATGATAGCTGGCACAAGAGAGCCAAAGATGGAGTCTCCAAGAGGAGCAAATGGTCCCATAAGACCTGTCTTGATACCGTTGACCGCATCTTTTGATTTAACACCGTCTTTTTCTTCCATAGCTAGATCAAAACCTGCAATAATGGTGTGGAAGAAAGGTGATGTATTGAAGAATTGCGTATGCAATTTCATCATTTCTTGCAATTCTGGAGTGCCATCTCCGTACATTTTGCGCAGCTGAGGCAAGAGCATATAGAGATAGCCAGAACCTTGCATCCGCTCGTAGTTCCAGCCTAATTGGAAGGTGAACAAGCTGCGTTTATTGATTTGTTTAAAATCTTCTTTTGTTAATTTATAATTAGAGTTCGTCATCTTCAATTTCCTCACTTTCTGAATTTGTGCTAGCAGCTGGAGCAGCAACTACTGTTCTTTGGCTGTATTTGAAATGCTGTACTGCAAGGAAGATACCAAAGATAGCTACACCAATCATAGACAAACCTTTGAAGTTGTTGGCAAATGTGATCGCAGCATCTTTTGGAAGAGTTCCAACAATACTAGATACAGCCCCACCCAAAGTTTGAATGTTTGAGTAAAGCACAGTCAGCATAGCCGTCAAGCCAAAACCAAGAGCTAAGTAGTGAAGATTACGTTTAACTGGAAGGTAACGAAGCAAGATAGCAAATCCAAGTCCTGGTAACATACGACCAGCCAGTGTCAATCCTGCAGCCAGCCATTTCACACCAGCAACACCATCTACTATCGCTTGTACAAATGCTCCACCAAATGCCAGAGCCAGAAAGACTGGGAGGGCACGAGACAGAGCCCAAGGAAGGGCACCTAAGAGATAGTTGCGTTCAATACCTTTATAGTCGAAGCGTTCAACTGCTGCATCCACACGGTGCGCGAAATAAGTCGTTGTCATACGGCCTAAGATATCAAAGTAAGTTAGCAAAGTTGCTACCGGTACTGCGATTGTCGCGATAGCCAACTCTGGCTTAATGCCTTGTGCTACGGAGAAGGCTGTCGCCAAAACGGCACCTGATGTCGCATCAATACGAGAAGCCCCACCAAATGTCCCTACACCAAGAACGAACAATTGCAGGCTACCACCGATAAACAAACCGGTTGTCAAATCGCCCATAATCAAGCCAGTAATGAAACCAGCAAATACAGGGGATCCTGCTGACGAAACGATGGTCAACTCATCACAGATTTGATAAGCTGAGTACAAAGTGAGTAGTAAAATTTGCCACCATTGTATCATAACAATGTCCTCCTAAAATTTTGTCTTATTTTAATAACTTCATGAAATCCTCAACCGGATCGTTGGGAACCATTTGCGCGGTCAGTTTGACTCCTTTTTCGTGCAGCTTGTGAAAGGCTTCAACATCTGCGTCTACCACGTTGATAGAGCGGGTAATGGAGCGAGTTTCATCTGACTGAGACATATTGCCGACGTTCAGCGTTTCCAGCGGAACACCAGCTTCGACCAACCGCAGGAAGCGGTCTGGCTTGCGAGCGACAATCAAGAGTCGCTGCGAATCATACTTTCCAGCCAAGATATTTTCTGCTGCCTTAGCAATCGGCAAGACACTAAGTTTCACACCAGCTGGCGTTGCGAGCTTGAGTCCGCTCTTTTCGATAGCATTTTCAGCTACCTCATCGTCAATCACCATAATGCGTGAAATGTTGAGCTTGGTAGTCCAAAGATTGGCTACCTGTCCATGGATTAAACGTCCATCGATACGTGCACCTACTATTGTCATAGATTTTCCCCCTTTATTGTTTTAAATGTAGGTTGGTTAACTAAGTGAATGGTTTCGCTGTAGATCCCTTCTGTCTCAAAGATAATGATGCGATTGTCGCCTTCTCTGAGCAGGCTGTGCGGGATATAGAGCGATAGGGTCGGTCCGACATTCCAGAAACGGCCAATGCTGACACCATTGACAAAGACGACGCCCTTGCCAAAGTCGGACAGTTCCAGATAAGTATCTTTAAGCGCTTTCATTTTAAAGTCAAAAGCGTAGAAAGCTGGTTGTTTTTCTTGCCACCCTTTTGAAAAGTCTATCTTTTCTGGATGGTCCAGCGGAAGCGGATAATGCTGCCAGTCAAGCAGGAAGTGCAGATCCTTGCAGACACCCGTACGAATGCCCTTCTGTTGGGTATCTGCCAAGAGTTTGTGCCCATAATTGACCCGGCCCATATTTTCCATCAGAATGTCAAGCTGGTGCTCTGCCTTTTTCTGACCGTCCACCATAATATCCTGACCGATTTCTGTCTGGTACTGGGTTGCTATGTGCTGACCGTCCACATAGAGCTGCATACGGTCGCGGCCGTCAATGACACGGAGTCTTTCCTGATCAGCATCCCAACTAGCCCAAGTCCGATAGAGCAGGTAGCCGACATTTTGCCCCAGCTCCTCCATCTTCATCGGATAGAGACTTTCGATAGGCTCTGCCAAGTCAGGCAGGGTCTCAAAGAGACTGACTTTCTGACTGAGCGGAATATTTCCGAGTTCAAAAGACTCTTTCACCAGTGGCTCCATCTGCGGATACTCTGGATAATGCTCTTTCAGCATCCTCTGGACTGCATAGTACTTATCCGTCGGATTGCCACGCTCATCGAGTAGAGCATCATAGTCATAGGAAGTTACCTGTGGC
The DNA here is from genome assembly GCF_032387735.1 of Streptococcus sp. DTU_2020_1000888_1_SI_GRL_NUU_041A. NCBI lineage: Bacteria > Bacillati > Bacillota > Bacilli > Lactobacillales > Streptococcaceae > Streptococcus > Streptococcus sp. DTU_2020_1000888_1_SI_GRL_NUU_041A. Next base: position 59,527 of record NZ_CP135591.1, on the reverse strand, counting down.
AGGTCAATGACACCTCTGGCTGAACAGCCGTTCATGAAGCCAAAGTTGGTACCGCCATGAAACATATAGAGATTGATTGAGCCCTGCTTGAGCACTTCGTGAACAGCTTGAGCCAACTCGTCTGGATCTCGCTTGATGATAGGTTCTTTCCAGCGATTGAACCAGCCATCCCAGAACTCCATACACATGAGCGGCCACTTTTTTCCATGCTCATCAAAGAATTCCTGCATCTGGGCAAAATTGTAATCTGCCTTGGAGCCGAAATTTCCTGTCACAAAGACATCGTCATCAATCAGCGTACCAGCTTGAAGGGTAGCCCGCCAAGGTCCGTCTGATGTAAAGAGCGGACAGGTTACACCTCGTTCTTCCATGAGCCGTCTGATTGCTCTCAGGTAGGCCTTGTCTTCCCCATAGGAACCGTACTCATTTTCCACCTGCATCATGAGGATATTTCCCCCATTGTCCAGAAGCCTTGGAGTCAGTCGCGGCAGCAGCTCGTCATAATAACTGGCTACAGCCTGCAGAAAGGCCTCATCTGATGAGCGGATGCGCATATTTTCATTGAGCAGCCAGGCCGGCAGACCACCGAACTCCCACTCCGCACAGATAAAAGGCGAAGGGCGGATAATGGCATAAAGTCCCAAATCCTGAGCCGTCTGTAAAAATGCCTCAATATCTAAAATCCCTTGGAAGTCAAAAACACCTTTTTGAGGTTCGTGCATATTCCAGGGAAGATAGGTCTCCACTGTGTTAAAGCCCAGAGCTTTGAGATTATAAAGGGAATGATACCAATCCTCAGGCTGTACCCGAAAATAGTGAATGGCTCCCGATAAAATCTTAAACTCCCGATCATCCAAACAGAAGGAATGACCAATTTTGAATCTTGCCATCTGATGTTCCCTCAGGTATAAAACCGCTTTCATCTCTTATTAATATTAATATAATAAATTTTTGCATAAATGTCAACATTTTTTTTTAAAATATGTTAAAATCTTAAGTAAGAAAAGTAAAAAAAGAGAGGTGAACAAAATGGCTATTCCAAAATACCAACAAATCAAAGATGAGCTCAAGCAGCAAATCATTTCTGGCAAATTTGAAAATGGCGATAAGTTTTACACAGAGGCTGAGCTGATTCAGATGTTTAATGTCAGCTCCATTACTGTTGTCCGCGCTTTGAATGAACTGGCCAATGATGGTTACATCATCCGCCAACAAGGCAAGGGAACCTTCGTTTCACGTGCAAGAAAGCACAAGCTGGTGGAATTTTCTGACGTTGAGACCTTCCCTATCCAAAAAGATAAGGTGACTGTTCTCTCCATCAAGCGTGGGAATGACCTGAAAATCTTGGATAAGCTAGAACTGGCACCAACGCAGTTCTACTATAAGATTGACCGGATCAGACGGACTGGCGATAAAGTCTATATCTATCACCAAACCTATATCCCTGAGCAGTACATCAATCCTAACTATCCAGATATGGACTACTACAGCTCTATCTACAACCGCTTCAAAACTGACTACCACATTCACATGAATGATGAACATTTTGAAGAGACCAACGAAATTGTCTTCCCAACACCAAAAGATGTTGCGAAAGTGTTGGAAGTTGATACCAACTTCCCAACCGTTCATCAGGTGAAGATTACCCAGCTGGAAAGCACAGGACAGATCTTAGAGTACAGCGAAACTTACAAACGCGGTGACTTCTTCAAGATTAAGTTCATTTCCTGCAATCGGGACCACTAAGATTGAAAACGATGGCTTCTAATCGGCTGTCGTTTTTTGTTTCATCTTGTGTACTTATATCTATTATAAGTCTATCTATACCAATTTGCAATCCATTCTAAAAACTTTTGTTCATTAAAAAGCGAATAGTGTCAAAAATTAAACATGGACTATAAATTTGTCCTATTTTTAATCAATTTAAAGAAGAAAAAATTAAGAAATACTGGCTATTTCCCTGAAAATTGGTACAAGGATAAAGCAAAAAAGCTGGGATTAAATCCCAGCTTTTTGATATAAAATGTTCCTTATTTTTCAATTGAAGTCGTTTATTAAGTCTTTAGAAAAACGGCTATTTTTTTATTTCTAATTCACGGACCTGAAGCAAAACATTAGGCAAATCTGCCCCAGCCTGAAGAAGGGCAGCAGCCGTATAAGCGCCCTCTACCAAAGGAACATTATTGATAATGATTTCCTTGTCAGAAAAGTCTGCGACCATTTCTAGATTCATCCGAGCCGAACCCAGATCGAAAAAGGCCAAAATAGTGTCCTTGTCATTGGCATCTAAAGCTGCCTGAATCCCTTCAAAGCTGGTCCCAATGCTACCGTCGTCCAACCCGCCCACATAGCTGATGGCCACATCTGCCGCCACCTGCGAAATGAGGTCAAACAAGCCTTGGGCTAGGTTTTTGGAATGGGAAACGATAAGAATGCCAGTATCTGCCATCAGTCTGCCTCCGTTTCTAGAAGAGCCTCAAAGAGGAGACCAGATGAAGCCGAACCGGGATCGATATGACCGATAGAACGCTCACCGACATAGGAAGCCCGCCCCTTGGTCGCCTTCAAATCCTTGGTCGCTTCCACTAGAGAACCAATCTTTTCATGCGTCAATTCTCCAGACTGCAGAGAAAGAGGAATTCCTGACCAGACATCCACCATGGTCTTCTCACCAGGCACAGCCTTGCCCCGCTTCTGAATCATGTCCAGTCCAGCTTGGATGACTCCTGACAAGTCTTTGCCGTCTTTTTCAGCTTTGGCCATGCCCATGAAGGCCGAACCATAAAGAGGCCCGGAAGCACCGCCGACCTTGCTAATCAGCTGCATGGAAACAACCTGAAAAACCTCAGCCGCACTGGCAAAATCCTTAGCAGCTAGACTCTCTACTGCTGCCGCCATTCCCCTGACCATATTGGCACCATGATCGCCATCTCCGATGGGAGTGTCGAGATCAGACAGATAGTCTTTCTGATTCTGGATCTTTTCGTTAAACAACTGCATCCATTTTTTTGCTCTTGCTGCGTCCATAAGCACCTCCTTACCAAGCGGCTGTCGTGACAGGACTGTTGAGAGCTGTCAGCCAGTCTGGCTGATCCAGCTGGATAAAGGTCAGAGAAATCCCTGCCATATCAATGGAAGTCATGTAATTACCCAGCTTTTTATAGACAACTTCGACTCCAGCTTCTGCCAAAAGATTTGCTACATCGGCTGCAAAGACATACTGCTCCATGAGCGGCGTTGCCCCCATACCATTGATGAGGATCCCAATTTTCTTGCCAGATTTGAGCTCAAAGGACTGACTGAGCTTCTCGACCAATTCCTTGGCTAAGTCCTTAGACGGCTGCATCTTTTCCTTGCGATAGCCGGGCTCACCGTGGATGCCAATACCGAACTCTATCTCATCATCAGCCAAAACAAAACCAGGCTTGCCGACTTCCGGTACGGTTGCTCCGCTCAGAGCCAAGCCGACCGTATGGATATTTTTGACCAGCTCGTCAGCTAGAGCCTTGATTTCAGTCAGAGATTTGCCTGCACGCGCCGCATCCCCTAGAATCTTATGGACAAGGATGGTACCAGCCACTCCGCGGCGACCTTGCGTATAGAGGCTGTCTTCCACTGCGATATCGTCATCGACAACGACACTAGCCACCTCAATCCCTTCCATCTCAGCCATTTCCTGAGCCATTTCAAAGTTCATGATGTCACCGGAGTAATTCTTGATCACCATGAAGACTCCAGCTCCCTCATCTGCTTCCTTGATAGCCTGCAAGACCTGGTCAGGTGTTGGTGAAGTAAAAACCGCTCCGCAAATGGCAGCCGACAGCATACCCTCACCGACAAAGCCAGCATGGGAAGGCTCATGCCCACTGCCACCGCCAGAAATCAGGCCAACCTTGCCTGTCTTCTCACTCTTGCGGGCAATGATATCAAAGCCCTCCACCCGATAAACCAAATCGCTGTGAATATAGGCCAAGCCGTCCAGCATCTCGTCCACAACCGCTGTTGGATTATTGATAATTTTCTTCATAGGTGTCCTCCGTTTCTCAGCGTTTCTTTACATGAGCAACCCACCCTAAAAAGAAAGCGCTATCATTTTGATATTATTTTAACATTTTATCTTACCGAAAGCAAATTCTGTCACATCCTAGACTAGAAGAAAGCATCAAATTAGTTGACAAGAAAAAGTAGACAGTGTATACTAAAGATAGATAAGTAGACAGTGTATACTTCAGGAGGACATACATGAAACGCAATACTGCCCAGCTGAAAGAACAGCTCATTCAAACGGGGATTGACGAAATCGGAAAACATGGAATTGAACAGCTCTCGCTAAGGACTGTTGCCAAGGCCTGCGGTGTAACTCACGGCAGCCCTTACCGCCATTTTGAGAGCAAGGAAGGCTACCTCAAGGTGGTTTTGACCCAGCTCTCGCTGTTTCTCAATCAGGAAATCAATGAAAATATTGATGCGACAGGTTCTGCGCGTGATCAGCTGACCCAGCTTGGTCTTAATTTCATTATTTTTGCCAAGACCTACCCTCATTTTTTCGAAGCTCTCTTTATCAAATTTCCTTTTAAATATATGAAGGTGACGCAGGACACCATCCTCTTAGAGTCTGACTTGCCTGGATTTGATAAATTTAAGGAACTTGTTTTAAAGCTTCGCAAGGAGGAAAATTTTAGCAATAGCGAAGCGGAAAGCCTTTTTCACTTTTGGAGCTTTATCACCGGTCTGGCCGTTCTGACCAACAGTCCTATCGGACAAGACCTTGATCCTCAAGCCATCCAAAGCACGATCGAGCACATGCTTGACATTTATATCAAAGGAGAACGATCATGAAAACCTTGATTATTTACACCCACCCCAGCCCAACTGGCTTCAATGCTGCTATTCTCAAAGAAGTTCAAAGCAATCTTTCTAAGAAGCATGAGGTGAAAACCTTAGACTTGTATGCTGAAAATTTTGACCCAATCTTGCTCTTTGACCAAGAACATAGACGCCGTGACCTGCACAAAGACCCCGAAATGGCCAAATACCGGGATTTGATTACTTGGGCAGATCATCTGATTTTTATTTTCCCTATCTGGTGGAGCGGTATGCCGGCCATTCTCAAAGGCTTTATCGACCGTGTCTTTGCTGCTGACTTCGCCTACTCTTATAAGAAAGTCGGACTCCAAGGCCACCTGCAAGGCAAGACCGGCTGGATTATCGTCAGCCACAATACTCCAGGTTTTGCCCTGCCTTTCGTCCAAGACTATGGCAAGGTACTTAAAAATCAAATCCTGAAACCTTGCGGTATTTCTCCAGTCAAACTGACAGAGCTCAACGGGGTAGAACGCAAAACAGACCAACAACGCCAAGAAATGCTCAAGAAAATCGGGCAACTGGCCAGTCAAATTTAAGATAAAGAAAATAGGCGCTTCTTACGAAGTGCCTATCTTTTTGTTTAATCTAAGCCCACGCGCTTGAAGATTTCATCTACGCGCTTGGTGTAGTAAGTAGGATTGAAGATTTCATCAATCTCTTCCTGAGTCAGACGGGAAATCACTTCTGGGTCCGCTTCGAGCAGAGGCTTGAAGTCTACTTGATTGTCCCAAGAGTGGGCTGTCTTTGGCTGTACCAAGTCATAAGCCTGCTCCCGCGTCATGCCTTTTTCAATCAAGGTCAACATAGCCCGCTGACTAAAGATAAGACCAAAGGTCGAGTTCATGTTACGCTTCATGTTTTCTGGGAAGACGGTCAAGTTCTTGACGATATTACCGAAGCGGTTGAGCATGTAGTCGATAAGAATGGTCGTGTCCGGAGCGATAATCCGCTCAGCTGATGAGTGGGAAATGTCGCGCTCATGCCAGAGAGAGACATTCTCAAAGGCTGTCACCATGTGACCACGAATGACACGCGCCAGACCAGTCATATTTTCAGAGCCGATAGGGTTGCGCTTGTGCGGCATAGCAGATGAACCCTTTTGCCCCTTAGCAAAGAACTCTTCCACCTCGCGCTGCTCAGACTTTTGCAGACCGCGGATTTCAGTCGCCATGCGCTCTATAGATGTCGCAATCAAGGCTAGAACTGAGAAGTATTCAGCGTGGAGGTCACGTGGCAGGACTTGAGTCGATATCTCTTGTGGACGGATACCTAATTTCTTACAGACATAGCTTTCTACAAATGGCGGAATGTTGGCAAAGTTCCCAACCGCACCAGAAATTTTCCCAGCCTCTACACCAGCCGCTGCAAGCTCAAAACGCTCGATATTGCGCTTCATTTCGCTGTACCAAGTCGCGAGCTTAAGGCCGAAAGTCGTCGGCTCCGCATGCACCCCGTGGGTACGACCCATCATGATGGTAAACTTGTGCTCCCGCGCCCGCTCTGCAATGATGTCAGTGAAGCGACGTAGATCCTCACGGATGATGTCATTGGCCTGCTTGTAGAGGTAGCCGTAGGCCGTATCCACCACATCGGTCGAGGTAAGTCCATAGTGCACCCACTTGCGCTCCTCACCCAGTGTCTCAGAAACCGCCCGCGTGAAGGCCACCACATCGTGGCGCGTCTCCTGCTCAATCTCCAAGATGCGGTCAATGTCAAAGCCAGCCTTTTCACGAATCAAGGCCACATCTTCCTTGGGAATCTCACCCAGCTCAGCCCAGGCCTCATCAGCCAGAATCTCTACCTCCAGCCAAGCCTTGTACTTATTTTCCTCAGTCCAAATGTTCGCCATTTCGGGGCGAGAGTAACGATTGATCATATTGTTTTATCTTCCTTTTTATTACTTATTCATAAGTTTCTCTGCTCGTTCATTGATAGTAGACTTAGCACTATCTGATAGGGTAAGCTTTGATAAATTCTCTTTCCACTCTATTTCATTATTTTTCATAGCATTAATATATATTTGACACTTTAAAAAGTCATTATAATAATTGCTATTTTTGCGATTGAAATTAGAGTTTTTCATAAGCTCCAATACTTTTTCTAATTGACGTAAATCTTTAGTTCTTTCAAAGAAATCCACCTGAAACAACAATATGTATGTGTTATCCTCTGGAAACTCTTTACTCGCTTGGTCTAATGTAGACTGAACTTGAGAGTAATCTTTTTCAATCTCCATATTATATTTTGCTTTACATATTAGAAACATATTTCGCGCACTTGGAGAATCAATCTTCTCAAAATCACTCAATAGAGTTCCCAATATTCTTTTCTTTTCTAATAATGGTTGAGAGTCCTCCCTTTGATAAAGTACACTTTGAAAATAGGCTTGTATATGATAGGGGTTATTACGATTATTTTCATAATTATCTTTAGCCATTAAATAAGCTTTATCATATTCTCCAATTTTATTATAAAGTAAGACTAGCTCTCTTTTAGCTTGAGAGTAAGTTCTATTCTCTTCCAAAACTTTATTGAAACGTTCAATTGCCAGATCAAAACGACCTATTTGTCTGTAATAAAAACCAAATAAAAAATTGTGTTTATATCCTGAAATACTTTGAACTTCGTCTTTAAATCGTTCATCCTTTAATCTTGCTAATGAACTACACAAGAAAAATCGAATTTCATCCCTTATATAGCTGTCTAATACATCGCTTGAGTGCAAAATGCTATCAGCTAATTTTATAACAGCAGAATTTTTTCTATTATCATATAGATTCTTCATCGTTTTTAGATAATACGACGGAATAAGCTTGGCTAATGGTACTTCTTTACCTAATCTCAATTTTTCCTGCATAACAAACATTTCATCAGCAATATCTAGATTAGAGCCATTTATATCTATATAGCCAACAAATCTATCTAACGCATTTGATAACTGCTTTTCTAAATGAATTTGTCTCTCATAGTAATTTTTTGCAGCTAAATTAAGTGTTATGTACTCACCGTCCACACCAATTTTATTTACCATCCCATGTCTCATATACTTCTCAATATCATTGATTTTTTCTGGGATTGAAGCATATTCCAAAATTTTAGATAAGGATTCTAAATTGATAAAGTTAAACTTAGACAATATTTTCAATACTTTATTATCATTGTCAGTATAATTAAACCCTGAAATTATTGACTGTATTTTGTTGTCTGAATAGTCTGAAATAATGTGTGTGTTTTTATAAAAGTATTCTTTTGAATTTTCCTTAATGACATCAATTGTATAGAATATTTCTTCAGGAAATCCTGAAAATAGTTGACTTATAGCTGCTAATTCTGGCTTATCTAATATCAAATCATTAAGATTGCTATATTGGAAAAGTAACTTATTTCTATCACTAGGACTCAATACATCTATGTGAAGATGGAACATATTCTTTAAGGAATATATAAAGTGGGGTTTATACTTACTCATTATACAAGTTGATATATCAACATAATCGCTTGAATTAAATTTTTCAACTATTTGTTTAAACCAGTACGCCAATTCTCCAGTATGAGTTACAATAGCTCCTTGGTCATCTATAAACAGTTTATCTTTCAAGTCAGTATTTAGAACGCGTAACAAGTCAAATGCAAGGTCAATTTTTTTATCTAAAGTGCTACTCATTAAGTCAATATCAACATCCAAGTCTGAAACATTAGATAATTCCTTTATAAAATCCTCTATACTTTGGTGCCCATCCAAAACAATTATTGGAGGGGAGTAAGACTCCCTTACTATACCAGTTTTATTTAATGCTCTCTTTAAAAAACTCCTCCTCCCCACTGTGCTCATTCCAGATGCTATAATAAAATTTGTTTTTTCAATTGTAAAATCATTAATCCTACTCTCAAAACTCTCCATCTCAGAATTACGACCGACAAATAAATTTGTTTTTTTCTTTAAAAACTCACTGTTTTTCCAAGAAATTTCTGTGACTCTTGAAAATATCATTCTTGATAGCTTGCTTGGTGATTTAACATTTCTTAAGTTATATTTTTTTAACCATTCTGGAATCTCTTGATTATCTTTAGTTATATCATCAATGATTACTGGCATTATTCTCTGTTCATCTAAAAAATTAGAGTCTAGATTTTTTGCCCAAAGAATTTCTTGTTTTACCCATTCAGAAGATAATGAATTTTCTGATAATAATATGACGAATAAATCAGTCATATCGATTGTTTGGCGGATTTCTTCTATTATTTTTGCCCCCGATTCAAATGTTAATTCATCGTAAACTAGGCGGTCTTCTCCAAGACTCTTTTTTAAATTATCAACCAACGGCCTCACAAAAAAGTCCTTATCCTTACTACTATGTGATATAAATACTTTCTTCATATTACTATTCCTCTTATCTTCAAGCATATCAACAAACTCCAGCTCACTACTAAAACACAGACATATCCTTGATCTGATTGTACTATGTTTTCAATTTAACGTACATGTGAGGGAGGTACTCTATTTTCCTGTGTCACAAAATATTCCGCAACTTCAACGTGTCATCAAAGTTCGTACCCTATATTCATTTTTAGTTAATACGAATACCCTTGTTCCTTTCTTTTTATTTATTTTATTCTATCAAAGATTGATTGTTCGGTCCAAATTAATGGAACCTGGTGTTCTTTCCTCTCTAGTTTTTATATGTAATATTCTGTTGATGTTTCACAACAGCTAAGCAATCGAGAGAAACCTTATTCAAACTCTTCTTTCCCAATCCATACAGATGGATAGTGATCTAGTGTGTTCAAATCAGTATCCAATGGCAAATCATAATAAATTGCTAAATAGTTTTCGGGGTATTGAGCAACTAGCTCTTCATACTTGACTTTCACCTTTTCGTGATTGCTACTAGCAAACAAGGCTTCTACAACAGCTCCAGTCTTATCCTTTTCCACAAAAGCATTGACGATGATTTGAATCATAGATTTTCTCCATTAAATTCTAAAAATTTTCTTCTTCCTCAGAATCTTCGTAAACACAAAATTCAATTGAAAGTTTTATAGGACGACTTGTTAATCCAAAACTCTTTATATAATCATAGACCTCATCATCATCGCGCGTATGCTCTATAACTAGCTGATTATTTGTTATCTCTACAATATGAATACCTTCTGCATCCGGAATTTCTGGAATGACTACATCATCCGCATAAGTAAATGTCAGAGTAGTAATATCATCTTCAAATACATCATCAAATTCTTCTATCATTTTAAAAATCAATCCCTTCTAGCAGTAGTTGACTGACTTCTCTTGCTGACTTTATCCACTACGACAAGCCTAGTCAACTTTACAGGGGTAAGACGACGGACCTTATAACTGGAGTCCTGTCTTGCTCCCCAAACTCAACCACGCTATCCGGCGCATCACTAAACAAGATTACGTATCCTATTTTGCTGTTGTACTTGGTTTCTTAAACTTTTACCGCCCACTCCGCTGCTTTCTCCGCATGAATCACCGTTGTGTCGTAGAGAGGCAGGTCAGTATCGAATTGCTTAACGAGGAGACCAATCTCGGTACAACCCAAGATAACAGCTTCAGCGCCTGCTTTTTTCAAATCATCTATAACGGCAAGATAAGTCTGCTTTGAGCTTTCGTTGATATCTCCTAGACAGAGCTCGTCATAAATAATCCGATTGACTTCTGTAATACCAGCTTGGTCTGGAATCAGCACTTCTAACCCAGACTCTATTAATTTCTCCTTGTAAAAATCTTGAGTCATGGTGTACTTGGTTCCTAGGAGACCGACTTTTTGAATACCGTCAGCCAACAAGGCCTGCGCAGTTGCCTGCGCAATATGCAAGATTGGAATCGTAATCTGTTCTTGTATCTGCGGAGCAACCTTGTGCATGGTGTTGGTGCAAATAACAATGAAATCTGCACCTGCTTGCTCCAAGCGCTGAGCAATATCTGTCAAAAGTTGAGCGCTTTTCTCCCAGTCTCCGACTGCTTGATAATGCTCAACCTCTGCAAAATCAACACTGTAAAGCAGAATCTTAGCTGAATGCAAGCCACCTAGCTCTTTTTTGATGGTTTCGTTGATGATTTGGTAGTAAGAGGTGGTACTTTCCCAACTCATACCGCCAATCAGACCGATAGTTTTCATAGGCTAATCAAACTCCTCCTTGCTTATCGCCACCGACGGATAGTGTGGCAGGGTGTTAAGGTCAGTATCCAGCGGCAAGTCGAAGATTGCCAAATAATTGTCTGGATACTGAGCTGTCAGTTCTTGATATTTGGCCTTTACTGTTTCCTGGTCGCTGCTGGCAAAGAGCACTTCCACAACGGCGATTTCTTTTCCTTCCTCCACAAAAGCGTTGACAATAATTTGAATCATAAACTGGTCTCCATTTAGCTTTAAAGATTATCATTTTTTGAGTCTTCATGTATAGAAAATTCAAATGAAATTCTCTCAGGATGTCTAGGCAGGCCGTAACTACTCAGATAATCCTTAACTTCCTTCACGGAACAAGAATATTCTAAGACTAGCTGATTGCCAGCTCTCTCTAAAATATGAATCCCCTCTCTATCCGCAATCTCTGGAACAATCAAATCGTCCGTATAAGTCAGTGTAACGGTAGTTATTTCATCATCTAGCAATTCATCAAATTCTTCTGTCATTTCAAAAATCAATTCCCTCCCCAAACTCAACCACACTATCCGGCGTATCACTAAACAAAGTCACATGCCCCATTTTGCGGTTGTGCTTCGCTTCTATTTTACCATACAGGTGGAGGTGGGCGCTTGGATTTTCTGTGATATATTTTTCAGCGGCCTCGACATGCTGGCCAAGAACGTTGAGCATGACGGCCGGCGCATGCAGGTGGATAGCTGGCAACGGTGCTCCAAGGACGCCCAGAATATGGGTATCAAACTGCGAGAAGTCGCAGGCTTCAATTGAGTAGTGGCCAGAATTGTGTGGACGTGGAGCAATCTCATTGACGATGATGTCATCAGCCGTCGCAAACATTTCCACGCAGAGGGTTCCAGACAGCTTGAGCTGTTCTGCGATTCGCACCGCCATTGCTTTGGCCTTGTCAGCTAGACTATCAGAAATGCGAGCTGGCACAATGGTCTTAGACAGGATATTGTTGCGGTGGATGTTTTCCTGAACTGGGAAAACCGTCACATCCTTGCCATTTCCTGATACAATGACAGAAATTTCAAGGTCAAAGTTGACAAATTCTTCCAAAACACAGGCTGCTGAATCCGCTAGCACATAGGCTCCTTCCAAATCTGCTTCTGAGCGAATGACCTTTTGCCCATGTCCGTCATAGCCACCAGTCGCAGTCTTGAGGACATAATTTTTCGACAGGTCGATGTCTTCCAAGTCTTGACTAGAAGTCACGACTTTGTAGGGTGCCACGGTGACTTGAGCCTTGTTTGCGAGAAAATCCTTTTCAAAAATCCGATTTTGAGAAATGCGGAGCAGGTCCGTTCCTTGAGGGAGCTGACCATCCTTGATAACGGCATCCAAACCGTCCGCATCGACATTTTCAAACTCATAGGTCAGGACATCGCAACGCTCAGCCAGCTGACGCAGGGCGTCCACGTCATTATAAGGCGCTACGATAATCTCTGCCACGCGAGAGGCTGGGCAATCCGCCGCAGGATCCAGCGCGATGACCTTGTGCCCCATGTAGATAGCAGAAATGGCCATCATCTGCCCCAACTGACCACCACCGATGATTCCGATTGTTTTAGATGAGCTCATTCGTAGACTCCTCAGCAATTTTTCCTTGTTCTTCTGCAAAATCCGCCAAAGCTGTCGCAATAGCCTGATCCTCTACTGAAAGAAGGCGGAGGGCAAAGAGAGCCGCATTTGTTGCTCCTGCTTCCCCAATAGCCATAGTTGCCACTGGCACACCGCCTGGCATCTGCACAATCGAATAAAGAGAGTCCAGACCGCTGAGAGCGCGTGATTTGACCGGTACACCGATAACAGGCAGAGTGGTTTTAGCTGCTACCATTCCTGGCAAATGGGCGGCACCACCAGCACCTGCAATAATAACTTTGATACCGCGACTGCGAGCTTCTTCCGCATGTTGGAACATGATGTCAGGCGTGCGGTGGGCAGAGACGACTTTCTTTTCATAGGCTACACCAAAGCGGTCTAAGACTTGGGCTGTTTTTTGCATGGTTGCCCAGTCGGATTTGGAGCCCATAATGATGGAAATAATTGGTTTCATATTTTCTCCTCTGAATAAACTAATTCTTTTGCTCAATATTTTTTACAGTGGCTGATTCAACACTATAATGTTTAACAGTCTGATTAACCAGATTTTCAACGCTCTTAGGTTTTAGCAATAAACGAAGTATAATTGTCACAAGAGGTATAATGCTCGGCAAATCCTTCCAGACAGGTGTCAACACTTCTTCACTATCACGTCTTAAAAGCCAGTACTTTATTGTCTGCAATATTTTTCTTCTACTTTTCGTCTTCTCAGCTGTTCCAATAATCAAAGCCATCAGACTATGCGTCTCAATGCCTGCTTGACCAAGAATGACCTCAGATTTAGCGTAGCTGTGACTGGCTAGTTCTATCATGATTTTTGGAAAATTAACTCCTGCTTTATAGGCGTTAGCAGGCTCTACCATTCTAGGGTTACACTCTATATAGTAAAATTGGTCTCCCCTACGTATAAAATCTAGGGTTAGGCAACCATGCCATTGTATATATTGTCCTAATTTTTCAACATGCTCTCTCGTTCTTTTAGATTCTATGCCTAATCTTGCCGCAGCCGAACCACCCGCGCCAGAACCTACTTTTACGCTAGAATGCACTGCGAGTAATTCTCCATGATCAAACACTGCTTGAACCTGACCATAGTCTCCAACTATGTCTTGCTGAACCATCCATTCCTCATCACTCGCTGTTAATTTGCTCGTCACTTCATCCAAATCTTTCTTACTTGAAATCTTATAAACCGAGCGACCAGCCGTACCATAATCTGCTTTCAGCCAATAAGGATAGTCTAGCCGGATGGAGTCTGCATCTTTCACATGCTCCCACTTAGGTGTAGGCAGTCCTAACAAATCCGCAGTTTCAGCAAAAGCAATCTTCCCAGCCAACTTTTCAAACTGCTCTTGATCAGCAAGGGCGATTGGTAGCGATTGAGGCAAAAATTGTTTCCCATTTGCCAATAACCAGCCTTCTTCATGTGTTGGCAAAATGGCCTTGTAATTGGTTTTATGAAGCAACTGACTAACCTGTCTCAGATAATCTACAGGAAAACGATTCACATCAACTATCGGAACTCTATGGGTTAGACGACTGAAGTGTGCAATGGAAAATCTTCTAGGAGATAACACATCAATTTTATAGCCTTCTTTCAACAAAACTGTCAAAGTTTCTCGTGAGGTCAAGCTTGAACCTTCTAAAAATAGCAACCTATTTTTCATTTTTCAAATACCTGAAGTCTATTTTTAAGTCTCACGGCTAAAAGTTTCATAGATTTGATTTACAAAGCCTTACCACCAATATCATGTCTATAAAAAAGTCCTGTTGTGTCTTGTTTTTTTAGTTGGTCGTAGATTCTTTCCTGCGCAGCTGAGACGGTATCTGCTGTGGTGACCAGCATGTACACTCGGCCGCCATTCGACAGCAGTGCTCTGCTATTTTCCGCAAACTTAGCCCCAGCATAGTAGGTGATGATGTCGCCGGCTGTCTTCTCCGGCAGAGGCAGGCCTTTCTTATAGTCCAGCGGGTAGCCATTTGATGCGACAACCACGCCAAGGGTCACGCCCTCATCCAGCCAGGTGATAGTCGGCTCCTTCTTGTCCAAAATGTCCGTGATGTTCTGCGCAAAGTCAGACGTCAAGCGCGGCAGGATAATCTGGGTCTCCGGATCGCCGAAGCGCGAGTTGAACTCGATGACCTTAGGACCATCTGCTGTCAGAATCAGCCCAGCGTAGAGCACGCCCAGATAAGGTCGGCCCTCAGTTATCATGCCTTTGAGAACCGGCTTGATAATCGTCTCAACTGACTGATCCACCACGCTTTGTGGCAAGTGAGGCACTGGCGCATAGGCTCCCATACCGCCTGTATTGGGCCCCTTGTCCCCATCATAGGCCCGCTTATGGTCCTGGGCCGTCGGCAGGATGTAAAACTTGTCGCCATTGACAAAGGCAAATAGGGAAAACTCCTCACCGTCTAGAAACTCCTCGATAACCACACGCGCACCGCTGTCGCCGAACTTATTGTCCAAGAGCATATCGTGAGTTGCCTCAACCGCCTGCTCTACGGTCTCCGCTACGACCACGCCCTTGCCCAAGGCTAATCCGTCCGCCTTGACCACGATAGGCGCTCCCTGCTTTTCGATGTAGGCTTTAGCTTCCTCAAAGTCGGAAAATGTGCCATAGGCTGCTGTCGGAACACCGTATTTGACCATGATTTCCTTAGCAAAATCCTTGGACCACTCCAGCTCCGCTGCTAAACGAGATGGACCGAAAGCCTTGAGTCCAGCTTGGTTAAAATCATCTACAATTCCAGCTGCCAGGGCATCATCCGGACCGATAAAGGACCAAGCAATATCATTCTCCTTGGCAAATTCAATTAGTTTAGAATGTTCGGAAATTCCAATGTTTACTAAATCCAACCCATCCAAGGTCATGCCATCATTTCCAGGAGCGACAAAAACCTGCTCCACATCCTTAGACTCCAACAACTTCTTGGCAATCGCGTGCTCACGACCGCCTGAACCAACGACTAAAAGCTTCATAGCTAAGATACCTCAATATCAAATATCACAGGCGCTTACGCACCAAGCTAACACACCACGTAAAAATTATTGCCATTTTTACGAATTATTTATCTAAATTATATCATAATCGTTCGTTTTATTCCATTCTAATGAGAAAAAGAATGCCTCTTCTATATGATCGCCGTAATTATTGTTGGCTTCTGCATTCTCCTTTTTGAGTGGATTGTACCCATTGTAGACAAAAGATATTCAGGACTTGTCAAATTTACTATCATTTTCAAATAAGTTTTCCGAATAATACAGGTGGGCCCATCCAAAACCATTCTCACAAAGGAGTTTTATGAAGAAATATCAAAAACTGTTTTTATTATCCGGAGCTGTCCTAGGTCTCTTTGCAAGCCACTCAACAGTTCATGCGACCGAAACGCCTGAATCTGAAGTCAAAATTCTAGGCCCTACTGATCGTGCCAGCAATGTCGATGTGACTGTGAACGATCGTACAGCCTCTATTAGTTATACCCGTTCCCAAGCTCAAGAACCTCATCGTATTCTCCACGCTGTTTGGTCTGACGAGAACGGACAGGATGATATCAAATGGTATGAAGCGCCATCAACAACTACTACTAACACTGACATTAACCTGAGTAGCCATCCAGGTTACGGAACCTTTCATGTTCATACCTATATTGATCTCTATGGAAAATTAATTGGTTTGAATGGAACAACCTTTACTCTCGATAAACCAGCCGTTAATGTCACCTCTAATATCCTAGGGAAAACCGCTCAAATTCACTTTAATCGCAACAAAGACCAAATAAATTCCAATATTTTACATGCTGTTTGGTCTGATGAAAATGGACAAGATGATATCAAATGGTACAATGCAGGACAAGATATTACTGAATTTGAACTTTCAAATCACAAAGGCTATGGAACTTATCACATTCATACTTATGAAAATAAAGATGGTAAGATGATTGGCTTAAACGGAACCACTTTCAATTTAGAAAAACCTAATCCTACTGTTGAGACCAGCTTCCCTCAGACCGGTATCATGGAAATTACTGTCAAAAACGTACCTGACACCATGCATCGAATTGTTCTTCCAACTTGGTCTGATAAGAAAGGGCAAGATGATTTACAATGGTACGAAGCAAGCAAAAATCCAGATGGCAGCTACAGCGCTCGGGTGGAACTCAGAAAGCATAACTACGACACTGGGACTTACAATATCCACCTTTACGGCCAAAGCTATGTTCAACCGGAATCAACTGGTATAACAGGAACGACAGTTGAAGTTGATAGTGGAAAATTGCCTTCTGAAGAGGAGCAAAAGCCGCTTTTTACTATAGAAAATATCAACCCCAAACAAGGAACCTATACTGTAAAAATCACTGAAACAGCTTTATCTAAACCCATAAAGTCTGTCCAAGTTCCCATTTGGAGCACTAGCAATCAGAGCAATCTTAAATGGTATAAGGCAACGCCTAACGGAGACGGAACCTTCAGTGCGACCTTTGATATCCGCAATCATCAGGCTTTGTCTGGGACCTATAATAATCATGTCTATATCACTTACAATGATGGTAGCGAACACAACTACGCAGCTGATCCCACACCAATGTCTACCGACCAAATTCAAGCCAAGGTTGCAGTCAAGAAATCCGATGCTAATCGCTACGAGGTGACAGTGACAGACGCCTACGGAGATGGCGATATTATTCTGCCAACTTGGTCAGAAGCCAATGGACAAGATGATTTACAATGGTATACCGCCAATAAGGTTGGCAATGGAACCTACAAATTCACCGTGGACACTCAGAAACACAAGGGGAACGGTCTATTCCATACCCATGTCTATCGTAGAAAAGCGGGACAACTGATTGGTTTGACTGGAACTAGCTATCAGGTTGAGAAATCAAGCGTTCAATCAGCTAATATTCAGCCAAACTATGCCGCTGCTAATGCGACAACTTATCCTGTCGGTCAATGTACTTGGGGAGCCAAGGCTCTAGCTCCTTGGGCAGGAAATTACTGGGGCAACGGCGGTCAATGGGCAGCTAGTGCCAGAAGAGCTGGATTCCGTACCGGCAGTACGCCTGAGGTTGGCGCCATCGCCTGCTGGGATGACGGCGGCTACGGCCATGTTGGTGTCGTCACGCATGTCGAATCCAATACCCGCATCCAGATCCAAGAGTCTAACTATCTCGGCAAGCAGTACATCAGCAACTTCCGTGGCTGGTTTGACCCAACTGCTTCCTACTGGGGCCGCCTGACCTATATCTACCCTAAATAAGTCGCTTTCGCGCTCCTCAACCACTTCAAACCAGTGCTTTGAGCAGACTGCTCCTGCTTAGTTTGTTCATGATTTTCATTGAGTATAAGTCTACTCAAAAATCCTCGGTCGAGCCGAGGATTTTTTCTATTTCTTAATGCCTAAAATGCCGTACGCTGGTGAATATCATAGTCAAGCCATGCTTGTCAGCCGCGATAATAGATTCCTCATCACGGACAGATCCACCAGGCTGGATGATAGCTTTGATGCCAGCGGCTGCGATCTCTTCGATATTGTCCGCAAAAGGGAAGAAGGCGTCAGAAGCCAGAGCGGCACCGTCAAGGCGATCTTGGGCTTGCTCAATAGCAATCTTGACAGAAGCCACACGGTTGGTCTGACCGGGACCGACTCCCAGCACCTGACGGTCATTGGTGATGATGATACCATTAGATTTGACATATTTGACGGACTTCCAAGCAAATTCCAAAGCCACACGCTCCTGCTCGCTCGGCTGGCGCTTGGTCACGACTTGCCAATCAGCTGGATTTTCCTCGATAACATCTTGGTTTTGCACGAGGAGACCACCTAGAACACCGGTCACTTCCTTCTCGGTTCCAGAAGCTGCTTGCGCATCAAAAGCCAACTCCAAAATCCGCAGATTTTTCTTTTTATTGGTCAAAATAGCTAGCGCTTCTGCCGTGTAGCTAGGTGCGATGATAATTTCTAGGAAAATACCGTGCATCTTCTCAGCTGTCGCAGCATCCACCTCACGGTTGAGGACGACAATTCCACCAAAAATAGAAACTGGATCAGATTCATAAGCATAGTCCCAAGCTGTCTCGATATCATCTGCCTGACCGATACCACATGGATTCATATGTTTTAGCGCCACAACAGTTGGCCGATACTTGAAATCTCGAATAATCCGAATGGCCGCATCGGCATCGCGAATGTTATTGAAAGACAACTCTTTTCCATTCAGCTGCTTGGCGGAAGCGATGGAATAGTCCAGTGGCAAGGCCGTCTGATAGAAATCCGCATCCTGCTGGGGGTTTTCCCCGTAGCGCATGGGCTGCTTGAGTTCATAGGTCAAGGTCAGCTTTTCAGGCTTGCTTTCGCCCACCTGATCCGTGAAATAATCTGCAATCAAAGCATCATAAGCTGCTGTATGACGGAAAACCTTCGCTGCCAAACGTTGCCGCGTTTCATAGGTCGTTTGGCCATTTGCTGCCAACTCTTCCAGAACAAGAGCATAATCAGCCGGATCTACAACAACTGTCACGCTGGCATGATTTTTAGCCGCAGAGCGGAGCATAGAGGGCCCACCGATGTCAATATTTTCCACTGCGTCCGCATACTCCACACCTGGCTTGAGAATGGTTTCTTTAAAAGGATAAAGGTTCACCACGACCAGGTCAATGAGTTCAATCTGATTCTCCTTGGCTGCTTGCAGGTGGCTATCCAAGTCCCGACGAGCCAAGAGGCCGCCGTGAATGTTTGGGTGGAGGGTCTTGACACGGCCATCCATCATCTCTGGAAAGCCAGTCACATCATCAATGGCAATGGTGCCCACTCCTTCATTGTCTAAGGCCACCTTGGTACCACCGGTTGAGATGATATCCCAGCCCAGAGCTTTCAGCTCTTTCGCAAATTCTACAATGCCTGTCTTGTCTGATACACTGATTAGGGCTTTTTTCGTCATTCTATTCCTCTTTCTTTAGATCCAAGCGCATAGCGACTTCGTTATTCTCTTCTATAAATCCTGTTTCCTGAAAACCCAGACTAGTCAGCAGGCGCTTCATTTTTTCATTTCCAACTACATAATCTGCGATAATATGACTACAAGCTCTATCCATCTGAGCCTTTTTGATCAGAACTTCCAAGGCTTTTCGACCATAGCCTCTTCCTTGGTACTGCTGACCAATCATTATCCGCCAGATAAAGTATTCCGCTTCATCCTTGTCTATTTCCAGTAGGAGAAAGCCAACCACTTGCTTATCCCAATAGATTGCCATCGGAAACACATCTTCATTTTTCCGGTAGAGCCATGCGTCAGCTAAAGAGCGCACATTTGGAGCCACGAAACGTGCTCGTTTATCAGCTTCAGATATTTTCAAATCCAGCACTGCCTGAAAGCTGCTCTCATCTACTAATTTCAGCTCAATCATTTTTTCTCCTAGCAATATTGCACAATCAAAACTTGATTTACTTCTTACCTTCTCCCTACCCCTAAACTCTCCAGCACTTGAGGATAGAGTTGATACTCGGCGGCATGGATGCGTTCTTCAAAACTTTCAATTGTATCATCAGCTAGTCGAGGCACGCGCACTTGCTGGATGATCTTGCCAGTGTCAACGCCCGAGTCCGCCCAATGAATGGTCACACCAGACTGGTCCACGCCAGCATTCCAAGCATCCTCAATGCCATGAGCGCCTGGAAATTCTGGCAGATAGGCTGGATGGATATTGATGATACGGCCTTCATAAGCACTAAGCAAGGTGGGCCCGATAATTTTCATATAGCCTGCTAGGCAAACCAAGTCAATCTGATGCGCTTCTAGCAGGTCTACAATGGCTTGCTCGTAAGCCACCTTGCTGTCAAACTCTCTAAGCTCAAAGGCATAGCTTTTGACACCTAGCTTATCCGCCCGATCAAGCACATAGGCATCGCGATGGTCTGAAAAAACAAATTCAACAGGAAACTGCTCAGCAATCACTTGGAAATTTGATCCATTTCCCGAAGCAAAAACGGCAATTTTTTTCATTTGATAAGGACACTTTCACTTTCTTTTTTGACAATCCGGCCAACTTCATAAACAGGCTCGTCAAGAAGTTCTTTGACACGATTCACATTTTCAGGAGCAACTGCCAAAATCATCCCTAGTCCCATATTGAAGATTTCAAACATTTCTTGGTGCTTGATATGACCATATTTTTCTAAAGCCTTAAAAATCGGCAAGACTGGAATCTTATCTTCTTCAATCTCAGCAGCCAAGTCATCGGCAAACATGCGAGGCACATTTTCGATAAAACCGCCACCAGTAATATGGGCAATCCCATGAACCAGCTTTTCCTTAATCAGCGGCAGCAAAGCCTTGACATAGATACGAGTCGGCTCAAGCAGCACTTCCTTGAGTTTCTTACCTTCCAATTCTGGCAGTTCTTCCTCACCAATATAGTCCGCAAAAACACGACGAACGAGAGAATAACCATTTGAGTGGATGCCACTGGAAGCCAATCCCAAAAGGACATCGCCCTCTGCGACGTTAGAGCCATCAATAATCTCTGACTTTTCAGCAACCCCGACAGCAAAACCAGCTAGGTCATAATCATCTTCACCGTACATACCTGGCATTTCAGCGGTTTCCCCGCCAATCAAGGCAGCTCCAGACTGAACACAGCCTTCAGCCACACCGGCAACAACTTGCTCCAGCTTTGCTGGTTCATTTTTCCCAGTGGCAATATAGTCCAGGAAGTAAAGGGGCTCAGCCCCTGCAGCAATGATGTCGTTGACACACATAGCCACACAGTCCTGCCCAATGGTATCGTGCTTGTCATACTGAATGGCCAGCATGAGCTTGGTTCCGACCCCATCCGTACCAGAAATCAGCACTGGCTCCTTGACCCCAGTCTGAGACAGGTCGAACATGCCACCAAAGCCACCCAGCGCCCCCATGACACCAGCCCGCTCTGTACGTGCCACATGCTTTTTGATTCGCTCAACAACTTCATAACCTGCTTCAACATCCACACCGGATTGAGCGTATGCATTTTTATTTGTCATAATTTTCTTCCTTACTCTTATTTTTGAAAAAGATTGCGACAAGAACCGCTGACCTCGTTTTAATAAAAACTTGTCTTTTCCTTCAGGCTTTCCAGATAGCGCTCTTCATAGTCATAGAGCGGAGTTGGGTACTGACCGTCAAAGTAAGCCACACAAAGTCCGCCATTCGGAGCTTCCGTCTCAATACCAACTGATTCAATGAGACCTTCCAGCGACAGGTAAGTCAAGCTGTCAGCTCCTATAATCTCACAGACCTCATCAACCGTATGATTAGCCGAGATGAGCTCGCGTCGATTCTGAATATCAATGCCATAGAAACATGGATATTTAAGTTCTGGACTGCCGATAGCCACATGGACTTCAGCTGCACCTGCATCTCGTAGGAGCTGGACGATGCGTCGGCTGGTTGTTCCCCGTACGATAGAGTCATCCACCATGACCACGCGCTTGCCCTTGACAATGCTGGAAACGGCAGATAATTTCATACGAACTCCTTGCTCTCGCAACTCCTGCGTCGGCTGGATAAAAGTCCGTTGGATGTATTGATTTTTAATCAGGCCCATTTCATTTGGCAGGCCAGACTCTTCGGAAAAGCCAGAGGCTGCTGACAGGGAAGAATTCGGTACGCCGACAACGATATCTGCCTCATGCTGGAATTCCTGAGCCAGTCTGCGGCCCATCCGCTTGCGGGCTGCATGGACATTGACCCCGTGAATGACGCTGTCCGGTCGAGCGAAATAGACATATTCCATTGAGCAAATAGCCAGCTGGGTATCTGTCGTATAGCTGTCGTAGGTCACACCTTTATCATCGATAATCACGATTTCCCCTGGCTCAAGGTCACGCACCCATTCGGCACCCACCACTTCAAAAGCACAGGTTTCACTGGAAACGACCCAGGCCCCATTTTTCATGCGGCCGATGGACAAAGGACGAAAGCCATTAGGATCCAGCGCAGCGTAGAGCTTGTCCTCTCTCATGATGAGATAGGCAAAGCCGCCCTGAATTCGTCTCAAGGATTCCTTGAGCTTGTCTAAGAAATTTTCCTGCTCGCTATGGCGAATCAAGTGTATGAGAATTTCCGTATCAGACGAGCTAGCAAAGATGGAACCCTTCTTTTCCAACTCCCGTCTCAGTGAATAGGCATTGGTAAGATTGCCATTATGCGCCAAGCCCATCTGCATATCATAGAAACTGAAAAAGAAAGGCTGGACATTGTTGATGGAGGCCCCACCAGACGTTGCATAACGGACATGGCCGATGGCTGCTTCTCCTGTCAGATTATCCAAGTCTGCTGGGTTTTTAAAGACCTCTGCAACCAATCCCAAATCGCGGTGGCGTTTGAGCTTTCCATGGTCGTTTGACAGGATGCCTGCTCCTTCCTGACCTCGGTGCTGCAGACTATGAAGTCCGAAATAGGTGACCTGAGCCGCCTGTGGATGGCCCCAGATTCCAAAAATACCGCACTCTTCATTCAGTGACTTTACTTCGTATGTCATTGTTTTACCTAAATTCTTTTGTCTTGTAAAAGGGAGAAAACCTGGCCTAACAGGCCAAGCAGACTCCTTCTTTGATTGCTTGCTCTTGCAAGCCAACTTTATTCGTGACTCGCTTGGAAATAACGAACGGCGCTTTCAAACAATTTCTGGTCTTTCTGACCTGGAATATTTTGGAAAAGACCGTCTTCATAACGCTCTGAGTGCCCCATCTTCCCGATGATTTGGCCGTTCTTACTCATAATTCCTTCGATAGCGTAGAGAGAGCCGTTTGGATTATACTTGCTGTCCATGCTTGGCTGACCGTCAAAGTCCACGTACTGACTCCAAATCTGACCATTGTCACGCAGCTCAGCAAATTCCTCAGCCGTCACGACAAATTTCCCTTCACCATGTGAAACCGGAATGGTATGGATATCTCCCACTTGCACACCAGCTAGCCAAGGCGAGTTGGTATTGGCAATGCGGGTTTCAACCATCTTAGCCACGTGCTGGTTGGCATCATTATAAAAGAGAGTTGGGCTGCTAGCCCCTGCTTCTTCGAAGTTCCCGTAAGGAAGAAGGCCGGATTTAACCAGAGCCTGGAAGCCATTACAGATACCAATGATGAGACCGCCGCGAGCAATGAAAGCATCGATGGCTTTCTTGACCTTCTCGTTTAGCAAGATGTTGACGATAAACTTAGCGGATCCATCTGGCTCATCTGCAGCAGAGAAGCCGCCTGCAAAGAAGATGATATTTGCCTTGTCAATGTTGTCAACCATGGTGTCAACGGACTGAACAATGGCTGCTTCATCCAAAGTAACGAATGGAACTAGATTGACCTTGGCTCCAGCTGCTTCAAAGGCTTTGGCTGAGTCGTATTCTGAGTTGGTTCCAGGGAAGACTGGAATGTAAACTAACGGCTCCGCTACTGTCTCTTTGGCTTTGATAACTGTATCAGAGACAAGAGCCGGCACTTCTTCAATAACTGTTTCCTGTTTAAATTCTGTCGGGTAGATAGACTCTAGTCGGCCTTCAAAGCTTGCCAAAAGCTCTGCTCCCTCAAGCTGGACACCATTGACAATCAGGGTAAAGTCTGGCTTGGTCTGACCGATCTTCACTGCGCCTGGAATATCCTGCTCCGGACTGGTAAAGACAAATCCGCCCAGTTGCGCCTGCAAAACGGAAGGCAAATCAGCAACATCCACTTGAGCACCGATGCGATTACCAAAGCTCATCAAGGCCAGACTCTCTGCCAGACCACCATATTTGACAGCAGCGGCAGCGGTAATCTCATACTTATCCTGAATGGCCGCAAAATTTTCAAAGTTATTCTTGATTAAGTCAAAGTCAATATCCTGAGACAGGAACTGCCCTGGCAGATAGTAGATAGACTCTCCTGCCGCCTTAAACTCTGGAGACAGGATGCGCCCAGCAGTTGAAGTAGTCACGCCAAAAGCTACTAAGGTCGGCGGTACGGTCAATTCTTCAAAAGTTCCGCTCATGGAATCCTTGCCACCGATAGACGGCAAACCTAGCTGAATCTGGGCTTCAATCGAACCAAGCAGAGCAGAGACCGGCTGTCCAAAACGCTCGGCCTGCTTATCCATCCGCTCAAAGTATTCCTGATAAGAGAAGCGAGCCTTGGACCAGTCCGAACCAGCAGCAACCAAGCGAGCTGTCGCTTCAATCACTGCATAAGCTGCTCCATGATAAGGTGACCAAGCTGCCACATAAGGATTGTAGCCCTGGGCCATCACAGATACAGTCTCTGTCTTGCCATGCTCAACTGGCAGCTTCTGCACAGAAGCCTCAGTCCGCGTAATTTGGTAGCGCCCGCCGATAGGATGATTGACAGTAGAACGACCAACAGAGCTGTCAAAGATGGTCTGCAGCCCCTTTTGACTGGTATGATTGAGGTCGCTGAGCAAGCTCTTGAGGTCCTGCTCCAAAGTCGCTTCAGAAGTCACAGTCTGCCCTGGCAATGCTGCTTGGGAATCCACAACCTTGGCATCCACAACCACGCGCACACCATTGGTATCTAGAAAACTCCGCTCAATATCTACGATGGTTTCCCCGTTCCAGTGCATAACCAGATTCGGCTTTTCTGTCACTTTTGCTACTACAACTGCCAGCAGATTTTCCTTAGCTGCTGCAGCGATAAATTGTTCCACATCTTCTGGGCGTACCACTACTGCCATCCGCTCCTGCGATTCAGAAATCGCGATTTCTGTACCGTTAAGTCCTTGGTATTTGAGTGGTACCTTGTCAAGGTCAATTTCCAGTCCGTCCGCCAATTCACCAATAGCTACGCAGACCCCACCAGCCCCAAAGTCATTGGATTTCTTAATCAGGCGAGTTACATTGCCATCGCGGAAGAGGCGCTGAATCTTGCGCTCCTCTATAGCATTTCCTTTTTGGACTTCCGCACCAGCCGTCTCCACAGACGCAGCTGTCTGTACCTTGGACGATCCTGTTGCACCGCCGACGCCATCACGGCCCGTCTTACCTCCCAGCAAGATGACCACATCACCTGCTACTGGCTTTTCACGGACAACATTTTCCTTAGGAGCCGCACCAACAACTGCACCTAGCTCCATCCGCTTGGCTACAAAGCCTGGATGGAAATACTCACGGACATAGGTCGTTGCTAGACCAATTTGATTCCCGTAAGAAGAATAGCCGTGCGCTGCAGTTTTTGAAATGACCTGCTGAGGGAGCTTGCCAGCCCGCGTTTCAGCAATCGGCTGAGTAATATCACCCGCACCTGAAATCCGCATAGCCTGATAAACATAAGAACGACCAGAAAGCGGATCACGAATGGCTCCTCCGATACAGGTCGCAGCCCCTCCAAAAGGTTCAATTTCTGTTGGGTGGTTGTGGGTTTCATTTTTAAACATCAGCAGCCAAGGCTCCTTGACACCATCCACATCCACTTCAATCTCTACTGAGCAGGCATTGATCTCATCAGACACTTCCATGTCATCCAGACGGCCATTAGCTCGCTCATAGCGACCAAAAATAGTCGCCATATCCATGAGAGTCTGTGGTTTATCCCCACGCCCCAGCTCATCGCGCATAGCCAAGTATTTATCATAAGTGACCTGCAGTTGCTTTTCAAACTTAGAAGCCGAAAAATCAATCTTCTTCAACTCCGTCTCAAAGGTCGTATGTCGACAGTGATCAGACCAGTAAGTATCTAAAACCTTAAGCTCAGTCTCTGTCGGGAAACGGCCAATCGACTTGAAATAGTCTTGAATAAAGAGCAAATCTGCCACTTCCATAGCCAGACCATGCTCCTGCTTGTAGGCCTTAAAGTCCGCTTCTGTATAGTCCTTAAAGAAGTCTAGAACCGGAATGGTCTTATCTGACTCGGAGAATTGCTCCAGCTGGATTGGTTGCTCAATATCTTTAAAGCGTGAATCAACTGGATTCAGCAAGTATTTCTTGATTGCTGCCAACTCGCTGTCTGAGATGTCTTTGTTGACCAAATAAAGCTGAGCGGTTCTCACCAGAACATCTGTCCCAGCACCGAGCAAAAAGAGAGCCTCCTGAGAGCTGGCTGCTCGTTGGTCAAACTGACCCGGCAGCGCTTCGATGGCAAAAAACGCTGTCTCTGCAAGTGCAGCCTCTACTTCCTCCCCCGTCAGCAATCTATCAGTCACTTGCTCAGAGAAAATATGCTTTTCAGCTCGAGCGACCAAATCTTCTGCCAGATGAAAGACATCATAAACTTGAATCATCCGAAGATCTGACAATGTTTTCAACTGAAGATTATGCGTCAGCTCTCTCACCAAGCTCTGTGACTTCACGCCGAAGTTACTCTTCTTCTCTACAAAAATACGCTTGTCCATGATTTTTCACACCCTGCCCTTATTTAATCGCCTGCAATTTTTCCCAAACAACCTGATAGACATCTGTCAGTTCACCAAGGCCACGCCGGAAAACATCCTTATCCATGTGATGACCTTCCGCATCCCAGAGGCGGCAATTGTCTGGTGAAAATTCATCTGCCAGAATAATCTTGCCATCTTTGTCAAAGCCGAACTCTAACTTGAAATCAATCAATTTCAGTCCGATTTGGCGGAACCAGTCTGACAAAAGCTCGTTGATTCGACGAGTCTCCTCTTTCAAAAAGGCAATTTCTTCGTCGCTAGCAATCTTCAAGAATTTCACATGCTCGTCATTGATGAAAGGATCGTCTAAATCGTCATTTTTGTAGTAAAATTCCACAATCGGAGTTTCAAGCACGATGCCCTCTTCTACTCCAAAACGTTTGGAAAAAGAACCCGCTGTGTAGTTGCGCAGCACCACTTCCAAAGGAATAATCTCTACTTTTTTATTTAGCTGGTCTGTATCCGAAACCTTCTCAATGAAATGCGTCGCCACACCAGCTGCATTGAGTTTCTCAAAAATAAAAGATGAAATCTGGTTGTTGAGCACTCCTTTACCAGCAATCTGCTCCTTCTTGACTCCATTAAAAGCCGTTGCCTGGTCCTTGTAGCGTGCCAGAATGACTTGCTCATCATCTGTAGAGAAAATATCCTTAGCCTTTCCCGAATATAATAACTTATTAGACATTTTAATATTCGCCTTTCGTGGTTTTATACCCTCATTTTATCATCTTTGAATATATTTTACAAGAAATTCCGTATAAACTTTATGTACCTAGTTAAAGAAATCGTTTCCTTTCCAAGATACGAAAAAAGACCGGAAGATACCGATCTTTGATTTTTAATGTTGCTTCTTCAGTTTTTCGTGGATATAAGCCACCACGTCGGAAATTGTTTTGAAGTTATCCATATCCTCGTCAGGAATCTCAATATCAAAAGCTTCTTCCAGATTGATGATAAACTCCATCAAATCAACAGAGTCCACTCCCAGTTCTTCTTTCAAATTCAACTCTGGAGTGACATGCAGCTTACTGCTGTCATGTTCTTGAATGATTTCGACAATTTTTGCATAAATTTCTTTTTCGCTCATGGTTACTCCTTTGCATCTGAAAATTCAATGACCGATTTACCAACAACATCCGTTTCCAACATGGTCCGAATCTGACGAATCGTGCTATAAACAGCCTTAGCATCGCTAGAGCCATGCGTTTTGACAACAGGCGCTTTCAAACCGAATAGAACTGCACCGCCTGCACTAGAATAGTCTAGACTATTTTTGAGCCCTCGCAGGCTATCCTTGAGCAACCAAGCTCCCAATTTAGCTTTGAAACCACCGCCTAAAATAGACTTCTTCAGCTGACCCATGATACTGATAGCAGTTCCTTCGATTGATTTCAGAACAGCATTACCAGTAAAGCCATCTGCAACGACAACATCCGCCACATCATTCATCAAATCACGCGCTTCTACATTGCCGATAAAGTTAAGTGTCGAATCCCCAGCTAAAAGCTCGTAGGCTTCCTTGCGCAGAGGGTCGCCCTTGCTACTTTCTGTTCCGTTATTCAAGAGACCCACCCTCGGCTTCTTGATTCCTCGGACATTTTCAGCATAGAAAGAACCCAAAGTCGCATACTGGTGTAAATGATGGGCTGTGTTTTCAGCATTAGCTCCCAAATCCAGCATATCAAATCCCTGACCTCCAACCGTTGGCATAGTAGATAAGAGCCCCGGTCGGTCAATATTCTTGATACGCCCCACGATAAAGAATCCTGCTGCCAAAAGTGCTCCAGTATTTCCAGCAGATAGCATAGCATCTGCT
This sequence comes from Streptococcus sp. DTU_2020_1000888_1_SI_GRL_NUU_041A, assembly GCF_032387735.1. Taxonomy (NCBI): domain Bacteria; kingdom Bacillati; phylum Bacillota; class Bacilli; order Lactobacillales; family Streptococcaceae; genus Streptococcus; species Streptococcus sp. DTU_2020_1000888_1_SI_GRL_NUU_041A. Next base: position 30,673 of record NZ_CP135591.1, on the reverse strand, counting down.
TCCCCTGCCTTCACAGCCTTGGCTGCCAGTACCATACTAGCCTCTTTCTTCTGACGGATGGCCTTGGTCGGCTCGTCGTCCGAGTCAATCTTCTCCTCCGTGTGGATGATGCGGATCCGCTCACCAGCAGTCAGATAAGGCTTGATTTTCGCTTCATCGCCATAAAGGAGAATTTCAATATCCAAAAACTCCTGTACCGCTCGATTAGCTCCTTCCACCAGAGCCTGAGGGGCATTGTCCCCTCCCATAGCATCAACAGCTATTTTTTTCATTCAATTTATTCCTCGTTCTTATCTTTTAAAATGCTTCCCCAGTCTCCCAGAGAATCTATAAATTTTTTGGATTTGAGATGGATGCCGACATATTCATCATAGAGCAGGTCGATAAAATCCCGCAGCTGCTTTTTAATATCTGGCTTCAAAGAAATGGTCTCCAATTCGCTAAAGCGGACTGCCTGAAACTGATCCAGCAGAAAAGGAAGATTAGGATTCAGATGACAGCGCCGTTCATCCTGATGGTAATGATCAGGGCAAAGGACTCCGCTATATTTGAAAGAAAAGTCAAAAGGCAGACCCGTCCGATGACAAAAGGCACAATCATGGAAGTTCAGCGAAACCCCAAAACGTGACAAAATCTGAATCTCAAAGATATTGGTCAGCACCTCATAGTCCAGACCATTATTCATCATCTCCAAAGTTTTCTGCAAAAAAGCAAAGAGCGCCGGATCCGGCTGATTGTCCTGAAGACTGGCATCTGCCAAGGCTGCCACATAGCTGGCATAGGCCATGATGAATAAGTCCTCATTGATGCGATGGTAGGTGACTACATCCTGATAGTCCTCGATATAGCTAAGACCATCATCATTGATTTTCATCAACAAGTTCGCCGCAGTCAAAGGCTGAATGACGGGTGCTAGCTTAGATTTACCAGCATGCTTGACGAAAAACATACGCTTGCCAGCCTGTTCAGTAAAGATCTTGACCAGCTTATCATCCTCACGGAAATTGCGGTTATAGAGAACCAGACCTTGACTTGTTAGAGATTTAAGCATAGTCCTCCATGTAGTCCTTGAGGCGTTTCAGGGCTTCTCGAATCGTCTCCATACTAGCCGCATAGGATAGACGGATATAGCCTTCCCCATATTGACCAAAAGCTGCTCCCGGGATAAAGGCCACAGCCTTCCTCTCTGCAAAATCCTGCAGAAAAGCAAAAGAATCTTGATTATAACCATCTGGTATCTTAGCAAAGATATAAAAAGCCCCGTCTGGTTTGATAATCTTAAAGCCTAGCTCAGCCATTTTCCCTATGATATAATCGCGGCGCTGTATATACTCAGCCTTCATTGGCTCCGCATCATCTTTCCCAACTGTCAGGGCTTCAATACCAGCAAACTGAGCCATGGTATTGGCCGCTGTTACGAGATACTGATGGCTCTTAATCAGCTGAGCAGTGAAAACTGCTGGAGCAAAGATAAAGCCCAACCGCCAGCCAGTCATGGCATGAGACTTAGACAGGCCGTTGATGACGATAGTTTGGTCTGGCAGATACTCCGCGATGGAGACATGCCCCTGCTCCGTATAGGTCAGCTCAGAATAGACCTCATCGCAGACCACAAAGACTTGGTATTTTCCTAGGACATCCGCCAGAGCTTTTATCTGCTCCCGCGAATAAGTCACGCCGGTCGGATTGGCTGGATAATTAAGAATGACCGCTTTTAGCTGCTCACCCTGTTCTAAAATAGCCGCTTCCAGCATCTCTGGAGTGAGGACAAAGTTATTGGCCGTTGTATCAATCTCGACAATCTCTGCCCCTACTAGATTGACAATAGGCTCATAGCCTGGATAAGCAGGAGCTGGCAGCAAGACCTTATCTCCTTCTTCTAGAATGGCTGTCAGCGTAGCTGACAAGGCCTCTGTCGCCCCGATAGTGACCAAGAGCTCATCTTCTGGGCGATAGTGCAGATTGTACTTTTCTTTCACAAAGCAGCTGGCCGCCTGACGCAGCTCCAAGAGACCGCTCATACCAGTGTAGTGACTTTGATTAGCATCAATCGCCGCCTTGGCTGCTTCTTTGATATGATCCGGTGTTGTAAAGTCCGGCTCCCCTAAGGTTAGCCGAAGAACTCCCGGAATAGCAGAAATTGATTGGTCAAACTGACGAATCAGCGAAATTTCTATTTTTTCTAAGTTTTTATTAAATTTCTTACTTAAATCCATACATACCTCCAGCCGCTCAATAGAACTATTATACTATAAATGCAGAAGCATAGCAAAAGCTATTACATGATTTCTTATGCAGAAAAAGGACTAAGCTTGCACTTAGTCCCTTTTTTCCTTGCCTTAAAATTCTTCTCTGGCAGATAATGGATATAGCCACATCTCACGTGACTGGCCAATCAACGAGTCGGAGTATAGGTCAATTCCTTGCTATGCTTGGCCAGAAAATCTGGCAGTTCTGAATCAGGAATCTGCCTCAAATAAAGGTTAGAACGAATTGTGTCATCTTCCTCACGGCAGGTTGAGAGAACCAAATACCGGTCACTCGCCTTAATCTGGATCTTAGGATCCTTAGTACGAGCTGCTTCATAGATATTTCTAAGCTGAGTCGTAAAGTCCTCATCATCCTTAAACTCCGTCCGATAAAAAGCTGTCTCTTCCGGCACGATAACCAATCCCATAGCTTGATAATAATACTTACGCTCAGGAGTCTCAATCACGACATATCTATGTTTGTCAAAATAATCCTGACGATCATAGTAGTTGACATCATTAAACATGCGATGATCTCCTGCCTTGCTACCCCGAGCATGCCCGAAAAGCCAAGTCAGACGATCGCTGAAATCTTTATGATTGTCCTTATCCATAAAGACCGCTCCCATATAGGGCTCTTGCTTTCCTTCAAAAGTCTTCAGCAGATAAGTCGCATTATCTTTCGTTTGCACCACTGGCTCATCCAACTGTGTACCAGGAGCATAGACATAGCCTATCGTTTCTGAATTCACAGCCTTCAGTTTAGCAAAACGTTCTGCTAAATAATCCTTTTCTGTCTGACTTGAAGATGCAGATGAGCTTGACGTTTCAATCCTGCTAGGATGCGAAACTCGAAGCTTGCTACCTGATGCTGATGAACGGAAAGAATAAAAAACAGAAACAATAACCAGAACAATCAGCAGGAGGCAGATGCCAACAACAAGGAGCTGTTTCTTATTCGAAGCTTGACTCCTATCTTTTTCTTGCATAATCTAAAAATCCTTTATTTTTCATTTTTTACAAAAAATATCACCGAACAAAGGCTCAGTGATATTTAGGCGTTAGCACAAATTAAAGACAAAATTATTTGACTGCACTTGTCTTAGGAAGTGACTTTTCTTCAGAATTCTCCTCATTTTCCTTGTTCTCTTCTTTTGCTTCCAGAGCTTTTTTTGCTTTATTTTCTGATTTTTTAGCCTTCTTTTTACCTGCCGCTGAAGACGATGCCGCCGAAGATTGAGACGGTGCTGGAAAAGTTGGAACTGATGAAGAGGCTGTGGAGTAAGGTGCTACCGAATAAGCCGGTGTAGATGGATCTGTAGTAGATGGTGCCACTGAAGACTGATCCGCATTAGCCGACTCTCCCTCACCAATAACAAGAACTTTGTTACCAGCTTGATCCTCCATCACAGCACTTTTGCCAACCGGAGCTTTCTTAGCTTCAGCAACTTGCTGATCCAGAGCTGATTGTGCATCTCTATAGGCCTGCAATTCATCCATAACTTTATTAGATTCTGAGTCCGTACTGCCTTGGGGAACTTCATTATTATCAATGTCATTAACCCAAAGACTGGCTGTACCCTCAGCAAATACTGGTGCAGCAGCCGCGAAAAGTGAAAGGGCCACAGCACTTGAAAGCAAAACCTTTTTCATTATCTCATCTCCTCGTTACTTTTCAAAAATAATTGTAACTCCCCGTTACCTAATATTACCTACTATTAAGTATAGTTCGAACTCTAAAAAAAGTCAAGAATTTTACTACATAAAAATTTCTAAAATCAAAGAATACCAAGGGATGAGACAAATTGTCAATTTACCAACTATTTAAATGGTCATTTATTTATATTTGAAGTATCAAGTAATTTGAGTTTTCTTTCAAAGTGAATGTTGGACTTTTTAAAAAAGATAGTAGAAATAAAATAAAAAAGAGGCCAGAAATCAAGTATCCCAGCCATATATCTCAGATTATTTTTTACCTATTTCAAACAAGGGTGACAGCGGCCGTTTTTCATGAATACGGACAATGGCTTCCCCTAAAAGATGCGCAATTGAAATCTGCTCAATCTTATCAATCAAGCGCTCTTGAGGCAGATAAATTGTATCCAGCACGACCAATTTTTTAATCGCTGATTTTTGAATATTATCCATAGCAGGACCAGATAAGACTGGATGAGTACAGCTAGCATAGACTTCTACAGCCCCTGCTTCAGCGAGAGCGTCAGCTGCATGGCAGATAGTCCCCGCTGTATCAATCATATCATCAATTAGGATACAAGTTTTTCCTTCCACCTTACCAATGATGTTCATGACTTCACTGCTATTCATCTTGTCCACACTGCGACGCTTATCAATAATGGCAATCGGGGTTTTCAGAAACTCTGCTAACTTACGGGCCCGACTCACACCACCGTGGTCAGGACTGACTACCACATAGTCACCCCCTGTCATATTACGGCGCTCAAAGTAATCAGCAATCAAAGGTGCACCCATCAAATGATCCACTGGAATGTCAAAGAAGCCCTGGATTTGCGCTGCGTGCAAGTCAATAGTCAGCATCCGATCCACACCAGCAATTTCCAGCATATTAGCAACTAATTTAGATGTAATTGGCTCACGAGCTCTAGCCTTGCGATCCTGCCGAGCATAGCCATAGTAAGGCATGACAACGTTGATAGATTCAGCACTAGCCCGTTTCAAAGCATCTACCATAATCAAGATTTCCATCAAATTATCATTGACTGGCGAACTGGTAGACTGCAAAATAAAGACGTGTTTCCCGCGAATAGATTCTTCAATATTCACTTGAATCTCTCCATCAGAGAACTGACGGACAGTTGATTTCCCAAGTGGCAATCCAATCTCTTGAGCAACACGCTGCGCTAATTCTTGATTAGAAGAAAGAGCAAAGAGTTTTAAATCAGAAAAAGACATGATTCCCTCCAGATTCTAAATCGTCTTTCATTGTCCAATTACAACTTTTCCCAACTACCATTGTAACTTTTTTCAGTTGATTTTTCAATTAAAAATAAAAAACGCCAGAGGCGCTTTTTACTGATTAGTTCGGATAGATATATGAAACTGTACCTTGTGCAGTTGTTGGATTAAACCATCCACGGTAGTTACCGATTGATTGTTGTCCAAGGTAGTTTGCTTCTGATACTTGGATGCTTGTAGTAGATTGAACAGCTGTTACTACTGCAACGTGTCCGTATCCACCGTCAGTCCAACATGCTATCGCTCCAACTTCTGGCTGTGAACCAACACGGAAGCCTGCTGCTGCTGCACTTGCAGACCATTGTCCACCATTACCCCAGTAATCGCCGGCCCAAGGAGCTAATGTCTTAGCACCCCAAGTACATTGACCTACTGGATAAGAAGATGCAGATGAGCTATAAACTGGTCTATTCGCACGGGCAACAGATTGAGTTACTGCAGGTGCTGCTGGAGCCGCTGCTTCAGCTGCTGGAGCTGAATTAACAACTGCTTGAACCTGAGCTTGCAGGTTAGTGTTTCCTGAAGCTTCAATTGCTTGGCGTTTTGATTCTTGCTCTGCTTTATAAGCAGCTTCACGAGCCGCTGCTTCAGCTGCTGCTTTTTCAGCTGCTGCTTTTTCTTCAAGAAGAGAATTCTTTTCGTTTTCAGCAGTCGCTTTTTCAGCTGCAAGACTTGTCTGAGCTGCTTTCAGTTCAGCTTGTTTTGTTGCCAAAGTTTGCTCGTCATCAGCTAACTTCTCTTGGTTAGCAATTACAGTATTAATAGCTTCATTATTCGCAACTTGCTTTTCATCAATTGCTTCTTTATCTTTCTTTTGTTGTTCCAGCATTTTGTTATTTGCTGAAACAATTTCGCTCATAGCTGCTACACGAGAGATAGCTTCTGTGATAGAGCTAGAATTTACAACTGTATTGATGTAGCTAGTAGCAGTTCCATTTGTTTGGGTACTGCGTGCTTGATTTGCAAGTGACTCATTACGAGCTACAATATTTTTAGACAGTTCATCAATTTCAGCAGAAAGTTTTGCAGATTCAGCAGACAACTTTTCATTTTCTGCTTTAAGCTCTTCTTGTTGCTTTTGAATGGCAGACACTTGACCTTGAATTTCGTCAACTTGCGTCTGAGCTGATTGTTGTTGCTCTGTCAAGCTATTAATCTTGCTGTCTTGTGCAGCAATCTTTTCATCAGTTGTCTCCGCTTTAACGCTCACAAGTGCAGCTCCTTGTGAAAGGATAACCGTACTCAATAAAATTGATGTGAGTAGTTTTTTCTTCATAAAAATAATACACTCCTTCTTATAAGACATTAACTAGTATACCAGAAAATGCTGTATCATATGTTACGCCTTTATTACATTTTTATTTCTTGTTTATCATAAATACATTTTTTCGAAAATAGGCTGAAAAATGAGGAATATCAGGCTATTGAGAAGGATAGTCGGTACCAGACTGCTAAGGACAAAATCCTGTAAATTCAGACTAGAAAGATTCAAAAATACTGCAAAAGCAAAACTAATTAATTCAAATAAAAATACAAGAATCAAAACAGATAAAAAGCGAGTAAATGTATTTAAAAGCATAGTTGAACTAGACTGACAAACCAAGAGACTTAAAAGAGGAAAAAGAATAAGAGCAATACCGATGGTATGAAAATAGTAAACATCATAAATCAACCCCAAACAGCAAAATAAGAGAATATTGTAGTTTCTAGAGAGATTGATGGAAACAAAAAGCATGAAAATAAAGATAAAATGACTGACTAAATGCCATTGTAAAGGCAGAATATTAGCCAGAAAAGTCGAAATTTGTCCGTCTATCAATAAGACAAAAAATAAAATAATAGGAGTCAAAAGATGTTCTTTAATATCTCTCATATCAGTTCCCTACCAACATTACAGCACGGATATCCGACAAATCCGCAGCTGGCTTAACCAGAACAATCTTGTTTAACTGATCCTTAGCCTCAGACACGGAAAGTACCTTACCGACAGGAATATTTTCTGCATTATAAGCACCCAAGCCACTGGTTGCCACCTCATCTCCCTCTTTTATATCTTCAGCACTATTTAACTGACTGATGATATAAGCAGAGTTTTTTGCATCATAACCCGTAATAATCCCATAAACTAGACCAGACTTAGTTTGAATTCTAACAGAAATTTTAGTTGAGTTTTCCTCGTTAGTCAGTAGAGAAACCAAGCTAGACTGACTACTAGTTTCAGAAACACTTCCGACCAGACCACCATTAGCGACTACTAGCATAGCATCTGTCACATTATCAGATGTCCCCTTGTCAATAGTCAGCTCATTTTTCCAGGATGCTGGCGTACGGGCAATCACTTCGCTGGCAATTTGTGTTTGATTTTTATCAGCCTCTTTAAATTCCAGAAGTTTTCGTAACTGCTCATTCTCATCTTCTAAGGAATCTGCCTTCCCAGCCTTTTCCTCAACCTCATAAAGATTTTTCTTGAGTACTTGATTCTCTCTATAAGTAGACATCAAATCTGACATTGCTTCTTTTTTATCAGCTACAAAAGTAAAAGGAGAACCAACAAGTCTATCTACCAATGAAATAATATTTGAAGTAGTTGATACAAACCAACTAGAAGAAGTAGATAAGATAAGTATCGTCATTGCAACAATTAATACAAAAAAAGAAAGCAGAAACTTAGACTTTTTAAATCGATTCATCAGAAAAACCTCACTAAACAGGACGAGAAAGTATAAGAAAAGGAGATAGCAAATGCTAAACTCCTCATTATACGGAGAATGGGGGATTCGAACCCCCGCGCCGGTTACCCGACCTAACGATTTAGCAAACCGTCCTCTTCAGCCTCTTGAGTAATTCTCCAATATTTTATGGGCACGAGTGGACTCGAACCACCGACCTCACGCTTATCAGGCGTGCGCTCTAACCACCTGAGCTACGCGCCCAAGTTCGAAAACTTGGTATGAACTATCGTTCAAAGCGGGTGACGAGAATCGAACTCGCGACAACAGCTTGGAAGGCTGTAGTTTTACCACTAAACTACACCCGCATTTCCAATACGATGATGTATGGCGCGAGACGGAATCGAACCGCCGACACATGGAGCTTCAATCCATTGCTCTACCAACTGAGCTACCGAGCCAATTATTGCGGGAGCAGGATTTGAACCTACGACCTTCGGGTTATGAGCCCGACGAGCTACCTAGCTGCTCCATCCCGCGTCAATACTATTCGTCCCTAAGGAGGATGTGGGATTCGAACCCACGCACGCTTTTACACGCCTGACGGTTTTCAAGACCGTTCCCTTCAGCCGGACTTGGGTAATCCTCCAAGATAACATTATGGACCTTGTAGGACTTGAACCTACGACCACTCGGTTATGAGCCGAGAGCTCTAACCAGCTGAGCTAAAGGTCCGACAAGATCATTATAGCGGCGAAGGGGATCGAACCCCCGACCTCCCGGGTATGAACCGGACGCTCTAGCCAGCTGAGCTACACCGCCATCTATCGGGAAGACAGGATTCGAACCTGCGACACCTTGGTCCCAAACCAAGTACTCTACCAAGCTGAGCTACTTCCCGAACTTAAGTTATTACTTAATGCACCCTAGAGGAGTCGAACCTCTAACCGCCTGATTCGTAGTCAGGTACTCTATCCAGTTGAGCTAAGGGTGCTCATCTTCTTCTACTGCCTCTTACAAGTCTATGCCGAGGACCGGAATCGAACCGGTACGATCGTTACCAATCGCAGGATTTTAAGTCCTGTGCGTCTGCCAGTTCCGCCACCCCGGCCGCTTCAAGCGAACGACGGGATTCGAACCCGCGACCCCCACCTTGGCAAGGTGATGTTCTACCACTGAACTACGTTCGCATCCTATTCAAAAATGCCGGCTACATGACTTGAACACGCGACCCTCTGATTACAAATCAGATGCTCTACCAACTGAGCTAAGCCGGCTCATTATTATCTTATATGCGGGTTAAGGGACTTGAACCCCCACGCCCTAAAGCGCCAGATCCTAAATCTGGTGCGTCTGCCAATTCCGCCAAACCCGCTCTTATGACCCGTACTGGGCTCGAACCAGTGACCCTTTGATTAAAAGTCAAATGCTCTACCAACTGAGCTAACGAGTCTCTTACTTTTATTGAAATCTTCTCGACTTCAACGGTCCCGACGGGAATCGAACCCGCGATCTTCGCCGTGACAGGGCGACGTGATAACCGCTACACTACGGGACCTATTCTTTTCAGAATATGGGAGTTAACGGGATCGAACCGCTGACCCTCTGCTTGTAAGGCAGATGCTCTCCCAGCTGAGCTAAACTCCCTTCGCTAAGCGACTACCATATCTCACAGGGGGCAACCCCCAACTACTTCCGGCGTTCTAGGGCTTAACTGCTGTGTTCGGCATGGGTACAGGTGTATCTCCTAGGCTATCGTCACTTAACTATTGAATTAACTGTCCTGTCCTCTCAGACAAGCCTTGTCAACTCAAAATTGAATACAATATCAAATCTCACAAAAACTCAAACCATTCGCTGCACTCTGATGAATTTCTTATTCTAGGATAAGTCCTCGAGCGATTAGTATTAGTCCGCTCCATGTGTCACCACACTTCCACTTCTAACCTATCAACCTGATCTTCTCTCAGGGCTCTTACTAACTTGCGTTATGGGAAATCTCATCTTGAGGTGGGTTTCACACTTAGATGCTTTCAGCGTTTATCCCTTCCCTACATAGCTACCCAGCGATGCTCTTGGCAGAACAACTGGTACACCAGCGGTAAGTCCACTCTGGTCCTCTCGTACTAGGAGCAGATCCTCTCAAATTTCCTACGCCCGCGACGGATAGGGACCGAACTGTCTCACGACGTTCTGAACCCAGCTCGCGTGCCGCTTTAATGGGCGAACAGCCCAACCCTTGGGACCGACTACAGCCCCAGGATGCGACGAGCCGACATCGAGGTGCCAAACCTCCCCGTCGATGTGAACTCTTGGGGGAGATAAGCCTGTTATCCCCAGGGTAGCTTTTATCCGTTGAGCGATGGCCCTTCCATGCGGAACCACCGGATCACTAAGCCCGACTTTCGTCCCTGCTCGAGTTGTAGCTCTCGCAGTCAAGCTCCCTTATACCTTTACACTCTGCGACTGATTTCCAACCAGTCTGAGGGAACCTTTGGGCGCCTCCGTTACCTTTTAGGAGGCGACCGCCCCAGTCAAACTGCCCGTCAGACACTGTCTCCGTAGATGATAAACCTACCGGGTTAGAGTGGCCATAACACAAGGGTAGTATCCCAACAACGCCTCCATCGAAACTGGCGTCCCGATTTCATAGGCTCCTACCTATCCTGTACATGTGGCACAGACACTCAATATCAAACTGCAGTAAAGCTCCATGGGGTCTTTCCGTCCTGTCGCGGGTAACCTGCATCTTCACAGGTACTAAAATTTCACCGAGTCTCTCGTTGAGACAGTGCCCAAATCATTACGCCTTTCGTGCGGGTCGGAACTTACCCGACAAGGAATTTCGCTACCTTAGGACCGTTATAGTTACGGCCGCCGTTTACTGGGGCTTCAATTCATACCTTCGCGTTACCGCTAAGCACTCCTCTTAACCTTCCAGCACCGGGCAGGCGTCACCCCCTATACATCATCTTACGATTTAGCAGAGAGCTGTGTTTTTGATAAACAGTTGCTTGGGCCTATTCACTGCGGCTGACAAAAGTCAGCACCCCTTCTCCCGAAGTTACGGGGTCATTTTGCCGAGTTCCTTAACGAGAGTTCTCTCGCTCACCTGAGGCTACTCGCCTCGACTACCTGTGTCGGTTTGCGGTACGGGTAGAGTATGATACAACGCTAGAAGCTTTTCTTGGCAGTGTGACATCACTCACTCGCTACTAAACTTCGCTCCCCATCACAGCTCAACGTTATAGGTATAAGCATTTGACTCATACCACGCCTCACTGCTTAGACGTACATCCATTCGTACGCACGAGTTAGCCTACTGCGTCCCTCCATCACTTCATACTCTAGTACAGGAATCTCAACCTGTTGGCCATCGGATACACCTTTCGGTCTCTCCTTAGGTCCCGACTAACCCAGGGCGGACGAGCCTTCCCCTGGAAACCTTAGTCTTACGGTGGACAGGATTCTCACCTGTCTTGCGCTACTCATACCGGCATTCTCACTTCTATGCGTTCCAGCGCTCCTCACGGTACACCTTCTCCACACATAGAACGCTCTCCTACCATACCTATAAAAGGTATCCACAGCTTCGGTAAATTGTTTTAGCCCCGGTACATTTTCGGCGCAGGGTCACTCGACTAGTGAGCTATTACGCACTCTTTGAATGAATAGCTGCTTCTAAGCTAACATCCTAGTTGTCTGTGCAACCCCACATCCTTTTCCACTTAACAATTATTTTGGGACCTTAGCTGGTGGTCTGGGCTGTTTCCCTTTCGACTACGGATCTTAGCACTCGCAGTCTGACTGCCGACCATAATTCATTGGCATTCGGAGTTTATCTGAGATTGGTAATCCGGGATGGACCCCTCACCCAAACAGTGCTCTACCTCCAAGAATCTTGATGTCGACGCTAGCCCTAAAGCTATTTCGGAGAGAACCAGCTATCTCCAAGTTCGTTTGGAATTTCTCCGCTACCCACAAGTCATCCAAGCACTTTTCAACGTGCCCTGGTTCGGTCCTCCAGTGCGTTTTACCGCACCTTCAACCTGCTCATGGGTAGGTCACATGGTTTCGGGTCTACATCATGATACTAAAGCGCCCTATTCAGACTCGGTTTCCCTACGGCTCCGTCTCTTCAACTTAACCTCGCATCATAACGTAACTCGCCGGTTCATTCTACAAAAGGCACGCTCTCACCCATGAACGGGCTCGAACTTGTTGTAGGCACACGGTTTCAGGTTCTATTTCACTCCCCTCCCGGGGTGCTTTTCACCTTTCCCTCACGGTACTGGTTCACTATCGGTCACTAGGGAGTATTTAGGGTTGGGAGATGGTCCTCCCAGATTCCGACGGGATTTCACGTGTCCCGCCGTACTCAGGATACTGCTAGGTACAGAATCTATTTAAAATACGAGGCTCTTACTCTCTTTGGCTGACTTTCCCAAGTCATTCTTCTATAAATTCTGAGTCCACATTGCAGTCCTACAACCCCGAAGAGTAAACTCTTCGGTTTGCCCTCCTGCCTCTTCGCTCGCCGCTACTAAGGCAATCGCTTTTGCTTTCTCTTCCTGCAGCTACTTAGATGTTTCAGTTCACTGCGTCTTCCTCCTCATTCCCTTAACAGAAATGGGTAACAGGCATCAACCTGTTGGGTTCCCCCATTCGGACATCCCCGGATCAAGTGCTTACTTACAGCTCCCCGAGGCATTTCGTCGTTTGTCACGTCCTTCATCGGCTCCTAGTGCCAAGGCATCCACCGTGCGCCCTTACTAACTTAACCTTATTTTGACCTTTCAGTCTTAAACTCATTAATATTCACAGCGTTTTCGGTTTATTTTCTTGTTACTATTTGATATCGGTATTCAATTTTCAATGGACAAGTTCTTTATCTAGTCAAACTAGATAATGGAGCCTAGCGGGATCGAACCGCTGACCTCCTGCGTGCAAAGCAGGCGCTCTCCCAGCTGAGCTAAGGCCCCACATAGCCCTCTCAAAACTAAACAAGACTCAAGTGCATTCCGTATGTCCTTACGGACTCCTTAGAAAGGAGGTGATCCAGCCGCACCTTCCGATACGGCTACCTTGTTACGACTTCACCCCAATCATCTATCCCACCTTAGGCGGCTGGCTCCTTGCGGTTACCTCACCGACTTCGGGTGTTACAAACTCTCGTGGTGTGACGGGCGGTGTGTACAAGGCCCGGGAACGTATTCACCGCGGCGTGCTGATCCGCGATTACTAGCGATTCCGACTTCATGTAGGCGAGTTGCAGCCTACAATCCGAACTGAGACTGGCTTTCAGAGATTAGCTTGCCGTCACCGGCTTGCGACTCGTTGTACCAGCCATTGTAGCACGTGTGTAGCCCAGGTCATAAGGGGCATGATGATTTGACGTCATCCCCACCTTCCTCCGGTTTATTACCGGCAGTCTCGCTAGAGTGCCCAACTCAATGATGGCAACTAACAATAGGGGTTGCGCTCGTTGCGGGACTTAACCCAACATCTCACGACACGAGCTGACGACAACCATGCACCACCTGTCACCTCTGTCCCGAAGGAAAACTCTATCTCTAGAGCGGTCAGAGGGATGTCAAGACCTGGTAAGGTTCTTCGCGTTGCTTCGAATTAAACCACATGCTCCACCGCTTGTGCGGGCCCCCGTCAATTCCTTTGAGTTTCAACCTTGCGGTCGTACTCCCCAGGCGGAGTGCTTAATGCGTTAGCTGCGGCACTAAGCCCCGGAAAGGGCCTAACACCTAGCACTCATCGTTTACGGCGTGGACTACCAGGGTATCTAATCCTGTTTGCTCCCCACGCTTTCGAGCCTCAGCGTCAGTTACAGACCAGAGAGCCGCTTTCGCCACCGGTGTTCCTCCATATATCTACGCATTTCACCGCTACACATGGAATTCCACTCTCCCCTTCTGCACTCAAGTTAAACAGTTTCCAAAGCATACTATGGTTAAGCCACAGCCTTTAACTTCAGACTTATCTAACCGCCTGCGCTCGCTTTACGCCCAATAAATCCGGACAACGCTCGGGACCTACGTATTACCGCGGCTGCTGGCACGTAGTTAGCCGTCCCTTTCTGGTAAGATACCGTCACAGTGTGAACTTTCCACTCTCACACCCGTTCTTCTCTTACAACAGAGCTTTACGATCCGAAAACCTTCTTCACTCACGCGGCGTTGCTCGGTCAGGGTTCCCCCCATTGCCGAAGATTCCCTACTGCTGCCTCCCGTAGGAGTCTGGGCCGTGTCTCAGTCCCAGTGTGGCCGATCACCCTCTCAGGTCGGCTATGTATCGTCGCCTTGGTGAGCCGTTACCTCACCAACTAGCTAATACAACGCAGGTCCATCTGGTAGTGATGCAATTGCATCTTTCAATTAATTATCATGCGATAAGCAATTTCATGCGGTATTAGCTATCGTTTCCAATAGTTATCCCCCGCTACCAGGCAGGTTACCTACGCGTTACTCACCCGTTCGCAACTCATCCAAGAAGAGCAAGCTCCTCTCTTCAGCGTTCTACTTGCATGTATTAGGCACGCCGCCAGCGTTCGTCCTGAGCCAGGATCAAACTCTCATTAAAAAGTTTGAGTTCGCACTCATTACTGTCCACTGACAGATTTATTTTCGTTTTTTTGACAGGTTACATATCTCTATGTCACCCTGCACTTGGTTCGTCTTGTTCAGTTTTCAAAGGGCTTTGTCTTTCGCGACAACTATATTAGTATATCACCCAACCACACCTCCTGTCAATACCTTTTTTGAAATTTTTTTGTTTTTTTATTTAATAAAAAACTTGATGCTCGAACCTGTTCTAGTAAAACAGATATAGAGTCATCAAGTTTGATCATTATAAAATTGTATTATCTTGAAAATCTTTTAAGTGATTTTTCAAATCTTTGAGCATAGCTCTTCTTCCTTTAAAGCGCTCGTTGCTCATCAACCTCTGATAATTATCCAAGCCAACATCATCAAGAGTTCTTTTATAATTACCAATTGCCTCTCTGAAAGCAACTAACTCATCTAGAAACAGTTCTTTTGATTTTAGTCGATGACCAATCTCACTCACTTCTTCATAAGGTTGGCGGTCCAATTTGCGCTTTTGGCTTTCTTGTTTACGAATTTTATCATGTATATGATTTCTGAATTTTGTTTTGAAATAACGATAGAGTTTTTCCTCATCGTTTTCAATTCCTTTTTCTTTAAGCAGAAGTTCGTATAAAACCAACATTCCTTCTTGCTCCCAATCACTATGTTCCCACAAATGAATATAATAGTCTTTCTTACACTTCCAAACTATCCATTTCACCTTCTCATAAGTAGTTCTAAAATCCATAGTTCCTCCTTAAAATTTACTTGACTTAATTCTACTGTAAATAGAAAGCAAGGTGGGCTCTTTCTTCTAAAAAGCATATTTTAGGAGCTCTTCTGACTCGAATAACTATTTTTAAGTCATTTCAAGCACATATTTAGTCATTTGGGAGGATTGCGCGAAGTATAAAAGCAAGAAAAAAATCAAATGCTTACACATTTGATTTTTTAAACCTAGCTCCGCCAGTAGGACTCGAACCTACGACATCATGATTAACAGTCATGCGCTACTACCAACTGAGCTATGGCGGATTATATAGTCCGTACGGGATTCGAACCCGTGTTACCGCCGTGAAAAGGCGGTGTCTTAACCCCTTGACCAACGGACCATTTCTTGTCCTTCTGCAGAACATATTCCATTATATCAGCTTTTCTTCCTTTGTCAATAATTATTTCAGAAAAAGAGAAAAAAGTTGGAATTACTCCAACTTCTTCTACTCAGAACTTTTTTCTTCCATTTTCGTTTTAATTTCATCATAAGAAAGTGCATGAGCTTCTTTGTCTAATTCAAGTTCAGACTCTTCTGGCATTTTGCCAGTTTCATACAATGATTTAATCTGATTGCTATCCAAAGTTTCATATTTAAGAAGCGCTTCAGCAATCAATTTATGAGTTTCGCGATGGGACTGGATAATCTCTGCAGCTTTGTTACGAGCTTCATTAAGAAGTTCTCTGACTTCTTCGTCAATCTCATATGCAGTCTGTTCTGAAATTGATTTTTGAGGACTGGCTGCACCAAACATAGCATGGTTTCCTTCGTATTGAACCGGACCAAGTTTTTCGCTCATTCCATATTCTGTTACCATACTGCGGGCCATCTGAGTTGCCTGTTCAAAGTCATTAGAAGCACCTGTTGTTTGAACATTAAAGATAATCTCTTCAGCCACACGACCACCCATAAGACCAGCTAATTGCTCTTTCATATCTTCTTTAGATAGAAGCATTTGGTCTTCCTTGGGTAGGGCAATCATATATCCGCCAGCGCGCCCACGAGGTACGATGGTTACCTTATGTACGACACGCGCATTTGACAATACCAAACCAACAATAGTATGTCCAGCTTCATGATAAGCAACCATCTGACGATCACGTTCAGACACCATCTTATCTTTCTTAGAAGGTCCTGCGATTACCCGGTCTTCTGCTTCATCAATATCATCTGCATCAATGACTTTCTTGTTACGACGAGCAGCAACCAAAGCAGCTTCATTCAAGACATTTTCCAAATCAGCACCAACAAAACCTGGTGTCTGCTGAGCGACTAATTTCAAATCAACATTTTTAGCCAGCGGCTTATTCTTAGCATGAACACGAAGAATAGCTTCCCGACCTTTAACATCAGGACGGCCGACCAAGACTTTTCTGTCAAAACGGCCAGCACGCAGCAAGGCTGGATCCAATACATCCGAACGGTTAGTAGCCGCAATGATAATGATTCCTTCATTGCCTTCGAAACCATCCATTTCAATCAAGAGCTGATTGAGGGTTTGCTCCCGCTCATCGTTACCACCGCCAAGGCCAACACCACGCTGACGACCGACTGCATCGATTTCATCGATGAAGATAATAGCAGGAGCTGCTTTTTTCGCATCTTCAAACAAAGAACGGACACGGCTTGCTCCGACCCCAACAAACATTTCTACAAAGTCGGAACCTGAGATACTGAAGAAAGGAACTCCAGCTTCCCCAGCAACTGCCTTAGCAAGCAAGGTTTTACCAGTTCCCGGAGGGCCTTCCAGAAGAACACCGGCAGGAATACGAGCACCCAGCTTGGTATAACGTTTCCGATCTTTCAAAAACTCAACAACTTCTACAAGTTCTTGTTTTTCTTCTTCGGCACCAGCTACATCTGAGAAACGAACCTTAATATCTTCTTTATTAGCAGCACGCGCCTTATTACGGCCAAAATTCATGGCGCCGCGAGCACCGCCGCCGCCACCTTGATTCATCATGGACATAAAGAAGAAGATGACAATCACAAAAGGAACGATGGAAGTGAGGATTGTAATCCACATTCCGCTTGAACTTTCGCGCTTTATGCTGATTTCAGTGTTATGCTCAGAGGCTAATTTTTGTAAATCAGAAATTGTAATATCTGACGGTAAAATAATACTTGTGAATTTTTCTACTTTAGAAATGTTTGGAGTAAAAAATAAAATCCCTGTATCTTCTTTTGATTCCTGAGGTGTTTTGTAAGTACCTGAAATCTCTACGACACTACCATTGGGCTGGTAGCTCATCTCTGTGACATTATTTTCCTTAATTTCCTTCACTAATTCTGTGTAATTGATTTGCTGACTGCGACCGCCAGTATCTCCTGAGAAGAAATACTGAAACCCTGTCACTAGGACAACGATAATCAGAATATAGAGAAATGGATTTTTTATAAAACCATTGTTTTGCTTATTTTTCATCTATTAATAGTAAACCTTTATTTTGTATAAACTTCTTCTTTCAAAATACCAATATATGGAATATTACGATAGTTCTCGTTGTAATCTAATCCATATCCAACAACAAATTCATTTGGAATTGTGAAACATGTATAATCTGCATCAATTTCAACAACACGGCCTTCTGGCTTATCCAAAAGTGTAGCAATTTTTACTGATGCAGCATTTCTTTCCTTAAACAAATTGCATAGATTTTTTAAAGTCTGACCAGTATCAATAATATCCTCAACAAATAGGATATCACGTCCTGTGATGTCTTGATCAATGTCCTTAATAACATTAATGACACCTGAGCTGGCAGTACCACCATGGTAGCTGGAGACCAACATAAAATCAAGCTCAATATGTGTATCAATATGCTTGATTAACTCAGCCATAAAAGGTACGGAACCTTTTAAGATTCCAACAAAAATTGGATTCTTACCTTGGTAGTCTTTGGTTAATTGCTGACCAAGCTTTTTTGCAGCATCCACGATTTCATCATGGGAAATCAATATTTTTTTGATATCTTGTTCTAGCATAATTTTCCCCATCTATTTTCTGAATATAAAGTACAGTACTCATTATATCACTTTTTAATGCCTTACTCAAATCACTGATAGCAATATTTAAGATTGCTAAAATTTGATGATTTTGTTCCACGATTACAGATGAATTCCGTTCTTCAAAGGAAGCCTTCTTATCAATAAAAAGACGACGAAGCTTTTTGTGATGACCATTCAGCAAAATACTGTCTCCCTCTTTTCGGAAGCGGAGTGTCAGCGAAGTTTCACGCGAAACAAAAATTTTCTGGATATTTTCACCACTCAAAGGAATCCCGAATGAAAATCGATAATGCCCAAACTCAATCAGATTCTCAAATTCTAACAAAATTGAATCCATTTTTAAATCGGGCTTACGACTGATTTTTCTAATTTCAAAACGCTGGTAATCTTTAACAAGCTCATAGTCTTTTTTCAAAGTGTGCTGATAATTTGCCTTAGTCCGCAGGATGTTTAAAACTTCCTCAAACTGCTGCTTGCTCAGATTCAGACCAGGAAAGTTTTCGAGATAGTTCTGCAATAGAAAACGTTGAATCTGAGGGATTTGTTGATGAAAGACTTGTACATTTTTTATATCTAAATCCCTGGTCAAGTGAGACAAAGCGGTCTGCCAATCTTCAATTTCCTTTCCCAGATACCGCAAAGAATCCTTAAATTGTGGATTTTCTTTTTCTAAATCCGGCAGATAAAGATTGCGAATTCGATTTCTGAGATAGTCATTTTGAAAATTACTGCTATCTTCAAAATGCTGAATATCTGGAAAGTCTGACTTATGAAAAGTAAGCAAAGGACGAATCAGCTCCCCGCAAGCAAAAGACTGGACAGCTTTCATGCCGGACAGATGGCGAAGTCTAGCTCCACGCAGCAGCCGCATAAAAACAGTCTCAGCTTGGTCATCTGCGTGGTGGGCAGTTACTAAAGCAGTATAGTGCTCCTCCTGCATCACTTTCCCAAAAAAATCATAACGAAACTGCCGAGCAGCATTTTCTGAAAAATTACCAGAAAAACTTGATGTAAAAATCTTTACACCAAGCTGTTCCGCAATCTTTACTAATGCCTTTTCTTCTTGTTCTGACTCTGGCCGCTGTTTGTGATTAACATGAGCAATAGCAAGCTCGATATCCAGTTCTTTTTGAGAATCAATCAACAGCTGCAGCAGTGTCATAGAATCCAGTCCACCTGATACAGCAATCAAAACTTTTCGATGGTCTTGGAAATACTTTTTCTCCTGCATTTTTTTAAGAAATTCTTGCTTAATCATTTCAGGACTCCATAGACATCGTCTGCTATCTGGGAAATATTATCGTAGGTTGAATTATTAGTAAAAATGACAATGATAAAAGGAGAATCTGCATAGACAATCGCAGCATCGTGCTTAAAATCATAGGCGTCACCAATTTTATGAGCTACTTTAACATCAACATTTTTAGAAATCCGCTGATTATCATAATTTGTCTGAGACAAGGCATCGATAATCATGCCATTTTGCTCATAGATAGCTTCCAAAACATTTCCAGCCATACGTGAAGATGCTTGTCTTTCTTCCACATCCCATTTCTTTCCAGCTATTTTATTGATCGTCTGCTGAAAATTTTTATCAGATTGATTGGTCGCATAATAGCCCAAAATATTGTGGGCGACATTATCTGATTCTTTGGCCACTCGATTTATCAAATCCTGAACTGAATATTCCTTGTCATCAGCTGACTTAGCAATACTGCCACTTCCTTCTGGTTCGTAAGCACCTGCAAAATCATTGACTGCTCCAATATACTTGAACTTCTGATCTAACGAAAGTTTTTTTTGATCCAGCTGTTCCTGCACATAGTAAAGATAAGGTAGTTTTGTCACACTTGCCGAATACATCTCTTGATCTTGATTAATGCCTGCTTCTTTGCCTGTGTCCAGCTGTTTCACATAGATAGAGTAGTCCGCCTTGTTGTACTTACTGCTCAAAATTTCTTGAACTTTGTCCATTCGATTATCAGTTTCATCCAGAAATTCCATAGAAACCCAGCCCTGTCCTTCAATCTGGGCAAAAGTTCCTTTGACTGTCTGGACAATTTGAATAATGTTTACTTTTGTATATGGAGCTACCGTTGTATTAATTTTTTTAGCTCCGTTGATATTGGCTTTATCATAAAGAGTAAAGCCGGGTTTCAACCACATTTCTTGATGGATATCTTGAATTGACTGGACAGTATCTTCGTAAATTGTGTTTTTGTCCGCTATCACAAACTGCCCATTTTTCAGTTTGAAAATCGGGACTTCTTCTTCATTTACATAAAATCCTGTTATCTGGATTGGCTGGTCTGGAACTAGCTTTCCAGCTGTCTTACTCAGAGTAGAATCTGTAAATGTAGGAGTTTCTTCATAAACATTAGGATTTGTCGGGATGCTATCATAATAGCGTCCATACGCAGTGCTTGTAAAATGATATTTTTCTTCCTCGTCTAACACGAAATCTTTTTCGGTACTAATAACTGTGATACTGCTAAATAAAGCTGGCAGCAAAAATATCAGTAACAAAAGCTTACGCATGTTTTCCCCTTTCCTTTTGATTTTCTTGAAGTTTCAAAGCTTGATTTTTTTCAGACAGTTCTTCTAATTTCTCATCTGAAAAGGCCAAGAACTGCTCAATTGTTTTTAGTAAATCTTCCATAACTACTGCGGCAATAAATCTGGGATAGTATAAATGTACTCACCCTCTTTTGAAAAAGAGTATTTAGCGCGTGCATACTTAGCAGCATAGCTGTCATCTTTTAACTTTGTTGCTATATCAGATTGATAGACCTTTTCTTCGCTGAGCGTTTGATATTTCTCCTGCAGTTTAGAATACTGTTCACGACGCTGCAGCAAGGTTTGATAACTCTGGTACAAATTATAGGTAGGTAAAATAAATAAGAGAATCACCAAAATCAGAACCCAGCCCATAAAACGGTTGCGTTTTCGCCGTTCCTGATCCACATATCTGCGGCGTTGATTTTCATCTTGAATAAAACGATTATTGAGTTGGACGATATTTTTAGGCATCTTCTTCTATCCTTGTTTCACTGACGATTTCGTACATTTTAGCTGCATCTTCTTTTTTGGTACTATCTTTCATCTCCAGAACCTTTACAGTCAAGAGTTTATTACCAAAGCGTACTTCAACCAAGTCATCTACTTTCAAATCTGTTGAGCTCTTAGCCAAGATACCGTTCACTTTTATCCGGCCCTTGTCAGCTACTTCTTTAGCCACTGGACGTCGCTTGATAATCCGTGACACTTTCAAATATTTATCTAATCTCATCCCATTACCTCATTTTCTCTTAATTTATTATTCTACCATTTTTTGAGAAAAATAGAGCTTAAAAAGCCAAACTTCACTGAATTGTAACCTTTATTCTGCCTTGCGCTGTTTAATTTCCAGCATCTTTTCTCCAAAATTAACTAGACCTTCTAAAATCTCATAATCTTTTTTGTTCCTCACATCAAAAATCACTTCAATCAAGCCATTTTTTTCACCAATTCGAGCCTTTAAATTCGTCATCGAAAGTGCTTCAAAATAATCCTGCGTCAGATAAAGCTGCTGCGAAATTTTCTCAAAATGAATACTTACTGCATTCTGCTGGCGTTCCACTGACTTTACAAAAGTCTGATCTAAATAAGACTTAGCAAGTCCAATCTCCAGTAAGTATGCTACAACATCAGGGTATTCCCCAAAGCGGTCAATCAATTCATCCTGTAGATTTTCATAGTTTACACGGCTGTCAATTTCACGAATTCTCTTGTAAATTTCAATCTTCTGTCTTTCATCAGAAATATAGTCACTAGGCAGATAGGCATCAATCTGCAGATTAATCTCTGCATTGCTTTTTTGACGTTTGTTTTCTCTGCCCTGTTTTTTAGCAATAGCTTCTTCTAGAAGCTGTGAGTACATCTCAAAACCAACAGAATCAATAAAGCCAGATTGCATACTTCCTAGAATATTGCCAGCCCCTCGAATAGACAAATCTCGCATAGCAATCTTAAATCCAGAACCTAACTCTGTAAATCCCTTAATAGCCTCTAGACGCTTTTCAGAAACTTCTGTTAAGATCTTATCTGGTCTGTACATCAGATAAGCGTAGGCAATCCGATTGCTGCGGCCAACCCGTCCACGAAGTTGATACAAGGTTGACAACCCCATATGGTCAGCATTTTCTACAAACAAAGTATTGGCATTTGGGATATCAACCCCAGTTTCAATAATGGTTGTAGTCACCAAAATATCGTATTCTCCATTGATGAAATCCAGTAAAGTATTTTCTAAACGAATCTCACTCATTTGACCATGAACATAGCCTATAGAAGCTTCTGGAATTAACTCTCTTAACTCTGAAACTTTCTGTTCAATTGTGTCAACCTTGTTGTAAAGGTAGTAAACCTGTCCACCTCGGTCTATTTCACGTAAGACTGCTTCTCGAATCACTGTAGGATTGCTTTCTAAAACATAGGTCTGAACAGGATAACGATTGGTAGGCGGAGTCTCAATGACTGACAAATCGCGAATCCCCAGCATAGACATATGAAGAGTTCGAGGAATAGGAGTTGCTGTCAAGGTCAGGACATCAACTTTCTTTTTCAATTCCTTTAATGTTTCCTTGTGCTTAACTCCAAAACGCTGCTCCTCATCAATGATGATTAAACCTAAATCCGCAAATTCTACATCTTTGGATAAGAGTCGGTGGGTTCCAATAATAATGTCAACTTGTCCCTTCTGCAGCTTCTCCAGGGTCTGTTTTTGTTCCGCCTTACTCCTGAAACGACTAAGTACCTCAACATTGACCGCAAAATCATTAAAGCGTTCTTTAAAGTTAGTATAGTGCTGCTGGGCTAAAACCGTTGTTGGCACTAATACAGCTACTTGTTTATGATCATTGACAGCCTTAAAAGCAGCCCGCATAGCTACTTCTGTTTTCCCAAAGCCGACATCACCAACTAAGAGTCGGTCCATCGGACGACTGCTTTCCATATCCTTCTTCACTTCCTGAATACTTCTTAGCTGGTCCTCTGTTTCAACATAGGGAAAATCATTATCAAATTCCTCTTGATTAGAATCATCCGCTGAGAAAGCGAAACCTTTTAACTGGCTGCGTTCGGCATAGAGTTTAATCAAATCATCCGCAATATCCTGAACCTGATGCTGAACTTTTTGCTTACTCTTCTGGAAACGACCGTCATTTAGCTTATTTACCTTAGGTGTTTTTCCATCGATAGCAACATACTTTGATAGGAGATCAATCTGATCAACTGGAATCGAAATACGATCAGAATTTTGATATTGAATTGTCAGATAATCACGGTGGACACCAGAGATTTCAATCGTTTCTATTCCTAGATAACGTCCTATCCCATGAATATTATGTACAACATAATCCCCTTTTTCTAGCTCATTATAATCTTTTAGTCGTTCAGCGTTTGAGATATTCTGACGCCGAATTTTTCGTTTTATTTTCTTATGAATAATTTCATACTCTGTAATAAGAACAATTTTCTCATCTACGAAATTAAAGCCCTGGACAAGATTTCCTTCAATAAGCTGAACTGCATTTTTGTGAATCTCAGCTTCTTTTATATAGTCTAAATGAATATCATATTCCTGTAAATTTTTATGTAAACTTTGTAAACCTGACGAAGAATTTGCTTGTAAGATTATTGTATAGTCAGATTTTTTATAGCGATTAATTTCTTCTTTGAGCAAGGGAAATTGACTGAAAAATTCTTGCATTGGATACTGATTGAATTGATACAAAGCATCAAATTTCAGATTTCCCAAACCTTTTTGAAAGCTTGAAAAGAAAGTGGCTGGTTTATATTGACGATAATCTTGGTACTTATCTGCAAAATATTTCTGACTTGATAAAGCTTTACAATTTTGTAAATCATCTGTCAACAAACTAGCTGTTTCCAGTTCAAATTGAGCATGTCGATCCACAATTTTTTGAAAATCATCAAAAAATACAGGACTATGAACAGGCAAGTAGTCTAAAATAGTCCATTCTTTCTGATAAAAATAAGAAAGGAATTTGCGAATATCTGCATGATGGAACTCCTCTTTGGCACTTATTAGTAGCTCTTCTAAGTAAGATTTCAAAGCAGGATCAACAGCTTCTTCTAAAATAGCTTCCAGATTTTCTCGTCCTCGAGCATAATCTTTCTCAGAAAGCAGGATATCAGAAGCAGGTTTAATCAAAATACTTTCTATATTCTCAATTGACGTTTGATTTTCTGGATTGAAAATCCGAATACCATCAATTTCATCTCCAAAAAACTCCAGGCGATAAGGTGCCTCTGCTGAGCGCTCAAAAATGTCTAAGAGGTCTCCTCTTAGACTATATTCTCCCTGACTTAAAACTTGAGACACCTTCTTGTATCCTGATCTTGACAACATCTTTACAAGATTATTTAGGTCATATTCTTGTCCAACTGTCAAATTTATATTGGTATTTTTAAAATCAATAGAATCAGGCAAGAGTAATTTGCTGGCTGCGACATTAGTAACTAGAATTCCAGACTTTTGATGGTCTATTAAAAAGTTTAGAGCATCTAATCTTGAAAAGATTTTTTCCTGTGAAGCAAAAACAAATTCTGCTATAGGAGTATCATCTGCTAAGAAAGTATAGACCTTGTCTTCTCCCAACAAAGAAATCAAATCACTAGCCAAACGATCTGCTTCATTTTGACTAGAAGTCAGCACAAGGATTTTATCAGCTTCTTCTAATCCAGCTGCTATAGTAATTGCTTTTGTTGATGCAGACAATCCCATTATCAACTGTCTGCTGTTTTTATGGAGATTTTTCTTCCAATCTGAAATCTGCTGGTTTTGACAAAATAAGTCAATCAGGTTCATTTTATTATCCATTGTATTTCTGCATAGTTTGTTCAAAATTGCCTGACTGTAAATAATAATTTACAGCATTGTCAACCTTATCAAGAGTATTCAAAATTGTTATATAAGCATCTTTATCAAATTTTCCTAGAACATGGTGGACCACTGTCATGCCTTCTTTTGGACGGCCAATACCTATCTTTATCCGTTTAAACTCTTGACTTCCAATATGTTTGATAATAGATTTAATGCCGTTATGGCCGCCAGCTGAACCCTTGCTGCGCAAACGAATCTTACCAACTTCCATATCCAAATCATCATAGATGACCAATAAATCCTCTATATCTAAACCATAGTATGCCAGTAAAGCTTGAACAGCCTTTCCGCTCTCATTCATAAATGTAGTTGGTTTGACAAAATAAACTTTTTCACCATTCAGAAAAGTAGAAGCAATATCTGCTTGAAAGATTTTATCAGCTGTAAACTTTAAATCAAGATCTTTACAAACCTTGTCAATTAGTATAAACCCAATATTATGTTTCGTTTCAATATATTTTTCTCCTGGATTTCCCAGACCGACTATTAACTTTACCATTTTTCTCCTTTATAAAAGCCAAAAGGGCTGGAAAAAATTTTCCAACCTAGAATTTTTAGACTTTACAAATACTTTACACATTAAATCTAAATTCCATAATATCGCCATCTTGAACGATATATTCTTTTCCTTCTTCGCGCAAACGTCCAGCCTCTTTAACTGCTTTTTCGCTGCCATAGTGCACTAAGTCATCATAAGACATAGTCACTGCTCGAATAAAGCCTTTTTCAAAGTCTGAGTGAATAATACCAGCCGCTTGAGGAGCTTTCATTCCACGCTTAAAGGTCCAAGCACGCACTTCCTTTTCACCAGCTGTAAAGTAGGTTCCAAGTCCCAACAGATGATAAGCTGCTCTAGTCAGTTTATCCACACCTGATTCTGTCAAGCCGATAGCTTCCAGGAATTCTGACTTATCTTCATCATCCAATTCAGAAATCTCTTCCTCTGCACGCGCTGAAATGACAACAACTTCAGCATTTTCTGTAGCTGCAAATTCACGAATCTGCTTCACATAGTCAATATTATCTGGATCAGCCACCTCATCTTCACTGACATTGGCCACATAGAGAACTGGCTTAGTCGTTAAGAGAAAGAGCCCTTTGACGATTTTTTGCTCTTCTTCCGTGAATTCAATTGTGCGAGCTGACAGACCATCTTCCAGGACAGGCTTAATTTTCTGTAAAACATTAAATTCTGCCACTGAATCCTTATCTTTTTGGGTACGAGCCATCTTCTCTACACGCGCATAACGTTTGTTAATACTTTCTAAGTCTGCTAAAATCAATTCTAGATTAATGGTCTCAATATCTGCCATTGGATCTACAAATTCAGACTCACGGCCCTGTTCCCGCATGACATTTTCATCATCAAAGGCACGCACTACATGGACGATAGCATCTACTTCGCGGATATTGGCTAAGAATTTATTCCCTAGTCCTTCTCCTTTTGAAGCACCTTTCACAATTCCAGCAATATCAGTAAATTCGAATGTTGTTGGAACTTTCTTCTGTGGTTTGATGAGTTCTGTTAATTTATCTAAACGAGCATCCGGAACTTCTACCCGCCCGACATTTGGATCAATTGTCGCAAAAGGGTAATTAGCTGCTTCTGCACCTGCTTTTGTAATTGCATTAAATAAAGTTGACTTACCAACATTGGGTAAACCAACGATTCCTGCTGTCAAAGCCATTCTTATCTTCTCCATTCATCTTTTCAATCCAAACCATTATACCATAAATCCTTATCCTAAACAGCGGATTTAAGTTATTTTTTCTAGCTTTCTTTACAAAAATGTAAAATAAATTGAAGAAAAAAATGGTATAATATAGCTAATATTCTTATTAAAGGAGTCCCTAATGAAAAAGAATACTTTCAAAACACTTTTTCTTTCCTTCCTTGCGGTTTCCGCTTTGTTTGTTTTAGCTGCCTGCAGCAGTCCTAAAAAAGCTTATTTCCAGCTGATTGACCAAAATACTAAGCAAGATAGCCGCATCACTGTTGAATATAAAGGTGATGAGCTTCTTATAAACGAAACAAACAACACCTTCTACTATAAACCAGTTGGTTTGACAAAAGACACTGCTAAAGAGCAGACAGAAGCCTATGCTAAATCTATTGAGGGTATCAAAGGATTAACTCATAAAATCGAGTACAAAGATGATTATTTAACTGAAAAACTGACAATTGATTTCAGTAAAGCTGATATTGAAGAACTACAAAGTAAACAGCTTCTTCAAACATCTGGTAATCAAAAAGCTGATTACATCAGCTATAAAGAAACTGCTAAATTACTCGAAAAAGCAGGTTATAAAGAAGTAAAAGACGGTAAATTTGAAGAACTTAAATAAAAGTAAAATGGATAGGACTTAAAAAGTCTTATCCATTTTTGCTTGAAAAATTAAATCTAAATCTGATCTTCAGCAATGCAAATTGGTTTTCCACAATAGCATTTACGATGAGTTTTCGTCTAATCAATTATTTTCTTCATTTTTCTTTCAAAATCGTGACGACTCATCATTACAAGATGTTCACAATTGGTGCAACGAATTTTGATATCTGCACCAACCCTTGTGATTTCCCAGCGATTTGCCTTTTTCCCAGTCGCTTTAATGGTGCAGGCATGCGGCTTTTTCATTTCTACAAAATGACCAATTTCATACATTTTCTTTCTCCTTTCAAGGAACTAGCATAGTCCAGGAAGAAAACTTAAGCATCTATCATACTTTGTAAATGAAAAGAGCTTAGAACCAAGAATTAAAAATCTTTAACTTGGCCCACTGCTTTTCATCTTAATTAGTTCTGACAGGTGTAATTAGCTGAATAAAGTTTTCTGTGTCTTCACTCGGTACCAAGGTGAAAGGACGAACGGATGAGATAAAACTAATCGTTACTTTTTCACTGTCAATGGCCTTCAAAGCATCGATCAGATAAGTTGGATTAAAGCTAATGGTCAAATCTTCGCCAGTTACACTTTCTGTATCAATTTCTTCGTTAACACGGCCGACCTCTGGTGAATTTACATGGGCACTGACAATACCGCCTGCAATCTCCAGTTTAACTGTTCCATTCTGTGTAGCATTAGACAAGAGACGAGCGCGTTCCATAGCTGCACGTAAATCAGAAGTATTAAAAGTAAGGACACTCGTAAATTCAGTTGGAATCAAACGATCTGTATCTGGATAATTTCCTTCTAAGAGGCGGGTGTAGAAGCTGATATTTTCGCTTCTGAAAAGAATTTGATTGTTAGCAAAGAAAACCTCTACCGTTTCAATTTCATCGGTAAAAACAGCTGTAAATTCCCGTAAAGAGCGACTTGGAATGACTACGTCAAAATTATCTCCGTTTTTCTCCAGAGTAATTTTCTTTTGACTCATTCTGTGAGAGTCTGTCGCAACTGTTTTCAAAGAACGGTTATCTGTCAAAACAAAGTGAACACCAGTCAAAATTGGACGGCTTTCCTGAACACTGGCTGCAAAGGCTGTTTCGTTAATGACATCTTTGAGAATTTTTGTTTCAAGAACCAAGGGATTGCTGGCAGAAATTTCCTGGATTCGTGGATATTGGTCAGCGTCTTTTCCTTTCAAGGTAATCTCTGATTTGCCGCTAGTCAAGACGATTTGTTTTTGTTCAATTTCTTTAAAATCCAGAATAATATCTGGCAGACTGGAAACAACATTGATAAAGAAAGTCGCTTCTAATAAAATTGAACCTGTTGAGTTGACAAGCAAGCCTGCATTTTCATTTTGAGTAGAAATAAAGTTTTCAATCGACACTTGACCATTCGAGCCGATTAAGGTGATTCCTTCTTTGGTAACATCGATTTTCACAGTAGAAAGAATAGGAATTGCATTTTTATGACTGATAGCCCTTTTAGTGGTATTTAAAGCTTGTAAGAAGAGATTTTTATTAATAGAAAAATGAATCATGGGATCTCCTTTTTATTTATTTATGATTATAAGATTAATAGTAATAGTAGTTTGTGTGAATTATGTGGAAAAATAGCTTTGTCCTTATTCTAACAAGTTTTGAGACTTGTTCACAAAGTGTGGATAAGTTTTGAAAAAAATCTGTAGTTTTCCACACGCTATTTAATTTTATTCTTGATGCTTTCAATTTCTAAACGCAAATTGTCGTCTGATTCAATCATAGTTTTGATTTTTCCATGGGCATGGATAACAGTCGTATGATCTTTCCCGCCAAACTCACGACCAATTTTAGGCAGACTGTTGTCAGTCAGTTCACGAGTCAGATACATAGCTACCTGTCTAGCTAAAACGATATTTTGTACTCGACGGCTGCCTTTCATCTCTTTGACACTAACACCATAGAATTTCCCAACTTCAGACTGAATCTTATCAATCGGGATAACTGTTACCTGGCTTGAATCTTGTTTGCGTGCTCGAATAGCTTCCGCAGCGATATCAATAGTGATTTCCTTCAGATGACGAACTCTAGCAATGAGACTGATGTCATTCAAAGCACCTTCTAAGTCGCGGACATTGGAGTCGAACTGTCCTGCAAGGTATTCCAAGGTATCATTCGGGAAAATATAATCCAAATCTTCTATTTTGTTTCGCAGAATTGCAATTCGTGTTTCAAAATCTGGCGGTGTAATATTCTGAGTTAATCCCCATTTGAAACGTGTTACCAAGCGTTCTTCCAAATTGTCCAGATGATCAGGGCTGCGGTCGCTGGTTAAAACAATCTGTTTATTTTCACCATGAAGAGCATTGAAAGTGTTGAAAAATTCTTCCTGAGTTGAAACCTTTTTTCCTCCCAAAGATTGAATGTCATCAATCAGCAGAAGATCCAGACTACGATAGATTTTTTTAAAGCTATCCATCTCTCCCAATCTTAAATGTTCGAGGAAGTCGTTAATAAAGGTTTCAGCTGGTATATACTTGACACGCGCATCTGGAATATTTTCTAAAATCTGATTGCCAATAGCATTTAATAAATGAGTTTTGCCTAGGCCAGGTCCTCCATAGATAAAAAGAGGATTATAGGTTGTGGCTAGATTCTCAGATACCGCCAAGGCAGCAGCTTTAGCCCAGATATTTCCATCTCCCTGAACAAAATTGTCAAAGGTATATTTTGACTTTAAGCCAGTATCAATAGGTGGCAAGCTTGGCTGAACAGTGCTGATTTGAGGACTGGTTACTACAGATTTCGAAGTTTCAGTGTTAGTTTCTTCTTCAAAAATATACTTTCCAGCAATCTGATCATTAAAAATTTCAAATCCTGCAGTAAGAATAACTCCTACTAAGTTTTGCTCCCAAAATAGCTGTTTCACTGGACTATCCAGGAAAATAACAGCTTGTTTTTCTTTAACTTTGACAAGCTTAGCCTCAGCAACAAAGAAATCATAAGTTGTCTGTTTTAACTGAGCATGAGCCAATTCTAAAATACGATTCCAAAAGTCCTGTTCTTTGGTCAT